>CAWDFL010000004.1:0-472854 GCA_963801665.1 uncultured delta proteobacterium | reverse complement strand
GCTGCTGGTCACACTCGGGCATTGGGCTTTGACGCAGGCCGCGAAGTTCGATCCTGAACTGAGCCGAGTCTATCTGCGGCACGTGCGATATCAGCCCGTTTACCCGCCGCGTGCCTCGGTCGCTGCAGCGCCAGCGCGGGTTCATTCATCTGTGCCCACACCTCGCGAGATTCGTCGCTGACAAGGAGTACCTTACGATGTTCCTGCCAGAGTTTAAGAAGCTTCGAAAGAAGCCGGACCGTGGATTCAGCCTTCCAGATCTGCTGAACTACGCTGCGTTCGTCGCACCCGGCACCATTCTCATGAAGGATGGAGCGCTGCTCGCCGGATTCGCATACGCCGGTCCCGACCTCAACTCGTCGAGCCCGGAAGAACTCGCGTCGTTAACCCAGCACGTGAATTCGGCGCTGGCCCGCTTTGGTGACGGCTGGATGCTGAACGTTGATCTGATCCGCCACGAGAGCGCCAGCTATCCCGAGGACGGCGGATTCCCTGATCCGACGACCAGGCTGATCGATCGCGAACGCCAGATTCATTACACGGCCGAGCGGCGCCACTTCGAAACCAGTTTCGCGTTAACAACCACCTTCAGGCCTCCGCCCGACCTGCACCGAAGAGCCGCGCATCTGTTCTTCTCGGACAACGCCTTGGCGACAGATTGGACCCACATTCTCGACTCCTTTCAGCGGACCGTTGCCGAGTTCCAGGATGCCCTCAGTGCAAGCTTGCGCGTCGCCCGCATGGATGACGCAACCCTTCTGACCCACCTGGATGCTTGCATAACCGGCCGGCTTGAATACCGTCGTGCACCGAAGTTCGCCAACTACCTGGACGCCCTCCTTGGAAATCACCGGTTCGTAAGTGGCTTCAAACCCGCCGTTGGCGGCCGGCATATTCGAGTCGTCGCGCCCGCGGGCTTTCCTCTTGAATCGCACGCCGAAGTCACGGCGTTTCTTAACGAGCTGGCGATTCCGTATCGATGGTCGACGCGCGCCATCTTTCTCGATCCCCAAACTGCCGTGCGCGAACTTTCTGTCTGGCGGCGGAATTGGTTTCAGAAACGGCTCGGCTTCGCGGGGATTCTGAAGGAGACCTTCGGTTCCGGTACCACAGCGGCTTTTCAAAACCAACACGCTCTACAGATGGCGGCCGACGCGGATAGCGCCGTCGCCGAGGCACAAAATGCGCTGGTTCGATATTGCTTCTACACCACCGCGGTCGTTGTGACCGAAGACGACCCGGCCACCGCCGATGCAAATGCGCAGGAGGTCCTCAAGCAGTTTCAGCACCACGGCTTCGACGCGCGCATCGAACACATCAACGCCAACGAAGCATTCCTCGGCTCGCTTCCCGGTCACGGTCACTACAACGTCCGCAGGCCGTTGCTGCATTCGCGAAATCTCGCCGACCTTCTGCCGCTCACCAGCGCATGGCCAGGCGAGGAGCGCAACCCGTGCCCATTTTATTCGCAAGCAAGCCCGTCACTTTGCTATGCGGCGACGACCGGTGCGACCCCGTTTCGCCTGAACCTCCACGTGGGCGATGTAGGTCACACGCTGGTGTTCGGGCCCACAGGTTCAGGCAAGAGCACACTGCTCGCGCTTCTGACGGCGCAGTTCTTTCGCTATCCGAATGCGCAAGTGTTCGCTTTCGACAAGGGCTATTCCGCGTACGTGCTCACGAGCGCCGCCGGCGGAAATCATTACGATCTCGGCCTGGACGACATTTCGTTTTGTCCCTTCTCGCTCATCGACCGCGATGCCGAGCGGTTGTGGGCGCACGACTGGCTGGAACTCCTGTTGCGGCTGCAGAACGTCGCATTGCTTCCGGAGTATCGAAAGGCGCTTTGGCGCGCGCTCGAGCTTCTCGCGAGCAGTCCATCCTCGGCGCGAACCATCACGGATTTGATCAACACCGTTCAGGAGCACGCTCTTCGCGACGCGCTGGGTCGCTACTCGGTAACGGGGCCGCTGGGAAGATTCCTTGACGCCGACCAGGACGGACTCGATGACGGCCGCTTTCAGACCTTCGAGATCGAGACACTCATGTCGTTGGGAGAGCAAGTGCTTCTACCCGTGCTCACCTATCTGTTTCATGCGATCGATCGACGCCTCAATGGCAGACCGACGCTGATTGTGCTGGACGAAGCATGGGTCATGCTCGCCAATGGCGCCTTCGGGGCCAAAATCGAGGAATGGCTGCGCACCCTTCGGAAGAAGAACGCAGCGGTGGTTCTTGCCACCCAGAGCCTCACCGAGGTCGCCAACTCGCCAGTTCGAGATGTGATTCTTGAGTCATGCCCGACGAAGATTCTTCTTCCGAACCCAGAAGCGCTGAATCCCGCGACCGGAGAGCTTTATCGAAAACTTGGGCTGAGCAATCGGCAGATCGAGATCGTTGCGAGCGCCGTTCCCAAACGCCACTACTACTATCTCTCACCCATGGGCCGCCGCCTCTTCGATCTCTCTGTCGAACCCGTCGCGATGGCATTCACCGGAGCGGGATCGAAGGAAGAAATCCTGACTGCCAAGCGGATGCGCCATGAACACGGCCGGCATTGGCCGGAACACTGGCTCCGCAATCGCGGCCTGGATGACTGGTCCAATTGCTGGCGAAAGCTCGCCGCTGACGATCTGAACACCGAACCACCGCATCGGCCGCAAATCTTAACGGAGGCAAGCACATGCAACGGCGATACATCTATTTAGCGGCCGTCGTTCTCTGCCTGACACTGCCCGCACGAGCCCGCGCACAGTTCGGCGGCTCGCAGATTGTCTTCGACCCGAATATGTTCGCGCGCCAGCTCCAGCAGCTTCAGCAAGAAACCGCTACCGTCACGAACCTCGCTCAGCAACTACAGTACGCGATCAAGAACACGACCGGCGGCGGCGCAGGTGTCTGGCAGTCCAACCAGAATCTGCTTACTAACCTCGGCGATCTCATCAATCAGCAGGAAGGACTTTCGTATACCTTTCAGGGCCTTACGCAGCAGTTTCAGCAGCTCTATCCGGGCTACAACACCGCCTCGACCGCGGGAGTCCAGAGTCCGCAGGTCACCGTCAATACCACGCTCGATACCCTCAATGGTGCGTTAGCCTCCGCCCAGGCGCAAGCTCAGAACTTCCAAGCTGAACAGGCCACCCTCCAAAACCTTGAGCTGAAGAACCAGACGGCGGTAGGTAATCTGCAGGCGGTTCAGGTCAGCAACGAAATCGCACTGGCACAGGTGCAGCAAATTCAGCTTCTTCGGCAACTCGTGATGGCCGAAATGAACTCGCAGAATGTCGCAGCTGCGAACCAGGTGAACGGCCAGGTGCAAAGCAATTTGGCCGCACAAGCGGAACTATCCGCACCTGCTCCACCCCAATTCCCGGATGCCTTGACCTCTGGAGAATCCGCACCACCCCAACCCTGACAAGAGGAACCTCATGAATGTTTGGATCAAGAAACCCATAGTTATGATTGTACCTCTTAGCCTAGTCGCTGCCCTGCTCACTGCCGGTTGTCACCACGATCAAGGACAGGAAGCGCCGACTCAGGCCTCTCCAGTTTCGTCCCCAAAGCCGACAATGCCGGACATTCTAAACGGAACACCTGAACCCCCGCCGCCCCAGCCTTAGAGTCAAAGGGAAGTGTTATGCCAAGTTTCAATGGAGTAGTCGCTCAGTTCAGTGTGGCGGGCTCTCGCTACGCCACCGCGATCCAGCCTTACGCTCTCAAATTGTTTGTAGCACTGTTGTTTATCGAGGTCCTCGTCACCTGCTTGCAATTTATGCTCGACCAAGGCGACGCACCTCACTATATGGGTCGTCTTTTCCGACACGTGCTCAGCGCTGGGTTCATCTACCTTATGATCGTCAACGCTTTTCCTTGGATGACACTCGTCTTACAGAGCTTCGGACAAATCGGCTCAGCGGCGACAGGGTTGCCCAATCTCAATCCGAGCACCGTTGTGAAGATCGGCGGCAGCATGGCGGAGACGATCTTCGACACACCTGTGGGTGCCTCCCTAATGCCGAATATTGAGCTCGCCATCGTCGAGAGTGTATCCGCCTTTTTTATTCTACTGTCGTTTGTTATCGCGGCGGCCGCCTTGATGTTAACGCTAATCGAGTCATATCTCGTGATCGGCGGTGCGGCCCTTCTGCTCGGCTTCGGTGCTTCGCGCTGGACGGCATCCATTGCCGAAGGCTACTTCGGGTACGTTGTCCGCGTCGGCACAAGACTTCTTTTCTTCTATTTGGTGCTGGGCATAGGGGTGCAGATCGCTACGCAATGGCAGGCTGCGCTCACGGCGGCTTGCAATCCCGTCGCTACTGCGTTGCCCTGGTTTGCCACTTACGGAGCCCCTCCGACGGCCATCATGACGACCGTGTGTTCCAACACGATTCCGGTCCGCACGATGCTCGATCTCACGGCGTTGTCTATTGTTTTTCTAATCGTGACTCTGGCGGTGCCGTACACAGCCGCGAGCATCGTGAGCGGTACTGTCGGTTTGGCGCTCAGCCATGCTTTCGAAGCCGCTTACGTAGCGCAGACAGTCGTTCGGCCTATCACGAGCGCACTCCAGACCGGATTCAACAAGGTCGCTCAGATAGGCAGCGGTAGCGCCGGCAATAGCGGCGAACCGGCTACCTGGGTAAAGGCAATGGACTTCGCCCGACAGACGCAGCAGCTCAGCAATCTCGGTCCAAACGGCGGACAGCGAGCACCTGGACCCAACGATGTTCGAGGCACATCGGTCACGCCATCGCGTGCTACGAACACTACGCCGATGAATCCAAACACAGCGCGGTACGGGAGTGGGAATGGCACAACGGCAATGAGCAAAGGGACCAGCAAAATCTGAGCAAAGGATTATACCGCTCACGACGCCGGCGGCGGAAGCAGTATCATGAGCGCGACAACTACAAGATTGGTCGTCAGTACGCGGCTCCGTGCGATGAGTTGCGAACTTTTCGAAATTGGTATTCTTCGGCCGTATGGACTGATGTTGCTCCGCAGCTGGAACGCCAAGCAGATCGGCGTCGCACTTGGCTGGCTAAGCCTGGAGAATGCGCGCGGCGCACACATATTCGTCCGACCGTACGGAGCTCATGGTGAGCTTGGTTGATGGTTTTCAACGCCGAGGCGATCGAGCGCTTGAGATCCCGTCGTCTAGAAAGAGTAATGTGCCTCAACCGCACAATCGCTCTAGCGAGCGGCGATTGCGCTCACTAAGTGAGATCTCGCCCGCCCGTAGTTTTCTCTGCAAGCGCTTGAGATATCGTTCACCGCGCCAGCGCCCTGCGGCCTCTTCCGCTGCTCTCGCAAACTGTTCATCAGTAACAAATGTTCGAGCAAACTCGCGCACCGGCCAGTTTTTATCCAAAAAAGTCCGAACGACGCCCCGTACCAACCGCGCACAGCGATCCCAATTAATCAGATACCAAGGCAAGTACGGGTCAATCAGCTCCCAGATTCTGTCTTCTAACCTATTAAGCCGAGCAGCCTCATAGACCGCCGAAAATCCTGCACTCACGAGGACTGCGCCGCGAGAATCACTAGATGACAGACCCACCACCAGGAAGAATACGCGGGACCAAATCTCGTCGGACGCGTTTAACAATCGGAAATCCGGTTCAGCCGCGGAGATCCACAGCTTTGTGCCAGCACTTCGAACTATCGAACTACGCGGATCAAGAATCGAACTTAATACTTTCGAGGATCGTGCACCACAGGCACCTGAAGTCGCGATCCCGATAACCTCGCGCGTGTGGTCCGCCAGGAGTCGAGCTAGCTCCCGAGGCACAGCTATCGAGTCGTCTTCCCTCGCATCTATCCATTCAAACGCGGCTTCGATCGCACCCTGCGCGTGCTGATCGAACGCGGCGCGCAGCGCCTGCCAAGCACCGACACCAATCATCGCTCTGATGGCATTCTGCCTGATTTCTGCCGGGATTGCTGTCCCTGAAAGCTTTACTGCTAACGCTACTTGTTCACCCTCCGATCGCCGCCACAACACGTCTGATGAGAAGAGCGAGGGACTACGCGCTACTACGTCAGCGACCAAGTCTATGGGGAGAGAATTGAGCATCTCCGGATTCTTTTCTATCCCTTTCGCGTACCCAGTAATATATCGATCTGCGTTATTCCCGCCGACACGTCTGGCTGTTATCGCGATCTCAGTCGCCCGATCCGAAGATGGCCGTGCCGCTAAGAAACGAGCACGCGGTCCCACCTCGGCAACGTCTTCAGGAATGCAGTCAGACATCGGATGCGACACCAACGCTTCCAGTACCGCTGCTTCTCCATTAGGCATCTTGCTGTACCGTCCCTCTCTGCTGAAGAATTCCGACTTCAATCTTCTCGATGAGCTAGACTCTGGGAAAAAATGAGCGATCGCCGAAAGCACCAAACCGACATTTGCTGCGCTTGAATCGCGAGTTGCTGCTAGATAGATCTCGCATAGGATTCGAAACTTCTGGCGCCCATCTTCGTAGTCCGGACCAAACCGCCACAAAAACTGCCGCAAGTCTCCTTTGGAGTCATTTGAGACAAGGTCTTTGACCGCAATCTGAATCCAATCCTCCCAGTCCATTGCGGCTCCGGTGCGTTCAACAGCGTTGCGACTTATGATCTGCGTCTTGTCCGATACTACCCGGCAGACCTCAGCCGGTCCGACAGCTAGATCAAAAGGATTATCCTGCAAAGACAAAGCCCCCGTGCAGAACCGAAAGTTTCGTCGAAGCCTAGGCCACTGCTGATTGAAAAGAGCCAGAACAGTATCTTCATAGAGAGCCGAATCTTTACTCTCGACTACGATTTGGCGATCCGAACCGTAAAGATGATAAATTAGAAGCGGCGTTAGGAGAGCAGACGGATTGCAGAGCAGCTTGGTTGAGACCCTAGCCACCGGTTCGGAATAGGTCTTCAGATCCGATTCGGTCAATCGCCCACCGGAACGGCTTTGAGGACGACGAAATAGCGAAACCAACTGGCGCACATCCAGGATTCGGGCCAGATCGTGATCATCAATCATCAGAGTGTGTGTCCACACGCAGCCTGGCCGAGGCAGCTCATTGGCGTACCAACTACGCGCTAGGCAGTAGACGTTTCCAGCAGATAGCGGATACCCAGTAAGATAGGAATCGAACCCGGGAGCGACGGAACTCCCAGATAGGTCGCTCATGAACAGGAGTTGCGACTCCTGCTCAAGGGTCAAGGAACGAGATGACATCAATAGCTGGTGCCCGTCCTTGTACCCATGAAGAGTCTGATGAAGAACAGTTTCGTTAGCCATCTGCTGTCAACGATGTTTCGATACCTCTTTCACTCGACAGAACAAACCGAAGTGGCATAGACAGGTCGTTGTACGGACCCCTCGAATCGTCGAATACACGAACGCGATTTGTCGGATGGACCTCAGCCCGCAGCTTCGCGCGATCTTTCTCCAGGTCTCCGCCCTGAGCGCTAATTCCGTACACTTGAAACGGGACGTCTTCCGAATTGGCCTGGAGAAATTGCGATAATAAGGGCAGACGATCTGCAAACCATTCGGCGGGCGGGACCGCTCCCCGAATCAGATCCCAAGCCGAGATGATCCCTGCTACTGGAAGTCTACCAATGCTGTCGCGCAGAAGTAGAACAAACTGAAGTAGCTCTACGAGTTCAACCTGTGTGGAGGTATCCGAAGGGTCCCACGGCTTCGATAGCTCGCCCGATTTTGGCTTACGTACATCTGCAGGATCAAGGCGACGTGTCTTCGTCATCGACGATGGGTGAACAAAAAGAAGAACCCCCGTGCATTCGCGCACATAATCGACATAGTCGCGCTTTGCCTTCCTCTGAGCCCATTGCAGGCGAAATGACTCTCCGGAAAGATCAGGAACCGTCACTTGAATGCTTCTGCCATCGTTCGCATCCGTTAGGGAAAGCGAAGCCGTCTCTGATACCCTCAGCGAAGTGCGCTCGATCTCCTTAAGAGACAGCCAATCGTCGCGAATGCGGTTGAGATATGTTCGATCGGGTTGCAGCGTTCCGATGCGAAACGACGCCGAACACTCCCCGGCTTCGAGCAAGTGCCACAGCGCCGCTAGGTACGTTGTCTTTCCGGATCCGCTCAGACCTACAAGAAGAACCTTAGAATTAGCAGACATCGTAACTTCCTCCTAAGCGATCGGTGTCTGCGACAGTTTTCGAAAATCGAGATATCTCGCGATCGCCGTCTTGCGCTCGAGTGAGGTAAACACGCGATTGGTTTATGACCTCACCTCGACCTGGACCAAACCATGCACGCAGAAGCGTCGGAACGCCGTGAGCGAAAGGTAGCAGCTTGGTCTCAGGTCGTGCCGCAACCTCGTAGAAATGAAGCTCCCGCCCGTCACTGGCGGCAAGGTGCGAAAGCGCTCCCCGCGTTTCCATTACATAAGACTTTATCTGCGCACCATCCGATGCCAGCTCGACGAGATCCCACTTTGAAAATACGACTTCGATTTCGCAGCCTCGTGACAACATCTTAGCCTCTAGGATGCTCCGCAGTATTGAGCGGGCATCGTTTCGGGCAGCGTGCCGCTGCTCGGTGTCCGCGAGCTTTGCGCCGTCCACTACAAGACAAAGGTGATCGGCACGTCGAAGAGCATTCAAGTCCATCGCCGCCCGGCTCGAATCCCGAATTTGCTTGAACGTTTCACCGGATATGTCGGATAGCAGCAAATCTCGGCGAATTTTCTCTTTTCCACCCGTCGCAGCCAGTCTCATGTGAAGAAAAACGATGCCTTCGCGAGGCAGCGTATGTGCGGTCGTAGGGAACTCGCGCGTCGAGGTTGTCCGTGCATCATGGGCTCGCCGCTCGAAGGCAACCATCGTTTGCGAACCGGCAAATAGGAAGTTTCCGATGGGAGCGTCTAGAAGTGATTCAAAGATAGAAACTAAAATAGTTGTCTTCCCGCTCTCGACCGGCCCGGCGAGAACAACAACTTGAGTAGGCGTCCGGCGAGTCACCTCCGCTGCTTCATTCTCCGTCAAGGCGTTGCCATGCGGCAGCGCGACGAACGCGCCACTTGTATCGGAGTCTGCCTCGCCTGTCCGCTGGCCCGCCGTTCTGGACATATAAGGGCATTCGTCGATGGGCTCGAAGCCCTCAAGACACTTTCCCGACGACGATACCTGGCAACCCTCGTGTGTGCAGTTTGAATCGCTCATGTTCAGCCTGCTTCCATCAGACGTAGCAACATTCGTTCACGGTACACCTGAAGCGAGAACTGAACTCCTCCTATCTTCGCGTCAGGGGGGATGTCACACGCTTTACGGTAGATCGGCAGCCAGTCGTCCAATCCATCTGTCTCCATTGACTTTGCTAGTGCAAGCGATACCGGGCAAAGGGCTTCAGTTGACTCCAATTTCTGCTGTGCAACTTCCTGCCTCCACGACCTCGGAGCAGCGTTCACGGCCTCCGAAATGGAAACCGAAAAGTCTGCACTCGCACCGGCGACGTCCAATGCACGCAAAAGCAGGCCGAAGACTGCGTCAGGCCCGGGGATAAAAACGGTGAGGTCCGAGAGTTCTTTTGGAAAGAGCAAAGTTCCCACTACTGGACCAACCTCTCTAAATGATCCCTTCAGATCTCGGCTCGTCGCACTCTGCAGCCACCAAAGTAGGTTTATTTCTTCATCTTGAGCATCCACGGTGCGTTCAAGGAGCTCAACCGCATCACGCGCCTGAGCCAAACCCTTAGAGAGTTTCTTCATCACTTCATCGAAGACTGTGAACAACTGTTCGTGAGCGTTAACAATTTGCTGCGGCTGAAACGAAGCTACAGGCACAAGCTTCGTATACTGTTCTTTTGTGAATGATGGCGACTGTATTTTCGGCGTGTCACCCCTTGCGCGCAGCTCTCTGCCACGACTTACTAAGAATCTCTCCGCGGCATCGATATGCTCTCTCTCAGGGACCGCCGAGACACGGGTAGCGAAACACCCGCAACATAGAGCGAGAGCGGCTGTCGTCGCAGCCTCCTCTTGCTTCTCCTCGATAACCTGGCGAAGAACCGCACCCGCCAGAACCCGAAGTTCTTGGAGATTTCCTTTCGATTGGAAGGTTTCATCGTGCGCCCTGAACGCGTCTCGCATGCCGATTGGTACGATTCCCTCGTCCGTCTTATTGAGGACAAAGAGGCGGGCTAGCCCGATGATGAGATCGGCTTCCGGTCGTTTCGCCAGGTCCTCTACTCCTGCCCAACGCTTCTGCAGTAGGCCTTCTGGCGGACTCACGGCCGCGGAACGGTACCAATCCGCAAAACTAGAATGCATTGGCATTATCTTCTCCTACCTTCGAGTTGCCACGGGCCGGCGCGCTCTAAAAACTGCTCACTCATCTCTCGGCGATTCACGATTCGTTCGTCGTCGCTTGCGTCGCATCAACTTCAGCTAGAAAATCCCTATAATGCCTACCACTTGAATCACAGTCGCCCTTAAACATGATCTCCTCGTCCGACCAACACCTCGGATACACTCGGATTCCGAGGCGATCAGAGCCCACTGCGGATACTGCAATCACGTAGTATCTGGGAAGCCAATGCGACTCCCACCTCTCCGGATGGACGGCACCTGCAATCAGCCGGATACCTTTTCCCAATGGTGTGATCCAGTGTTCGTGCTTGTGTCCGAATAGCTGCAGGGCTGTCCTGACCGAGAAGACTCGATCAGCGGAATCCGGGTCTAGAGTCCATGAGGGCGGATGGTGACCAATGACAGCCCAACGCACATTCGGCTCTCTTAAGAATCGTAGCTGAGCCGCGCCATAGACCATCCGGTTCGCACCATCATCGTCGTCCGGACCCGACAATAGGGTCGTTGTAATACCGCGGAACCGCAACGTAGTTCCATCAGCGAGCCGGTAGTCGCGCTCCCAAAATGGCGATCCTCGATTCACGCCGCATCCGTAACGCGAGGCGAAATCGTTGTAGTTCGAAAGAGGATGAAAAAGAAGCTCGCCCTTGGCGCCATCGTGAAGAATATCACGTAAAATCGCTTCGCGTTCCTCCGCGGATGGTGCGGCTCGAATTTCACGATGCATATTATTGATATCGCTTCCTGGTACGATCAAATTTCGATCGATGTCGTGATTTCCGGGCGTGATCATGACTGAGTCCAATGAACAGCCCAGCTGCTCTCGAATCCTCTCGATCCACGAGCCGCCAGAGAGATATTCTTCTCGCTGTCCGCCAAAAGCTATGTCCCCAGAGATGATGATGCCGTTGATCTGCGGGAATTCTCCGCGCAATCGGCGCAGATCAATCTCGATCTCATTCCTAAGATCCGCATCAACGTCGTGAACGTCGCCTACTCGCCCCTTCCGGAAATGGATGTCGGACAAATGAACAAACACGAGGTCTGGCACTCGCTCTGGCATCGCCTACCGCGTTTGACCGCCCAACAAAATTGATCCATCGCTACCGAGCACTCGAACGAAGCCGCCGCAACGCTGACACATACGCGACACATACTCTCCCACGATTGCGTTGCGCTCCCTCCGGTCCAATCAGTACCTAGACCAGATTCGTTAGTTCCGACACTGTAACAAATCTTACGTCGTACGTTGCTTCGAGCCAGGCTCGATTCCCGCTGTCGAGCACCGACGAGCTTCCTGAGCTCTTCCCTTGATCGTCGGTGCAGAATAGATCGTTGCGATACCCGATGTGGGCCGCGACGCTGTCTCCGTCGGCCCATTCCGATACTGCTCTCTTGACAGCATTGACCTCATGAACGTCCTTGGCGCGATTCAGACTTTCAAACCAGGGCTCGTCGAACCAGATCTTCGGCGCCCCAGGCATTCCCGCGCTCTTTAGCAGTGCGTCCAGCGCCACGTGCTCTGCTTCCTGCTTGCGTTCAATTTCTGCTCGATCTCGAGCGGCGAATGTACGCCCAAGCTCCTCAATGACCGCCCGACCCACTCCCCGACTTTCGATAGCCGTCGCAGCCGACATGGTCCCGTCGAGGCGCTCCGACAATTCAAGCTCATCCGGTGCGAAAAAACTCCCGTCCTTGTCTTCGATGCGGATCCAACCGATACGCGGTACCCGCAGCGCCCGCATCCCGATCTTCAGGGCGGCCTGAACACGGGCCAGATGCTCCTGATGCAGCGGTTTCCGGTTTTGCTTTGGCTGCACTTCGACGCGAATGACCTCGCCGCCCGGATCATCGACGCCGTGGCGGATCTGCGTCTCAACCCGCGTTCCGCCCAATACTTGAATCCGATCTTTGTTTTCTATCCCCTCCAGCGTGACGATCGTTTCGCTGAAATAGCCCTTTATCTTTCCCGAGGCGAGTGCAGCCTGAACCTTGTAAAAGTCCATCTGCCGAGGATCTTTCGGATGTCTTTCAGGTCGGCAGACCCGGTCTAAACCGTTAGTATCGAACGTGACCTTCATAGTGGCGTTTTCATGTATCAATTTGCTTATTTCTGAGCCATACGGAGCTGATCGGCGTCAAAGTGATCCAAACGCATTGACGCAATGTTTGCTATAGCATATACACCATAGCATGGTTGATTCAAGAGATTACTCCGCGCTTTTGCGCGCAATTCGCGCCAAGTTGGCCATTAGCCAGGAAGACCTCGCCAAGCGGTTGGGCACCTCTTTCACTACTGTGAATCGTTGGGAAACCGGTTCTAACGCCCCGCAGCGCGCCAAGATCGAACTGATCGAAGAACTCGCGCGAGAGTCCGGCGTGCTGGATGCGAACGGCATCCAGATTCAAGATGGTGCGCCGAACGTCCGTCTTCGCCGGGGGATGCGTGCGGGTTCACCGACGGCGGGCTCCACGAAACCGATGGAGCAAATGCTGTGGGACGCAGCCTGCTCCATCCGCGGCGAAAAAGATGCGCCGAAATTTAAGGACTACCTGCTGCCGCTGCTCTTCCTCAAACGACTATCAGATGTATTCGATGACGAGATTGACCGGCTCGCCGAAGAGTACGGCGACCGCGGCACCGCCCTCGAAATCGCGGAAGCGGATCACTCCCTCGTTCGATTCTATCTACCACGGGAAGCGCGATGGGCGATCATCAGCGGGCGCGAGCAGTTCACTTGGCCGGAGGGCGAGAAGCCTCGCGATATCGGTGAACATTTGACTAAGGCGGTCCGCGCTGTCGTAAAGCAGAATCCCGGCCTCTCCGGCGTCATCGACATGGTTGATTTCGCCGCCGAGCGCAACGGCGAGCGCGATATCAATCCAGCCAAGCTCCGCGGCGTGGTCGAGACGTTTTCCGATCCACGATATCGGCTTGGTCTGGCCGACGTTCGAGCCTGATTTTCTCGGTCGCGCATACGAGTACCTTCTCCGGAAGTTCGCTGAAGGCTCGGGCCAAAGCGCCGGCGAGTTCTTTACTCCCACCGAGGTCGGCTTTCTCATAGCCCACATTGTACGGCCCAAACCCGGCGAGGAATGCCATGACTACGCCTGTGGTTCGGCTGGACTGCTCGTCAAGCTGCAGCTTGTCTCAAGGGAACTCAATCCTCTCAGCAAGGTACCCCTCAAACTTACCGGTCAAGAACTCCAGGCCGAGAGCTACGCACTCGCCAAGATGAACGGCATCATTCACGACATGGACATCGAGATCGCTCGTGGCGACACGATGATCAATCCAAAATTCAAAAACTCGGACGGCAAGCTTGGAACTTTCGATGTCGTGGTTGCCAACCCGATGTGGAACCAGCCGTTCGCACCGGATGTATTCGCAAACGACCCCTTTGATCGTTTCCGCTCCACCGGAGGGGTCACCACCGGCCGAGGAGACTGGGCTTGGCTTCAACACACCCTCATATGCATGAATGACCGTGGGCGAGCGGCGGTCGTACTCGACACAGGTGCAGTGGCTCGAGGTTCTGGATCCAAAAACGAAGATCGCGAACGCAACATTCGAAAGTGGTTCGTCGATCGCGATCTCATCGATGGTGTCATACTTTTACCCGAGAATCTCTTTTACAATACCAACTCAGCCGGCGTCATCATCGCCCTCAGCAAGGCTAAGCCTTCGGCTCGCAAGAACAAGATTGTGCTTGTCAATGCGAGCCAACACGTGAAAAAAGGCAGACCAAAGAACTACATCCCAGAGGATGATATCTCGGCTCTGGCAGCGGCGTTCTTAAAGGGTGACCCAGTCGCTGGCGAAGTAGTCGTTCTTACCCGGCAGCAGATTGAGGAAGCTGACTACAATCTGAGTCCGAGCCGTTGGGTCGGGCAGGAGAATTCTGTAAATCACACGAATCTAGTGACGCTGATTGACCGCGCAAACAGCCTTGCCGCCGAAAGCGCGAAACTCTGGGCTGACTTGGAGCCAACGATCAGACGCCTCGGTGCCTCGTCATGATCGAAGTCCCATTCGTTCCTCTCTCTGATAACAGGGTCTTCAAAATTGTTAGCGGCCTCTGGAAAGGAGCGCGAGCGCCGTTCCATGCTGCGAAAGTACTTAGGAGTACCAATTTTCGGTCCGACGGACTGCTCGACTATTCTGATGTGGCCGAGCTCGAGGTCGAAGAGCGTCAGTTCGCAGATCGCCAACTTATAGTTGGAGATATCATAGTAGAGCGTTCCGGCGGTGGACCGAAGCAGCCTGTTGGGCGTGTCGGTTACTTCGACCCACCCGTTGGGGGTTCTTTCTGTGCGAGTAATTTCACTTCCACAATTCGAATCGTAGATCAGGAGTCATTTCGCCCCGATTTCGTGGCTCTTTATCTACACTACCTTTATCTCTCCGGGGTCACCGAATCGCTGCAACGCGCGACCACCGGCATCCGAAATCTCGACTGGAGCGAGTATCTCCAGCTCTCTATTCCTCGATTACCCTTGGCCCTACAAGAGACTATCGCTATCCGAATCGACCGAGTCCGCCGCTGCTACCAACTTGAACACAGCCAGGCCGAACTGATCCGCGAACTGAAGCGAGCCGCCATGCATGTCCTGTTCACGCGGGGCAGCGAAGTAGTCGGCCAGAAAGACACTGAGATTGGACCTATCCCGAACACTTGGAGCATCGAGCGGCTCGACCGTTGCGCGCTAGTGATTTCTAGTCGGATGTCCTATTCCGAGCTCGCTAGCATCACTAATGCCACTTCTGGCTCTGTAAAGGTGCTTGGAATCAAAGTCTCGGATATGAATAGCCCAGGGAACGAAATTACAGTCTCACGCGCCGCACTCGAACGCGAATTACCAACTCAAACGGCTGAGCGTCGTTGTTCTCCGCCCGGCACAGTAGTCTTCCCTAAGAGGGGCGCGGCAATAGCCACCAACAAGAAGCGGATAACGAGTGAGTGGACTGTCTTCGATCCAAACGTGATTGGTGTTTTCGCTGCTGATCCGGTCGACCAACGATTCCTTTTTCAATGGTTTCAGAATTTTGATCTGAGGACGATCACCGAACCCGGTCCCACACCGCAGCTCAACAAAAAGAACCTCGAGCCATTATTCATCCCCTTACCTCCTGATCGTGAGGAGAGAAGCAAGATTGTTCAAATCCTCGATGGAATCGATGCCAAACTCGATCTCCATTGCCGGAGATTGGCGGTGCTTCAAGAGCTCTTCGCGTCTCTACTGCACAAGTTAATGAGCGGTGAAATAAGCCCGGCAAAGATTGACTCGCTCCCGTCCTTATATAGCGAGGCACCTTCGTGACCGAACTGAGAATCAGTGAAGCCGGAAGCGTCCAATTTCCAATGGTTAACCACGCTGTGGAAATTGGATGGACTCCTCTCACTCCCCAAGCTGCCAAGAACAAACGTGGCGGCGAGGCGGAGATGCTACTCCGGGACGAGCTTGGAGCGAAGATGACCGAGTTCAATCGCTGGCTATCGAAGGAGGACGTTCGCTCTATCATCGAAACGCTCGACGCGCTTCCTCCAACCATAGAGGGCAATCGCGAGATGCTTTCTTGGCTTAGGGGCGAACGCGGCTGGTACGATGAAAATGAGAAGCGTCAGCGCCCGGTCCGACTGATCGATTTTGACATTACGGACGCGAACGTTTTCAACGTAACTTGGGAGTGGTCGCTCAAACCACCCGCTCGAAAGGGCAATCGCGCGGATGTGATCTTTCTCATCAACGGCATCCCAGTGTGCATAGTCGAGCACAAGAATCCCAAAGACGGCGACGCCATTGAGCGCGGCATTAAGCAACTGCGCCGGTATGAGATCGAGACTCCGGAGCTGATAGGCACGCCACAGCTCTTCAACGTCACTCACCTGCTCGATTACTGGTACGGTGCAACCTGGAGCGCGACTCGCCGCGAGATGGCCCGGTGGAAACAAGCCCCAGACGAGACATATCGATTCGCGGTTCAGGCCTTTTTCGAGCGCACTGAATTTCTACGGACTCTGCAACACTGGATTCTGTTTTACGTACAGAGCGGCGAAACCAAAAAATCGGTGTTGCGCCAGCATCAGCGTCGCGCAATCGAGGCTGTCGTAGCTCGATGTGCTGATCCATCGAAGACGCGCGGGTTGATTTGGCATACACAGGGCTCGGGCAAAACATTTAGCCTTCTCACAGCTGCTCGCCGAATCCTTGAAGACAAAGAGAGATTTCGAAACGCGACCGTGATCCTGGTCGTCGATCGCACCGAGCTCGAGGGTCAACTCAAGGGTTGGGTTGAAAGGCTCCTGGGCGAGATGCAAAAGCAGGATATCGCCACGGAGCGCGCAGATTCCAAAGCAAAACTCCAGAATCTGCTCGACTCCGATTTTCGCGGCCTAATTATCTCGATGATTCACAAATTCGAAGAGATCCGAAAAGACAGCTGCACCCGCGACAATGTGTTCATTTTCATCGATGAAGCCCACCGGTCCGTCGCACGAGAACTCGGGAGCTATCTGATGGCAGCCGTTCCGAGCGCCACGATCATCGGATTTACCGGAACTCCAATAGCGAAAACCGAACAGGGCGAAGGCACGTTCAAGATCTTCGGCGCGCAAGACGAGCAAGGCTATCTCGACAAATACTCCATCAAAGAATCGATCGAAGACGAGACGACCGTACCGATTAAGCACGTCCTAACTCCGAGCAGTCTCACCGTTCCTGCTGATCGTCTTGATAAGGAATTCTTCGAGCTCGCCGCGACGGAAGGTGTGACCGACATTGAAGAGTTGAACCGGGTTCTGGATCGCGCAGTTGGCTTGCGGACCTTCCTTAAGGCTGATGAGCGCGTGAATAACGTCGCGGCATTTGTCGCAAACCATTTCAAGGAAAATGTACTGCCACTTGGATACAAAGCTTTCCTAGTGGCCGTGGACCGTGAGGCCTGTGCCAAGTACAAGAAAGCGCTTGACCAGCTGCTTCCACCTGAATGGACCGAGACGATCTATACGGCTAATGCAGCCGATGTCATCGACCGCCCGCTGGTAGCGCAACTTCAGTTATCCGAAGAACGCGAGGACGACGTTCGGATCTTATTTACGAAACCCGACAAGGAACCCAAAATTCTCATTGTCACAGACAAGTTGCTCACCGGCTACGACGCTCCCGTTCTTTATTGCATGTACCTGGACAAGCCGATGCGGGACCATGTTCTGCTCCAGGCGATCGCGCGGGTGAACCGCCCCTATGAGGATTCGCAGAGCGTTCGAAAGCGCGTCGGCCTCGTGGTCGACTTCGTTGGCGTACTTCGAGAACTTAAAAAGGCCCTTCAGTTCGACTCGTCAGACGTAAGCGGCGTCATCGAAGATCTGGACCTCCTTCTCGCTGAGTTCAAACGCAGGATGACTGCCGCGCAAGCAGCCTACCTCGAAGTCGGCGAAGGCGGTAGCGCGGACGAACGCCTCGAACAGATCGTGTACAAGCGATTCCTCGACAAAGACGCACGAAAGGCCTTTTTTGAAGAATACAAAGACATCGAGAATCTTTGGGAGATCCTATCGCCCGCCGCGGAACTCCGCGACTACATCCTACCGTTCAAGCGACTAGCCCACCTCTACGCGGCTGTTCGAAATGCGTATGCGGAGAAGCCCGCTTTCGTGGCCGATCTCGCGTATAAGACCAGACGCCTAGTAGAGGAAGGCGCCTCGCACGAGGGCCTCGGCAACATCACGAAGACGGTCACGTTCGATGTAAAGACAATCGAATCGCTCCGCAAGGAAAAGGGAACCGACGAAGGCAAGGTCTTCAATTTGGTCCGCGGGCTCCAGAAAGAAATCGATGATGATTCTAACATCGCTGCTGTGCTACTCCCCCTAAAAGACCGCGCCGAGCGAGTCATAAAGGATCTTGAGGATCGAAAGATCACTGGGCTTGCGGCAATGGATCTCCTTTCAGCCATAGCCGTCGAGAAGGAAAATACGCAGGCATCAGCAGCAGACAGTGGTCTATCACCGAAAGCCTTCGCTGTCGCTTGGATGCTTCAAAACGACGCGGCGCTCAAAAGCGCAGGCATAGACGCAAAGCAAGTCGCGATCGAGACAGAGGCGCTGATGGCCCGCTTCCCGAATGCGAGCGTGAACGCTGACGAGCAACGGCGCCTTCGAGCGAGCCTATATCGGCCTTTGCTCGCTCTGTCCAAGGAAGATCGCTCTAGAGTCGTAGATCAGATCATCGCGACAATTTTCAGCTGATTGCGTGAGTTGTGAATACCCCAAAGCATCGGAGTCGGAGTGCCAAACTTAGACGCCGTGCAGATCAGTGGGCTACTACTCTTGGTGTTAAACCACGAGTGATTCGCGTTCAGAGAATGACTCGCAAATGGGGATCATGCTCTGCGGGATCGACGGTCACTTTCGCCATTGATCTCGCAGATGAAATCGCTGGCTTTCAAGACTATGTGATCGCTCACGAACTTTTACATCTTCGAATCAGAAATCACGGAAGGGTATTCAGAGCGTTGATGAGCACATACGTCCCAAGATGGCGTACATACGAACTCGCTCGTAACAGACCTCGTGTAACCCTGCAATGAGAAAATGAGCACTCTGCAATCGTCACTACAAACACGTTCGCACGGGCATTTCGGCGAAACTTGCTTTTTCCGTGAGCGCTGGCAATCGTGACTGAGAATCTGTAGCTGTCCTTTTCGTGTACGTACAGAAACGGCTCTGGCCGAAAAGGGGTTTACTGCTGATGGCGATCTTCGTGGCTTACGTCGGTCTCTACGTTCTTTTCGGCATACTCTTTCTATTGATACTTGCAAGAACGGTGGGCCATCTCGCAGCATTGGTTCCCGCGCCTAAGTTCGTTTCTGCGGTCGGTGGGGCATTCAGAGTCCTACTCGGAGTTTACATCGCGGTAGCGTTGGCAGCCTACGCTTGGGAGAGGCCATGGATCGAAGCTAACCACTACGCTAATCGGGAAATCCTCAAGTCCAGCAAATCCAGAGGCTCCTCAACTTCCTACTCTGAATCATGGGTATCTGATCAATTGCTAGAGCGGTTGGACCCTTCTGGAACACTCGTCGTGGTGAGCTTTTCCGGGGGTGGGTCGCGGGCCGCCTATTTCGCTGCAGCGGTTCTCGACCAACTGCGTTCCGTGCGTATGCCAGGACGCGAGGGCCCTGGAAGCTCCTTGGTGAACAACATCGACTTACTCTCGACCGTTTCCGGAGGAAGCGTAGCCGGCGCATACTTCACGGCCTACTTGCCGAGTCTCGACGTCTCGTCTAGTGGCAGTTTGTCGAAATTTTTTGACGACTTCAAAAGCACGATGTCGTTGGATTTCGAGCACGACATCGCATCCGAAATCTTGGATCCGAGGGACAGCGTAGCCTTCGCGATGCATCAGCGCACCGTGGCGGAAGCACTGGCGGACTCATTCGACCGTCGTCTCTTCTCAGGTCGCGGTCTCGTCTTCCGCGAACTCTTTCAGCACGCAAGTACCAACCGAGGCCCCTTGTTGGTTATAAACGCCACGGCACTCTCGCATATGGATCTCTTCACATTCACCAAAAACGAACAGGGTGGCCAATTGTTCGTACGGACGCAGAGGCCGAGCTCGCTGGACACTCCAGCTCTGTGGTGGCTTTCCCGAAGGGGAGATGATGCTACCGGCCCTAGTCTTATAGCCTTTGGCCCTACCTTCGGCGATTTGGATGACTTTTCCGTCGCATCCGCTATTGCCGCATCGGCTGCATTTCCCGGATTCGGAACGATCCCGCTTGGCGCGGCTTCGGACCCCAACGAGCCAACTGCGTATCTCGCTGACGGGGGTCTGATAGACAATTCTGGCTTGGTATCGTTGTATACTTCAGTCTTTCAGCGCACGTTCTTCGAAAAAGCAGAGCACAAACTTAAAAAAATAATAATCATTATTATCGATGCCTCCGCTGAGGACTCCGAACATCACGGACTGATCGGAGAAACATCTGGAATGTACGATGTCCAACAGCAGACGATCCAAGAATTTGTTTTGCCCGACATGCTTCGCCGCGCGGTCAGCCAAGACCTAGCTGACATCCTCGACACCCCTGGTTGGAAGGGACTCGAAATTCCACCACCCATAGTTTTCTCGTACAGGACGTGTTTGGGAAAGCTCCCGCCGGTGCCAACAGCCTTCCGCCTGTCGGCCACTCAGCGTTCCGTGCTCGACCAAACAGCCAGGAACTGCGTAAATTCTGAGAAGAGAGCGCTATTGGAGGCACGTCTCTCCAAACCATATGTGCCCGTTCCGCTCTACCAAGGTATTCTCAGTGAAACCGATCGTCATGTGTGGGGTAGCCTCTATGTAATAGCGCAGGATGAGAGAAAATACTGGAAAAGCCGTGGTTCTTGGGCGGTGGGTAAACAGTTCCATCAAAGTGTCAAGGTTGGCGACGAGACGCTCCTTTTGGCCAAGGGCCTGGCCCCCGATGAGTACGGTTTCGTCTTTGACGCAGCCAGGGAAGGGCGCGACCTAGTGATATTCGCAACTCCTACGCACTATCAGCTCACAGGTTGGGTCTCATTGGCGCTCGATTTGACACCTGAAATTGCTGTAGAGAATGACACCGACTTTTGTTTGGAGCTTCATAGCCGCCTTCATGGCGGAGATCTCGCGGGACGGCGGGCATCTAAGACCGACCCCAAGATCGAACCTTATACTGAGGACCCGAATGACGAGTGCCTTTTCTAATTTGTCGTCTGTGTCAGACTGCGCGTCGCCGTGGCTCGGGACCAAGCTGCCCTCGTTAACGAACGAGCACCAAACAAACTACCATAGTGGCTTTCGCTGAGCCGATACCCCGCAGTTCGTCAAGCGTCGCGGCCCCAGCTTGGGTGGGAGGCCGAGTGGAAAAATGTTTAGTCCCTCTTTCACTACGAGCGATCAAGGAGCATCGGCAGTGGCACCATACACGCACGCCGCGCCAGCCCATTTGGGCCACTTCGCTCGGCACGTCACCACTCGCTCCGCTCACTCTGTTGCGGTTTTTGCGAAACGACGCCCGTCTCCGCAACTAGACATCAATCACCAAACGCGGATCGAATTGTCCAGTTGCGGGCTCATGCGGATAGCCCATCTGATTAGCGATTAGCCGAGTCTTCCCGACGATTTCCTGAACACAATGATGCGTGTGGCCATGTATCCAAATGGTTGGCGAGTATTTCTTGATGAGATCCTCCAAATCGGAAACGAAAGCGCCGGTCAGATAATCGCTCCGGAATTTTGCGTGCGTCCCCAGGAGAGACGGTGCATGGTGGCTAACCACGACGGTCGGACCATCCCATTTGGCGTCGAGCTTTGCCTCCAGCCACGCTCGTCCGCGTTCATGACACTCCAGGGCATCGGCTGGCGTGAAGCCGTACGGACGATTGATTAACCGATGATCATTCAGGAATCGAGCCGCCTGATCCATCGCTTCCGGACGGTGATCGCGTCCAAAAGCCAAGTAGTCCGTCCATAGCGTAGTGCCTAGAAACCTCACTCCTTCCAACATCACTTCGTCCAAATCTAGAACATAAACCCTGGAGCCTCGCGCCACGGCCCTCATCTTCTCTAGAACATTCAGACGCTCTCCGTAATACTCATGGTTCCCCGGCACATAAACAGCGCACTTCTGGAGACGCTCAGCCTCTCGTACCGCCCACTTCACGCCCGAGAGCCCTACACCAATATCACCGGCGAGAACCACGACCTCCGCAGCCGTCTCCGGAATGCGCCATGAATAGGGCGGCTTCAACATTTCCAGATGAAGATCTGACAGAATCTGCAGTTTCATCGACTTAAGCCAATGTCGTCGCTGTGCCCGTGCGCCCGCCGCGCGCTTCGCCATTCTCCCTGAAGAACACTACGACCTGATCGCGTCTCTAAACTCGGCGTCACACCGACCCAATCGTCATAGGGCCGACCCGCCCTTTATTCACCCGCTACCAAGAAGTCCTTCCGTCCACTCTGATCATACGCCTCCTGTTTGCAAACAGCATGCCGCGGCACTCCGCTGTGAGCCGCCCCACGAGCGCTCCGTAAACTCCGCGTCGCGGCCCATCCCCTTTACCCGTCTGCCCATGCGGCTCCGCTTCGCCGCCGCTCTCAGTGGTGGCGTTCGCTGCGCTAGCACGCCGCGCCAGCCCTTCGGGCCGCTTTCGCTCTGACACGTCCTGCCGCCCGCTCCACTCGCGCATCTAGAAATCTGCGCTGGGACCTCCAGTTCGGGTTGAGAGGTCCCCGCGAAAAATGTTGCGCGGGAATGAAAACAAAACGCAGAACGCCCTGCCGCAGGAGCGGAAGCGGGCGAAAGGAGAAAACAGATATGCGACGCAGGTTCAAATGCGATCCCAAGTGGATCACCGTCAGGTATCCGGCGAAGTGTGCCGAGCCGAATTGCCAGGCGGAAATCAATTCCGGCGAGCGAGCGTTCTACTACCCCGGCGACAAGGCCGTTTACGGCACTCGTTGCGGTCACGGCGAAAAGGCCGAACGCGATTTCAACGCCCACCGGATCGACGAAGACGGTTTCTAACCAAACAGCGAAAGGAATTGGAGGTAAGTGTCATGTCTATCAACAAAGCAATCGTGGTCGGAAATCTGGGCCGTGATCCCGAGGTTCGCACACTGTCGTCAGGGCAGAACGTGGCGAATTTCTCGCTGGCGACGACCGAGCGTTTCACGGATCGGAGCGGTACCAAGCAGCAGCGTACCGAATGGCATCGCGTGGTCGCATTCGGACCGCTTGCGGATACCTGCCAACGGTTCCTGAGCAAAGGCCGTCAGGTTTACATCGAGGGTCGGCTCACTACCCGCCAGTACGAAGCGAAGGACGGAAGCGGCAAACGCTACCGGACTGAAATCGTGGCGCGGCAACTCCGCATGCTCGGCAATCGGGCCAACGCGCCCAAGACCGAAGCATCCGACGACATCCCGTTTTAGTTCCGACGCACCAAGGGAGGGCCGCGCAAGCGGCTCTCCCCAACCACTTCAACGACAATCAGAGGTTACCGAAATGGACATCTATGCGATCGTGACCGACAAGATAATCAATCTACTTGAACAAGGCGTTGTGCCTTGGCGAAGGCCGTGGACCTCGGCTGGACTGCCGCGCAACCTTGTGAGCAAGAAGCCATATAGAGGCATCAATCACTTTCTGCTTTCCGCATCGAAATATGTTTCACCGTTCTGGCTGACGATGCGCCAGGCCAACGAACTGGGCGGACACGTCCGCAAAGGCGAGGAAAGCACGGTCGTTGTGTTCTGGAAAGTTGACGATGCGAAGCAGAGCGCGGAAGACCTCGACAACGAGACGGCCGACGCGAAGGCGCGCCGACGGTTCTTGCTTAGATATTATCGCGTGTTCAACCTCGAACAATGCGAACTGCCGCAGGCGGTCCTCGACAAGATTCCGACAGTCGAGACGCACGAGCACGACCCCATCAAAGCTGCCGAACGGATCATCGCCGCAATGCCCAACCCGCCAGAGATTCAACACGCAGGCTCAAAGGCGTTCTACAGCCCGATTGCCGATCGAATCACTCTGCCACCGCGCGAACTTTTCGCGAGCGCTGAAGAATACTACGCCACAGCGCTGCACGAGACCGTCCACAGCACCGGCCATCAGAAGCGCCTTGCGCGAGAAGGCATTTGCGAAGTCGCTCCGTTCGGTTCCGCCGTCTACTCAAAAGAAGAATTGTGCGCTGAAATGGGAGCCGCCTACCTTTGCGCGGAAGCCGGCATTGCAGCCGCAGTCATCGAGAATCAGGCCGCGTACGTGGCCGGCTGGCTCAAGAAGCTTCGCGACGATCGAAGGCTCCTGATCCACGCAGCCGCGCAGGCGCAGCACGGGCAGACTACATCCTTGAGAGGAACACCGCAGCCTGAAAAATTCGCGGCGCTCGCGCGATGCTCGAGCGCCGTTCACATTGAAGCGCTAGGAGCGATCGCTGTCGGCCCGCCACGTGCAGAAATCTTGCATTCTGCACAAGGACACACTCACGCCGAGATGTCGGATGCTGAAGGAGTTGCGGCCGCGCGGGGGGGACGTTGCCCGGCAGTTGATGACCAATACGGAAGTTTGGTTGAAGCTATCCAGAGATTCGATGGTAACCTCGCGAATTATTGGATAGACAAGATGGTCATCCGACGACACGAATGGACGCGCCTACAGAATGGATGGGCACAACCCAGCTCACGTAGGAGCTCTTGTGTTGCCCCTCACCAAAAATTCCCCCGCGGAAGGGATTCGGTTCGCTCTATTTGCTCGCCGTCAGGGCCATGGCGTGTCGACCCATGCCGCTTTGACCAGGGCCATCAAGTAATCGGCCTGATCTTTTTCTGCGAACTCGATCGAGAACCCGGGGGTATCGAGTAGAGTTGTGCTCGTATTCCATGATGGCCCGGTGGGCGGCGCCGGGCTACAGCCCGATGTTACACCGGCGGTCGGGGTAGAACTCGGTAATGGTAATGCAACCGTGGTCACTTGTCGCACTACGGAGGGCGTCGTGTTTGAGAACAGCCTCGAGACCGAGAAATTGACCTTCCACAAAGGGGGGGTCTGTAGCGGCACCGCCGGGTATTTGGTGGGATCGACATTCTTGGCGGCGGAAAACGAGGTCTCAGTCATGTCTTTGACACTGATGTCCCGAGGGTCGAAGGAGATTGTCTGCGTAAGTATTTCGCCTTGCGAACAGGGAGGGTTGGGTTGGCCCGGAACCGACTTCATTAGGATCTGACGCGTCACGGTAATGACAATGATAGAAGTGGTGCCGATAGTGCTCGTAGTTGGCGCCTTGTCACTCACCATATAAGAGACTTGCGTCCAATAACTGTTGTTGTCCGTGGCTATAGTTTGGGGATATAGCCACCCTCCAACGCGCATGATGTAGGACGCAATATCGTCGCTGGTGGGGACCAACAGGGCTGGACCTGCGGCCCCCGCGCCTAGTGCCACAGAGGAATAAAGACCGAGGCCTGTGAGAGCACACGCGGCCACTTTGAAAATCCTGCTTGGGATGTAGGTCATGTTGGCTCCGTTATCGCTTTCCGACGGAAGCCGTACGGGGGGCCTCCTTCGCGTGCCGGGACGTCCCAGTATAGTGCCCGCTGCCATTATTGGCTGCTACTGTTACTACTACTGCTGCTGCACGCCGCCTCGATTGCGGTCGTGGCCGCGGCCGCTTGAGCGGCGTTCATGGTCGCGAAATTGTAGGACGCCGCGGTCTTCCGGCAGACCTGAGCCTGGGCCTGTGCGATGGCCGCGCCCTGAACTTGGGTAAGCGTCGTGCTCTGGATTTGTTGGATCAGCTTCTGCTGATCGCTGCTGTTATTCGTAATGCCGGTCAGGAGGTTCCCCACCGCAGTGGTGTAGCTGCTGACAAATGTGGCCGGCAGGCCCACGAAGGCGGCGAGCTCACCATCCTTGGTCTGATCGATCGAGGTGATGACGCCGTCCGTGACGGTGATGTTGGCGGTGTTGTCGGCGAAGAACGAATGATTCACCGGAAAGAAATCGACTTCCGATTCATCTGGCGATGTCAGAGCGTAACGATTCGTCGAGGCGACACCATTCGTGCCGATACCGACCATTGGCTTGCTCGCCACGTTCTGCGCTATGTTCAGCGTCCAAGTCGAGCCACTCCCCGCCGTGATGTATGTTCCTGGCTGGATCGTCGGTGTTTCTTCGGGCGGGTCCGTAATCGCCTGTCCAATCGCGATAATACCCGACTTCGGTAATTCAACCGTGAGCGTGGTTCCGGAAATCGATCCTGTGAAGGAAGCGTTCGCAGCTGCGCCGACACTGAACATGGGCTCGTCTGACACGTTCTGCATGACGCTGACCGTCCAGGATGTCCCGGAGCCCCTCGTGATGATGGTGCCAAGCTGCACCCGCCCGGCCGGATCGGTAATCGCCTGACCCACCGCGATGACGCCCGAGGCCAAGCTCCCGGCGTCGATCGTGAGCGTGGTCCCGGAAATCAACCCTTGGAAGGCAGCGCCGGTCGTGATGTCGACCTGGTAAGGCAGTTCGTGGCGAAAAAACAGCCCGGACATTTTGCTCGTCGATGTTGCGTTCTCCGTATCGGTCACTGGGTTTTGTTTGTTCTTTCCGCTCAACTGCCAGTGCATTGTGTAATTGCAAAACACGGGATCGGTCTCATTTTGATCCGGCCGGGGCCGGTCTTCAGGATAGATCAGGTATTGATAGCTCATGCCCGCCAAAGGACAGCCGAGTTCGATTTGCGGATGCGGAATGTAGAGCGACGGCGCCGGTCGCACAATCGGAATCTGAAGAACATTCAGAGCGCCGATGTGCCCGCCGAGTAGTAGAGGATTTCCCGCGACTTGACCGAGAGACGAGATGCCGGGTGGCAGCCCCGCGAAGACTGCAACGCTGCTAGCGGCGTTCTGGACTGCCGTCGACACTTCGCTGTTCGATGTTGTATTGCTGGTCATCAGCAAGCCATTTGTGCCAACGGTGATATTCAATTCGTTCTTCGCAAGGAGGTTAGTCCCCTGCGTCAGCACGAAGCGATGGGCCAGATCGGGCTCGGCAGTGCCCTGCGCAACTGTTGCGGTCGGGGTGAGTCCGCCCGTCGGCGTCGAGATGGTCACGACAAAAGGTTTTCGCGGCATGAAATAGGGAACACCTTTCGGTGTCGCCCCAGTTGGCGCGGATGCCGATTGCACGCTTGCGCAGCCAGCGAGGCCAACTAGGAGGCCCAAACCCATCGCAATCCGATAAATGTGGAGTCGCATTCTCCCCCCTTAGAAGAGCTGCATTCCAATCTTTCGACTTTATACTTTGCAAAACATCTTTTACTTATTTGTGTAGTGCTGATCAATACTTGAATGATATTCGCGTTGTAGAAATCCTTTTTCGCGCTCCTTGGATTGCCGGGATCTAGAGGTATATCGCGATTTTACAAGCACGGCGTTCGCTATCAGTGGCTTTCTGAGACTGTGGTATTTTTCGAGTCGATTTTGAAATCTCGATACCGTCGGACGCTGCTAAGAAAATGACGAAAGATGCCAAAGGCTGAATACCTTACAACGGCCCGCGCCGCTTATTGCCCGTCACCCGTGCGAGTGAAAGAGCACATCTTCCAGTCGTGACACCAACTCCGCTCGTTTCCTCTTGTTCAATCCGCCGAGATTTTTCTCTCGCCACTTGACCGCAGGAAGGCCGGCCGCTTCGGGAAGGCCAAGCAGGGACCAGTCCGGTTCTCCCTTCTCGAACGAGATCAAAAAACGACGATGCTCCTCGGGCATCCGTCCGACAACCAACTCGATCATCTCCTTTTGGGCGTCAAGCAGCTCGCGTAGCAACACTGGCTCGGCCGTCATCCCTTCGAACCCGTGGTCGAATTCTTTGCTGATGTCTCTCCGGGTTCCTGCCAATACCTCGAACATCGGCCGGTCGTGACTGACGAGATAGACGACAAAGGCGCGCCGCAACGAATCGTCTATGCCCTCGTTTTGCAGAAGATGGCGCACATCGAAGAGATCGCGAGGATGCTGGCGGTCGAGAGCCGCCACGATTTTTCCACCATAGATGTCGGCGAACGAAACGACTCGCGTTTCTGCAAACCCGAAAGCCTCTTCAACGCTTGAAGAAACGGCGCGGAGTTCGGCCGGGTAGACAGAGCCGCGCAGAACCGGCGTCACTTCGATCTTTATCTGCACGCCTTCGGCACGCACCAGTAGTTTTGTCGCGATGCCTTCGGGGCGGAGCACTCCGAGCGTCGTTCGCGACCCGCGTATGCTCTTCCTTATCCCTTGCTCGATGCGCCTCATGGCGGCGTCGATAGCCGCGAGAGATTGCTCGCGCCCTTGAACGGGCAAATACGTCAGATCGATATCGACCGACAGACGCGGCATATCGCGAATGAACAGATTGATGCCCGTGCCTCCCTTGAGTGCGAAGCAGTCTTCGCGCGCAACTTCGGGCAGGGCTCGCACGACGAGCGCGGCCTGCTTGCGATAGACTTCACTGAACGGCATCGAGGTTCTCCGGCACCGTTATCTGATACGCGCGGTCGAGTTTGCCACCTTTCACGAGCATGCGCTTGCCTTTGCCGAGGTCAACGGCGGCCCGGTCGATCCGTTTCAACCACGCATGCTGATGACGGTCTGCGAAGAAGAAGAAAAGCCTCTTCACCTTGATGCTTCGACAGCGAGTCAGCAGCCTTTGGAGCCGCTGAGGACTCAGATTCGACAGACCCTCGATCAATTTGTCCGCTTGTTCAAAACTTTCTCGCTCCGGCAACTCGTCGAGCAACTCAAGGATCGCCCGCTCGGGTGCCGACAGAACGAGGCCCCAATCCCACTGTCCCCAAGGCTGGACGAGAAAGCCGGCGTCCGCCCCCGGGCTCGGTTGCGCCTTGACACCCTTGATCAGGTTCATGAACGATTTTTGGTCCGCTTCCGCCGGGAAGAGTTTCCGGCTGTTGCGATAGATGAAACTGACCTTCACCGGGAGACTCTCGAGCCAATTTGGCGGCGGCTCGGGTCCGTAAAGGTAGACCTCTTTCATCGACTGCCGCAGGTAGTGCGCATATCCCTGTATTTCGAGCGCGGTCCGTCCGCCGACCACCAGAGGTTCTTTCAGAACCGTCTGAAGCGAGATCACGATTTGCTGCCAGCTTAAAGAGCCACGGGGCCGCTGATAGACGCCGCGCGTCGGCTGTCGCAGCCAGCCGCTCCGCACGTAATGGCTGAGGAGCTGGCGCGAATAGCCGTGCCGTACGAGCCAGGACGAAGTAACGAGCAGTCCTTCAGGGAGCTGCTTTTCGAGTAGGTTTAAGTGCTGCGTTTGTTGTCCAGCCATGTTTGACATATTAGCACACAGTCAAACCAGATCTCTAGTTTGAGAATTAAGCATAATATACAATCAGATTAGACAAATATGATGCGTCTCAAACCAGCTCGAAGCGGCCCTTTCTATAGAGACAGGTGGACGCCTCCGTGACGGGAGCGCCAGAGAGCGCGAATTGGCGAACCGCGAGCTCTCCGCTCGACTCAAGAGTTGAGTGTTGTATAGAACAAACGTCCCGGTTCAACGCATTGAACTGAGGAATTTGGCGGTCTGCTCGTCGCGGAGGTTCGCAAATGCCGATTTTGGGAGAACTACTCTGTCCGTCGTGCGGTGACACGATCCAAGGCATGGAGTGGAACCGGCCGCTCGACGGAACGCCGGCAACCACAGGATACGATAGTTGCGCGCGGAAATGCGTCGGATGCGGATTTGGATTTTCCAATAGTCAGGCCACGACTCCAACGGTCATTTACCGCGATCCGTTCTGGGACGTCCCCGAATTCATAGCTCGAGAGTCCGAAGACGTTCTGCGGCGTGCGCTAAACGTCGTGAGTCGCGGAAAGAAGGAGCAGCGGTTTGCATCGCGCAATTCCGAGGATCATGTCACATGGACAATGTTCCAATATCTCGTAGTGACACGGAAAATCTCCGCACTCGCTGCGAAGCTTGGAATCGTGACTGCCGACGCACCGGAGCCCACGGTTCTCCTCTGGGGCGTTTCGATCACGCCTTGCGAGCGGGCGCGCGAATTGGAAAAGCGAATCCAGGCCACGCTCGACGCACTCGGAGAACGCGGCCATCGTCGTTCCGAACCGGACGTGATCCTCGACTTCGGCATGGCGGGTCTCGTGTTCATCGAAGTCAAGCTGAGAAGCCCGAACAATTCCGAAGACATTACTGAAGAGAGGACCCGTCGTTATATCAACCGTTCCGGTGATGAGCAGTCGTCGAGGCCATTCGTGAGTAGCGACAAGGCGATACAGAGCGGACTCTACGAGTTGATCCGCAATTGGAGGATACTATGCGAACTCGCGAACGACAGACCGGCCGCGCTTGTAAATCTCGGCGTTCTTCCCCGTCCGGGAGAGCCTGAGGAGCGGATCAAGAAGTTCGAGGAATCTCTCCTCGCGACTCCGCAGCGCCGATTCCTCAAGATCTCATGGCGAGATTTTATAGACGCGATTGCACACAAGCCGCTGTGGCTCAGTCGCTACATTGACGATCGAGCCATTTTGGATCAAAAGGGGTCCGTCGTCGCCAAATGACCAATCAAATCTAACCCGATCAGTAGCGTTCGCTGCGCGCTCTATTTCTCTGTGCGAGGTGTTCACAGATGGACGAGGCCGATCAGCTTTCTTCGATTATGGCCGGTTACGTGACCCCAAAGGGATTGGCTAAGGCGCTGGGCGTCACCGAACGCACCATTGCGCGATGGCATCACTTCCGTGAGGGTCCGCCACGCGTCGAATTCGGGCGCAAGGTCTTTTACCGACTAGAGTCGGTGAAAGCTTGGTTGGAGGGTTGCGAGCATCCTCAAGCGCGGGCGAATCGCAGCGAGCGATCTCGTCCGTCGCGCAGGTCCCGGATCAGGATGTCAAAGGAACTCAATAAGGGCCTCCCGGAGGCTCCGGAATGATAGCCCGCTTCAGCTCAGGAACGTGGACCGCTTGTCCGGTACCCAATGTAGCACGGTTCGTCGAGCGAAAGCGGGCGAGCATGAGGGAGTGATCAAGTCATCATCCAAAGACCACGCTGACGCGCCTTATGTCGCAGGCTTCCGGCGCGACTACCGCATCATGATAGCCCACGTCGCGGTCGATCAGTCCTAAGATAAACGCCGCCGCCTCGTCCTCGCCGGCAAGCTCTGTCATTCTATGAGTGACCTTCGATTCGTGCTCACGGGCTTCATCGTGAATGACGACAGTTATCCAATGAACTGAACGGGCCGCCGCATTGCTCCTCAAGAATTCCAGCACCTTCGCCTTCAACTCGGCGGGGCGTGCAGGCCAATCCCAGTCGAGCGTCAGCGTGACACCGGCCTTCGGCATCCCGTTTCGGTTTCGATTCTCGCTCATATCAATAGGTCGACTACAGCCCGCGATCTCAAGTCGATCTCCTCACGGACGGCGATTGTTTGGCGGTGGGACGCCATTCACCGGGAGCAACTCGTAGAGCCGATTGCGGGACACTTGGAGGGTGCGCGCTGTTCGCGCACGATTCCCGTCGTTCGCGTCGAGCGTTAGCGCGGCAAATTGACGCTCCGCCTCTCGCATTGACGTGCCGACGTGCAACGTAAGCGATGCTGGTTTGTGCCTCTCTTTGTAGATCTCGTCCGGTAAGTCCCGAGGTGTGAGCCGGCCATGCTCTCGCATCACCACGGCTTGCTCGATTACGTTTCGTAATTCGCGGACGTTGCCCGGCCAGGTATGCGCCTTTAGAAAAACAAGGGCCTCATTATCGAGGCCTTCCACGTCTCTGCTTTGTTCGCGGTTGATCTCCTCGATGAAGTGCACGACCAGCAGTTCCAAATCCTCGAGCCGCTCGCGCAGCGGAGGAATCGGGATCTGGAAGACCTTGAGTCGGTAGTAGAGATCGGGGCGCAGCTTTCCAACCGCGAGCGCCTCTTGCATCGGACGATTCGAAGCGGCGATCACACGGACGTTGACCGGAATCGGTGTGTGGCCGCCCAAGCGAGTCACCTGACGCTCTTCCAACACGCGAAGGAGCTTCGCTTGAAGCTCCAGCTTCATCTCGGTTATTTCGTCGAGAAAAACGGTGCCGCCATTTGCCTGCTCGAAGATTCCGGGACGCCGGTCGACCGCGCTAGTGAAGGCACCGCGCTCGTGTCCGAAGAGTTCGCTTTCGATCAAACCTTCTCCGAATGCGGCGCAGTTTTTCGGAAGGTACCGCCCCGTTCGGCCCGAAAGACGGTGAATCTCATTCGCGGCGACATCCTTGCCAACGCCGCTCTCGCCAATGATCAGGACCGTGGAGCTTGATCGCGCAGCCTTGTCGATCAGCTCCTGAATGCGGAGAATCGCTTGCGAGCGGCCAAGAAACAACATTGGACGCAAGCATCAGAGTCTCTCCGTTACCGCGTCCGCCACCACCTCAAATCGAGAATCCCTAACGCTTCCTCACGATGTCAATCAGATAGTTAACGCCCGACTGCACAAATTGTCAGCATCAGCGAGACCTCGAACCGTGTGAACCAGAGTTCACCCGTGCTCACGCGCTGGCGCGGGAGCACGCGTTAAAGCGCCCGACCAACAAGGCACAACGCGCGCGATTTGTCCACCGCGAAACGCAAAATCGCAAACATGGGAAAGGGGAGAAACACGAAAGCGGCGAGCCCTCTCAGCTCGATCCACACGCAGGGCTACAAACAAGATCGGGTTATTGTGCTACTCAGGACAATGAGTGAAAATACTCAATGTCATGAGCAAATCGGCAGAACCGTTTCGGCGACCTCAAGCTGCCGAGCTCGCCCGCCGACTCCGGGAACCGCGGCGACACATCCAGGTGGTGGCCGGCGCACGTCAAGTCGGTAAAACCACCTTGGTTCAGCAAGTCACCGAAGACATCACCGTTCCCGTCCGTTTTGCCAGTGCCGACGAACCCACCCTTCGCGGCGCGGACTGGATCGCGCAGCAATGGGAGGCTGCCCGCCTCTCCGCCGGTCCGAGCGGAGCGATCCTCGTTCTCGACGAGGTGCAGAAGGCGGTCAACTGGTCGGAATCCGTCAAACGCCTTTGGGACGAGGACACGCGCGCGAAGCGTCGGATCAAGGTGGTGCTGCTCGGCTCTGCACCGCTGCTTGTGCAGCAGGGCCTCACCGAGAGCCTGGCCGGCCGCTTCGAGGTCCTTCATCTGCCTCACTGGTCCTTTGCCGAGATGCAGGCCGCGTTCGACTTTTCCGTAGACCAGTATGTGTACTTTGGAGGCTATCCGGGCGCCGCGCCGCTGGCCGGCGAACCTGAGCGTTGGCGCCGCTACATCCTCGACGCGTTGGTGGAGACAACGATCGCCCGGGACGTGCTGTTGCTCACTCGCGTGGACAAACCCGCCCTTCTGCGTCGGTTGTTCGAACTGGGCTGTCGCTATTCCGGACAAGTGTTGTCCTACACCAAGATGCTCGGTCAGCTTCACGATGCTGGCAATACCACGACGCTCGCGCACTATCTCGATTTGCTCGGCGGAGCCGGGTTGCTCATCGGTCTCTCCAAGTTCGCCCGCCGTCCTGTGCGGCAGAAGGGGTCAAGCCCCAAGCTCCAAGTCTTGAACACCGCTCTGATGACGGCCCAGTCCGGGCTTTCTTTCGAGGAGGCGAAAGAGGATCGCGAGTTTTGGGGACGCTTGGTCGAGTCGGCCATCGGCGCGCACCTAGCCAACGCGGCGGCCGTGGACGAATGCGAGCTCTTCTACTGGCGCGAGCGCAACCGCGAAGTGGACTTCGTCGCGCGCGCCGGGCGCGCGATTGCCGCGATCGAGGTGAAGAGCAGTCGCAGCCGCGATACCCACCCAGGCCTCGCGGCCTTTGCTGAAGCATTCAAGCCGACGCGCCAGCTGCTCGTGGGCGGCGACGGGATTCCAGTCGAGGAATTCCTTCTAAAGCCGGTCCGCCATTGGGTCCCGCGATGAGGCAAGTCTGTCGAACCCAACTCAGGATCGCACGAGCGAGGCTCGGCTTGAGTTCCTTAAGCGATTGCGCTCGTTCAGCCGAGTCAGCAAATGGTAAACTGGCCTGCACCGTCCACGTTAAGTTCTCCGAATGACCACCCCCCGAAGAGACTCATTTTGCCCCTGTGGCAGCGGCAAGAAATACAAGAAGTGCCACGGCAAGGGTGTCCCCGGACCTCCCAGTATCGTCTTCAATCTCCCCGTTCACGGACTCCCAGGTCAGAACGGCAGGTATTATGTCGTTCCTGAATTTCAGCCGGGCGATCCGCGAAACAGCAGCCCGCCGCAGGGCATGCCGGGCGATTACCGCGTCGTTTTCACTTTAGCCAAACCGGGTTATGGGCTCGTTCCCGAGGACCAGCCGAAATCGTCCGATCACTTGACCGGTACATCCCACCTCAGACCGCCGTCGGGATTCACTATCAACGCGACTCTTGAGAGTGGTGAAAAATCCCCTGCACCTTTGAATTGAACGCGGCAGGTGCACTCGCTAAAGCGTCACTCATGTGCACGGCCGCTAATTCGCTGGACGCATATCACAAGGGATACAAGGCTGTCGTCCGCTTCCTCAGCTTCTTGTCTCTCCGGTTCGACGTGCCTCTGCGCGTCTACCAAGTGGATACAATTGAGCAACGGAACGGTGCTCTGACCTTTACACATCGCAACCCATTCCTCGAAATCACCGTCACCGGTTCCATGAAGGCCACCTATACAGAGGAGCTTCGCGTTTATGCGAGCCTCTACCGAGAAGCCCTTATCAGCGAAAGCAGTGCATATCAGTTTCTGTGCTATTACCGCATTGCTGAAAGCCTGCGGGCGCGTCGTATCCGGCTGGATCGCGACGCGAAGAAAACAGGCGGAAGCTATTCGGGACCAGCCGAAATCTACCCACCGACGCCCAAGGACGCCGTTTCGCTTTATGAAGCGGTGTTCCCAGTAAAGTTGCCCAAGCAACAAATCATCGAAGACGGCTTGGGCATCGCCGAGGCCCTCTCCAAAAGTTTCGAGGACTTGATCCTTGGAGACCTGAAGGAGATTCGCGACAACATTGGGCATACCCTTTTGCAAAAGATGGAAGAGTTGATTTTGACGGACGATCCTCTCTCACAATCCAGAGTAGAAAGATGGCTTCCACCATTGAAGCTCATCGCCAGAACCATGCTGATCCATGATTTCGGTGGTCAATTAGTCTGAATCCACACGGAGATGACCGGCCTTTGTCCTCCTTTTCCCACCTGATGCGTCGTCAGGTCGGAATGCCTCGCCAGTAGAGGATTTCCAACTCGATTCGGAGCTCGAAACCGTTCCGCACAGCGAAGCGCGAGGCGAAAGCCTGGTACCGCTGACTCGTTTCGGCGTTCAGCTTGCGCACTCCGGGAAACGCGGGTAGAAGCTCGCCACACTTCCTTGCGTCTCCCCGGAGTCGAGTCGCTACCTCGGAGTCCAGCGCGACCTCGAGAAAGGCGGCTGTTCGGCCGAGCTTGTACTTGTTGAACAAGATCCTGTGAAAGAAAGCTTCGCAGAGGAAGATGTTCAGCGCTTTCCGCGCCGCACCCCAACTTCCTATCCTGCTGGCTAGGAGCGCTGTCTGTTGATTCAGCTCACGCTGGAAACTTGCTTCATCGGCGGATTCGCCGAACGCTCGTAGATCCATTCCACCGAGAAACTCGCGGGCCGCTTTCACGATCCCTCTCTTTCCTTGGTTTCGAAGTGCGCTCGGTGTTATCGAAACGTTCGCAACCCGCCGCCGGAAGTCTTCAGCCGTCAATCGCATAAGTTCCAGGAATCTCCAAACTTGTCGTTCCTTTGGCTCCCAAGTATGGCCCGGAAGCTGTCGTGATCGGAACGGGTGCCTGAGGGAACTCGAAGCAAAAGTGTGTGTGCGAAATCTGCACACTGCACACTTTTCCGCTCCCGGTGCGGGCTGCGAGAGTCATGATCGCGGACTTCCCGGAAGGTCCCCGAATTGCACTAACGCGATCCGGCAGCGGTGTGGCGGAGTGGCGGTGGACACACCAAATCAAGAGGACTCCGCAAATGCCGGATGTTCAAGTTCCCCCCAGCCCAGAGACGCGCGACTATCTCAACATTTCCGAGACCGCGGATCGTTCGCGCCTCGCCGTGAAAACGATTTATAATTGGATCAGCCTTGGCCGACTTGGACCGCGCGAGGGCATCTGTCATGTCGGACGCAAGGTCGTGATTCACTGGCCCACCTTTGAGGCGGCGGTGATGAGGAGGGGCACAAATGGCGTGGCTTGAAAGCAATCGCGGGCGGCTGCTGGTCGGGTTTCGTTATCGCGGCGAGCGCTGCCGCGAGTATCTCGACCTCGACGACAATCGCGACAATCGGCGCACTGCGGCTCGCACCCTGAAGGAAATCGAGGGCGAACTGGCGAGCGGAAAGTTCGACTACGCCGCGCGATTTCCAGAGAGCCCGAGACTCGCGCATTTCGGTCTAACCCCGCAGCCGATTCCCGCAACATCCCAGGAAGAAAAGCCACAGACGCCGACGCTCGGCGAGTTCGCCGAATCGTGGCTCGAAGAGCGACGAACGGTGCTCACCTTAGCGACGGCATACGATTACGACCGCCTCATCAAAGCGCTGCTCCTGCCCGCACCGCTCGCGCAGAAACCGATCGACCAGACCGATGACGGTGACATCAACCGTTTTCTCGGCGAACTGATGAAGCGGAAGGGATTGAACGGTCCACAGATCGGACCGCGGCGAATCAACATGATGATCGCTCGACTGCGAACGATCTTCTCAATCGCGAAACGTCGCAAGCTCATCGCGGAAGACCCGATGCCTTATATAAAGAACCTGCGCGAGCCAAAGGGCGACGTCGACCCGTTCACGCTCGAAGAGGCGGAGAGGATCATCGATCGAGCGACCGGCCAGGATCGTACGTTGCTCGCTGTGCTCATCTTCTGCGGCCTACGTCCTAACGAGGCGCTGGCGCTTCGTTGGCAAGACGTTGATTTCGATCGCGAGCAACTCATGATTCGGCGCAGCATCCATCGCTTCTCCGGAATCGGCCTTCCGAAGAACGCGTCGAGCGAGCGCGAGGTGGACATGCTCGCGCTGGTTGTTGACGAGCTGCAGGAGCAGCGCACTCGCACTCAGCTTCGAGGCGAGCTCGTGTTCCTCAACGAAGATGAAGGTCCGCTCGATCTCACGAACTTCCGCGAGCGCAACTGGAAACGAATTCTCGTGAAGGCTTCGCTGCGGCACCGCAACCTTTATCAATGCCGGCACACTTTCGCAGCGCTACAACTTTCGCGCGGAGAGAACCCGCAGTACGTGTCGCATCAGATGGGTCACACCAATCTCGAAATGGTCATCCGGCATTATGCGCGGTGGCAGCGGAAGCCCGAGCGCGTTGGCACTCTAGCTCACCAGCTTTCCGCCAAGTTCCCGTCAAAAAAGCCTGAAATTAGCCTGAAAATGGCTGCCGCGAGCGCTCCGAGCGCTCGCGGCGCGACGCGCCGATCTTCACAAATAGCTGATTCTAAAAGGGGAAGTCGTGGAGCGGGCGACCGGGGTCGAACCGGCGACGTCCAGCTTGGGAAGCTGGCATTCTACCACTGAATTACGCCCGCTCTGCCGCGAATCCTACGGCCCACTTTCACTGCTGTCAAATCGCGTCGCGATGGCTCGCGGCTATCAAGCCTCGGCCCCGGCGCCGTGCTATGCTCCCCTCCGGGTGGATGGGCTATGGTGGAGGAACTTGCCCGCGCCGCGCAGGTTCTCTCGCGCGTCGCGATACTTCTCGCGGCTGCCGCCGCAGCGCTCTCGGCGTCGGGATGCTTTCTGGCCGCGGCTCAGATGTACCCGCTTATGGTTGAAGGCGCCGAGACGACGGCGTCCGGAATGATTCAGAGCACCGCCAGTATCATGCGGGTCGCCGAGGCCCCGAAGCCCGACGATCCCAACGCGCCCGACGACTCCGCGCCCGGCACCTGCGGCGAGCTAAAGCACGAGCCTCCCGGTCTGATCGAGTTGCGGATGAGCGCCGCGGGCGCCCCCGAGTATCGCGAGCTGCGTCCCGACGCGGACCTCGAGCAGGTACAGTGGAAACCGATCGTCGATGACGACACGGGCGCCGACGGATGGCGTCCCGCGGTTAACTTCCTCCAGATGAAATTCGATCCTCCTCTCGCACCCGAGGTTCCGCCCGCCGCGAGCGTCTACATGGCGTACGCCCCTGAAAAAAACGAATCGTGGTCGCAGCAGGACCATCGCACGTCGCTCACCACTTTCTTCGGCGCGCCGACCGGCAGCTTCAATTGGAACGATCGGTCATACGAATACGTTCTCGTGAAAACGGTGCCGTGCTTTCCGCCTCCGAATCCGGATTGAACCGCGTTCGCTAGGCGCGGCTGAAATTCTCGGCCTCGGTCAAAGTTGACTGTGGTCAGTTTCTTGTGGTACCCCCCGATCAGATCGAACGCGCGCAGCGCCAAATTAGCGGAGGAGGGGTGCCTGATGTTCGTCAAGAATTGCTGGTATGCAGCCGGATGGACCAAAGACTTCGAGCCGGAACGGCTCACAGCGGTCACGATTCTGAACGAGCCGATCGTGATTTATCGCACTGGTGACGGCGCTCCGGTCGCGCTGCAGGATCGATGCTGTCATCGGTTCGCACCGCTATCGATAGGGCGCCTCGAGGGCGACGCTCTCCGATGCATGTACCACGGGCTCAAATTCGCGCCTTCGGGCAAGTGTATCGAGATTCCGGGACAGGCGAAGATTCCGCCTCAGGCGTGCGTTCGTTCCTATCCTATCGTCGACAAATACTCAGTCGCGTGGATCTGGATGGGCGATGCTCAAATCTGCGATGAAACTCTGATTCCAGACTTTGTCGGAGTTGACGATCCGCGATGGGCGATGAAGCCGGGCCGGATGGATTACGCCGCCAATTACAATCTGATTAACGACAACCTGCTTGATCTATCGCATATCGCATTCCTGCATCGAAACAGCCTCGGCGCTACTCTGACTCCCGAGGGCACTTCTCGCCCGGTTATTACCCGGATGCCTCGCGGCATCAGGGTTCAGAACTGGATCAGCAGCGGACCGTCCCAGATGATGGCCTCGATTCGAAACGCGCGGACCGATATCTGGCAGACCTACGACTTTGTGGTTCCCGGCATCTTTCTATTGGGCGCGGATTTTTATCCGGAAGGAACGGCGCGCAAGTTTCCGGACGGTGAGCCGCACGAGGTCGAGCCGCTGCATCGCCAGTTCACTTGCCAGGCGGTGACCCCGCTGACCGACGATCGCGCGTGCTATATTTTCGCGTACGGACCGTGGATCAAGGAGGCCGAGCTTATCGATGCGTTATATAATCTGGGGCTCAAGGCGTTCAACGAGGACCGCACGATGATCGAAGCTCAGCAGCGAAATATCAACCTCGCGCCCGATTCGAAGATGGTGACGATCGCGATCGACAGCGGCCTCGCGCAGTTCCATCGCATGATGGACGATCTGATTCGAGCCGAATCAGGCCTCGCAAGCGCGGCGCCGGTTGCGGACGCGACGGTATCTTGATGCCGGCCGCCGCTACATTGCGTGAGGTCGGCCGCGCCGAGCGTAATAAGCAAGACAAGCGCGAGCGCCTGATCCGCGCGGCACGGACGCTCTTTTCGGCCAAAGGATTCGAGGCGACCACCACCGGCGAGATTGCGGCGCTGGCCGACGTCGGCAAGGGCACGTTGTTCTTCCACGCCAGCTCGAAAGAACAACTGCTCGTGATGGTGTTCCAGGACGATTTCGGGCGGACGATCGATCGCGCTTTTGCGACGGCGCCCAAGTCCGGATTTCTGAACCAGGCGATGCACGTGTTCAACGCGATGCTGGCGCAGAATCAGCGCGAGCTCGAACTGGCCCGGATTTTCGCCCGCGAACTCGCGTTCGTTCGCGACGGGCGTCATGGCGCCGACGCCGTGATGGCGAGCTACTTCACGAAAATGAAGGAACTGGTCGAGCGCGCGCAGCGCCGCGGTGAAATTGCGGCGCGCGTCGACGCGGAGTTGCTCGGCTTCAACCTGTTCGCACTCTACTTCTCGTTTATGGTCATATGGCTGGGCGGCGGCGCCCCGTCGCCCGGTGGACAACGGCCGTCGCTTCGGCAGATGATCGAATTGCAGCTTGCGGAAATCATGAACCCGCGCAAGAGAGCGCTTGAGAGCAGGCAGGAGAAGAAGAAATGAGCGTACTCGATGGACCGCGCCAGGAATGGCGCCGCGTATTGCACGAGGGACAGCCAAAATGGGTGCGGCCCGAGCATGATCGCCTGATTCTCGGCGATGGGCGCACGATCGCCGACGCCGAGGCGACCTATCTGCCGCCTTGCGCGCCGAGCAAGATTCTTTGCATCCATCTGAATTACGAATCGCGGCGGGTGGAATTCCGCGCACCGGCGATCGAAACGCCGACCTACTTCCAGAAGCCGGTCACCGCGCTGAACTCGCATCGCGGGTCGCTCAGCCGTCCGGCTGGTGCCAAGTACCTCAACTACGAAGGAGAAGTCGCGGTGATTATCGGCAAGCCGATGCGCAACGTCGGCCGCGCCGACGCGTGGGACTATATTGCCGGCTTCGCGCCCGCCAACGACGTGGGATGCCAGGACTTTCGCGGCACCGACGCGGGCTCGATGCTGCGGGTGAAGGGACAGGACGGCTTCTGTCCGATCGGTCCGGGAATAGTCAGTGGCGTTAATATCCGCAAATCATCAGTACATACTTATATAAATGGAAATATAGTTCAGGACGGCCCGGTATCGGAAATGCTATTTCCAATTGACTATATACTCGCCGACCTGTCCCGATATATCACTCTGCTTCCCGGCGACGTGATCCTTTCCGGCACGCCGAAGAATTCGCGCCCGATGAACGTCGGAGACCTGATCGAGGTCGAAGTCACCGGACTCGGGCGGCTCGCGAACCGCGTGGTCGAGGCGCCTGCGCCCGCGCATCAGGTGGGCCACCTCGGCAGCGACACCGCCGAAGTAAGGCGCGTCGCGCTAGGCTCGGACTCGCGAAGGAGCGAAGACTGATGAATGGCGCAGAGAGCCTGATTCGCACTGCGGTCGCAGCCGGCGTGGGCGTCTGCTTCGCCAACCCTGGAACCACCGAGATGCCTCTCGTTGCGGCGCTCGATTCCGCGCCCGGGATGCGCGCGGTGCTGGCGCTGTTCGAGGGCGTATGCACCGGCGCGGCCGACGGATACGCGCGGATGAGCGGCAAGCCCGCGATTACGCTGTTGCATCTTGGACCTGGCCTTGCCAACGGACTGGCTAATCTGCATAACGCGCGCCGCGCGAATACGCCGCTGGTGAACGTGGTCGGCGATCACGCCACCTGGCATGCGTTCGCCGACGCTCCGCTCGCAAGCGATATCGTCTCGCTCGCATCGCCGATGTCCGGATGGGTGCGCTCGAGCAAATCGGCGCTCGCGCTCGGCGGCGACATGGCCGACGCCATCGCCGCCTCGCTCAAGCCGCCGGGCCAGGTGGCGACGCTTATCGTTCCCTCCGATTGCCAGTGGGATCCGGCCGACAGCCCGGCGCAGCCCCGAGTTCCCGTGCAGCGTGCCGCGGTGGCGGGACAAACGATCGAGCGTATCGCGGAATTTCTGCGGCGCAAGCGCCCGCTCACGATCCTGCTCGGCGGCGCGGCGCTGTCCGAGAAAGGGTTGCGCGCGGCCGCGCGCGTTGCGGCAACGAGCGGATGCAAGTTGATGGTTGAAACGTTCGCCGCGCGAATCGAGCGCGGCGCGGGAATTCCGTCACCCGAGCGTCTGCCGTATTTTCCCGAGCAGGCGATCAAGGCGCTGACCGGAAACGAATTTGTCGTGCTCGCGGGCGCGAAGGATCCAGTCGCGTTCTTTGGTTATCAGGGAATCCCGAGCCGGCTCGTCCCCGAAGGCTGCGCGCTCGAGACGCTCGCGCGGCCCGAGGAAGATATCGCCGGTGCGCTCGACGAACTCGCGCGCTCTCTCGGCGCGCCGGCCGAGGCTCCGGTGGTGACGGCGAAGCGTTCCGCCCTGCCGAGCGGGAAACTCGATCCCGCGAGCCTCGGGGCGGCGCTCGCGGCGCTTCAGCCTGACGACGCGATCGTCGTCGATGAAGGCGCGACCTCGGGCGGTCCGTACGGCGCGATGGCTGCCGGCGCGCGGCCGCATACGTGCCTCGCGCTCACTGGAGGCGCAATAGGGCAGGGCTTTCCAACCGCGACCGGCGCCGCGGTAGCGTGTCCCGATCGGCGCGTGATCGCTCTGCAAGCCGACGGCAGCGGGATGTACACGGTGCAGGCACTGTGGACGCAGGCGCGCGAGCAACTGAACGTCACCACGATTGTCTGCTCGAATCGCGCCTACCGGATTTTGCAGATCGAGGCGGCGCGCGCGGGCAACACCGAGCCGGGACGGCAAGCGCGCAGCCTGACCGAGTTGCATCCGCCAGAAATCCGATGGACCGATCTCGCGCGCGGCCTCGGAGTGCCGGGCGTTCGCGTCGAGACCGCCGATGACCTCGTGAAGCATCTGGAACGCGCGCTCAAGGAGCCGGGCCCCAGCCTGATCGAAGCGATGCTCTGATCAGAGTGCCGCGCTTGATTCCGCTGGCTGGCGCTTTGCGGGACCCGTGCTACTATCCGGTCCGCGTGGGCGAAGGCTTGCGCGGGGAGCCGCATGACGATTCGGGAACGGCAGGGATGGATCATCGTTGGCGCGATTTTCGTCACGATGTTTTTCATCTGGGGCGGAATCAATTGCGGCGCGGTGTTCTTCGTCCCCGTGCTCAAGACCTTTGGATGGACCCGCGCGAAGCTCTCGGTCGCGGTTTCGATCGGATGGATTACCGGCGGCGCGGCGGGACCTCTCATCGGGATGATCGCGGACCGCGTGAATCCCAAGAAAATGATGATCGTCGGCGCCGCGATCGTGGGTCTGTTGTGGCTCGGGCTTAGCCAGGCCACGACCTTTTCCGAGTTTCTCGTGATCAACGGGCTGTTCGGGATCTGCGTTGGCGCTTCGACCACGATTCCTACCACCCTGATTATTGCGGGATGGTTTCAGGCGCGGCGCGGACTTGCGATGGGGATCGCATTTTCCGGCGCGACGCTTGGCGGCGCCGCGATGACGATGATCGCCAGTTACTCGATTCAAGCGAGAGATTGGCGCTTCGGATATATCGTGCTCGCGCTTCCGATCCTGCTGGTCGTGGTTCCGTCGATCCTGATTTTCGTGCAGACCACCAAATCCGCCGATGCGCGCAACATCGCGCGCGGCCGCGGCGATGCGGATTCGCGCGCTCGCGCCGCCGCGCCGCTCGTGCTGCCCGGACTCGAGCTCGCGCAGGCGCGCCGCACGCGCTCGTTCTGGCTCATCTGCCTGGTGCAGGCGCTCGCTGGTCTGACGACCGGGATGGGCGCGCATTTTATCGCCTACCTGACGGGAATCGGTTATACGCCCACACTCGCCGCGACCGCGGTGAGCCTTTACCTGATCGGAACGACCGCGGGCACGCTGCTCGGCGGTCCGCTCGCCGACCGCGCCGGCGCTCGCGCCGCTATGGTGATCACGTTCGCGGGCGCGACGGCCGGGATGTTCGGGATGCTGGGTGCTTCGCACGTGCTGGCGCTCGGACTGAATATCGTCGCGGGAGGATTCGCGGCGGGTGCGTTCGCGGTGCAGATGCCGCTGGTGATGATCGAGTCGCTCGGGGTCAAGCGGCTCGGCTCGGTGCTAGGAATCACCGGAGTATTCTACACCTTCGGCGCATTCGCGAGCCCGATCGCGACCGGAAGAATTTTCGACGTGACCGGCAGCTACGCGCTCGCGATCACGGCTTTCATCGTGATGCTCATCATCTGCGCGCTCGCGATGCTTTGGGTGCGGCCCCTCGAGCGCGAGCAGGAACAATTCGCACCGCCCGCGCAATCGGTCGCCATATAGCCAGATCACGTACGATGGCGCGCGATGTACAGTCCGCGCCCCATCAGGCCCTCGGGCTCGTATGTGACTGCCATCGCGGCTGCATCGAAGGCGGCGGTCATTTCATCGCGGGTGAAGAGCGCGAGTTCCATCCGTTCGTTGAAATGCTCGATACCGCGGACGGTGCCGCGCAGATAGTGCAGTTGCAGCACCGATAGATTCCCTTCCTGGCCGCTGTGGCTCATCCTGCACACGAGTCCGTCGGGAAGTTGTCCGGAATGTATGAACTGCCCTCCGGGTTTCCACGCGTCGTGAGTCAGCCACGGCTCGATGATCAGGACACCGCCCGGGCGCACGTGCCGCGCCATCGCGGAGACCGCGCGATTCAGGCGCTCGAGCGTGCCGACGTATCCGATCGCGCTGAACAGGCAGGTGACGGCGTCGTAGGTGCGGCCGAGATCGAAACCGGTCATGTCGGCGCGCGAGTAACTGCCGGCAGGATTTTTCGTCCGCGCGGCGCGCAGGTAATCTTCGTTCCGATCGATCCCGTCAACCGCGTAATAATTTTTCAGAAATTGCGAGTGCGCGCCCGTGCCGCACGCGACGTCGAGGAGAGTGCGCGCGCCGGGAACGGCCGCATCGATCACGCCGCGCAGATGCTCGCATTCGCGCGCGTAGTTTTTGAAATGGTAGATCGCGTCGTAGAGCTCGGCGCTGTCCAGGAAGCCGCGGGACTGAAAGCCCGCGCTCATCAGTAGCGGTTCATGCGGGCGAGCCGGTCGGCGTGAAAATTCGTGTCGCCGAAAAGCTCCTGCCCGACGCGCGCCCGCTTCATGAACAATCCGATGTCGAATTCATCGGTCATCCCGATTCCGCCGTGCATCTGCACGCCTTCCTGCACCGCGAGCGCCGCGGTGGCGCCGGCCTTAGCCTTGGCGACCGAGACGATCGCGCCGGCGGTGTCGAATGACTCGTCGAGGGTTTGCAGCGCCTTCAAGACCGCCGCGTGCGTGAGTTCGAGGTCGCAGTAGAGCACGGCGGCGCGATGCTGCAGTGCCTGGAATTGTCCGATCACCTTGCCGAACTGTTTGCGCTCTTTCAGATAGCTGACGGTGCGGGCGAACGCTTCGTCGGCGAGTCCGGTCAGCTCGGCGGCGACTGCGGCACGGCCCGCGTTTAGCGCGCCTTCGAGCGGTTTCCATCCGGCGTCGATCTCGCCGAGCACCGCATCGGCGCCGACGCTCACTTTGCTGAAGCGGATGCGCGCGGCGTTATGGCTATCGACCGTCTCGATGCGCTCGGCGGATACGCCTTTTGCTTTCGCGTCGACGAGGAAGAGAGTGATTCCCTTGCGATCGCCCGATGCGCCCGAGGTGCGCGCCGCGACGATCAGTAGATCGGCGACATGGCCGTCGAGGACGAAGATCTTTTCGCCGTCGAGGATGAAGTTGTTTCCGGAGCGGGTGGCGCTCAGCGCGATTTTTTCCGGACGATGCTTCGCGGTCTCATCGACGGCGAGCGTCGCGATCAGATCGCCGCTGACGATGCGCGGCAGGTATTCGCGTTTTTGCTTTTCACTGCCAGCGTGCGTAAGCGCGGTCGCGGCGATGACGGCGGCCGAAAGAAACGGCGACGGAGTGAGATTGCGCCCGAGTTCTTCAATCACGATTCCGGCTTCAACATTACCGAGTCCGAGTCCGCCGTAATCGGCGGGCACCAGGATTCCCGACAGGCCCATCGCGACCATCTCTTTCCAAAGCTCGCGCGAGAATCCGGTCTTGTCGCGAGAGTCGCGGAGCTGGCGCAGATGCGCGACGGGCGCGTTCTTGGAGAGGAAGCCGCGCGTATTGTCGCGGAGCATGGTCTGTTCGTCGTTCAGGACTAGTGGCATTTCAGAAAATCCGGGTGCGATAGGTGTTTTTTGCGATTAGGACTCGTGTGTTACTGCGTAATCCAGCGGGGAGCGTCTGCAAGTACGCAGGGCGAGATTCCTCGCGACGCTTGCCGTTCGACGTGGCGCGCACGACGCGACATGCATCGCCCGCTCGCGCTCGGAATGACACAAGAGAGTCATTACGCGTCGGGCAAACCGAGGATGCGCTTGGCGATTATGTTTAGCTGGACTTCGCTGGTGCCGCCTTCGATCGAATTTGCTTTCGAGCGCAGCCATGCGCGCGCGGTGGCGCCGTTGTGCGAGCGCTCGCCTTCCCATTCGAGAGCGTTCACGCCGCCCGCCGACATCACCAGCTCGTTGCGCCGCTTGTTGAGCTCGGTGCCGTAGTATTTGAGCAGCGACGATACGGCAGGATGCGCTTGGCCGGCTTTCGCTAGGTCGCCGACACGCTCCATCGTGAGGCGAAAGGCCCACGCGTCGATTTCGAACGCGGCGATCTGGCTGCGCAAAACCGGATCGGCGAGGATCCCGTTTTCCACGCCGACGGTCTCGGTCGCGGCTTGTCCGAGCGAGCGGTTTTCCGAGGTCTGGCCCATCCCGCCGATCATGTCGCGCTCATGGGTCAGCAGGTACTTCGCGATCTCCCATCCCTTGTTGAGCTTGCCGACGAGGTTCGCCTTCGGCACCAGGACGTCGTCGAAGAAGGTCTGGCAGAACGGCGACGCGCCGGAGATCAGCGTGATCGGCTTGGTCGAGACGCCAGGCGCTCTCCATATCGAAGAGGATGAAGCTGATTCCTTCGTGTTTGGGCGCGGCGGGATCGGTGCGGACGAGGCAGAAGATCCAGTCGGCCTTGTCGGCGTACGAGGTCCAGATTTTCGAGCCGTTGATGATGTAGTGATCGCCCTTGTCCTCGGCGCGCGTCTGGAGCGAGGCGAGGTCGGAGCCGGAGCCGGGCTCGGAATAGCCCTGGCACCATCGGATTTCGCCGCGCGCGATTTTCGGCAGATGCTCGCGCTTCTGTTCTTCGGAGCCGTACTTGAGCAGCGCCGGCCCGAGCATCCAGATGCCGAAGCTGTCGAGCGGCGAGCGGCATCCGAGCGCGCGCATCTCCTGGCGCAGGACTTTGGCCTCGTCGCGGGAGAGGCCGCCGCCGCCGTACTCGCGCGGCCATTCGGGGACGGTCCATCCTTTGGAGGCCATCCGCTCGAGCCACAGGCGCTGCGCTTCGGATTGGAATTTCCATCGGCGGCCGCCCCAGCAGGTGTCGTCTTCGGATTGCGCGGGCTTGCGCATCTCGGGCGGGCAGTTGGATTCGAGCCACGCGCGAGTCTCTTTTCGGAATGATTCTATGTCGCTCATAGCAACACTAACGCCTATTAGGTCCGGCGGCGAGATTCAAGGTTTGCCGGGCTGAACTGTTCAGGCGTGTTTTTTGGTTCCGGATAGTTCAAATGGGGGGAAGGCCCTTTCTGTCATTCCCGCGCGCGTGGCTGCCGCGCGCGAGGAATCCCGAGTTTTCATTCATCGCTCAGATCGCGCCAATCGGATTCATCGACTCGATCAGCTTGATCTTGCTTTTACGCGCCATTTGTTTGAGTTGGTTCTCGCGAGATATTGCCTCTCGGATATCGGCGAACTCCTCGAAGTACACGAGGCGGTTCATCTTGTATCGGGCAGTGAAAGAACGGGAAGAGCCGTCCTTGTGCTCCTGCACGCGGCGTTCGAGATCATTGGTTACGCCGGCATAGAGAGTCCGCGAGAGGCTGCTCATGAGGTAGACGTAGTAAGTTCGTGGATGCATCGGAGGGTAACAGTTGAAGCGAATCAGGGATTCCTCGCGCGGCAGCCACGCGCGGGAATGACACACAAAGATCTGAGGACGCACTCAGATCGACGACCGTCAGATTGACAAAGATAAACAGCGATCAGATCGTCAGTGTCGGCGCTTTCGTTACAAAATTCCCAACTCCTTCAACGGGGCGCGATCGGCTACCGGGATTCGGCTGGTGCCGGATTGGAGCTTTACTGAGCCGGGGACTCGTTCGAAGGCGTCGGGGAGATCGATCTCGCGGGCGTATTCGCGGAGCGCCGGGACTACCTCTTGCGCGATCAGGCGCATGCTGGTCTGGCGATCCTGATTGCTCACCTGTCCTTGCACGCTGAAAATAATCAGAGCGCCTGGGCGGAGCACGTTCAGGATCGTTTTGAACTTTGGAATTACCGTCTTGGGGCTGCCGATTACTATCGTCAGCGATTTTTGCGCTTTCTGAAGGCCGGCGGCTAACTTGCGGCGGACTTCGTCGTAATCGACCTGCTGGGATTCCTCGGTATGGCCGCGCAGCTTGTCGCCGCTTACTCCGAGCCAGCTTCCCTGCGGCTGCTTGGCGAGGCGTCGGGTCGCCTCCTTCGAATTGTAGCCGGGCGGGAGCGTGTGCTCGGTGCGCGAGAATGCATTTTGCCCACCGCCGTAGACGAAGCCGCGGCCTAGGTCCTGCGCGCGCTCGTCTGTCTCGGCGACGAAGGTCGGAATCACGTAGCCGAAATTTTCCGGGCCCGCCTGATAGCCCTGCTTGCGCGCCTCGTCGGCATAAAAATCCCACAGGTCGGCGGTTGGTCCGAGCGCGGTGCCGAGTCCGATATACGGATAGCGATGCTCGGCGCACCATTTCGCGGTTTCGGGGCTGATCACTCCGGGAATCCAGAACGGAGGATGCGGTTTCTGGTACGGCAACGCCCACGGATTTACGTGGCGATAATGAAAATGCTTGCCCTCGTAGCGCCACGGACCGGGCCGCGTCCACGCCTGCACGATAAAATCGTGCGCCTCGTTGAACAGCTCGCGGTTGTAGGCGGGATTGGCGTTGTTGAAGAACTGCTCCGAGCCCGCGCCGCGAACCCATCCGGTGATCATCCGTCCGCGCGAGATCAGATCGATCTCGGCCAGCTCTTCGGCCATCCGGAGCGGATGCTTGATCACCGGGAGCGGATTGCCGATCAGGCAAATCTTCGCCCGCTTGGTGATGCGAGCGAGGATCGCCGCCTCGACGTTCATCACGCTGCCCATGCAGAACGGGTTGCCGTGATGCTCGTTCAGCGCGACGATATCGTAGCCGAGCTCCTCAGCGTAGCAGTTCTCGTCGAGATAATAATTATAGTCGGTGGCCGCCTGCTCGCGGTCGAAATACCTGTTCGAGACCGCGAAATACGCCTCGTTCTTGAGGATCGCGTCCTCGGGAACCCACCTGGCCGGACGTTCGGTGAAATATCCTATCTTCATTTCCGCGGCTCCACTTGCCAATGGCTATGCGGCCAGGAATCGAGTGACTATACGCTCGAACTCGACTGAGTTTTCTATCTCCGGCCGATGCCCCGCGCCTTCGATCTGCGCGACCTGCGCGCCGGCGATCGCCGCGCGGTAGCCGTCGATACATCCCGACGGCACGACGTTGTCGCGCGTCCCGCGGATAAGCAGTGTCGGGATTTTCACGCCGTGCAGCAGATGGGGCAGGCTGGGGTCGTGCATGTACGGCTCCCATCCGATCCGCGCGCTTTCGGAACGGGCGTCCTCGAACAGCTCGAACTGTTCGGGTGTCATTTCACCGCCGTATATTTTCGTGAACTCAGGCGTGCCTGCCGGATCGGCGACGGTCGCGCGCAGATGGCGGCGGATAGTCATCGCGAAGAAGTCCAGGATCTCGCCCGCGGCCGGCTTGATGCCCATCGGCGCGACCAGGATCATCCGCGAGAAAATTTTCGGGTCCGCCGCCGCCATCTCGGCCGCGATAAACCCGCCCGCCGAAATCCAATCACATCGATCGGGTCCAGCCGCATCTCGCGCAGCACCTGCGCGTAGAAACCGCCCAGATCGCGATAACTGCGAATCCAGTCCAGGCGTGGCGTTTTGCCGTAGCCGGGTTGAAGCGGAATCAGCAGGGTTCGTTCGTGCGCCAGGCTTTCGTTCCACGCGGTCCAGCCGGGGTAGCCAAGCTCGTCGTGAAAAACCAGAAGCGGCTTGCCGGAGCCGCCGCGGATCATTGTGAGCGTCGTACCCGCCACGGCGTGCTGGGTCTCGGTCGTTTCGACCACGTTATTTCTCCCGTCCCGGCCGGCAGCGCGGGCGCGCAGAACGGAGGGCGTCGCCCGGTCCAGTCAGGTTTGATTTAGCAATATCGATGCGGTGCGCTCAAACGAAATCGGCCGGCGCGGAATGATCGCGACGACCCACAAGAGAGTGGAGCGCAATCTTAAGAAAACAGATCTCCGATGAGCCGAAAAGGATACAGGATGACCGATTCGATTCCGCTGAACAGCGAGCTGGTGGTATCGGCGGTTGTGTTAGTGACCGCGTTGGTGGTGTTTTCAGCCTGCTGTGAAGCGCAGGCCGGCACCAATGTTAGCGCGCCCAGGATAAGCAGAATTGGAACCGCGCCGGAAAGCTTTCGCATGATTATCGAACTCCTTTGGCAATCTTCGCCTATGATAAGCATAGGCCAAAACGAAAGCGGGGTCCGATAATTTTTTCAGCGATTCCGGCGCACAAACGCGACATCGCGCATACGCGCAATAGTGCATACGATCGCTCGCGCGAAAAGCGAGCTCGCCGCTAGTCGGCGGCTGCCTGACGAGTGCTCGCGCGGTTACGGCCTGAGCTTCTCCGCCCTGAGCGGACGACATGACGGCGTCCCACAGAACGCATCTGCTTGGTTGGCAGATCCTCGGGTCCAAGAGAAGCGAGCTGAGAGCGCAGGAAATCGGGGTCGACGCCGAGCACGTCGCATACATAGGCGAAGGAGAACGGTCCCGCCATCGTTTGCGCGTGGAACCATCCCTCGACTTCGTCGAACAATGCGCGCCGCATCCCATGGGTAGCGCCGGCATGTTTGACGTAGCATCGCACGGCATCTTCGAGCACCGCATAGACCAGGCGAGTCTCACCGTCGAGGCCGCTGCGCCTGCGGGTCAAATCATAGAATTGGGATGGGACCAGAAAATCGGGCGCGAAGCCGACATTCAACCACGGATCGGGCCGGTCGCACTCCGCACGCAGCGGGTCACGAGACTGTACGGGAAGCTGCTCCTGTTTCTCGATCTGAACGTCCATTGGCTGTCATCCTCCCCAGTCTGAAAGCCCTAAGTGGCCAGTCAAAAGCCGCGCTTACGCAGGCGGCGTTTAAGCCGCAAGCGCGGAGATTCGTCACTGCGAAGCTATTTCGGACCAGCACGCTCTGTGCCAAGCTAATATTTGAGCGTATAAGCCATTTTCGGTAGAGAATGCGGGGAGAAACTCCACACCCTGTGGCTTCGATGCGCCACAATTCATCGCCGCCAGACTGCGTGGCACCGTGTATATGGGTGCATTCGACAAGATAGCGCCGCAAGTTTACGCATCAGATGCCCAGTATCCTGCCGTCAGTTCCATAATTGCTGCGGGAGGCCCAAGCGGCGACTGGGACGGGATAGCCGACGCCAAAAATCGAAAATGTGGGACATGTGAGAATGTCCAGTTTTGAGAAAAAAGCGTAGCGATCTGCGACACCTTTGCGCCGATGTGTCACCGGCGCACCTCCGCAAGCTGTCTGCGGCGTAGTCTATCGTGCGCCAGGACATCCGCACGCGTTCCGAGGCGGGCCGATGCTCCAGACGCGATGCTCTCGCGGTCACGGGCACATCGTTTGCTCACTTGGGTCCCAAAACAGTGGCGTATCGCTTCGCATGATGCAGACGCGCCCGCGAACCCAATGCGAGAGGAACCGATGGATCTATTGCTGGTGGAAGACAGTGTTACCGATCGGATGGTGATGCAGCGGAGGATTCAGCACGCCTTTCCCGGCGAGCAGATTCTGATCGCGGGCGAGGCATTTGAATTCAACGACGCGCTGCGGCGCGAGAATATAGACGTCGTGATCACCGACTATTGGCTCGGATGGGGCGATGGGCTCTCGGTGCTGCAACGAGTGCGTAAGCGATGGCCGCGGTGCAAGGTTATCTTCCTGACTGGAAACGGCGGCGAGGAAGTAGTTGCCGAGGCGTTCAAGTACGGCCTGTTCTACTACATGCTGAAGCCGGACGGATTCGAGAATCTGGTGGCAGTGATTCGAACCGCGCTGGAAACCAAGCGACGCGAGGATCATTACGAGCTGATCGCGTCTGTGGTCAGCGCGATCGACGAGGGAATTTACGGAATCGACGGCGGGGGCAAAATCATCGCGTGGAACACCGGGGCGGAACGGATTTATGGCTACAGCTCCGAGGAGATCGTCGGCGAGGATTCGGACAAGCTGCTGCCTGCCAGCCTCCGCACGGAGACCCGGCGCCTGTATGCGCGCGTGATGCGCGGCGAGAAAGTTGCGCCGTTTGAGGCGGTCCGGATGCGGCGCGACGGCGGACGAATCACGCTGGCGCTGTCGATGGCGGCGATTCGCGCGGAAGGGTTCGAGGTGACTGGAGTTGCGGTCGTCGCGCGCAACGCTGGCGATACGGCTGGGGCGCATGCGCCCTCAGCCTCAGAACGTCCGGGCGGAAGGGAGCCCATCTCCGCGCGAGGACAGTGACCCTGAATTGGATTTGTGGCACAGGCGTCAGCCTGTAACCCCGCACCGGCTTAAGCCGGTGCGACTTGATACCGTGCCTCGTTTGTTGCGTGATGTGTCGCGATCTCCGCTACGAAGGCAGACTCAATTCGTAAGGGCGCGTCGCGACAGACCCGTCTTCGCACGCCTCTGCTTGGATACCCTCTCCGTCCGGGAGAGGGCGATGCGGCGCGATGCTTGCGGTTCTTTTTCGCGAGCATCGTGACGCGCGGGTGACGGCGGCCTTTTCTGATCCCTCGCCCTGACTGAAAGGGAGAGGGATCAGACGCCGGATGCGGGTCCGGCTCTGCGATTTATCCGCACCATCGCCCGCACTACCCACTGGCGTGGACGACGGCTAAACTCGACGGTCCGGGATCTTGGCTCGTTCGGCGAGATTCAGGCGAATCCAAAACCGCTGACCAGACACGTGCTGAACGATCCAAATCCGCCGAACAATCCGGCGCCGAAGGGGCTTTTAGGCTCTCCGCTCAAGATCGCCGTGATCTATTTCGCGGTCGGGATCCTGTGGCTCGGCTTTGCGAACCTGATTCTCGGGCTGGTGCCGCCTCATTCGGTCGAAGTCAACCGCTTCGTCTTTACCTGTGTCACGGGGCTTGCGCTGTACTTGGTCGCGAGCCGATATGCGCGCCGGCTGCACGAGTCGGTGCGGGCCGAGCGGGAAGCAGCGTCGCGGGCGCGCGCGTTCTTCGAGTCGGCGATCGAGGGGATCGTCCAACTGGACCGCGACGGATCGATCCGCCAGATGAACCCGCGCGCGCTCAAGATGTTCGGCTACACGGAGGCAGAAGTCGTCGGCCAGCCAGTCGAGGTGCTGGTGCCCGCACGGCTGCGCGATCGCCACGAGGGTCATCGGGCCGGGTTTTTCGCCGCGCCGCGCTCGCGCCGAATGGGCGCGGGGATGGAGATTATTGGCGCGCGCAAGGACGGAACCGAATTCGCCGCGGAAGTCAGTCTCAGCCATATCGTGTTCGAAAACATCGATCGCGTAGTCGCCTTCGTCTCCGATATCACGGCGCGCCGCGTGATGGAGCGCGAGGCGCGGCGCAATGAAACCCTGAACGCGCTCGGGGCGGTGGCGGGCGCGATCGCCCATGAGCTGAACAATCCGCTGGCGATAATCTCGTCGCGAATCGAGCTGATGCTCTCCGAGGCGCAGGATCTTCCGTCTTCAACCCGCGCCGATCTGTGCGTCTTGCAGCGCAACGTCGAGCACGCGGGCCGCGTCTCGCGCAGTCTGCTTGCGCTCGCGCGCCAGCGTCCGCCCGCCCGCATTCCGGTGGATATCAACGGATCGATCGAGGAGATCGTTACGCTGGTCTTCGGCGATTCGCGGATCGGCGCCGCGCGGGTCGAGTTGGCGCTCGACCGCTCGATCGCGCGGGTGATGGGCGAGCAGACAGGGCTCGAGCAGGTGATAGTCAACCTGCTGATGAACGCGCGCGACGCCGCCGCGGATCGGATAAAAATCGAGACTGGCCCCGATCTTTCGAAGCCCGGATGGGTTCGTATCATCGTCAGCGACAACGGCTCGGGTGCGCCGCCAGACGTGATCGCGCGGGTCTTCGAGCCGTTCTACACCACCAAGGCGCAGGGCACAGGCCTTGGCCTGTGGCTGAGTCATCGCGTTATAGCCGACCACGGCGGCACGATCGAGGCGCATTCGGAGGTCGGAAAGGGAACGAGCTTCCTTATCCGGCTACCCGGCATAGATGACGATGTCGAAGGCGTCACGGCGGCATCGGCAGCGGGATAGATAAAGAGACAACAGTGTGTGCTCCGCGCGTCATAACTGTTGCGTCAGCGCCGCTGCTTTTTTGCGCGCAGAGAATAATCGCCATATAAATTCTGGGGTCCAAGAATCGGAACACTACTTGCTGCGATCTTCATGATTCGGGGGGACTGAAGATGGCGTCCACGATTCTGATCGTCGATGACGAGCGCGATTTGGTCGATTCGTACACGCGGATGCTTGCGCGGTCGGGATACTGCTGCCTGCCGGCGTTCGACGGCGAGCAAGCGATGGCACTGTTCGACCGGGAGCATCCGGACCTGATCCTGACCGACCTGAACCTGCCGGCGGCCAGCGGAATCGAGGTTATCCGCCACGCGCATGAGACCTCGCCGCGGACTCCCATAATAGCGATTACGGGTCACCGCACCGAAGGCGTGACCGACGCCGCGCAAAGAGCTGGCGCGAGCGTATGCGTGCAGAAGCCCGTCGGGCTAGCCGAGCTCAACGCTCTGGTTCGCAGCGCTCTGCTGGCGCACTAATAATCGGCGCTCCGCACCCGCGACAGGAATCGGCATCATCGGATGCGATGCTTGTTCAGCAGCCGATGAAAAGTCGTCCGGTCCATCTGCGCGGCGCGGGCCGCCTGCGAGACGTTGCCATGAAAGCGGTTCAGGATTTCGCGTATATACCTGGCCTCGAGCTCCTCGACCCATTTCGCTTTGGCCTGTTTGAAACTGAGCTCGGCGCCGTTCGTGCCAGCAACGTCAGCTTGCTCCGATTGCGTTGCCGATTGTGGCGAGCGGATCTTCTCTGGAAGGTCACGCAGGGAAATCGACGGACCCTCGGTCAGCGCGCAGGCGCGCTCGATGACGTTCTGCAGTTCGCGCACGTTGCCCGGCCATTGGTAGGCCTCGAGCGCGGCGATCGCGTCGGGCTCGAGCCCCCGCGGAGCGGTCTCGCCGCTACCGCGAAATCTTTCCAGAAAGCGCTGAGCGAGCAGGGCGATATCGGATTTACGTTCGCGCAGCGGCGGCAGCATGATATCGATCACGTCGATTCGGTAGAACAGATCGTCGCGGAATTGGCCCGCGACCACCAGCGCACGCAGATCGCGATTGGTCGCGGACAGAATCCGTACGTCGATTCGGACCTGGTGGGTGCCGCCGACGCGCCGAATCTCGCGCTCCTGGATCGCGCGCAGGAGCTTGGCCTGCAATCCAATCGGCAGCTCGCCAATCTCGTCGAGGAAGACCGTGCCTCCGCCGGCGGTCTCGAGCAGGCCCGGCTTGGAGGAGACCGCGCCGGTAAACGCGCCGCGTTCGTGGCCGAACAACTCCGATTCGAGCAGGTTTTCGGGCAGCGCGGCGCAATCGACCGGGACGAAGGCGCCAGCGGCGCGAGGACTGTTGGCGTGAATCGCGCGCGCGACCAGCTCTTTGCCGGTTCCCGATTCGCCGAGCACAAGGATATTGGCCTCGCTGCGCGCGGCCTTGCGCACGAAATCGATCACGCGCTGAATCGCGAGGCTGGAGCCGATGATATTTTCGAAGCCGAAGACGCCGCTTAGCTGCGCGCGCAGATTGCGGTTCTCGATCATCAGGTTGCGCTGCGCCAGCGCGCGTTCAGCGGCGAGCCGCAACTGATCCATCGTGAACGGCTTAGCCAAGTAGTCGAACGCGCCTGCTTTGACCGCGGCGACGGCCGACTCGATAGTTGCAAACGCGGTGAGCATGATTACGGGGCGGGCGGGATCGAGCGCCTGTGCGCGGCGCATGATTTCCAGGCCGTCGATCGACGGCATCCGCAGGTCGGTGATCACCAGATCGGGCAGCGCGCTTTCCAGAAGGGCTACCGCTTCGGCCGGATCGCTCGAGACAAAACATTCGTGGCCGGCGCGGGCAAGAATCCGCCGGCAATTTTCGAGCATGTCAGGCTCGTCGTCGAGAAGAAGAATCCGGCCCATGAGTCACACCGCGCGCGTCAGTAAACAATCAGGAAGCCATCGCCTCGCGCAAGCTCGCGCGTGGGCGACTCTCGGCAGTAACGGAGAGTTAAGGTTTAGCTTCGGCAGGTAGCAGCGCAATGATCGCCGTGTAAACGTCGCGCGCTGAGGCTAGAGCGTCCTGTGCCTCTTCACGGGTAGGCTCCTCGACCGGACCAGGGTAGCGGAATTTCCAGGCATATTCAGTTAATGGGACTGCTCGATCGACTGTCGCTCGCAGATTCGCATCGATCGCGATACAGGCCTCACCGATCTGCTCGAGATTATGGGTCTTGCGAAAAGGGATATCATGCCACGCGAGAAATCCCTTGAACGTTTTTCCGCGGCCTGCTGGCAGTGAAAAACTGCTGTACCGAATAGAGCCGGCGGTTTGAGAAGTCTTTCGGCAGCCGCAATGTCGCCGACCGCTCTCGCAAGCCAGCTCTTCGTGTCCGCGATCCGGGCGGGATCATGCGGCATGGAGAAGTTTTCCTTCGCGCAAAACTATTCCTGGCAGCGAGGCGCGAAGATGCCTGCGCGCCTCGAAGTGGGATTGGGTGCAAACCACCACGTCTGCCGCGGTCGCAGTGCCTCTGAGCGCTTCGTACGCGAGCCGGCTCCGAAGCAGTCTCGGAGGCGCGTTATCGGGTACGATTACCAACAAGTCATAATCGCTGTCCGGTCCGCCGTCGCCGCGTGCCTTTGAGCCGAAGAGGTAGATCGATCGCGGATGGTACGCATCGGCAAGCCGATGCACGATTTCCGCCAGGGTCGAGTCTCGATCCAGCAATTCCGATTCGACGTGGTCCTGCATATGCGATCCCGGCGTTCCCGCAATCATTATATCTATATCATCAGGGCGCGCATGATGTCGCGCGTCTTGCCTATCCTCCGTCAGATTGAGGTCGTCGAAAATCACCACTGCGCGATCTGTAATGACCGGCGAGACGCCGGTCCCACTCAAAAAGGCCCAATGCCAGTAGGGCCGCCGTCTCGGCGGCCTCTTACAGGGGCTCAGGTATCGGCCAGGCGTTCGCGCAGAGCGCGGGCGGCGCCAGCGTAGAAGTTGCGGGCTATGAACGAGCGCTCCGCGGCGGCCAGAGCTTCAAGGATTTCGGCGTTGAGCGCGATCGCCTCTTTGTCATCGGGCTTTGCGTTGACGACTTGTTCGGCCAGTGCGAGAGCGCGCTGGAGGTGGCCCTCGGTGCGCAGCGTGCGGGCGCGACCGAGGATCGCGTCGCGGCCGCATAGCGCGAGGATGTCGTCGGCGCGGTCCTTTCGCGTCGCGGGGAACATCTGCGAGGGCTCGCCGGACCACCATCCTGCGTAGCGGCGGATTACATCGCGCACGACGAATGCAGTGCATCCGTAGACGGGCGCAAGGAACCGCTTCGCGGCGAGATCGGGCGGCAGCTCGATGCCGGCTTCGATTATGTCGATCGGCCACTGGCCGGCGTTGAGCCGCGCGACCACGTCGTCATGGATGAAGCGCAAGGCGCGCGCGGTTTCGAGCAGAAGCTCCTCGCACACGTCTTCGCCGCGATAGGCCGGCCCGTGGCCGGGCAGCACGTATCGCGGTTTGCGAGCCGCGATTTTCTCGAGCGCCTCGGCCCATTCGAGAGTGTAGCGTTGGACCTTGTTGGGATTGCCGGTGTTCGGCAGCGACGACACGATCAGATCGCCGACCAGGGCGGCGTGCCGCAGCGGCAGCCAGACCCACGTCGCGTCGTCGGTCTCGCCGAGCGCGTGATGCAGCTCGACGGCCTCTCCGGCGAGCTCGAGCAGCTGCATCCCGCGAAACGTCAGGTCCGGGTAGTGATAGGATTTCTCGTTGAAGATTCCCGCGACCGCTTGCGAGGTCACGCCGAATTGCAATCGGTTGATGTGCCCCTGCCATCCGGCGGTGCGCACGTAGCGCTTGAAGCGGCTGCGCAAATCCTCATGCGCCCAGATTTTAGGCCGCTGATAGCCGCGATTTAAAGCGTCGGTAATGAACGCCTCGGTGCCGAAGGCGTGGTCGCCGTGGCCGTGGGTATAGACGATCACCGTGACCGGTTCGTCGGTGACTTTGCGGATCGCTCCGATCGCGAGCGCGCCCATCCCGCGCGAGCTGGTGTCGGCCGCGAGCATCTCGCCGCGTCCGTATGCGAAGGCGACGTTGGCGAAGCCGTGGAACATCGCCAGGCCGGGTTCGAGGACCTCGAGCTGGCCCATCAGCGGATCGAGCCGATTGACGGCTTCGCGTTGCGGCGGGGTGGGTTCGTTTGGCGATGACGGCATAGACGCGATTCTCCTGGAGATTGGTTCGATCAAAATAGCTTGCGGGCCCCGATGGAGGGTAATGGAAAAGGGGAAGCAAAGGCGCGCTGCATCATCTAGAATCTATGCTGGACTTCCTGAGATATGAGCATCACGAAACTCGAAATCAAACCCAAGGCGGCTGCGCCGCGGACCGACCTGGAGCGGCTGCTGGCGCTGGAGCATCCCGATCCTCATTCGATTCTCGGCGCGCATCCGGCAGGCGACCATGTGATCGTGCGCGCGTTTCGTCCGGGCGCATCGAAGATGTTTCTGCTGACGGACGGCTCGGCGCGGTACGAAATGCTCGAGCGCGAAGGCAGTGGAATGTTCGAGGCGATCGTGAAGGACCGGACCGAGGTCTTTCCCTATCGGCTCGAGGTTCACTATCCCGACGGCAGCATCCTAACCGGGCGCGATCCGTACTCGTTTCTGCCGACGCTCGGCGAGCTCGACATGTATTTGTGGGGCGAGCAGAAGCATCATCGCGCGTGGGAGAAGCTGGGTGCGCATGCGATCGAATGGAGCGGAATCGCGGGAGTGAGTTTCGCGGTATGGGCGCCGACGGCGCGGAGCGTGAGCGTGGTCGGCAGCTTCAACCGCTGGGACGGACGCCTGCACATGATGCGCGTGCTCGGCAGCTCGGGAATCTGGGAGCTGTTCATCCCCGGACTCGAGCCCGGTGCGATCTATAAATATGAAATCCGCACCCGCGACGGTTCGCTGCTGTTGAAGAGCGATCCTTATGCGCTGCGGATGGAGATGCCGCCGGAGACCGCGTCGATCGTCTATAAATCGAACTACAAATTTCGCGATGCCGAGTGGCTCGAATCGCGCGCGCGAGGCGAGGCGAGCAAATCTCCGGTGTCCGTCTACGAGGTGCATCTGGGTTCGTGGCGCCGGGTTCCGGAAGAGGGCAATCGATGGCTCACTTACCGCGAGATGGCGCAGCAGCTAGGCGACTACGTTCAGGAGATGGGCTTCACGCATGTCGAGCTGATGCCGGTGATGGAGCATCCGTTCACCGGATCGTGGGGCTACCAGGTCAGTGGATATTTCGCGCCCACCGCGCGTTTCGGCTCTCCCGACGACCTGCGCTACCTGATCGATGAGATGCATCGGCGCGGAATCGGCGTGATCCTCGATTGGGTGCCGGCCCATTTTCCGAAGGACGAGTTCAGCCTCGGGCGCTTCGACGGCACCGCGCTGTATGAGCATCAGGATCCCCGCTTGGGAAATCATCCGGATTGGGGAACCTACATTTTCAACTACGGCCGCAACGAGGTGAAGAGCTTTCTGATTTCGAGCGCGCTCTATTGGCTGGGCGAGTTTCACGCCGACGGATTGCGCGTCGACGCCGTCGCGTCGATGATCTATCTCGACTATGGGCGGCGCGAGGGCGACTGGATTCCGAACGTGCATGGCGGGCGCGAGAACCTGGACGCAATCGCGTTTCTGCGCGCGCTCAACGAACAGACTTACGCGCTCAATCCTGGAATCATGATGATCGCGGAGGAATCGACCGCATGGGGCGGAGTCAGCCGGCCGGTCTTCGTGGGCGGACTTGGATTCGGATTCAAGTGGGACATGGGATGGATGCACGACACGCTTGCGTACTTCTCGCTCGATCCGATCTACCGCAAATGGCACCATCGCAATTTGAGTTTCGGAATGCTCTACGCGTGGAGCGAGAACTTCGTGCTGCCGCTTTCGCACGACGAGGTGGTGCACGGCAAGCGCTCGATGCTCGACAAGATGCCGGGCGGCGCGCCCGAGCGCTTTGCGAATCTGCGCGCGCTCTATGGCTACATGTGGGCGCGGCCCGGCAAGAAGCATCTGTTCATGGGCAACGAGTTCGGGCAGTGGTCGGAATGGGATCACGATTCGAGCCTGGAATGGCATCTGCTCGAGTACGCGCCGCATCGCGGACTCCGCACGCTGGTGCGCGATCTTAACCGCACTTATCGCGAATATCCCGCGCTGTGGGAGGCCGATTGCGAGCCGGCGGGTTTTCACTGGATCGACGCCGACGATGCGGCCGACAACGTGATCTCCTTCATCCGCATCGCGCCGAAGACCGGCGCGAAAGTCGTGTGCGTATGCAATTTCTCGCCGGTGCATCGCTCGCGCTTTCGCGTGGGCGTGATGGCGCCAGGATGGTATCGCGAGATCCTCAACACCGACGCCGCGATCTATGGCGGCGGCAACGTCGGCAATCTCGGTGGCATCGAGGCGCAGGCGCATCCGTGGCATCAGTTCCCATTTTCGATCTCGATCGAGCTGCCTCCGCTGTCGGTGCTGTGGTTTGCCGCGCCTTAGGGTAAAACTTTGCCGGAGTGAAGCGGGGAGGGCGCGATGGGGGAGCATGAGACAGGTTCAGGAACTGAGCTGGATAAGCGCGCCGAGCTGGAGCGGGAACTCGAACGCGAACGCCAACTCGAGCGCAGTGAACGATCGCAACTGATCGGTACCAAGCGGGCGATCAGGCTGGCTGATTTCATGGCGGTCCTGATGGTGCTCGCGACCGGGTTCAGCGCATATGCGACCTGGCGCACGGCGCAAGTGACGCGGATGGTTTTCGCGGTATCGGATCGACCATTCATGGGAGTCCAGTCGGTAAATTTCGAGCAACCGGCATCACCGATTCCGCGGGTTGCGGTTGTGTTCAAAAATTTCGGCAGAATTCCGGCGCTCGACGGCTTCGTCAGCGTGCACAGCGTGATCGATGGCAAACTGGTCAAGAGCACCGACGGCGACATGACCACGATGGACACCGGGGTCCTGCTGCCCGGCCTCGAGCACTATTTCTACAATGACCTGACGCCGGACCTGTACCAGGCCGTGGTGTCGGGAAAATCGAAAATGCAGGTGCATGTTCGGATTCTCTACAAAGGGCCCGCGCAGGCCAACCAATTTTGCTACTTCGAGCGCATCTTTTACGATCAACACAGTGCGACCTTCCGCGCCGGAGGCGGCTCCGACCGCTGCGAGGGCAACCCGGTGTTTTAGACTGCTCCCCGGTAATCGTCTAAGGTTCTTGAGGCAAAAACTTGTAGTGTCAAGCACGATCATCTCTTGACCAACTAATTGCTGTTTTGAATAATTACTTCGCCCCGAGACAAGACTGCGCTCAACGATCGGCGATGCTCTCGTAGCGTCGCCAAAAGGGACGGAGCGATGACAGCAGGACGACGATTCACGGTCGGGCGTGCAACCGACGCTGACGTTCCGATCGCCGATGACTCGGTAAGCCGCACTCACGCGGAAGTACAGCTCCTTGAGGGGGACAGGCTTCGCGTGAAGGACCTCGGGAGCCAGAACGGCACGGTTCTGGTTCGGCAGGGGCGCGAGTTTCCGGTCAAAGACGAGCAGACCGCATTCCTGACTGATCTGCTGAAATTCGGCGAGGTCACAATTGCCGCGCGCGACTTGATCGATCTGTTGAAGGACACATCCGCTCCGGCCGCCCAGGGAGCGTCCTCCTCCGCAGCAGCACCGCAGCCGTCCGCGGCAGCGCTTATCCGATGCGATTGCGGCGCAATCAAGACGCGCGGAGCGCGATGCCCCGCGTGCGGCGAATGAAAAATCGCCGCGAACCGACCGCGAGGGGCTATCCAACATGAGTCAGATTCAGCAGGCCGAGCAGCCCAGACCAAACCAGCCGCCAATACAGGCGCCGCATCCGGCGGGCACGGCGGGAGGATCGCCCACGCAGCGGAGTTTCACCGCCCAGCTCTGGGAGCTTCCCGACCGCCGCACCGTGATGTTTCTATCGATCGGCGCGAGCTTCGTATTTATTCTTTTTCTCACCATAATTTTTCCGAAGAATAGTTACGGCGCTGAAATTCTGATCGACCACAGCCAATTCTCGCATTTCCCTTATCCGTTCACGATCCAGAATGTGGAACATGTGCTGTTCTTCATCGCGCTGGGCGAGTTGTTCGTGCGGTGGCGGGTTTCGTATCGGGAGATTCGCTTCGCGCGGATGCATCTGTTGCCCGAGGATCAGGAAACGGTTCTCCAGCCCGCGGACCTCGCGCCGATCCGGCGTCGCGTCGCGCACCTGTTCGATCAGGAAAACGGGTTTCTGCCTTCGCTGATCGATTTGTCGATCCTGCAGTTCCAATCGGGCCGCTCGATCGATCAGGTCGTCTCGGTGATGAACAGCAGCCTCGAGCTGATCGAGCATCGCGTCGATCTGCGCTACGGATTGATCCGTTATATCGCGTGGCTGATTCCGACCGTCGGGTTTATCGGCACGGTGGTCGCGCTTGGCGGGTCGCTCGCGCTGGTTCCGAAGAGCGGCGATCTGTCGATCTACGCGATCGCGCATTCGCTGTCGCTCGGGTTTAACTGCACGATGGTCGCGCTGATGGAAAGCGCGATCGTGGTATTCGTGCTCTATCTCGAGCAGCAGCGCGAAGAGACCGCGCTCAACCTCGCCGGCTCCTACACGCTGCGCAATCTCATCAACCGGCTCTACGCAGGAGCCAAGTGAAGCCGCGCAACCGCGAGGTCAACATCTTCAACATGTCCGTGCTCGACCTGCTGACGGGCGCGCTCGGGGCATTCTGCTTTCTGACGCTGGCGCTGTTTCCGTACTACTTCAAGGCTCAGCACGCTGCCGCGGCGCCGGCCAATCCGGGCAAGGACAAACAACAGCAGCTCACGGCCGAACATAAACAACTCGAAGCCGAGCTGGCGAATATCAAAAGCGGAACCGGGCTCGCGCCATTCACGCTGGTCTCGGTCTTCACCTCTTCTGGAGCGGGAGGCTCCTGTGCGCAGATCAGGGTGAAGAAAAACCAGGCACCAGGGGCGCTTACCTCGATCAAGGTGCTCCCAACCTCGCAGGTGCAGCGTGGTTACTATTCGGCGGCGATGCTTTTCATGTTCGAGCCGGGCGCGTATCAACTGACCTTCGAAGTTTCAGGCGCGCAGCCGGGATGCAAGCTATACATATCGCCGATGGGAAAAAACGCATCGCCGCAGCAGAGCGCCGATCTTTCCAGCGGCACGCAAACCCTGCCACCGTGGAACTATACGGTGAACCCGGATCAGATCGTCGTGGGCAGCCCGATCGCGGGATGACGTGAGGCGGTTCGATATGACTACTCAATTCGGCGGTAACGCGGGTAACGATCGATGAAACCGCGCAACCGCGAGGTGAGTATCTTCAACATGTCGGTGCTCGATCTGCTGACCGGCGCGCTGGGGGCATTTTGCTTCCTGACGCTTGCGCTGTTTCCCTACTACTACAAAGCGTCTGGGGCGACGACGGGAGATTCATCGCAACTCGAATCCGAGAATGCATCGTTGCGGGCGAAAATTGAGGCGCACAAGGCAACCGGCGGCCAACTCCCGCCGTTCGCGCTGATCGACATATCGAACGGTGACGATCAGGGAAATTCCTGTGCCGACATGCACATATTGAAAGTCGCCAGCCCTCTCGGTCCGTCAGGCATCAGCTCCTATCCGGGGCAGACCGATCCGAGTGGGCGTGTGGTCGACCTTCTGCTGCTCGCGTTCAAGCCCGGCGCATACACGGTAACGGTCGGCGTCGGGCGGGTCCGGCCTAAATGCTCGCTCGGTTGGACGGTTGACAGCGCCGCCGGAGCGAACCAAACCTTGCTGCTCAATGGCGCCCCTTCGGTCACTTTCCAGATGAATATAGGGCAGGCGGATTTCGCGAACAGTTTGTTTGACAACGGGTGAACGAGAGGTAGGTGTACTATGACGGACGTGATGACCCGATGCAGCCACGGCCACTTCTACGACGCGACCAAAAACAGCTCGTGTCCATATTGCGGCGTAAACATCGACCCGCTCGAAGGCAAGACGCGCCGCGTGCCGCAGACTCCGCCTCCCGCCGCCGTGCGGCCCGCAGTCTCGGCTCCCAGCGCAGAGCCGGGCGCGACCCGCGCGGTTTATCGCGAGGCGGTGACAGGAGTCAATCCTGTAGTCGGGTGGCTGGTGTGCGTGGCGGGACCGGACCGCGGCCGCGACTACAGGATTCACGCGGAGAAGAATTTCATCGGCCGCAGCCCCGCGATGGATATCGCGATTGCCGGCGACGAGTCGGTCTCGCGCGAAAAGCACGCCGCGGTCGCCTTCGATCCGAAAAAGGCGCAATTCTGGCTCCTGCCGGGCGAGGCCTCGGGACTTCTCTACCTGAATGATCAGCTCGTCAATACGCCGAGCGCGCTCAAGGCCCGCGACGTGCTCGAACTCGGAAAAACCAAGCTGATGTTCTGGCCGCTGTGCGATGAAAAATTCCGCTGGGAGTGACGGCCTGTCCTTCGCGCCCGGCAACGCGCAGGCGCAGGGCAAGCGCAGCGACCAGCAGGATTCCTTCGGCTTCTCGGACCCCACGGATGCCGCCTTCCTGGCGCATGGAGGATTGCTGGCTGTAGTCGCCGATGGGATGGGCGGACTTGAGCACGGCGCCGAGGCAAGCCGGATCGCGGTGCGCAGCTTCCTCGACACCTACACGGCGAAAACCTGCGACGAGGAAATTTCTCACGCACTCGCGCTCGCGGTCGAGGCCGCCGATCGCGCGGTGTTTGAATTCGCCGCCTCTCTCAAGCTCGAACACGAAGTCGGGACGACTCTGGTCGCGGCGGTGCTCTCTGTGCGCGGCCTTGAATGGATTTCGGTCGGGGACAGCGCGCTCTATCTATGCCAGGGCGGGGCAGTCAGTTCGCTCGCGCGGCCTCATACGCTGGGCGCACGGCTCGACCAGTTGGTCGAGCAGGGCTCGCTCGCGCCGGAGGCCGCGCGCGATGCGTCGGCGCGCGACGCGCTGACCAGCTACGTCGGTATCGGCGGACTGCGCGAGATCGATCGCAGCGCGGCTCCGGTCGCGATCGACGCCGGCGACGCGATCGTCCTGTGCAGTGACGGCCTCTACCGCGCGCTCGAGCCGGATGAGATTTGCGTGACGGCCAACTCCACCCCCGACGCGCAGAGCGCCTGCGACGCGATGATCGAGGCCGCGCTCGCGCGCGATCTGCCGCATCAGGACAACGTGACCGTGCTGTGCGTGAAGGTGATGCGCCGCATCTAAGGAGCAAGTGACGATGGAGCAGCAGATGGCGCGGCGATGCATGGGATGCATGGGGATTCGCGGCGATCAGGCGATTTGTCCCGAGTGCGGCTTCGACGAAAGCAAGCCGCCGCAGATCCCGTTCTCGCTACCCGTTCGCACGATGCTCAACGACCAGTATCTGATCGGCCGCGCGCTCGGCGCCGGCGGCTTCGCGATTACATACCTGGCATGGGACACGCGGCTCGCGCGCCGCGTCGCGATCAAGGAATACATGCCGAGCGGACTTGCCAGCCGTAGCGGCGAAACCAGCCAGGTGGTGCCGCACACCGGACAGTCTCAGCAGGATTTCAGCTACGGACTCGAACGCTTTCTCGACGAGGGCCGCACCGTCGCCCAGTTCGAGGAGCATCCGGGAATCATCTCCGTCATCAACTTTTTCCCTGCGAACGGAACCGCTTACCTGGTGATGGAGTATCTCGAAGGGCGCACGCTGAAGGAGCATCTTGCGGAGAAGGGCGGACGGCTGCCGTTCAACGAGGCGCTCGCGATTCTGACCCCGGTGATGGACGCGCTGCGCGAGCTGCATCGCCACAACGTGCTGCATCGCGATGTCAGCCCGGACAATATCTACATCACCAACAACGGACAGGTGAAACTGCTCGATTTCGGGGCCGCGCGCCAGGCGCTGCAGGATCGCAGCCAGCATCTTTCGGTAATTCTCAAAGAAGGCTACGCGCCCGAGGAGCAATATCGCAGCACCGGCAATCAGGGTCCGTGGACCGACGTCTATGCGGTCGGCGCGACGATGTATCATCTGATCACCGGAGTGTTGCCGCCGCAGGCGATCGACCGCCTCGCGCAGGACACGATCCAGCTTCCGAGTGCGCACGGCGCCGATATCCCGCCGGCCGCGGAAGACGCGCTGATGACGGCGTTGGCGGTTCGCGCCGCGCAGCGTTACCCGACGATCCAGGATTTTCAGGCGGCGATAGGCTTGCCCGGCGCACCCACGCGCCAGCAATTCGCGCCGAGCACCGTCAAGCGTCCGGCGTTCGTAATTCCGCCGTGGTGGCCGAAAGCCGCGATCGCGGCCGGTGGCGTGATCGCGCTCGTCGTGATTTTTATCGTCGTGCGGCACATGCGCGGAGCCGCTAAACCCGTCGTCGCGAGCACCTCGAACTCAGTTCCTGCTTCGGGAGTTTCGTCATCCGGGGCGCCCGTGAATGTCCCTGGCTATGTGCCGGGATACGCGCCGCCGAAATTCCAGATCTCGCATGCCGGAGAAATTGCGCCGCTCAAAGATTCGTGGCCGCCGAACGATCTCGAAAGTATCGTGCAGAAGGGGCTTGCCCGCGCGCAGAAATGGTCGCCCGACGCCGAGCTGATCGAGCTCAAGCTCGATATCCAGGATCATCCCATGTGGGCGCCGATGTATGTTCAGACCAGCGCGGGCCCGCTGATCATCCAGTTGACCTACTATTCGCCCTCGATGCAGAAGGCGATGATGCTGACGCCCAACGCGCTCAATAGTGCGGGGCAAACCGACGGCGATTTTTATTCGATCGGCTACGTCAGTTGGGGCTCCTGGCAGCATCCGCTTCCGAGCAAATTTCTTCCGCTCAGCCAGGCGATCGTGAAGGCGCAACTCAAGGGGATGCGCGGCCCGACTATCAAGACTGCAACGCTGACCAACTGGAGCGGAACGTTTCCCCAGGGATTCGCGTGGGTGCTAACCTCGGTCTTCAGCGACGAGAATCCTTTTGCGATCAACGCAAATCCCGCCAGCGATTCCGGCGCCGGTGGTGGGTGAGGTCAGGTGAGAGCACTCGCATGCATAGGATTGGCGGCCCTTGTGATGCTGACAGTCGCCGGATGCTCCTCTGTGACGCCGTCGACCGAAACTCCTGCGCAGAAGTACGCCTCCGCGAATTTCGATTTGTCGAAGTGCGAGGTGCTGGAGCCGAGCCTCTACCGATGCCCCGGCGTCGACCGCCCGCTATGCGATCCTGATTTCTCGCGCGACGAAGTGGAGTGCCTCAAGATCACCAAGAGCGGCGTTCTGCTCCAGGCATTTCCCCAAGACAATCTGTGAAGATAATCTGTGAAGGCAATCTATAGCGCGTGATACCCGTTCGAGCACGGCGGTCCGCCCGCGATCCGGATTTTCGGCGGACGGCCAAGCTCCATCACGATCGACGCGAACGTCATCGCACGGCCGCGCTTGTTCGGGTCTCGGCGCACGGAAATCGGATGCGGTCCGCTGCGGTCGGCCAGCGCCGCCTCGACCTCCGTGACGCTTAGACTCTTGTCGGCGACCAGATGGCATAGTGTCTGGTAGCGGCCGCGGGAGTTTTCCTCGGCAGGATTCGGCGGTGAGTCGCCGGCCAGCGGATGGTTGGTGTGTACGTAGGTCGATGATGCGGCCGGCAGCCGCCTGATCGAACTACCCGACGCTTCGAAGCTCGCGAAGCCAGATGGATCGCCGATCATGTAATGCTGGCCGCTCGCGTGATGCGCGCGCTCGATCCATCGCGCCGCGTCGTCGAGACTGTGCTGAGCGAGGAGCGCTCGCACCACGCATGCGACTGGAAGGCCGTCGGCGGCGCTCGGCAGTTGCCATAGCGTGTTCACCGCGACGCCGACGCCCAGATCATTCGCACCGCACAGCGCGATCATCCCGCGGATCGTAAGGATGGTGGCGTCGGGCTCGTCGTCGCCGCCGCTAATCCGGATGACGGCCTGGCCGCCGTCGAGATAGCCGTGCAGGTCCATGTTCTGCGCGAGGATCGGCGAATGTCCGCCGTGCCCTGCACTCGCGATAACGCTGCATCCGATAGCCGCGCCCGCCTTCGGACCGAAGCGCGCCGCACCGAACCACCACTCCTCGTCCATCCACTGGAACGCGATAGTCTCGTTCAGCGGCCGTCCGCTTCCCTCCGCGATTCCTTCGATCTCGTCGATCAGCGCAGGCGTCCATCGCTTCATCGCATCGATAAAGTGTGTTTCGGCGAGAAAGGTCTCGATGAAGGAATCGGGATTCACGCCAAACCGCGCGGCGATACTCTCGCGCCATTGTGCGCGCACCGTCGCGATCTGCGCGCGTAACGCTTCGCCGTGCGCGCGCCCGCGTTCTTTCGGAGTCCCGCGCAGATCGACAATCGGAACCAGTGAGGTTGTCATCTCGATTCCTTCAAAATCCTCCGCTCAGCATACCCATCGGCCGTGGATTGCGCATCCGCTCGATCTGGCGGTTTTCGGCTTTCCAGCGCGACTATGCTTGAAGGTTACGAAAAGCCGCGCAGCGAGCCGTCGATTGGCGATTCTCCACTAAGAAAATGCTAAGATTGGAATATCAATGGCGAAGGGCATGCGCGGCCACTTCCAAAACTTCGATCAATGGAAATCAAGGTCCCCAACCGCTCAGCAGACTGGCGGGACCAACCCACCGATAACCGCGACGCGGACTCAGGTGACCTTTCCTGGCACCTTGATTTTTGCTTCGATACCCGCCTGAAGGGAGCGAAGCCTCGGCAAACAGTTGGAAACACTATCGATTTATGATCTTCTCCACCGTCGCGCGCTGGTGACTCGCGAGTCCGCTGGTGTTCTCCGCGATAGTATTACCGCCGCGATCGAAAAACGCGGAGAGATCGCGCTGGATTTCGCAGGCGTGGAAATAGTAACGCCGTCATTCATAGATGAAATCATCGGGTTCATCGACGATGCGCGTGCCATCCAGCCGCCTCATAAACTGCGGGTTCTCTTTCTGAATGCCCCAAGTCCTTTGTCTGCGAAATACACCGCAATCGGCCGGCGCCATGGAGCCAAATTAGCTCAGCCCGAATCGGGAACTTGGGAGATTACCGGTTTGCAGGCAAGTGAGAGTTGAAGACTGGTGCGCAATTTGCCGCGCCAGGCGATGGCTCACCGTGCTCATTCGGTGGCCGACTTGTAAGAAGCCGGCGTGGTTGCGGGAAATTCCGGCGAGGGTGAGTGAACCAACATGAAACGAGCCCCCTATCAGATTCTGGTATTACCATTCCGAACATTGAAAGGCGGAAATACCTCCTACGCTATATCTCGTCGAGCCGATTGCGGCGCATGGCAGGGCCTCGCTGGTGGAGGCGAGTCCAACGAATCGCCGTTGGAGTCAGCCGCCGCGAAGCATTCGAAGAAGGCGGAATACCACATACCAATATTTACTTCGCGCTCGATTCGCTATCAACGATTCCAGTCGCAAATGTTTGCGGTTTCAAATGGGGACCGAATGTATTAGTCGTCCCCGAGCACAGCTTTGCCGTGCAAATTGGACTCTCCAAGATTCACTCTTTCAGCCGAGCACAGTGAATGCCGGTGGGTACAGTACGCCGCAGCTCATCGCCTATTGGAATGGGATAGCAACAAGAACGCGCTATGGGAGCTCGACACGAGAATAAAGAGACGGAGCCTGGCAACGAAACGATGTCCAGAAGTATAGAGGCTGTGCCGTCTTTGGAGCGGCGTTCCGCCCGCATGCCGGCTGCGTGCGTGCACAGTGCGGAGCGATTGCGCATCCGCGCTCGATCTGGCAATTCTCGAATTGAGCGAGCCTCTCATGCGATGCCCGACTTGCAAGAAGCCGGTTGACGCTACGCCGCGCAACCAGTTCCGTCCGTTCTGCTCCGAGCGATGCAGGATGGTCGATCTCGGCACCTGGGCGGCCGAGGAGTATCGCGTCGCCGGCGGCAAGGCCGAGGACGATTCCGAGCATCCCGACGATCGCCGCAAAGACCCGTCTGCGAAGAAGCCTGAACTCAACTGACCCGCGATGCCGCCAAAAAAATCTGCCGCGCCGAAGATTCATCCGTCGGCGGTCGTCGATCCTGCTGCCGAGCTTGGTCCCGGTGTCGAGATTGGCCCGTTCTGCATGCTCGAGGGGCGGGTCAAGCTGGGCGCGCGCACGCGGCTAATCAGCCACGTCGCGATTTTCGGCGACACGGAAGTGGGCGCCGACAACGTTGTACATCCGACTGTCGTGATCGGCGACGAGCCGCAGGATCTCTCCTATAGCGGAGCACCACGGCAAGTAAGAATCGGCGATCGGAATATTTTCCGCGAAGGCGCGACGGTGCATCGCGGATGCGAGAAGGGCCGCGTCACGACGATCGGCAGCGACAACTTCGTGATGCACAATGCGCATATCGGGCACGACTGCGTAGTCGGTGACCACACGATTATCGCGGGCGGCGCGCTGCTGGCAGGATGGGTTCAGGTCGGTGATCGCGCGCTGGTATCCGGCAACTGCGTGGTGCATCAGTACACAAGGATCGGACGGCTCGCGCTGACGCGCGGAGGCTCGCGCATGAGCCGCGACATCCCGCCGTTCTGTATCGTGGACGGAGTGCATACGCTGCGCGCTATAAACGTGATCGGGCTCAAGCGCGCGGGTTTCAGCGCCACCGCGATTTCCGCGCTCCGCCGGGCATTCTCGGCGTTATTTGGCGCGCGTCAGAACCTGTCCCTTGCAATCGACCGCCTGCTCGCCGCGGGTCCGGTCGCGCCCGAAGTAGCCGAGATGATCGATTTCATCCGCGCGAGCAAACGCGGCGTAGCCTTCGGCCCTCGCGCCTCGCGCAGCGCATCTTCGGAAGAAGAGTAGGGCGCCAGCGTACGTCCGGCAACAACGGAACCGGAAAGATACCTAAGATCGTCAGCTAATCACCATCAAGGCGCGCGTGGGTTGATCGCTTGGTGCTCCGGCGCGGATAATATTGGGCGATGCGTTTTCGGCTGCGATTTGTTATTGGCACGGCGCTGGTCGTGGGCGCGATCGTCTATCTGATCACCACCGCGATCCGAAGCACTTCCGAATATTACCTGACCGTCAATGAAGTTGCGGCGCGGCAGGCCGAGCTCGTCGGGCAACGTCTGCGCGTTGCCGGGCGCGTCAAGCCGGGCACGATCGCGTGGGATCCCGCGACGCTGACCCTCAAGTTTGGAATTGTCGCGATTCCCGATCCGAACGCGGATCCCGCGGTGAAACCGGTCTCGATTGCCGAGCCTACTTCATACACCGTCACCTGCGCGGGCGAGCCCAAACCCGACATGTTCGCCGACAATCGCGACGTGATCGTCGAGGGCAAGCTCGACTCGGCTGGGCATATCACCGCTACGCAAGTGCTCACGAGTTGCCCTTCCAAGTACAAGCCCGCGCAAGCTAAGTAGAGGAACCATGCCCGTTTTAGGACGACTTGCGCTCGCGATCGCTCTGTTGCTCGCGATCTATTCGATCGGCGCGAACATATACGGCGTCCGCCGGTCGCATCCGGAGTTTATCGCGAGCGCGCGCCACGCGCTGTGGGCGATGTGCGCGATGGTGACGATCGCGGTGGTCGCGCTGTGGACCGGTTTGTTGACCTCGGACTTTTCTCTCGAATACGTGGCCTCGTACTCGAGCACCACGCTTCCGACCGCGTACAAGTTCACCGCCTTATGGGGCGGACAGCAGGGCTCGCTGCTGTTCTGGACTTGGCTCTTGTCGATCTTCACTTCGGTCGCGGCGTTCCTGAATCGTCGCCGAAACCCGGAGATCGCGCCATATGCGATGGCGGTGCTGGCGGGGGTCGCGATCTTTTTTCTGGGGATGCTGAACTTCGTCACGCGTCCGTTCGACCTGATGGCTGTCATCCCGGCGCAGGGAACAGATCTTAATCCTTTACTTCAGAATTACTGGATGGCGATCCATCCGCCGTCGCTCTATACCGGCTACGTCAGCGCAACGGTTCCGTTCGCGTTTGGCGCCGCCGCGCTGATAACCGGCAAGCTCGACGATACCTGGATTCGCACGACGCGGCGCTGGGCGATCTTCTCCTGGTTCTTCCTGACGCTCGGGAACCTGTTCGGCGCAAGGTGGGCCTACGAGGTCCTTGGATGGGGCGGTTACTGGGCATGGGATCCGGTCGAGAACGCCGCCTTCATGCCGTGGCTCGTGATGACCGCGTACCTGCATTCTGTGATGATCCAGGAGCGCAAGGACATGCTGAAGGTCTGGAACCTCGCGCTTATCGGGCTTGCGTTCTCGCTCACGATCTTCGGCACGTTCATCACGCGCAGCGGCGTGATCTCGTCGGTGCATTCGTTCACGCAGTCGGGTCTCGGTCCATACTTTCTCGCGTTCCTGATCATCGTCGCGTCGGGCTACACGGCCCTGCTGATCTTTCGCTCCAAAGAGCTGCGCAGTCCTGCCGAGTTCGAGTCCTATCTCTCGCGCGAGGCCGCGTTCCTGTTCAACAACCTGATGCTGATCGGAATCGCGTTCGCGGTTTTCTGGGGCACGATCTTTCCAGTGCTCTCCGAGGCCGTGCGCGGAGTGAAGATCACCGTCGGCCCGCCGTTCTTTAATCGCGTTGCCGGGCCGCTCGCGCTTGGGCTGATCTTCCTGATGGGGGTGGGTCCGCTTATCGCATGGCGGCGCACCACCGCGAGCAACCTGGTGAAGAGCTTCGCCGCTCCCGCGATTGCCGGAGTCACGACGGGCGTGATCGCGCTCGCCGCCGGGCTCCGCGAGTGGTACGTGCTGACCGCGATCTCGCTCGCCGCGTTCGTGCTCGGCACGATCGTGGTCGAGTTCAGGCGCGGCGTCGGCGCGCGGCAGCATATGCTGGCCGAGACCGGGCCGAAGGCCCTGGTCAACCTGGTGGCGAAGAACAACCGGCGCTACGGCGGGTACATCATCCATATCGGTGTGATCGTCGCGTTCGTCGGGATCGTCGGATCGTCGTTCTTCAAGACCGAAGTGAAAAAGAGCGTGCGCGAGGGTCAGAGTTTTTCGATCGGCGCCTACGACCTGCGTTATCTCGGCCTCTCTGCGTTCGAGAACGCGCACATGGAAACCGCGACCGCGCGGATCGAGGTCTCGCGGGGCGGCAGCGTCGTCACCGAGATGGCGCCCGCGAAACTTTTCTACAAGCGCGAGCAGCAGCCCGCGACCAAGGTCGCAATCCGCTCGACCCCCTTTGCCGATCTCTACATCGTGCTCGCCGGTCTCGACCAGAACGGCCAAGCCACCTTCGAGGTCTTCCTGACTCCGCTGGTGTTCTGGCTGTGGGCGGGAGGTTTGCTGATGGCGATCGGCACGGTGGTCGTGATGTGGCCGAACGTGCGCGAACGCGCGGCGATCGCCGTCGCAGTGAGACGCGCGGCCCCGGTTTCGATCGCGGGCGATCCCGCACCCGGCGGAGAATGAACATGCGCGCACGACGGATCCTCGTGCTCACCGCGGCGCTCTTCGCGCTCGTGTTCGGAGCGGCCTGCGCCCGCAATTTGCGCGCAGCGACCCGCCCCAATGCGGAACAGGTTGCGCAAGGTCTCACCTGCCAATGCGGATGCGGCCTGACTGTCGCCAACTGCAACATGCCCACGTGCAGCTTCTCGGTTCCGACGCGCGCGCATATCCAGGAGATGATCGACCAGGGCCAGTCGCAGGCCGAGATTATCTCTTTCTACCGGCATAAATTCGGCGAGAAAGTTCTTTCCGCACCAACGACCGAAGGCTTCAATCTGCTCGCTTGGATCACGCCCTTCGGAGCGCTGCTGATCGGCGCAGGGTTGATAATCTTCACGGCGCAAAGGTGGCGCCGCGCTCCCGATTCCTCTTCGCCCGAGCCGGTGCGGTCGCCGCCCGACGCGCCCACATTCGATCCCGAGCTGCGACGCAAGCTGGCCGAAGATCTGAGGAGCGGTGGCTGAGCGATGATCTACCTGGCGGCCGCGATGATCGTTGCCGGAGTCGCGCTGTTTGTCGCCGCTCCGCTCGCGGGCGGACTCTTGCCCTCGCGCCGCACGCCGACCGATCAGAATGAGCTTGACGGCCGAAGACTCGAGCATGAGCGCGGTCTCGCGGTGCAGGCGCTGCGCGACCTCGAATTCGATCGCGAGATGGGCAAGCTTTCCGATGCCGACTATGAGGCGCTGCGCGCGACGCTCGAAAATCGCGCGCTCGCCGCGATGCAATCGATCGAACAGCTAAACAGCAAAATCGAAACCGCATCGATTGCTCCCGCGCCGCGGCCAGGCTTTGCGCATCGAACCGCCCCGGCGGATCGAGCCTGCGCGCGCCCCGCAATTTCCCTCCTTCAGCCCCGCGCGCACGAGCGCGACCATGCGCGGCGTGCGATTCTGCCCGCAGTGCGGGACTCGCACGATCGCGGACGCCCGCTATTGCTCGGAATGCGGCCTCGCGCTCAGACCCGCCGGACGCGCCACCGGCTGGAACGACTGATGGCGGCGGCGGTCGTCGAAACTCGCGCGCTTGGCAAGAGCTTCGGCATGGTTCCCGTCCTGCTCGAAGTTGACTTGAGCGTGGCCGCCGGACACGCCGCGGTTATTATCGGCGGCAACGGAGCGGGCAAATCAACTCTGCTCGCGATCCTGGCGGGACTGTCCCCGCCGAGTAGCGGGTACGCGCTCGTGTTCGGACAGGACACGCGTCGGCTCGATCCTGAGGGACGCCGCCAGATCGGGATGCTGTCGCATCGCAGCTTTCTCTACCCGAATCTCACCGCGAGCGAGAATCTCGAGTTCTACGCCGCGCTCTATGGAGTCAAAGATCCGCATATTGCCGCGCACAGCTGGCTTCGCCGCGTCGGGCTTGCGAACTTTGCCCACGAGCGGGTGCGGATGTATTCGCGCGGGATGGAGCAGCGGCTGGCCGCCGCGCGCGCGATGATCGCCGCTCCGATGCTGTTGCTGCTCGACGAGCCGTTCGCCGCGCTCGATTCCGACGGCGTCGTAATCATGGCCGATCTGATCCGCGCCGAGCTGGCGCGCGGATGCGCCGTCGTTATAAGCGCTCACGGACAGGCGGCGATCGAAGGCGTCGAGCTCGACCAATACGAAATCATGCGCGGCCAGGCTGAATCCGCTGACCGACAAGACCGAAATCTCGCGTGCGAGCCGGTTGCGCTCGCTGCTCGGACGGCAAAACCAATGAGCGCGTTTGCCGCAGTGCTGTCTAAAGACCTGCGCCTCGAGCTGCGCAGCGGGATGAGCACGATCGCGATGGTCGCGCTGGCGATGCTGGTGCTGGTCGTGCTGGTGTTCGCGCTCGGACCGGGGGTGGCGCGCGGCCCCGAGGCGGCGGCGGGCGCGCTGTGGATCGCGTTGGTGTTTGCCGGGATGCTCGGGGCTTCGCGCGCGCTTTTGTCCGAGAACGAAAACGGATGTATCCGCGCTCTTCTGATGAGTCCCGTCGATCGCGCGACGCTCTACGCCGCCAAGCTCGCAGCGTCCGCGATCTTTATGATCGTTGCGGTCGCGGCGGGCGCGATTCTGGCCGTGCTGTTCTTCAATCTCGACTTCTCCGGCGCGCTGCTGCGGCTCGCGCCAATTCTGATCCTTGGAGTCATCGGCTTCGCCGCGCTGGCGACGCTTCTCGTGGCTATCTCGGGGCGCGCGCGCGGCGGCGAGCTTCTGCTGCCGCTGCTGATCGTCCCGATGTTCGTGCCCGCGCTGATCGCCGGCGTCCGCGCCAGTATCGTCGCGCTTTCCGGAGCTCCGATGGCGACAGCGCGCGACTGGATCGGTATCCTCGTCGCGTTCGACGTGCTGTTCGTGACCGCGGGTTACCTGCTGTTCGAGCACGTGATCGGAGAGGAATAGGAGCCGGTGAGCAAAACCTTAAATAATCTTCTCGGCGCCGCGACGCTCGCACTGATGGTCCTGTCGCTGTGGATGATCTTCGCCGGGGTGCCGACCGAAGCGGAGCAGGGGATCGTCCAGCGGATATTCTATTTCCACGTGCCTTGCGCTTGGGTCGCATTCGCCGCGTTCGCGATCGTCGCGGTCGCGGGAATTTTCTACCTGTGGCTGGGAGGACAGATCTGGGACGATCTGGGCTACTCGGCGGCCGAGATCGGGATGCTTTTCTGCACCCTGATGCTGCTCTCCGGATCGCTATGGGCCAAACCGATTTGGGGAACCTGGTGGACCTGGGACTCGCGGCTTACGACCTCGTTCGTGTTGTGGCTGCTCTACGGCGGATACCTGATCATGCGCGCGATGCTCGAAGAGTCCGAACAGGTCGCGCGCTTCGCGGCGGTGGTCGGAATCGTCGCGGCGCTTGACGTGCCGGTCGTGATTGTGTCGGTGCGCCTGTGGCGTACGATCCATCCCGCGGTGCTGGTGACGCGGCAGGGCGGACATGGGCTCGAAGATCCGAGAATGGTCGTCACGCTGCTGGTATCGGTTGCCGCGTTCACCCTGATGTTCGCGTGGCTGCTGATGCTGCGGCTCACGGTCCTGCGCATGCGCACCAGAATCGGCGAGGTCACACGCGCGATCGCGATAGCGGAGTTTCGGGCCAAGGGCGCATAGGTAATGATAATGGATCACTTCGGCTTCCTGTTCGCCGCCTACAGCGCGATCTTCGCCGCGATATTCCTTTACGTAGTATTCATCTGGAATCGCCAATCCCGCCTCGAACGCGAACTTCGCGCACTCGAATCGAAACTCGCCGCGCTCACCGCGCCGCCCTCGGAATCATCGCCGGAACCATCTCCGAATGTATCGGAGACCTGAGCGAGCCGCGTGCGAGCTATGTATCGCGGCGCTGACGGCGAGTATGATTCGACTGGAGCGGCGACGATGAAGAAAACGATTCAGGTCCGCATTTCACGCGGCGAAAATTTCTATGTCGCGGAGTGTCTCGATCTTCCGGTAGTGACCCAGGCGGCGACGCTGGACGAGCTCGCTTTCAACTTGAGGGAAGCAATCTCGTTGCAACTCGAGGGTGAAGATCCTGCGGAGTTCGGGATTGCTCCGGATCCCTCGATCCTGGCGATCTTCGAGCTCGAACTTCAGCCGCATGCCTAAACTGAGGCGTCTCTCTGGCGCCGACATGATCCGGATTCTGCAGCGGCAGGGTTTCGCGATTGAATCGAGGCGCGGCAGTCACGTGAAACTGCGCCGCGTGCTGGAAGACGGCTCCCGGCAGACGCTTACTATCCCCGACCATCACTAGCTCGAGCGCGGCACGCTCGCCGCGATCTACCGGCAGGCGTTGCGCTACGTTGCCGAATCTGAAATCCGGGGTGAATTCTACTCTGGCTAAGATGACGTTCCGTGCGTCTGAATTCCCGCCTCCAACCAGGCTGATCCTCGATTCTGATAAGTCTGCCTATGCTTCGGATTCTCCCGTTCTTCCGATATCGCGGATTTGACATAACTTTTACATTGAATCTACCTTTGTCGCGCTTGGGTGGTCTAAACGTTTCTTTCACGGGCTAAAATCTTGCTTCATTTTGGGGAGGAATGTCATGAGAACAGACCGGAAAGTTGGGTTACGAGGGGCGGATCCGCGGACGATCCTGGGTCGAATGGCTGCCATCGCGGGATTGCTTCTAGTCCTCGCCGGAACCGCGTCGGCTGCGAACGTTTGTATGGCGTTAAACTCAAACGCGTTCGTAGGCATAGGCATGTCGATTCCCGGAAAAGGCGCCTGTAAGACTGGCGGGCTTATTAGTACCGGCCTTTTTCCAGGCTATCTGGCGGTCGGAACTCTATGCACCAGTTCGGACGGAACCACGGTGTTGATGAACTTTGTCGATGGGTATTTCGACGGTGCGGAAACGCTCTCCGGAACATTTAGCAGATCGAGTCTGACGGGAACCGGCAATGATTGTGTATTGTCCACCTGCAACCCGTTCACCATCGCGGTCGCGAAGTGCAGCCCCGCCAAACAACCGATTCCGGCGGTGTCGGCCGACTCGCCGAGCAACACCAGAACTTCAGCCACGGCACCCTGAAGCGGAGGCGGCCGCTCGGCGACGTTTTTTTTCTTGACCGGTTCGGAGGGCGATGCTTTTGGCGTCGCCCTCCTTTTGTCTATGCGGATCGAGCGCGCGCTCGCGCCTCGTCTGCGGTGTATTATCCGGATTTCCGATATTCTTCCTTGCGCTGGCGCGGTTTCGTGCGCATCTTGAATAGCTGGATCGTCTGAACCACACTCTGCGCAATGGAATTTCGCGACTACTACAAGATCCTGGGCGTTGAACGCGGCGCCACCGAACCTGAAATCAAGACCGCGTACCGCAAACTCGCGCGCAAGTTCCATCCCGACGTCAATCCCAACAACAAGGACGCCGAGAAGCGCTTCAAGGAAATCAACGAGGCCTACCAGGTCCTCTCCGACGCCAGCAAACGCAAGAAGTACGACGAGCTCGGCGCCGACTGGGAACACGGCATCTCGCAGGAAGAGATGATGCGCCGTTACGCGCAGGAGGCGGCAGCGCGCGAACGCGCAGGAGCAGGTGCGCGGTACTCGGGCGGTCCGGAATCAGGAGCCGGCGGCTTCAGCGATTTCTTCGAGCAATTCTTCGGCGGCCAGGGCGGCGTGCGCGGCGGCCGCCGCGGATTCAATTTCGACTCCGAGCCTACCCGAGCTCCCGATTTGCGCGCCGACGTTCATATCCCGCTGGCCGAGGCGATCAACGGCGCCAAGCAGCGCCTCGAGCTGGTCGCGCAGGACGAGTGCGCCGCGTGTGGAGGCTCCGGGATGGTCGCGAGCGAACAGCGCCAGGGCAAAAATCGCGTCATCCGATCGGCGGCGCCGTGTCCGGTATGCGGCGGCACTGGCGTTATCGCGCAGCCGCGCACGCTCGAAGTCACGATTCCGGCCGGCGTTGCCGACGGCACCAATCTGCGCCTTAAGGGGCAGGGCGGACGCGGCCCGCGTCCCGAGTTCAATGGCGATCTGTTTTTGACCGTCCGGATCCAGCCGCATCCCGTGTTCACCGTCGCCGGACGCGACCTGCGCTGCGAGCTGCCGGTGTGGGACTATGAAGCCGCGCTCGGCGCGGAGGTCACCGCGCCAACTCCGGGCGGCGGCAAAGTCTCGCTCAAGATTCCGGCCGGCTCACAAGGCGGCCGCGTGCTGCGCCTGAAGGGCCGCGGAATTCCCGCGCGCGCCAAGGAGCCGGCGGGCGACCTGCTCTACGAGCTAAAGATCCTCGCGCCCGCCGATCTTACCGCCGAAGAGCGGACGCTGATGCAGCAGCTAGCCGAACGCCGGCGCGATCGCGGCGTCGCCGATCCTCGCGCCGAGATGATCAAGCGGAGTTGACGGCGATGGCGCGGCGGCAGAGTAGTTCGATCAGGCGTCCCAGGCGCGGCGCGCCGGTTTTGGTGACACGCGAGGTGTTCTGCGTGATGACGGGAGTAAGCGACCGCCAGCTCGCGGTCTGGGAGCACGAGGAATTCGTAGCGCCCGCGCAGGTGACGCGCACCGGCCACACAGTCGAGCGTCTTTACGACCGCGCGGCGCTCGAACGCGTGCGAGTGATCCGCACCCTCTCCGAAGAGCTCGAGGTGAATATCCCCGGTATCGGCGTGATCCTGCATCTGCTCGATCAGCTCAGCGGTTGACGCAGCCAGTGCGGCGGTTTCAATGGATCATTTGTGCCAAAGAAATCCGTGACTCCACGCGATCAATCGTTATCCGGCGCAAACAGTGATGGAACCTGGGTGCGCACCGGCGCTCTGTTCGGGATCATCGGACTGTTTCACGTCATCGGATGGGGAATGTTTTTTCTTTATTCTCCCCGATTCCCCGCGATGGCGGGGCTCGGCGCGCTCGCGTACGGATTGGGACTCCGACACGCATTCGACGCCGATCATATTTCGGCGATCGACGACACCACGCGCTACCTTTTGCAAAAAGGCGAACGGCCTTTGGCTGTGGGATTCTTTTTCTCGCTCGGCCATTCGACGATCGTCCTGCTGATGACCGTGGCGCTGGTGGTCGCGACCAAGACGGTCCGCGCCGCGATGCCCGAGTTGCAGAGCTATGGAAACGTAGTCGGCGCGACGGTCTCCGGTGTGTTCCTGTGGCTGATCGGAGTTCTAAATCTGCTGGTACTGCTGGATATCCTGAATATCTGGCGCCAGATGAAGCGCGGCACCTATCATCAGGAGCATCTCGAGGATTTGCTGGCGCAGCGCGGCCTCCTGCGGCGCATCCTTGGCGGCCGCTTGCAGAATCTGATCAGCCATAGCTGGCAGATGTATCCGGTCGGGATGCTCTTTGGTCTCGGCTTCGACACCGCCTCCGAGATTGGACTGCTCGCGCTCGCGGCCGGCGCCGCGTCGCAGGCGGTGCCGACGCTCGCCGTCACCTCACTCGCGATCCTGTTCGCCTCGGGCATGTCCCTGATGGACACCGCCGACGGTGTGTTCATGGTGAGAGCTTACAGTTGGGCGTTCTCCAGTCCGCTGCGCAAAATTTATTACAACATAACGACTACAAGTTTGTCGGTGGCGGTTGCGCTGCTGATCGGCACGATCGAGCTGCTGCAGGTACTCGGCGGCGCGCTCAATTGGCACGGCCGCTTCTTCAGCACGCTCGCGGCGCTGGACTTCGAGACTCTCGGCTACGCGATCGTCGCGATGTTCGTCGTGGGATGGGCGCTATCGGTCTCGATCTGGAAATACCGCCGCCTCGAAGACCGCTGGGACACTCCAGGATAGCTACTCGGGTCAATGCCAAAGAAGGGTTGGATACGTAGCATGATACGGATGACCCCTCTGATATAGTACAAGCCGATCACGCATCTCAGGCGCGAGCCTTTTCTCGGACAGTGCGAGCGTTGCAAGCGCTTTCTTCTCCGACATCACCGCGTCGGCGAAATCGCCCAGCTCGGCGTATGCGGCCGCGAGAGTGTCCAAATTCTCGGCGTCCTTCCATCCACTCAACTTACAACTCTGAGTTGCGAACTCGACTGCCTGCTTCCCATTCCTAACCTCCGCGAGCGGACAAGTGGCCAGTATCCAAGCATGATTGCTGTACTCGTAAGTGGCCTTCGGCTGCTTGCTGAGGACACGCCGCCAATCCGCTATTGCGAGCTGGGACTTACCGGATCTTGCGTATGCGACTGCGCGCCACTGGTAGAGCATCGTGAAATTCGGCGACAGGGCAATTGCCCGGTTCAGATCGTCGATAGCGGCGCCATATTGATGTTGTCCGTACGACATGTTCGCTGCGATAAGGTATCCGCTCGAATCTTTTTTGTGAGTTGCGATGAAGACGGATTCATCGCGCGCCGCCAGTGCGGGCTGCCCGCTTATTCGATATAGCGTCGAGCGCTCGGCCAAAAGGTAGCTATTCCCGGGATCGAGCGCGAGCAGGCGGCTGAGGTCGGCAATCGCGCCATCGTAGTCACCAGCCGCTTCGTATAGGCCTTCTCTGCGCTCGATCAGCGCATAATCGCTCGGAGTGAGTTTTATTGCCCGGCCGAGGTCCTTGATGGCGCCCTTGTCGTCGCCCATCGCGGCATCGATATCTGCGCGCATCGAGTAAGTATCTGGATCATTCGGTGCGAGCTTGATCGCTTGGTTCGCGTCAGCCGTTGCGCGCGAGTAATCGTGCTTGGAGAAGTATGTGTTTGCGCGATTCCAGTATGCGTGTTCGTTGCCGGGTTCAAGCGTGATGACTCGGTTCAGATCGCCGATCGACAGATCGTATTTGCCCTTGTACCAATATGCATTGCTGCGCCCCTCCAGGGCGCGAACGTCATTCGGATCATGGCGCAAAACGATACTGAATTCTGCGATCGAGTTATCGTAGTTGCCCTTGTTTAAGGCCTGCCACCCTTGCGCCGCGTGCATCGGATGGATGATTGATACGAGCCATACCATCGCCAACGCCATCGCGTGGATGGAATCCCAGAGCATGTGGGCAACAACGCACGGCATTAGCCGCCGCTGCCATAGGTACAATCCGAGAAACAGGATCTGGTAGGGCGCAATGAGAACTGCGTAACGGATTCCCCAGAACGGCACGTGTGCAGCGAGGTCGAGCACAAGCATGATAGCGGCGCTCGCCAAGGTGCTGTGCGTCAGCGCTTCAACGCGTTCGATCCCGTACCCTCGCGCCCAGATCTCTTCGAAGATGCTCCCGCTCGCGGCCACCGCCAGTATCGTCGGCCATGACCATTGCGCGATCAGCGCCACCTGGCTCGGAGCGATGGCGGCGGCCCCGTCGCCACTCGAGGCCTTTCCGGAGGCCAGAATATGCAGGAGAAAAGGCGATAGAACCCGTTGAACCAGAAGAAGTAGCAGGAAGACTGCGATCCCTAGAACGAGATCAAAGACGGCGGGTTTGGCGATGCCGATCGAACGTATTGGCAAGCGTTCCCAAAAATGCACGATTAGCAGAATCGCGATAATGAAAATTGTTTGACCGATGATGGTTTCCGCAGCGACTTTCGTGGGCCACGACCATCCGGCATGCGAAAGTATCGGGAACACGATCTTTCCCAGAAACGGATCGAGAGGAAACTCCAATCCCAGGGCGAGTACCAGCAGGACTGGAAGGATCCTGACGCGCCGGGGTTTCTTCGATAGGGCGGTCGCGGGAGCGTCGGCGGCGGCCGCGACTGCGAGCATGTCGGCTCGAGGCTGCGTCATCGACTCTCAGTTACCAGACGGCGAACGGACGTTCCATGATTCTGTACATTGCCGCGCGATGTGCGCCGGAATAGCCTGTGGCTCACGATGCGGACGAGCCCTCGAAATACTGTTCTGAGCGCGATTTCGCGATCGCTTGAGCGCGCGCGCGTCAGCCGCGATTCGTTGATTCTCGTCGCGCTTTCGGGTGGGGCGGATTCGGTCGCGATGCTGCATGCGTTGATCGATCTGCGCGATTCGTTCGGCTATCGGCTCGCGGCGGCGCATCTGAATCATCGCATTCGTGGAGCAGAGTCCGATCGCGATGAGACGTTCGTGCGCGAGCTCTGTGCGCGGCTTGCAATCGATCTGGTCGTCGAGCGCGCTGAGGGTCTCGACGCCGCTATGGCGAACCTCGAGGAGGCTGCGCGCGAAGCGCGTCACGACTTCCTGCGCCGGACGGCGGAGCGGCTGGGTGCGGAGCACGTTGCGTTGGGGCATCATCGCGATGACCAGGCGGAGACCGTCCTGCTGCGGATGCTGCGCGGCGCGGGAATCGCGGGGCTGGGCGCGATGGACGAGGCGGGACCCAATCTCATCGTGCGTCCGATGCTGTCTCTCTCGCGCGAGGATATCCGCGCTTATTTGCACGCTATCGGCGCGTTATTTGTCGAGGATAGCAGCAACGGCTCGGCGGCTCTCCTGCGCAATCGTGTCCGCCACGAGTTGATCCCGACCCTCGAGGGCTATGCTCCCGGAGTCGGTGCGCGGCTGGCCGAGCTCTCCGGCGAGATGCGTGTGCTCGACGCCTACGTCACGCGCGAGGCGGCACGTACGCTCGACGCGATGCGCACGGCCCGCGGCGAGCTTGACCTCGCGCGCTTTGCCTCACTCGACGCGGCGCTGCGCGCTCCCTTGTTGCGCGCATTTATCGCCGGACGAATCGGCAGCCTGCGCCGGATCGGACGGGCGCATCTGGATGCGATGATCGCGCTCATCCTGGAGGGTCCGCCGAACGGCGAAATCTCTCTGCCCGGCGGATGGCGCGCCGTCCGCGAATACGCGCTGCTTCGGCTGACGCGTGCGACCGAGCGAATCGCGCGCGAGTTCTCGGTCCCGCTCGCGCTCGAAGGGACAACCGTTGTCGAGGAGGCGTGCTATTCTTTCGATGCGGTGATTGTCGCCGCGGCGGAAGCCAAATCGGAAGAACAGATGCCCAAGGACAAAAATACTGCGCTTTTCGATCTCGCGGAGATTGCGACAACCGGGCTATCTGTGCGCAACTTTATCCCCGGCGACCGCGTGCGGCCGATCGGGATGAATGGCACGCGCAAGGTCAAGGACGTTCTGATAGACTCGAAGGTGGCGCGAGAGCGGCGCGCGCGAGTTCCTATCGTCGTCGCCGCGGATGAGATTGTATGGATTCCGGGCGTAGTGCGATCCAGGCGGGGGCTTCTTACGCCGGCCAGCGAGACGGCGGTGCGAATTTCGGCGCGCGAATACTCGTCAAATTGATGGGATCGTCGTTGCGCCAGATTTAGCGAGCATGGTACGATTTTGATGGGGATGAACCAGTTTTCCCGCAGTATTGCTCTCTGGCTCGTTTTGGGCCTGATGTTTCTCCTGCTGTTTAATATCTTCAGCAGGCAGCAGCCCCGTGAGCCGGAGATTATTTTCTCCGACTTCCTCAACCAGGTCGAAAAGGGGCAGGTCGCCTCGGTCACAATTCAAGGCAACCAGATCAAGGGCGATACCACCGCCGGCGAGCACTTCAAGAGCTACGCCCCGACCGATCCAGACCTGGTAAAAACCCTTCGCGACAAGGGCGTCAAGATAGCGGCCAAACCCGCCGAGGGTGATCCCTGGTGGATGGTGATGCTGGTGCAGTGGTTCCCGATCCTGATCCTGGCGGGACTCTGGATCTTCTTCATGCGCCAGATGCAGATCGGCGGCGGCAAGGCGATGTCGTTCGGGAAAAGCCGCGCCAAGCTGCTCACGGAAAATACCCACAAGGTCACGTTCGCCGACGTGGCCGGAATCGACGAGGCCAAGGACGAGCTCGAAGAGATAATCCAGTTCCTGCGCGACCCCAAGCGCTTCACGCGCCTTGGCGGACGTATCCCCAAGGGCGTTTTGCTGGTCGGTCCTCCGGGAACCGGCAAGACTCTGCTCGCACGCGCGATCGCTGGCGAAGCGGGCGTGCCGTTCTTTTCGATTTCAGGCTCGGACTTCGTCGAGATGTTCGTCGGAGTCGGCGCCTCGCGCGTGCGCGACCTGTTCGTGCAGGGCAAGAAGCACGCGCCGTGCATTATATTTATCGACGAGATCGACGCCGTCGGACGCCATCGCGGCGCGGGCCTGGGCGGCGGCCATGACGAGCGCGAGCAGACCCTCAATCAGTTGCTGGTCGAGATGGACGGATTCGAGGCCAACGAGGGCGTGATCCTGGTCGCCGCGACCAACCGGCCCGACGTGCTCGATCCCGCGCTGCTGCGTCCCGGTCGCTTCGACCGCCGGGTTGTCGTGCCGCGGCCCGACGTGAAGGGACGCGACGGAATCCTGCGGGTGCATACGCGCAAGGTTCCGCTTTCCGAAGACGTCAATATCGACAAGCTGGCGCGCTCGACTCCGGGCTTCGCCGGCGCGGACCTTGAGAATCTTGTCAACGAGGCGGCGCTGCTCGCGGCGCGGCGCAACAAGGACAAGGTCGAGATGTCCGATTTCGAGCTGGCCAAGGACAAAGTCATGATGGGCGCGGAGCGGCGCTCGATGGTGATGTCGCTGAACGAGCGCAAGAACACCGCCTATCACGAGGGCGGCCACGCGCTGGTTGCGATGCTCCTGCCGGGCGCGGACCCTGTGCATAAAGTCACGATCATCCCGCGCGGGATGGCGCTCGGCGTCACGCAGCAGCTTCCGCTCGACGATCGCTACACCTATTCGAGCGACTACCTGAAGACGCGGCTCGCGATGATGTTCGGCGGACGCGCGGCCGAGGAATTGATCTTCGGCCATATGACCACGGGCGCCGGCGACGATATCGAAAAGGCGACCGAGCTTGCGCGCAAGATGGTCTGCGAGTTCGGCATGAGCAAAGAGCTCGGGCCGATGACCTTCGGCAAGCACGACGAACAGGTCTTCCTGGGCCGCGACCTCGGGCATCAGAAGGATTATTCCGAACATACCGCGATCGAGATCGATCGCGAGATTCGGCGGATCATCGACGACGCCTACCAGAAGGCGCGCCAACTGCTCTCCGATCATATCGTCCTGCTGCATGCGGTAGCCGAGCGCCTGCTGGAAAAAGAGGTCCTCGACGGCGCCGAGGTCGAAGCGCTGGTCACCGCGTATCGCGAAGGGCGTCCGTTGCCCGCGTCGTTCCCTCCCGCCGCAGGCTCGACTCCGCGTCCGAACCTAGAGGCCGGCGCGGGAAAAGACAAGCATGCGGAGGAACCGGCTGCCGTCCCCGGGCTGCCGCCCAAGCCCGTGCTGGTCTAGAATCTGCGGACAACCCGAGCTCCGCTTTGCGTGCGGCGGGCGAGATGGAAGCTCGCGAATGCGGCTTGTATCCGATAATTCCCGCAACAATCCACGCAGTCCGAAATTGCGCGTAGTCAAATCCGCGCCGCCGCGCGTCCCGTTACCGCCCAAGCGGATGCGCCTGCGCGACGGGCGGGTAATCCTTTTCCCCGCGGTCATGGGCGTGCTCAATGTCACGCCCGACTCGTTCTCCGACGGCGGCCGCTACTTCGACCCCGCCCGGGCGATCGAGCATGGCCTCGCGATGGAGGCGCACGGCGCGGCCATTATCGATATCGGCGGAGAATCGACGCGGCCCGGCGGAGCGCGCACCGTCGGCGTCGAAGAGGAACTGCGCCGCGTGATGCCGGTGGTCGAGGCGCTCGCCGCTAAGCTCCGCATTCCGATCTCGATCGACACGCGCAAGTCCGCCGTCGCGGCGCGTGCGATCGAGGCGGGCGCAACGATAATCAACGATATCAGCGCGTTCGAGTACGACTCCGCTATGGCGTCGGTCGCGGCGCGGGCGGGCGTGGCGGTCGTGCTGATGCATATGCGCGGCGGCGCCGAGGATCATCTTAAGTTTGCGCGCTATCGCGACGTTACCGGCGAGGTGATCGCGTACCTTATTGCGCGCGCGGAGGCTGCGGTTAGCGCCGGAGTCGCGCGCTCGCGAATTATCCTCGACCCTGGAATCGGCTTCTCCAAGACCGCGCGGCACAATCTGGCTCTGCTGGACGCCTTGCCCCGCCTTGCCGCGGTCGGCTATCCCCTAATGGTAGGATCTTCGCGCAAGAGCTTCATCCGGCGGATTGCCGGCGCTTCGGAGCGCGAGGTCGAATTTGGGACTGCGGCCGCCGACGCACTTGCGGTCGCGGCGGGTACGTCGATCGTCAGGGTGCATGACCCGGGCGCGGCGTGGGCGGTGGTGAGGATGGCGGCGGCGATTCGCGAGCGTCGCCGAAGGTAGGCAAAACTCGATGCCGAATTACCTGCCGGCGATTCCGGTGCCCCGATGGCAGGACATCCTGGATGTCCTGATCGTCGCCTACGTGATTTACCGTATCGCGCTGCTGATCCGCGGCACGCGCACGATGCAGATGGTGCTGGGGCTGGTGATCGTCGGGGTCGCGTTCGTGGCCTCGCAGATACTCGGACTGTTCACGCTCAACTGGCTGCTGAACAACTTTCTCGGATCATTGTTCGTGATCCTGGTCGTGATCTTTCAGGCTGATATCCGCCGTGCGCTGACCCGGGTTGGCGCGCAGTCGTTTTTCGGACCGCGCTCTCCCGCCTCGAGCGCGGCCGAGGAGCTGGCCACCGCGGCGGCATGGCTCGCGGCGCGCCGGATCGGGGCGCTTATAGTGATCGAGCAGGAAGACGGCCTCAACGAATTTATGGAGAGCGGCCGCCTCATCTATGGCCGGGTATCGCCCGAGCTGATCGAGACGATCTTCATGCGCGGCTCGCCGCTGCATGACGGCGCGGTGATTATCAAGGGCGACCAGATTCTCGCGGGGGCGTGCGTGCTGCCGCTGTCCTCGAATCCGAACGTAAGCCTGGCGCTCGGCACGCGGCATCGCGCCGCGATCGGGATGACGGAAGATTGTGACGCGATCGTGCTGGTGGTGTCCGAAGAGGATGGCACCATCTCGATCGCGCGCGAAGGGCGGCTCGAGCGCGGGCTCGATCCGGCGGCGGTCTTGAACACGCTTAGGAGCCTGCCGGCGTAAACGCCGACGGTGGGGCGGGGTGGCGCGGGACATCGAGCGATGGATCGACTGCGCAAATTGATCAACTGGAGCGAGCTGCGCAAGCTTCTGCGCCGCAACGCCGGCCTGCGCGTGATCGCGCTGTTTCTCGCGATCGGGCTGTGGATGTTCGTCAACGCGGGCCAGCGCAACGCGGTCGTGACCCTGGCGGTCCCGGTCAGCTACCGTTCGCTGCCCGCCGGATACGTGATCATCAACCATCCGCCCGATTTCGTTAAGATCGAAGTAGCGGGGTCGCGCACCCTGCTGTCGCTGCTCGACCCCGAGCGCCTGACGCTGCGCCTGGATCTGACCGGAGTGCCGATCGGCCATACCGATTTCAAAATTGGTCCGAACTTGTTCGCGGTGCCGCCGCGGACCACAGTCACGCGCGTGACTCCCGATGAGGCGCAAATCGATATCGATAGGGTTATAAGCCGCGACCTGCCGGTCCATCTGAACCTGACGGGCCCGGTCGCAAAGGGCTATCAAATAAATTCCGTCGAGCTGCAGCCGGCTACCGTCTCGGTGAGCGGGCCGAGCCGATTCGTCGCGCCGCTGGTCCGGGCCGAGACCGATCCGTTCGACGTGCATGGCGCCGACGCCGATCTCGAGCGCGTGGTCGGTATCCAGGATCCCGGCGCGGAAGTTCGGCTGGCGGTGGTGCGCGTGCTGGCGAAGGTCGATATCGGAGACGAAATCGTCAGCCGCGAGTTTCGCGATGTTGACGTGGAGGTCCGCGACACCGATTTCAAGTCGCGGGTCGAGCCGGGCAAAGCCACAATCACTGTGCGCGGGCCGATCCAGAAGCTCGCTACTCTGGACCCGGCGGGCATAGTCTATGTGGACGCGCAGGGCGACGCGCCCGGACTGGTCGAGCTGCCGCTCGAAGTTGATCTGCCCGACGGCATGCAACTCGTGAAGCAGCAGCCGGCCAAGGTAAAGCTACGAATTTATCGCCAGAAGCGCACGGACATCGTTGATGACAAAGCATCGTAAACTCTTCGGCACCGACGGCGTGCGCGGCGTCGCCAACGTCGAGCCGATAACCTCGGAAACCGCGCTCAAGCTCGGCCGCGCGCTCGCGCACGTGTTCCGTCATTCGAGCGGACGGCATCGCCGGATACTGATTGGCAAGGACACTCGCCTTTCGGGCTACATGCTGGAGACCGCGATGGCGTCGGGAATCTGCTCGATGGGCGTTGACGTGTGGCTTGTCGGTCCGCTGCCGACGCCGGGGATCGCGTTCCTGACCCGCAGCATGCGCGCCGACGCCGGCGTCGTGATCTCGGCCTCGCACAATCCGTTCGAGGACAACGGCATCAAGTTTTTCTCGCGTGAGGGTTTCAAGCTCGACGACGCGACCGAAAGCCGCATCGAGGAGCTGGTCTTTGACGACGCCGCCCTCGGGAAGCATCGCGCCACCAACGGAGACATCGGCAAAGCCGCGCGTATCGATGACGCGCTCGGCCGTTACCTGGTGTTCCTCAAAACTTGCGTGCCGCGGACAGCCATCTTCGACAAGCTCAAGATCGTGATCGATTGCGCCAACGGTGCAGCTTACAAGGTCGGACCCGACGTGCTCGAGGAGCTCGGCGTGGACGTGATTGCGCGCGGCGCCGAGCCCGACGGGATCAATATCAATCACGAATGCGGCGCAATGCATCTCGATGGTATCCGCGCGGCGGTCGTGCGCGAGCGCGCGCAGGTTGGAATCGCGCTCGACGGCGACGGCGATCGCGTTATGCTGATCGATGAGAAGGGCGAGGTCTTCGACGGCGACGACGCGATGGCGCTGCTCGGCATCACGATGGCGGCGCAGGGACGCCTTGCGGCAAATACTGTGGTCGCTACTGTTCTGAGCAACTTCGGCCTCGAGCAGGCGCTCGCGCGCGCGGGCCTCAAACTGGTGCGGACGGAGGTTGGCGATCCTTCGGTTGCGCGCGAGATGCGCGCCAATTCGTACAACCTGGGCGGCGAGCAATCGGGCCACGTCATCTGCATGGACTATTCGACCACGGGCGACGGGCTGATCACGGCGCTGCTGGTGCTGACGATCATGGCGGAGAGCGGAAAGCCGCTCAGCGAGCTGCGCGCGATGCGCCGCGTGCCGCAGACGATGGAAAATATCCGCGTGAGCAAACGCACGCCTATCGCCGAGATGCCCGCCGTGCGCCGCGCGATCGCCGAGGCGGAGCGCAAGCTCGGCGCGTCGGGGCGTCTGCTGGTACGATACTCCGGCACCGAGATGCTGGCGCGAGTGATGGTCGAGGGCGAAGACGCCGCGATGATCGAAGCGCTGGCCAAAGAGATCGGCGCCGCAATCCACCGGCAAGTCGGCGCCGCTTAGGATTTCTACCGCTTGCGCTTCGCGGGGGCGCGCAGCGGCCGCGAACCGAGCGCACGCAGATAGGCTCTCACCGCTTTATCCAATCCGATATAGATCGCGTCGGAAATCAGCGCGTGGCCGATCGAGGTCTCGTCGAGATTTGGGAGAGCTTTTACGTAGGCGGGGATATTCGCGAGGTTCAAATCGTGTCCGGCGTTCACGCCCAGACCGGCGCGATGCGCGGCGCGCCCGGCCTCGCGATGCATCGCGAGAATCTTGCGGCCCGCGGCGGTCCCGAACGCGTGCGTGTAAGGGCCGGTGTACAGCTCGACGCGATCGGCGCCAAGCTCGCGCGCTCGGACCGAGGCGTCGGGGTCAGCTTCGATAAACAGGCTCGTGCGAATTCCGCTCGCGCGCAGCCGCTCCATCACGCCGCGCAGCCATTCGGCGCCCGAGACGAGATTCCATCCGGCGTTCGAGGTGATGACGCCCGGCGGATCGGGAACCATCGTGCACTGCGTCGGCCGCACGCGCGTCACCAGGTCAAGGAACTCGGGTCCCGGATAGCCTTCGATATTGAATTCGACCTGCTTGAATTCCGCCGCGAGCATCGCGGCGAGCTCGAGAACGTCCTGGGTCGTGATATGCCGGGCGTCGGGACGCGGATGGACCGTGATTCCGTGGCATCCCGCGCCGATCGCGACGCGCGCGGCCTCGAGCACGCTCGGCCGATCGCCTCCGCGCGAGTTGCGCAGCACCGCGATCTTGTTGACGTTGACGCTCAGCTTGACCATCTGAGCAACTTCACTCGAATAGGCTCCGCGAGGCAACTGCGTGTCCGCGGTTTTGGAGCACGGCCGCCTCGGGATTTCTCGCCGCGTGTGCCGGCTCGACGTGAGGCGCACGAATCTTCGCGACCGGCCGCTCTCGCTCGAAATGACGAATCAAGATTCTGCTCATGTTACAACGTGTTAGGGCCGTCCGGAGGCTGCGATAATCATGCACTGAGACCCAATCGTCATTTCGACCCCTTCGGCGTTGCTCAGGGCAGGCTCCGGGAGAAATCCCGGACGGTGGGCCGCTGCACGTCGCGTTGGCTCGGTGTTATGTCCATACCCGGATTTCTCGCCTAGCGCGTTGGTTTAATGACGAATGGGTTTCATCGCGCGATGCGGCGTAGGCGCGGCTTTGCTAGGATCGCTCTTGAGCGAGCCACCATGATTCTTCTCACTGCCGCTGAAAGCCGCGAACTCGATCGGCTTAGCCAGGAAAAGTACGGCGTCGATTCGTACGCGCTCATGACCCGCGCGGGCGAGGCGGTTGCCGATCAGCTTCTCGAGCATTTTCCCGATGTGATCCGCGCGGGAGTTCTCGCCGTATGCGGTAAGGGCAACAACGGCGGCGACGCGATGGTTGCGGCGCGGCGGCTCGGCCAGCGTGGAGTTCAGACTCGGGTCGCGCTTCTCGGATGGGGCCGCGATTTGAAGGGCGACGCGCTGCGCGCGCATGACGAATTGATCGGTGCGGGCGGCGTGATCGTGCAGGCGCCGGAAGAGTCCGATCTGGAAGCGGCCTACGGCGCCCGGCCAGGCGCGATCGTCGATGGAATTTTTGGCACCGGGCTTAACGCTCCTGTGCGCGGAGTTGCGCGCGCCGCGATCGAGCGGATGAACTCGCTCGATGCTCCGATCGTCGCCGTCGATATCGCGTCGGGAGTCGATTCCGACAGCGGCGCGATCATGGGCGCTGCCGTCCGCGCCGCGCTGACGGTAACTTTCGGATACGCGAAGTTCGGGCACGTTTCCTATCCCGGTGCGGAACACTGCGGAGAGCTTGCGATCGCGGAGATCGGGTTCGCGGCCGAGGCGATCCGCGAGATCGCGCCGCGCGGGCGGTTTTATCAAACCGCCGACGCGCGCGCCTATCTGAAGCCGCGCGCGATTGATGCGAACAAGGGAAATTTTGGTCATCCGATCATTATCGCCGGCAGCCGCGGAAAATCCGGCGCCGCGATCCTCGCTTCGCGCGCGGCGCTGCGCTCTGGAGCCGGGTTGGTGACGGCGGCAATTCCCGAATCGATTCAGGCGATTGTCGCGGGCGCGCAGGCGGAGCTGATGACCGAGGCTATCGCCGAACGTGAAGGACACTTCGCCGGTCATGATGCGGCGGCGACGCTGGCGCATCTGCTCGCGGGCAAGAGCGCGATCGTTTTCGGTCCCGGCGTTGGTCTGAATGAGGATACCAAGGACCTCCTGACCTCGCTGCTGCGCGAAGGAGCGTCGCAGGAGCGTCCGATGCTGATCGATGCGGACGGCTTGAACGCACTGGCCGCACTCGGACCCGCGAAGGCGGCCGGCGCTGCCGGTCCGCTCGTGATGACGCCGCATCCGGGCGAGATGGCGCGGCTACTCGGCACGACTGCGGCGGAGGTCAACGCGAATCGAATCGGGGCGGCGCGAAAACTCGCGGAACTCACTCGCGCTACGGTACTGCTCAAGGGCGCGCGCTCGGTGATCGCCGACGCGAGCGGCAGGGTGACGGTAAATTCGAGCGGCAACCCCGGGATGGCGACGCCGGGGATGGGCGATGCGCTCTCGGGAATCGTTGGCGCGCTGATCGCGGCGAAGATCGAGCCGTTCGAGGCGCTGGCGCTGGGCGTGTTCCTCCACGGGCACGCGGCCGATCGCGTCGCGAAGCGGATCGGCGAGGTTGGATATATCGCCGATGATCTGATCTCCGAGCTTCCGGCAGCGCGGGCGTCGCTGATCTGATGATCATCAAAAGAATTCCATCGCACCTCGACGGCGTTTGATCCGGGCGCGGGCGCAAGTGTGGCGCGCCGCAGCAGGACGATCGGGTCGGAGCCGTCGAGCGTGGTCGGATTGCTCTGGATCGCGATCACGTAGCTCTGGCGCAGCCGCTCGGGCATGCTGCGATACATCGAGCTCCAGCAGATGAGATAGTTCGGCAGGTCGGGGTCGCTTCCGCGCACGATCGGAATATTCATGCCGCTATAAAATGCGATGTCGTAGTCGAGCGCGCCGAGGTAGCCCACGCGTTCGTGCCCGACCGTGTTGATCACCTGCATCGTGAAGCCGCGCAGCGACAGCGTGTTCGCGATCGCCGGGACCACGACCAGGTTCGCCGCGAGCGCGATGCATCCGGTGGCGGCCGCGGTTGCGCCGATGAGCCGGCCGAGCGATTCAGGGTTTCGCCATAGATAGAAACCAAGCACCTCGACTGCGAGCGGAATCGTCATCGCGGAGAACCATCGCTCGCGCACGGCGGCCTGCAGCGCGGGAACGAAACCGGGCGCAAGGATTCCCCAGAACGCCATGAAGTAGCGCATCTCCGCCGGCGCAATCGCCAGGACCGCAAGGCTCACGATCGCGAGCGCTCCGGCGGAGACCAGCGCGCCGCCGGCGGTCCATCCGGCGAAGGTGGTGAAGGACTGGCTGTCCCTCGGGTGGCGAAGCGCGTCTTTCAAATAGATCGCGAGAATCGTCGCGAGCGCCGGGTATATCGCCAGCAGATACACGCCGCGTTTGCTGGTGGCGAGGTTGTAGAAGATCAGCACCGCGATTAGCCAGGTCATCAGGTAGGCGAGGCGCGGCGTCATCGTGAGCGGGCGGCGGATCGATTGGATCGCGGCGACTGCCAGCAGGATGGACCAGGGCAGGAAACCCATGATCAGGGCGAGCTCGACGTAGATAAACGGATGCGCGTGGCCCTCGTGGAAGCTCGCGCCGCCGACGAAGCGGACCAGATTCTCGCCGATAAGCTGCTTGCGCACGAAGCTCATTCCGCCGATATAAATCGCGGCCGCGTACCATCCGCCGCCGATAATCGCGACCACGATCGCGCCGCGAACGAGCTTGAGCGATCGCAACAGATCCCAGCGCCGCTCGATGATGATCCAGATGAGCGCGACGAGGCCCGGCAGCACCAGCCCCACCGGACCTTTGGCAAGAACCGCGAATGCGATCGCGAGATACAGCGTCATCCGGCGCCGGGTCAGGCTTTCGGCGATCATGATAAATTCAAAAAACGCGAGCGTGAGAAAAAACGTCAGCGTCATATCGACGCGCGATCCCGTCCCCGCCTGCAGATATTGCACCGTGGTTCCAAGAATCAGCGCGGCAAGCAACGCGATCGTCGAGTCGTAGAGACGCCGCACGTATCCGTAGCACGCGAGTATCCCGGCGATCGCGAACAGCGCCGACGGCAGCCGCACCGTGAACGCGGTGACTGCTCCGGCAGCGAGCGAGAAGATTGCCGCGATCCAGTGCATCAGCAGCGGCTTGGACGGAATTTCAACCCCCGCGCGCATCGGCAGGATAATTCCGCCGCCGTGCACGATATCGAAAACCGTCACCGCCTCGCGCGGCTCGCCTTTCGTATAGAGCGGATAGCCGCCGAGGTTGACGAGATACAGCAGGACGCCGAGCGCGAGCAGAAGCGGAATCGCGATGCGCGGCTCGGAGATCGTGGCGAGAAACCGCATCGCGGGCGAGGTATCGGGCGTATCGGATTGGGGGCTGCGCGCTATGATCTCGGGAACGACGGGGCGCGCTCTCTCTTCGTTGTGATTCATTTCCAAGCAGCCGGGGTCCGACTAACATACCGGCAGCGGCATCGCAGCGCGAGGTTCCGCCGCGAGAGCAAAACATCCGGCAGCCAACGGGAGCGAATCACTATGAGACTACAGGACAAGGTGGCGATAGTTACAGGATGCGCGCGCGAGCGCGGAACCGGGCGCGCGATCGCGATGCGGCTGGCGCGCGAGGGCGCGCACGTCGTCGCGGGCGACTACTGCCGCTCGATTCCCGAATATCCCGACGCAAAGTTCGGACAGATGGAGGAGCTTGAAGGACTCGCCGCCGAGATTCGCAAGCTCGGACGGCGCGCGCTCGCGGTGCGCGTCGATGTGACCGACGAGGCCGAGGTGTCGGCGATGGCCGAAGCGGCGATGAAGGAATTCGGCCGCGTCGATATTCTGTGCAACAACGCCGGCGGCGGCGTCGGCGGCGGACCGGTGATTCAGCAGACGCTCGATTCGTGGAACAAGACCGTCGCGATCAATCTGACCGGCACCTTCCTGTGCGCCAAGCACGTCGCGCCGAAGATCGTCGCCGGCGGGCAGGGCGGCAGAATAATCAACACCGCGTCGATCGCGGGCAAGCGCGGCGGCCCTATGATGGCGGCGTACTGCGCGGCCAAGCACGGCGTGATCGGGCTTACGCGCAGCCTCGCGCTCGAGCTCGGGCAATTCGGAATCACGGTCAACGCGGTGTGTCCCGGATTCGTCGAGACGCAGCTCTTCGAGGGCCTCATCAACATGGTCGGCTCGACCCGCCACATGAATCGCGAGCAGGTGCTCAAGACCTTCGTCGCTCAAGTGCCGATGGGCAGGATAGAGACCGGAGACGACGTCGCCGACGTGGTCGCGTTTCTCGCCTCGGCCGACGGCGGCTACATGACCGGGCAGGCGCTCAACATCTGCGGCGGTGTCGAGTGGCACTGAGCCTCGCGATATAATCATCCCATGCCCGAAGCGAATCACGATACCGCTCACAGCGGCGCGATCGTGCTGATCGTCGAGAGCCGCTCCGCGCACGAGACCAAAGCGTGGGGGCGGCGGCTCGCCTCGGTCCTCGAAGGCGGCGAGCTGCTCGGGCTTATCGGCGAGCTCGGCGCGGGCAAAACCTGCTTCGTCAAGGGGCTCGCACGCGGGCTGCATCTGGACGAGCAGGAAATCCTGAGCCCGACCTTCACGATGATCCAGGAGCATCAGGGGCGCCTGCCGCTCTTTCACATTGACCTCTACCGGCTCGACGCGGCGGGCGTCGATGACCTCGGCCTGCGCGAGTATCTTTTTTCGGAGGGCGTCGCGGCGGTCGAATGGTTCGAGCGGCTGAATGAGGCGAGTGAGCTCGAGCATCTGGAGGTGCGGATAACCTACGCCAGCGCGAGCGTCCGCCGAATCGAGTTCAAGGCGGCGGACAACCGCCATCGCGAAGTCCTCGCGCGTCTGCGAGCGCGCTTCGCGTAAGCGAGGGCCGCGTCTGACGAGGTTCGAGACGCGGTGGCTTCGATATCGTTGGCTTCGTTTTTCCAATATTCGAAAAACCGCGCCAAAAACAGCGAATTTCCGAGGAAATAACTGCATTTTCCGGCCAAAATCGCGGTGGGTTCGTTTGGTAAAATTTGCAAATCGCGAAACACCGTTTTCGCCGAAGATACGCCGGATCTTTGAAACGGCGCTTTCCGAGAGCGACTGATGGAAAAAGACGACGACACGATCGACCGCTTGATAGCGCGTGGCTCGATCGCCAAAAATCGACTCAAGGCATCGGACTGGGCGATGCGATCGGAGTGGCGGTCGTCGAGGCTATCGGCCAACCGCTCGCGGATGACTCGACGGTCGTCGCGTTCGGGGATAAATCGTGCGGCTTTGTCGTACGCAAACTCTCGACGGTCACGCTCAATAGCGAGTCATTTTTGAAGCAGAACCATACGCGTTTCTCTTCGTTGCGTGTGAGCGACTCGGCCGGCGAAAGCAAGACCTCGGCAAGTCCCGCAGTGAAGACATCGGCCGCCGCTTCGGCCACTGCAATCGGCACTTTGGCGGGAGTTGCGTAGCCAGTTATGTAGAGCAAATGGAGATCGCAGCTCTCTCCTGCCGCATTCTTCGTCGTGGTCACCGGTGCTCCTATATCGTCAAAAACCGAAGCGCGGCTTTGACCGGGTGTGAAGGTAGTCAGATCGATTGGCGTCGGGCGAGTCGCCTCCATATAAACCGAGCAGCCGCTCACGATACACACGACAAAAACCAAATGTCCTAGACGAGAAAATGGATTGCGCCGATGCTTCTTCATGGATTAGGTGGAACCTCGGATGAGGAGTCGGGCGCAGCTGAAGGCGATCCCGTCACCGGCGCGATGCCGGTGCAGAGATAAGAAGGCTCGTAACCGAAGCTGAGGACGTTGATGCCGAGCTGAGTCGTATGTTGCACCATCTGGACCTTGGCGTGAGCCAGCTCGTCCATCGCGGATTGGCATCCGTCGAGGCTGTAGCCAGACGCAGAAACGATCCGCTCGCGGCCCAACGGATCCTCTCGCACGCCGGTCCACGTGCTGCATCCTCCGATCGCGCACAGCATCAGAGCCAGTAGCAGGTTACGCGTCGAGGTGCGGGCGGGAAGCATCGCAGGGCAATGTAAACAGGAAGACATCCGAGCGCGCAAGCCTGTGAACGGATGGCGGGTCAGCCGAGATGTCATTCCCGCGTGTGGCTGCCGCGCGAGGAATCCCGGAGGAGGGAGGCACTGCTACACACGGCTCCGAGAACCGACGCCCCGGGATTCCTCGCGCGCGGCAGCCACGCGCGCGGGAATGACAAATCGCGAACGGTGCAAATCTCAAACTGACCCACTATCTGGCGCTAGCGGGGGCTGGTTTGCGGGCGGGTTTCCGCACATAATGCTAGATCACCCCGAAAAGCGGGGGGTAAAGGCGCATTTCGCTTGGCTCTTATCGTTCAGAAATATGGCGGAACTTCGGTCGGGTCGGTCGATCGAATCAAGGCTGTGGCCGAACGCGTGGCGCGGGGACGGCGGGCCGGCGACGGCATGGTCGTAGTAGTGTCCGCGATGGCGGGAGAGACTAATCGGCTGTTCAAGCTCGCGTCGGAATTGAGCGACACGCCCGATCCACGCGAGACCGATGCGCTGGTCGCGACCGGCGAGCAGGTCTCGGCGGCGCTGCTGGCGATTCGGCTGCGCGCGATGGGGCTGCCGGCGATTTCGTTTCTCGGCGACCAGTTGAAGATCGCGACCGATTCGAATCATGGCCGCGCGCGGATCAAATCGATCGAGTGCAATCGGGTCGAAAAAGAGCTGGCCTGCGGCAACGTGATCGTGGTCGCGGGCTACCAGGGCGTCGATTCCAATGGCGATATCACGACGCTCGGGCGCGGAGCGTCGGACCTGACCGCGGTCGCGCTCGCGGCGGCTCTGAAAGCGGACGCGTGCGAAATCTACACCGACGTTGACGGCGTCTACACCGCCGATCCGAATATCTGCAAGAACGCGAAGAAGCTCAAGCGCATCTCTTACGACGAGATGCTGGAGATGGCCGCTCTCGGCGCAAAGGTTCTGCAGGGACGCTCGGTCGAGCTGGCGCGCCGCTACAATGTTCCGATCGTGGTGCTATCAAGTTTTGCGGAAGGTGAGGGAACTTGGGTGGGACAAGAGGATCGATCGATGGAAGACGTGCTTGTTTCCGGCGTCACGCTCGACCAGAACCAGAGCAAGATAACGATCGCGGGTGTGGCCGACCGGCCCGGACTCGCGGCGAAGATTTTCGGCCCGATCGCGGCGGCGGGAATCGTGGTTGATATGATTATCCAGAACGCGAGCGAGGACGGCCGCACCGACATGACGTTTACCGTCGGGCGCGACGATCTGCGCCGGGCGATCGAGCTGGTGAAAAAGATCGCTGGCGAAATCGGCGCGGCGGGCGTGCGGCACGAGGAGCAGGTCGCGAAAGTCTCTATCGTCGGCGTCGGGATGCGCACGCATGCGGGAGTCGCGGCGCGGATGTTTGAGGTGCTGGCGACCGAGCGAATTAATATCGAGATGATTGCGACCTCGGAGATCAAAGTCTCAGTCGTGGTGAATGCGAAGTATGGAGAGCTGGCGATGCGCGCGCTGCACGACGCGTTCGTAGGCGGCGCCCCGAGCGCGGCCAAGGCGGAGTCCCTTTAGCCGATGGCGGTTGCAAAACATATCCAGGTTTACGACACCACTTTGCGCGACGGCTGCCAGTCCGAGGACGTCTCGCTCACGATCGCGGACAAGGTCCAGATCGCGCAGCGGCTAGACGACATGGGGTTCGACTATATCGAGGGCGGATGGCCGGGCTCGAACGATCGCGACGCGGCGTTCTTCGGTGAGATCAAGAAGGCCAAGCTGAAGCACGCGAAGATCGCGGCGTTCGGATCGACGCGGCGCGCGGGAGTGCGCGCGGCGCAGGATCGCAACCTGCAACTGCTGCTGCGCGCCGAGACTCCGGTCGCGACGATCGTCGGCAAGACCTGGGATTTCCACGTGCGCGAGGCGCTCAGGATCTCGGAAGCGCAGAACCTCGAAATCCTGAACGATTCGATCGCGTTTCTGAAAAAGCACGTGGACGAAGCGATCTTCGACGCGGAGCATTTCTTCGACGGCTACTTCTCGAATCCTGATTTCGCGATCGCGTGCCTTAAAGCTGTCGACGAAGCCAAGGTCGATATCATCTGCCTGTGCGACACCAACGGCGGCCGCCTGCCGCATGAAATCGACGCCGCGATCAAAGCCGCGCGCGCCGCGGTGAGCTGCCCGATCGCGATTCATTGCCATAACGATTCCGAGGTCGCGGTCGCGAACACTCTCGCCGGCGTCGAGGCGGGCGCGTCGCAGGTGCAGGGCACCGTTAACGGCGTCGGCGAGCGATGCGGCAATGCGAACCTGGTTTCGATTATCGCCAACCTGCAATTGAAGCTCGGCTACAACTGCGTTCCGCAAGCGAAGCTGAAGCATCTGCGCGAGCTTTCGATGCTGGTGTACGAGCTCGCGAATATCTCGCCGTTCGCGCGCCAGCCCTACGTCGGCCGCAGCGCGTTTGCGCATAAGGCGGGACTGCATGCGTCGGGAATACAGCGCAACACGCACACCTACGAGCATATCGAGCCCGAGAGCGTCGGCAACGATCGGCGCGTGCTGCTCTCGGAGCTCTCGGGCCGCGCGAACCTGATCTACAAGGCGCGGGAATTCGGAATCGAGCTCGATCCCTCCAACGACAAGATCGAGCCTCTGCTCGACGAGCTTAAAAGGCTCGAAGGCGCGGGCTACGTATTCGACGGCGCTGATGCGTCGTTCGAGCTCCTGATGCTGCGCAAGCTCGGGCGAGCGAAGGATCACTTCGAGTTCGTGAGCTTCCGCGTATTCGACGACAAGTGGCACGAGGATCAGGCGCCATTCAGCGAGGCGGTGGTCGTGATCGAGGGTCCCGACGGCGTGCGCACACGCAACGCCGCGATCGGCAACGGTCCGGTGAACGCGCTCGATTCCGCGCTGCGCAGCGCGCTGGTGCCGCACTATCCGAACCTGGCGACGATGCATCTGGCGGACTACAAGGTGCGGGTGCTCGACAACGGCCGCGGCACCGCGGCGCGTGTGCGCGTGCTGATTGAATCGACCGACGGCAAGCGCCGATGGGGAACCGTCGGACTGTCGGACAACGTGGTCGAAGCGAGCTGGCAGGCTCTGGTTGACTCGGTCGAGTACAAGCTGCACAAGGATAACGCGAAGCCGCGCAGCCGCGCGCACGCGAAGTCGAACGGCGCGATGCCGCGGCCCGCACGCGCGGGTGACGGCGCTGACAAGACCTCTTAGGGCGCGCCGCCGCGCCCGGGGAGAATCGCGATGGGTATGATAGGCCGCATGCGCGAGGATATTCGGGTCGTGTTCGAGCGCGACCCCGCGGCGCGCACCACGGTCGAAGTGGTGCTTGCCTACCCTGGTCTCCATGCAATCTGGCTCCATCATCTCGCGCACTGGCTGTGGGAGCATCACCTGAAGTTGCTCGCGCGGCTGGTGAGCGAGTTCTCGCGCTGGATGACGGGAATCGAAATTCATCCGGGCGCGAAAATAGGACGGCGCCTGTTTATCGATCACGGGATGGGCGTGGTGGTTGGAGAGACCGCGGAGATTGGCGAAGACGTGCTGATCTACCAGGGAGTGACGCTTGGCGGCACCAGCCTGAAAAAGGAAAAGCGCCATCCGACGATCGAGGATCACGTCATGATCAGCGCCGGCGCGTCGGTGATCGGTCCGGTGCGAATCGGGCGCGGCAGCCGGATCGGCGCGGGCGCGGTAGTGGTCTCGTCGGCGCCGCCGTATTCGACGATCGTCGGAATCCCCGGCAAAGTGATCGAAGGCGACAGCGCGCGCCACGAAGTTGCCGAGCTCGAACACGGCAAGCTGCCCGACCCGGTCGCGCGCGCGATCAACGGACTGGTCGAGAAGCTCAACCGGATCGGCGTGCGAATCGAGGAAGTCGAGGAGCGGCAGGATTGCCTCGAGGACAAGGTCGGCGAGCATCATCCGCCCGACCGCAGCGCCGCGCTCGGCGGCAAAGATCGTTGATCTATCTCAATCGCGGCTTTCGATTTCGCGCATGAAGCGCCGCCAGATCCCTCGGCCAATTTCGTCGTAACCGATCATCGCGCGAACCAACTCATGCAGCGGCCGCTGCGGCATCAACTCTTCGGGCAACAGCGGATCAAGATTGATGTGCCGGATAACCTCGCGGCCGAGCAGGAGCGTCTCCGCCGCTGCCGCTTCGAGCGTCAGTCGCGCGACTCTCGCTTGGCTCGCGTCGAGGGCGCTACGCAATGCGCCGTATGCGCGCTCGAGCGCGGCGGTGTCCCACAAACCGGAGGCGCGCGCCGCGGCAGCTTCGTCAAGATCGCTCAACCCAATTACTAGCGCGTCGCGATGAAGGCCGAGCGCGGCCAGATGCGCGCGCAGCTCGGCGACCGAGTCGCGCAGATTCGCCGGACGAATCCATAAACCCGATCTGAACTCGCGAAACCCGCGCAGGCGCAGCGCCTGCTCGTGCCGGCGAATCGCGGCGCGATCGCTGCGCGCGATCTCCGCGCCGTAAACGCCAACCCATCCGCCAGGCCACGGCCGGACGAGATCGGCGACGCGTTTCCACTTGCGGACCTCGATGCGCATCGCCTCGCCCGGCGTCCCCAGCCGGTAGCGGCCGCGGCCCGAGTTGACCGCGACACCCTGGTCAACCAGCCGCATCAGCGCCATCCGCAGATTTTGCGCCGAGAACCCGAAAACCGCGCCGGCCGCCACAACCGCCCGTGCGGAAATCTCGCGGGGCGCGCGGTTAGAAAGAAAATCGAGCACGATCGCGCGCGCGGTCAGAGCGCGTTCGGGCTTGTAACCGCTATTTGCAATCATCGCCATATTCTGTTACATTCTATTCTCATGGCGATGATGTTCAAAGCGAGCAGCGTATTTTCTCCCGACGAATTGCTGATGCTCAAGCGCAAATCCAATCTGCGCGGCGGATGGATCGTGTTCCACGCGTGGGCGGTGATTTTCGCCGCGATGGCGATGTTCGCGATATGGCCGAACCCGCTCACCTTCGTCGCCGCGGTGTTGATCATTGGCGCGCGGCAGTTGGGGCTCGCGATCCTGATGCATGACGCGGCGCACGGATTGCTGTTCACCAGCAACCGCCTGAACGACTGGGTGGGCGCGTGGCTCTGCGGTGATCCGCTGATGTCCGACATGTTCGCGTATCGTACCTATCATGTGCTGCATCATCGGTTCACGCAGCAGCCGAACGATCCGGACCTCGCGCTCGGCGCGCCGTTCCCGATCACGCGCGCGAGTTTCTGGCGCAAGACGATTCGCGATCTGACGGGGCAGACCGCATACAAGCAGCGCTCGGCCGCGCTGCGCCGCGCGTTTCGCAAGAGCGATCCGGCGATGACGATCAAATCGCAATTCGGGCAGGGACTGACGCGGTTCGGCGGATTTTTCGTCACCAACGCGATTCTCTTCGCGATCCTCGCTATGGCGGGTCATCCGTGGTTTTTCCTGACGCTGTGGGTCGTGCCGCTTATGACCTTCAATCAATTCATCACGCGAGTCCGCAGTATCGCGGAGCATTCGATGCTGACGGACAACGACGATCCGATGCGCAACACGCGCACCACGCACGCGAACTGGATCGAGCGCGCCTTCATAGCGCCGTACTTCGTGAATTACCATCTCGAGCATCACCTGCTGATGGCGGTGCCGTGCTACAACCTGCCGAAGGCGCACGCGCTGATGCTCGCGAAGGGCTACGGTCCGAAGATGGAGCTCGAACCGGGCTATCTGTCGGTACTGACGCGCGCGGCCTCGCGTCCCGAGGCTCCATCCCTGCGCGCCGCTGCGTAATCGTTTCCGCTTACAGCGTGTGGCCGAAGCCCGCGCCCATAGTGTACTCGTTCGGCGCGTGGATGAGCTTGCCCGAGGCGAGGCGCTCGAATGAAAACGGAGCCAGGTCGGTGGTCTTGCTCTTGCCCTCGATGATCAGCTCCGCGAGCGCGGCGCCCACTGCGGGCGACGTTTTGAATCCGGTGCCGCTGAATCCCGCCGCGACGTAGAGACCCGGAACCGCCGCGATCGATCCGATTGCGGCGCGCGCGTCGGGACTCACGTCGTAGATTCCCGCGTGGCCGCGCACGTATGGCGCATCTTTCAGGGCCGGAATCCGGGCCGCTAGGCGCGTGCGCACGGCCTCGATAAATTCCGCGTCATTGGCCTCTTTGAAAGAATCGGGATCGGTCGGCGCGTCCGGAGAGAGCGCGCCCAGCCCCGCCATCGTAAGGTCGTCGCCGTGCGGGCGGAAATAGCTGCCGGCGATCGTATCGATAAACACGCTGTGGCGCAGAGTCGGCGGCTTGCGGAAGAACGCGATCTGCGCACGCTCGGGCTTAATCCCGAGCTTCAGCCCGAATGGAGCCAGCAAAGTGTCGGTCCACGGCCCGGTGACGAGGCAGACGAAATCCGCGGTGTGAGTCTTGCCGCTGCTGTCAGTCACTCCGGCCACGCGCCCTGCGTTTACCGAGAGCGCCGCAATCGCGGTGTTGAGCTGAAACGTCGCGCCGAGTTTTTGTGCCGCTGCCGCAAATGATTCGGTCGTCGCGACGGGGTCGGCGTAGCCGCCGCGCGGTTCGTATGCAGCAAGACCAACGTCGTCGACCCGGACGGCAGGCTCGATCTTCCGCAACTGATCGCGATCGACGAGTTCGGTCTCGACCCCGAGTGATTTCAGCATCGCGACGTTCGCGCGCAGCTTGTCCGCGTTCTCGGGCGCGACCACTACGGCAAAGCCGGTGCGCACGAAACCGCATCGCCCGCCGACCATCGCCGCCCAGTTCTCGAAATAGGCGAGGCTCTTCCACGCCAGGTCCGCCTCGGGAGCGAAGGTATAATGCATCCGCACCAGCGCGCCCGATCGCGCGGACATCCCCGCGCAGACCGCGCCTTTGTCGAAGACCGTGACCTCGGCGCCGAGCCGGGCAAGGTGGAACGCGAGGCTGCATCCGACCACGCCCGCTCCAACCACGATCACATGAGGTCCGCTTCCAGCTTGAGGCATCCGGCTGACTCCACCGCGAACGTCTTTTGCCATCGCGCGCGGTGATATAAAGTTAATTACTTCGCGGCGACCCTATCAAACTAATCATGTCGATTTATCTGGACCATAACGCGGGCTCGCCGATTCGGCCCGAGGCTGGACAGGCCGCGCTGCGGATGCTCGCGCGGTCCGACGGCAATCCCGCGTCGGTGCATCGCGCGGGTCAGCGCGCGCGCCGCGCGCTCGAGGATGCTCGCGCGCAGGTGGCCGGACTCGTCGGCGCTGAATCGCGCGAGATTGTCTTCACTAGCGGTGGAACCGAATCGAACAACCTCGCGATTTCCGGCGCGATCAAGCTCGCGGGAGATCGCCGCCGCGTGATCACGTCGGCGATTGAGCATTCGTCGATTCTGGCGCCGCTCGCCGAGCTCGAACGCTACGGCGCCGAGGTCGTGCGAATCGCGCCGGATCGCGACGGGCGGATTTTGCCTGACGCGGTTATCAAAGCGCTCGATGGTTCGACCAAGCTGGTCACGCTTGGGTTCGTTAATGCGGAAGTGGGTTCGATTCTCGACGCTCGGCCGATTGCGGCCGCGGCCGCGCGTGCCGGTGCGATGTTTCATCTCGACGCGGTGCAGGCTGCGGGCCGAACCGCGCTGGATGCGCGCGAGTTGGGATGCGATCTGATGACGCTCAGCGCGCACAAGCTTGGCGGCGCGGCAGGGGCGGGTGCGCTTTATGTTCGGCGCGGGTGCGCGATCGCACCTGCGATCCTCGGCGGACCGCAGGAAGGCGCGATGCGCGCGGGAACGCCGAACCTGATCGGCGCAGTAGCGTTTGGCGCCGCGGCAGAAGCCTGTCAGGGCGCGATTGAATCTGAACGCGTGCGAATCGAGGCGCTCGCGGCGTCGATGCTCTCGCGCCTGTTTGACGCGATTCCGGGACTGCGTCTGAATGGCCCGCGCGATACGCGCGCTGCGAATACGATCAATCTTACTTTTCCGCGCGTGCTCGGCGAGAGCATGTTGATCGCGCTCGACCTCGAAGGGGTCGAGGTCTCGATGGGATCGGCGTGCGCGGCCGGCGCGGTCGAGCCCTCGCACGTGCTGCTCGCGATGGGCCGCAGCGCAGCCGAGGCGCGCAGCTCTTTGCGCATCAGTCTTGGATGGAGCACGACCGCCGAAGAGATCGCCGCGGCGTCGGAGATTATCGCGCGCGTGTGGCGCCGCGTGTCGCAGGCTGAGCCGATCGCTGCGGACACGATTGAGGCGCTGCGATGAGCGTTCGGGTTCTGGTCGCGATGTCCGGCGGAGTCGACAGCTCGGTGGCCGCCGCGCTCTTGCACGAGCAGGGCTACGACGTGGTCGGAGTCGCGATGCGGCTTGCGCCCGAGCCGGAAGTTCGTCCGGCGCGGACGCGCGCGACCTGCTGCTCCCACGAGGACTTCGAGGATGCGCGGCGGGTGGCGGAGCGGATGGATTTTCCGTTCTATGTGATCGATCTGCGCGCCGAGTTTGGCGCGCGCGTGGTCGATAACTTTGTCGGCGAATACCTGGCCGGACGCACGCCGAATCCGTGCGTGATGTGCAATCGCGAGATCAAGTTTGACCGGCTCTGGGAGCGGGCGCGCGCCCTGGACGCCGAATATGTCGCCACCGGACATTACGCGCGAATCGAGCGCGACCGCGCGGGCCGGTTCCATCTGCTGCGCGCCGCCGATTCGTCGAAAGACCAATCGTACTTTCTTTTCTCACTCGCGCAGGATGAACTCTCGCGCACGATGTTTCCGCTGGGCGCGATGACCAAGACCGAGGTTCGCGCGCGCGCCCGGGCGCTTGGCCTTGCCAACGCAGACAAACCCGACAGCCAGGAAATCTGCTTCGTGCCAGACGGCGATTACGCAAGTTTCGTCGAGCGGCGCGCGCCGCGACTGAACGGCGACATTCGTCCGGGGAAAATTCTCGATACTGGCGGCCGCGCGCTCGCGAATCATGCGGGAGTGCATCGCTTCACGGTCGGCCAGCGCCGCGGACTCGGGGTCGCATCGGGAGAGCCTCTCTACGTGCGCGAAATCCGTGCTGAGTCTGGTGACGTAATCGTCGCTCCGCGCGCGGCGCTCAACGCGTCGGGTCTGGTGGCGCGCGAGGTCAGTATGGTCGATCCGATGACTGGTGCTTCGGGGCCGGTGCGCGCCGAGGTAAAGATTCGCTATCGGCATCCCGCGCTGCCCGCAACCGTCACGCTCAATTCGTCGCGCGGTGCGGAGATTCGTTTCGCGGCCAGGCGGACCCGCGGTGACTCCTGGCCAGGCGTGCGTATTCTATCGCGGCGACGAAGTTCTGGGCGGCGGCTTTATCGAGCGCGCGATCGCGAATGAATAAAAGGATGACGCCGCGGAAATCATGATAGACACGACGCCCATGAAGTTCGCGATCGCTACGCTCGGATGCAAGGTCAATCAGTACGATTCGGCGATTATCGAGTCGCGCCTGGGCGCGCGCGGAATGGCGCGGCGCGATTTTTCCGAAGTCGCCGACGTTTACGTGATCAACACCTGCACCGTGACCGATCGCGCTGATTCGGAAAGCCTGAAGCTCGCGCGGCGCGCGCGCAGGCTCAATCCCGCCGCGAGAATCGTGATGACCGGATGCTTCGCGCAGGCGAATCCGCAGGCGCTGGCGCGCGCGGTTGAAGTTGATGCGGTGGTAGGACTCGGACGGCTGGACGATCTGGAGCGCGCGATCGCTCACGGAGCCGGCGAGCGCGTGATGGTCTCGAATCTGCGCAAGCTGCGCGCGCCGATCGAGCTGGGCGCGGTAGCGCTCGAGGGACAGACGCGCGCGTTTCTGAAACTCCAGGAAGGATGCGACCAGTTCTGCAGCTTCTGTATCGTGCCGACCTCGCGCGGGACTTCGCGCAGCGTCGAGCCACGCCAGATCGTTGCCGCACTGGACAAGCTGCACGAGCGCGGCTTCAAGGAAGTGACGCTATCGGGAGTGCATCTGGGCGGCTACGGCAAGGACCTCGATCCCGCGGTTGACCTCGCGGACCTGCTCGAAATGATCGCGGAGCGGTCGCCGATCAACCGCATCAGGGTGAGCTCGCTTGACCCCGAGGAGCTGAGCGACCGGATTATCGCAATCGTCGCGGAGAGTCCGAAGTTCTGCCCGCATCTGCATCTGCCGCTGCAATCGGGCGAGGACGAAATTCTTTCGCGGATGCGCCGGCGCTACGACCGCGAGTTTTATCGCGGACGGATTGAGCGCGTGCTTCAGGCGATGCCCGACGCGGCGATCGGGACCGATCTGATCGTCGGCTTTCCGGGCGAGAGCGCGGAGAACTTCGAATCGGCTCGGAGCTTTATCGAGTCGCTGCCGCTTGCTTACTTCCACGTGTTTCCGTATTCGGTCAGGGCGGGGACCACGGCGGCGAAGATGCCCGGCAAGGTTGCGCCGGCGGAGATCAAGCGCCGGGCGCAGGTGATGCGCGCGATGAGCGAAGCGAAGCGCGCGGATTTTGCCCGGCGGTTCGCCGGCACAAGAGTTAATGTATTACTTGAAGAACGTGCCCCGAGTGGCGCATTGTCGGGTTACACGCGCAACTATATCCGGGTGCTGACCGCGGGTCCGGACGCGCTGGTGAATCACGAAGTCGAGGTGGAGGCGTCGCTTGCCGATGCGGCTCAACTTGTTGGGCAGATTGTTCCGGCGTGCGGAGACGACTGTATCTCCGGCGGCGCCGCAACCGTCGCCTGAGTCCGCGCGCTCCGATCTGGAGGAGAACGTTGGTTACACGTTCGCGCGCCCCGAATTGCTGGAGATCGCGCTGACTCATCCGAGCGCCGCGATCGGCTCCGACGCGCATTACGAACGGCTCGAATTTCTGGGCGACGCGGTGCTGGATCTCGCGATCGCGGACCTGCTAATGCGCCAGTTTCCTGCCGCGAAGGAAGGTCCGCTCTCGAAGCTGCGCGCGTCGATCGTCAACGCGCGCACGCTGGCGCTCAAGGCGCAGTCGATCGATTTGGGAACCTTGCTGAAGCTCGGCAAGGGCGAGGAGAAAAGCGGCGGACGCGAGAAGGTCTCGATTCTCGCGGCCGCGTTCGAAGCGGTGATCGGCGCAATCTACACAGACGGCGGGCTGGTGCCCGCGCAGCAGGTCGTCGAGCGGCTGTTCGAGCACGACGTGGGCGGACCCTCGGCCGAGCGTGACTACAAAACCGAACTGCAGGAGATCGCCTACCGGCGTTTTCGCGCGCAGCCGATCTACGAGCTGGTCGCGGCGCAGGGACCCGATCATGCCAAACGCTTCACCACCCGGATCAAGATCGGCGGACGCGACCTCGGAATAGGCGAGGGCGGCAGCAAGAAGCAGAGTGAACAGGCCGCCGCGCGCCAGGCGCTCGCGCGGCTCGAACAGGAATCCAGTGACCGACACGGGCAATGAGTATCGCGCGGGTTTCGTCGCGTTGGGCGGACGTTCCAACGTCGGCAAATCCACGCTGCTCAACCGGATGGTCGGCCACAAGGTCGCGATCGTGACGCCGCGTCCGCAGACCACGCGCGCGAGGATTCTCGGCGTGCGCACCGATAGCGACGCGCAATTCCTATTCCTCGATACGCCCGGAATCCACGAATCGCCCAAGGTGCTCAACCGCCGGATGGTCGACAACGCTCGCCGCGCGCTCGGCGAGGGCGAAGTGGTGCTGGGAGTGGTGGAAGCGGCGGGCAAGCTCGACCCTCGCGATCGCGCGGCGCTGATCGAGCTCGCGAAGCTGGGCGCGCCGCTCGTGATCGTGATCAATAAAGTTGACACGCAGCCGCGCGAGAATCTGCTGCCGCTGATCGAGGAGATTCATCGCGAGTTTCCCGGCTGCGAGATCGTGCCGGTAAGCGCGATGCCGCGGCGAAAATATCGAAGAGCTGATCGCGACCGTCAAGGCGATGCTGCCAAAGAGCCCGGCGCTGATGTCCGAGGACGAATACACCGACCAGACCGAGCGGATGATCGCGGCCGAGGTGATCCGCGAGAAGATTTTTTTCGAGAATGCGCGCAGGAGATCCCGTTCTCGAGTGCGGTGCGGATCGAAAACTTTGTCGAGGAAAGCGAGCGTAACTTAAAGCGGATTTCGGCCGTGATTGTGATCGATCGCGAATCGCACAAGGGGATCCTGATCGGAGCGGGCGGCCGCATGCTCAAGGAAATCGGGACCGCCGCGCGCCTCGAACTGGAAGAGCTGCTCAGCGCGCAGCGTGTTCCTGGAGATGCTGGTCAAGGTGGACCGCGACTGGACGCGCGACCCGCGCAAGATGGCGGAATTCGGGCTATGAGTCCGCGCTCCGCGAAATCAGAGTCACGCCCGCGCTCGCGAAGCTCGCGCGGCCCGCAGCTTCGGGGCAGGACTGCCGACGGTAGTGCTGGTGGGCCGCGTCAACGCCGGCAAATCGACGCTGTTCAATCGCATCGCGAAAGGCTCGCGCGCGATCACCAGTCCGATTCCGGGTACGACGCGCGACTTGAACTTCGCGCGCACCTCTTTCGACGATCGCGACTTCGTCCTGGTCGATAGCGGCGGGCTCGAACTCGGCGGACGCGAGGCGAATGTCCGAGCGGCTGGTCGCCGAGGCTCTCGGGCGCCGTCGGCATGGCGGACCTGGTGGTGTTTATCTTCGACGGCCGCGCCGGATTCAGCGACGCCGACCAGAGAAGCGCTCGCGCTGATTCGCGACACCGGCTGTCCGCTGATAATCGCGGTCAACAAGATCGACAATCCGCGCAACGAAGCCGCCGCGCTCGGATTTTTACGAGATCGGCGCGGAGCGATTGTTCCTGATCTCGGCTCGCGCACGGCAAGGCGTCGGCGAGTCTGCTCGAGGAAATAGCCGCGCGCCTGCCGGCGATCGAATCGGGCGCAACCTGCCGCGGGTCCGGACCTGCGGCTTGCGCTGGTCGGACGCCCCAACGTCGGAAAATCGTCGCTGCTGAATCGCCTGTCCGGCTTCGAGCGCGCGATCGTCGATTCGACTCCCGGCACCACGCGCGATCCCGTCGATGTGCGCTCGATCCGCGAAGGACGCGACGTTCTGCTGATCGACACGGCGGGAATCCGTCGTCCAACCAGAGTCGATGGCGAGCTCGAGCAGGCATCGGTCGGCCGCGCGATCGAGATGATTCGCCGCGCCGAGGTGGTGCTGCTGGTGATCGACGCAACCGAGGGCATTACCGATCAGGACGCGCGGCTGGCGCGCCTGGTCGATACCAACGATCGCGCGATGGTCCTGGTCTGCAACAAGTGGGACGCAGCCGCGAAGCTGGGCGCAAAGATCGCCGCGTTCGTTCGCGACGCGCACGATCGATTTCCGTTCCTCGAGTACGCGACGATCGTGTTTACGTCGGCGCTCACCGGCGACGGCGTGCGCGACATCATTCCCGCGGCGATCAAGGCGGCGAGATTCATGGCGCGCGACGTATCCAGACCTCGATGCTCAACCAGATCGCTCGCGCGTGCGAGCGAAGCGATGGATCCGCCGATGGTCGAGCGCACGGCGGCTCAACCTGATGTATGTGACGCAGGTGGCGAGCTCGCCGCCGCGTATCCGCGTTCTTCGCCAACGTCGAGCGCGACATACCCGCGCACTACATCCGCTTCCTGGAGTCGCGATTTCGCGACGCGCTGGGTCTTGTCGGGAGCTCCGCTGCGCATTGAGTTCCGCCGACTGGCCGCACTTTGTCGAGCGCCGGACGCACGCGCGCCAGATTCGCGGGTCGCACGCGCCAGGGAGCGGCGCGTGAGCGCATTGTTGAAACGTGGCGAGGCGCCGGTGTTTTTACGACCGCGCCGGTCCGCTATATTAGTCCTCAATTCAAGGCTTCGCCGTGATCCTGATTCTAGATTTCGGAAGCCAGTACACCCAGCTAATCGCGCGACGGGTGCGCGAAGCGCAACGTGTACTGCGAAATCCATCCGTTCAATTTTCCGCTCGAGAAAATTCGCGCGCTGAAGCCGCGCGGCATCATCCTGTCGGGCGGGCCCGCGAGCCTCTACGACGACGAAGCGCCGGACATCTCCGACGAGGTCCTGAACCTCGGATGTGCCGATGCTCGGAATCTGCTACGGCATGTACGTGTCGCGCAGCATCTGGGTTCGCGAAGCGTAGGCCGCGCGCGCGAAGGAGTTCGGTCCGCGCCACGCTCAAATCGACGAGCAGGATGAATTGTTCGAGGGACTCAAGGGACGGGAGCATCACGTGTGGATGAGCCACGGCGATCGGGTCGAGTCGATTCGGCTCGACGCTGCGATCCGATCGCGCATACCGACAATTCGCCGTGCGCCGCGATGCGCAGCGTCGACGGCAAGATTCGCGGCATCCAGTTTCATCCCGAGGTCGTGCACACGCCGTGCGGCAGCGCAGATCCTGCGTAACTTCGTGCTCAAGATTTGCGGCGAGCCGGGCGACTGGACGATGGCGAATATAATCGACACCAAGCTCGCCGAGATTCGCGCGCAGGTCGGCGCGACCGACAAAGTGATCATGGGACTCTCGGGCGGCGTCGATTCGTCGGTCGCCGCCGCGCTGATTCATCGCGCGATCGGCGATCGCCTCAAGTGCGTGTTCGTCGATACCGGCCTGCTGCGCGCGGGCGAGCGCGAGCGGATGGAAAATGTCTTCGCCGAGCCAGCTCGGCATCGCATCTGAACGTCAGCGACGCGTCGGAGCTGTTCTCTCAGCGCGCCTTGCCGGAGTGCTCGATCCTGAGCAGAAGCGTCGCATCATCGGTCACACATTCATCGACGTGTTCGAGTCCGAGGAGTGGTTCGCGGCGCGCGCTTTCTGGGGCAGGGCACGCTCTATCCCGATGTGATCGAGTCGGTCTCGTTCAAGGGGCCGTCGGCCGTCATCAAGAGCCATCACAATGTCGGCGGACTGCCCGATCGCATGAAGCTCGAACTGATCGAGCCGCTGCGCGAGCTGTTCAAAGACGAGGTGCGCGAGGTCGGCCGCAAGCTCGGCCTTCCGCCCGAGATCGTCGACCGCGAGCCGTTCCCGGGCCCCGGTCTGGCGGTGCGGATCGTCGGCGAGGTCACCCGCGAACGGGTCGAGCTTTTGCGCCGCGCCGACGCGATAGTCATGGATGAAGTCGCCAAGACCGGACTTGGCGCACGGCTGTGGCAGGCGTTCGCGGTGCTCCTGCCGCTCAAAACCGTCGGCGTGATGGGTGACGGGCGGACCTACGAAAGCGTGATCGCGATTCGTGCGGTCGAGTCACTCGACGGAATGACCGCGGATTGGGCGCGGCTCGACCCGGAGTTCCTGGCGCGATTGTCCTCGCGAATCACCAACGAGACTCGGGGCGTCAATCGCGTCGTGTACGACATCACCTCGAAACCGCCCGCCACGATTGAATGGGAGTAGCTTGTGACTGTTCGCACCCGCTTCGCGCCGAGCCCGACCGGCTCGCTGCATATCGGTAACGTCCGCTCCGGGCTGTTCGCGTACCTGTACGCGCGGCACAATCGAGGGCAATTCATCCTGCGGATCGACGACACCGATCGCGAGCGCTCGACGCAGGAATCGCTCACCGAGATTCTCGCCGATATCAGATGGCTCGGACATCGATTGGGACGAGGGTCCTCCCGACGCGCGCTATTTCGAATCGAACCGTACCGAGCGCTATCGCGAATCCGCGCGGCAACTGCTGCGCGAGCGCAAGGCGTACCCATGTTACTGCACGCCCGCAGAGCTGGACGCCAAGCGCAAGGCCGCGGAGAAAGAGCATCGCAAGCCGGTTTACGATCGCAAATGCCGCAACCTGGATTTTTCGCCGGACATCGAGTTGCCGGATCGCGCGGCCGGACGGAACTACACGATTCGGTTCGCGTCGCCGCTCACCGGCGAAACGATCCTCGATGATTTGGTCCGTGGGCGCACGGTGTTCGAGAATTCGGAACTCGACGATCTCGATTATCCTTCGCTCCGATGGCGGCCCCACCTACAACTTCGCCACTGTGGTTGACGAGGTCGATTTCAAAATCACGCACGTCGTCCGCGGCGACGATCACGTGCCGAATACTCCCCGGCAGATACAGATGTCGCTCGCACTGGGGTTCACGCCGCCCGCATTCGCGCATCTGCCGATGGTCACCGGACCGGACGGCGCGCCGCTGTCGAAGCGCCACGCGGCGACGTCGGTGCGCGCGTATCGCGATGCGGGGTTCTTTCCCGAGGCGCTCGTGAACTACCTGGCGCGGCTCGGATGGTCGCATGGCGACCAGGAGATTTTCTCGAAGCACGAATTGATCGAGTATTTCGATTTCGCCGAGTGCGGAAAATCGCCCGGCGTGTTCAACACCGACAAACTCCTGTGGTTGAACTTTCACTACCTGAAAGCGCGGCCAGTTGCGCAATTGGCGCGCGAGGTCAAGCCATTCATCGATCAGCGCGGAATCACGATTCCCGGGGACGACGCGTGGCTCGAAAAAATGGTCGCGACGCTGCGCGAGCGCGCAAAAACGCTCGTCGAGCTGGTTGATTTCGCGAGCTTCTATCTGAACGACAAGATCGAGATCGATCCGAAGGCTGCCGCCAAATTCCTGAAGCCCGAAATTCTCGAACCGCTGACGATGCTTGCCGCCGGACTCGACGCGCTCGGCGGCGACTTCACGGAAGCGGCGATTCAAACCGTCTTCGAGGGCGTGCTCGCAAAATATGGAATGAAGCTCGGCCAGCTCGCGCAGCCGGTGCGGGTTGCGATCACGGGCGGCACGGTGAGCCCCGGCATCTACGAGGTGATCGGTGTGCTCGGCAAGCGCCGCACCTTGGAGCGGCTTCGGACTGCAGCCGCATCAATATCGATCGCTCCTGCCTGACGTTGTGCGATGAAACCCGGCAAGAACGACAAGGGCCGGTCGATCGCGCCGCCGGGCCTCGATGGCGTAGCGATGGATTCTGCCGCGGTCGAGTCTTTGCGCGGCGACGAATGTTTTGAACGCCGCATCCTCGAGAATGCGACATTGAGCGCGGCCGCTGCGCGCGGCGTAGTGTTCGACACCTGCATCCTCAGGCGTGTTGCGCTCGATGGTTCGAAGCTCGCGCGATTGCGGATCGTCGATGTCCGCGTGGAAAAATCGAACCTCGCCAATTCCGATTGGACCAAGGCGCGGATGAGCCGCGTCGAGATGACCGGATCGCGTCTGACCGGCTTGAATCTGACCGAGGCGGAATTGCGCGATGTGGTTGTGAAGAACTGCAAGGCGGATTTTTTGCGTTGCGGCTCGGCCAAGCTCGCGAGCGTCAAATTCGAGGACTCAAATCTGAGCGAAGCCGATTTTCAGGATGCGAACCTGGAATTTGTGACCTTCGCCGGATGCGATCTGAGCCGCGCCGACTTTACCCGCGCGAAATTTCGTGAGGTTGACCTGAGCGGCGCGAAGATCGACGGACTCAAAATCGAACCCGACCAATTGCGTGGCGTGGCGATCGACGCCTCTCAGGCGATGTTTGTGCTAGCGCTGCTCGGGATCGAAATCCGATGAACCTGAAGATAGTGGGTCAGTTTGAAATTTGCACCGTGAGTGATGCCGACTTGTCATTCCCGCGCGCGTGGCTGCCGCGCGCGAGGAATCCCGAGGCGGCCATGCTCAATGCAAACACCACATGTAGCGGCCGTTTGATCGGGATTCCTCGCGCGGCAGCCACGCGCGGGAATGACACCTTGCCATACGTCAATTCTCAAACGAACCCACTACCGAACCGAACTATCACTCGACCCGGAGCCCCGGGCGGAGTAGCGTAAATCTGCCATGAGCATCCTTATTCCATATGTCGTCGAGCAGACCGGCCGCGGCGAGCGTTCCTACCATATTTACTCGCGCTTGCTGAAGGACCGGATCGTTTTTTTGGGCGGGCAAGTCACCGACGATCTCGCGAACCTGGTGACCGCGCAGCTTCTGTTTCTGGAATCCGAGGATCCGGAACGCGAGATAAATATGTACATCAACTCGCCCGGCGGTTCGGTCACGGCGGGGCTCGCGATTTACGATACGATGCAGTTCGTGAAGCCTCCTGTCTCAACTCTGTGCGTGGGACAGGCCGCCAGCATGGGGTCGCTGCTGCTGACGGCGGGAGCGAAGGGCAAGCGCTACGCGCTGCCGCACAGCAGGATCCTAATCCATCAGCCGCACGGCGGTTTCGAAGGCCAGGCTGCAGATATCGAAATTCAGGCGCGCGAGACCGTGCGGATTCGCGAGCTGCTCAACGAGATTCTGTCCAAACATACCGGGCAGCCGGTCAAGAAGATCGAGAAGGATACCGATCGCGACAACTTCATGTCGGCGGCGCAGGCGGTCGAGTACGGCCTGATCGATGAAGTGATCGAGGGACGCAATACCAAGATTGCGCAGGCCTGATTCGCATCCGCCCGCCTGCCAAATCTGAATTCCCCGATGGCGACGAAGTGCGTAAAGCGCTTCCGGGCCGTCCGAAATAGAAGTGCTCGAATCTCTGCGAAAACTCTTTGCGACGCACCGGATCGCGATCATCGTCGCGATCGGCTTTCTCGCGCTGAGCGCGCATATGAGCGATGCGCCGCTGATCGATTGGGACGAGGCGACCTATGCCGAAGTCGCGCATGAGGCAGTACAGAATCACGACTATCTGAACCTCACCTGGAACGGCGATCCGTATCTGAAGAAGCCGCCGATGCTGTTCTGGATGATGGCGTTGTCATTCAAGACTTTTCGCGAGGGCGAGATTGCGGCGCGCTTGCCGTCGATGCTGCTGGGCACGCTGACGATGGTGCTGCTGTATTTTGCCGCCAGCACCGTGGCCGGGCGTGGCGCCGGGATCCTCGCAGCGATCTTGCCACTCGGATTCTATTTCTTTATCGCGCGTGGCGGACGCGAAGCCGCGACCGACGCTCCGATGCTGTTTTTCATGACGCTGTCGGTTCTCGCGATCACGCGGGCGCGGACGCATCGGGCGTGGATGATTCTCGCGGGAGCTGCGTGCGGATTTGCGATTCTGAGCAAAGGCCTGGCGGGCGCGATCCCGGCGATAGTCGCAATCGGAGCGGTCGCGATGATTCCCGCTTATCGCGAGGTTGGCGTGCAGGGGCTTGCGATATTTTTCGTGTCCGCAGCGATCGTCGCTTCTCCGTGGTATCTGTACGCGGCGGCAGCAAACCGCTCGGCCTTCTGGTCGGTGTTCGTTGGGCAGGAGACGCTTGCGCGTGTGACCTCCCACCTCGAGGACCATCAGCGCGATCTCGGATTCACGATCGACACTCTATATCGCGAGATCTGCTGGCTCTGGCCAGTTCTGATTCCGGCTGCGGTGCTCGCGATCGACAGTCTGCGCGCCGGACGTCGCGCTGCTCTCAAACGGATTCCACCCGACGCCGCCGTCTGGGCACTGTGGCTCGCGATCGCCATCGCCGCCGCATGCGCGGTGCAGACCCGGCTGCCGTGGTACATCCTTCCCGCGCTGATGCCGATTGCACTGATCGCGGGCAGCGCGATCGGAGCCGCTCTCGGATCTGCCTGTCCGCGCGCCATCGCGAGACGTAGTCGCGATGAGCCTCGTGATTATTGCGGCATTAGCTCCCGCGCGATGGGCGAGAATCAAGGCGGTTTCCGTCTTCAGCGAGCGCAGCATCCCGAGCTACATGATCGCGATGCGGGCGCGAATCCGGCGCGTCAGCGCCTGGGCGGCGAGCTCTACTTCGCGGGCGTCGAGCTTGCCGACGATGGTCTATTACAGCGGGCTCCATTGCCACTTCGTGGCGCCGGCGTCGAGTGCGGGCGTCGAATTGAATTCCGACGAAGCCCATTCCGCGCGTCGGGCACGACCTGGTGCTGGTGGATCCGGACGGAAGCGCGTTTGTGGTTTCGAACTACGATCGCGAGTGGCGCATCAGTGTGACTGGCGACGCTCCTGAGGGCCCACATCGCCATGGGCACATAGGTCGCCTGCCGCCGGGCGCTATCGCGGAACGGAAAATTTCCGACTGACTGGCGGCGCGATTAGCGCATTTGCAACATCCAGTTGTAGCGCTGATACATCCGTAGCGCGCAGCTTTATCTGACAGATTACATATTTCGAGATTTGCGCTCCCAGCCTAGCGGATCGCGCTGGCGCGCGGATTGCTTCTGATCTCGCATGCCCACGGCGGCCACGCCGGAAGGGTGATGCGCTGACTCACCTCCGCCTGTGGCGCGGGGCGATCGCCTCGCTCCGCGTCACGGGCTATCATCCTGAACACCGCTAGAGCGACTGCTTTGGGCGTCCGGCAGTTGACGTGGACATTCGTCTCAGGTTTCAGGAAAATCAGGATTCGATGTCTCGCGTGCGCGATCGAGGATCGCGGATTGCGTCAGGGGAGGAGAGAATGCAGGTTCGAGATTTTCCGCGGTTGCGCAGCGTCGCGCGAGGGCTTTTGTGTGCCGCTTTGGCGATGCTCGCCGTGATTGCGTGTGGCGCGGTATCGCCGGCGTGGTCGGGGCAATCGCTGTGGGTTGCCAACAACCAGTCCGTCAATATCGAGCAGTTTAAGCACAACCAGCTCGCAAGCACCGGTCTGCCGCGTCCGGACTTGATCGGGCTTTCGAGCGATCCGCTCGGGATCTCGTTCGATCGCAAGGGCAATCTTTGGACGACGACTGGCGGCAATCAGGTTCAGGAAATCACGGCGAAGCAGCTCGTTAAGTTGGCGAAAAACTCCATGCCAACTCCCGCCGTTACAATTACCAGTTCATCGTTCCAGTTTTTAGTGGGGAGCAATTTCGACTCTGCCGGCGACCTTTGGATCGCCGACGCGTCCGGCGCAATTTATGAGCTCAGCGCCGCACAACTGAAAGCTGGGAGCGCCGATCTCACGCCCGCGATCACGCTGACGGCGAGCGGCGATTTCGACTCACCGCAGTTCATTGCCTTCGACAAGGCCGGAGATTTGTGGGTGTCGGACGAAAACGCGAGCGCGGTGTTCGAATTTACGCCGGACCAGTTGGTGGGCGGCAACCAGGTTCCGCGGATTATCACCGACGGGCTTGCGGCTCCGGGAGAGCTTGCTTTCGATCACAAGAAAAATCTGTGGGTCGCTAACTTCGACAATTCGACGGTGGTCGAATATTCGAAAGCTGACCTTGCGTCCACCACCAAACCGGCGCCCGCAATTGCGATCACCAGCCCCAACAATACTCTGAATGGAGCATGGGGATTGGCGTTCGATGTCAGCGGCGACATGTGGGTTGCGAATTATACTACGGGAGCGATCCTGAAATTTGGTCCGGTGCAGCTCACCAACAAGAATTCGCAGCGTCCAAAGGTCTTCCTGGGGAGCGCCAACAATTTCTCGTACCAGATCACCTTCGGTCCGACGTCCTGATCGCCTGGGCCTCGGCGATAAATTGATGAATCACGAAATGGTTGGTGGGCAGGGAGTGAATCGAACACTCGACACGAAGATTTTCAGTCTTCTGCTCTACCGACTGAGCTACCTGCCCACCGTTTCGCGCGGAGCATGAACGATCATTCGTACCGGTACTCTGCCGCGCATGCAACCATCGCGATGCCGCAGGTCGCGCTAGCGCGATAGCTGGGCGCATCGCGCTTCGACGAAATCGATCACCTTTGCTTCGAGGCTCACGCCGTCGAGCCGATCGATCTCCTGCACGCCGGTCGGGCTGGTGACGTTCACCTCGGTCAGGTAGTCGCCGATGATATCGAGCCCGACGAAGTAGAGGCCGTCGCGCGCAAGCCGCGGCTGCAGCATCGCGGCAGATCTCGCGATCGCGCGCGCGTGATCGGCCGCCTTCACGCAATTGCCGCCGACGTGGATATTGCCGCGATGCTCGTCGTCGCGCGGCACCCGCAGCGTCGCGCCGAGCGGCTCGCCGTCGAGCACGATAAGGCGTTTGTCGCCGTCGCGAATCTCGGGGAGATAGCGCTGCGCCATGATCGGACGGCATCTCGAAGCGCGTGACCGCTTCGAGAATCGCGCTGAGGTTGCGGTCGGCGGCGCGCGCGAAGAACACGCCTTCGCCGCCGTGGCCGTCGAGCGGCTTGACGATCATTTCACCGCCCTGTTCGTCCATGAACTTGCGTAGCCGCGCCGATTTCGTAGGTCACGATGCGTCGGCGGAATCGCGCCGGGAAAGTTGAGCGCGTAGAGCTTTTCGTTCGCCTCGCGCAGTCCCGCCGGATCGTTGAGCACGAAGGTGCGTCGGCGGATCGGCGAGGCTTAGCAGCATCGTGGCGTACAGATAGGTCGCGTCGGCGGGCGGATCCTTGCGCATGAAGATGGCGTCGAAGGGCTCGAGCGGATAATCGTCGCCGTCATCGAGAAAACGGAAGTGCGGCGTTCGCGCGCATCACCTCGCATCGCCGCGCGCGCGTCATGGCCTGATGGCCCGCGCGCGTACAGGTCCCTCAGGCCCAGGAAGTAGATCTCGTGGCCTCGCCTCAGCGCTTCGAGCATGAAGACGAAGGTCGTGTCCTTGTCGACCAGCACGTTCTCGAGCGGATCCATTACGAATGCGAACTTGTGCGGCACGCGCGAATATCCTCCATGATGACCTATTATACGCTGCGCGCGAGGAATTGCCCCGCGATCGCAAGTGCGGCCAGCGCCGCGGTCTCGCTGCGCAGCCGGGCGTTGCCGAGTCCAGCAGTGACGAATCCGGCCTGGGACGCCTGCGCGAGCTCGATCGGATCAAAATCGCCCTCGGGTCCGACTGCGACTAGCATTGCGCCAGGCGTGGCGTGCTCGAGAATCGTGCCGATCGGCTCTGCGCCGGCCGAGCAGATCAGCTTGAGCGTTTCTCGCGGCGCATCGTGAATCAACTCGCGGAAATCCATCGCCTCGCGCACCCGCATCGGCGGTGCGAGGATACTCTGCTTCGAGGCGGCGATCGCGAGCCGGTTCCATCGTGCGTGGCGCTCAGTGCCGGGCTCGCGCACCAGGCCGCGAGCGCAAATGATCGGCCATAACTCGGTCGCTCCAAGCTCGGCCGCCTTCTCGACGATAAAATCCATCCGCGGACCCTTGATGATAGCCTGCGCAAGGACGAGCCGCGCGCGCGCCGAGGCTCGCCGAGTTGCGAGGACCCGAAGCTCGGCGCCGGCGCGGGAATAGCGTTCGAGCCTCGCCGAATGTTCCAGACCATTTGTATCGATCAGCGTGATCGTTTCGCCCGGCGTGACCCGCATTACGTCGCGCATATGATGGGCTTCGTTCCCCGTCACGCGGACGGTGCCGTCGGCGGCTGGCGGCGCTTCGATCGCGAAACGCGGCGGAGTTTTCATCTCGCGAACCTCAGTGTTGCCCATCCGCGGCTGCGCGTTTCGGACACAGGTCGGACCAGTTTGCGGTACGCGCGAATCACGTTGCGCGATTCGCTGGCTAGAATTCCTCCGAGCACCAGGTGGCCGCGGGGCGCGAGTCTGCGCACGAGCTCGGGCGCCATCTCGATTAACACACCTGCCAGGATATTTGCGATCACCAGGTCGAAGCGCCCGCGCACCGAGTGAAGTGGAATTGCCGAGAAGCGGATCGCGCGGCTCCCGCCGTTCAGATCGGCGTTGTCACGTGCGTTCTCGAGCGCGTCGGCGTCGATATCGATCGCGACGATTCGCGCGGCTCCTTGCATCCGTACGGCGATCGCCAGCAAGCCCGAGCCGGTGCCGACGTCGAGTGCGCTGCGAATCGCGCCGTTGCCCGTCGCTATCGCCTCGATTGCGCGCAGCGCGCCCGCGGTCGAAGGATGATGTCCGGTACCGAAAGCGCGGCCCGGTTTGATCACAATACTCATCCGATGCGGCTCGGACTTGCGCTGCCACGGCGGCACGATCAAAAACGTTCGTCCGATGCGGAACGGGCGAAAGCGATGCTGCCACATCGTGGCCCATCCGGGATCGATAATCCTGCGCGGCGGAATTATGCGTTCACCGGCCGCGAGCATCCCGGCCTCGCGCATCGCGAGGCGAAGCCGCGCGAGGTCGCGCGCCGCGAGACGATTGAAAAATGCTTCGAGCGTGACCACCGCGCGCGGGCGCTGGTTCGGTCGCACCATCTCCGCGACCGCGCATCCGAGCGCGCCGTTGGCGACCAGAAATCCCGCCGCTTCATCGGCCATCGCGGCCGGAGTGCGGAACGCCGCCTTGGTGTATGATCGAGCGATGGACCTTGCCTGAGTCATCGGAACCGGCGGTGATTTTACGCGAGATCATGCTGCGAAGGGATTGCGGGCTGTGGAGATACTCCCAGGCGGCGATTGCCGAGCCGCGGCGGGACTGCGTAAGATTCTTCTATCGGATGGCAATTGCGGGAATCAGACGATGAGCGCGCGTGTCCTGAATATCGGGCATCGCGGCGCCAGCAGGGCATTTCCCGAAAACACGCTCGCCGCATTTCGGGCGGCGTGCGATGCGGGCGCGGATATGTGTGAGCTTGATGTGCAGCTAAGCCGCGACGGCGCGGTCGTCGTGATTCACGACGACACCGTCGATCGCACGACGAACGGGCGCGGCGCGGTCGCCGAGCTCACGCTTGCCGAGCTCAAGTCGCTGGACGCGGGCCGAGGCGAGCGGATCCCGACCCTCGAAGAGGTGTTCGCGACGACGGCAGGGCGATGCGGTTTGAACGTTGAGCTGAAAATTCCTGGGCTCGAACCGCAGGTCGCCGAGATCATGCGCAAGTATGACGCGATCGAAACCTCGATGGTGTCGAGCTTCGATTGGGGCGCGCTCGAGGCGATGCGCACGATCGCTCCGGAGATCCGCGCGGGAGTGCTCGCGGAAAAGAAGCCCGAGCGGATGCTCGAAGCGGCCGCGCGCCTGCATGCATACGCGGTTAACCCGCGTTTCGATCTGGCGACGCCTGACTTCTGCATCGCGGCGCACGCGCGCGGATTCAAGGTCCTGGTATGGACCGTCGATCGACCGGAACAGATGCGTGCGCTGATCGATGCGGGCGTGGACGGAATCATGACCAACTATCCCGATCGGATGCGGTCGGTGCTGGACGCGTGATGGGACGAATCGGCGAAGACAAGATCGAAGAAGTTCGCTCGCGCGCCGATATCGTCGAGATTGTCGGCGCGCACGTCCGGTTGCGCCGCACCGGCCGGAACTTCACCGGCCTGTGCCCGTTCCATCAGGAAAAGACCCCGTCGTTTTCGGTCAACGCCGAGCGTGGATTTTTTCATTGCTTCGGATGCGGCGCCGGCGGCACGGTTTTCAACTTCATCATGAAGATGGAGGGGCTGACGTTTCCCGAAGCGGTGCGCCAGATCGCGCAGCGATACGGAATCGAGATTCCCGAAACCGAAAATGCCGGCGGCCCGAGCGTCTCGGAGCGCGATGCTCTCTACCGCGCCAATCAATTCGCGGCGGATTTTTTCGAGCGCGCGCTGTGGAAGAGTGACGAGGGTGCGCGCGCACGCGCGTATCTCGAAGCGCGCGGAATCACCGCCGCGACCGCGCGCGCATTCAAGATCGGGTTTACTCCGGAGCAGCCGGTATGGCTCGCGCGTGCGCTGGAGAAGCGCGGGCTGGCCGATAGCGGCCTCAAACTCGGCTTGCTCAAGCGCGATCCCGCGGGCACCCACGACATGTTCCGGGCGCGCGTGATGTTCCCGATTCGCGACGTGCAGGGGCGCGTGATCGCATTCGGCGGCAGAGTGCTCGACGACAGGCAGCCGAAGTATCTGAACTCGCCGGAGTCGCCGCTCTATTCGAAGACTCGTACGCTCTACGGTTTGCACGAAGCGCGTCAGGCGATCACGGCGAAGGATCGTGCGATCCTGGTCGAGGGCTACGTTGACGCGATCATGCTCTCGCAGGCCGGTTTCAAAGAAGTGGTGGCGGGATGCGGCACCGCGCTGACCGTCGAGCAGTTGCGGATGCTCAGCCGGCACACGCGCAACGTGCTCGCGTGCTTCGACGGCGACAACGCGGGGCGCAAGGCTTCCGTGCGCGCGCTCGAAATTTTCCTGCAGGCGGGTTTGCTCGGACGCGGGATCTTCATTCCCGCCGGGTTTGATCCCGACACATTCATCCGAGAACATGGCGCAGAGAGCTTCGCGCGCCTGGCCGATTCGGCGGAGCTTCTGATCGATTATTTTCTCCAGGCGCAGGCTGAAGAGGCGGGCCGCTCGCTGGCCGCGCGTGCGCAAGCCGCGGAGCGGGTCGCCGCCGTGCTGAGGATGGTTACGAATAATTTCGAGTTCGACATGCTCGCGCGAAAAGCAGCTCCGCTGCTCGGTGTTGGCGAAGAACTGTTGCGCCGCGAGGCGCGGCGTCCCGCGGCAACGTACTCGCGCGCGCCAGTCGCACCTCCTGTCACAACCGCGCCGCTGCGGGCGGCGGACGCCGGAACTCGCGCCGAGATTGGATTGGTCGCGATCGCGCTGCTGCATCCGCAGCTTCGCGCGGAGATCGCAGCCTCCGGAGCCGAACAGAACTACGCCGATCCGGATCTCGCCCAGGCCCTGATGGAGGTATGCACGCGCGACGAGCCGCATCAGGCGCTGGTCGGATGGGCGGCGGAACGGCTGACTGCCGAGCAGCAATCAGCGATCGCGGCGATGGCGATCGGCGATTTCGTCGAGAATCGCGATCAAGCGCGCGGGCTTGCCGGCGACTACCTTGCGGCGCTTGCGCGCCGCCGCCGCGGGCGCGAAGTCGAATTGCTCAGGCGCAGCGCGCGCGCGTCGGCTGACTCGCGCGAGGGCGACGATCAGGCGGCAGCGGCGGCGCAGGCGGTGATTTCGCTCAGGCGGGAGTCGGAAACCGGACGATGAAGCAATGGCCGGCGGTATCAACGAACTTTGCGAGTGCCACTTAAAACCTCCGGCGCGAATTGGTAGCATCAAGGGTCGCTCGATGCATCTTCAAGGGCCCATAGCTCAGCCAGGTTCAGAGCTGCCGGCTCATAACCGGCTGGTCCCAGGTTCAAATCCTGGTGGGCCCATCTCATTACCGATGGATTCATTTTCAACACCGAACGCGCATGCGCGAGCACTCGCGCGCGCGCATTGGAGGACGAATTGCGCGAAGAGATAGCGCGGCTGATGAACTTGCAAGTCCTCGACCGCCAGCTGCAAGAACTCGAACTGTCGCTGGCGGAAGTCGCCGGACGGGTGGAGCAACTGCGCGCCGAAACCGAAAAGAACCAGGCTGAGCTTCAGCGCCTTACCGAGGAAGATCAGCAGGTTGCCGCCGCGCGCAAGCGACTCGAAAAAGAACTGGCCGAAGGCGAAGCGCGGATCCGCAACAAGCGGATGCGGCTGAATATCGTGCGCACCGACAAGGAACTGCAGGCGGTCACGCACGAGGTCGATTCGCTCAAGGAAACCAACCAGAAGATGGAAGCCGATCTGGTCGCCTTGAACGACGCGGTCGGATCGCGCGCGGCGCGAATCAAGGAACTGGGCGAGCTCGTCGCGAAGGGACGCGCTGAGCTCACCGCGGCGGAAAAGGAAATCGCCGATCGCGTCGAAGATCTGAAGACCTCGATCAGCGCGCAGCGCGCCGAGCGCGACAAGGCCGCCGGCGCGATCACTCCCGCGCTGCTGTCGCGCTACACGATGCTGTTTCAGCGGCGCGCGGGGCTTGCGATCGCGATCGTGAAGCCGCTGGCGAAAGACGGCAAGTGCAGCGGATGCCAGCGTCTGCTTCCGCCGCAGCTCTACAACGAGATCCAGAAGCCCAAGCAGGTCCAGATTTACTCCTGTCCGAACTGCCAGCGAATCCTGTTCTACGAGGCCCCGCCTGCGCCGCCGTCCGAGGGGTGATTGTGCGCGAGGCGACTGGTCCGCGACGCGCTGCTAAAATCACGCTGCCGGAGTGAGTCGGGCGATCGCTCTCCGCAAGGAGAGAGGAAAGTCCGGGCTCCACAGGGCAGGATGGCCGCTAACGGCGGCGCGGAGCGATCCGCGGAAAGTGGCACAGAAAACAGACCGCCCGAAAGGGCAAGGGTGAAATGGCGGGGTAAGAGCCCACCGGCGCGCGAGTGATCGCGCGCGCATGCCAAACCCCATCCGGAGCAAGACCAAATAGGAGGGTGAGCGGCCCGCTCATAGCCCTCGGGTATGGTCGCATGAGCGCACGGGCAACCGCGCGCCTAGAGGAATGATCGCCGCCCGCAAGGGTACAGAACCCGGCTTACAGACTCACTCCGGTTCTATTTCCCGCTTATCGATTTCGACGCGGCCCCGAGCGTGCGCAAAATTTCAGTTCCACCAGTGATATAGCCGGCGATGAGCGCGAGCGCACGCAGGTCCGGAACGCCGACGCCAAGCTCGGGAGCAACCGAGAGCTCAACTCCTGCCGGAAGCTCGCGCGCGAACTCGGTAACGCGCTCGATCTGCGCGAGAGTCCGGACGCGATACTGCGCCAGATCCCGTACGAGCGCGCCACACCCCGGCTGATTCGCGGAAGCCGCGCGAAGAGCCGGAATCGCTTCGAGATGCGCCAGCGCGCGGCGCGAATTGTGCGCGGCCTCCCGCCATGAATGCTCATCGAGAAACCGGTTGATCACGATCGCCGAGAGATGCAGCTTTTCGCGCTTCATCTCGGTAATCAGGTCGCGCGCCTGGCGCAACCGATCGTCCTCTGCCGTCGTCACCATAACGAAGCGCACCGCCGGCGAGCGCATCAGCGCTTCGGTCTTGCGCAGCCGATCCACCACCGCGTCGACGGTCTCGGATGCGGCGGCGAAGAACTCGGCGATAGTCGAGAGCACGTTGCCGCCCGCGAAACGCTCGAGCTCGCGCATCACGAACCGCGCCGCATTGCTCGCGACCTTCACCGCCAGCCATCCCGCCGAAAGCGACGGCGTGAACAGCCATCGCGCGGTGCGCGAATCGAGCAGGCGGGTGAAGCGCGCGGGCGCCTCGAGGAACTCGAACGCGTGCGCGGCCGGAGGAGTATCGACAATCTCGAGCGCGAAGTCGCCGCTTTGGTGAAGATCGTAAAGTTGCTGCAGCGCGGCAAAGGCCTCGGCGCCCGCGAACTCCGCCGACAGGCTCTGATAGAACGGATTGTCGAGGATACGTTTGCGCGCCGCCGGATCGGCGGCGAAGCGCTCGACAATTCCGTCCCACACGCCTTTCGCATCCAGCATCATCGCGGAGAGCGGAAGTGCCGGGTCGAGTCCGGCGCTACGCAGATGGCGCGCCGATAGCCGCACTGGACTTCCGCCGAGTTTCGCGACGCCCAGCGCGTCGCGCAGGCGGCGGGCCGGATCAACTGTGATTAGCGCGCAATTAAGGTGCGCCTGAGCGCCCGCAATCCCTAGCGCGGCGGCGACGGTGGTCTTTCCGACTCCGCCGGTGCCGAGCACAATCACGATCGAGCCTTGCTTGAGAAGATCTTTCAACAACCGGCTCCGGGCGCGGTGCCAATGGGCACACAATAGCAGGCGCGCCGCGCGGACGCATCGCGCAGCCGTTGTCGTAGCGGTCCCAGGGGTGCGTTTCGCTCGGGCGGCGACAAGTTTAGAATCCTGAGCTATGGAAGGAACCATCGCACTGCTCGCGTTGATTGCCGGCCTCGCGATCGGCACCTTGATCGGCTGGCTGCTGAGCCGGTCCGGCACGGCCGCGGCGCTTGCAACCGCCGAGCAGGAGCGCAAGTCGCGCGAGTCGCTCGCGGATGAGGTGAAAAACCTGCGCGAACAACTTTCGGCCGCGCGCGACGACAAAATGGAGGCGGAGACCAACCTCCGCAACGCCACGGAACGGCTAGCCCAGGAGCGCAGCCTGCTCGACGACGCAAAGACCAAACTCACCGACACGTTCCAGGCGCTCGCTGCGCAAGCCCTGCGCCAGAGCAGCGAGGGCTTCCTGCGGCTGGCGACGGAACGGCTGGGCGTGGTCAGCACCGCGGCGACCAGCGACGTCGAAGCGCGCAAGAAGGAGATCGAGACGCTGGTCAAGCCGCTAGGGGAGTCGCTCGCGGCGATGAACGCGCAGATCCAGGCGCTCGAAAAAGCGCGCAGCTTCGCGTACGGAGAGCTCGGCAACCAGGTGAAGTCGCTAATCACGACGCAAACCGAGCTGCGCTCGGAGACGGCGAACCTGGTCAAGGCGCTCCGCGCTCCGCAGGTGCGGGGCCGATGGGGTGAGGTTCAACTCAAGCGGGTGGTGGAATTGGCCGGGATGCTCGAACGGTGCGATTTCTTTCAACAGGAGAGCGTCGAGACCGACAACGGACGGCTGCGTCCCGACCTGCGCGTGCAGCTTCCCGGATCTCGCAGCATCATCGTTGACGCGAAGACTCCTCTGCAGGCCTACCTCGACGCGCTCGAAGCTCCCACCGACGAGCTGCGCACCGCCAAGTTAAAGGAACATGCGCGGCGGGTGCGCGACCACATGGCGAAGCTGGAAGCGAAGGCGTATTGGGAGCAGTTCGAGCCAGGCGCCGCAGTTCGTGGTGATGTTCCTTCCGGGCGAGACATTTTTCAGCGCCGCGCTCGAGCAGGATCCTTCTCTCATCGAAGCGGGCAGAGACCGCGTGATCCTCGCGACACCGACCACGCTGATCGCGCTGCTGCGCGCCGTCGCATACGGATGGATGCAGCAGGAGACGGCGGAGAATGCGGATCGAATTCGAATCCTCGGGCGCGATCTTTACGAGCGGCTCGCGACCGTGGTCGAGTTCCTCGACAGCGTCGGGACGCACCTTGGCCGTTCGATCGACGCTTTCAACAAGGCGGTGGGTTCGTTTGAGATGCGCGTTGCGCCGGCGGCGCGGCGATTCAAGGAGCTCGGGATCGCGAGCGACAAAGAGCTCCAGCTAAATCCGATCGACAAGATTCCCCGCCAGGTGGACGAGACTCCCACGCTGCCTTTTCCGACCGAGCCGATTGAGAACTGATCGCAGTGATCCCTATACAGCGGTCGCTGCGCGCAGTTGCTGCTCGTAGTGGTCCGCCAGCCGCGCGAGCATCGTGGCACCGTCGCCTGAGAATGACGAGCCGTGCATGATCGCGAGCGTGCGCGGCGCGAGCGCGCCGAGTTTGCGCACGGTCGGTGCGGCGTTCGGGGTGAGGCTGGTGAATGGCAGAATCTTTTCGACCTCGACCGCTGTGCCGGCGATATCGCGATCGGTCACTGCAACCGGCTCGCCGAGCTGCGTGAACAGATCGCTGGTAAAGAGCGTGCGCGTGGTTTCCTCGAAAATCAGGCCCGCGTCCCAGCAGTGCGGCAGGTGGGGAGTATCGATCCGGCGCACGACTTTGCCGCCCAGGTCGATCTGTTCGCCGTCGGCCAGCGCGCGCGGCGGACGTATCGCGGTGTCATTCAGCCAGATATTGCAGCCGAGGCGGCCGTGCGCCGCAGTGGCCGTGGGAGCCGCCGCGAGCCATTCGTTCATCGATCCACATTCGTCGGATTCGACGTGGCTGAAGGTGATCCAGCGCAGGCGTTGCAGATCGATAACTCGCGACGCCGCCGCGGAGACCGAGGGGAACAGTGCGCGCTGGCCGCAGTGGAACAGCATAGGTTCGTCCGCGTCGATCAGGAACTGGTTGAAGGTCAAACCGACGCCGGCGACACCGGGAACGAACGTGGCAAAGCGGTAGATGCGATCGGCGATTTCATCGACTTTGGTTTCCATCGCGAATACCTCGTGCTCCTTACTGCTGCTCCTCGTCGCTCGGCGGAGGAGGTTTGAGTTGCGAGCGCGCGCTGCCCGCGGCGATCCATCCCTGGACCTCGCGCCGCTCGCGCTTAAGAAAATCCGCGATCGCCTTGCGCAGGCCCGGATGCGCGACGTAGTGCATGCTGCGGGTCAGGGCAGGGTCGAAGCCGCGGAGCCATTTGTATTCCCCGCCGGCGCCCGGCTCGAAGCGTGTGAGCCCGCGCGCGATCGCGTACTCGATTCCCGCGTAATAACAGACCTCGAAGTGCAGGAAGCGAACGTCGCGGAAGCATCCCCAATAGCGTCCGTACAGCACGCCCGCCTTCTCGAGGCAGATCGCGCCGGCGACGATTCTGGCGCCGTCGTAGGCCGCGATAAAACTCAAGTTTCGCTTGAAGTTCTTGCGCAAGAGCCCAAAGAACTCTTCGGTCAGATACTGACGGCCCCAGTACAGCTTTTCGATGGTCGAGAGATAGACCTGGTACATCACGGGAAAAAGCGCGTCGGGGATTTCGTCGCCATGATGCACCCGAACCTTGATCCCCGCGTCGGCGACCGCCGCGCGTTCGTGGCGGACCGCGCTGCGCCGCTTGTGCTTGAGCCGCGCGAGATAGTCGTCAAAGGTTTTGAAGCCGTGATTTTGCCAGTGATACTGGTAGCCCCAGCGCTCGAGGAACCCGGCTTGCGCGAGCGCGGAGGCTTCATCGTCGGCGCAGAAGTTGACGTGTACGGACGAGAGCTTGTTGTCGTCGCACAGAGTTGCGAGCGCGCCCGCCATAACCCGCGTCATCACGGTGCGATCGGTTCCCGGCGCGGTCAGGAGCCTGCGCCCGGTGTGAGGAGTGAACGGCACGCCGACCACCAGCTTCGGGTAGTAATGGATTCCCGCGCGCGAGGCCGCGTCGGCCCATCCGTGATCGAACACGAATTCGCCCATGCTGTGCGATTTGAGGTAGAGCGGGCACGCCGCGGCGATTCGGCCGCCGCGCCGGCGCATCACGATATGATACGGCGCCCATCCGGACTTGCGCGTCGCGGAGCCCGAGCGCTCCATATCGGCCAGCCAGTCCCATTCGAGAAAAGGAGAATCGTCCGGCGCGAGGATCGCGTCCCATTCGGCGCGCGGGATCTTTTCGATCCCCTCGACAATACTGAGTTCGAGACGTTCGGCCGATTCGTTCATCGCATCCACGAGTTTAGTCCAGGCGAAAGCGTAACAATCGCCGGACGATTAGCAAACCGCAATTACGCAACCGGGCACTCCCTAAGATAGTGGTTAATTTGATATTCTATGAAGTGTGGGAAAGGTCCCGCGGCGAACGCAAGATGGAACCGAAGCTGCAACCGCTACGAATCGCTGGGCATATCGCTCGCGCGCGAGTTGGTGATGACGGCGCGGGCGGCGGCGATTCGCGCGATACCGGCGGCGGCACGGTCACCGAGCGGCGAACCAAAACCCGCGCAAAGACGGCCAAGCCACCGCTGTACAAGGTGATCCTGCTCAACGACGATTACACGCCGATGGAATTTGTGGTCGAAGTCTTGAAGGCCGTCTTTCATCGCCCGCACGCCGAGGCCACTCGCATCATGCTGCATGTGCATCAGAATGGGATGGGCGTGGCGGGCGTTTATCCGTTCGAGGTCGCGGAGACGAAAGTTCGCACGGTCGAAGAGCTCGCACGTCAGGCCGAATATCCTCTCAAGTGCGTGATGGAAAAGGAGTAGGGAGCCGGGCCTGCGACGGCGCAAAACCAGATGCCTCCGTCCAATAACATAATGATCAGCCGCGAGCTCCAGGTAACTCTGCAACTCGCGATGACCGAAGCCTCCAACCGCCGCCACGAATATGTCTGCCTGGAGCATCTGCTGTATGCGATGATCCACGATGTCACGGCGAGCAATATCCTGAAGCGCTGCGGCGCGAACCTCGACGCGCTCAAGCGCAAGCTTGAGCGCTACCTGAACGATCAGGTCGAGCCGATGCCGCCCGGTGAGAATGCGGCCCCGCGCTACGCGCTCGGCGTGCAGCGCGCGTTGCAGCGTGCCGCGGTGCATACGCAGTCGGCGGGACGCAACGAGATTAACGGCGCGAGCGTGTTGGTCGCGATGTTCCAGGAGGCGGAGTCGCCGGCGCTGTTCTTCCTGCAAGAGCAGGGCGTCACGCGCTTCGACGTGATCAATTTCATCTCGCACGGAGTTTCCAAGGTCGGCGAAGACGAGCTGCGCGACGCGGGCGGCGTCGATGAAGAAGCCGAAGATGAAGACGACGCGCGCGGCGAAGGCGAGGGCGATGAAGAGGGCGAGCGCAAGCTCTCGCCGTCCAAGGCGCTGCTGACCTACGCGGTCAATCTGACCGAGCGCGCGGCCGCAGGAAAGATCGATCCGCTGGTCGGGCGCAAGAACGAACTCGAGCGCGCGATTCACGTGCTGCTCCGACGGCGCAAGAACAATCCCGTGTTCGTTGGCGAGGCTGGTGTCGGCAAGACCGCCTTGGCCGAAGGACTGGCGCTCGCGATTCATCACGGAGAAGTGCCGCAGGCGCTGAAGGGCGTCGAGCTCTACGGACTCGACATGGGCGCGCTGCTTGCCGGCACGCGCTTTCGCGGCGACTTCGAGCAGCGGCTCAAGGCTGTTATCAAGGCGGTCGCGGGAAATCCCAAGCGCGTGCTGTTTATCGACGAGATTCACACGATCGTGGGTGCGGGAGCGGCTTCGGGCTCGACCATGGACGCGTCGAATCTGCTCAAGCCCGCGCTCGCTTCGGGCGAGCTGCGATGCATCGGATCGACGACCTACCAGGAGTACAAGCGCTCGTTCGATCGCGACAAGGCGCTCGCGCGGCGCTTCCAGCGGATCGACGTGCTCGAGCCCACGCAGGAAGAGGCGATCGAGATTCTCGAGGGGCTGAAGTCTTACTACGAAAAGCATCATAACGTACGTTACACCGGACCCGCGATCAGATTGGCGGTCGAGCTCAGCAGCCGCTACATCAACGATCGCTTCCTGCCCGACAAGGCGATCGACGTAATGGACGAAGCCGGTGTCGCGGGCCATCTGCGCGGCAAGGGCGCGCCCGAGCCGGTGACGGTGGGAGTGCGCGACGTCGAGCGGACGATCGCGCGGATGGCGAAAATTCCGGAGCGCACGGTCTCTGCGACCGACCGCACGCGTCTGCAGAGCCTTGGCGAAGAGCTGAAGCAGGCAGTGTTCGGACAGGACCAGGCGATCGACGCGGTCGCGCGCGCGATCAAGCTCGCGCGCTCGGGGCTAAGTCATCCCGATCGGCCGGTGGGCGCGTTTTTGTTCGCTGGTCCGACGGGAGTCGGCAAGACCGAAGTCGCGCGGCAGCTCGCAAAGGTGATGGGCGTCGAGTTTCTGCGCTTCGATATGTCGGAGTACATGGAACGGCACACGGTCTCGCGGCTTATCGGCGCGCCTCCGGGATATGTCGGCTTCGATCAGGGAGGGCTGCTGACCGACTCGATTAACAAGACCCCGCATTGCGTCTTGCTGCTCGACGAGATCGAGAAGGCGCATCCGGACCTGTTCAATATTCTTTTGCAGGTGATGGATCACGCGACGCTGACCGACAACAACGGCCGCAAGGCGGATTTCCGCAACGTGATCCTGGTGATGACGACCAACGCGGGCGCCCAGGAGCTCGCGCGCGGGACGATTGGCTTTCACGGCGGCGTCGGGATGGGCAATCCGAAGTCGGTGCTCGAGCGGATGTTCAGCCCCGAGTTCCGCAACCGGCTCTCGGCGACAATTGAATTCGCGCCGCTCTCTCCGCCGATTATCGAGCAGGTGGTCGAGAAGTTCCTGGGCGAGCTGCAGGATCGGCTGGACAAACAGAAAGTAGTGCTCGACACGACCGCGGCCGCGAAGAAGTGGCTGGCCGAACGCGGCTACGATCCGCGCTTCGGCGCGCGCCCGCTGGGGCGGTTGATCGAAAACGAGATCGCGCGCGTGCTCGCAGACGACGTGTTATTCGGCAAGCTAACCAAGGGCGGCAAGGTCACTGTCGACGTGCTCGACGACAAGCTGACCTTCGAGTACAGCGACCTACCGATCAAGCGTCCCGCCCCGGTCGGGTAGGGCGCCGTCGAGAATGGGCATAAATCCGAACCTGAAGTGGCACAGGCTTTAGCCTGTGGTCCGCACCGGTTGTGGGCCAGCTAATGATCCTTCGGAGCTCGGCGGCGCCGAGTGTCATTCCCGCGCGTGGCTGCCGCGCGAGGAATCCCGTTGTCGTTTGACCTCTTGGCCCAAATCACCGGACGCGCCGCAACGGGCGCTCGCGAGCCGCCTCTACGAAATCAAGGATCAAATCTCGTTCGTAGGGGCGCGTCGGGACGCGCCTGTCTTCGATCTGGCAGGGCGACCAGAACTAGCTGACCCAGAAGTCAAAACAAAAAACGGGATTCCTCGCGCGGCAGCCACGCGCGGGAATGACACACTCGTAGGGGCGCGTCGGGACGCGCCCGTCTGCGATCTACTTCACGTTATGGTGCGCGCGTCTTTGCCGATTATCGTTGGGTGCAGCCACTCGGGGCGGCCGAGGTCGGGATGATCGATATTGTAGTGCAGGCCGCGCGATTCGTCGCGCGCCATCGCGGATCGCACGATCAGCTCTGCGATCGTTACCAGGTTGCGCAGCTCGATCAGGTCGGAATCGATGATGTGATCCCAGTAGTAGCTGTGAATCTCTTCCTTGAGTAATTCGATTCGGCGCAGCGCGCGTTCCAGGCGGCGGTCGCTGCGTACGATCCCGACGTAGTTCCACATCAGGCGCCGAATCTCGTCCCAACTCTGCGTGATCAGCACGCGCTCCTCGCTGCGGATCGCGCGGCCGGGATCCCATTCCGGAAACTCCGGCGGCACTCCGCCCGTGCGTTCGAGCATCCGCCGCGCGGCGGCCGCGGCGCGACGGCCCATCACCGCCGCCTCGAGCAGCGAGTTCGAGGCGAGCCGATTCGCGCCGTGGAGACCGGTCATCGCGACTTCGCCCGCGGCGTAGAGGCGCGGAATCGCGGTCGCGGCGTCGAGATCGGTGACCACGCCGCCGCACATATAGTGCGCGGCTGGCACCACCGGAATCGGTTCCTTGGTGAGATCAAATCCGTAGCTGAGGCATCGTTGATAGATGTTCGGAAAACGCTCGCGGATGTAACCGGCGTCGCGATAGCTCAGATCCAGGTACACGCAATCGAGGCCGTGGCGCTTCATCTCGGAATCGATCGCGCGGGCGACGATATCGCGCGGCGCCAGTTCCGCGTCGGCGGTGTAGCTCTTCATGAACGGCGTGCCGTCGGGGAGCCTCAGGATCGCGCCCTCGCCGCGCAGCGCCTCCGAGATGAGGAACGATTTGGCGGCAGGATGGAACAGGCAGGTCGGATGAAACTGGTAGAACTCGAGGTTGGCGACCGGCGCGCCCGCCCGGTAAGCCATCGCGACGCCGTCGCCTGATGCGATGTCGGGATTAGTCGTGTACAGATAAACCTTGCCGGCGCCGCCGGTGGCGAGCAGCGTCGCGCGCGCGAGAATTTTCCGAATCGTCCCGGTGGTCCTGTCGTATGCATACACGCCCCAGCATGATCCGGGGCGCCCGCCTGAGGGACTCTCGACCAGCAGATTGATCGCGACGTGGTTCTCGAGCGTGCGGATATTGCTGCGTGCGCGCGCGGCCTCGGTCAGTGCACGCATGATCTCCTGCCCGGTCAGGTCCTGCGCGTGCAGGACCCGGCGATGGCTATGGCCGCCCTCGCGTCCGAGATCGTATTCGTCCTCGCCGCCGTGCTCGATTCGGGTGAACCGGGTGCCGAAGCGAATCAGATCGCGCACCACTTCGGGACCGTCGCGCACGATACTTTCGACCGCTACCGGATCGCACAGCCCCGCGCCCGCGCGCAGCGTATCGGCGACGTGCGACTCGAACGAGTCATCGACACTCCACACGCTGGCAATTCCGCCCTGCGCGTAATTGGTATTGGCTTCGGTGCTGCCGGCCTTGGTCAAAACGGTGACCGAGCCGGACTCGGAGGCGGCAAGTGCGAACATCAGGCCCGCGATTCCGCCGCCGATTACGAGATAGTCGGTGCTGAACTGGCGTTGCATCAGAGGTGCTATGCGGCGCGGCCAAAGCGGCGCGCGTTACGAGCGTATGATGCGACGCTACGTTATGGGCGCTTTGGCAGTCAATATGGCTTCCGGCAAAGCGAATTGCTCCGGTTTGAGGATTGCCATATTCTCAAAACAGAAGCCTCGCTTAGCGCAGGCCGCGGGCCAAGCCGTGGAACTCACGACTCCCAATCTGCTGACGCTGTTTCGAATTGCGACCGTTCCGGTCCTGGTGTGGTTGTTGACCTACACCGGACCGATACCGTCTGCGATCGCGGCGGGAGTGTTCTTCCTCGCGACCCTCTCGGATTTTTTTGACGGCTACCTGGCACGCAGCTATAACTCGGTCACCGCGCTGGGGAAATTTCTCGATCCGATGGCCGACAAGCTCGTGGTGGCCGCGGTGCTGATCATGCTGTGCGCGATGCCGCGGATACCGCACGTGCCGGGCTGGATCGTCGCGGTGCTGGTGGGGCGCGAATTCGCGGTCACGGGACTGCGCGCGGTCGCGGCGGTTGAAGGGATGGTGCTGGCGGCGGAAGAGCTCGGAAAATACAAGATGTCGCTGCAGGCGATCGCGATTCACGGCCTGCTGATCAATTACACCTACTTTCACGTGGACTGCTTCGCGTTCGGGATGTTCGTGCTGTGGATCTCGCTGGCGCTGAGCCTGTGGTCGGGCGTGGATTACTACCTCAAGGTTTTCCATGCGCTGCGGCCGCGCGCGATCGCGGCGGCGAAGCGCGCGGCGGGTTGATTGACACGGCGTGCCGCGCCCGATAAACGAATAAATCCGGCCTTCGAGAAACGGCGAGCGGGTGTAGCTCAGTTGGTAGAGCGTGTGCTTGCCAAGCACAAGGTCGTCGGTTCGAAACCGATCACCCGCTCCAATTTAAATTCTCTAAAGGGTTTTCGGGAACCGCAACGAGAGATATCCCGCAACGCCGCGTATAAGTAGGGCAGATGATCCGCGGAGCGTGATAGAGCCGAAAGGATGCTCGAGCCGGACTTCCATCAAGCGCTAACAACTGTTCAGATTGCGCGGCGCGCTATGCCGAGAGCCGCGAAGCGGGATGAACCGCGCGGCAATAGCTCACTGGAACATTTATCCGATTCGTGAGATTGAGCTGAGCGATTCTCGCGGGAATTTCGTTATCGAGCGCCCTCGCGGTTTGGAGATCGTTGATTGGCGCGACTCGTGGTAGTCTTCGAATCGATGGCTGAATCACCTTCAATAGGCACTCTATCTATCTCGATCATCTCGATGGTTGTCTCTGGCGTCGTGACCGATACGATCGGCGCGTGTAAGGAGGTCCCGGCTTGACACGCGTGGGAGTCAGCGGGGCTGTTCTTCGGTGGGCGTTGGAGCGCTCCAGTAAGGACATGTCCAAGTTCAGGGAAAAGTTCCCAAAACTGCAAGAGTGGCTGGAGGAGCAAAGCCAGCCTACTTTACGGCAGCTTGAGGCTTTAGCGAAGGCGACTTCCACTCCCCTCGGATACCTTTTCCTTGCGCGGCCTCCGCAGGAAAACCTGCCCATCCCACTATTTCGTACCTTGGGTGACGCACACCCACATCGGCCCAGCCCGGATCTTCTGGAGACCGTCCAGACGATGGAACGGCGCCAAGCGTGGGTGCGCGAATACCTAGTCGATGAAGGACAGCCAGCGTTGCAATTTGTCCGCTCTGCGAAACTGATCGACGAACCGGAAAGGATCGCGGGAGAAATGCGTCGCGTCCTAGGCCTTGAGGAGGCGTGGGCTGCAAAACTCGCAACTTGGAGCGATGCTCTGCGAGAACTGCAGAAAAAAATGGAAGCCGCCTGGATCCTTGTGGTCGTGAATGGAATCGTCGGAAACAACACGCACAGAAAGTTGGATCCTGAAGAGTTTCGCGGATTCGTCTTAGTGGACGAGTACGCACCGTTGGTTTTTGTCAACGGTGCAGACGCCAAGGCAGCTCAGATGTTCACTCTGGCGCACGAGCTTGCTCACCTATGGTTCGGATCGAGTGCCGCTTTTGACCTCCGCGAGCTTCAGCCGGCGAATGACGACACCGAGCGTGCATCCAATCGGATTGCCGCGGAGTTCCTGGTCCCAGAGCATGAACTACGACAATTTTGGCCCGCTGCCAGTGCTGCCTCTGACCGATTTCAGGAACTCGCCCGTTTTTTCAAGGTCAGCGAACTAGTAGCCGCGCGCCGAGCGTTGGACCTCGCGCTGGTCAGCCAACCTGAGTTTCGGGACTTCTACCGATCATACTTGCAAGATGAACGGCGGAAAGCATCCAGAGCCTCATCCGGGGGCGACTTCTACGCGAACCAGAATTATCGAATCGGCCGACGTTTCGCGGAGACAGTGGTTCGAGCCGCCAGAGAAGGAAAGCTCCTTTACCGCGACGCTTATCAGCTCACAGGGCTTTACGGAAGTACGTTCGACCGGTACGCCGAATCTCTGAGCTTCGGAAGGGCGACTTGAGCGACCTTCCGAAATATGTACTCGATGCGAACGTGTTCATTCAGGCGGCGCGCAGCTATTACGCTTTCGATCTTGTGCCGGCCTTCTGGCAGGCGCTGATTGACCATGCGTCACACGGAACGTCTCCTGAGCATCGACCGTGTGAAAGATGAGATAGAGCAGGGCAAGGACGAACTAGCGCAATGGGTGGCTGGTAGCTTCAACACCTGGTTCGAATCGACCAATGAGGGCAATGTCCTTCAGGCCTATGCCGCTGCAATGAGTTGGGCTCAGCTTGAGCCGCAGTATTCAGCCGCAGCCAAGGCTGAATTCGCTGATACGAAAAACGCCGATGCTTGGTTGATCGCGTACGCTCGGGCCAAGGGAGGTGTGATTGTTGTCACTCTTGAGCAACCCGACCCCAACGTCCGTCGAAGGATTCCGATACCAAATGTATGTAAAGCATTCGGGATCCCCTATTTGGACTCATTTGCCATGCTTCGCGCTCTGAGAGTGAAGTTGGGTTGAGAGAATCAGGGCATACACCATTGGTCAGTGCGAGTTTTTGCGGCGCGAGGATTTCGCGGCGGCGGCGGGACGGCTGTGACCCATTGTTCGTTCGCGATACGTGCGTACTGCCGCTTGCGATTCTTCGTCGGCGAGTGCTGCGATCAGCGAATCGCCGTCGCCGAATGATGTTGCTCCGGTCGCGCGCGCTACGGCGTTGACGTGCTCTTTGGTGATCACTATCGGGACGGAGGGCTTGGCGATCAGTTCGGCCGCGAGTTGATTTACTTCACGCTCGAGGTTCGCGGCGGGAACTACTCGATTGATGAATCCGATCGCTTTGGCTTCGGCGGGGGCGAAGCGCCTGCATGTCATTACCAGTTCCTTGGTCAAAGCGGGTCCGATGTCGCGGACGAGGCGAGGGATCGCGCCCCAGGTTAGCGGGATGCCGAGATCGATTTCCGGGATAAAGAAAGACGCGTCGTCGGCGGCTACGCGCAGGTCGCACGCGGAGATGAAGACGACGCCGCCACCGACCGCATAGCCATGCACTTGCGCGATCGTTACCGCGCGCATCTGCTCGAGAGCGTCGGTTGCGCGGGGCCCGTACTGGGCCGCCTCGCGACGGTAGATCCAACTGTGGCGCGCTTGCGGCATCGCAGCAGCGGCCGGTGAATTCTGCAGATCGGCGCAGGCGCAGAAGGCGCGCCCCGCGCCGCTCAGGATGACGACGCGCAGTTCGCGATGGCTGTCGAACCATCGGGCCGCTTCGACGATCTCTTGCAGCATCGTCGTGCTGATCGCGTTGAGGCGTTCGGGGCGATTGAGAAGCAGGCGGCCGAGCGGCCCCTCGACCTCGACTTTGATCGTCTCGAAGGTGCGGGAATCTTTCGTGCTTGAATTGGTCTGGTCAGATTTTGTTCGCCGCTCAGGCATCGCCGGGTCCTCCACGTCGCGCTTTCCTATACTCCATCAGGGTGGCGCCGACATAGAAGATCGCCTGACACGCTAGGGTGACGCGGAAGATGGCGCCGGTCCGAGCGGAATCCGGATGCCGCCGTAAAACGCGCGGCGCGGTCCGTACGAGGGCGAGAAAACTCCGATGCCGGTGCCGTTGCGGATTTCGTAGCTGTGATCGAACACGTTGATCACCGCGACCCGGCCCTCGACCGGTCCGAATTGCGGCACCTTGAACTTATGCACGATACCGGCGTTGAACTGCAGGATTGGCGGCAGCTCTCCCGAGTTGGCGAAGCCGCGACGATAGCCGCTGCCCCAGATCGCATCCGCCGTGAGCAGAAAACCAAACAAATTGTAGCTCGCGCCGCCCGAGCCGACGAACATCTGGTTGTCGTCGAGCGTCACCCAGTGTTTGGCGATATAGCTGATTTCGTCGGCGTCGTCGGCGAGGAACGCGCCCGCGTCGATGTTCTTCGCCTGCAACACCGCGTAGGCGAAGTTGAAATACGCCGTGAACGGCTCCCCGTGATAGATCAGGCTGAAGCTCGAGCCCCACGCGCGGCTCTGCGAATAACTGAGCGGCGCGGTTACGACGCTGCCGGCCAGTTGCGCGAGGTCGAGCTGGTCGTGGCCGATTTTGTAGAAGCCGTCCACTCCGGCGTTGAGGCCGCCGAAGATGCGCTGGCGGATGCCGGCGTCGAAGTAGTCGTCGCGCTCGGCCGGGATCCGATCGTTGCCGCTGTTTACCGGGGCCGCGTTGGTGGTGTCGGCGAAGAGCTTGACCGTCTCGAGCGCGACCTGGTCGAACGGCGGAACTTTGAAGTAGCGCGCGTAACCGCCGTGCAGGATGGTTCCGGGAAACAATGCGTACTCAACCCCCACGCGCGGACTGAACTGATTCTGGGTGACGAACGCGCTCATCAGGTCCCATCGCGAGCCGATGTTGATGGTCAGCTTCTCGGTCGGATGCCATTCGTTCTGCACATAGAATCCAAGCAACCATGCAATCTGATGATGGTCATCTACGATCGTGATAGGAACTTTTCCAGTCTGCACGCCGTCTTTCGCCGGAAAGGTCTGCGCGTGATCATCAAGCTCGATCGTTTCGCCGCTGAAGTAGAATCCGGCCCGTATCGTGTCGTTGTCGGCGAGGCGGTAGCTGGTGTTTTCCTGCAGGCCGCTGATGAAGCTGGTGTGGAGGATTTTCGCCGCGACTCCATTGTAGATGAGGTCGCCAACCGCATCGGGAGTGTAGGTCAACGAGTAGTAACGGTTGAACCAGGCTAGCTGATAGGTGGTATCCGCGCCGATCGATCCCTGAAGCGACAGGATGTCGTAGTAGCTCTGCTCGAACTCGCTCTCGCGAACGTTCGCGGACGGATAGCTCGGCACGCCCATCAGTTCGTATTGCTGCGGGATGCCGGGCTCCGGCGGAATCTGGAAATAGTTTACCGAGGTCCCCCCGAGCAGCGAGAGCCGCGTCGTCGAATTGATCAGCCACGACAGGTTGGCGAAGCTCTGGCCCTGGTAAGTGCGGTCGTGATTCGGATCCGGGCTCGAGGTTGGCGATTGCAGCCCGAGATCGCTCTGCAGATAGAATCCGCTTACGTAGTAGCTGAAGCGCCCCTCGCATCCGCCCATCTCGAAGCTCGGCTGCATCGTGGTGTGCTGGCCACCGGCGAATGAGAAGTTATTATTGCTCGGGCCGCCGCCGGAGCATCCGTCCTTGGTGTGGATGTCGATCACACCTTCGTTGCGCCATCCGAACTGCGCGGGCAGCGCGCCGGTAAGCAGCGTGATGCTGTTGACGAAACGGGGGCTGAACAGCTCGCCGAAGCTGGTGACCGCCTCGGGCAGGAATACGCCGTTGATGCGGTATTGGATGCCGCCGCCGTTTTCGCCGTTGACGTGTATCTGCTCCTGACCTTGGCCGTAACTGTCCTGGCTGACGCCGGGTGCCTGCTGCAGCACTTGCGCGAGTGCGGTGTCTTGTCCCTCGGGCAGGCGCTGGATTGCGGGTTGATCGAAACGGTATGCCGTACTGCCGGTTTCGGGCGAGAGATCGTTGCGCGCGTGATTTAGCTGCGCGGTCACTCCCTGCAAGGTCAACGGACCGCTCGATTTCATCGCGAGCACGAGCGGCGCCGGATTTGCGCCCGCCGCGATCGCGATCACGCGCTGCGCATTCTCGAACCCCGCGTGGTCGATAGTTAGCTGATAGGTTCCGGGCGCGAGCTCAACGGCGAAGTTGCCAGACGCATCGGTTCGCGATTGGGCGGCGGTGACGCCGCTTCCCGATTGGACCCGAACAACCGCGTCCGCGATCGGCTTGCCGATCGAGTCGACAACCGAGCCGGAAAGGTGGCGAGTAGCCGCCGCGGCAGCCTGAGCTGCGGGAGCGGCGGTTGCGCAGGGCGAGAAGATCACGCTCGCGAGAATCGCGAGCAACGAACAGCCGTGATAAAAGATGCGAGGAGCACGAAACACCAATCGACCATTTAATCTACCAACAGCGAGTTCGCAACATGAAAGCTCCGTACGCCGCCGCACTGACACTTTCAATCTGGTACATGCTGATGCCGCCGATATCGAAAAGCGGCAACGTCGAGGTGAACGCGCCGCTCCGGGAATGGCAGCGCGGCCTCGTGTACAGCGTCAAGGGCAGTTGTATCGCGGAACTCGAGACGGAAATCGGCCATGCCGCCAAAGATCCCGCCGCATCGGCCACCTTGAAACGTCTCAAGGGGTCGATCTGCATCTCGGAGGACGATCCCAGGCTCGGCGCGGCTAAATCCGCATCATCCAAATAAGATCCCGCGACGAATCACTTCGTCGGTGGCGAAACGGATCCGAGGTTGCCCGGTAGGCCTTCTATCGGAGCAGAACTCGAGGTCGCGATGGCGGTTACTGCCTGGCTTGACGGGGCGGTTGCTCCTTTGATCGCGGTGAAATTCAAATGAAATGTGGCGCTCTTCTTCGCGGGAAGCTTGAACGGTGATTTGAATGTGAACACGGTCTGCGCCGCCGGTGGTTTCGCTTGCACGGAACGTGACGCAGTTCCATGCGTAGCCCTCAAACCGGCCGATTTGAACATCGACGCATTGCTGAAGGTCACGGTCACCGAATTGATCGTCTCGGCGCCGCCGGTTGCGTTGTTCAGCATGAAAGTGCCGCCGGCGCGCGACGCTCCCGGATGCGCGATGCCGGTTACCGTGTGCGTCACCGTCACGACGTTTCCAGGGCTTGGCGTCGGCATTGGCGTTGCGGTGTTGGTAGGCGTGGGACCCGAACCGGAGAGCAGTCCGTACACCGCCAGCCGGGACTGCGTGCCGACATAAACTTTTCCATTGGCGACGGTGGGGACCGCGAATTTGTTGTAGGTTCCAGCCGTGTCCCGGCTCAAGTTCTGCGAGCTGTCATACAGCTGATTGCTGATGTTCGAGGCGTCGAGCGCATACAGCACCGCGATGTTGCTGATGTTGCCTATCATCCAGACTATCCCATTCGCAGTTCCATCAGCGGAAATCGAAGGCGTCGCGCCGGGCCACGGGAAGGTCACAGAGAAAGTCTGGACCGGCGTGGTCGACAGCAATCCATTGCTCAGTGAGTATTGCTGCGGGAGTTCGCTAGCGCGGGTAATGTAAATATTGTTGTTGAAATAAGCAGGGGTGCTGAACATGCCGCCGGTGCCGACAATCTCCTGGACTACGTTGTCTCCGCCGTTGGCCCCCAGCTGATAACCACCCATCGCATCGCGGTTGACCAGATAGAGCACGCCCTGCTTGCCCATCCCCAACGCAAGATGCGTCGGCCCGGTCGTTTGATCCGGAAGCAGCATCAAGGCGCCCGACCCAAGATCCTGATCGGCGGAGGAGAGACTGGCCTGATTATTCGGAGTGAAATAGGTGTAGACCTTGAAACTGCTGCCTGAGGGAGTCAGTCGCAGGAAGCTGTCGCCGTAGTCGAGTCCACCCGAGACATTGGCGTCGAAAGTGCCATTGCCGGTCGCGAGGTAAACGTCGCCGGTCGTATCGGTCGCCAGACCGCCGCCGGCCATCCAGATACCGCCGTCAGTGCCATTTGGATCGATACTGTACAGCGCCACCTGTGAAAGCGAGGTTTTGTTATAGCCAACAACCCAGCCGTTGTACGGACCGAAATCGCAATGCGACGAAAACGCCATGTAGAGCACGCTGCCGTCGAGCAGCAACGCGGACCGCTGATTGTTGTAAAAAGCTGAGAGTGAAATCTGGCCGCTTTTCGCGTTGGGGCCGGTGCTCGGGACTGAACCTTGAATCACGACCGGAGAGGTCCTCTCCTCGGATCCTTTGGTGATGTCCAGCGCGTGCAGGCGATAGACGTAAGTTCCGTCCGTTTCTTTGGTGGCGGCCGTTACATACAGGATATTGGTGGCAGGATCGATCACGCCCGTGCTGGTGCTTCCAATCAGCGGCGTCAGATCCCCGCAGCCGGTATCACTGGAGGGTATCGCAACCTCGCCTTTCGTCAAAAGACTGGTCTGCCACAAGGGCGCGCCGCCGGTGTCAGCGTCGAAGGCGTAGACGCTGTCGTTTTCGGTGGTGACGATTACGATATTGTGGGTACCGTTGCCGTTAATCGCCACCGAGGGTACGTACAACGGCTGCGCATACATTTGAGCGTCAACGGTCTCGGTGAACAGGAGGCCGAACTGCGCGGTGTTAACGTTCGACGGCGTCAGGATCGTTTCGGAAAGGTTCTGGCCGGTTCGAAGATTGTCGTTGTGATAAGTAAGGACACCGGCGAACGAGGCAGCTTCTCCGGTCGCGGGGTGAGACAGGAAGAGCAGAACTAGCAGCGCCAGCGCGACGCCTGAGACTGGTTTGCAACGCCACCAATTCCTTCTCGCCACTATCTATCGGTCTCCTTCTATTCTTCCGCGGCCGCCCTTATCTTGCTCGATTCTGCTGCGCAGGTAAATGCGATCGCTCGATACGATGCGCGCCTGGGCGATGATAGTTGCTCACTTGATAATCCGTGACTGAAGTTGCTTCCTTGCGAGTGAATTTAGTTCCGGCTAGCATTCCAAACGTCAAGCGCCGAGGCATCCTTTTCACAATCGGTGTCCGCTTCATCCAGGTCAAAACGAATTACGCGGTGGATTCAGAGGAACCGGATACGGCACCCGATCGCAATCGGGGAATATTGGTGCCCGTCGCGAATCCGGAAGGCGTCGCTCCGCTGCTCTCAATCGCGTTCGCGGCGCAGCAGGTTGAGGACCCCCCGGTGCGGGTGCTCGCGCTGGTTCGGCCTGCCGGTCCCGCTCCGTCCGATACCCCTGCGTCCGCGGCGCTTGACGTCGCGATAGCGTACGCGCGCGCGCGAGGCGTCCAAATCTCATCCCAGGCTATATGGTCTGCGGATGCCGCCCAGGACATCCTGGCGACTGCCCAGAGCGCCGGAGCTGCGTGGGTCGTCCTTGGGTATCATCGAGCGATTTCCGGCGGCGGCGCGATGGGCGGCGTGGTGCAGCAGGTTCTGGCGCGCGCCAAGGCGCTGCCGATCAATATCGGAGTATTTGTGCAGGGGACCGCTCATCCATTCGAGCGCGTCTATGCGGCGTTCGATTCGAGTCCCGACGGACAGGCCGCGCTCGGGCTCGCGGTGCGGATAGCGCGTCCGACTCATGCCAAGCTGCGCGCCCTGATGGTCTCGGGACGGGTCGAGAACACCGGCGACGAGCTGCTCGACATGGTTCACGATGCGCGCAAGAAGCTCGGCCGGCAATTTCACTCCGACGTCCTCGGCGAGCGAAGCCTGAAGCAGCTATTCAAGCAGACGCCCGGGCGGCTGCTGATCGTGGGCAAGAAATTTGCCGACGAAGTCGCGATGCCGCTGGACGAAGTGCCGGGCGAGGATCGCTGCGTGATCGTCGTGCAGGGTGCAAACGCTGCCGACGAATGAATCGGCGCGGCGGCGCACGCTTTCCCTTCATCCCATCCTTTGCTAAACGGTCGGTATGTTCGATCCCGTTCCAGGAGAAACAGCGTGGATTTTCAGATTCCGGCCGACGTTACCGCCTACCTGAAAGAGCTTGACGATTTTATCGAGCGCGAGATCAAGCCGCTCGAACGTGAAAACGACAATATCCGGTTCTTCGACCATCGCCGCGAATGGGCCCGCACCGATTTCGAAAACGGCGGCCTTCCGCGCCACGACTGGGAAGAGCTGCTGCGCGAGATGCGCCGGGCGCGCCGACAAGGCCGGCCATTTCCGCTACGCGCTTCCACGTGAATACGGCGGCAAGGACGGTACCAACCTCGCGATGGCGGTGATTCGCGAGTACCTGGCGGCCAAGGGACTCGGACTCCATAACGATCTGCAGAACGAAAACTCGATCGTCGGCAACATGCCGACCGTCCTGATGTTCCGAGACTTCGGCACTCCCGAGCAGAAAAAGGAGTGGATTCCCAAGCTGCTCGACGGCACCATGCGCATCGCGTTCGGTCTGACCGAGCCGAATCACGGCTCCGACGCAACCTGGATGGAAACGCGGGCGGCTCGCGACGGCGACCAGTGGGTGATCAACGGCGCCAAGATGTGGAACACAGGCGTTCACGCCGCCACGCACGATTTTATTTTCGCGCGCCACAGCAACCGCGACGGCAGCGCTCGCGGTATCGGATGCTTTCTGGTTCCGACCGACAGCCCGGGATTCAAAATCGAAGAATACCTCTGGACCTTCAACATGCCGACGGACCATCCCCGCATCTCGCTCACCAACGTCCGCATCCCCGCCGGCGAAGTGCTGGGCGATATCGATAACGGACTCGCATTGGCGCAGCACTTCGTGCACGAAAACCGCATTCGGCAGGCGGCGTCGTCGCTGGGCGCGGCACAGTTCTGCATCAACGAGGCGGTCAAGTACGCCAAGGAGCGCAAACCATTTGGCAAGCCGCTCGCGCAGAATCAGGCGATCCAGTGGCCGCTGGTCGAGCTGCATACTGAAGCCGCGATGCTCCGCACGCTCATCCACAAGACCGCTTGGGAAATGGACCAGATGTCCAAGCCCGAGGTCGCGCTCAAGCTGTCGGACAAAGTCGCGATGTGCAATTACCGCGCGAATCGGCTGGTGTGTGAGGCGGCGGACCGCGCGATGCAGGTGCATGGCGGCATGGGATACTCGCGCCATAAGCCGTTCGAGCACATCTATCGGCATCATCGCCGCTACCGGATCACCGAAGGCTCCGAAGAAATTCAGATGCGCCGCGTAGCGCAAATCCTGTTCGGCTTCGGGCATCGCGAAGCGCAGTCATAGCGGCGTGCGCGCCGGGTTCGTATCAACGTGAGCGATAGTGATTTCGAGACGCGCCTCGGCGCGGTTGTAGCCCGCAGGATCGGCGTGCCCGGCACGATCCACGGCCTGCAGCGACTGACCGGTGGCGCGAACAAGACCACCTGGTCGTTCGACGCCGACGTCGGCAGCCGCCGCGAGGAATTTATCGTGCAGCTCTCGAGCGCCGGCGCGGTCGATCAACCAAACCCTCTTGCCGATCTGGCTCCCCACATCACCGCGGACGAAGATGCGCGCGTGATGATCGCGGCGGCGCGCGTGGGCGTTCCCGCGCCGCGGGTGCGGGCAATTCTCGAGCCGTCCGACGGCCTCGGTCCGGGCTACATCACCGAGAGAGTTGCGGGAGAGACGCTCGGCCCGAAGATCGTGCGCGAGGAAAAATTCGCGCATGCGCGCTCGATCATGACGGAGCAGTGCGGCAAGATTCTCGCCGCGATCCATCGTATCGATCTGGCTGAAGTCCCGTTTCTGCCGTACCAGGACGCCGAGCAACTGGTGGCGGTGCAGTATCGAGTCGCCGATTACTACAGACTGCGCCATCCGGCGGTCGAACTCGGACTCAAGTGGGCGGCCGAGAACGCGCCGAAAAATCCGCGGCGGACCGTGGTGCACGGCGATTTCCGCACCGGCAATTTTATCGTCGGCGAGAACGACGGCATCCGCCTGCTCCTCGACTGGGAGATCGCGCAGAGTGGCGATCCGATGCAGGACCTCGGATGGGTCTGCGTCAAAACGTGGCGCTTCGGAGGACGCGGCCCGGTCGGCGGATTCGGCAAGCGCGAGGATCTGTTTGCCGCCTACGAAAAGGCGGGTGGGGCGCGAGTCGACCCCAAGGCGGTCCGTTTCTGGGAGGGGTTTGGCTGCGTCAAGTGGGCAATAGGATGCCTGCGCATGGGGATGCGCGGAATCGAAGAAACTGGAATCGAGCGATGCGCGATCGGCAGGCGTATCGAGGAACCGCTGTGGGATTTCCTGACGCTGATCGAAGGCCGCGACGAGTGAGCCGCAAGGAAGTGATTCGATAATGCCACGCAGCATGCCCGATGCCCCGACCCTGCTGGGTGCGGCGGTGAAATATCTGGAAGAAGAGTTGATGCCGACGCTTACGGGATATCATCGCTTCAAAACCCGCGTGACGATCAACGCGCTCAGTGTCGTCCGCCGCGAGGCCGAACTGCGCGCCGCGCAGGCCGAGGCTGAGTTGAAGCGCCTGACCGCGATTCTCGGGCACGGCGGCGAGCTAGAGGCGCTCAGCGCCGAGCTTGCACAGCGTATCCGCGAGGGAGCGATCAGCGTCGACGATCCCGCGATGCGTGCGCATGTGCGGCAATCGCTGGCCGACGCGCTCGCGATCAACAATCCGAAGTGGCTGGACCGCTAATCGCGAACATCTTTCGGTCTCCTGCGCGACTAAATTCATCCTTCCAAAGCCTCTCGGAAGTAGCGCCGTACTGATATCGTGTGCGCCGCGGCCATCCAGGTTCGCCAGCGAAACAGCGGGGGACAAACGTTTGAAATCAAAGATGCGTGAAACTACGAGTCGAATGGCGTACCTCGCGATGGCGGTGATACTCGTCGGATGCGCGAGCGCGTCGGTCACGCCGGATTCGAGCGGACCTCCGCCGGTCACGGCGTCATCGGTGCGGCCCGGGCGGATAGTGGTGGACGATTTCGCGTTCTCGGCGTCGCAGGTCTCCGAGAATACCGCGATCGGCGCGCGAATCTTGAACAGCTTTTCCAGCACTCCCGAGGAGCAGCGCGAGGACGCGATCGGCAAAGAAGCGGCCGACGCGCTGGCGTCGGAAGTTGCCAAGCAGCTCGGCGACCTGGGCTTCACCGTGATTCGTGGAAACTCCACCACGGTCTATGCCGAGGGCGATCTGCTGATCGACGGCGAATTTCTGAATGTCGACGAAGGGAATCGCTTACGCAGGCTGGTAATCGGATTTGGTGCCGGCGCCTCGAAGCTCGACACCCAGGTGAATGTCTATCGCATCACCGCCGGAACGCGACAGTCGCTTTTGCAATTCACCACTCACGCCGACAGCGGCAGGATGCCCGGCGCCGCGGTGACGATGGGCGCAGGAGCAGCAGCCCAGGGAGGAGCGACTGTGGGGATGGGGGCAGCCAGTGCCGGTATGGGCGGCGCGAAAACCTACACTTCGCAGGTCGGTTACTTGAGCGACAAGACCGCTGACCAGGTGGTCGCTTATCTTTCACAGTACTTTGCCCAGCAGGGATGGATCTCGCCCGATCAGGCCCAGAAGGTGAAGCTGTCTGACGCTCCCTGACCCGAAGCCGAGCTCTGCCGAGGGCCGTAGTTGCGGCAGACCGAGCCATATTGTAAGAGAAGCCAACTTATCAGCGCACAGGAGATCAGATGAAAACCAGAACCTTCATGACCGCAGCTACGCTGGCAATGGCGTTGGGCGCGCTGACGATAGTGGGATGCTCGTCGAACACGACTCCCCCTCCCGAGGGTACCTCGCAGCTCGAATTGTCCTTTGACCTGTCGAAATGTCAGCAACTCGAAGCGGGGCTGTTCAAGTGTCCCGCTACCGATAAGCCGATTTGCAGTTCCGACTACAATGGTTCGCAGGCCAGCCAATGCGTCCGTATCGGGCACAAGGGCAGCGTGTTTGTCGCCGGCCCCGGCACGGATTGATCGCGCGTTTAAGCCGCCTGTTAGCAACATTCTTTGAGCCTGCCGGGCCGCCTATCGGCACAGGCTTCAGGTGAGAGGGTATCAGCAGCGCGCCGCGAGCGTGGTGGATTTTCGGATTGGAGTCCCGCTCTCATGTAGATACTACGCGATCGACAACTTGATACGTCGATCGGCGGATGTTAGCGTCGCGGCGGTTGGGTGGTATGGGGCGCGAGAAATCGCGCGTGGCGGACGGACTCGGATTGGACGCATGACTGAGCATCGACGGCTCCCTGATTTTATTGCGGTTGGCCCTCAGCGCACCGGAACCACCTGGCTGCACCAAGTGCTCGCCGGGCAGGCCGGTTTGCCGTCCACCAAAGAAACCGATTTCTTCATTAAAAATTTCGACCGCGGCCTCGATTGGTATCTCGCGTTCTTTGACGGATGCCCGAGCGAGGCGCCGATGGGAGAGATCGATCCGAACTATTTCGGCGCGCCGGCCGCGCGCGAGCGAATTGCCGCGATGCTCCCAGAATGCAGGATCGTCGTCTCGCTGCGTGATCCGACCGAACGCGCGTGGTCGTCGTATCGCACGATGCGGCGCGACGCATGGACTCGAGCCGGCTTCGAGGACACCGTCATGCGCAGCGAGATTATCCGCGAGTCGAGCCGCTACGCGTTCCATCTCGCCGCCTGGCAACAGGATTTCGGCGTCGACCAGGTGCTGGTCTGCCTCTACGATGACCTCGAAGCCGATCCGCAGGCGTACTTGGATCGGATCTGCAAATTTATCGGTGCTCGGACGGTTGAAGTGAGCGGCATCGCTGCCGCTTCGGAGCGCGTGAACACCGTGGTCGAGGCTCCGCGCAGCCGCAAGCTTGCGCAAAGCGCGCGCGATGCTCGCGACTGGCTCGCGATGCATCGGTGGAACCGCACGAGCCACGCGCTCGAACGGCTCGGGATCTGGCGCTTCGCGTTCGCGGGTGGCGAGGAGTTTGGCGCGATCGATCCTGCCGCCGAAGCGCGCCTGCGCGAATACTTCCTGCCCGAGGTAGAAGAGCTCGAGGCGCTGATTGGCCGCGACCTCGAGGCATGGAAACGCCCGCGTCCTCGTCCGGCCGGGACCGTGGATGCGTCCGCGCCGAACCGCGCGCGCGGCGCGAGAGCGCAGCCGTGACGCCGCGAGTATCGGTAATTATCTCGGCGTACAACGCGGCCGACACGATAGCGCAGGCACTCGAAAGCGCATTCGCGCAGAGCTTCAAAGACTACGAAGTTATAGTGGTCGACGACGGATCGACCGACGCGCTCGAGGCCGCGATAGCGCCGTATCGCGATCGCGTCAATCTAATCCGCCAGCGCAACCGTGGTATCTCGGCCGCCAAGAACGCCGGCGCTGCCGCCGCCTCGGGCGAGTATCTCGCGTTCCTCGATGCCGACGACATCTGGATGCCCGAGCAGCTGGCGAGGACGGTTGCGGTACTCGGGTCCGATCCTCGATGCGTGCTGGTCTCGACGGGAGCGATGACAATCGACAAGGATGGAACTCCCAGCGTCGAGTACTCGATCGAGCGGGCCGCCAGCGTGACTCCGGGGCTTACCGAGATCGTTTCGGGGCAGACGGAGATCAGGGTGAGCTCGATTTTGATTCGGCGCGAGGTTTTCGAGCGCGTCGGCGGCTTCGACGAGGCCGCGTTCGGGCGTTTGCGCGGCGGCGAAGGCTCATATCTCTATTCGCTTGCGACCGAGCACGGCACGATTCGGATTGTGCCCGAGGCGTTGGTGAAATATCGCGCGGAGCTGATCCGCAACCGGATGTGGAAATACGAGCACGGCCGGCGCATCCTGATTCGCAAATGGCGCAAGCGCTACGGCGTAAAAATCAGGTCCGCGCTTAGGATCCAAATCCGGACCTGGGTGCACGCGTGGAATCAGATCGGGATCGCGGCGACCGAGCGCGGCAATCTGAAGATTGCGCGCGCCGCGTTTCGCGCCGCGCTGCGCCTGGAACCGTGGAACTGGCGGGTGCGGGCGCGGATTATGCGGACCTATCTGCCGGCGCGGATGGTGGCGCGGATGGCCGATCGGCGGGCCGAGCGCAAGCGGATCTCTCGGGCGTTGCGAGCGAAAACATGAAACCGCGCAAAGCGGAAGAGTCTCGTGCGATGCGGCTGCCGGATTTTATCGCGGTCGGACCGGGACGAACCGCAACCACGTGGCTGCATGAGAAGCTCAAGGGCCACGCCAACCTTCCCGCGGGAATCAAGGAGACCGATTTTTTCACCACTAACTACGCCAAGGGAATTGATTGGTACGCGCGCCATTTCCGCTACGCCTCGGGCGCGCTGCCCGTCGGCGAAGTGAATCCGTATTTCGGATTTCCCGAGGCCGCGGAGCGGATTTACCGGCACATTCCACGCTGCAAGATTATCTGCACTTTTCGAAATCCGGCCGAGCGAATTTATTCGTCATACAAACTCTGGCGGCATTACACGCAGACCAACCTCCCGATGGACGAATTCCTGGTGAAGGTGCCGCAGATTATCGAAGTGACGCGCTACGCGAAGCATCTACCCGATTGGCATTCGCGCTTTGGCGCCGAGCGGGTGCTGGTGCTGCTCAACGACGACTTGCGCGCGGACCCGCAGGCGTTTCTCGATCGCGCGTGCGATTTTATCGGAATCGCGCGGTATTCGGTGCCGACCGCCGGTCCCGAAATGATCAATTCAATTGACGACCTGCCGCGCTATCCGCACCTCGCGCGCCGCGCACGCCATCTGATGGACTGGCTCGAAGAGCGGCAGGCGTACGCGGTCATCAACGGTCTCGAGAGCGCGGGGGTGTGGCGATGGTGCTTTGGCGGTGGCGCGAAGTTCGGCCCGATCGATCCCAAGATCGAAGCGCATTTGCACGAGCTGCTTCTGCCCGATATCGAGGCGCTGGAAAAAATGCTTGGCCGCGATCTCACCGCATGGAAAGGCCGCAGCGCCGAGCGGCGCGTTAGCCTGAGGTCGGCGGACGGATGCCGCGAGTCTCGGTAATAATTCCGGTCTTCAACGGCGCCGCGACGATCGGCAGAGTTATCGAGTGCGTGATCGCGCAGAGCGCCTACGCGGACGAGATCATCTGCGTCGATGACGGCTCGACCGACGGCTCGGCCGACGCCGCGCGCGCATACGGCGATCGGGTCCGCGTGATAGCGCAGCGCAATGCCGGCCAGGCGACGGCGCGCAACGCCGGCGCGCGCGCCTCGAGCGGCGAGTTCATCGTCTTTCTCGACGCCGACGATCTCTTGCGGCCTGCGATGTTCGAGCGATGCCTCGACGCGCTGCGCGCAAACCCGCAATGCGTGCTCGCGTACACCGATGCCGAAATTATCGACGAGAGCGGGCGGACCATCCGCGAATCGATGGTCGCGCCGGATCGCGCGCGGCCGCCCTCGATGGAGGATCTGCTCGGGCGCATCTGGCCGATCGTCCCGAGCACGGCGATGATGCGGCGGACGGCGTTCGCGGCGAGCGGCGGATTCGACGAGGCGCTGCGCGGCCCCGAGGACATCTTCTTCTGGCTGGTGCTGCGCGAAACGGGGCCGTTCTTCTATATCCCCGAGGTTCTGGTCGCGAAGACCGAGTACGGGCTGTTTCCCAAGGTGCTCGAACGCGATCCGGGCGCGCGAGCATTTGCGAGTGCGGTGCGAAAGCGATACGGCGTGCGTGCCCGCGGACTGCTCGCCGACTTCCATCACATGAGAGCGCGGCTGCTCGAGCGCTGCGCTGTCGAGGCGATTGCCGCGGGCGAGCCCGCGATGGCAAGACACTGTTATCTGCGCGCGCTGGCCTATGCGCCGGGCCGGATCAAGAACTATCGGCGATTGCTGGCAACCCTTTTCTCGCGCGGGCGGGGTGCCCCGGCCGTCGGCGCGAACCGGTGAGAGCCGCGATGGCTCCGCGGGTTACGGTTATCGTGCCGGTTTACAACGGTGCCGCGACGATCGCCGCCGCGCTCGACAGTATCCTCGCGCAATCGTTTACGGATTTTGAGATCGTCGCGGTTGATGACGGCTCGACCGACGACTCGAGGTCGGTGCTGGAGCGCTATCAGCCGCGGGTGCGCGTTTTGACGCAGCGCAACCGCGGACCGTCGGCGGCGCGCAACCTTGGCGTTGCCAACTCGTCGGGCGAATATCTCGGCTTCCTCGACGCCGACGATCTCTGGCGTCCCGAATTTCTCGAACGCACGGCCGCGATTCTGGATCAGGACGAGGCGACCGTGCTTGTCTATACCGATCTGGAACTCGCCGACAGCACCGGCGCGGTGATGGGCACGCGGCTCATCGGCTCGCGCGGAGCTCCGAGCCTGAACGACATGCTCGAACGGCTATGGCCGATCCTCCCAAGCTCGGTGTTGATGCGGCGCGAGGCATTCGAGCACGCGGGTGGATTTCCGGAAGCGCTGACCAGTTTCGAAGACGTTTATTTCTGGCTGCTAGCGCGTGAGCAGGGCGCCTTCAGCTATATCGACGAAGCGCTGGCGACATGGCGCTTCGCGCTTTTTCCAGCGCCGCTCAAACCCGCGGGCGGACAGGAAGCGGCGGGACGGATCTTCGACGAGATGCTGCAGCGGCGCTACGGCGTGCGCGGCCTCGCGCACTTGGCCGCCCGCCAGCGCGCGCCGCGCAGTATCCTTGGCTATATCGGACTGCATGCGCTCGCGCGCGGCGATCAGCAGACCGCGCGGCGCGCGTTCGGCGCGGCGCTGCGGACCGACCCCTGGCGATTGAAAAATTATTTTCGCTATGCGCGTACCTACCTGCCCGCTCCCGTCGCGCGCGCTCTTTCCGGCGGCAGGACGAGCGGTTCCGAACGGAAATAGCCGCTTGTTAGGTTGGAGGCGAGTTGTTAGCTTCGCGCCCGATGTCCATCGAACGGGAGCGCGCTGTAAGTGACGGCATCGCCTGAGCCGCGGCGGCTGCCGGATTTTATCGGGGTGGGTCCGCCGCGCACCGCGACCACCTGGCTCTACGAAGTATTGCAGGGACGCGTCGGATTTTCAGATTTCCGCAAAGAAACCGATTTTTTCACGCGGTTCTACGGCCGCGGCCTCGACTGGTATCTGCAATACTTCGCCGCATGCTCGCGCGGCTTGCCGATGGGCGAGATGTCGCCGCTGTACTTCGCCTCCGACGACGCCCGGGAGCGTATCCGGCGCGCGATCCCGCGCTGCAAGATCATCTGCACCTTTCGCGATCCGGTCGATCGCGCGTGGTCGCATTGGCGGCTGATCGTGCGCAACATGTGGACGCGGCTCGAGTTCGAGCAGGCGGCGACGCAGCTCCGAGATATCCGCGAAGCGAGCCGCTACGGCCATTACACGGCCGAATGGATCGCGAGCTTCGGCCGCGAAAATGTACTGCTCATGTTTTACGAGGATTTGGAGCGGGACCCGCAGGGATTCGTCGATCGGTTCTGCGACTTTGTCGGCGCGCCGCGATTTGCGCTGAGCGATTCTCCGGCCGCGCAAGAGCGGGTGCATTCGGTGCCGACGCGCCCGCGCCATCCGAAAGTCGCACGCGCGGTCCGCGACATCAGGTCATGGCTGAACGACCGCCGGATGCATCGCGCGGCCAGGCTCATTAGGGACAGCCCCTTGTGGCGCTACTCGTTCGAAGGCGGAGAGCCTTTCGCTCCGCCGTCGCCGGAGGTTGACGCGCGAGTGCGTGCGGCGCTGCGGCCGGAGGTCGAGATGCTCGAGCAGCTAAGTGGACGCGATCTCTCCGCGTGGAAGACCGGAGGCGGGCGCGTGCAAAAACAAAACGCCGGCTGAGATACCTATTGCCGGCGTGTGAATATGAACACTAAGCGGGGTGCGGTTCAGGCGGAGCCGGTTGCCTTGCGCAGGTTCCGATAGGCGCGGCCCTCGCCAAGGCCGTAGCGATTCAGCATCCGATAGACCGTGTAGCGCGAGACCCCGAGCAGCTCGGCCGCGCGATGACAGTTGCCGTTAGTCGCTTCGAGCGCGCGCAACAGCGCGATCTTCGACGCCTCGCGGATCACGGCGTCGAGCGCGTAAGGCCAGGCCTGCTTGTCGGTCCGCTCGGTCGCTGCAGGAGCGGGTGCACGGTCGAACGCATCGGCGGCGGATGCCGTCGAGGATGCCGCCATCTCGGGCGCTTCGGCGCTGGCGCCTTCATAAACGTGGTCGGGCAGATCTTCGGCGATCAGGCGATCGCCCTCGGTCAGGATGACCGCGCTCTCGATCGCATGAGCAAGCTCGCGCACGTTGCCGGGCCACGAGTAGGCCATCAGCGCCTCAAGTGCGCGGCGCTCGATATGGGTAATCGCCTTGCCGAACAGATGATTGTAGTGCTCGATAAAATGCGCGACGAACGCGCCCACCGCCTCGCGCCGTTCGCGCAGGGGCGGCAGATAGATGGCCGCGGTGTTGAGCCGATAGAACAGATCGTCGCGGAACTCGCCGCTCTTGGTCATCGCGCGCAGATCGCGGTTGGTCGCGGCGACGAGGCGGATATCAACCTTGTAGCTGTGGGTCGAACCGACCGGCTGAATCTCGTGGGTCTCGACCGCGCGCAGGAGCTTGGGCTGCAGCTTAAGCGGCAGCTCGCCGATTTCGTCAAGGAACAGCGTCCCTCCGCTGGCCGAGCGGAAATAGCCGAGCGCGTCCTCGCGCGCGTCGGTAAACGCGCCCTTCACATGGCCGAAGAGTTGCGACTCGGCCAGAGAATCGACCAGGTTGGAACAGTTGAAGGTGACAAAGGGTCCGTTAGGCGTGGGGCCGAGCGTATGCAGCGCGCGTGCGACCAGCTCTTTGCCGGTGCCCGATTCGCCGTGGATCAGCACAGTGGCCTTGTACGGGCTGAGCCGCGCGATAGTTTTGAGAACCTTGCGAACTTGCGCGGATCGCACCACCATTCCGCCGATGCGCTCGGAGCCCTGCGAGAGTCCGTCAAGGCTGATGCAATCGGAAAGCATTCCCGGTTCGCAATGCTGATGGGCCGGACCAATTTTCGCGGTGTCCGCGGCCGCCGTGTCCCCGCTCTGACGCATCATCTGTACCCCCCGCGGTGTCCCCGCCGCGAGCTCTACTCTCTGTCGCAAAGACAGAACTACATGTTGTAGGAAAACCATATATGCTAGGCGCAACGTTTCTGTCAAGTGCGATGGCGAAATTTTATGGACTCGTTTGTGTCTTGATGGGTTGTACTTGCTGCTGCCATCGCTATCGTAAGCGCCCAAAAAACGCTTCCGGCGCGTCAAGCCACGGCAAGCCGCGAATGCCGTCGAATTTTTACGTGATCGGCGGGGCAGCGGGCGATAGTGACGGCGGCGCGGACTTCCAATGCGTCCGAATCCCTGTAAACATCGCAATTCCACAGCGAGCCGTTAGCTCAGGCAGGTAGAGCATCTGACTTTTAATCAGAGGGTCCCGGGTTCGAGTCCCGGACGGCTCACTTAAAACTCCTCAAATTATTGAACTTTTTGAGTGACGCGCTGCCGCGGCGGCGCCAGTATGCGCGAGATGTGCGCAGGCCAAACCGTATGCAAAGTTGTTTCAATGCGAGCCGTGGTAGGAGATGCGCCAGACTGTGCCGTGTGCGTCTTCGGTGACGAACAGCGAGCCGTCATGGCCTACGGTGACGCCGACCGGGCGGCCCCACACGTCGCCTGAATTGGTGACGAAACCGGTCATGAAGTCGTCGTACTCGCCGGTTGCCTTGCCGTCCTTCATGATAACGCGAATCACCTTGTAACCCGTCCGCCGCGATCGGTTCCACGATCCGTGCTCGGCCGCAAAAGCGTCGCCCTTGTAGGCGGGCGGAAACTGCGCGGCGTCGTAGAAGGTCATCCCGAGCGAAGCCGAATGCGCCTGGAGCAGAACGTCGGGAACGATGACCTTGTTCTTTAATTCCGGATGTTCGCCGCGATGGTGTGGGTCCTCATGGCCGCCGATATAGAACCATGGCCATCCATAGAATCCGCCCGGTTCGACGCTGGTGATGTAATCGGGCGGAAGATTGTCGCCGAGTCCGTCGCGCTCATTGGTCGAGCACCACAGGGCAGCGGTGATCGGATTGACCGCCATCCCCACGCAATTGCGGAGCCCGCTGGCGAAGATGCGGACGCGGGTGCCGTCAGGCTTGAATTCCAGGACGTCGGCGCGGTCGCGCTCCGAAGGTAGCTGAGGCGGGAGGCTGTCAGTCGCTTCCGTCCCAGCATTTTCCGCGTCGTTGGTATGGGAGCCGACGGAGACGAACATGTGCGCGCCGTCTTTGGAGAAGACGATATCGCGGGTCCAATGGCCGCCGCCGCGAAGACGGCCGCCACCCGGAATACTGGCGACGATCGTTTCTGCGGGCCCGCGCGCGGTGAGGTCGCCATTGCGATATGGAAAGCGGACGACCGAATCGGTGTTACCGACGTACACGAATTGTGGATTGGGACCCGGCGGCCAGAACGCGATGCCAAAGGGCATCGTCAGCCCGGAGGCAAATATCTCCTCGCGTTGCGCCTTTGCGGCGCCGTCGGGGGCACGCAGCACGTGAATTCGTCCGCTCGAGCTCTCGCTGATGAACAGGTCGCCATTCGGAGCGGTGCGAATCTCGCGTGGAGCGTCGAGACCGCTTGCGAATTCATCAATCACAAATCCGGCAGGGACCTTCAGCTCCGCGCCGGACGGACGCGCCACGATCTGGGCATCGTTACCGGCCGATTCGGTCGCGAAGGGAGGCGGGAGGTCGGCAACGGTTATTTTTCGTCGCACGCCAGGCGCGTCGCTGCGCCAGTCGCCGAAGGCGTTTACCCCGGTGAGCAGGGGCTGCCGGCCGTCGGCTGAGGCGCCGTGATAGGGCAGCAACAAAGTGACGGCGCTCGCCGCAAAAACTATCGCAAGGATTCTTTTCATCGACAAACTTGCTATGCACTTGGGTATCAGGTTTGCCGATTGAAATAAAACCTTGCGGGTCACTGATTTACCGCATTGCGTTCCCGAGAGCTGCGAGCCGTGACGGATATATTACTGAGGCCGGCGGCGAGGAGTTCTTGCCTGATTCGCCGCCGGCCCGCGCACTCCGCGTTTTATAGGCGGCCGGTCAGGAGCAATACGATCAGGATGATCACGACGACTCCGCCGATTCCGATTCCGCCATACGGGCCGTAGGCGTAATAACCGCCGCCGCCGCCGAACAACAAGAGCAAGATGAGAATTAATAATAATGGTGACATATTTCCTCCTGGGTAGTCAGTCAGGTTTAAAGACTCTGTATGAACAAATGCTTTCGCATCTCCTCCATCGATTGATAGACTGCGTTACTCACTTGCTTTTGGTAGAACAACTGCTGCGACCTGTTCATCGGTGCCGGAGGCGGACTCAGTTGGTGCGGGCTTGAGCGTGAACCCTGGCAGCCCCTTTGAAGGCACGCCGACGCGCGATCTTGCGCGTTGCAAGGCGTAGCGCCTGACCGTGCGGCGCGCCTGTTCCCTGGTTGCGCTGACTTCGAAGCATCCGGCCGCGAGCAGCTCGGCTATGTGAGTATTCGCGGCTTCGCCAATCGCCAGGATTATCTGATTGGGCAGCACGGACTTGATACTCCGGATCAGATCGAGCGTCGCCGAAATAGACTCTGAGGACATGCAAGATAGGCAGATGATGTTTGGGAAATAACGCTTGGCGAATTCCTCGATTTCGGCGGCGCTCTTGCTGTCGCCGAGAAAAGTCGCTGCGACTCCGTCCTGACGCAGGAGTTCAAGTAAAATCTTGAGGTCCGGTGTATGAACTTCGCCTGGGGGGCATACGCCTACCAGCCGGAGCGGGGGAATGAGAAGTGGGCGATTGAACCGGCTGCCGAGCTCTTCCACCAGCTCTTCGGTAGTATCGACGATAAATTTTTTGTTTGCCGGGCTGATGTGATCGTCGGTACGTTCCTGGTCCATCAACGCCAGCGCTGGAAGAATGACCTCATTAAGTGTGGGTTCGAGCCCATTTTCGTCGCAATATCCGACCACCAGCGCGCGCGCTCCGTCGCGGTCTATCTCGAGGAGTCTGCGGTAGTAGTCGTGATAATCTTCGAGCTTCCCGTCCGCACCGAGCAGAACGGTCAGAAAACTTAGTGCGGGAATATAGTCGCCCGCGACCTTCAGGCACGAGGTAAGAGGCGTCGCCAGCAGCAGGCCCGGCAGTCCCCACAGCCACGCCCAGAACATCGCGGAGACCAGCAACGCCAACGGAGAGAGGCCAATTCCGCGTCCGATCAGAAAAGGCTCGACGAACTCCGACGCCACCTGGTCGAGAATCACGAATGCCGCAAATACTTCGAAGCACTTTGACCATCCTGGAAAGAGGGCGAACGCGACTACGGTCGGCAATACTGCGGAAGTCAACGCGCCGACGTAAGGGATAAACCGTAGCAGAAATGCCAGCGCTCCCCAGAAGGCGGGATTAGGCAGTCCGAGCAGCCACATCACGATTGCGATCGAGAGGCCGTATCCGAAATTGACCAGTGAGAAGAGCAGCAGGTACTGAGAAACGGTGCTGCCTGCAGTGGCGATCGCCTCCGCGGCGAGGGTGACGCGAATCCTGGCGGTAAGGCGTACCAGACGATCGCGCACGTCTTCGCGCCCGTAGAGGAGAAAAAAGAACAAGACGATCACGAGCAGGATTTGGGCGAGGCCGGACAGCAACGGAAGGATCGGTTTCAGCACCTGCTCGGCGGTCGACGACTCAGCCGGGGCTTGAACCACGGGTTGAGGTTTCTTGTGCACCGGCTTTGCCTGCTGAAGCCGCCGCTCGACGTTGTTTACGCCGTACTCGATACTTGCGAGCCACTCCGGCGTGGCTCCTTGAAGCGAGTTAATCTTGGCCGCGATATTTTCCGAATGGTCGGTTACGTTCACCGCAACCGCGGTGAGCTGAACCGCCAGAAAGTAGGCCAATACAGCGATCGCGATTATCGCGGTAGCGACGACCAGGGCGGAGCTCGCGAACCTGCCAATAAACCGCTCGAGGCGAGTCGCGATCGGACTGAAGATCACCGACAAGACGCCCGCCATCGCAAGCGGCATCAGTATGTCTTTGGCAAAATAGAGGACCGCCGTGGCTATGATGATGCCAAGCAGAGGAGTTGCCGCTCCCGAGGAGGACGCCGACGACGAGGACGAAAAGGAATCACCTGCCTCGCCCAACTGGGGCGGGAGCGGCGGGGTGGTTTCGTCCATCGGTGGCATGCTGGTCAGCGAGTCTGGATACCCTCCATATGGTAGCTCCCGTTGGCGCCGACTGTCTTAAAAAACTTTGCGGATGGGCGGATAAGGTGGGCCTCAATTCCAGCCTCGAACGAGGGATATAGCCTGGCCGTGCGCGGTCCCCATCCCTGCTAGTCAAGGGATTCCGCGGGTTGCGGTCGTGCGCTCGGCGGCGCGCTAACGAATCGTGATGGTGTGCTTAGCGGCCTGCGACGGCCGCATATTCGGTCGAACGTCCTGGACGCGCACCCATTGAAGAAGATTGCGACGATCGTTTCGACCGCGACGTCGGGGGTTGCGAACTCGCGCCCGTAGCGATTGAGTCCTCGCACCATTCCGAGCACCGATTCGGCGGCGAGGCGAGTGTCGAGGTCAGCGCGAATCGCGCGGCGGTCGACTCCATCGCGCAGGATTTCGGAGAGCATCCGGGCCAGACGTTCGCGCTGCTCGCGGTAGGCGCGGGCCTGCGCAGGCGGGAGCGCCTTCGGGTCGTGCAGCAGCGCGAAAAATTGGCGCCGGTTCCAGAAAAAAGCGACCGCGAGGCGTACGAAGGTCGTGATCTGTTCGTAGCTCGAACTAGTTTCGGCCAGTCCGGCGCGGATCTGTTTCTGCAATTCGTCGATACCCGTAATCACGACCGCGGCATACAGTTCTTCCTTGCTGCGGAAGCGGCGATAGACGCTGCCCTTGCCGACATGCGCGCGCGCGGCCACGTGATCGATCAGCACGCGTTCGAACTCATGCTCGGAGAACAGCACCGTCGCGCTCTCGAGGATTCGTTCGCGCAAGAACGGCGTTGCGGGGCGCCCGCGGCGCGGCCGGCGCGCACGCGCGGACGAAGTTCGTTCATTTGGTCCTGGAGGAGTCGAATCTGAAATCGGTCGCTTCATGCTTGCGGTTCCTGAACCAATCGCGCTCTGCTCCCTTTCGCGCGTGCCGTCATGACTGAAACGGTTTTCGCCCTCGTGCGTCCGTCACCTCGGGCGCCCGAGTCTTGCTGCGCGGACCGGTGTTTGTTTCGGTCGTATAGATTAAATATGGACTTGCAGGTCCGAAATTGCAACAATCTAAATCGCGCGAGCCAAGTTTCGTGACGGAACGGCTCCTGGTGCTCGCGATCGCGTGAACGCGATCCGGATTCCGGATCGAGACCCGCGTACGACGCGCGCGCCAGGCGCAGGTGGCAGCGCCTGGTTTTTACGGTGGTACTGCCGGAGGTGTAAGTAGCAAACGATGGATACCGATACTCCCGCGAGCAAACTGCAGAACCCTGCGCTTGCTCCCGAACCCTCGATCCGCAACCGCGACCTGTGGATGGGAATAAAGTGGTGGATGTGGCTCGCGGGATTTTCGATCCTGGCACTGGTCGCATACCTGATGCTCTCGCGGCCCAATGGTGCCGCGCCGGGCTCCGCGGGCGGAAAGGCAGCTCATGCCGTGCCTCCGGTGCCGGTGACGGCGGTTGCCGCGAAGATCGGTGACTTGAATCACTACCTGACTGCGATCGGATCGGTGACCGCATTCAATACAGTGACCGTGATGTCGCGGGTACCGGGCCAAATCATGGAAGTCGCCTTCAAGGAAGGGCAGACGGTGAAGGCCGGCGAGTTGTTGGCCCAGATCGATCCGCGACCATATCAGGTTCAGCTCGAGCAGGCCGAAGGCGCCTTGGCCAAGGACCAGGCCTCGCTGACCGACAACAAAATTCTGCTGGCGCGCGACGAAGAGCTGTTCAAGGAAAGTGTGATCGCCCGCCAGGACCTGGACAATCAGCGAGCGACGGAGGCCCAGTTCGAAGGCTCGATCATCAGCGACCAGGCTGCGGTCGATAGCGCGCGGCTCGAGCTCACCTACAGCAGGGTCACAGCGCCGATCAGCGGAAAGATCGGGCTTCGGCTGGTAGATCCTGGCAACGTCGTCACGGTCAACCAGGGCTTGATCGTGATTACCCAGGTGCAGCCAATCTCGGTGCTGTTCAGCATTCCGGAAGACGATCTGCCACTGGTGATCAACGACATGAAGAGCGATCCAAATCTGCCGGTCGAGGCATGGGATCGGGACTTCAAGACCAAGCTTGCGACCGGCACGCTGCTCACGCTTAGCAACCAGATTGCCCAAACGACCGGCACCATCGAGTTGAAGGCGGTGTTTCCCAACCTGGACAACATGCTGTTCCCGAATCAATTCGTAAACGCGCGTCTGCTGGTCGGCGTCACTAAAAATGCGGTCCTGATTCCGATCGCGGCGGTGCAGCGCGGCAATGCGAAGGGATCGTATGTGTTCGTCGTGGCGGCCAATAAGACCGCGCAGAAGCAGATCGTGACGATAAGCGCGACCCAGGGGAACACCGTCGCGATTGCGACCGGCCTCAAAGCCGGCGATATCGTCGTGACCGATGGAGTTGACAAGCTGCGCACTGGCTCGCCGGTAGCGGTGCAGATGGCGTCGAACAACGCGAGTAGCGACGGCGGCCAGCAATGAATCCGTCACGGCCTTTTATTCTTCGGCCAATCGCGACCTCGCTCCTGATGGCGGGAATCATGCTGGCTGGAATGTTTGCGTACAAGCAACTTCCGGTCTCCGCGCTTCCGGAGGTCGATTATCCGACTATCGAGGTGTTGACCTTCTACCCCGGCGCGAGCCCGGACGTGATGGCCTCTTCGGTCACCGCGCCGCTGGAGCGCCAGTTCGGCCAGGTGCCGGGACTGAACCAGATGACCTCGAGCAGTTCGTTCGGGAGTTCGGTTATTACCCTGCAGTTTGTGCTCGATCTGGATATCGACGTAGCCGAGCAGGAGGTTCAGGCGGCTATCAATGCGGCCCAGACTTATCTGCCCGCCAATCTGCCCAATCCTCCGATCTACAGCAAGACCAATCCGGCCGACGCGCCGATTCTGACCCTGGCGCTGACCTCGACCGAGCTGCCGCTCGATCAGGTGGAAGATCTGGCCGATACGCGCCTGGCGGAGCGTATTTCGCAACTCTCCGGAGTCGGAATGGTCACGATTAGCGGCGGACAGAAGCCCGCCGTGCGGGTCGATGCGAATCCGACCGCGCTGGCCTCATACGGACTCAGCATGGAGACCCTGCGCACCGCGATCGCGGCGGCCAACGTTGACGAGGCCAAGGGAAATTTTGACGGTCCGCTGCAGGCGTACACGATCGGCGCTAACGATCAGCTCCTGACCGCGAAGGACTATGGACCGCTCATCGTCGCCTATAAGAACGGCGCGCCGGTCAGGCTTTCCGACGTCGCCCGCATCAGCGAGGGCGCTGAGAGCGTCAAGCAAGCCGCCTGGATGAACTTGACCCCGGCAGTGATCCTGAATGTTCAGCGTCAGCCCAGCGCCAATATCATCGAGGTGGTCGATCGGATCAAAAAGCTGATGCCGCAGCTCCAGGCTGGGCTGCCGTCGTCGGTCAACATGGAGATTCTGACCGACCGCACGACCACGATCCGCGCTTCGGTGTCCGACGTCCAGTTCGAGCTGATGCTGACGGTGGCGCTGGTCGTGATGGTGATTTTCCTGTTCCTGCGAAATATCGCGGCCACCATTATTCCGAGTATCGCGGTCCCGCTATCGATCGTCGGCACTTTCGGCGCGATGTACTTGCTCGGCTACAGCCTTAACAACTTGACCCTGATGGCCTTGACGATCTCGACCGGATTCGTGGTCGATGACGCGATCGTCATGATCGAAAATATCTCGCGTTTTATAGAAGAGGGGCAGTCGCCGATGCAGGCGGCGCTCAACGGCTCGGCGCAGATCGGATTTACGATCGTGTCGCTGACCGTATCGCTGATCGCGGTGCTGATCCCGCTGCTGTTCATGGGCGATATCGTTGGACGCCTGTTCCGCCAGTTTGCGATCACGCTCGCAGTGACGATCCTGGTCTCGGCAATTGTCTCGCTGACCCTGACGCCGATGATGTGCTCTCGGCTCTTGCGGCACAAGCCGCAGCGGGAACAGAACCGCCTGTACCGCAGGTCGGAACAGATCTTCGAAGATACGATCGCGTTCTATGGCAAGACTTTGCGCTGGGTGCTGCGCCACGAACAGGCGACGCTGATGGTGGCGATCGCGACCCTGGTGCTCACGATTTTTTTGTACATCGTCGCGCCCAAGGGCTTTTTCCCGGTGCAGGATACCGGGGTTGTCGAGGGGTTCTCCGAAGCACCGCAAACGATCTCGTTCCCTGCAATGGTCACGCGGCAGCAGGAGCTTGCCAAGGCGATCCTGCAGGACCCGTCGGTGCAAAGCCTGTCCTCGTTCGTCGGAATCGACGGAACCAACACCACTATCAACAGCGGACGCTTTCTCATCAATCTCAAACCTGAGGATGAACGCTCGGAGACAATTACCCAGGTGATTGGCAGCCTGCAAAAGGCGACCGCGGGAATCCAGGGAATCGATTTGTACCTGCAGCCAGTGCAGGATTTGACGGTCGAAGACCGGATCAGCCGCACCGAATATCAGTACAGTCTCGAGGATTCTAATCCGGATGAGTTGAGCGAATGGACCACGCGCCTGATGGCGAAGCTCAAGACCATGCCGCAGTTGAGCAACCTTGCGACCGACCAGCAGAACCACGGTCTGGAAACCGACCTGACTATCGACCGCAGCACCGCGTCGCGGCTCGGAATCCCGCTGCAGACGATCGATGACACGCTCTACGACTCGTATGGCCAGCGCCAGATCTCGACCATCTTCACCCAACTCAACCAATACCACGTGGTGCTCGACGTCGAGCCTGAGTTCGCGCAGAATCCTGGCGATCTTGCCGATCTTTATTTTCCTTCGACCGGCGGAGGTGAGGTTCCGCTCAGCACCTTTACCACCAGATCAAATACCCAGACGCCGCTGGTGGTGAATCATGAGGGCCAGTTTCCGGCGGTTACGGTTTCATTCGACGTCGGTCCCGGCTATTCGCTCGGCGACGCGGTCGATGCGATCAAACAGGCGGAGGCGGAAATCGGGATGCCGGCGAGCATCCAGGTTGCGTTTCAGGGAACCGCGCAGGCATTCCAGGCCTCGCTGGCCAACGAACCAATCCTGATTCTTGCGGCGCTGGTCACGGTTTATATCGTGCTCGGAGTTTTGTACGAGAGTTACATCCATCCGATCACAATTCTCTCGACGCTGCCGTCGGCCGGAGTTGGGGCGATCCTGGCCCTCATGATCTGTGGTGAAGATCTAAACGTGATCGCGCTCATCGGCATCATCCTGCTGATCGGTATCGTCAAGAAAAATGCGATCATGATGATCGACTTCGCCCTCGAGGCGCAGCGCAAGGACGGCAAGCCGCCGCGTGAGGCGATCTACCAGGCGTGCCTGCTGCGTTTCCGGCCGATCATGATGACCACGTTGGCGGCGCTGCTCGGCGGATTGCCGCTTGCGCTGGGCACCGGCACCGGCTCGGAGCTGCGCCGCCCCCTGGGTATCACGATCGTTGGCGGTCTGCTCCTGAGTCAACTCCTGACACTCTACACCACGCCAGTTATCTTTCTCGCCTTCGAGCGTCTGGCGGAACGCCTGTCAGGTGCGCCGGTGCCAGCGAAAGATGAGGTGCCCGGCTCGGTGGGAGCACCGGCTTCGTGAGCGAACTGTTCATCCGCAATTCGGTTGGAACCACGCTACTGACGATAGCGCTGGCGCTGGCCGGGCTGGTTGGCTTCCGCCTGTTGCCGGTATCGCCTCTGCCGCAGGTGGATTTCCCTACTATCCAGGTGCAGGCGCAGCTTCCTGGTGCGAGTCCGGAGACGATGGCGTCGTCGGTGGCGACGCCGCTGGAGCGCCAGTTCGGGCGAATCGCAAGTTTGACCCAGTTGACTTCGGCGAGTTCGCTCGGCGCGGTCTCGATCGTTTTACAGTTTGATCTGAACCGGAACATCGACGCCGCCGCGCGCGACGTGCAGGCTGCGATCAACGCCGCGCGCAGCCAGCTTCCGAGTAATCTGCCGTCCAACCCGACTTACCGCAAAGTCAATCCCGCTGATTCGCCGATCCTGATTATTGCGCTGACCTCCGACAGCAAGACGCGCGGCGAGATGTATGATGCAGCCTATTCGATCCTGTCGCAGAAGCTGTCCCAGATTTTTGGCGTTGGACAGGTAATTGTGGGCGGCAGCGCGCTGCCCGCGGTCCGGGTGGACCTGAATCCGGCGCAACTCAACGCTTACGGCATCGGTCTTGAGCAGGTGCGTACGGTGCTGGCCGGGGCAAACGTCAATAGTCCTAAGGGCGACGTGTCCAACGGTCAGACCACGTACATGATCAACGACACCGACCAGTTGCTGCATGCGAACGAGTACCGTCCGCTCATCGTTTCGTATGTCAACGGCGCCGCGGTGCATCTTTCTGATCTCGGCGCGGTGACCGATTCGGTCCAGGACGTGCGCAACGCCGGCGTGGTTGATAGTCAGCCCGCGGTTCTGATCATCATTTTTCGCCAACCTGCCGCGAATATTATCGATACCGTCCAGCTCGTAAAGGACTCGATGCCGGGGCTGCAGGCTTCGATCTCGCCTGCGATCAAGCTCACGGTGGTGATGGATCGCACGACCACGATCAAGGCGTCGGTCGATGACGTTGAGTTCACGCTGCTGCTCTCGGTCGCGCTGGTGGTCATGGTGGTGTTCGTTTTCCTGCGCAATGTGCGCGCCACGATGATCCCGGGCGTGGTGGTGCCGCTGTCGCTGATCGGTACTTTCGGCATCATGTATCTCTGCGGCTACAGCCTCGACAACCTGTCGCTGATGGCCCTGACTATCTCGACCGGATTCGTGGTCGATGACGCGATCGTCGTGGTCGAGAATATCTCGCGTTTTCTTCGAGCAGGGCATGCGGCCGTTCGACGCCGCGGTCCGCGGCGCCGCCGGAATCGGGTTCACCGTAATCTCGATGAGCGTGTCGTTGATCGCGGTGTTTATCCCGATCTTGGTGATGGGCGGAATCGTCGGTCGGCTGTTCCGCGAGTTTGCGGTTACTCTTTCCACCGCGATCGCGGTGTCGCTCGTGCTCTCGCTCACCACTACGCCGATGATGTGCGCGAAGCTGCTGCGAGCGCACGATGCCGAGCGCCACGGCCGGATCTATCGCGTCTTCGAAGCGGGGTTCAACGGACTACTGAGCGGTTATGAATCAGGCCTGAGCTGGGTTCTGGATCATCAGCCATTCACACTAGGGGTCTTTCTTTTCACCCTCGCGCTCAGCGGCTACATGTTTTACGTCATCCCGAAGGGATTCTTTCCTCAGCAGGATACCGGTCGCATGATGGGTATGCTGATTGCCGATCAAGATACGTCGTTTCAGGCAATTCAAGCGAAGCTCACTGAATTCGTGAAGGTCATGGATGAGGATCCGGCGATCGATCATGTGATTGCGTTCGCGGGCGGGAACTCCGGTCAGGCGGTGAACACCGCACGGATGTATATCACGCTCAAACCGCTCAATGAACGGAAGGTCGGCGTGATGGACGTGATCGCCAGGATACGCAAGAAGGCCGCGCCGATCGCTGGCGCGACATTATACCTGCAGGCCGCCCAGGACCTGACTATCGGCGGCAGATCGGCAAATGCACAATATCAATACACTCTTCAGGGCGAAGATCTGAATCAGCTCAACCATTACGCGCCGCTCTTGCTCGCCAAGCTGCGAACGATACACCAGTTGACCGACGTGAGCAGCGACCAGCAGAACAGCGGCCTGGCAGCCAACCTGGTGATCGACCGCAAAACCGCTTCCCGGCTCGGGATTTCTCCGCAACTTATCGATGACACCCTCTACGACGCGTTCGGGCAGCGGCTGGTATCTACGATGTATACCCAGCTCAATCAGTATTACGTCGTGGAGGAAGTCGCACCTCAATTCTGGCAGAACCCCGACTCGCTGTCCGAAATATACGTGCGCACCAGTTCCGGACAGGAAGTGCCGCTCAGCACTTTCACGCATTACGAACCCAGCACCACAGCGCTGACCGTGAACCATCAGGGGCAATTCCCGTCGGTTACGATGTCGTTCAACCTCGGACCCGGAGTCTCACTCGGCGACGCGGTCGGACTAATCAATGACGCTCAAGCGCAAGTCGCGATGCCTGCGAGCATCAGCGGAAACTTCCAGGGAACCGCGCAGGCGTTTCAAGTCTCGCTTGCGAACGAGCCGATGCTGATCACGGCGGCGCTATTCGCGGTATATATCGTGCTCGGCATCCTCTACGAGAGTTACATTCATCCAGTCACCATCCTTTCAACGCTGCCGTCGGCTGGCGTAGGCGCGCTGCTCGCGCTCGAGATCACTCACAACGATCTCTCGATCATCGCGCTTATTGGCATCATCCTGCTCATTGGGATCGTCAAGAAAAACGCGATCATGATGATCGACTTCGCACTCGAAGCGCAGCGTATCGAGGGCAAGCCGGCCCGTGACGCGATCTACGAGGCCTGCATTCTGCGCTTTCGGCCGATCATGATGACTACGATGGCGGCGCTGCTTGGCGGATTGCCGCTCGCGGTCGGCACCGGCACCGGCTCGGAGTTGCGCCGCCCGCTGGGAATCGCGATCGTCGGCGGACTGATCGTGAGCCAGATGCTGACGCTGTTCACGACGCCGGTGGTTTTCCTCTACCTTGAACGTGTTCGCGTAGGATGGGTGGCGGCATGGAGGCGGATCGTTGGAACGGTGGGACCAGCTCCGGCCGATACGCGTCCTGCCGACACGCGCGCATAGAGCGCGCCATCCGCTCAACGGCTCGAGATGCGCGGGGCGATACTCGCGCCGCTGATCAGGATCAAAACTTCGGAGCGCCGATTTTCGGGATCGAGCCGGGCAACGTACGCGGGCAGCGCGCTGTGTCCAAGTCCTATATCGGTCCGTGCGTCGCAGCCGCATCGCGCCGCAAGCCCGTCGTTGATCGTTGCGAAGCGGTCCAGATGCAAGGCCGCAATCGGAAGCGAGCCTTCCGCGATCGCAAGGTGCAATACACCATTGTCGCTGATTTGAGGGTCCTCGACCATCGGCGTTCCCGCCACCGTCGCAGTCTCGATTACCCAGTCGCGGAACTTGTCGTCGCTCATCCGGCCGGTGTGTGAATTTTCTTTCTGAAGCTCGCTGATCGCGCCTTTTAACGCGGACTTCGTCGCACGAGTTGGGCGCGAGCGTGGAACATTGACGAGCTTCCACATCCGCTGCGACCACTGCGCGACCTCGGCAGGGCTCGCGCCGGGCGTGGCTTCATAATCCTCAGCCGCCGACTCCGCTCCCGCGAGATCACCACTCTTGAGTGCATGCTCGACGCGATCGGCGTCGTTTTGTGCGATCGCGGTATTTATCCGGTCCAGAAGAGGGCCGCTGTTGCTGCCCGGCTCGGACGCCGCCAGAGCGCAAGCCTGCTGCTGCTCGGCCAGGGGAAAAGACGGCGCGCCGATCGTAAAATCGGTAACGCACAAATCGTCCTTGACCTCGCGCAGCTCGGCCGCGGAAAGCTGTTCGGGATGCGCCGAAAGGGCGATCAACTCTGGTCGCGCCCCCGCATAGTCTCCGGCCTTCATGTGCGCCCGGGCGGGAGTCAGCGCGCTAGGAGCGCATCCGGTTGCCGCGAGGACCGCAAGGGCGCTCGCGAGCGCGACTCCCGCGGCGAACCGCTTTCCGACGAAATCCTTCACACCCCGATTATGCACCCGCAGGGGCGGTCCAGTGCAATCTGAATTTTTGGCGCTTGAATCCTGCCGATTATCAGGTGGCAAAAGTCGGCCAGACCCGCGATGTCGCAGTCGACGTCCCGCGCGATGCCTCGAATCGAGTCGTGGGCTGTTGGTATCGATCCGGGATGCGCATCCGGAGGCTCTGTTCGCCTGCGCGTGCGAATTACTGGCGACGGCCTACAATCTTATTCAACACCACATTTGTCGAAATTAGTATTCGCTTCAATCTGAAACACTATTCGGCGTGAGACGGTATTCTCTTTGTCCCGCTCCCGGACGTTGGTTGTCTCATTCGCGACCAGCGGCCTGATTCGAATGCGGGAAGCCCGCTCTATCGCGCTGTCTTTTGCCGTGGCATGACCTCTGCACTTGTCATCATGTCGAAGCTGAAAACGGGAACTCCATTCCGAATCAAACGACGAGCAAAGCGCTCGAAGAGGGTAAGTACAGAGTCATGACGAACTGGATCACTAAAATGTATGTGCGACTTCATGAAAGCAAAGGTCAGACAATGACTGAGTATGTGCTGATCATAGCCGCAATCGCGGTTGCCGGTTACATCGCGTATCAGGGCCTCGAAGGCGGAATCAACACGATCATAACTAACGTTACGAATACCTTGAAGGGCGCGTAAATACGCCACGCGCGGCGCAGCGAAAGATCTTCGCGGCGTCGCGCAAGACCGCGGCCGGCGGCGGGTACATATCCCCGCTGTCGGCAGGCGAAGCTGAGCTGACTGACAAAACGGTGCCTCGGAGCGGCCAAATCGGTGTCAGGCCGCAACGGAAGAAGAACTGAACAGATCGAAATCGTAATGAGCCATTAGTCAGGCGCATTAAGAGGAAGTGTATCCCAGCGGGCCGCGCGAGCGGGCGGAACGGAAGGGAGAAATGAGACGACCACTGATATTCGCGATTCTGGCCGGACTGGCCGCGGTCCTTGCCGCAATAATTGTATTTTCGGCCCTTAAGCGGCGCGAGGCGGAGGTGCAAAAAGCGTTGGCGAGCACGGTGGATATCGTGGTCGCGGCGCGGGATCTGCACCTTGGAGAACGAATCGACGCCAATGCGATCAAGCTTGCGCGATGGCAGCGCGACAGCGTGCCCGTGGGCGCCTTCACCGACCCTCAGGCGGTGATCAATTCCTTCGTGAGAATCGAGACCGTCGCCAGCGAGCCGATTGTCGCCGCCAAGTTGTTCATGGGCGAGAAAACCGCCGGCGTGATGCCGCTTTTGATTCCCGACGGAATGCGCGCGATGGCGGTGCCGGTCGATGAAGTCAGCGATATCGCGGGCTTCGTGCAGCCGCGTGCGCACGTCGACGTGCTCGTGTCGGTGTCGGGTTCGGGCCGGGACGAGCCGTCGTTCTCGAAGATGGTTCTGCAGGATGTCGAAGTCCTGGCGGTCGCTCAGGAAATCGAAAAGAAGAACGACGATCCCGAGGAAGTCAAAGTTGTGACCTTGCTGGTGACTCCCGAGCAGTCGGAGAAGCTCGCGCTTGCGAGCCACGAGGGCCAGTTGCGTCTGTCGATGCGCAATTACACCGATAGCAAGATCATCACGACCAGCGGCGCCGAAATGCGCGATCTGAAGAGCTTCGATCAGCCCGCCATTCATATCCCGAATCAGGCGGTTGCACCCATCATCGAACCACACGTGCCGGTACGCACGCTGAACGTGCAGATCATGCGCGACGGCAAGTCGGCCGAATCAGTATCGTTCGTCAAGTCCGCGCCCGGCGCTCACAGCATGAGCATGATGCGCGCGCTGCCGCCTCCGGCATCGCTCCCCATCGCTCCGGGACCTACTGCCGGTGCGATTGCACCTCCCGCGCGTGCTTCCGCCTCGATCATGGCGCCTCCAGTGCTGGCAAGGGCTCTGGGACCAGACGCGGACGATTCCGCGCCCCCGTCCGATGCGCCCGCGCTCCCATCCAATCCAGATGCTGCCGGGTATGTGCCCGCACCCAAGACGATTGCGATTCCGTGACCCAAGCGAAACCAAAGGGGACCAGCAATGCAGTCTAGAACATTATTCAGAAACAGATTCGGACTCTGGACGGTCGCGATTGCGTCTGCATGGGCAATCGCGATCGCCGGAGCCCGTGCCTCTTTTGCCGAGGGCGACAAATCGATCGCGCAGGTGCCGCTGACCATTACGGCGGGCGAAACCTACACGGTCGATAACCTCGCGCCCGGCAGCGTACCTGCGGTGAAAGTGATCGAAAATCCGCACGCGCTGGTAATTCACTCGGAGATGCCGGGCAAGCTCATCTTACTCGGCGCCGAGCGCGGCCGATGGATCGTCGTCGTCACTCGCGCCGACGGCAATCGAGCCGCCTACGACGTCATCGTGAACAGCGTCGCAACGCCCGGTGCGCCGCTCGAACCGGGCGAGAGTCCTCACGCGACCAATGGGGGACTCGCCGGCCCGCGTGCGGCCCAGTCGTCATCGCCGGCACCGTCGATGGGATTGGCCGCCGCGCCGCCGGTTTCTCCGCCGCCAAGTGAGATTGCGCCGATCGAGGGCGCAAGCGCCGCGCAGGTGCCGACAGCAAACTCGCAAGTCTTCGGCTTTGCGCCCGCGCTGGCCGCCGCGAGAACCTCGCCAGGCGCGGAGATCCCGCTCGGGAGTTGGCGAAGCAACCCAGCGGTAGCTCAGAGCGGCTACACGTCGCCGTCACATTCCGGTGGGCCGGGCGCGCCGAGCTACATGTCCGACGATTCCATCATCCTGATGCAGGGAACGTCGCACGTGATCGATTTCCGCCGCCGGCTTATCCGCGTCTCAATTGCCGATTCCAAAATCGCGGATATCCAGGTTATCACTCCGTCGCAAATAAACCTTGTCGCGCATACACCCGGTTTTACAACTCTAGTGGTCTGGGACAATCGCGGCGACTACCAGGAGCGCCAGGTCCGCGTCGATGCGGGCGGCCGGCAGCAGGTGATGCTCAACTGTATCGTCGCCGAGCTGGACCTCTCGAGCGCCGAGAACCAGGGCGTCAACCTGTCGATCGCGCTTTCCAACTACGGCTTCTCGATTGTCGGGATGCCAGGCGCGGTCGCGACTCCCTACACCGCCTCGACGCAGCTTTCTTCGTCGGGACCGCAAGGCAGTTCGGCCGGAGGATTGCTTCCGTTCGGCGGTGAACTGATTCCGCTGGTTCTGTCGCCGAGCATGACCTACGGAATCTCGGCCGGAAACTCGAACGTCCAGACGCAGAGCTTCTTTCAGTTTCTCGAAACTCACAACCTGGCAAAAATCCTCGCCGAGCCGCATCTGCTCGCCAACTCGGGTGAGCAGGCGAAATTCCTCTCCGGCGGCGAGATTCCGATCGTGATCGCGCAGGCGCTGAACACCTCGATCGTATTCAAGCAGTTCGGCACCTCGGTGGATTTTCTGCCCACCGTCATCGGCCGTAACACGATCGAGCTATACGTCAAACCCGAGGTCTCGCAGCCCAACTACGCCGAGGGTGTCTCGATGTTCGGCTTTACGGTGCCTGCATTCGTCACTCGCCGCGCGCAAACGATGGTCACGTTGCGCGACGGACAGACGCTGATTATCGCGGGGCTGATCCTGCACAACCCGATCGCAACGGTTAACAAGGTGCCTTATCTCGGCGACGTGCCATACCTGGGCGGCCTGTTCCGCACCACCTCGCATACCACGCAGGAGACGGACCTGGTGATGAGCGTGACCCCCCAGATTGTCAGGCCGCTTCCAGAAGGCGCGCAGGTCGATCTGCCGCACGGCAGCAGGCTCGCACCGGAAGACATCAAGACTCGCGAAATCAATCCGCCCGACGCGTCGAGGCCGCGGTTCTAGCCGCCGCATAGGAGGATCTCGTGTCAGTGCTCGGAGCAAACAACGAAACCCGGCGCGGAACGCTGCGCGTGTTGCTGATGGGCGATAACGCCGAGGTCCGCGGTATCGCCAAAACCGCGCTGTTGGCGCTGGGCGATCCTCCGCTCCAGATCGAGGAGGCCGGACTTGGCGCGCTCCCTACCACCGGCGCGCCAGACGTTCTGATGGTGATGCTGGCGGGCAATGAAGAAGCGAGCCTGCACTGTCTGCAAACCCAGGCTGGCCAGATTCCGCGCCCCGTGATTTTTGCGCTGTTGCAGACCCGTTCGCCCGGGTTGATGAAGCGTGCGCTGCGGGCAGGCGCCGACGAGCTGCTGCTTGTGCCGATCGATCCGGGCGACGCGACCTGCGCGCTGCTGAAAATCAGCGAAGCGCGCTGGCGCTCCGACCGCCGCGACGGCGGCGTGGTCTGCTCGTTCGCCAGTATCGTCGGCGGAGTAGGGGTCACGACGCTGGTCGCGAACCTGGGCCTTGCGCTGTGCCACAGCCAAAAGCGCGTAGCGCTGATCGATCTCGACCTTCAGACCGGAGGTCTCGCGGTGGTGCTCGGCCTCGAGCCTGAAGTCACGATCCTGCCGCTCATCCGCCTGGACCGGAAGCTCGATTCGATCCAGCTCGAATCCGCGCTGACCAAGCATCCGTCAGGCCTCTATCTGCTGGCCGCGCCGAAAAGGATCGAGGAAGGCGAGCTGGTCAGCGACGTTACCGTCGGCATCGTGATCGATCTGATGCGGCAGTTGTTCGATTTCGTGATTATCGATTGCGGCGATCATATCGACGAGAACGCAGTCGCCGCGTGGGAGCGCTCCGAGCATCTGTTTTATGTCCTCGAGCAATCGATCACGTCGGCGCGATGCGCCTGGCGGTTTATCGATCTGTTCGAGCGCCTGGGGTTGACCTCGCTTGCGCCGCGCTTCCTGTTAAATCGCCATCGCCCGATGCATCCGATAACTGACAAGCAGATCGAAACCACGCTCGGGCGCGAACTCTACGCGCGAATTCCTGCCGACGATCGCGCGCTGGAACGCGCCGAAGTCACCGCCAAGGATCTGTGGCAGGTCGCTCCGGCCTCGCCCCTGGCGCATTCGCTCGAGGATCTCGCGCGCCGTATCGCACCCACTGTCATCCTGCCCGCGGCCGAACCCGACCCGGGCTTTATCGCGCGGCTAAGATCCGCTTTCGTCACCCACGCCTGAGGTTTGAATCATGAGACTTGCAGAACGACTGAGCAGCGCAAACTCCGGAGCGGCCGCCGCCGACAATGCGGCCGCACCGAGCTCGCTTATCGGAGGAACCCTGAAGCGGCGCAAAGATCCTCACGTTGACGGATCGCGGCGGCTAAAAATCAAAGTTCACAATCGCCTGTTTGAAACTATCGACGTCTCGAAGCTCGAATCGCTCGAACCCACGGCGATGTCGGCGAAAGTCACTGCCGCGATAAGCGAGATCCTGAACGAAGAGGGACGCCTGCTGACGGACGCCGACCGCATCCGCCTGGTCGAGGAGATCAAGAACGAGCTGCTCGGCCTGGGTCCTCTCGAACCACTGCTGCGCGATGACGACGTTACCGACATCCTGGTTAACGGTCACGACCAGGTCTATGTCGAGCGTTTCGGCAAGCTGCATCCGGCTGACGTTCGCTTTCAGGACGATCAGCATCTGATGCTGATCATCGACCGAATCGTTTCGCGCGTCGGACGGCGCGTTGACGAATCCTCGCCGATGGTCGATGCGCGCCTCCCCGGCGGTTCGCGTATCAACGCGATCATTCCGCCGCTCGCGCTCGATGGTCCGTCGCTCTCGATCCGGCGTTTCGGGCGCAAGCGCTATGACATTTCAGGGTTGGTCGAGAAGGAATCCATCACCTGGGAGGTGGTTGAGTTCCTGCTCGCGGTGGTGCGCGCGCGGCTCAATGTGATCGTCGCCGGAGGCACCGGATCGGGCAAGACGACGATGCTCAATTGCCTGTCGGCCTTCGTGCCTGAAGACGAACGTATCGTGACGATCGAAGATTCCGCCGAGCTGTCGCTCCAGCAGCCGCACGTCGTGCGGCTCGAATCGCGTCCACCGAATCTCGAGGGCAAGGGGGAGATCACCCAGCGCGATCTCGTTCGCAACTGCTTGCGTATGCGGCCGGACCGGATCGTCGTTGGCGAGGTCCGCGGCGCCGAGGTGCTGGACATGCTGCAAGCGATGTCCACCGGACATGACGGCTCGATTGCCACGGTCCACGCCAACTCGACGCGCGAGTGCCTGGGGCGCTTCGAAATGATGATGCTGCTATCGGGCGTATCGATCCCGCAGCGAGCGATGCGCCAGCAGATCGCGTCGGCGATCAACATGATCCTTCACGTCAGCCGCCTCTCCGACGGAACGCGCAAAGTGATGAAGGTTTCGGAAATCACCGGGATGGAAGGCGACATGATCATGATGCAAGACCTCTACGAATATGTCCGCGGCGACCCGCGCTCGGACGGAAAACTCTCCGGACAGTTGCGCTCGACCGGAGTGCGCTCGCATTACGCGCCGCGGCTGGAGGCGGTGGGATACAAATCCGACGCGCGCCTGTTCAAGGCGGCGCAACCGTAGAGCGATGGATCTCGTAATCGCCTCGGCGGCGTTTGCGCTGGTGCTGGTGCTCGGCGGATTTGTTATCGCGCGGCACAAGGGCCTGCCGTGGCTCGGACGCAACGTGATGCGCCGGATGGCGCGGGCCAAGACCGTTTCCGCCGACGGTATTTTCCGCACCGGCCATCATCGCAACAAGGAAGCCGCCACCCGAATCCTCGCGCGCCTGATGCGCATCAATCTGATCCAGAAGCTCGAGCAGATGATGTGGCAGGCCGGCATCTACAAGCCGGTCGCCGATACTTTGCTGGTTATCGTTCTGCTGGCCGGCGCGGGAATCGTTGGCGCAGGTGCATTTTCGAGCAATCCGTTGATGTCGATTGGCCTCGGTTTCGGGATGGGCATCCTTCCGCTGATGTATATCCGGGTGCGGCGCCAGCGCCGCCTCAAGGCTTTCGCCACGCAGCTTCCGTACGCGCTCGATCTGATCAAGTCGTCGATCGAGGCGGGCCATTCGCTGCTGCGCGGCTTCCAGGTCGTGGTCGCGGAATTTGGCGATCCGATCGGCAGCGAGTTCCGCTCCGTGATCGAGCAGTCGCGCCTGGGCCTGCCGCTGCCGCGAGCGCTCGAGGACATGCTCGAGCGCGTTCCGATCGAAGACCTGCGCCTGCTGGTGGTCGCGGTGCGCGTTCAGTCCGAGGTCGGCAGCTCGCTGGCCCAAATCATCGGACGGCTCTCGGAGATCGTCCGCACCCGCCAGAAAATCCAGCAGCAGATCCGCGCGATGACCGCGCAATCGCGAATGAGCGGAATGGTCGTCGGGTGCCTGCCTATCGCGATGCTCGGCGCATTCAGCATCATCCAGCCCGCGTACGTTCACACGCTATTTTACGATCCTTCCGGGCAGATGATTCTCAAGGTCGCCGCGGTGCTGGACATCATGGCGTTCGTGACGATCCGAAAGCTTCTCAAGGTGGAATTCTGAAATGTCCGCAATCTACATCACGCTAGCTTTCGTCCTGCTGATGGGCGCCGCGATGGTGGCGGCGTATGCCGCGCTGTTCGGCACTCCGCGCGTGCTTGACGATCGGATTACCGATATGGGGGTCAAGATGCGGGTCAGCGTCAATGACGGCGGCGCGCCGAGCGAGGTCGATCCTTCATTGTCGCGAGCGCTCTTTCGATGGGTTGCTCTGCGCCTTCCCGCGCCGGCCGCCGACTCTCCGAAAGCGGAAAAACTTGCGCATCTGCTGATGCAGGCCGGCTATCAGCACTCGCGCGCCGCGCGGACCTTTCAGGTGGTGCGGACGATCTCGACCGCCGCCTGCGCGATACTCGCGCTGACAGTCGCGTTCGCCGCGCACCGCTCGGGCGTGATGGTGATCATGGCGCTGGTGGCTGGCTCCAGTATCGGCGCATTCATCCCGAGCTTTTATCTGGGCCGGAAAGGGCGCAAACGCCAACGCGCGATCGCGAGCCAGCTCTCCGACGTGCTCGATCTTCTGGTGGTATGCGTCGAGGCGGGCTTGGGACTTTCGGAAGCGATCAAGGTCGTCGGCACCGAAGCGGAACGCCACGGCCAGGCAATCGGAACCGAACTCGCGTTGGTCTCGGGCGAACTCGCCGCGGGCTCGAGTCTCGGCCAGGCCCTCAGACAATTCGCCGACCGGACTGCCGTCGCTGATGTGAAGCCGCTGGCGGCGACGCTTATTCAGAGCGAACAGATCGGCGCGCAAATTGGACCCGCACTGCGTTCGATTTCTGATTCGCTACGCTCCGCGCGCAAGATGCGCGCCGAGGAAGCGGCGCAGAAGACCACCGTGAAGATCATGTTTCCGCTCGTGCTGTTCGTCCTGCCCGCGATGATGAGCGTGATCGTCGGACCCGCGATGATTCAGATCATGCAGACCTTGACCAAATGAAAAGGCTTGACGGGCGCGCGCTATCGGTCTGTATTGGGACCACGGCGCCGCGATGGATGATACCGCGTCAAAAACCCGAGCCTTCGAACTGTGGAACGAGGGCATGCAGCATCACCAGTTGCGTGATCTGGATGGCGCGATCCGTCTCTATACAAAGTCGATCGAAATCTTTCCCACCGCGGAGGCGTACACGTTTCGCGGATGGGCGTATCACACGCAGGGGCGGATCGACGACGCAATCGCCGAATGCAAGCGAGCGATCGCGGTCGATCCGTCGTTCGGTAATCCCTACAACGATATCGGCGCCTACCTGATCGCCAAGGGCGAACTCGAAGAAGCGATCGAATGGCTCGAGAAGGCAAAGCTCGCGCCGCGCTACGAACCGCGCCATTTTCCACATATGAATCTCGGCCGCGTTTATGAGGCCAAGGGAATGATCACGCTCGCGATCCAAGAATTCGAGCAGGCGCTCAAGTTTCAGCCCGATGAACCGACGTGCGTCGCCACGCTCAAGCGGCTGCGCTCGATGCTGAACTGATCGGCGCCGGCCATCGCGCGAAGGAGAATCTCCGATGCTCAAGGTTGGCGATCGCGCGCCGGAATTCACGCTGCCTGCTCATGACGGCAGGATCATCTCGAGCGCCGATCTGCGCGGACGTAAAGTACTGTTGTGGTTTTATCCGGCAGCGAGCACTCCCGGGTGCACTGTCGAAGGACGCGGATTCCGCGACCATCAGAGCTATTACGACGAGAACGAGATTCAGATCCTCGGCGTCAGTTTTGACAGCACTGAAGCGAACGCCGCATTCGCGCAGAATAATGGATTCAGTTTTCCGCTACTCTCGGATGCCACTCTGGAAACCGCGCTCGCATACGGGGGCGTGTGCCGACCGCAAAGCGTCGTCGCCCGAGCGAGTAAGCTTCCTGATCGACGAGGACGGCCTGGTCGCACGCGTCTATGATCAGGTCGATCCTCGCGATCATCCCGCGCGAGTGCTGGCCGAGCTGTTAGACGTTTGATACTCGCGCACGGAGGTCGTGACCGACGCCATAGCAAAGTTGAATATACAGACTACCGCTATCCATTCCCATCGACTGAGTATTGACGCCTTTCATAGAGTATCTCTGCATAACTATTCGATCGTATAATTCCCCCCTTGTCCAAAGGGTGTCGATTTTCTCGCAAACCCCTCTTTTGGTGTCATCCTGAGCGGCAGGCGAAGGATCTCCGTGAAGCGATTAGTGCAACCAACTTGGGCTTTGCGCACTAATCGCTTCGCGGAGATCCTTCACTCGTTCAGGATGACAGACAAGGACTCGCCGTTTATCGAAACCCTCTATCCAAGGAGAGGTCTCCTTCGGGGCGGCATCGCGATGGCGTATCGCCAAAATTCCGGCGTTGATTTGGATTGTAACCACGAGACAAGTGAGCATTGCGCAGGTGTGACAATTTGAATCAACGTGGCCTGTCAATTGCTACACTTCCTTCGTGGTCACGGATCGCGACATCGCAGCTCCTGTACTCGAATTGGCGGGAGCTGGAAACGGCTCAGCCCCTGCGGCCGAAAACGATCTGAGCCCTGCGGAATTGGAACAATCGCCGCGCGTGTCCCTCGCGCGCCTGGCGCAAGGTTCGGAGCGGATCGGCGGGATGGTTGTCCGCTCTGCGCAGGTTCGCAAAGTACTGAAGACCATAGCGCGGCTGAGCCCTTACAAGGCGACGGTTCTCATCTACGGAGAATCGGGAACGGGTAAAGAGTTGGTCGCGCGAGCGTTGCACACGCTCGGTCCGATGCCCAACGGACCTTTCGTAACTTTCAACTGTGCAAACCTGCTCGAATCGCTGGCGGAGTCGCAGCTCTTCGGCCATGTGAAGGGCGCGTTTACGGACGCACGCGAGGATTCATTCGGCTATTTTCGCTCGGCCAACGGCGGCACGTTGTTTCTCGACGAGATCGGCGAATTGCCGCTGAAGCTGCAGCCCAAGCTGTTGCGCGCGGTTGAGACCTGCGAGATTCAGCCCGTGGGATCGTCGCATACTCACAAGATCGATATCCGGCTGGTGGCGGCGACGAATCGTGATCTGCGCGCGATGGTCAAGGCGGGACAGTTCCGCGACGATCTATATTATCGCCTCAACACCGCGGCGATATTTCTGCCGCCGCTGCGCGAGCGGCGAGAGGCAATTTCCGCTTTCGTCGCGCATTTTATCGAGCACTACAATCGGCTGTTCGGCAAGGAAGTGATGTTTGTTGATCGGCACGCCCTCGACTATCTGTTGGCCTACGGATGGCCCGGCAACGTGCGCGAGCTTGCTCACGCGATCGAGAGCGCTGTGATCCTGTCCGAGAGCGACTGCCTGATCGCGGAGGATCTGCCCGAGCATATTCTTGAAATCGCCGCCGGCGGCGCGGCCGGCGAATTGGCGGATCCTCATGCGGCTCCCGCGCTCGACGGGCTCGCGCAATCGCATACCGGTCATTCCAACGGCGGACCCGCGCCGTTGCTTTTGGATGAAGTGATCAAGCGCACCCTGATGCGTTCGCTCGAAGAGACCGACGGTAATCGCCGCCGCGCCGCTGACCTGCTTGGCGTCTCGCGCTCGACGCTCTACCGGATGCTTGCGCGCTACGGAATCGGCGAAAACGCCCACGCCCATTCAGTGCAGTCCTCGGCGCCGTCAGACGACAAGGGGCCGGGCGCCAGCAACGATTCAATCCTCTAACTGACGGTTGGATTTTGCTCGCGAATCGCTCACAATTGCGGTTCGGATGATCAAGCCAACCGTTTTCGCAAACCTCGCGACTCTCTTTCTGATTGCGATACTCGCCTACGCCGCGCCGGCCGCAGCCGGTCCGAACACGCCCAAGCCTCCTGCCGAGCTCTCTAATCTCGAGCGCGAGGTCTCGCTCAAAATCGCGCACGTTCGCGGCGAAGGCCCCACCGATCCCGCCAAACGCCAGAAGCTGCACGACGCCGAGAGTCTCGACGCCAAGGCCGAGCAGGAGATCGGCGCGGGCAACTTCCGCTCCGCCGAAGACGACCTGGTAAAGGCCAACGCGCTCGCAACTGAGCTGGCCAATTAGCCAGTCCGGGCCGAAGCGCAGCGCGATCATTCGGATTTTTTGCCGCACCCGCTTTTGATAGCTTTAACGCAGAGACGATGATTGGTCCTGATCAAATCTGGGGCGAGGCGGTTCGCACGCTGGAATCCGGCAACACCTTTGCCCTCGCAACCGTGATCAACGTCCGCGGCTCCACGCCGCGCGAAATCGGCGCGAAGATGATCGTCCGCACCGACGGCCAGTTCGGCACGATCGGCGGTGGATGCGGCGAAGCGGAAGTATTCCGCAAGGCGCGGATCCTGCTCGACGAAGGGCAGGGCGCGCGGCTCACCGAAGTCGACCTCACCGGAGATTTCGATCAAAAAGAAATCGGAACCTGCGGCGGAATCATGGACGTGTTCGTCGATATCTGGAAGCCCGGATTTGACCTCGAGATCGCCCGGCGCCTGTACGACGCAGCGGCGCATAGCCGTCCCGCCGCACTGGTGACGCTGGTTGATCCGGGAAATTCCGCTGCTGCCGGAAAAATCGGCGCGCGCACCGTGCTCGATCCGGCCGTCGACGGCGCGTCGGTGCCGATCGAGATTGCTCCGCGCGCGATCGCGCAGCTCGGCGTCCGCGCTGCCGACGGAACCGCGGTGCTGGTCGAAGTCAGCGAAAACGGCGGCGCCAATCCGGTCACGCGGATCGAGGCTACCGGCGCGCCGCGTTTGTTCCTGGATCCGGTGTCGGGCGCGCAGCGCCTGGTGATTGCCGGCGCTGGACATATTGCGCAGCCGCTCGCGGCGCTGGGCTCGATGCTTGGATTTCACGTCACGGTGATCGACGACCGCGCCTCGTTCGCGAATCGTGAGCGCTTTCCTTCCGCCGACGAGATTGTCGTGCGCCCGTTCGGTCCCGCCGTCGAGGCGCTCAACCTCGATCGCCACTGCTACCTGGTCTCGGTCACGCGCGGCCATTCGTTCGACGAAGATGTAGTGCTGACCGCGCTCAAGCACACTCGAGGCGCGTTTATCGGGATGATCGGATCGCGCCGGCGCGTCAAGGCGACGCTGGATCGAATCGGCGCGATGGGAATCGCACCGGATCTGCTCGACCAGGTGCACGCGCCGCTTGGAATCGATATCGCGGCCGAGACGCCAGAGGAAATCGCACTATCGATTATTTCCGAGATCGTGCGCGAGCGCCGCAGCGGTATCCGTGACGAAGCTAACCTCGGCGTGAAGACCGGTCGTCTGCGGCCGCGCCGCTGACGTGGCCAAAGATTCAAAAGACCGGAAGGTTCGTATCGATGCGATTCTGCTTGCGGCCGGCGAGTCGCGCCGCATGGGGTTTCCCAAACCTCTCCTCAGCCTCGGCCCCGGAGCCGACACGTTTATTATACGCACGCTGCGGCTGATTCTGTCCGCCGTCGAGCGCGTTGTGATCGTGCTCGGTGCTCATGCCGAAAGGATTCGCGCCGCGATTCCCGCCGACGCACGAATTTCGATCGTCGAGAATCCCAGCTATATCGACGGACAGCTTTCGTCCCTCAAGATTGGTCTGGGCGCGCTCGCACCCGAGACGTCAGCCGCGATGGTGCATCTCGCGGACCATCCTATGGTCGCCGGTGGGACCTATCTCGCGGTCGCCGAGACCTATCGCCGCACGCGCGGACCGATCGTGATTGCTCGCCACGCCGGACGCCGCGGTCATCCTGCCATTTTCGATCGTTCGATCTTCTCCGAACTGCTCGCAGCCCCGCTCTCAGAGGGTGCGCGCGTCGTGGTAAACGCGACGCCCAGCCGGATCGTCTATACCGATGTGGATGACCCAGGCGTTGCCCTCGATCTCGATACTCCAGAGGACCTCGCCCGGGCCGGGCTCCCGCCTCCGCCGAAATAGATCCCGCGTCTCGGGCTCTTGTGGCGGATGCGCGAGCGGGTGATGCGGCGCGAGGAATACGCAACCTAAACGTTCTGTAACCGCTGTGCGGTGCTGTCGTATTAGAGGACAGCTATGCTGGGCCTCGCCGTGAGCAGGAAGTTCGGGTGGAGATTGGTCTCCAAGCCTGACGAAGAATTGATTGCCGACACGCTCGGCGGCGAGGCGTCGGCATTCTCCGAGCTGGCGACGCGGCATCGCCCGCGCGTCGAGCGGCTGTGCCAGCGATTTTTTTCCGATCCGGAGATCGCCCGCGACCTTGCCCAGGAATGTTTTATCCGCGCCTACACGGCCCTTGCGAGCTATCGCAAGGAGATGCCGTTTGGCGGATGGCTGCGCGCTATCGTGACCAACCTGTGCTATGACGAATTGCGGCGCAGGCGGCGCCGTCCTGAAGAGCTGGTCGGCGACTTCACCGCGATGGAGGTGCAGTGGATGCATCTGGTGAACGAGGCCACTCCCGAGCAGATCGTCTCTGAGGCCGAGGAGCGTCGCCATGCGCACGATTTGGCGCATCGCCTGCTCGATACGCTCAGGCCCGAAGATCGCACGGTCCTGATCATGAAGGACAGCGAGGGGATGAACGTCCGCGAGATTGCGCAGACGATGGGCTGGAGCGCGGCGAAGGTCAAGATTCGAGCATTCCGCGCCCGGCAGGCGTTGCGCCGCGAGTCGGAGCGGCTGCAATCGGCGTCGCGCAGGTGGAGCTCATGAACTGTTTCGAAGCGCGGCAGGATTTTCCCGCCTACTGGCGGCGCGAGCTTCTTGAGTATCGGCGCGCTGAGATGAATGCGCATCTTGGCGCATGCCCGAAGTGCGACGCCGCGTTCCGCATCTTTGCGATGACCGCGCCTGTCCTGCATTCGGTGCAAGCTCCGGACAGCAGCGCTGCACAGCCGCGCGAGTTCACGCTCAAGTCGGTGACGCGCGCGGCGGCGCCGAGTCCGCGTGCGAATTATCGCGAGCCGCGGAAGTGGCTTGCGATGTGCGCGTCGGTGATTATTTTCATTGCCGCCTCGACCGGCGCATACCTCGCGGTGACTCCTCCCGCGGGTTCTCTCAGCGAAGCGCTGACGAGTCCGCAGGAACCGTCGATGCAGGAATTGTTCGGACCCGACACGCCTGACTTGAGCAACGACCTCCCCGGGTAAATTCCTTGCCGGGCAAATTCAGCTCATGGCCGATTGTACTCGCGATAGCGGCGAGCCTGCTCATCGGATTCACAATCAGCACGCTTGCCTATCGCTACCACTACCTGCGCGTGCCGGGGCAGGGAGCAGTGGCGCGGATGAATCGCGATCTGCATCTGACGCCGGGACAGCGTGAGCAGATTCTCGGGATCATGCAGGACACCAGGTTGCGCGTGAAGCAGGTGCGGAACCATTTCCAGCGCGCGCGGCGCACGCTGCTGATGCAAGCCTACGCACAGATTCGCGCGACGCTGACGCCGGAGCAGCAGCAGCAATTCGATCGCGAGTTCGCGATGCCCTCGATGCGCGACAGCGGCGGCGCCGCTCCGGAGGCCTTCGCCTCGCCCGGCGATCAACCCAGCGCCGCGGCCTCATCCGCCGAGCCGTAGCCAGGCGGCGATTTCCCTCAGTCCCGCCGACGCGATAAGAATCGAGCACTCGGAAGTCAGTGCGATGGCGAGCGCTTATCAACCGATTCAATCTGAACCCGGGCCGCGTCCGACGCACAATCTTGCGCTCGGCTATCTGCGCGGATTTCTCGTGGTGCTGGTCCTCGCGCATCACTCGGTGCTCGCGTATATCGATTCGCCGCCTCCGCTACCGAAGTCGCTGCTCGATCCGGTGAAGTGGTGGCGCGCTTTCCCGATTATCGATCCGCATGCGCATTGGGCTGGCTTCAGCCTGTTCACCGGCTTCAACGACGACTTCTTCATGTCGCTGATGTTTTTTATTTCCGGACTGTTCATATGGTCGAGTCTCAGGCGCAAGGGTGCGGGAACATTCAGCCGCGATCGGATGATTCGCCTCGGCATTCCGTTCCTGGTCGGCGCCGCGATCGTCGCCCCCATCGCCTATTACCCCTCGTACTTGCAGGCAGGCGGCCACGGCATACGCGGATACGCTCACGCGTGGATGTCCTTTGGCGATTGGCCGACGGGACCCGCATGGTTCATCTGGCTGCTGCTCGCGTTCGATCTCGTTGCGGCGGCAATTTTCGCGGTGATGCCGGACTTCGGCAACATGGTTGCGCGCCTCACATCAGGCGCTCGCATGCGCCCGTTTCGGTTCTTTATCCTATTCGCGGCAATTTCTGCTGCGGTGTTTATTCCGATGGTCCGGATTTACGGCCCGGCCTACTGGACCAGCATCGGACCGTTTCAGTTCCAGACCGCGCGCCTGTTTCACTACGCGGTTTATTTGATCGCGGGAATCGGCGTCGGAGTTTACGGTATCGACCGCGGGCTGCTCGCGAGCGACGGAAACCTCGCGCGCCACTGGGGCCGTTGGACCGCGTTCGGACTGATCGCGTTTTTCGCCAGCATCGTTTTCGTCGTCGTCATATTGCCCCCTCTGTATCATGCGACGGCTCTATCCGTTCTGGCCGTGATTGGCGGCCTGATTTTCGCGGTGACGTGCGCGGCGCTCTCGTTCGCTTTTCTCGCGCTGTTCATCCGCTTCGCCACTCGCCAGCGGTGGATTTGGGACAGCCTGAGCGACAACGAATACGGGATGTACGTTATCCACTACATGTTCGTCTCGTGGCTGCAGTTGGCGATGCTGCAAATCGCGCTGCCGGCAATCGGCAAAGGCGTACTGGTCTTCATCGGCGTGCTGCTCCTGAGCTGGGGCACGAGCGCCGCGATCCGCAGCATCCCCGGCGTCTCCCGCGTCGTGTGAACGATTCCGAAGCCATCTCTGTCATTCCCGCGCGTGGCTGCCGCGCGAGGAATCCCTTCTCCCTCCGCCTGCGATCAGACGCTTTGTGCCGAGGTAGACCTGGTACCGCTCGTGCTCGGCGAACTCTTCGAGCGTCCACACGATCGGAGTACCGACCTGCTTGCTCAGATGAATCGCGCGGCCGCGTCCGAGATACACCGCGACGTGCGCGCCCCACGCGCGACGCGTCCGGTTGAACAGCAGCAAGTCGAGCGGCCGAAGCCTGACGACGCGGCGCGTATAGTGCGTGTCATTCCACAAATCGCTCGATCGTAGATCAGGCACCGCGCGTCCGAAATGCCGCAACAGCTCGTACGCGAAATGCTGGCAATTGGCGCCCTGCGCTAGCCCGCGCAAATTCGGTGCGCCCGGATAGCACGCGCCGTTGTATTGGACGCGCAGGAACTTCCGCGGAATCGCGATCCCGACCGAGCGCGCATCGGTTTCCATCTCGCCAGGTCTCTACGGAAGCTGCGCGATAAACTCGCCGAGGATGCTCGCGACGGCGGCGGGATTTTCGAGGATCACGTGATGATGCGCCGCCGGAATCTCGACGATCCGCACTTGCGGATTCGAATCGCGCGCCGCTGCCGCCGCCTCGGCCGTCATGATGCGGCTCAGTTCCGCACGAATCAGCAGCGTCGGAATCTTGATCGCCTTGATCGTTTCGAGCGCGTCGATTCCGTCGCTGCCGAAAAAACTTTCGCGATCGAACTTGAGCGTCCAGCGTCCGTCGTCGGTTCGCGCCAGGCTCTTATGCGCAATCTCGCGCAGAACCTCCGGCGCGATACCGCCCTCGTCCGGCATCAGGCGGAAGCGCGCCTGCGCGGTCTCGAGATCCTGATAGGTCACGAGCGGCAGCGCCTTCAGGCGCCGCAGATAACGATCGCGTCCCTTGCTCGAAGTGAGCGCCGCGTCGATCGCAACGACCGCGCGCGCGAGTTCGCCATGATGCCGCGCGAAAGCGAGCGCGCTCAGTCCTCCCATGCTGTGCCCGACGACGATCGGCTGGTCTTGAGGACGGGCCACGTGCGCGGTGAACGCGGCGATATCGCGCGCGTTATCCAGCGGCGAATATGCCGCGGGCCGCACCCATTCGCTGTCGCCATGGCCGCGTTGATCGAGCGCAAGAAGGCGCAAGTCGGGCGGCATCAGGCGCGCGACCGGCTCCCACCACCACGCGTTGGCGGAATTTCCATGCAGGAGAATCATGGTGACGCGCCCCGCGGGATTCCATTCGAGGTAATGCAGGCGCGGCTTGGCGTCGAAGATATGGCTGTGCGGCTCGTTCGTGCTCATTCGAGATCCGCGACGAAACTCTTGAGCGCCGCGATGAGCGCGCGCGGATTATCGAACATCACATGATGATAGGAATCAGGAATCTGTGCGAGCTTGCCGTGTGGCAGAAGCGCGACCATCTTCTCGGCCATTTCGACGCTCAAGACGGGGCTGTTGATCACCTTGACGATCAGCGCGGGGCATCGGATTTGAGCCAGCGAATCCCACACGGCCAGCGGTTCGCGAATCAGCGTGCGTCGGTCGAGCTTGTGAGTCCAGGCGCCGTCTGGAAGCTGCTTGTAGGTATGCCGCGCGATGTGTTCGAGGATCTCCGGACGCGCGACCGTCTCGCGCGGCAGAACTTTGAAGCTCTTGACCGCGGCCTCGAACGACTCGAATCGGCGCGGCGGTTTGTCCGCGTAGGTGCGAAGAAAAGCCACCGCGCGTTCGGTGTAGTCGGGCGGCGTGTCGATCGCGACCATCGCGCGCAGCTTGTCGCTGTTGCGCGCGGCATAGACCAGCACGTTATGCGCGCCCATCGAATGTCCGATCAGGATCGGCGCGCCAAGTCCCCACGAATCGATCACCTGTTCGAGATCCGATCGGTAATGCTCCGAGCCGTACTCCCAATTCTCCGGCCATTCGCTGTGCCCGTGGCCACGCTGGTCGAGCGCCAGGACATGGAAGTCGGCGATAAACGCGGGCGCGACAAAATCCCACCAATGCGCATGCGCGGAGCCGCCGTGCAAAAACAGCATCGGCGGTTTGCCCTCGCCGCCATAGTCGAGGCAGTTGAGAATCAGTCCGTTAGCCTTGAAGCGTCGCTCCTGCATCGCATTCCCCGCAAGATAGTATCGCACCCGCTCGTGCGGCGGGCACCGCATAATCAATGGCCGCGCGTAAGCGGCTTTGCAACCCGCCCGGTTCATGGCACCATCGATGGCAGGCACCTGATGCGTCCCTTCCCGACCATGCGATCAGTTTTCCGCTTCCGGCAATTCCTGACCCTTGCGATGTTGGCGCTCGCATTGACGTTGCCGGCGGTCACGAGGGCGCAGGACTCGTCGTCCAACCAGGCCAAGGCGCGCTCGCTGGTCGATGCCGCGATCAAGATGACCAACAGCGACGAAGCGGTAAAGCTGCTGTGGCAGGCGACCGATATCGATCCGACGCTCGAGGATTCGTACGTCTATCTCGGGCTCTACTACAACTCGCGCTCCGATTTCGCGAACGTGGTGAAGGTCTACCAGAAGCTGGTCAAGTACAATCCGAGCCAGACCAGCGCCTACCTGAATATCGGCGAGGCGTACATGTCGTTCTCGCCTCCGCGCGCGGGCGACGCGCTGGTGTACTATCGCAAGGCGTACGAGGTCGATCCCAAGAACACTTTCGCCGCGCTGCGGATCGGCCAGATCCTCGCGCAGAACGGCAACCACGACGACGCGGTAAAGTATCTGCGCCAGGCTCTCGCCGATACCGCTAATCCAAGCGTCTCGTCGCAGGCGGAGAAGACTCTGCACGACATGAACGCGCTGTAGCTGGCGATTCAACCGGCCACAAAGACACAAAACAGCGGGGATTTTTGGGCAAGGTTGAGCCTTGGATTTTTGATCTCGGGCAAATTTCGGTGGGTTCGTTTGGTATCTTTTTCTAGTGGCTCAAAAAATAAACTCCTTGTAGCTGCTGGAGAATTTGCGGTGATGGGTTCGTTTCAGCAGTTTTTTTGGTCATCGATTTTTGGACCTTCTGAAGGCAAGAAAAGCTAAACACGAAGACACTAAGGAAGACGGACACCAAGACACGAAGAATACCCATTTCCGCGCGCGGCGCATGGAAATGAGTCAGTTCTTTGTGCCTTCGTGTCTTGGTGGTTGGATTGATGCCTGTTCCTAATCGCGAAATATTCCGTTGGAATGAGGCCGGCGAAATGGTTCGCGATAGTGTGCGGGTCGCTTCCACGCGATCAGTTTTGCACGAAGTGGAATTGGGCATAAGGCTGAACAGTTCAGCCATGAACAAATCTGGCAAAAACCCGAACACTCGTTAGGGAAGCGGAGAGACGCGGAAGTGCCTCGAAACGGCTCTGCCGCAAGGGTTTGGTGCTCCGCACGGCCGGACGACGCTTCGCGTGGGCCTCCGGACGGACGATCACAATTGCTACAGTAAGCGCGGTATCGGGCAGGCTGCCGCAGCGGCCTCGGCTCCCTGCTGTCGATTCCTCGGCTGTCTGGTTCTTCGCCCTTTCAGAGGCTGTCGATAAACGCCGAGTCCTTGTCCGTCATCCTGAACGAAATGAAGGATCTCCGCGAAGCGATTAGTGCGCAAAGCCCAAGTTGGTTGCACTAATCGTTTCGCGGAGATCCTTCTCCTGCGGTTCAGGATGACACCAACGCAGGGTTTGCGAGAAAATCGACAGCCTCTTTCAGGGCCAGGAATCAGATCGCGTGTGCGATGGGAGTGCTTTAAAGATCGCGAGTCATCGCGCGATGGGGGATTCCGGCTTCTTCGAAGACTTCCCCTTGCGGATGGAAGCCCTGCTTCAGATAAAAGCCTTCCGCGGTCAGTTGCGCGTGCAGGATTGCGCGAGTGTATCCGCGATTGCGAGCGGTCTCGATCAGAAATTCCAGCACCGCGCGGCCGATTCCGGAGCCGCGAAGCTCGCGCAGCGCCGCCATCCTGCCGATCTTGATTTCGCCGGGGCCGTGCTCGACGTAGCGGCCGCATCCTACGGGCTTGCCGTCGCGGAGCGCCAGCGCATGGAACGCGCGGGCGTCGTCGGAGTCGAGCTCGATCTCCTCGGGCACATGCTGCTCTTCGATAAACACCTGTCGGCGAATCGAGTACATCGCTTCGCGCAGCTCGCGCGACTCGGCCGCGATTACCAGGATTTGTCCGGTGCCCATGCGACGCTCACTAGCGCGTGCCAGTGCGGCGCGTCAATCCGCTTGCGCTGTTGCCCGGCATTCTCCTGGTGTCATTCCCGCGCGTGGCTGCCGCGCGAGGAATCCCGAGTCTGGATCATTCGCGGATCGCGGCGACGCAACAATCCGGGATTCCTCGCGCGCGGCAGCCACGCACGCAGGAATGACAACCGCGGAACGCTGCCGATGCGGCTTCATCGCATCGCGAGGGCTGTGCTACGCTCGGCGCGTCAGGGGGCAGGAGACGCGATGCCGAATCTTTCCGAGACTATTTACGCGCCTGAACTCGACGGCGGGAGCTGGATTCAGGGTGGGCCGGTATCGATCAAAGCGCTGCGGGACAAGGCTGTCGTGCTGGTCGATTTCTGGGATTACACCTGCGTGAACTGTATCCGCACGCTGCCCTATGTCGAAGGATGGAGCCGGCGTTACGTCAAGGACGGCCTTGTGATTGTCGGCGTGCACGCGCCCGAATTCAGTTTCGCGCGCGAGAGCTCGCAGGTGAAAGCGGCGGCGGCGGAGTTCGGACTCGACTATCCAATCGTGCTCGACAACGACTACGCGATCTGGCGCGCCTACTCGAATCGATTCTGGCCGGCAAAGTATCTGGTCGATGCGAAAGGACGGATTCGCTACTACCATTTTGGCGAAGGCGGTTACCAGGAATCTGAAGTGGCTATTCAGAACGCTTTGCGCGATCTGAATCCCGCTCTCAGTCTGCCGCCTCCGATGGAGCCGGTGCGCGATTCGGATCATCCCGGCGCGGTATGCTACCGCGTGACGCCCGAGATGTATCTGGGCCACGCGCGCGGCCAGTTCGGAAATCCCGCCGGAGTCGTGCGCGACCAGGCGCATGATTACACCGATCCGGGCCGCCACGCGGAAGGGCTGTCGTACCTGGGCGGGCGATGGCGCGTCGAGCAGGAGTCGGCGCGCGCCGAGGCGCCGGACGCGACGCTCGCGCTGCGCTATACCTCCAAGGACGTGAACCTGGTGATGGCGCCGCCAGGCGCCGTTGCGCAGGTCGAGATTGCGGCGGGCGCGGACCAGACGCTCGGCGACGACGTGAAGACCGCGAGTGGGCGGCCGATCGTGACAGTCGATCGCCCGCGGATGTACAACCTTATCGCGAATGACTCCGTGATGCCGGGCGCGCTCGAGCTTAAAGCGCTGCAAGCAGGAGTCGCCGCGTATGCATTCACCTTCGTGTCTTGCTTGGTGAACTGATGAAACCGGCGGACGAAAAAAGCGCCAGCGACGCGCGCATCGAACGCGCGGCCGAGCTGATCCTCGACGCCGAGTATCCGATCGCGCTGACCGGCGCCGGGATGTCGGTCGAAAGCGGCATCCCGCCGTTTCGAGGGCCGGGCGGCTTGTGGACGAAATATGGCGAGCCACCGATGAACGGGTTTCAGCGCTTTCTGGCCGATCCAAAAAAAGCCTGGGAAGAGCGGCTGAGCTCGCGCAATGACGAACTCTACAAACCGCTTTCCGAAGCGCAGCCGAACGCGGGCCATCGCGCGCTCGCGGAGCTCGAGCATCTGGGCGTCCTGCGATTTGTGATCACGCAGAATATCGACGACCTGCATCGGCAGGCCGGTCAAAAGGCGATGGCGGAGATTCACGGCAACTGGAAGCTGGTGCGATGCCTCGAATGCGGGCTGCGCTTTCGGCGCGAGCAAATCGATCTCACCGAGCTGCCGCCCAAGTGCCCGGAGTGTGGCGGCCTTATGAAGAGCGACACGGTCTCGTTCGGTGAGCCGATTCCAGTCGATGCGCTGAAGCTATGCGCCGAGAACTCCGCGCGCGCCGACCTGGTGGTCGTGGCAGGAACCTCGGCGACGGTTTATCCTGCCGCGGGGTTCGCGCTTGAGGTTGCGCAGCGCGGCGGCGCGATGGTCGAGGTAAATCTTTACGAGTCCGAGCTGACTCCACTATGCGACATCAGCCTGCGCGGCACTTCTGCCGACATCCTGCCGCGCCTGGTGCGCGCAATCACCGCGCGCAGAAAGCATCGCGCGTCGTAAGGCCGGAGAGCTTTGCGCGCCCGGTTTGATTCCCTCTCCCTACAAGGATTGGGAGAGGGTGGCGCGCGTTGCGCGCGACGGGTGAGGGACCTTCAGTCGAGAACTCTTCATCGGGTTAGACCGGTGTACGAGTTCGCGGGGCAGCTTGGATTCTCGCGACGCGATTGATGCCTTAACCACGCGCGCGCTCAGCGATCAGAAATTCAATTCTGGAGGTCCCTCACCCACGCGTCACGGCGATTGCTGAAAAGAGCAATCGCCGCGCCGCGTCGCCCTCTCCCAATCCTGTGGGGAGAGGGACAATCCAGAAAGTCCGCAGAGGGACAGTCCAGAAACGAGATCGCTAGTACTGCTTGATCACGCAGGCGCGGCCGGCGTCGTCGTAGACGTAGGTGTCGGCGGGATTCTCGTCCCGGGTCTTCTTGTGCGTGCCGTCGCAGAAGGGCTTGTTCTTGGAGAGTCCGCACGCGCAGATGTAGAGCGGAAGCTCGGTGCCCTCGGGAACTTCGTAGGGGGAATTCTTGTCGTGTCTGACCATTCGCGCCATGGGATTGATCCTCGTGTTGTTTCGTTCGAACCTGCCGCGCGCGTAGCTTCAAAACGTGCGTCGGTAATGCGCTCACTTAAGATCACGCGGGCGCCATAGTCAATTGCGCCGCTCACGTTCTGAATGCACCAGAAGTCCGCGCTCTCAAGAAAGCGGCGACGCGTGGACCTGATTGCGGGCACACGCAAAAATGAAATTGGAGATCAAACATGCGCATATTCATGACAGGAGCAACGGGCTTTATCGGTTCCTTTCTCGTCCCGGAACTCATCAACGCAGGCCATCAGGTAGTCGGGCTCTGCCGTTCGGACGCGGGCGCCGAGGTGCTCTCCCAGGCCGGGGCACAGGTCTTTCGCGGCGACTTGAACAACCCGGACGGCCTGCGCACTGCTGCAGAGGCGGCCGACGGCGTCATCCACGCGGCCTTCAACCACGACTTCTCCAAGTTAAAGCAGCACAGCGAGGAGGACCGCAAAGTCATCGAGACGCTCGGCGAGGTACTGGTCGGCTCAGACCGGCCACTCGTCATCACCTCCGGCACTGGCCTCGTCCGGTCGAAGACCGGCGGCCCGGCTGTAGAGACCGACGATCACCTCACCTCGGCCGAGTTGCCCCGCGCAGCCTCCGAGGAGGCTGCCGACGCTCTCATCGCCAAGGGCGGGCGCGTGATGGTGATGCGGCTGCCGCAGGTGCACGACACGTGCAGGTTCGGGCGAATCACGCAACATATCCAGTTGGCGCGGAAATGGGGCCGGGTGGCGTATGTCGGCGAGGGCAGGAACCGCTTGCCTGCGGTGCATGTCTCCGACGCCGTCCGGCTTTTCCGGCGGGCGCTCGAGCAGGGCCAGGCCGGCGCGCGCTACCACGCCGTATGCGAGGAAGGTGTTGCCCTGCGCGACATCGCCGAGGTGATCGGTGCGGGATTGAAGATACCGGTCGAGTCGATCACACCGGAGGCGGCGCCGGAGTACTTCGGCGGATTGGCGAACCTCGCGCAGATCGATCTTGCGGCCTCGAGCGCGCTGACGCGCCAACAACTGGGATGGAACCCCATCGGGCCGGACCTGCTGACCGACCTGCGCAACATGGATTACAGTGCGGCCTAAGAAGCGGCTGGGATCGCGAGGAATCCGCCCTCACGCGCCGACACGCCGTGGTTCCGCAAAAAGCTCTCCGCGGGAAGAGTTGTTATGCGCTGCGCGAACCTTGATGGATGAAAATCGTGCCCTCGGGCGGAGTTGATTCTCAGGCAATCGACCTAACCCCTGTCCCCTTCCCGCACGGGAAGGGGCACAGCTGTCGCAAGCGTTGGAGTGGTCTGGCAAATTCCCGCTGCCATCAGCGACTATAGGTGCGTGCCAGTCTTGTGAGCGAGGTTCGGTTTCTGACTCCCCTTCCCGTGCGGGAAGGGGTCCGGGGTTAGGTCGATCTTTCTTGGCCTGCTCCGCCGCCGGGTTGATTTTCGCCTATCGCGCCAGAGGTGCAGTGACTTTCTTGTCAGGATATCGGGGCGGAGGCGATCGCGTATGCATCAACAGCGCTACGCGATGGGTTGATGAATCGCTTCGGCGGCTTCGGCGTCGTCTGGATACGCGGCCTCGGGCTCGCGCGGATGCTTGCGATGGGCGTCGGCGCCGAGGACCAGCGCCAGCACGCCCAAGATCGCGATCAGGACGCCGATTATCTCGCGGCGGTTGGCGCTCTCGCCGAGAAATACGACCGCGAACAAAATCGAGAGCATCGGGATGCCGGGCACTACAAGCGCTGTCGTCCACGCCAGCGATAATCGGCTGATCGCGCCGTACCAGGTAAGCGACGAGAGGAAGTAAATAAAAAATCCCGACGCGAAAATCACCGCGAGCGCCGGGATACTCGAAAGCTGGGAGAGAGTGTGCGGACGCCAGAGCAGCAGCATCGCGAGCAGCACGAATGCCGCGTAGATCATCCGCCCCGCGGTGACAGTGACCGGCGCGAGCGGCGGCATCATCTTGAGCCCGATCACGTGCGAGGCTTGCCAGAAGAGCGGAGTGCAGAGCACCAGAGCGGCCGCCCACAGCGGAGAAAATTCGCCGCCGGCGCCAAACACCGAGCCGATTCCGAGCAGGATCGTCGCCGTCGCGAGGAGCTGGCGCCACGACGGACGCTCACCGACGAGGATCGTCGCCAGGATGAGCGAGTAAACCGGCTCGGTCTGGAGCAGGATCGTCCCCGCGATCGCGTCGATTCGAGTAAGTCCGAAGGTGAGCGTAAGGCTGGTCGCGACCGTTCCGACCATCGACATCGCGAACATCCGCGTCCGGAATTGCGGAGCAAACAGGATCGCGAGTTCATGCTGACGGGTCATCGCGATCGCGCTGCAGACCGCGGCGACGACCACCGCTCCGGTGCAGAACAGGAGAGGATCGAGATTCACCGCGCCCCATCGCGTGAGGCCGGGCTGCGAAGCGCCGATGATCGTGTTGGCGATCGCGAGCGCCAGGCCGATTCGGAACGCGCGGCCCAGATGCTCGGCGCGAGCCGCGGCGGCGGCCGGCGGCGGGATCGACTTTTCTTCCATCGCGGGTTCAGGCGCGCGCAATCACGACGCCGATAACCACGCCCGCAAGCGCGACGCGATACCATGCGAATGGAACGTAGGTCCGCGTCTTGACGAATCGGATCAGGCCGACAATCGCGAGAACCCCGAAAATTGTTGCCGCGATAAATCCCCATCCGACCTGTGGGGTGATTCCCGCATGCAGGATTTTGCGGCTCTCGAGCAGTCCGGCGCCCGCGATGATCGGCGTCGCCATCAGGAAGGAAAAGTTCGCCGCGTCCTGCCGCTCAACGCCGAGCAGCCGCGCCATCGTGATTGTGGCGCCCGACCGCGATACGCCGGGAAAGATCGCCAACGCCTGACTTAGCCCGATTGCGATAGCGTCGAGGAACGAGAGGTCGCCCATCGCTCGCTTATTTGGTCTATATTCATCTATAAACCAAAGAGCGATGCCTAAAATTCCCAAAGCGAGCCCGATCCAGAGGATATGCTCGCGAAACAGGGTCTCGGCCTGCTTCTCGAGCGCGAGGCCGATAATCGCGCCGGGGATCGAGGCGACTATCAGCAGAAGCAGCAGCCGGCGGTGGTCCGCGTCGCCATTGACGATCGACGCCGCCATCTCGACCCAGTCGCGCCAGTAATACAGCAGCAGTGCCACCAAGGTTCCCAGATGCAGCGCTACGTCGAAGGCGAGGCCGGGATCCTGCCATCCAAAGAGCCATGGAATCAGGACCAGATGGGCTGAACTGGAGACAGGCAGGAATTCGGTAAGTCCCTGAACGATGCCGAGGATTATCGCTTGTAAGGTCGAAAACATAGTTATTTCAACTATTTAGCAGACCTACAACGTAACTTCGGCAGATTGTTTCAAGCTCATATCCCCTGTTGATAACCCGATTATCCGCGATCCAGCATGCCGATTTCGCTTGACCGGTTGACCGCTTGGTCTAAAATCAAGGTGCCGGTTTCGGATGTGGGGAGGATTTAGAGGGAGGTCTCGATGCCTATGAGTCGCAGCGCACACGGTAAGGTCATCCCGCTTCGGGAGGGCAGTATCGTCGACGAAGAGGTGGACGCGTCGCGGTCTCGGCTGTGGGATTCGGTACATCCCGGCGACCCGCGTCCATTCCCAACGGTCAATACTCTGCCACGGCTGCCGGTCGCGATTCCGGACGAGATCCTGGACTACTACGGATGGGTCTTTTGCCAGGGCGGATTTCTTAACCTGCAGATGACCTTCGAGCAGTTCCTGGCCGTGGTAGCGGCAGTCAGCCCGTCGGGGCTGTGCCCTGAATACGACCCTTCGGAGTTTTCGAGCGTAAACGGCTGATCCGATAGCATTGCCGATTCGAGCGCGCCCGTCGTTCTGCGACGCGGCGCGCTTTGCGTTTCGAGGACATCGCTCGATAGCGCGAAGGTCTCGGCTCGGGACGAAGTGGTGAGCTTCAGGGTGCAGTGGAAGTCCCCTTATGGGCAGGCAGCAGATCGTCCCTGACCCAGATTGTTTCAATCCCGCTCAGATCGCTGCCCGACTTCAGGCCATTGTCCTTTGCGATTTGCCGCCAGTTGTCCGCGCTGCCAGTTGCCCGCTTTGCCAAGGCAGGCAAATCCTCGCCGGGCAGCAGAGCGAAATTGACGCCGCCCTCGCGCGGGGTCGGAGAAGGCGGAGGAAGCTTCGCCGCGAGTTGGTCGAATTTGCCAAACAGGTCGAGCCGCTTGCCTGGCAGATAGGCGGGCAGGTCGGAATCCTGGATATCCTGGGTCTCGAGGTTCGCGACGATGCGGCTGGTGCGGTCCCCGGTCGGCACGACCTCGATATCGTAACGATACTGCGGATCGACTCCCACGATGCTCCCGAACATCCCCGCGCCCTTGTCGGCAGGACGCCAATTGGTCACCAGATGTTCGCCTCCCGTTTTGACCTCGAACAAAATTCCCTCGCCGCGCAGGACGTCCTGCGTCATCACGAAGGTATCCTGCGCGGGGTAGGGCGTATCGTGCTGCTCGCCCTCGGCGGCCTCAGTGCCGCCGCCGGCCACGCTGTACGGCGCATACGCTGCGGCGCATCCGGCCAAGGTCATAAAGAGCAGACTCACAAGAGCCAGATGCAGGTAATTCAAAGATCGCATGGTGCGGCGCCACCGATCAGGAAACCATGCACGTCCCCCGTGCGCAAGAAGACGACTGTCGACGAGTTAAGGCAGGTGAACAGGGGCGCGCGCGCGAAGATTGCGCCACGCGTGAGAGCACGCTAATCAGTTACTTCGCTTATGGCGGATATATCGAACAATACTTCGCGGCACGTGATCGGCGTGGTCGGCGCCGCCACTGCCGGCTCGGAAATCGCGCGGATTCTCGCCCAGCGCGGCGCGCTGGTCGTGGTCTTCGAGCAGAACCCGCGGCCCTACGGAAAAATCGAGGACGGGCTGCCGCGATGGCATGTGAAACAGCGCCGGGACGAGTACGGCGAGATCGACAATCGCCTCGACCATCCGAATATCGCCTACATTCCGATGACGGCGCTCGGGCGCGATCTCGATTTCGAGGAGCTGCGCACAGCATGGGGGCTCTCGGGAATCGTGCTGACTCACGGCGCGTGGCGCGACCGTCCATTCCCGGTCGAGGGCGCCGACCAGTTCGTCGATCACGGACTGGTATATCAGAACCCGCTCATCTACTGGTTCAATCACTACAACGAGAAAGGGTACAAGGGACCACGCTACGAGCTGACTCCCGGCGCGATCGTGGTGGGCGGAGGGCTTGCGTCGATCGACGTGGTCAAGGTGCTGCAAATCGAGATGACGCTGCAGGCGCTCGCGGAGCGCGGAATCTCGGAAGATCTCGTGCGGATCGAGCGCGAGGGAATCGAGCCTGTCCTTGCCGCGCACAATCTCAAATGGGCCGACCTCGGCATCGCGCCGTGCAAGCTTTATTATCGTCGCCGGGTCCTGGACATGCCGCTGTCGGATATCGCGCCCGACGCGACGCCCAAGCGGGCGGAGGCAATGCGCTCGGCGCGTGCGAAGATTCTGGAGAAGGCGATGCGCAAGTTCCTGTTCGAGTTCCAGGAGCTGCGAGCGCCGACTGGCCTGATCGCTGAGAACGGCGCGATGGTCGGAGTGCGGTTCGGCGCCACCGAAGTCGCCGACGGGCAGGTTAGAATCGTTGCCGATAGCGTCGAGGCGCCGCGCGCACCACTGACGATCAGCTCGATCGGAAGTATCCCGGAGCCGATTCCCGGAATCGCGCAGAAGGGCGAGACCTACGTTTACATCGATCAGAAAACCGGCCTCCTGATGGATGGACCGACCGCGGTTTTTGCGGCCGGCAACGTTCTGACCGGCAAGGGCAATATCAAGGACTCGCTCGACAGCGGGACGGAGGTTGGCACGCGAATCGCCGAAGCGTACCTCGGTCTCTCGGACGAAAGCATCGCGCTCGCCGAGGGTGCGCGCAATGCGGCAACCGCGGCGGGCGAGGCGATAGCAGGAGCGCTCGCCGCGCGCGAAAAGCTCGCGCCGGAAGCGATCGCGTCGATACTGCGCCGCGTCGAAGAGCGCCAGCGTGCGATTGGATTTGCCGGCGACTATCGCGACTGGATCGCGAAAGTAACCCCACCCGATCTGCAGTAGCCGGCCGGGTAGTGGGTCAGTTTGACTGACCGACGGTCTTCCGTCGTGCTGTAGGGTTGTCATTCCCGCGCGTGGCTGCCGCGCGAGGAATCCCGGACGGGCGGGCACTGCACATTGAGGCGGCTCGGAGCATAGACGCCCCGGGATTCCTCGCGCGCGGCAGCCACGCGCGCGGGAATGACAAGCTGGTAACGGTACAAATCCCAAACTGACCCACTACCGCCGGCCGCGTCATTTTGCCTCGCCCGGCGGCGGGCGCTAGGCTCTCGGCAGCAAAATGCGCGCGAGGTGCGGTGTGGACGAGCTCAAGCGAACCGATCCCGAAATCTACGATATCATCCGCAAGGAAGAGCGCTACGAATTCGATTCCGTGCGCCTCATCCCGTCGGAGAACTACGCCTCGGCGGCGGTGCTCGAAGCTACGGGCTCGATCCTGACCAACAAGTATTCCGAAGGCTATTCGGGACGCCGTTACTACGAGGGCCAGCGCTATATCGACACGCTCGAGACGCTCGTGATCGATCGCGCCAAGGCTCTGTTCGGCGCCGAGCACGCCAACGTGCAGCCCTACTCGGGCTCGCCCGCGAATCTCGCGGTCTATTTCGGGCTGCTCAAGCCGGGCGAAACGATCATGGGGATGGCGCTGCCGATGGGTGGGCATCTGACCCACGGATGGAACGTCAGTATCACGGGGACGTTCTGGCGCGCGGTGCAATACAACGTCGATCGCGAGACACATCGGATCGATTACGACGCGGTGCGCGATCTCGCGCGGCGCGAGAAGCCGCGCATCATCGTGTGCGGCGCGACCGCGTATCCGCGGATCATCGACTTCAAAGCGTTCGCCGATATCGCGAAAGAAACCGGCGCGCTGATGCTCGCGGATATCGCGCATATCGCCGGCCTCGTCGTCGGCGGAGCGCATCCGAGTCCGCTGCCTTATGCCGACGTCGTCACGACCACCACGCACAAGACGCTGCGCGGGCCGCGCGGCGCGATGATCCTGTGCAAGGCCGAGCACGCCGACGCGATCGACAAGGCGGTGTTTCCCGGATTGCAGGGCGGGCCGCATAACCATACCACCGCCGCGATCGGCGTGGCGCTAAAGGAAGCGGCGACGCCCGCGTTCAAAGACTACGCGGCGCAGATCGTGCGCAACGCAAAAGCGCTCGCGGAGGAACTGCTCGCGCGCGGATTCTCGCTGGTCTCGGGCGGCACCGACAATCATCTGATCCTGGTCGATCTGACGAGCAAGAAAGTGATCGGCAAGAAGGGCGCAAAGGCGCTCGACGCCGCCGGGATTGTGTGCAACTACAACACCGTCCCTTATGATCCGCGCAAACCCTTCAGCCCCAGCGGCTTGCGCCTCGGCACGCCGGCGGTGACCTCGCGCGGGATGCGCGAGCCCGAGATGAAGCTCATCGGCAAATGGATGGACGAAGCGATCGCGCACGCTGGCGACGAAGCCGCGCTAAATCGAATCGCGGGCGAAGTCGCCGAGATGTGCCATCACTTCCCCGCGCCGGGGCTGTCGATCCGCTGAAGATGGTCAGCACTAAAGCGGCCACAAAGACACTAAGGCACAAAGAAGATCCTTAGTGTCTTTGTGTCTTAGTGGCCGCTTGGTTTTGTTTTTCTTCCTGCGCTTCTTGACATCTCCGCGTCCGTGACGCGATAACCGCGCCATGGCAAAGATCAAAATCGAACGCGGACTAAATTTCGGCGCGCCCTACACGCCCGATATGCAGCAGGCGGGCAAGCGGCCCGAACCGACCTGGACTACAATCGGCGCTCAGGTGCGCGAGGCCGAAGCGCTCGGCTACGATTCATTGATTGCGGTTGAAACGCAGCACGATCCATATTTGGGGCTCGCGATCGCCGCGATGGAGCCGGCAAAGATCGAGCTCGGCACGGGGATCGCGCTCGCGTTCACCAGGAGTCCCGTTTCCACCGCGTACACCGCGTGGGATCTCCAACGCATGAGCGGCGGACGCCTGATGTTGGGGCTAGGCTCGCAGGTGAAGGGTCACGTGATGCGGCGGTTCGGGATGCCGTGGTCGAAGCCCGCGCAGCGGATGAAAGATTACGTCGGCGCGATGCGCGCGTGCTGGAAGACCTGGCAGACGGGTGAGCCGCTCAACTTCCGCAGCGAGCATTACAACCTGTCGCTGATGACGCCGAACTTCTCGCCTCCGCCGCAGGAGCATCCGCACATTCCGGTCGCGATCGCGGCGGTACAGGAAAGGATGCTGCAAGTCGCGGGCGAAGTTTGCGATGGCGTGCGCCTGCACGGAATCGTGACGCGAAAATATATCGATCAGATCGCGCTGCCGAATCTCAAGAAAGGCTTTGAGAAATCCGGGCGCCCGGCTTCCGAGTGGCCCGATTTCCAAATCTCAGGCGGCGGCTTCTTGGTCGCCGCGAAAGATCGCGACGCGCTCGCGAAGGCGATCGAGACCACCAAATCAACCATCGCGTTCTATGGCTCGACACGCTCGTATCGTTCGAGCTTCGAGCTCGACGGATGGGGCGACACCGCCGACGAGCTGCATAAGCTCTCAGTGCAGCAGAAATGGCGCGAGATGGCGAAGCTGGTAAGCGAAGAGATGGTGCATGCCTTCGCCGCGGTAGGAACCTACGACGAGATCGCAGCAGTGATAAAGAAGCGCTTCGTCGGCATCAACCGCCTCGGCTTCGACATGCCAGTGCATAACGATCACGACCGCGGCGTCCTGAAAGAGATTCTACAAGACCTCCGCCGCGCATAGAGATTCTGCTGAATACCCTCTCCCGCAGGAGAGGGCGTGGATGAGTTGGCATGGGCTACGCGCACCCTGATGGCTGAAAATCGGATGCCGTCGGGCGGAGTTGATTTCAGGCAATCGACCTAACCCCTGTCCCCTTCCCGCACGGGAAGGGGGACACTTGTCGCGAGCGTTGGAGTGGTCTATCAAATTCCCACTGCCACCAGCGACTATAGGTGCGTGCCAGTCTTGTCCTCGAGGTTTGGTTTCTGGCCCCCCTTCCCGTGCGGGAAGGGGTCGGGGGTTAGGTCGATCTTTTTGGCGTGCTCGGGAACCAAGTTCATTTTTCCGTAACGCATAAGAAGTGTATCGACTTTCTTGATAGGGAGTCCTTGCACCGCATCTTCTTTTAATCGCGCGGTGCTGCGCGCCGCGCTGAATTAAGGTCCCTCACCTAACTTCTCCCTTTCAGGGCGAGGGATCAGACGGTGGGCGAGGGCGACGAATCAGGCGCGCGGAGGATCTATATCCGACCAGAGCCGCCGCATGAATTCTATGTGCGACTCTACTGCCCATAGCGTTTCGGGTGCGGCGCTTTCGGGGATCGCTTTGAAGATCGAGCCGGCGCTGGTGTCGCCGTGATCCTTGTCGACCTTGACGTGGACCGAGAAGAACAGCAGTGCGTCGTCGGATAGATGGTAGTTGCGGCGCAGCCCGTCGATCACGCGCACATATGCGTCGGGGTTGAAGAGCTCGGAGCCGAGACTGATTCCGGCCAGCGTCACGTACCACGGCTTTGAGTCGGCCAGCCAGTACATCCAGTGTTTCATCGCGGTCGCGTCGGGCGACATTCGCGCCGTGAGCAGGCGCTCGCGCGGGATTCCGATCGCCTTGCCGAATTCAAGGTACAACTCGGGATGCGACCGTCCGACGCCGGAGACGCGGCCCAACTCTTCTTCGATCAGGTTCTCGACGATCGATTTGCGCGCGGGAAAGTCGTCGCACTTGGCGTAGATCAATCCAAGAATATTGGCGTTGTGCGCCTTGTTCCCGATGAAGAGCTGGGTCGCCCACCATCGCAGTTGATCGATCGTCAGCTCTCCGCGCTCGATTTTTTCGATCGTCGGATGCGACTTCAGCGTGCGATTATTGCGCTCGAGCCGCGCGATCAGCGCGTTCAGCTCGCCGATTCCCTTTTGCACGTCCATCGTAGGATTCTCCTCGCGTGAAGAACCGCGAACGCAATTATCTTGCCGCGCCGGCGGCTTGTTCAGCGGCGATGCGGCTTTCGATCGCGCGTTTCAATTCCGCTTTTTTTATCTTGCCGACATTGGTCAGCGGCATCGCTTCGATTACCTCGACCCGTTCGGGAAGCTTGAAGCGCGCAAGCCCACGCTCAGCCAGAAAGCGCGCCAATCCTTCGAGGGACAGGGCAGCGCCCGGCGCGAGTGTGACGAACGCGCACGCCTTCTCGCCCAGCCGCGCGTCGGGCATCGCGACCACGGCGGCGGCGATGACGGCGGGATGCGCGATGATGTGCGACTCGACTTCTTCCGCGCTGATCTTTTCTCCGCCGCGATTGATTTGGTCTTTGATCCGACCGGCGACGACGAGATTTCCGCTCGCGGTCTGCCGCACCAAATCTCCGGTTCGGTAAAAGCCATCCGCGGTGAAGCAAATGCGATTCTCCGCCTCCGCGCGATAGTAGCCGCGAACCGTACATGGTCCGCGGCACCATAGCTCTCCGATCTCGCCACGCGCTGCTTCCCTGGCGTCGGGATCGACGACGCGAATCTCATCGCCCGGCGATGCGGGGCGTCCCTGTGTCGTGCAGGCAAGATCGTCGCCCTCGTCCAGGCGCGTGTAGCACAGCACGCCTTCGGTCATCCCTAAAACCTGCTGAACGCGTAAATTCGGAAACGCTCGGCGCAATTCCCGTGCAGTCGGCTCCTGGAGCCGTTGCCCGCCTACAGTGATCACGCGCAGATTTTCCAGACCGGCGCGTGCGTCCTCGGGCAACAAGAGAATCGAAATCGCGAGCGCGGGAACACATGGAAGATGCGTCGCCTTCTCAGCGGCAGCGATCCGTACGATATCGGCGGCCTGTGCTGATTCCGAAAGGATCGTCGTGGCGCCAGTCATCAGCGCGCCCACCAGCCCCGGCGCTCCGAGAGCAAAATGATGCTCGATCGGCAGCGCGATCAGCACCCGCGACTCCGCTGTGATTCCGCAGACGGGTGCGGCGGCCTCGGCGCCGCAAAGGTAGTCCGCGTGGGTTCGCGGAATGAGCTTGGGCAATCCTGTTGTTCCGCCCGACAGCAGAAGTATCGCGAGGTCGAATGGATCTCCGGCGCGCGAGCCTATCTCGCCTCGAGGCTCGATTTCCGAGCTTAGCGAGATCATGCCGTCCGCGGGTTCGGTGGTGAAGATCGTTCGCAACGCGGGCGATTTCACTCGCAGCTCGCGTGCGAGCGCGGCATGATCGAAGCCGCGAAACTGCGGCGCTATTGCTATCGCGACCGGACTTGCGAGCGCTATCAGATGCTCGAGCTCGGCGCGCCGGAGTGCGGGCAGCGCCATCACCGGCACTGCGCCGATCTCCGCGCACGCGAGCAACAGCGTCACAAACTCGACGCGGTTCGGGAGCTGCACGATTATTCGATCGCCGCGCGCGATGCCGCGGCTTTCGAGCAGCGCGGCGACGCGGGCCGCCTCGCGCAGCATCGCGGCGAAACCGAGCTTGCGTCGAACGTCGGCGACCGCGATCGCGTCGGGACGCTCGGCAGCGTGACGCCGCGCCGCCGCACCGATTGCCTGTGCGATTGTCTCGCGCCGCCAGTAGCCTTTGCGCAAGTAACGCTCGGCGTCCTCAGCCGGATATGGAGTCCATCCGTCAGGCATAGGTTCGATTCTTAGCGGTTCGCGATCGATCCCGTGACCATCAGAAAAACCTCGTCGATAATTTTTGCGCGCTGCTCGAAATCGCGGGCTGGCTCGTACCAGGTGTAGAACCAGTTCATCGCGCCGAACAAAAGCGACGTGATGATGCGGCTTTGCTCGCGATCGAGCGCACGGCCGCGCCCCTCGGCGAGCTGCTCGACGAGCTTGCGGCACAGGCGCGAGTACTCGCGCTTGAGCCGCGCAATATCAGCCTGGTAGCGGCCGGAGAGCGAATCGGCCTCGCGCACCAGCACCTTCATCTCGGCCAGATTGCTCATGTGGTATTCGAGATGGCCGGCGATAAACTGGCGCATCCGGGCGTCGGCTCCAGGAGCCGAGCGCGCCGCCTGCTCGGCGCGGCGCAGCAACTCCTCGAAAGCGCGGCGCGAGATCAGGTACAGAATTTCTTCTTTGTTGCGCAGATAGTAGTAGATGCGCGGAAACGAGATTCGCGCGCGTCCGGCGATATCGCGAATCGACGCGAGGCCGAAGCTCTTCTCCGCGAACACCGCCGCGGCGGCGCGCAGGATGTGATCGATATTGGCGTCGTAACGTTCGTCGGGAGCAAGCGCACGCGGCGCGGATTTGATTCGCGTCACGCGCCGGACGGGCTGAAGGATAGCTTTCTTCAAACGCGATGCCTCCCGCCCAAGGTTTGCCCGCCCCGCGCTCGAACGCAAGCCACCATCGCTGAGCTTGGGCGTTCCGATTTAGCCGTGCGCTCCTCTCCTGTCATTCCCGCGCGCGTGGCTGCCGCGCGTGAGGAATCCCGGATCTGTTGCGAGCGCGTATTCCGGGTGATCTGAAGGACGGCTCGAGCGCGATCGGAATTCGGAATTCCTCGCGCGGCAGCCACGCGCGGGAATGACACCTCGACGGCGGGGGCCGTCAGCTTCTCAAAATGAGTCACCGCTGCGCGGCTCACAGATAGCGGCGGCCGGCGGTTGGATCAGGCGCGGGGATTTCGAGTTTGGCAAGCAGATTGTTGACCTCGGCTTCGAACTCGGCGCGCATCTGTTCGTTGCTGCGGCGCCTCAGCCCCATTTTCACGTAGTCGAATTGCCGCTTCGAGCCCGACTTGCCGAACATGTCGAGCCCCGCCGGATACCATTTCGCGAGATGCTTTGTCAGCAGCGCGCGGCCCCGATCGCCTTCGCGCTCGAGGTATCTGCGCATCAGCCGATAACCGAAAGCCGCGTGCCCGAGCTCTTCGCGATAAACCCGCTCGGCGATCTTGGCGAGCGGATGATAAGAGCATCCGACCCATTCGTAGCCCATGTACGCGCCCTGGCGGTCGGCGAAAAAACTGAAGAGGCCGTACTCGATCCAGTCCTCGGCGCGATCGCGCATCTCGAAAATATAGATCGGCATCGGCGTCGACATGAATGCGTCATCGACGGTGACGCCGAGCTCCGCCAGCAGGCGCATCCAGTAGCTCGCGTGGCGAACCTCGTCGGACCAGAACGCGGCGTACTCGGCCTTGTCCTCGGCGGTGGGCGCGAGCGCGAGCGGTTTTATGAGGGTGCGCTCGGGCATCAGCATGTATTCGGATTCGATTCGCGACTGAATCGAGAGCATCCGGACGAGCAAATCTTTGTAGTCGGGCGGTAGCGCGTCGGGTCCGCTGAATTTTACGGGTTCGCTGATTTCGGCTTGGTGTTCCAACGTCCATTCCTCGCGACGTTCGTCTAACGATCCGTTCTGAACGATAGTTCAGTAAAGCATCGCAAGACAAAACTGGCAAGCGCGCCTATCCCGCCATCGTCAGGCCGCCGCTGATGCTGATCACTTGCCCGGTCGCGTAGTCCGAATCGGACGAAGCGAAGAACGCGACCGCGCCGGCGAGGTCTTCCGGCTTGCCGAGGCGGCGAAACGGGATTCCGCGCGCCATCGATTCGAGCACGCCCTCGCGCCCCGCCATCGCGTCGCGCAACAGCGCGGTTTCCGTCGGTCCGGGGCACACGACGTTGACGTTGATATGGTAGCGCGCGAGCTCACGCGCGATGGTCTTCGAGAATCCGATAATCGCCGCCTTGCATCCGGCGTACACCGCCTCTCCGGTCGAGCCGACGCGGCCGGCGTCGGAAGAGATCGAAACGATCTTGCCCGATCCGCGCGCTTTCATTCGCGGCGCGATCGCGCGGCAGCAATTCAGCGTGCCGCGATAGTTGATCGCGATAATCTTGTCCCAGGTCTCGGGCATGCTTTCGATAAATGGCTTCGAGCTTGTCCCATCCGGCGTTGTTCACGAGGATGTCGATCGGCCCGAGTTCGCGCTCCACAGTAGATGCGGCAGCCTCGGCGTCGTCGAATTTAGTCACATCGAGCTTGACCGCGATCGCCTTCGCACCGAGCGTGCGCAATTCCGCAGCGGTGCGTTCGGCCGCGTCGGTCTGGATATCGGCAATCGCGACGGGTGCGCCTTCGTCGGCAAGCCGCGTGGCGATTGCGCGTCCGATTCCCTGCGCCGCTCCTGTAACGATCGCGATTTTTCCCGCGAGCCGCTGTGATCCCATCGCGAGCCTCCCGCGCTAGCGCGCGACCCATCCACCGTCGATTATGAACGGCGCGCCGGTGGCGAAAGTCGCGTCGTCGCTGGCGAGGAAAAGCGCGGTGCGCGCGATCTCGTCGGGCGATCCGATTCTGCCGAGCAGCGAGAGGCGGTTGTTGTCCTGCGCGGTCACGCCGCCTTCCGCCGATACCCGCTTGACCATCGGCGTGTCGATCACGCCCGGGCAGATGCAGTTGGCGCGGATATTGTAGCGTGCGTATTCGAGCGCGGCGACGCGGGTCAGCGAGATGACGCCGGCCTTGGCGGCGCAATATGCGGCCGCGCCTTTGATCGCGACGATTCCCGCCACCGATGCGGTGTTAATGATCGATCCTCCGCCGCGTTTTATCAGATGCGGCAGCGCGTACTTCATTCCGAGCCATACGCCGCGCAGGTTGATCGCGATCACGCGGTCGAAGCCCTCTTCGCTGAGCTGGGCCATGAAGCCGCCTTCGCCCTCGATGCCCGCGTTGTTGTAGTTGATGTCCAGGCCGCCGAAGTGGCGCACGGTCTCGTCGGCCATCGCGCGCGCGTCTTCGGAGTTCGAGACGTCGGCGCGCATCGCGACCGCCTGCCCTCCGGCGCTGGTGATCGCGGCGGCGGTTTCTTTCGCGGCGCCTTCGTTGACGTCGATCACCGCGATCTTTGCGCCCTCGCGCGCGAACAGCGTCGCGGCCGCGCGGCCCATTCCCGATCCGGCGCCGGTTATCAGCGCAACTTTACCTGCAAGTCTCATCGTAGTTCTCCCGCGTGATTCGATCCGTTATCACGGCGAACCATACCGCATTCTTCAGCGCGCGCGTTAGCGCGATTTACAAACTGTCGCTGGTGATGCTACCCGACAGAGCGAAGGAGCGATCATCTGATGGATTTCGGGATGAACTTCGAGGGCAAGATCGGAATCGTAACCGGAGCGGGCTCGGGTATCGGACGCGCGACCGCGCTTGGATTCGCGGCACGCGGCGGCACGGTTGTGGTCGCCGACATCAACACGGAAAACGCGACTCACGTCGCTGAAGCGATCGCGGCGCAAAGCGGCAAGGCGCTCGCGATGACCGTCGATGTCACCAAATCCGCGGATATCGATCGTATGATCGCGGAGACCAAAGCGGCTTTCGGGCGAATCGACTTTCTGCACAACAACGCATTCGGACTTCCCGCCACCGCGAGCACCAGCACCGAGGCGTCGGGAAGGCTCGCCGATGTGGAAGAGGGCGTGTGGAGCTACATGATCGACGTCGGGCTAACGGCGGTGTGGCGCGCGATGAAGCGCGTGCTGCCGATCATGCGCGCGCAGGGCTCGGGCGCGATCGTCAATACAGCGTCAATCTCGGGGCAGCGCGCCGATTACGGAATCGCGGCGTACAACGCGGCCAAGGCGGGCGTCATCAATCTGACCCGCGTCGGCGCTATCGAGTACGCGCGCGACGGCGTGCGCGTCAATTGCATCTGCCCCGGCGCGATTCATACGCCGCTGTTGCAGCCCGCGCTCGAGATGCCGGGATTCGCGGATCGAATCCGCGAGGCGATTCCGATGGGACGGCTCGGCAAGCCCGAGGAGATGGCGAACGTGGTGCTGTTCCTCGCCTCGGACCTCGCGTCGTTCGTGACCGGAGCGGCGGTCGTCGCCGACGGCGGCCAGACCGCGAAGACGGGGAGCCCATCGTTCATGCCGGAGTAAGGCGATTGCGCGTCACGAGCGCGTTGGCGTCTGGATGCGAGATCACGCCCTCGACAAACGAATTGTAGGTTCCATGCTCGAAGAGTTCTCTTGCGACTTTGCGCGTGGTCGTGATTGCGGCGCGCGCCGGTCCGCCGCCGACGCTCACGCGCGCGACGCCGAGTCTCTCCAGCTCCGAAACTGACGGCGAGCCGGGGCCGGCGAGGATGTTCATCGGACCCGCGAGCGCTGCGGCGAGTTTGCCGATCGCTGCCGCGTCGCGCACGCCCGGCACGAACAGGGAATCCGCACCGGCCGCGCGGTAGGCGTTGGCGCGGCGGACGGCGTCGTCAAAGCGCGCATCGCGGTCGCCGATTCCATGCAGGTAGACGTTGGTGCGCGCATTGATCACGATCGGCACGCCGGCGGCTTGCGCGGCCTCGCGCGCGGCACGAACTCGCGCGACCGCGGTTTCGAGCTCGAGGATCGGCGCACCGCGATTGATCATCGAGTCTTCCAGGTTGATTCCGATCACACCCGCGTCGATCACCAGCCTGATCGTCTCCTTGAGCGTCGCGAGGTCGTCGGCGTAGCCGGACTCGATATCCGCAGTGACGGGAACCTGCACGCTGCGTGTGACTACGTCGATCATGAAGAGCATCTCGCTGCGCGGAATGATCTGGCCGTCGGGATAGCCGAGAGAGTTAGCGACGCCGGAGCTGGTGGTGGCGATTGCCTTGAATCCCGCCTCCTCGAAGACTCGCGCGCTCGCGGCGTCCCACGCATTGGGCAGCACGAGGATACGCGAGCGATCGTGCATCGCGCGGAAGGCTTCGGCTTTGGCGATTTGCTCGGTGCGATTCATTGATTTTCTCCCTGGCTATTTTCTTGTTTCGGCTGCGATGGATTAAACCCCGTTGCGCCGAATATGTGAAACGGTGGTCAGTGAAAATCGTGCGAGGGCGGCGTCGCGCCGGGGAGTTTGATCTCGGCGAATTTGTGCGCGCGGATCGCGGTTACGCCGTCAACTTTCTGCAAGACACCTTCAGCCTGCAGGATTTGTGCGCTGATAAGCAAAAGACGATTAGCCTGAAACAGGTTGGGAGTGACGATCAGGTTGGAGATTCCGGTTTCGTCCTCCAGCGTGATGAACAGAAATCCCTTCGCAGTGCCGGGACGCTGACGCACGATCACGACGCCCGCTGTCTTTACGATCGAGCCGTGTCGCAGATGCTCCAGATCCGCCGCGCTGAGCACGTGGTGCGCATCCAGGTCCTCGCGCAGATAGGTCATGGGATGCGGCCCGGTCGTGAGGCTGGTCGCGGCATAGTCGGCGAGGGTCTGTTCGATCGGCGCCATTTCCGGAAGCGGCGCTTTGACCGCCTTGGGCCTGGCGCGTGAGAGCAGGCTCGACGGGTCGCGCTCGACCGCGGCGGCGTTCCACATCGCGTCGCGCCGCGTCATCCCGAAGGCGGCAAACGCGCCCGCATATGCGAGCGCGTCGAGCTCGCGGCGATTAGGACCGACGCGCGCGGTGAAGTCGGCAATCGAATCGAACGGACGCCGCGCGCGTTCGCGCTCGATGCGTAATCCGGTCTCCTCGCGCAACCCCGTCACATACCGCAACCCCATCCGCAGGCATAATTCTGATCCCTCTCCCTGTAAGGGAGGTGCCACTGGCACGCGGCAAGGTGAGGATCTATCCAGCGCGGAGCAAAGCGGAGCGCGATTAAAATTCTGGTCAGTGTTTTTTCTTATTCCCTCCCCGATGCGGGGAGGGTGGCGGGCATCGCCCGTCGGGAGAGGTCGTTCTGGACAATTCGATGCGACAGCATGATCGGATCGACCTAACCCCTGACCCCTTCCCGCACGGGAAGGGGAACTATGCCCCCGAGCTATCGGCGGTTCGCCCTCACCCACGCGTCTTGACGCCGCGTTGCCCTCTCCCGGAGGGAGAGGGGATACATGCGGCAGTATGTGTTGTGCGCTGGATTCGATCGTGCATTTCCAGTCCGAGCGGGTTACATCGATCGGCAGGACGGTCAGGCCGCCGCGCTGCGCGTCCTTCACCAGCACCGAGGGATGGTAAAAGCCCATCGGCCAGCAATTGAGCATCGCGGCGAAGAACGCCGCTGGATGGTAGTACTTCAGATAGGCCGACGCGTAGGCGATCAGCGCGAAGCTGGCGGCGTGCGATTCCGGGAAGCCATAGAGCGCGAATGAGGTAATCGAAAGCGCGATTTCATCGGCGGTCTTGCCGATGATTCCGTTGCGCTGCATCCCCGCCCGCAGCCGCTCTTCGATCTTCGTCATCCTCTCCATCGAGCGCTTGAAGCCCATCGCGCGGCGCAGCTCCTCGGCCTCGCCGGCGGTGAAGCCCGCCACCGCCATCGCCATCCGCAGCAATTGCTCCTGGAACAGTGGGACGCCGAGCGTGCGTTCGAGGATCGGCTTGAGCGACGGATGGGCGTATGTCACAGCAGCGCGCTTGTTACGCCGATCGAGATACGGATTCATCATATTGCCGACGATCGGGCCCGGCCGGATGATCGCGACCTCGACCACCAGATCGTAGAATTCCTTCGGCTTCATTCGCGGCAGCGTCGCCATCTGGGCGCGGCTCTCGACCTGGAACACGCCGACGGTGTCGGCCCGCCGCAGCATCGCATAAACGCCGGGATCGTCGGGCGGCAGATGCGCGAGGTCGATCTCGACGCCCTCGTGCTCGCGAATCATCGGGATAGTCTCCTCGAGCACCGCGAGCATCCCAAGCCCGAGCAGATCGATCTTGATAATTCCCAGGTCGGCGCAATCGTCCTTGTCCCACTGCACCACCACCCGCCCCGGCATCGCGGCCGGCTCGAGCGGCACGATTTCGTCGAGCGGCGTCGCGCCGATCACCATGCCGCCGCTATGCTGTCCGAGATGGCGCGGGACGCTCTGAATGCGCCGCACCAGATCGACCAGCATCTTGATCCGCGGAGATTCCGCGTCGACGCCGCCGCGTTTGAACAGCGCGACCAGATCATCGTAATGGTCGCGGAACTCGTAGACCTGGTTGAGCTTGGCCAGCCGATCGACCTGGTCGGGAGGAAATCCCAGCGCCTTGCTGACCTCGCGCACCGCGCTCCTGGTGCGATAAGTAATCACGTTCGCGGTCATCGCGACGCCGTGTTCGCCGTAGCGGCGATAGACGTACTGGATGACTTTTTCGCGCTGGTCGCCACTGGGCAGATCGAGATCGATATCCGGCCATTCGCCGCGCTCTTCGGATAGAAAGCGCTCGAACAGCAGCTTCATCTTGACCGCATCGACGGCCGTGATTCCCAGCGCGTAGCATACGGCGCTGTTCGCCGCCGAGCCGCGTCCCTGCACCATGATCGCGTTCTCGCGGCAGAACTGCACGATATCCCAGACGATTAGGAAGTAGCCGGCGAGCTTCAGCCGTTCGATCATCCCGAGCTCGTGCTCGAGCTGGCGGCGCGTGCGCTCATCGAGGTTCGCGCCCCATCGGTCGCGCGCGCCTTTATAAGTGAGAATCCGCAGATAGCTGTCGGAGGTCTCGCCCGGCGGAACCGGATAGCTGGGAAAACGATAGCCCATGTCGGAGAGCGTGAAGGCGCATCGCTCCGCGATCACGCCGGTGGCGGCGACCGCGTCCGGCAGATCGCGGAACAGCGCGGCCATCTCCGCGGGCGGCTTCAGATGGCGCTGGTTGTTGACCCATAGCGCTCGGCCCGCTTCTTCGAGCGTGGTCTTGAGACGGATACAGGTGAGCACATCGAGCAGGCGGCGATCGGCGCCGCCGTGGCATACGTCATTGGTCGCGACGATCGGAAGATGCGCGGCGTCGGCGAGCGCGGCGAGCTTGCGGTTAAGCCGCTCTTCATCGGCGTCGAGATGGCGCTGCAGATCGACATAGAGATTTTTCCCGCCGAAGATTCCTTCGAGCCGATCGCAGAGCGGACGCGGATCTTCTCCCCGGATGAGCATTCGCGAGAGCGGGCTCATCGCGCCGCCGCCCAGGCAGATCATCCCGCGCCCATAGCGGTCCAGATCGTCCAGTGTGATTCGTCCGGCGCCTTTTGCGGCGCGCAGCTTCGACGCGGTGATCATCCGGCAGAGATTTTTGTAGCGTTCGCGATCCGGAATCAGTACGTAGAGGCGCGAGTCGTCATCGAGGGTCAGCTCGGCGCCAACTATCGATTTGATACGGGCGTCCTTGGCCGCCTGATGGAACCGCGGCGCGCCGTAGAGTCCGTCGCGATCGCCCAGCGCGATCGCGCGATAGCCAAGCTCGGCCGCGCGCGTGGCGAGATCCTCGGGCGTCGAAGCGCCATCAAGAAAGCTGAAAGCGCTGCGCGCGCGCAATTCGATATAGTCAGTCGAATAGTCAGTCATAAACGCCGTCAAGAAACCATCGCTCCGAGCTGAGATCCCGAAACACGCGGTAAACCCCGCCATCGTCCAATGCAAGCTCATAGTAATCGCGCAAAAAACCTCCGCGCTGTGCACTTCCATTTGATTCCGCGCCTGGTTCTAATCCCTCTCCCTGTAAGGGAGGTGCCACTGGCACGCGGCCAGGTGAGGGCGTTTCCAGCGAGCGCCTCGCCGTGCCTGATCCCTCGCCCTGTAAGGGAGAGGTAAGGTGAGGGTCATTATTCAGCGCGGAGCGCAGCGGAGCGCGACTAAAATTCTGGTCAGTGTTTTCTCTGATTCCCTCTCCGATGCGGGGAGGGTGGCGGGCATCGCCCGCCAGGAGAGGTCGCTCTGGACGATTCGATGCGACAGCATGATCGGATCGACCTAACCCCTGACCCCTTCCCGCACGGGAAGGGGAACTATGATCGGGCGTGATCGGCCATTCGCCTTCACCCGTGCGTTGCGTGCGCCTCCCGTGTGCCAGTGACACCTCCCGGGAGGGAGAGGGTTGTGCTGTATGCGCCGCGCGCGACTCTGGGGAAGGAGAACTATGGGCCAAAGCTATCGGCCGCGCGCCCTCACCCACGCGGCGTACCGCCGTGTCTCCCTCTCCCGGGGGGAGAGGGTTAATCGGTACGCGCTGCGCGCAATATTTAGGCGTCTTCCACCATTCGCCGTCGCGGCGCCATGGACCCGTGATCGAGACTACGCGCGCGCCCAAGTTCGGGCCGCGCACGAACTCGGGTCCTCCGCGCGATTGCATCACTTCGATTTCGAGCGCGGGCCGGAGCGCGCGGATCACAAGCTGCGCGACGGGTTTGCCACATGCGCCGTTCTCTTCCGGGCGAGGAGGCGGCGGATCGAACGGCTCGACGCGCACGGCTTCCGGGCGATGCGAATTCTCCGCGCGGAGCGCGCCGACGTTGCCGGGACCGCACAGCGCCGCGAGCCGCGCGATCGTGGCCGCGAGCTTATCCGGCGCCGGCGCGGGCGGCAGGAACATATCGGATTGCGCGGGACGCGGCGCGCGCGGCGTGACTTCGAGCCTGACCGTCTCGACGGCAGCCTCGGGCGGCGCGGCTTCGAGCGCGAGGTTGATGAGCGTCAGGATCGCACGCACGTCGCAGGTCGGCGCGGCGATCGCGACGCGGCGGCTCGCGATTCGATGGTCTTCGAGTCCGAGCACGATCATCGCATCACCCGCGGCAAACCCGCGCAGGTGAAGGCGTGCGACGATCCGTTCGAGAACTCCGCGGATCACGAAGCCGAGCGGTTCGAGATTGTCGATCGCGTAGTCGAGTTCGGCGGCCTCGGAGAAAATTTCCGCGCGCCGCCGCGCCACAATCGGCCGCGAGCTTCCTCCCAGCGCAAGGCGCACCAGCTCGACGCCGCGGCGTCCGAGTCTGCTGCCAATCGCGTCCGGGTCGAGCCGCGCCAAATCGCCGAGCCGGCGCATCCCCCAGCGCGAAAACGTGGTTTCGAGCTCCGCGCCGGGATCGAGCATTTCCAGCGGCAGCCAATCGACGAACTCGCGCTCGCGCCCGGCATCGATCACCCGGATACCGCCGCATCGCGCTGCCATCGCGGCGATCTCGCGGCTCGCGCCGACTCCAATTGCGGCTTCCATCCCGAGCTTGCGCACGCGCCGCTGAAGCTCGACGGCAAGTTCATTTTCGCTTGCGAAAATTCGCCCGAGCCCCGCAAGGTCGAGCCAGACGCATCCGGGCGCGCCCGGCTCGACGATCGGCGAGATCGATTCCGCAGCGTCGGCGAGCGCCTGATGCGCTGAATTCTCGGCCGCGGGCGCGGGCGTATTTACAATCAGCCTGGCGCAGACGGCGCGCGCCTGCGCAAGCGTCATCCTGGTGCGGATTCCGAGCGCGCGCGCGTCAGCGGAGACGGCGACAATCTCCGCGTGAGCGGCGGAGTTTGCGGCGATCGCCAGAGCGGCGCCTTCGAGAGCGGGATTAGCGCGCACGATCGCGGCGATCGGAAAATCGGGAACCATGATGCACGCGATCCGCGCCATGATACATCCCCGTCACCGCACCGCCGCGACCGACGCGCTCTGCTCCGATTTCTCGCCCGGTTCTGATCCCTCGCCCTGAAAGGGAGGTGCCACTGGCACGCGGCCAGGTGAGGGCCTTTCCAGCGCGCATCGCACCGCCGTGTCTGATCCCTCGCCCTGAAAGGGAGAGGTTAGGTGAGGGACCTTATTCAGCGCGAAGCGTAGCGGAGCGCGCTCAAAATTCTTCTGCCCGGAGCTTTTTCTTATTCCCTCCCCGGTGCGGGGAGGGTGGCGGACATCGCCCGTCGGGAGAGGTCGTTCTGGACGATTCGATGCGACAGCATGATCGGATCGACCTAACCCCTGACCCCTCAGAGCAGCACCCTCACCCACGCGCTGCGCGCGTCTCCCTCTCCCGGTGGGAGAGGGTATTTCGGTACGCGCTTCGCGCGGCTCTGGGGAAGGGGAACTATGGGCCAAAGCTATCGCCCGTTCGCCCTCACCCATGTGGCTTGACGCCGCGTCGCCCTCTCCCGGAGGGAGAGGGAGATTACGAGGGAAATTCTGTACGCGCTGAGCGCAATATTGGGGATCGATCGCGGCGACGATTCGCGCGACCGAGCCCGAGCCGCCGAGCTTGTTGCGCGTGATGACGGGTTCGAGCCTCAGTCCGTCGAAGAGCGCGGGCGCGCCGGGACGGATGCGGCTGAACGACGCGCCGGCGCGATTCATCGTGAGGCTCAGCGCCGCGAAGGTTCCGCAAATCCTGCGCGGTGCGATCGCGATCACGGCCGCACCGCTGCGCTCGGTCGCGCGCGCGATACGCAGCACGGCGCTGTCAGGAATCGCGCGAAAAATATCGCCGAAATCGATTACGACCAAGCCGAAGCCTCCCGCTTCGAGCACCATCTCGGCGGCTTTGAGGATGCGTCCCTCGCGCGAGGAGGCAGGGCGCACGCGGCTCGCCTCCCACGGAATCGAGGCCCACAGCACGCGCGCAAGCTCGACTCCGGCTGTGGCGATACTGGAGGGATCGAAAGTGCCTGCGGCGTCGATCCAGGCGATAACCTCGCCGCGTCCGGTCGCATTGGCAGCGAACGCCGCCGCGAGCGAGGTCCTGCCAGTGCCGGCTCGTCCGATAATTTCGCTGACCCTGCCGCGCGCTATTCCACCGTCGAGAAGGGCATCGAGCGGCGCGATACCGGAAGCCAGCCGCCGCGCCGTGCGAGTAAGCTCCCGCCCACGAAAAACCCCTGCAAAATCAGCTAGTTGAGATTTATTGGAAGAAGTGGAAGAGGGTGCCTCGACCACTGATACCGAAGGCGGGTTGCGAAGATTCCATAAAGATACGTATGCGGCCGCCATCAATCATATTTCGCTCTTTCTTCGCCTTCTGTCAAAGGTGATTATCCGGATGTTGACACGATATGAAAGTTAGCCCGATAATCCCTCGTCATTTGGCGAAGAAGGGTCTAAGCCATTGGCGGGGGATTAAATGTTCTGGAACATTGTTGCGTACGTCGGTCTATTCGTAGCCGCGCTTATGCTCGCTATGGACACGGCCATCAAGCAATCGAAGGAACTCACAGAGAAGTCTCCCACATTTGTTCGAGGCAAGCTGTGGGGATTCCTTCCATTGTCACTGATCGTTCTAGCTGGATTCATCTGGATTGTTAAGGCGATTAATTATCAGTTCAAGAGCGAGCAGTCTGAAACGACGAAACGATCGACTGTGCAAGCTGAACTCAGCTTCGCGCCGACGTTCACCGTGGTCGTTCCAAGACCAACGCCGGCTCCGACGCCAACAATCACGGTCGATCCTTTAATTAAACGACTGACCGGTTTTTTCCGCGGTCACACTTATTTTCAGGCGGAAATATTGGTCAAAGAAAATCTTGGTAAAACGATCACGATTTCAGGCACCATCAAACAAGTTTACCTGAACGACAATGGTACAGGTTCGATTGTATTCGCCCGCGGATTCGATGATCCGGCAGTCTTCATGTATTTCTCCAAGTCATGGAACCAAAGACTAGCCGCGCTAAAGGAAGGCGATCGGGTCTCAATCAAGGGAAAGATTTTTAAGATTGATGATGATGATGTCGCTCTTGACAATTGCGAAATTGTCGATTTTGACGAAAGCAAATAGAAAAGCGAAAGGCCGAACCCTTGCGCGGGGCGCCCCTTTGGCGTGATGCGGCAATCTAAGGCTTCGGTAACCGTTTTAATGTTTTGGAATTTGCGATCCGCGTAATCGCGTACAGATGACGCTTCTTCAGCGTCTGACCACCAGGAGCCTTGCCAATTATTACGCTACGATTTTTCGGCCACGGCGGATCGTTATCCTCAATTCTAATAACGCAGTCCGACGTAGGATCGCCCGTAGCGGTTCCACAGGTCCTTATCTCATCGGCAGTTAGTTCCGATATTCCCCATTTCACGAATTGCCCGTTGAGACTCGAATCAACGAGCTGTTCCAAGACGATACACTCGCGTAATGCTGATAAATCGGACTGCTTGTAGGCGATTTCCAGAAGCTGGCCACCCTGATACCAGTTGGGATCAATAAGGCGCCAGATTTTTTCTATCGACTTTATGCTAGGATCATCTGCGCTTTGCGCAGCGCCTTGTCCCCATATGATCGACACTTGTGGCGGCGCTTATTCTATGAGGCGATTCAGGTAATCATTGATCGTGCTAGTGTCCCTAATCTCCCCGTCGAACACACGATCGTTGTCGACGAAAAGAAATTCAAGGACCGCATTCGGCTCGATGAAAAGAGAGAATTCTTGCCGTTTGCTGCGATGCCATTTGATCTGGATACTGCCGTCTGCGCCTGCTGCAACCATTGGGACCGGAAGCTGATCAACACGAATCTGTTCAAGAGTCGCGCGCGCCATGTTAATACATGCAGCCGAAGGACGGTGCGCGCTAAAGCTGTCCGCGCGATTTGGGATATGCGCCAACTGGACGATCGCAGCTTCAAGATGCTTGCGCCATACGCTATCAGGGGGTCGGTAGGGATAGATACCCATGTCAAGATCATAAGCTACGTTTCTCCGCCGCCCAAACACGTATTAAATGAACTTGATTGGGCATTCAGGGTCTCCGTTCGCTGTAGTGATTACATCCCACTACGTCCTATTGACTACATTAATGGCCGCGCCTATTCTCGTGTTTATGGCCATTCTGATTGCTAAGGAAACGCCGATCGTGGACCTCAAACAAGCGATGACGCGTCGATTGGCGGGAATCATGATGGAACGCCGTCGTCTGGAAAGTCGCCTCAATTTGCTATCTGAACTTGAAAAGGAATTGCGGGGGCTTCTTGAAGGCAGCGATCAGCCATCATTTCCAAGTGTGGGTGTGACCGAACTTCATCAGGTTCACGAACCGAACGGGCAACAAGGATCCGCTGTCAAAGCTTTTCTCCACACATATTTGAGTCGCGAAGGCCCTAAATCTCTAGACGAAATCGTCGTCGCCGCTCGCGATCGTAATTTCGATTTTGGAGAGAAGTCGGTAGCGCGGACGCTTCATTTTCATCTGCTTAATCTGAAAAGCAGCGGAGTAGTGGAAAAGGAGGGTGATCTTTGGAAAATGGTGCGCCGCGCGAACTAGATAGGCGATAGCCCAAAAAATGGCGCCGCGACCCGTGTCACCGAATCGCGGCGCGTAAGCATTTCCCGCCCCGGAGTAGGGCAAGGACGGTGGTGCTCAGTGCCGATTAACGGCGCATCATAGGCTAGCGCCCCCCTCGTGGGGGCGCAACCTTCTTCTTTTTGGCTGCTATTTCCGCGGCCTTTTTTTTGATCTTGTCCAACTCGCGATCAACTTGTTCTTTTGGCGTCGATACAAGGACCTTCATCAGTTGCTCAAAGTCGAGGCCGTTTGACGACATTTCGAGTGATTTGCCCACGACTCCATTTTAGCGCGGGCGTGGCCGGACGGCTACACGCGTGAAAGCAACGCGCGGAAAATGTCGGGGTTCTCGCGATGATTGTACCGGAACGTAAATTCGTTCAGGTACAGCGGCAGATATTCCTTGCTCACCTTGTGGTAGCTCCCCACAATTCCGCGCTTGAGCAGGCTCCAGAAACCTTCGATCGTGTTGGTATGAATCGCTCCGACCACATATTCGTGGTCGCTGTGATTGACCGTTCGATGCGGATATCCAGCACGCGTGAGATGGCGATACCCGGAATGTTCATCGGTCGCCATCAGCGTGACTTTCTCCGAGACAGTTTCTTTGACGAAGTTTTGCAGCGTATCGAATCCAGCTTCATCGATCATCTGGCAGACGACGTTTCCCTTGCGGCTGATGGCCCCGATCACCATCGTCTTGTGGCTTCCGTAAGGTCCAGCCGAATGACTGCGCTTGTTCCAGTGCTTGTTTTTGTCCCTGCCACCGATGAAAGTTTCGTCGGCTTCGACTTCACCGATTAACTTGTTGAAGGTCTCGTTTTTCATCGCGGCGCGGATGCGCGTGCACATATACCACGCGGTTTCGTAACTGCCGCTTCCGATCTGCCGATGGATTTGGAGCGCGCTCATTCCCTTCTTGGACTGGCACATCAGGTAGGCGACCTGAAACCACGTCACGAGCGGGTATTTGGTGTTCTCGAAGATCGTTCCAGTGATGACAGAGAAGCGGTAGCCGTTCTTGTTGCACTTGCGGCATTGCCAGTGCCACGGCTTCTTGGCGACTTCATGGACATGACTGTCCTTGCAGCGAGGGCAGCGCACGCCATCAGGCCAGCGTAGGTCGCGCAGATACGCCTTGCACTGATCTTCGGTCGCGAACTGGGTCATCATCTGCGCGAGCGTGATCGAGGGCTGTACGGTCAGCGGCTTGAATGGTTTCTTCTCTCTGTCCATGATGAACAGATTCTAGCGCCTCGTAGGTTGCGTGTCAAGTGCCGGATAATCACCCTGTCAAATAGCTCAATTCGTAGTCCGCTGCTGCAACAGGTTCCCTGAATGTCATTCCCGCGCGTGGCTGCCGCGCGAGGAATCCCGTTTCTGCTCGCTGGGCCCATCTGCCACTCGCAGGGTGAGTGCAGGAGCGCCTCGGGATTCCTCGCACGCGGCAGCCACGCGCGCGGGAATGACACCTCAGTCAGAGCGCGCACGGTTTGCTCATTGACGAGTGGGCGATGCGCGAGGAATCAGCTCTCTTCATTGGTGGGGCCGGCGTCCCGCCCGCCGTCGATGACGGGCCAGAGGCCCGCCCCACTAATGTTTTGTTGCGGCTCGGCTGGCGAGGATCTGTCGCGGGAATTCCGCTAGCGCAGGAACTGGACGACGCGCCGTACGGCGCGCTCGCGCTTAGCGGTCGAGGTGTACTTTGGTTACGCCGTTGAGCATTGGGTCGGCGCGGCGCGCGATCGATCCGGCGAGGAAGGTTTTTGCGAGCCAGATGGCCGGATCGCTGGTCAGCGCGCGGCTCAGAAAAGTCTCGCCGAATATCAGGCGCGGAGCCTGCTGCTGGAAATCCTGGATCGTGACGACCTCGGGCTCGCGTTCAGCCTGCACCGCGCGCGCCGCCGCGTCGAGAGCGTCTGGCGATGCGTTTTCGATGAGCGCGGGGCCGAGATGATTAGCCGCTACGATCGCGTCGCGCAGCGCGATATTGATTCCCTGCGCTCCGACCGGCGACATCGGATGCGCCGCGTCGCCGATCAGCAGCGCGCTGGGCGCGGTCCAGTCGCGCAGCCGATCGCAGACCACGTCGAGCAGCACAGGATGCGCCAGCGCGTCGCGATGCGGAGTGATGAAGGAGACGATCTCGGCGGGCAGATACGGCGTCATCGCGCCGAGCCATCCGTCGGCCCCAAGTTTGCGAAAATCCGCGTACTTGCCTTTTTTGATCACCCAGCCGATCTGCAGATGGCCCTCGGGCGACGGGTAGATGATGAACAGATGGCCCGAGTCGAAGACGAAGCATCCGGTTTGATTGTCGAGAAACTGCCCCGGCACGTGCGTCCACACCACGTCGAAGCCCTGCTGGATTCGCCCGACCGCCAGGCCGAGGCGCTTTCTGACCACGGAGGTTCGGCCGTCGGTGGCGATTACGAAATCGGCGCGGAACTCGCGCGGTCCGGAGACGGTGTCGGCGCGCACGCCGGCGACGCGCCCGTTTTCCATGATCAGATCGCGCATCGTGGCGCCGCGCTCGAGCTTGAAGCCGGGAAATTTCGCGGCCTCGGCGGCGACCATTTCGAGCATCGGGCCCTGCGGTACGACCGTGACCCGTTGCAGGTCCGTAAGCGGCAACGAAACCACGTTTGTCGCGACGCGGAAGATTTCCATCGTGCGGATCGGCAGGCGCGGCAGGTTGTGCGCCTCGACACCGAGCCCCGCCTGTTCGAGCGCGTCGAGTCCCGAGGGCATCAGCACCTCGCCGCGGAACTCGCGGCCGAATTCGGTCTGCCGCTCGAGCATCGTGATCGCCACGCCGCGGCGCGCGAGTAGATAAGCGAGGGTGGCGCCCGCGGGGCCGGCGCTGACGATTATTGCGGATCCCACCTTTACGTTCCCCCGGTGCGTCAGACTTCGCGATCGATCTGTTCGTCGATAATCGCGGCCAGGGCGTCGCGATAGGGCGACGGGCGCAGCTCGCGCAGGATATCGCGAGCGATCTTGACTTCTGCGGCGGCCATCGCCCGCGCCTCCGCGATCAGAGCGGGCTCGCGCAGGATTTCGAGTGCGCGCTCGAACGCCGCGCCCGACATCTCGACGCGATCCTGCAGCATCCGCTTGAGCTCCGGGTTTCGCGCGGCCGCGAGCACGACCGGCAAAGACGGAATCCCCTCGCGCAGGTCGGAGCCTACAGGCTTGCCAATTTTTTCCTCCGGTCCCAGGACGTTCGAGCAGATCGTCGATCATCTGGAAGGCGAGTCCCATCGCGAGACCCAGGCGCGCCATCGCGTCGATTCCGGCGGAGCGCATCCCGGCCAGATCGGCGGCGACTTTTCCGCCCGCGTAGAACAGCGACGCGGTCTTGCGCGAGATCACCTGCCGATAGTCGGCAACGCTGGCCGACGCGCTATGCCGCAGGCGCCCCTCCATCACTTCGCCCTCAGTCAGCTCGATACAGGCCTGCGCCGCGGTGCGGACCAGGTGCTCCTCGAAGCGGCCGCAGATCTCGAAGGCGCGGCAGAACAGGTAATCGCCGGCGATCAGCGTGGGCGCGAAGCCATAGCGGGCGAGCGCCGACGGTTTGCCGCGGCGCAGGCGGCCGCCGTCGATAATGTCGTCGTGCAGAAGCGTCGCCGAATGGATCAGCTCGAGCGCGATCGCGGCGTCGATTGCGTCCTCGATTTTTTCCTCGGAGCCGCCGCATGCGCGGAATACCAGCAGGATGAAAGTAGGGCGCAGCCGCTTGCCGCCGCCATCGACGAGGTAATGGCAAATCTCCGCGATCAACGATTCGTTGGAATCGAGCAGGCGCGTGAGCTTGGCCTCGGCGGCGACCAGGTCGGCCTCGACGATTGATCCCGGAGTGGTCCCGGCGCGGCGCGCGGCAGAAGTGGACGCGGCCGCGTCGCGGCGGCTGGCGAGGTCGATGGCCTTGGCTTTTTTCACGGGTTAGCGGAAGAGATCGGCTTCGGCTGGTCGAATGAGTATTTTCGCACTGCCGTCGAAGGGTTGATAGGGGTAACCGCGCACCAGCACGGCCGGAATCGCACCGGCCTTTTCCATCAGCAAGCCCGCGGCGCAAGCCAGCTCGTCGGCGATCGCGACGACCGTATGATGCAGCTCGCGGCCCGCGAGGTCGTTGGTGCCGCGCAAATCGAGCATCGCATTCATCCCCGCGATTCCGAGGCAAATCTCTGTCAGCCCGTCGCGCCACGGACGGCCGAAGGTGTCGGTCACGAGCACCGCCAGATCGACGCCGTAGCGCGCGCGGATACCGGCGCGGATTTTGCGCGCCGAGGCGTCGGGATCGACCGGCAGCAGGATCGCGCTGTCGTTTTCGAGGCTGTTGGATTCGTCGACGCCCGCGTTCGCGCAGACCCATCCGGGGCCGGTCTCGACGATAATCACGCCGCGATCGTTGCGCACGATGCGATTGGTCTGGCGCAGGACCAGCTCGACCGCGCGCGGGTCTTTCTCCCATCTGGCGGCCACGGATTTGGCGAACTCGGAAGGCTCGATATCGCTCAGATGAACCGTACGGCCCTCCGACTTCGAGACGATCTTCTGGCACACGACGATAATGTCGCCTGCCGCGGGCGCCAGTCCGGTATGCTTTAGTCCCTCGCCGATCAGCGCGGCGAGATCGTCGCCAGCGTTGATCATCGGGATTCCTTCGATCGCGGTGAGTGTAATCGAACGCATCGGCGAATCCTTTGGCAAAGCCATCGAATCGATAACCTACACGGGAAGCGCGCGCAGGACTATATCAGCGAGGCGCGCGGCCTTTGCGGGAGTGGTCATGATCGTATCGGTAACGACGGGGCTCATCCCGAGCTTTTCGATTTCCGGCGCGAGCGCGCGATCGACGTTGTCGAGCACGAAAATTCCGGCGATATCTTTATAGAGACGCGCGACGCCGAGTGCGGAGGCCTCGCTGCCAAGCCCGCGCAGCATCTTGTCGGCGGGTCCCTTGATCGTCTTGCCGCCGACGATCGGGCTGATCGCGGCGACGCGGGAGCGGATCCGCCGCAGCGCTTCGCGCACGCCGCGCAGCGCGAAGATCGGGCCGAGCGAGACAAAAGGATTCGACGGCGCGAGGATCACGGCGGCGGATTCGCGAATCGCGAGTAGCGCGGCGGGCAAAGGACGCGCGGCACTTGCGCCGCGCAGCTCGATCTTCTCGACGACGCCGCGCGCGCGTCCGCGCACGAAGTATTGCTGGAACGCGAGCGCCGCGCGTCCGCGCAGTTTCACGAAGGTGCGCACGGGATCGTCGCTCATCGGGAGAACTTGCGCGTGAACCCCCAGCGCGCGTGCGATTTCAGCCGTCACCTGCGACAGGCGCGCGCCGGAGCGCATCCTGTCCGTGCGGTAGATGTGGGTTGCGAAGTCGCGGTCGCCGAGCGTGAACCAGTGCGGCCCGTACAGGCGATCGAGCGCGTCCAGCGTAGTGAAAGATTCATCCTCGCGGCCCCATCCCTGCGCGCGATTGACCACGCCCGCGAGCGTGTAGGTCACCGTGTCGATATCGGGCGAGACGTGGAGGCCGTAGAAAAGGTCGTCGTCGCCAGTGTTGACGACGACGACGATATTCTCGGGCGCGATCCGTTTTGCCAGACCGCGGATAAACTTAGCAGCACCCACTCCCCCCGCAAGCGTGACTATCCGCGAGCGACGGGGAAGGGGAGATCGGGCGCGCGCCATTGGGAGCCTTTTTTCCGTAGAGCTTCTTGTAGAGCGTATTGCGTTCGACCGCGGTCCGGCCCATCGCGCGCGCTTTTTCCTCGATCAGATCGACCGGCACGAATTCGCCCGCCTCACCTCCGGCCTGCGCCGTGATGCTTTCCTCCATCAGCGTGCCGGAGAAATCGTTGCATCCGGCCTTGAGCGTCAGCGCCGCAAGCTCGACGCCGAGCTTCACCCACGAGGTCTGCAGATTGTCGATATAGCCGCGCAGGAACAGGCGCGAGAATGCATACATCTGGAAGTCGAGCACGCCGCTCGGAATTTCTTTCACCAATCCCTTGCGGAACATCACCGTGTTCTGATGGATAAATCGCAGCGGCACGAACTCGGTGAAGCCGTGGGTTTGTTTCTGGATCGTGCGCAGCAGGTTCAGATGATTCACGACCTGGCGCGGCGTCTCGATATGCCCGTACATCACGGTCGAGGTAGTCGGCACACCAGCGGCGTGCGCGCTGGTGATAATATCGACCCATGCGGCGACGTTGACCTTTTTGTGCGACAGGATCTCGCGCACCGAGTCGTCGAGGATCTCGGCTGCGGTTCCCGGAATCGAACCCAAACCATGATCGCGCAGCATCGCGATATATTCGGGATATTCCATCCGCGTGCGCTTGGCGCCGTACATGATCTCCATCGGAGAGAATGCGTGCACGTGAATCGCGGGGAACGCGCCTTTGATCGCGTCGAGCAGGTCGCGATACTTGAAGGTCGGCATCTCGGGATTTATCCCGCCCTGCATGCAGACTTCGGTGGCGCCGCGTGCGACCGCGTCGGCGACTTTGGCGACAATCGTCGCGTCGGAATGATCGTAGGCGTCCGACTCCCAGCGCTGGCGCTTGAAACCGCAGAACTGGCATCCGACGAAGCAGATATTGGTGAAGTTGAGGTTGCGATTTACGACGTAGGTGACCTCGTCGCCGACGTTTTCCGCCCGCGCGAGGTCCGCGCACTTAACCATCGCGCGCAGATCGTCACCGACGGCGGTATAGAGCGCGAGTCCCTCATCGGGTGTGATTTCGATCTTCGCGCGGCTCTTCTCGAGCGGCGCGCGCACCGCGGGCGAGGCTTTCGCGAGCAGCGCCTCGACCGGAGTCGCTTCGATTTCATCGACCCAGTTTCGCCAATCGGCAAGATTCATGGTGATACTCCCCGGGTTCGTTCCCAAATCGCGCGCACATTGGTCGCGACCGCCGGGTCGAGCCATTCGTCATTTATATATTCTTGGTAAACGGCCAGGCGCTCGCCGAGCGTAAAGCCCGCGCGTGCGCACCTTTCGCCGAGGCGCTCGATATGCGGCCACGGCGCTTCGGGATTCACATAGTCTTTGGATAGTGGCGAAATTCCGCCCCAGTCGTTGATTCCAGCGCGGAGGAACAGCTCGATCTCGCCGGGCGACAGATTCGGCGGCGCCTGCACGTTCATCTCCGGGCCGAGCACCAGCCGCGCGGTCGCGATCGCGCGCGCCATCTCGTAAGCCTCGGGCTCGGGCGCGTCGGCCATCGCGATCTCCGGCTTGGCGCGGAAGTTCTGGATGATCACTTCCTGAATATGCCGGTAACGCTCGTGCGAGTCGCGCAGCGCGACGATACTCTGCGCGCGCTCGGCGACGGTCTCGCCGATTCCGAGCAGGATTCCGCTGGTGAAGGGGATTCGCAGCTCTCCGGCCTCGTCGATCATCTTCATCCTGAGCGCAGGATCCTTGTCGGGCGCGGCCTGATGCACTCCGCCTCGCGCGCGCAGCCGCGGCGAGATCGATTCGAGCATCAGCCCCATCGAGGCGTTGAGCGGCCGGAGCATCGCCATCTCGTCGGAGGTCATCAGGCCCGCATTGGTATGCGGCAGCAGTCCCTCGGCCAGAGCGATCTCGCAGGCGCGGCCGACGTACTCGATTGTCGAGCGCACGCCGAGCGTGTCGAGCGTCGCGCGATATTCCTTGAACGCGACTTCGGGCTTGTCGCCCAGGCACATCAGCGCTTCCTTGCATCCGAGCTCGTGCCCACGGCGCGACCACTCTGCGATCTCGTCGGGCATCATCGTCCATGCGCCGGGGTCGCCGGGATCTTTACGAAAAGTGCAGTAGGTGCATCGGTCGCGGCACAGGTTTGTGATCGGAAGAAAAACCTTGCGCGAGTAGGAGATTGCGCGGCCCTTGCCGCGGTCGCGCAACTCGCCTGCCGCGGAGAGGAGATCGTCGAGCTCGCGCGCGGAGCAGTCGATCAGGGCGATCGCGTCGGCCTCGGACAGGCGAGCGCCGCCGAGCGCGCGGTCCAGCACCGGGCGAATCGATGCGGCCGAGCGAGCGGAAGATATAGCGGCAAACTCTGCGAAGGCCATCCTTGGGTCCTTATAAGCCATCGCCCAGATGCAGGCAACCGACAAGTTTCAGTTTGCTACTATTCGCACAGTGACGCGCCGAACGATCGGACGCGGCTACTTGTGGCCGGCGACGATCGTGCGGAGCAGCGATCTGTGGTCAAGAGGAATGTGCGGGAGTTTGATGCGGCCCGCGGCCCGCATCGCTTCTGAGATTCCGCTGCCCAAGATCCTGCTCGAGTATTTGTCTCAGCTTCGCGATCTCTTGCGGAGTGACGCTGAATGCCTCAGTCTTGCCATCGGACTTGAAGGTGACTTGCGAGACCGGACGGAGCCCCCATAAACCGACAAGCGTGGACAAGACCGTGACGGCGCACGCTCCCGCACCTACTGCGATTAGAACTTCGGCAATCATGGATTATCGCTCCGCCAGTAGTTTGCAGGACCCGCTCGCAATAAGCGTGAAGACAAAGAGAGTAATCGATCCCTCCGAAATCTTATCGAGTTTGAACTCGGGATGCCCTTGAATCATCGCGTACCACAATGCCGCCACAATCAATAAACGATGCAACTGCCTGGCGCCACTATCTTGGTTCGCGTTGCGAATGATCTGGTCGGAATCAAGTCTCCGACCGCGTTGGCTGCGAGTGCGGTAGAAACGAGTAATAGTTCACCGTGAGGCCATAGCGCGACGAGCTGGACGGTTTTGTCGTCGCTCCACATGTTGAGAGCGACCATTACGAAGGGCACCAGAGAGACTAACACAGTGAAAACGAACCATCTGACAATCTTGCCCTCTTCCCCCATCCCTTCTTTGCCTCGCTTTGTCTGCTGGCGAGTGTAATTGCGTTAACTGGCTGTCGTCAATCAGATGGCCACCCGATCTTCGTTGCATCTGTATACGTCGTTCAAACTCCGGGGACCTTTGGTAGATTCCAATGCTGCCAGACGGCGACGAGGCGTAGCGCGAAGCAGATCGTGCCGCCCAGGATCGCGGCGAGCGTGCGCGGCATCCCGAGCTTGCGGCTGATCACCATCGCGATCGCTCCCGTCAGCGCCGCGGTCGCATAAACGTCCGAGAGCAGAATCGCCGGGATCCGCGAGAGCAGGATATCGCGCACGGTTCCGCCGCCGACCGCCGTGATCGTCCCCATCAGCGTCGAGATGAACGCGTTGATTCCGTAGTCGAGCGACTTGGCCGTGCCCGCGACGGCGAACAGCGCAAGGCCGCCCGCGTCGAGCGTGATTATCACTACGGGCGGTGTCCTCCAGATGAACTGATGCACCAAGATCACCGTCGCACCGCCGGCGAACGCTACCGTTGCGTAGCGCCAGTCGCGAATCGCTTGCGGCGGCGTTGCTCCGATCAGCACGTCGCGAATAAGTCCGCCCGCCAGCGCGGTCGCGAACGACAGCACCATGATCCCGAATATGTCGAGATGCCCCAGAATCGCCGCCATCGCGCCTTCAAACGCGAACACCAGCGTACCCGCCATATCGGCGGCAAAGAGCAGGCGGTCGGGCGGGCGGCCGACGGGGATTTCAGCGGGCTTGCGGATGGCCGCCCTATCCATGCGTTATTTCCCTCGCACTGCCGGAATCACTTCCTCGGCGAAGCGCTGGACCTCGTCCACCTGGTACGGCGCTATTTGCAGGAAGATGAAGTGCGTCACGCCGGCCTTGCGGTAACGCTCGATCGTGTCGAGGCATTCCTGCTTGCCGCCGATCATGATTTGTTCACGCGCCTCTTCGGGCTTGATCCCGTTCATCATGCCGACCAGTTGCGTCACCAACTGCTCGCGATCCTTCGGCGCCCGGTAGCATTGCCACATCATCACGGTCTTCTCGATCTCGTCGGTGTCGCGCCCCTCGGTGTCGCCGTGGCGCTCGATCACGTTCACCAGATGCGCCATCCGCTCCGCGCTGCCGGTCGAGTTCCACATGTCGGCGTGGCGCGCGACCAGCTTGAGCAGCGTCTTCTCGCCTTGGCCTCCGACCATGATCGGCGGATGCGGTTTCGTGATCGGCTTCGGATTGCAGACCGCGTCCTTCACCTTGTAATGCCGCCCGTCGAGGCTGGTCTTCTCCTGCGTGAACATCCCCTTGATGATCTTGATCGATTCATCCAGCGCGCCCAGGCGGCCGGGGACGGTTTTGAAATCGATTCCGAAGCTCTGATGCTCGAGCTCGTACCATCCCGCGCCGATTCCGAGATTCAGCCGCCCGTCCGAAATAACGTCGAGGGTCGCCGCCATCTTCGCCAGCACGCACGGATTGCGATAAGTGTTGCCGTTGACCAGCGCGCCGATTCGCGCGTGCCTGGTATGCTGGCTGAGCGCGGACAGCAGCGTCCATCCTTCCATGCACGGTCCGGTCGGATCGGGCACGAGAATCGGATAGAAATGATCGAAGACCCACAGCGAGTCGTAACCCCATCCGTCGGCCTTGCTCCACAGGTCGCGAATCTCTTCGTACGAGACGTTTTGCTGCCCGGTCTGAATTCCAAATCGAATCGGATGAGTCGTCGGCATCGGCGTTCCTCCTGAAGAACATTCCAAGCTACCATCTGCTTCGTGCAATTACTCTGGATGCTGTCTAATCTCGACGCTCGAGGAAAGCGCTATGAACATCGATGCTCCGTTGATTCACACCTACTCGATCGTCGCGCGCGACCCTGCCACCGGCCAGATGGGCGTCGCGGTGCAGTCGCACTACTTCTCCGTCGGCACCGTCGTGACGTGGGCCGAGGCCGGTGTCGGCGCGGTCGCGACGCAATCTATAGGAGAGCCGTCGTACGGCGCGCTTGGCCTCGAGCTGATGCGCACGGGCAAGAGCGCGCCCGATACTCTGCGCGGACTGCTTGCCGCCGACGACCTGCGCGAGCTTCGCCAAGTCGCGATGGTCGATGCGCGCGGCGGAGTCGCGGCGCATACCGGCGCGCTCGCGATTGCGCCTGCCGGGCATATCGTCGGCGAGCAATTCTCAGTGCAGGCGAATCTGATGCTGCGCGATACCGTATGGCCCGCGATGGCGCGCGTGTTCGCCGATACGCGCGGCGAACTGGTGGATCGGATGCTCGCTGCGCTGGACGCGGCCGAGGCCGAAGGCGGCGATATCCGCGGGATGCAGTCCTCTGCGCTCCTGATCGTCGGCGCGCAATCGACCGGCCGACCATGGGCGGACAGGATTTTCGATCTCCGCGTCGATGACCATCGCGAGCCGCTAAAGGAGCTCCGCCGCCTGGTCGCGGTGCGCCGCGCATATCTGCACAAGAGCGCGGCCGACAGGGCGTTCGCGCGCGGCGAGATCGCACAGGGGAACTTCGAGTATGAAGCTGCCGAGCGCTTGATCGGCGACAATCCGGAGATGCGCTATTGGCACGCGATCGCGCTCGCCTCGGTCGGCCAGCTCGACGCGGCGGCGCCAATCCTGCGCGCGCTGTTCGCGCTCGACCCAAACTGGCGCACGCTCACAACGCGACTGCCGCGTGAGATGTTCACGCTCGACGACGCCGTGCTCGCGCGGATTTCTGCGCTCGAATAGCCGCTTGGCCCGCTGCGTGTTCGGCGATACTCTTTTGACTGATCGACGTACCGAGGAGAATCGTCACCTATGCCTCAAGCCGAGGGTGCGCGCGCGCAGCCTGAAACCGGCGCGCGAGTCGAATACGAACTCCAGCTCTACTACTGGATGAAGCTCATCCGGGCGTTCGAGGAGCGCGTCTCGCGGCTCCATCGCCAGAACAAAATTATGGGCGGCGTCTATTCGGGCGCGGGGCAGGAGGCGATTTGCACCGGAATCTGCGCGCCGCTGAAGGACGGCGATTTCGTCGCGCCGCTGCATCGCGACTTGGGCGTGTTCCTGGTCCGCGGATGCGACCCCGGACGCCTGATGGCGCAGCTCATGGGCAAGGAGACCGGGCTCTCGCGCGGCAAGGATTCGTTTCTCCACGGCGGCGACATGGAGCATCTGATTTTCGGATCGACCTCGATGCTGGGGTCGTCGCTGCCGGTCGCGGTCGGCGCGGCGCTGAAGTTCCGGATGAAGCACGACAAGAATATCGCGGTCGCATTTTTCGGCGAGGGCGCGTCCTCGCGCGGCGACGTGCACGAGGCGATGAACTTCGCCGGCGTGCAAAAGCTGCCGGTCCTGTTCGTGTGCGAGAACAATCGCTACGCCTACTCGACGCCGCTCGAGAAGCAGATGGCGATCGAAGACGTGGCCGATCGCGCCGAGGCCTACGGCTTCAAGGGCCACGTCGTCTCCGGCAACGATCTGCTCGCCGTGCTCGAAGTGAGCGAGCGCGTAATCAGCCAGGTTCGCGCCGGAGGCGGTCCCGCTCTCATCGAGTGTAAGACTTATCGCTACCGCGGACACAGCGAGCACGACGCCGCGCTCTATCGCGACCAGGAAGAGCTGCTCGAATGGCAGACCCGCGACCCGATTCCGCAATACGAGCTGTTCCTCGAAAAGAAAGGCCACGACTTGAAGCACATCCGCGAGCAGATGGACGAGCGGACCCATCGCGTGGTCCAGGAAGCGGTCGATTTCGCCGAGCAGAGCCCATTTCCAAAACCTGAAGAAGTACTTGAAGATTTGTACGCGCCCAATAACGGCACGGCGCCCAAAGGCAAATAAGCATGGAGATGACCTATATCAAGGCGATCAATTCCGCCCTGATGGAAGAGATGCGCCGCGACGAAAACGTCTTCATGATGGGCGAAGACGTGGGCGAGCTCGGCGGCGCGTTCAAAGCCACCGAAGGACTGCTCGAAGCGTTCGGCGAAGAGCGCGTGATCGACACTCCGATCTCCGAGGCCCTGATCGTCGGCGCGGGAATCGGCGCCGCCGTGCTCGGGATGCGTCCGGTGCTCGAGATGCAGTTCGCCGATTTCATTTCCTGCGCCTTCGATCAGATCGTCAACATGGCTGCCACGACGCGCTATCGCCATGGCGGCCTGGCGCAATGCCCGCTCGTCGTGCGCGCACCCTCGGGCGCCGGAATTCACGGCGCGTTGTTCCATTCGCAGAATCCCGAAGCGTGGTTCACCCGCGTGCCGGGCTTGAAGGTAGTCGCACCCGCGACGGTGTACGACGCCAAGGGCCTCTTGAAGGCCGCGATTCGCGACAACAATCCCGTCGTCTATTTCGAGCACAAGCGGCTCTACCGCAGTATCAAGGAAGATCTGCCCGACGCCGATTTCACCGTGCCGATCGGCGTCGCCGAGGTGCGCAAGCCCGGCACCGATCTGTCGCTGATCACGTATGGGGGCACGCTCGGGCAATCGCTCGACGCGGCGAAAATCGTCGAGAAGGAAGACGGCCTCGCGGTCGAGGTGCTCGACCTGCGCACGCTCCTGCCGCTCGACCGCGACGCGATCCTCGCGACCGCGCGCAAGACCGGCAAGGTGCTGATCGTCCATGAGGATCGGCTCACGGGCGGAATCGGCGGAGAAGTCGCCGCGATTATCAGCGAGCACGCGTTCGAGTCGCTCGACGGCCCTGTTCGTCGCCTGGCCGCGATGGACACGCACGTGGCGTTCAGTCCGCCGCTCGAAGAGGCAATCCTGCCCAACACCAACAAGATCGTTGACGCGATCCGCAGCCTCGCGGCCTATTGAAATGAGTATCGAAGTCACGATGCCCCAGATGGGCGAGAGTATCGTCGAAGGAACGATCCTGAAGTGGCTGGTGAAGGAAGGCGATGTCGTTACCGAGGACCAGCCGCTATGCGAGATCTCGACCGACAAAGTTGATACTGAAATTCCGTCGCCCGGCGCAGGACGGATCGCGAAAATCGTCGCGCAGGAAGGGGACACGCTTCCCGTCGGCGCATCGCTCGCGACGATCGAAGGAGCCGGCGCGCCCGCTCCAGAAGCCAAAGCGGCGGCTCCATCCGCGCCAAAGGCGGCGGCTAAGCCCGCGCCCGCGCCGGTTCGCGAGATTCGTCCGGCACCGCCCCCAGCGCCTCGCGAGGAACCTGCGGCGCCCGCGTCTGTCGCCGCCGCGCCCGCGCCAGTCTCCGATGACGGCGAGCATCGCCGCTACTCGCCGGTGGTCATGAAGATGGCGGCGGAGCATCGCATCGATCTGGCGCGAATCACCGGCACCGGAATCGGCGGACGGGTCAGCAAACGCGACGTGACGCGCTACCTCGATTCCCTGCGCTCGAGCGGCGCGCAATCGAGCGCCGCCAACGGCGCGGCGACTCCGGCTGTCGCCCAGACCTCGCCGGCGCAGAAGCCTACGGTCACGCAAGCGCCAGCGGCGGCGCCCTCGGGCGCGGCGTTTCATCCTCCCGTCTATCAGCCGCGCGAGGGCGATATCGTCGAGCCCTTTACGCGCCGCCGCAAGCTGATCGCGGAGCACATGGTCTTCTCGAAGACCCATTCTCCGCACGTGCCGACCGTCGCCGAGGTCGATATGACGCGAATCTCGCGCCTGCGCGATAAGCACAAGGCCGCATTCGCCGCGCGCGAGGGGTTCGCGCTCACGATGCTGCCGCTAGTCGCCGCCGCGACGGTCCGCGCGCTCAAGGAATTTCCACGCATCAACGCCTCCGTGGTCGGCGACTCGGTGGTGATCCGGCGCGAGATCAATCTAGGCATCGCGATGGACTCCGAAGACGGCCTGCTGGTGCCGGTCCTGAAACGCGCCGAAGGGATGTCGGTAGTAGGAATCGCGCGCGAGATCGCGGCGCTCCAGCGCAAAGTCGCCGACAAAAAAATCACTCCCGACGATCTGGCCGGCGGCAGCTTCACGCTCTCGAATCCGGGCCGCGAAGGAAATCTCTACGGCTTCGCGATTATCAATCAGCCGCAAGTAGGAATTCTGCGGATGGGCGAGGTCAAGAAACGTCCGGTAGTAATAGAAGTGGACGGCGAAGACGCAATCGCGATTCGCGTCATGATGTATCTAGCGCTCTCCTACGACCATCGCGTAATCGACGGCGTCCTCGGCAACCGTTTCCTCTACCGCACCGCAAGAATAATCGAAGAAGCCGACTTCGAGTTGTAGCTCACCGGTGGACCTCATGCGTGCGATGGCGATAGAGCGGCCCGGACCAATCGAATCGACGCCGCTGATCCGGATCGAAGCGCCGATCCCTGAACCCGCCGACGGCGAGATCCGCGTGCGTGTCCGCGCCTGCGGCGTATGCCGCACCGATCTGCACGTCGCCGAAGGCGACCTCGCGCGCAAGCATCCGCGAATCATCCCCGGACACGAAATCGTCGGCGTGGTCGATAAAAACGGCACGGGCGCAACTCGATTCGCGATCGGCGATCGCGTCGGGATCGCGTGGCTGCGCCGGACCTGCGGCGCATGCGCTTATTGCCTGCGCGGACGCGAGAACCTGTGCCCGAACGCTCTCTTCACCGGATGGGACCGCGACGGCGGGTACGCCGAGTACGCGGTCGTGCGCGAGGCTTTCGCCTACGCGATTCCCGCCGCGATCGCCGATCAGGATGCTGCTCCTTTGCTGTGCGCGGGAATAATCGGCTACCGAGCGATCAAGCGCGCCGAGGTCAAGCCCGGCTCGACGGTCGGCCTCTACGGCTTCGGCGGCTCGGCGCATCTGGCGCTGCAGGTCCTGAAGCATTGGCGATGCCGCGTGTTCGTGATGTCGCGCGGCGGAGTGCATCGCGACCTCGCCAAATCGCTCGGCGCGGAATGGATCGGCGGCGCCGACGAACGCCCGCCCGCGCCGCTCGACTCCGCGATCCTCTTCGCTCCCGCAGGAAACCTCGTCGCGCCCGCGCTCGCGGCGCTCGACCGGGGCGGAATCCTCGCGATCGCGGGAATCTACCTGAGTCCGATTCCCGAGCTCGATTACAACCTGCTGTTTCAGGAGCGCGAGATCCGCAGCGTCACCGCGAACACCCGCGCTGACGGCGAAGAGTTCCTGAAAATCGCCGGCGAGATTCCGATCCGCACCAGCACGGTAGCCTTCGACGTCGCCGACGCAACCCGCGCCCTGACGATGCTCAAGCACGACGAAATAAAAGGCGCCGCCGTCCTGCGGATGTGATCCCGCGCGCCTCTGCGCCGAGCGTGCATTGAGGCAGGCCCGGGAACGCCAATATCCCGATTGGCGTGTTCAGGCACAAACCGCCAATCAGGAGATTGGCGTTCCCAGGGCGGGGCGGCACGAAATCCGAAAAATTCTGCACGGGGTTTTGACGAGTCGTGCCTTCAACTGGGCTTTTTTCGCGCGTGGAAATGCGCATGAACCCCTTGCGGCAGAAGGAGTTGCACGTTTTCGTCTTGCGCGGACGCCAGCCTAACACTCGTTCGGGTTTTTGCCAGATTTGTTCATGGCTGAACTGTTCAGCCTTATGCTCATATCCACTTCGTGCAAAGCTGATCAGGTGGAAGCATCAGGCGCAATCATCGACTTAACCACCAAGACACCAAGGGCACAAAGAACTGGCGCATTTCCGCGCGCCGCGCGCGGAAATGATTCTTCGTGTCTTGGTGTCTTCCTCTTCCTTGGTGTCTTCGCGTTGAGTCCTTTCTCTCCGCGTCGGACCGCCCAAAATTCGATGACCAAAAAAGCGCATAAAACGAACCCGCCGAGCGGAATTCGCCAGCATCCTCAAGGAGAATAATTTTTCGGCGGCATCAAAAGATACCAAACGAACCCACCGAAATTCGACGGCTGCGCCGTTTCAAAGGCGCCTCTATGCCCACTTTTCAGATTCCGTCCGCAAGATTTGCTTCATCTAGGATCGCTCTGTCATTAGCAATTTTTGAGGTTTTGTTGACCAGCGCGAGCCGCGCTTGCTACGCTTTGATCGCGGCATCGAGACACGCGAAGAGGGATAAATGGCGGATATCAAGGCATCGGACCAGATCAGCAAGGGCGACGAGATCCTGCTCGCCGATGCGGCCGTGCTGACGCGCCTCGACAAGGCGATCGCGTGGGCGCGCAAGTTTTCGATCTTTCCTTATCCGTTTGCGACCGCGTGCTGCGCGATGGAGTACATGTCGCTGTCGCTGACCCCCTACGATATCGATCGCTTCGGCGCGTTGCTGCCGCGCTTCACTCCGCGCCAGGCCGACTTGCTGATGGTGATCGGCACGGTCACCGTGCGCCAGGGACCGATCCTGCGCCGCGTGTACGACCAGATGGCCGAGCCGAAATGGGTGATGGCGTTTGGCGCGTGCGCGTCGTCGGGCGGATTCTATGACAACTACGCGACGATTCCCGGCATCGACAAAATCGTGCCCGTCGATGTCTATGTTCCCGGATGCCCTCCGCGGCCCGAAAGCGTGCTCGACGGCCTGATGGCGTTGCAGCGCAAGATCCAGGGCGAGAAGCAGAAACTGCTCGGCCTGAGCACCAAGCATCAAGCGGCCTGACGCGAGCCGCACCCGCGACTTACTCGAATGGAAAAGATCCTGACTCGCTGGCTGGATATTCCTGATCTCACTCGCCTCGAGGTTTACGAGAACAACGGCGGCTACCAGGCGCTGCGCAAAGCGCTGTTCGACATGAAGCCCGAGGACGTGATCAACGAGGTTAAGAACTCGAACCTGCGCGGACGCGGCGGCGCCGCTTTTCCAACCGGCACCAAGTGGAGCTTCATCCCGAAAGACTCCAAGAAGCCGGTCTACCTGATCTGCAACGCCGACGAGAGCGAGCCCGGCACCTTCGCGAATCGCTACCAGCTCGAAAAAGATCCGCATCAGGTCCTCGAAGGAATTCTGATCGCGTGCCGCGCGGTCAACTCCCACATCGCCTATATCTACTTCCGCGGCGAGTTCACTTTGCAGAAACGCGTGGTCGAAGCGGCGATGGCCGAGGCGCGCGCCAAGGGCTACCTCGGCAAGAACATCATGGACTCGGGCTTCGACGTCGAGATTTATACGCATCGCGGCGCCGGCGCGTACATTTGCGGCGAGGAATCGGGCCTGCTCGAATCGCTCGAAGGCAAGCGCGCCTATCCGCGCAATCGTCCGCCGTTCCCCGCGATCTCGGGCGCGTTCGCCTCGCCAACCGTCGTCAACAACGTCGAGACACTCTCGAACGTTCCGTGGATCATCAAGAAGGGAGCGGACTGGTACAAATCGATCGGTCCCGAGAAAAGTCCGGGGCCGAAACTCTTCTGCCTGTCGGGCCATATCAACAAGCCCGGACTGTACGAATTGCCGATGGGCTTTCCGCTGAAGGATCTGATCTACGATGTGGGCGGCGGGATTCCCGGCGGGCGGCAGCTCAAGGCGGTCATTCCCGGCGGCGCGTCGTTTCCGCCCTTCAACGCAGAAGAGGCGGTCAAAGTCGCGATGGATTTTGATTCGGTCCGCGCCGCGGGCTCGCTGATGGGCACCGCCGGCGTGATGGTGATGGACGATCAGACTTGCATGGTCGACGTGCTCCGCACGGTCGCGCATTTCTTCCATCACGAATCATGCGGGCAGTGCACGCCGTGCCGCGAAGGATGCGGCTGGATCGAAAAAATCCTCATCGACATGGAAGCGGGGCGCGGCAAGCTCAGCGACCTCGAGGTTCTGGTGAACGTCTCGAGCAACATGGAAGGCAACACCATCTGCGTGCTGGCCGATTCGCTCGCGATGCCCACCAAGGGAATTATCAAGAAGTGGCGTCCGGAGTTCGAGGAGCACATCCGGCTCGGACGCTGCCCGTTCCGCGATCGCGACGGCCATCTCGCGCCGCCGCCGCATCCGGCCTACGACGTCTCACCGCATGCCGACTTGAGTGCGGGAAGATCGGCGGAATCGAAAGTATTGGAAGGATAGGGCGCCGATGCCGAAGCTCACCATCGATGGCAAGGAAATCGAAGTCGCCGACGGCCTGAATTTGATCAAGGCCGCCGATCAGGCGGGCATCGAGATTCCGCACTACTGCTATCATCCGGGGCTGAGCGTGCCCGGCAATTGCAGGATGTGCCTGGTCGAAGTCGAAAAAGCGCCCAAGCTCCAGATCGCCTGCAATACCAAGGTCGCCGAAGGGATGGTGGTCCACACCAAGAGCGAGCGCACCAAGACCGCGCAGAAAGCGGTGCTCGAATTTCTGCTCATCAATCATCCGATTGATTGTCCGGTGTGCGATCAGGCGGGCGAGTGCAAGCTGCAAGACTACTACATGGATTACGACGAGCAGCCCTCGCGCTTCCCGCTCGGCAAGAAGAACAAGAAGGGCAAGGCGATCGATATCGGCTCCGGCGTGCTGCTCGACCAGGAGCGCTGCATCGTATGCGCGCGCTGCACGCGGTTCTTCGACGAGATCACCAAGACCAGCGAGCTCGCGATTTTCCAGCGCGGCGACCAGTGCCAGATAAATCACTGGCCCGACCGCCCGATCAACAACAAGTACGCAACCAACGTGGTCGATATCTGTCCGGTCGGCGCTCTCACGGAAAAAGAATTCCGCTTCCGCATGCGCGTCTGGTACCTGCATCGCACGCCGAGCGTGTGCGGCGGATGCGAGCGCGGATGCTCGATCGATATCTATCAGAATCGCGGCCGTATCTACCGTTTCAAGCCGCGCCAGAATCCGGACGTCAACAGCTACTGGATGTGCGACGAGGGGCGTCATTCATTTCCCTCGCTCCAGAGCGAAAGCCGGCTCACCACGCCGCTCTACCAGGACAAGGAGCGGCTGGTCGCCGAAACCTGGAGCGAGGCGATGGGCCGCGCGGCCGTGCGGATCACCGAGATCGGAAAGCAATACGGCGCGAACGCGATCGGCGCGGTGATAGGAGCGCAGGCGACCAACGAAGAGGCCTTCGCGCTGAAGCAACTGATCAAGGACACGATTGGATCCGATCGCCTCGCGACGCTTAGCTGGTCGCCTCCCGGCGCAAGCGGCGATGACGATCTGCTGATCCGAGCCAACAAGAATCCGAACACGCGGGGACTCGCCGCGCTCGGATTGCCGAGCGACGGACTCGACGCGCTCTCGAACGCGGTCGCGTCCAGCGAGCTCAAGATGCTGATCGCGATGCGCGCGGACCTGGTGAAGCCGCTCGGCGAAGCCGAGTTCATCCGGCGTTTCGGCGCGCTCGACTATCTGCTGGTCCTCGACACCGACGCCAACGAGATCGGGCAGATGGCGAATCAGCTATGGCCGATCGGCGCGTATCCGGAAATCGACGGCAGCTTCACCAACTTCAAGGGCCGCGTCCAGAAAATCACCTCGGCGTTTCCGCCGCCCGGACAAGCGATGTCGGCAATCGAGGCGATCGCGCGCCTCGGCCACGCGCTCGACGGCGTCGAGCGTCCGAAGACCGCCGATGCAGTCTTCGCCGCGATGGCGCAGCAGGAGCCAGCATTCGCCACGATGGCTCTGGAAGCCCTCGGCCCCCACGGCAAAGACCTCGCGCAATTGAGATCATAATTCGCGCGCCCTCGAATGTCCCTCTCCCCATCTTGGGAGAGGGACAATCCAAGAAACGCGCGGTGGCGCGCTAGCCGTGGCACTGGAAGCGGATGTGCGAGGTCCCGTCCTTGATTCGGTTGATGCGGGCGCGAACCTTCGTTGTCAGCGGCAGATCCGGAAATGCTTTCGCGAATGCCTCGAGCCCCTCGGTCACCTGCCGCTGAGTTCCGCACGCGCAGGTGCCTGCCGATAATTCCGCATCCATGCTGTCCAGCTCACCCTGCGCTTCGGTGGTGTAGTCGCCGGGATACTGCGTGCGGAAGTCCAGCCATCCGCGGTAGAGCGCGACCAGCAGCGGCCCATCGAACTTGGTGCATCGCGCGTTCACGCTCGGCGCGGAGACATATGCCGGAAAGTCCGGACTCGAATCTGGTTCGGTGCGGGCGTAGATGTCGAAGAATGCGCGATCCGCTTTGGTGCCTTTGCGCCGCGCCAGATTTCTGAAAAAGTCGGCGCTCGGACGAACGACGTCAGACTCGCCGCGAATTATCTGCATCCCCGGCATCTTCTTTTTCAGCGCCGCGAGCTCCTCCGCGCTGAGCGTGTCGAGAATCGACTGAACCTCCGGTGACGATTTGATCCCGATCTCGAACAGCGGCTGCAGGCTCTGCCGCGAATGCGATTTCATGATCGCGTCGAGCGAGCTCGCGTACTCATCGACCGCCGCCGGCGTTTCCGCAGCGTGCAGACGCACGGAGAGTATCGCGCATGCTCCAATCGCGATCGCAATGGCGAGTGCCGCTCGGAGCTGCGTGCGAGAACCAATTGATGAAGTGCGCATCGCCGTTCTGGCGCGATTGGTAGCATCGCGCGCGAGGTACGCGCAACGCCTGAGGAGCGGGCGGCGCTCCCACGAAACGATTCAGGTTCCGTTTCCGCGGGTCGCGCCGCCACGCTTGGGGAAGACTTCAGTCTCTCAGGTCGTCCGCTCGCCGTCGGGGTCCGCGACGGCGCGATGTATCGCCTCGAGCAGCGTGGCCTTGCGCACCGGCTTGGTGATGTGCGCGTCGCATCCGGCCTCCTGGGTGCAATGCAGATTTTCGTCGAGCGCGGAGGCGGTCAGAGCCAGGATTGGAGTCCGCGGCTGATTATGATCGCGTTCCCAGTCGCGAATCGCTCGCGTCGCCGTGTATCCATCGACCTCCGGCATCTGCATGTCCATCAGCACCACGTCGTACGGGCGCGAGACGAATTTGTCGATTGCGATACGGCCGTTCTCGGCCTCATCAAGATGGTACGGAGTGTTCTTCAGATAGGCGCGGACCAGGATACGGTTGTCGGCAGAGTCGTCGGCCAGCATGATCCGCAGCGAGCGGTTGACGATTAGCGTTGACGGCGCAATCGGGATCACGCCGGCGATCGCGAGCTGCGACGCGATCGGCGCGCGGGCGATTGCTGGATTGCCGTCGAGCAGAATCGCGGCGCGCAGATCGGCCATCGCGACCGGTTTGACGATCCACGAGCCCAGCGCCAGCGATCTGATCTGCGAGATCTCATCGGACGCGAGCATCAGCGAGATTGCCCGCGCTGGCGCTCCGAGCGCGCGCATCCGCTCGGCGGTTTCGATTCCGCTGAGCCCGCGCATCCGGTTGTCGATCACGACCGCGTCGATTAGGCGGCCCTGCGCGTGCTCACGCTCGAACGCGGCGATCGCGTTGGCGCCGTTGTCCGCCGTCACGCACTGCGCCCCCATCAACTCGAGCATCTCGCGCACGATCATTCGGCGCGTCGGATTTTCAGTCGCGACCAGTACTCGTTTTCCCGCAAGGCTGTTGTCGGCCGCAGGTATCGCGCCGGGCAGCAGATCGATGGTTGCCGAGAAATAGAAAACGCTGCCGTGCTCAGGCTCGCTTTCGGCCCGGACTGTCGCGTTCATCAAGGCGGCCAGCCGCCTGACTATAGCGAGACCCAATCCGCTGCCTCCATAGCGCCGCGTGGTCGAGGAGTCGGCCTGGGTAAACGGCATGAAAATGCTTTCGAGCTGGTCGGCTGCGATTCCCACTCCGGTATCGCGCACGGTAAACAACAGCGCGCCGGGCGCGGTGGAGGTGCGGTCGGGCTCGACGTTGACCGCGACCTCGCCCGAGCTGGTGAACTTGATCGCGTTGCCGATGAGGTTGATCAGGATCTGGCGCAGGCGCAGCGAATCGCCGACGCGGGCGGTCACGGTTTCGGGCGCGATTCGCACCAGCAGCTCGAGGCCTTTTTCGTGTGCGCGGATCGCAACCGCCTCCGCGGATTTTTCGATCACGTCGCGCAGATCGAACGGCGCGCTCTCGAGTGTCATGTGGCCGCTCTCGACCTTCGCGAGATCCAGGATGTCGCTCAAGAGCGCCAGCAGCGCGTGTCCGTTGCTGACCAGGTTCTGCACGTAGTGGCGCTGCTCGGCGGTCATCTGGGTCTCGGCCAGCAGATCGGCCATGCCGAGGATCGAGTTCATCGGGGTGCGGATCTCGTGCGACATGCTCGAAAGGAATTCGCTCTTCGCGCGCGAGGCCTGCAGCGCCGACTCGCTCGCCGCCACCAGCGCCATCTCGGTCCGCTTGAGCGTGGTAACATCGCGCGTGATCGACAGGCAGCATTGCTTGCCGGCCAGTTCGAGCACCACTCCGGAGATAAGGCAGTTGATTACCAGGCCGTTTTGAATCCGGAAGTCCGCTTCCATATCGCGCACGTAGCCAAGAGCTTCAATTTCCCGCGCGAAGGCCGCGCGCTGGCCCTTATCCACCCACAAGCCGGTCCGCGCGAAGCCTTTTCCGATAATGGTGTCGCGCGAGATGCCGGTGTTGCGCTCGAACGCCGCGTTTACATCAAGATAGTTGCCATCGGACATGTCGGTGATCGTGATCGAATCGAAATTCGCGTCGAACACTTTGCGCAGCGTCGCTTCGCTCTCGCGCAGGCTCTCTTGCGCGGCGCGAAAGTCCGAGATGTCGCGCGCGATCGTGAGGATCGCCTTGTTCCCGCCAAGCTCGATAATCGCGCCCGTGACCAGGTGAGGCACGATCCGGCAGGCCACCCACAGGTCCGCCGGCAGATTGCGAACCTCACCCTTGGCGCCGAGCTGATCCATGAATGAGGCGAGCTGCGCGTCGTCGGTCCAGAAGCCGAGCTCGCGCGTGTAGTTGCCAATTATCTGATCGCGCGTGAGGCCGCTGCCGCGAATGAACTCGTCGTTGACGTCGATATACTCGCCCTTGGGAAATCCGTTGATCGCGATATAGTCGCGGTTGGAGTTGAAGATCGTCCGCAGCTTCGCTTCGTTCTCCGCCAGCAGCGTTTCGCTGGCGCGCAAGGCTTCGAGCTGGCGCGCCAGCTCCGCGCGCGCGGCTTCGAGGTCGCGCTCCTTCTGCTTGAGCAGCGTGATCTCGCGGGAGAAAGAGACGATGCACTGCTCGCCGTCGATCCGGGTCAGGACGCTCGAGACCAGCGCGGGGACCGGGGACCCGTCGCAGTGGCGGAACTCCACTTCCATATTCCGCACGGAACCATTGGTCTGAAGCCGGCGATCGTACTCGCGCATCGTTTCCAGATCGCACCACAGATTCAGCTCGCTGGAGGAACGGCCCAGCACCGCGTCGGGCGCGAGACCCAGCGCGCTGTACATGCCGCGATTGGCGTAGGTGAATTTGCTCTGGCGCTGGTTGTAGATCGAAATCGCATCCATGCTCGCGTCCAGGATCGCGCCCAGACGGGTTTGCGTGTGTTCGAGTCCCGCGAGCGCGCCCAGCGCCATCTGCCATCGTCCGCGCCACGGAAATATCGCGACCGGCACGGCCAGGATCGCAAAGATTGTGACGATTAGCGTCTCCCGGTCGCCGGAATAGCGGGCGATAGTGGCGGCTGCCAGCGTCGCAGCCACGCAGGCGGCGAATACCGCAATCCGCCATTGGCGCATGATCCAGGTGCAGGATTTCAAAGCAGCAGCCACAGTCACAAAAGCAAGCGCGATGCCGTCGGGCGGGCACGCCGCAAGTGCCTGCTACTGGGAATCGCGCGCGGCTACGGCGAGCCTCAACAGGCGGCAGTCTCGCGGCGGTCCCGAATTGAGACATCGTGAAACACGCCCGATGCGCGCGTGGCGGAATTATGAGACCGGCGATTGCGCGAGTACGCAATCGCCGGTGTGTGACGGACCGTTGTCAGGCGCAGATCAGCTCGTCACGGTGCGGCCTTCACCATCGCCTGAGTGGTAAAGAAATCGCGTGTGACCGCGCCCATATTGATGTACCAGCATTCGCGTTCCGGCGTATGCTGACCCGGCAGATAGCACATCGTGGCTTGCCCGGATTGCACGTCGGTCGCAGCCGCGCCAACCACGAACGCGCGCTTGAACGGATAAATCGCGACGCGAGCGTCAGGCACCGGCCGATCGCGATAGGTCAGCCAGTAGATATGATTCTGCCACAGCTCTCCCTTGGCGTCGTATTCATCGACGTACGGCTCGAACCACATCTCACTGTCGATATACAGAATCGATTTTGCGTGTAGCGCCTGTCCATTGTTGGATGAGCGCGGTGCCGTCTGCACTACATACAACTGGCGCATCTCCCAGTCTTCCGGGCATGCGCTGCCACCGCCGTCGGTCTGGCAGGTGATCTCGGGCGAATGCACCGCGTTGACCGACGCGAGCATCGACTTCTGTCCGAGGAATTTGTAGTTGTATTCCTCTATCTTCGCGTTGAAGCCCGAATAGTGATCCGGATCGAAGTTGGTTGGATTACCACCGCTATTGACGGCGTCGCTCATCAGGCCCTCGTTGAGACGCCGCACACGCCGCACGCCCGGATTCCAATCCCAGATGTCGTCGGCCTTCCTCGGGTTCTCGTATCGATAGCGGATAAAGCCGCCGCCGCGATCATTTTCGGGCGCGAGGATTGGATATAGGGCGAATAGCCAATAACGATTGGTCGTCTTGAAGTCAGGATCGATCGGCAGAGGTTCTACCTCCGTGCGTCCGACCTCATCATAACCCGCGTAGTGACCGATTTGATAATAGTCAATCACGTTGACCGGACGGTTGCGTCCGGTATTGACTACATCGCAATCATAGAACCGGAGGTCATAGTCATCCGTCGTGATCGGGCGGAACGCGTTGTTCCACATGATCTTGGTCGCGATTTGCGGATCGTTCGGATCGAGAAACGGGAACGGCTGTCCTGCGACGTAATTGACTACCGTGCGTCCATCGGGCGACAGCCGCACCTGGTCGGCGTATTTCTCAGTCGCGTCGCGGTACGGCGGCGGCCAATCGATCCGCTCTGACGGAACGATCTTCATCGTCATTCCGTTTACGACCTTGTAGTAAACCCCGGGCGACACCAGGTTCTTCACCCGATACGAGTTCGAGTAGGTGATCATCTCTCCGGGTTTAACTTGAGCGTTGGCGGGCGGTGCCGCGATGGCTAATCCCACCGCAAACAAGAGAGCGGCCGCGCGCCACGTCCATGCGTGGACTTCCTTGAGCATGACATACCTCCTTCCACTGACTGCGTTAATCAGCCGAACAGAAGATGCCACGGGCGAGCCGCCACGGGTCGCCTCATCAACGGGGGCAGGGCACCAGGACTGCGACTGGTCGCAGCTCCTGCGGGGGCACCATAATATTCCGACGAAGCGCGCCGCTATTTAATTCATCGCGGAGAAAAATATTTTGCGTGTATACTCAGATCATCAAACAGAACGCAGCGCTTGCGTAATATCTTCGATCAGATCATCGCTCGACTCGAGCCCAACCGAGAGCCGCACCAGCGCGTCGCCGATCCCGGCTTGCACGCGATGCTCCGGCGACATTCCGGAGTGCGAAGTCGCGGCGGGCCGGGTTATCAAGGTTTCGACTCCGCCGAGGCTTGGCGCGCTGATCGGAATCGATGCGTGCGCGATAAACTTCTCGGCTGCGGCCACTCCGCCTTCGATCTCAAAGCTCAGCACGCCGCCGAAACCGTCGAATAATTCGCACGCCCGCAAATGATTCGGATGGCTTTCGAGCCCGGGATAGTTGACGCGCGCGATCTTAGGATGCTGTTCCAGGAAGCGCGCGAGCTTGAGCGCGCTCTCGTTCTGATGCCGCACACGCACGGCGAGGGTCTTGATCCCGCGGTTCAGCAGGAAGCACGCGTGCGGATCGAGCACGCCGCCCAGATGGTCGAGCTTGTGCTTGATCTCCTCGACCAGCTCCGCGCGCCCGATCACCGCGCCCGCGACGATATCGGTATGGCCGTTCAGATATTTAGTCGCGCTATGCAGCGAAAGATCGAAACCGATCTCGGCCGGCCGAAAATTCATCGGACTCGCAAAGGTGTTGTCGATGATCGAGATCAATCCGTTGGAGCTCGCGAACTCCACCACCGCCGCGAGATCGCTCACCCGCAAGAGCGGATTCGAAATCGACTCGACGTAGATCGCCTTGGTGTTCGGACGAATCAGCTCGCGCCATGAGGCCGGGTCGTCGCCGTCGATAAAGTCGACCTCCATGCCCATCCCGGGAAAATCCTGCGTCATCAGATCGTGCGTGCCGCCATAGAGGCAGTCCTGTGCGAGCAGATGGCCGCGGCCGCTGAGCGTCGTGATCAGTGCCGCCGAGATCGCGGCCATCCCGCTGCCGGCGACCAGTGCTGCTTCCGCGCCCTCGAGGCTCGCGAGCTTTGCGTGCAGCGCGGTGTGATTCGGAGTGTTGGAGAGCCGGATGTAGCGAAGGTCGTGATAGTTAGTTGCGCCCGCGGACTCGAACGTCGAGGACTGGAAAATCGGCATCGCGACCGCGCCGCCGATCGGCGGATCAGGCTCGCCCGCATGAATCAGCCGCGTTTCGATTCCTCTCATCAACCTTGCCATTGGCGACCTCCCGTGTGACGGATGCGATCGTTCTATCATCGAATCGTTCCAGGGTCCGCATCGCGCGAGGACGCGGCTGTTCACCGGAACGTTGGACGCCGGTATGCTGAGTCATGGGCAGCAAGGTCGCGCTGGGATTGGTAAAGGATCTTTTCTTCCGCTCGAAGCTTGACGCTGTCGCGGAGTCGCTAGGCGTCGAGGTGCTGTATGCCTCGACGTTAGACGCCGCCGGGCGCCAGTGCTCGAGCCGCCATCCCGAGCTGGTGTTCGCCGATCTTTCGGACGCGGAATTTCCCGCCGCAGCGACGCTCGCGCGAATCCGCGCCGACGCACCCGAAGCGCGAATCGTCGGCTTCGCCTCGCATGTCGATCTGAAATCGCTTAAGGCGGCGCGCGAGGCGGGATTCGACCTGACTCTCTCTCGCAGCGAGTTCACGGCGCGCCTTGCCGAGCTGCTGAGCCTCTGACGGCTTCCGCTGCCGTCACGCGGACTGGGGTGTTATAAAGATCGCGATGCATCCGGTGCTCGCAGATTTCCATCCTGCCGTGCGCGAATGGTTCTCGCGGCGCTTCGGCGCTCCCTCGCGCGCGCAGGAACTCGGATGGCCTGTTATCGGCGCCGCGACCGCGATTCCTCGCCACGACGTGCTGCTTGTGCGCGCCGACGGGCAGCGGCAAGACGCTCGCGGCTTTCATGTGGGCAATAGATAGCCTCGTGCGCGAGGCCGAGCGCGGCGCTCTTACCGACTCGGTCTCGGTGCTCTATGTCTCGCCGCTCAAGGCGCTCGCGAACGATATTCGCGTGAACCTCGATGAGCCGCTCGACGGCGTACGCGAGATCGGCGCCGCCGCCGGAATCGATCTCGGCGTGATTCGCGCGGGCCTGCGCACCGGCGATACTCCGGCGAGCGAGCGCGGCGCGATGCTCAAGCGGCCGCCGCAGATTCTGGTCACGACGCCCGAGTCGCTGTTCCTGCTGCTCACGTCGCCGCGGTTCCGCGCCAAGCTCGCCTCCGTGCGCCACGTTATCGTCGATGAGCTGCACGCGCTCGCGGGGAACAAGCGCGGAGCGCATCTCGCGGTGACACTCGAACGCCTGGAGCGCTTCGTGCGCGCGTCGGGTGGCGAACGTCCCACGCGAATCGGGCTTTCGGCGACGCTCAACCCGATCGAGAAGCTCGCGGAATTTCTCGCCGGCTTCGATACCTCTGCCGACGGCTCGCGCACTCCGCGTCCGGTGAAAATCGTTCGCGCTGACGATCGCGCGCGCACGATGGACTTGCAAGTTATCGCGCCGGGTCCGGAGCTTGGGCCGCTCGCGACGCATCAGCATTGGGATGCGACCTACGATCAGATTGCCGAGCTGATCCTGGCCCATCGCACGACTTTGATCTTCACGCTCTCGCGCAGGTGGGCGGAGCGCGTCGCGGTCAACCTGCAAAAGCGCGTCGGCGCCGACGCCGTGATGGCGCATCACGGCAGCCTTGCGCGCAAGGAGCGCATGCTCGCCGAGCAGCGGCTCAAGCGCGGCGAGCTGCGCGCGATCGTCGCGACCGCGTCGCTGGAACTCGGTATCGACGTCGGCGCGGTCGAGCTGGTGTGCCAGATCGATTCGCCGAAATCGATCTCGGCCGCGATTCAACGCATCGGGCGCTCGGGGCATAGCCTAGGTGCTACGCCGAAGGGCAGATTTTTCGCGATGACCACCGACGATCTGCTCGAATGCGCGGCCGCGGTGCGCGCGATTCGCAGCGGGCATCTCGATGAAGTCGTGATTCCCGACGGATGCCTGGATATCGCGGCGCAGCAGATTATCGCGATCGCGGCCGAAGAGGACGAGATCAGCGAGGCTGAGTTGCTGCGCATCCTGCGCGGCGCGTACAACTTGGGCGGTCTCGACGCGGAAAGCCTCGCGCGGCTGGTCGAGCAGATGGCGACGGAGCTGCCGGAGCGAATCAGCGGCGCGGCGCCGAAAATCTTTTTCGACCGAACTAATCATCGCATTCGTCCTCGGCGCGGCGCGCGCCTGGCCGCGATCATGTCGGGCGGAACGATTCCCGAGAGCGGCAACTACGATGTCGTGATCGAATCCGAGGGGCGCAAGATCGGCGACGTCGAGGAGGACTTCGCGCAGGAGTCCTCGCGCGGCGACGTGTTCGCACTCGGCTCGATGCCGTGGCAGATCCAGCGCATCTCGCGCGGGCGCTTGATGGTCGAGGCCGCGCCCGGGATGGCGCCGACACTGCCGTTCTGGCTGACCGAAGCGGGCGGTAGGTCGTACGCGCTGTCGACTGAGATCGCGGAGCTGCGGCATGAAATCGCGGCGCGGATCGAACGCGGCGGCGACGCCGGCGCCGCGCGATGGCTGGCGGACGAGTGCGCGCTTACCGAGTCCGCGGCAGCCCAGGCGGTCGATTACGTGCGGCGGGGCCTTCAGGCGCTCGGTGCGATTCCGGACTCGAAAACGATCGTGGTCGAGCGCTTTTTCGACGGCCTGGGCGGCACGCAGATCGTGATTCATGCGCCGTTCGGAATCCGCTTCAATCGAGGACTCGGACTCGCGCTGCGCAAGCGGCTCTGCCAATCGTTCGATTTCGAGATTCAGGCTTCGGCGATCGACGACGGCGTGTTGATCGCGCTCAATTCCCGCCACAGTTTTCCGATCGAAGAGACGCTCGCGATGCTGCCCGCGCGTAGCGCGCGCGGCGTTCTCGAGCAGGCGATGATCGCGGCGCCGATGTTCGAGGTTCGTTTTCGCCACGTCGCTTCGCGCGCGCTGACGGTTATCCGCGCCGCGCGCGGTGCGCGGATTCCCGCGTGGATTCAGCGCCTGCGCTCGCAGGAGGCGCTTGCCGCGCTCTTCCCGCAGCAGCAGGCATGTTTCGAGAATCGTCCGCCGGCGATCGAGATTCCGGAACACTTTATCGTCGCCGAGACGATGCGCGAGTGTCTGACCGAATCGGCGGACGCCGACCGGATGGAGCGCGTGCTCGCCGGAGTCGCCGACGGTTCCGTGCGCGCGGTCTACGTCGATTCGGTTTCGCCTTCGGTGTTTGCGCATCGCCTGCTGCTCGCGTGGGACTACTCCTTCCTCGACGGCGGCGAGCGCGCGAATCGCCGCAGCCGCACCGTTTCGATGAATCGCGGGATGGCAGAGGACGTGTTCCGCAGCGAGGATTTGTCGGAGATGCTCGCCGAAGACGCGGTGCGCGCTGTCGCCGCCGAAGTGACCGGCATGGCGCTCGGCTATCGCGCGCGAAGTCGCGACGAGCTTTACGAATTGATTCGCGCGCACGGCGCGCTCAGCATCCGCGAGATCGAGGATCGTGCAGGCGACGGCGCTCGTGCGATGCTCGAGGAACTCGCGCGCGAAAAACGCATCGCGCGGATTGTTCGCCTTGGCGCCGAGGCTTTTATCGCTCCGGAGGATGCCGCGATATTCGCGGCGGCGTATCCGGGATCGGAGATTATCGACGGACCGGAGTTTGCCCCGGCAGATCCAGACGCCGCGCAGCAGGAGATCGTCCGGCGCGCGCTCAAGACCTCGGGCCCGATAACCGCGGACGGGCTTGCGCGGCGGCTCCATCTCGATGCGCAAGTGATAGAGCGCGTATTGCCCGCCCTCGAAGCAAGCGGCGCCACCTTTCGCGGCCATTTCACTTCCTCGACGGCGACGCAGTGGTGCGAGCGCTACAACCTCGAACGGATACATCGGATGACGCTGGCGCGCGTGCGCGCCGAAATCGAGCCGTGCGCCGATCATGAGTTCGCGGCGTTCCGACTGCGATGGATGTACGTTGGCGGCGGCGACATTTCCGCCGACGCTACGGGAGTGACCGCCGTCCTCGAACAGCTTTCCGGCCTCGCGTATGCGCCGGGGTTCTGGGAGCGCGCGATTCTGCCCGCGCGTATCCGCGGCTACCGCCCCGAAATGCTCGATGTCGTCTGCCTTGGCGGACAGATGCGATGGGCCGCGGTCGCGCAGCCCGGCGAAGTCCGCACCAGTCCCGACCTGATCACATTTATTGCGCGGCGAGCCGAGATTCCGGGTGCTGCCGCATCCGCAGAACTCGATGATCCGCGCGAGCAGAGCATTATCGCGGCGTTGCGCGCGGGCGGCGCGCAGTACCTCGACCAGGTTTCCGAGCGGGCGAATCTGTCCGAACGGGACACGCTCGCCGCGCTGTGGCGATTGGCTGCGCGCGGCCTCGCGAGTAACGACAGCTTCGCACCGCTCCGGATGCTGGCGGCTGATCCATCTACTGCCGATGCGATCGAGAGCGCGTCGCCGCGCGGCTTCACTCGCCATGATGCCGCAATTCGCGCGCGGCTCAAGTCGAGCTTCTCGGGACGATGGAGCGTGATCGAAGCCGCCGCCGAAGCGTCGCCGAGGGAGCTTGAAGATGCGGACCCGGCGCGCGACTTCGCGATGCGCCTGCTAGCGCGCAACGGAATTCTCTCGCGCGAGATGCTCGCGCTCGAACCGTCGGCGATGAGCTGGCATGAGGTTTCGTTCGCGCTCCGACGGCTGGAGTACGGCGGTACGATCCGGCGCGGATGGTTCGTGCGCACGCTCTCCGCCGAGCAATACGCGCTGCCCGAAGCGGTCGAGATGCTGCGCGAGGCGCGCGCTCTCAATCCCGCGCGCGAGAAGCCGATCGCGATCAGCGCCGCCGATCCGGCTAACCCCTACGGCGCGATGCTTCCCGGATGCGGCGTCGCCCGCGACGCGGCGAATATCGTCGTCCTGCGCGCGGGCAGGGCCGTGCTTGGACTCGCGAGCCGCGCGCTGGTGACGATGGGCGCGCTCGATGACGACGCGTTCAGCGCGGCGGTCGCGGCGCTGCTCGAAGCTCGTCCGAAGATCGTGCTCGACACGATCGACGGCGAGCCGGCGCTCGCCTCGTCGCGCGTCGGGATGCTTGCCGCGATGCGTTTTCATTCCGACGGCCGCGCTCTGGTCTTCGACGGCCTGCCGGGTCCCGCTCCAGCGCGCGCCGCGCACGCCAGACGCGGTTGATCGGCGGCCCGCGCGCGCTATTCTGGTCGCATGGCGACCAACAGTTTCGGCGCGCGTTCGACGCTCAAATCGGGCGGTAAATCCTGGACAATCCACAAGCTCGAAGCGCTGGAGCGTCGCGGCTTCACGCTTGCGAAAATCCCGTTCTCGATTCGAGTGATGCTCGAAAACGTGCTGCGGCGCGAAGACGGTGTCAACGTAACCGCCGAGCAGGTCGAGACGCTGGCGAAATGGGACGGCAAGCCCTCGCAGCGCGAAATCTCGTTTCGGCCCGCGCGCGTGCTGTTGCAGGATTTCACCGGCGTGCCGGTGGTTGCCGATCTGGCGGTGATGCGCGACGCGATCAAGCGCCTCGGCGGCGACCCGGCGAAAATCAATCCGCTCCAGCCGGTCGATCTGGTGATCGATCATTCGGTGCAGGTCGATGCGTACGGCAGCGCCGACGCGTTTGCGATCAACGCGCGCATGGAGTTCGAGCGCAACCGCGAGCGCTACCTGTTCCTGCGCTGGGGGCAGGGCGCGTTCGACGATTTTCGCGTCGTCCCGCCCGACACCGGAATCGTGCACCAGGTGAACCTCGAATATCTCGCACCGGTGGTATTCGGCTCGCGCGATGGCAGCGCTTATCCCGACACTGTCCTCGGCACCGACTCGCATACGACGATGATCAACGGACTCGGCGTGGTCGGATGGGGCGTCGGCGGAATCGAGGCTGAGGCAGCGATGCTCGGGCGGTCGATTCCGATGCTGATTCCCGAAGTGATCGGATTTCGCCTGCACGGCAGCATGCATCCGGGCGCGACGGCGACCGACCTGGTGCTGACCGTCACCCAGATGCTGCGCAAGAAGGGCGTGGTCGGAAAGTTCGTCGAGTATTTCGGCCCGGGGCTTGGCGCGCTGCCGGTCGCCGATCGCGCGACGCTCGGAAACATGTCGCCCGAGTACGGCGCGACGATCGGATTTTTCCCGGTCGATGATCAGACGCTCAAATATCTGCGCATGAGCGGCCGCTCCGAGGAGCAGGTCAACCTGGTCGAGGCTTACTGCAAGGAGCAGGGGCTGTTCCGAACCGAGGCGACGCCGGAGCCGCATTTCTCCGACGTGCTCGATCTCGATCTCGCGGAGGTCGAGCCTAGCCTCGCGGGTCCGAGGCGTCCGCAGGATCGCGTGCCGCTGCACGCCTCAAAGATCACGTTCCGACGCGATCTCGCCAAGGAAGTTGCGCATCATGTCACTGTCGATCCGAAGCTCGTCGAGCGCTGGGTTTCCGAAGGCGGGAATCCCGGCCTCGCTCCGCACGAGCGCGTGAATACCGCGGACCTCGGGCATCTGGCGCACAGCGTCGGCACGACTCGCGGCGAGCACAAGTTCTCGCTCACGCACGGCTCGGTGATAATCGCGGCGATCACGAGTTGCACCAATACCTCGAATCCTTCGGTGATGGTCGCGGCCGGGCTGCTCGCGAAAAAAGCCGCCGCACGCGGACTCACGGTGCGGCCGTGGGTGAAGACCAGCCTCGCGCCCGGCTCTAAGGTCGTCACGCAATATCTGAAGCGCGCGGGGCTGCTCGAACCGCTGCAGAAGCTCAAGTTCAACCTGGTCGGCTACGGATGCACGACCTGTATCGGCAACAGCGGCCCGATCGAAGAGGATATCGCCGACGCGGTGAAGAAAGGGAATCTGGTCGCCGCGGCGGTGCTGAGCGGAAATCGCAATTTCGAGGGACGAATCAATCCATCGGTGCGCTTCAATTATTTGGCGTCGCCGCCGCTGGTGGTCGCTTATGCGATCGCCGGAACGATGAATATCGATCTGAATCACGAGGCGCTCGGAACCGATCCGCAGGGCAAGCCGGTCTATCTGCGCGACATATGGCCGTCGGCCGAAGAGATCGCGAGCACGGTCGCGAGCTCGCTCGATTCCGCGATGTTCCGCGGTGAGTACGGGCAGGTGTTCGAGGGCGACGAGCGCTGGCGCAGCCTGGCGGTTCCCAAGGGCAACCTCTTTCAGTGGGAAAAAGACTCCGAGTACGTCAAAGCGCCGCCATTCTTTGACGGCGTGACCGCGGAGCCCGGCAAGTTCACCGATATCTCGGGAGCGCGCGCGCTAGCGGTTCTGGGCGACAGCGTGACGACCGACCACATTTCGCCGGCGGGATCGATCGCGGCCGACGGGCCCGCGGGAAAATATCTGATCGCGCACGGCGTCAAGCCCGCCGACTTCAACTCGTACGGAGCGCGGCGCGGAAATCATGAAGTGATGATGCGCGGCACGTTTGCCAATATCCGGTTGCGCAATCAGATGGTTCCCGGTGTCGAGGGCGGCTTCACGGTGCATCTGCCCGACGGCGAGCAGATGACGATTTTCGACGCGTCGGAACGCTACCGCAAAGAAGGCGTTCCACTGATCGTGATCGCGGGCAAGGAGTACGGCACCGGCTCGTCGCGCGATTGGGCGGCCAAGGGAACGCTGCTGCTCGGAGTGAAGGCGGTGATCGCGGAAAATTTCGAGCGGATTCATCGCAGCAACCTGATCGGGATGGGCGTGCTGGCGCTCGAGTTCCTGCCGGGCGAGAGCCGCGAATCACTGGGACTCACCGGGCGCGAGGTTTATTCGATCAGCGGGACCAGCGGCGGTATCAAGCAGCGCCAGCGTCTGACCGTGCGCGCGGAAGAAGCGGGCAAAACCAAGCAGTTCGAGGTTATCTCGCGAGTCGATACCCCCGAGGAGATCGAGTACATCCGGCACGGCGGAATTCTGCCGTTCGTACTGCGTGAGCTGTTGCGCGCCTAAGCCGCGCGATTTCAGGAGCGCAACCGGATCAGTTTTTTGGCGGAGCTTGCGGCGGTTGGATCGGGCGCGCGGTCGTTGCCTGATGCTGTCGCGCTTTTTGCGTTTCGGCGATCGCGGCGGCGCGGAATGAGGGATTGCTCTTATCGATACAGATGAAGTAGCTCGGCTTGTCCTTCAGGTCGCCGCGGCACGCGGCCTCATTACGATAGGTCGCGAACAAAGCCCACTTCGTTATGGGCATCGCGAGGTTGACTTCATAGTCGCCATTCTTGTCTTTCACCGGCGGCATTTTCGGCGGCGGCATTAGCATCAGCCAGGTCAGCGCGAGCAGGGCGGCGATCGAGCATTTTTTCATGGGCATCACGCGGGCTGCGCAGCCATCTCGAGGCGCACGCGCTCTCCGCTCTTTCGCTCGGCGAAGCGCGAGAGCAAACGAATCACGCCGGGAGTCACTTCGGACATCGCTTCGGGTCTGTAGCCCTGCGATTCGGCGCCGCGCACCTGCATCATCCCCATCATCGAAAGCCGCAGCATCGCGGCGACCGCCTGGCAGTATCGGAAGCGCTCGAAGTCGAGCCGGTTCATCGCGTGATATAGAGGCACATAAAGCCCGGCGAACGACGTGCGTAGCGCGTTGCCGATAAGGTTGTCGCGGATCCATCGAGGATGATCGAATGCCGACGATGAGAGAATCGCCGCCGTCATTCCGGCGTCGAGATGGCGGTCGCCCACGTCGGTATTGACCCAATCGATAACCCCGGACAGATGCGTCGCGCGCACCACGACGTTTCTCGGATGGTAGTCCATGTGGATCAGCGAGGGCTCCGCAACCCGGTATGCGCCGGCGCGGGCGCTGAGCCGTCCGAGCGCATCGCGAAGTCCTGGCAGCGGACCTTTCTCGACGCGGTCCGCGATAATCGCGAGCACACGATCGAGCATCGGCGTTCCCGGCGTGGTCAGCCCGGTTTCGTAGGCGCGCGGGATATCGCGCAGCCGGGAATCCTGCGGATTCATCCGATGAAGGTTCACCTGCGCGCGCACGAAGCCGAAAAACCCCAGTGAGAAAGTCTTGAACGCCTCGGGAAAGCTGCGGGTTGTGAACAGCGGACCGCCGTCGAGGCGCTGCATCACCAGGAACGGCGCTCCGAGCGCGGAATGATCCAGCTCGAACGCGTAAGGATGCGGAACGGGAAAGCCCGCCGCGGAGAGGCGCTCGATAGTCATGCTCTCGCGGGTGCCTTTATCGTCCGCTTGCGCTCCCTGGTAGAAGCGCAGGACGAGAGGCGCTCCGACTGGAATCTCCCGAAAGCGGGGCGACGCGCTGCCGAGCGCAAACTCGAATACGGTGGTCTCCCATCCGCTTGCGAGCACGCGCAGGCTTGCGAGACGGGTGTCGAGATAGGCGGCCAGCCGGACGCCGATGTCGTGGAGATCGATCATTGAGGGCGGCGCGCATCATATGCGCAGCCATCGAAGGCTAATACATCGGGGCGGTCGAAGGCAATTCACCTGACACGCGTGTCAGGCCGAAGCGGTCCCTATCGATCATGATGAAACAAACCGTGCAGGAATTGGCGATGCTGACCATCGGAAGGTTGTTGCCGACCCTGCGGGTCGGGCGACGGCATCGGCTGCTCTTTGAGCGATTCGTTCGGCGAGACGGTGCCGTTGTGCTCGAAGCGTCCTTGGACCAGCGAAGACAGGAGCGAGCCGCGCGTGTTGCCGATGTTGATCGCGACCTCGACCGACAATCCCAGGCGCAGCGGTTTGTCGGCGGGAATGTCCTGATCGAAAACAATCTTGACCGGCACGCGCTGCACCACTTTGACCCAGTTGCCGGTCGCGTTTTCGGGCGGCAGCAGCGAGAACGCGGCGCCGGTGCCCATGCTGATCGAGTCGACGTGTCCGCGGTAAATGTAGCCGGGGTAGATATCCGCCTCGACCGTCGCCTGCTGGCCGACACGCACGTCGGTTAGCTGAGTTTCCTTGAAATTGGCGGTGACGTACAGATGCTTAAGCGGCACCACCGCCATCAGCGGTTCGCCGACCTGAACGCGATGGCCGATGTGGACGGTTTTGTGGGTTACGATTCCCGCGAATGGCGCGTATATTTTCGTGTAGGCAAGATCGAGCTTGGCCGCTTCCAGAGCCGCCTCGGCCTGCTTTACGATCGGACGGTCGTAGCGGGAGTGGTCGGTATCGTCGACTTCCGCGCCAAGTGCGGCCTGTGACTGGGTGAGCTGATGCTCCGCCAGCGCGGAGTTGGCGCTTGCGACTTTGAGCGCGGTCTCGGCCTGATCGTAAAACTCCGCGGAAACGATTCCCTGCGCCCTGAGCTCCTTGGCGCGCGCGTAATCGATTTTCGCCTGGTTGAGCTGGCCCTCGGCCAGGCGCACGCCCGATTGCGCCGCGTCGACGCCGGCGTACATTTCGTCCACCGACTGACGTGCGCGGGCAAGCTGCGCGCGCGCCTGTTCGACCCGGACCTCGTAGTCGCGCGGGTCCAGCGTGAGCAGCAATTCGCCCTCGGTAACCGTCCAGTTATCTTCGACGTAGAGATTGGTCACGGTTCCCGAGATCCGCGAGGAAACCAGCGCCACGGTTCCATCGACGTAGGCGTCGTCGGTCGAGACATGGCTTTCGAAGTAGTGATAGTAGTGAAGCGCGGGCACGATCGCCGCGGCAATCGCGATAATTACTATCACCAGCAGAACGCGGCGAAATAGAGGCGATCTCATACAGATTCGGAAACTACAAAAGAGCCAAGCCCGCGGCTACTTACCGTCCGCGTTGATGCATTGAACGGCTAACTATTCCGAAAAAGCCGCTCTGTCAATTGGATTCGATATACGCGCGAGGCGCACCGGGTCAGTGCTACGGCGATGGGCGACAAAGTCTCGGTCATCATGGCTGGCGAATTATCACGTTGGGAAAGCCGTGCGCGTTCGCGACGATGAGGCCGTTGAAGCTCATATTGATCGCAAACGGCCCGAAGCTCTGAACCTGGGTAAAGTTTCCGTCAATCTTTCCGTTGGGTGAATCGAACAGGAACAGCGCGGGCACCCGCTGGTTGACAGCAAAACCAACCTTCGAGTCCTCGATCAATCCGGTGAACCGTTCGCCCAAAGGGCCGTACACGAAAATCCGCAAGTCGGGCGATGCCGCCGGCGCGATTGCCGCCAACGACGTTCCGGTCTGAATCGTGACGGTTCCGTACGGCGCGGTAGTCGATGAGGCGGAGACCACATGAAAACCGTTGGCGGCCTGAAGGCTCAGCAGGCTCGCGTCATTCGCGAGCTTGGTGGCGACGAGCCGTGCCGGGGTAAGTCCGCTGCTGACGAGCGGATTGTTGATGATCGTGACATTGAGTGGAATGTTGCCCTGAACCTGCCACGACGACCGCGAATTCGAAATCAGCAGCGTAAACGGCGTCCCCACCGTCCCGAGGACCTTAAAGATCGTCTCGGGCGCCGTGGGTGGCGTATTGCCGACGAAGCCGGAGACTCCCGTCGAACTGGCGTTGCACGACGCCAGCGTGGTGATCCACGCCAGCACCAGCGCCAGCCGAATTCGGCCGCGGACATTTGTTGTCAGCCGATTCACAAGCATGCTCAGAACGGCGTCGCCGAGGTGTTGCCGCAGACGCCCGGGCAGGTCGAACTGCCGGCATCCTGACAGGTCGTCGGGCACGGAGTCGGCGAGCTCGACGGCACTGGCAGGGGAGGCGGAACCACCGTGATCGACTGCGTCGCAACCGCCGTAGGACTCTCGACCGGCGTCGCGCCTTCGTACCTGGTCAGCGTGTAGGAGTCGGGAGGGACACAGAAGGTGTAACCATTACCGACCTGAGGATTAGGGTTGGCAGAGCCGGGATTGAGCAGAGAGACCGGCGCGGCCGAATAGAGCTGCACATCTCCAGTGCCATTATAGTTCTTGGAGATCTCGACGAAGGTGTTGATATCCGGGTTATTCAGAACTCCGCTGATACTACCGTGGCCGATGCAGTCCATGGTCTCGGCGCTCGGGAACAGGGTGTCATCCGGCGGAGTGACCGTCTCGCAATAGGAGGTCGGTGCCCCGATATTCGCGGCGGTGATGATGTTGTGGCCGGGATACGGGTCGCTCGCGCCCGCGTAGAGATCGATCGCCTGCGCGAACAGATCGAGGTTCGCCGCCCCCTGGATATTCGACGGTGGTGCGCCGGCCTGGTTGGCCGGAACGTTGATCGTGAAGGTTGCGCTGTCGTTGCCCGGCCGGATGATCAGCGGATTGGTCAGAGCGCTGACCAGATTGTTGGTCCCCTGGTTCTCGGCGAACACTTGGACCATCGTGTAGGTCCCGGTGGCGGGCGCCGCGGCTAAATTGAGCGAGCCGGTCAGATAGGAAGTAGGCAGCGCGTAATTGCATCCGGGCGGCGAGCTGCTGGCCAGGCATTTCCCGCCGGTCTTCTTGGTGGTGGCGAAAACGTCGTTATCGACGATTGAATTATATCCCGGCGCCGAGATCTCCATCGTGTAGGGCGAAGAAGACGGGTTAACTGGGACGTTGGAAAAGGGCGCTGGCGTGGTCACGGTTCCCGGCAGAGGGTAGGTGCCCGCATTGCCGGTGTTCGCGGTGGCGACACTGACGCAGTCAGTTGGCGTCGTCACGCAATCCGCTGTCGAATTCGAGTCGGGAGGGATGAGTAACTGCAGCGTTGCGCCGATTAGTGGCGCCTTGGAGCACATGTCGGTGATCGTGCCTGCGAGATTGCCCTGGGTGCTCATCACCTTGGTGGGAGTGAAATCCACCGTGGGCGAGGCGCCCGCAAAAAGTCCGGTGATCCGGGTCGCCTCGTAGGAAACTCCGCCACCCGAGATGTACAAGTCGTACGACGCGCCCGCGCCGCTGCCAGGAGGAGGCGCGGGCACCGCGATCGAATACTTGCTGTTGATCACGTTGGCGAAAGCGATCACGTTGTTGGTGCCTTGCTGCTCGACGCTCAGCGTTAGCCTGCGGACTTTCTTCTTCTGAATTCCGGAGCCTGCTCCCGTGACGGTACCGGAGATGGTCGCTTCGTAGGCCTGGGGTGACACCTGAGCAATCGTGACCGTGCCGACGTACGGTTGTCCTTGGATGGCCGGCAAGTAGTTGATCTGGAAATTAAGCTGCAACGCGAGCGTCGTCACGGCCTGTTTCTGCACCACGACTGGGTCGGTGGCGATAAACGATATCTGGTTGGTCGGATTATTGAGCGTCAGCGGCGTCGCGGTGCATCCCTCGAGAGTAGTTCCGGCGACCGACGAGCAAACCGGAACGACGTAGCCGGGGTTGGTCGTGTCGAGCGACAATTCGATGCTGTGATAGGTTTCGGTCCGGGCTTTACCGGTGTTGAAGAGCTGCAATTGAGTTCGACCGGCCAGTAGATCGATCTGCAAGTCGCCGGGACGGCCGGCATTCCCAACTCCGGTTCCCGACGGGATTGTGATCGTCACCCATTTGGGATTGTCTTCGGCCGGGAACTTGGTGCTGCTGCCAGTTGGTTTCGGATTCAGCCGCACCGCAACCACGTTGACGAAGATATGCTGGAGATTCGGGGTCGGCTCGCTGGTCGGGAACTGGAGATTAGCGACGAACCCCACTTGCACCAGTCCATTGTTGCCGATGGCGTTGGCGAGCTGCGCATGGGCGCGACCGTCCATCGAGCCTACGAGCACCAGGCAGATAAGCAGGACCGGCGCGATCAGCGCCGCTACAGCCGAGTAGGTACGTAACTTCTTCACTCGATAACCGTATGCAAAGAGAATTGGTAAAAGATTTCGGATAACCTAGCGTATCCACGAAGGCAATGAAACACAATTTCAAGACGCGCGTGGCGGGAATTCGTTTCGCCCGCGGTATTGACTGACCGCAGGGTCGATCCGGAGAATCATCCCTGAACATGACCTCGATTCTAAATCGCGTCGTCGTCCGCCTGCTGGCCATCTGTGCGTTCGCCTGTGCGATGATGATCGCGCCCGCGGCGCGCGCGACGCTGCAGCTTTCGATCGGCAATCCGGGCCTCGAACACTTCGACAGCGACGGCGGCGTGCAAATCGATTTTGGCCTGACCGACTCCAACGGGCAGCCGGTCGGAAATCTGCAGCCCGACAATGTGAAAGTCTTTGAGGACGGCAAGCAGGCCAAGATTGTCGATTTCCGCGGAGTAGGGCAGGGGCGACCGGTCGATATCGTGTTCGTGCTCGAACGTCACCGAATCGATGCAGCCGTACATCGATGCGGTCAAGCAGAACATCATCACCTTCGCGCAGGACTTGCAGTCCAATAGCCGCGACTACCGCCTCGGCCTCGTGACCTTCGAAGATTACGTGGTCTCGCAATATCCCGATTGCAACTGTCCGTATCGCAACAAGATGACCTCGAACGTGCACGAGTTCACCGATTGGGTGAGCGGCCTGCACGCGGGCGGTGGCGGCGACATCCCCGAAGACCAGCTCGACGCGCTCGCCTATGCCGCGTCATTTCCGTTCCGCCCGGAAGCCGAGGGCATCATCATTATCGTGACCGACGCGCCGCCTCATCATGACGGCGACGGCTCCGAGAACACGCAGCACGACCAGGCCTTCTGGGATCATCACAAACGCGGCGAGCAAGTCACCTCCGAGACCGGCACCAAGGTTGCCGCGTTGCTCAAGAAAAATGGACTCACTCTCTATGCGGTCGTGCCGCCGCCGTTCATCGCGCCCGAGTATCAGGAGATCGTCGATGCGACCCACGGCAAGTCCTACAACATCATCACCGAGGAAGGACGCTTCGCGTCGCTGGTCCGGGAGATCGGTCATTCGATCGCGACGGAATACTCGCTGACTTATGAAACGCCGCGGCCGATCGAAGACGGCACCAATCGCGCCGTTGAGCTGCAAGTGACCTTCAACGGCGAGACCGCGACCACCAACACCAGCTACCAGGTGCGCGGAATCGGCGGCGCAGCCATCAACGAGCCCGAGGGCAGCACGGGCGCCGCAGGCGCGAACACTACGGGAACGGGGCTGAATCAGCTTTCCTTCAGATGGTGGAATGGCGCGGTGCCGCTGATCGCGATCCTTGCGTTGTTCGGGCTCTCGCGAATCCGTTTCGGCGTCTCGACGGAAGAACTCAAAGCTATCGTCGAGGCACAGTCGCGTCCAATGGCTCCTGCCGGTGCTCAGCGCACTGTGGCTCGTCCCTCTTCGGCGCCGATATCTCCGCGCACCGCGCCACCCTCGCCGCCCACGGCGTCGTCGGGCGCGGGAGGATCGAGCGGTGCCAGGCTCCAGACGATGAACGCCGCAGGTCCAGTCGCTTCCGAGTACGCGCTGCTGAAGGACGAAGTCACGCTCGGGCGCGGCGAGGACAACGATATTGTGATCCCGCACGCCAGCATCTCTCGGGCGCACGCGCGTTTGCTAAAGCGCAACGGCGGATTCGAGCTGATGGATTTGAACTCGACCAACGGCACCTTCGTTGACGATCGCCAGATTCACGGCTCCGCCTTTCTAAGCAGCGGCAGCCAGGTGAGATTGGGCGATATCAAGTTCGTCCTGCGCTACTGATCCACGCGCGCAATCTGTCCGTCGCGCATCCGAATGCCCAGTCTGCGATACACCGCAACGATTTTCATCGGTGCGTTTCTGCTGTTTCAGATCGAGCCGATGATCGCCAAGTACATCCTGCCATGGTTCGGCGGCTCGACGACCGTATGGACGACCTGCCTGTTATTTTTCCAAATCGCGCTGCTGGCGGGATACACGTATGCGCATTTCGTCGGCACGCGGATGAGCCCGAGCCGGCAGATGATCGTCCATCTCGGGTTGATCGCGATCTGCGTCCTCGCGATGACGACACTCGCGATATGGTCGAAGTCGCCGATCCTGCCGGGCGCCGGATGGAAAGCGGCGCGGGTCCATTTTCCGATCGTGCGTATCCTGATGGTGCTGTCCGCGAGTATCGGTCTGCCGTACTTCGCGTTATCCGCGACCGCTCCGCTGGTGCAGTCATGGTTCGCGCTGAGCTTTCCCGAGAAATCTCCGTACCGGCTCTATGCCGTTTCGAACTTCGGCTCGTTGCTCGGCCTGCTGACTTACCCGTTCGCGGTCGAGCCGAATCTGGGCCTGAGGGCGCAGGCAAATCTGTGGTTCATTTTGTATCTGATCTTTGCGATTGGCATCACCTGGTGCGCGCTCCCGCTTCGCAGCTCCATCCCAGGCAAGTTGCGAGACAAAGATGCTTCGGAGCCGGATTCGAACCGCCCCGTATGGGCCTTGTGGATCGCTCTGCCTGCGTGCGCATCGCTTCTGCTCTATGGCGCGACCGGCCAGATGATGCAGGATGTGGCGCCGATTCCTTTCATGTGGATCCTGCCGCTCGGGCTCTACCTGTTCTCGTTCATCATTTGCTTCGACAGCAACAGGTGGTACCGGCGCGAGATTTTCCAGCCGCTTTTCGGCGCGGCGATTTTCTCGAACCTGGTGCTCGTGATTTTTATCGATCCAATCTCCGCGTTTATCGCGAGTGCGGCGCTCTCGGTCACGACAGTCAGGATGCTGCTGGAAATCGCAAACGTGCTGGTGCTGATGTTCGCCGGATGCATGGTCTGTCACGGCGAGCTCGTTCGCCTGAAACCGCATAAACGCGATCTGACGGCCTTCTACCTGATGCTGTCGGCGGGCGGTGCGTTGGGCGGCATCTTTTCCGTCGTGTTCGCGCCGCTGTTGTTCCGCGAGTTCGTTGATTTTCGTTTCGCGGCCTGGACTTGCCTGATTTTGATGACGATTTCGCTGATGCGCGACCGAGGATCGTGGCTCTTTCGGCGCTCGCTGTGGGCCGGTCCTGCCATTCTGGCCGCGGCGGCGATACTACCCTCAGTGGCAGGAACGGTTGCGCAGCCGGGGACATACGCGGTTATCGCGATCGCGGTGGTCGCGGCCGTCGTCCTCTTCATCAGACAGAAGAATCCGCCGCGATGGATGGCGCGGCCCGGAATCGTCACCCAGGGATCGATGGTGGCGGCGGCCGTGATGCTGGCAATCGTCTATGTGCAAACCATCGCGATCGCGACGCGTCATGCGCTCTGGATCTCGCGTAACTTTTACGGCGTGCTCCGCGTGCTCGAGGAAGACGCGCCGGACAATACCTGGGTTTCGCACAAGCTGATGAACGGGCAGATCGAGCATGGCAAGCAATTCTTTTCCTCGCGCTATCCGCAGCTTCATTACTATCCGACCGGCTACTACGGCACTGACAGCGGAATAGGGCTGGTAATGATGAATGATCCGCAGCGCGCGCAGGCCGGGAATTCCGCGATGCACGTCGGAGTGGTGGGCCTTGGCGTTGGCGCGATGTCGGCGTGGGGAAGGCCGGGAGACTCATTTCGTTTCTATGAAATAAACCCGGCGGACATCGAACGTCGCCACCAGCTCCGAGGGGTATTTCACCTATCTTCACGATTCGAGCGCGAAAGTGACAATAGTCCCGGGCGATGCGCGCCTCTCGATGGAACGTGAATTGGCAGCGGGCCATCCGCAGCAGTTCGACGTGCTGGTGATCGACGCGTTTAATGGTGACACGATTCCGACCCATCTTCTGACCCTCGAAGCGATGCGGATTTATCTGCGCGAGTTAAAGCCGGACGGTGTTCTGGCGGTACATATCTCCAATTTGAATTTCGATCTCCGTCCCGTGCTGGCCGAGCATAGCCGGACGCTCAACCTGCGCTACGGCTTCGTGCATGTTGACGAGAAAGATATGGTGAACTGGTCGAGCGATTGGGTATTGCTCGCGCGCAATGACAAGGTGCTCGGCAAGAGCGAGATCGCCCCCCACCTCGAATCGCGCGAGCATCTCCGCCGCATCCGTCCGTGGACCGACGATTACAGCAATCTGTTTCAACTTCTGAAGTGAAGCACCCGACCGCTGCGATGGATTATCTGCTATGGCCGCTGGCGTGGCGGATCGGCTATGGTCACGCGTCGAGTTGTTGGAGGTCTGTCTATGACGGTCGGGTGCCGATGACAACCTATCCGAGATTGCGCTTCAAACTCATGTCCGCTTTCGCGGCGCTGATATTGACGACGGTTGCCGCGTTCGCCGCATCGCCAATAGTTCCCAAACCGCTGCCCGCGCCCGTGCAGTCGCAGGCGCCCGGAATCCGTCCGCTCGGGCGCGGTCGTCATACGATTTGGGGAATCCGCGTTTACGACGCGACCTTGTGGGTCGTCGGCGATAAGTTCATTCCTGCCGAGCCGCACGCGCTGGACCTCGAGGCCGGCAAGAGCGTCAGCGCCGACACTCTCGTCAAGACCTCGATGGACGAGATGAGCAGGCTCAAGCTGGGCGACGCCGCACAACTGGAGGCCTGGCGCCAGGAGCTAAGGCGCCTGATGCCGAGTGTGAAGTCCGGCGACCAGATCGTGATTTTCTGTCCGAAAGAATCGAAGACGCTGTTGTATTACAACGGACGCAGCCAGGGCGAGGTCGACGACGCATCCTTATGCGCCGCGATTATGGATGTGTGGCTTCATCCGGCCAGCCAGAGCCAGCAAATGCGGAAGTCACTGCTCGCGCAATGACGATCATCCGCCGCCGAAGAGCCCAGCTACCCCACGCCTTCAAGCGGCTGTCGATAAATGCCGAATTCTTGTCCGTCATCCTGAACGAAGGTTGCCCCTTCGGCGTTGCTCAGGGCAGGCTCCGTGAAGGAGCTCCGCGAAGCGATTAGTGCGAATAACCCGGATTGGTTGCACTAATCGCTTCGCGGAGATCCTTCGCCTGCGGCTCAGGATAACATCCTTGGAGCATTTGCGAGAAAATCGACAGTCTACAGAGGTCAGGAGACTACGAAAAAAAGTGCGCGCCCGTTTCCGGAAGCGCACTTCGTTTCTGCGTGCCTTGTCTCTCTCAGTGGCCGGCGTTTTTGAGCGCCTCTGGAGTGAAGAAGGAGTTGTTGACGACGCCCATGTCGATATACCAGCACTCGCGATCGGGCGCGGTGGGTCCGGGCATGAAGACGATCGAGCTGTTCGAGTTGGTCAGGTCGTAATCGACCAGCGCGAGCTGGAACATCCGCTTGTATGGATAGATCGCGATCCGGGCGTCAGGCACTGGACGGTCGCGATAAGTGTTGAAGGTCGCCAGCGTCTTCCACAGCTTGCCCTGGCGATCGTACTGGTCCGACGCGGTGATGAACCAGCCCTCGGAATCGACATAGAGGATCCGCTTCGAGATCGAGAAGTTGTTGCCCGGCTTCGCGTCGGCTTCGACCACATACAGATGACGCATCTCCCAGTTCTCGGGGCATACGGTGTGATTGCCGTCGGAGGGGCATCCAGTCTCGGGCGAGGTCTTGGCGTTGACCACCGCGAGCATGTTCTTGTCGCCGAGGAATTTGTAGGTGTAGTCCTCGACCTTGGCGGCGAAGCCAAAGTAGGAATCAGGATCGATCGAAGAAGCCAGCGAAGCACCGCCCGAGCCGGCACCCATCCCGCCACCGTAAGAGCCGCCGCCACCGCCGCCCGAGGAAAACCCGGGCAGCATTCCGATCGCGTCGGTCAGCACGTCGACCGACTCGCGGCGCAGCCTGCGATTGGCCGGGTTAAAGACCCAGGTGTTGTCCTCGACCTTGGGGTCGATATGCCGGTAACGCACCATCCCGAAACCGCGCAGCTCCGAGGGCTCGAGGAATGGATAGAAGCCGAAGCGGTAGCGCACCCCGCTTTCGGCCGCGTCGGGATCGGTGGGAACGGGAGGGACCTCGATCCGGCCGACGTTGTTGTAGAAGGAGAAGTGGCCGACGGTGAAGAAGCTCAGCGGATCGCCACCGGCGGCGCTGTAGCTGGCGATTTCGGGGAAGCGCAGATCGGCGTCGTCGCTATAGAGCGGACGATAGCTGAAGTTCCACATCAGCTTGGTCGCCATCTCGGGGTCGTTGGCGTCGAGCAACGGAAACGGCAGTCCGGCGACGTAGTTGTGCAAAGTGCCGTCGGGCGCAAGCGCAACCTGCGCGTGATACTTCTCGGTCGCCGTGGTGTAGGGCGGAGGCCATTCGAGCTTCTCGCTCGGCACGATATCCATCACCATCCCGCGCTGCACCAGGGTGTAGTTGCCGGGACTCACGAGATTCTGCACCAGAGTTGCGTTGGCTTTCGTGATCACATCGCCCGGCTTCACCTGCGCATACGCAGGAACCGAGACCGCTGCCGCCAGCGCCAGTATCGCGGCTACTCCTAGTCGTCTGGTGATCCGCTCCGTTCGATTCGACCGCATGAGTGTCTCCTTCGTTGGGCCGGGAGCCGCGACCGTCCCGGAAATGACGCCCTATCTTACATAAGTTAGGCTGCCGGAAGAATGACGAAAGGCCGCCGGCCTAATGGCCCGCGTTCTTTAGCGCTTCGGGCGCCAGGAACGAATTGTTCACGACGCCCATGTCGATATACCAGCACTCGCGCTCCGGCGCGGTCGGCCCGGGCATGTAGATGACAGAGCTGGCGTTCTGCTCGATATCCTCGTCGGCTAGCCCGAGCTGGAACATCCGCTTGTACGGATAGATTGCGACCCTGGCGTCAGGCACCGGACGGTCGCGATAGGTATTGAAGGTCACCAGCGTCTTCCACAGTTTGCCCTCCCGATCGTACTGGTCCGACGCGGTGATAAACCATCCCTCGGAATCGATGTAGAAAATCCGTTTGGGGATGGCGGCATTCGAGCCGTTCTTCGCGATCGCCTCGATTACATAGAGATGGCGCATCTCCCAGTCCTCGGGGCAGATCGTGTGGCCACCGTCGGTCGAGCAGGAGGGTTCGGGCGAGCTCTTTGCATGTACGCATGCGAGCATGTCCTTCTCGCCGAGCAGGCGGTAGTTGAAATCCTCGATCTTGGCGGAGAATCCGAAATAGGAATCAGGATCGATCGTCGACACATAGGGCTGCGCCGCGCCACTGCCGAACCCTGGAATCGCGCCGATCGCGTCGGACATCAGCGAAGCCTGCTCGCGGCGCAGGCGGCGTGAATGCGAGCTATAGACCCAGATGTTGTCCTCGATATTCGGATCGAGATGCCGAAAACGCAGAAACCCGAGCCCGCGCAAGGTGGCCGGCTCCAGGAACGGATAGAACGCGAAGCGATAGCGGATTCCGCTGGCCTGCGCGTCCGGATCGGTCGGGACCGGAGGAACCTCGATCCGGCCGACGTTGTTATAGAAGGCGAAGTGCCCGACGGTGAAGTATCCGGTCGGCGAGCCCGGAGCCGAAGTCGGCGTGTAGCTCGCGATCTCCGGGTAGCGCATGTCGGCGTCGTCGGTGTAGAGCGGACGGAAACTAAAGTTCCACATCACTTTTTGCGCGATCTGCGGATCGTTCGGATCCAGCAGCGGGAAGGGCAATCCCGCGGTGTAATGCTGCAGCGTGCCGTCGGACGCGAGCGCGACCTGCGCGTGATACTTTTCGGTGGCCGATTTGTAGGGCGGCGGCCAATCGGTGCTCGACGTCGGCACGATATCGAGCTGCATCCCGCGCTGCACCAGGACGTAGTTGCCGGGACTCAGCAGACTCTGCACCTGCTGCGCATTCACGGGAGTGATCACGTCGCCCGGCTTGACCTGCGCGGCGGCGGGCCTGGGCGATGCAACGGCCGTCAATATCGCCGCCACAAAGGCAATCGCGCAGAGCGTGGCATTCCTGTGTTGCCTGATTTCTGGGTTCACGCGCATGAGCGTATGCTCCTCTGATTAACGGCAGCGACCCCAACCTACAGACTCGCTAGATTAGTAAAGCAGCGCAATGAATATCCGCCGACCGGTCGACCGACGACCCCGATCGGCACGAAACCGACGGCGGTCGGCGACGTATCGGCGGTTGATCGTGCACGGGCGAAGGCCCTAAGATTCCTGATTATCCGACCATCCAGACAATCAAAGGACAATACCGGGATGAAAGCATATCTATCGCGTCTCGCGCTGGGCGCCATGACGATCGTCGCGGCATTTTGCCTGGTCGCGGTCTCGGCGCGATCGGCGCGCGCGCAGATGAGAGCGATGGGGATGCCGATCCCGACAACGATCGTAATAACCAAGCCCGCGCCGGGCGAGATTTTTGGTAATCAAAGGGTCGTCACCCTCGGTGTCGGCACCAAGAAATACAAGTTCGTGCTCAACGACGGCTACGTCAATACGATGAGCGATCGGGTGCGTTTTCCCGATATCTGGCAGTACGTCCAAACGCATGATCCCAACTTCGTGGTCCAGGGCGTCGGCGCGGACACGTTCGAGAAGATCGAGCCGGGACAGCAGATGACGATCACCGGGATGTTCGCGCCGCTGGACCGGACCTTCGAGGTCGAGAACGCGCAGCTAGGCAAAGGCGCGCTGAATCCGCAGAAGCATTATTGAAAAAACGCCGCTTCCGTGTCTGTCATTCCCGCGCGCGTGGCTGCCGCGCGTGAGGAATCCCGTATGAGGGGGCACTGCATAAGGTGCGGCTCGGCGCTTGGACGCCCCGGGATTCCTCGCCGGAGCCTGCCCTGAGCAACGCAGAAGGGGCTCGGAATGACGATTGAAGGCTCGGTTGGGCTACGGATACTCATGCACTGAGCCCACATCCGTCATTTCGACCGAAGGGAGAAATCCCGAGGCGACCGTGCTCCGCGCTAGGTTCACGTGCAGCGGACCGTTGTCCTGGATTGCTCGCGCGGCAACCACGCTCGGGAATGAAAGATCAGCATCGCGAGTAATGCAAATCACCAAAGTGACTCAGCGCCTCTGCAGTGGCCTAAGTTGTACCCTTCGCCAACGTGATGTAGCTTGATTTGCTCGGAGGCGTTTCTTCAAAAATGACGGCTGATCGATGAAAAAACTGACCGGCGCGCAAATCGTTATCGAAACCCTGATCGCCGAAGGCGCGGACGTGATCTTCGGCTACCCCGGCGGCGCGATTCTTCCGACCTATGACGCGCTCCTCGACTCCAAAATCAAGCACGTCCTCGTCCGCCATGAGCAGGGCGCAACCCACATGGCGGAAGGCTTCGCCCGCGTAAGCGGCAAGCCGGGCGTCGTTCTGGTTACCTCGGGACCGGGCGCGACCAACACCATCACGGGTATCGCCGACGCCTACATGGATTCGACCCCGATGGTCGTAATCACGGGGCAGGTCTCGACCTCGCTTATCGGCAACGACGCGTTCCAGGAAGCCGATATCGTCGGAATCACGCGCCCCTGCACCAAGCACAATTACCTGATCAAAGACGTCAAGGACGTCGCGCGGATTATCAAGGAAGCATTCTATATCGCGGGCAGCGGACGCCCCGGGCCGGTGGTGGTCGATCTACCCAAGGACGTGCAGACCGCGGAGCACACCTTCAAGCTTCCCGACAAGATCGAGCTGCGCGGTTACAAGCCGACGATTCGCGGTAATCCGCGCCAGATCGAGCGCGCGGTCGAGGCGATCGAAAACAGCTCGCGTCCGCTGTTCTACGTCGGCGGCGGCGTGCAATGGTCCGGCGCCGCGGCGGAGCTGCGCGAGCTCTCGCGCGGGCTTGGAATCCCGGTTACCGAAACCCTGATGGCGCTCGGCTCGATGCCGGCGTCGGACGCGCTGCGCCTCGGGATGCTCGGGATGCATGGCTCGTACGGTACCAACACGGCGGTGACCAACACCGATTGCCTGATCGCGGTGGGTGCGCGCTTCGACGATCGGGTGACCGGCCGTATCGCGGATTTCGCGCCCAAGGCCGAGTCGATCATCCATATCGATATCGATCCGTCGTCGATCTCGAAGAACGTGAAAGTCGATATACCGATCGTCGGCGATATCAAGTCGGTGCTGGTCGATATTCTCGCCGCAGTGAAGGGGCGCGAGAGTATCGCGAAGAAGCGCACAGAGTGGCAGAAATGGCATCAGCAGATCCTCCAGTGGAAAAAAGACAAGCCGCTCTATGAGGGCGGCAAGGACGGGCGCAAGGACGGCCTGATCTCGCCGTTCCAGGTGATCGACGAGCTCTACGGAATCACCAAGGGCGACGTGATTGTCGCCACCGACGTCGGGCAGCATCAGATGTGGATGGCGCAGATGTTCCCGTTCGAGAATCCGCGCTCGTGGCTGACCTCCGGCGGCCTCGGCACGATGGGCTACGGGCTGCCGGCGGGAATCGGCGCCAAGTTCGCCGCGCCCGACAAAAAAGTCGTCGTGATCTCCGGCGACGGCTCGATCCAGATGAATATCCAGGAGCTCGGCACCGCGGTGCAGTACGGCGTCGATATCAAGGTGATCATCCTGAACAACTATTTCCTCGGGATGGTTCGCCAGTGGCAGGAGAAGTTCTACCAGGAGCGCTATTCGTACTCCGCGATGTCGGTGCCGAACTTCGTCAAGCTGGCCGACGCGTACGGCGCGCACGGCTTCCGCGTCGAGCACGCGAAGGACCTCGCCAAGACGATGAAAGACGCGTTCGCGACACCGGGACCGGTGCTGATCGACGTAGTGATCCCGAAGGACGAAGTCGTGATGCCGATGATCCCGCCGGGCGGCGCGATGTCGGAGATGCTGTTCGCGTAAGCTGAGGACTATTCCAATGGCTAAGGAAAGCTCGCGATTCTGGCTCTCATACGATCTCGGTTTGCGTGGCGATTACGACGCCTTTTACACCTGGCTCGACGCACACGAAGCGCGCGAGTGCGGCGACAGCGCGGCGACATTTGTCAGTTCGGACTCACGCGAGGAAATAGCGAGATCGCTTGTGAAAGTGGCTCCGAAACGCGCACGGCTCTATTTGATTGGCAAGCGGAAGAACGGGAAGACGGTTGGTGGATTTGTCGCCGGCAAACGCAAGGCGGCCCCGTGGGCCGGATACGTCCAGACGACCGGCGATGGCGTGGAGGAGGAATGAGGTATCTATGCGTTGATGCTTGCTACCTGATTGCTCTGTACGATCCGCGCGACCCGCACCACACCAAAGCGGAGCGCTCGTTCAAGCCCTTGTTCGAAAACCGCGCGAACCAGTTCGTGGCGGTCTGGCCAATCCTGTACGAGACGCTCGGTACCAGAATGGCAAGACGGCAAGGATACGTTGAATCGATCATGCGCGATTTCTCAAAATTCTCGGCGGCGAGCCGCTTCCAGCGGCTGGACGATTCGCCCTATCGCGACGACTCACTCTCCGAGGTCTTCCACGAGGTCCTGCGTCCTCGATCATCCTATAGGCCATTGAGTTTGGCGGATCGGGTAATCCGGCGGGTTCTCGCTGATGTCAATGTCAAGACCGATGGGCTGGTGACATTCAACGTTCCTGACTTCGCCGATGTATGCAAGAAGCGGCAAATTGAGATACTTCCCTAGTAGGTGAGGCTCATCATGGCTGCGCGCGTGCCGTATTTGAATCGTGAGGATCTGCCCGAAGCCGACCGCGAGATCTACGACAACCTGGTTCGCGAGCGCGGGCAGCCTGTCGGCAATATCTTTCGCACTCTCGCGAACACGCCGAAGCTCCTGCGCCGCTTTCTCGCGCTCGGCGGAGAGCTGCGCAATGGCACCGCGATCGATCCGAAGCTCCGCGAGCTCGCGATTCTGACCGTAGGTCGCCTCGCCGACGCACAGTACGAATTCACGCATCACTGGAACATCGGCCTGCGCGCGGGCCTCTCGCACGACCAGCTAAACGCTCTCGGCGATTGGGAGAAATCGCCGGCATTTTCTGATCAGGAACGCGCCGTGATCCGTTACGCCGTCGAGGCAACCGAAAAGATCCGCGTGACCGACGCGACCTGGAGCGCCTGCACGAAATTCCTCGACACCGGCAAGATGATGGAGCTGGTCCAGAACGTCGCGTTCTACAACATGGTAGTCCGCGTGCTCGAACCGTGCCGCGTCGAGCTCGAGCCGGGCGCGAAAAAGAACTAGGCGGACCGGCGGCAATGATGCCGCGCAAGCTCGATCGCGAATGGTTCGAGGAGGGGATCGCGCTGTTCAACGCGGGGCGGTTCTTCGAATGCCACGAGGCGTGGGAAGAGATCTGGAAGCACGCGCACGGCGAGGATAAGCGCTTCTACCAGGGACTAATCCAGGCCGCCGTCGCGATCCTGCACGCGCAGCGCGGAAATCACGAGGGCGCGTCGAAGCTCTATGCCAAAGCTTCGGAGAAGCTCGACGCTTTTCCCGATTCGCATATGGGATTGGCGATCGCCGAATTCAGGCTCGCGCTCGGGGATTTCTTCGCGATTGCGCTGAGCGCCTCCGATGCGCCGGTCCCCGCGCCGCCGCGCCTTCGGCGCATCCATTGGTAGGGCGGCCCGCCGGGCCGCCATCAACCACGGGCGAGACGCCCGCGCCACTTTGGATTTTACTTTTTACTGAGATATGGACCTTGCGCGGAATCGGGATTCCTCGCGCGGCAGCCACGCGCGGGAATAACATCCGCAAAATGTGGAGTCGACCAGTGATCTTCTGATCAACCAGATTTCTGATCCACTAAATTCCAGAAAACTAGATACTAGAAGAAAGATATAGTGGCGCGGGCGGCGTGCCAGTGGCACCTCGCCCGTGATCGACGGGGGCGCCGCAGGCGCGCCCCACCAATGATTTCCCGCTTGGCGCAGCGCTCTAGAAGGGAATGTCTTCGTCTTCCATCGGGGCTATGTCGTCGGCCCCGCGCGAGGCTCCTGCGCTTGCGGCTGGACCGCGCGCCTCTCCGGCGTCGTCGCCGCCTGGACGTCCGCCCAGGAACTGCACCGTCTGTGCGACGATCTCCGTCACGTAACGCTTGCCGCTGCCGTCTTTGGCTTCATAGTTGCGCGTCTGCAGGCGCCCTTCGAGATACACCTCGCGCCCCTTCTTCAGGTACTGGCCGCATAGCTCCGCCGTCTTTCCCCACACGACGATATTGTGCCATTCGGTGCGTTCCTGCTTCGAGCCGCCTCGGTCGGTAAAGCGTTCGGAGGTCGCGATCGAGAAGTTGCCGACCGCCTGCTGCGAGGCGGTGTAGCGAATCTCGGGATCCTTCCCGAGCCTGCCAATCAATATCACCTTGTTCACCGACATCGAATTCCACCTCCGCAAGCGAAACCTAACGCCCGCATGGCGCTGACGCAAGCGAGCGCCGGATTGGCTGTGAACAGCCGCCGCTCGCGCCCCGCAAATCGCGCCGGAAACGACCTTTCGGCCTTATTTTCAACCCTATATACTGGACTCTGGTGCAGTGGGATGGGCGGAATAGGGTGATGGCGGAAAGCACTTCCACAGCCACTCCGGTTAGAATCGCAGCACTCGGCGGGTTGGGCGAAATCGGCCTCAACCTGATGGTGATCGAGTGCGCGGGCCGCGGCGTGATTATCGATTGCGGCGTGATGTTCCCCGAGGAGCCGCTTTTGGGCTCCGGCGTATATATCCCGGAGCTTGCGTGGCTCGAATCGAGTCGAATCAAGTTCGACGGGATCGTCCTGACGCACGCGCATGAGGATCATATCGGCGCGTTGCCGCATCTGCTGCGGCGCATCAAGGCTCCTGTCTATGGCACCGGGGTAACGCTCGCGTTCGTGCGCCGTCGGATCGCCGAGGCCGGGTTCACATGCGAGGCCGAGCTCCGTCCGATTTTTCCGCGCCGCGCGTTCGACTTGGGACCGTTCAATATCGAGCCGATCCGCGTGACTCATTCGACGCCCGACTCGATCGCACTCGCGATTCGAACGCCCGCCGGAATAATAATCCACACCGGCGACTTCAAGATCGACGAAACTCCCGTTGACGGCCAGCACTTCGACCGCGAGCGTTTCGCAGAGCTCGGACAAGAGGGCGTAGCGCTTCTGCTCTCGGACTCGACCAACGTCGAGCGCATCGGCCGCTCCGGTTCGGAGAGCTCGCTCAAGCCGATTTTGCGCGAGATCGTTTCGCGCACGCGGCGGCGCTTTTTTCTCTCGTCTTTCTCGTCGCATCTGCATCGGATTAGGCAGGTCGCCGAGGTCTCGCGCGAGTTCGGCCGCCGCGTCGTTCCGCTCGGACGCCGGATGGCCGAGAGCGTGCGCCTCGGCGCGGAAACCGGCCAGCTCGGGTTCGCACCCGGGATGTTTATCGACCCGGGCGAGGCTGAGTTCCTTGACGCGAACCGCCTCGCCTACCTCGCCAGCGGAAGCCAGGGCGAGGCGATGTCCGCGCTCGCGCGAATCGCTGCGGGAACGCATCCGAAGGTCGCGCTCGAACCCGGCGACGTGGTGGTGCTTTCGTCGCGCTTCATTCCGGGCAACGAACGCACGATCGGCACGCTGATAAATCGCCTGTACAAACTAGGCGCCGAAGTGATGTACGAATCGGTTGCGCCGGTTCACGTCTCCGGCCACGCGAGCCGCGACGAGCTGGCCGAGATGATCACGCTCACGCGGCCAAAGAATTTTGTTCCGATTCACGGCGAGTACCGCCATCTGAGCCGCCACGCCGCGCTCGCGATCGAAGCTGGAGTTCCCGAGCGCAGCTGTTTTGTGCTCGAAGACGGCGACACCCTGATTCTCGACGCCGCGGGGGCGCATCGCGGACGCGCGGTCGAGGCCGGGCGCGTCGTGATCGAGGGCGGAGAGCCCGGCGATCCCGCGCTGCTCGGCGAGCGGAGAATTCTCGCGCGCGACGGTACCGTCACCGCCGTGCTGGTCGTGTCGGCGAAGACCGGGAAAGTCGTCGCGGGGCCGAACCTGGTGTCGCGCGGTCTCGTCAGCGGCGATGGAACCTCGGAGCATATGCGCCGCGCGCGCGAGGAGCTTGCCGCGCGCCTGGCGCTCTATCGCGGACCGATGAGCGCCGGCGAGATCACGCTCAAAGATGAAGTCACGCGCGCGGTGCGCCGCTACTTCAGCGACGAGCTGGATAAGCGCCCGCTCGTGATTCCGCTGATCGTGGAGGTCTGACGCCAATCGCCAGCAAGAGTATCAAGGGTACGCCCGAAACTGCGTCGGCCGTTTTACTTCAGCCGGAAACGGCTGCGGAGCCGCCCGCGCCGCCCAGCCGTATCGCGCGCGAGCTGTGGGCGCTCGGCCTGTTCGCGATCACGGCGTTCGCGGTCGCGAGCCTGGTCTGCTTCGATATCGGACGCACTCCCAACTTGGGCGGTCCGGCCGGAGACGCTCTCGCCGCTGTGATGAGCGCGATGGTCGGGTATCAATCTTACGCGATGCTGGCGCTGATCGTCGCGCTTGCGATTCGCGTCTGGTCGCGGACCCCGGCTACGGTCCTCGCGCGCGAGATTGCGGGCGGCGCGATTATCCTGGTCGCTCTGGCGACCGCGGGCGGCTTGTTCAATCTGAATGACGCGCATGTCGGCGGAGCGATCGGAATCGAGATCGCGAGCGTTCTGAACGCTTCGTTGAATCTCGGCGGCGGGTACCTCGCGGTGATGCTCGCGATCATTTGCGGCATTGCCCTGATGCTTAAGCGTGCGCCGACTGAGCTGGCGGCCGCGGCGGCGGGAAAACTTCGCCCGCACTCCCGGCGCGGTGATGATGACGATCTCGACTATGACGGGCGCGAATCGCGAATCGTCGAGTTGTCCGACGCGATCGGCGAGTTCGATCCCGACGGCAATGGCAAGCCCGCTCCGCTCAGGGTGCGCAAGATCGAGCTGCGCGAAATTCCCTCGCGCGACAAGCGCAAAGAAGCCGCCAACGCCAAGCCGCGGACCAAAGGCGCGTACAAGATTCCTCCCCCGTCTCTCCTCGACATGCCGCCTGCCGAGCATACGCAGGTCGACGAAAGCGCGCTCGAGCGCAGCGCGCGCGTGCTCGAACAGAAGCTCGCGGATTTCGGTGTCGAGGGGCGCGTCGCCGAGGTGCAGCCCGGCCCGGTCGTCACGATGTACAAATTCGAGCCGGGCTCGGGAATCAAGGTCAGCCAGATCGTCAATCTCTCCGACGATCTTTCGATGGCCCTCAGAGCGGCTGCGGTGCGAATCCAAGCGCCCGTGCCCGGCGAGGCCGTCGTCGGAATCGAGGTTCCCAATCGCAAGCGCGAGCGTGTCTATCTGCGCGAGATTCTCGAAGCCGAGGAATTTTCCGCCGAGGCCAGCCAACTGACTATCGCGCTCGGCAAGGATATCGCCGGGCGTCCGGTCGCCGCCGATCTGGCGCGTATGCCGCATCTGCTGATCGCGGGCGCGACCGGCACCGGCAAGTCGGTCTCGATTCACACGATGATCGCGTCGATCCTGTTCAACGCGACCGCCGACGACGTGCGCCTGATCCTGGTCGATCCCAAGATGCTCGAGCTGTCGGTGTACGAGAATATTCCGCATCTGCTGGTTCCCGTCGTCGTCGATCCGGAAAAGGCTGCGGCGGTTCTGCTCTGGGCGACGCAAGAAATGGAAAGCCGTTACATGAAGATGCGCGAGCTGGGCGTGCGCAATATCGACGGCTACAATCAGGCGCTCGCCTCGGGCACTTCGGTCACCGACTTGAAGGCGGCGTCGGGACCGGGCGGCGGCAACCACGGTATCGATTCCACCGCAGAGCCCCTCGAACACAAGAAGCTTCCGAAGATCGTAATCGTGATCGACGAGCTCGCCGACCTGTTGCTGAGCGAGGGCAAGACCGTCGAGCGCGATATCACGCGCCTGGCGCAAAAGGCGCGGGCCGCGGGAATCCATCTGATTCTCGCCACCCAGCGCCCGTCCGTCGATGTGATCACCGGCATTATCAAGGCCAACCTTCCGGCGCGTATCTCGTTCCAGGTGACTTCGCGGGTCGATTCGCGCACGATTCTCGATTCGATCGGCGCGGAACGCCTGCTCGGCGCGGGCGACATGCTCTTCATGCCGCCCGGAACGGCGAAGCTGCGCCGGCTGCACGGGCCGTTCGTCTCCGAGCATGAGATCCGGAAGCTCACCGATTTTCTGCGCGAGCAGGGCGCGCCCGAGTACCGGATGGAGATCCTCGAAACCAAGGCGCCCAGCGACGACGGCGGCGGCCTCGGCGACGGCGAGCACGACGAGATGTACGACGAGGCGGTCCGGATCGTGCTCGAATCGAACCAGGCCTCGATCTCGATGATCCAGCGGCGGCTGCGAATCGGCTACAATCGCGCGGCGCGGATGGTCGAGCAGATGGAGCGCGAGGGAATCGTGATGCCGGCCGACGGCGCCAAGCCTCGCGAGGTCCGCCTGCGCGGCGCGAGCTAGGCTGCATGCATCATCAATCACGCATCGCGATCGTGGCGGCGATTGTCGCAATCACCCTGGCGATACCGGCAGCCGCGATCGCGGAGACCTCCGTCTTCGCGAGCCACGCACAGCCGGGATCGACGAACCTCGACGCGACGCTCGATGCGCTGCAGCATCACTATGAGACCACGCGTTCGTTCAGCGCTAAGTTCACCGAGCAGATCGCATCGGTAGGCGCTCCGGTCCGAACCCGCGAGGGCACCGTCGCGTTCAGCAAACCGGGCAAGATGCGCTGGGATTTCGAATCGCCCAACAAGGAGCTGCTGGTCAGCAACGGCCAGACGCTTTTCAGTTACGACCCCGGTCTCAACCAGGTGGTCGAGACTCCGCTAAAGGACGCGCTGCGAGCGCCGGGCGCGACCGAGTTCCTGCTCGGCGCAGGAAATATCCGCAAGGACTTTATCGCGTCGGCGCCCAAGTCTCCGCACTCCGACGGACTGACGCACGTGACGCTGACGCCTCGGCAAGGCGGCAACACGATTGAGCTTGGAATCGAGCCAAAAAGCGGCGATATCCGGCGGCTTCAGATCACCGACCAGCTCGGCAACAAGACCTCGCTCGAATTCTCCGATCAGCGCGATAATGTCGAAATTACAGACTCCGAGTTTGACTTCACTCCTCCCACGGGCGCGGACATCGTCTCGCCTACGCTGCCGCACTAGCTGCGACACGTAAATTTTTCGCATCCTTGGCACAACGATTGCCTCGCTTACGACCGGCGAGTAGAAATATATGCCCCTCAGCGGGCTGATCATGGAAAAAGTGCATCTTCTTACCTTGGGTTGCCCCAAAAATCTCGCCGATAGCGAGTTGATGCTGGGAGCGCTCACACAGGCCGGGTTCGAAATTACTCTCGACCCCGAAGATGCGCAGATCCTTGTCGTCAATACGTGCGCGTTTATCGAGGCGGCCAAGAAAGAATCGCTCGACGCGATTATGGATGCCGCCGAGGTCAAGCATCGCGGCGCGGGCAAGCGCCTGGTCGTCGCCGGATGCCTGTCGCAGCGCTATAGTGCCGAGCTCCGCGAGAAGCTGCCCGAGGTTGACGTGTTCGTCGGCACCGGAAACTTCCTCGATCTGCCCGAGCTTCTGCGCCGCACCGAATCGCCCGAGACGCGCGCGGTGCCGTACCCGGGCGCTGCGCATCTGCTGCCGCACGCAACCGCGCCGCGGATCAAGACCGGAAATTTCTTCACCTCTTACTTGAAGATTTCAGAAGGATGCAATCATACCTGCGCGTTCTGCATCATCCCGAAAATCCGCGGACGCCACGAAAGCCGCCCGATCGATGACCTGGTGGCCGAGGCGCGCGCCCTGGCCGACGGCGGCGTGCGCGAGCTCAACCTGATCGCGCAGGACCTGACCGCTTATGGCCGCGACCTCGAACAGTCCGCATCGCTCGCGGCGCTGCTGCGCGAGCTCTCGATGGTCGAAGACCTGCACTGGATTCGGCTGCTCTACTGCTATCCGAATTTTGTCACCGACGAGCTGCTCGACACGATCGCGGAGCTTCCGAAGGTCGTAAAGTATATCGACATCCCGCTCCAGCATACCGACGACGCGATGCTGCGTGCGATGCGCCGCGAGCGGTCGGGCGCCGCGCTGCGCAAGCTGCTCGAGCGGATTCGCGCGCGGATTCCGGGCGTCGTGCTGCGGACCTCATTTATCGTCGGCTTCCCCGGCGAGACTGAAGCGGCCTACGGCCGCCTGGTTGATTTCGTGCGCGAGATCGAATTTGACCGCGTGGGAGTTTTCACCTACTCGCGCGAGGAAAATACCGCCGCGTTCGATCTGCCGGAGCAGCTTCCCGAACGCGTCAAGCGCGGCCGGCGGGCCGCGCTGATGGAAGCGCAGGCGGAAATATCACTTAAGAAGAATCGCGGCCTAGTGGGCCGCGAGGTCGAGGTTCTGGTCGAGGGTCCGCTGCCCGGACGCGCCACGCGGCTTCGCGGGCGAACGTCAGGACAGGCGCCCGACATCGACGGCTCGGTTTTTCTCCAGGGAGAAGCGGAGCCCGGCGAGTTCGTCCGCGCCCGGATCGAAAAGGCTCTCAGCTATGACCTCCACGCGCGAATCGCCGGGGAATTATCGCCCAGCGAAGAGGAGAGGGTGGCAAATCATGCCTAAGAAACCAGCCGCCACGAGTCGAAAGAAGTTTCTGGCCAAGATGCGGGAGCATCTGGCGGAAATGAAAGAAAAGTTGCACAGCGAGATCGAGTCCGAGCTGCGGGCCGAGCGCGAGGGCAATAAGGACGAAGGGATGGACACCTATGATCTCGCCTCCGAAGAGCGCGATCGCGAGATCAATTTCATCCTGTCGGACCGCGAGCGCGTGAAGGTCAAGCAGATCGACGACGCGCTCGAGCGCCTCGACGACAACACCTACGGCGTGTGCGAATCGTGCGGGCTCGAAATCGCCGAAGAGCGGCTGAACGCGATGCCGTTTACGCGCCTGTGCCGCGACTGCCAGCAGGACATGGAACGCGAGGCCAAGTCGCAGCGCCGCTTCGACGACGAGCGCAATACCAACACCTATCGCAAGCTCGGCTCGACCGACGGCGACGAAGAAAATATGTGATCGCGCCGGCGGGCCGACGGACCGCTCTCCAATGAATGCGCCGCGGGCGCGCACGTGGGAACCACTGCGCTCCACCCGGTCCGCTGCCGGTATCCGCAATTCATTGGTGGGGTGCGCCTGCGGCGCTCCCCGTCTCCCACGGGCGAGACGCCCGCGCCACTATCACTTTGCTCTTTGAATCAAATACTCACACTGCCTCGACTTTGATGGCAGCACGACGGACGGACTGGGCGCGCCCGTCTTTGGTCCGCCGAACAATTGTCCGCACCGCAGACACGATGCCTATCTCGATCGGCGGTAGGAGTAATTGCTAACCCAGTAAATCTCGTCGTCAAAACCGAGACGGCGATACCAGTTGATCGGAGTGTCTTCGGGATCGGTATTGATCATCACGCTGCGGCAGCCGCGCTCGCCTGCGTCGGCGATCGCGCCGCACAAGAGTGTCCGCGCGAGCCCCTGATTTCGCATCGGAACGCGAGTCGCGAGGTTGAAGATCAAGCGATTGTCGCCTTCGTAATAGCCGAGAACCGCCGCCGCTTCGCCATCCACTAGAGCGATGAAATGACGCGCGCCGCCACGGGCCTCCGCGGCGCGCACGGCGCTCTCCTGAGCGACACGGTGGGGCGCAGGTCTATCTTCCGAATTTGCGAAGCCCTTAAGTTTCACCTCGACGAACTCGCTGAGGGTAGCCGCGGTTACTTCTTCAATCGAGATTTCTGCGCGCTGCGACACGCGCGGGACGGGTCCGGTATGGGCGAGGAAAATCGTCGGATGGCCGCGCGCGCATCCGGCTTTCACCAGCGCCGGGCCGAGCACGGCGTCGTTCGCGTGACTATCGATCCAGATATCGATTTCGCAGTCGCCGAAGTAATCCGCGGCGTCGGAAAGCATCGCCGTGACGTCGTCGGGCGTCGCCCCTTCGACGATCAGCCGCGCGGAGTCAGGGTCGGTGGTACTGCGGCGATAGAAGCCGAAGCGCCGCCGCTCGATGTAGCATCCGATCGACGGCGCGGAGGTCCGATACCACGAAATGATTTCCTCACGCAGCCGATCGTGTTCGGGATGACGCATTGCGGTAGTTATAGCAAAAGCGCGGCGCGGCTTGTATCGGGCCAAACCGGTGCGCGTGCAGGATTGTGCCGCTCGCGCTCCGCACGTAGCATCAGGCAGAGATTTGCGCGCTTGCGAACCACGCTTCGCGCGCCAGGGGAGTGAATCGGCCCGGATGGTGATCAGACCGCTCGTATGAGGATATTTACGGACTCGGAAACCCGCGACGCTATCGAGCCGGCGCAGCCGTCGCCGCGCGGCAATCTCGAGCGCGTGCGCGACAACCTTGCCAGCGCCGGCGCCGTGATCGCGATCGCAAGCGCCAAGGGTGGCGTCGGCAAGAGCGTAGTCGCGGTCAACGTCGCGAGCGCGCTCGCTTTGCGCGGACGCAAAGTCGCGATCGTTGACGCCGACCTCAATGCGCCCAGCGTCATCCGGATGCTCGGGATGAAGCCGCCGCGGGTGATGCCGATGGTCGAAGGGATCGAGCCTGCCGCGGGGCCGCACGGGTTGCGCGTCGTCTCCAGCGAGATGATCGCGGGCGGAGAAGCGCCGGCGATTTCATTTCTCGAAGACGCGGCGCCCGGTCCAACCGAATCTGCCCAGGAGATCGGTTACACCGACGCTCTGGTGCGGATGCTTTCGCTGGCGCGGCTGGGTGCGCTCGACGCCGTGATTATCGATGTCGCGCCTGGCGCAGGCCGGCTGCATCAGGTGGCGCGGATCGCGCCGCTGAGCAATGTGATGCTGGTGAGCCATTCGTCGGAGCAGGCGGTCGTGGCGACGCGGCACCTGATTCGGCTCTCGGCGAAATTCTCCGCGCCGGTCACCGGCCTGCTCGAAAACATGGCCGGCTTCAATTGCGACGGATGCCGCTCCGTCCGTCCGCTGATGCCCGAGGGAAATCTTGCGGGCGTCGCAACCGAATTTGGGTTGCCGATCCTCGCGCGGCTCGCCTTTGATCCAAGGCTTGCGGAAGCGTCGGACCGGGGCGTGCTGTTCGTGCATCAGTACGCCGACACGCCGCTCGGAAAAAACCTGCTCGGGCTCGCGCATGATGTCGAGAGGATGATCCTGCTCGGCCGCGCCGCGCCGTCATCGTAGCGATTGGCTGTCTGACGAAATCCGCTACTCGGACGGCGAATCCTCGTCGTCTTCGTCGAGCGCTGGCGCTTCGTCGACAACTCGTGAATGCTCGAACATCCCTGCGCCCTCGCGATCGCCCGCGCGAAATCTTGCGAAACCAAGCGTCGTAAAGATTCGGCTGTGGTCGGGTCCCGGCCGCGAGAGCGGCACGAACGCGGAGACCTCGCCTTCGAGCGCGATCGCCTCGTGACGCCATCCCGCCCGTGCGGAGATTTTCGTCGGTGCTTCCTCGGCCGAAGGCGTTTCTATTTTGAGCGCGGCGAGCTCACCGTCGGTCCACCCACCAGCGCCAAGGAAGATCGCTTTGCGATGGAGCTCGGCCGAGTCGTCGCTGACGGTGCGGAGTTCGATCGCGGAGGGCTCGCGCCCGTCCTCGAAACATGCCCACAGCATCCGCCGCTCGCGAAATTTCTGCGGACCGAGTCCCGTGAACGAGAGCCCCGCGCGAGCGACGGCGCGCAACTCGGTAGTTTCACCGTCGATTTCGACGATGCCGGTCATCTGCGCGAACGAAGAAATCGAATCAGTCGAACGCAACGCGCCGCTTCCGCCGAAAATCGCCGACGGCTCGAAGCCGTTCTCGGGCAGGCGCATCCGAAGCTCCACGTGCGCTGCGGGATCGAGCCGGCCCGAGGCGAGCGCGCGCTCGATACTCAAGTACGCCGAGCCGTCCGGCACGATAACGATTGGACCGGAGAATCCGAGGCGCAGCTCGCGGCCCTCGACCGCGAGCTTGAGCGGGCCGAGGGAAAGTCCGTCACCCGCGAGCTTGACGCGCCCCTCGCAGGTGCAGAGCGCGACGCGGCGTCCCTTCGATAGGAACATGATTCGCGCGCCGAAGCCGCCGCCCAGATCGAAGCTCGCCATCGCGCCAAGACCGGCGCGCGGATCGAAAAACTCGACGCCGACTCGCGTCGGTATCGATGGTGCAGCGACGCGCGCGGGTGCCGCAGGGCGCGGCATTGGCTCGCGTACGATCTTGAGTCGCAAGCCGGACCGCGACTGTTCTGCAGAGCGCGGACCGAAAGCCGATTCGAGCGCGTCGATACACCGATCACGCAGCCTCCCGGGCATCCTCACTGCGACCGAGAGTTCGAGTTGCGCGGCGTCCACCTGGGCGCTTTCGGAAAGCGCGGCGATGGTTCTGAGCGCGGAGACAGTGCTCTGGCGATGGCGCTCGGTGAAGGCCTGCACGAGGTTGTGCAGCGCGCCCGCCGGGTAGCGCATTCCGAAAGTTGGCGTGACGCCGCTTTCGCGCAGCCGCGCCGCGAAGTCCATCAGCGGACCGCGAATAAACTCGTCGCTGGCCGAGACGCGCGCCTGTCCGGTCGGCCGCAGCTCGCCGCCGATCGTTCGGACGCCCAGGCCCAGGTCGACGCGCGGCTCGATAATGTTCCATCCATGGATCATCAGCACGATCGCGCGGCCGTGGCGCTCGACGATGCTGGTCACGCGCTCGGCGATCATTTCGAGGATCCACGGCGCCTGCTCGGCGAGTTGGGTCAGGCGGTTGCAATCGAGCTGGTTCCGATCCATCCCGAAGTTGATGAGCGCCGCCGCGCCGAGGCGCCGCGCGAGCTCGCGCGCGATGTCCGCAGTATGAAGATCGTTGACCTTGGGATGCAGCGTCGAGCGCGAAGCGGGGCCAGCGCGGCCGCCGTGCGGGGCGATGAGCAGAATCGGAGAATCAGCCTCGATCGTTTGCAGCCAGGTGTCCGCCGCGTCGAGGCCGACCGCCGCGCCGCTCATGACGCCGCGACTCGCGCGGTGCGCGCATGCAGGACGAACGACGCGGCGAAATAATAGACGATGAAGCTGAGCGAGATGCCGAGCATGATTGGATTTACGATCGGCAGCATCGGAAGCATCGCGAAGGTCACGACCGCCCACACGATTCCGTACGCGAGAGTCAGCGGGCGCAGCGGAACCGTGCGGCTCGGATAGATATATCTGATCGGCACGAATACCATCACCGCGAAAATTATCAGCACCGCCCAGTTGATCACGCTCGGCCAGTGCAGGCAGTAGAGGTAGAACGCGACGATATTCCAGTAGTTCGGAAAGCCGAGAAAATAATGATCCTCGGTCTTCGCGTCGGTCTGGCAGAAGCCGTACACGCTCGCGAGCATCACGAAGCAGGCCAGCACGAGGCCCGGAATCGACTTGGGAATGATGCCCGCTTCGAGCATCAGGAACACGGCGGCGACGGTGTAGGTCAGGTAGTCAACGATATTGTCGAGCAGCGAGCCGTCGAATGAAGGCACGCGATGCTTCACGTCAACCCAGCGCGCCAGCGCTCCGTCGCTCGAGTCGATAAAGATCGCGATTCCGATCGCGACGAACGACATCGGAAAGTTCTGCTCCGCGGCGTAGTAGATCGCGAGCAAGCCCGCCGCAGCGCCGAGCGCGGTGTACAGATGTACAGCCCAAGCGCAGGCCAGCAGAATACGCTGGCGCGGCAATGGTCCGGACAAGGTTCCCGCCGCGCTGGTCATCGCATGCTCACTTGTCATGCTCACTTGGCCGGCTTCAGGTGGCGCGGCCCGAAGTGGTCTTCGAGCACGGTCATGAAGGGGCCGCATGCGCGGCGACGTTTGACCAGCAGCATCGCCTCTTCGAGCGACATCTGGCGGCACGCGCGCAGGTACGCGATCGCAAGCGTCGGCGCGCGGTTCATCCCGGCGTTGCAGTGCAGGTAAACTCGCCTGCGGGTTTTCATCAGCTCGCACAAATCTTCGAGCGCGGCTTCCAGCCGCTCGGCCATCGCGTCCGCGCTGCCGTCCTGAATCGGGGTGCGCACGAACGTCATCCCGCGCGCATCATACTCGCCGCGCAGTTCCGTCGCGCTGAGCCCGTTGATGCGCAAATCCTCGTCGTCCTGGAGATTGTGCACCGCGGTGACGCCGTAGGTGTCTTTGAGCCATCCGATATCCGCGGGCGCGGGATATTCTCCGATCAGCAGCTCGTCGGTGATTTCGCTGACTGAAGGACGGCGGTCGCCGCGCGTCGGTCGCGGATGGCCGTCGGAGTTTTTGCTGAACCAGTCCATCGCCTTGAATTTAGCCGGGTCGGAATAGTCAATTCCAGTATGCCATCATTTGCCCGGCCGCGTCATTGCCGGCCGGTGCAGCGGTTCGGGCTGCCCGCCTGCTTCCATTCGTAGAGCCAGATCGAGGCGAGCGTCGACGCCGCGTCGGCGATCTGTCCGCTGAAAAGCGCGGAGTCGTGTGCGAACAGCGCGTCGGCGTACGCGGAACGATCGTCTCCAGCCGCGCGCGCGGCGCGATCGTCGGCGGTGATTCGGCCGACCAGCGCGTGCGAGCGCGAGATCTCGGCGATCGCCGCGGGCCATACTCCCGCGATTGCGGTGACGCGCACCTCCGGCGCCGCCGCGCGCTCGATATCGCGCGTGCGATGGTCCGCGGCGTTCTCGATCCGCTCGTGGCATCCGCGCTGCCTCCGGCTGCAATCGTGCCGAATCGTCGTGTGGAGCGGCTGGCTCGCGTCGCCGACGTAGTGCGCGAGATACCCCGAATGCGTGACGACCCCGGCGCAGTCGCCGCGTTGCCAGTCCTCGCGCACGAGAGCCGCCTCGCTCTCGATCGTCCACGGCAGCGTTCCCGCCTTATCGACGCGATACTTTCCGTACCGCGAGAGCATCGTGCTCAAGTCCGGCGACAGCGCGGAGATCGGATCGGCGCCGTACAATTCCAGGTCGATGTAATGCCGGATTGCCTCGGCGTGTCCGTAGCGATCGCGCAGCGTGGTGTCGGGAGCGACGGCGTCGGATTCGAGCGCGCGCTCGTTTGCCGCGAGCGCGGCTTTCAGCGGCGTCGGGGGCAGGGCGCTCACTGCGAGGCTTGTGATCATCCGATGCGTTCCGCTGTCCCATGCGTGCGCGGATGGCGCGGAGGCGAGCAGCACGATCGTGCCCGCAATCGCGGCGCGCAGCTTCACGCTTTGGCGCCACGGCTGTGGCGAGCGCGATCGTTGCGCGCGTGAGCGCTCTCGGGAGATTTGGCGGCCGCCGGTTCCGTCTCGCTCAGGGACTCGATCGCTGCGGCGGATTTGCGCGTGCGCGCGGCGCGGGCGGGCGGTGCGCTCAATCCGACGACGGCGCGAAGCATGTGTTCGGCGAGCTTGCGGTACGCGCCCATCCCTTCGCCATTTTCCGTCAGCGCGCGCATCGCGGCGTTCGTGATCACGCTACCGATCCTGACTTCCACCGGATGACGCCGCGGCCACAGGCTGCCCTTGCCCAGGACCTCGTGCGTGCCGCGAATCAGAACCGGCAGCACGTCGCATCCGCTGCGCAGCGCGAGGTATCCCGCGCCGCTCTTGAACTCGTGGATTGCGCCGTCGGCGGAGCGCGTGCCCTCCGGGAACATCAGCACGCTCTTGCCGGCGGCGAGCTCAGCCAGCGCATCGTCGAGCGATTCGAGCTGCGCGCGCTCGCGGTCGAACGGGATGAGCGAAGTGAAATTCGAGGCAAGAAATCGGCGCGCGCCGGTGTTGAAAAAATAATCCTTGGCCGCGAGCACGACCAGGTCGTCGCCCATCGCGCCGAGCGCGTAGCCGACGAGGCCGAAATCGAGATGACTCGAATGATTCGCGACCACGACCACGTTGCGATTCGCCGGCACGTTGCCGCGTCCGAGAATCTCCGGGCGCAGCCACGTCTGGAACGCGCCGTGCTGCGAGCGCCGGAGCATCCGCCGCGCGAGTCCGCGAACCGCCGCGGGCAGCATCGGCGTGTAGGGATCCGCGAATCGCGCGTACGACGGCATCCGCACGCGTCCGCCGCCGTTGCCGCCCGACGCGACCCGCTGCAAATCCTCGACCGTGCGCAGGTCGCTCATCTCTTCCGGCCCAACGTCGCGCCCCGCGTGCTCCGCGATATGCTCGCCCAGCTCCGCCATCGCCAGCGAGTCGAGGCCCAGGTCCTCGATGAGGCGTGTGGCGGGATTGATCGCGATTCGTTCCGACGAGACCTGCGCCAGCGCCTGCGCGAGCCACGGCTCGACTTCCGAGCTGTGCGCGGCGGCGGCGCTCTCGGCGCTGGTGGCGGCGAGCATCCGGCGCAGGATCGCGGCGACCTCGTTGCGCTTGACCTTGCGCGTGCGCGTGCGCGGCAGCTCCGAGTCGGTGAAGCGGATAATCCGGATGCGCTTGTGCGGGCTCAGCCCCTGCGCGATTTTCTCGAAGTGCGCGCGCAGGCCGTCCTCGACGGTGCGCCTGCTCTCGCCGCGCGAGTACGCCGGAACCGCCAGCGCGGCGACCTGCTCGCCCTGCGCGACCTGCAATCCGACGACCGCGATCTCGCGCAGGTACGGCGAATGTCCGTACGCCTCTTCGAGCTCGTCGATATAAATGTTGTTGCCGCCGGAATCGACGATCACTTCTTTCGCGCGGCCGACGATGAACAATCGCCCCTCGGCGTCGATGCGCCCGAGGTCGCCGGTGTGCAGCCATCCGTCGCGCAGAACTTCGTCGGTGGCGGATTGATTGCGATAGTAGCCCGCCATCACGTTTGCGCCGCGCGCGCAGATCTCTCCGATCTTCGCGCCGTCGGGATCGAGCCTGATCTCAACGCCGTTTAGCGGCTTGCCGACCGACCCTGCGCATCGCGGATCATCCGGATGCGCGGTGCTCAGCACGGGCGCGGCCTCGGTCAGGCCGTAGCCTTCGAGCAGATGGATTCCAAGGTCGCCGAAAAAATCTCCGACGCGCTGCGGCAGCGCCGCTCCTCCGCTGACCGCCAGGCGCAGCCGCCCGCCGAGCGCCTGATGCGCCTGCCGAAAGAGGACAGAGCCCAAGTTGATTCCCGAGTCGCGGTCGAGGCGGCGATTCAGCTCGCGCATCTGGCCGAACGCGGCCGCGAAGAACGGACCGCGCTCTTCGACCTCGTCGACGATCCGGCGATGCACCGCCTCCCACAGCGCGGGCACGCCGATCAGCGCGGTCGGACGAACGTCGGCAATAATCCGCGAAAGGTTCTTGGCGTCAAACTCGATCGGATAGGCGATCGCGGCGCCGCTCGCGAGCGGCAGCAGCATTCCGCAAGTGAACTCGAACGTATGATGCAGCGGCAGCAGCGAGAGCAGGGTGTCGTCGCCCGAGAGCGCGAACACGCGGCTTATCATCGCGACCTCGGCCGCGAAGTTCCCATGCGTCAGCATCACGCCTTTCGGCGCGCCGGTGGTGCCGGAGGTGAAAACGATCGACGCGAGCGCCTTGCGCTCGGGCGGAGCGACCGGAGCCGCCGCCTTGTCCAGGATGAAGGGACGCGTGAGCTCCCCCAGATCGATCTCGACCGCTTCCGGAGCCACTGCGTGAATCGAGTCGCCAAGCCGCTTGGCGACGGCGCTCGAGCGCAGCGCGCCGCGCGGCTGCGCGATCTTGCAGATCGGCGCGAGCTCGTCGGCCGAAATCAGATGATCGAGCGGCACCGCCACCGCGCCCGCGCACAGGATCGCGAAGAAGCCGAGCACCCAGTCGGGGGAGTTCTCGGAGATCAGCAGCACGCGATCGCCAGGCTTGATTCCTCGCCGCGCGAGCAGCAGCGCCGCGCGATGCGCCCGATCGCGCAGCTCGCGATAGCTCATCGTGGTGCGCTCTCCGGCGGGGCGCCGCGCGATGAGCGCGGGCGCCGAGCCGTAGCGCTCGGCGGCGCGGTCGAGGAGATCGACCAGGTTGCGATAGCGCGGCAGCGAGCGCTGGCGGCGCGTATGCAGATCAAGCTGGCCGAAGATATGCCGCCGCAGGCCCGGCATATGGATATTCATCCAGTAGTCGCGCCAGTCGATCCGGTCGGGGCGATACGGATGACGCTTCACGTCGTCGCGCGCGAGGCTCGCATACAGCGCGCGCGCGTTCGCGCCGTGAAAGGTATAGACCAGCTCCTGGATATACGGCCGGTAAACCTCGACCAGCTCGCGCGCGAGGTCGGTGTTGTCCTTGAAAGTGTCGATGCGCGTTTCGAGCCGCTTGATTCGTTCGGAATCCTCGCCGACGACGGAGCGTGCAACCTCGGCGGCGCGCTTCAGAAGACGCGGCAGAGTCTCACTCGCGAGGTCGTAGGTATTCTGCGAGACGACCACCGCTTCCAGATGCTTCGCCATCCGGGCCGAGGAGCCTTTGTCGCCGCGATGGTCTCGGCGATTAGTCAGTGCGGTCAGCTCGACCAGGCGGCGCATCGGAAGTGGATTACGATCCGAAGTGCATAATTGATAAATCGGCTTCTGGCGCTTGATGAGAAGCGCGCCGAGAATCGGAATCATCGCATGCGCCGCGAGATCGACGGGAATCACGTCGAGCACCAGCTCGGCCTTCGCCGGATAGAAGCGGTATCCGCGTCCCGAGAGATAGGTCAGCGGAGCGCTGGTGTTGACGCCCTGGTTCCATCCGGGGAAAGGATCGGCGAGCGCGCTTTCGATCACGGCGGGCCGCACGACGGTGACGTTCAATTCCTCGCGCGCGGCCAATACTAACTGCTCACCGAGGCTCTTGGTGTAGCTATAGGTATTGGGCCATCCCCATTTGAGTGCTCGCTGTTTGCCTACTTCTTTGAGGCGCTCTTCGACCCAGGCTTTGCGGCGATGCTCGAGCGCGCTCTCGCGAGTTTCGAGCTCGGCGTTGTCATCGTCGGACTCGCCGCGAAACTCCGCGAGCCGCTGCTGGTCGCGCGATTCCGCTTCGACCCGCGCGATCGCGGCGCGCGCGTCGCGAATCTCGCGCTCGAGGCTGAAACTCTTGCGCCCGGCCGGGCACCAGTTGACGGGGATATCGTCTTCGAAACGATGGCCGTCGGCGGTACCGGCGACATAGCAGGTCGAGATGTGAAGCATCGCCGCGCCGATTTTCCGGCAGAACGAGATCACATTCGCAACGCCGCCCGCGTTAACCTCGATCGACTTCGACAGCGACGCTTCGAAGTTGACTAGCCCGGCGCTATGCACCACGGCGTCGATACTGCCGCTTCGGATCGGGTCCGCATCGGCGGCGAGGAGCTCGGGATTAGTAATATCACCGGGAACGACGACTACTTTCTCTTCTATATAGTGGTCGAATCGAGGCCCGAGATGCTCGCGCAGCGGCGCCATCGCGGGCGAGTCGAGAATCTCGCGCCGGAAGCGATTGAGGCTCGATTTCTTGTCTCCGCGGACGAGGATAAATACGCGGTCGAGCTCCGGATGCCACCGCAGGAGCAGCATCAGGAAAACCTTGCCGAGGAATCCGGTCGCACCGGTCAGAAATATGCGCCGCTTGCGGAAAATCTCTTCGAGCGGCGGCATCGCGCTGGCGGTGCGTCCATTCGTCGGCCGGTTATTTCCGTTAGCTCCTGGCATCTTCGTTCAATGGCTAATCCACTAGCTATTCAACGTCCGCGATCACCAGCGGAGGTAGATGTAGATAGGTAATTGACGCGGAACGCCCGAGGTCCGAGGTCGCCATCGCGATCGCCTCGTCGAGCGTGTCGGCCGCATCCCATCCAAGCCGCGCCGCGACCTCGGGTTGTTCGCATCCGGCGGCGATCACGCGGCCGACGTGTTGGCGCGCCGGCTCACCCCAATACCACATGTAGAACGGATGCACGCCATGATAGGCGTGGCCGTACCGGTACATGTGAGTATAGGTCGGATTGTGCGCGAACTCGCGCTCGAAATTCTTTTCCAGCTCGATTGAGTCGGTGGTCTCGGCGAGGCATCGATGGAAAAACTCGATGTAGCTCGGATGATGCTCAGGATGAAATTCGTCGCGCAGTGGATGACAGATGATCATCGTGCCGCCCGGGCGCACGAGCGGCTTGTTCCGGTACATATTGAACAGATATCCCATCCCGGTGCACTGCACGAGTACAGGATTCATGATCGAGTTGACATTGTAGGGACAGATGAATGGCACTCCGACAATTAGTATGTCGGCCTGCCCCTTGACCGGGACTGCATACTGCTGGAAGACCCGCGCGAGCGCCTTTTCGTGCACCGCGTCGGTATCGCCGGCCCATACTCCCGTCATCTCGTATGGCGAGCGGTAGTTGTGCAGGACGGTGCGGCGCAGCTCGTTCGACATATTGCGCATCGTCCAGCGAAAGGCGTTGGTGCGGGTGCGATCCCAGTCGCTGAACTGATCTTCGTTCTTGTGCAGGAAATCCATCATCCCGCCGTACATGTGAGTATTAACGGCGGTCTCGACCGTGAAGACATTGAGGTTCTGATTGACTATCGCGCCCATCCGGTTCGCGGAGCGGTGCAAGCCCGAGTGCTTCGGGTCCATGTACGAATGAGAATCACGCAGCGTGGCGGGATTATGATGATGCCGCAGGCTCTGGTACGGCGCGAGGCCGACGGCGACCGACTTGTGTCCGCCATCCATCGGAACCAGGTTGATATTCACATAGAGCAGCAGGTCCGATTCCGCGGCGCGCTTTGAGAGCCAGACTTCCTCGCCATGATCGGTTTTCCCGAGCATCGTGATTTCGGCGCGGTTCTCGCCGTCGAAGTTGTACAGGCGGTCGGGCCAGAACTGTTTGAACGCGCGCTCGCCGACGACGCGGCGAATCTCAGCCTCGGTCATCCGGCGATGCAGCGCCGTCGCGATAATGATGTGCACGTCGTCGACGCCGTAATCCGCCAGCGTCTGCAGCATCTGGTTCAGCACGCGCTCACGAATATCAGGCGCGCGCATCTGCGGGAGCGGCAGGCTGATGTCGTCGATCGCGATCGTGACGCGCATGTTTGGACTCAACTGCGCGAAGAGCGGATCGGCGTTCTCCGGACGCAGGAGCGCGTAGCGGATCGCCTGATCGGGATCGGGCAGCTCTTCGAGCGGCGGCGGCGGATAGATCACGCGCGTGCCGATCGGCAGCTTCTCGTACAGGAACTCCTCGCCGTAGGCGATCAGGCGGCGCTCGGAGCGGCGGTTGACGGTGACCACCAGGTCGCGGCGCGCGCCGACGTTGTGCTCGAGCTCGGCGGGCTTGAGCTCTTTGAGCTTGGCCTCAGGACGCGCCATCGATGATCTCCCCGGAAGCGGCGAACGCGCGATCGCCTTCTGTTGCGGCGGAGTCGCGGGACTTGTCAAAGGTGATAATCGGCCAATTGCGCCCGAGCGCGGCAGCGCGCAGCTTGCGATCGGGATTGACGGCGACCGGATGCCCCAGCGCCGCGAGAAACGGCAAATCGTAGTATGAGTCGGCGTAGCCCCAGCACGCGTCGAGCGAGATATTGCGCTCGGCCGCGAATTCCGCGCACCACGCGGCCTTCTCTTCCGCCGCCATCACGGGCGCCGCGATCCGTCCTGTCGCGCGCCCCCGCGACATCACGAGGCGATTCGCCGCGACGTGATTGACGCCGAGATGGCGCGCGAGCGGCTCGGCGATAAAGTCAGGCGAGCCGGTGACGAGGACAGGTTCGAGTCCGAAGTCGCGGTTGGCGCTCAAAATCTCGACCGCGCGCGGATAGAGATTCCGGAGCAGCACGCGCTCGCAGTATTCCTCGCCTAGCGAGAACAGCCGGTCGGACGATACGCCCTGAAATGATTCGAACAGAACCTGGTTGAGGAGTCGGCGATCCTTGCGCTCGGCCAGATAGAGGCGTGGCGCGCGCGCGGCGAACGAAAGCAGGTAGCCCGCGCGCCCGGACCATTCTCCCAGGTTGACCAGGATGAACAGGGCGGAGTGGACGAGGTTGAGCGCGCACAGGGTGCCGTCGAGGTCGTAGAAGGCGACGCCCGCCTGAGGTTTTTTGCGCGGGAAGCGGGCTTCTTTTTGGGCTAAAACTGACATGTCATTCTAGTTCCGGGCAAATAAAAAGTGCGGCTCCGGGTCGCTATTGCCAGCCTGCGCTGCGGCTTCCAGAAGCTCGGGACGCGCGACGCCGCGCAGGCCGAAATCAAGGATCTCCTCGACCAGGGCGGAAGTGTCGGACTTGGGCGTGCGCGAGAGGAGGCTTACGACTTCTTTGATCGCGCCCAGGATACAGTATGCGATCGCGCGCGTGTCGGACTTGCGCACCAGGTTCATCTCGATTCCCAAATCGAGCGAGCGCTGAATCAGCATCGCGATTCGGTCATAGAACTCGCGGATACGCTGGTCGAGCTCGCGATCGAAGCCGACCGAATGGTTGAGCAGGATATCGGTCAGCTCGCGCTCCTCGAGGACGTACTCGACCACGCGGCGCAGGTTGTCGCGAAGCTGCTCGACGGGGTCGGGCTGGTCCGCGCCGACGCGCAGGCGCAGGATTCGGCTGGTCAGCTCGGTCAGCACTTGCTCGAGCAACTCCTCGAAGAGATCTTTCTTGTTCTGGAAGTATAGATAAAAGGTGCCGCGAGCGATTCGCGCGCGCGCGATAATATCGGCGACGTTGGTGCGATGATATCCCTTGCGGGCGAATATCCGTTTTGCATGGCGCAACACCTGCGCCCGCCGGGCCTGCTTTTCCATCCGCCTGATTCTACCAAAGCGCGAGGCTAATGCCCATCCGCGGCACTGTCAAACCAGCGCCTCGCGGAGCCTGTGGATTGATCTTTTGGGCGGCATCATATGCGCAGGTGTGATTCTCCGGTCTCATTCGCGAAAAGCATTTCCCAGGTGGCACAGGCTTCAGCCTGTGTTCTTAGAACCTCAGGAACTGGGCATGACCGGCCACGTTCGGCGAATTCTCTCAGCGGATGGAGATTTCAGACTCGGATCCTCACCACTTTCCAGATACCTGGAGGTTTCGAGAGCTAGTGGGAGAGCCGAAGACACAGGCTGAAGCCTGTGCCACTTAAAACAAAACTTGAATCTCCGAGCCCGACGCCTTTCGGCTTGCAATGAAGAGCGGGATTCCTCGCGCGGCGGCCGCGCGCGGGGATGACAGGCCTGGAGCGTGCGGGAACTGTGTGTGCAGGAATGATGGCCCGAAGAAGTTGCTTTGGCTCCTCAACTTGCCCAACGGCCTCAGTTGCCATTTACCGTTGCCAAATAGAGAGGTAAAATGGCAATTATGGCTGCCATATTGAAGGTCGATAAAATGGGCCGGATCGTGCTCCCAAAGCCGTTGCGGGAAAAAATGCAACTTGCTCCCGGCGATCAACTGGAGATGGAAAGTACCGACGATCGAATTACGCTACGGCCGGTGCGCGGCACGGCGGTGCTTAGAAAGAAGCGCGGGGTCTGGGTGTTCCATAGCGGCGAGCCGCTCTCGGCCGCGACCGTCCAGGAGACCCTTGAGCAGATACGGCGCGAGCGCGACGAAGGCAACCTCGGGAAAAACCGGTGAGAGCCTTCTTTGATACCTCGGCGCTGATCCCCGCCTTCCTCGATGAACACGAGCATCACGAACGGAGCTTGAGCGCTCTTGCTGCCGCGGACAAAAGGCGGGATTGCTGCGCGGCTCATAGCTTGGCGGAGGTTTACTCCGTGATGACCCGACTGCCGGGTCGGCAGCGCCTTCGTGCAGAGCAGGTGATGCTCTTTCTTGAGAACATCCGTGAACACCTCGCGATCATCGCGCTGACGGCCGATGAATATCACGCGGTGATCGGAGAAGCGGCTCAGGCGGGCGTTATCGGCGGTACGATCTATGATGCGCTGATCGCGCGGTGCGCGCTGAAGGCGAAAGCGGAGACGATTTATACTTGGAATACGCGTCACTTTGAGCAGTTAGGTTCAGCGATCGCGAAGCTGCTCAAGACGCCCTGACGAGCGCCCGCGCCGGCGCGCGAGGTGCTGGCGTCGGGTGGGCGGGATCGTTTACCTTCTTCGGGCGGCGCGGGTGCGCGTCGTTCATGGAGGTGACGCGATGGAGTCCAAGGAATTCTGGAGCAAGGCGCAGGCGGTCGGAGCCAAGGCTACGTGGGCTTATCTGGCGACCGCGAGCGGCGATCAGCCCAAGGTCCGCGTGGTGCATCCCGCGATCGAGGGCGAGCGGGTGTGGGTGGCGACGGGACGGCACTCGGCCAAGGCGCGGCATCTGGCGCGCAACCAGAAGGTCGAGCTGTTCTACCAGGTAGGGACCGAGTTCATTCATTTGACCATCACCGGCACGGCCAAATTTGTCGAGGACGTGGCTGAGAAGAAGCGCATCTGGAACAGCAAGATCTTCGATTACGATCTCGGCCAGTTCTGGCCCGAAGGAGCGGAGTCGAAGGAGTTCGGCCTGATCCTGATCACGCCGACGCGCGCCGAGCTGACCTCGCTGCCCGAGATGAGCCAGGGCAAGAAGCCCGAGGTCTGGCGCGCGAAGAAGTAGGGCGCGCTCGATTTTCGGAGGCTGTCGACAAGCGGCGAATTCTTAGCCGTGATCCGCGATGAAAGCCGGTGGGGCGATGAGTATCGTAATCTCAGCCAAGCCCCCGGCCGTCATTCCGAGCCTTGGGCGAGGAATCCCGAGGCGTTCATGCTCGACGCCGACATAACATGCGGCGGCCCCTCGGTCGGGATTTCCTTCGGTCTTGCGCAGAATAGGCTCTCGCGACGCTGAGCGAAGGTTTTGCGTGTAGCGAGAGGCTGCGCGCAAGACGGGCGGCTCGCGAGCCGCCCCTACGAAGACAGGTTGCGTTGTCATTGCTGCGCCCTTCGGCCGACTCAGGGCAGGTTCCGGCCGTCGCGCGAGAGCCTGACGGGATCCTGACCAGAAGGCGCTGCATGAGGCGTGGGCTCGGAGCATGGACGCCTCGGGATTCCTCGCCTAAGGCTCGGAATGACGATCGACGGCTTGGCTGCGACTAGGACAGCCATCACCAAGACACATTTTCATGGCGGGATGACGGCAAGAAAAAGCCTGCGCGAAAATCGACAGCCTCTTCGAACGGAGACCGCGTCCATCAGATCCGGGCTTTTTCGCGCGCGATAGCGCGGACTATCCTCTGGCTTTTTCGCGGGCGAAGATTGCGCGCTCTTCGGCGTTCATCTTGGCGCGGATTCGCGAGCCCTTGCCGAGATGGCGATAGAGGCCGCCTTCGGAAAAAAATTCCTCGTACGGCTTGGCGGGAATTTCTTCGGCGGGAGGAGTGTCGGTGATCTTGACGCCGAGCGCCTCTTCGACCAGCGACGTGTCGTACATCCGGATCGCGTCGTAGTCGGTCAGCAGCGAGCAGACCTCGACGCAGATGTAGCATCCGATGCATTCCTGGAAGCGATCCTGGACCGGCTGCACGCCGCGGCCCGGAACGCTGCCGTTTTGCAGATACTCGATGCAGTTGACCGGGCAGAACTCAGGACATTTGCCGCACGGGAAGCATAGGTTAACGTCCATGAAGGCGACTTCGCGCGGACGCTTTTTCTTGCGCGAGATTTCGTCGGGAGTCTCGGGGACGCGGTCTTCCTTGAGGCGGCGCTTGATTATCTCGATTGCATCCATCGCTTTCTATCTCACACCGCGGACGTGAATCCCGTCAAGCCGGCATGTCTAATACCGCCCACGCACTAGGGCGTCGCGGCAGCCTTCAGCACGTACTGGTTGAGGATCTTGAGCGGCACCTGGCTTTGGATGTCGCTACGGTAAAGGCCGGCGTTCACTACCACGACAAGATCAAGCTCGGGCACGATGAAGACGCGCTGCCCGCCGAGACCCCAGGCGGCTGACCAATCCACCTCGTGCTTATTGATTAGCGAGCGGCCGAGCCAGAATTGGTAGCCATAGAAGAAGACGAGGAGACCATTGATCTGCGGAGTTGTGGACGCCTCGATCCACGCGGATGAGACCAGTTGCTTGCCGTTCCAGGCGCCGTGCTGCAATACGAGTTGGCCGATTTTCGCGAGGTCGCGCGGCCTGAGGCGCAGACCGGCGGCGGCGCTGGAATTGCCGTGCGCATATTTGTACCACTCGACGTTGGTAATCCCGAGTGGATCGAATAGAAGCGAGCGCGCCAATTGGTCGAGCGGCTTACCCGTCGCCTTCCGAAGTATCGCGCCGAGCAACTCGGTAGATCCTGAATTGTAGTTCCAGATTTCGCCCGGCGGCGCGGCTATCGGCTGCTCGAGCGCGTAACGATAGGGATCCGGCGAGGTGTCCATCCGAATTTCGCTGTTCTTGTCGCTGGTGTAGGGCGTATCCATCTCGTGCCACTCGAGCCCTGAAGACATCGTCAGCAAGTCTCGCAGCGTGATGCGATTTTTCTCGGGCGTGCGAAGGTCCGCATATTCCGGAAAGAAAGACATCACGCTTTGATCGACGCTTTTGATCCATCCGCGATCGATAGCTATCCCGACCAGCAAGTCGGTAACGCTCTTCGTTACCGAGCGTTCGTCGTGCCTGGTCTCGGGGCCGAATGCGACTTCGCCAAGCTCGCGCCCCAGGCGTTCATCGGTGCCGGTGAAATAATGCTCGAACACCAGCTTGCCGTGACGTGCGACCAGAACGGCGTGTACGTTTCCCTCTTTCCAATCCGTGAGCCATTTCACCATCGGACAGAGCGTCGCGCTGGAGAGGCCGACGCTCTCGGGTGACGCGACCGGCCAACGGTCATTGCCGGCGATGGGTATGCCGCATCCGGTTTGCGCCAGCGCGGTCCGCGGCAATACGGCAATCGCGACTACAAGGATTAGATCTCTGATGCGCACGGCGAGGGTCGCTACTTGAGCGCGGAGACTCGTCCGTCCGACGACGCTACGAAAACTGCGCCCGACGGCGAGGCCGCGAGCGCCAGCACCTTGCCCGCGCTGTGCGACGACCATCCGGCGGAACCGTCGGCGCTGATCTTGATGATCGTGCCGTCGGCGACGGCGACATATACGTCGCCGTCCGCGTCGACCGCGATATTGCTCGCGCCGGGCGCATAGGCCTTTGCGGTCCAGCGCAGCGTGCCGGAAGTATCGTCGACGGCGTAGAGCGCGCCGGCTCCGAAATAGGCCTGGCCAAGAGCGTCAACCACAGGTCCCGCGACGGGACTTCCCGCCGCGCCGGCGACGCTCCAGTTCTGCGCGCCGGTGTCTGAATCGACGGAGTAGAGAATTCCCTTGCCCGAGACGCTATAGACGGTCGTTCCCGCAGTGGCAAGATTGCCCGCGAATCCGCCGTCCGGTGCGAAGGCCCAGAGCTCGGAACCTGTAGTGGAATAGGCGCTCAAGTCGCCGCCTGCCGACGCGATCACGACGCCGCCGGGGATTATCGCGGCGGCGGTTGCCGCACCTGCCGGGACGCTCCAGTTGATCTGTCCCTGCGAGCTCACCGACACAAGGTTTTCGCCGACGCTCACGTATGCGGCGCCATCACCGGCCGCGAGCGGAACTCCGCCGCTTCCGATCTGCACCTTCCATCGCGGGACGCCCCGCGACGTGAGTCCATAGAGCCAGTCGGTCGTGCCCTGCACGACAATGGTGCCGTCGGGAGCGACGGCGACCGCGGTTCCTCCGGCGGGCCGATCGAAGATCTGATTCCCATGCGAGTCGATCGCATGCAGAAGCCCGTCGGTGGTAACGAAGTAGGCTTCGCCATGCGTTCCCGGCGTGATCTGCCCGGCGACCGGAGCGTCATTCTTGACCGTCCACTGCGCAGTCGCCGAACCAACTGTTGTCGATGCCGCCGGCATCACGAAGCTGAGCGTGGCGACATCGCCTTTGGGCGTGGCGGTCGCGGTCGGCGTCTCGCTCGGAGTCGGGCAGGGCGGGCATGGACCGGGCGCTCCCACCTGGATCGCATACTGCAGGCTGGAGATGCTCGAAGAGCTCGCGCTGATACAGGTGCATCCTTGAGCCTGTCCCTGGTAGATACCGCCGAAGCCGACGATTGGATTCACGACGATTCCAGGAGGATTCGAGCCCCAGAAGGTATTCGCGCTGTTGGTGATGTCCTGGTACTCGGTCTTTGTCGGGCCGCCCTTGTGATGTTTGACCAGCACGCCCTGCGCTTCGAACGCGACGGTCCCATTGATCGTGGTATCGAAAACCGCGCCGGGTATTGGCGTCGAGCAAGCAGTCGCGGTCGCGGTCGGGGTAGGAGTCGGAGTGCGCAGTGGATGTTTTGGAGTCGGAGTCGAAGTCGGCACTCCGGTCGGAGACGGAGTCGGGAAGAGCTGGCAGATATTGATCGCCTCGAGGGCGTAGCCCGCGGTCGGAGTTGGTCCGGGGCAGAGGCCGGGGATAAAGGTGCCGGTCGAATCAATCACGCCGAAGCATCCGGAGCTACCGCCGCAGCTCGAAATTATCGTTCCGGCCACCAGCATCACGACAGGAGCGAGAATGATCCATCTGATCCAGCGCGTCATAGAACCTTGAGCTATGACGGCGCGATCGCGCGCTGTCAAGCCGCAGCGCGAAATCAGCGATGCATCAGCTTGAAAATCGAGAGCTCCGCTGATGTGTCATTCCCGCGCGCGTGGCTGCCGCGCGCGAGGAATCCCGGACGGATGGCTGCTGCATGTGGCTGCGGCTCGGTGCATGGACGTCCCGGGATTCCTTCGACGTTGCCCAGAACGGGCTCTCGCGCGGCAGCCACGCGCGGGAATGACAATCGGGACACGCGCTCGAAATACGGATAATCGAAAGAGAAAAAAGACGGCGGGCGTCAAAGGAGGGGGGGGACTCCTCAACGCCCGCCAGTTCGTAGCGGCCGCTCGCTTGCGCGAGCGGTTATGCCGGTTGGTGGGAGGAGCATCCAACCAGTATTGGGTGCCAGAGCCATCAGAGCACCCAATGATTTAGACGGGGACGTGATCGCGATTATTCATCGAAAAGATCATCAAGCCATTCATTCGCTTTTTGATCCGATCCGATATTTCCTCGCGATTCATTCCCCATCCTCTGGAAAGTTTGACGGCGTCGTCGTACAAATTATTCAGCCATCTTTTGCGATCGTCATCTGCGGTCCGCGACCCGGGCCCGTAGCAAGGAGCATCATCATGGAATATCGGCGTTTGGGGGCCACGGGCCTGAAGGTTTCAGAGCTATGCCTCGGATGCATGACGTTCGGCCGCGAGACGAAAGAGCCCGAGGCGAAAAAGATTCTCGACAAGTTCCTCGAGGCGGGCGGAAATTTCCTCGATACCGCGAACGTGTACGCCGCGGGCGCGTCGGAAGATATCGTAGGCAGGATTACCAAGGGCAAACGCGATTCGCTCGTGATCGCGACCAAGGTTCGCTTCAACGCCAACGTCTTCATCGGAAAGAAGATAGGGCCCAACGAAATCGGATTGTCGCGCGGACATATCATGGCCGAGGTCGAGCGCAGCCTTAAGCGCCTGCAGACGGACTACATCGATCTGTACCAGGTGCATTCGTGGGACTTTGAAACGCCGATCGAAGAGACGATGCGCGCGCTCGACGACCTCGTGCGCCAGGGCAAGGTGCGGTATATCGGCGCGTCGAATTTTACCGCGTGGCAGCTCATGAAGAGCTTGTGGATCAGCGATAAGTTCAACTATGCGCGTTTTGACTCGCTCCAGCCGCAATACAGCCTGATCTGCCGCGATATCGAGCGCGAGCTGATGCCGATGATTCGCGAAGAGGGAATCGGCGTTATCCCATGGAGTCCGCTCGGCGGAGGATTCCTCACCGGCAAGTATCATTCGGGTGAGAAGCCGCCCGAGGACAGCCGCCTCGCCAAGCAGGACCTGTGGGGACGGCTCGAGAACGAGCGCAACTACCGCACGCTCGAGGCGGTCGAGCAGGTGGCCAAGGAACGCGGCCGCGGTATCGCGCAGATCGCGCTCGCCTGGGTGAATCAGCAGCCGGGCGTGAGCTCGGTAATCTACGGCGCGCGGACCACGGAACAGAACGATCAGAACCTGGGCGCGGTCGGGCTGCATCTGGAAGCCGCCGAGCTCGCGGCGCTCAACAAGGCCAGCGCGCTCGCGCCGGAGTATCCAGTCTCGATGCAGGCGCGTCTGCCCGGCGCGCCGCGGGCATAGCTGTAGAGGAGAGGATCGGCGGTGGTGGCTCGGTTGAACATCACGGTCTGGCTGAGGTGTCATTCCCGCGCGCGTGGCTGCCGTGCGCGAGGAATCCCTTGCTCGACCCTTTGCCTTTACACCGCTCGCAGGTGAGTGCATGGACGCCCAGGGATTCCTCGCGCGGCAGCCACGCGCGGGAATGACACTCGTGTTGCGACACTGGCGTGGGTAACGCGCCCTAAAGAATATCGGCAGCTAGTTAAACCTCTCCCCTACTGGATCGGCTTTTCAGCCGAAATCCGGTGGGTTCGTTTGGTATCTTTTTGTGCCGGCGAAAAATTATTCTCCTTGAGAATGCTCGCAAATATCGCTCGATGGGTTCGTTTTAGGCGCTTTTTCGGTACTTGATTCTGGGGCCCTCTCGCGGCGCTGGCGCTGCATCCGATCGAGCTGATCCATTGCCCGGAACAGATGGCGCATCAGGCCGTTTTCGTAGCGGCTGATCATGACAACCTCGTCGGGCTCGGGCATCGAGAGGCCGTTGAGCCCGCTCGGTTGGAGGATATCGTCACACTTGTATTTGTAGTCGCCGTCGTCGTCAGTTTCCGGAATCCAGTCGAGCGATTTAAGATAGGCTGCGCGATTCTCGAATCTGAGCAAGCGGCGCAGGCGCCAGGTGCATACGCCGATCTCCTGCACCATCAGCATTTCCAGGGCTCCTACGGGCTTACGGTCTGCGACCAGCGCGGACATCAGGGCGCGGAACTGCACGGACGCGCGATGGCCTTCGAGCTTGGGAATCACGAGTCCTCGCGACAGGACCCCCGGCCTCGCGAGGGCGCGGCGCTTGGAGAGAACGCCGTGCTTGACGGCGTTCATCGCGGAGCGCCTCTTGCCGCGCTTGGAGCGAGGTCCGGTCGAGAGTTGAGCATTCGCGCGATTAGCCGCGAGTTTACGGTCGGAAATGGTGCGGCGCTCGGCCGCGGGCAGCGCCGAAAGGGAAGGGTCGCCAGCACATGGCGGTTGTTCATTCATGTCTTCAATTGTGCACAAAATGTCAAAAAAACAAGGCTGAACAGTTCAGCCTTATTTTTTTGCTCGAAATGTGCTATAGAGCCGCCTCTCCTGGTCCCTCGCCCAGTATGGGAGAAGCTAGGGTGAGGGACCGATTTCAGCGCGGCGCGCCCGCGCCGCGCGATTAAAGGCAGAGCAGCACCCTCACCCGCGGCAAGAGGCTTGTGAAAAAAGCGCAAGCCGCGCGGCGTACTGCCCGCTCCCGGGGGGCTTTGCCCTAGAACGCCGTTGTCACCTTTTAGGTCTCGCCGTTTCTGTGATTAACTCTCTGTTTGCATGAAGCGGTTAAAACTCTGGTTAATACCGACCTCAATAGCGTTGGCCTTACTTCTAAGCGTTGCAGGAAGTGCACACGCACAATCACAAAACCCACATTCAGCAGAAGAACGTGACAGTGCTGCAGCAGAGCGTCAGGCGACCGCCAACCCGTTATCGACGCTTAGCAATCAAGACAGTTCCAAAGCAACCTCCGCAAACATCAAAAACTATTCCTATAGCTACAACTACTATCAACCATCCTCTGAAAGTCCGCCGGTTTGGTTCCAAGTAATCACCACTATTGTTCTGTTGGCCTTTACCTGCGGTCTCTGGATTACATCGGTCTGGCAATGGCGAATCGCGCGCGCTTCCCTTTATCAAGTTCAGCGCGGGAGACTATCACTCCACGGCATGGAGGTTTTGCTGAAAGAAGATGTTCGATTCATTCGTATACGGTTCAAAAACATCGGCAATGGCCCTGTATTCACAAAGGCCATCAGTTGGGGTGTTTTCGCGAACGGTACAGGACATGCCCCCGACGAATATAGGCTTGGAGAATCGCTTCCGGGCGGCGAAGAAACTCGATGGTGGAGAATACATATCCCCGACGACTACACCGGTCTCGACGGCGGCAAAGAACTGATTGTGCAGGGTCATCTCTCTTATACCGACGGATTTCGGACCGATCATGTCACGGGCTTCCGCCGCGCCTATCGGAACGGACAGTTCGAGCCCGACGGCGGCGAGCAATACAATTACGAAAAATAAAATTCTCCTTTCTGGGACTGCCGCACGATTTTTGGGCAGGCGGCGCATGCGATTGTCGGCGTGCGGAGGCGGGCGCGTCGCGACGCGCCCCTGCGAATTGAATTTGTCTTCGTAGCGGTCATGCGACGGAGTCGCTACATCACACGAGAAACAGCGCCGGGTATCAAGTGGCACCGGCTAAAGCCGGCGCGGGAACACAGGCTGAAGCCTGTGCCACTAATGCTTAGTCCTGTTGGGGTGGATCGGAAGCCGCCCGGTTCCGCATTGCGGGCGGCGGTGCTCAGATTACCGGGGAGCCGGCGGGGAGCCCCAAGAGTACCCGGCCGACTACTCCGAAGCGGGCGGTGTTTAGGAGGACGTGTTGCGAGGCGGTGTGCGCGTCGCGCACGCATCGCTCGATCGGACAGGCGATCTGCGCTGAGCTCATCCCGGCCGCGTCGGCTACCAGATCGACCGCTTGCAGCGCGAGCTTGACCGCGGTCACCACGCCGAGGCGCGTGTGCGCGAAGTCTTTTACGGTGAAGCTTTCGCGGGCGACGCCCTTGCGCCAGACCTCGTCGTTGCACTGGTAGAAGTATGCGCGAGCCGCATTCAGCAGCCCCTCGGCCTGGGCGAACTGGATTTGCGCCAGCGGACGTTCGCGCAGCGTCGCTTGCGTCGCGACCGGGATCTTGGCCCGCGCGAGTTCGTCCAGCGCGTCGATCGCGTGGCGCGCGGTGCCGAGCACTACGGCGGCCAGGGGCCCTGCCATCTGCTGATGCAATGGGATGTCGGCGAAGGGTCCGCGTTGCCAGGTCGGCCGTGCATTTAGCCAATCGAACGTGAATTCGTTGGAAACGAATACATCCTCGAAGACGCAATCGTTGCTGCCGGTGCCGCGCATCCCTGATGTCGCCCAGGTTTTGAGAATCGTCGCATGCTTGATGGGAAAGAAGCCGGCGCGGAGAAGCGGAATGCCGTCGACGATTTGCGGGGCGCCATCGCGCAGCACCAGAGCCGCCGCCATCAGATAGGTCGCGTGCGCTGAGCCGCTGGCGTTGGCGGCTCTCCCGCTGAACCGCCATCCTCCTTCGGCCGGAACCGCCTGGCTGGTCATCGGATTGAGTGAGCCGCAAGTGACTCCGCGCGGGTCGGTAAAGATCTCATCGTACGCCGCGCGCGAAAGGAACTGGGCAAAGACCGGACCGCCGGCGCAGATTGCGAGATTCCATCCGACCGAGGCGTCGATACGCGAAACTTCTTCGACCAGCCGCAGCGTCTCCGGAATCGTCAGCGCGCCTCCGCTGAGCTCATGCGGAAGCAAGACCCGAAACATTCCGGCCTCGTGGAAAGCGTCCGCGACCTCTCGCAGGATTTGCGCATCGCGCTCGGCGCGATCGGCATGCTCGCGGATCACGGGCGCGAGCTGTTGCACTTTGTCGAAATAGGGTTTGAGGCCTTCGCTCAATTCGTTCATGGGATAACACCGTGCTGACGAGAAGGTGCACACACGACGCGAGCATGTCAAACCAACCAGGGGGCAGCAGAGCAGCAAGGTTCTTAAGTGGCACAGGCTTTAGCCTGTGTTCTTAGGACTTGAGGAGTAATTTCAGACTGACACCCTCATCACTTTCCAGATCACTGGAAGTTTGAAGGATTAATGGAGAGCAGAAGACACAGGCTGAAGCCTGTGCCACTTAAAACAAAAATTGAATCTCTGATGGTCAAACCGACCAGCCAGAGGTCATTAGCTTTCTGAGCCGCCGGTTCCACGCGGCACGATGTCGGAGATTTCAAGGCCGGGTCCGGCGATAGAGGATTGAATCCCCCGGTTCGGCGCCAATAGTCTCGTTTCAGGGTTCTCGTAGGGGGGATATCATGCGCAGATTTCTCAACGCTGCGGTTGCCTTGGCGGCCGTTCAGCTCTTCGTTGTCTCCGCGTTCGCCGCGTCATCGGGCTCGGCGCCGAACGCCACTACGCCGTTCGTGATTTGTGACAATCAGCGATACGCGCTGTGCGCCGAGGCTAGCTGTTTCGTCTATAACTCCGTCGCCTATTGCGAGTGCGATGTTATGCGCGGCGACAGTATCAGCCTCCAACTCAGCTACTCGAGTCCGGCGGGCGAACAGAATGTCTGCGATGTGATCCGGCAAGGAAAGAATAATGGCTACATGGTCAGTACCTTCAGCCTTCCGAAGAACGCCGAGAAAGGCGGAACCGCCGCGGTCTATACCTGTCCCGGAACGGATAACGCCGGCAGCGGGGTGAGCGCGCCTGTCGCGTACGGGCAATGCGACGGCGCGATCTGCTCGAACAGCAGCAGGGGGAAAAGATTTCCGGGCTTCGATGCGCGGCTGCGCCCGGACGAGGATATCTGCTCGTGCCCGGTCTCGACCGATGCGACCGCGGGCAGCTCGGACAGCGACGGATACCAGATCTTCGGGCCGTACAATCCGAACGCGGCGGCGGGCAGCCGATGCGATGCGAGCGCATGCGCGGCGTGCAGCGTACCGAATCCGACCGCCAACGGCGCCACGATTCCGGTGGGCGCTCCAAGCGGGTCGGGAGAATTCCTCGCGCTGAGCCTCGACGGGCCGCCTCCTCCGGTGCTCAATCAGTGTCTGTGCACGTGCACGGCGGGTGCGAACAGCAGCGTTACTTGCACGGTGGGATCAGACACCACGCCTTAGGCGGCGATATCGTCATGCGCGGCGATCGCGGCGGGATCGCGATTAAAAGAGCAGAGCAGCACCCTATCAAGAAACTCACTGCACCTCTCCTGCGTTACGGCAAAATGAATGGGTCCTGAGCACACCAAAAAGACCGACCTAACCCCCGACCCCTTCCCGCACGGGAAAGGGAGTCAGAAACCGAACCTCGATGACAAGACTGGCATGCGGATCGTCGCTGGCGGCAGCGGGAATTGCCAGACCACTCGAACGCTTGCGACTAGTGTTCCCCTTCCCGTGCGGGAAGGGGACAGGGGTTAGGTCGATTGCCTGAGAATCAACCCCGCCCGGCGGCATGCGATTTTCATCCCATCGGGGTGCGCGTAGCGCATGCCAACTCACCCGCGCGTCGCGACGCGCCCCTACGAATTCAATCTGTTGTTCGTAGTGGCTCGGGAGCCGCCCGTCTCAGGGCGCGGGCTGGTAGCAGAGCAGGACTTTGCCGTTGCGAAAGGTCCGCGAGGTGGTCAGCTTCATGGGGAGCTTGGCTTTAACGCCGTCGAAGATCGTGCGGCCGCTGCCTAGAACGATCGGGACCACGACTATCTGAAATTCGTCGATTAGGTGCTCGGGCGCTAATTGCGCGATGATGCTGCCGCTGCCGAGAATCGCCATGTCCTCGCCGGGCTCGGATTTGAGCCTGCGGATTTCCGTGGCGAGGGCGTCCTTTACGAGCTTGGTGTTGTTCCACGACGCCTGGGTCAGGGTTCGCGAGAATACGATCTTCTGGAGATGGTTCATCCGCTCGGCGACGACAGGATCATTCTTGAGCGCGAATGGAGTCGGCCAGTAGCTCGCCATCAGCTCGTAGGTGACGCGGCCGAAAAGCAGCACGCCGCCGGATTTGGCGTTGCCGGCGACGAAGGCGTCGAACTCGGCGTCGTTGTCGTTTTTGGCCCAGCTAAAATCGCCGCCCGGGCCCGAGAAGTAGCCGTCGAGCGACACCTGATTGAACGCGACGAGTTTGCGCATATGAGTTTCGAGCTAATGCGGAGACATAAGGAATCGGTAGAAGGTCGCCGAGGTTATACGCTCAACCCGATACCGTAAGCCTGAACAGCTCGCAGGCTTCGCCGAGGCCCTTGAGCTGATGGATACCTGCGGATTCGAATGCGAGGCCCGAACCAGTGAGCAAGAGCTTGGTCGTCGCGGAGACCAGGACTTCGCCTGCCGTCGCGGCTCCCGCGACGCGCGCGGCTTCATGGACCGCGAGGCCGCGAACGTCGGTGTCGACCAATTCGACCTCGCCCGTGTGAATTCCCGCGCGAATCGCGATGCCGAGGTTGCCGACCGACGAACCGATTGCCTGGGCGCATCGAACCGCACGGGCGGGGCCGTCGAAGAGGGCAAGGATGCCGTCGCCAGTGGTGTGGATCTCGCGTCCGCGAAACCGGTTAAGCTCGCCACGCGTGCGATGGTTGTGCTCCGTGAGCAATTCGCGCCAGGCCGAGTCGCCAAGCCGGCGCAGATGCGAGGTCGAATCGACGATATCGGTGCAAAGCACGGCGGCGAGCACGCGATCGCCGTCCGTCGGCATCGCGAAAATCTGGGCGGAGGCGAATTCGATCGCCTCAAAGGTTTCGTCGCTGATAATGGTCGCGTCGTGCCCCGGAGGAATATCGTAAACGTCATCGACGCCGAATTCGTACATTTCACCGGCGTCAGTCTCGATCCGGATACGGCCTTTGAAAACGATACCCAGGTGATGGATTTGGCAGGAATGGGTGTGAGCGATCGGGCCTACGTCGCGCGACCATCGCCATCCGGGCTCCAATGAGAACCGTCCGATAGTGGTTTCGTGATGGGAAACGGTTTCGACCCGCCCGTTAGGAAAACTCCGGACTTGCTCCGGGTGGCGAAGACTCTTTGCTTCGGGACGCGGCATTTCCTTTGAGAGGCTCGGCTTGAATTTCCGTTTCGATCGTTCTGTTCCATCCCTGTATAGGCTGGGCGATCTTCTTGCTGCAAGAGATCCGGCCGGTATCATCCGCGTCGATAGCTTGTGACGATACCGTGCTCCGCCGCTGCCTTGCCGGCCATTTTCCGGCAGTGATTGCCGACGGTTCGTCGGCCGACGCGAAATCGAGGATCTGATCCGGCTGCCACGCTGGTTACGTATGTGTAATATGAAGTATAAGCAGGTTCGTTTGAATTGTGATGCGACTCGACAATTATTTGTTGCCGGTAGGCATCTGCTACCTCGGGTTGCTTCCGACCAGGGTTCTGTGAGGCGCTGTGCGATGCATATTCATCTGATTCCTTCATCACTGATTTTCGGATTTGCGATTCTGGTGTTCGCCGGGGTCGCGTTGGCGTCAACCAGGTCTCCGATTCCCGCGCCCAAACTGGACGCGCCGCTGACTTCCGCTCCCGGCAAACAAACGGCGGTGTTTGCGGGCGGATGCTTCTGGGGGATGCAGGGCGTTTTCGAACGGGTCAAAGGAGTCCTCGATACGACGGCAGGATACTCGGGCGGCTCGGCGGCGACGGCGACCTACGCGCAGGTGACGACGGAGACGACCGGGCATGCGGAATCGGTCGAGGTGGTTTACGATCCGTCGAAGATCACGTACGGCGAACTGCTGCGGATTTTCTTTTCGGTCGCGCACGATCCGACGCAGCTAAATCGGCAGGGGCAGGATATCGGCACGTCGTATCGCTCGGCGATTTTTTATAGCGACGCGGAGCAGAAAAAGATTGCGGAGGCGTATATCGCGCAGCTCGACGCGGCCAAGGTGTTTCCGCGGAAGATCGTCACGCAGGTGACGCCGCTCAAGGGGTTCTATCGGGCCGAGGATTATCATCAGGACTACGCGCTGAAGAACCCGGGGAATCCGTATATCGAAGTATGCGACCTGCCGAAGATTGCGGCATTGGAGCAGCAGTTTCCGGATCTGTTCGTCGATTACAAAGGGAAATAAAGACACAAGCGCGCGGTTATCGGCTCGCCGAGAGGGGCGCGTCGCGACGCGCCCCTACGAATATGAATCTGTTGTTCGTGGAGGCGGCTCGGGAGCCAGGCCGCACTTATGCCTCGACCTTGTCCGTCATCCTGAGCCGCAGGCGAAGGATCTCCGCGAAGCGATTAGTGCGAGAACTCTGGGTGAAAGCTTAAGAGAATCGCAATGACAGCTATCGTCGATGTCGGAACCTGATCCCTGGCCCTGAAAGGGAGAGGCTACGTGAGATACCTTTAATCTTGAGTCGCGCAACTGCGCGACCATAGGTCCATATTATAATCGCGCGTCGCTGCGCGCCGCGCTGAAATCGGTCCCTCACCCGCCTCTTCCTTTCGGGGCGAGGGATCAGACAGTTACAACGTGCGTTTGAAGGAGATGCTGGCTAGCGTCAGCATCAGGCCCATGAAAATCAACAGGAATAATACGTCGTTGGTTACCGCGGCGAAGTCGGCGCCTTTGAACAGGATCGATTTGATCGCGCTTACCGAGTGAGTTTCCGGGTTGTAGCGGGCGAAGGCTTTTAGCCACGGCGGGAAGCTCTCGATCGGATAGATCGCGCCGCTCGGGAAAAAGAGAATCACGTTGAGGAAACCGGCGAAGGTGCCTACCAGGCGCGGATGGCCCGCGCGGCCGAGTAGAGAGAACGTCATCGCGAGGAGGCCGGTCGAGCTGATTATTATGATCCCGATGAGAGTCAACAGGGCGGGCAGGCCGCCCGCGATCGTTCCGCGCGTGATCAGTAATCCCAGGAACAAGACCAGGATCGCCGCGATGCTGGTGACGGTCACGCCGCTGCCTAAAATTCCCGCGGCAATATTCCATCGCGAGAGCGGCGTGACCAGATAGCATTCGGTCACGCCCATGAATTTGTCCATCACCCAGTTGAAGACGCCCGCCATCAGCGAGCCCATGAAGATCGCCATCACGATCACGCCGGGAATCAGCGAGCGATCGTAATCGACGTACTGGAAGAGCCAGCTCGGCCGGAGCACGATCTCGTTGAGCTTGGGTTCGCGCGCGGTGACGAAATTTATTTTGACCGCGGCAGCGGCGTCGGACATCACCTGTTCGAGGGTGGCGTCGCTGACCGAATCGACGTTGTCGGTGAACAGGCCGATCTCCGCGATCCGGCCCTCGGCGACGTCGTGGCTGAAGTTGGGCGGAATAATCACGGCGCCCTTGAACTCGCCGTCGCGAACGTCGGCGATCGCGGCGCCGGGATCGCTCATGAAAGTCAGTTCGAGGGTCTTGGGACCGGCCTGAAGCGCGAGCATCTGCTCGACCACGCGACGCGAGTACTCGCCGTGATCCTGCGCGACGACGGCGACCGGCAGATGCTTTAGCTGGCCCTGGAACGAGTTGCCGATAATCACCAAGTAGATGATCGGCATCAGGATGGTAGAGAGGAGCGTCAGCGGATTGCGCATCAGCTTCAGCAGGTCGCGGCGCATGATTGCAAAAGTTTTCATGATGATGGTTCAGGCCGTCATTCACTTTCCGCCGTCTCCGCGCGTTCCACGGTTGTCATTCCCGCGCGTGGCTGCCGCGCGAGGAATCCCGGATTCGGATCGCTCGGTGCGGCGGTGTAGCGCAAGAGATTCGGGATTCCTCACGCGCGGCAGCCACGCGCGCGGGAATGACACCTCAAATGCGTTTTTCATAATTACCAACTACCAACTACCCATGGGCGCGTCAGCGTTGCTGCGGCATCCCGGCTCCTACAAGGAAGCTGACTTTCTTGGCGGCCTCGTCGCGCAGAGTGCGGCCGGTGAAGCGGATGAACACGTCTTCGAGCGAGAGCTTGTGTACGCTGATCGAGGTTACATGCGCGCCCTGCGCTTCGACGCGATCGATCAGGCGCGGGATGATATGCGCGCCGTCGTCGGTGGCGATAATCAGCTTGCCGCCGCCGTCGTCGATCACCTCCTGCGCGAAGCTCTCGGCGCGCAGCGCAACCGCGACCGCCGCAGCGTCTCCATCGACCTCGATCTCGACCCGGTCGGCGCCGTTGACGAGCTTCTTGAGACCGATCGGAGTGTCGAGCGCGATAACCTTGCCGTGATCGACGATCGCGATCCGGTCGCATAGCTGCTCGGCCTCATCCATGTAGTGAGTCGTAAGCGAGACGGTGATCTCGCTCTCGTTGCGCAGCTCGCCGAGAAGGTCCCACACGGCGCGGCGGCTTTGCGGATCGAGTCCGATCGTCGGCTCGTCGAGGAACAGGACCTCGGGCGAATGGATAAGGCCGCGCGCGATTTCGAGCCGCCGGCGCATCCCGCCCGAGTAGGTGGCGACGAGGTCGTGGGCGCGCTCGGTCAGCTTGACCATATCGAGCAGGCGCCGCGCGCGGATGTGACGCTGCGCGCGCGGGACGCCGTAGAAGGCTCCGTAGATGTCGATATTTTCCCATCCGGTGAGATCAAGATCGGAGGTGAGCGCCTGCGGGATGACGCCGATCTTCTGGCGCACGCGGCGCGGATGACGCGCAACGTCGTCGCCGGCGACGATCGCTTTTCCGCTCGTGGGCGGAATGAGAGTCGTCAGCATCCTGACCAGTGTGGTCTTGCCCGCGCCGTTGGGTCCGAGCAGGCCGAAGACCTCGCCGCGGCTGACCTCGAAGCTCACGCCCTCGACCGCGGTGAAGTTACCGAAGCGCTTGGTCAGATTTTCGGTTTGAATTGCTGCTGAGCCGGGTTCCATCATTGCGTAGAAACGTCACTTCGGCAGTCATGCCGGGCTTCAAATCGCCGCCGCCCTGGAGCACCTGGACTTTGACATAGAAGGTGCGGATATCCTGGCGGCCACGGCGCACGTCGTGCTCGGTGGCGAACTGTCCTTCCTGTCCGATCGCGATGATGCGGCCGGTGAATTCCAGCGGCGGATTGGTCGGCAGCCGCACCCGCGCCGGCTTGCCGATATAGAGCGAGCCCAGATCGGTTTCTTCGACATCGACGCGCGCCCAGATTGTCGAGAGATCGTCGACGGTCAGAATCGGAGTGCCGGGCGTCACCCATTCGCCGACTTCGAGCGCCTTGCTGACGATCACGCCGTCAACCGGCGCGAGAATTTTCGTGTCGCGGAGCTGGTCCTGGTAGAAATCGACGTTGGCGCGCGCGTTGGATACCGCGGCGAGATCCTGATCGACGGCGGTTTTCGCGTCGTCGTGATCCTTGGCGGGGATAATGTGCTCGGCGAAAAGTTTGTCGTCGCGCGCCGAGTCGCGCCGCGCCTGTGCGAGATCGGCCAGCGCCTTTTCGAGGCTCGCGCGCGCCTGGGCGAGCTGGTTGCGCAGATCGATATCCTCGATCTCGCAGACCACTTCGCCTTTGTGCACCTGATCGCCCTCGATCAGCGTCAGCTTGGCGATACGACCGGGAATGCGGCTGGTGATATTGACCTCGGGCGCTTCGATCATCCCAACCGCGGCGATCTTAGTCATATCAACCGCGGGCCAAAGGTAGCGGCTGCCGAAAATATAGAAACCCCAGCCGAGCGCGGCGAGGATCGCGAGCGTAATAATTCGCCGGATAATTTTGCGAATCATGTGGAGCTTACTGGGTATGCCCTGGGCGGCGCCCGTTGGATTGTGGCTCGATGCTGAGCGCGTGCATGACCATCTCGCCGACCTCGCCGGTGATCTCGTCGATCGGGCGGCGCGCCTCGTAGTAGAGCATCACCGAGCGCATCGCGCCGAGAATCGCGTGAGTCGCCAGCAGCGCGTCGCCGGGACGAAACGCTCCCGTCTGCATCCCTTCCTCGATCAGCGTGGTGAAGAAGCGCACGCCGCGATCGCGCCATCCCTGGATAAGCCGGTTGCGCGCCTGCGCCATCCGCGGCTCCTCGGTATAGATGAGGCGCAGCAAATCGCGGCGCTCATTGTAGAACTGGATCGTCAGCGTGACGGCGTGGCGCAGCCGGTCTTTTACGGGCGCGGCGGGATCGACGGTCGAGGCGTAGTTGCGCGAGATCGTCTCGAGGCCATCGCTCAGAATTTCGAGATAGAGATCTTCCTTGGACTGGAAGTAGAGGTAGAGCGTGCCCTTGGCGACGCCGGCGGCGTCGGCGACACGGTCCATCGTAACCGCCTGGTAAGGCTCGTAGGCGAACAGGCGCAGTCCCGAGGCGAGAATCCGCTCGCGCTTGGAGGGTGGAGTCGCGGGCGCCGGCGGCGGCATCGGAGTGGCGGCGGTATGGGCTTCTGCAGTAGCACGCTTCATATACTGACCGGTCAGTCATTCTGGAATAGTTGCACAAACGAGTCAAATCAGCGGCTTCGAAGCTTATAAAGCCCAAAGACAAACGCACCAGGCGGCCACGAAGACACCAAGACACTAAGAAGAAAGGTTTTTCTTGGTGTCTTGGTGTTTGCTTCCGTGAGTGCCTGGGTTCTTGCTCTCGTGGTATGCATCAGCACGATGCATCATGAAGTAAAACTCGACTTGCCCGAGGGGCTGTGGCGCGCGATTCAGAAGCGGCGAGACGAGTCTGGAGAATCGATCAGGCACATCGTCAACGCCGCGCTCGCGAGCCATCTCGAAGTTGAGCATCGCACGCTGTTCCAGGTCTCGACTTCGGGGGCGCTGGTGCAGGGAATCTACGACGGCGCGGTGACGGTGGCGACCCTGCGGGAGCATGGCGACCTCGGCCTAGGGACGTTCGAGCATCTCGACGGCGAGATGATCGTGCTCGACGGCGAATTCTACCAGGTCCGCAGCGACGGCTCGGTTCGAATAGCGGAAGATACGGCGCAGAGCCCCTTCGCGGTCGTGACGCGCTTTGCTGCCAACGACGAGATCTCGATCGCAGGAACCTCAGACTTGACGGCGCTGTGCAAGGCGATCGACCAGCGTCGAGGATCGAACAACCTCTTCTATGCGATCCGGATCGACGCGCATTTCGATCATCTGCAGGTGCGCGCGGCGTGCAAGTCGGCGGAGGGCGTGCCACTCGCGGAAGCGACGAGCCATCAGGCGGAATTCGAGTTTAGCGACGTGAGCGGAACGATCGTCGGGTTCTGGGCGCCGGCCTATTCCGCAGCGTTCAGCATCGCAGGATATCACTTTCACTTTCTCTCGGCCGACCGCAGCCGCGGAGGGCATCTGCTCCGATGTGTCGCGGACGGTGCGCGGATCCAGTTCCAGCGCGAGGGTAACTTCCAGGTCGCGTTGCCGGAGAGCACCGAATTTATGCAGAGCGATCTGACGCGCGACCCTACTGCTGATCTGGATAAAGGCGAAAAACCTCACTGACTAACTCGCGGCCAGCGCACGCATCTTCGCGCGGCGTGCGCCGCTCAACGCAACTGCGAGAGGTATCTAATCTCGGTGAAATAGCGCTATAAGAAATGTTCTTATTGTAACATTCTGAGGTTTTGGCGCGCAAAAAATAACTTGACGGTTGCTCCGATGAGGCTGAGAATCGATCAGATGGAAATCAATAATGGAATTTCCCTCTGAAGCCGGGCTAATATGAAATTCCTCGCAAGTCGTCCACTTCGATTCTTGTGCGCCGTTCTCTTCTCGATTCTCGTCGCGGGATGTTTTGGCCCGGACGGAGGATATTACGGAGGCGGCGGGTATCCTGTCTATTCTGGTTATTCGGGAGCGTATCCGGACTATATCTACCGCGGATGGGGCGCGCATCCGGAAACTGGTTATTATCGGGGTGCGTGGGGTGGTTATGCGCCCGGCCGCGACACCTGGGCGGCGAGCAGCCGCGGAAGGACAAGCTGGGGCCGAGGCGCACCCGTTGCCCGCAGCGCGCCGGTTTCACACGCCGTGGTGGCAGGACACAGTGGTGGTGGTGCCGCGCACGGTGGCGGTGGTGCGCACGGCGGCGGCGATCATCGTTAATTGTGGCGCGTCATTGGAATTACGAGAGTAGCGGGAATTACCAGAGTTTCGCGAATAGCCAATCGAGTAGTCAGGGTGCTCTTCGACTTCAGGAAAAAACCAATGCTTCAAGCAATAGACGATAATCGAAAGCGCACAATACAGCGGCTCGCTTTTAAGCTGGTAGTGATCGGACTTGCGATCGGACTCAGCCCCTGCCGAGCGGTCTTCGCACAGGACCCTGGCCAGAAGATGTTCAGCTCGCCGCAGGACGCGGCTGCGGCTCTGGACGCCGCGATGAAAAATGACAGCGATCAACAGGTGCTCGCGATCCTGGGCTCATCGGCACAGTCCCTGATTACCTCTGGCGACGCGGTCACGGACAAGGCCAACCGCGCCAACTTCATCAAGCGCTACGATCAGTTGCATCAGTTCACCACTGCTGGCGACGGGCGGGTGTTTCTGTATATCGGCGAGGACAATTGGCCAACGCCGATTCCTCTAAAGCAAAGCGGTAGTCAATGGTATTTTGATACCGCGTACGGCAAGGAAGAAATACTATATCGCAATATCGGATGGAATGAGCTGAAAGTAATCAGGGTCTGCAAGGCGATCGCCGAAGCCGAGCACGATTACTATGCAAAAGATCACGACGGCAGCTCGGTGCATCAGTATACTCAGAAGTTCAGCAGCACGCCCGGCACGCAAAACGGATTATACTGGCAGGTGAGTGCAGGGCAGCAGCCGGAGAGTCCGCTTGGTCCGTTGGTAGCGGAAGCGGCGGCAGAGGGTTATGCGCATCAGACCGCGCGGACCCAGCGCCCTTTTCACGGATACGTTTACAGGCTGCTGACGCGCCAGGGTGCGGACGCCCCGGGAGGAGCCAAAGACTATATCGTCAATGGCCAGATGACCGGAGGATTTGCGGTCGTCGCATATCCGGTCAGCTACCGCGTGACGGGAGTGATGACGTTCATCGTCAACCAGGACGGGCAGATTTACCAGAAAGATCTGGGAGCCGATACCGACTCAATCGCCTCCGCGATGACCGAGTACAATCCCGACTCGACCTGGACCGTGGTCGCCGAAAACGCCGCCGATTCAGATTGAGCGCGGTTGAGTTAGCGATCGGTCCGCTGGCGCACTTCTGGAGAGCGTCCGGATCAGCACGATCGCAGCCATCAACGCCAGCCACGAGCGCAGCGTCTGCGTGTATACCTCATTCGCGATCGTGAAGTAATGCGGCAGCGGCAGAAACACGAACACGCTGGCGAAGAGTATCGGGTGCGGCAGACCGCGCAGACGTCCCGTCACCAGACCAAAGGCCACGATGCTTAAAGGAATAACGGCAGAGAGAAGTGCGACTAACGCGATGACAAATCCATGGCCGCCATTCCACCATGGCTTTCCGGGCTGCCCCGGCCATCGTCCGGAAATGTCGGTGCACCAGGCGACGTAGATACGTTCGGCGATGCGCAGCGCCGTTTCGGACGGATGCGTCTCGATGTACTGGAATGCTCGATCGCGCGAATAGCGCACGTATCCAATCTCGCCCAAAGCTTTGTACAGCGCTAGTTCCCGGGGATCTTGGAGTGGATGCTCCGAGTCTGACTGCTGGCAGATGGCGCCATTCGGATTGTTACCCTGAAAGAGTTCAAATCCTGCGTTCGAGCGGAGGGGAACGAAATGTCCAAATCTAAGGGCGTTCCGGACCAGCCAGGGACCCACGATAATTGCCGCGACGATCCCGCAGAGGGTCGCGGCCCGCAAGATACGCGCGCGGGGATGCTTATTTTCGAAAAGCGGAGTGACTAGCGCCACGACGAAAATCGGCACCGGGGTGACATTGATCAACGCCGTCAATCCGCCTAGCGCGCCGAGTGTTGAACCGGAATAAGGACTCGGCTCGTCGCACCACCATAGTCCCGCGTAAATCAGCGCGGCCACGATCAACTCTTGCCAGGCGAAATACCAAATCCGAGTAAAGCGCATCAGTGATTCCGGCCACAGACAAAACAGCAATCCGACGAACGCGGCCGTATATGACGGAAGGCCAGGTACGCGGCGGGTCAGATAACGAGCGACGAGCCAATAGAAGGAAACGGAAAGAGCACTCGGAACGATCTGCAATACCACCAGCACCCGGTAGGTTCGTCCGGACGCTTGGCCGAGCAGCTTCATCACGGCGGCCCACAGAGCGGGAACGAACGGGCACATCCACGCGGTCGGCTGATTTCCAGCGAAGAACGGCGAGCTGAAGCCGCGTCCATGAAAGAGATTGATCGCGATATTTCCGATCTCCCAAAAATCGAATCCGGCGACTCCCCAAATCTTCGGGCGCATCCAGATGAAGACCAGCAGATACAGAAGCCGAGCCGCCACAGCGACGGCGAAGACTCGCAGGAATCCGGTAATCGGCGGATCGAGCGGAAACCATCTCTCGAGAGTTCTCAGTGCGACTTCCCCTTTTTGAGGGCGTTCAGATTCGCACCAATACGATTACTCCGCATAGCCGCGCAACCGCGGTGCTGTTCTATGCGGTCTGGCGCGAGACCGCGGGTATGCTAAATTCTTCTACTCGATTGGAGCGCGCCCATAGCTCAACTGGACAGAGCATCAGACTTCGGATCTGAGGGTTGGGGGTTCGAATCCCTCTGGGCGCGCCATCTTCCGACGCGGGCTCGCAAGTCACGAACACTTCGCGACTCCATGATGATTCGCTCGACCCGATCCATCTGGGTCTTCATTCAGTGATACCGCCCCTCGTCTGTCGTAACCGGGCATCTGATAGGTAAGGCGCGTAAACTGCGGGTGTCGGCGGTATCGTCCCGATTCTTGCGCGATCGGCCTTTTTGCGGTACTAGGCAGAAACGAGGGGGCTGATAGTTTACAATGCATTACAGGCCGTTGAATCGCTCGATAGCTGCCATTCGTGTCGTCCGATGGTTTTTAGTCTTAACGGCTGTGCTTCTGCTCTTAACCGGCGGTTTTTTGGGCGATGCGTCCGCGCAAAGTTCCGGCGAAATCTCGAAGGCGGGGACGGTAAAAATCAAACTTCTTAGGGTCTCTCCGAAGAAGCTCAACTTTGGCAAGTTGCCGCCTAATCAAGCGAGCGCGGCCAAGACTGTAACGATTCATAATCCAAATTCAGGCGCGGTCGAGGTCAGCTCGATCGAGTCATCCAACACCGAGTTCGTCCCTTCGAGCGACTGCGTGGGTAGCCTGGCCGCCGATAGCGATTGCGAGATATCGGTGGTCTTCACTCCTTCATCGGATGGCAAGCAATCGGCAAAATTGGCGATCGTCGATACTGCCAACAAGAAGGACATTAACGTCAGTCTGACCGGTGCAGGCAAGGGCACGCCGGTCGCGACGTCCAGCGCGACTCCTACTCCAACGCCAACACCTGCATCGTGTCCAACTCCGAGCCCGGCGGCATGTGCGTCACCAGGCGCTCCGGCAATTATGTCGCTGGCTCCAAGTTCCGCGATAGCCGGCGCGCGAAGTGTTCCGCTGGAGGTTTGCGGATGCAATCTTACGGCCGCAACCGTGATTCAATGGAACGGCGTCGGACAGACGACGGCCTTCGTTTCATCAAATCAAGTGAACGCGACGATTCCTGCCACTGATATTGCCCACGCCGGCATGGACCAGGTCACGGTATCGACGAACTCGGAAGTCTCGGCGCCGCAGACATTTTTCGTGGGAAACACGGGCGGCTCTGGATATGCCGAAATCGAGGTCGATCAGCAATCCAACGATCTGGTGAACGATCCAGTTAACCAGGTGATTTATCTTTCAGTGCCGGGCGACGTCACCCCTAATGGGAACACGATCTCGGTGCTCGATCTGGCATCGGGGCGGATATCTACATCCCAGTTCGCCGGCAGCGAGCCGGACGTGCTCGCGATATCGGACGACAGCCAGTATCTCTATGCCGGAATTGACGGCGCGGCCTCCGTACAACGCTTCACTCTGCCAGACCTCGCGGAAGACATTAGCTATTCGCTGGGCCGGAATAGTTTTTTTGGTCCGTACTACGCGCTCGACCTCCAGGTCGCGCCCGGCGCCCCTCATACCACGGCGGTTACGCTTGCGAATACGGGCGTCAGCCCGGCAGCGGAGGGAGGAGTCGTGATCTTCGACGACGCGACGCCGCGTCCTACGATTGCCGGCGGGTTCGGCCAAGGTGGGGGAGGAGACGCGCTGTACGATTCGCTGCAGTGGGGAGCCGATGCGAACGCATTGTACGCAGCGAATAATGAAGACACCGGTTTCGACTTCTATGTTCTTGCGGTGGATTCAGATGGAGTCACCTTGGCGGATGACTATACGGATACGTTTTCCGAGTTCGGAGCAAGAATTCATTTCGATTCCGGCACCGATCTGATCTACTCGGATGACGGCCACGTGGTTAATCCGGACACGGGAAATCCGGTCGGTGAATATACAGTACCGGTCAGCGTGATGGTGCCAGACTCCACTCTGGACAGAGCATTCTTTGTCAGCCAGTCGCCGAGCGGCGCTACGATCGAGGCCTTTGACTTGCAGAGATTCAGCCTGATCGGTTCGATCACGATTCCGAATGTTCCGGACTCCCCGCTTCGCATAATCCGGTGGGGCAATAATGGGCTCGCCTTCAATACCGACGGGGGGCCGGTTTACCTGATCGGGGGCAACTTCGTGCATTAGGTATTCAGCTCTCCGGTGCCTTCTAAACGCCGCCGGTTGATCTGATTCTTGCTTTGCCCGATTTCGGGAAGTAGCGGATTTCGTCCGGCTTGCTCTCGCCGATCGCGATGAAGCTGAATCCCTCTGGGCGCGCTATACCTTTCTTCATCTGATTCTTCATCAGCTTGCCTTCCCTCGGCCTGATCTCGACGGTGGTTCGTCTTCCGGAGCCTTTACTCATCGGCCTTTTTATCCGCTTGACCGACAATTCGGTGTCTGCTGAATATCATACAGTGGGCACTGAATTAGAGAGAGCATCGATGAGCAAAGAGCGTGATCTACGGCGGACCCGCGAGAGACTTATAGCCGCTGCCGCGAAAGAGTTCGCAGCCAAGGGCTTGGCTGGTGCCCGCACCGGCGTGATTGCCCGGCGCGCGGATATCGACGAGCGGATGATTTTCTATTGCTTCAAATCCAAGGACGGCCTTTACCGCGAGGTCCTGCGGCAGACGCTGACCGCGAGGACCAACCTGGTTGAATCAGACCCGGATGACAGTTTCACTAACGGTCTCGTCAAGGGCTTCGAATCCGCCCTCGCCGATATCAGCACTTTGCGCATGTGGCAGTGGGAAGCGCTCGGCCGTGGCAGGCGCAAGCTCGCTGCCGAAGATGCGCGGCGCAAACTGATTCAAGCCGAGGTTCTGCGCTTGCGGCGCGCCAAAGCCCGAGGCGAGGTCCCCGCCGATATCGAGGAAGACGTGCTCCTGCTGATCAGCTTCGCGCTCCGCGTCTTCCCTCTCGTCCTTCCCCAGGCGACATGGCTGGTTACCGGATGGGACCCGGGCGACGGGGAATTTCGCCGGCGATGGATTCGTTGCCTGCGATTGGTTGGCAGCCGGATCGAAGGCGGAGCTCCGAGCCCCGCCGCATCCAAGGGCCATGTTCGGACACCTCCGCGAGCGCACGTGGCTAAGTAATGAGTTGGCGTTCCCAAAATTCCGAGGGCCTCTGGGGTCGCTATGGTGTCAGGGCAGTCGTAGCCGTGATTCTTGTAGTCGGGGCGCCGATGTCGCTCCTGTCGGGATGCATGGTAGGCCCCAATTACCGGCCGCCGATCACGAAGTTACCGTCGCGATGGACCGATTCTGATGAAGGCCCGCGGCCGCGGCCGAACGCAAGGCCGGCGGTCGAGCTCGCTCGATGGTGGCAATCATTCAATGATCCCCAGCTCGATACGCTGATTGACGAGGCGCTCGCGTCCAATTTCGACGAGAAGATCGCGCTTAGCCGCATCCGCGAGGAGCGCGCTTACCTGGTGATCAGCCAGGCCGGGCTTTTCCCAACGCTCGATCTCGGCGGCTCCTACAGCCGCCAGCGCGTCAGCGCCAATACCCCATTCGGCGGCTTTCCCCAGCTCTTTCCCCTCGAGTCGAACTACTATCAGTTGGGATTCGACGCGAGCTGGGAACTCGACGTGTTCGGCGGTATCCGGCGTGGAAAGCAGGCGGCGCAGGCCGACCTGGCGGCGTCGGTCGAGAACGAGCGCGACGTTCGGGTAACCCTGCTTGCAGAGGTTGCGCGCGATTATGTCGCAGTCCGGGCGCTCGAGCGGCGCATCCTTATCGCCCAAGCCAGCCTGCGCGATCAAAGCGACTCGATGAAGCTCACCCAGGAGCGCTTCCAGATGGGCTTTGCCCCGAAGCTCGATGTCTTGCAGGCAAGGTCGCTTCTGGCCAGCACCCAGGCCCAGGTGCCCGAGCTGGAAAATGAACGGTCGCAGACTATCCACCGCCTGAGCGTTTTACTTGGCCGCGAGCCGGACGCACTGAGCACAGCGCTCTCGGATACTGCGCCGATTCCCGGAAGCGGAGATCCCGACGCTATCGCGGTGCGAATACCGGAAGGCCTGCCGTCCGACCTGCTGCGCAGGCGCCCGGACATTCGTGGCGCCGAGCGTGATATCGCGGCCGCGACCGCCCGCGTCGGAGTTGCGACCGCGGATCTGTTTCCAAAATTTTCGATTACCGGCACGGCCTGGCCTTGAGTCGATCAGCACCAGCGATTTTTTTTCAGCGCCCAGCCGCCTATGGACGGTAGGTCCTTCGATGACCTGGCCGATTTTTGAAGCCGGCCAGATTCGCGCCAACATCACCGCGCAAAACGCCCGCGAAGAGCAGGCGCTCTACGTGTATCGCAAGACCGTGCTGACCGCGCTCGAAGAGGTCGACGATGCGCTGGTGGCGTACGCCAAGGAACGGACGCGGCATGAAGCGCTTGTGGCTTCAGCGCAAGCATTCGCGCAATCCGAGGTTCTCGCCCGCGACCGTTATGAAGAAGGCTACTCGAGCTATCTCAATGTGCTCGAAGCCCAGCGCTCGCTTTACACCGCGCAGGATGCGGTGGCGCAGAGCGATCAACAACTGATCGACGATCTGATCGCGCTTTACAAGGCGCTTGGCGGTGGATGGCAGACGTTCGAGAAGCCTGATGTGGCGTTCAACGCGACGGTTCCGGCGGCTGCCAGCACGGGCGGTTGATCGCTCCGACAGGAGGCCCGGAGAGAAGTGCAGATTCCGGAGGTGCAGCACCGTGGAGACTGAAGTCTCGTCCACTCAGAATCAGAATCAAAATCAGGATCGGCGGCGGATCGCGGATAGCCCTGATGGCCGCTCATCGGAAACGGGATCCAGCCAGAACGAGGAACAGGGTCCGGACTCCGATGATCAACAGCCGCAAACGCCCGCCGATGACGCATCTTCGCACAGCCGGCGAATCAAGATCGCCGTAGTAGTTTTGATCCTGATCGGCGCGATTCTGGCGCTGCCCGTGTGGAATTACATGTCCTCATACGAGGACACCGACGACGCGCAGGTAGACGGCCATATCGCCGCGGTCAGCTCGCGGATCGACGGCACCATCGCGCGAGTATTCGTGATCAGTACCGAAGCGGTTACCAAGGGGCAGATTTTGGCGGAGATCGATCCGCGCGATTATCAGGTTGCGGTCGAGAGCGCACGCGCCAATCTCGCGCAGGCCAGGGCCCAGGTCGAATCTGCCCGAGCCGATTATGAGAATGCGCTCAGTAAAATCACCGAAGATGCGGCCAGCAGGGCCAAAGCGGAGGACGACGTTCCCCGCCTCGAGGTTCTCGCCGCCAAGGGCGCCGCGCCGCGCGAGGATTACAGGGAAAGCGTCCGTATCGCCAAGGTTGCGGAGGCGACCGTCACTGCGGATCGGGCGGCCGCCGATGTCGCGCTGAAGAACATCGCTTCAAAAGAAGCCGCCGTGCAATCGTCGCAGGCCGCGCTCGATCAGGCGCTGCTCAACCTCAGCTATACGAAGATTGCCGCTCCGATGAGCGGAGTGATCGGCAAGAAGAGCGTGGAAGCAGGGCAGCGCGTGCAGCCCGGCGAGGAATTGATGGCGGTCGTTCCTCAGGACGATGTCTGGGTTACTGCCAACTTCAAAGAGACCCAGGTCCGCAGGATGCATCCGGGCCAGCCCGTCGACATTTATGTCGACGCGCTGGGCCGCACCTATCGGGGATACGTCTATGGGATGGGGGCCGCGTCCGGCGAGCTTTACAGCCTCATCCCGCCGGAAAACGCGACCGGAAATTACGTCAAGGTCGTGCAGCGTATCCCGGTTCGCATCGACTTCGAACCTGGACAGAATCAAGACCATCGCCTGACGCCGGGGATGTCGGTCGAGCCGACGGTATGGCTCAAATGAGCGAGGCTCAGGCCGAAAAGCTCTCTGCACCGACTCCCAAGTATGTGGCCAATCCCTGGCCAATCGCGTTCACTGTAACGATCGCCACCTTCATGGAGGCGCTCGACTCAAGCATCGCCAACGTCGCGCTCCCGCATATCGCAGGCAGCTTGTCGGCGACCGCCGATCAGGCAACCTGGGTTCTGACCTCATACCTGGTCTCCAACGGAATCATTCTGCCCCTGGGCGCGTGGCTGTCCGACGTAATGGGGCGCAAGCGCTTCTACATGACCTGCGTGGCGCTGTTCACGGTCAGCTCGTTGCTGTGTGGGATGGCCCCGAGCCTCGGGGTGCTGATCTGTTTACGCGTTTTGCAGGGAGCGGGCGGGGGCGGATTGCAGCCCAGCGAGCAGGCCATCCTGGCTGATACCTTTCCGCCGCAACGCTTAGGTATGGCGTTCGCGATCTATGGGATGGCGGTGGTGCTGGCCCCGTCGATCGGACCGACGCTGGGCGGTTGGATAACCGACAACTATAGCTGGCGCTGGATTTTCTATATCAACGTTCCGATCGGAATCATCTCCCTGCTACTCACGAATCATTTCGTCGAGGATCCCGACTATCTCAAAGAGCGCATGGCGAAAGATCGCCGCAGCCATCGCAAGCTCAGCATCGACTACATCGGAATCGGCCTGGTTGCGCTCGGCATCGGCTGCCTGCAGGTGATGCTCGACAAAGGGCAGGAGGATGACTGGTTTGGCTCCCACTTCATCGTCGTGCTGGCGGTGATCGCGTTCGTCTCGATCACGGCGCTGATCATCTGGGAGCTTCGGCAGAAGTCGCCGGTGATCGAGCTGCGGCTGCTAAAGAACTTCAACTTTGCCGCGGCGAGCCTGATGATGTTCGTACTGGGCGTGGCGCTCTATGCGGCGACCGCGTTGCTGCCGCTGTTTATGCAGGAGCTGGCCGGATATACCGCCGAGTTGTCGGGCCTGGTGCTGTCGCCCGGCGGTCTGGTGATGATAGTGACGATGCCGGTCGTCGGACAATTATCGTCGCGCGTTCAGGCGCGCTGGCTCGCCGCAATCGGGTTCCTGGTCACCGGGCTTGCGCTGCTGCATATGACAGGGCTCGATCTGCAGGCCAATTTCCAGGCCTATTTGTTCGACTACGTTTACCAGCGTATGGGCGTTGCCTTCATGTTCATCCCGATCAACACGCTGGCCTATCTCGACGTTCCGCCCGGAAAAAACAATCAAATTTCGAGCATGATAAACATGTTCCGCAACATCGGAGCCAGTATCGGCATCTCGATGGTGGCGACCCTGACCCAGCGGCGAGCGCAGATACATCAGGACACTCTCAGCATGCACGTGAATAATTTGAATCCCGCTGTGCATGCCCAGCTCTCCGGACTCACCAATCAATTGATGCACGCCGGCATGAGCTCCGCCGATGCGAGCCATCAGGCGCTGGGCCGCATGTACCTGATGGTGCAAACGCAGGCGACTACCGGGGCCTATTTGGATACGCTCAAGATCCTGGCGGTCCTTTGCCTCTGCATGCTGCCGATTATGCCGATGCTCAAAAAAAATGACCTGCACGCGAAACGGCCGCTGGCGCACTGATTTTTTGCCGCCGCCCGCTCTGAGATTTCGCGATCGGCCGTCCGCCAGTCAGACGATCAACGTGGGGCAGGCTCGGTTTCCCATGGGGGAGCGAACGGGCGATTCAGCTTGGGACGCGGCGGCCGTTGCCAACGGGCGTGCGGGGCGAGATTATGGCTAATGGTCCCGCGCGCCGCCGCTTAGACGGCAAAATGAATCACGGGAAATCAGGAGCCCTCAATGAGAGAAGCTGTAATCGTTTCCACCGCCCGCACTCCTATCGGCAAGGCGTATCGCGGCGCATTCAACGATATCGAGTCGCCCTCGATGGCGGCGCCAATTATTCGCGAGGCGCTCAAACGTGCCCGCGTCGAGCCGGGTGAAGTCGACGACCTGATCATGGGCGCTGCCCTGCAGCAGGGCACCCAGGGCTTCAACGTCGCGCGCCAATGCCTGGTCGCGGCCGGGCTTCCGGTCAGCGTTGCGGGCCAGAGCGTCGATCGGCAGTGCTCGTCGGGACTCATGAGTATCTCGATGGGCGCAAAACAGATCATGGCCGACGGGATGCAGATCGTGGTCGCGGGCGGAGTCGAGTCGATAAGCCTGGTGCAGAACGCGCACATGAACAATTATCGCTCGGGCGATCCGCTGGTGCTGAAAAACGCGCCCGCGGTTTACATGTCGATGATCGATACCGCCGAGGTCGTTTCGAAGCGCTACAAAATCTCGCGCGAGGCGCAGGACGAGTATTCCTTCCATAGCCAGGAGCGCGCCTTCGCGGCGCAGCAGGCGGGCAAGTTCAACGACGAGATTATCGCGACCACGGTGACCAAGAAATTCGAGGACAAGAAGACCAACGAGAGCTCGCGCCAGATAATCACGCTCGAGCGCGACGAATGTAATCGTCCGGGCACTACGCTGGCGGGCCTCGCCTCTCTGCCGCCAGTCAAAGGCCCTGGCGGATTTATCACCGCGGGCAATGCGAGCCAGCTCTCCGACGGCGCGTCGGTCTGCGTGCTGATGGAGCGCAAGCTCGCCGAGCAGCGCGGCCTGAAGCCCCTCGGAATCTACCGCGGAATGGCGGTCGCGGGATGCGAGCCCGACGAGATGGGTATCGGACCGGTGTTCGCGGTGCCAAAGCTGCTCGAGCGCAACGGCCTCAAGATGGACGATATCGGGCTGTGGGAACTGAACGAGGCGTTCGCCTGCCAGGTGATCTATTGCCGCGACCAACTGGGAATCCCCGATGAGCTGCTCAACGTCAACGGCGGCGCGATCTCGATCGGGCATCCGTACGGGATGAGCGGATCACGGATGACGGCGCATGCGCTGATCGAAGGCAAGCGGCGCAAAGTCAAAAATGTGGTAGTCACGATGTGCGTCGGCGGCGGCATGGGCGCGGCCGGCCTGTTCGAAGTCGCGTAAAGGACCAGGGAGAAATCGAGCATGAAACTCGGCACGATGGCGGCAGGATTCGGTCCGCAGATCCGGATCGATATCGAAAGAATCAAGGAAGCGGAGGCGCTCGGTTACGACTCGGTGTGGACCGCCGAGGCGTGGGGCAGCGACGCGATCACGCCGCTTGCGTGGATCGCCGCGCAAACGACCAAGATCAAACTCGGCACGGCGATCATGCAGATGTCGGCGCGTACGCCCGCGATGTGCGCGATGCAGGCGATGACGGTCGATCAGCTCTCGAACGGCAGGATAATCGTTGGCCTGGGACCCTCGGGGCCGCAGGTGATTGAAGGATGGCACGGGCTCGCGTTCGGCAAGCCGCTCAAGCGCACGCGCGAGTATATCGCAATCCTGCGCCAGATCTTCGCGCGCGAAAAGCCGGTCGAATTCCAGGGCGAGTATTATCAGATGCCGTACAAGGGCGCCGGCGCGACCGGGTTCGGCAAGCCGCTGCGCTCGATCCTGCACGGCCGCACCGATATTCCGATCTACACCGCGACCATCTCGCCCAAAGGCGTCGAGACCGCGGCCGAAATCGCAGACGGCTTTATCCCGGTGTGGACCACGGCCAAGGGACTCGAGACTTTCGTGCCGCACCTCGAAGCCGGCTTTCGCAAAGCGGGCGACGGCAAGGGCTGGAAGAACTTCGATGTCGCGGTCTCGCTGAACGTCGCCGTCAACAAGGACGTGCAGGGAGCGATAAACGCGCTCAAGCCGGGAATCGCGCTTTACGTCGGCGGGATGGGCGCGCGCGGCAAGAATTTCTACACCGACCATGTGAGCCGCCAGGGATGGGCCGACGCGGCGCATCAGATTCAGGATTTGTATCTGGGCGGCAAGCGACAGGAAGCCGTCGCCGCGGTGCCCGACGCGCTGGTCGACGAGCTCTCACTCGTCGGACCGCGTGAGCGGATCATCGAGCGCGCCGCGGCATGGAAAAAGAGCAAGGCGACCACGCTCCTCATCGGGGGCGATGCCAATGCGTGCAGGGTCGCGGCCGAAGCGTTTCTATAATCAGTTGATGCGATAACGGAATCGGCGCGGCGATCTACTTCACCGCGCCGATTCCGATCGCGGCGCGCTGCGGGTTTCCACACGACCGATGCCGATACATCCAGGACGATGGATTCCCAAAAGCGCGACGGCTGACTCAAGCCGGATTCTGGCGACGCGCGCGCTCCGCGGCTTCGGCGACGGACTCGTCAGCGTGCTCCTGCCGAGCTACCTGCTCGCGCTGGAGTTCTCCGCCGCGCAGGTCGGAGCGATCGTGTTCGGCACGCTTCTAGGCTCTGCCGCGCTCACGCTATGGGTCGGGCTGGCGAGCCATCGTATCGGCCGAAAGCCCGTGCTGCTGGCTGCAGCCGCGCTGATGTTTGCAACCGGGCTCGGATTTGCCGGTGCGCGGAGCTTCTGGGTGATTTTCGCGGTCGCGGTAATCGGTACGCTCAACCCCTCGGCCGGCGATGTGAGCCTGTTCCTGCCGGTCGAGCAGGCCTCGCTTGCCGAGACGGTGGTCACCTCCGATCTGACCGCGGCGTTTTCGCTCTACAATGTTGGCGGCGCATTCGCAGGTGCATTCGGCGCGCTCGCGAGCGGGCTGCCTTCGGCGATCGCTCCGCGATTCGGATGGACGTTGGCAGGTGCGGAGCGCTCCGGATTCTTCGTCTATTCGGCGCTCGCGGTCATCGCGGCGATAATCTATTCCTCGCTCACTGCCGCAATCGAAACCGCGCCGCTTCCCGCGGCGACGAAACCGCTGGCGCGCTCGCGATCGATCGTGATCAAACTCTCGATGCTGTTCAGCCTCGACTCGTTCGGCGGCGGCTTCACGGTTCAATCGCTGCTCGCGCTGTGGCTCTTCCGGCGCTTCGACATGTCGGTCGCGGCGGCGGGTTGGTTTTTTTTCTTCGCCGGATTGCTCGGCGCGTTGTCTCAATTTTTATCGTCGTCGATCGCGGCGCGCTTCGGGCGGATCAACACGATGGTATTCACGCATCTGCCGGCGAATGTTTTTCTGATCCTCGCGGGGGTGATGCCGAATCTCAACCTGGCGATCGTTTTTCTGCTGCTGCGCTCGCTCTTGTCTTCGATGGACGTGCCCGCGCGGCAATCCTACGTGATGGCGGTAGTGCCGCCCGAAGAGCGCGCGGCCGCCGCAGGAGTGACCAACGTGCCGCGCAGTCTCGCGTCGGCATTTTCGCCGCTGCCCGCGGGTGTGATGCTCGATTACTCGGTCTTTGGATGGCCGCTCATCTGCGCCGGATCGATCAAAATTCTTTACGACTTTCTGCTACTGCGACAGTTCCGCCACGTACGCCCGTCAGACGAAGCGCCGCATCAGGCGAACTGACCCGCGTCGATTTTATTCGCCGTTTGTTCGTGTTATTGTGTGATTACTTTAACTAATCTCAACTATAAGATGGAGATTAGTCAATCCATCAGCTTACGCCCCGAACTAACCCCATAGATAAAATTTTTGTGACCGATAATGCAAGATGATTGTGGGTATTTGCATATTTATTACAAAATGTTAAGGTTGTCCCGAAATCACTTATTAACAAATCGTAATCTTACATTCAGGCTGAGATTACAGATTAGTGGATGCGACAATTGGCGGTGCAATCGAAAAACGGCAAGCATCGAGGTAACGGCGAGAGAGGCCGTCGGCTGCCGGATTTTATCGGGATCGGGCAGGCCCGCACCGGGACCACCTGGCTGCATCATGCACTCGCGCCGGGAGTCGTGCTTCCGCAAGGAACCAAGGAGACGTCTTTCTTCAGCTCCAGGTATGGCCTTGGAATCGATTGGTATGCGTGGCATTTCCGCAGCGCGGGTCCGGGTAGCGTTGCAGGTGAAGTCTGTCCGTACTTCGCTGACACGCGAGCGCCGGAGCGTATCGCGAAACACATTCCCGGATGCAAGATAATCTGCACGGTGCGTGATCCGGTCCAGCGTGCGTGGTCGTTCTACCGGATGCGGCGCTACTATGGGACCACGCGGCTGAGCTTCGAGGAATCGCTGACCGTGCAGCAGAATATCGCGGAGGGGAGCAGGTACGCGTTTCATCTGACCAATTGGTTTCAGCGCTTCGGGCGAGAGGCGGTTCTGATCACATTTTACGACGAGTTGCGCGACAATCCTCAGGCTTATCTGGACCGGATCTGCGGCTTCATCGGAATCGCGCCAATTCGCCTGCCGCAGGCGGCGCCCGGCAAGCGCGCGATCAACTCGGCCGATCGGCCGGCTCGCAACCGCAAGCGCGCGCGCAAGGCGCAGCGATGGCTGGGCAACTTGCGGAATTATCGCGCCTACCGGACGATCGATCTGCTCGACCGATTGGGGTTTTGGGATTTCAGCTTCGGTGGCGGCGAACCATTTTCCGCGCTCGATCCGGAAGTCGAGCGGCGAGTGCGCGAGCGCTTTCGGCCCGAGATAGTCGGGCTCGAAGATCTAATCGGCGTCGACCTGTCGCGCTGGAAGCTTCCGTTCGCAGCGCCTGCGATGCCGCGAGCGGCGCGGAGAGTCGAATCGCGCGATGCGGTCAGCGTCTAGTCGCGCGGGCGCACCGACACGTACCGGTTTCCACGTTCATAGAAGCGCCACGGCTTCTCCGCCCATCGGCCTGCGTATGCGACGTTGATCCGCCGCGAGCGCCCGATCCTGCCGCGTCGACGATCGTCGTCTTCGAGGTAGAGCACGTCGCCGCACAGATCGAAGCCGTATTGCGCGCTGGTGATTCCGAGAGCGTGGGTCAGCTTGCCTGGTCCGTTGGTCAACTCGCGCGAGTCGGATGATCGGCGGCGCCTGCGCGCCATCAACTCCAGGCCGCGGACGGGTTCGAGCGCGCGAATCAGCACCGCGTGCGGCGTGCCCTCCGGCGCCGTCACCAGGTTCATCGCCCAGCTCACTCCGTACAATAAATAAACGTACGCGTGGCCCGGAGGACCGAACATCGCGGCCGTGCGCCGAGTAAGACCCCTGGAACTGTGCGATGCGAGGTCGAGCGGCCCGCGATAGGCTTCAGTCTCGACGATACGTCCTGCCGCCTCGCCGTCGGCGCTGCGATGCACCAGGATCTTGCCAATCGCTTCGCGTGCGATGGTCAGGACCGGTTGGGTATAGAACTCGCGCGGGAGTTTCGCCGGCGGATGACGTTTCATCTTCGCCGGAAAGCCTATAATACTTTCGGATGGCGTATAATGCGCTGTGAAACCCCATGGCAAAAGTTGAACAGCTCCGCCCCCGCGATCGCGCGGGAGTGCTCGGCTCGCCCGCGAAGGAAATCCTGCGGGGAGAAGGACTGACGAAGATTTACGGCGCGCGCACCGTGGTCGACAACGTCGCGGTGCACGTCGACCCCGGCGAAGTGGTCGGGATGCTCGGGCCCAATGGCGCGGGCAAAACCACGACCTTTTACATGCTGGTTGGATTGGTCAAGCCCGACCGCGGCCGTGTGCTGCTGGGCGAAGACGAGATCACGATGCTGCCGCTGTATCAGCGCGCGCGGCGCGGGATCAGCTATCTGCCGCAGGAGCCTTCGGTATTTCGCAAGCTGACCGTCGAGCAGAACCTGCTCGCGGTGCTCAAGACGCTGCCGCTTACTCAAGAGGAGCGCGAGAGCCGGCTGCAATCGCTGCTCGACGAGCTTGATATAACGCGCCTGCGCCATACCAAGGCGGGAGTGCTCTCGGGCGGAGAGCGGCGCAAGGTCGAGATCACGCGCGCGCTGGTTCTGAACCCGTCGTTCCTGTGCCTCGACGAGCCGTTTGCGGGAATCGATCCGATCACGGTGGTCGAAATCCAGCGCATCATTTCGTACCTGCGCGAACGCGGCATCGGCATCCTGATGTCGGATCACAATGTTCACGCGGCGCTGTCGATCATCGATCGCGCATACGTGATTCATGGCGGACAGATTTTGATCGAAGGACCGCCCGACGCGATCGTCGCCAGCGATCAAGTACGGCAGGTATTTCTGGGCGAGCGCTTCAAGCTCGCGGAATGAGCGCGTGCGCGGCTCGATCTCCGCGCGATCTCAATCTCAAGGATAAGCCGGGTAGGGCGGCGCGGGTCCGAAACCCGGCGACGGCGAGGGAGGATAGGTTGGATAGCCCATCCCGCCGTATGATCCGTACCCGGTGCCGAAGCCGCCGAATGATCCCCCTCCCATGCCTCCGGTGCCGAACGATCCACCGAACATCCCGAGCAGCGGAACGAGCGTGCTCATCATGCTCGGACCGGAACTCTGCGACTGGTAGGCCTGATAATTCGAGTAGGGATCCTGTGCCGACTGCTGCTGGTATTGTTGCGCATTGCCGAGCGACGGATCGTAGTAGCTCTGCGAGGACGAGTTGCTGTTGCCTGATGGCGTCGAGGCGTTGCCGGGCGGAGCGTTCGCGCTGGCGAGCTCGGGCTGAATTGTGATCCGGTTGTCGACGGTGACCGCCGTATCTTTCATGTAGGCGTGCGCTTTGTTCTCGGCGTCCTGCTTGCCGTAGCCGCTGGCGACGTATCCGAACAGGATCACCTGACGCTCGCCGTCCGGAGCGGCCAGCACCTGCGCTCCAACCAGCGGCAGGCGATGGTTCTTCAAATAATCGGTGAGGGCCTGGCTTTGGGTTTGATCGACGGTCGCGTTTTTGAGCGGCGGCGGCGCGGGATGCGGCGTATAGGTCATCTGCGATGGAGTGGCGGCGCTGTATCCAGTCGAGCCGACCGGTGCGGCCATCCCGCCCGAGGTAGGCGGCTGCATGCACGATGGCAGCGCCATCGCCAGCAGGACACAAATCGCGGCGTAGACGACTTGGCGCATCAGTTAAAGTATATGCCTGATAGGCGTGTGCGACAATTGAGTTGAAATCGCGCGGTTGATTGTCATTCCCGCGCGTGGCCGCCGCGCGAGGAATCCCGTGCTCGGCCCTAGGTCCTTACCCGAGTCGCGGGTGAGTGCATGAGCGCCTCGGGATTTCTCCCTTCGGTCGAAATGACGATTGCGGGTTCGGCTGAGGCAACGATGCTCATGCGCCGAGCGCACAACCGTCATTTCGACCGAAGGGAGAAATCCCGGGAGTTCGTGCTCCGGGTCGACGCCTCATGCAACGCTCTCTCGTTCGAGATTCCTAGCGCAGAGCAGCCATGCGAGCGCGAATGACACGCAGGGACGGGTTCCGTGGTGTACGAGATTTGCGGCTCTACGCGGCGGCGGATTTTCCGTACTTGATGTCGATCAGGAAATCGCGCACGAGCTGATTGAACACCGCCGCCTGCTCGAAATAGACCGAGTGGCCGCAGTGCGGGACGCTCGCGAAGCGCCCGTCGGGCAGCCACGCTGCGAGCCGCTCGATCATCGCGGCGGGAATAAGTACATCCTCCTCTCCGACCACGCACAGCACCGGCATCGTGAGTTGCGCTTTCGCACGATCGAGGTCGTAGCGTAGCGCGGCGAGCCGCTGCATCGCGTCGGCGGGCGGCCGAGCGCCCAGAATCATCAGCGAGTCATACAAGAACGCGAGCTCGCGGTTGCGCAGAAAAAAATCCTCCGCGTAGGTCGGCAGCTTGCCTATCGCGGTCGGGGCGCCGAACGGCGCTCGTGGCGGCGTCTGCGGAAATTTCATTTCGGGCGTGAAGATTCCGCCCGGCGTGTCCGCCATCACCATCCCGGCGATTCGATCGCGATGCTCGAGCGCGCAGCCGACTATCGTCCATCCTCCCATCGATTGTCCGACCAGTACCGCCTTGTCGAGTTTCAGATGGTCGAGCAGGCGGGCGAGGTCCGAGGCGTGCGCCTGGTTGAAGAGGCCTTCAGGATCGAGTGACATCCCGAAGCTGCGCTGATCAATGGTAACGCAGGTGTACCATCGCATGAAGTACGGTACCTGCTGCCACCACGACAGATGGTTCCCGCCGAGGCCGTGCAGGAAGATCAATGCCGGACCGCTTCCCGCGGTCTCGTAGTAGAGCGAGAGTTTTCCGATCTCCAGTCGCCCCGCAACCAGATGATGATCCTTCTTTGATGCTGCCGCCATCGTTCGATTCTAACATCGCGTCGCCTGCACCCGATAGCGCTGGCGCACGCGCGCGTAAATTTCTTTCGGTTGCGTCTTTCAGATCGCGTGCGGATATACCACATTGATCCGTTGAGTCCTTGCCGATTCAGCGGCGATGAGTAAACGGCGAAGCAAGAAGAAGCATCCCGGGGCGGTTCGTCCAAAGAGCGCGGCGGCGCGCGCGCACGCGGCCGCGGCGGCGCGATTAGGATGGCTCCCGGAAACGACGGCCGCGATGGTCGTGCTGATGCTCGCGGCGTTCGTTCTTCGGATCGGCGCCGCGTTCGCCTACCCGAGCATCAACCATCCCGACGAGATTTTTCAGGTGACCGAACAGGCGCACCGAATTGTTTTTGGCACCGGCCTGTTGCCGTGGGAATTCGCGGTCGGCACGAGGTCGTGGATATTTCCTGGCGTGATTGCGGGCGTGATGGAGTTCGCGCGTATCTTCAGCAGTGCGCCGGGCTTTGTGACCGGATGCGTAACGATCTTTATGGCGGTCGCGTCGCTCTCAGTGGTCGCGTGCGGATTTTTGTGGGGCTTTAAAATTGACGGCACTCGCGGCGCGATCGTAGTCGGGATCGTTAACGCGATCTGGGCCGAACTGGTATATTTTTCGACGCACACTCTCACCGACGTAATCGCGGGCGATCTTCTCGTGATGGCGCTCTACCTCGGCTATCCCGACGGAGCGGCCACCTCGCGCCGCCGGATGCTTTGGGCGGGCGTGCTATTCGGGCTGGTCTTCGCGATTCGAATTCAGCTCACCCCCGCAATTGCGATCGCGGTCATCTGGATCTGCTGGCGTGAATTGCGCGCACGATGGATTCCTCTCCTCGCAGGCGCTCTCGCGCCGGTCTTGTTTTCCGGCCTGCTCGACCTGGTTACCTGGCACGGGCTCTTCCGGAGCATGTGGACGAACGTCTGGATGAACCTCGGGATGCATATAGCGGAGGGATTTGGCGTGGTGCCGCGCTACTGGCTGGCCGTTCAGCTTTGGACCGTCTGGGGATGGGCGACGGTGCTGGTCGTGGCCGCATTGATCATCGGCGGACGGCGGCTTCCGCTTTTGCTTGCCGTTGCACTCGCGATCTTCGCAACGCATTCGAGCCTGGATCATCAGGAATTCAGATTCCTCTATCCAGCGATGCCGCTAATCGCGACGCTGCTGGGTGTCGCGATACTCGAGACCTCGCGAATGGTGCGGGCGCGGCGCGAATTACAATTCGATGCAAACTTCGACGCGGCCGCGGGCGTCGCGTTATGGTGCATCGTCTCGTATTCGATCGCGGTGTCGTCGGGCTTTGGCATGCTATGGACGCATGGCAGCGGACAGTTGGCGGCGTTCCGGGCGATCTCGGCGGACAAGAAAATCTGCGGAGTCGGACTACTCGGAGTCTCGTGGCTCGATACTTCCGGCTACAGCCATTTGCCGCCGGGGGTGACAATCTACCAACTTTCCTCGCAAAGCTTCCTCGCGCATCCGCAGGATGCGAACGCGATGCTGGTGCGCGGATGGCTGGACCTCCGCCGCTATGGCTACAAGCGCGTGGAATGCTTCCGCGACGCGGACAATCCTGAAATCGTTCTGGGCAACGGACCGGTGTGCCTCTGGACGCGGCCGGGAGCCTGCGTGCCGGGAGGTCTCGCGACTCCCCCGATCAACTGGCCGCGCGCGCTCCGCGGCCATCAGAGCGAGTGGACCGCGCGCTGAGGTTGGCATCCGCATAACGCGCCTCAGAGCGACGGCAACGGAATCGTCAGCGCGTCGTACACCGCGAAGCGCGGACCGTAGGCCGACTGGAATACGCCGATCCCGGTGGCGGGCCGAATCAGATTGGTGCGATCGAACAGGTTGATCAGCACGATCCGATCGCTCACGGTCCCGAGTGTCGGCACGTCGAAGTCGCGGGCGGCGCTGGCATTGAATTGCCAGATGTTCGGAAGCTGCGTCGTGTTCGCGAACCCTCCCCGCAAACCGCTGCTGTAAAGTCCGTCGAAGGTGAAGTGGTAACGGCGCCATCGGTAGGCCACTCCCCAGGAAGCACCGACCAGCGGCGTGTGATCGAGCACTATGTAGTGCTTGTCGATATATTCGAGTTGCGCAAGCGGCGGGAAGTTGTACTGTCCGCTGGCGACGCCGCGCACTTCCTCGCGCGCGACGAATACCGTACCGCGCAAGGTCAATTGAGGCAGCGTGTAGGTCAGAGAATTCTCGAGACCGGCGCCGTATCCCCGGACATAGTTGAACGGCGCGTCCAGCGGCACAAAACCGAATTGACCTTCGTCGAGATAGTGGCGATCGATCCGAAAATAGCTGTCCTGCGTCAGATTGAGACTGGGAGCGAGTTCATGGCTATAGCCCACGTCCCAGGTATAGTCAGTCTGCGCATATAAACTGGTACCCAGTGGGATACCCGGTCCCACTCCGCCGGTGGTTCCGGACAACTTCGTGATTCCTGACGAAAGGTTCTGAAAGTTCGGCACCTGGAAGTTGCGCGCAAACCCGGCGTGGATAGTGGTGTCCGGGCGAGCCTTCCAGATAAAGTTGATTGTCGGACTGAACTGGCTATCGTTCGCGAATCCGCTCACGCGGTCCCATCGCGAGCCGTAGTTCACGCTCAACGTGTCGGTCAGCTTCCAGGTATCCTGGATATAGACTCCGTACACCAAATTGATCTTGTTGAGATCGCTGGTGACCGAGATCGGCGTGTCGAGGGGCACTCCGCCGACGATCGGAAATGCCTGCGAAGTATTGTCTGACTCGACGCCGTACTCGCCAAAATAGAATCCGGTCTTCAGCGCGTGTTGACCGAGTTGGTAGCTGAAGCTGCCCTGAAGCGAGCTAGATAAGTCGCTCGTGAAGATTTTCGACGAGATGCCCTGATAGATTAGATCCGCGGGAGGATCAGGGTTGAAGTTCTGGCGGTTGTAGTGAAACGAATAGGCAAGCTGATACGCGGCGCGCTCGCTTGGCGCACCGTCGAGCGCGAACACCGCGTAATAATCCTGCTGCTCGAGGTTCGAGTCGATGTCCGCGGAAGGATAGTCGGCAGGAGGAGCGCCCTTCAGCGCATACATTGGCGGCAGGTTCGGCCGATTCGGAAACTGGTTCGCGGCGACCGTCATCCCGGAAATCAGGCTCAGGCGAACACTGGGACTGACATTGTAGGTCAGGTACGCAAAGCCCTGACCCTGATTGGTCATATCGTGGATTGGCTCGGTGCCGGGAGTCGCGGAGCTCAGACCGAGGTTCGAATGCTCATACACTCCCGTCAGGTAGTAACTGAAATCGCCGTGGCATCCGCCAAGCGCGAAGCTCGGCGAGGCGGTATCGCGCTGGCCGCCATATATCGTGAACTCGTTCTGTGCGCCGCCGCATCCGCCGCGCGAATGAATATCGATCACTCCGGCGGTGCGATAGCCGTACTCAGCAGGCAGCACGCCGTCAATTAGGCTCACGCTCTGCGCAAAATACGAGTTCAGCAACTGGGTGAAAGTCGGATCATTATTGATATCGAGCGGCAGCATTATTCCGTTCAATTGATATTGGATTCCGGCATGCTCGCCGCGAATATGGATTTCCTGATTCTGATCGAGCGCGACTCCCGGCATCTGGAGCAGCACGTCATTGAGCGGTGTGGCTTCGCCTTCCGGAAGATTCTCGATGTCTTCAGACGTGAAAGTATATTTGCTCGCTCCGGTCGCGCTGAGTCCATTTGGCACGCGAGTCCGAGCCGCCGTGATCGGCAAGGTTAGCGCCTGTTCGGATTCCATCACCATGATAACCGGCGCACCCGTGCCGTTCGGCATCACGATTGATTTGAGCGTCGGTTTGAAGCCCGATTTGGAGATCCGCATCTGATACTTGCCGCGCGCGGGCGCGGCGAGGCGGAAATTGCCCATCGAGTCGCTGCGTCCCGAGGCGGCAATATGACCGTCAGGTGCGGCGAGCGTAACGGCAGCATCGGCAATCGGGCGCCCAAGAGCGTCTTTGACCGTCCCAGCCATAGCTTGTGCGGCTGCCGCGCTCGGCGGAACTGTTATGAGAAGCGTGAACGCCAGTATCACGTAGCTGGACGCAACACCGCCAATTCTGCGCGGCGCCATAAAACTCAGCGCCTGCGCAAGTAATTGCAAAATGCGCATAACGAATACGTGCCCCCGTGGCGCTTTCATCAGGACAAACGCCGACATCGTCCCGAGCACGCGATAGCCAATCGCTCGAGCGCGCTCGGGACAGGGATGATTCGAAATATGTCTAGGGTACTAAGTCAGCGAAGGCGGACCGCGAGGCGTCTGTGATTCGAGAAGCGCAGGCTTTGCGATATACGAGCCGCGATCAGGTACTGCTTCGTCAGCCAGTTCGAAAGAGGGCGCTAGCGTGATCTGGGCGAAAGGCCGCTCGAAATGCCAATGCCCTAGCTCATGAGGATCGCCCTCAACGACCGACGGGCGATGCCCGTGCGCATCATAGACATGATGCCCGTGACCGTCGCCGTGATGATGATGCGCCGCACCATCATCATGGTGATGATGATGAACATGCGGCTCCGCACCCCCGCGATGGCGATGATAAGTCGTGCCCACGGCGATGGTCTCTACTTAGCACGAGTGGAGACGATCCGCGACAAAAAATGAATGAGCTGCCTGGTTTGACCGCGATACGCAGATGTCGGCATCGCCGCGTAAAGCGGCCGCGGCTTGCAAAACATCGAGGTCCTGGATTTTTCGTGCCGTTGATCGATGGCAGCGGCGCGTTATTATCGCATCAGCCTGAAGGATTTGCGGAGCTCATGGATAAATGTCTCGGGCTGTTCGAGCGCCGCGAAATGTCCGCCCTTGGCGAGCTCGTTGAAATAGACCAGCTTCGGGAATCTCTTCTCAGCCCATCGCCTGGAGGTGCGGAATATTTCCTTGGGAAATATTGAGCAGCCTACCGGTACCGTCACGGGATCCGTCATCGGGGCGCGAAAACTTTCCCAATACAGGCGTGCGGAAGAGGCGGCGGTTGCCGGTAGCCAATACAGCATCACGTTGTCGAGCAATTCGTCACGCGTCAGCACGCTTTCCGGATGGCCGCCACAGTCGGTCCAGGACCAGAACTTCTTGAGGATCCAGGCGAGTTGTGCGGCCGGCGAGTCGGTGAGCCCGTAGCTGACCGTTTGCGGCCGCGTGCTCTGCTGCTTGGAGTAGCCCGAGTCCCAGTCATTGTAGTGCTGCATTCCGGCGATGGCCGATTTCTCGTTCTCGGTGAGATCGTTCATGGTCGCCGGATCGGGCATCGCGATCGGCATGGTCAGGTGGATACCGACGCAGTTAGCCGGGTCCTGGATTCCGATCGCCGTCGTCACGATCGATCCCCAGTCTCCGCCTTGAGCCGCGTATCGCTTGTAGCCGAGCCTTGGCATCAGCTCCGCCCATGCTCGCGCGATGCGCTGCACGTTCCAGCCGTTGCGCGTCGGCTTGTCCGAGAATCCGAAACCAGGAAGCGATGGACAAACCACGTGGAACGCATCGGCGGCATCGCCGCCATGCGCGGTAGGATTCGTGAGCGGCTCGATTACCTTGTGAAACTCGACGATCGACCCGGGCCATCCGTGAGTGATCACCAGCGGCAGCGCGCCGGCGTGAGGCGAGCGAACGTGGATAAAATGAATTCCGAGCCCGTCGATCGTGGTTTTGAATTGCGCGAAGCGATTTATCCGCGCCTCTCGCGCGCGCCAATCGTACTTATCGAGCCAATATGCGGCGACCTCCCGGGCGTATTCGAGCGGCAGTCCTTGCGACCAGTCGTTCACGCACTCGCGCTCAGGCCATCGCGTCTGGCGCAGGCGGCGCTTGAGGTCATCGAGTTGAGCGTCAGTCGCGGCGATGCGAAAGGGCTGTATCTCGTTGCTCATCGTCGTTCATTCCTCCTTACCCGGCTGAGCAGCCATCGAAGGCCGCCGGTCACGATGCGCAGCCGGCTATTTCAACAGGCCTTCGGCTTTCAGCGTCTCCTGCACTTTCGGGCGCGCCGCAACGCGCCCCATGTAGGCTGCGATGTTCGGATAGGCTTTGAGGTCCATACCGACGAAGTTGGTCCAATTTATGATCGTGAATGCGTAAGCGTCGGCGACGGTAAATTTCGCGCCCATCAGGTACTGGCGATTCGCGAGCTGGTCGTTAAGGTACGCGAGCCGTTTGGCGATATTGCTCTTGGCGCCCTGCTTGGTCTCATCGGAAGAGGCCGCGTTGAACAGCGGACCGAAGTTCTTGTGGATCTCGCTCGAGATGAAGTTCAGCCATTCCTGGAGCCGGTAGCGCTCGATCGACCCCGCCGCTGGAGCCAGCCCGCTGGCAGGTTTCTGATCGGCCAGGTACTGAACGATCGCGGGACCTTCGGTGAGCACGCTGCCGTCATCGAGGCGAAGCGCCGGCACATAGCCTTTCGGATTGATCGTCAAGTAGTCCTGCCCGCTTTCTGTCTTGTGCTTGGCCAAGTCCACCTTTTCCGTTTCCACCGGAACTCCGGCCTCGACTGCAACGATATGCGGGGAAAGCGAGCACGCGCCAGGCGAAAGATAAAGTTTCATGAGCTGATTCTCCTCGGCTGATTTGAAGTTGGTTCCTAATTTGAACGATCGATCGCTCCTACCGGCGCTATTTCACCTTGTCGGCGCGCTCGACCGTCGGAGCCAGTCGGCGCACGATCTCGAGCGTCTTGCCGGCCGCCATCTTTATCGCGTCGCCTTGCGAGAAAAGGACCAGCCGATCAGCGCCTGCTTCCCGGTATAGTTTGAGATCCTCGAGCGATATCCCGTCCTCCGCCGGAGCGACGAAGGCACTGATGTTCAAGGTGTCTGGATTTCGCCCGCGCTCGGCCGCAACTTTCCTTAGGGCCTCGACGTCGCGCTTGAAGCTGTGGGGCTTGCCCGCGATCGGCACCCATCCATCGTAGGTCCGCACCACTCGTTCGAGCGCCTTGGGGCCGCGCGCACCGAGCAAAATCGGAGGGCCGGGCTTCTGAATCGGCTTCGGATCGCATCGGACGGCGGGAAATTTCACCAGCTCACCTTGATAGCTGGGTTCCGGCTGAGTCCATAGCACCCGGATCGCCTCGACCGTTTCGCGCAACCGCTTCCAGCGAGTTTCAAACCGCGTCCCCAGCGCTTCGGTCTCTTCTCGCAGCCATCCGCCGCCGACGCCAAGGATGACGCGGCCGCCCGAGACGACATCGAGTGTGGCTATGGCCTTCGCGGTGACGATCGGTTCGCGCTCCGGCAACAAGCAGATTCCGGTGCCCAGCTTGACGCGCCGGGTGACGGCGGCGGCGACACTGAGCGCGACGAACGGATCCATCCAGCGGCCGTAATGCTCGGGCAGCGTGCCGCCTCCGCCGCCCGGCAACGGGGTCTTGAAGCCAATCGGAATGACCGGATGTTCAGGAATGAAGAATGACTCGTAGCCGAGATTTTCGACTTCGCGCGCGATTTCCGCGAGGTCTCCGGATTCCGCGGTCGCGGCGATCATAATGCCGATGTGCATGGCTCCTGCTCCTGTCGCGCTTGCGGATTGTTATCAGGGCTCGCTGATAATTGCCAAAGACGATCGCGGTCGTTTAGGGCGGCGGAGGCGGTTGCTGGGCGAGCTCCGCAGCCTCCGTCTTACAGTCACGCGTCGGTCCGAGCCCTTTGCTGCGAGCGGCCGCGAGCTCGGCCTTCGCCGACTCAAGATCCGCTCGGAACCCGGGATTAGTATGCAGCACAGCGACAGTCGCGGCTCCCATGAAACGACCCTCAATCAGATCGCTTTCCCAATGAACGTTGCAGATGACGCGGCTCTGCCCGAACGCCCGCCCCCTGGCGAGGATCGCGTCGGCCTGGTCGGGAGCAATCTCACTGAGGATTAGCGCCCACGTCCAACCGATTGCGGCGTGCCCGGAAGGATAAGAACCGTTCTTCCTGAGAGCGGGTTCGTCAAGCGGCCTGCACGTGGGTTGCCCGTTGAGGACGAACGGACGGGTGCGGGAGTAATGCTGTTTGGCTCGCTTGGTTGAAGCGCTCGCATCGATCATCGCGCGGCGCATCAGCATGTAGAGATGCGGCGTATCCCGCTCCGTTATCCGAACGCCCACCGAGCAAGAAAAATTATTGGCAGGTGCTGGGAAAGCCAGGTTGGCGTCCTCTGTGGCCAGCTTCCACCGCGGTGTGCCTCGCAGAGCGAAACTCGCGCGCGCGATTTGCTGGTCCAATGCCAAGGCGGCCGAACCGGAGGGCGGGGGCACCGGAACCAGGGCAAGGCTGTCAGGGACGGCTCTAGCGGCCAGGTAGCCCGCTGGAATTCCAGGACGAATCTCCGGGACCGCTGCGGCCTCGCCGGGCTGGCCGAAACCCGCGCCAGCCGAGATAGCCACGACGATCGCCAGAACCAGCACGGCCCTGCTCCCTGCGCGGCCAAATCCGAGATGCATCATCTGAGCGGCGCTCCTTACCTATACAGCCAGTCTAACTGACGGTCCGGCACACATTTCTCGGCGAAAGTGTAACGCATATCAAACGCCGGAGGCCAAACTTCGCCGGTGAGGATGACAATTTCGAAGCCGGTCGATCTCGACAAGCTGTTTCGGAGTATCCTCGTCAGGTGATCATACAAAATCGGCAGCAGCCGGAAGAGCTGTAGCTGAAACTCGCGTGAATTCACCGTCAAAGTGTGTGGCGCATGGTGCCCCGGCCGGGAGTCGAACCCGGACTTAAGGTTCCGGAGACCTTCGTGATGTCCTTTTCACTACCGGGGCGAAAGACCGTGGACCACCATCAATATATGAGCGCTCCCGCGCGGACAAGCGAGGCGCCGTGCTCGCGAGCATTGACCGGCCGCGCGGCGCACGGATGATCAGAATCATGCCTACATCTGAAAACCGCGATTGGTCTTCCACGCTGCGCGAGCAGTACAAGGACGGGTCGAACCTCGGCGCGCGGATGCGCCTGCACAGTCTCTACAGCACCAACAAGTATGGAATCTTCCGCTGGGTGTTCGATCGCTACCGCATCCCCGCGAGCGCGCGAGTGCTCGAGCTCGGAACCGGCACTGCGCAACTGTGGAAGAGCAACGGCGATCGCATTCCGCCCGGATGGCAAATCACGCTGGCCGATTATTCCGAGGGGATTCTGCGCGACGGACTCGCGAACCTGCGCGGGATCGCGCGTCGCTTCGACGCGATCTCCGCCGACGCGCAGGAGCTGCCGTTTCCCGATCGCTCCTTCGACGCCGTGATCGCCAACTTCATGCTCTATCATGTGCCCGATATCGCGCGCGCGCTGCGCGAGTTCCGCCGCGTGCTCCGTCCGGGAGCGTCGGTCTATGCGGCCACGATGAGCACCGCGAACATGCGCGAATTCGACGAGATGGTTGGCCGCTTCATCCCGGGTGCAACAACCGGACGTGCGCCGCGGCGCTTTGGACTCGACAATGGCTACGAGTATTTCGGCAGGGCGTTCAAGCACGCTACGATAGAGCGCTATCCTGACTCGCTGGTCGTGACCGATGCCGCGCCGGTGATGGCGTATCTCGAGTCGATGTCCTCGATGTCAGGGCGGGGGACCGCGGAGCAGAAGCGCGCGCTGCGCGAATATCTGGACGCGGAAATCGCGGCGCACGGCGCGATCACGATGACCAAGGATACGGGATTGCTTACCGGAACGATGTGATCGCGCTAGATCGGCGAGCGCTCCAGCTCCTCGCGAATCGAATCCATTTTTTGGCGCGCCTCGCTGATATAGCCGTCGAGGTTGCGGCGCGAATTGGCGAAGATCCCGTCGGGCGAGCCGTTGAGGATCACAACCGGCTTCATCATCGCGGCCTGGCCGAGCGCCTCGATCGTATCGTCGAATAGCGTCTTCAGAACCGGATCGTCCGCCAGCGTCGCGGCGTATTCCCGCTGCAGCGCCTGCATCATGTAGAACATCACGTGCGCGTAGCCCTGCGCATGATAAAAGTAATCGTCGCAGTCCCAGGTACGAACCGGACTGCCGTCAGTATGGGTGGTGCGATACAGCATCGAGTGCGCGTCGCCCAGCAGATCGATCCAGATCTGGAACAGGCGCACCAGCTCGACTGCGCGCTGATTGAGCTCGCGCGAGGTTTCCGGAGTTGCACGCAAGCCCGCCACGTACATCCGCAGATGCTCGACGCCGTCCTCATATTTGCGTTCGGGCGACGGCAGCGCCCAGCGGGTCGCGTCGTTACGGAAATCGGTATCGGCGATGACCAGGTTGTTGTCGAACTGATTTGAAGAGACTTTGGTCAGGCTGTCTTTGAACACGCGGCTGGTCTCACGCACCGCCATAATAATTCCGAGCTGGCGATTCGAGTTGTTATCCGCCATCAGATGCGGTCCCCAAAAGAAAAGATCATTGGGACGCCATCCGAAGCCCGAGTGCAGCTCGTGATCGACGATCGCCGCCAGCATCGAGGCGTAAACCTCGCCCGGTTTGAAGGGCTTGCCGGGCGGATATTCGGCGTTCAGGTCGTAGGGCAGGCGATCGTGATGAATCTGTCCGAAGTGCAGCGCCAGGATCGCACCCGACCACAGCACCACTATCGCCACCACGGCGATTATCAGATTGCGGCGGGTCAGCATCGATTGTTCGCGCGGCATCCGCTCGATCGGGGTTAAAAAGCGGGGCGCCGGACTCTACAATTTGCCCAGAATCCTGCCCACGACACCACCGCTCTTTTTTGGCACATCGACCGGAGCCACCAGCGCGATCGTGTCGATCGCTTTGCCGTCCTGCATTATTTGCGCGGTGCCGATCTGCTGCCCGGCCTTCAAGGGCGCGGCGACTTGGGGCGGAAGGTTGTAGTCAAGCTCGACCGCCTTCGCGGCTTCGTCGCGCCGGGTGAACACGGCGGCATCGCCGGCGAAGATCGGCTTGATGCTGGCGACCGAGCCTCCGGTCACGGTGATTGCTCCAGGAGCGGCCGAGCCTTTGCTCGCGATCGGATGCATCTCGTACTGCGCAAATCCGGTCGCCATCATTTCGGCGGCTTCCTTGAAATTGGTCAGCTTGTGCGGCGTGCCGAGCACCACCGCTATCAGGCGCAGATTTCCGCGCTTCGCCGTCGCGACGACATTGAACCCGGCCTTGTCATAGAAGCCGGTCTTGAGCCCGTCGCATCCCGGAAAAGTGCGCACGAGATGATTGGTATTGCGCAGCACGAAGGTTCCGCCGCGAAACGGCGCCGTGTCGATCGACGACCAGCGCAGCACGTCCGGATATTTAAGCAGCGCGCGTGCGAGCAGCGCCTGGTCATAGGCGCTCGCGACATCGGCCTGCTCGCCTCGGCCGGGCGGCAATCCGTGAACGGAATAGTAGTGCGTGTCCTTCATTCCGAGCTTGGCTGCCTCGCGCGTTCATCATCTGGACGAACGCGTCGGTCGAGCCGCGCCACGTATTCCGCCACCGCGACCGAAGCGTCGTTGGCCGAGTGCACCACCACGGCTTTCATCATGTCGTCGAGCGAGAATGTTTCGCCTTCCTTCAGATAGACCTGCGAGCCGCCCATCTTGGCGGCCTTGGTCGAAGCGGTGATCTGGTCGGTCGGCTTGAGGCTGCCGTCATGAAGCTTCTCCGCGACGATCAGCATGAGCATCATCTTGGCGAGCGACGCGGTCGGCCACGGCTGGTGATCATTTTTCTCGAAGATGACGGTACCGGTCGTCGGCTCCATCACGCAGGCCTCGGCATACGGCTCGGGAGTCGCCGCGGCGGCGGGCGCGGATGAGTATTTAGCGTTGCGGCGATGCGCCGCGCGTGCAGGATTGGGCGCGAGAGTTATCGCGGCCAGAATCAGGGCAAGAGAAATTGCGAATCGATAAAAGATAGCGGCGTTAAGCGCCGAACAGCGCAGCCACCCAGCGTTCCTCATCCCACCACCTCCACGCGCAACGTCCGCAAATACGATCCGCTTTCGCACGCCGATGAGCAAGACGCCGCATCGCGCTGAGGCTTTATCCCGCGTGTCGCAGCCGAGCGCGAAAAGTTCCCAAGATGTCCTTAGGTCGTTGCGCGATTCGCGAGTGAGTGCATGGCCGCCTCGGGATTTCTCGCCCAGGGCTCGAAATGACGGTTGGAGGACTAGGCTGAGGCTACGATACTGATGCAGCGAGCTCAGATCCGTCATTTCGACCGAAGGGAGAAATCCCGGGGCGCCCGTGCTCCGAACGCACATTTCATGCGGCGGCCTCTGGTCCGAGTTCTTTGCGCGAGGCGATTCAGAACCGGTCGGCGGTCCAGAAGAGCGAGTGGTCGTCGGCGAAGAGCGCGAATGCGCGCGCAGTTGCCACTTCGGGCGAGACTCCCAATCGCGCCGCGAGCTTGTCGGGCGCGATTATCCGCCACATGTAGTTGTTGTCGTTGTGATGCATGATCGGCGCGCCCGCTGCCGCGAGATGATCCTCGAGCGCCTTGTCGTGCGCGGTGTGAGTGACGATCGCTCCGGTCGGCGCGGTCGCTCCCGATCCTCCGCGCAGGCGCGCGGCGCGGCGATGGTCCCCAATCATGCGCTGCGAGGGCGTCAGCCCTTGCGCGGTTTCCGCCAGATGACGCAGCAGCGCGAACAGCGCGTTTTCCGAACCGGCATCGCCGGGCAGGTAGCCGTACTCCATCACCATCGTGACGCCGTAGAGCCGAATCGCGCGGGCGTATGCCTTTATTTTTCCTGCGCCGCGAGCCAGAACGAAATATTCCTCCGAACCTTCGCCCGGATTCATCGGTTGATTGCCGGCGAACGAATAGTTGGCGCGCCAATCGCTCTGGTCGCGGATCACGGTGACGTTGAACCGTCCGGTGTACGCCTTATGCATTGCGGCGACTTCGGGCAGATCGCGCTCGAAATCGAAAACGTCGATCTCTATGTCGGTCCGAGGTCTGAGCCGCGCCGTGTCGGCGAGGACGCCGAACTTGCGCCCGATTTCGCGCCATCCGAACTGATTGTAGAAGGTCAGCCTCTCGGCGAAGAGCAATGAAACCTCGAAGCCTTCGCCCCCGAGTGTCTGGACCGCCAGCCGCATCAGCGCCGAGGCGACGCGTTTGTGGCGATAGTCCTCGCGGGTGAAGACGCTGCCGATTCCGCCCATCGGCACTGCCGCGCCGTCGAGGTTGATCTTCCGGTCGAAAATCTGAACGGTCGAAACGAGCGCGCCACTTTCGCGCGCGACCAGGCATAGCGAGTCGCGGAATTTCGGATCGTTGCGATTATAGCGCTCGAAAAACGCTCGATCGCTGTACCAGAGCGACAGGAGGTCGAGCACCTCGTCGCGCTCGCTTGCCAGTGCCGCGCGTACTTCCATCGCTCAGTGGATGTCGTAGTGAAGTTGAACCGGATGGCCGTCGCGCTGGACCGTGACGTTGATCGACGGCCGCATCTGCAGCGTCGCCAGCATCCCTGCCGCGGCCGCGGGGTTGTTTACCGGACGGCCGTTGATTTCCGTCAGAACGTCGCCATCCTCGAGCCCCAGGTCGTCGAACAATGAGCCGGATTCGATGTCGGTAAGCGAGTACCCGTTCTGCGTGTTGCCATCCATGTTGGGGGTCGCCTTGATCTGGCTGGAGAGCTCGCCGGAATGAGCCAACGCGGTCCGAACGTCGGAGCGCTTGAGGCCGTACTTGTTGTCCCCTTCATCGTCGACATCGATATCGGGCATCGGCGAGTCGGACTTGGCGCCCCTGAGCCCGCGCAGCGCGCCCAATGCCCGAAAGGCGGGCCGCTGTGCGGGACGGACCGGCGCCTCGACCCCGTCGGGCAAATCGTCTTTGGGAATTTCGATTGCGACGCGCTGGGTGCCGTGCTCGATAATCGCGCGGTTCTTTTCGATCGAGATTAGCCTGCCCGCGTCGGGAATCTCGTCGTCAACATGATACAGCGACTGGTCGCCTTGCTGATCCTCGACGATTGCGAACGGTCCCTGCTTCTCCGCAGTGGAGGTGCCCAGCAGCTTCAGGTGCAGATCGATCGCGGTCAGCGCCGGTTCGGCCGGAGCCGCCTGCGGAACCAGGTTAAATACGTCGCGCTTGACGATACTGTCGTAGAAATCGCGTCCGTGGACCACGTCATCATGGTGTCCGACGCCGACCGTTGCGGCCATGGGATTCGTCACCATGCTCTGTGCGATAAACTGGTTGACCGCGCGCGCGGCGAAAAACGCGATCGCCGCGATCAACAGAAAATTGATCGCGACCAGGTGCCGCTGGTTGAGCCTGAATTCCATTACTTCAGCGCCCGCGCTTCATAGGCCGTGCCTTCGACCATCCGCCGCACGTCGTAGTTCCACTGCCCCTTCCACTGCGCGATCGTCAGGCTCGCCGGGGTCACCTCGTGATGAACCATCTCCATCGTGCGAAGCAGGTAGATGCTCTCATCCTCGCCGCGATTATTCAATGCGTGCGCGCGCTCGAGACCGGTGGCCGCGATCTTCAGCAGCTCGTTTGCGATTTCGCCAAGGCGATAGCGTCCGGCCCGCGCCTCGAGCCCGATTCGTTGCGCCGCGGCTGTGAGTTCCAGCCGTTCGCCGTAGTTCCATCGCTTGACCAGATCCCACGCGCCGCCCAGGCAATCGTGGTTATACAAAATTCCCTTGAGCAGCGCGGGCAGCGCCAGCATCAGGGCAGGTGGCTGGCTGTCGGCCGTGCGAACCTCGATATAACTCTTGAGCCGCACCTCGGTGAAGATCGTCGTCAGGTGATTGGCCCAATCCTCGAGGCTCGCGCGCTGCCCGTTCCATCCGTCTTTCATATAGCGGCGAAAGGTGATGCCGGGAGGGCGAGTCAGATCGATATATTCATGGTTGCGGATCAGAAAATACATCGGCACGTCGAGCGCGTACTCGGCGTAATCGTCGAATGACGAATCCTCGCGCAGCGCGAACTCGGGCGTGCCGCAGCGCTCGCGGTCGGTGTCGCTCCAGATATGGCCGCGAAAGCTCTGGTAGCCATTCAGGCCGCCGTCGCTCAGGGGCGAGTTGGCGAAAATCGCATAGAGAATCGGCACGATACCCATGCTGACGCGCAGCTTGCTCATCGCGTCGGCTTCGTTTTCGTAATCGAGGTTCGATTGCACCCCGGCGGTCTGCTTCATCATCCGCTGGCCGAGCGTCCCCTTGCGCGCCATGTAGGGATACATGATGTGGTAGCGAGCCTTGGGCAGGAGCTCGATTTCGTCGAGCCGGCTGATGGGCTGCATCCCGAGGCCGAGGATCGCTCCGCCGACCTCGCGCGCGGCGTCAACTAACTGATCGAGATGCTCGGAGAATTCCCGGTAGGCGCAGTGGATCGTCTCGCACTGCTCGCCAGAGAGCTCGATCTGTCCGCCCGGCTCGATCGTAATCGAAGCGTGCGGAGTCCTGAGCGCCAGAATCCTGCCGTGCTCGTCCTTGGGTTCGTAGCCGTGGCGCTCGGCCAGGAGCTTAAGGATCGCCTCGACGCCCGCCGGTCCGGAGAAGGGCAGGGCGCGTCCGTCGCGCACCGAAACCGCGACTTTTTCGTATTCAGAGCCCACCCGCCACTGTGCGGGAGGCTTCGACCCCGACTCGAAATAGCGTATCAGGTCCTCTTTTTTTTCCACCAGTTCAGACATACCAATCGGCTCCTGAAAGAGGCCCATCCGCCAAGCGCGCCTATCATGTCGCCGGACTAGCCGCGACGCAAGCCGGTTGCATTATGCCACTGCCGAAAAATCAACCGGCCACGAAGACACGAAGGCACAAAGAAATCTTGCGCACGATTCGCGGCGCTGTCTCAATGTCCCCGCTAATTGAATCGATCGACGGCGCGTCGACCCGACACACGCCGGGCCGTTACTCGAATGTTAGTGGGGCCGGCACGTCGCCCGTCCTAGACGGCGGCTCTATGGGCCGCCAATAAATCCAATTCACGTTTCTCGATGCCAATGGGAACCGACGGCCCTGAACCATCATAATCCGGGGACCAAAGATGGGGCGTAGCTCAGCGACGCTAGGCATAGCGTCCAAACACGCCACAACTGCAGAACGCCTTTGTCGACAGAGATCATCTCCCGGGCAGCGCCTTTACAGCGCCAATCAGACCGCTCGCTGCGGAGACAATCGCCCCAGGATTTTCGGAAATGACCGCAGCGCCTAGCGATAGTACCAAGCCGGCGATCTGGATCGCAGATGCCACGATCTTTAACTTGTTGGCAGCAGCATTTGCTGCTGCCGTGCCGTTTTTTAGCGCTGCGACAGCATCGGCGCTATTTGTAATCGCGTCGGCTACCTCGAGCGTGCGGAGCGTACTGGCTTGCGCGCTCAAGTTCGCCGATAGCTTACCTAGCGTTACCGCCTGTCGTCCAGCATAGTTTAATGCCGCTTGTTCGGTGTCCAGATTCTCCGCCAATGACTGACAAGCGTCTGCGAGATCGCCTACATCCATTGTTCGCATCTCCTCTTGTCGCGCCCCTTGCGGGTAACAAATCGATGTTTCACTATAGTTTGTTAAGGGCCTGCAGCGCAGTGTAAGCCTCATTGAGGACCGAGCCTTCTTGCTCGATAAAGGATTTTGCTCCGGCCTCGGACAGCAGATGGTCCCGGGCGTTATAAAGGGCAGTGTGCGCCTCAGCGATTTTGCCTAACGCCGTACTGTAATCCTTAGCTGCTTGAATCTGTTGATTTATCCGCGTGTTATCAGAATCGATAGTGCGCTGTAGCAGAAACAAAGATGCAACATCGGCCGCTCCCGAACCTCTCAGCACGGGATCTATTTGCTTCGCTGCGGAGCCGTTCTGATCACGCCTGTCACGCGCGGCCTCTTGCACGTTGGCTTCCGAAGCCTGTTCGTGGCGCGCGATCTGAAGGCCGTTGGCGACCTCCCGCAGGTCTCTGGTTCGATCGAGAAGATTTTGGAGATCCGGCAGGACACCGCGCGATATGATCTGTTGCTCCGTCGCGACGAGCTGTTGGAATGGCCCATTTGCGCGCCCTATGACGTAAGACAATTGCCGCTCGCGGTAAAAGGATGTGGCCGCGTCTCCGAGCAGTTTACTGAGATCACCAACTGCCGTGATCTGCGCGGTTGTGATCCCGAGGGTCGGCTCGGCCGTTTGAAGAGCAGTTATCCCCTTAGTAAGTGTTGTCGCATCTGTGCTTGTCTGAACGAGCGTGTTGTTGGCGAGAGCGCCCAGCGCTTTCATATAGTTTACAAGGACCGCATGGATTCCATCGATGGCAGTCAGTTGGTTTTTGCGAGTCACTTCGTCGTTAGTCAGAGCTTTCCGTTCGCTTGCGGAAAGGCGATGCAGCACGTCCAAACCGATCAAATTTGAAGGGACCTCTGCGTAGGCCTGCGTAAGCACATCGAGTTTGGCCTGATCGGGTGCGAGACCGGAAAAGCTCTGAACGGCACTGGGATCGACGGCGCACGCGCTAACAAAGCAAAGGATTCCGCCAAAGGCAGTGAGTACGACTGCTTGTTTAAACAGTCCCTTCGCCAACGCACCACTTCTGAAGGTCACAACCTCCCCTTTGACAAAACCCGAATTTCTGAGGCTTCGAAGATGGCACCCGAATAAAGCAGATTGGCAAGCTTTTATCAATGAAGGCTGCTGGTCACATACTGACCAGATGTGTTCAGCTGCGGACTAACCGTAACTATTGATAGCTGCACAAAAAGGCGTCTCCTAGTCACCCTCCAACTCTAGAAGTAGAGCAACATGATCCCCAGTCTTGAGGGGTGCCTGAACGAACCAAACATTCTGTGCGTACGCCACGTTGGCCCTTCTCTCTAGTGAGAAGACGCCTGGCAGCGGCAAGCTCTTTCCGAGCTGATCGAAATGAAGCGCTATTGTGCTTATCTGGTACGATGGTGTTTTTGTCATATAGCTACTAAGCAACTTGGAAATTTTTCCGCCGATGGGTATCAGAGGAGGCAAGTAATTCTCGAGAGACGCAGTTGTTTGTATCTCCATCTGGCTTAGATAGTAGCGAGGGCCGATGGGTGTAATGTTTGGGATAGCTTCTTTAGCCCACTTAGTCAGGTCCGACAGAAACAAGTCTGCATCGTCTGTCGATGTTGTCGTATCTACCACGAGGCCATCACTAAAGACTGTAAGAACGTTTATTACTATTGTGCGCCCGTCGATCTCCAGTTTACCAATCTTGAACTCAGCACCTTTAGGTGGATCTGAGGGTACTAAGTCTTCGTTTCTGGGGACAACAGCGAACCGATAGCGATCTCTTATTTTGGGGATTAAGTCTGGATAATACTCTGCTTTCCCCGGCGCGGTGCGGGTCATCTGAAGAACACGCGCGAGTATTATCTGACGGATTTCCATGCTTACTGTTGAGCGCCGAGAGCAGCGGCCATCGAAGAAGCGGGCTGTTGTCGCCCGCCAGTAACCATCTGGGCCAATGCACTCGATTGCCCGCTGCCTTGCGTAGGCCCCCTAATGTGTTGCGGATTTTCAGCAACAACGCCGCGGGCTATCATGTGTGTCACTTCGTAATCTTCAAATGAAATAAAGACCCGCCCCATCCCAATCAATAGATCGCTGACGGTATCAAGCGTCCAATTGCCGGGACTAGCAAGCAACCGATTTATTGCTTCGGGCGCGCGGTGGATTCTGCGAGCCAAGTCTGCTTTTCGCATTGTCTCCTGCTGCTGAAATCTCCGAACGATCAGCTCATGAAGTTGAAGTCGGAGACGCGTGCGAAAGTAGCTGAGCTTCGCGACAGGGATTGGATCCCCTTGAACGATTTCATCAAATAAGTCTGACATTTGAGAGGTAGGCATCGGGGTAGCTCCCTGAGACCGGCTGGCTAGCTCCAAAATAGTTGTTTCGTTCTCGTTTGTACTCCGCTATTGCAGCTTTCCATTCTTCAGATTCCCGCCCGTGTAAACCCGATCGTTTAGCCCACGTAAGAGCGACAAAGACATCTAACGCTACAATGCTTCCAAATATTCGAAGGCTCGGCCGTGGCTTCATGCTCCGGATTTCCCAAATTTCGTCGCTGGGTGGATATAGGCGCGCCATCCAGGCCTTAGTTCCTTGCTCGCCATCGGGTCGAAGGATGAATGCGCGGCCGTCGATGAACCAATCAATTTCGGCTCGTAGCTCATGTGCTCGTTTCGCTTGTTGTTGGCTGGTTGTCTGTCCCAAGATCAAATTCCTGACGCTCTCGGAAGCGAAAAAGCATCGGACCTCTGGTAATCCGGGCCAAGACTGATGGATTCGAATCAGGTTCCCTGCATCGCAGAGGCGATTGATCCAATCAGGTATTAACATATAAATCAATATCTCGGAGCTGTCAACAAAAGATCCCGGATCGAGGAGCCAAACAAGTCCACCTCGTCGTTTCATACGTCGATGTGGCAGCTACATTGGTGCTTATTCCAGCCTGACTACCGTTAGCAAGAATACGATTGTCAGCTGCGATCGTCGCGTTCGATCAAGGTTCGTGCGACGGTGACTTCGTAACTCGCTGTCAGTAAGAGTGTGCGGTGCACGGTGGCGGCGCGGCAAAAAATCGCGTATCCAAAAACTCCGACCTAAGCGAACCGACCGCGATCGGCCGCAGGCGCCAAAGGCAGATGCAGTCCTCCTCATTATTCAGGGGCGCCGATTGCCGCGCCTCCTGCGCGCGCGCTACAAGGACGCTCAGCGCTCGAGATGCGTGCGATGGCTGAGCTCATTCTGGCAATCGACCAGGGAACCACTGGCACGACGGTCTTCGTGATCGACGCGCGCGGCAAAATCCGCGGTCGCGCCTACCGCGAGATTCGCCAGTTCTATCCGCGCCCCGGATGGGTCGAGCATGACCCCGAAGAAATCTACCGCACCACGCTCGCGCTATCGAAATCGGCGATCGCGAAGGCGCGCGCAAAGCCCGCCGATATCCGGGGAATCGGAATCACCAACCAGCGCGAGACCTTCGTGGTATGGGAGCGCAAGAGCGCCAAGCCGGTCGCCCGCGCGATCGTCTGGCAATGCCGCCGCAGCGCCGGGATCTGCGACGCGATGCGCGAGCACGAGGGCGAGGTCGTCCGGCGCACGGGCCTGCCGCTCGATCCCTATTTCTCTGGAACCAAGCTCAAGTGGCTGCTCGATAATCGTCCCGAGCTGCGAAGTCGCGCCGAGCGCGGCGAGCTGTGCTTTGGCACGATCGACACCTGGCTGATTTTCCGCCTCTCGCGCGGCGCGGATTTCGTCACCGACTACACCAACGCCTCGCGCACGATGCTCCTGAACCTCGCGCGGCTGGACTGGGACGACGAGATGCTCGCGCTACTCGAAGTTCCGCGCGCGATGCTGCCGGCGGCGCTGAGTTCGCGCGGCCCCCTGGCGGAAGCGGCGGCGGGGACGATCGGACCGCGCGCAATTCCGATCGCGGCGGTGATCGGCGATCAGCAATCCGCGCTGTTCGGGCAGGGCGCCGTGAACCCAGGCGACTCGAAGACGACCTACGGAACAGGAGCCTTCCTGCTGATGAACACTGGAGGCGAGCTAGTCGCCTCGCACAGCCGCCTGCTCACCACCGCCGCGCTTGGTCCCGAGGGCTCGCCCGCCTATGCTCTTGAGGGCTCGGTGTTTATCGCGGGCGCGGCGATCCAGTGGCTGCGCGACGGGCTGGGGCTTATCCGCAAAGCTCCTCAGAGCCTGCAGCTCGCGCGCAAGAGCCGCGACCGCTCGCAACCCTACTTGGTGCCTGCCTTCGTCGGATTGGGCGCTCCTCATTGGGATCCCACCGCGCGCGGTGCGATTGTCGGGATCACCCGCGGCACCACTCGCGCCGATATTGTGCGCGCCGCGCTCGACAGTATCGCCTACCAGGTGCTCGACGTGATCGTCGCGATGGAACATGACACCGCGCATCCGATGTCCGAGCTGCGCGCCGACGGCGGCGCCGCCGCAAATCCCTACCTGATGCAATTTCAGGCGGACATTCTGGGCAAACCCGTGCGGCGACCCGCGATGACCGAGACCACTGCGCTTGGCGCCGCGATGCTGGCGGGGATGGCGTCGGGCGTATGGCCGTCACAGAGCGATCTGGAGGTGTTTCACCGAGGCTCCAAAATCTTCGAGCCGCGGATGCGCTCCGACGAGCGCGAACGGCTTATCGATGGGTGGCATCAGGCGGTGAAACGCGTCCTGTCGCATGGCTGACGCTGAATCTGCCCGTAGCATCATCGCCACGAATTGTTTCGACGTTGCCACGGCTTTTCTGTGCGCACGCGCTAGGTCCTGAGTCGTCCCGGCGGATCTTGCGAGATAGAGCGAAATCTGGAGATGCATGTTTCTATCGAAAAAAGCCCTTATTTATGCCGCATTTTGACTACTCTTATCTATCTACGATAGCTCCGACAAATCTGAATTAGCTTACAGCTATCTCGCGATGGCATTCTTCCTGCTTTTAAGGCGCTAGGACGCTCTGACGTTAGCCGTGCTGACCTCTTGCCCCGATTAAGGACGCGGTGCAGAAGCCGGGTTGGCCGCCTCGGTGTTCCGGAGACGATGCTTATGAAACTGCTGTCGTTGATGAATCGGCGCCAAGGCCAGCGCGGCCAGGTGATCGTGCTGGCGTCGTTGGCGATTGTCGTGCTCATCGGCTTTGCCGGGTTGGTGATCGATCTGGGCAATATCTATACGACGCGCCGCAGGATGCAGACCGCCGCCGACGCGGCCGCGATTGCAGCAGCCAACACGCTGCAGAGCTCCGACAGTTCCGATTACAGCAGCGCGGCCCAGAGCGTGGCCAGCGTGAATGGATTCACCGACTCCTCGAACGGAGTCACGGTGACGGTCGGCTCGCCGTCCTCATGTCCCAACGCGAGCGAGCAGCAATGCGTTCAGGTGACAGTGGCCCAGACCATACCGACTTATTTCCTGAAGGTGTTGGACGTGTTGGGTTACAGCTATGACACGATAAGCGTGCAGACCCAGGCGATCGCCGGGACGACAAATAATCCGGCCTGCATCTACGTACTCGATCCCAGCGATTCAGAAAGCTTTTCTATCGGTGCATCGCAGTCCGCCGCATTCACCTTTACTGCGTCGTGCGGCGCAATCGTCAATTCAACCAGCAGCACTGGGCTTTACCTGAATGGAGCCGGAACTTTTACTACCACCGGTACCGGTGTTGGCGGCAGCGGCTACCATAAGAGCGGCGCGATCACCATGAATCCCGCGCCGGTGCCAAACGCGATCGGAGCGAACGATCCGCTGGCGAGCCTCGCCGCGCCGAGCTTCAGTAGCTGCACGCCGCTATCGACCACGACCTCTGCTCAGTACAAACCGACCGGCAGCACGATCACGGTTCCAGCCAACACGCTGACCTCGGGCGGCATTTACATCAACGGCGCGATCAGCTCGCTCACCTTTCCGGCTGGAAACTACGGCAACAACATTTCCGTCAGCGGAGCAATCAGCAACGCGACATTCAACCCGGGACAATACCAGGGCGGAACAGGCAGCAGTTCCGACAGCATCGATATTGCCGGCGCTGGGAACACCACCTTCGAAACCGGTGCCTATACCTTCTGCGGACGGGTCAGCGTCTCTGGCGCCAATACGATTACGCTGAGTCCGGGCGTGTACCAAGGGGGGATTTCAATCACTGGTGCGGCGAACGTCACCTTCAACCCCGGAATGTATATCCTTGCGGGTGGCGGATTTACGGTAAGCAACTCCGCCGCAGTGATTAAAGGTACCGGAGTGACCTTCTACAACACCACGGGTCCTTCCGGCACGGGTTTTGAGCCATTCGCAATCAGCGGCGCGACGAGTTCGTCACTGAGCGCGCCGACCACTGGAACCTATAAAGGCATCCTGTTCTTCACCGACCGCTCAATCACTGCCGGCACCGCTGGGTACACGACGTTCCGGAGCGTCTACGATAACCACCGACGGTGTTTGGTATTTCCCGACGACCACCGTGCAATTTAACGGGTCCTCGAGCGGCTCGGGCTATACATCAATTATCGCGTATCAGATCAGCCTCGGGTCAGGGACTGAGTCGATAGGCTCAGATTACACTTCGCTGGGCGGGACCTCGCCGATTTCATCGAGCACACTCTATGAATGAGATGATAACGCGGAGCACATTACGCGGCCGCGCGCTGTCGCAACGGCCGCGCGGCCAGAGCGCGGTCGAATTCGCGATGATCGCTTCGATAGTGCTGGTCGTATTGCTCGCGGTGGCGGATTTCGGGCGGATTTTCTACGTCAGCATCGCGCTCAACAACGCGGCCCGCGCCGGCGCGCAGTATGGCTCCCAGAGCCTCATCACGGCCGCGGATTCGTCGGGGATGGCCGCCGCGGTCGATAATGACGCGACCAATATCAGCAATCTGTCCACGCCGTCCACCTCCCTGTGTGGATGCGCGAGCTCGCTTCCGGCGAACGTGACGAACACCTGTCCCTCTTCCTATTGCACCAATAATCCCGACGCGATCTATGTGACCGTTACCGCGAGTGCGCCCTTTAACACGATCACAAAATATCCGGGTATCCCGTCGTCCACTACACTCAGCGGCACCGCGATAATGCAGGTTCAGCAATGACCATCAGAGTGTTTTCCAAAAACTTGCGCGCCGCCGCACGCGGACAGGCCGCTGCTGAATTTGCGACCGTTCTGATGCTACTTCTGATTCTGACCTTCGCCATCATCCAGATGGGACAGCTCGTGCTCACCTACAATACGGTCTGCGAGGCCGCGCGCGAAGGCGCCCGCGCCGCGATCATCCATGGAGAGGGGACGGGCACCTCAAAAACCATCAGCACCGAGAAGACCTCGATCGAAGACGCGGCGGTCGCCGCCGCGCTTGGTCTCGGTCTGAGTGCCTCCGACGTCACCGTATCATTTCCCACCGACAGCAAAGTTCCCTCGGGAATTGATGCGGAAGTGGTCGTCACTTACAACTATCCGTTCAAGCTGTTCTCATTCTTGTTGCCCAGCGGCGCGAAGAATCCGAGCTTCACCCTGACGGCGACTTCGCAGATGCCGGTGTCGCAGTAGTTCATCCCGATCTCGTCGCGAGGGTTTCTCGCGCTTGCCCCTGCGGCATGCGGCCCGCTGATCGTGTATTGTGATCCGCTATGGCTTTGGACTCGAAACCGCGCGTATCGTTCATCTTTCCTGAACAATATCCGCAGGCTGCCGTCGCGTTGGGACGGGCGTTTATCAACGATCCGCCTCTGGTTGCGATTTTGCCCGACGTCACCGATCCCGCGGCCCGCGCCACACGGTTGGCCGGCCTGTTTCGCGCCGTGCTCTCGATTCAGCGCCGGATGGGACAGCCGGTATTCGGAATCCTCGACGACGGCAAGGTGGTCGGCGCCGCGGTCGTCGAGGGCGCGGGCTACACCTCGATGGCGACGTTTCTGGCCTTTGGATTGCCGAACGTGCCGCGAATTGTTTCCGCAGTGGGGTGGGGCGGACTCCGCCGCTCGGTTCAGCTCATGGACGTGCTCGCGCGCAATCATCCGCGCGAGCCGCATCTCTACTTGAACCTTCTGGGCGTCGATCCGGAGTATCAGCGCAAGCACTGCGGACAGGCTCTGCTCGAGCATCTGCGCGTTATGGCCGCCGAGCGCACGGACGTGGCCGGCGTGTACCTCGAGACGGCTACTGAGGCCAACGTCGCCTACTATTCGAGCAAGGGTTACGAGGTGATGGGCGAGATCTTTCCGCTCGGCGTGCGGATGTGGCGGATGTTCCAGCGCAAGCGCCCGTTAGGGTGAGGATTACCTTTCGCGGGGACGTTCGGCACCGGCGCGGGGGCGGAGAGTCGTGACGCGCAGGCCCTTCGAGGTCCATCCCACATCGAAGCCGATAACGTCGCCTTCGTTCAGGAGCTCGATCCCCGGCATCCTGCCGCCAAGGCCCGCACCGATCACCTGCACGTAGGGAAACTCGAACTCGACCTCGCGTCCGCTGTGGGAGCGCACGATACCGCGGCCGCGCGCGCGGTCCAGGCGCAGGATCATCCCTTGGTAGAAATTCCCCGGAAAACGCTCGCTGTCGAATTCGTCGGCCACCGTCTATCGAGTAAAGCATCCGCGCTCGCGCGGGAAAAGCGCCATCTCACATAGGAATCTTCGCAGCGCCAAGAAATGACCGGCGGGACGCCGGCCTCTCCTATAACGGCACTGCTGTGCGGAACAGGATGAACCGGCCGAGCATCTCGCCGACTATCGCCGCCATCACCGCGATATACAGTAACCCCGTCGCCGCCATCGTCTGCGGCACCTTGAGCGTCTGCCAGGTCATCCAGGTGAGGACAAGCGTCGCGACCGGCCCGAGGACCATCCGCGCGACCAGCAGCATCGTGTGAGATTCGATCAGCGATGCGACCGCGGCTTGCGGCGCGCCCCCCGCTATCGCGAGAACCCCGAGTGCGAGGAGCAGCGCGGCAAGGTCAGCCCACAACGCAACTGCGAGCATCCGCACGATCGAGCTCAGGTATTCGACCGGCAGATTCGGATCGATCAGATACCAATGCCCGAACATCATTCCTGCGCTGACCAGTCCAAGCATCAGCGACGACGTGATCGCCGTGATGGCGTAGGCGGCCGCCGCTATCGCGCCGAAATCCGCGGGCTTCAGCAGCATCACGGTCGCGATCACGGCGACCAGCCCAATCACGAGCGTGGCAGTGTACGCGCGCGCGCGAAGCTGGCCCAAATCAGTCCATAGGCTCGCGACGTACAGGGCGCTTGCGATCGAGAAGCCGAACCATAGCGCCGCGGCGATCCACATCGCGATCACGCCGGGCTGCCCCGGATGATGAGCCCCGCGCGAGGCGAGCATCGCAAGGCCGATTCCCGTCACGAGTCCCGAGCCCAGGTAAACTCCGCCGCTGGATTTATAAAATCCGCGCTCGATTTTGAAGAACGGTGGTATCGCGAGCGCGAACATCCCACCAAAGGCGAGCTCGCCGAATACGAGGAGGAAGCAGGCGGCGAATTTGGTCACGCGCGCATCATAGCCGCGCCCGACCGTTTCCCAAAGGGCGTTTTTTCGCGTAAAGCGGCGCGCGGGTTTGCAGAGCGACCCCGCTAAGTGGAATAAAACTATTCGTGTCCGCGACCCGCTCGACAGACTGTACAAAAGCATGGCGCGCGGCACTATAATAAAACCAACCCGGCTGATGGGGACACGACGGCAACTTTACGGGGACATACGATGCGTTCATCTACAATTTCGAAACTATTGTTAATTGGACTTGCGCTCACGCTGTCGGCTTGCGGCGTTGTCGAAGCGCAACGCCAGGCCGAAGAAGCCAAGAAACAAGCGTTCGTTACGCGCGTCGACTACGCGCACATCTGGGTAACCACAGGCGACGCGCCTCCGGGCAAGCCCTATACGGTGCTCGGTCCAATATCATACACGGTGCCGTTCACGCCCGACGCGATCGACGCGGCCGAGATGAAAGAGAAGCTCAAGAAGATTGCCTACACGAAGTGGCCGGACACGATCGATGCGATAATCAAAGAGGACAGCAGCGTCTCCTCGGACGGCTCGCAGGTCACCGTCACCGCCCAGGCGATCGCATACGACTCGACGCAAGATCGCGAAGCGCTGCACCACATGAACGAAGGCCTGGTAGCGTCGCCCAGTGGCGACTGATCGGGACTCGAACAGCGCAAAGCGCCCCTGCTGATGCCCTCTCCTCCGGGAGAGGGCAAGCGGCGCGACGCTTGCGGTTCTTTTCACAAGCATCGCGACGCGCGGGTGAGAGCGGCCTTGCGGAGAGCCTTCTTTTAATCCCGCGGCACTGGCGCGCCGCGAGCGATCAGGCGGGTTGAGCGAGGAGCTTGTCCAGCTCGCCGCGATCGTTCAGCGCGCGGAGCTCGTCGTAGCCGCCTACGATCGCGCCGTTGACGAAAATCTCGGGGACTGTGCGGCGTCCACCCGACAACTCGACCATCTTCTCGCGCATCGCATCGTCGTCGGTCACGTCGATCTCGGTATACGGAACGCCTTTGCTCTTGAGCAGGCTTTTGGCGCGAACACAGAAGGGGCAAGAACTGGTGGTATAGATCTCAACTTTTGCCACGGCGAAATTCCTTCCTGTGCATATTGTTATAGGGATCAAACGCGCAGTCCAGACTGCGCGGTCTATTTGATCGGCGGAACAATCAGCGTGGCGCTCGAAGGCGCCGGGGCGTGGCCCCGCACGATCACTTTGCGGCCCGATACTTCGAGCCTGCCTTCCTGGTAGAGGCGAATCGCTTCGGGCAGGATTCGATGCTCCGCCGCCTTGATGCGCTCGGCCAAACGCTCCTCATCGTCGCCGGGCTCTACCGGGACTGCTGCCTGAATTATGACCGGGCCCGTATCGGTACCTTCGGTCACAAAGAAGACGGTGCATCCCGCGATCTTCACACCGTATTCGATCGCGTCGCGCGGTCCGTGGATTCCGGGGAACGACGGCAGGAGCGCGTTGTGCGTATTGAGGATGCGGTTGGGAAACGCTTCGAGCATCACAGAAGAGAACAGGCGCATGAAGCCGGCGCATACGACCAGCTCGACCGAATGCTCGCGCATCGTCGCGAGAACTGCGCGATCGAAATCCTCTCGCGTGGAGAACTTGCGATGGTCGATCACCTGAGCGGCGATTCCGGACTTGCGCGCCCGGTCCAGACCTGCGGCAGCCGAGCGGTTCGAGAGCACGATGCGAATTTCCGCGCGCAGATCGCCGCGCGCGATCGCGTCGATAATCGCCTGCAGGTTGGTGCCCGCGCCCGAGATTACGATGCCCAGCTTTACCGGCGCGCGGGCCACGATGTGCAGGGCGTCAGACAAACGAGACCTCGCGCGCTCCGCGGCGAATCTCACCCGCGACATATGCGTCGTGCTTGTGGCGGCGGAGCGACGCGATCACAGCGTCGGCGTCGGTTGCGGCGACGATCGCCGCCATCCCGATTCCGTTGTTGAAGGTCCGGTCCATCTCGCGCTGCGTGATTTTTCCGGTGCGCTGGATCAGGTCGAAGATCGGCGGAACCGGCCACGCGCCGCGTTCGAGTACCGTCGAGACGCCTTGCGGCATCACGCGCGGCAGATTCTCGATCACGCCGCCGCCGGTGATATTCGCAAGCCCCTTTATCCGGAAGCGATCGAACAGCTCACCAATCGCGCGAGCATAGATCAGCGTGGGGCGCAGCAGCTCCTCACCGAGCGTGCATCCGAGCTCCGCGATTCGCGCGCCGAGCCGGAGCTTCGCGCGCTCGAGCAGCACCATCCGCGCCAGCGAGAATCCGTTGGAATGCATCCCGTTCGACGCGATCGCGATCACCGCGTCGCCCGGGCGAATCCTGCGTGGATCGGGAATCGACGCGCGCTCGACGATTCCCACCGCAAAGCCCGCGAGGTCGTATTCGCCGGGTTTGTAGAGATCGCCCGCCTGGCAGGTCTCGCCGCCGACCAGGCTCGCGCCCGCAAGCTCGCATCCGCGCGCGACGCCTTTTACTATTTCGAGCGCGGTCTCTTTTTTGAGTTTTCCGATTCCGATGTAATCGAGGAAGAACATCGGCCGCGCGGCGTGGCAGATAATGTCGTTCACGCACATCGCGACGCAGTCGATCCCGACGGTGTCGTGGCGTCCGGTCGCGAATGCGATCTTGAGCTTGGTGCCGACGCTGTCGGTGCCGGAAACCAGGATCGGGTTGCGCATCTTGCGCGCGCCATTGAGCGCGACCATCGCGCCGAACCCGCCGATATCGCCGATCACGTGAGCGCCCGCGCGAGCGCCGGAAGTGGGCCGCGCGATCGCGCGGAACATCGGCACCAGAGCCTGTTTCAGCTCGATATCGACGCCGGCCGATTTGTAGGTCATCCGCTTAGCCATCTGCCGCCCATCTCCAGGTGATCGCCGCTCGACTGCCGCGATACCAGAAACCTATCCATCTTGCGCGTGGGGTGCCATCCGCAATGCGCCACGATATTCACAGCACGCGCGCGAGCGTGAATACGTCAACGCTGCGCGCACCGGCCTCGAGCAGGACGCGGGCGCATTCGTCCACCGTCGCGCCGGTGGTCATCACGTCGTCCACCAGCAGGACCGCACGTTCGGCGACGCGCGCGGGCTTTGCGACGGCGAATGCTCGCCGCACGTTGCGCCGCCGCGCGTCATGATCGCGCGAGGTCTGCGCCGCCGTCGCCCGCTTGCGGACAATCGCGGTCGCGTCGAGCGGAACTTTGAGCCGCCGCGATATTTCCTCGGCCAGAATCGCCGCTTGATTGAACCCGCGCCACCATAGTCGGCGCCGATGAAGCGGAACCGGCACGATCAGATCGATCGCGCCTGAATCGAGGCGCAGGTCCGGACCGAGGTATTCAGCTAGCGCGCGTCCCGCGGCCTGATCGAGGCCGTACTTGTGCCGCCGGAGCATCGCGGGCAGCGAGCGGGGATCGTCCTCGGCGCTCGCACGGTAACGCGCGATCGCGCTTGCGTGACGAAAGTGGGGAGGGTCCGCGATACATCGGGCGCATCGCGTCGCGCCGCTTGCCGCGGACTCGATCGGGCCTCCGCACACGCTGCAAAGCGGCCCGGGCAGAACCTCGGTTCGCCCAAGGCATTCATCGCAGACGCGGCGCTGCGCACCCGACGCGAATCGCGCTCCGCACGCGGCGCATCGCGGAGGGTACAGGAAATCGATGAGTTCCGTGAGCGCGCCCATCGGTCAATAGTTGAATCTGGGGCGAGCGAAAAACAAGCGAGACCCGTCTCGGGATTTCGCCCTATTGTGGTATAGAAAGATTCATGAAGGGACCGCTTACCGGCATTAGAATAATAGATTGGACGATCTGGCAGCAGGGCCCCGTCGCGACGCAGATGCTGGCCGACCTGGGTGCCGAGGTGATCAAGATCGAAGAGCGTGACAAGGGCGATCCCGGGCGCGGAATCGTCGCGGTGGCAGGCGCTTCCACGGGAAAGTCCGGGCGCAATTTTTATTTCGAGGCGAACAACAAGCACAAGCAAAGTATCGCGCTGGACCTGAAACGGCCCGAGGCGCGTGAGATCGTCTACCGGCTCGCCGCGAAGAGCGACGTGTTCGTGCAGAACTTCCGCAAGGGCGTTGCCGCGCGGCTCGGACTCGGCTACCCGGCGATGCGCGCGCATAACGATCGGCTGATCTATGCGAGCGCGTCGGGCTACGGGCCGGAGGGTCCCGACAGCGGCGAGCCCTCATTCGATTATCTTGGGCAGGCGCGCTCGGGAATCATGAATGCGACCGGAGTTGACGGCAGCCCACCCAACTACATTTTCGGCGGAATTGCCGACCAGATGGGCGCGGTGATGCTGGCGTATGGAATCCTGGCGGCGCTGCTCGCGCGCGAGCGCTACGGAGTAGGGCAGGAGGTGGACGCGTCGCATCTTGGCTCGATGATGACGCTGCAAGGGCTGAACGTCGCCTCGCGCACGATTCACGGCAAGGAATTCAATCGCAACACGCGCGCGAATGCCTTCAACCCGCTGTGGAATCATTACCGATGCGCCGACGACAAATGGCTCTGCCTCGGGATGCTCCAGCCAGATCGCTACTGGAAAGATTTCTGCACCACGCTTGGCCGCACCGATCTGAGCACCGATCCGCGCTTCGCCGAGATGCGGACGCGAGGGCACAACGCCGCCGAAGTGATAAAAATCTTCGATGACATTTTCGCCACCCGCACGCGCGACGAATGGATGCGCGCGCTCAAGGCCGGCGGCGATTTTATCTACACCGTCGTCAATTCGGTCTCCGACCTGCCGGAGGATCCGCAGGTCAAGGCCAATGGCTACGTGGTTGACTATGAGCATCCGGAGCTCGGCGCGACGCGCCTGCTCGGGATGCCGGTGAAGCTGTCGGAAACGCCGGGCGACCCGCGGGGACATGCACCGGAGCTCGGCGAGCATACCGAGACGATCATGACCGGGATGCTCGGTTATTCGTGGGACGATATTGCGCGGCTGCGCGACGCGAACGTCATCTGAGCGCAGGCGCTAGTGAGAGGTTAGAGTTATGGCAAATTTTAGTGGGACGATCGAAGATCGCGAAGAGATTCGTGATCTGTACGCGCGTTACGCCGACACGCTGGATAACCATCGCTACAACGAATGGCTTGATCTGTTCACCGAGGACGGATCGTTCGAGAGCACGCGTTTCGGAAAGCACGAGGGGCGCGCAGGACTCGAGAAGTTCACCCGGGTTTATCGCGACAGCTTGGGCGGAGCGCAGGCACGCCACGTGATCACTAATTTGCTCTTCACGATCGACGGTGATGAAGCCGACGCCAGTTGCTACCTGCTCTATTCGCACTGCAAAGAAGGGAGGGTGCAGCAAAGTACGGTCGCCAACTATCGCGACAAGCTCCGCCGCGTCGACGGTCGCTGGCGCTACCGGAGCCGCAAGGTCTGTATGGACGGCCGCGCCTGAAGGCTTCTCCCGACGCACACGATTCGCACGAAAGCACAGCGCCGGACCGCATTCGCGATCCGGCGCTGTTTTCATTTATCCGCAGGATAGCGCGGTTGCCTAGAACGTCGCGTACCACGGCGTCTGGCGCGGATCCTGGAGCTGGAAGCTGATATCGAATTCCTCGAGGATTGTTCCCTCCGAGTGGCGCAGAGCGAGCTTGGCGTTTTCCAAATCAACCTCGGCTTGAACCTCGTTGCCCTCGGCGCTGACTTCCTCTTCCTGGAATTGCAGCAGGTCGTGCGTCGTCGCCATCCCGACCCGGAAACGCACTTCCTCGTCATGCAGAGCCTGGCGTGCGTAGTACGTGGCCGATGCTGTCGCCTGCGCACGCTGCTGATCGGCGAACAGGTTCGCGATCGCTGACTCGACATTCACTACGGCCTGCGACAGCGACGAGCGATACGTCAGCCGCGACTGCTCGTATTGGATGCGTGCCTGCGACAGAGCGGCGCGTGCAGTGGCGTTATCCAGCGGCATCTGGAACGAGAGCACCGCTGCGTAATTATAGAAGCTCATATTCCACAACCGATTGAGCGCGCTGCCGTAGATCCCGCCGAACGGAAGCTTGACGCCGGGTATGGAAGCCGGAGGCGGCGTGGGATTCGCGATACCGGTGTCGCAGTTGGTCGGTACGCTGCTCGTGCCGAGACTCTCCTGGCACTTGCTGGTGCCGGCGGTAGCGGTTATCCCAAACTGTGCGCCGAGATTGAGCTGAGGCAGCGTCTGATTCTCGGCAAATTTGACCTGCAGCAGCGCGCTGCGAATCGACTCGCGCATCGAGGCCAGCGACGGCAGGTACTCGACCGCCATTTCGAGCGCATGCTCCTCGTTCTCAGAAATCTGCTCCTCCGGATTCGGCCGGGTCGCGGGCTCCAATTCCTCGGGGATGAACATCTCGGCCGGATTGAGCATCACGTCCTGCCGAAGCTGCACGCGCGAGGTTTTCAGATTCGCTTCCGCCGTATAGACATTGGCCTCGGCAGTCGCGGCGGCGGATTGCGCTTCCTGCAAGTCGAGCGGCGCGAGGGTTCCGACTTTGACCGAGATCGCGTTCTGCCGCACCAGGTCCTGGTTGAAGCGCAGCGCGGCGCGCGCCACTTCGAGATTCTCCTCGGCCAGCACCACGTTCCAGTATTCCTGCCCGATGCGCTGCACGAAGTCTTGCAGGCTCTGCTCGTAATTCCACTGCGCGGTCTTCTGTCCGGACTCCGCGATCCGCACGTTGATCGTCGCAAACCGCCATCCGAAGTTCTGCAAGAGCGGCTGCGAAACCGAAAGCGTCAGGCTCGGCGTATACGACGGGTTGATCGACGCGAAGGCCGAATTAGACAGCGCGCGCTCGTTATCGAAGGTTACTCCGAAGGTGCCGTTGGTCAGCGCCGAGACCTTGTTGACCCCGAAATCCCAGTCGTAGAGCTTTGTCGTGTAAGCGTCGGCTCCGCCGGTCTGCAGGATCGAGGTGGTCGGGGTCACGCTCTTGATGACGTCGGTTTGCGCCGTCAGATCGGGATCGAAGGTGCCGTTGGCCTCCTTGATCGCCTCGATCGACGCGAGCGGATCGAGCGCGGTGGCCGCGATACTCGGGTTGTTGCGCAAGGCCACGTAGATCGCTTCCTTGAGCGTGATCATCCGGGCCTGGTTGTCCTGGCTGCGCAGGTAGCGCTCGCTGATCAGGCTCTCGGGCGGAACCTCGCGGGTGAGAGACCATTGGCGCGCAAGAATGCTCGGCAGCGAGTCGACCGCTCCGTCCTGATGCTCGAACTTCGCGGTGGAGCTGTCGGGCAGATTGACGTCGGGCGGGGACTGCTGGGTCAGCGGCGCCGCATTGAGGCGGATGGTTCCCGCCGTCGGGGGCGGCGCAACCGGCGTCTTCGGTAACGAACCAGTTACCTTGAGCGACTCCTGTGCCATTCCCAGCGAGGCTCCCGCGACCATCAGCGGTATCGTGACCAGCGCCAGCAGGGCGTACTTCTTCCACATCATCTCGCCGGAACCTCCTTACTTGTCACACGTCATCGGATGCGTTGTTCCCTCCGCCGGATTACCGGCTCGCCTGGACGGGAAACGCAAAAATCTTTCGGGCATCGCCGCGCGGCGCTTGCACCGCGCCAGTTGGGTCGCGATTATAGCCAAGGCCGCCGCCCTTGTCTTGCGCCGATGCGCGCGATCGCGGCTGGCCCGGTAGAGAGGCGACATGCGCGTTTTCAAGTTTGCAATCGCGGCACTCATCGTCATTGAGATTTTTGTTCTCGCGATACCGGAGTCAAGATACTCTGCCCGCGTGTTTGGTCAGGTGGTGACCGGCGGCCCCGCCACTCCGGTTCCGCTGACGCCGCCGCCGGCCCCCGGCGCGCCGCAAGCGCTGTCGACGATCGGCGCGATTCCGCAACTCGCGCCCGCACCCGGATCGACCAACGTGATCGCCGCGGCGGCCGTCGCCACGCCGCGATCATTCCGGTGCACCTGCTCGGGACCGGGATACTCGACGCAGTGGGCGGGCGTTATCGCCGCGAGCAGCTACGTCCTGGCCAGCCAGACCGCGAGCGCGCAGTGCCAATCGTACAAGCTCAACGGTCATGCGCTGTCGCCTTTCATCAGTCCTCCGAGCAGCAACTCTTTCGCCCCCGCGCCCGTTCAACCGCCTGGTGGACTGTACTCATTTCCGCCCGGACAGGTCACAACGGAGTCCAGTACCACTCCGTATCCGGATCAGCCGGTGTCAAACAGCCTCCGGGAGCAAGCTCCGACGCAGTGCATGCGATGCGCCTGCAACTAAGAAACCTCTGAGCGCGCGGCGATTCGGTAGGGCAGACGCGTCAGCGCGCGGTTAGTCGCGCGCACCAATTAGTTTCGCCAGATCGGCCGGAAGCGGCGCCGTCACTTTGATCGGCCCCGTCACCGGAGAATCGAGCGCGAGCGCCACCAGATGCAGCCAGAAGCGGCCGGGCGCCAGTTCCGGGGCCTCGGGTCCGCCGTACAACGTGTCGCCGACGATCGGAAATCCCCCGTCGGCCAGATGCACTCGAATCTGATGGCGGCTGCCGGTGCGCGGCGTCACCGCAAGCAGCGTCCATCCCGCGCCGACGCGGCGTAGCGGCTCGGCATGCGTGCTCGCCGCGCGTCCGATATGCCTGCGATCGAGGCTCTCGGGGTCGCCGATAGTCATCTTGCGTGGATTTTTCGGATGATGCGCGATCCTGCGATCCAGATCGAGCGGACGATCGAGTCGGCCTGCGACGAGCGCCTGATAGCGGCGCACGACCGCTCCCGATTTGATCGCCGCACGCAGCGCCGCGAGCGCATCCGTTGTCCGCGCGACGATCAGCGCGCCCGAGGTTCCGTTGTCGAGGCGATGCACCAATCCACCCTCGAGCGGCTTGTCGCCGAGTGCCGCGCACTCGGGAAATCGCGCAACGACGGCGTTCATCACCGTGCCGGAATCGCCAGCGCGGAGCGGATGGCAGGCGACGCCGCCTGGCTTCGCAACGACGAGCATCGCCGCGTCGCTGTAAAGCACTTCGAGTTCCAGATCGGGATTCGGCGTGATCGGAATCGCGGCGGGAAGCTCCGCCACCTCGACGGTGTCGCTCGGCGCAACGATCGCGCTCTTGGCGCATCGCCGTCCGTTGATTCGGACGTTCCCGCGCTCGACGATCGCGCGCGCTGCGCGCCGCGACGACGCGAAGCCCAGACGCACGAGATAGTGATCGAGCCGCTCGCTCGCCGGAGGGTCCACGCGTCAGTGCGAAACCGTCGCCGGCGCCGAGGCGGCTGTATCCGGCGGCGTATGGTTATAGGTCGCGAACTGCAAGTATGCGACGAACAACAGAATGCCGAGCAGGATCGCCGCGACGATCGCATCGGTGAATCGGACCTGCGTAGCGCCGCGCTCGGACTTAACGCGTTGAGCAATCGTCATCGATAGGTCACCACCTCCAAGTGTTACATAGAGCCCGCACCTCCGCGAGCGCCCGTGCTTTCACCTCTCCGATACTGGGCGAGAGATCAGGCAGCCTATGCCTGGACGGCGCAGATCGCGGTGCGGACTGCTCCGCGCTTTGCGTTGATTGGAAGTCCAAACAATCGCCGCAGCTCGCGGCCGGTGACCGATTTCTCGGACGCCGCGATCTTCAGCGGCGAACCCGCTGCGACAATCTTCCCGCCCTCGTCACCACCGCCCGGACCGAGATCGATCACGTAATCGGCGTGCGCGATCATCTCTAAGTTATGCTCGATCACCACCAGCGTGTTTCCCTCCGCTGTCAGGCGCGAGAGCACCCGCAAAAGGCGGCGTACGTCCGAGGCGCTCAGCCCCGTCGTCGGCTCGTCGAGCAGAAACATCCGCGGCAGCCGCTTGCCCTGCGCGCTAACCGGAGCGGGCTCGAGATCCACCAGCAGAAAACGCGCGAGCTTGAGCCGCTGCGCCTCACCACCCGAAAGCGTCGAGGTCGTCTGCCCCATTCGCAGATAACCCAGTCCGACCGAGGCGAGCGCGTCGAGCCGTTTGACGATTCCCGGATGCCCGCCGAAAAAGCCGCGCGCCTGATCGACGGTGAGGTCGAGCACCTGGTCGATGTTGAGCCTGTTGTACTTGATCGCGAGGATATGGCTCTGGAAGCGGCGGCCGTCACATACGTCGCATTTCACTTCGAGGTCGGCCATGAAGTGCATCTCGATCGTGACGGTGCCGGTGCCGGAACATTTCTCGCAGCGCCCGCCCTCGACGTTGAACGAGAAGTCACGCGGCTTGATCCCAAGCCGCCGCGCCTCAGCCGAGGCCGCGAACAGCTTGCGGATCTCGTCGTAGATTTTCAGATAGGTCGCCGGATTCGAGCGCATCGAGCGCGTCGGCAGCTCCTGCCCCATATGCACCATCTCGCCGATCTGCTCGAAGCCCTCGATCCGGTCGCACGCGCCGGCCTCCGCGGACTGCCCGCTGCGCCGCAGCCAGTTGTTATAGATCACATCCTCGACCAGCGACGATTTGCCCGAGCCCGAAACCCCTGTGACGCAGGTCATCGCCCCGAGCGGGATCATCGCATCAACGCCCGCGAGATTGTGCTCGCGCGCTCCGCGCACGCGAATTGCCGGATCGCGCCGCGAGAAGCGCCGCTCGCGCGCGATCGTGCGCATCAGCAGCACGCGCCCAGCCGACGACGCCATACTCGCGAGCTTCACGCCCGTGGGAGAGCCCGCATGGATGAGGCGGCCGCCTTCGCTGCCGCCGCCCGGTCCAAGCTCGACCACGAAGTCGGCGCCCTCGATAATCGCCGCGTCGTGCTCGACGACCACCACCGTGTTGCCGAAGTCGCGCAGATGCCGCAGCACCGCCAAGAGCCGCCGCGCGTCGCTCGCGTGGAGTCCGACGGTCGGCTCGTCGAGCGCGTAGAGCGTGCCGATCAGAATCGAGCCGAGCGCACTCGCCAGATGGATTCTCTGCGCCTCGCCGCCCGAGAGCGTGCGTGCCTGCCGCTCGAGCGTCAGGTAGCCGAGGCCGACCTCGGTCAGATAGTTGATGCGGTTGCGCAGCTCGCGCATCACGACCGCCGCGCGCGTGGCGGCGCGTTTCCCGCGCGCGATTTCGCTGAGCCATCCGCCGAGATCGCGCACCGCGAGCCGGCCGACATCGGCGACCGAGCTGTCCCCGACCTTGACGTTGAGCGCATCGGCCTTGAGCTTTGCGCCGCCGCACGCGGGGCAGGTGACGAAGCGGCGATACTTCGCGAGCAGAATCCGGACGTGAGTCTTGTAGCGCCGCCCTTCGAGCCACTTGAAGAACCCGAGAACGCCGGGCCACTTGTCGGGATCCCATTTTTCGCGCGGACCCTCGTCGCCGTTCATCAGCCATCCGCGCTCTTCGGCGTTCATCTCGCGGAACGAAACCGCGGTGCGGATTTTCCGCCGCCGCGCGAGTTTCAGCATCCACTCGTTCATCTCGCGATAGGCCGGCGTGCGCCACGGCGCGATCAGTCCCTGGCGCAGCGAGAGATTCGGATTCGGAATGACCTTTTCGAGATCGAGCTCGACGGTGCGGCCAAAGCCCTCGCATTCGGGACACGCGCCGATCGGGCTGTTGGAAGAGAATAGGGCGGGGGTCGGCTCCGGATAGGAGCGGCCGCATTTCGAGCAGTTGAACCGGCGGTCGAAATCGAAGCTAGCCACCGAGCGCATGTCGCCGTTATCGCGCTCGACGCGAACGACGCGCGCGCGTCCGCCGCCGAGATAGAAGGATTTCTCCAGCGCCTCGCGCACCCGTTCCGATTCTGCCGCGCCAGTTACAGAGATCCGATCGACGACGACCGTCAGCGCGGCGTCGGGGCCGTCGAGCGTGCGGCGTCCTTCGGCGAACTCGACCGTCTCCGCGATCGCGCCAGAATCGAAAATCCGATGGTACCCGTTCTGAATCAGGTAATTCGCCGCGTCGGCGAGCGTGCGCGATCCGGCGTCGAACGGCGCGAGGAACAGGTACATCCCGGGCGCGTCGAGCACGCGCGTGCACGCGCTCTGCACGGAATCGCGCGTGACTTCCAGGTCGCAATGCGGGCAAATCGTGCGGCCGACGGTCGCAAACAGCAGGCGCAGGTAATCGCTGATCTCGGTGACGGTGCCGACGGTCGAGCGCGCGTTCTTGATCGTGTTTTTCTGCCGCAGCGCGAGCGCGGGCGGAATCTGGGTGATCGAATCGACATCGGGCCGGTCCATTCGGGCCAGGAACAGCCGCGCATAGGTCGAGAGGCTCTGCACGTAGCGGCGCTGGCCTTCGGCATAGAGCGTATCGAACACCAGGCTTGACTTGCCCGAGCCCGACACTCCAGTGACAACGGTAAGTTTGTCGCGCGGGAGTTCGAGCGAAATATTCGCCAGGTTGTGAGTGCGCGCGCCGCGGATACTGATCGAGCGGTCCAAGCTGATTTCCGGAGTTCAGGTAGGATCGATAAGCGGCCGGGCTTTCTTCTTGCGCTCGCCCGGATATTCGTCAGCCATTTGCGAATACAGCTCGCGCAATTGCACGTCGAACACGGCTTCGAGTCGGCGCTTCTCGGCCTCGCGCTCAGGCGAGGACTCCGCACCGAGGTGGCCGATCGCGTCCTCGAGCGACTGCATCAGGCGGTTGCGCGCGATAAGGTATTGATAGCCGTCCATATAGGCGCTCCAAAAGCGCAAATTCCAAAGATCAAAATTATAGGTTATCCTTCGTCGAACCAACAACCACGCACGTGCAAAATCCCACAGAGACATTATCCGCGCGAGAAATTTACGTTCCGAGACTCGAGCCGTGGCGTGAGTCCGGACTCGTTGCCGGATTCCTTGGGCGCACCGGCGGCGTCAGCACTGGCGCGTTCGCGTCGATGAACCTGGCGGAGCTGATTGGGGACGATCCCGCGTACGTCACCGAAAACTGGCGGCGCCTGCGCGCCTCGCTCGCGCCCGGACTCGCCTTCGCGCGATTGCGCCAGGTGCATGGCAACGAGGTCGTCACGGTGACGCGCGGGAACATCAGCGAACGACCGCGAGCCGATGCGATGGTCACGCGGGAAGGCGGTATCATCCTCGGAATTTTGAGCGCCGACTGCGTTCCGGTCTTGCTAAGCGCCCCGCGCGAGCACGTCTGCGCGGCGATGCACGCGGGATGGCGCGGCGTGATCGCGGGAATCGCGGGGGCCGGCGTTCGTGCGATGAACTTGCTCGGGGCGGCGCCCGGCTCGATTCGCGCGGCGCTCGGTCCGTCAATCGGGCCGTGCTGTTTCGAGGTCGATCGCGAGCTCGCCGACCGCTTTGTGGCGGAGATTCCCGGCTCGGTGCGGCATCGCCGCGAAGGGCGTCCCGGCAAGGCCTATCTTGATTTACGCGCGATCGTGCGCGACCAATTGATCGCGGCGGGCGTCGCGCCGGACGCGATCGAATACGTCGGCCCGTGCACGCGATGCGCCGCCGACCGTTATTTTTCGCGCCGTGCCGCCGGAGGCGCCGTGACAGGATTGCAATTCAGCTTCGTTGGATTCGCGCAGGATTAAAGTAAAGGTTTAAGAAGATGGCGCCGCGAGGAAAAAAACGGTCCGCGAAGAAACGGCTCATCGCGCGCCTGCGCAAGCCGATGGCGCCGCCCGCGCGCGTCGAACCTGACCCGAAGAAATACGACCGCGCGCACGAGCGCGAACGCCTGCGCCGTCAGGCGGAACTGGAAAATCCGGACCAAGAACAGGAATGATCACCAATCCCATCACCGGACAAGTGCGCATCGGACTTATCGGCGCGGGACTAATCGGACAACTGCATTCGATGATGCTGCGCAAGGTCGCCGATCGCAGCGACGGCAGCGCGCGCGTCACCGCCGTCGCCGACACGTCGCCCGCCGCGGCCGAGAGCCTGGCGGCGCGATGGCCCGGAGCACGCGCGGTTTCTTCCTCCGACGAGATAATCAACGACCCCGCGATCGACGCGGTATGGATCTGCACTCCCACCGCGATGCATCGCGAGGCCTGTATCGCCGCTGCGCGCGCGGGCAAGCACGTCTTCTGCGAGAAACCGCTGGCTATGACCGCGGATGACGCCGATGCGATGCATCGCGCGCTCGAAGCGTCGGGCGTCGAGAGCCAGGTCGGACTCGTGATGCGCTTTTCGCCGGTCTATGCCGTTATCCGCGAGATGATCCGTCAGCCGGAGGCGGGTGCGCTGATCGCGGTGACGATGCGCGACGACCAGGATTTTCCGATTCGCGGAGCGCATCCGAGCGCGTGGCGCAACGATCCCGCGGTGACCGCCGGCGGCACGCTGATCGAACATTCGGTCCATGACTTCGACATCCTGACCTGGATGTTCGGGCAGGTGAACCGCGTCTATTGCCGCACCCGCAATCTGCGCGGCGCGCCCGGAATCGAAGACTTCGCCGCGACGCTTCTCGAGTTCGCGGGCGGCCATCAGGTGCAGCACACTTCGGTCTGGCATCAGGTCAGGCATCGGCCGAGCAACCGGCGGCTCGAAGTCTTTTGCGAGAACCTGTTCATCGCTTGCGACAGCGACTCGACCGGGCCAATCATTGTCCAGCGCGGAGACGCCGAGCGCGAAGAGACCATTGCGGAGATCGAGGTGATGGCGCGCTTCTCCGAAATCCTGCTCCGCGAGCGGCCGTATCTCGCGCCGATGAAGGACTGGTTCGCGGTCGGCTACGCGCTCGAAGACGCGACCTTTATCGTCGGGCTGCGCGGAGCGTGCGAGATCGATCCGGGCTTCGGCGAGGGAGTGAAAGCGCAGCGCCTGGTGGAAGCGGCGTACGAATCGGCGCGACGCGGCGCGCCGGTCGAAATCAAAAGCTAAAGTAATAGATTAGAATTAACCTGATGAGGGATTTGCAAAACGCATGATCGACTTCGAGCTGACCGAAGAACAGCAGATGATCCGCGACCTCGTCGGCGCTTTCGCCCGCGAGGAGATTCGCCCCGCCGCGCGGCCTGCGGACGAGAGCGGAAAGATTCCGCCCACTCTGATCGCGAAAATAGCGGAGCTCGGCCTGGTCCGCGGCGCGATTCCGGAGAGTTTCGGCGGCGACGGCGGCGAACGCTCCGCCGTGACCGGCGCGATCGTCGCCGAAGAGCTCGGATACGGCGGCCTGGCGATTGCGATCCATAGTCTCGCGCCGCGATTGCTCGCCTACCCGATCCTCGAGATGGGGACGGAGGCGCAGAAAGCCAGAATCCTGAAGCCGCTGGCCGCCGCCGAGTTCGTCGCCGCGACGGCTGCCGTGATGGAGCCTCGATGGGACTTCGGCCTGACCGATCTCAAGACCGCGGCGAAACGCGACGGCGCGAACTGGATTCTCTCCGGCGCCAAATGCGGAGTGCCGATCGCGGCCGAGTCCGAAACGATCCTGGTGTACGCGAAGAGCGGCGCGGGCGAAGGCTTTGCGGGCGTCGAGGCGTTTATTGTCCCGCGCACCGCGGCGGGCGTATCAGTCGGCGAGCGCGAGAAGAGCATGGGCCTCAAGGCGCTGGCGACCTACGAGATCCAGCTCAAGGATGTCAAGCTCGGCGCCGACGCGCGCGTGGGCGGTGACAGGGGAATCAACTACTCGCGTCTGATGAGCGAGGCACGCGTGGGGATCGGCGCGATGGCGGTAGGCGTGATGCGCGCGGCGTTCGAGTACGCGCGCGACTACACCAAGGAGCGCAAGGCGTTCGGCGTCCCGATCGCGACCAAGCAGGCGATCGCGTTTATGATCGCCGACATGGCGATCGAAATCGACGCGGCCCGGCTGCTCCTGTGGGAAGCGGCCGCGCACCTGGACAAGGGCGCCGACGCGCTCGAAGAAAGTTATCTCGCCAAGAATTACGCCGCCGCCAGCGCGCTGCGCGTTGCCGACAACGCGGTGCAGGCGCTCGGAGGCCACGGCTATATCCGGGAGCATCCGGTCGAGATGTGGTTTCGCAACGCGCGCGGATTTTCCGCGCTCGACGGAATCGCCACGGTCTAACTCGCGGGAATTAATCGCGCGGAGAATCAATCATGATCGATTTTGAACTCGAACCGCAGGTGATCGAACGGCTCAAGATGTACCACATGGTCGCCGAGAACGTGATGCGCCCGATCTCGCGCGAGTACGACGAACGCGAGCACGAGGATCCGGATCAGTTCTTTCAGACGATGTGGCAGGCGCAATCGCTCGCGGATGTCGCGCCGGGCGGAGATATAAAAAGAGATGGCGCGCGCGACGCGCGGCCTTCCGCGCCCAAGCTTCGAAATCTGCTGACCTGCGCGACTACGGAAGAGCTCTGCTGGGGCGACGCGGGCCTGTTCCTTTCGACTCCGAACAGCGGACTTGGCGGAGCGGCGGTGATGGCCGCCGGAACCTCCGAGCAGAAAGCGCGATTCCTCAAGCGCTTCAGCGAAGGCGAACCGAAGTGGGGCGCGATGGCGATAACCGAGGCCGCATGCGGCTCGGACTCGGCCGCGATCCAGACGACGGCGACCCGCGACGGCGACCATTGGGTGATCAACGGCACCAAGATTTTCTGCACCGGTGGGCAGCGCGCGGTCGAGAAGTCCGACGGCTTCGTGGTCGTGTGGGCCACAGTCGACAAGAGCGCCGGACGCGCGGGAATCAAGTCATTCGTGGTCGAGCGCGGAGCGCCCGGGATGCAGGTCTCGCGGGTCGAGAACAAGCTCGGTATCCGCGCCTCGGACACCGCGATGATTATTTTCGACAACTGCCGCGTTCCGCTCGACCATCTGCTGGGCAGCGCGGAGGTGCGCAAGGACGGTGGCTTCAAGGACGCGATGGCGACGTTCGACGCGACCCGTCCGATCGTGGCGGCGATGGCGATCGGAGTAGGGCGCGCCGCGCTGGATTTTATCCGCGAGTTCCTGCGCGAGAACAACGTGCCGGTGCGCTACGGAATCTCGCCGCGGCGCCTGACAGCGATCGAGCGCGATTTCATGGACATGGAAGTGCAGCTCAAGGCGGCGCGCCTCCTGACCTGGAGGGCCGCGTGGATGCTCGATACGGGCAAGCGCAACAATCTGGAAGCCTCGATGGCGAAAGCCAAAGCCGGGCTGGTGGTCACGCAGATCACGCAAAAGGCGGTCGAGATTTTGGGACCGCTCGGATACTCGCGCAAGCTGCTGGTAGAGAAATGGATGCGCGACGCGAAGATCAACGACATCTTCGAGGGCACGCAACAGATCAACATGCTGATCGTCGCGCGCCGCGTGCTCGGCTATGGCAACAAGGAGCTGAACTGATCGCCGTTGTCGTTATCCTTCGCCTGCGGCTCAGGATGACGGAACACTTCTTCTCGCACAGGTACGATAAACAAGGATGCCAGCGATGAGTGATGACAAGCCGGTTCGCGTGCATCTGATCGTCGGTGGGTTTCCGCCTGGAGAGCCTGCCGGACACGACATGGATTACGTGCGGCTCAAGCTGCTCGAAGTGCTGCACGAAACCCCGCGAGCGCGAGTCACGGTATCGAGCGATTATCGCGATATCGCGCGATGGCTCGAAACCTCGCGGTTTCTGATCACCTACGCGGCCGGTCCTTATCCCGATGACGACGGCAACCGCGCGCTCAAGCAGTGGCTCGAAGCAGGAGGGCGATGGTTCGCGCTGCATGGCACCAGCGGCGGAAAAGCGGCTCCTGTCGGCGAGTCGCGCCGCGTGCGCAAGATGGTCAAGATGCCGCATCATGCGACGCTCGGAGCATTCTTTCTGAATCATCCGCCCGCTCGGAAGTTCCGCGTGAACGTGGCGCGAGAGCATCCGCTTGCCGCGGGGCTGGCGGCGTCGTTCGAGGTGATGGACGAGCTCTACATGATCGAGCTGCAGGATCCAGCGCATAGCGAGGTATTTCTCACCACCGAGCTTGCGAAGAATCCCGCGCCGAACTTCGGCTTCGTTTATGACAGCGATACGTCGCTGCTACCCGATGGAAAGACGCGCGCGCTCGGCTTCACGCGCAAGGTTGGCGCGGGCGCCGTCGCGTATGTGGCGCTGGGCCACTGCCATTCGCGGGACACCAACGTGCAGCCGTTCGTCGATGCGAGTATCGATCCGGCAGGCAAAACGCCGCTCGAGTTCCGCGGAGCCTGGGAGACCGAATCGTTCCGGCAGCTGCTACGCAACGCGATCAATTGGGGGATCGGGTCCTAGCACGTCCGTGGTGAGTGCTGGAGCCGAGGGGAAATTCCTCGCGATCGGATTTTCGTAGGGGCGGCTCGGGAGCCGCCCGTTTTCCGCACGGCCGGTTAACTCTGGCCAAGCCTATCCGCGCAATGATTCCCGATCACTGGAAGTCGAACCAGGCGCCCTTGTCCCAGCGGAAGATTTCGGTGGTGTGAGTATCGTCCACCGGCGTTGCCTTGGTGGTCTTTGCCTCGTCCACCGTCTTGGCCTTGATCAGGTAGTGAAATTCCTCGTAGCTGAGCTTGCCGATCGAGAAGCCCTGGGTTGACTGGTGCGACTCACAGCTCTCGACGGTGCTGTAGCCGGTGTAGAGCGCCGTCTCGAATCCGTTGTCGAAGCGCCACGCGATATGCGCGAGGTTGTTCTTCTCGCGATCCTTGAGCTTCTGTTCCCAACTCTTGCAGAAGGCGGGAAAGGCAGCCGCGGCCTTTGCGTACTGCCGGTCCATCATGATCCGCGCGGGGTTCAGGCTTTTGACCACCGCCTTGACCTGCTCCTTGATGGTTTTCTTTGCGGGCGTCGCCGCTGCGACCGGCGAGGGATTCGCGGCCGGACCGCCAAGCGCGGCCGGAAGGTGATCGTCGGCCGCCGCAGACGATGCCGCCTGAGGAGACCCCTGCGAGGAGTCCGAAGCTGCGGCAGCCGCAACCGAAGCGGCATGATTTGCGCGCTGCGTAACGTCGGGGGCTATAGCGGCAGGTGGATAGGTGCGAGCGGTGCCCGCGCCTGTCGACTGATCCTGCGATTGATCCTGCGCGCGCACCAGCGGCGACCATGCGGAAATGATCAGCGCCAGAGCCGCAGCGGTGGTGATTGCCTGCAAACGTAGCGATGCCATGCCCGGCTATATAACAAATTCGCCGAGCCTCGTCAGGCCCTCGGGCGCGATTTGTGAACCAATCGGAGCGGCTGCCGGGTAAATCTTTTTCAGACCCGGCCGGAAGTGTGAACCGAGTGCCGGAAAAAAGTACGGCCGGAGCTCCGCTTGGGAGCTCCGGCCGTTTTCAGACCTTACTAATCGGACGGTGGCGCGACCTTAGTCGAGCGGCACCAGTTCGACACGGCGGTTCTGGGCACGGCCCTCGGCGGTGTCGTTCGGTGCGACGAAATCGGTCTTGCCGTATCCGTGCGGAATCAACCGGTCGGCCGAGATTCCCTTGCCTTCAAGGTAGCTCGCGACCGCGTTGGCCCGGCGATCCGACAGCTTGAGGTTGTACTCTTCGCCGCCGATCGCGTCGCAGTATCCGTTCACGTCAACCTTGACGTCCGCGTTGGACTGCAAGGTAGCCGCGGCTTCATCCAGCACGGCAGCGTCGCCCGGGCGGATGTTCGACTTGTTAAAGTCGAAATGCACGCCGCGCAGAACGATCTTCTGCTTAACCGGTGGAGGCGGTGGAGGAGGCGGTGGCGGCGGAGGAGGTGGCGGAGGAGGCGGTGGTGGCGGCGGCTGGATTATCGGATCGCAGATGTAATGTCCCGCAAGCGCACCAAGGCCCGCACCAATCGCAGCGCCGCCGAGACCCGAGAATACTCTCGCGTCGCTCGACGAGTCGTGGCGCGTGCTGTTGTCGGCGATTACGATTCCCGATGCAGCACCGGCCGCAGCACCTGCCGCGGCACCGATAAGCGCGCACGATCCCCAACTACGTGGCTGGCGCAAATTAGCGCATCCACCGAGCGCGCTCGCGGCTAACGTCGCACCGGCCAACGCGACTACGGTTTTGATCAAGCCTGACTGTCGTCTCATGAACTCCTCCCTGCCCAAGTGCGTGTTTGCGCGGTGCTAAAACCCCTCACTCGCCGCGACATCGCGTCATTAACTCGTAATTGCGGAGCAAATATAGTTATATTCCGCCCCCGAATGCAACTAGGGACCCCATTTTTTTCGCACACGATTCTGGCGCTTATTTCCCACAGCCAAACGCCTAAATAGCCGTACGATCCACCCCGATGCGCCGATAGAAAGGCCGAGCCGCAGATGCGGCCCGGCCATCTTTTATGCGCTTTCCCCCTTATCCAACGATCGCGATCTAGTGGTGGTTATGCCACTTGCTCCAGATCTCCGGATGATTCTTCTGCCACCATCCCGAGTCGCGCCACACATGATGTTCGTCATAGTCGCCGTCGGGATACCAATGCGGATGACTCGCGGCCCATTCCGGATGATGCTGACGCCACCATCCGGGATTGTTCTGCTGCCACCAGTCCGCACTGCGCCACACATGATGCTCGTCGTAGTCGCCATACCCACGCGCTGCGTATGGCCCCGGAGCACCGACTACGCCGTTGGTCTGTCCACGAATCGTCCGGCGAACATTAGGATGGTTATCCAGATACTGGTTCAGCCCCGGATGGTTATGGATGTAGGTCGGGTTATCGATCAAACGGGGATTGGCCCGGATTTGAGCCGCTTCATTGGGATGATGGTTCAAGTAGTTGTTGAAGTCAGCGTCGTACTGGCCCACTTGCGCGAATGCCGGACCGGCGATCGCTATCGCCAGCAGCGCAGCGGCCATGATTGTGAGCACACTCTTCATAGGTGTTTTCCTCCGTCACCATGCGGCAACGGCGATTATGATCTAGCGATTAGGATGCCGCTTGGCCCACACGTCCGGATGATTCTTCTGCCACCATCCCTGATCGCGCCACACATGATTTGAATCGTAGTCGCCAGGGCCGCGTCCGGCGTACGCTCCGGGGCCGGGTCCGCGCATCGCTTCTCCATGCATCATGCCGCCGTTAGACTGCGCGCGAATGGTTTTGCGCACGTTAGGATGGTTGTCCAGGTATTGGTTCAGCCCCGGATGGTTCTTGATGTAGGTCGGATTATCGATCAGGCGAGGATTAGCCCGGATTTGCGCCGCTTCATTGGGATGATGGCTCAAGTAGTTGTTGAAGTCGGCGTCGTACTGTCCGATCTGGGCGAACGCCGGGCCAGCGGTCGCTATCGCTAACAGCGCAGCGGCCATGATTGTCAGCATACTCTTCATCGGTTGTTCTCCGTTGTGGGTGAGGCGGGAATCATCGCGAAAGGCAGGTCCACCTCCCGAATACGATCGTCGGTCTCACCGGTTTCATCTCACTCTGAGGTTTCTGAACCCTCGTTAATCTGCCAAGCCAGTTATGGCGATACGGCGAAAGTGAGCAATCGATATGCCATCCCCGCCGCGGCCTGGATTAAGCATTCTTGTATCAGAAACCACCATGGAGAACGAGATTCTTTCTGTGCTCCCCAAATCGAGCCGCCGGTAATTCCTTCCTTCCGCAATAGCGTAATTGGGCGCTCCGCATACGATTTGGTGTTTGAAAAAAACGGCGGGTCCCGGCCCGTCGCGATGCGTTTCGATGATCGCGGCCAAGGATGCTAGAATCGGATCCTCGCTATGCTTCCACTTGCGCGCGGTAAAGAAGTCAGCTTCCGGCTGGTCTCAGGCTACAAGCCTGAAGGCGACCAGCCCGCTGCGATCGAGGCGATCGTCCGCAATATTCAGCAGGCGGTGCCGCATCAGGTGCTGCTCGGCGTGACCGGCTCGGGCAAGACCTTCACCATGGCGAACGTAATCGCGCAGGTGAATCGCCCGGCATTGGTGATGGCGCCGAACAAGACGCTCGCCGCGCAGCTCTACAACGAATTCAAGAGCCTGTTTCCCGACAACGCGGTCCGCTACTTCGTTTCTTATTACGACTACTACCAGCCCGAGGCCTACGTCCCCTCGACCGATACGTTCATCGAGAAGGACTCGAGCATCAACGACGAGATCGACAAGCTGCGGCATTCGGCAACCAAGGCGCTGCTCGAACGCAACGACGTGCTGATCGTAGCGTCGGTCTCGTGCATCTACGGTTTGGGCGAGCCGGAAGTATATTTCGAGACGGTAGTGTTTCTCGAAGAAGGGCAGACGATTGAGCGCGACCGTGTGCTGCGCAAGCTGGTCGATATTGCCTACCAGCGCAACGATTACGATTTCCATCGCGGGACCTTCCGCGTACGCGGCGACACGGTCGAGATTTTTCCCGCGTATGAAGAGCAGCGCGCGGTGCGAGTCGAGTTCTTCGGCGATCAGGTCGAGGCGCTTTACGAGATCGATGCGCTGCGCGGAAAGGTGCTGCGCAAGCTGCAAGCAGTCGCGGTATATCCAGCGTCGCACTACGTGACGACCTCGGACCGGATGGAGCGCGCGGTCGCGGGAATCCGCGAAGAGCTGAAAGCTCGGCTCGAACTGTTCCGCTCCGAAAACAAGCTCTTGGAAGCGCAGCGGCTTGAGCAGCGCACGATCTACGATCTAGAGCTGCTGGCCGAGATGGGCTTCTGTCCGGGAATCGAAAACTACTCGCGCCATCTGACCGGCCGCTCGCCGGGCGATCCGCCGCCGACCTTGCTCGACTACTTTCCCAAGGAATCGATCTTCTTTATCGACGAGAGCCACGTGACCGTGCCGCAAATCGGCGGGATGTACCGTGGCGATCGCTCGCGCAAACAGACGCTGGTCGATTTCGGTTTTCGCCTGCCGTCGGCGCTCGACAACCGACCGCTGAATTTCGAGGAATGGGAGACGCACGTTAACCAGGCGGTTTACGTGTCGGCGACGCCCGGCGATTACGAGCAGCAGCGCTCGGGCGGGCTCGTCGTCGAGCAGCTTATCCGGCCGACGGGACTTATCGATCCGAAAATAGAAGTGCGCAAGGCGGGCACGCAGGTCGATGACCTGCTCGAGGAGATTCACAAGCGCGTCGCGGCGGGCGAGCGCGTGCTCGTCACCTGCCTGACGAAAAAGATGGCCGAGGATCTGACCGACTATTATCACGACCTCGGCATCCGCGTGCGCTATCTGCATTCGGATATCGAGACGATCGAGCGGGTCGAGATTATCCGCGGCCTGCGCAAGGGAGACTTCGACGTGCTGGTCGGGATCAACCTGCTGCGCGAGGGGCTCGACCTGCCGGAAGTCTCGCTGGTCGCGATTCTCGACGCCGACAAGGAAGGCTACCTGCGCTCGGCGCGCTCGCTGATCCAGACTATTGGCCGCGCCGCGCGAAACCTGCACGGACTCGTGCTGATGTACGCGGACCGTATGACCGACTCGATGACCAAGGCGATCGGCGAGACCGATCGGCGCCGCGCCAAGCAGCTCGCCTACAACGAGGCCAACGGCATCACGCCGGCGACGATCATCAAGGCGATCGGCGCGTCGCTGGTCGAGATGTACTCGCCCGAGTGGGCGGTCGTGCCCGAGGTCGAGGAGAAGCCGGGCGACGAGGACCTGCTGCCGGCGCACGAGTTGCCCGAGCGAATCAGCGCGCTGCGCCATGAGATGATGGAAGCGGCGGAGAAGCTCGACTACGAGCGCGCTGCCGAGCTTCGCGACCAGATCAAGAAGCTCGAGCGCAAGGCCTTCGGAATGGACACGGCGCGTCCCGCTCCAACCAAGGCGCCGGCAGGATCGCCGGGCACTCACGCGAGCGATCCGAGCCGCGACCGCGTCCAGGTGAAGAAACCTCCCGAGGCACCGATCCGGATGCGTCCGCGAAAGGGCACCGGCGCGGCGATGGCCGCCGCCAGCGCCGGCAAGCGTCCGGTGCGGCAGGGCAAGCTCAAACTGATCCCCGACCAACCGAAGTAGATGCCAGTGGCACGGGCTTTAGCCTGTGACCCTGTGGCTGAAGGCGCTGTCTTAGGGCGCACGCCTATAGCCTCGCAAGCGATCTCAACCAATGGACGACTTCGCGTGTCGAACACGAGGAAACTCAGAGTTCGACGTGCAGGCGTATTCCCGGAACGAGGACGGGGCCTCGATCACGATTGTAACCGGGGTTGTCAATGTATTGGAAGTCGAAGGCTCCAAAGAAACCGGCGTGCAGGGGGATTGGAAAGTTGTAGTAGCACTCCATGATCTTCTCGGGACCGTAGTTGAGCGCGCCGTCGCCCAAGAGGAAGCCGAGTCCGCCCAAAGCGAGATACTCCTGGTGGGGCTTGGAGATTCCGTTACCGACAAATGCAACCCCGAACTTGTCTTCGGGGCGACTCCAAAGGCTGCCGCGGAGATCGCCGCCGAACGCGACCGTATCGTTCACTTCTGTATAGTTGAAAGATTCATGCTGGCCTTCGTTCCAGCCCGCACGGAAGAAGCCCCTCAGATACGGGGTAAATTCCTGCTCTGCGTTGACGCCGAATCCATACTTCAGTTTCGTTTGCCTCGGATGGTCGGTGATCTCGGGGACCGGAGTTTTTCCCTCCTCGAAGAGATCGATCGCCTGGTTGTAATCACCCATGTTCGCGAAATTGGTGAACGCGAGCAGGCGAACAGCAGTCTCGCGGTTTTTCAGCAACCCCGGACGAAATTCCAATTCGTAGTTCTCCGAATGCGCGTCCTGCAGGTTTTTTTGAAGGTTCAGACCGTTGGGACGCTTGGATACGAGGGCCTCGGCGAAGCGAAAGCCCCACCATCGATCTTCGTAGTCGATAACGCCACCGTAGGTATAGCCGCGCGTATCGGCGGCGTAATCGTAGGCGCCGTTGTTTACGACGGTCCAGTTCATGAACTGCATATGGCTGTCGTTGGCGACACTGTTGAGATCGAAGAAGTCCACCAGGTCGAACTTGCCGACGTGGATATCGAGCCGCCGCACCGGCAGCGTGGTGAGGATCGAAAGGGGACCGCGCTTGACGGTGACCGTCTCGTCGCTTAGTGGGATGACTTCGCGATACCAGAGCCGGGCCAGGTAAGGAACCGCGCTCAGGCTAGGGTCTCGAACCGCGTCGAGGTTGGGGAACCCGGCCAGCCCGAGAGTCTGACTCAGGCCGCTGCCTCCCGCGCTTTCGACGTCCGCCACGGCTTCCAGCGTCGGAGACAACTCGAGACCGGTGTAGACAGTGGTGACTTCGGAGGCGGCCTGTTCAGAGGCATGCTCGAAACTGTGGGGGCCGCTGTAGGCGGCCGGAAAGCTCGGGTGCCATTGGAAGATGAAGTTGCCTTGCGCGGACAGCCACCACGGAAGCGTTTGAGAATGCGCGAAGACGGTATCATTGCCGGTCGCGTAGTTGATTTGGGCGAGAGCGGGTGACGAGGCGAGAATCGCACAGAGCAGACCGGCTGCCGCGGTCAAAAATATCCAGGTGGAAGAACAGGGCACGTCCATTGGTCTTAGCAGAGCAATTCCTCCTTAGCGATGCGTATCGTTGCGTCGGCGAGCGTCGGCAGAAACGAGCGGCAAGGTGTGGGCGAGTAGGGCGCGGCAAATGTTCACAGAAGGGAACCGAAAATCGGCGTATTCTGTCGAATGGATATGTCATGCCGACGGCAATTGCGGCATCCTTTTGGAACTTGAATCGCTTGAGCCAATTCCGCTGGTGCGCGATTCAGGAAGGAGTCTCAGAGAATGGCGCTCACGTACAAAACAATTCTTTGTCCCGTCGATTTCGACGAAAATTCCCTGGTCGCGCTCGATAAGGCCGCCGAAATCGCGCGCCACTTTGGCAGCTCTATCATCCTGGTTCATGTGCTGGAGCTGGTGCTCACATCCGGCGAGATCTACGCGCCTCCCGCGATGTTCGCAGACCAGGAGAAGGCCGCACGCGCCAAGCTCGAGGATATCGTGAAGCAGAAACTCGCCGGCATCCAGCACGAAGCGCTGATCTATACTGGCGACGTTGTCGGCTGCATCTTGCAGGCCGAGATCAAGCATAAACCCGATCTGATCGTAATCGCGACGCATGGCCGCAAAGGCTTAAAGCGCATGATCCTTGGCAGCGTCGCCGAAGCGGTAGTGCGCAAGGCCGCGTGCCCGGTAATGACGATCCGGGAGTAATCCCGCGCGCGAGTGTCGCCGCGCGCCCCTGAACCACATGAGGTTATGATGAAGCAGGTTCTCTCTTCGCGGGAAGTTGAGGCGATCGACGCTTACTGGCGCGCGGCTAATTACCTCTGCGTCGGGATGCTCTATTTGCGCGATAATCCGTTGCTCAGAAAGCCGCTTCGGCCTGAGCATATCAAGCGCCGCCAGCTTGGGCATTGGGGGACCGACCCGGGACAGTCGCTGGTTTGGGCGCATCTTAACCGGCTGATCAAAAAACTCGATCTGAACGTGCTCTATATTTCCGGGCCGGGGCATGGCGCTCCGGCGACGCTCGCGAACTCGTATCTCGAAGGGGTTTATTCAGAGGTCTATCCCGATCGTAGCCAGGACGAGGATGGAATGCGCGAGTTCTTTCGGATGTTCTCGTCGCCCGGCGGAGTGGGGAGTCATTGCACGCCGGAGACGCCCGGCTCGATTCACGAGGGCGGCGAATTGGGCTACAGCCTGTCGCACGCGGCCGGCGCGGCTTTCGATAATCCGAATCTGATCGTGGCGGCGGTGGTCGGCGACGGCGAGTCCGAGACCGGGCCGCTCGCGACCTCGTGGCATTTCAATAAGTTCCTCAATCCGGTGCGCGACGGCGCGGTGCTGCCGATTCTGCATTTGAATGGATACAAGATCGCCAATCCGACGATTCTCGCGCGTATCCCGCCCGACGAGTTGCACAGCCTGATGGTCGGGTACGGGTACACGCCGCATGTCGTCGAGGGCGACGATCCGAAGATCGTGCATCAGGCGATAGCGGCGGCGCTCGAGGCGTGTATCGCCTCGATCCATAAAATCCAGAAGCAGGCGCGTGCGAAAAGCGCGGCGGAGCGTCAGCCGCATCCGCGATGGCCGATGATCATCCTGCGCACGCCCAAGGGATGGACTGATCCGAAGAAGCTCGACGGGCACAAGCTCGAAGGTTCGTGGCGGTCGCATCAGGTGCCGATTCCCGACGTGATCGAGAACCGCAAGCATCTGAAGCTGCTGGAAAAATGGATGCGCAGTTATCATCCGGAGAAGCTGTTCGACAAGTCTGGCGCGCTGATTCCCGAGCTCAAGCAGCTCGCGCCGTCTGGAGATCGGCGAATCAGCGCGAATCCTCACAGCAACCCCGGGCTTCTGCGGCGTCCGCTCAAGCTTCCTAACTTCAGGAATTACGCGATCAAGGTCGCGAAGCCTGCGCGGACGTACTGCGAGAATACGTACGTCCTGGGTGAATTCTTGCGCGACGTGATGCGCGACAACCCCGACAACTTCCGCGTCTTTGGTCCCGACGAAACCGCGTCGAATCGGCTTCAGGCAATTTATCAAGCTAGCAAGAAAACCTGGCTCGAAGAGTACAAGCCCGAGGACGCCGACGGCGGCGAGCTCGCGCCTGACGGCCGCGTGATGGAGATGCTGAGCGAGCACACGCTCGAAGGATGGCTCGAAGGCTACGTGCTTACGGGGCGCCACGGGATGTTCGCGACCTACGAGGCGTTCGCGCACGTGATCGACTCGATGTTCAATCAGCACGCGAAGTGGCTCGAGAAGTGCCGCGAGGTTCCGTGGCGCGATCCCCTCCCGTCTTTGAATATCCTCATCAGCTCGACGGTATGGCGCCAGGATCACAACGGGTTCACGCATCAGGACCCCGGCTTTATCGACGTCGTGACCAACAAGAGTGCATGGATCACTAGAGTCTATCTGCCGCCCGACGCGAACTGCCTCTTGAGCGTGGCCGACCACTGCCTGCGCAGCACCAACTACGTCAACGTGATCGTCGCCGACAAGCAGGCGCATCCGGAGTTCCTGGATATCCAGTCGGCGGTGAATCATTGCACCAAGGGAATCGGGATATGGGATTTCGCCTGCACCGATCAGGGCGCGGAGCCCGACGTGGTGATGGCGAGCGCGGGTGACGTGGCGACGATCGAGTCGCTCGCGGCGGCGGCGATCCTGCGCAAGAAATTTCCCGACTTGAAATTGCGCTTCGTCAACGTGGTCGATCTGTTCAAGCTGCAGCCGTCAACGCAGCATCCGCACGGCCTTACCGATCCCGACTTCGACGGCCTGTTCACCTCGGACAAGCCGGTGATTTTCAACTTTCACGGCTATCCGTGGCTGATTCACAAGCTCGCGTACAAGCGCCACAACCACGACAACATGCACGTGCGCGGATACAAGGAGGCGGGCAGCATCAACACGCCGCTGCAGCTCGCGATCAACAATCAGACCGACAGGTTCAACCTCGCGATCGACGTGATCGACCGCGTGCCGCGACTCGAAAAGATCGGCGGGGCACATGTAAAGGACTGGCTCAAGGATCAGATCACGGAGAGCATGGACTACGCGACCGAGAACGGCATCGATCGCGACGAGATCACGAACTGGAAGTGGCCATACTGAAAGAATTCAACCGGCCACTAAGACACGAAGACACAAAAAATTTCTTCTTAGTGTCTTTGTGTCTTAGTGGCCGCCTTAATGCACGCTATTCGCCCCTGATTCCGTTGAACAGCCGCTCGATGACGGCGGTGACTTCGCGGCGCGCGGCCTGCTCGTCGTCGGCGTGGGCGATCAGCAGCGCGGCTTCGTTCATCGCGCCCATGATCACGTGCGCCAGCGGCTCGGTCGGCTGCCTGGCGATCAGCCCCTCCTCGATTGACAGGGCGATCGCGCTCTTGAGGCCCTCGAGGTAGTGGCTCTGGTCGTTCTCGCGCCATTTCTTCCATCCGAGAACCGCAGGCGCGTCGATCAAAAGAATCTGCTGCACCGCGGGGTCGAGGCATGCCTCAAGAAAGGCCTTTGATCCCTCAAGCAGCGCGCTCCATGGGTCGGACTGGGTCGCGGCGGCGTTGGCGACCAGGACGGCGATCTTTGTCTGCTCTTCGTCGAGCACGGCTTCGAACAGATCGCGTTTGTCCTTGAAGTGATGATAGAGCGCGCCTCGCGTGACGCGTGCGCGGCGGACGACCTCCTCGGTCGCGGTGTCGGCGTAGCCGCGGCTCGCGAACAGGCGGCGGGCGACGCGGAGCAGGGCGGTGCGGGTGGCGGCGGAATTTTCCGCCTGGCGGCTCTTGACACTCATACTATAGGTAGGTTACATACACACTGTATGTATCTTTAATCCCCTCAACCAAGGAGAGTAACAATGAACGCCGCCCAATTCCACTCATCGCGAAAGTTCGCCACAACCAAATTCGGCAAAATCGCCTACGTCGAGCGCGGAGAAGGTCCGCGCGCGGCCCTGCTGGTGCACGCCCTGCCGCTCAACGGCTTTCAGTGGCGCGAGGTGCTGGAAGACCTTGCGCCGACGCGCCGATGTATCGCGCCCGACCTAATGGGCTTGGGCTATGGCGAAATCGAATCCGGCACCGACCTGTCGTTCGGCGGACAGGCCAGGATGCTGTCGGCGTTCCTGGACGCGCTGGGAATCGATAGCGTCGATCTGTGCGGCAATGACACGGGGGGCGGCGTCAGCCAGGTTTTCGCCGCGACCGCGCCGAACAGGATTCGTACCCTGACGCTGACCAATTGCGAGGTTCACAACCTGTGGCCCAACGAAATGCTGACCGGGTTCTACGCCGGCGTGAAGAGTGGGGCGGTGGTGCAGGGATTCAAGATGATGCTCGCCGACGTCAGTATCGCGCGCGCGCAGTTCGGCAGTGTCTATGAGTCCGCCGAGACGCTGACGCCTGAGCTGCTGGAAGTGTATCTCGCGCCGCTGGTTGCCTCGGACAAGCGTATCGAGGGGCTTAAGGCGCTCGCGGAATGGCAGCGCAGCCAGCAGGAGCTGGTAGCGCAGGCGCCGGCTTTGCGCGCGTCGAAGATTCCAACGCAGGTTATCTGGGGCGAGGCTGACACGGCATTCGACAAGGCTGCCTCGCTTGCATGGTTCAAGAAGAATCTCGGCGGACTCAAGCGGACCGTCCTGGTGCCGCGCGCGAAGCTGTTCTTCCCGGAAGAGCATCCGCCGGTGACGAGCACGCTGCTGAAGGAATTCTGGGAGCAGAATTAAGAATCCAACCGGCCACTAAGACACAAAGACACGAAGAAGAAAATATTTTCTTTGTGTCTTCGTGCCTTAGTGGCCGCCTTAATGCGAGCTCGGCGAATCGACCTCCGTCCTCATTTTCTCCACAAGCTTGCGCGCGGCCTCCGCACCGAGCAGTTTATCCGCCATCGGATAGAGCACCATTTCCTCCTTGGCGTCGTGACTGCGGAAAAGCGCCGACGGATCGGTCAGCTCACCTTCCATCGCCTGGATTGCGGTCCATCGCTCCTGCACCGTGAGCAGCGGTGCGAGGCCGTCGAGCACGCGCTCGATCTCGCGATGCTCCAAACGCATCGCATGAGTCGGTCCGCTGGTGCGCATCCCGGTCTTGTCCTCGATCGCGGGGAACAGGATCTGCTCTTCCATCCGCAGATGCCGGCGCATCGCGGCGATAAACTCGCCCGACTTGGTGTGCATCGCATTGAAGTCATGGCGGGTGAACGCAGCCTCGAGCTCGAGCCAGATTTTCTCGATGCGCTGATGGTCACCCGCGAGAAAGCCGGTTATCGAATCGGCGGGTGCGCCCTTCGCGGCGGGGGTGGATAGCGCGTCGTCGACTGTGCTCATCGATTTGATACTCCTTACGAACTGCGATCCGTTGCCGATCATATAAACGGCACCAACAACGCGGGCAAGCGCGCGGCCTTGGTGGTGGGTCAGTCTGACACTTGGAGGTATAATTCCCGCGCGCGTGGCTGCCCCGCGCGAGGAATCCCGGATCGTGTGAGTTTGGATTCGCTGCGCGCACCCTGATGGATGAAACCCGTATGCCGTTGGGCGAAGTTGATTCTCAGGCAATCGACCTAACCCCTGTCCCCTTCCCGCACGGGAAGGGGGACACTGGTCGCAAGCGTTCGAGTGGTCTGGCAAATTCCCGCTGCCACTAGCGACGATTCGTGTGCCACTTTTGTCATTGAGGTTCGGTTTCTGACTCCCCTTCCCGTGGGGGAAGGGGTCGGGGGTTAGGTCGGTCTTTTTGGGCGTGCCCGGAAGCCAGTTTGATTTTCCCATAACGTCCGAAAGGTGCAGTGACTTTCTCGATAGGGTGCTGCTCTGCCGGCGTACAACGCGCCCGAAGTAGGGATTCCTCGCGCGGCAGCCACGCGCGGGAATGACATTTGTGCAGGGCGTTTCGTTTGACTCGTGCGCGGCGGCCATGCTGAAAAGTATTAACCAGGCAGTTAATTGCAGCCATGGCGGTCATCAAGCGCAGCAAAAATATCCGCGGGAGCGTCCGTGACCTGGCGCGTACTCGCGAGCGGATTCTCAAAGCCGCGCTGGCCGAGTTCTCGGCGCGGGGCCTCGCCGGCGCACGCACCGAAACTATCGCGCGGCGCGCGCGGATCAACAAGCGCATGCTGTTCTATTGTTTCGGCAGCAAGCGCGGACTCTACGCCGAGGTCCTGCGCCGCAAAATCGCCGATAAGGCCGAGGCGATCGCCTCGACCCCGCAAGACCTGGGCGCCGCGCTGCAGTACTGGACCGAGATCGGCTGCGACGATCGCGACTGGACCCGAATGCATGAATGGGAGGCGCTGGGCCCCGCCGCGGGGCCGATGGTCGCGCGGGCCGAGCGCCGCCGCCTGTTCCGCAGTGTGCACGCGCGCCTGCGACGCTCGCAGCTAGCGGGAGCGGTCGCGCGCGGGATCAACCTCGACCAGTTGTTCCTTTCGGTTATCGCGCTGACCGCGTTTCCGGCCGCGTTCCCGCAGATGACGCGCCTGGTGACCGGGATGAGCCCCGACGATCCGCGCTTTCGCCGCGCGCGGACCAAATTTCTCGGATGGCTCGGAGCTCGGATGGCGGCGCCGGCGCGCGAGAGCCGCCGATGAGCGCCGCGCCGCTCGCCGCCGAGATCAAATCGGACCGCGCGTGGCGGCCTTCGCATAATCCGTGGCTGGTCGCGATGACGGTGACGTTGGCGACCTTTATGGAGGTGCTCGACACGAGTATCGCCAACGTCGCTCTGCCGCATATCGCGGGCGGATTGTCGGCGGGCGTCGATGAAAGCACGTGGGTCCTGACCTCGTACCTGGTCGCGAACGCGATCGTGCTGCCGATCAGCGGATGGCTCGCCGGACTATTCGGGCGCAAACGGTTCTACATGGTCTGCGTCGCGGTGTTCACGCTCAGCTCGTTCCTGTGCGGGCTGGCGCCGTCGCTCACGATCCTGGTTATCCTGCGCGTGATCCAGGGCGCGGGCGGCGGAGGTTTGCAGCCGAGCGAGCAGGCGATTCTGGCCGACACCTTCGCGCCCGAGGAATTCGGGATGGCGTTCGCCGTTTACGGGATGGCGGTGGTGCTGGCGCCCGCGATCGGACCGACGCTGGGAGGATGGATCACCGACAATTTCACCTGGCGCTGGATTTTCTTTATCAACGTTCCGGTCGGCCTCATCTCGCTCTTGCTCAGCTACCGCATGGTCGAGGATCCGCCGTACGTGATCCGCGAGGTCAAGGAGCGCGCGGGCGGAATCCAAATCGACTATATCGGGCTTGGACTGATCGCGGTCGGGCTGGGCTTCCTGCAAATCGTGCTCGACAAGGGCCAGCGCCTCGATTGGTTTGAGTCGGAGTTCATCGCGATCTTTACGATTGTCGGCATCGCGGCCGTGATCGCGTTTATCTTCTGGGAAGTGCGCGTCGAGCATCCGGTGATCGATCTGCGCCTGTTCAAGAACCGCACCTTCGCGGTCTCGGCCACGATGATGTTCACGCTCGGGACCGTTCTGTTCGGAACCACCGTGCTGCTGCCGCAGTACGTGCAGGAGCTGATGGGCTACACCGCGCAGCAGGCCGGGATGGTGCTGACGCCGGGCGGATTCGCGATGATGGTGACGATGCCGATCGTGGGCACGCTGATCTCGCGCGTCGACGGCAGATGGCTTATCGCGTTCGGATTTGTGATTACGGGGCTCGCGATGCTCCACATGACCGGAATCTACCCGGGCGTCGATTTCCGCACCGCGATGTTCTATCGCATCTACCAGTCGATGGGGCTGGCGTTCCTGTTCATCCCGATCACCACGATGGCGTACTCCGGGATGCGCCAGGACCAGAACAACGACATCTCGTCGATCATGAATTTCTCGCGCAACGTCGGCGGCAGTTTGGGCATCTCGATGGTCACGACGATGCTCGCGCGGCGCTCGCAGTTTCATCAGACCACGCTGATGACGCGGGTGACGCCGTTCGATTCGACGCTGCACTCGCAACTGACGGGATTGAGGCATCAGCTTTTTCTCTCCGGTGGCGCGAATATCAACAATCGCGCGCTCGGAATGATCTACGGACGGATCCTGCAGACCGCGAGCGCGCAGGCGTATATCGACGTGATCAGGATGATGGGAATCGCGACGCTTTGTATGCTGCCGCTGATCCTGCTGATGCGCAAAAACGATCCCGGTGCCGCCTCGGCGCCGGTGCATTGACTGCGAGTTAGCGGGACTGGCGGCAGCCTCGATCGCCGGAGCATAATCGGCTTCGAGCAGGCTTTGACGCCCTTGCGAGGGCGTCCAAAGGGGGACTATCGCGATCGCCGCCGCGGCTTCCAGCGCTGCTGCCACGTCTATCGCGGAATCAGGCGCTCATAGCGCGTTGATTCCGGGCGCGCTCGCGCGGGCGGCTGATATCGCGCCGATTTACGAGGTCGCGGGAGCGATCGCGCTCGGCGACGGACTCGGCAACTTCCGCTGCTTCGTACCGGGATGGATCGCAATCGCGATTACCGTCGCGGCTATTTGCGCGTATCTGTTCGCGCGTCCGCGGCTTGGTTATGGATTGGCGATAGTCGCGCTGATAGCAGCCGCTACGATTCCGGTGCGCGAGCTGCTCGCGCCCGTGGCCGCGCCGAATTCCATCCGCGCATTTACCGACGGGGAAAAGATCACCTTCGAGGGCGTGCTCGATCGAACGCCCGAGCGCTTCCCGGGGCTGACGCATTTGTATGTCGCCGTCGACCGCGCGGCGGTCTCCGGCGCTCCGCTTTCGGCGTCGAGCGGAGAAATCAGAATCGCCGTGCTCGATCCGGCGCGGTTTCGTATTGGCGATATCGTTCGGCTGACGGGGCGGATTCGCTTTCCGCGCAACGATGGCAATCCGGGCGAGTTCGACTACCAGGGCTTCCTCGAGCGCACCGGAATTTCGGCGACAATCACGGCGCCGGAGCATTCGTACGGCACCGCCGCGTTTTCGACGATCGGCTATCGACGGCCGATCGTCGCCGGCGCGATCGAGAGCGTGCGCGACCGGATCGGTGCGTTCTTCGACGCGAACCTGCACGATCCCGAGCGTGCAGAGATGCGCGCGCTCGTGATCGGCGACCGCGGCAGAATCAGCGAGGAGTTGCGCCAACGGTTCGCGCTGACGGGGATGGCGCATCTGCTGGTGATCTCGGGCTTGCATCTGAGCTTCGTCGCGGCGGCGGTGTTCGCGCTCGTGCGGCTGCTCATGATGCTCGCGCCGGGCCTTGCGAGCCGCGGATGGGCCAACAAGACGGCGGCGATCGCGGCGAGCGTCGCGGTGTGCGCCTACTCCGCGATCGCGGGGCATCATGTTTCGACGGTGCGCGCGCTGGTGATGGTGCTCGCGTACATGCTCGCGATCGTGATCGATCGATCGCGCGAGGCGCTGGCGAGCCTCGCGTTCGCCGCGATCGTGATCTGCGTGGCGATTCCCGGCTCGACCGCGGACCTGGGTTTCCAGCTCTCGTTCGCGTCGGTGATCGCGATCATCATGGGGATGCAGCGCTTCGCGGCGTGGCTGACCTGGCGGCGCTATCGCCAGCGCCTCCCGCGCGAGGGAGCGGCGTACGGATGGACGATTGTCGGCGGCGTACTCGCGTACGTGGCGGTTTCGTTCTGGGCGATGCTTGGGACGGCTCCGCTGACCGCGTTTCATTTCAACCAGTTCGCGATCGTCGGGCTATTCGCCAACGCCGTCGTAGTGCCGGTCATGGGATTCTTCGCGACGCTATGCGGCCTGATCGCGGCGATCCTGAGCTTCATCTGGACGCCGGGTGCGCGCACAGTCCTCACGCTCGGAGCCGACGCGCTTGAGTTGTCCAACTATCTTGCCGGATGGTTTCTCTCATGGCCGATGGCGTGGATGCGAACCTTCACGCCGACACTGCTCGAGCTCGCGCTCGCGTACGGCGCGATACTGCTGTGGCTTGGCGCTCCGAGGAAGGAAGATCCGCGCATCAGGCGCGGCTCGCTGATTCCAGAGGCTCGATTTGCCATGCGAATTGGATGGCGCGTAGTGACGGCCGCGGCGATCGTCGTGATTCTTGTCGCCGATGCGGCGTGGTGGTTGCGCGATCGTTACTTCAGCCCGGATTTGCGCGTCACGTTCCTGTCGGTGGGGGAGGGCGACGGCGCGGTGGTCCGCTTTCCCGGCTCGCGCGTGATGCTGATCGACGCGGGCGGCTCGTATCGCGGCTACGACTACGGCGAGCGCGTGGTCGCGCCGTACCTGTGGTCGCAAAAGATCATGCACGTCGATTACCTGGTGCTGAGTCATCCGGATTTGGACCATTTTGGCGGCTTCGCTTTTATCGCCGATAACTTCTCGCCGGGAGTTTTCTGGTCGTCGGGCGCGTCGAGCACTGATCGGAGCTTTGGCGATCTGATGGCGGCGCTCGCGCGCGATCATGTGCCGCAAAGGACGATTGCCGGCTCTCCGGCGATGGGCGCGATCGGCGGCGTCACGCTCCGCGCGATGAATCCCGAGCCCGTCCGCGCCGAGACGCACAACAACAGCTCGCTGGTTTTGCGTCTCGCGCTCGGCAAATCGACGTTCCTGTTCACCGGCGATATCGAGGCGCCGGGCGAGGATGCGCTGGTCACGACCGGCGAGGATTTGCGCGCCGCGGTCCTGAAAGTGCCGCATCATGGCAGCGCGACCTCCTCGACGGCGGAATTTATCGCGGCGGTGCATCCGATCGTCGCGGTGATTTCCGACGGCTACCGCAATCGCTTCCATTTTCCCGCCGCCGCCGTGCTGGATCGTTACGAGGCCGCGAGCGCGACGGTGCTGCGCACAGATCGCGACGGCGCGATCACCGTCGATGCGACCCCGCGCTCGATGACGGTGCGCACGTTTCGCGCGCTACCCGAGCCCTGACCCGTCTGATCCCTCACCCAGAAGAGGCCGTCGATAGATGGCGAGTTCTTGTCCGTCATCCTGAACGAAGTGAAGGAACTCCGCGAAGCGATTAGTGCGAAGAGCCGGAGTTGGTTGCACTAATCGCTTCGCGTAGATCCTTCGCCTGTGGCTCAGGATGACACCAACTGAGCGTCCGCGAGAAAATCGACAGCTTCCAGAAAAGGAGAGGTGAGGTGAGGGACCGAATTCAGCGCGGCGCGCAGCGTCGCGCGATTATAAGAAATCTGCCCGTGCAGAATTTTAAGGCGCGGCACAACGATGCCACGCAGATCGGCCCCTCACCCGACCTCCCCATAGCATAGAGAGTACCGATAAATGGCGAGATCCTGTCCGCCATCCCACCATGAACGTGAGGCTGTTGCTTTTTTCGCGGATGGTCAGTTGGTGTCATCCTGCCATGAAAGTGTATGGGGCGATGATTGTCGTAGTCTCAGCCGAGCCATCGATCGTCATTCCGAGCCGTGGGCGAGGAATCCCGAGGCGTCCATGCTCCGAGTCCACGCCTCATGCAGCGCCCTTTCGTCCGGGATTTCCTTCGGCCTTGCTCAGGACGGGCTCTCGCGCGGGCAGCCGGAGCCTGCCCTGAGCCTACCGAAGAGCGCGGGAATGACAACCGCTCCCGTCTTCGTAGGGGCGGCTCGGGAGCCGCCTGTCTTTCGCACAACCTGTTCTCAGCTACCAAAACCAGCGCTGCCCGGCGAGCGCCGTTCTTGTTCGTTGCCGGGTCATTTTTCCGCCCGCCGCGCGGAAAATTAAGCACGTCCAATTTTGGGAGCTGACCTTGCGCGGCCGCCGCCTCGATCGATCAAACCCCTTCGCGCACAGGCGCTTCGATGCACTTTCGCGCCGCGCCGCCTCCCTAACGATCGTTCGGGTTTTTGCCAGATTTGTTCATGGCTGAACTGTTCAGCCTTATGCGCGAATCCACTTCGTGCAAAAGTGATCCCGTGGAAGCAACCCGCACACTATCGCGCACCATTTTGCGCGACCCATTCCAGGGGGATGCTCCCGCGACCAGGCGCAGGCATCAATCCAACCACCAAGACACGAAGGCACAAAGAACTGACGCATTTCCGCGCGCCGCGCGCGGAAATGCATATTCTTCGTGTCTCGGTGCCTGCGCCTTCCTTGGTGTCTTCGAGGTTGGTTTTTTGCTCCAAAAATCGATGACCGAAAAAGCTGCCAAAACGAACCCAATGTCGCAAATTCGGTAGCATTTTCAAGGAGTTTATTTTTTGAGCCGATAGAAAAGATACCAAACGAACCCACCGAATTTGCCCGAAATCGAAAAATCCAAGGCCCCACCTTGCCCAAAATCTCCAAGGCACACGCAGCCGCAGCCGACGCATTTTCGCACCAATCTCTTCGCGGAGATCCTTCGCCTGGGGCTCAGGATGGACACCATCGATGCGTTTGCGAGAACCGGACGCGCACCGATCGAATTCCTGCTATATGATCATTCGCAGTGGGGGTCGGAACGTGTCTTTTCCGAGCGAGCGCGCCGCTTCGTGAAGGGCGGATTAATCAATCCGGCAAAGCTCACCCGGCGCGAGTTTATCGGCCGCTCCGCCCGCACTGTCGCGGGCGCGGGTCTGGGCTTGTCCTTTCTGCTCGACGCCGGATGCGGCAGCGGCACGGCGACCTCTCGCGGGGCGAGCAGCGGCGAATGGCGGCAATTGGCGCGGCTGCTCTCCGGACCGGTGCTGCGGCCGGGCGACCCAGATTTCATCCGCCTGGCGCGGCCCAACAACCTTCGCTACAGATCGGTGGATCCCCGTGGTATCGCGCGATGTCTCGACGCGAACGATGTCGCGCAGGCGATCGGATGGGCACGGCAGCATCAGATACCGCTGGTCGCGCGCTCGGGGGGCCATTCTTACGCCGGATACTCGACCACGACCGGCCTGATGATCGATCTGCGGCTGATGAATCAGACCGCAGTTGATGATTCGACCGGGATCCTGACGATCGGCGGCGGCGTTCTCAACAGCGGGATATACCCGGCCCTGCAGGCGTCGCAGGTGACGATCACGCATGGCCGCTGCAAGACAGTGGGCGCGGCCGGCTTCCTGTTGGGCGGCGGGATCGGCTTCAACATGCGTGCGCACGCGATCGGATCCGATCAAGTAATAGCGAGCGAGATCGTGACTGCCGACGGCAGTATCGTAGAGCTACCCGCCGACAATCCCGATCTGTTCTGGGCCTGCCAGGGCGGAGGCGGCGGCAACTTCGGCATCAATACCTCGTTTAGCCTTCAGACCTTTCCCGTGCCGTCTCCTCTGACAGTCTTCAAGATCAGTTGGACGGCCAATCCCGATGAGGTGTTATCGGCGTTGATCGCGGCGCTGGCTGCCGGGCCGGACGAATTGGGCACGAGGGTTCAGTTGAGCGCCGTCACTGCCGACGAGTTCGCTCATGGGCGGGACGTAACGGTCGGCCTGTTGGGGCAGTTGGTCGGCACGCCCTCGGACGTAGAAGATATTTTGGCACCAGTCTTTGCGGTCGCGAATCCGTCCAAGGTGACGATCCAGCAGATGGATTATTGGGACGCGCAACTCAAATTTCTGGCGTTGACTGAAGGGCCGGGCGAGTTCCAGGAGCGTTCGCGATTTTTCGTGGGTGGGTTTGGATCGCAGGCGATCGAGACCGCGTTGGAATGGTGCCGCGATTGGCCGGGGACCTCGAGCGGCGCCGACATGGTGCTGTTTCAGACCGGAGGGCAGATCAACACTATCGCACCCGACGCGACCGCGTTTGTTCATCGCAACAGCGAATGGCTGATGACGATAGCGCTTAGCTGGAGCGAAGAGGATTCGCGGCGCACGATCGCGGCAAACCTGGCGTGGCAGAGCAGTTTTTATAGCGCGATTTCGGCGTTCGCGGGAGACGGGGGCGCGTACCAGAATTTCATCGATCCTTCCCTTTCAGACTGGGAGCAGGAGTATTACGGCGCCAATCTGCCACGCCTGCAGCAGATCAAGGCGGCGGTCGACCCGGCGCGAGTATTCGATTTTCCGGAAGCGATCCCGCCGCGTGATCGGCGCGCCTCCGACGGATCGAAATGGATCGCTTTCCAGCTACGGCCATAGTTTCGCGGCGAGCGCGCTTTGAACCTCCGCGATGTACGTCAGCGCATCCGCGTCGTACCAACCACCGGAGTACCAGGCTCCCATGCATCCCCAGAACATCTGATCGGCATTGCCGTTGGGATAAGAGGGATAGCCGGCAGCCGGTGAATCGAGCGAATACCACGACGGACCGTTTCCATCCATGCACGCGCGCTGATAGGCCATGCGGAAATCCGCGTTGAAGGCGGTGCTTTCGCAAGCCGCCGGCCATACATTGAAGTCAAAGACCTTGGTTTGAAAGATTCCGCACGACTGCCAGCATTCGCCCGGAGGATTGAGCCATCCAACCCACGCCGAAGTCTCGCATTGCGACTTTGCCGTGCGATTGTCGCCCCATCCGGCATGACTGGTAGCCGTGTAGGTGGGACCGCCCTGCGTCCATTCGCTTTCGAGCATCGCCTCGGCCCGCACCACGTCCTCATCGATTCCCCACTTGCACGCCGCCCAGCGGAGGATCATGTCGGTGCTCCCGGCATAGGCTCCGGTTACGCGATTGGTGTACGTGGACGCGCTGTAATTGAACCAGAATGGTTCGCTATAGAAGGTCCCTAAATCCGAGGTCGTCAGGCTGAAGTTGTTCGGCGTCGAGTTCTGCGGGACGCTCTCCGGCGTGGCGGAAATCAAGGCGGCGCACTGCTCGTCGGTCGGGAGGGCGGAGCCTGGCGGCAAGGTGCTGAAATAAACCGTGCTCGCCGGAGCGTTGTTCGCGACCACCACGTTGATTGTCGCGGTGGCGAGGGGCGTCGTACCGCCTTTTGCGAACGCGGCAACCGTCAGGACGTGAGCGCCGTTAGCCACGGTCGCGGAGTTCCAGGAGAAACTGTATGGCGGCGAGACGGGACCGCCATTTCCGTCGATGTACAGCTTTGCCCACCAGACACCTGACGCGACGGTGGAAACGACGGTGACTGTTCCTGACACGGTCGCGGAGTTTGCGGGTGAGGTGATGCTGACCGTCGATGCAGCAGCCAGAGTTGGCGCGGTGTAGATACCAATCACGAGTGCTATCGCAACTCGAATGATGAACGAACGCATCCTGTCCATTTCTTTTTGAGACGACGCCCTTGAGCGCCCAGACCCCCCTGCGCAGCGTGCTAGCGCTGGAAAAAATTCGCTAGCGAGTCATTTACGCAGGCGCCAGCGGGAAAAGCTACGAATAAAAGGTAAGAAAGTGGCAAAGAAACAAGATTGTTCAGCGCTTGATCCGCGCTATCGAGCCAATCTCGGCCAACCGGGCAGGCAATTTGGCACGGGTTGACGAATTTCCGGCGCTGTGGGAAACTTCGGCGCGGATGGTACGGACAGATTGCGCCCCGGATCGCGGCGGCGCTTTGTCATTTTTGTGACCGGAAGATCTTGATCATCAGGCATTCGTCACTACTTTTACTACCTAAAGATAATCTCGGAGGAACCCAATGGCTGAACAGGCCCAAGCAGCTACTGATACGGGACCGCGCCCGATCGTTTCGTTTTTGAAGCTCGGAGCGACGCCGCATCTGGAAGGACAGAAATGCTCCTGCGGCGCGATCTTTCTCGATCCCAAACGCGTTGCGTGCTCGAAGTGCGGAACCGCGGGCGCGCTGAAGCCCGTCCCGCTCTCGAACAAGGGCAAGGTTTACGTCTTTTCCGTCGTGCATCAGTCGTTCCCCGGGATCAAGACGCCTTATGTCACCGCGATTGTCGATCTTCCGGACGGCGTCAGCGTGCGCTCGAACCTGGTCGGAGTCGATCCGCTCGAAGCGCAGAAGGATCCCGGCAAGGTATTCAATATGCCGGTCGAACTGGTAACCTCAGTGGTATCGAAGGATCGCGAAGGGCACGACGTGGTCGCGTTCCAGTATAAGCCCAGCAAGTAGAGGCGCGGCCCCGACGCGCTTCCCGAATAATCGACGGACCTGACCGAGGGCCGGGCCGCCAGGAGGGTTTGAGATGAGAAACGTTTATGTACTCGGAACCGGGATGATCAAATTCGGCCGTTACCCGGAGAAGACTGTTCCCGAGCTCGGCGGCGAGGCTGCATTGATTGCAATGAAGGACGCCGGCGTCGCAATCAAGGACGTCGAGATGTTCGCCTGCGGAAATCTGTACCAGTCCAACGCGATGGTTGGACAGCGGATCCTGCAGCAAATCGGCCAGACCGGAATTCCGGTGATCAACGTCGCGAATGCCTGCGCAACCGGCTCGACCGCGTTCCGCGAGGCCTACATGGCGGTTGCCTCAGGGATGTATGACGTGACGATGGCGGTCGGCGTCGAGCAGATGGGCAAGCAGGGTCTGCTCGGCGGAGCGGGCGGCGGCGATCCGGCCTATGCGACCGAGGGCAAGCTCGGCTCGGGCCTGATGCCGGCGGTGTTCGGACAGGCGGGAATCGAGCACATGCGCAAGTACGGCACCAAGCTCGAACACTTCGCAAAGATTTCGGTGAAGTCGCACAAGCATGCGACCAAGAATCCGTTCTCGCAGTATCGCAACGAAGTCACGCTCGAAGACGTGATGAATGCCCGCATGGTCGGATTCCCCAACACTCTCTATATGTGTTGCCCGACCGGTGACGGCGCGGCGGCCGCGATCCTGGTCTCCGAAGACAAGCTCAAGCAGCTTGCCGGTGGACGCAAGCGGCCGAAGATCGCGGCCTCGGTGCTCACGTCCGATCCCTACACCGATCGCGACCTGACGCTGCCCGACGTGAGCACGCTCACGCGCAAAGCCTCGAAGCTCGCGTACGAGAAGGCCGGAATCGGACCCAAGGATATCGCCTTGACCGAACTGCACGACTGCTTCGCGACCGCGGAACTCGTCCATTACGAGAACCTCGGCCTGTGCGGCGACGGCGAGGCGGGCGAATTTATCGACAAGAAGGGCGGAGTGCATCCTAGCCTCGGTGGCTTCGCTCCGGTTAATGTCTCGGGCGGATTGCTCTCGAAGGGGCATCCCCTCGGCGCGACCGGCGTCGCGAACATCTGCGAGGTGGTGTGGCATCTCACCCAGGATGAACGCGCGAAGGATCGCCAGGTCCCCAACGCGAAGGCCGGCCAGGCCCACGTTATCGGCCTCGGCTCCGCCTGCACGATAAATGTTCTGACTATCTGACCGACTCGAGCCTTAAACGGCACCTGAAAGGGGCCGCCCGAAAAGGCGGCCCTTTTTCTTTGTGCCGCGCACGTTTAGATTCAAACGGTACCGATTCATGGACGAGCAGCCACAGGAAAAATCCACCGCCCAGAAGCTCGGCTATCCCGGCGACGCGCGCCTGCTGATCATCAATGCTGATGACTTCGGGATGTGCCATGACGAAAACGAAGCCACGATCGAGGGGTTGGGCTCTGGAATTTTCAGCTCCTCGACGATCCTGACGACTTGTCCGTGGTTCGAGGAGGCGGCCAACTTCGCGCGCGCGAATCCCGCGGCCGATTTGGGAGTGCATCTGACGCTCACCAGCGAATGGCCGGCCTACAAATGGGGTCCCGTGCTCGGAGCCACCGCGGTTCCGTCGCTCGCGGACAAGAGCGGCTACCTGTGGCCCGACGTTCCGCAGGTCTATGCGAATGACCGCCTTGACGAGGCGGAGCGCGAGTTGCGCGCGCAGATCGACCGCGCGCTCGGCGCCGGAATCGACGTGACGCATATCGACTCGCACATGGGTCCGCTGCATCTGCGCGCCGACTATCACGAGATTTACTGGCGGCTCGCGCGCGATTATCGCCTGCCGATCCGGATGACGCCGCGCCGATTCATGCGCAAGATGAGCTTCGATGCGATTCTGGAAGGACTCGATCGCGACGGGATTCTCTATCCCGATAATTTCGTCGCGCATCCTCCGCGCAAGGTCGAGGAGACCGAGAAATTCTGGACCAGCACGATCCGTTCGCTCAGACCGGGCATCTCGGAATTGTATGCGCATCCTGCTCTCGCGCGCGCGGAGCTGCGCGGATGCGCCAACGATCCGGAGCAGCGCGAAGCCGACTTCCGGTTTTTCACTTCGGAGCAGGCGCGCCGCTTGGTCGCCGACGAAGGCATCAAGCTAATCGGCTACCGCGAACTCCGCGACGCGATGCGCGGGAAGAATTCGTGATTTGAATTCAGTAGAACCGGCGTCCCGCCGGTCATTCCTATGCAGCATGCAGAGAATTAAACGACGCAGGAATTAGATAACTTGGAACTCACACGACTCAGAGGATTTCGCGATCTGCTTGGCGCCGATGCGCGTGCGATGAGTCTCGCGGAGGATTGTGCGCGCGAGATCGCGCAGCGCTACGGCTATGCGGAAATTCGGATTCCCGCGCTCGAGCGAATCGATCTGTTCGCGCGCTCAACCGGCGAGACTTCCGATGTCGTCGAGAAGCAGATGTACTCGTTCACCGATCGTGACGAGTCGGAAACCACCGTCGCACTGCGTCCTGAGGGAACGCCCGGAGTGGTCCGCGCTTATATCGAAGCCGGACTTGACCGCAGCGACCCTGAGCAGCGCTTCTTCTATTCGGGGCCGGTGTTCCGGCGCGAGCGTCCGCAAAAGGGGCGCTACCGGCAGTTCTATCAATTCGGCGTCGAGGTCTTCGGCCGTACCGATCCCGCCTGCGATGCCGAGATGCTTGTGATGGCCGACGAGATTTGCAGGAGCCTCGGAATCGCCACACGATGCGAGGTCAACTCGATTGGCGACGCGACCTGCCGTCCCGCGTTTCGCGCGGCGCTCGTCGAGTGGGGCCGCGCGCATCTGGACCAGCTTTGCGCCGATTGCCACAACCGGATCGATCGCAATCCGCTGCGCCTGCTCGATTGCAAGATCGACGTGAAGCTCGCCGCCACCGCGCCGTCGAGTCTCGACTATCTTTGCAACGACTGCCGCGTTCACTTCGACACCGTGCGGTCACTCGCCGCGGCGGCCGGCCTCGAGACGACGATCAATCCTCGTCTGGTGCGCGGGCTCGACTACTATACCCGCACCGCATTTGAATTCATGGCCGAAGGACTTGGCGCGCAGAGCACCGTGATTGGCGGTGGACGCTACGACGGCCTGGTCGAGGCGATGGGCGGCGCGCCGATCGCGGGAATCGGCTTCGGGATGGGCGTCGATCGAATGGCGATCGCGCTCGAAGCGGCTGGGCTGGTCCCGGCCGCAAAACCGGACGCGATGGTGATCGCGATGGGAGCAAACGCGCTCGCAAGCGTAGTCGCGATGGTGCGGGATCTGCGCCGGAACAACCTTCGAATTGAGATGGGGTCGCCGGAGCGCAAGCTCAAACCGCTCCTCGCGCGAGCGGCGAAGATCGGCGCGCGCTTCGCCGTGATCGTCGGCGACAACGAGCTCGCACGTGGCGTCGTCCAGCTCAAAGACCTCGGTTCGGGCCAGCAGCGTGAAGTTGCGACGGCCGGCCTGGCGGACGCGATCGCTAATAAATCCTGACTATTCCTTGCGCTCGATGGCGCAGGTATCCTGCGCGGAGACTTTCCCGAGCTACGGAGCCAATGCCCAAAGCAGAAATATATTCACCGCTGCCGCCGTGGCCGCGCACCGATTATTGCGGCGCCCTGCGCACGGCAGACACCGGGCGCGAGGTCGCGCTTTACGGATGGGTTCAGACCCGCCGCGACCACGGCGGACTAATCTTTATCGATCTTCGCGATCGCGAGGGCCTGGTGCAGCTCGTGCTCAATCCTGAACGCGACGCGAAATCGCACGCCACTGGTGCGGAGGCGCGCAGCGAATTTTTCGTCGCGGTGCGTGGAACCGTGGTGCGCCGTTCCGACAGCACTATCAACGCCGAATTGCCAACCGGCGAGATCGAAATCGCGGTCAGCGCGTTCGAGATCCTGAACGTCTCGCCGCCGCCACCGTTTCCGATCGGCGACGAGGATACCGCCGCCGAAGAGACTCGTCTCAAGTACCGCTATCTCGATTTGCGGCGCCCCGCGATGCAACGGAATCTGCGCTGGCGGCATCAGGCGCTGCAGGCGATCCGTAATTTTCTCGACGACCAGGGCTTTATCAACGTCGAGACGCCGATTCTTTTCAAGTCCACGCCGGAAGGCGCGCGCGATTACCTGGTGCCGAGCCGCGTGAATCCCGGCAAATTCTATGCGCTGCCTCAATCACCGCAAATCCTGAAGCAGATCCTGATGATCGGAGGACTCGATCGCTACTACCAGATCGCGCGATGCTTCCGCGACGAGGATTTGCGCGCGAATCGCCAGCCCGAGTTCAGCCAGATCGATCTCGAAATGACCTGTCCGCGGCCCGAGGATGTTCAATCGATCGCGGAGGGAATGATCGCCGCCGCGTATCAGCGTGTGCTTGAGATCGACATCAAGCCGCCGTTTATCCGGATGCCCTACGCCGAAGCGATGGAGCGTTTCGGCACCGACAAGCCGGACATCCGTTTCGGTCTGGAGATAAAGAATCTCACCGCGGCGTTCGCCGCGACCTCGTTTAAGGTTTTCGCCGAGGTGATAGCGCAGGGCGGCGCTGTATACGCGATCAATCTGCCCGCAGCGAATCAGCTCAGCCGCCGCGAACTCGACGAGATGACGGAAGCGGTGCGGGCTCGCTACTCGATGGGGCTTGCGTGGATCAAAGTGCAGGACGCCGGATGGCAGGGTCCTATCGCGAAATTTCTGACCGACGCCGAGCGCGCGAGCGCGGCCAGAGTCGCGGATCTGAAAGTCGGCGACACGATGCTCTTGATGGGCGGCGCGCCGGACAAGGTCAGGCCGATTCTCGGCGACTTGCGCCTGCAGCTCGGAGCGAAGTTCGCGCTTGCGAGTAAGGACGATCTCAAATTTCTCTGGATCGTCGATTTTCCGCTGTTCGAGTACAGCGAAGAGGACAAGCGCCTGGTCTCGGTGAACCATCCGTTCACCGCGCCGCATCCCGACGACCTGCTGCTGCTCGATTCCGCGCCGACGCGGGCGCGCGCGATCGCGTACGACATGGTTCTCAACGGCCAGGAATTGGGTGGGGGTTCGATCCGTATCCATAGCCGTGAACTTCAGCTTAAGGTATTTGAGTTGCTGGGACTCACGCGGGAAGAAGCCGTGGATCGTTTCGGTTTCCTGATGGAAGCGCTGGGGTATGGAGCTCCTCCTCACGGTGGATGCGCGTTCGGCGTCGATCGGCTGTGCATGATGCTGTGCGGGACCGATTCGCTGCGCGACGTGATCGCGTTTCCAAAGACGCAGAAGGCGGTCGATCCGATGAGCGGCGCACCCTCGGAAGTAGATCCGCGCCAGCTCCGCGAGTTGTCGATCAAGGTGACGTGATGACGACGAACCGAATCGCGCGGCGGGTTGTAGCGATCGCGACCGGCCTCGCAATGGGGCTGGCGATGGCCTTCGCGGCGTCCGGATGCGTCCCGATAGCCAGCGATACCCTCGAGGGCGCCAAGCAGACCGTCGAGGAACTTAAGCCGAAGGACGTGACGACCCACGCGGTGCGCTCGATCAAGACGATAACGATCAACCAGATCGCGGTCATGCCGGTTATCGACGCGCCGCCCCCTGGAGACGAGTCTTTGGCTCCAGGAGCCGGGCGACTCGATTACCGCGGAGCTCTATAGCCAGGTCGCAGTCGCTGGGGGATGGGAATTGATTCCGCAAGACGACGTCGCTCAGGCGATGCAGAAGATGCCGCCGACCACGGTGGACAATCTCGATCAGAACGCGCTCGAACTCGGGCACCAGGTTTCAGCCGACGGCGTACTGTACGGCAAGGTCGAGCGCTACAAGGAGCGGGTCGGACTTGCGTATGCCTCCGCCGAGCCGGCGGCGGTGACCTTCGAGCTGAAATTCGTCGATACCAAGAGCAAGCAAGTCGTGTGGACCGCGCGCTTCGCGAAATCGCAGAAGGCGCTGTCGCAGAATATCTTCAACTTGGTGAACTTTGTGCAGACTTCAGGGCGATGGGTCCGCGCCAACGAGATCGCGCAGGAAGGCGTGCAGCAGGCGGTCGCCGATCTGCACGGCGATTTGAACCTGCAGAAGAACGTCAAACGCTTCGAGACCGGAAGCTACGGCCAGGAAAAATCCGGCCAGCAGCGTTACAATTCCAGCAACGGCGCCAACGGGTTGTACTGATTGCGCAGAGACCGGCGTCCCGCCGGTCTCTTCAGTCCCACGGGGAGTGGGGTTTCATCCGCAGTGCGTGCGCTACCGCTGGATGCGCGACGTAGCCGTCGTAGGTGTTGAGGCCGTGGCGGATCGCTCGGTGCGCGCGTCCTGCATCGAGCAGTCCGTGATCCGCGATATCCAGCGCATAGGTCAGCGTCGCGTTGGTGAGCGCATAGGTGGACGTATGCGGCACCATCGCGGGCATGTTGGTTACGCAATAATGCACGACGCCGCTCTTGATGAAGGTCGGCTTGCCGTGGGTGGTGGGGCGCGAGGTCTCCGAAATGCCGCCCTGGTCTATAGATAGATCGACGATCGCGGCACCCGGTTTCATCTTCGCGACAAGCGCGGCAGACAGCAGCCGCGGCGTGCGCGCACCGGCAACCAGCACCGCGCCAATGACCAAATCCGCCTGGCAGACTTCTTCCTGCAGCGACGCGCGATTCGACATCACCGTCGTCGCCGTGCCGGCGAGCAGATCGCTAAGGTAGCGCAGGCGCGAAGGATTCACGTCGAGGATCGTGACCTCGGCGCCGATCCCCGCCGCGACCCGGCACGCGTTGAAGCCCGCGATTCCTCCGCCCAGCACCACTACTTTGCCCGGCCTGACTCCTGGCGCGCCGCTCAGCAGGACTCCGCGTCCGCCGTTACGTGATTGCAGGCACCACGAGCCGCATTGGATCGCAAGACGGCCCGCGACTTCGCTCATCGGCGCGAGCAGCGGCAGGCTCCCGTCGTCGAGCTGGATGGTTTCGTAGCCGATTCCGGTGACGCGGCGCGAGAGCATCGCATCGGTGAGCCGCCGATCGGGCGCGAGATGAAGATAGGTGAACAGGATCTGCCCCGCGCGCATCAGACGAAACTCGGAGGGTTGCGGCTCCTTGACCTTCAGCACCATCTCGGCGCGCGCCCATACCTGCGCCCCGCCATTTACGATCGCGGCGCCTGCGCGGCGATAATCCCCGTCGCTGAAGCCGCTGCCGGTGCCCGCACCGCTTTGCACGACGATTCGATGACCGTGCGTGCGAAACGCAGCGGCGCCGGCCGGAGTCAGCGAAACCCGCCGTTCGTCGGATTTGATCTCGGTCGGAACGCCAATCAGCATCGCGGCATCTCCTTGCTCGGCGCGTCCGGCTGCGCCCGTTTTGCGATCACTGATGTTACACGAATCGCGATACTTGAGCCGCCCATCAGTCAAGACTTGCAATCAGATCGATCGCGCGATCAGGATGAGTCAGGAACTTGACAAGCGGAATTGCGCCGCGCTTGATGAATTGAAGGGATCGTGCGGCACAGGCGAATCAGAAATCCGCGACGGCATACGCGAGAGATCCCGGCAGCGGGGAGGAGTCATGGAGATCCCACAGGGACTCAAATTTTCCAAAGAACACGAATGGGTCACGACCGAGGACTCCGTCGCGACCGTTGGCATTTCCGATCACGCGCAGGAACAACTGGGCGAAATTGTCTATATCGAGCTTCCAGCGGTCGGCGAGAAGATCAGCAAGGATGATCCGTTCGGTGTGGTCGAGTCGGTCAAGGCGGTCTCGGATATTTATGCGCCGGTCAGCGGCACGGTGATCGAGGTCAACGAAGATTTGCCCGACACGCCGGAAGTGGTCAACGAAGATCCGTACGGCGACGGCTGGCTGATCAAGGTGCGGGTCAGTGACCCGACCGATCTCGAAGACCTGATGGATGCCGACGAATACGCCGAGCTGGTCGCGCGCGAAAAGGAATAACGCTCAGGTGCGCGGCGCGGGTTCGGCGGGCACCGTTGAGGCAACCGCCTTTGCCACCGAGATCCTGAGCGTCGCCGTCTGCCGCGGCGGATCGATAAAGACCATCAGGAACGGCGCCGAATGGGCCGCGGCGACCGCGAAATTTTTCTGCGGATCGAGACGCTGCAGGAATTCGATTTCGCGCGGCGTCATCTCGCCCACCATTTTCTCGGACAGGCCGTTGCCGCAATACGACGCCTGTCCCGCGATCTGGCGCTGCGCTCCGTCGAGCAAATCCACCGCGATGAGAATGCCGTGAAGCGGATCGTTGCCGACGTTCTCCGCGGTGCCGCTGACCATCAGCGCGTCGGCGCCGCCCTTGATCGGCAGGTACTGAGCACGCACATCGCGCAGCGCAACCAGGGTGGCGGGAACGATAGGGCGGGTGAATCGCGCGCCAAAACCCGGGACCTGCGTCAGCATCTGGGCGCTTGCGGCCGGTTCTCCGCAGATCACCATGCTGACCAGGCCGAAGGCGACCGCAACCAGAAAGAAGACCGCGATAAACATACCGGCGGAATGTGTCGAGCCGCGCGATTCGATATACGCAACGTCGTCGGGCAGGCGGTTGGAGATATGAGCGCGCTCGGCAATCGAAGTTCGCGCGCCGCCCGCCGCTGCGGTGAATCGGGGCTGTGCGAACCGGACTTCGTCGGCACGCGGAACCAGGCGCGGCGGCGGTGTAGGCGACATTTCAATTGGGGCAGGCGGTGTTGCGGCCATGGCGGCCGCGAAATCCTCGGGCGTGTCGCCGACCTGCCAGTCGTCGCTGGTCCGATCGAACTCATGGCGCTCATCGCGATCATGCTTCTCGCGTTCGCGGCGCGGCTCTTCTTCGTCGCCAGAGATTTTACCTTCGTCACTGAAATCAAATTTGAGATTCTCGCCCGGGTCCGGCTCGTCAGGCTCGCGCGAGAACGGGCGGTTCATCAAATCGTCGCTCGAGGGCTCGGCTGCCTTCGGTTCATCGACTTCGTCAGCGCGCGCAGGCTGCGCTTGCTCTGGCGGCGCCTCCGGTTCGGGCGCAGGCTCGGAAGGCATAGGCGGGGAGGGCGCGCGCTCGAAGCGTTGGGGACGCTGTGCGGCGCTGGAGATATCGCGGACCATGGCTTTCTTCGGCCGCGCGGCGACCGGATCGGCGTTGAAAACGTGGCCGCATCGCGAGCACTTAAAGGTCGGCGTATCGTCGGGCAGCACCCGCTCGTCGATTCGGTATCGCGTATGACAGCTAGTGCATTGAATCTCGATCATCACCGCACCTCACAGCCCGCTAAAAAATTTAGCATACGTGGAACCGCTGCGCACGATACGGTCATTCGCCAATCGAGGCTCGTACGATGCGCATAGCCCTGCTGGCGCGCCGTTTCGACCCTGCTGGTGGCGGCACGGAGCGCGACCTGATGGTCACGGCGGAAATCCTCGCGCGGGCGGGGCATCAGATCACCGTCTATGCCGACGAGGTTCGGGCCATCGCACCAGGCGTCGAGGTGCGCCGTGTGGGCGGCGGGTCGCTGCCGCGCGCGATCGCGCTGATGCGATTCGCGTATACTGCGCCCTCTCTGGCGCGGCGTGACGGCGCGGAACTGGTCCTGAGTTTCGCGCGGACGATTGGCGCCGATATCCTGCGCTCGGGCGGCGGCGCGCATGTATCCTACGTGCGCGCGGCTCATCTGTGGCGGGGGACGCTGCGGGCACAAGCGATGCGCCTGTCGCCGTACCATCGGGCGCAAATGATCGTCGAGCGATGGGGCTTCCGCTCGCCCAAGCTCAAGCGCGTCATCGCGGTATCGAATCTGGTCGGTGACGATCTGGTGCGGAGCTTCGGCATTTCACCACAGCGCGTCGTGACCTTGTACAACGGCGTCGATCTCGAACGCTTCAAGCCCGCGGCGGCTTCATCGACACGCGCGGAGATTCGGATGCGCTACGGAGTCCCGGCCGAGGCGGTGCTGATCGCTTTCGTGGGCAACGGGTTTGCGCGCAAGGGACTAGGCGCGCTGCTCGAGGCAATGGCTGCGCTGGCTAACGATCCCTATCTGATCGTCGTCGGGAACGATCGGGCCGCGGCGGCGTACGAGCGGCGCGCCGCACGCCTGGGAATTCAGCGCCGCGTAATTTTCGCAGGCGCGGCGCCGAACGTCGAGCAACTCTTTCAAGCCGCCGACGCCTTTGCATTTCCTTCCTTGTTCGAGCCTTTCGGAAACGTCGCGCTCGAGGCGATGGCCTGCGGAATTCCGGCTCTCACCAGCGGGGCATGCGGAGTTGCGGAGCTGATGCCACCCGCGCTGCAATCCGCCGTCGTGGAAAATCCCGCCGACGTAAACGAAGTGACGATCCGCCTAGGCACGATGCTCAAGGAGCGCAAGACACTTGCTCCGATCGCGCTTGCGGCGGCGCACCAGTTCACCTGGCAGAGGCACGAGCGCGAATTGCTCGCGATAATCGAGGCGGTCGCGAAGAAGTAACCGACTTAACCGCCGAGACCGTCGAACATCCCGCGCGCGACCGCGGCGCGACGCTCCTCGCGCGCGATTCGCTCGATCGACGCGCCCGTTGCGCGCGCGATTTTGAGCCGTAGCCACGCGATGGCGTTCTTCGTGACTACCTCAAAAGCGGAATGTTTCTCGTGCAGCATCCGGCATCGCCCGCGCTCGCGCGACACGCGGATGAAGCGCTCGCGATCGGCGCGCGCCTGATCGACCTCGTGATAGACGAGCGCGTCGGGAGCGTATCCGATTCTATAACCGGCATGCCGCAGGCGCGCGGACATTTCGGTTTCTTCTTCGTGGCCGCCAGCCCCGGGGCCGAGGCGTTCATCGAATGGACCGACACGCGCGAGCGCGTCGGTGCCAAAGGCCATGTTGGCGCCGATCACGCCGCGCACCTCGACCACATTGTCGCCGCGGTCGAAGATTGGCAGATCCAGGTAAACCCATCGGTCACCGGTTTTCTTGACCGGATCTTCCGCCGGAGCGACGCGACCCGCCATCGCGGCGAACTCCGGATGCGACGCGAAGAATTCCTCGACCGCGTCGAGGTAGCGACCGCCCGCAACAACGTCGTCGTCCAGAAACACCAGGATCGAGCCAGAGGCCGCGGCGATCGCACGATTCTGGATTCGGCATTTGCCGGCTCGTGGTTCATGAAGATGAATCAGCGGCGGCAGATCGCCGCCAAGCGCTATCGGTTTCGCGGTGCCGTTTTCGGCGACGATGATTTCACGCTCGCGGCCAGCGACTTGCGGCGCGAGGCACCCGAGCAGCCGCGCCAGCGAGTCGGGACGCTCGTGGGTTGCGATGATGACGGAAAGCTTCATCGCCGCCGGATGGTTCAGGATGCGATCTTGCGAAAACGCATGATGATATTTTCGTCCATCAGGCAGCTCGCGCTGGTCATGAAGCCGAACAGCTCGCGATTGATCGCGCGCTGCGCGGGGTCTTTCACGCCGCGGACGTAGAGCAGCCACGACGCTCCTGCAATGAACGGATACAGGAGCGGAGCCGCGAGCTTCGCCTTGAGCTTGCGTCGGCTCTTTCCCAGCGCGTCCATCTTGAGGCCGTATCCGTGCGCCATCCAGTGGAAATCGTTCAGTCCCATCACGTGCCAGTTGCGCCCGTCTTCGACCCGGTAGCGATAGGGCAGCGGCGCGCGGCGTCCCTTGTAGTATCCGGTCAGCAGATAGTGGATTCGCGAGGCGACATTCAGGCGATTCGGCGTGGTCAGAATCGCGACGCCGCCCGGCTTGAGCACGCGCGCGACTTCGCGCAGAGCGTGGGGGATATCGGGCAGATGCTCGATCACCTCGAGCATCAGGACCAGGTCGAACTCGGCGTCGCGAAAGGGGAGAGCGTCGTTCAGATCGGCGGCGACCCATCCGGGGCGCGTGGTGCGCCGCTCAGTTGCGACTACGCTCCATCCGCGCGCGGCCAGAGTCGTGGTGGAAAGCCCATCGCCGGCACTGATATCCAGCGCGCGCGCGCCCGGCGCTGGCGGAGGCGCAAGATCGATCGCGCCGCTGACTCGCTCACTCATCGCAACAGAGGATTGTGTTTGACGCGCGCGTGCGCCACAAGCGCGCTCATCCGATTGCCAGCGGCTTGAATCCAGGCTCGCCGCCGGATAAATCGTATAAGCTCACCCACGCGCGAGAGTGGCGGAATGGCAGACGCGCAAGGCTCAGGACCTTGTGGAGGCAACTTCGTGGGGGTTCAAGTCCCCCCTCTCGCACCAGTCCCGGCCTCCGGAGTGTCAATAGGGAGCGGGCTCGCCGCCGGACTCCTTGTTCCCGGAGGATTCGGGACCGTGGCACTTGGCGACATCGCCGATACTCGCGCCGATCGCTGACGCGATCTCGGCGTCGGAGCGTCCTGATTCGGATTGAAGCTTGACGACGTTGCAATCGACGTGATCGCTCGAAAGCGAGCTGCATCCCACCAGCGCGCACATTGTCATGAGCGCGCCTGCGGCGGCAGCCAGGGTGATTTTCAGGCTGGTTCCACCAAGCATAGAAGTACTCTCCTCCTCCGAACTCGTCACAAACTCGACGCGAACCGGTCGCGAAACGGGTGGCCCTCCCCATTTGGGCCATGCGCACCATATTACCAAGCGGACTGATTTGACAAGCGCGCATCCGCCGCACAGCTTGAGGCATTTGCGTGACGCCAATATGATCCAGCTTTAGTTGTTCGACGCGGTCGAACTTCTTCGCGGGCGAAAGCCTGTGCCACTCAGGGAAGGTGAATTTGGAACTCGGAAAAACCTACGATCCCAAAGCCGCCGAGGAAAGGTGGTTCCAGCAGTGGATTGAGCTCGGTTATTTCAAGGCCGACCCCGAACGGCCCGGCCCGGTATTTTCGATCGTCATTCCGCCGCCCAACGTTACCGGGCAGCTTCATCTCGGCCACGCGTTAAACGCGACTCTGCACGACATTATCGTGCGGATGCGCAGGATGCAGGGTTACAACACCCTGTGGCTGCCGGGGACCGATCACGCGGGAATCGCGACGCAGAACGCGGTAGAAAAAACGATCGCGAAAGACGGAAAGAATCGCCATCAGATGGGCCGCGACGCGTTTGTCGAGCGCGTTTGGCAGTGGCGCGAGCAATACGGCGATCGCATCATGCTGCAATTGCGGCGAATCGGCGCCTCGTGCGACTGGAGCCGCGAGCGCTTTACTCTCGACGCCGGACTCTCGCGCGCGGTCAACACGGTTTTCGTCGAATTGCACAAGCGCGGGCTAATCTACCGCGATCGCAGGCTGATCAACTGGTGTCCGCGCTGTGAAACCGCGCTCTCCGATCTCGAGGTCGATCACAAGGACACCAAGTCGAGCCTGTGGTACATCCGCTACCCGTTCGGCGACGGCTCCGGCTCGATCACGGTTGCAACCACGCGGCCCGAGACGATGCTCGGTGACACCGCGGTAGCGGTGAATCCGTCCGACGCGCGCTACGCCGCGATCGTCGGCAAGACGCTCAGGCTGCCGCTGATGAATCGCGAGATCAAGATTATCGCCGACGCCGCGGTCGATCCGAAATTCGGCACCGGCGCGGTCAAGATTACTCCCGCCCACGACCTGAACGACTTCGAGATCGGCAAGCGGCACAAGCTCGACCAGATCTCCGTGATGGACTTGCGGGCGCGGATGAACGAAAACGCCGGGCCGTACCAGGGACTCGAGCGCGGAGCGGCGCGCAAGGCGATCGTCGCCGACCTCGAAGCCCAGGGACTGCTCGAAAAAATCGAGCCGCACACGAACGCGGTCGGCGTATGCTCGCGCTGCGACACCGTGGTCGAGCCGATGCTCTCCGAGCAGTGGTTCCTGCGCGTGCGCGAGATGGCGCAGCGCGCGATGGACGCGGTAAAGCGAGGTGACACAACCTTCCATCCGAAATTCTGGGAAAAGACCTTCTTCGACTGGATGGAGAACCCACACGACTGGTGCATCTCGCGGCAACTATGGTGGGGGCATCGGATTCCAGCGTATCGCTGCGAGCGATGCAGCCATTTCACGGTCGCCGCCGAGCGTCCACCGAAATGCGAAGAATGCGGTGGCACCGATATTATCCAGGATGAAGACGTGCTCGACACCTGGTTCAGCTCAGGATTGTGGCCGTTCTCGACGCTAGGATGGCCCGACGACACTCCGGAGTTGCGCAAGTACTATCCGACCAGCCTGCTGATTACGGGCTTCGACATAATTTTCTTCTGGGTTGCGCGGATGATGATGCTCGGGCTCGAGCTCACGGACAAAGTGCCGTTCAGAGACGTGTACATCACGGCGTTGGTGCGCGACGAGTACGGCAAGAAGATGACCAAGACCAAGGGCAACGTCGTTGACCCGATGGATCTGATGGAGCAGTACGGCACCGACGCGGTCCGCCTGACGCTGGCGCAGCTAGCGGCGCAAGGGCGCAATGTTATTCTATCGCACGACCGATTCGCGGCTGCCCGCGCGTTCGCGAATAAAGTCTGGAACGCGGCGCGCTTCGTGATGATGAACCTCGAGGGAGCTCCGCAACCGCTCGCAGAGCCAGATCGCGCGAATCTGGATCTCGCGGAAAGATGGATTCTCGCGCGGCTCGACGAGACGATCCGCGAAGTGACTCGAGCGGTCGATTCGTACGAGTTCAACGTCGCCGCGATGACGCTGTACACCTTCATCTGGCACCAGTTCTGTGACTGGTATATCGAGCTAGCCAAAGATTCGCTGAAGGCGGGCGGCGACCGGCAGGAAGCGGCGCGCTGGGTACTCGTCCGATGCTTCGACACGATGCTGCGGCTGCTGCACCCCTTCATGCCGTTCATCAGCGAAGAGATCTGGCAGGTGATTCGTCCGTACCTCGAGGTCGCGGGGCTGAGCCAGCATCTGGCGATCGCAAAATTTCCGGTGCCGTCGGCGAGTGCATGGTTGGCGGATGAAGAATCACAACTGATGAGCCACCTAGTTGAAGCTACTGGCGCTGTTAACTCTCTTCGGTCATTTGCTGAGATTCCCCCGAGCGAAAAGATCAAAATTTTTCTTCAACCCGACGTACTCGACGGCTCGAAAAACGATGCACTTGCAACGCTAGTTCGAGAAATCGAGATTTGGGGTAGATACCTTCGAGTGTTGGTTCGGGGGACAGAAGTTGAGGTTGTCAATTGGCTTGTCGCTCCAGACGGCACACGATACGTGACCCAAAAGTTCCCATGGGCCACAATTTTCATATGTCCGCCGAAAGATTTCGACCTTGAAAAGAAAAGACGGCAGATAGAGAAGGAACTGAAGGAAGTTCAATCGCACATCGAGAGACACGAACAGCGCCAAGTGAACCCGGACTTTATTGCTAAAGCGTCCCCTGAGGCGCAGCTGGAGACGAGCCAAAAACTCGAGGAGCTCTACGACGCTGAAGCTCACTTAGACATTCAGTTGCAAATGCTGGAAGACAGGGCACGGTAGCCTGACAGCTAACGGGGCTTTTGAACCGGTCGGCTTCGAGGACCTCATCCGTCGCGAACCTTGCCTGTGGCCCGGGCCGGACTCCCGTCTCCACGGCAAATCACGATCCAGTCTCAATTGGTGTCATTCCCGCGCGTGGCTGCCGCGCGAGGAATCCCGGATTTTTTAGGTTAGACTGGCTCCGTGCGCTCGAAGACTTACTATGTGTATCTCATGAGTAGTTTGTCGCGGACACTCTATATTGGCGTAACTAACAATCTCGAACGTCGCATAGAGGAACACAGGTGTGGGCGGCTAGGCTCTTTTACCGCAAGGTATCATGTGACTCGACTTGTTTATTTTGAGGAGTTCGGAGAGATTATCGAAGCGATCTCCCGCGAAAAGGAGATCAAGAAGATGACGCGGAAGGGTAAAATCAGGTTGATCGAATCGATGAATCGAGACTGGAAGGATCTAAGCGAAGGTGATTGAGGAGTAAATCGAATTCGGGATTCCTCGCGCGGCAGCCACGCGCGGGAATGACACAATCGATCCAGCGATGGAACTAGTCTCTAAGATCGTTCTCGACGACATCATCCGGCGCGCGCTGGCCGAGGATGTGGGGCAGGGCGATATCACTACCGGGGCGACGGTGCCCGCAGGCAAACACGGACGCGCACGGATCGTGGTCAAGGAAGCGGAGATGATTCTCGCCGGCGGGATGCTCATCGAGCGCGTGTTCGTGATGACCGGAGCCGCGCCGCACGTCGAGAAGCTGGCGGCCGAGGGTTCGCGGCTGCGCAAAGGCGACGTGCTGGCCGAGATTGATGGAACGCTCGCGGGTCTGCTGACGGGAGAGCGGGTCGCGCTCAATTTCGTGCAACTGCTTTCCGGAATCGCGACGATCACCGGGCGCTTCGTTGACGCCGTCGCCGGCACGCGCGCGCGAATCGTCGATACGCGCAAGACTCATCCGGGGCTGCGTGCGCTCGAGAAGTACGCGGTGAGGACAGGGGGCGGGCATAACCATCGCTTCGGTCTCGACAGCGGAATTCTGATCAAGGAAAACCACATCGCGGCGGCCGGATCTGTTATCGCCGCGATCGAGGGCGCGCGAAAATTTGCGCCGCACAGTTTTCGAATCGAGATCGAGTGCGAGACGCTCGCGCAGGTCGAAGAGGCGCGCCGAGCGGGCGCCGACGCGATGCTGCTCGACAACATGGCTCTGGCAGACGTTCGCCGCGCGCGCAAGATCGCGGGAGAGGACACAATTCTCGAAGTCTCGGGCGGCGTCTCGCTCGATAACGTTCGTGTGATCGCCGAAACCGGCATCGATATCATCTCGGTCGGCGCGCTGACGCATTCCGCCCGCGCGGTCGATATCAGCATGAGAATTGCCGGGGTTTGACTATCGCGCCTTTAAGGGCGCGAAGCATTTGAGCGAAATACCGATGGCCCGCAGCAATCCTTACCAATCAATCGAACGCGGCGAGCCGGGCCGAATCGGATGGCGAATCCATTACTTCGAGGAGCTTGATTCGACTCAGACCACAGCGCGCGAGCTAGCCGGCGCCGGTTCCGCGCAGGGCACCGTCGTGATCGCCGAGCGTCAGACTGCGGGACGCGGCAGGATGGGCCGCTCGTGGCATTCGCCCGCTGGAGCGAACTTGTACGCGACGTTTATCCTGCGTCCCCCGATTCCGATTGCCGAGGTTCCGCGACTCAGCTTGGTGGCTGGAGTCGCCGCCGCTGAGGCGCTCGCGCGGGAGGCGCCGGGTCTCGTCGCGCTCAAGTGGCCCAATGACGTATGGATTCGCGGGCGCAAGGTCGGTGGCATTATCGCCGAGGCGATGACCGATCTACATGGCGCGCTCGAAGCGGTGCTGCTGGGAATCGGACTGAATCTGAATCTCGCGCCCGAGGACATCCCGGCCGAGCTGCGCGACAAGGCAACCTCGTTGCGGGCGGTGCTGGGGCGTCCATGCGACCGGATCGCAATAGCGGAATCGCTTTGCAGTTTTCTTGACTATCGCTATATGGAAGCTGTATCGCGAGGTTTCAGCGCCGTGCGTCCGGTCTGGGAAAGTTTCTCGGCGCTGACCGGAAAGCGCGTGACGGTGGTTGACGGCGAGCGGCGCGAAGCGGGTGTTGTGCGCGGGATTGACGAGGACGGAGCGCTGATACTTGATACGGGCGCGGAGCGGAGGCGGATTCTGGCGGGTGACATCAGTATCGAGGGAGCATACGAGTGAGCATGTGACGACATAGCCGAAAACCGTCCCGCTGCGCGCACCGCGGGACGCGAACGTGAGAGGAGTGTCTCCTATGGTTGTGGAGGAAATCGGGCGGCTCAGAAGTATCGCGATCGTCGGCCAGGGTGGAACCGGCAAAAGCCAGTTGGCTGAAGCGATGCTCTTCACCGCCGGAGCGACAACCCGCCTCGGGCGTCCTGATGACGGCACCGGACTGCTGGATTTCGAACCCGAAGAGCTGCATCGCGGAGTGACAATCGGCTCTTCGTTTCATCATCTGAACTGGAAACGGGTCGAAATAATTCTCGCCAACACCGCCGGCTACAGCGCATTTCTTCCCGACACTTTCAACACGCTGCACGCGGTGGACGGCGTCGTGATGCTGATGTCGCCGGGCGGCGACCTGAAAGTCGAGTCCGAGAAAATCTGGGACGCGCTGAACGACCTCAAGCTCCCGCGCATCGCGTTTGTCTCGCGCCTGGACCGCGAGCATACGAGCTTCGACGCCGCGATGAAGGACCTCGAAAAGGGGCTCGACGCCAAACCGGTCGCGCTGACGCTGCCAATCGGCGAGGAGACCGCGCTTAACGGCGTGATCGACGTGCTCGCGATGAAGGCGCTGATCTATTCCGACACGAGCGGCAAGGCGGTCGAGCAGGAGCTCTCGGGCGCGCAGAAGGAGCGCGCCGAGAAAGCGCACGCCGCGCTGTTCGACGTGGTCGCGGAAACCGACGACGCGCTGCTCGAGGAGTATCTCGAGAAAGGCACACTCCCGCTCGAGAAGGTAATTCCCGCACTTCATGCCGCCGTGACGGCGGCGAAGATCACGCCAGTCTATTGTGGCTCGGGCGCAAAAAATATCGGCGTGGTTCCGCTGCTGGACGCGATCGTCACGATGTTGCCCGCGCCGAACGAGCGGCCTCCGGTTATCGCGCATTCTCCCACGTCGTCCGAGGATCTGGCGCGCGCGGCTGATCCTGCCGCGCCGTTCGCGGCGATGGTCTTCAAGACCGCAATCGATCCGTTCGCCGGCAAGCTTTCGATCTTCCGGGTCGTCTCGGGCACCGCGCGCAGCGACGCTACCGTGCTCAACTCGACGCGCGAGACCAAGGAACGCTTCGGACAACTCCTGCGGCTCGAAGGAAAGAAACAGGCGCCGCTGGCGATTGCGCTGCCCGGCGAGATCGTCGCCGTGGCGAAGCTCAAGGACACCGTTACTGGCGACACGCTGTGCGACGAGAAATCGCCCGTGCTGTTCGAGCCGCCGCCGCGCGCGCACGCCGTAATCTCGTTCGCGGTCAGGCCCAAGACCAAGGCCGACGAGGAAAAGGCCTCGGCGGCGCTGCACAAGCTGGTCGAGGAAGATACCGCGCTGGAGATGCATCGCGACCCGCAGAGCCACGAGATTATCCTGTCGGGCACCGGGCAGATGCATATCGAGGTCACGGTCGAGAAGCTAAAGCGAAAATTTAATGTAGAGGTTGAACTTCAGGCGCCCAAGGTTCCCTACCGCGAAACGATCAAGGGGCGCGCCGAGGCGCAAGGCAAGTACAAGCGCCAGTCAGGAGGACGCGGCCAGTACGGCGATTGCTGGCTCAAAATCGAACCGCTGCCGCGCGGCGGCGGCTTCGAATTCGTCGACCAAATCGTCGGCGGCGCGATTCCGCGCAACTTTATCCCCTCGGTAGAGAAAGGCGTGCGCAACACGCTCGTTGAAGGCTTCCTCGCGGGGTTTCCGATCGTCGACGTACGCGTGACGGTCTTCGATGGCAGCTACCACGACGTTGATTCCTCGGACATGGCGTTTCAGATCGCCGCCTCGATGGGCTTCAAGGCGACGATGGAAAAGGCGCGACCAATAATTCTCGAACCGATTGTCGCGATCGAAGTCGCGTGCCCCGACGAATGCATGGGCGACGTGATCGGCGACCTCAATTCTCGTCGCGGCAAAGTGCTCGGAATGGATCGCAAGGGTGCGAGCCAGGTGATCAAGGCGATGGTGCCGATGTCGGAAATCCTGAAATACGCTCCCGACCTGCGCTCGATCACGTCTGGACGTGGATCGTTTGAGCAGCGCTTCGATCATTACGAGGAAGCGCCGCCCCCGGTGGCCGAAAAGATAATCAAGGAGAACAAAGCCGCCCGCGAAGCTGCGGGACCGCATCATGCGCACGCCTAGGACACCTGCCGCCGCGGCCAAATGACGGTATTGCGACGGCGTGCCGTGCTATACAATCCGCCTTGAGGCAGATTCGCGATGGCGCCGTTTGGAAAGGGCCTGATCGCAATAGGACTCGTGCTGATCGCGGTAGGCTCGATGCTATGGGGGCTCGGCTACGTGCCGATATTCGGGCATCTGCCCGGCGACATCCAAGTCAGGCGCGGCAACTTCAGCTTCTATTTTCCGCTCGCTAGCTGCGTGGTGGCGAGCATTATCCTATCGCTGATCTTCGCGATCTTCAGGCGCTGACGATGGCGGCAAAGACGGACGCACAGCCGCGCGATTTCACCCTCCGGCAAGCCGAGCTCAAGCGGCGCCGACGCGAGCTGATCGCGGTCGGAGTTGCCGCCGCGATTCTAGTCGCCTTTGTCTTCGCACAGACCGAATTGCCGCCGCTGTCGCGGCATACGTCGCTCGCCTCGAACCTGGCCGTCATCTCGCTCTTCAACCTGAGCTTTTTATTGCTCGCGCTGCTGCTGTTCCTGGTCGGGAGAAATCTGGCCAAGGTGATTTTCGAGCGCCGTCGCGGGCTTATCGGCTCGAAGTTCCAGGTGCGGCTGGTGGCGGGATTTATCGCGGTCGCGCTGGTGCCAAGCGCATTCCTGCTCTACGTCTCGGGCGTATTTTTGAACGCGGATATCGGCAGTTGGTTCAACCCAGAGTACGAACAGGTGCTCGACGACTCGCTCGAAATCGCAAAGACCTATTATCTGAATTCGGCCAACAACGCAGCGCACTTCGCTCGCGTGCTAGCGGAAGAAATTTCCTCGCGAAAGCTGCTCGCGCCGGAGGACCATGCGCGCCTGCGCCATTTTATCGAGCAGCATCAGCAGGAATACAACCTCGGCACGATCGAGGTCTTCTCCGCCGATCGGAAACTTCTCCTGATCGCGCTGAGCCCCAAGACTCCCACCGGGATCGGTGTCTCGCCGGACGCGCAAATCCTGCTCGAAACCTTGAAGGGACAGGCGATGACGCGCACCGATCGTCTTGGCAGCTCAGACGTGATTCGCGGCACCGCGCCTATTTATTCTACGCCTGAGACCGACACCGTCGTGGGCGCCGTGGTGGTCGATTACTACCTGCCCAAGAGCCTTGCCACGCGCGCGGCGGGGATCTCGCGATCGGCGGAAGATTATTTTCAGCTTCGAATTCTCCGCGGTCCGATTCTCAACAGCTATATTCTGGCGCTGGTCCTGATCGGACTGGTGGTCGTGATGCTTGCCAGCTGGTTCGGGATGTACCTGGCGCGCGGGATCACCGGGCCGATCAAGCGGCTGCTGCAAGGCACCCAGGCGATCGCAGCGGGCAATCTCGATTACACGATCGCCGGAATTCGCGATGATGAAATCGGACAGCTAATCGAATCTTTCAACCAGATGACCGCGGACCTGCGCGGCTCGGCAGCCGAGCTCGAACGGCGCCGCCGCTATACCGAAACGCTGCTCGAGAATGTTTCGGCCGGCGTCGTCGGCCTGGACTCGCAGGGAATTCTGACCACGATCAATCCCTGCGCGGAGCGCCTGCTCGGCGTCACCGCGCACGACGTTATCGGGACTCACTATCGCCGCACGATGCAACCGGCGCTGTCGCGCGTGCTTGACGACCTGCTCGCTGCGGCGACGAGTCCAAGCGAGGCGCGCTCGACCGTCAAGCTCGAAGTCGCGGGCGCGGAAGCTGAGCTGATGCTGACGGCGAGCCCGCTTTCGGACAGTGCCGGAGAGCCGCTCGGCTCGGTTCTGTTCTTCGAAGACGTGAGCCAGATCGCAAAGGTCGAGCGGATGGAAGCGTGGCGCGAGGTCGCGCGCCGAATCGCGCATGAAATAAAAAATCCGCTCACCCCGATCCAGCTCTCGGCCGAACGGATGCGCCGCCAAATGGTCGGGCGCAGCGACGGAACGCCCGATACTCCGCTGGTCGAAGAATGCACGCGCACGATTATCGGCGAGGTCGAGGCGTTGAAGCATCTGGTCAACGAGTTCTCCGCCTTCGCGCGGATGCCGCATCTGAATCCGGTCCCGGGCGATCTGAACGCGCTGGTCGCGGACACGGTGGCGAACTTTCGCGCCGCGCATCCGGCGGTCGAGTTCAACACCAATCTTGCGAACGGCCTGCCGCAGATGATGATCGATCGGGAGGCGCTCAAGCGCGCGCTGGTGAACCTGCTCGACAACGCGGTCGGCGCGACCACCGTGTTCGCGCAAAATGGCGATAAGCCGAAAATCGATTTGCGCACCGCGATCCGCAAGGAGACTTCGATTCTGGTCCTCGAGGTTGCCGACAACGGCCCCGGCATCGACCCGCGGCTGCGCACGCGGATTTTCGAGCCCTACTTTTCGAGCAAGAAGGGCGGCACCGGCCTTGGGCTCGCGATCGTGTCGGCGATCGTGACCGATCATCACGGCTTTGTGCGGGTAATTGACAATCAGCCGCGCGGAAGTAGATTTGTGATGGAGTTTCCTATAAAAATGCAGCAATTCGCCAAGGCCGCCGGCTGAAGCGAATCTCGCCGCGAGCGGCCGTTCCGGTCAGCAGGATCTCGCGACAACAGTGATCCAAATCTTCCGCGAAGAGGAACGCATCGTGAACGAAACCGTGCTGGTGGTGGATGACGAGGAGCGGATCCGATCATCGATACGTGGCATATTGAGCGACGAAGGATTCCGGGTCGTGGACACGGGCGACGCGCCGGGCGTGATGGATCTGATTCATCGCGAGACGCCATCGATCGTTTTGCTCGACGTATGGATGCCCGAGCTCGACGGGATCGAGCTTCTGCGGCGGATCAAGTCTGAACAACCCGCGGTGCCGGTGATTATGATTTCCGGCCATGCGAATATTCAGAGCGCAGTGGCGGCGACCAAGCTCGGCGCGGCGGATTTTATCCAGAAACCATTTTCAGTTGACGGGCTGCTCGCGTCGATTTCGCGCGCACTCGACGGCGGCAGCGCCGCGCCGCTTGGCGACCGCACTGCCGCTCCTTCCGGCGAGCTTCCGTCCGCGCAGGCGCGGGTCAAACGCGGCGCGCTCGCGCAGCGCACGATCGCGCGCTCGATCGTGCTGGGCGGACAGGGGTTGCACACCGGCCTCAAGACCGGAGTGATCCTGCATCCGGCGCCGATTGGATTCGGAATTGTCTTCTCCTCGCTCTCCGACGATATCGCGGTCGAGGTTCGGGTCGAGAACGTGGTCGATACCGCGTATAACACCACGCTCGCGTCGGGCGGGCGCTCGGTGCGCACGGTCGAGCATCTGATGTCGGCGCTGCACGCATTCGGAATCACCAATCTGCTGGTCAAGACCGATGAGGAAGTACCGGCCCTCGATGGTTCGTCGCTGGAGTTCTGCAAGCATATCGAAGAGGCCGGAGTCACCGACCAGGCCGCGCTCGTCGCGCCGATCCGAATCAATCGAAAATTTGTGATTGGAGAGGAAGGAACGGGCCGCGAATTTATCGCCGTCGAGCCGGCTGATCATCTGATTATCGACTACATCCTCGACTACCCGAAACCGATCGGCACCCAGAAGGTACACTTCGAATTGACTTCGCCCGACGCGTACACCAAAGAAATCGCACCCGCGCGAACGTTTGGGTCGGTGCGCGAGTTCCGCAAGCTCAACGAGATGGGTCTCGGCAGCGGCGCGCGGCTCGACAACGCGATCCTGGTTGACGAACAGAAAGTAGTGAACACCACTCTGCGGTTTCCTGACGAGTTTGCGCGGCACAAGGTGCTGGACCTGATCGGCGACCTGTATCTGCTCGGGCGGCCGATATTCGCGCACGTCACCGCCTCGAAGACCGGGCATAGCGACAACCTCGCGCTGGCCAAGGCGATCCAGAAGCTCTCGCAGAACTGAAATCGCGCGCGCCTGACGAAACCAGATGGAACTCAAAGGGAAAGTCGCGCTGGTCACTGGCGCGGGACGGCGTGTCGGCCGCGCTATCGCCCTCGCGCTGGCCGAGCGCGGTGCGGATATCGCCGTGCATTACCGGACCTCGAGCGCCGAGGCTGACGCGGCAACGCGCGAGATCACGGATGCCGGCGCGCACGCGAAATCCTTTCACGCCGATCTCGAGAGCGTCGCGCAGATCGAGGCGATGGTCGCGGCGGTGGTCGCGGACTTCGGCCGAATCGACGTGCTGGTCAATTCGGCGTCGGTGTTCTATCGCAAGCCGATCGAGGAAGTGACCGAACGCGATTGGGACGCGAATCTCAACATCAACTTGAAGGCGCCGTTCTTTCTGGCCAAGTATGCGGGCGCGCGGATGCGTCAGCAGGGCGCCGGCAAGATCGTCAATATCGGGGATTGGGCCGGTATCCGCCCCTACAACAATTATCTGCCGTACACGGTCTCAAAGACTGGCGTGATCGGGCTGACGCGCTCGCTCGCGAAGGCTCTAGCGCCCGAAGTGCAAGTGAACTGCGTCGCGCTGGGACCGGTGCTCGCGCCCGAGGAGTACGGGCCCGACGAGATCACGCGGATGATCGCGGGAACGCTGACCAAGAAGATGGGCTCGCCGCGCGACGTCGCCAACGCGATCTTGTTTTTGTGCGAGGGCACCGACTTCGCGACCGGCTCCACTATTGTGCTCGACGGCGGCCGTCTGATCGCGTGAGCGCCGCTCGCAGCTTTCGCATTTCCCCGATTCGCGGCCGAATCGCGGTGCTCGCGAGCGGAGGTCTCGACAGCTCGGTTATGCTCGCGGAGCTGGCTCGTCGCGGCCGTCACGTCTTTCCCGTCTATGTGCGAGCCGGGCTTAAGTGGGAGCGCGCCGAGCTCGCAACGCTCAGGACATTTATCGCGACGCTTCCGAGCTCGAGAATCGAACGAGTGACGGAGCTCGATCTTCCGATGACCGATGTCACGCGCGAGCATTGGAGCGTCACCGGCCGGGGAGTACCCGGCTATCGCGCGAAAGTCGAATCCAACTATATCGTCGGCCGCAACTTGAGCCTGCTCGTCAAGGCCGCGATCTTCTGTGCACACGACCGAATCGGCGAGCTCGCGATGGCTCCGCTCGAATCCAATCCGTTCCCCGACGCGCGACCTCAATTCTTTCGCGCGGTCGAGCGCGCGGTTCTACTCGGCGTGGGACTGCCGCTTCGTATCCGCACCCCATTCGCCGGGATGACGAAAGCGCAGGTCATAAGAAAGGGCAGGGCGCTGCGCCTGGAGCTGACACTGACCTGCGCAAGTCCTCGCGGCGCGATTCATTGCGGGCGATGCACCAAATGCGCGGAGCGCGCGCAAGGTTTCGCCGCCGCACACATTTCCGATCCGACGCGATACGCGCGCCGCCCAGGCTAGCTCGCGCGAAGGTCACGCAGGATGTCTCGCGCAATAGCGAGGTAGCGCCGAACGGTCGGCGCGCCGTGCCGCCGAATCGACCAATCGAGCTGCCGGACTATCATGTGCGAAAGATATAGCGCGGTGGCCTCGGTGGATGCGATTTGGTGCATCGACTCTCGCAGACGCGAACGTATTTCCGGACGGTCGTACGAATAGAACAGCGGCGTCGCGAGATCGAACGCGCGGTCACCCGGACAGCATCCTTCCCAATCGATCACGGCAGTGATGGCGCCGTCTTCGACCAGAATGTTCTGCGGATTGAAATCGAAATGGACCGCGTCGCGTGACTCAAAGCGTGAGCGCTCGGCGGCACGAGCGTGGTCCTGCATCTGCGACAACATCGCGGCTGTCTCGGCCGAATGATTTCTAAAAGTGTCGAGAACGCACCATTTTTGAAATCCGTCCAAAATGCTTGCGATGATCCTCGCCGGCCAATCTCCTGATAGAGACGAAGCCGCGCCTGCCTGCATCTTGTTGAGCTCTAGAATCCGCACGAGGTGGCGCTCATCGAGCATGCCCATCGGGCGGCCGGGCAGCATCGGACGAATCGCCCATCTGAGATCGAGATTGTCGCCGGTGAGCAGATAGGCGGGAAGCGGATAGTTGCGGCGCGCCAGTTCAGAAGTGATTGCGATCGCGTCGTCCAGTCGGAACTCGTCGGCATCGCCCCACTTTAAAAGGTGCTCTCGTCCATTCTGATCAAGGATCGGTCGGGCCGCACCCGACTCGCCCGCGAGCGCCGCGCGCGCGATCCGAAAGCTGGTGCCGCGAGTGCGGTTGATATCCTCGATCAGCGCGGCGGAAATTTCAGTCGGGAGCTTGCTCACCAGACTCCGAGAGCGATGGCGCCGCCGCGCCGGGCTGCTTGCGGAATTCAATCTTCGCCTTGCGCTGCAACTGTTCGAGCGTTTTCTTCACGACGGCGTCTTCGTTGTAGTCGAGCAACACCATCGCGATCTTCGGCTGGACTTCCTTCAGCGCCAGGAAGTCCTCGCCCTGGCGCGCGGTCACCTTGATAAAGCTGTAGCCCAGGTTGGATTCGAAAATTTCTGTGAGATGCCCGACCGGGGTCGCAAAAACCGCCTTCTCGACCACCGGCGGCAACTGCCCCGGATGAAAGTATCCCAGGTCTCCGCCCTTAGCGGCCGACTGGCTGTCCTCCGAGTTTGCCTTCGCGAACGCGGCGAAATCCTTGGCGTGTTGCGCCTCTTTGTAGAGTTTCAGGATCTTGTCGTGGGCGGCGGCCTTTTGCGCGTCGGTCGGATTGTCGGGCAGCTTGACCGCGACATGCGAGATTCTCACCTCGCCCGGATCCTTGACGAATAAATCGCGATGCTGGTCGTAGTACTGTTTGATCTGCGCGTCGGTCGGGCGGACTTTCTGCTCGCGAAAGATATCGTCGGACATCTTCTCGATCATCATCGAGCCACGCACCTGCTCAATCAGCTGCGGATCCGGCGCGGCTCCCGGGAGGCTGTTCGAGTCTCCGCCGGAGACTTTGAACTCGCGCGCCCGCTCGGCGACCTCGGGATCGGGAATCACGATTTTGCGCCGCGCGGCCTCGTCGATCAGAAGCTGGCGATTGATCAGATTTTCGGTCGCGTCTTTGAAGACCGCTTTGGTCTCTTCGCTTGAAGTCGCGTTGATCATCTGCCGCTCGGTCCGCGCGTAGTCGGTGATCTCGCCGGCGGTGATCGGATGGCCATCCACCGTGACCACCACCGGGTCTTTTGGATCCGGCTTGACCAGCGGCAGTATTCCGAGGAATCGCTGCTGCCAGTTGAGGTCGGCCTGGCCGAGGCTTCCGGTCCCAACCACCGGGCCCGATTGAGCGCGCAGAGCGGGCGCGGTACAAAGAGCGACCGCGATTAGGAGCACGGCGGGAATCGCTACCCGAAGGCGGGGGTTGCGCGCAATGATCATCACGGAACTTCTAACAGGCGCGCCCGCTCGCGTAAATCCATCCGCGGAGCGCCGGAATCCGCCATGACGATTTCGGCGCAGGTGCGGCGGATGTGCGTGATCGTGGCGATTATCGCGAGCCTGTTTGCGCTCGTCTCCGGCGTGGTCCTGTTCTTTGTGATCGAGCCGCCGTTTCTCGCCTCGATCTTCCTGGCCTGCGGAGCGATCGCGATCATCTGTTTTGTTATCGCGGGTCTAATCGGCTACTACCGTCCGTGAGCCGCCGTGCGGTGTGCAAGATGCGGCCTCGCGGCGGATCCGTACGCGGTCTTGCACGGCGCTCCGGGCGCAAACAAATGCTCGACGCGGCCTGGGTCACGGCCCAGGAAAATCATGCTCGAGGATCGTGTGCCGTAGTTGTCCAGATGCAGGCAAAGCGAACTGGTGCGGCCGGTTCGTGGATCGACTTCGGTGCTGTGATCCGCGAGCAATCGCGCAAGCTCGGCGCGCATCGCGATCGGATCGCGGCGGAAGCCGGGACGCTCGCCAAGTTCGGTGAAGCGCCCATACGAGCGGCTGATCTTGGGACACTCGAAGTCGTCGACGTTCTGATTCGAGAGCATATGAAGTCCCGGCGTCAGCTCGACCAGCTCGATCTCGCCGTTGCGGTTGTACGCGACGAACGCCGCGTCGCGAGCGGCTATAAGCAGGTTGAACGGATTGTAGTTTGCGCCGTTCTCGGCGGCGGCGAACCGCGCGGCATCCGCCGCCGTCTCGTAGCGCAACGCGTCGAGGCAGAGCAGCCCGCGCGAGCGCGCGCGAGGATTGCCGCCATCGACGACCGGGCGATTGAGGAGACCGCACACGACGCCGTTCTCGCTAAGCCCAAGCCAGGTCCCGCCGGCGCGCAGATCCTTGCCCCCGATCACGTACGGGTCATCGTTGAGCACGGTCGGGTCGAGGGCAGGGCGGTCAAGAAATTCGTCGCGATTGGCTGCGATAATGACAGGCCATTCGGGCGCGACGCGGAAGTAAATCGCAAGCGTACACATACGTATTTCATACTTGGCAGGTAACGACGCGCCTGCACAAGAGGGGTCGTTGCTCGTAGATTGACTTGCCAAGAGACAGATCCAAACGGCCACGAAGACACTGAGACAAAGAATCTTCCTTAGTGCCTTCGTGTCTTCGTGGCCGCCTCAATGCTTTCCTGATGCACCCGGACAGAGCCTGATATATTGGCCGTATGACGCGGGGTGAGCGATTCGATGTATGCCTCATCGGCGCCGGGATTATCGGCAGCTCAGTTGCGATGGCGCTTGCCGGGCGCGGGCTCAAAACGCTGGCCGTCGATCTCGATCTGAGCGGGCGCCTGAGCTCGAGCGAGAAAAACGCGGGCGGCGTCCGCGCGACGTGGTGGCAGGCAGTAAATATCCGCCTATGCCGCGCCTCGATCGAGTATTACGAAACGATCGCGCGCGAAGTCGGTTTCCGCCAAAAAGGATACCTGTGGCTCTATGATTCGGCGACGTGGCCGGACGCGCTCGCGCACGTCGATTTGCAGCGCGGCCTCGGGCATCCGATTGAAACACTTTCGCCCGATGAAGTCGCGCGCCGAGTTCCGGAGATCGACAAGCTCGACGGGGTCGCGGGCGCGACGTTCTCGCCCAAGGACGGGCTAATCAATCCGAATCTGCTGAAGCAGCACTATCGCGCGAGCGCGCTCAAGCATGGAGCGCAGTTTCTCGATCGCGTCTATGTCCTCGCGATCGAGCCCGCCACCGATGGCGTGCGGCTGGGATGCTGGCAGGCGGACGATGCGATGCCCGACGCTGGCCTCGTACGGCTGCTGACGCAGGATGGACCGGGAGAAGCGGAGCCGGGCCGTCTTTTCGACATCCATGCGGACTCGGTCGTGATAACGGGTGGAGCGTGGTCGCCGTACGTCACCGGATTGCTCGGACTCAAGAACTATAGCGAGCCTGTCCGCCGCCAGATCTGCCTGGTCGATAACCGGGTGACCAACCTCGATCGTTACGGGATGATCGTCGATACCTCGGGCGTGTATTTCCACAACGAGGGGCAGCACATCCTGGCCGGATATTCGCCGCCCGAGGAGCCGGCCGGATATCATTTCAACTACGACGGCGAGGCGTTTTTCGAGACCGAAATCTGGCCGCGGATGTACGCGCGGATGAGCTGCATGGAGCGCCTGCGCCACGTCACCGGATGGGCCGGGCTGTACGAAGTCAGTCCCGACCGCAGCGCGATCGTCGGGCGCGCGGCTCCGCGAATCTTCGAGGCGCATTCGTTCAGCGGACGCGGCGTGATGCAATCCTACGGAGCGGGGCAGGCGCTCGCGGAGCTGATCGCGACCGGAAGCTACGGCGCGCTCGACGCGTCGGCGCTCTCGCGCGAGCGCTTCGCACGCGGCGAACTGGTGTTCGAGGCGCTCCATATTTGAGTCTTTTCTGTCATTCCCGCGCGCGTGGCTGCCGCGCGTGAGGAATCCCGGCGGCGCCAAGTGGGGAAGAGGCTGCACCCCCCTCCTTTGTCCTCCCCCGTGACGAAACGGGGGAGGAATCAGAAAAGAGCTCGCGGGGCGCGGGTTTCCTCGATAGGACCGGGCGTGATATTGGATTTCATCTGCGAGCGGAAGCGTGGGCGCTTGCCGCGACCGCCTTGGAGGCTGGATGTTTTCATCGATCGAAGACGTTATCGCGCGATTCGCGAAGAATAACTATATCGCGAGCCGCCGCATCGCCACTGTGATCTATCTGGCGACCTCGCTGAAGAAACCCGTGCTCGTCGAAGGACCGGCGGGCGTTGGCAAGACCGACCTCGCCAAGGTGCTCGCAACCGCGCTCGACCTCGAGCTGATCCGCCTCCAGTGTTACGAGGGATTGGACGAGGGCAAGGCGCTCTACGAGTGGGAATACGCCAAGCAGCTCCTCTACACGCAGATCCTGAAGGACAAGATCAGCGAAGTGCTGACGGGCGCCAAAGGCCTTAAGGAAGCGGTGGATCGGATCGCGAAAGAAGACGAGGTGTTCTTCTCCGAGCGTTTCGTGCTGCCGCGGCCTCTGCTCAAGGCGATCAGTTCCGAGAAGCAGTGCGTGCTGCTGATCGACGAAATCGACAAATCCGACTCGGAGTTCGAGGCGTTCCTGCTCGAACTGCTCTCCGACTTCCAGATTTCGGTGCCGGAGCTCGGAACGCTCAAGGCCAAGCATGTTCCGCTGGTGATCCTGACCTCGAACAACGCGCGCGAGATGTCCGATGCGCTCAAGCGCCGATGCCTGCATCTGTATATCGATTTTCCCAGCCGCGAGCAGGAGCTCGAAATCGTCAAGCTCAAGGTGCCTGACGCGGCCAAGAAGCTCGCCGACGAAGTCGTCACGGTGGTCCAGTCGCTGCGCAAGCTCGACCTCAAGAAGACGCCCGGAATTTCCGAGACGCTCGATTGGGTCAAGGCGCTGACGCTGCTGAACGTCGAGAGCCTGGACCAGGAACTGGTCAATGAGACCCTCGATACGATCGTGAAATACGAAGGCGACGTGCGAAAGGCTCAGGAAGAGCTCAAGGATTACGTGCGCCGGGTACGCGCCCGCCGCGGCACCGAGACCACAGGCAGCAGCGACAAGGATCTGCTAAATTGAATCTTGCCAAAGCGCGCACCCGGACTGAGACGGGCGGCTCCCGAGCCGCCCCTACGAATACGAGGTTCGTGTCGTTCTTCGTAGGGGCGCGCCGCAACGCGCCCGTCGCGGCTGTCGCGCAAGACTCCGGTTGCGCCGCCACCTGAGGCTACGCCGAGGTACAGATGCAGGAAAAAGTCGTCGAATTTGCCAAGCTGTTGCGCGAGAATGGCGTGCGCGTTTCGCTCGCCGAAACCCTCGACGCGTTCAGCGCCTCGGAAATCACCGGACTCTCCGAACGCGACTCATTCCGCGCTGCGCTGCGCGCCACGATGATCAAGCGCTCGAGCGAGCTGCCCGTCTTCGAGGAGCTGTTCAACGTCTATTTTTCCGGCCTGGGCGAGATTATCAAGCAGGCCAGCAAGGCCGTGCAGGACGCGCTCTCGATGTCGGATCAGGAATTCCAGAAATTCCTCGACCAGATCGAAGAGATGCTCAAGAAGGAAGGTAAGAACCTTTCGGAGCTCGCGAAGCAGCTTCTGCAGAACAATTCCGGCGCGATGGAAAAGAAGCTGCGCGAGGCGGCACGCGCCGCGCGGCTAAAGGGAATCGAGCGCACGATTGAAGAGAATTACTTCGCCCGCGCTCTGGCACGCGAGCTGGGACTCGACAAGATCGAGGCCGAGATCAAGGAGCTTCGCGAGCAGCTCGAAAAGATGGATCTCGGCACCGAGATGAAAGCCCGGATGGAGGAGTATCTCGAACGCCGGCTCAAGGCGCTCGAGGATATTATCCGGCGCTACGTGCGGATGGAGCGCGAGAAGCGCGACATCCGCCAGCGCGAAGACCAGAAGATGAACCAGATCGCCGAGAAGAGCTTCTACTATCTCAGCGAAGACGAGCTCAAGAAGATGCAGGAGGCGGTGCAGAAGCTGGCGCTGCGCCTCAAGAACGTGATCTCTGTGCGGCGCAAGCACGCGAAGAAAGGCCGCTTCGATATCAAGAAAACCCTGCGCAAGAACATGGATTGCGGCGGCGTGCCGTTCAAGCTGCGCTTTGAAGAGCGCAAGAAGGAAAAGCCGCAGGTCGTTATCCTGTGCGACGTTTCAGATTCGGTGCGCAACGCCTCGCGCTTCATGCTCCAGTTCGTGTACTCGCTGCAGGATCTCTACTCGCGCGTGCGCAGCTTTATCTTCGTCAGCGAGATCGGCGAAGTGACCGAGCACTTCCGCACCGGCGATATCAAAGATGCCTTGGACGTGGCGCTCAAGGGCGATATTATAAACGTGTACGCGCACTCGAACTTCGGCTACGCGTTCCGCAGTTTCGTCTCCGACCATATCGGCGCGATAAACAAGCGGACCACCGTGATCGTGCTCGGCGACGCGCGTAACAATTATAATTTGCCGCACGACTGGTGCCTGCGCGAAATCCATCAGCGGGCCAAGCGCGTCATCTGGCTCAACCCCGAAAGCCGCAATACCTGGGGCTTTGGCGACAGCGAGATGGACAAATACCAGCTCCACTGCGACATGGTCGAAGAGTGCCGCAATCTCAACCAGCTTTACCGGGTCGTCGATCGTCTCGTGGTTCGCTGAGCCGCCGCGTCGCGCGGGCCTTTTCCGCCCTTTGGTTGACCGTCGTTCAGCTTTGGGCCAAGATGACTTCACGGTATCGCGACGCGCCGCCATCGGGGCGCCGCCTCGCGCAAGCGCATTTTCCAGAGAGCCCATCAATGGCCGCACATAGAGAAGATTTCATCCTGATGGTAGTTGGCGGGATTATCCTCGATCCGAGCACCAAGGTTCCGATCGTCATGCTCAAGGATCCGGACAACCGGATGAATCTGCCCATCTGGATCGCACCGCTCGAGGCCAACGCGATCGCGGTCGAGCAGGAAGGAATCCGCCCACCGCGCCCGCAGACTCACGACCTGGTGCGCAACCTTCTGGCCGAATTTGGCGCCACGGTCGAGTCCGCCGAGATCACCGAGCTTCGCGAGACCACCTACTTCGCGCGCCTGCAACTCAAAACGCGCGAGGGCAGGGCGCTCGAAATCGACTCGCGCCCCTCCGACGCGATCGCTATCGCGCTGCGCACCAAGTCGCCGATCTATGTCGCCAAGAAGGTGCTCGAGGACTCGAGCGAGCTGCGCGAGACCGAGAGCCAGAACGTCGTCCTCTGCCGCTGACCAGAACCTGGCGGGAGTCTCGCGCGACAAATGGTCGGAAATCCTCGAGCGGATGTCGCCCGACGACTTCAAGTATAAGATGTGACCGTGATGTGCCCGCGGCCCGCCGCCGCGCGCCACGCGAGCCTCCCCCGTACGCAGCGGGCGACGCCGACGAGTAACCCGCCCAGATGCCGTCAACTCATCGCAAGATCAACCGCAAGGAACTCAAAGCCCCGAGCGAATTCCAGAATATCTTTGAAAGCGCGCAGGAGTTCCTGCTCGCCAACCTGCGGCAGGTGATTATCTCGGCGGTGATCATCGTGGTCGCGGCGGGAATCGCAATCGGGACCTATTCCTACGAGCGCCGGCGCGATCGGCTTGCTGGAGAAGCCTTCTACGGGGCGCTCACGGCGCTTACCGCCAAACAGTACAAGACCGCGGAGGACCAGTTCGCCAAGCTTGCCGCCGCGGAGCCCGATCGGCGTATCGGCAAGCTTGCGCGGCTGTACCTGGCGCAGAGCTACGCGGGTGACGGCGATTTTCTGAAAGCACGCGACGCGCTGATCGCATTTGTGGCCGACTATCACGATCCCGAATTTTCGAGCCTCGCGCTGGTGGACTTGGGTGTCGTGTACGAAAAGATGGGCGATCTCGCCAAGGCGCAGGGCGCCTACCAGCAGGCCGCCAGCGTCCCGGGGCCCGAGCAGATTAGCGCCGAGCTCGCCTTCGCCCGGCTCCAGGCCGAGCAGGGCAACAAGGCGGGCGCGATTCAGACCTATCGCGCCTTCCTGGCCCTTCGGCCCTACGCACAGCAGCGTGAGGAAGTGCTCGAGTCGCTCGCGATGCTCGGGGCGTCGGCACAACCGGAATCAGCTCAAGCGCCCAACGCCAGCGGCGCCGCAGGGCCGATGCCTGTCATGATGCCGCCGTCCGGCGCACCCGCATCCTCCGCCGCCGCTCCTGCAGCCGCGCCACACTGAAGGGCGTTATTTCGCGGAGGCCGCCTTCTGCGCGCTGCTCGCGAGTTCCGATTCGATCACGAAATTGAAGGTCTTGCCCTCGGGCAGTCCGACGATCGGAATTCCGTTGATAAAGAAGGTCGGCGTGGACGAGACCTTGACCGCATTGGCATCGGTCTGGTCCTGCGCGATTCGCTGCGCCGCTTGAGTACCCGCCATGCACGCCTTGAGCACGGTATCGTCGAGTGAGAGCTTGGCGGCTTCATCGTCGATCTTCTGCTGAATGTTCTTGGGCGTGATCTGCCCCTGGTTCGCGTAGTAGTAACGCGCGAAGTCCCAGAATGCGTCGGGGTTCTGCAGCCGCGCGCATTCGGCGCCGATCGCGGCAGTCTTGGCCCACGGATGCACGTTCAGCGGATAGTTCTTGAAGATAATCTTGATCTTGCCCTTGTAAGTGGTGTTGGCCAGGGTCTCGATCTCTCCGAACGCATGGGCGCAGAACGGACACTCGAAATCCGCGAACTCGACGATCGTTACCGGAGCGTCGGCAGGCCCCAGGGTAGGGCGGTCTTCCAGATGAATCATGCGCAGATCGGTCCGTCCCCACGGATCGGATTCCAGATCCATGAACTGGCCGATGATCGCCTTGGTCTCGGCCCCGTTCGTGAACATCACGACGCTGGCGGTCTGTCCCTTGTCATTGGTGACGGTGACCGTACGTCCGTAGAGGTCTGTGATACCGGTGCGCTCGAGCGGGCCGAGCTTGATTTCCTCGACTGACGGGATGCGGAACTTCTTCTGCAGGAAGACCTTGACCGCCTGATCGCGCGCCGCATCGTTTGGGACCGCTTGGGTCGCCGCCGCCGGCGAGGCCGCCTCCGCGCGCGGAGCCGCTAGCATCGCGCCACCCGCAATAGCGACCAGACCGACCAACCACGCAATCCGCATAACCGACGAAGTTCTCCGATGATTCATAAGCATCCCATGATACGGACCTGCTCCATCTTGTTCCAGACCGCCGCGCGCATTCCGTGCGACGTTTGCGGACGGCGTCCAGGCCTCGGCGATGGCTTCGTTCTGGGAAACAAAGCCACCGGAATCCTTTGAAATCAGCTTTATACAGCGGCCCCGAGCAGGCGCGAGCGCACGAGCGGCAGATGTTGGCGTCCGAGGAATGTATCGCCTTCCAGCAGGTAGGTCGGCACCTCGAACACTCCCATGTCCCGAAGCTTCGATTGAATTTGCGCAAGCTCGGCGCGACCTTCCTCTCCCGCGAATGCTTCAAAACCCGAGACCGGCGCGTGAATCTCAGCGAGTAGAGTTCGTATCGAGATTTCGTCTTCGATATCGAGATCCTTCTGCCAATACCGTTCAAAAACTCGCTCTACGTATGACCGCGCGAGCGACGGGCTATGGCGTTTGGCCCATAACAGGCCGATCGCGGCGAGGGTTGAATCCTTGCTGCGATTGAGCCGTCCCCCGATGGAGAGACCTCGATCCGCGGCGTAGCGGGCAATATCGCGCTCGAGGTAATCGGCACGAAACCGCCGATGGCGCGCGCCGCGGTCTTGTCCAGAATCCGCTGCTGATTTTTTTGGTGGAGCAACGACCAGCGGCTGCCAATCGATCGTAATCCCGAGCTCGTCTGCCAAAGCGCAGGTCGGTCCGATCGCCAGGTACGCCTGAGGGCTTTTGAAATCGATCACGACCGGGAGTTGGCCTATGACAATTTCACGCGACGCCGGAGGCTCGGCCGCGATCCCGTAAGACACATCTGGAGGTGCGCCAGAGCGGCCAGTCAGCATCCATCGGATTCGCGGCAGATGCTCGCGCCCGAAAAATACTTCGCCGTCAATCACATACGTCGGTACTCCGAAGATTCCCGCATCGAAGGCTTTGCGCTGGATGCTGTCGTGGAGCAGGCGGCCCTCGCCGGACGCATAGTCCTGGAAGCCAGCGGTTCGCGCGCCGGCCTCCTCGAGTACGCGCTCGATCGCTCCGGCATCTTCAAGGTTGAGTTCGCGCTTCCAAAATCGCTCGTACACGAGACCCGAATAGGCACGGAGCACCGCTCGATCCTGCTCCCGGGCCCACAGCGTGCCGATCCCGGCAAGCGACGAATCCCAGATCTTGACTGTTCCCCGCACTATAATGCCGCGCAGAGATCCGTAGCGTCTCACGTCGTGATAAGCATATTTGACCTTGGTCCACTGGCCGGGCGTCCGCTCGGCGTCAACCACCTTGCCTTTCTGATTGAGTCGAGCCGAGCCAAGATAGCTCGGGATGTCGAGCGTGAACGGGCGCCAATCAGCCTCGATGCCGAGCTCATCTTCGAGAGCCTGAGTCGGCTCTATCGCGAGGTACGCGTAGGGGCTCTTATAGTCGATATAGACGATAAGCGGCGCGGACGAATCGAGCGGGCTGAAAGAGTCCGAAGACATCATCGAACATCTCCTTGCTGGAAGTCATCTCCGCGCGTGTCTGGTGCGTTGAAGCCGGTTCCGTGCCTTTTTCATCCCCATAATGCAGCTTCGCATAAGAAGCATTATGTAAACTACGCGCGATACCACTTTCAGCGCGGCGGCGATGTTTTCTTCTTCGCGGCGGGGGTGACCACCTCCAGCAACTCGGGGTCGAATTTCTTTAGGTCGGCGTCTTCGAGGATTTCGTTGATTTCTTTGTCGCGGGCGGTTTGCTTGGCCTTGGGCGGCTTGGGCTTTTTCCGGAGTTTCATTGAATCGAATTTAGCGCGGTTGGATTTACTCTGCTACATCCTCTGACGCACTGGTCGCCCTCCGGCTCCCGGGTCGATTTCATTTGCGCTTGTTGCGCTGGATGGTTACGTCCGGCGCGGGAGCGGATTTCGGGGCGCGGCCCATGGCTTTCATCGCGCGGCGGGCGGTGAAGTTTTTTGGATCGAGCGCGAGCGCCTGCTCGAGGTAACCCAATGCCGCTGTTCGGCGGTCAAGGCGAGCGGCGCACTGGGCCATCGCGATCAGAACGTCCGCGCCGTCAGCGCCGAATTCCCGGGCGCGTCTTAGAGCTTCCATGGCTTCGAGGTCGCGCTCCTGCGCCGCCATCGCGAGGCCGAGGCCGGCCATCGCGGACGGGTTGAGCGCGTCCATCCTGATTGCTTCGCGAAACATCGATTCGGCGTTGCGGCGTGCGCCCTTCGCGCTGAGGTCGGTTGCGGCGGCGGCCAGACGCGCTGCCTCGTCGGGCCATCCGCGCGACTCCACTTCGACTTCGATCCTGTCGCGCGAGATTTCAGCCTTCAGGATTTTCACCTTTGCACCCAGGTAGGCGCGCACGCGTGCGAGGATCGCCTCTCCGGCGCTTTCGGGCGCTTCGAGGAACGCGAGCCCCAGCGTGTCGCCGATATGGTCCTCGCGCCGCAGCACGAGGCTCCGCACGCGCCGGTTCGCGCCGCGCATAGTCGTGCCGTCAGACGCGCTCATCGGGATCGAACAGCTTGCGGTATTCGTCGAGCGCGAATCGATCGGTCATCCCAGCAATATAATCCGCGACCACGCGCGGAATCGGTTCGCCGTCGCGCTCGGCTCGCGCCAGCACGTGCGCCGGCATCTGGCGCGGCTCGGCCATGTAGGTTTCGAACAGGCGCGCGAGCACCCTGCCCGCCTTTTGAGTCATCCGGCTGACTCGATAGTGATGATAAAGCCGGTCGCGCATGATCAGCTTCATCTCGTCGACTCGCGCCGCCATCGCGGGCGAGAACGCGGCGAGCGCCCTGCCCGCCCGCCGGACATCGTCGACGCTTTCGATTCGCGCGCGTTCGAGCTCGGCGCCAAGATTCGTCATCAGGTCGGTGGACATCGCGTCGATCATCCTGATGACGGTCTGATAGCGCGTGACGCGTGCGTCGGCTTGCGGATTCGCGGCGCGTGCGTCGGCGGCAGCGTCGGCATAGAGGACCGATTCGTTCAAATTCTCGACCGTGAGCATCCCCGACTTGAGCCCGTCGTCTACATCATGGGCGAGGTATGCGATCTCGTCGGCGAGGTCGACGATCTGCGCCTCGAGGCACGGATAGGTCGAAGGATCGAACTCTTGCGCCGAGGGACGGTTCTGAAAATTAGAATGCTTGATAATGCCCTCGCGCACCTCGAAGCTGAGGTTCAGGCCGCGAAAAGTCGGATAGCGCACCTCGATCCAATCGACCGTGCGAAGGCTCTGCGCGTTATGATCGAAGCCGCCGTACGGTTCCATCAATTCGTTTAACCATCGTTCCCCGGCATGGCCGAAAGGAGTATGGCCAAGGTCGTGCGCGAGCGCGACGGCCTCCGCCAGTTCGCCGTTGAGGCCGAGCGCCTTGGCGATCGTGCGGGTGACCTGCGCGGCTTCGAGCGTATGGGTCAGGCGGGTGCGGTAGTAATCGCCCTCGTGATTAACGAACACCTGGGTTTTGTATTCGAGACGGCGAAACGCGGCCGAATGAATTACGCGGTCGCGGTCGCGCTGGAAGACCGTGCGCATCGGATGCTCGGGCTCGGCGACGCGGCGCCCGCGGCTATTCCGGGAAAGCATCGCAAAGGGCGCAAGCGTGCGCGCTTCGATTTCCTCGAGGTCCAGCCTGGTTCGCAACAAATTCGGGGACATATTCGCTCTTTCAGTGACGCCCCGGATGCTACCATGAGCAGACGCCGCTTCTAAGGCCCGGAAATTGATTCATCAACAAGACGCTTATCCGTGTTCGGATGAAAATCTATAATCAACCGGTGGAAGCGAGGTAATCAACGTGAGCGGAAACCGGATCCACAGTTGGATCTTTCGATACGGCGCTGCTCTCGCGATGAGTATCGCGCTTGCCGCGTGCGCGACGGCGAGATACCAACCGCCTCCTCCCCCGCCGCCCGTCCCTGCGCCGGTGGTTGAGGTTCCGGGCCGATCGCATCCTGCACCGCAATATGGCGTCGCATCGTGGTATGGACCGGGGTTCAACGGGCACCAGACCTCGACCGGTGACATTTATGATCAGGAAGATCTGACCGCAGCATCGATGATCTATCCGCTGGGCAGCCATGTGATGGTGACCAACCTGGACACGGGACGTTCGGTCGAGGTGCTGATCAACGATCATGGTCCACTAAAAAAAGGCCGCAAGATTGACCTGTCGCACAAGGCCGCGACGATGATCGGGATGCTCGACAAGGGGACCGCGCACGTGAAGATCGATCTGCTGTCGGCGCCGCCGGGTTCGCGGTCGGTCGGAACTCAGCCGCGATTCTATGTGCAAGTTGGTTCGTTCAACAGCTCGGAGCATGCGCACGAGCTGCGCGATCAGTTGAAGCAGTACTATGACGACGTCCATATCGAGGAAGTCGGCGCAGGAACTAATCATTACTACCGGGTTCGGATGGGCCCGTTCGAGAGCCGCGAAGCGGCGCAAGCGCGCGCCAGTCAGGCGGCAAAAATCGGCTATCCTCTCATAGTCAGCGATTAAGGCCGGGCAGCCGCGAATGATCGAGCGCGAAATCCGCCCGCAGAGAGCCGCGTGCCTCGCGCTGGTTTTGTTCGGGTTCGCGATCGCCGCGTCAGGATGCGCCTACGCGCTGGTAAATCGCGGCAAAGTCAATGACGCCAAGGCGGATCAGATCGAGCAGGGCATCCAGGTGCTCCGGCAGTTGAAATTCAAAGCTCCGGTGCCGCTGGTCGTCGAAACCAAGGACGAAGCCGAAACCCAAATGGAGCGCGAGCTCGAACGCGACAATACCGACGCCGAGATGGCGGCTGAGGGCACGGCCGGCGCCTACTCGGACTTTTTCCGGCCGGAATCGATCTTAAAGCCGAGGAGCTGAAGTTGCTGCGCAGCCAGGTGGCGGGATTCTACGATCCTCATGCGCATGAAATGGTGCTGGTCGAAGGTTCGGACGATATCGGGTTTCTGAACAACGCGGCCGAGTTCGTCGTGCAACGCGATCTGGTCGGCGAGATGCTGCTGGCGCATGAGCTGACCCATGCGTTGCAGGATCAGAATTTCAATCTGGGCGACAGGCTCGAAGCGCTGAAGGACGATGACGATCGCGCGCTCGCGCTCAAGTCGGTGGCCGAAGGCGACGCGACTATCGCCGGAATGGCGTATGTTACCGGAACGATGGACGACGCGACCCTTGACACAATCGAAAGCGAGCTCGGCCAGCTCCCGAAGCTCTTCGCGGAGGAGACTCCGGGTACTCCGGTGGGGCTGAGCGCGCCGCTTTTGTTTCAATACTCCGAGGGTGTGAAGTTCGTGGCTGAAGCGTACCGGCGCGGAGGATGGAAGGCGGTTGATGCGCTGTACGTCAAGCCGCCGGAGTCGTCGCATCAGATAATTCATCCCGAGGCGTATTTTGATAATCCTGTCGCGCCGCTCACGGTGTCGATCAGCGGCTATCAGCCAACGATGCGGGCGTGGAAAAAGGTTGACGATTTCACCCTGGGCGAGTTGCTGGTGCGGGTAATCCTCGAGCGCGATCTTAAAAGAAATCCCACTGAAGACGCTGGGCAAGTCGCGATGGCCGCGCGATGGACCGGCGACCGCTTCGTCGTCCTGCAGGACCAGGACGCGATTTCCGTGATCGGAATTATCGCGTTCACCGACGACGGCGCGGCCGGTAAATTCGCGGTCGCCTATTCGAGCCTGCTTGATCGGTTGCTCGGATCGACCGCGCACGAGATCGATTATCGCGAGAACGCGGTGCTGATAGTGATCGGCGAAGCCGCGCATTACATGGGCGTGCTCGGGCCGGCGCTCTGGCGCGCGAGCACGATCGGCGGGCATCCGATAGCGAACGCCGCGATGGCGGGGATGCCGGGCGATACGTCGCCGAATCATCCATAGCTTTTGGGTGACCTCGCGAGCGCGAGGTTAAAATGGGGGATGGTGCATGAGGCGGTTGATTTTTTTGGTGGCGATGGCGTTGGCCCTGGCGATCGTCGCGGGCGTCTCGGCGGAAACCGTCCAAGGCATCCTCAATCCGGAAGAGACGCGGACTGTGACCGAGCGCGTGCAGAAGATTCGCGCGCTCAAGTTCCTGCATCCGGTTCCGTTTTCGTACCTCACGGTGGACCAATCGCAAGCGCGGCTGCGGGCCGAACTCGCGCGGAATACGACGCCTGCGGAACTCGAGCTCGATGCACGCGAGGGCGAGATGATCGGACTTTATCCGCCGAAGGTCGATCTCGCGAAAGAGAACCTGACGATGCTCAAGTCGCAGCTCGCCGGATTCTACGATTCGCGGCAAAAGGACATGGTGATTATCGAGCGGCCGATTCCCGCGAATCCGATGGTGAATCCGCGCCTGCTCGAGTTTGCGCTCAAGCTGAGCACGGCGGGCGTCCTGGCGCACGAGCTGACCCACGCTTTGCAGGATCAGCACTTCGACATCACGGCCGAACAGAAAGCAACGCACGGCAACGCCGACCGCGAACTCGCATTGCGTGCGCTGCTCGAAGGCGACGCGACTATTTCTGGTTTCTGCTCGGTCGTGGGCCGTGCCGACGACCCGACGATTGACTACTTCCTCGACCACAGCGTGGATGCGAGCGTGATTTTCCTCGGCAGCGCGAACGGTCTGGGCGTACAGATGCGCAAGCTGCTGATCTTTCCATACCTCGACGGCGCTCGCTTTGTCGCCGAGGGATACCGTCGCGGCGGTTGGACGGCCGTCGACGCGATTTACCGCAATCCGCCGCAGTCCACGCGGCAGATCATTCATCCTGAGCTCTACTTCGATCATCCAGACGCGCCGCTTCAGGTGCACGTTACGGGCTACGAAAAGATACTCGCCGCCTGGAAAAAAGCCGACGAAGATACCTTTGGCGAGCTGGTCCTGAGAATGGTGATCGAGCACTGGATCGGCGAGGGGACTCCCTACGTCGCGGCGGCGGACGGATGGGCGGGCGATCGCTTCGTCGCGCTGCAAAAATCAAGCGACGTGACCTTGGTGTGGATTGTTGCATTCCACAATCGCGGACAGGCCGAGAATTTCGCGGCGCTCTATCCGCAGATTCTCGCGAAGTCACTCCCGGGCCTGACCGCGCGCCACGTCGAGCAGAATGGAAACGCGGTACTGGTGCTTATCGGCGACGGCGCGATTCGCTTCCACGAGCTAGCGCCCATAATTTGGAAATCGAGCGCGATCGACGGCCATCCGATCGCTCCCTAGGCGATCGGAATCAACCCTGAAGCTGCGCGCGCGCCTTCTCGATCAGCACTCGTTCGTTGGCGTAGCTGGCGCGGCTCAGCGCGGCCTCGATCGGCACCCAGGCGACTTCGTCGATCTCGCCGTCGTGATCGGCGGTGTCTCCGCCCGCAAACTCCATCAGAAAAAAATGCACCCGCTTGCTGACCCTTGTGATCGTGCCGCGCCGCTTGTCGCGCCAGGAAAAGACGTAGGCCACGTCGCCCAGTGCGCGAACCTCGGCGACGTCGAGGCCGGTTTCCTCGCGAACCTCGCGAATCGCCGCACTCTCGGTGCTCTCGTCTTTTTCGATGTGGCCCTTGGGAAGAGCCCAGGCATCCGAGCCGTGCGGCCGGATCATCGCGATCTCGATTCCACGCTCGCCGGAACGCCAGACTATTCCGCCGGCCGAAACCTCGCGGCGAAGTGGAATCCGGCGGCGCGCAGCGGCCGGCTGGCCAGGTTTGGATTTTGTTTTGCGCGCCACTCTTTCTACCTTGCCCCATTCTAGCCTACATCGCCGAGGCTGAACCCATGCGCGAGCATCTGGCGGATCGCGCGGCGTGCACCTTGCGAGGCTGGCGTTCGCAGACCGGGGTCGCGGCGGAGCCAATCCTCGGCCATAGCACGAGCCTTTTCGATCGTGAGCGGATCGCGCACCAAGTCGATGAACTTGAGCGGCAACGCGCCAGTCTGGCGCGCCCCGAGCAAATCGCCCGGGCCGCGAATTCGCAAATCCTCGCGCGCGACTTCGGCGCCGCTGGCACACGCGATCATCACGCTCAAGCGCTCGAGCGAGGTCTCGTCGGCCTCGCGGGAGGCGACCAGGAAACATCGCGAGGCCGCGCGGCCGCGCCCTACCCTGCCACGAAGCTGATGCAACTGCGCAAGGCCGTAGCGCTCCGCGGCAACGATCACGATGACGGACGCTTCGGGCACGTCGATCCCAACTTCGACCACGGTGGTCGAGACCAGCACCTGGATCGCGCCGTCGCGGAAATCGCGCATCGCCGCTTCTTTGTCGCTCGCGCGCATCCGCCCGTGCAGAATCGCAACCTGGTAGTCGCCAAGCGCTCCCCGCTTGAGCCGCTCGGCCATCGCGGTGACCGAGCGCACCTCGTCATCATCAGCATCCTCGGCGCTTTCGATCCGGGGCAGCACATAGTAGGCACGATTTCCGGCATGCAGCTCTTCCCGCACGATCGAATCGAGCGTGTCGAGATCGGCCGCCGAGAAAATCTCCGTAGTAATCGGTGTGCGGCCCGGCGGTAACTCGTCGAGAAATGAAACCTTGAGGTTCGCGAACAGCGAGAGCGCGAGACTGCGCGGAATCGGCGTCGCCGTCATCATCAGGAGATTAGCCTCGGCGCCGAGCGTCTTCAGCCGCGCGCGATCGAATACGCCGAAGCGATGCTGCTCGTCGATCACGCCGAGACCGAGCCGGTGAACCTTCACGCGCTCCTGGATAATCGCATGGGTGCCGAACACGATTGGCATCGCACCCGACGCGAGGGTCCGAAGCGTAGCGGTGCGCGCGGCACCGGTAACTTTCGCGGTCAGCAGCCCGGCCGCGATTCCGAGTTTGCCACACAGGCTCTGGAAGCTCGCGTGATGCTGCTCCGCCAGGAGCTCGGTCGGCGCCATGATCGCGGCCTGATAGCCATATTCGACCGCGCGCAGCGCCGCCCAGAACGCGACAAGCGTCTTTCCGCTGCCAACGTCACCCAGGAGCATCCGGTTCATCTGCGCGGGACCTTCGAGGTCTCCGGCGATCTCTCCGAGCGCACGCGACTGCGCGCCAGTCAGAGCAAACGGCAACTCGCCGAGCCATCGCGAGGTCACGGGTCCGTCGCCGGCAAGTGCGATACCCGAGCGAACGGCGGCGCGCTCACGCTCAAGACACAGAGCCAACTCGAAAGCGAACAGTTCGTCGAACGCGAGCGCCCGATGACCCGGCGACTCGCCGCGCTCGAGCGCCGCGCAATCCGCGTCGGCAGGAGGTTCGTGCAGATAACGCAGGGCCTCGAACGTTGAGAGATCACTTTGAAACTCGTCCGGCACCGCGCCGCGGATTTGCGGACCGATAGCGGTCAGCGCTTTTTCAACCAGTGACGCGAACAGCCGCTGGCCGATCGACGCGGGCAATCGGTAAGCCGGACGCACGGGAGGCGGCTCGCCCGCCGAGAGCAGATGAAGCTCGGGCTGAACGATCTCGAGTCCGCCGTCGGCATTTGCGCTGACGCGGCCGTGCGCGAGCACGCGCTCATTCGACGGCATCCGTCCGCGCATGTACGCGGGAAGATTGAACCACACCAAGCGAACGCGCGCGCCGCCTTGCTCGGTAAGTAAACCGCTCGCGAGCCGACGCCATCGCGATCCGCGCATCGGTCGTTCCGAAACTTTGCCAAGCTCGCCGGCGACGGTTACGGTTGCGCCAGGAACAAGCTCGGCGAGCCTGGTCAGGCCGCGCCAATCCTGGTAGCGCGAGGGCAGATGGAAAATGAGATCGGATAGCGTAAGGATTCCGCGCTCGGCCATCGCTGCTGCGCGCTTGGGACCGACGCCCTGCAGATCGCCCACCGGCGTGTCGGGCGACAGCGCTGGACGCGGTGCGTTTGCCCGCTTGGTGCTATCTGCGATGACTGCGCGCATCGGCTTCCAGAGCCCTCGTGCGCGGCATCCTAACCGCGGTTGTAGTCCTGCAAGGCGCGGACTTCGAAAGACTGAGACTTGAGCGCGGCAATTCCCTGCACCGCAGCCTCCGCACCCGCCATCGTGGTGAAATACGGCAGCCGCATCTCCAGAGCGGTGCGGCGGATCGAAAACGAGTCCGCGGTGCCGGTCTTGTCGGGCGTGTTGATCACCATCGCGATTTTGCCGGCGCGCATCGAATCGACGACATGCGGGCTTCCGTCGAGAACCTTGTTGATCGTCGCGCACTGATAGCCCAGCGCCTCAATCGCCCGCGCAGTGCCACGGGTCGCGACCAGACGCAGGCCCATCTCGATCAGGCCGCGCGCGATCGGACCGAGCAGAGGTTTGTCGTCGTCGCGCACGCTGATGAAAACAAGCCCGTCGAGTGGGAGATCGGATGAGGCGGCGAGCTCCGCCTTCGCAAATGCCATCGCGAAGGTGGTGTCGATTCCCATCACCTCGCCGGTCGATTTCATTTCGGGGCCGAGAATCGTATCCACGCCCTGGAACCGCGCGAACGGGAAAACCGATTCTTTCACCGCGACATGCTTGGGCACGCGTTCAGTGGTGAAGCCAAGGTCGGCGAGCTTCTTGCCCGCCATAACCAGCGCCGCGAGCTTCGCGAGCGGAACGCCTATAGCCTTGCTGACAAACGGAATCGTGCGGGACGCGCGGGGATTCACCTCGAGAATATAAATCTCGCCGCCAAAGATCGCGTACTGCACGTTGATCAGACCAACGACGCCGAGCTCGCGTGCGAGCCTGCGCGTGTGATCTATCAAATCGCGCTGCATCGCGGCGGAGAGCGAGCGCGGCGGAAGTGCGCACGCGCTGTCGCCCGAATGAATTCCGGCGTGCTCGACGTGCTCCATGATTCCACCGATCACAACCGCGTCGCCGTCGGCGATCGCGTCGACGTCGACCTCGATCGCGCCTTGCAAGTAGCGATCGACCAGCAGCGGATGACGCTCCGACGCTTCGAAGGCTTGCGCGACGTAGCGGCGCAGGGCGGATTCGTCGGCGATCACTTCCATCGCGCGGCCGCCCAGCACGTACGACGGACGGATGAGGACGGGATATCCGATTCGGTTCGCACCGGCGACGGCTTCCTCGAGTCCGCGGACCAGGATTCCGCGCGGCTGTTTGAGGCCGAGTTTCTGGACCACCGCGTTGAAGCGCTCGCGATCCTCGGCGCGATCGATCGCGTCGGGAGTAGTGCCTAAGATCGGCACGCCCGCGCGCGCCAGCGGCACCGCGAGCTTCAGCGGAGTCTGTCCGCCAAACTGGACGATCACGCCCATCGGCTTTTCACGCTCGGCGATCGCCATCACGTCTTCGAAGGTCAACGGTTCGAAGTACAGGCGATCGGAAATATCGTAGTCGGTCGAGACGGTCTCAGGATTGCAATTCACCATGATCGTCTCGAAGCCGGCTTCCTTCAGCGCAAGGCTCGCGTGAACGCAGCAATAGTCGAATTCGATCCCCTGCCCTATCCGGTTTGGACCGCCGCCCAGAATCATCACTTTTTGCCGAGCGGTCGGACGCGCCTCATCCTCGCCCTCATAGGTCGAATAGAAGTATGGAGTGAAGGCGTGGAACTCGGCGCCGCAGGTATCCACGGTCTTGAACACCGGCCGGACGTTGAATTCGCGGCGGCGCGCGGCGATTTCCGTTTCGTCGCAGCCGCGCAGCTCGGCGATCCTGCGATCGGCGAAACCCATCGCCTTGAACTCGCGAAAGAAGGCTTCCGAAAGCGGCTCCGTGGCGACGCGCTTTTCGGCCTCGACGATATCGGCCACAGCATCGATAAACCACGGATCGATTTTCGAAAGCTCGTATATTTCGCCGCGCGAGATTCCAAGGCGTACTGCGTCGGCCAGATGGTAGAGCCGATGGCTGCTCGCGGTCGCGACCTGAGCGCGGATCTCTGCGAGCTTCGCCGGGCGGTTCGCGTCGGTGATCGCGGATTCGAGGCCGAAGGAACCGATTTCGAGCGAGCGAAGCGCCTTCTGCAATGACTCTTTGAACGTGCGCCCTATCGCCATCGCCTCGCCGACGGATTTCATTTGCGGGCCGAGCTCGTCAGCGGCGCCGCGGAATTTCTCGAAGGTGAAACGCGGAATCTTGGTCACCACGTAATCGATCGTCGGCTCGAAACACGCCGGGGTCATCCGCGTGATGTCGTTGGGAATCTCGTCGAGCCGGTAACCGACCGCGAGTCGTGCGGCGATTTTGGCGATCGGGAATCCGGTCGCTTTCGACGCGAGCGCGGAGCTCCGCGACACGCGCGGATTCATCTCGATTATCACCATCCGTCCGGTGCGCGGCTCGATCGCGAACTGGATATTCGATCCTCCAGTGTCGACGCCGATCTCGCGGATAATCCTGAGCGCGGCGTCGCGCATGAGCTGGTATTCCTTGTCGGTCAGGGTCTGAGCGGGTGCGACGGTGATCGAATCGCCGGTATGCACGCCCATCGGATCGAGATTTTCGATCGAGCAGATGATCACAACGTTGTCCGCCATGTCGCGCATCACTTCGAGCTCGAACTCTTTCCATCCCTCGATCGATTCTTCGATCAGGACCTCGTGAATCGGCGACATCTCGAGGCCCCACGCCGCTTTGGCGCGATACTCCTCGAGCGTGCGAGCGATCGATCCGCCGGTGCCGCCAAGAGTGCGCGAGGGGCGGATGATCAGCGGGATTCCGAGCTCGGCGCGGACCCGTTCCGCGTCTTCCATCGTATGCGCAATCGCCGAGCGCGGAACTTCCAGGCCGATCTTGATCATCGCCTGCTTGAACAGATCGCGATCTTCGGCCTTCTTGATCGCGGGCAGCTTCGCGCCGATAAGCTCGCATCCAAAACGTTCGAGCACTCCCGACTCCGCGAGCTCGATCGCGAGGTTCAGCGCGGTCTGGCCGCCTACCGTCGGCAGCAGCGCGTCGGGGCGCTCGCGCTCGATAATCTTTGCGATCGCGGCCGCGGTCATCGGCTCGATATAGGTGCGATCCGCAAGTTCCGGATCGGTCATGATCGTCGCCGGATTCGAGTTCACGAGGATGAGCCGCAAACCTTCCTCGCGCAGTGCCTTGAGCGCCTGCGTGCCGGAGTAATCGAACTCGCAGGCCTGCCCAATCACGATCGGGCCGGAGCCGATGAGCAAAACTGATTTCAGATCCTTGCGAAGCGGCACGTCAAATCTTCCGATCGATCATCTCTGCGCGGTTGCTTGCAATTGCGATCGTCATTTCGCGGCGGCGGCTTCTTCGGCGGCGACGCGGTCGAGCGTCTCGGCGCCATGTTTTGGATACAGCTCGACCATCCGCTTGAAGCGTTTGAACAGGTAGCTCGAATCATGCGGGCCGGGTGACGCCTCCGGATGATACTGCACGGAGAAAAACGGCGAGCCCTGTCCGCGGAGTCCCTCGACCGTGCGATCGTTGAGATTCAAGTGCGACAGCTCGGCACGTCCCGCGACCGAGTCGGAATCAACCGCGAAGCCGTGATTCTGCGAAGTGATCTCGACCCTGCGCGTGCGCAAATCCATCACCGGATGGTTCGCGCCATGATGCCCGAAATCCAGCTTGTAGGTTTTCCCGCCGAGCGCCAGCCCGATAATCTGATGCCCAAGGCAAATGCCGAAGACAGGGCGCTTGCCCAGAACCCCTGCGACCGCTCTGTGAGCGTACGGGAGCGCGGCGGGGTCGGCGGGTCCGTTGGAGAGAAAGATGCCGTCGGGATTCGCGGCCAGAATTTCTTCGGCGCTCGATCGCGCCGGCATCACGCGCACGCGAAAACCGGTCGCGACGAGCTGGCGCAGAATGTTGTGCTTGATTCCGTAATCCAGCGCAACGACCAGCGGCGCGTCGCGCAATTCCTCGCGCGTCGCGGACTGATAGCCGCCCTCGAGGCGCCACGCGCCGGTTTCCCAATCGTAAGGCTCGGCGCAGGTGACTTCCTTCACCAGGTCGCGCCCGACCAGGCCGGGAGAAGCCTTGGCTTTTCTGACGAGCGAATCGGCGTCGAGATCGACGCTCGAGATGACCGCTTCCTGCGCTCCGTGCTCGCGGATATGGCGGACCAGCGCGCGGGTGTCGATTCCCTCAATTCCGGGGACTCGAGCTTCTTCCAAATATCTTCCGAGCGGCATTTCCGCGCGCCAGTTTGACGGACGATCCCAATACTCGCGAACGATAAAGCCCTCGACGTATATGCGGCGCGACTCCGCGTCCTCGCGGTTTATTCCGACGTTCCCGATTTCCGGATAGGTCATGCAGACAAGCTGGCCCTTGTACGAAGGGTCGGTCAGCACCTCCTGGTATCCGGTCATCGCGGTGTTGAAAACGACTTCGCCGGTTCGTTCGCCGATCGCGCCGAATGCGCGGCCGCGAAATACCCGCCCGTCCGCGAGTGCCAGGATCGCGGGGCGCTGCGACGCGCTCATCGCTCCACCTTTCGCGCGTCGAAGACGATTGCACCCGCGACGATCGTCAATCGCGCCCTGCCTCGCATACGCTTGCCGGCGAAAGGAGTGTTGCGGCTCTTCGACAGAAAGCGCGCGGGCTCTACGGTCCATTCGAGGTTCGGATCAATCACCGTAATATCCGCCGGTGCTCCCGGCGCGAGATTTCCCGCGTCCATGCGCAAAAGCGCCGCGGGATTCAGGCTCATCATCTCAACCAATCGCGCGGCACCAATCAACGATCGGTGCACCAATTCCAGCGCGAGGCCAAGTGACGTTTCGAGTCCAACGATGCCATTGGCGGCGGCACAAAACTCCCTCGCCACATCGGGCGCGAGCGCTTCGGCATCGCGCGCTGGATCAAAGTATGCCGCCACGCGGTCCAGATGCTTGGAGGCTGGGTCGTGTGGCGCGTGATCGCTTGCGATCATGTCGATCGTCCCGTCGGCGATAGCTTCGTGAATCGCGGCTACATCGTCGGGCGAGCGCAGGGGCGGATTCATTTTCGCGTTGGGACCCCAGCGCAGCACCGCGCGTTCGTCGAGCCCGAAATGATGCGGAGTCACCTCGCAGGTCACGCGAGCGCCGTTTCGCCGCGCGGCGCGAATCAGATCGAGCGAATCGCGCGTCGATACGTGCGCGATATGAATCGGCGCGCCTGTCCCGATTGCGAGTGCCAAGTCGCGCCGGATGCGCTTGGCTTCCGCCGCATCGCTGTATCCGCTGACGCCGAGACGCTTGGCAACGTCGCCGGCGTTGACCGCGCCGTTGCAGGACAAGCCGCGATCTTCCTCATGCAGCGAAATCGCGAAATTCAGCCGCCCGATTTCGTCCATCGCACGGCCGAGCAGCACAGGGTCGTCCACCGGCATTCCGTCGTCGGAGAAAAGCCGCGCGCCGGCCTCGGCCATCGCGGCGTAGTCCACACACTCGACACCCGCCAGTCCTCGCGTCACGGCAGAAACGGGAATCAAACGCGCAGCATGCGCGTCGTCCGCGCGTCCGAGCATGTACGCGGTCGTCGCAGGCGAGTCGTTCACCGGATTGGTGTTAGCCATCGCGGCAACAGCGGTGAATCCACCGGCGGCGGCGGCGCGCAGGCCGCTCGTGATGGTTTCCTTTTCCGGGAAGCCGGGGTCGCGCAGATGCACATGCGCGTCGATGAGGCCTGGTACGACCCAGCATCCGGCCGCGTCAATTACAACGGTGTCGGCAGGATTTTCGATCGAACCGGCCCGCTCGACCGCCTCAATCTCGCCGTTCTGTACGAGGAGATCAAAATCGCCATCGATTCCCGAGGCGGGATCGATCACGCGTCCGCCGCAGATGAGCATTGCGGTGGTCATCCGACGCTCTCCGGGGCCTTCAGCGCCTCGACCATCGAGTAGATCATCGCGCGGTCGTGCGCGGGATGCTTTCCGCCGGAGTCGGGAAGCGCGAGGCGCACCTGCACGCGATCGGTGCGCGAGGTTGGAATATTCTTGCCGACGTAGTTGGGGCGAATCGGAACGAGGCGATGGCCGCGGTCGATCAGCACGGCGAGCTTCACCGACGCGGGCCGCCCCTGCTGCCATAGCGTGGTCATCGCGCGCTGCACAGTCCATCCACTGTTGAGTACGTCGTCGACAATTATTATGACGCGATCCGTCACGGCCAGCGGCTCGCCGCTGTCGAGCGCGACGATCGTCTCCGCGGGATTGTAGAGGTCCAGCGCGGCGGTGGGCGGACGGACTCCGGATTTGGCTGCGATCCGATCGCGCATCCGCATCGCGAGCATCGCACCATGACTGACAACCCCAACGATCGAGACGTTGGTGAGATCCGTAACGTCGGCGATCACCTGCGCGGCCATCGAATCGACCGCGCGCTCGATTTCGTCCGCGTTCATCACCTCGCGCTGAGGGCCGCGCTTGTAGGGTTCGTAGCCGGTCTCCTCGGCCTGCTTGACGCTTTCGAACACCGCCAGAGAATCCTCGGCAATCCACTGGCGCACGTAACCGTACAGGCTTTCATCGTAGCGGTAGTAGCGATGGGTTCGCGCGTGGCCGACGAATTCGACCCGCAGCTCGCGCTCGCAGAAATCGCAACGCAGCGGCAGCACACTGCGCTCGACCGCGCGCGTGAGTTTGAAACGCGGAGGCAGATGAGCGCCCTCGAATCGGGTAATGCAATTCGGGTTAGCGCATCGCGGCGCCGGCTCGGCCTTGATGCGGACATTCTCGGCGGACGCGGCGGGCGCGCGCCGCGCTCCTCGCGTCTGCTCCAGGAGCCACGCGATCAGCGCCATTCTTACAGGCACGCCGGCGGCGGCCTGCTCGAAGTATACCGCGCGAGGATCAGCGTCGAGCTCATAAGCGAGTTCCCCGGTCCGCGGCAGCGGATGCATCACGACGGCTTCCTGCGCGCGATGCCCCTTCAGTGCGCTCGCGTCGAAGCGGACGTAGTCGGCAGGCTTTGCGTCCTTGACTGCGATTCGCTCCTTCTGCAGCCGCGTGACGTAAAATGCGTCGAGCGAGGCAGGCGGCTCGGCGGCAGGAATCTTGTCGAGCGGCACCTCGCCGGTGAACAGCGCCATCTGATGCGGCGCACTCGGCGTCAGGTAGAGCGCGTCGAGACCGCCCGCCAGCGACTTGAGCTCGTCCATCGTGACGGTCGAGAAACTGTAATGGCGTTCCGCCGCGAGCCGCTCGAGCACGTAATCGGGCACGTTCATGCCGGCGGTCGGGACCGCGACGATATTCGCGCCGAAGCGCGCGAGCGCGTAGATCAGCGAATGGACAGTGCGGCCAAATTTCAAATCTCCGCACAGCGCGACAGTGAGTCCCTTTAGCTGGCCCTTCTTGCGCCGCAGGGTGAACAGATCGCATAGCGTCTGAGTCGGATGCTCCCTGCTGCCGTCGCCGGCGTTGATAATCGGGCACGGTGCGTAGTCGGCCGCGACGCGGGCCGCGCCGTCATGCGGATGCCGCAGCACGATAAGGTCCGCGTAGCCGCTGACGATTCGCGCCGTGTCGGCCAGGCTCTCGCCCTTGGCCGCCGAGCTCGCACTCATGTCGGCCGAGCTGATCACGGCGCCGCCGAGCCGATGCATCGCGGATTCGAAACTGAGCCGCGTGCGGGTGGACGGCTCGTAGAAGAGCGTCGCCATGATGAGCCCGCTCGCGAGCGAGAGCGACTCACCGCGCTCGAGCGCGGCTGCGAAACTATCGGCGAGCGTGAAGATGCGCTCGATCTCAGGCAGCGCGAGATCCTCGATCGAGACCAGATCGATTTTGCCAAGGCGCGTCATTTTCCGTTGCCGATCACGACCGCGTCGGTTCCGTCGACTTCGGCCAGCCGGACATAGACCCGCTGTCCAGCCGGAGCCTGGATATTCTTGCCGATATAGTCGGCGCGGATCGGAAGCTCGCGCTCGCCCCGATCAACCAGCACCGCGAGCTGAATCGAATCCGCGCGCCCGAGGTCGGACAGCGCGTCGAGTGCGGCGCGCACGGTTCGTCCGGTGTAGAGGACGTCATCCACCAGCACCACGCGCTTGTCATCGAGCGAGAACGGAATATCGCGCGCGAGCAGGCGCGGATCGCCGGGCGCGCCTTTGCCGTCGTCGCGGTAAGACGAAATGTCGAGCGTGCCGACCGGGATCTCGGCATGGCCTGCGCGCGTCAATTCCGCGGCGATTCGCTCGGCGAGGAAGGCGCCGCGGCGTACGATTCCGACCAGCACGAGCGCGCCCGCACCGTCACTATGCTCGAAGATCTCATGCGCGATTCGCTTGACCGATCGTGCGATCGCAGTGGCGTCGAGCGCGACTTCCGGCTTATGAATCATCGCGCAAGCTCGGATTCGAAGTCGAGCAAAAAAAATCCCGACCGCAGATGCAGCCGGGTAGGACAATGCTAGAGAAATTCATCATGTTAACCTTCCCGCTATCTCAGTAGCGGATTAAAGGTGTTTCAATTATTGCGCCGTCGCTTCAGAAAATCAAGCGCTGCGACGAATAGGTAGTGGGTCAGTTTGACTGACCGACGATCTTCGGTCGTACGCCATTCGGATTCCAGGTTGCGCGTGTCGTACGGTTGGCATTCCCGCGCGTGGCTGCCGCGCGAGGAATCCCGGGCGACAGGGCACTGCACGCGGACGCCGCGCGGAGCATGGCCGCCTCGGGATTCCTCGCGCGCGGCAGCCACGCGCGCGGGAATGACAAGCTGGTAACGGTACAAATCTCAAACTGACCCACTACCGACGAATAGGTATTGGATCAAAGGGTCGAGCAGCTTCTGCCGACGCGGGAACTTCGGCGCTGCACTCCCTCCTTTAATCCTCCCCCGTGAAAAAACGGGGGAGGAATCAGGCAGCTATTATCCTGCGGATTTGCGGCGCTGCTCGAGCTTGCGGAGGCGCTGGTCCTGGTCGCGGGTTGATACCGTGATTCGATCGTCGAAGCGCTCGAATTTGCGCGCGAGGGTTGCGAGCGCCTTGTTGGTCTTGGCGAGCTCGGCGGTGATTTTTTTGGCGGCGGTGCCGGTGATTTCGCCAAGCTTCGCGCCGGTATCGTCGGCGGCGCGGACCGTCGCGGCGGTGGTATGCTCGCGCGACTCGGCGGCGCGTGCGCCGATCTCCTGCTGCAGCGCGCGCTCGGCGGCCCCTATCTGTTCGCGGAACTCGACGCGCGTGCGGCCGAGCGTCTCGCCGAGGCGGATCATCTCCGCGCCAAGGTCAGCCCGGATGGTCGCGATTCCGCGCCGGTTCTCGCCAATCTGATCCGAGAGAAAACGAATCTGGCTTCCGACTTCGGCGAACTGGGCGAAGAGTTCCTGGCGCAGCGCGTCGAGGCGGCCGCCGTAGCCCGACACCGCTTCGATCACCAATTCGAAGCGCGCGCCCATCTCTTCGAGCATCGCGCCGATTCTTGTTACACCGTCTTCAGCAGCAGCCACACGACGCTCCTTTCGGCTAATGGACAATCATCCCGAAGCGCGACCATCGGACAGGCAGAAAGCCGCTGCCCTCGGCGTCCCACGACCAGTAGATAATCATCGCGCGCCCCTCGACATTGTCTTCCGGGACGAAACCCCAGAAGCGGCTATCGTAGCTCCGATCGCGATTATCTCCCATCACGAAAATCTTTCCCGGCGGAACGGTCACCGCGCCGAGCGTGTCGGCTCCCGTGCCGATCTGCGGAAAGTTGTCGCGAGGCGAGACCGCCGAGCGGTCCGCGTCGGGCACCTCGAAATGCGCATGAGGATCGGGCATCAGCGCGCCGTTGAGCCATACCTTGCCGTTCTTGACCGCGACGGTGTCGCCAGGAAGTCCGATGACCCGCTTGATGAAGTCTTTGGTCGGATCGGGCGGAAACACGAACACCACCACGTCGCCATGATGAATCGGCTCGATTCGGAACAAGTACCTGCCGAACGGCGCCGAGGCAATCTCGATCCCGAAGAGCGTGTCCGGCATCCGTAGCCCGTAGATAAGCTTGTTGACGAGAATGTGGTCGCCCACCAGCAGCGTTGGTTCCATCGATCCGGAGGGAATCTTGTACGCCTGGACGAAAAACGTCCTGATCACGACCGCGAGCAGCAGCGCGATCACCAGCGCCTCGACGTACTCGCGAGCGACCGATTTCTGCGCAGGCGGCGCCGAGCGCGAGGACCCCGTCGGCTTCGACGCGGAAGGCTTCATCGTGCGCAACGGCTCGCCCATCGCCACCCCTATTCCGCCATCTCCGCGATACGTTCCTGATCAATCATCAGCGCCTTTCCCGACGAGCCGTGCGATCCTACCGGACCGGCATCCCGAAACGCGACCATCGTAGCGGCAGGATACCACCCTCGTCGCCGTCCCACGACCAGTAGATCACCATCGCGCGGCCTTCGACATTGTCCTCGGGCGCGAAGCCCCAGAAGCGGCTGTCAGAGCTGTCGTCGCGATTATCACCCATCATAAACAGATTGCCCGGCGGGACGGTGACCGGACCGAAGTAGTCGCGCACCTGCGAGGTTGAGCGGTCGGAGTCGGGAACCTCGAAGTGCGCGTGAGGATCGTCCATCGGCGCGCCGTTGAGCCATACCTTGCCGTCCTTGATCTGGACAACGTCGCCCGCGATTCCGACTACGCGCTTGATGTAGTCCTCGCTAGGGTTGCGCGGATAGACGAACACGACCACGTCGCCGCGATGAATCGGCTCGAAGCGAAAGAGGTAGTGCCCGTAAGGAAGACCGAAGGGAGTCAGGCCGAAGATCGAATCCGGCATCCGGAAACCATAGACCAGCTTGTTGGCGAGAATATGATCGCCGACCAGCAGCGTCGGCTCCATCGAGCCCGACGGAATTTCGTAGGCCTGGATAAAAAAAGTGCGGATCAGAATCGCCAAGAGGAGCGCGATTCCCAGCGCCTCGCCGTATTCGCGCAGGACCGACTTGCGCGCGGCGGGAACCGCCCTCGCGGCGACTTCATGGCGCTCGGCGGAGCGCAGGGGTTCGCTCATCGGGGCTACTCCCCGACCTTCAGCAGGGCCAGGAAGGCCTCCTGCGGAATTTCGACGCGGCCGACCTGCTTCATCCGCTTTTTGCCTTCCTTCTGTTTCTCGAGGAGCTTGCGTTTGCGCGTGATATCGCCGCCGTAGCATTTCGCGGTGACGTTCTTTCGCAGCGCGCTGATAGATTCCCGCGCGATAATCTTGGCGCCGATCGCGGCCTGAATCGCAACCTCGAACATCTGCCGCGGAATCAGCTCCCGCATCTTCGAGCATAGCGCGCGGCCGCGTTCGTAAGCCTTGTCACGATGCACAATTATCGAGAGCGCGTCGATTATTTCACCGTTGATCCTGATATCCAATTTAACCAGAGGCCCCGGCCGGAAGTCCAGAAAATCGTAATCGAGCGACGCGTAGCCGCGGCTGACCGATTTCAGCCGGTCGTAAAAGTCGAACACGATCTCCGCCAGCGGAAGTTCGTAGTGCAGGATGACGCGCTTGTCGCCCAGGTACTTGAGATCGCGCTGCAGGCCGCGGCGATCCTCGCACAGCTTCATCACGGCGCCCAGAAATTCCTCGGGCATATGGATCGACGAGATGATGAACGGCTCCTCGATCGCCTCGATCGAATTTTCCGGCGGAAGCAGCGCCGGATTATCGACCATCATGGTGGTGTTCGACGTGGTCCGAATCCGGTAAGCGACGGTGGGCGCGGTCACGATCAGGTTGATTCCAAATTCGCGCTCGAGCCTCTCCTGCGCGATCTCCATGTGCAGTAGCCCGAGAAATCCCGCGCGAAAGCCGAAGCCCAAGGCCTGCGAGGATTCGGGCTCGCAAATGAGGCTCGCGTCGTTGAGAGTAAGTTTTTCGATCGCGTCGCGTAGCGCCGGGTATTGGTTCGCCTCGGTCGGGTAAAGCCCCGCGAAGACCATCGGCTTGAGTTCCTTGAAGCCGGGAAGCGGCTCGGCCGCAGGATGTTCCGCATCAGTCACGGTGTCGCCCACGCGCATATCGGCGACCGTCTTGATTCCCGCAACGACGTAGCCGACCTCGCCCGGGCCGAGCACCTCGGCAGGTTGCTCGTGCGGCGTGAAATGACCCAGGCGCATCACCTCGCCGGCAGCACCCGTCGCCATCAGGCGGATCTTCATTTGCGGGCGCAGCTCGCCGCTGGTCACGCGCACGAGACCCACGACGCCTTCGTAGCTGTCGTACCAGCTATCGAAGATAAGAGCGCGCAGCGGCTCGTCGCGATTTGCCTTGGGCGCGGGAATTCTCGCGACGATCGTCTCGAGCACTTCGTCGATTCCGACACCCTCTTTCGCGCTGGTCAGGATCGCGTCGTCGGCGGGCAGGCCGATCACTTCCTCGATCTGCTGGCGGGTTCGCTCGACGTTGGCGCCGGGAAGATCGATCTTGTTGATCACCGGAATAATTTCGAGTCCGTGATCGAGCGCGAGATAAACATTGGCCAGCGTCTGCGCCTCGACCCCCTGGCTCGCATCGACGACCAGCAACGCGCCCTCGCACGCGGCCAGGCTGCGCGAAACCTCGTAGGCGAAATCCACGTGGCCCGGAGTGTCGATAAGGTTGAGCACGTAGGACTTGCCCGCACGCGAGGTGTAGGACAGGCGCACGCTGCGCGCTTTGATCGTGATGCCGCGCTCGCGCTCCAGGTCCATCGAGTCGAGAAACTGCTCCTTCAACTCGCGCTTGGTGAGCGCACCGGTGCGCTCCAGCAATCGATCGGCAAGCGTGGATTTGCCGTGATCGATATGCGCGATAATCGAAAAGTTGCGAATCGATGCCGGGTCCGTCATTGAGGCCCGCTTACTTCCTGTGCGCCTTGAAATATTTGAAAGTCTCGGCCAGCCCGTCGCGCAGCGCCGTGACCGGGCGCCATCCGAGCTCTTTCTCTGCGCGCGCGGGCGAGATCACCGAGCGTTTCTGCTCGCCGGGACGCGCGGGACCGTGCTCGGCGGCGGTCGGAAAATCCGCGATCGAGGCAAGGTTCGAGTAGAGATCGTTGACGCTGGTTTCGATTCCAGTTCCGATATTGATCGCGATTCCCGAAGCCTTGGCGCTCAGCGCAGAGACGTTGGCGCGCACCACGTCGCCCACGAAAACGTAGTCGCGCGTCTGCGAGCCGTCGCCATAGATCGTGCACGGCTTGCCCTCGAGAATTCGTCCGCTGAAAATCGCGACCACGCCCGCCTCGCCATGAGGATCCTGGCGCGGTCCATAGACATTGCCGTAGCGCAGCGCCAGATAGTCGATTCCGTACTCCACGCGGTAGTAGAACAGGTAGGCCTCGGTCGATAGCTTGGCGATTCCGTACGGACTGACCGGGCGGCGCGGATGCTCTTCGTCGGCGGGGAAAGTATCCTGTTCGCCGTAAATCGCGCCTCCGGTCGAGGAAAACACCACTCGCTTCAGTCCGTGCTCGCGCGCGGCCTCGATCAGGTTCAGAAACCCAACGATATTAACCTGCGCGTCAAAGGCGGGGTCCGCGACCGAGCGCCGCACGTCCATCTGCGCGGCCATATGATAAATCGCCTCGGGCCGCTCGCGCGCGACGACCTCGCGCACCGCGGGCGCGTCGCGAAGATCGACCTGATGCAGCCGCGCCTTCGGATTGACCTGATCACGCTTGCCGGCCGACAGATCGTCGAGGATCGCGACATCGCCTGCGCCAGCTTTGATCAGCGCATCGACGGTATGCGACCCGATAAAGCCCGCGCCGCCGGTTACGAGAATTCGCATCGCAAATGTCCTGCGCTCAGACCGGAGACCGTCCGATCGAGTAGTATTTGAAATCGAGAGCTTTCATCAGATCTGGATCATACAGGTTACGGCCGTCGAATATCACCGGCTGTTTGAGCTCGGCCTTGATCCGCTGGAAATTCGGATGGCGGAACTCGTTCCATTCGGTGCAGATCAGCAGCGCGTCGGCGCCCTTCAACGCCGCATAATTGGTTTTGTGGTAGCTGACGCGATTTCCGAGCATCGCGCGCGCGTTATTGAGCGACTCGGGATCATGCACCTGCACCTTCGCGCCCGCCGCGATCAATTCGTCGATCACGACGATCGACGGCGCCTCGCGCATGTCGTCGGTGCGCGGTTTGAACGCCAAGCCCCAGATCGCGAAGGTCCTTCCGGTCAGATCGTCGCCGAAATGCTCCTTCACGCGCATCGGCAGTACGCGTTTCTGCTCGGCGTTAACCTCCTGGGCGGCCTTGAGCAGCGAAAAATTCAGCTTGTTCTCCGACGCGGTATGAATCAGCGCCTGCACGTCCTTGGGAAAGCACGAGCCGCCATAACCGACGCCAGGGAACAGGAACTGCGAGCCGATCCTGCGGTCGGAACCGAGGCCGCGCCGCACCGAGCTGATATCCGCACCGACTGCGTCGCACAAGTTCGCAATCTGGTTGATAAACGAGATCCTGAGCGCGAGCATCGAGTTCGCCGCGTATTTCGACAGCTCGGCAGATTTCGGATCCATCACGAGAATCGGATTGTCGGTGCGCACGAACGGCGTGTGAATCTCGCGCAGGATCGCTGTCGCGCGATCGCTGCGGCTGCCGATTATGACGCGGTCCGGGCGCATGAAGTCCTCGACCGCCGAGCCTTCCTTCAGAAATTCCGGCACCGAACAGACGTCCACCTGATGCTTCCCCATCCGCGTGAGGAGCTCACGCACCTTTTCGTTGGTGCCGACCGGAACGGTGCTCTTAATAACGATTATGTGATAGCCGCTGACCGATTTCGCGACGTCCTCGACCGCTTTGAACACTCCGCTCAGGTCGGCGGCGCCTGATTTGCTCATCGGCGTGCCGACCGCAATAAATGAAACCATCGATTGCGCGACCGCGGCGACCGTGTCGAGCGTGAACTGCAGCCGGCCTTCCTTGGCGTTGCGGCGGACCAGCTCTTCGAGGCCCGGCTCGTAGATCGGGACCTTGCCCTCGTTGAGCGCGGCGATTCGTTTGGCGTCAATATCGACGCAGATCACTTCGTTGCCGCTCTCAGCGTAGCAAGTGCCGCTGACCAGCCCGACGTAGCCGGTGCCGATGACTGCTATATTCATAGGTATAGCCCCGACCTAAAACTCTTCCTTGATGACGTAAATCTGTTTGCCCTGCGACTCGTGATACGTCCGCGCGAGCATCTCTCCCAGGAGCCCGATACTGACCAACTGCACGCCGACCACCACCAGCAGGACCGCCAGCAGCAGCGCGGGACGATCGGCGAGCGGATGCCCGAGTATGATTTTCTCGAACACCAGCCACGCGGTCCATAGCGTGCCGAGGCCGCCGAGCACCACGCCGATCGCGCCGAAAACCTGGATTGGGCGCGTCGAATATCCGGAGAGAAACCGGACCGTGATCAGATCCAAAAATGTGCGCAGGATTCGGCCGGGTCCGTACTTCGACGCGCCGGAGCGCCGCGGTCTGAAGCCCACTTCCAGTTCGGTGATCCGCGCGCCCTGCTCCGCCGCGATCGCGGGCACGAAACGATGCATCTCGCCGTACAGGCGCAGTTGGCGGACCATGTCGCCGCGATAGGCCTTGAGCGTGCATCCGTAATCATGCAGCCGCACGCTGGTGATTTTCGAGATGAGAGAGTTGGCCGCGACCGACGGCAGCCGCCGTGTCAGGCGCGCGCCCTTCCAGCGCTCCGTGCGCCATCCGCTCACTATATCGAACCCACCGCTCATGCGTTCGAGCAGACGTGGGATATCGCGGGGATCGTTCTCTCCGTCGCCGTCGATCGCGACCACTATATCGCCCTTCGAGTTGGTGAATCCGCAGGCGAGCGCCGCGGTCTGGCCGGAGTTGCGCGCAAGGCGGATCACGCGGACATGAGGGTCGGATTCCTTGACGCGGCGCAGCACCTCCAGCGAGCCGTCGTCGGAGCCGTCGTCGATAAAAATCATCTCGTACGAGAGACCGAGCGGTTCGAGCACCGCCGCAAGATCGTGATGCAGCGGCGCAAGATTGTCGCGCTCGTTATACAACGGGACGACTATTGAGAGGTCCATCGGCTGTGATGCGAGTCGGTCAGTTCGATGAAGGCGCGGTAGCGGTTGTCGATCTCTTCCCAGGTCAGCGAGAGCAGGCGGTCGAGCGAGAATTTCTCGACCACGAACGACGCGAGCACGCTGCCGTAGACGACCGCCGTGCGCAGCGAGGCCTCGGTGACGCGGCCGTTGCGTGCAAGGTAGCCCATGAACGCGCCGGCGAACGTATCGCCCGCGCCGGTTGGATCGATCACCTCTTCCAACGGATAGGCCGGCACCGCGAACATCGCCTCGCGCGAAAATTGCAGCACGCCATATTCCCCGCGCTTCACCAGCACGGTCTTCGGTCCCATCTTGAGGATTCCACGTCCCGCCTTGACCAGATTGTGCTCGCCCGAGAGCATTCGCGCCTCTTCATCGTTCAGCGTCAGGATGTCCAGATGCGACAGCAGCCGCTTCAGCTCGGGGCCGGAGTTCTCGATCCAGTGATTCATGGTGTCGCCCGCCACCAGCTTGGGGCTTTGCACCTGCGCGAGCACGCGCTCCTGCAGCTCGGGCGCGATATTCGCCAGGAACAGGTAGTCGCAGCGCCGCTGGTCGGGCAGCAGCACCGGAGAAAAGCTTTCAAACACGTTGAGCGCGAGCGACAGCGTATCGCGATGATTCATGTCCTCATGATAGCGCCCGTGCCATCTGAAGGTCTTGCCGGGACGCTGCTCGAGGCCGCGCAAGTCGATGCTCCGATCGACGAGCAACTGGCGCGACTCCGGCCTGAAGTCGGAACCGACCACGGCGACGACACTGACCGGTGCAAAGAATCGCGCGGCCACCGAAAAATAGGTCGCCGAGCCGCCCAGCACGTCAGGCGCGTTGCCGCTCGGCGTCTCCAGCGAATCATAGGCGACTGAGCCGACCACCACGATACTCATCTGTTATGCATGCTCCCGGTTCAGTTTAGATATTTGCCGACCAGGAGCCCGAGCTCCCGTTTCATCTTCGAGGGGATTACCGCCGGATCGGTAATGATCGTGCCGGCCAGCGCGCTGGCGCATTTGCAGGTGCGTTCGCGCGGGGCGAGCGTTGCCGCCATCCGCGCGACGGCAGCTTGCGCCTTCTCGACGTTGGCGCGCATCACGCGCAGGATCTCGCCGATATCGACCGCCGCTACGCTCGCATGCCAGCAATCGTAATCGGTCACCAGCGTCAGCACCGCGTAGCAAAGCTCGGCCTCGCGCGCGAGCCGCGCTTCCTGCATCGCGGTCATGCTGATCACGTCGGCGTTCCACATGCGAAAGAGATCTGATTCCGCGCGGGTCGAGAACTGCGGCCCCTCCATGCAGAGATAAGTACCACCCTCGTGCAGCGTCGGATCGACACTGCGTCCAGCGGCGGCCAGATCGCGCGCGAGATCGGGGCAGACGGGATCGGCCAGCGACACGTGCACCACCATCCCGTTGCCGAAGAACGACGAGGGCCGTTTGAAGGTGCGATCGATGAACTGGTTGGGCACCACGAGCTCGCCCGGATGAATATCTTCCTTGAGCGAGCCGGCCGTGCTGACCGAGACCAGGTACTCGGCGCCAAGCTGCTTCATTCCAAAAATGTTGGCGCGATAATTTATCTCGCTGGGCAAAAACCGATGACCTTTGCCGTGGCGCGCGAGAAATACCACTTCGATTTCGCCGATCCGGCCGCGATAATACGGGTCCGACGGTTTGCCGAAGGGCGTATCGAGTTCGATCTGCTCGACCTGCTCGAGTCCGGGCATATTGTAGAAGCCGCTGCCCCCAATTACGCCCAGTGTTTTTCGCGCCATCGCTAGTCCCGCCCCTCCGTCCCAGCCTCATCAGCCGCGCCGACGAGCGCGCTCGCGCCCTTGTCGAGATGATTCTCCGCGCAGAGTTGGCCGCATGCCGCCGCGATATCGAGCCCCCTGCTCTCGCGGATGGTAGCGGTCAAGTTACCGCGATGCAGGATCGCTTGAAAGGCCTCTACGGCAGCGCGCGGACTGCGATCCAGGATGCTGTCGGCAAAGGGGTTGAAGAAGATCAGGTTGACCTTTGCGCGCTGCGGCGCGAGCAGCTTTACCAACCGGCGCGCGTCGTCGACGCTGTCGTTCACTCCCGCCAGCATCACGTACTCGAACGTAATCCTGCTCCGGCTCTTGAGCGGCAAACGGCGGCACGCGTCGAGCAGTTGGGCCAAAGGATAACGCTGATTAATCGGCGCCAGCCGGTCGCGAAGCTCGTCCGTCGTCGCGTGCAGCGACACCGCGAGGTTGACCGGAATTTCGGCGAGCAGCTTTTCCATCATCGGGACCAGCCCGACGGTCGAAACCGTAATGCGCCGGGGCGAGATCGCCATCCCCCACGCCGCAGTCATCACATTTAGCGTGCGAATAAGGCGCGGATAGTTGGCCAGAGGCTCGCCCATCCCCATGAAAACGTAGTTGGTCAAACGCTCGTCGGGATTGAGCTCGCGCCGCGCGGCGAAAATCTGTCCCGCGATCTCGGCGGTGGTCAAATTGCGATGCAGTCCCATCCGCGCCGTCGCGCAGAACTCGCATCCCATCGCGCATCCCGCCTGCGAGGAGAGGCACAGCGTCGTGCGATCCTCCGACGGAATGATGACCGTCTCGATTTCCTCGCCATCGCCGAGCCGCAGCAGGAGCTTGCGCGTGCCGTCGGTCGAGCGTCTGACAGTGGAGACTGCGGCGGGAGCGAGCGTGAAGCGCTCGGCCAGCTCAATTCGCAGAGCCGCCGGCAGTTCGCGCATCGCGTCAAAGGAATCGACGCCCTTCTGCCAGAGCCAATGCGCAATCTGGCGCGCGCGATACGGGCGCTCACCGACGCTCGCGACCGCGGCCTCGAGGTCCTCCAGCAGGAGGTCGCGGATATCGCGCGACGCGCTGGAAGAATCGGGCGAGTCGTCAATATGCTCGTCGGCGGGGTTCATGAACCCCCAATTGTAACCGAAATGCGCGCGTGAGAGCAGGATGTCCCCACGACGCGTCTTCAGGTCAAAAAGGATGAGGTCAGGCGGACCTCAGGGCAGAATTTCCATTGCGGGGAAGAAGAAGGCGATTTCCTGCGCCGCGGTTTCCGGCGCGTCGGAGCCGTGGGTCGCGTTGGCTTCGATATTCTGGCCGAACTCGCGGCGAATCGTGCCCGGCGCGGCTTTTTTCGGATCGGTCGCGCCCATCAGCTCGCGCCACTTTGCGATCGCGCCGTCGGCGCCGAGCACCGCGACCACCACCGGTCCCGAGGTCATGTACTTGCACAGGTCGCCATAGAATGGCCGCGCCTTGTGCACCGCATAGAACATCTGCGCCTGCTCTTGCGAGAGATGCAGCTTGCGAATCGCGCGAATCGAGAGGCCCGAGGCCTCGATACGCTTCAGGATGTCGCCGGTCAGTCCGCGCGAAACCGCGTCAGGCTTGATGATCGCGAGAGTTTTTTCCATCTGGTTGATCTCGTCTGTGCCGCTAATTTTTCGCGGCTTTGCCGTCGAGCACGGCCTTCATCGTCGAGCCCAAATCAGCGGGGCTCATCGCGACGGTGATCCCTGCCGCCTTGAGCGCCGCGATCTTGTCGGCGGCGGTGCCGCGTCCGCCGGAGATTATCGCGCCCGCATGGCCCATCCTGCGGCCCTTCGGAGCGGTCTGGCCGGCGATAAACGCCACGACGGGTTTCTTAAAGTGATGCTTCACATAATCGGCGGCCTCTTCTTCGGCCGTTCCGCCGATCTCGCCGATCATGATCACCGCGTCGGTCGCCGGATCCTCGTTAAACAGGCGCATCGCTTCGGTGTGATTGGTCCCGACAATCGGGTCGCCGCCGATCCCGATGCAGCTCGACTGCCCGATCCCGAGCTGAGTGAGCTGATGCACCGCCTCGTAGGTCAGGGTTCCCGAGCGCGAAACCACGCCGACGCGGCCCGGCTTGTGGATATACCCCGGCATGATCCCGATCTTGCACTCGCCCGGCGTGATAATTCCCGGGCAGTTGGGTCCGATGAGGCGCGATTTGGAAGACTTCAAGTAATGCTTTACTTTCACCATGTCGAGCACCGGGATGCCCTCGGTGATGCAGATGACCAGCGGAAGCTCGGCCGCGATCGCTTCCAGGATCGCATCGGCCGCGAACGCCGGCGGTACATAGCTGACCGTCGCGTTGGCTCCTGTCGCGCGCACTGCCTGCTCGATGGTGTCGAAGATCGGAATCCCCTCGAAGGTCGTGCCGCCCTTGCCCGGCACCACTCCGCCCACCATCTGGGTGCCGTACTCCTTGCACGCGCGGGTGTGAAACTGTCCGGTCGCGCCGGTGATGCCCTGGGTCAGGACGCGGGTGTTCTTGTTGACGAGAATGCTCATTGCCGATTACTTCCCCACTCCGATTGCCTGGGTCACGCGCCGCGCGGCGTCGGCCATGTCGGCCGCGGCGATCACCTTGATTCCCGACTCGGCCAGAATTTTCTTGCCCTTGTCGACGTTAGTTCCTTCCATCCTGACCACGAGCGGGATGCTGAGCTTGACCTGGCGCGCGGCTTCGACCACGCCCTGCGCGAGCACGTCGCACTGCATGATCCCGCCGAAGATATTGATCAGCACAGCTTTGACGCGGCTGTCGGAGAGCAGGATCCGGAACGCGGCCGCGACCTTCTCGGTGTTGGCGCCGCCGCCGACGTCGAGAAAATTGGCCGGCTCGGCGCCGAAGAACTTGACGATATCCATCGTCGCCATCGCCAGTCCCGCGCCGTTGACCATGCATCCGATGTTGCCGTCCAGATGCACGAAACTCAGGTCGTATTTCGCCGCCTCGGTCTCGTCCTTGTCTTCCTCGTTCGGGTCGCGCAGCTCGCGGATATCGGGATGACGGAAGAGCCCGTTGTCGTCGAACGACATCTTGGCGTCCAGGCAGATGACTCGACCATCCTGCGTCACCACCAGCGGATTGATCTCGACCAGCGACGCGTCAGTCTCGACGAACGCCTTGTAGATCGCGCTGAGAAGTCCGACGAACTGATTGACCTGCTTGTCCTTGAGTCCGAGCGCGAACGCGACCTCGCGCGCCAGAAATGGCGCCAAGCCGAGCAGCGGATCGACGACCTTGGTGATGATGCGGTCGGGCGTCTTCGCGGCGACCTCCTCGATCTCTATGCCGCCTTCTGTGCTGGCTATAACCGAAACGGCACCGGCTTTTCGATCGACCAGCATCCCCAGGTAAAGCTCGCGCGCGACGGCGCTCGCCTCTTCGACATACACCCGCCCGACGACGCGGCCCTCGGGTCCCGTTTGATGGGTGACCAGCGGCTTGCCGAGGATGCCCTGGGCGAACTTGCGCGCCTCGTCGGCTGAGGAGATCAGCTTCACACCGCCCGCCTTGCCGCGTCCGCCCGCATGGATCTGCGCCTTGATAACGACCTTGGGCACGCCCAGCGCGGTGTATGCGGCCGCAGCCTCGTCGGGCGTCGATGCCGCTTGTCCCTTCGGTACGGGCGCGCCAAAGCGTCCGAGAATCTGCTTGGCCTGAAATTCGTGGATGTTCATCAACTACCCTCTGAAAACAACTTCCGGGAAAAATCGGGAACCGCGCCAGCGACGATTCTATTCGCATGACGTGACCCTTCGCTTTGCAAACTGAGACCCTTCGTTTCGCTCAGGGTGACCGCTCGGACACGCCTCGCGGTCAGTTCCCCGCCGCGATTACCTTGTCCATCGCGTCGACCAGTTCCTTCACGTGTGCGACGGAGCTGTCGAAGGCCTGCTTCTCCGCCGCGGTCAGCTCGATCTCGATCACGCGCTCGACGCCGCCTCCTCCGATCACTACCGGCACGCCCGCGTACAAGCCCTTCACACCGTATTCGCCTTCGAGGTACGCCGCGCACGGGACCACTTCCTTGCGATCGAGGATGTACGACTCGACCATCTTGTAGGTCGCGCTTCCGGCGGCATAGTAGGACGAGGTCTTCATCAGGTTGACGATTTCGCCGCCGCCGTTGCGGGTGCGGGTCTCGATTTCGTCGAGCCGCTTGGCCGCAATCAGCTTGGCCACCGGCACGCCGCCGATCGTCGTATAGCTGCGCACCGGAACCATGTCGTCGCCGTGGCCGCCAAGAACTGTCGCGCTCACGCTCTCGACCGAGACTTTCAGCTCCATCGCAAGGAAGGTCCGGTAGCGCGCGGAATCGAGCACGCCCGCCTGTCCTACGATGCGATGCTTGGGGAAACCGGTCACGCGCTTGAGCTGCGTCACCATCGCGTCGAGCGGATTGGTCACCGCGATCACGAACGATTGGGGAGCGTACTGTTTGATCGCGGCTCCGACGTCGTTCATCACCTTAGCGTTGATTTTCAGCAGATCGTCGCGGCTCATGCCGGGCTTGCGCGGCGAACCGGACGTGACGACGCAGCAATCCGCACCGGCGATATCCTTGATATCGGTGGTGCCGGTAACCTGGGCGTCGATTCCCAGGACCGGAGCGCTTTCCGCCATATCGAGCGCTTTGCCCTGGGGCAGGCCGTCGATAATATCGTAGAGAACGATATCGCCGAGGTTGCGCAGAAAACACAGATGCGCGCAGGTCGCGCCGACGTTGCCGGCGCCGATAAACGCAATTTTTCTTCTAGCCACGCCTGAATTACCGCCTGAGCAGGATGTCCTGTCTAAAGAATCTCTTATAGTCGGTTTTCTGCTAATGAGGCAATCTTAAGTGAAGTGCAGTAGTGGGTCAGTTTGGGATTTGTACCGCCCGCCAGCTTGTCATTCCCGCGCGCGTGGCTGCCGCACGCGAGGAATCCCGGAGCGTCCATGCTCCGAGCCGCGTCAATGTGCAGTGCCGCTCGTCCGGGATTCCTCGCGCGGCAGCCACGCGCGGGAATGACAATCCTAGAACACGATGGAAGACTGTCGGTCAGTCAAACTGACCCACTACCTGAAGCGCCGGATCGATGCCTCGGGCGTGGAGTTAAATAGCAACCTTCGATATGGAAGTGAAGCCGCTTAAAATAACGGAGCGAAGCCGAGAATCTACCCGATGAATCCGCAAACCGCGATGATCGATCTCGAGACTTCGCGCTTGGTCGGACGCGTGCCGCTAGAGACCGACTTGCCACATCTGCGCGTGATTCATGGCGATCCGCGCGTGATGGCGACGCTTTCTGTCGATGGGCAGCCGGCGGGCGAGGAGCATAGCCGCGCGACGCTGGCGCGGATGCGCGAGCATTGGGAGCGTTACGGTTTCGGCGTGTGGATGTTGTTCGAGAAAGCTGGAAACCGTTTTGCCGGCTACGCGGGAATTCGCCATCTCGAACTGGAAGGCACGCCGGAGATCGAGCTGCTCTATGCGATTCGATCCGACCGGTGGCGTATGGGATACGCGAGCGAGGCATCGGCCGAAGTTCTGCGGCTCGGCTTTCGCGACCTTGCTCCGGAAAGTGTGATCGCGTTCACGCTGCCGCATAATCGCGGTTCGCGCGGCGTGATGGAGAAATGCGGGATGCGCTTTGAGCGCGACATCACTCACGCGGGATTGCCGCACGTGCTTTATCGAATCACATCCGCGGAATTTGCGGCGCTTACGCGTAGCGCAGCCACTTGACGATCTCGCGCAGCGTCGGACGCTTGCCATACATCAGGATTCCGACCCGGTAGATCCGCGCCGAGATCGAAAGCGCGATCCAGACCGTCACGAGCAAGATCGCGGACGAGAGCGCGATCTGCCATAGCGGCGGATGCCCCATCAAGATTCGCGCGTACATCAGCACCGGCGAGGAAAATGGGAAAATCGATCCCGCGACGACGATCGGCGACCCGGGCGAGATAATCGCCGGCTCGACCAATACCGTAGTCGCAATGAGCGGCAGCATGATCACGAAGGTCCACTGCTGGGCTTCGTCGGGAGAATTGAACGACGCGCCCACCGCCGCGTAGATTGAGCTGTAAAGCAGATAGCCCAAGATGTAATAAAACGCGAACCACGCGATCGCGCTGCCGCCGGATTCGAGCACTCGCGCCGCAACCCGCGCCATCGGGCTTGCTGCGGCGATCAGCGCCGCCGCGACAAACCAGATCGCGACCTGAGTGACTCCGAGCGCGCCGATTCCGGCCACCTTGCCCGCCATCAGCTCGTCCGCGCTGGTCGAGCACAGCAGCACCTCTGTGATTCGGGAACTTTTCTCGTCCAGCACCGCGCGCATCACCATGATCCCGTACGACATCAGCGAGATGAACATGATGAAGACGAGCATCGCGACCATCACTATCGCGACTTCGCTTTGAGCATGCAGCGATGGCGGATTCACGTCGGCGGTGCGGAAGTCCACTCGCGCCAGCAGCGCGCGCGCCTGATCGGTTTCAATTCCGAACGGCGCGAGTTCGCGCTCGGTCCAGGCAAACCAAACGGCGGCTTCGAGCTCGCTGGCAACGCCAAATCCGATCGATGCGGGACGCGCGAACACGGCGCGACGCGCTCCCGACGGATCGGAGTCAATCCATAGATAACCGTCGATCTCGCGCGAGCGGATTTGACGGTCGAGTTCCGCGCGCAGTTTTGGCGACGGAGTCGATTCGAAGCTGATCAGGAACCCACGCGGGTCGGTTCGCGCCAAATCCGCGGCGATCTTGGCGCCGAGCTCCCGGTCCGCCGCGACGATCGCGATTCGCATCGTCGGATGAGCCCCTTCTCCGAAACTGGCCGCGACTTCGCTGGCGACCATCCGCGGCAACAGCAGCATCGAGCTGAAGATGACCGGCAGAATCAGGGTCGAGAACCAGAACGAGCGCGTGCGGACACGCTCGCGGTACTCGCGCCGCGCGATCAGCCAGAGATTGCGGAGGCTTACCCGGCTACGCATCGCGGCGCCCGACGCGGTCGATGAAGATTTCTTCGAGCGAGGGCTCCATCAGCTCGAAGCGCGAGATTCGCGCCGCCGCGGCCGCGGCGTGCAGGAGCTCCTGCGGATCGGCGCCGGTGTGGAGCTTGAGTTCGAGATGGTTGCCGAAGTCGCGGCGCGACTCGACCAGCGGATGCCCCGCGAGCAGCCCGTTTGCGCCCGCATAATCGATCTGTACGAAGCGCTCGCCGTATTGCGATTTTATCTCGCGCAGATTGCCCTGCAGAATCGCGCGGCCGCCGTTGATCAGGCAGATCGCGTCGCAGAGTTTCTCGGCCTGGTCCATCCGATGCGTTGAAAGTACGATCGTGCGGCCCTGCCCTTTCAGTTCGAGCAGGATCTCCTTGAGCTCGTTGGCGTTGACCGGATCGAGCCCGCCAAACGGCTCGTCCATCACGATAAATTCGGGGGCGTGAATCAACGCCGCGACGAACTGGATCTTCTGCTGCATGCCCTTGGACAGCTCTTCGACCCGGCGCTCGAACCAGTCGCTGAGTTCGAGCCTCGCCGTCCACGCGTGTCCGTGCTCGAGGGCCTGCGCCGCGGTCAGGCCGGCAAGCTGTCCGAGGAACGACAAGTTCTCGCGCACCGTCATCCGGCGGTAGAGTCCGCGTTCTTCAGGCAGGTAGCCGATCCGCCTGAGGGTCGCGCGCTCAATTGGTTTGCCAAAAACCCGGACCACTCCGCTATCGGGCCGCGTGATCCCGATCATCATGCGGATGGTGCTGGTCTTGCCCGATCCGTTGGGGCCGAGCAGGCCGAAAATCTCTCCGCCGGAGATGGAGAGCGACAGGCTATCGACCGCGACCAGGCCGTCGTAGCACTTGCGCGCGCGCTCGAGCTCGACGGTCAGCGGCATCGCGGCTCAGTGCGCCCAGACTTCCTGCGGATTGGTCTCCCAGGGATAGACATGCACCATCCATCCGAAGAGGACCGGAAAGAATCTGCCGCCCGCGGCGGTACAGGCCTGCTCGGTAACGATCGAGCCGCGGGGACCGAACTTCGTCCAATCGGCGGTCTTGGGATCGGCGCCTTTTTTTGGAATGCAAATATCGATGTGCTGATGCCACCGGGCGACGCTCAGCGGCACGCGCTGGTTGAGCTTGTCTGGGTCCCACCGTCGCGGCGCGGTGTACATCGCTCCGATCAGCTTATATCCGCCGCCCGCAGTGCGTTCATAGAGCAGAGAAGTCGGCTCGGCCGGATTGAACTCAAACTGTGCTTTGAGCCCGTACCACCACTTGGTGAAGTGGACGACCTTCTGCGCCTTGAGCTCGGGATGAAACGGCTTGAACCCGGCGGCTTCGGCGGCGTGATAGTCCTGGTACTTCGCGAGCGCGGTCTTGAGCGTATCCGCAAGCTTGTCCGCGCGTTCGGTATCGGCGGGATTGGCGGGGCGGAGGTCGGTCCACTTCATGTGATCCTTCATGTTGCCCATCTCGCCGGTAGCCATATGCGAATCGTGCATATTCATCGAGGACATCGCGTCGGTATCGCCCGGGCTCATCGCCATAGCGCCACCGTTCGGATTGCTCATGTCCATCGCGCCCATCGCGCCCATTTCGCCGACGTTCGCGGCGAAAGCGGAGCCCGCGAGAGTGAACGCGAATACGAACGCGAGCAGCGGACGAAACGCAAAATGTCTCAGCATGACGATGACCTCGGGCGGGATTCTACAGTCCTCGCGGCGGCAATTTCCAATCACTCGACAATCAGTTTCACCTGCTGCAAAGGGATTTGGGTGCTGTCGGGAGCGAGGCCGTTGAGCGCGCGAAACTGCTCCTGCGGATATTTGTCAAAAGCGCAGCGCCGGGCCAGGGTCGCAACAGTATCGTTCTTCGCAACCGTGACGAGCTTTATTTTGCGCGGTTTTAGGGAAGCAGCTTCGGCGGCCGAAAGTCTCTTGAGCGTGCCCGCGGTCTGCGCGAATGCCGGTGCGAGCGTCTGCGCACGCGGCGCGGGCGCGATGAATCGAAAACGGTAGATATGCGTCGGGTCCATCCGAATCGCGACGATTCGCATGGTGACCGGACCCTGCTTTGTCTGCGCCGTCGCGATCGCGGTCGCGGCTTCGAGGCCGTTTATCTCGCCGCGCCTGACCTCGCGCACCTCAATACCCTTGGCCCACACCTGACGGATATATCCGGTCATCGCGAGGCTGCTGGTCTCGGGCGCGCTGTCGAAGATGATCATCGCGTTGTCGGCGGCCGCATAGATCGCATCGGTGGTATCGAATAGCTCGAAGCCTTTCGGCACCTCGAAGGCGAAGCGGAGTTTCGGATGCGCGAACATCCGGCCGCGGATAAAACCCTGCTCTGGCGATTCGCCGTAAATGACGCCATCGATATGCGCCAGATACTCGCGCCGCCTGACGATCGGATTTGCAACCGGAGTCTGCGACACCTGCACGAGCGCGCGGCGGTAGCGCTCGAGAGCGTTGGGATGCGTCGCCATGTAATCGAACTGATCGATCGAGCCCGCGCTGCGGCCGTCGATCAGCGCCTGCACCTGCTCGTAGTTGCGCATCGTATTAAGGAACGTCGCGGTCGCGGCCGGATCGTATCCGGCGCGCGCTACATACCTGATCCCGAGCGTGTCGGCCTCGTACTCGGCATCGCGCGAGAATGAGCGCAGGTAGCTCTGCGCCGCCATCTGCGGAGCGCCGAGCAGCAGCGGGGAGACGATCGCGAGCGGCAGCATCCCGACCTGGATGCGTA
>CAWDFL010000003.1:0-1882407 GCA_963801665.1 uncultured delta proteobacterium | reverse complement strand
CCACGTATTGCTGATTCCGCCGACCTGCGCCGCTAGCGCGTCGGAAATGTAGTCGCCGTTGAGATTCATCGTCGCGACGACGTCGAACTCATCGGGCCGGGTCAGAATCTGCTGCAAAGTGATATCCGCGATCGCGTCCTTAACCAGCAACTCGCCTGCCGGAGGCTTGCCGCCGCAATCGTCCCATCCCACCGCTTTGCCCTTGTACTCGCGGCGGACGAGCTCATAGCCCCAGTCGCGGAACGCGCCTTCGGTGAACTTCATGATGTTGCCCTTGTGGACGAAGGTCACGCTCTTGCGTTTGTGCAGGAGCGCGTAATCGAGCGCGGCGCGAATCAGGCGTTCGGAGCCCTCGCGCGAGATCGGCTTCACGCCGATTCCGGAAGTATTCGGAAAGCGGATATTCTTGACGCCCATTTCGTCCTGCAGGAACTTGATGAGCTTCTTCGCTTCCGGAGACTCGGCCGGCGATTCGATTCCGGCGTAGATGTCCTCGGTGTTCTCGCGGAAGATGATCACGTCGAGCTTCTCGGGATGTTTCACCGGGCTCGGCACGCCGGTGAAGTAGCGCACGGGCCGCAGGCATACGTAGAGATCGAGCATCTGGCGCAGCGCGACGTTGAGCGAACGGATTCCGCCACCGATCGGTGTAGTGAGAGGACCCTTGATCCCGACCAGAAATTCCTTGAACGCCTCGACGGTTTCATCCGGGAGCCAGGTGTTCTGTTCCTTGAATGGCTTCTCACCCGCGTAAACTTCCATCCACGCGATCTTGCGCTTGCCGTCATAGATCTTCGCGACCGCGTTATCGAAGACATACTGCGACGCGCGCCAGATATCGGGACCGGTGCCGTCGCCTTCGATAAAAGGGATAATCGGGCGGTCGGGAACGTTCAGCGTATGATTTTTGCCGAGGGTGATTTTCTGTCCGTCGCTGGGAACCTTGATGTGCTTGTAGGCCATGGCGCTTGATACTTTTCCTTCTTGATGAGTCTGCTTGATGTGTGATTCGCGCCCGGCGCTGGAGCAGTCGCGCTTATCGGACGACAGCTAATTATTCGACGCTGCTAATCATATAGTAACCGCGCGCGGATTCCAGACCCGCGGTCCGAGCACAGCGATTGCCGGGCGGCACGGCCGCTACCATACGACGTTGTCTTCGGCTCGAGGCAGATCGGGCGCAACCGCTTTGACGGCGCCTGCATCTCCGGCTGCATCTTCCCGCGCGTCTTCCGTGGCTTCTTCCTGCATCGCGCGGTCGATGATCGAGGCCATCGCATCGAGATGCCGCCGAATCTCGCCTGCCAGTTCCAGGTTGATGCCTTTGACTTGCGCTATCTCCTCGGCCGAGGCTTCACGAATCCGCTTGAGGCTGCCGAAATGCCGCAGCATCGCGCGGCGCCGCACCGGGCCGATCCCCTCGATATCATCCAGGACCGAGCGCATCCGGGCGCGGCGGCGCAGCTCGCGGTTGTAGGTGATCGCGAAGCGATGCGCCTCGTCGCGCACGCGCACGAGCAGAAATAACGCGGTCGAGTTCTTCGGCAGCACGATCGGATCCTTGCGCCCTGGCAGGAAGACGCGCTCCTCGGACTTCGAGACTTCCTTGTCGTAGCGCCTGTCGAGGACGTGCTGCTTCGCAAGCGAGATGCAATCGATCTGATCGAGCAGAGCGTTCTCGCGCAGCACTTGCAGCGCGACGTTGAGCTGACCCTTGCCGCCGTCGATCACCCAGAGGTCGGGAAATTGATTCTCCTGCTTCGCGCGCTTGACGCGGCGGCCGAGCACTTCATCGAGGCTTGCGAAATCGTCCTGCCCCTCGAAGCCGCGAATCCGGTAGCGGCGGTATTGAGCCTTCAGCGGCTCGCCCTCGTCGAACGTGACCTGCGAGCCGACCACCATCGAGCCTTGCAGATTCGAGATGTCGTAGCATTCGATTCGCTTGGGAGAATTTTTGAGATGCAGCCGCGTGCGCAGATCTTCGAGCATCTTCTCGCGCGTCTGTTCCTTGTCACGGCGCGCGGCGAAGCTCTGGCGCGCGTTTTCCTGCGCCATCTCGACCAGCCGCACCTTGTCTCCCCGCTGCGGCACGACGAACTCGGCCTTCTTGCCGCGCCGCTCGGTCAGAAGCTCGGCGCGCACGGCCGCATCCTCGAGCTCGACCGGGACGATTACTTCGTCGGGGATCGCGCGCGCGCCCTGGTAATACTGCGTCAGCAGATCGGACAGCACGTCGTGATCCGAGAATTCCAGATCCTGGAAACTCCAGCCCTGCGTGCTGGTCAGCTTGCCGCCGCGCACGATCAGCACGATCGCTTCGATCTCGCCGCCTTCACGGTAGAGACCGAACACGTCCTGGTCGATTCCCATGTGATGCAGCACGGTCTGGCGCTCGACGGTCTTCTCGATCGCTTTCACCCGGTCGCGAACGCGCGCGGCGTCCTCGAATTCGAGGCGCGACGCGTGCGCCTTCATCTGATCGCGCATCTCGCGCAGCAGCTCCAGGTTCTTGCCTTCGAGCAATAGCTCGGCGGCGTGCAGATGCTTTTCGTATTCTTCGCGATCGACGGGCAGGCAGCACGGCCCGAGGCATCGCTTGATCTGATACTCCAGGCATGGGCGCGTGCGGTTGCGGAACACGCCGTCGGAGCAAGTCCGCAGAGGAAACACCTTGCGGATTACGTCGATCGTCTCGCGCAATCCGTCAGCCGATCCAAATGGGCCGAAGTAGCGCCCACCGTCCTTCACGATTCGCCGCGTAACGGTGATTCGCGGCCACGCGTGCTTCGTAACCTTGGCGCTCAGGTAGGATTTGTCGTCTTTCAGCCGGATGTTGTAGCGCGGCTTGTACTGCTTGATCAGATTGTTTTCGAGGATGAGGGCTTCTTTTTCGCTCGCGGTGACGATCGTGTCGAAGTCGCGCACCTTGCGCATCAGGAAGCGCACCTGGTAGCGCCCGTCGCCAGCCTCGCCCTCGCGGGCAGGACGAAAGTATGATCGCACGCGAGCACGCAGCGACTTGGCCTTACCGACGTAAAGGACTTTGCCCGCCCGATCCTTCAGCAGATAGACGCCCGGCGCTGGCGGCGTGATCGCGAGCTTGCGCTCGATCGGGTCGTCCTCTGACGGAGTATTCTCCGGCGTGAGCTCGAGAACCGGCGCAGTCGGCGCCTCCGGATACTCGACTAGCGAATCGTAGCGCGGTCCGATCGGGCCGCGCTCCCTGTCGTTTTCGTTCGCCATCGCGGTCAGAATTATAGCATCGGGGTCCCGATTCAATCTGCCACGAAGACACAAAGACACTAAGGTTTCACCCCTGAATTTTCTTCTTCGTGTCTTAGTGCCTTTGTGGCCGCCTGCTCCGCATGTTTCCGCCGCTTCCAGTCGGACGCCATTGCTTGCTATTCAGCAAGCGAGGTTATCGTGATGGGCAAACTCAATGGAAAAGTTGCGGTTATCACTGGTGCCGCCAGCGGGATGGGACGCGCGACGGCGATCCTGTTCGCCAAGGAAGGCGCCGCGGTCGTTCTGACCGATCTGAATTCACAGGGCGGAGAGACCGCCGTCGCGGAGTGCGCCGCGGCCGGCGGACGCGCGGTGTTCCAGCGCACCGACGTGACCAGCGAGCCTGATATCAAAGCCGCAGTCGATCGAGCGGTTCGCGAATACGGCAGGCTGGATATCATGTACAACAACGCGGGCGTGGCCGGCGCGGTCGGCCCGATAGACAAAGTCACGGCGCAGGATTTCGACAAGACCATAGCGATTCTGCTGCGTGCAGCATTCCTGGGAATGAAGTACTCGATTCCCGCGATCCGCAAATCGGGCGGCGGATCGATCATCTCGACCGCCTCAGTCGCCGGACTGCGCGGGGTCGGATTCCTCGCCCCATACAGCGCAGCCAAGGCTGCGGTCGTCAATCTGACCGAGGCGGTCGCGATCGAGGTCGGGCACGACAGAATTCGCGTCAACTGCATCTGCCCGGGCGGCGTCAATACTCCGCTGATTCATCGCGGGAGGCCGGGCGCCGAAGAAGCCGCCGAAAAGAATATGGCGCGGATGCAACCAATACCGCGCGCGGGGCGTCCTGAGGATATCGCGCGGATGGCGCTGTTCCTGGCCAGCGACGATTCGGAATGGATAACCGGCACCGCGATGGTGGTAGATGGCGGCGTGAACACCGGCAATGCGCGCTTTCGTCTTCCGGGCATCCCGGGCGACGGCGTCTTCTCAGGTCCGTCGTTCGAAAAGCACGGGAAGTAGTCCGTCGCCGTGCGCGGAACGATGGCGTCGAGGCTACGGCCGGTCCATGGCGGACGGCCAGCGCTTTGCGTCAGATCGCCCTAATGGATATTAGGTTGAGAGGCACACGCGCCGCGGCGGGAGTTATTTCTCAAAGGGAAGAACGATCATGGGCAGACTCGAAGGCAAAGTAGCGGTAATCACCGGCGCGGCCAGCGGTATCGGCCGCGCAACCGCGATTCGGTTTGCGGGTGAAGGCGCATCGGTGGTGATAGCCGACCTCAACCAGGAGGGCGGAGAATCCGCAGCGCGCGCGTGCAAAGAGAATGGCGGCAACGCAGTGTTCCAGAAGACCGATGTTTCCGTCGGCGAGGATGTCAAAGGCGCGGTCGATCGCGCGGTGGGCGAATTCGGCAAGCTCGATACGATCTTCAATAACGCGGGCTTGGGAGGGGCGATCGGAGCGATCGACGAGATCACGTTCGAGAATTGGGACATGACGATGGCGATACTGCTGCGCGCGGTGTTCGCCGGAATGAAATACGCCGTACCCGAGATGCGCAAGACGGGGGGAGGCTCGATCATCTCGACCGCCTCAGTCGCAGGCTTGCGCGGAGGCGCGGGTCCGCACGCCTACAGCGCGGCGAAGGCGGCCGTGATCAATCTAACGCGCTCGGTCGCGCTCGAAGTCGGCAAGGACAGGATTCGCGTCAACTGCATTTGTCCGGGTGGAATCAACACTCCGCTCATTAACGCCAGGCTGCCCGGAGGCGAGGAGACCGCGGCGCAGTTCCTCGCGCTGATTCAGCCGATTCCGCGCGCGGGGCGTCCGGATGATATCGCGAACATGGCGCTGTATCTGGCGAGCGACGAAGCGGAATGGGTCACTGGAGCCGCGATGGTCGTAGACGGCGGCATGACAGCGGGCGGCACGGTGGTCGGGAACAATCGCCCGGCGCCGCCGACGGTTCCGGGAAACTTCGCCGGGCCGTCATTCAAGAAGTAAACCAATCGGCCACCAAGACACGAAGACACAAAGTAAAAAATCTTTTTCAGTTTTCTTCTTCGTGTCTTAGTGCCTTCGTGGCCGTCTTTTTCCCGGTGTCTTCATGTTTCGAATTGTTGCTGAGCTAAAACATCAAAAGGAGTAATCATCATGGGCAGACTCGATGGAAAAGTTGCAATCATTACCGGCGCGGCGAGCGGAATCGGACGCGGCACCGCGATCCGTTTTGCGGGTGAAGGCGCGGCGGTCGTAATCGCCGACCTGAATGCCGAAGGCGGCGAGGCCGCCGTCCGCGACTGCAAGGAGAACGGCGGCCGCGCGGTGTTTCAAAAAGCCGACGTTTCGGGCGAGGCAGAAATCAAAACCCTCATCGCGCGCGCGATCAAGGAATTCGGCCGCCTCGACGTTATCTACAACAACGCTGGTATCGGCGGCGCGGTCGGACCGCTCGAACAGATCAGCGTCGAGGATTGGGACAAAAGCTTCGCGGTCCTGATGCGCTCCGTGTTCCTCGGAATGAAGTACGCAGTGCCCGAGATGCGCAAGGCGGGCGGAGGATCGATCATCTCGACCGCGTCAGTCGCCGGCATCCGCGGTTTCGCGGGTCTCCATGCGTATTGCGCGGCGAAAGCCGGAGTCGTCAACCTGACGCGCTCGGCGGCGCTCGAATTCGCCAAGGACAAGATTCGCGTCAACTGCATCTGTCCGGGCGGAATCAACACTCCAATCCTCCATCGCAATCAGCCCGGGATGAAGGATGCGATGGAGCAGTGGATGGCTCATGGCCAGCCGATCCAGCGCGCGGGGCATCCGGAAGATATCGCGAACATGGCGTTGTTCCTCGCCAGCGACGACTCGCAGTGGATCACGGGACAGGCGATGGTGGTAGATGGCGGGCTGACGATCGGGAGCCAATTCTTCGAGCGGCCCGACTCACCGCGCCAGCAGACGGCGATTCCGGCGCAAGGGTTTATCGGCCCGTCCTTCGAGAAATAGCGTTGCGCACACCCTAATACCTTCTCCTTCCGGGAGAAGGTGCGCGGCGCGGCGATTGCTCCTTTTGGCAATCGCCGTGCCGCGCGGATGAGGGAGGCCTTGCACAATCGGTGGCTCTGCGCGCGTTTCAAAATCCTGCTCGTCCGGCGCTATACTCTCGCGCGTCATCTTTACCTCGCGGAGATACCGATGGACTTCAGTTATACGCCCGAACAGGATGCATTCCGCGCTGAGCTGCGCGCGTGGCTCGAAAAGAATTCGCAAGAGGTTCTCGGCCGCGGCGGCGAAGGGATGGGCGCCTCGACCGCGAGCCTGCTCGACGTCCGCGACGACGCGCAGTGGAACAAGATGCGCGAGTACCATCGCAGGCTCTTCGCCGCCGGATACGCCGCGCTGCACTGGCCGGTCGAATGGGGCGGCACCGGCGCGGGGATAATCGAGCAATCGATCTACCAGGATGAAGTGCTGCGCCTCGGCCTGCCGCTCTACGGATGCAACCAGCTCGCACTGGATCGTATCGGCCCGACGATCGCTCTGATGGGCAACGAGGCGCAACGCAAACGCTATCTGCCCAAGATGCTGACCGGTGAGGAAATCTGGTGCCAGGGATATTCCGAGCCGAACGCAGGCTCCGACCTGGCGGGCCTCCAAACGCGCGCCGTCCTCGAGGGCGATAACTTCGTCGTCAACGGGCAGAAGGTGTGGACCAGCCTCGCGCATCGCGCCGACTGGCAGGTGCTGCTGGTGCGCACCGATCCGTCCGCGCCCAAGCACAAGGGAATCTCGTATCTACTGGTCGATATGCACTCGCCCGGAATCACGGTTCGTCCGCTGGTGCAGATAACCGGCGAGTCGGGCTTCAACGAAGTATTTTACGACAACGTCAAAGTGCCAAAGGAAAATCTTGTCGGCGAGATTAACCAGGGATGGCAGGTCTCGATCGCGACGCTGATGTACGAGCGCGTCTCCGGCGGCACGCGCCATCCGATCGAGCGCACGATTAACGAGCTGGTCGAGCTGGCGAAAAAAGTTGACTTCCAGGGCGTCCCCGCACGCGAGCACCCGTACGTCAGGCAGCGGCTCGCGCAGTTTTCGAGCGACTCGCGATGCCTCAGGCTGTCGCGCTACCGCTCGCTCAGCGCGCAGTTGCGCGGACGCGTGCCGGGACCGGAAAGCTCGTTCGGAAAGCTGTTCGCAACCGAGCTGAATTTGCGCGTCGCAATGTTCGCCGACGAGTTACTTGGTCCGTACGCCGCGCTCGAGGGCGGCAAAGATGCGATCGAGCACGGCAAGTGGGCGCATCGGATGCTCGCAGCGCGCGGCCTGACGATCGCGGCCGGTTCGAGCGAGATCCAGCACAACATAATCGGCGAGCGAGTCCTCAAGCTGCCGAAGGGCTGAGCGCCCATGCAGAAAGAGTCGGAATCGCGAGCTCTCACAATCGCGTAGGCGCGGGGTTATACCCCGTCATGACGACAACAGCTTCCCAACTCGTATCAACATCGGAATACGGCGCGCATGGACGCGGCGCACGGATTGGTTTTGCGATCACAGACTCGCCGCTGGGACGAATCCTGGCCGCAGGCACGCGGCGCGGCATCTGCTTCGCCGCGATCGGCGGGGAGCGTCCGAGCGACAGCGGTGACGACTATCTGATCGCGGAGTTGCGGCGTGATTTTCGCGATGCCGCCTCGATCAATCCCGCCAATGGCGACGTGGCGGCGTGGGCCGCCGCTCTCGCGAAATACGCGGCGGGCGAAACCGCGATGCCGTCGTTGCCGCTGGATATCCGCGGCACCGAATTTCAGCTCCGCGTATGGCGCGAGCTGGTCGCGATTCCCGCAGGCACTACTCGCACCTACGGTGAAGTCGCACGGCGCGTTGGCAATCCCGTTGCGACACGCGCAACCGGCGCCGCGGTCGGAGCGAATCCGGTCTCGATCCTGATTCCGTGCCATCGCGCTGTCGCCTTTGATGGCGCCCTGCACAACTACCGCTGGGGATTGGAAGCGAAGCGCCGATTGCTCGAAATCGAGGCCTTCCGGCACTGACTATTTTCGCCTTTCAGTCGTTGGTCACCGCGCGCGAAATTCCCTAGAATTTCGATCTCGCGAAGCGCGCTCGCGCGCGGAGGCCGCATCATGAAGCTTCAAGATATCGACCTGATGGACAACGAGATGTTCCTGCGCGGAGAGCATCTCGAGGCATTCAAGGTGCTGCGCGCCGAAGCTCCCGTCTATTGGCACGAGCGCGCCGCCGGACAGGGATTCTGGTCGGTCACGCGTTACGACGACAGCTTGAAGGTCTATCACGATCCGAATACCTACAGCTCCGAGCGCGGGATGTCGCTGCAGTTCAACTTTAACGCCGACTCCGGCAGCCAATCCGGCTTCGGCATGATGCTGCTGACGACCGACCCTCCGCGTCACGGCAAGCTGCGCCAGATTGTAAATCGCCGCTTTACACCGAAAGCGCTCGCGCCGTACGAGACGCAGGTTCGACGCCTCTGCGAGGAGATAATCGACGGGGTGATCGAGCGCGGCGAATGCGATTTCGTGGTCGATGTGGCGGCGAAGCTGCCGACCGCCGTGATCTGCGAAATGATGGGCGTGGATCGCGAGCATTACGAGCTGATGTTCACGCTCGCCAATATGTCGATCGGATTCGAGGATCCCGAGTATCAGCAGGGGCGCAGCGCAATCGAGACCGGGCAGTATGCGCAGATGCAGTTCTTCAGCTTCTTCTCGAAGCTGATCGAAGAGCGGCGCAGAAACCCCGGCGAGGATTTGCTGACCGCGCTGGTGAGCGGCGAGGCCGAGGGCGATCGCCTGAGCGACATGGAGATCCTGTTCAATTGCCTGCTGCTTTTGGTCGCGGGCCAGGAGACGACGCGCAACGCGACCTCGGGCGGGATGCTGGCACTTCTCGAAAATCCGGATCAGCGCGCGCTCCTGCGGCGCAACCCGGATATCACCGCCACCGCGATCGAGGAATTCCTGCGCTATACCAGTCCGGTAACGCATATCCTGCGCACCGCGAAGAAAGACGGCGAGCTGCGCGGGCAGAAGATCAAGAATGGCGACCGCGTCGTCATCTGGAACGCGTCGGCGAATCGCGACTCCGCGGCGTTTCCGAATCCTGACGCGTTCGACCTCACGCGGACGCCGAATGATCACCTGGCTTTCGGCCACGGCGAGCATTTCTGCCTCGGCGCGAACCTCGCGCGGATCGAGCTCAAGGTGATGATCGAAGCGATCAACCGGCGGATGCCCGACCTGGAGCTCGCGGGACCGGTCGAGCGGCTGCGCTCGAACTTCGTCGCCGGCATCAAGCACATGCCGGTGCGCTTCACCCCGAAGCGCGCGAGCGCGGGCGCCTCGGCGGTATCGCAATCCAGATGAAGAGGCCGAAACGATCAGCGATCAAGCAAGGCCGCCCTCACCCGCGCGTCACGGCAATTGCAAAAAAACAGCAATCGCCACACCGCTTGTTCTCCCGGAGGGAGAGGGAATTCAGCGGAAGCAGCGACGCGCCTAAGTTCCTTGAATGGGAGCGGACCAGCGGGAGAAGATTGTGTCGCTTAGCGTCTCGAGAGCGGGCAGATGGGCGTCCGACGCCGAGAGCATCGCGGTCGGCGAGATTTTCTCGCGCTCGAGTTCGCGGGCGAAAGCGTTGGACATGTTCTCGATGCTGCTCCGCGTCACCTCGAGATGGAATTGCAGCGCCCAGGTTTTTTCGCCGTAGCGAAACGCCTGGCAGGGCGTTTTCTCCGACGATGCCAGCGTAACTGCGCCGTTTGGCGGCTCGAAATGATCGCCATGCCAATGAAACGGCGTGAAGGTTTCCGCGACGCCGCGAAACAATTGCCCGTCGCGCGCCGGCGCCGCCAGCCGGACGGGAAACCATCCGATTTCTTTTCCTGCCGGATTCTTCTCGACCTTCGCGCCCAGCGCCGCCGCTACGATCTGCGCGCCGAGGCAGATGCCGAGAACCGGACGCTCCCGCTTGATCGCGTCTTCGATCAGCTTCATCTCGTGGAGCAGAAACGGAAAACGATCGGTCTGATATACCGACATCGGGCCGCCCATCACGATCAGGCCGCCGGCACCCTTCATGTCCTTCGGGACCGGATGGCCGTCATGGATTCGCACGTACTGCCATGCGAGCGCGGCGCCTTCAAGCGCGCCCGCGATCGCTCCGAGATTTTCGGCGGGATGATGCTGCAACACTATGATTTTCGCCATGACTTTTTCCGCTTCTAGAACATCGTGCCTGCGCGCTTGCGGCCGAGATGCCTGAATGCACGGTCGGTGGCGGCGCGTCCGCGCGGCGTACGCATCAGGAACCCTTCTTGCAGGAGATAGGGCTCGTAGACTTCTTCGATCGTGTCGGGCTCTTCTCCGATCGCTGCGGCAAGAGTTTCGACGCCGACCGGTCCGCCACCGAATTTGTCGATGACAGCTTCGAGAATAGCGCGGTCCATCTTGTCGAACCCCGCGCCGTCGATATCCAGCATTTCGAGCGCGCCGAGCGCGACCTCGCGCGTGACCAGCGCGGCTTCGTTGACCTGCGCAAAGTCGCGCACGCGCCGCAGCAGGCGATTGGCGATACGCGGCGTCCCGCGCGAGCGCGAGGCCAGTTCCGTCGCGCCGGCGCCGTCGATCGCGATTTTTAAGAGCCGGGCGGAACGCGCGACGATCTCGGTCAACTCGGTGTGATTGTAGAATTCGAGATGATAATTCTGCCCGAAGCGGTCGCGCAGCGGAGAACTCAGCAGTCCCGAGCGCGTGGTCGCCCCAACCAGCGTGAATGGATTTACCGCCAGCTTCATCGTGCGCGCGCCCATCCCCTCGCCCACCACGATGTGAAACTCGTAGTCTTCCATCGCGGAGTAGAGCCGCTCTTCGACCGGACGCTGCAGGCGATGAATCTCGTCGATAAACAGGATGTCTCCCTCTTCGAGATTATTGACGATCGCCGCAAGGTCGGCGGCGCGCTCGATCGCGGGTCCTGAGGTGACGTGAACGCTGACGCCCATCTCGCGCGCGATAATATGCGCGAGCGAAGTCTTGCCGAGGCCGGGCGGTCCTGCGAAGAGCACGTGATCGAGAGTCTCGCCGCGCTGGCGGGCGGCAGTTATGGACATCCCGAGCACGCGCTTCAGCTTTTCCTGTCCGACAAACTCGCCGAGCGAATGCGGACGCAGCGAAAGATCGAGGCGATGGTCGTCGCCGAGTTCGGCGGGCGAGGCGACGCGTTCGGCGTCGTCGATACCTTGGCCGATACCTTCGCGAGGATTCTGGCGTTTATTTTTCGCCATAAATCGCGCCTAACGACTTGCGCACCATCATCTGCAGATCGTTCGCGGCGGCGGGCTCGGCGGCGACCACCGAATCGATCGTGCGTTTGGCTTCGATCGGCTTGACACCGAGATTCACCAGCGCGGAAACCGCGTCGTCGATCGGCGTAGCGGGTGCATTGCTGATTGCCCGCGGGCCGGAGGTGCCGTTGGCAACGGCGGAATCGGCGAGCTTCAGGTCTCCGATTTTGTCGCGCAGCTCGCGGACCACACGTTCGGCGACCTTGGGACCGACGCCCGGCACCGCGTCGATCTTCTCGAACGTCTTCGCGCCCAATCGCGGCGACCAGCTCGATCGGTTCGAGCACCGACAGGATCGCGAGCGCCAGCTTCGGTCCGACGTGCTGCACCGACATCAGGAGGTCGAAGGCGCGTTTCTCGAGTGGCTCGGCGAATCCGTACAGCATCAGCGCGTCTTCGCGGACGACCTGCCGCACCTGCAGCCGCACCTGCTCGCCGAGCGCGGGCAGCCGATAGAACGTGCTGAGCGGGATGAAGACCTCGTAGCCGACGCCCGCGGTCTCGACGATCACGCGGCCAGCGTCGCGCACGGCTAAAACGCCATTGATGGACGCGATCATCGTTTGCGGCTCCTGATTGCGCGCGATGCGTCGCCGCGCGCGGGACGCTCGACCGCATCGGTGATGCGCGGGGGACGCGCGCGGCCTAGATGGCATACCGCGAGCGCGAGAGCGTCCGACGCGTCGTCGGCAAGCTGGAAATCCGGCGCGAGTGCGAGCGTGCGGCGCACCATGAACTTGACCTGGACCTTGTCGGCATGGCCGAACGCCGCGACCGCGAGCTTCACCTCGTTGGGCGGATATTCGTAGAGCGGAAGTCCGCGCTCGGCCGCCGCGAGCATCGCGACCGCGCGCACCTCTCCGATCCGAAACGCGCTTTGGATATTGCGCGCGACGAAGTTGCGCTCGAGGCTCATCGCGGCAGGCCCGAATTCGTCGATAACTTTGAGCAGTCCGTGATGGATCGCGCGCAGGCGCTCGGGCATAGGCTCGCCCGGACGGGTCCGGATGGTATCCGCCGCGATAAACTGAAAATGTCCGGGGGCGCCTTCGACGATCCCGAAACCTGTAGCCGCGCTTCCCGGGTCAACCCCGAGCACCCGCATCCTCGTCCCCCAGGCGTCACCGCGCGCGCGTCACGGAAAGGTTCACGCCGCGGAAATTTGCGCCATTTCCTCGTCGCTGATATCGAAATTGGCCGAGACGCTCTGCACGTCGTCGTGCTCTTCGAGGTCCTCGATCAGCTTGAGCACCTGCTCGGCCGTATGCCCGGAAACCGGCACCGTGTTTTCCGGCACCAGGGTAATCTCGCCGCTGGCGATCGGGATCTTCGCTTTCTCGATCGCTTCGCGGACCGCGCCGTACTTGTCGGGCGCGGTCATCACGGTGTACGAATCGGCGTCGCTCTGCACGTCGTCGGCGCCGGCTTCGAGCGCGAGCTCGAGCAGCTTGTCCTCGTCGATAGCGCCCTTGTCGATCGAGAGCATCCCATGCTTTTTGAACATCCAGCCGACGCATCCCGCCTCGCCAAGGTTGCCGCCGTGGCGCGAAAACATGAAGCGGATCTCCGCTACCGTGCGATTGCGATTATCGGTCAGCACCTCGACCATGATCGCGACGCCGCCGCTGCCGTAGCCTTCGTAGGTGACTTCCTCGATCTGGCCGCCGCCGAGCTCGCCGGTGCCTTTCTTGATCGCGCGATCGATATTGTCGTTGGGCATCGACTGCTGCCGCGCGGTCAGCACCGCGGTGCGCAAGCGAGGATTGGCGTTGATATCGCCGCCGCCGAGGCGGGCCGCGATCGTGATTTCTTTGATCAGCTTGGTGAAGACTTTGCCGCGCTTGGCGTCGCGCGCCGCCTTCTTATGCTTGATCGATGACCATTTGGAATGACCTGACATTGTTTCCACGCGGGCGGCCCAAGATGTGACGGCCCGATCCGCGACTATTATCACAAAGATCGCGACAAGGGGGAACATCCGCGAGGGCCGTTCGCGAATTCGGGTTCCCGTTCAAGCGAATTCACGCGAAAGATTGGACAGCGGACGCCCGACCTCTGCTATGATGCCGCGATTGGATACATGGAGTTCGATAAAATAAGTCTGATTCTCTTCGGCGCGATTCTCGCGGCCTTCGCTTCGGGATGCTTCTATCCGCCGACCGCGCAGGAGCCGCCCGAAGACAAGACCAGCACGATCGTACCGTTGCCCTATGACCTCGCGTGGACCGCGGTAAACGAGGTGATCCACTCGAACAGCTACAACGTGCAGGCTAAGGATCCCAATCACGGAATTATCGAGGTTTTGGGACGCCCGTTTTCGCTCCAGGATGCGGATTGCGGAGAGATCAGGAGCGTGGTCGGCACCTATGCCGCCGTGCCCGAGCCTGACTCGACCAGCGTGTACAACTTCCACGTGAAGGCGGTCTCGAACGAATCGAGCCGAGTCGCGATAAACGCGACCTTCGACTCTCCGGTCAGCGTTCCACTGCGTCCCGTGCGCGACGAGCAATGCATATCGCGCGGGGCACAGGAATCGCGCTTGCTGCAGCAGGTCCTCGCTCAGGCGCGCATCACCCATCCGCCGGTGTATAAGAACGCGCCCGGTCCCGCGGCTTCGCACGACCAGCAGCCTTTCGGTCCTAGCCGGCCAACGCTCTTGGGTCCGGACGTCCTGAAGAAGCCCGGAAGCTGAGCGCGCATAGACGCCGAGTGGCCCGGCGCGCGTGAGGAATCCCGAGGCGTCCATGCGTACAGTCCGCGCCGCATGCAGCGCCCTCTCTCGTCCGGGATTCCTCGCGCGCGGCAGCCACGCGCGCGGGAATGACACATCGTCGAGCCGCAGGATTTTTTCAAAGACTCATCCTCCCCGCCTTCGCGTCCGCTTGACATTTCATCACCACGGCGGGAAACCGTGCTTACTGCTCCTCGCTTGGTGGAGGTCTTCGATGAAAGGCAAAATCGCTTACATCCCGGCTGGTCACGAGCTCGAGTTTCATGAATATGAGGTCCCGGCGCCTCCCGCCGGCGGCCTGGTCGCGTCGGTTACGCAGACGAACGTCTGCGGTTCCGAAGTGCATATGTGGAAGGGTGAATTCGGGCGGCGCGGAATCATGCCCGGACACGAGATGTCCGGACGCGTGCATGCGCTGGGCGCGGGCGTCTCCGCCGACTTCGCCGGCGCGCCGATTCGCGAAGGCGACAGGATCGCGCCGGTGTATTACACGGTGTGCAACCGATGCGTGAATTGCGTCGCCGGGAATCACGCGGCGTGCATCAACAAAGTGATGGGCGCGCGGCATCCTGACGAGCCGCCACATTTCACCGCGACCTTCGCGACGCACTACGTCATCAAGCCGGGGCAGCATTTCTACAAGGTGCCCGACAATGTTCCCGACTCGGTCGCCTCGGCGGCGAATTGCGCGATGTCGCAAGTCTACTGGAGCGTTGATCGCGGGCGGCTCGCGTATGGCGAGACGATCGTCGTCTTAGGCGCGGGCGGACTGGGGCTGCATGCGATGGCGATTGCGAAGGCGCGCGGCGCGCGCGTGATCGCAATCGACAGCTTCGACCTGCGGCTTCGGCAGGCGCGGCGCTTCGGCGCCGACGAGACGATTGATATGCGCGAGTATGCCGACCCCGAGGCGCGCGACAAACGCGTGCGCGAGCTTTGCCACGGATGGCCCGACATGGTGCTGGAAGTCGCGGGCGTGCCCGACGCATTCATGGAGGCGATGAAGATGGTTCGGGCTGGAGGCCGCGTGATCGAGGTCGGAAACATTTCGGCCGGGCTGAAGGTCTCGATTCCGCCCTCGATGATCACGTTCAAGTCGCTCGAGATTATCGGCGTCGCGACCTATCCGCCGCACTATCTGAAGAAGTCACTCGACTTCCTGGCGACGCATATGGATCGCTATCCGTACCAAGAACTCTGCGACGCAACATTTCCGCTGTCGCGTGCGGCCGAGGCTATGGATCGCAGCGAGCGCCGCGAGATCACGCGCGCGGGCCTGCTCCCGCAAGAAGGATAGCCGTTCCGGACAGTCTACGGAGTTTCCGGAATGAGCGCCGCGGACGGTACTAGTTCGGGTTGATTGCCCGGCACCCTCCAGTAGAGCTGGATCGATGCGTCGCCGGCCAGGTTGCGCTCGGCAACCATGATCCGATGCCGCCCCGCGATCAAATACGCCAGCCCCGTCGCGTGCGGGCGATTCACCTGTCCGGGATCGGGAATCACAACGCGACCGTCGATCGAGAGCCATCCGGCATCGTCAGCGTCGATACTGAACCGGTAAACTCCGGTGCGCGGCGCGATGAGTTCGCCGGTCCATTGCGCGACCGACGGAAACGGCATCGCACCGAGCTCCGCCACGCTGTCAAAGTCAATCTGCGGATCGATCCGAACCAGATGCGGCGCCGTGAATCCCGCCTCGTCGCCGACAAAGTAACGCCCCAGAAGTCCGTGCTGTGCAATCAAATCGAAGGGTTCGCGGATCCGACCGATCATCGAAGCCAGAAAGATCGTCGCGATTCCCAGCGCGAGTGCGACTCGGCCGAGTCTCGCGCGCGCGCCGCTCGAAAAAACCTGCAACCTATCGGTCAATTCAAACGCGCCGCCGATCCATAGAAACGCGAGCGGCCATAGCTGCAACGGACCCGGCAGGCCGGCCAGCTTGCCGAGGTTGAAGGCGGTCGAGTCGCCCACGATCATCCCGCCACCAAAATAGGCGTCGCGATTGGTGGCGAAGTCGCCGCGCAGAAATTGCTGCATCGCGAAGTCACGCACCGGATTGTTGTACTCGTACGGAAAGTGCGGATTGGTCGCTGTGGCCGCCAGCATTATGAATACCGACACCACCGCCAGCACGCCGATTAGCCAGTTCCACGAACGCGGCACAAACACGAGGGTTAGCACCATGAACGGCACGGCCGCCACGATCTGGCGCGGTCCCGTGGCAGTGCCGCCGCCCCACGAGACGATCGATTCTCCGTAGGAGGCGTTGAAGAGGATCATCCCGGCGACCGCGACGATCGTGACGATCCATTCGGCACGAAATACTCGGCGGTTAAAGAAGTAGCCGATACCAGGAATCGAGAGCAGCAGGATCGGATTGCAAACGAACAGCCCGCGCTGCGGATCGATCAGGATGTTCCAAAGGTTATCCAGCTTCGGATAGGTGAGCCCGACGAAGCCCTTGGCCTGCTCTGGAAACTGGGTGTTCCCCGGCAGCTTGAACGCCTGATAACTGAAGAACAGCGGACTGCCGAAGGCGCCCCAGTTGTATCCGAACATCACGGCCGCTGCGATCGCCGCGCCGGCCGAGAAGGCGACAATACCGTCCAGGCGGCGCACGCGGTAAAGCATGTAAAAACCGATCGCCGCGGCGAGCAGAAGCGCAGGATAGTCATTCAACACCGCGAACCCCGCCAGAAGTCCAGCCAGGAAAGCGCGCGGCCATTTTGGATCCTCGGCGAAGGTCGCGATCAAATAAAAAGCGATAAATGCGAAAGCCGCCGCGAACGGCTCGCCGGTCATCTCGGTCGCGTAGGGGAACGCGATCGTGCCGAGTCCAAGAATCAGCGCGAGCGCGGCGCTGCGGCTCTCGCTCGCGCCCAGAAATCGCGCGAACCGGTACATCACGACGCACAGAATCGAGATCAAGAGCCCGGTCGTAAGCACGATCGTCAGATAGGTCGTGAGCGCCCAGTAGAGATCCTCGTGATTAGCCAGCAGCGGCCACAGCCACAACCGTGCCGCGGCCCACGGCAGCATCGCGACAATCGAGGTTCCCGGCGCTTTGACCGAATAGATATGCCCGCCGAAATTGATTATGTCGGCGGTGTTGTAGCCCGCGAAGCCGTCGATCCACAGCGAGCGCCGCTCGAGGATCGAGCGCATTAGATCGAAGCGCGCGGCGGTGCTCTGATCCGCGGCCTGATAAAAATATGCGTAACTGATGAACGGGAGGAAGAAGAGCGTCCACTCGATGCGCCGGGTGCGCCGCGCGTCGGTAGTCATCGGGCGCGCCGTGCCTGTGCGCGTCGCTCAGCGCGGTTGGGCAGCGTCGGCTTGCGGATCGGCTCCTCGACCCCGAACATCCACCATCCGTAGGCTGATACCACGCCCAGAATCACGAACACCGCGACCAGCGTGATCGGCTGTCCGATAGGCAGCGGTTCCGAAGCCTTGCGAATAGCGGCGAGATCATAAACCTGTGCCGCACCTGCCGGAGGCTCCGCGATCTTCTCGACCCGCGCATTGCGGAAATATGCGGTACCGGTGTTCAGGCTGCCGAAACCTCCCACGCGCAACGCGACCTGAACGTCGGCGCCCTTTGCCCCCACTTTCATATAGAGGCCGATCGGCTGCCATCCGGTGGTCCCCCGGATGTCCGCGGACGTGATTCCATCCTCCATGATCGAAACGCTGGCGCCAGTCGCCTGGGTCCCGACGTTCTCGGTGCGGACTTCGGCCGTGATGTGATACCAGCCCGGCTGCAGCGACAGCGACTGCATCCAGCGCGCGTCGTTGGCCTTGAGCGCGGTGACCTTGAGCTCGCCGGGACCGCCTGCCGCCGGATGGGTCCAGTCATAGACGAACGCATCAGGATCGTTGAGCCACGCCTCGGTGCGCCATTCGTCGGGCTGATGCTCCGAGCCCTTGGAAAGGTCGCCGTTGACGAGGAGGTTTGCGGATGCCGCGCGCACGGGTGCCGGCGCGATGATCGAAAGCATAATCGCCAGCGCCGCGAGAAGCGTCGCCGCGCATGATTCCAGGTGATAGCTACTCGGCGTCATCGCGGTTAAATCCAGTTCCGAACCGTGCCGACCTCTTGTAGCCACATCCGCGAATAGTAACCCGCTCGTTCAATAGGCATTCCAGTCCATACCGGAAAATAATAGATGAACAGTACAATCGCGGTCGCGCAAAAGATCGCGCATACATACTTTCCCGGATATGACGATCCCATCTTGCCGGAAAACACATTGTAAGAGATCAACAAGTAACTGACGAACAACACGATCACCGCGAGCGCTCCCCATCCCCATCCAAGCCCCAAGATAAATGCCGGCACCAGCGTGAACATCAACGCGAGATGCACCCACGGCTCGGCGTAGTCATTCCAGCATTGCGCCAGCAACCATCCGAGCGCGACGTATCCGAGATAAACCGAACCCATGTAGTGGTACAGGAACAAGGTGCGGCCAATTGGAATCCAGATCGCAAGATAGCCAAGATAGCCGATCACCAGGAAGCTGCGTTCCAGCCGCGGACGCTCGAACGCATCGACCGCAGTAATTGTGATCGCGGTCAACGCACCCCACCATAGAATAGGGTTTCCGCCGCCCCAGATAGTTTCAACTTTGCCGACCTTGGGAAAATTCTGCCAATACGCAATCGGCCGCAGCATCATCGGCCAGCTCCACCACTTGGACGAGTACGGATGCGTCGCGGTGGAGACGCTCTTCTCGTAGCCGATTATGTCTTTGTAGTACTGGAAGAGATCCTGAATTCCGCCCCACCAACCGAGATAGTAGTGCGGCAGGAACGTGCCGATATAAAAGATCGAGGCAACTCCTCCGGTGAGCAGAATCGCGCCGGTGATTCGCTTGTCACGCCGAGTTAGTGACGGTTCGGTCGCCAGGATCCAGACCAGAAAGCCCATCACCAGCAGGAACGTGACCGCTGGAATCATGAGCTTGCTGCCCACGCACAGCCCGAGAGCCGCGCCCAGGATGATCAGCAGCCGGCGCCTCGCGGCGACTCCTGGCGTATCGACGATGCGAAAGAAAATCAGGTACGACACCGCCGCGAGCGTCAGATAGGTGATGTCGATCACCGCGACGCGCGAATCGACCAGGAACATCCCGTCCAGCAGCACCGCACCGGCTCCCAGAGCGCCCGCCAGGCGCGAGCGGGTCATGCGGCGGCCGAGCAGGTAGGTCACGCCGATCAAGATCGTTCCGATACAGGCGTTGCCGACCCGCCAGCTCCACGAATGGTCTCCGAATATCCAGATGCCCAGCGCAATCACGAGCTTCGCCAGCGGAGGATGCGGATCGAGGAACCGCTCGCCGTGCAGGTAGTTGCGCGCCTGGCCGACGAAATGAACCTCGTCAAAAACGATTTCGTTCGGATGCCCCAGATGCCAGAAGCGGGTCACGATCGCGACCGCGAGCAATCCCGCGACGACGAGGGTGTCCTGATTGATCCACTCGAGGGGTGCGCCGCGCGGCTCGATGCGAGCCTGAGCGGGCCGAGGCGGAAAGATGCGCCGGAAGATCTCGCCTGCGCTCGTGCCCTCGCCCTCCGACGCTCCCTCGAGCTTGACCGCGCCGTAATAGAGCGACGCAACGAGGATCAGCACGTTGGCCGCCGACGCAACCATCGCAAAGGTGTCGCGCGAGTCGAGGAATACCACGGTCTGCAGCGTGTGCAGGACGTAGGCGAGATTGAACAGCGTCGTGAGCGACAGAACCACGAACACCGCCAGCATCTCGGTCGATTCAAGCGCGAGCGGAATCGAGAAGACCAGCGCCGGGTAGAGATAACGCTCGTGCATCCGGGGCGCGACCATGAAAAATCCGAACACGGTGATGAACGCCGCGTACACCATCGTCTGCGCGCTGCGCTTGCGCCACAAAATCCACGCGACAAACCCATACAGCGGAGCGAGCAGAGACATCCCCAATCCGAACCACGAAATTCCCAGGACTGTTCCGGTGTCTTGCTGCCGGAGTCCGCCCAAGAGCGCGATCAGATTGAACGCGTTGACGGAAGTCTCGTGATAGTACGCCGCAGTAGAGGTGTAGAGATCGAGAATCCAATTCCATGGATGGCCGATCTGAAACGGCGCGATTCCGATGATAAATACCGCAAACCCGACCACGCCGACGCGCACCCATCGCCACACCGGCGTCTCGAGCATCGTCCACCACGCCAGCGGCGGCAGCAGCATCAGCCCTTGCGGCTTGACCAGCACCGAGATCGCGGCCATCGCCCATCCGACTTCGTACTGCTCGTCCAGAATCGCGATGATGCTGAGCCACATCGTAAAAGTCAGCACCGAATCGCTTTGACCCCAGACCACGGTGTCGAACAGCAGTGCGGGATTGAGCGCAACCATCAGCATCGCGGCGTACGCGATCGATGGGCGCGAGGTCCGTCGCACGAACGCAAAGATTGTGAATGCGAGAAAAAAATCGGCGACCATCGCCGGGCTCTCGACGATCACACGCAGCGTGTCGCCGGTCGCATGCATCGCGCAGGCGATCGATCCCGCGACCCACAGCGCGTAGAGATAGCCAGGTGGATAATCGAGAAAATAACCTTGCTGGTAGGTATGCGCCGGCCCGAGACTCGAGATCTGCAGCGCCCATGCCTGGTAACTGCCAACGTCGGGGCCGAACCCCGGAAAGAACGGCAGCATCGCGGTCTTAATCACCGCAAGTGCCGCAAGCCCGATAATCGCGGAGTCGAGGCCTGCCTCGTCGTCGCCACGCAGCGATCCGGCGCCGATTGCAAACGCATACGCGACAATCGCCATCAGCACGATCGCCGAAAAAATGCCGATAAGCTTGCCGCTCGGACCTCCCGTACCGGCGGGCGACGCGCCGAGCGTGACCAGCGCCATCGCGGCGAGCGCGATTCGCATCCAGCCCGTATTCGATGCGCGAAGTGCGCGCGTGTCCCCCCTATTCATCGCCAGACCGTCAGGTTGCTCAAGATCAACACATCGCTCGAGGAGTTGCGCGCGCGTGAGCGCCGCCCGATACCATACCGGAGATGGACAGCCTGATGAACAGGGTGCTGGCGTATCGGTTTCGGCGCATCCTATGATGCGGCAGGCCCGCTCTCCGGAGGTTTCACCGCATGGAGTTGATTCATACCGTCTATGAACCCGCAGGCGCAGGACCGCATCCGGCGATTATCGCGATGCACGGATGGGGAGCGAGCGCACTCGACCTGATCGGCCTCGCGCCATACATCGCGGGCGGAAAGTTCATGGTCATCTGTCCGCAGGGCTCAATTGAAGTGCCGGTGGGACCGACGCGCGGCTACGGATGGTTCCCGATCCGAATGGGTGGCGCGCCGGATCGCGACGCGATCGAGACTGCGGGCAAGGCCGCGGCGCGCTTTGTAGATTCCGCGCTCGAGCGCTATCCAATCGATCGCCGCAAGCTCGTCGTTCTCGGCTTCAGCCAGGGCGGATACATGGCGTACACGCTGGCCATGACGAACCCGTCGCGCTACGCGGCGCTCGTTGCGCTCTCCACCTGGTTCCCACCAGATTTGAAAGACGCGGTGACCGACCGCGCCGCGCTCGAGCGGCTGCCCACGATGGTCCAGCATGGACGCGGCGACGAGATGATCGAAATTGCGCGCGCGCGAACCTCGGTCGAGAACCTGCGCGAGCTCCGTGTGCCGCTGGTTTACAAAGAATACGACTGCGGACACGAGATTACGGCAGACGGCCTCGAGGACCTGAGCGAGTTCCTGAGCTCGAAAGTACTTTCTCCGATTCTGACCGCATGAGCGAGGAAGAAGAATTCGCTCGGCTGGCCGAGATCGTGCGCGAGCTGCGCCAGAAATGCGCGTGGGATCGCGAGCAGACACTGGTCGGCTCGTCGCGCCACCTGATTGAAGAAGCCTACGAATCGGCGGACGCGATCGCTTCGGGCGACAGCGCGGAAATCACCGAAGAGCTTGGCGACCTGATCGTCCAGGCGATTTTCTCCTGCACGCTGGCCGCGGAAGCAGGCGCGCCCGACCTTGCGAGCATGCTAACGCGGGCCGCGGACAAGCTCGTGCGGCGTCACCCGCACGTATACGGCGGCGACAAGGCCGAGACCTCCGCGCAGGTGCTGGTCCAATGGGACAAAATCAAAGCGCAGGAAAAGGCCGGCAAGCGCTCAGCGGGCGCCTCGTCGCTCGCCGACACCGGACGGACCCTGCCCGCCCTGATGCGTGCGGAGAAGCTCGGCGAAAAGGCGCGCCGCCTTGGGATGGACTGGGCGGACGCTCGCGAGGTGCTCGCGAAGATCCGCGAGGAACTCGAAGAAGCGGAGAACGCGCTCGCGCGCGGAGACCTCGCGATGCTGTCGGAAGAGCTCGGCGACCTGATGCTTGCGGCCGCGAACGTGCCACGCTTTATCGGCGCCAACCCCGAAGAAGTTCTACGCCGCGCCTGCGACAAGTTCATCGCAAGATTCGCAAACCTCGAGCGCCTCGCCGCCGCCCGTGGCCTCGACCTGAAAACGATGTCTCCTGAGCAGGTAGAATCGCTCTGGCAGGAAGCGAAGAAAATCGCTCAGGCCGAAAGCTAGAGAATCCGAACGCTAGTCGCGCGCGCCGAAGGGCGGGCCGCCCGGTTCTTGAGGAAGGTCGTCTTTGATTTCCACCCATGGAACTTTTGAGCCGACCATGTAGTGAACTTCTCCAACCCTCGACGGATCGGTGTCGAGCGTGCCGAGACGAAAGCCGAGCACTGCGGGTGCGGCGTCATTGCGTTTGTAGATAGGAGAGCCGCAACAGCTCGCAAAGAATCGGTGGAAGCCGGGGCTCGATTCCCAGATTGAGAGGAGCTCCTTTCCGGAGACGATCAGGAATTCCGAAGCCTTCACTCCCGCCGTCGTTCCGAAGCTCGAACCCGAATGCTTTCGGCATCGCCAGCATGACAATAAGTGATCGGCCCGAGCAGCTCTCCGCGAATCTCATAACGTACGCGCCCGCAGGCGCAGGATCCTTTCAGCATGTCCTCACGATAAGCCAGATGCAGGCGCTGTGTCATTTCGTGCTCACGTCCTGCTCGCGCGGAAAGATTCAGACACCCCCTCCTTTAATCCTCCCCCGTGGCGAGGAACGGGGGAGGCATCAGAAGCGATGGTGTTGACCCGTGCGGCGGGCGCTGTTAGCTATTCGGGGTCATGCCGCATATTCCAGTTCATCCGTCCGCCCAGAAGCGCCATCGCCAAAACCTTAAACGCGCCGAGCGCAACCACGCGATCAAATCGCAGGTGCGCAACAGCGTGAAGCTTGCACTCGAGGCGATCGCAGGCGCTGACGCCGCCGATGGCGCCGCAAAGCTGAAAGCGGCCACGCGCGCTCTCCAGAAGGCCCAGAGCAAGGGCACGCTGCATCGCAACACGGCGCGGCGGCAGATCGCACGTCTGAGCGCGCGCTTTCACAAGGCGCACGGCAAAGCCGAAGCCAAGTAGTTTCGCCTTTCTCTGCGAATCATTCCGAGAAAACGGCCCCGCAACAGGCGAGATTCCTCGCGAGGTTCGCTACACCGCGTTTGGCGCACCAGGCGTTATGCGGCGGCCGTTCGTGCTCGGAATGACACAAAAATTAACGGCCGGCTCTCGCGTCAGGTGCGCGCGGCGGCGCTCGGAGAATCCTGCGCGGCCATCAGCTCGATCAGTAGCGCACCGATTGCTTGTTCGCGTTCTTTGATCGTTCCGTTCTTGAAGCCTTCGTCCAATTCGGCGGCGCGGCGGTAGGCGCGCTCGAGGCGGCGGGGACCGAAGCGGCGCGCGCCCTCGATCGCGCGAGTCGCCAGGCCGCTCATCGGAGAAACGCCGAGCGCCGAGGCGATCTCGTTCGGACTGCGACGCCGCGACAGCATCGCCGCCGCGGTCATCATCCGGCGCATCACCGGAATAATTTCGACCGCCAGAATCTCGATCGAGTCGCGCCCGAGCGCGACCGCACGATCGATTTGCGCAATCGCCACGGCGGCGCGGCCGCGCGCCAGGCTGTCGGCGATCTCGAATACGTCAGGCATGCGCCGCGTTCCGGGATCGTTGAGATCATCGACGCCGATCGGCTGCCCTGCTTCCGCGAAAATTGCCGCCTTGGAGATCGCATTGGAGATCGCCGCCAAATCGCCGGCATGCCGCTCCGCCAGCGCGGCTGCCGCGCCGCGCTCGAGCCGTATTTTTCTCGCGCGAGCGATCGCGTCGGCATATTCGGCAATCTGATTGTCGTACGGACGGCCGCATCCGACGAACAGCGCAGATTTTTCCGCGGCCTTGCGAATCTTTGCCGGCGCGTTGTCGCGCTCGTAGACCAGCACGAGATGATTCGGTCCTCGCGCCGATTCCAGGGCTTCGGCGACTTCCGCCTCGCCTCCGCGCGACGGGCCGCTGCGGCGCTCGGCGTCGTCGTCCGCATCGACCTCGGTGTCGCCGGCACGTTCGCGAAGCGCCTTCAGCACGCGGCATACGACGACGCGTTTGGCTGCGAACAGATCGGGAGCTCTCGCCTCTTCCAGCGCGCGATCGAAATCAGAATTCGAGGAGATATGAAACGATCGATACTGGTAGCCGGACTCGAGCAATCCGTCGATGATCGATCCGAGCACGGCTTCGCGCAGAAACGGATGCGGCCCGAAAATCACGATACCGGGCGGCAGCGATTTCCCGCCGGACTTGAGAAACGCGAGCGCGGATTCAAGCGGCATCGTGAACTCCGCTCACGGCCACCCTACTGCTGCGGCTTGGCCGCTTCCGCGGGCTCGCCCTTTTGCTTGAGGTTCAAGCGGGACGCGAGCTGGTCGAGCACGCCGTTGACGAAGCGCCCCGAGTCCTGATCGCCGTAGCATTTGGCTAGCTCGATCGCCTCGTCGATCGTGACACGGGCGGGTATATCGTCGATCCGCATCAGCTCGTACAGCGCCATCCGCAGGATATTGTGATCGACCCGCGACAGGCGCCGAATCTTCCAATGCTCGAGCGCGTCGGCGACCGATTTGTCCAGCGCGGGAATCTCGCCGCACACGCCGTCGACTATGCGCATCGCAAAACTGCGCACGCGCGGGTCGGCGGGAAAGCTGTCGAAAAACAGCAGCAGGTCCTCGTTTGAGGCTCCGCCGCAGATATCGATTCGATAAAGCGCCTTGAGCGCAAGCTCGCGCCCCTCGTGCCGGATTCCCATGGGTATTAGCGCCTGCGCTCAGGTCAGGAGTTTGAGCTCGGAAAACAGATGGCCGAGTTTTTCTTTTTTGGTGCGCAGATATCCGATATTGCTGTCGTGCGGCGCAACCTCGAGTGGAACCCGGGTAACGTTTACGCCGTAGCGCCGCAGGCTCTCGATCTTGTGCGGATTGTTAGTCAGGAGCTTCACTTCGCCGACGCCAAGGTCGCGCAAGATTTGCGCGCCGATTCCGTAGTCGCGCAGATCGTCGTCGAAGCCGAGCTCGAGGTTTGCCTCGACCGTATCAAGTCCGCCGTCCTGCAATGCGTAAGCGCGAATTTTGTTGCCCAGTCCGATTCCGCGCCCTTCCTGATGCAAATAAATGATCACGCCGGCGTCCGCTTCCAGAATCCGGTTCACCGATTCCTGCAATTGCTCGCCGCAGTCGCATCGGCGCGACTCGAACACGTCGCCCGTCAGACATTCCGAATGCAGCCGCACCAGCGCCGGCCGTCCGCCGCCGACGTTGCCTTTCACCAGCGCCATATGCTCGCGGCCATCGACGATATTGCGGAAAATCACCGCCTTGAATGACCCCGCGAGCAGCGAGAACGGCACCTCGGAGACGCGGCGCACCAGGGTCTCGTTGGTCAGCCGATACGACACCAACTCGCGCACGAAGACGATCGGCAGCTCATGCCGCGCCGCGAATTCCTTCAAGTCGGTCATCCGCGCCGCCTCGCCGTCGTCGCGCAGGATCGTGCATAGAGCGGCCGCCGGTCCGAGCCCCGCGCATCGGACGAGATCGACCGCGCCTTCGGCGCGTCCGATCCGCATCATAACGCCGCCAGCCAGAGCCATCAGCGGCAGTACATGACCGGGCATTACGATATCTTCGGGGCCGGTGGTCTTCGATGCGACCACCTGGATTGTGCGGGCACGGTCGCTGGTCGAGATTCCGGTGGTGACACCCTCGCGCGCCTCAACCAGGACGCCCGCCTGTTCCGCCAAATCGTCGCTGTCCGAGGAAGTCGCCAGCGGGATTCCAAGTTCGCGCATCCGCTTGTCGGTAATCGCGATCGAGACGATTCCACGCGCCTCGCGCGCCATGAAGTTCACATGGCTGGGAGTTACTTTTTCCGCCGCCATCACGAGGTCGCCCTCGGCGTCATCGCGGTCTTCCGCGATCATCACGACCATTTTTGCCGCACGGATTCGGCCGAAAATATCTTCGAGCGAGGTAGTGGACATCGGGTTGCTCACCGGAATCAGATGCTATCACCACCTTACGAACGCGACCAGCGGCGCGGCGCGTGGAAATGACGGCGGGACGCCGGTCCTACTGACCGGATGCTTTATGCGGGCGGCCCTCGATGAGAAGATCAACGCCGACTTCGCGTAGCGAGAAGTTATCGAGCGCGATTGATTGAGTGATCCGCGCTGTTGCGAGGCCCTCGATCGCGCCGAGGCCTGCGCCGACAATCTTCGGCGCGACGAAGAACGCTGCGCGATCGATAATCCCGACAGCCAGCGCGGCGCCCGCAAGATGCGCCCCGCCCTCGAACAGGATTTTGTTCCATCCGCGCCGCCCGAACTCCCGCACCATCGAAGCGAGATCGATTCCCGAGCCTCTGCGCGCGATCGCCAGAACCTCGACGCGAGGACCGCCGTAGCGCCGACGCGCACGCGCGAGATTCGCCCGCGTCGTCACGATAATCGCACCGGCCGCGGAACGTTCGGTAAGCACAAGGGCGCTGGGCGAAATTCGCAGGCGCGCATCGACGATCACGCGAATCGGATCGCGGCCGCCCGGAATTCGGCAGGTCAATCGCGGATTGTCGGCGATCACGGTGCCCGCGCCGACGACGACCGCGTCGCACTCGCGGCGCCATCGATGCACCAGCGCGCGCGACTGTTTGGAGCTGATCCATTTCGAGTCGCCGGAAGCTGCCGCGATTCGTCCGTCCAGTGACATCGCGAGTTTGAGCAATCCGAACGGACGCCCGCGCGCGACGCGGGTGAAGAAGCCCTCGTTCAAGGCGGCGCATTCGTCCTCACGCACGCCGACAGTGACTTCGATTCCCGCGCGGCGCAAAATCGCGGCGCCGCGCCCGCGCACCGCCGGATAGCGATCAAGGCATCCGATAACCACCCGCGCGACTCGCGCCTCGACCAGCGCGCGCGCGCATGGCGGAGTCTTTCCCTGATGCGCACACGGCTCGAGCGATACGTACGCGGTCGCGCCGCGAGCACGAGCGCCCGCTTCGGCGAGCGCAACGGTCTCTGCATGTGGACGGCCGCCGGCCGCGGTCGCTCCGCGCCCGACGATTTTGTCCGCGCGAACGATAACGCATCCGACGGAAGGATTGGGCGAGGTCAATCCGAGCTGCGAGCGGGCGAGGCCGAGAGCAATCGCCATAAAGCGGCGATCGCGCGAGGACCGCGGACCGGCATCGTCAGCTATCACTCTTTTTGCTCGCCGGCCGGGTATCGCCGAGCGTCTCTTTGCGGATGCGGATCAGGTCTTCGAGCTCGCGCATGAACTCGTCGATATCCTTGAACGAGCGGTACACCGAAGCGAAGCGGACGTAGGCGACCTGGTCGATCCGATGCAGCTCGTTCATCACCGCGGAGCCGACGTCGGAGCTGGGAATCTCCTTGCCGCCGCTCTCGCCCGCCTGGGCTTCGATCCGGTTGGCGATCTCCTCGATCGTCTCCATCGAGACCGGGCGCTTCTCGCAGGCGCGTTTGAGTCCGCCGATAATTTTCGCGCGATCGAACGGCTCGCGCCGCCCGTCCTTCTTCACCACCATCGGCGCCGATTCCTCGACCCGTTCACGGGTGGTGAAGCGCCTCTTGCACGCGGAGCAGACCCGGCGCCGGCGGATCGTCGAGGCGTCCGTGGCCAGACGCGAATCGATTACGCGGTTGCCGCGATGCTTGCAGAACGGACAGCGCATCGCCTTTCTCCGGGGTCCTTATCGCGCCGTGATCGTGCGTCCGCCGCGGAAAGCGAACGCGCTCTCGGCGGCGGCGTCAGAGAATCGTGATGGAGGGCGGACGTTCAGCTCTTGTGCGCCTCGATATAGGTGACGACATCCTTGACCGTGCGAATTTTCTCGGCGTCTTCGTCGGAGATCTCGATATTGAACTCCTCTTCGAGCGCCATCACGAGCTCGACGATATCGAGTGAGTCGGCGCCGAGATCCTCGATAAAGGATGACTCGGGTTTCACTTCGTCGGCGGCCACGCCCAGTTGTTCGCTGATTTTCTCGCGAACCTTGGTTTCAATATCTGATGCCATCGTGCTCTGGTTCCTCCTGGCAGCGCGCCGTCAGGGGCGGCTCCTGAAAATGCGAATCTATTTGCCTGGCCGGCGCGATTGCGCGCGCTGTGCGGCGGAATCGACCGCCAGACGGAAGCCGCGACACCCGGGTCGCGTCGCCTTCGCCAGTTAACTGCGCAGCATAAGGACTTAAGCGCGATCAGGCAAGTTGGATATAAGCCCTTTTTCTGATTCTTCCGCCACTGCCGTGCGCGTCGGGTCAGACGCCGAAGGATTCCTTAATCGCCTTGAGTCCCGCCATATCTTCGAGCGGCTTCACCTTGATGTTGCGATCGATCCGGCGCAGCAATCCCATCAGCACCCGGCCGCCGAACTCGACCGCGTCGGTGACGCCGAGCGCGGCGAGCTGCTTCATCGATTCCTCCCAGCGTACCGGCGCGGTTATCTGTTCGAGCAGCAGCGGAACGACGCGCGCCGGATCGCGATTGATCTCGGCGGTGACATTCGCGATCACGCCGATCTTCGGCGCCGCGACGGTAATCTTCCCGAGCACCGGCGTCATACCGCGCCGCGCCGGCTCCATCAGCGGACAGTGAAACGGAGCGCTGACCTTCAGCTCCTGCGAGGCCTTGGCGCCGCGTTCCTGCGCGATTGCGAGCGCGCGGCGAACCGGAGTGGCATGACCGGCGATAGCGATCTGGCCGGGCGCGTTGAGATTCGCCGGCACCGCGATTTGTCCGTCGGAAGAAACCTGCGCGCAAATCTCCTGAACTGCGGCGAGCTCGAGGCCGATAAGCGCCGCCATGGCGCCCTGCCCTTGTGGACACGCCTCCTGCATCAGCCTGCCGCGCTCGCGCACCGCAACCAGTGCGTCGGCGTACGACAACGCACCCGCGGCGACGAGCGCACTGTATTCGCCGAGGCTGTGGCCGGCCGCCACTTCGGCGCGCGCGCCGACTTCCTGCTCGAAAACACGGAACGCGGCGATCGACGCGGCGACGATCGCGGGCTGCGTGTTGGCGGTGAGCCTCAGCTCGTCCTCCGGACCCTCGAAGCACAACCGCGAGAGCTTGAACCCAAGCGCGGCGTCGGCTTCGTCGAAGGCCGCACGCGCGACCGGGAAAATTCGCGGCCAGCTCCGCGCCCATCCCGACGCGTTGCGAGCCTTGTCCGTCGAACAGGTAGGCAAGTTTCATTTCAGATCCGATCCGAATCGTCAGTTGGATTCGCGGTTGGCGGGGTCCTTGGATAGGTCGGGAGCTGGTTTCGCCGATTCGGCGTGGCCGCTTGAGGCAGTGCCATTGGTCGAAATCGCAGGCTGAGACGGCGCGGAGGTTTCGCGCGCAGCCGAATTGTGATTCTCCGCCGGCTGCTGGGCGAGCTCGCCGGTTGGGTTTGCAGATTTCGAGGGTGCCGATGCGCCGCCCGGATAGACGACCTCTGGAGCAACCTCTTTTGGCGCCCCTTGCGAATCACCCTGCGTCGCGTCCTTCGGATGACGCTGCAGGCGCTCGCGCATCTTGCTGAACAGCGCGCGGATACCTTTGCCCGCGGGCTTGGTGATGGATGCGCTCTGGGTGCGGGCGAGGATCTCCACGATTTCGGGATTGACGTGCCGCACCAGAGATTCGTTCGCCGCCGCGCGGACCGCGTTGCGAATCGCGCGTGCATTGGACGATCCATGCGCGATAATCGCGACTCCGTTGACGCCCAGGAGCGGCGCGCCGCCGACTTCATGCGGATCGAGCTTCTCGATCATCCCGCCAAGCCGTTTGCGAATAAGCAGATAGGCGATTCTTCCGGCCCAGCTTCCGCTCAGACAGCTCGCGCAGATTTCCGCGAATCAGCGACGACAGTCCCTCCATCGTCTTGAGCGCGACGTTGCCGGTAAAGCCGTCGGTCACGATCACGTCGGCCTTGGCGCGGTTGATATCGCGCCCTTCGACATAGCCGATGTAGTTGACGTACGAGGACATCTGCCCGAGCATCGCGGCCGCGGCGCGCGTGAGTTCGGTGCCTTTGGAAGCTTCTTCGCCGTTGGACAGGATCCCGACGCGAGGGACCGAGACGTTGCGCACGCGGCGCCAATAAACCGCTCCCATTATCGCGAACTGCGCGAGGTTGAGCGGCTTGACCTCGGTGTTGGCGCCCGCGTCGATCAAGCAGCGCCTGCCCTTCCGTCGTCGGCACGATCGTTCCGATCGCGGGACGATCGACATGGGGAAGATTTCCCAAAATCACCGACGCGGCGACCATCATCGCTCCGGAATTTCCCGCGCTGACGAAAGCGTCGGCCTTGAGATCCTTCACCAGGTGAAATCCGATATGCAGCGACGAGCCCGGCTTGCTCAGGATCGATTCGAGCGGCGAATCGTCCATCAGCACGACTTCAGGCGCGTGCTCGATGCGGATACTGAGGCCTTTGGTGTCGTGTTCAGCGAGCTCTCTGGCGACGACCTCGCGGTCGCCCACCAGCACGATCTCGATACCGAAATCGCGTGCGGCGAGCACGCCACCCTCGACCGCAGCCTTGGGTGCGAGATCGCCCCCCATCGCGTCGAGCGCGATCTTCAAGTGGATACCCTGCGCCCGCTATTCCTTCACCGCGGCGACTTCACGTCCGCGGTAGGAGCCGCAATGCCTGCAAACATGATGCGGCAGCGCGGGCTCGCCGCAGCTCGCGCAGGTGCCGGGGTTCACGGCGCGCAAGGCGTCGTGAGAGCGGCGCTGATTCTTCTTCGAGTGGGAGGTTCGGCGTTTGGGTGCTTGCATGTAACTTTCTTCCTGCGATTTGAGTTGGACAATACTACTGGCGCGAGACCTTGAGCGAACGGATCGCGGCCAGCCGCGAATCGAGCCGCTCTTCGCGGCATCCGCACGATTCCCGATTGAGATTGATCCCGCAATGCGGGCAGAGCCCGCGGCAATCCTCGCGGCACAGCGGACGCGTCGGCAGCGAGAGCATCAACTGCTCGCGAATCAGCGGACTCAGATCAACCTCGTCTCCATCGTAGGTCGAGAACTCGAGGTCGTCGACCTTGAGATTACGTTCGTTGGCTGGACCGATTGAGCGTGGTGCGAGAACGAAGCGAAACGGCGCTGACGACGAGGCGTCGAATTCCTCGGCGCAGCGCGCGCATGCGGCGCCGGTCCGCGCCTCGATCTGCCCCGAGAAGAACAGGTCGGTGCCCGCCCGATAATACGAAACATTCACGGCAATCGGTCCTTCCACCTGGTACTCGCGCACGGGCCCCTGCCCCAGAATACGGTTGATTTCAGATTCCGGCTCGGCAAAGGAAATCTCCTTTGCCTCGGCGGTTATGTCGTCCAGCCGAAGTTTCACGGAAATGGCCCCGGTAGCCGGGCACGCGATACAGGATTATTGCATTTCGGCACAGATGTTCAAATACGCACCTCGCGGGCTTCCCGATTGTCATTCCCTCGCATGCTGCCGTGCGAGGAACCCCTCTCTTCTCTTGCAGTCATCATGAGCCGTCAGGCGAAGGATTTCCGCGAAGCGATTAGCGAAAGACGGGCGGCTCGCAAGCCGCCCCTACGAGACAGGGACCTTCGAACTATCCGGAGACGTCGCGACTTGATTGCCGAGCGAGCCTTCCCCTAAAAGAATCGCATTGAATTCGTAGGGGCGCGTCGCGACGCGCCCGTCTTCGCACGTCGATAACCTAGCATATGGACGCTGCGTCGCTGCGAGGGCGACCGACCTTCACGACAGCCCGCTGCGCCCCCGGCACGCTGCTCCCGGCGATTTCACGCCGATCTTTGGGCAGTCTGGCGATAGCGCGCAGGCTTCGCATCGCGGAGCGCGCGCGATACAGACTTGGCGGCCGTGCAGGATCAGGCGCATCGAGAACGGCGTCCAATCCTTGGGCGGCAGAAGTGCTGACACTTCGCTCTCGATCTTCACGGGATCATCGCTGTGCGTAAGCCCGAGCCGATTCGTCAGCCGGCGCACGTGCGTATCGACCACGAATCCCGGCAGGCTAAAAACGTGGCCGCGTATCACGTTGGCGGTCTTGCGCCCTACTCCGTGCAACGCGACCAGATCCTCCATCGCCTCGGGAACCTCGCCACCATGGCGCTCGACCAGTAGCCGCGCCGTATTCATCAGGGATTTCGTCTTCTGGCGAAAAAATCCGGTGGACGCGATCAGCTCATAGATCCGCTCGGGCCGCGCGGCCGCCGTCGCGCGCGCGTCGGGAAATTCCTTGAACAGCGCGGGCGTGACCTTGTTGACGCGCTCGTCGGTGCATTGAGCCGACAGAATCGTCGCGGCGAGGCATTGCCACGGCGTCGAGAAATCGAGGCTGATCCGCGCCTTGGGATAAAGCCGTGCGAGAGTGCGGCTGATTCGCGCCGCGCGCTTTTCTAAATCGGTCGTGCTTTCCTTTTTCGCGACAGGCATCGGCTCACGCTCCGCGTCTAGCGGCCGAGGTGTCGCGCGAAGAACGCGTCGATTCGCTTCCAGCTATCTTCGGCGGCGTCGTGATTGTAGCCCACCTTCATCGGTCCGTAGGCCGCGAGCTTCGCAAGCGTGCCCTCGTGACGGCTCATGAAGCTGTGCCCGGCGCCGTCGTATATCTTCACGTCGTGCTCGACGCCATTTTCGGTGAGCAGCTTTTCGAGCCTGCGCCCCTGCGACGCGAACAGCTTGTCGTCGGCGCCGTAACCGCCGAGCACCGGGCACACGCCGCGAATTTTTTCGGCGCTCTTCGGAACGTCGCCGTAAAATGTCGCGCACGCGTTCATCGGCGCGCGCACCGCATAGAGCAGCGCGAAGCCTCCGCCCATGCAAAAGCCGATCACGCCGATTCGCGAGCTATCGACACCCGGCTGCTCCGCCAGGAACTCGCGCGCGGACTCCAGATCCTCGAACGGCTGGCCCGTGCCGCGATTCAGCGCCAACAGGGTGCGCGCGATACAAATCGCGCGAGCGCCCGAGCCGTCGTACAGATCGGGCGCCATCGCGACGTAGCCAAGTCCCGCGACCCGCGCGGTGATTCGGCGGATATCGTCGTTGAGGCCGAAGATCTCGTGGATAACGATCACGCCGGGACGCTTCGCGCCGTCTTCTCCGCCGGCGATCGCCGCGCGCATCTGATGGCCATCCGCGGCGGGAAAGGTGATGTCGCGGGCCGTCATACGGCAACCTCAGATAATCTTGTTGAGCGAGAACTCGACGATTCCGACCGCGCCCGCTTCGAGCAGCTTCGGAAATAGCTCGCGCACTGTCTGTTCGGCTATAACGGTCTCGACGGCGAGCCACTCCTCGCCCTTCAGCACCGGCGAGGCATACAAATGCGAGATCGTCGGCGCGGTGAGCGCGGGCAAAAGCGCGATCACTTTCTCGACGTTGGCGCGCAGCACATTCATTTTGATCATCACGCGGTTCTCGGCGTCGAGCGCCGCGCGCATCAGGACGCCGATTTGCTTGATCTTGGCGCGCTTCCATTCGTCGGCCCACGCCGCCGGATTGGCGACCAGCACCGGATTCGAGACGAGCAGCTCCTCGACGATGCGCAAGCCGTTGGCGCGGATCGAAGAGCCGGTCTCGGTCACGTCCACCGCGGCGTCAACGATTCCTTCGGCGACCTTGGCCTCGGTCGCGCCCCATGAAAATTCAACATCTACTTTAATTTTTCGTTCGGCGAAGGTCCGCGTGACGAACTGGACGATCTCGGTCGCGACGCGCTTGCCCGCCAGATCCTTCGAGCCGCTTGATCGGCGAGTTCTGGGCGACATAGAGCACCCACCTGGCCGGCTGCATCGAGACTTTCGAGTAGATGAAGCTCTCGACCTGTTCGAGGCTGACGTTGTTTTCCGCCACCCAGTCGCTGCCCGCGATTCCGGCGTCGAGCGAGCCGTCGGCGATGTAGCGCGGGATCTCCTGCGGGCGCAGGATGCGGCAGGCGAGGCCGGGATCATCGATGGTCGGAATATAGGAGCGCGCGTCCACCTGGATCCGCCATCCCGACTTGCGCATCAGCTCGAGCGTCTTCTGCTCGAGGCTGCCCTTGGGAATTCCGAATTTGAGGATCTTTCCGGCCATCGATTTATCGTCCAGCAACCGGCTTCTTCGGATGACCGTAATTCGGGCCGTACTTCGCGGGATCGACAATCCGCTTATCGACGACGCGCCAATCCTCGCCCTCGAGAACGCGATAGTAGTCGGACTCGTAGCCCTCGTGGCAGGCCGCGCCGTCGCCCGCCTGCTCGACCATCAGGAGGACGGCGTCCTCGTCGCAGTCGAGGCGGATTTCGTGAACGATCTGAAAATTGCCCGACTCCTCGCCTTTGCGCCACAGCCGGTTGCGCGAGCGCGAGAAGTAGCAGGCGCGCCGCGTAGCGACCGTTTCCTCGAACGCCTCGCGATTCATATACGCCAGCATCAGGACGCGGTGATTTCGATAGTCCTGCGTGATAACGGGGATCACGCCGCCGTTCTTGTCGAAATCAATTACCGCCGATGCCTGCGTAGCCACGATGATTATCCAGATGATGAGGATTATCCTAAAACCGCGCGCAAAACGCCCGGTGAATCAAGAAGTATTGGCGAAACCCCCGCACGATTCAATCGCCCCCGCTCCGCCGCGCCGCATGCTCCTCCCTCGGCCTTTCGGCAATTAGCAAGTAAGTGCGTGAACGCCTCGGGATTCCTCGCCCAACGCTCGGAATGACGAACGTGGATACGGCGTATGATTATCTTATCCTCAGCCTGGCCCACATCCGTCATTTCGACCCCTTCGACCTTGCTCAGAGTTTGTGATTGTTTGTGGCGAAGGTGAGCGCGATCTGATCAAATGAGGCGCAGGCTGAGTGGAGGAGAGGAGGCGGAGAAGGTGGAAGCACTGCGGCTGCGACAGGCAAATCGGCAACAACTTCGGCTGGAGGCGACCGACCTGGATTCGCTGATCGAGGCGGAGCATCCGGCGCGAGCGATCTGGCGCGTGCTGGAGGGGCTGGATCTGTCGAGGTTTTACACTTCGATCAAGGCGGTGGCTGGGGGACCGGGGCAGGACGCGACCGACCCCAGGATCCTGATCGCGCTGTGGCTGTATGGGCTCAGCGAGGGGGTGAACTGCGCGCGGGAGCTTGACCGGCTGTGCCAGCGGCACCACGCCTATCGCTGGGTCTGCGGGGGCGTCACGGTCAACTACCATCTGCTGAGCGACTTCCGCAGTGAGCACGGCGCGGCGCTTACGGAACTGTTCAGCCAGGTGCTGGCGGTGCTGATGCATAAGGGACTGGTGAGCCTCAAGCGGGTGGCGCAGGACGGGACCCGGGTCCGAGCGAGCGCGGGCGCGGGGTCGTTTCGGCGCGCGCCGAGTCTGCGCCAGTGCCTGGCGCAAGCCCAGGCCCAGGTGGCGGCGCTGGAGCGCGCGGCCACGGGGGAGGCTGCACCATCGCGCCAGCATCTCAGCGCCGCGCGGGAGCGCGAAGCGCGGGTGGAACAGGCGTTGAAGGAATTGCCCGCGGTCGCCGCGCTGAAGAAAAAGCGCAAGTCTGAGCCACGAGTATCCACCACCGATCCCGAGGCGCGGGTGATGAAGATGGCCGACGGCGGCTTTCGTCCCGCGTATAACGTGCAACTTTGCGGTGACGTCGAAAGCCGGATCGTGGTGGGGGTCGCGGTCACCAACCAGGGCACCGACAACCAACAGTTGGAGCCGATGCTGGCGCAGCTCGAGCAGCGCACCGGGTGCCTGCCGCAGCAGGTGCTGATCGACGGCGGGTATCGAGACCTCAAAGGCGTCGAGCGGGTAGCCGCGCGCGGGGTGGAAGTGTATTCCCCGCTGCTCAAGGGCAATGCGACTTATAAACTCGACCCGGCCGAGCCGCATCCCGAGGATAGTCCGGTCATCGCTGAATATCGCCGGCGCATGGCTTCGGCCGAGGGCAAGCAGATCTACCAACAGCGCGCCGCCACCGTCGAGACGCTTAACGCCGACTTGAAAACCTACCGCGGTCTGCACCGCCTGCTGGTGCGCGGGAGCGGCAAAGTTCTCACCATCGCGCTGTGGTCGGCGCTCACTTACAACATTTTACGGGCTATCAGCATGGGCTGGCTGTGAACTGAAAAACTACCAAGCACCAACCATATAACTAGTCCACCACCGACCCTGTTGAACCGCTCGCAGACTCAGCCTGCGGCGAATTATCCGCCTAATTGCCAATTCGCTCACAAACTCTCAGGGCAGGCTCCGGGAGAAATCCCGAGGCGTCCGTGCGCTCATCCGCGAGTTGCGCGCACGCCGAGGGACGAGCAGGAGATTCTATTCCGTTTCGCTCGGACTGCGGCGGCCCGTGGTCCGCGATCCAGTCTGTTCCCCTTCTGTTCGCGCTGGTATAGATTTGGGCCTCTTATGGACACCAACACGGCGGCTTCAGCCGGCTCGGACCCAGACGCGCAATCTGGACGATCGATCGTTCGCGCTGCCGCGACAATCGCCCTGATCTCGATGCTCGCGGTGCTCCCGGCGTGCAGGGTCCGCCCCTTATCGTTCCTGAAACGTCATCCCAACACCGCGCCGTTTAATTTCGCGGTCTCACTCGGCCCCAACAAATACCAGATTGCCGGTTACCTGACCCGCAGCGACGCGCCCGGGCGGCTGCCCGCGATGCTGGTGCTCAACGGCGAAGAGACCGCCGAGCGCTGCGTCGATTCCAACGCCTATATTGTCGCGATGGGTATCCAGGTCGCGTGCGTCAGTATCCCCGGCTACGGACATTCTTCCGGCCCGAGCCGCTATGTCGGCCCGCAGGCGGTCGCGGCAGCGCGCAAGGCGCTCGATCTGCTGGCTGCGCGCCCCGACGTGGACGCCTCGCGGATCGCGGTGTGGGGGCTCGGCAATGGCGCCGTCGCCGCCGGACTCCTGATGGACTATGACTCGCGCCCGCGCGCGCTTATCCTGCAATCCGGCGCCTACGACATGCTGACCCTGTGGCCCGAAACCACCCTTCGTACCAAACTCGCGATCCTCCACGAGGTCTGGCCGAGCAAGCGCGTACTCGCCGAGCGCAGCGTGATTCGCCATCTTCCGAACCGCCTCGGATGCAGCGTGCTGATCCTCCACGGCGACCGCGACAAAGCGACTCCGGTGAGTCAGGCCCAGGACCTCGCGAGCGCCCTGCGTGAGCGCGGCGCGCACGTCGAGACGCACTATTTTCCGCAAGGGCATCATCTCGGCAGCCAGGTATCCCCGGACCTGCGAGCGTTCCTGCGCCAGAACCTCCTCGGCAACGAAACCGACGCCGCCTCGTGATGCGCGTGGCAGGCGCGCTCTGATCAGCCAAGCGCCTTGAGCGTCGCTACCACCTTGTCGGTGTGGCCGGTCACCTTCACCTTTGGGAAGACCTTTCGGACCACACCCTCGCGATCGATCACGAAGGTCGTCCGCTCGATTCCCATGTACTGCCGCCCGTACATCGACTTCATCTTGTACACGCCGTAGAGCTTTCCGACCTTATTATCGATGTCGCTCAACAGCGGAAAATTGAGCTCGTACTTGCCGGTGAACTTCGCGTGCGAGGCCGGGGTGTCGGCGCTGACGCCGATTATCTGCGCGCCGAGCTTGCGCACGTCCGCCAGGTTGTCGCGAAAGCTGCACGCCTCGGCGGTGCATCCCGTCGTCATGTCTTTCGGATAGAAATAGAGCACCACGTTACCCTTGCGGACCAGATCGGCAAGCTTGACCGTCCCGCCGTCTCCCGAAGGAAGCTCGAACGCCGGGGCTTTGCGACCCTCCAACGCGAGCGAGGCGGGCGCCGCGGCCGACGCCGCGGGTTTGGCTGGCCGAGCCGCCGATTTCACCGTTTTTTTCTTGACTGGCATGTTATTCTCCCATTCAGGTTCGTCAGGTTTCTAATCTCAGATTTTGGCATCCATGGTGACTATCAAACGAAGGTTCAAAATGGCTCTTTCTCCGGACCCTAGTTGACCCACCATGGCTATGGCTCTACTATTCCGGCGACATACCGGATTGATCATTCCCGCATGGCAGTTTATACCGAGTTAAGCAAACCGTTCCTCAAGGAACTATCCGACGACTACGCGCTCGGACGCGTAAGCTCCGCCACCGGCGTCGCCGAAGGCTCGGTCAACAGCAACTATATCCTCGAGACCGCCAAGGGAAAGTTCCTGCTCCGAATCGACGAGGTCAAGAGCGAGAACGAGCTCAAGCGCGAGATCGATCTGCTCTCATTCGTGCGCAAGCATGGCTTCCCCTGCCCGCATCCGATGCAGGATCGGATGGGTCGCTTCTACCGCTCGTTCAACAACAAGTGCGTCTCGCTGTTCCGCTACCAGGAAGGCCGGATGCTGCCGGCCGAGAAGATCAAGATGTCGCATCTCGAGACGATCGGCCACGCGCTCGGCGATCTGCACGTGATCGGCAAGGCCTACAAGAAAGGCATCGACAACCGCTTCAGCTTCGAGCGGATCGCCGACCTTTACCTGAGCGTGCGCAGCCGCCTGCCCAACTACTTCCGCAAAATCTGCCGCACTCTGGACGACGAGGTCGAGTACCTGACGCGCTATCTCGAGGGCAAGCTGCCCAAGGGCGTAATCCACGGCGACCTGTTTCCCGACAATCTGCTGTTTCGCGGCGAGAAGCTTACCGCGGTGCTCGATTTCGAGGCCGCCTGCCGCGGCAAATTTATTTTCGACATCGCAACCGCCGTCAACGCGCTATGCTTCGTCGGCGGCGCCTACTCGCTCGATCGTTTTCGCGCCCTGCTGGGAGGCTACGAATCCGTTCGCACCCTGTCGCTCGCGGAATGGGACGCATTCCCAAACGAGCTGCGCTTTTCCTCGCTGCGCTTCACCGTCACTCGCCTGCACGATTTCTTTCTCGCTCCGGCTGAAGGACGCCCGCGTGTCGACAAGGACTTCAACGAGTTCTTTGATCGCCTGCGCGTCCTGCGCCGCGAGCGCGAAGGCGGGATGGAGCCGCTGTTGATGGCGATGGCGACCGGCTACGATTACCGCAAGTACCAGAAGGTTAAGGCGACCGAGCGGCGCCAGGCTTAATATCGGCGCGACGGGGCAGAGAAGCTGAGTGTCCGGTAAAGTCGCCGAAAGCCTTGCCTCGCGCCGCCCCGCTCTGTGGGTTGAGGTCTCTCCTCCGCGCGGCGTGAACCCAGAATTGCTGCTGCGCCATCTGGCTGCGCTGCGCGGCCACGTGGACGCGATCAACCTGACCGACAACTCCCTGGGGCAGGTCAAGATGTCGGGGCTCGTGTTTGCCTCGATCATCAAAACGCGGCTGGAAATTCCGGTGGTGCTAAACGTCTCGTGCCGCGACCGCAACCGCCTGGCGCTCAAGTCTGATCTGCTCGGCGCGGGCGCGCTAGGAATCGACGCCGTCGTCGCGCTCACCGGCGACAAGCTTCCGCCCGGCGATCCCGATGGACCGGCGTCGGTGCATGACCTCGACGCGTTCAGCCTGCTCGCGATAATCACGACGCTCAACTCCGGCGATACCGGCGAGGGCAAGGATCGCCTCAAGACGCTGCCGTCGATTTATGCCGGCTCGGTTGCGAATCCTTATCGGAAGAACTTCGAGCGCGAGATCGAGATGCTCGAGCGGCGCGCGCACGCCGGCGCGAAGTTCGTCCTGACCCAGCCAGTCTTCGAAGCCGAGACCGCGCGCCGCTTCCTCGCCGAGGCCCGCCGGATCGGAATCGCCGTCGTGTTCGGGATCCTGCCGATCAAGCGGCCGGGCATGGCGAAATACATGCAGGACAAAGTCCGGGATTTGAAAGGAGCAAGCCTGCACCTCGATCGATACTCGGGGATGAACGAAGCCGACGCGCGTGCTTTCTCGATCAAGCAGAATCTGGAACTGATGCGATCGCTCAGCGGTGAGGCGGCGGGATTTGTAATAATGAGTGGCGGCGGACCGTCGCTGGCGATCGAGCTCGCATTGGAGTTCAGCAAATGGCGCAAAGCCGAAAATCTGTAATCCGCGATCTCCCGAATAACTCCGCCGCCCGCTCCGAGCGCGAGCGCCTCGCCGCCGAAGAGGCGGTGCGCACCCTCCTCCGCTACGTCGGCGAAGATCCCGAGCGCGAGGGTCTGCTGCGCACCCCGTTCCGCGTGGTCAAGGCGTACGAATTTCTGACCACCGGCTACAAGCAAGACCCCAAGGTCGCAATCAACGGCGCGCTGTTCGTCGAGGAAGACTACCAGGAGATCATCCTGTGCAAGGACCTAGACTTCTACGCGCTCTGCGAGCATCACCTGCTTCCCTTCATGGGCAAGGCGCACGTCGCCTATCTGCCCAACAAGCGAATCGTCGGGATCTCAAAGCTCGCCCGGATGGTGGAAATCTTTTGCCGCCGGCTGCAGGTGCAGGAGCGCCTGACGACGCAGATCGCGTCGACGATTATGGAAGAGATCGAGCCGCTTGGAGTTGCCGTCGTGCTCGAAGCCGAACATATGTGCATGCGGATGCGGGGGGTGCAAAAACAGAACTCGTGGGTCACGACCTCCGCGATGCTCGGGGTGTTCCGCACTAATCATGAAACCCGCCACGAGTTCATGAACCTGCTTCGCAACGGCAAGTAGCGCGCCGCACGGGGCATTCGCGAGGGGGACTTGGCCATGGGGACCTCGACCTCAACGATCCAGAATGCGCACGGGAGTTTGGATGCGCTCGATCACATGCAGGCGCTCGGCCGATTCGCGCTTAAGATCGTCCGCCCGCATCACACGATCGGACTCGGAACCGGACGCGCCGCGACCGCATTTATCAATGCGCTCGGGCAGAGCCTGATCGCGGTGCGCGGAATTCCGACCTCGCGCGCGAGCGAGGAGCTTGCGCGCTCGCTCGGGATCGAGATCGCCTCGCTCGCCGACGCGCCGAAGATCGATATCGATTTCGACGGCGCCGACGAAGTCGATCCTCGTCTCAACCTGATCAAGGGCTATGGCGGCGCGCTGGTGCGCGAGAAAATCGTCGCCGCCTCGTCGCGCAAGGTGGTAATCCTGGTCGGCGAGGAGAAGCTCGTGCGCAAGCTCGGTGCTCGCGGCAGCCTGCCCGTGGAGGTGGTGCCGTTCGGGGTTCCCCTGGTCACGCGCAGAGTGGCGGCTCTGGGCCTCAAGCCGGCAGTGCGTCAAAAAGACGGCGCCGATTTCGTCACCGACAACGGCAACCTGATCCTCGATTGCGCGGTCAAGGAAATCCACAACCCCGCGAAACTCGACAAGGAGCTGCTCTCGATTCCCGGCGTAGTAGGCACCGGCATCTTCGCCGCGATCGCGACAACGGTCCTCGTAGCAATGAATTCCGGCGAAATAAAAACCCTGCACCCTCGGGCCTGACAACACTCAGGCGCGCGCAAATCTGATCCCTCGCCCAGCAGAATGAGGCTGTCGATTTTCTCGCAGACGCTCAGCTGGTGTCATCCTGAGCCGCAGGCGAAGGATCTCCGCGAAGCGATTAGTGCAACCAACCCTGGCCCTTCGCACTAATCGCTTCGCGGAGATCCTTCACTTCGTTCAGGATGACAGATAAGAACTCGCCATTTATCGACACCTTCTTTCAGGGCGAGACACCAGACGAGGGCCGAATTCAGCGCAGCGCAATAATGCAAAGACGGGCGCGTCGCGACGCCCCTACGAATTGAATCTCTCCGCACCTGTCTTCGTAGGGGCGGCTCGGGAGCCGCCCGTCCTTCGGGGAGCCTGCCGCTAAACGCTGACCTTAGTCCCGCGTGGCGGGGATGCCGGGAGCGCCAATCTCCTGATTGGCGTCTTTCGGAACGCCAATCGGGAGATTGGCGCTCCCGGGCGAGAAAAACGATACGTCCTTTTTGGAGAGGGTCATCGGTCATGCCGATCTTCGGAAGTAACGAAACCCTTGGGAGACAGTCGTTTCAAGCCGTTTGCACATCTCGCCGCTTTCCTAACGAGCGTTCGGGTTTTTGCCAGATTTGTTCATGGCTGAACTGTTCAGCCTTATGCCCGAATCCACTTCGTGCAAAACTGATCCCGTGGAAGAATCAGGCATAATCATCAATCCAACCACCAAGGCACCAAGACACAAAGAACTGACAGATTTCCGCGCGCCGCGGACGGAAATGGGTATTCTTCGTGTCTTGGTGTCTGCGTATTCCTTGGTGTCTTCGTGTTTAGTTTTTTGCTCCGAAAATCGATGACCGAAAAAGCTGCCAAAACGAACCCAATGCCGCGAAATCGGCAGCATTTTCAAGGAGTTTATTTTTTGAGCCCCTAAAAAAGATACCAAACGAACCCACCGAAAATTCCTGCTCTCTCATTCCCTCATGCTACAGGTTTGCCTTTCGCAAGCGGCCGCCGCTCTCGCTCGCGCGGATGCATGCGCGGCGACGCGCGTGGCACAATGCTCTCGCGATGACTCCCGCCGATCATGAGGCCGCCGCACGCGCCGACTTGACGCGCTTTTATCGCGCGGCGATCGCGGCGGTCGATCCCGCGCGCTTGATATATCGCGCGCTCGACGGCGCGATCGCGGAGCTGCCCGAGGCGATCGCTTCCGCGCACCGCGTGATCGCGCTCGCGATCGGAAAAGCGGCGGCTGCGATGGCGTCGGCTCTGGAAGCCCGTCTGGGCGATCGTATCGCCGACGGAATCGCGGTTATCCCCGCGCTCGACGACGCTCCCGAGCTCCTGCAATTCGACGTTCCTGCGCGGAGAGCATCCCGTTCCCGGCCGCGCGTCCGAGCATAGCGCGCACGCGGCGCTCGACCTGGTCCATGGGCTGCGCGACGACGATCTGGTGATCGTCGCGCTTAGCGGCGGCGCCTCCGCGATGCTCTCGGCGCCCTCGCCCGGCCTGCTCCTCGAGGACAAGATCGCGGTCACCGAGGCGCTGCTCCGCTCGGGCGCGCCGATTCGCGAATTCAACCTGGTGCGCAAGCATCTGTCGGCCGTGAAGCGCGGACGCCTCGCCGCCACGGCTGTGCCCGCGCGCCTCTTCGGCCTGATTCTCTCCGACGTGCCCGGCAACGATCTCGCGACGATCGGATCCGGTCCGACCGCTCCGGACCCGACAACTTTCGGCGACGCCGTCTCGGTCCTCAAGCGGCGCAACGTATGGGGCCGCGCACCCGAGCGCGTGCGAGAGCATCTGGAGCGCGGCGCCGCCGGCCAGATTATCGAGACGCCGAAGCCCGGCGACGAGGTCTTCACACGGGTGACGAATGCGGTCATCGGCGACAACGCGAGCGCCCTCGATGCGGCCGCGAGCGCCGCTATCGCGGCGGGATATGCCGTCGAGCGATTCCCCGAGTTGCGCGGCGAAGCGGAAGAACTCGGCCGCGCATTCGCGAACCGAATCGCCGCGCTGCCGCGTCGGCGAATCTGCGCGATCGCCGGCGGCGAGCCTGTGGTGACGGTGCGCGGAGGCGGCAAGGGTGGCCGCGCGCAGCATTGCGCACTTGCGATGGCGGCGGAGCTTGCGCGAGTCGCGCCGCAGCGCAAAATTCTCGCGCTGTTCGCGGGCACCGACGGAATCGACGGTCCTACCGACGCGGCCGGCGGCTTCGCCTCGCCCGCGACCGTTGCGCGAGCGGCGTCGCGCGGGCTCGACGCGGCTACAGCGCTGGCGCGCAACGACGCGTACAATTTTCTCGCGGCGTCCGGTGATCTATTCCGCACCGGACCGACCGGCACCAACGTCGCGGATATTTTTCTCGCGATCGTTGACGAGTAAACGAAGCAGTGGAGTTCGATGCCGAAGACTAATCGACTGACCGCGCCGCATCGGGACGGAATTCCCGCCGTCACGCTGGTTCCCGGCGACGGCGTTGGTCCCGAAGTAATTTCCGCCGCGCTCGAGGTGATCAAGGCGACCGGCGTGAAGATCGATTGGGACCGGCAGGCCGCCGGTGCGGCCGCGCTCAAGCGCTTTGGAAATCCGGTTCCGGACGAGCTGATAAAGTCGCTCACTCGCACCGGGGTCGCGCTGAAGGGACCGCTGGAAACCCGCGTGGGCGTGGGCTATCGCTCGATCAACGTCTTCCTGCGCAAGACCTTCGACCTGTACGCCAACCTGCGCCCCACGCTCAGCTTCAAGGGCGTGCATACGCCGTTTCGCAACGTCGATCTGATCGTGGTGCGAGAGAACACCGAGGATCTTTATTCAGGAATCGAGCACGAGGTCGCGCCCGGCGTGGTCGAGAGTATCAAGGTGATTACGGCGCGCGCGTCGAAGCGGATCGCGAAGTTCGCCTTCGAGTACGCGCGCGCGAATCGGCGCAAGTCGGTCACCGCGATTCACAAGGCCAACATCATGAAGCTCTCCGACGGGCTGTTCCTGAAATGCGCGCGCGCGGTCTCGCGCGGCTATCCGGAGATTCGCTACCAGGAGCAGATCGTCGACGCCGCCTGTATGCGGCTGGTAACCGACCCGAGTTCGTTCGATATCCTGCTGCTGGAAAATCTTTACGGCGATATCGTCTCCGACCTTTGCGCCGGATTGGTCGGCGGACTCGGCCTCGTGCCGGGCGCGAACTATGGCGACAAGGGCGCGATCTTCGAGGCGGTCCACGGCACCGCGCCCGATATCGCGGGCAAGGGCCTCGCCAATCCTATTGCCGCGATTCTCTCGGGCGCGATGCTGCTGGATTATCTCTCGCGCCCTGCCGCCGCGCAGAAGATTCGCGCCGCAACCGGCGCGGTCCTGCGCTCCGGCCGCGTGCTGACCCGCGACCTCGGAGGCAAAGCCTCGACCAAGGAAATGACCGCCGCGGTAATCCGCGCGTTCTCAAAGAGCAGAGATGTCTAGGTCGTACGAGCACCGTCGCTCAATGGCTTAACCAAACCCCCGTGTCGTCATTTCGAGCCATAGGCGAGAAATCCCGGACGGAGGGCCACTGCACGTGATGTTAGCTCCGGAGCATGGACGCCTCGGGATTTCTCGCCTACGGCTCGAAATGACGGTTGAGGGCTTAGTGCCGTGGGAATCGAGGTCTCTGCTATCGAACAAAACGGCTATGCCCCAAGCATCAAGGACGGTTTCGCCCTTTCGCCGATTATTCCGCTCCGCTATTAACAATCGATATGAGAAAGCCGCTCTCACAATCACGCCTGGCCTGTGGCGCGAGGAACGCTACTCATTCCAGGAAAAGCCTGAAGACTGATACCGAAACCGCCTCCGGAAGCATCGGCGGAACCGTCAGCGGAACCATCAGGACGATGACGCCGGGCGAAAATCCTCTCGACCGCGCGCGCTCGATCGCGCGGATGGGCGCGGAGGAATTCGACCTTGCGATTATCGGCGGCGGAATCAACGGCGCGGCGATCGCGCGCGACGCCGCGATGCGCGGGCTCAGCGTCGCGCTGGCCGATCGCGGCGATTTCGCGGGCGGCACTTCGTCGCGATCCTCGAAGCTGATCCACGGCGGCTTCCGCTATCTTCCGCAGGGCCAATTGAAGCTGGTGTACGAGGCGCTGCGCGAGCGCGAGCGGCTGCGGCGCCATACCGCGCCGCATCTGGTGAAGCCGATCCGCTTTCTTTTTCCGGTTTATCGCGGACGCGGGTTCGGACGGTTCACGATGTCGATGGGACTGTGGCTCTACGACCTGTTCGCGCGGATGCCGCGCGCGCAGTGGCACCGCAACTTGAACGCCGCCAGCGTGCGCGAGATCGAGCCCGCGCTCGCCCGCGCGAATCTGACCGGCGGCTCGCTCTACTACGACGCGTGGGCCGACGACGCGCGAATCACGTTTGAAAATATTCTCGACGCCGCGATTCATGGCGCGGCGGTCGCCAACTACGCCAACGTCGAGGGCTTCGCGCGCAACGCCGGCGGCCGGATCGCCGGGATATCGGTAAAGGATCTGGCGACCGGCTCGGCGTTCGAGTTGCGCGCGCGAATCTTTGTCAACGCCGCGGGTCCGTGGGTCGATCATATCCGCCGCCTCGATGATCCCGCTGTGCGCAATTGCGTGCGCCTGACCAAGGGCGCGCATCTGGTCTTTGCGCGCACGACGCTGCCGGTGCATGACTCTCTCGTGCTGGCCGACGAGAGCGGACGAATTGTTTTCGTGATGCCGCATGAGCATTACGTGCTGGTCGGCACCACCGACACGGACTACGACGCCGACCCGGCATCCGTCACCACCGACAAAAGCGACGTCGCTTATCTGCTCGGGGTGCTTGCGGAAAATCTGCCCGGAATAAAGCTCAGCGCGGAGGATGTCGCATCGAGCTTCGCGGGATTGCGCGCGCTGGTGGAAAACGGCGCCGACTCGAAAGCGCCGTCGTCAGTACCGCGCGAAGAGGTGATCCTCGAGAGCGCATCGGGATTGCTGACTGTCGCAGGCGGCAAGCTGACGACGCATCGCGAGATCGCCGAAAAGCTCGTCAGCCGCGTCATGAAAGATCTTGGACGAGCGCGCGGCGTCTGTCCGACTCGTGATACTCCGCTCCCCGGAGCCCGCCCCGACGCCGACGATCGTGCCGGTGTCGAGGCGCTGGCGACCTTGCCACGTGCCGCGCGAGAGATTCTTGTCGCGCGTTACGGGACTCGTGCGGTGATTCCTGCGCAAATCGCTGCGAGCAGCGCCGAGTTAGCGTTGCCGCTCGCGGTAGGATGCCCCGTTATCGGCGCGGAGGTGATCCACGCGGTGCGCAATGAGATGGTCTCGCACCTGGCCGATTTCATGGTCCGGCGCACCGCGATGGTCTGGCGGTATCCGCTCGAAGCTGACGCGGCCGCGCCCGCGGTCGCGCAACTGATGGGCGCGGAGCTCCGATGGGACAGCGCGCGCGAAGCGGACGAGCTCGCCGCGTACCGCGCCGACATGACCCGCCGCCGCGCGCCCGCATAGCGGCGCACACCCACCTGCCAGTTCGGTGGCGCGCCAAGACGGGCGCGTCGCGACGCGCCCCTACGAATTCAACGCGATTCTTTTGGAGGATTGGTCGCTCATCGATCAACTCACGACGCCTGGCTCCGGACTGCTCTCGCGCCTGTCTTCGTAGGGGCGGCTCGCGAGCCGCCCGTCTCCCGCGTCGGCTCTAGCTATTTTCGTCTCCGTGTGAACGTCGCAGTCATCCTCCACGGAGCCTGCTCTGAGCTGCGCCGAAGGGTTCGGGATGACTGACAGGCGACGGCGGACGGGCCGTCCCCTCCACTGGCATTCCGTCTCCAGCGATGCGGCGATGCGGAAGAATCACCGGCTAAAGCCGGTGCCACTTTCTCCACACCGGATATGGACCGTGCGCGGAGTGCGCCGCGCCTACTCGCCGGTCCAGTTGGGTTTGCGCTTTTGCGAGAAGGCGAGCGGTCCTTCGATTGCGTCCTTCGACTTGAACAGCTTTGCCTGCAAATCGTAGTGCTGCGCGATCGCGTCCCTGACCGGACGCCCCAGCCCGTCCATCGCGGCCGCCTTGGTCGCCTGCACCGAGAGCGGCGAGCATTCCATGATCTCCGCAGCCCACTTCTCCGCGGTCGGAATCAGATCCTTCAGCGGCACGACCTCGTTGACGATTCCCCACTTGTGCGCTTCCTGCGCCGTAATGTGCCGCCCCGTCAGCATCATGCCCATCGCGATCTTGAGCGGGATATGCCGCGGCAGGCGATGCACTCCGCCGGCGGCAGCCATCAATCCGACGCGCGGCTCGGGAAGCCCGAAGCGCGCGTGCTCGGCCGCGATGATGATGTCGCATCCGAGCGCGATCTCGAATCCGCCGCCGAGTGCGAATCCGTTCACCGCGGCGATGATCGGTTTGTAGATATCGTAGCGCGCCGTGATTCCCGCGAATCCGCCCTTGCCGCGCAGCGCCGACTCGATCTCTCCGCGATGCTCCGCGGTCCAGCGCAGATCGTTGCCGGCCGAGAACGCCTTGTCGCCCGCGCCGGTCACGATCGCGACCCACATCGCCTTGTCGGCGATAAAGTCGTCCCACACCTGATCCATCTCGATGTGGCAGGCGGGATGCAGTGCGTTCATCCGCTCGGGCCGGTTGAAGGTGACGTGCGCGATATGGTCGCGCTTTTCGTACTTTACGAATTCGAGTTTCATATCCTGTGAAACCTTCCTTTGCTGATTGCTTCCGTTGCTTACTCGCGGTCCGTTGTTTCGTCGAGCAGTTCGAAAAAAGCGTCGATACTCTGCATCAGTTGGCGGCGAATCTGCTCGCGAGTGCCCTCGATGTAGTGCATCGTTACCCGGCCGGTGGTGCCGTCTTCGAGCGTTACCTTGGCGTCCTCGACCGCGGCGACGTGCGCCTCGTCAAAAATTCGCATCCCGTACACCAGCGCGCCGCGACGCGAAGCGCCTTTGACCAGCCGAAGCTTCTGGGCCATCCGGGCCTCCCCTGCGTGGCTAACTCCACCAAGCTTCTATAGCATGGTTCGCGCGATTCGTTGACAAGACCGCGCCGGGCCAAACACAATTCGCCGATGGGGAAAATGTTTCGATTTGCTCCGCTCATGATGATCGCCGCGCTCGCGGTCGCGCCGCTATGCGGCTGCGGCCTGTTCTACCAGGCGGGCACCCGGGTCAAAGCTTCGCGCATGACTGAAAATCTCAAGGTCGGCGAGTCGATGGTCGAGATCCATCAGAAGTACGGCGAACCGGATATCCATCAGTTCGTGTCATCGGATGTCGAGGTCTGGAGCTACGCCTACAAGCCCAATTCCAACGACCTGACCGCCTCGCTCCTGTACACCCAGGTGAAGGAAGGCGACAAAGGCACCTTCGTTGATTTGAAGTTTCAGGGGGGCAAACTCGTCTCATGGGCCGAGGCGGAACACACGATGCCGCCCAAGCAGAGTGGAGGGTTCTCAGCCGGAATGACCGCGCCACAGGTAGCGCCCCCGGCCGGGCAACCACTACTAGGCTCGGGATCGGGGTAGACGCTTGGGGACCATGCTTGCAACGCTATGGACGTATCATGTCTAATTGTGTCCAAGAGGCGTTTCAGGCGTTGCGAGATACTGTGGCATCAGCTTTGAACAATCATTCAATTCGCTCTGACTTCGCTGGAGCGCTCGCGATCCAATAATGGCCACCGCGCGTAAGAGTTTCGAGTCGATCCTGCTTGACCGCTCGTGGGTCTCGCCGCAGGACCTCGACAAAGCTCGCCAGCGGCGCAAGCCCGGCCAGGAACTGGCCGACGTGCTGGTCGAGATGGGCGCGCTAGAGCCGCAGCGTCTGGCCCGCGCCCTCGCTCAGGAATATCGCCTGCCCTTCCAGGCGCATATCGACGAACACTCGCTCGACAGCGCGCTGGTCAGCAAAGTTCCAATCAATTACGCGAAGAAAAACCGGCTGCTCGCGATCGGCAGCGACGAATTGGGGGTCACGGTCGCGATCGTCGATCCGTCGAACTACGAGCCGCTCGACGATCTTCGCCTCTTGTTCGGCGTCCCGATAAATCCGGTTGTCGCTCCGGCCGAGGTGATCAACGAGGCGATCAATCGCGCCTACGACAACGCCAGCAACACCACCGCCGAAGAGTTGATGATCGATCTCGAGGAAGAGCGGCTCGACGTGGTCGCCAACGAGCTCGCGCAGGAGCCACGCGACCTGCTCGAGACCGACGACTCGGCGCCGATTATCAAGCTGGTCAACGGAATCCTCTCGCAGGCGGTGAAAGACCGCGCCAGCGATATCCATATCGAAGTCTTCGAGCGCGAGATGGTCGTGCGGTTCCGCGTGGACGGGATGCTCTACGACGTGCTCGAGCCGCCCAAGCGTTTTCAGCCTGCGATCACCTCGCGCGTGAAGGTCATGTCGGGCCTCAATATCGCCGAGAAGCGGCTGCCGCAGGATGGACGTATCCGGCTCCGGATCGCGGGGCGAGATATCGATATCCGCGTCTCGAGTATTCCGACCGCGTTTGGCGAACGCCTGGTGCTGCGCCTGCTCGATCGTGCGCAGGCGGCGGTGGATATCAATCTCGACCGCCTGGGTTTTTCCGGCGAGAATCTGCGCAAAATCGATCGGCTGATTCGCCAGAGCCACGGAATCATCCTCGCGACCGGCCCGACCGGCTCGGGAAAATCGACGACGTTGTACGCGTGTCTCAGCCGGATCAACTCGCCCGAAAAGAACATCATCACGATCGAAGATCCGATCGAGTACCAGCTTCGCGGCGTCGGCCAGATGCAGGTGAATCCGAAGATCGATCTTACCTTTGCCAGCGGACTCCGATCGATCCTGCGCCAGGATCCGGATGTGATCATGGTCGGCGAAATCCGCGATGGAGAAACCGCCGAGATCGCGATCCAGTCCGCGCTGACGGGGCATCTGGTGTTCTCGACTCTGCACACCAACGACTCATTCGGCGCGGTCACGCGGTTGCTCGATTTTGGAATCGAGCCGTTTCTGGTTTCCTCTTCGATCCTCGCCGTGCTGGCGCAGCGCCTGGTGCGCAAGCTCTGCGTCGAATGCCGCGAGGCTTACACTCCGACGGCGGCCGAGCTGGCGCGCCTGGGCCTTACGCCCGCCGACATCCCGCACGCGGTCTATCGCGCAAAAGGATGCCGCCTGTGCCGCAACACCGGCTACAAGGGCCGCCTTGCGATCCAGGAACTGATGCTGATGGACGATGAGATTCGCGCGCTGGTGATGCAGAACAGCGACGGCGCAACTCTGCGCCGGCATTGCACCAGCAAGGGGATGAAGCTCCTGCGCGAGGACGGCGCCGACCGGATACTGGCCGGAGAAACGTCGATCGAGGAGTTGCTGCTACGAACCCAGGAAGACATCGCCTGAGCGCGATGCCTGCCAGAAGCGATGGCGGTCTTTGCTTACCGTGGCCTTTCAGCCGAAGGCCGTAACGTATCCGGAGTTATCGACGCGGACAGTCCGCGCGACGCGCGCGCGGTCCTGCGCGAGCGCGGAATCTTTCCGACCGAGCTCTCCGCCGAGGCCGGCGCCGAGATAAAACCCGAGCGCAGCCTGTCGCCGTTTGCGCGGCGCGGGATGAAAGCCTCGGAGCTGGGTCTCCTCACGCGGCAGCTCGGCGCGCTGCTCGGCGCGGGCGTGCAGCTCGTCGACGCGCTGGGCGCTCTCTCGAGCCAGTCTTCGCGCGCGAGCGTCAAGCGGATGCTCTCGCAGGTGCGCGAGCGCGTGCGCGAGGGCAGCTCGCTCGCCGACGCGATGGCGATGCATCCGAAGGTCTTCTCGGAGCTGTATGTCGGGATGGTTCGCGCGGGCGAGCAGGCGGCCGCGCTCGAATCGGTCCTGGACCGGCTGGCCGAGTACAGCGAGCGGCAATCCGAGTTCGTCGCCAAGGTGCGCGGCGCGTTGACCTATCCAGTGATCATGATTTGCGTGGGCACCGCGATCATGGGCTTTTTGGTGACATACGTAGTCCCGCAAGTGGCGACCATTTTCCAGGAGCAGCACGCGGCGCTCCCCTTTGCTACCCTGGTGCTGATCGGCCTGTCTAATACGATCACCGGCTACTGGCTCGAATTGCTGCTCCTGGTTGTCGTGATAGTCGCCGGCGTCACCTTCGGCCTGACCACGCCGCGCGGCCGCCGCCTATACGACACGGCGGTGCTGCGCGCGCCGTACCTGGGTCCGACGATGATCCGGATTATCTGCGCGCGCTTTGCACGCACGCTCTCGACCCTGCTTGCCTCGGGCGTGCAACTGCTGCCCGCAATGGACGCGGTCAAGGGCGTCGTCACCAACGGCCTGTTGCGCGACGCGATCGAGAAGAGCCGCGAGGAGATTCGCGAAGGCCACGGCATGGGCCACACTCTCGCCCAAAGCGGCCTCTTCCCTCCCCTGCTGATCGAGATGATTCGCGTTGGCGAGCGCTCGGGCGAGCTCGAAGGCATGCTCGAGCGGGTCGCGGACAATTACGAACGCGAAGTCTCGCACTCGCTCAGCCAGATGACCACAATTCTGGAGCCAGTGATGACGCTCGCGATGGCGGCTGTTATCGTGTTCATGATGCTCGCGGTGCTGATGCCGATTTTCCAGCTCAATCAGATTATGCAGTAACCGGAGGGCCACGAGGTTTAACGATGCGAACACGACTGCGCAATCAGGATGGCTTCACCCTGATCGAGATAATGGTGGTCATCATGATTATCGGCCTGCTGGCGTTGATGGTCGTGCCGCGGCTGCGCGGCGTGGCCGATCGTGCCAAGACCACCAAGGCTCAAGCCGATATCCAGGAGCTGAAGCAGGCGCTGGACCGCTACTATCTGGACAACGGTTCCTATCCGACCACCGATCAGGGCCTGAACGCCCTGGTTACTCCGCCGACCACCGGGCGCCCGGTGAACAACTACGAACAGGGCGGATATATCGAGAAGCTGCCGAACGATCCGTGGGGCAATCAGTACTTCTACCAAAGCGACGGCAACACCTACTCGCTCAAATCCTTCGGGCCTGACGGAGTCCAAAGCGCCGACGATATTGATGGTAGTTCGTCCTGAGTGATCTATGAGGCGCGCGCTTCACTCGTGCATCGGCGCCGGAACTTCGCGCCGCGCGATCGCGGGCAGGCTTTCGGCCGAGCGCGGATTTACCCTGCTCGAACTCGCGATCGTGATTTTCATCATGGCGCTGATGTTCACGCTCGCGATCCCATATATGGGCGGCTACCGGCAAGCTGCTCTAAAGAGCCAATCACGCCGGCTCGCGGGGCGCGCTTCTTATCTGTACGACGAAGCGGCGACGCAGAAGGTGGTGCTGCGTTTGATCTTCGACATGGATCATCAGCGCTACGCTGTCGCGCGGCTCGACCCCTATTCCGCCAATCCTCAATTCGTTCCCGACCATTCGATGGCGGGCAATATGGTTGCGATGCCGCCGTCGGTCGAGATTCGCGACGTCACCGTCGCCGATCAGGGCACCTTCGATAAGGGCACCGTCGCCTGCCAGTTCTATCCCGAGGGCTATGTCGACGCGACGCTCGTCCATCTCATGGATCTTTCGGGCCACGTGATGACGCTGGCGTTCAACCCGCTCACCGGGCAGGTGGCGGTCGTCTCCGGTGACCAGACCTTTGCCCAAGTGATGCAGCAATGACCTCCGAGCTGAAGCGGCGGATGCGGGCGGGCTTCACCCTGCTCGAGGTGATGCTCGCGATGGCGGTGCTGGGGATCGCGCTGCTGGCGCTGCTCGCGCTGCATCATCAGAGCTTGCAGAGCGTGATCCATGGGCAGGATATATCGCGGGCGGCGCAGCTCGCGCAGGCGGTCATGTCGGTGGCGGAAATGGAGCGATTTCCGGATCCGGGAATGACCAAGGGCAATTTCGAGACCCTGTTTCCGAAGGAATATCCGAATTTTAGCTGGGAGCAGATCGTCAGTATGTCGGGGTTCTTTCCCGACGTGTGCAAGGTTCAGGTGATCGTGTTTTACGGACCCAATCACTCAAAGAGCTTCGAGCTGACGGAGTTCCTGCACAACCCGATTCCTATCGAGCCGGAGAACGGCAATTCCGACTCCGACGAAGACGAACCATGACCCGATCCGCCAACAATCAATGCCGCCGCATGGCGCGCGGATTCACGCTGATCGAGATGATGCTCGCGGTCGCGATTCTGGCGGTAATCATGGCGATGATGGCGAGCTCGTTTCATGCGGTCGCCGCCAGCAAGATGCACGCGGAGGGACGGATGTGGGCCGACCGTGCCGGCCGCTCGATTATCTGGGAGCTGACCAGTGAGATCCGCGGCGCGGTGCAGACACCTGCCGCGCAAAGCCACGTGATGCTGCACGGCATTGACCAGTTCATCGCCGGGTCCGCGGCCAATTCGATCTCGGTCTCGACTCTCGACGCCGCTCATCGCCGCGCGATGGTTGGCTTCAGTCCGGAAGATATCGTCACCTACTCTTTGGTCCAGAACCCGTCGCATCGCGGATGGATGATTCTCGAACGAACGCAACGGAGCGGCCTCGCGACCGGAGGGTCGTCCACGCCGATCATTCTTGCGGACAACGTCTTGTCGCTCAGGATGCGCTATTTCGATGGCAATCAATGGGGCGATACCTGGAACTCCGACATCCTCACGCCCGGCAACCAGCTTCCGATCGCGATCTCGATCAATCTCGACATGGCCGCGCCCAACGGGCGCGACTTGCGCTTCTCGACCCAGGTGATGCTGCCGATGTCGATTGCCGTATGGTGAAGCAGCTCAAAAAAAGCGAGCGCGGCATCGCGCTGCTGGTCGTGCTGATGGGTATCGCGCTGATGACGCTGATCATCGTCGATTTCAGCACCGCCGCCGCGCTGAACTACCTGTCCGCGGCCAATCAGACCAACGAGCTGCGCGCGTACTATCTTGCGCGCTCGGCGGTCTCGGTCGGCCTTGGCCTTCTGGCCGAGGACTCGCGCACCGATTCGTTGAGTGAGACTCCGTATGACGCGCTGACGGACGTGTGGGCTGTCCCGTTTCCGCCGATCGACGTGGACGGCGGCAAGGTCTCCCTATCGATCGTCGATGAAGCGCGCAAGGTTGATTTGAATCAGCTCATCAACCAGCAGAACGGACAGTTGAATGAGCCCCTGGCCGAGCAACTGGTGCGGCTGTTCACGATCCTGGGAGTCTCGCCCCAGATCATTCCCGCGATCGCCGACTGGATCAATCCTGCTAACATCGAGTCACCGGGCGGCGCCGGAATGGACTTTTATATGCGCCTGGTGCCGCCCTACTCTCCGCGCAACAACATGATGCCGACGATAGGCGACCTGCGCCTGATCAAGGGTGTCGATGAAGCAACCTTCAACACCCTACTCCCATTCGTGACCGTCTATCCCGAGCCTGTTGTGAACGCCAATACCGCGCCGCCGGAGGTTCTGGCCTCGCTGCTGCCGCAGCTCATGGACGATCCCAAGATGGTCAAGGAGATCGTTGCGGCGCGGATGCTGACGCCTTTTACCAACGTCACAGACATCGGAAATCTGCCCGACCTCGGCGCGATATCGCAGCAGCTCATGCAAGCCGTGACCACCAAGAGCACCTTCTTTACCATCAGCGCAATGGGTACTTTCGCTGGGTCGAGAAAACTGGTGTACTCGACTTTCCGTCGGCAGGGCAACGGGACCGCAACGCTTATGTCCTGGCAGGAAGATTAGCGACGGGTTCAGATGCCGCAGCGTATTATTGCTCTCGAGATCGCCGGAGAACGGGTGCGCGCCGCAGCCGCCAGCCGCACCTGGAACACCTTCGACTTCGTCGGCGTCTTCGAAGCCCATCAGCAGCCCGACGAGACCGATATCGTACCCGCGTTGTTGCGCCTGGTCGAAAAATCCGGGCGCCCCGATATCCTGATCTCCGCGCTCCCTTCAGAGGCGGTAACCAAAAGAATTCTCGAGCTGCCATTCGGCGACTCGCGCCGGCTGCATCAGGTGGTTCCGTTCGCGCTCGAAGAGCATCTGCCGTTTCCGGTAGATGGAGCGGTGGTCGCGTTCACACGCCTGGGCACCGACGGCGACAGGTCGCTGGTACTGGCCGCCTTCGCACGCAAACAAGAGATGCAGCATCATCTGGAGCTGCTTGCCCGCGCAGGACTCGACCCCAAGACCGTGACGCTTGCGCCCTACGCTTTGGCCGCGATGTTCGGACGGGCACGCAATGGAACTCGTCCGACGCCGCACCTGGTGGTCGAAGCGGAGCCGGACTCGACCTCGATGGTGCTGCTCGATGTCGAGGGAATTCCGCGCGTGATGCGCACCGTTGGCGGCGGGTTGATCAATGCCGACGGCGCAGCGCCCACGCCGGCGCAGGCTACGCCGGTCGTCAACGCTCTGCGGCAAACGATGCTGGCGCATGCCGCCGACCTCGAGGGTGGCGACCTGATCATCACCGGAGCGGGAGCCGCGATGCCGAGGGTCAAGGCGATGCTGGCGGACGCGGTTGCGCTGGCTCCGCGCGAGGCGCGCGAGTTTGATTGCTCGGCGATGTTCGGCGGTACGCGGCCCGATATCACGCGCTTCGGCACCACGATCGCGATGCTGGTGGGCGAGCTGCCGACCAAGCCGGTCGCGTTGCTGAACTTCCGCCAGGCGGACTTCGCCTTTCGCGGAAGGACGCGCGGCGATCTGACGCCGTTCTACACCCCCGCGATCCTCGCCGCCTGCGTGGTGTTCCTGATTCTGCTGAATTTCGCTTCAGGAGTGATCGGAAAACTGCATCGCCTGAGCGTGCTCAACTCGCAGATAGCCGCGATCGCCGGTCCCGTACTGGGCGAAAGCGACCCCGCCGATCCGATGCGGGAGTTGCGCAGCGGGATCGCCTCGATGAACAAACGCCTGCGCCTGATCGGCGGAAACGTCGCGCGCAACTCGCCGCTCGAGACTCTGCGCGCGATCTCCGACGCGATTCCCAAGCGCCTGGCGGTCCAGTTGGAAGACGTACAAATCGACACCACCGGTCTCCGCGTGACAGGGCTTGCCGATTCGTTCACCTCGGTTGACGAGGTCAAGCACGCGCTCGACATGGGCGGCAATTTCGGCGCGATCGAGGTCACCCACGCGCGCGCCGGCGAGGACGAAAGTAAGGTTGAATTTCGATTGAGCGCGGATTTCAAAGATTCGGACGGCGGAGCCGACTGAAGCGATGCTGCGCGAATATAAAAACAAGCTCGAAGCGTGGATTCGCGCGACGCTCGGACCGCAGATCGATCAACTGCGAGACCGCATCGACCCGCTGATTGCTCAGGGCCGCGCGCGCTATCAGAAGCTCGAGGCCCGCGAGCGCGTGCTGGTTCAAATCGGCGCCGCGTTGGTCGCGATCTTCCTGCTTTACAACCTCGTCTACTCTCCGATCGTCGATTTCGACTCGGGCCTCGATCAGCGGCTGACCGAGCGCGAGCACGATTTGGGCAGCGTGCGGCATCTGGCGGCGAACTACGCCGCCGTCAAGGCCGACCTCGAAAACGCCGAGCACAGCACCGTTCCGCAAGGCAGGGATTTCTCGCTGTTCTCGGTGGTGGAAGCGTCGTTCACCAAGAGCGTAGGCCGGGGCAAAATTTCCTCGATCACTCCGGCCGAGGACAAGAAGCTCTCTGACGGGCTGGTGCAATATAGCGTGCAGTTGAAGCTCGAGAACGTGAGCCTGGCGCAAATCGTGGACGCGCTCTACTCCGTGCGCACGATGCCGGTGCCGGTCGGGGTCGAGAACCTGCGCATCCAGCGCCGCACCCAGGACACTCATTCCTACGACGTCGATATCACCTGCGTCGCGCTCGGCCACAATGCCTGAATTCAGAGAACTCCTCACCTTCGAGTACTGGCGCACGCATCGGCTCGAGTCGGGCTACCTCGCGACGGGGGTTGTGCTGTTTTTTTTCTTCCTGTTCGCGAGCTTTCCCTATGCGAGCGCATTCTCGGCGGTGCTGGCCCCGATGGGCCTGCGCGTGAGCTCTGGCGGACAGAGCCTGGCAATTCCAATTGGCGCAAAACTCTCGCAAGTCAGAATCGCACCCGAGACGCCCGGCGCAATCCCGCTATTCGAGAGCGACAGTGTGCATATCGCACCGGCCCTGCTCTCGATTTTGCTGCTCCGGCCCGGAATCCGCGCGAGCGCGGACGCTTACGACGGAACGATCAAGATTACGGCGCATCGCAGCGGCGCCGGCACGGCGCTCAAATTTTCCGCCGACAAGATCGATCTGAAAAGCTACGAAGCCCTGCGCGCGCTCGGCGCAATGCTCAGCGGCAGCCTCGACGCGACGGGCTCTATGCTCGTGATGCCTGACGATCCCAACTCGGACTCCGGAACGATTCACCTTCTCGCGACCAATCTTTCCGGACGCCTCAGACTAGCGATACCGCCGCTCAAGCTGGGCGCGCTCGACGCGACGTTGAAGCTCGACAAGGGCGTGCTCACGATCACGAGCCTCAAGACCTCGGGCGGTGACTTGGCGATCGACGGCAGCGGCGCGATCAAGCTCGCGCCCGCGTGGCAGGACAGCGCGCTCGCGCTGCACTTCACGCTGGTGCCGTCGGCGGCCGCGCGGATGAAGCTGCGCTTTCTGCTGAACTTCCTGCCGCATCCACCGGGCACCGCGCCCTATTCGCTGGGCGGGACGCTCGGCTCTCCCAATTTTAGCTAATCGGAAATCCGGAATTGAAATCGTGAACCGCCGGGCGGATCTGATCGTCCCGCCCGGCGATTCTCATAAACTAGCGCTTGTCGCGCGCAGGCTGGGTCTCCCGTCTTTCGGCAGGAGGATTCGATCTGGCGCGCGGCGCGGCCGGACGCGCTTCGGCGCGCGACCCGAATGATTTCATCTGCTCGGCATGCTTCTGTTCCAGCGCCGAGGTTTCCCGTGCGTGCTGCTCCAGCAGCGTCTGCCGGGCACGGACCCTCGCCTCGCGCGACGCATTTTCCTGCTGCGTGCGCTGGCGTTGATATTGCTGGAGCTGTTGCTGATGCTGCCGCTGCAACGCGGCAATTTGATCCTGATGCGTCCGCTCCGCGTCGTCGCGCTTCTGCGCCGCGTCAGCGGCTTGCTGGCGCTTGGCCTGTTGCTCGGACTCCTGGACGTGCTGTCGCTCGAGCGCGTCAACCTGCTGCTGATGCTTTTGCTGGATTGCGCGTAGCTGTTCGTTCTGCGCGCGTTCCTCATTGTTGCGCTGCTCGGTCTGCTTAGTCTCGAGGTCACGCAATTGGTTAGCGTGCTGGCGCTGCAACGCGGACTGGTCTTGCATGTGTTGGCGGTCGAGCGCCTGGCTGAGTTGCGGAGCCCAATCTGGATGACGTGTGCGCGCCTCGGCCGGATCTTTCGCCGCCCACCAGTTCACGTCATGCCACACGTGCTTGTTGTCGTAGTCGCCGATCCATTCAGGGTGATGCTGCGCGGCCCACTTGGGATCGCGCGCCTGCCACCACTCGTCGGCGTGCCAAACATGCTTGTCGTCGAAATCGCCCCACCAGTCGGGGTGATTGGCGCGAGCCTCTTCGGGATTGTGCTCCCACCACCACGACGCCGGACGCCATACGTGCTGAGGATCGTAGTCGCCCCACCAATCAGGATGATTCTGGCGCGCCCACGCGGGATCGTTGTCCCACCACCACCCGGCAGGACGCCAGACATGCTGCTGATCGAACGCGCCCCACCAATCGGGATGATTCTTCTCGCACCAGTCGGCGTGGTTCTGCCACCACCATCCGGCGGGCCGCCAGATATGCTGATCGTCAAAAGCACCCCACCAGTCAGGATGATTTTTCTCGCACAGATCGCGATGGTTCTGCCACCACCATCCGGCCGGGTACCACGTGCCCTGCCAGTAGTCGCCCCACCATTCCGGGTGATGCGCCCGCGCCCACTCGGGTTGGAGCTGCCACCACCAATCGGCGGGATACCAGGTGTTCTCCCATGAGTCGCCCCACCACTCTGGATGATGCGTCCGCGCCCAGTCCGCGCGCGTCATCCACCACCATTGCGCGGGATGCCACGTCTGTCCGTCAAAGTCGCCCCACCATTCCGGATGATGCGTAGCGGCCCATTCGCGCTGATTCTGCCACCACCATCCGGCCGGATACCATTTGCCCTGGTAGAAATCGCCCCACCATTCCGGATGATGCGCACGGACCCATCCGGGATTGTTCTCCCACCACCACGACGCGGAGCGCCACACGTGCGAATCGTCCCAATCGCCCCACCAGTCGGGGTCGTGCGCGCGCACCCATGCCGGATTGTTGTTCCACCACCAATCGGCGGCGCGCCACGTGTGGCTTTGATCGTAATCGCCCCAGTTGGGAGCGGATGGAAACGGAGTCGGCCACGGTTGGTATTGCGCGAAAGCCGGAACAGCGAAAGCAACCAAAATCGCGGTGGCGGCTAGGATGGTTTTGATCCTGGTCATATTCGCCTCGACGGTTTTCTATCTTTTAGTACGATTGCATTCCGCGAAAGGATTCAATGCGCGACGCTCCTTTTGCCTTTGCGCGACTGCTCTCTTATAAGATGCGCCCGCTTTCGTCCAGAACGCGCGTCAGCTTGCGGCTTCGGAGTGTTCGCGCAACAATCGCGGGACTCCATCAATCCTCAGGAGAATTCTGTGCCCGATCCCGCAAAGCTTGGACTGCAAATTTCGCTCGGCAGCGGCCCGGTCCGCGAACGCTTGGCCGTCGCCAAAGAGGCCGAAGAGCTTGGCTACTCGTCGCTCTGGGTCGCCGAGGTTTCCGGCCCCGACGCGCTGGTCAGCCTCGGCGCACTCGCGCTCAACACCAGCAAGGTCGATCTCTCGACCGGAGTGATTCCGATCCAGATTCGTACTCCCGGCGCGATGGCGATGAGCTTCCTGACGATCAACGAATACTCGCAGGGCCGCGCGATCGCGGGGCTGGGCGTGTCGAGCCCGGTGATCGTCGAGCGATGGCACGGCCTGGCGTATCGCAAGCCGGTCACCGCGATGCGCGAGTGCGTGACAATCATGCGCCAACTCTTCACCGAGGGGCGATCGAAGTTTCAGGGCGAAGTCTACAAGTCCGATTTCCGGCTCGGCATGCGAATCAGCGCGCCGCGTCCACCGCGAATCTATCTCGCGGTGCTGAACGCGCCGATGCTGCGGCTGGCGGGCGAAATCGCCGACGGCGTGCTGATGAACTACTCGCCGCCCGACGCTGTGGCGCCGATGATCGCGGAGATTCGCGCCGGCGAAGCGCACGGCCGCGCGGCGGGGAGCGTCGATATCGGAATCTACGCGCGCATGTGCATCACACCCGACGTGGACAAGGCGGTTCAGTCATTCAAGCGCGAGCTCGCGGGCTACGCGTTCGTCGATAGCTACAACAAGATGTTCGCGCGCTACGGACTCAAAGACGAATTCGCCGAGGTGCGCAGGCTGTGGCAGCTCGGCAAGCGTGACGAGGCTCCCGGCGCGATCAGCGACGCGAACGCAAAAAAGATTGCGACGTTTGGAACCTCCGACATGGGACGCGAATTTATCGCGCGCTTCCGCGCCGCGGGCGTGACCCATCCCGTGGTGTTTCCCATCGGACCGGCGGCGACCTTCACGCGCGATTACACCGCGACGATGCGCGCGCTCGCCGGCGCGTAGGCGGTCATCTGCCCTCTTATCGGCCCTTATAGACGGGCTTGCGCTTCTCCATGAATGAGCGCGGACCCTCCTTTGCATCCTCGGAGCGCATTACTTCGCGCGCGCATTCGTTCTCAATCTTGAAAGCTTCTTCCAGCGGACGCCCCGATGTGCGCCGCACCGCCTCCTTGATCTTGCGCACTGCGAGCGGTCCGTTGGCGGCGATTGTCGCGGCCAGCTCCTCGGCCTTCGCCATCAGCTTGTCCTGCGTGACCACGTAGTTCACCAGTCCGAGCCGCCACGCCTCCTGCGCGTCGATTCGATTTCCCGTCAGCAGGATCTCCATCGCCTTGCAGTAAGGAATCTGGCGCTGCAGGCGCGCGAGCGATCCCGCCGCAGGAATGATCGCCCACTTGACCTCCTGCAGGCCGAAGCTCGCGTTGTCCGAAGCGACGCGCAGGTCCGTCGCCTGGATCAGTTCCATGCCGCCGGCGATACAGAAACCGTTCACCGCCGCGATGATTGGTTTATCGAGATCGAAATTGCGCAGGATCGCGATGTCGCCAAGCTTTCGTTTCGCGAGCAGCTTTTCATCCCACTCGTCGGACGGCTTGCGCGCGCCGGTAAAGAGCGGAATGAGTTTGCCCAAATCGGCGCCGGCGGAGAACGCGACTTTGCCCGCGCCGGTGATAATCACGGCGCGCACGTCGTCGTCGGTACTGATCTGCTGCCACGCTTCGCCGAGGCGCACGATCGTTTCAGGATTGAAAGAGTTGTGAACCTCGGGCCGGTTGAGCGTGAGGTAGGCGATATGATTGCGTGTCTCGAAATTTACCGCTGGCATCGTGAACTCCTGGTGCAGTGATTTGCGTGCAGCGCGACGCGAGGTTAGCACGCGCCCGTCTTTACGGACCACTTCGGCGACGGTTATCATCGTCGGTGGATCGCAAATGGCAGACCCATCCGACATCGCAGCGGCGATCACTCCGCCGCCGATCGATGAAATAGCATTCGCTCAACCCGGGAATCTGGCTTCGCGCGACGTGTTTCGCCTGCTCGGCCGCGCGTGGCCGTTCATCCGTCCGTATCGCCGCCATCTGCTGTTTCTGTTCCTGATGATGATTCCCGCGTTGCCGGTCGGCCTGTTCGCGCTGCACATAGTGCGCGTGCTCTTCGACGTTGTCGGACACGGCAAGCATCTCACGGCAGGCGAAGCGTGGGTGCTCAGGGTGCCACCCGGATCCTCGCGCCAGGTGATCCTGTGGCACGCGTGTATCGCCTCGGGAATCGCAACGGCAATTGGGGCTCCATACGGCGCGTTGATGCTCGGTTATGCGGTCTGGATTCTGCAGAGGATCTCGAATCTGTTTCGCGTCAATCTGTACGCACGCCTGCAGGAGCTCAGCCTGCGCTTTCATTCCGAAGAAAAAATCGGCGACGCAATCTTCCGGATGTTTCAGGACTCCGCCGCAATCCCGCAGGTGATCGACGGCCTGGTCATCGAGCCGATTCGCTTCCTGCCGTACGCGCTTGCCAATTTCGTGTGGCTGTTCATGTTTAACGGCGCGATGGGCTGTATCGCGCTTATCCTGCTGCCGGTCGATTTCGCATTCGCATGGTTCTACGGCAACCATCTGCGCCCAGCCTTTCGCGCCGCGCGCGAAGCCGAGTCGCAGGCGACCTCGCGAATCGAGGAAACGCTCTCGTCGATCAAAGCGGTAAAGGCCTTCGGCCAGGAGCAATTCGAGAGCGGCCGTTACGCGATCGACAACTGGAACGCGTTCATTGCGGCGCGCCACGCGCGCCTGATGTTCGCGCGGTATCGTGTCTGGAACAACACCACGCGCGGCCTCGCGTATGTAGCCGCGCTATACATCGGCGCGCGCGAAGTCCTGCACGGCGGCACCGTGGGGTTCGTCCACGCCGCGGTCTCGCTGGGTTTCTTCCAGGGATCGCTCGGGGTCTTCGCGGGAATGAGCAATCGGATGCGCCGGCTCGCCAACCGTTGGGGCAGCCTGCAGGATGTCGCGGTCGCGATGGCGCGCGTACTCGAGATGATCGCGATGCCTCCCGAAGAAAAAATCTTAAGCGGCGATCGTCTTCCGCCCGCTTCCCCTCAAACGCTCGCGTTCGAAGACGTGAGCTTCGGCTACGACGCGGCCGCGCCAGTTTTATCGGGCGTGACGTTCGAGGCGCGGGTCGGCGAGATCACAGTGCTTGCCGGTCCGAGCGGCGCGGGCAAGAGCACGATCATCGCGATGCTCCTGCGATTCTATGAACCGTCGTCGGGACGAATCACGCTCGACGGCACGCCCTTGCGCGAATTTGATCTGGTCGCGTGGCGCGGATGTTTGTCGGTCGCGCTGCAGGAGAACCCGCTCTTCACCGCCAGTGTCCGCGACAACGTCGCATATGGACGCGTCGATGCCTCCGAGGCAGAAGTCGCGACCGCTATTCGCCGCGCGGGTTTGAGCGATTTCGTCCGCTCGCTGCCTTCAGGACTCGCAACCATGCTCGGCGAGAAGGGCTCGAAGCTTTCGATCGGGCAGGCACAACGCATCGGACTTGCGCGAGCGCTGCTGCGCGACGCGCCAATCCTGATGCTCGACGAGCCGACCTCGGCGCTGGACGCCGCGACCGAAGAGAGCGTGATGCTCGGGGTTCGCGAATGGATCGCCGAGGCGCCTCAACGCAGGATGGCGATCGTCGTAACCCATCGACGTAGCACTGCGGCCCGCGCGGACCGCTCGTTCAGAATCACGGCAGGAAAAATCGAGCCAGGCGACAGCCTCGAGGCTGGCGGCGCGCCAATCTCCGAGGTGCGTCATGGCTAGCACTCTCGCGCGCACCCCGGCGCCGGAAAACGGCGCGCGCGCCGATTCGCGCAAAAGCCATCTCTACTCGGCCGAGCGCAAATCGATCGGCCCGATCGGCGCCGCGCGCCTGCTCATCAAGAGCTGGCCTTTTATCGCCGAGCATCGGCGCCTGGTTTATCTGAAATGCATCCTCGCATTTTTTTCGCTGACATTTTTTCTGCTCACGCCGTGGCCGCTCAAGATCATCATCGACAACGTGATCGACGGCCGTCCGCTGACCGGATTGCCGGCGATGCTCCTGTTGCCGCTGGCGGGGACCAACCGGATGTCGCTGCTGTTCGTGCTCTGCGCGTTCCTGATCTTCGCGGCGATTTCGGTCGGGATGGTTGGCGACCGTTCTGACGAGCTCGTAACCGGGGTCGATAGCGGCGGTCTTGACCAGGCCGGCTTCTCGCAGAACGCCGCGAACGACGGATGGAGCTTGTGGAACGGCCTGTTCGGTTACTACGAAGTTCTGATCACGCTCGATCTGACTCAGCGCATCAACCAGGGCGTGCGCACCGCGATCTATGAGCGCTTCCTGCGCTCGCGCCTCGGCCTGTTCGCGGATCAGAAACTCGGCGACGCCGTGTTCCGCGTAATGCACGACAGCGCGTCGATTGGCGCGGTTCTCTACACTGCGGTGCTCGGGCCGCTGATGTCGATCGTGATGTTTGTCATGGCGCTGATCGTGCTGTGGATGCAGTTTCCCGCGGAGCGGGTTATACCGATTCTCGCGGCGCTGTCGCTTCCAGTAATCGCGATCGGCGCCGCGATCTTCGGCCGGCTGCTGCGCGACCAGAGCCAGGACATGCGCGAGCGCGGCAGCGACGTGATGGCAGCGTTCGAGGAGCGGCTTGCGCAAGTCAGCCTCATCAAGGCATTCGGCACCGAGAATCGCGAGGCGGTCGCCGTCGATGCAGCGAGCTGGGGCTCGTATCGCGCCGCACTCAAGATGCTGGCGATCGGGTTGGCGCTCACTCTCGTGCTGGTGCCCGCGACGGCCGCGCTCACTATTGGTGCGATTTACTATCTGATGATGCAAGTCATCCACCACGCTATGACGCTCGGCGACGTGGTCCTGCTGCTCAGCTACGGCATGATGCTTTCCAAGCCTGCCGCCACCGTCGGCGGCACGTGGGCGGCGGTCCAGCCGGCCGTCGCGGGATTGCGCCGGGTTCATAGCGTCCTCGACGGATTCGCCGAGGCGCCGGCTCCGCTCGACGGGAGCGCCGCGCCGTTATCGATAAATGAAATCGCGCTGCGCGACGTGGCGGTCGGATATACAGCCGCGGAATCCGTTCTGGAGAACGTCTCGTTCACGTTGCGTTCGGGCAAGATGATCGCGATCGCGGGACCAAGCGGCGCGGGCAAGACCACGCTCATCCTGTCGATTCCGAGATTCATCGAGACCACCTCAGGAGAGATTTTGCTTGATGGCAAGGATGCCCGCGGTTTCGCGCCCGACACGATCCGCAGCCGAATCGGTTTTGTCTTTCAGCAGGAAGCGCTCTTCTCCGAAACAATCGGCGACAATATCCGTTACGGCCATCGCCACGCCGGCGACGAGGAAGTGCGGACCGTCGCGGCGCTGGCGGGTGCGGCGGAGTTTATTGAGAAGATGCCGAACGGTTACGCGACGATGCTCGGGCGGCGCGGCGCGCGGCTTTCGGTCGGGCAGAAGCAGCGCATCGCGATTGCGCGCGCGATCCTGCGCAGTCCGGACGTGTTGATTCTCGACGAGCCGACGGCGCCGCTGGATCCGGCCAGCGAAACCGGACTGATGGCAACGCTGCGCAGCCTCGCACGGACGCGAATTGTCGTAATCGTCGCGCATCGTGCGAACACGCTCGCGGCGTGCGACCGCGTGCTTTTCATAAACGGCGGAACTGTGGCCTGCGAAGGCAGTCATACGGAATTGCTCCAGTCATCGCCGGAGTATCGTGCCTACTTGGCCGAGGCCGAAGCGGAAATCCACCTCTGACGCGGACCTTTCGCGCGCACGGACGCGGCGAAATAATGTCCGCATCATGTTCGCAAGGAGGCTTCGCGATGGCGCCTGAGTATCGGCATTTTATCGACGGCAAGAGCGTCGATTCGTCCGAGCATTACGACATCATCTACCCCTATACCGGCGAAAAAGTAGGGACCATTGCTCGCGCCGGCGAGGCCGAGATGGAGGCTGCGATTGCAGCCGCCACGCGCGCATTCGCGGCGACGCGAAAACTCTCGCGCGCCGAACGCGCCGCGATCCTCTCGGGAATCAGCCGGGGCGTGGCCGAGCGCCGCGCCGAGTTTGAACACGCGATCACAATCGGCACCGGCAAGCCGATTGACTACTCGCGCGGCGAAGTCAGCAGGACCATCGGCGTGTTCGCACTCGCGGCCGAAGAGGCGAAACGTTTCGGTGGCGAGTACGAGCCGCTCGATCTGGACCCGCTGCATCCCGGCGCGGTCGGTATAGTCGAGCGATTTCCGCTGGGGCCGATTGCCGCGATCGCACCGTTCAACTTCCCGCTCAACCTGGTGACGCACAAGGTCGCCCCGGCGATCGCGACCGGAAACACGCTCGTCGTCAAGCCGCCGCCGATGTGTCCCGGACCCGCGGTGATGCTCGCCGAGATTGCGTGCACCGCAGGCCTGCCGTCCGGAGCGATGAATGTAATCTCGGCTGATCCTCCGGTGGCAGAGAGGCTTGCGACCGACGAGCGCATCCGGATGCTTAGTTTCACCGGCAGCGCTCGGGTCGGATGGGCGCTCAAGGCAAAGACTACGCGCCAGCGCGTCGCGCTCGAGCTCGGCGGCAACGGTGGATTGATCGTCGATGAGACCGCGGATGTCGCAGTTGCCGCGGCGCGCGCCGCGCGCGGCGCGTTCATCCACGCCGGACAAGTGTGTCTGTCTGTGCAGCGCCTGTTCGTGCATCGCGGCGTGTACCGCGAGTTCCTGAAACAGTTCGTCGCCGAAACCGAGAAGCTCGGAGTCGGAGATCCGATGGACGAGCGAACGATCGTCGGCCCGCTGATCAATCGCGCAGCGGCGAACCGCGTGATCGACTGGATCGGCGAGGCGGCGAAAGCGGGCGCCGGAATCCTGACCGGAAACAAGCGCGAGGGCGCCGTCGTATGGCCGACGATCGTCGAGCTCCACGACCGCAAGCTGCACCGCCTGCGCGTCTGGTGCGAAGAGGTCTTCGGTCCAGTCGCGACGGTCGAGCCAATCGATTCGTTTGAAGAAGGAATCGCGCTCACCAACGATTCGCCGTACGGACTGCAGGCGGGAGTCTTCACCAACAATCTCGAGCGCGCGTTCACAGCGTTTCGAGAGATCGAGGCGGGTGCCGTAATCGTCGGCGATACCGGGGTCTTCCGCGTCGATACCTATCCATTCGGCGGCGTTAAAGGTTCCGGAATCGGCCGCGAAGGCGTGCGCTACGCGATGCAGGAGATGACCGAGCCCCGGATGCTGGTGCTCAACATGCCGCGGCGGAAATAGCTTTCTCAGGCTTCCAGAGCGGGCGTGACGCCGAGCGGCGGCATCGCGCCGGTCGATTCGGTCTTGGGCGATCCTTTGACGATCCGGCGAGCCCATGCCTTTGCGATGCGCATGAGAATATTGCTGTCGAGAAGCGCCGACGGCGGACGCATCATGTTCACCACCTCGGCCAGCCGGTTGCCAATTACCGGATCGTCCCTGCCGACTTCGAGCATCTTTCCGATCAAGCGATTAAGCGCGCGCGCCGGAAGCGGCGGACGGCGCCCAACCGTCGCGGAAAAGTTGAAATCCGCGCCGGTCGCAAGACCCCATGGATCTTTCTGAAACGCCGCGATGCGCCGAAAGAAGTCGGGCGGCAATGCCGCGTCGACGCTCGTGTGCTCCTTCAGGCAATCGCGCAGAATCAGCGCCTCGAGGGCCGCCAACGTCATACCCTGTCCGTAGACCGGATTGAATGCGCAGGTCGCGTCGCCGAGCGCGACAAATCCGTCCAGACGCGCGTTCCATTTGTCGTAGCGGCGCCACCGATTCGCCATTTGCCGGTACGAATACACCTTGGACATCGGCTCACCCAGCGCAACTTCTTCCGCGATAATCGGGCTACGCAGCTTCCGCAGTTGCGCGGTGAACCCGTCTTCGTCGCTCGGCGGATATTTGCCACCCCATCCGGCGAGAGTGACGATGAAGCGCTGTCCCTCGACCGGGAACAGCACGCCGGCTTCCGCGGCACTATCACCCACCGCTTCGATCCATATGCCCTTCCACCACCACTGCGGCGGGCGGCGCGAAGGACTCGACGCCTTATACCATCGCGAGGCGTAGCCGGTGTGCGAATCGACCACTTCCTCTTCGGGCGCGGGCAAACCGAGCTCCTTGATCCATCCGGGAATTTTGGTCGCGCGTCCGCTTGCGTCGACGATAAGCTGGCCGGTCAGAGTGAACTCCGGCCGGCCGTCGCGCGGAACCACGCGCAATCCGGAAACCCGAGGCGCGTCGCCGGGCTCGATGAGAAAGGCCGCCGCGTCGGCGCGCTCGATCAGCTCGACGTTGAGAATCTTGCGCAGCAGCCCTCGAATCGTTTCCTCCATAAGCACCCGGCTGGCGAACAAGGTCTCGATCGCATTTCGTTGCCGGTGAGCCCATCCGTCGCGCCGCAGCACGGCAAAATCAAGCCCGAAATTTATATCGATCGCGCCATGCTCGAGCATCGTGCGCACAAACCCGGGGAACAGATTCTTGAGTTCCTGGCGGCCGCGCATCAGCAGCGCATGCACGTGGCGGCTTTGCGGAACACCGGGTCGCTCATGCGCGCCGGCAGGATAGGCGTCGCGATCGATCACCGTCACCTTGTCAAAAAAATCGCTCAGAACCCGCGCGGCGCACAGGCCCGCCATGCTGCCGCCGATTACAATCGCATGCTCGTTCTTCATCCGGGTACTCGCTTGTCGCGCGCGCCTAAAGCGCTGCGCGCCGTTTACGTTCGCTGATTCCGTGCAGGATTACCTCAAGTGCCTGCGCCGCCGATGCCTCGATATCGAAGCGTCCTTCCCGCTGCACCCATGCGTACACAAAGCCGAAGAAGGCGGCGCACGCTGAAAGCGCCGTGACCACCGGATCGATGCGCGCGCGAAATTCGCCGCTGGCTTGTCCGCGCCGAACCACGCCGGCCAGCAATTCGATCAGGTCTCCAGTTTGCTGATCGTTTCGGCTGCGGATCGGAGGCCGCACCAGCACTTCGCGGATCACGAGGCGCAAGACATCGGGATGCCGCACGGCCATCCCGGCCAGCATCTTAAACGCCGCGCGCAGTGCTGAGGTTGCGCTGCCGCGATATTTCGCGAGCATCGCTGCCAGCTCCTCGTTGGCGCGGCGGAGATATTCGGTCAACAGCGCTTCCTTGGCCGGAAAATGGAGGAAAAAGGTCGCGCGAGCAACGTCGGCAGCATCGCAGATATCCTCAATCGTAACGCTGTCGAAACCATGTCGTATGAATAGCGTAATCGCCGCCTGATAGATCTCACCGCGGGTGCGTTCTTTCTTGCGGTCGCGCCGCGATTGCACGACGGCAAGCGACGCGAGTTTACGTTGGATGGACACAGACATAAAACTGTACTCAAGTCTATTAATTGAGAGCGGTTCGGGAAGCAAGACTGCGCTCCGGCCCGGCACTCGCACCGGAAATCGTTCACGTATAAAATAGCTGCAAGACGGACGGAGATTCAGTGTCTGAAGACAATGGAAAAAACGATCGCGGCGAGCGCATCGTAGTCGATTTCGACATGCTGCGCTCGTTCGGCGGGCGTAATTTTCGCGACCTTGGCGGACGTCCCGCCCGCGACGGCCGCCGTATCCGCGGCGGCCGCATCTATCGCTCCGCGCATCTGGCCGAAATTCCGGTCGACAATCCGCTCCATGAGATCGAGCTCAAAACGCTTGTCACCCTGCAGAGCAATCCCGAGGTGAGGCATCTCGGACGGCCGCACCAGGTGATCATGGAAGGTGTGCGCTGGGAGCACATCCCGATGGGCGACGAATGGTTCACTGAGCGCGGCTACGAGCGCATGAAAGCCGATCCGGGTCAGGAGCACTACGCGCTCGTGATGCATTTCCGGCACGACTGGCGGCGCTTCTTCAAGCTGCTGGCGGAGCGCACCGTTTATCCCCTGCTCTTCCATTGCTCGGCGGGCCGCGACAGGACCGGAGTTGGCGCGGCGATGATCCTCGCGACGCTAGGCGTCGAGCGCGACGCGATCATAGAGGATTTTCTCGCGAGCAACGCAACCTTTCCCAACATTCCACTGGCCGCCGCTCAGCTTCATCCGGTTTTCGACCTGATCGACGAGAACGGCGGCGTAGACGGTTTCATGCGCGAGGTTATCGGCGTCAGCGCCGAGGACCTCGAAGCGATTCGCGCCGATCTTCTCGAGGCGTGAGCGCGCTACGCGGGCAGATAGCCCTCGCGCAGCAGCGACTTGGCGATAATCATGCGCAGCACTTCGCTGGTGCCCTCGCCGATCTCGGCGAGCTTCGCGTCGCGCATGTAGCGCTCGACCGGAAAATCGGTCACGTAGCCGTAGCCGCCGTGAATCTGCACCGACTTGGTCGTTGACCACATCGCGGTCTCCGAGGCGAACAGCTTCGCCATCGCGGCTTCGCGCGCGTACGGCTTGCCGGCATCGCGCAGCGCGGCGGCGCGGCAAATCAGCACCCACGAGGCTTCGAGCCGCGTCGCCATGTCGGCGAACATCCATTGGATCGCCTGGAAATCCGCGATCCGGCTGTTGAATTGGCGCCGATCGAGCGCGTAGGCGCGCGCTTCCTCGAAAGCGCCGCGCGCAATTCCCGCGGCGAAGCCGGCGATCCCGATACGACCGCCCTCGAGGATCTTGAGCGTCTGCCGATAGCCCGCGCCGAGCGCTCCGATCAGATTGCGCGCAGGAATCGTGACGTTCTCGAAAATTACTTCGGCCGTGTCGGAGGCGTGCAGGCCGAGCTTCTCGATTTTCTTTCCGTTCGATAATCCAGCCGTGCCGCGATCGACTATAAACGCCGACACGCCGTCGCGCCCTTTGGCCGTATCGGTCACCGCCATCACGACGTACACGTCGCCGACGGTGCCGTTGGTGATGAACATCTTCGAGCCGTTGATCTGAAAATTATCGCCGGTGCGAACCGCGCGGGTTTTCATCGCGGCCGCGTCAGAGCCCGAGCTCGGCTCGGTCAGGCACCACGCGCCAAGCTTCTTCGCCGCCAGCATCTCGGGGACGTACTTGTCGCGATGCTCATCGCTCGCGAAGGCCGCGATATGCCCGGTCGAGAGCGACATGTGCGCGGCGCAGGTCAGGCCGATCGACGCGTCGTAACGCGAGAGCCCCTCGACCACCAGCACCTGAGAGAGCGTGCCGGCCGCGCCGCCGCCCCATTTCTCGGGAAACGCGACGCCGAGGAATCCGAGCGCGCCGAGTTTCTCGATCACTTCGCGTGGAAAGGTTTCGTCCTTGTCCCACTTCGAGGCGAAGGGCTTGATTTCGCGCTCGGCGAACGTGGCGAGCGTGTCGCGGATGCGCTGCTGCTCTTCGGTTAGATCGAAATTCACGCGCCCGCGCCTATTGCCTTGCGCTCACGTTTTCGCGAACCCATTTGACGATATCCTCGGTGGACGCGCCCGGCGTGAATATTTGTCGCACACCCGACTGCTTGAGCTTCACCGCGTCGTCGTCGGGGATAATGCCCCCGCCGAACACCGCGACGTCGTCGGCGCCGCGCTCTTTGAGCAGTCGCAGCACTTCCGGGAATAGAGTCATGTGCGCGCCCGAGAGCACCGACAATCCGACCGCGTCGACGTCTTCCTGCACGGCGGCTTGCGCGATCATCTCCGGCGTCTGATGCAGGCCAGTGTAGATCACCTCGAAGCCGCCGTCGCGGAGCGCTCGCGCGATAATCTTTGCGCCCCGATCGTGTCCGTCGAGGCCGGGTTTCGCAACCAGGATTCTGAGTCTCTTGTCAGCCATCGCTTAAATCCAGCCTGGGTCGGTGTACACGCCGAACTCGGTGCGGAAGATGTCGCTGATTTCGCCGACGGTCGCCTCACTGCGGACCGCGTCGCAGATCGGGTCCATCAGATTTTCGCCGGAGCGGCACGCCTCGGACACGCGCGCGAGCGCCGCCTTGAGCGTCGCCGCGTTGCGCTCGCGTTTCATTTTGCGCAGGCGATAGACCTGCTTCTCTTCGATCGCCGGATCGATTCTGAGCGTCTCGATTGGAATCTCCTCGGGCACCGAGTACTTGCTCACGCCGACGATCGTCTTCTCATTCTTTTCGAGCTGGCGCTGGTAATGAAACGCCGCCTCGGCGATCTCGCGCTGCGGGTATCCGGTCTCGACCGCCGCGAGCATCCCGCCCATCGCGTCGATCTTGCCGATATAGTCCATCGCCTCGCGCTCGATCCGATCGGTCAGCGCCTCGACCGCGTAGCTGCCGCCGAGCGGATCGATCGTGTTGGTGACGCCGGTTTCCTCGGCGATAATCTGCTGCGTGCGCAACGCGACGGTGACCGCCTGCTCGGTCGGGAGTGCGAGCGTTTCGTCCATCGAATTGGTATGCAGCGATTGCACGCCGCCAAGCACGCCGGCCAGCGCCTGGATCGCGACGCGCACCACGTTGTTGATCGGCTGCTGTGCGGTGAGCGAGGCGCCCGCCGTCTGCGCGTGCGTGCGCAGCATCATCGAGCGCGGATTCTTCGCGCCGAAGCGATCTTTCATCAGGCGCGCCCACATCCGGCGCGCCGCGCGCAGCTTGGCGACCTCTTCGAGAAAGTCGTTGTGGATATTCCAGAAGAACGAAAGCCGCGGTGCGAAATCGTCAACGTCGAGGCCGCGCTTGACCGCCTCTTCGACGTAGCAAAGCCCGTCGGCGATCGTGAACGCGAGTTCCTGAACGGCGGTCGAGCCCGCCTCGCGAATATGGTAGCCGCTGATCGACACCGCATGCCATCGCGGTGCTTTCTTCGCGCAGAATTCGATCATGTCGGTGACGACGCGCATCGCGGGCCGCGGCGGGCAGATCCATTCTTTCTGCGCGATATACTCCTTGAGCATGTCGTTCTGAATCGTGCCGCCTACGCTCTCCCACGGAATTCCCGCGCGCTCCGCGACGACCAGATACATCGCGAGTAGCACCGACGCCGAGCAGTTGACGGTCATCGAAGTGGTGACCTTGTCGAGCGGAATCTTGTCGAACAGGCGCGTCATGTCGTGGATCGTGCTGACCGAGACGCCCTCGCGTCCGACTTCGCCCTGTGCGCGTTCGTGGTCGGCGTCGTAGCCCATGAGCGTCGGCATGTCGAACGCGGTGGATAGGCCATCCTGGCCCTGCTTCAGCAGGTAATGGAACCTCTCGTTGGTATCTTCGGCGAGACCGAAACCCGCGAACTGGCGCATGGTCCAGAAGCGTCCACGATACATCGAGCCGTACACGCCGCGCGTGTAGGGAAACTCTCCCGGATTTGCGAGCGAGGTATCGTAGTCGCCGCGCACGTCTTCGGGCGTATAGAGCGGCTCGATCTCCATATCGGAGACCGTCGAGAAACGCGCGGGCCGCTCGGCGGCCTGCTTGAAAGTGGTTTCGAGCCAATCTTTTTTCGAGCTCACGTTATCCTCACCGCGACCCGGATTTCAGTGTCCGAGAACCTGGCCCGCGATAACCAGGCGCTGGATCTCCGACGTGCCCTCGTAGATCTCCGTGATCTTAGCATCACGAAAATAGCGCTCGACCTTGAACTCGCGGGTGTAGCCGTAGCCGCCGTGAATCTGAATCGCCTGGGTGGCGGCTTCCATTGCGGTTTCGGCCGCGAACAGCTTGGCCATCGCCGATTCCTTGGTGCACGGCTTACCCGCGTCCTTCAGCGCCGCCGCGCGCAGCGTCAACAAACGGGCGGCGTCCACCGCCAGCGCCATATCGGAGAGCTTGAACTGGATCGCCTGATGCTGCGCGATCGGACGGCCGAAGGTCTGGCGCTCCTGCGCATATTTGAGCGACGCTTCGAGCGACGCGCGTCCGATTCCGACCGCCTGCGCCGCGATTCCGATACGTCCGCCGTCCAGGGTTTTCATCGCGACCTTGAAGCCTTCGCCCTCGCCCATCAGCAGGTTCTCGCGCGGCACGCGCATGTCGCTGAAGCTGAGCTGCGCCGAGTGCGCGCCATGAATTCCCATTTTGTCTTCGACCCGCGTCACCGCCCATCCGGGCGAGCTCGTCTCGACCGCGAACGCGCTGATTCCGTGATGTCCCTTCTCCGGCGCGGTCATGGCGAACACGATCGCGACACCGGCCTGCGGCGAATTGGTGATGAAATTTTTGGTGCCGTTGATCACGTAGCTGTCGCCGTTGAGAATCGCGCGAGTCTTCTGCCCGGCAGCGTCCGAGCCGGCCTGCGGCTCCGTGAGCGCGAAGCATCCGAGCCATTCGCCCGAGGCCATCTTCGGCAGGAACTGCGCCTTCATCTTGTCGCTGCCCAATCCTAAAATCGGCCACGACGCGAGCGAGCAATGCGCCGAGACGATGACGGCGGTGGAAGCGCAGGCGACGGCCAGCTCCTCGACCACGAGCGCGTAGGCAACCTGGTCAAGACCGGCGCCGCCGAAATTCTCCGGGATAAAGGTGCCGAGGATTCCCAGCCGTCCGAGCTCGTCGATCGCGGCTTTCGGGAACTGATGCGTCCGGTCGCATTCGACCCCGATCGGTTCGAGCTTTTCGCGTGCGAAGCGGCGTGCGGTGTCGCGCGCGGCGCGCTGCGGCGAGGTGAGTTCCAGGTCCATCGATTCAGTTTTAGCGTAGAAGTCCGACAGGGTCGATAGAAGGAGACCCGCGTTTCGGAACATACGTTCAGAGCGGATGCTCTATCAGCGATGCTTCCACGCGGGCGGGCGCTTGGCGACGAACGCCGAGGTGCCCTCGACGCGATCCTCGCTGGCGAAAACCACGCCGAACGCTTCCTGCTCGTAGCGCAGCCCGGCGTCCTCTTCCATCGTCGAGGCCGCGCGCAGCGCAGCCTTCGCCTGGCGCAGCGCGAATGCGGATTTCGAGACGAGCTTTTCGGCCAGCGCGCGCGCCGCCGCAATCAGTTCTCCGGGAGCGACCACCTGGATCGCCAGGCCGAGCGCCAGCGCACTTTTCGCGTCGAGCATATCTCCGGTCATGATCAGCTCGCGCGCCTTGGCATGGCCAATCCGATGCGCCAGCCGCTGGGTGCCGCCGAAGCCGGGAATCAATCCAAGGTTGATCTCGGGCTGGCCGAAGCGCGCCTTCTCGCTCGCGATTATCAGATCGCACGCGAGCGCGAGCTCCGTTCCGCCGCCAAGCGCGAAGCCGTTTACGGCGGCGATTACCGGAATTGGCAGTTCTTCGAGGCTCCCGAGAGTGCGATGCCCCAGCCGCGAGAATTCGAGGCCCTCGGCCGGCGTCATCTTACTCATCGCGGCGATATCGGCACCCGCAACGAACGCGCGATCGCCGGCGCCGGTGATTATCAGCACGCGCACGGAAGGGTCGTGGCGGATATCGCGGACGACTCGCGTGATGTCTTCAAGAACCTCGCGGTTGAGCGCGTTCAGAGCGTTTGGCCGATTTACGGTGAGCGTCGCGATCGGACCGGAATCGAAAATTACCGTGGCAAGTTCCATGTCCTATCTATAACAGCAGCCCACGGAATTGCCACGGGTTCGGCGCTGCGCGTCAGGGCGTGCCGCAGAGCGTGCCGTTAACGTCGCATTGCGGGACGATACCCCGATCGCGCTGCTGCTGGTTGAGCGTGGCAATCACCGAATTGGTCTGCGAGTTCGAATCGCAATTGCAGAGCTGGCTCGCGCAGCAACTGCAACTGGCGGCGGTTTCGGCTTTGATAATTTCCGAAACATCGCACTTCGCGAGATTCGAGCATGCGGTCCCGAGCAGATCGCGGTCATTACATTGATCGGTGCAGAGCGTCGCGTCGCAGGTGTAGCCGGTCTCGACCCCACCCTTTTGCTGGCAGGTATTGTATTCGGAGCAGACCACCGAGCAGTCGACGCCGCTATTGGGCGGCAGGACCGTGGTTCCGGGGACATAGAGCGGGCAACCGTATCCTCCGGGTGCATCCGGCAGGCAGGCTCCGGGACTCGGGACCGCTGCGGCGGCCTGCACCACTTTCGGCGGCGCCATAAAAGTCGCTGCAGGGTTGGTGTGGCGCTGGGAGGAGCGTACGCGGCCGACCAGACGAGATCGTCGCCGAGGGTGCAGGCCTGGTTGTTCGTCCCAACCTGATAAGGGCCGTTGAAGACCGGGCACGAGCAGCTATCAATTTGCGGCTGGCCGGTCTTGAAGCACGGCGCCGTCATGCATCCGGCGTACTGCGAGGTGGAACAATTGGTTACGCCGATTCCGTCGGTAGGCACGCAATCAAAACTGAAGGTCGAGTAAACTCCGGTGCCGGGAATCAGGGTTCCCTGGTTGACCGACTGGCACACCGGCGCCGAGTTCATCTTTCCGCACAGGCTGCCGTCCGCACCGCAGGTGGCGACCGTGTCCTGATAGACCGATCGATTCAGGATCGCGTTTATATCCACGAAGTACACGCCGTACGGAATTTCGTAGCATCGGCAGTTGGCGTATTTGCCATCGGCGGTCAGCGTGCACGACAGGTCTTCGTTGCCGCTGCTAGGACCCGAATAGTAGCAGAGCGCGAACGGCCCGCCTCTGCAGGGCAGAAAGTTGGAACTGGCTGTCGTGATGTCGGCGTATGCGGGACCGAAGCCAGTCGTCCAGTTGGCCTGCTTGCTCCAGAAAGCATGTGAATTAGGAACGAAGTGAACGATACCAGCGGACGGCGAACTTGAGCCCGATCCTGATCCGCCGCCGCATCCAGATAGGAGAAGGAGAAGCAGTGAGATAAGGCAACTCACCGTCCTGACCCGGCGCGTCACCTGCTCATCAGCGTTACTAGCGGAATCGCGAACCGTCACCTCTTTTGAATAACTCAAACAGCCCCCCTTTTCGCTCCCGGCCAAAAGTATTTTCGGACGATAGCACTGGCGGGCCGTACTGACTATCAATTTTCTGCAAGCGGATGAAAATTCAGGTGCGCGGATCGATTCCGAGCCTCGTCATCACTTCGCGCATCACTTGATCGACGATCAAGAAATTGTCCGCCGACATGAAGAGCTTGCACCCACGCTGTCCCTCAGCCAATTCGACCACATGCGAGACCATCGCCATGTTCACCAGAATGGTCTTTCCATCAATAGTAAATTGAGTCCACATCCTGGCCTATCCTCGCTTGTCTTTAGGTGAATGAGGTTGTGCAATCTCAGGATTAGCCAGTCAGCGATCATCCTGGAAACGCCTGGTTATTCCTGTGCGCCAAGTTTGGGCGCAGCTTCGGTGCCCTCGGTCCCGATGCACATGCCGGTCTGATGAAACCATTGCTGATCGCTGTCGGAGACAGTGCCGCTCGCGGTCGGATAGGCGTAGATGACCTGCTTTTTGGCATAGTTAAGCTGGCACTGCACATCGACCTCGGAACCGCCAGGCGCTTTGACCGGCACCATCACCCAGGTTGTCGTGGAGCTATTCTGCGTGATGTAGCTCTGGTTGCTGGTGGTGAAGCCGGTAGAGGTGGTAAGCGGAGCGGTTAGAGCGCCCTGACAGGCCTTCTGCGCGTCGAACTTGCAGCCGATCTTGGCGTCGTTCTGTTTCGCGGTACCGGCCGCACTGCATGCCGCGAAGATCACCGCCAGAACGAAGACTCCAGTGATCGGTTTGATCACCGATGAAAAAATCCGTTTCATAGTCCCCTCCCTTTGCGCCGGATCGAAGATTAGTATTCCGGCTTGAAATCGAAATGATGAATCGCCTCGATAAAGCGCGCCGTGCGCGTGGTCGAGCGCATCACGACGCTGTTGGTCATCGCGCCGCCGGAGAAGAATCGCACCCCGCGCAAATAATCGCCGGTAGTAACACCCGTCGCCGCGAACATCACGTTATCGCCCGCCAGCTCCTCGAGCGTGTAGCGGCGCTTTAAGTCCATTATCCCCATCCCGAGGCACTCTTCGGCCTCCTGCGGATTGCGCGGCACGAAGCGGCACTGCATCTGCCCGCCGACCGAGCGGATCGCGGCCGCGGCCAGCACGCCCTGATGCGCTCCGCCGACGCCGATCAGCATGTCGATCTCGCTTTCGGGCCGAGTGGTCGCGATCGCGGCGGAAAGGTCACCGGCCGAGAGCAGCTTGATTCCGGCGCCGGCGCGGCGGACCTCGGCAATCAGTTTTTCATGGCGCGGGCGATCGAGAATCGCGACGCGCAGATCCTCGACGTAAACCTTTTTCGCGTCGGCCAGCGCTTTGAGATTGTCGGTCGGCGAACGATCGAGATCGACCACGTCGCGCCCGACCAGGCCGACCGCGATCTTGTCCATGTAAGTGTCCGGGCAGCGCAGGATCTTGCCGCGCTCCGACAGCGCGACGCACGACAGCGCGTTGGGACCGCCGGTCGCGCAGATCAGCGAGCCCTCGAGCGCGTCGAGCGCGACATCGACCTCGGGCCCGGCGCCGTTGCCGACGATCTCGCCCTGATAGAGGAACTCGGCTTCGTCCGCGGTACCCTCGCCGATGACGATCTTGCCGTCCATCGCGACCGAGTTGAGCGTCTTGCGCATCGCGTCCTGCGCGGCGCGATCCGCGGTGCGCTCGTCGCCTTTGCCGATAAAGCGCGCGGCGGCCAGAGCCGCAGCCTCTGTGGCGCGCACCACTTCGAGAGCGAGATTGCGTTCCATCATTCCTCCCGTTCACGCGTGGCCGAGAACGCCACCTTTTCCCAAGAGTGATTCGATTAATCGGTACCCGTCGCCAACTTCAATCCCGGTGCTCTTTCCCGATGCTTCCGTGTAGCGGCGCGCCGGAGCGTCCTTGCGCGCGTAAGCCTTTGAGGTGAGCAGCGCGAACGGAACCGGCTCGGGCGAGTGAGTCTTCAACTTCGACGGCGTCGCGTGATCGGGCTGGAGCAGAATCGCGAACTCGCCCATCGCGGCCAGCGCCGGAAGCATAGGACCGATAATCAATTCGTCGATCTTTTCGATCGCCTCGGTTTTCAAATCCGCGCGGCCCATATGCCCGGCCTCATCGGGCGCTTCGATATGCAGCAGCAGGAAATCATGATTCTTCAGCGACTCGAGGCCGTAGCGCGCCTTCGCGCCGTAGTCGGTATCAAGAAACCCGGTTGCTCCCGGCACCTTGATTGGCGCAAGCCCCGCCAGCCGCCCGATTCCGTTGACCAGATCGACCGCCGAGATTACCGAGCCGTCGATTCCGAAGCGCTCCTTCAGCGTCGGCACTGCGGGGCGTGTCCCCTGCCCCCAGAACCAGACCGAGGTCGCCTCAGGTTTACCCGCGGCGCGGCGCTCCGCATTTACCGAATGACGCGCGAGAATCGCGGCGGCGCGTTTCATCAGATCGCGCAGGCGCTCCGAGCCGTTGCCCTCGGGCAGATGCCCGCCAATTTCTTTGCCGGAAATGTCGTGCGGTGGAGTGAGCTTCGTGTCGCGTATTCCGCCTCGCCAAACCATCAGATGCCGATAGCTGACGCCGTTGAAAAACTCGATTCCGTCTCCTCCAAGCTCGCGGCGCAGGTCATCGACGATACGCGCGGCCTCTTCGTTGCTGATATGTCCGGCGGTGAAATCGTTCATCACCTGAGTGCCACCGGCTCCAGGAGCGAGTGAGACCAGGTTCATGCGGAACACGACGTCCGCCGGACCCATCGCAATTCCCTGGCTCGCCGCCTCGATTGGCGCGCGTCCGGTATGATAGCGCCGCGCGTCGTACCCGAGCATCGACATCGTGCCGACGTCGCTGCCCGAGGGCATCCCGGCTGGAATCGTGGCGGTAAGCCCAAGAATCCCACGCGTCGCGAGCAGATCCATGTTGGGTTTGTTCGCAGCTTCGAGCGGCGTCTTGCCGCCCAACTCGTCGCACGGCCAGTCGGCCATGCCGTCCCCGTGGATTATTACGTACTTCATGCTGATGTCCCGAATCCCCGCTAACCCTGCTCGATAATTTTCATCAGCTTCTTGATATCGGGCTCGAGTACGATCGTGTTCGACAGATTCTTGAGCGCCGTGTCGGGGTCCTTAAGACCGTGGCCCGTCAGTGTGCACACGCAAACCGAGCCCGGCTTGATCGCGCCCGAGGCGCCGTACTTTATCAACCCTGCGACGGAAGCCGCCGACGCCGGTTCTGCGAACACGCCGCCCGCCGCGATCAAACGATACGCCGCGAGAATCTCGGCGTCGGTCACCATGTCGATCACGCCGGCGGATTCGTCGCGCGCGCCGGTCGCGCCGGTCCAGCTCGCGGGATTGCCAATCTTGATCGCGGTCGCGACCGTGTGCGGGTCGTCAATCGGATGCCCAACCACGATCGGCGCGGACTCCGCCGCCTGGTAACCCATCATCTTCGGTAGACGCTCGGAGCGGCCGACCGATTTGTATTCGCGATAGCCGGCCCAGTACGCCGTGATGTTTCCGGCGTTGCCGACCGGCAGAAAATGATGCGTCGGAGCGTCGCCGAGCGCGTCGCAAATCTCAAATGCGGCGGTCTTCTGCCCGGCGATTCGATCGGGATTAACGCTGTTCACCAGACGGATTCGCAGCGGATCGCGCTCGGCCAAATCGCGCACCACCTTGAGGCAGATGTCGAAGTTGCCGATTATCTCGAGCACCTTGGCCCCATGCATCACTGATTGGGAAAGCTTGCCGAGCGCGACCGCGCCCTTGGGAATCAGCACGAACGCGCGCAGGCCAGCGCGTCCCGCGTAGGCCGCCGCCGACGCGGCGGTGTTGCCGGTCGAGGCGCAGATGACGGCCTTGGCGCCTTCGCCGAGCGCCTTCGAGATCGCCAGCGTCATCCCGCGGTCCTTGAACGAGCCGGTCGGGTTGGCGCCTTCAAACTTCAAGTAAACCTTGATGTTTGGTCCGATACGGTCGGCGAGCTGCGGCGCCTCGATTAGCGGGGTGTTACCCTCGTTCAGGGTCACGACCGGGGTTTCGTCGGTAACCGGAAGGAAGTGCCGGTAATACTCGATCAACCCGGGCCATCGGTTAAGCCGGGGAGGATTGTCTCGATATTGGCTCTGCTGCGCCATCGGTTTAAAGATTCTCCTCGATCCGGATGAATGCCGGCCGCGCGTCCACCATCGGGGTGCGCTCGATACGCTCGAGCGCGCGCACGAGGTTGCGCTCGGGCGCGGAATGGGTTCGCATGATCACCGGCACGGTCTTTTTCTCTCCGCGGCCCTTCTGGATAACCGACGCTATCGAAATCCCGCTGCGTCCCAAAACCGACGCGATCGCGCCGAGCACTCCCGGCACGTCGCGCGCCATGAAACGCAGGTAGTATTCGCATACCACGTCGTCCATCGGCTTGACACGGGCCTTGCCGATAAGCTCGACAGGATGCCCCAGCGCATGCGCGCGTCCGGAGCCGCCCGCGCGGCGCTCGCGCGCGATTTCCATTATATCGGCAAGCACCGCGGTCGCGCTGGGCATCTGCCCCGCGCCAAAGCCGGAGTAGAGCGTGGTGCCCAGCGCCACTCCGTCGATATAGATCGCGTTGTAGGCGTCGTTGATGCTCGCCAGCACGTGGTCGCGCGGAAGCAGCGTCGGATGCACCCGCGCCTCGATTGTGCCGCTGTCTTCCTTTGCGATCGCGAGCAGCTTGGTCACGTAGCCAAGATCGCGTGCGTAGACGATATCGTCCTGCGTGATCCGCGTGATCCCCTCGGTATGCACCTGCGCGGGCTTGAGCATCACGCCGAACGCGAGCGCGGCCAGCAGGCACAGCTTGTGCGCGGCGTCGTGGCCGCCAATGTCGAGACTCGGATCGGGCTCGGCAAGGCCCGCGCGCTGCGCCGCCGCGAGCGCGTCTTTGAACTCGGCCCCGCTCGCGCTCATTGTAGTGAGAATCGAGTTGCAGGTGCCGTTGACGATTCCGTACACGGCGCGATGACGGTCGCCGACCAGACCCTCGCGCAGGATGCGGATAATCGGAATACCGCCGCCGACGCTGGCCTCAAAGCCGACGCTGCGGCCGTGGCGCGCCGCGCTCCCGAAGATCTCCGCGCCATGCTCCGCGAGCATCGCCTTGTTTCCGGTCACCACGTCCTTGCCCGCTGCGAGCGCCTTCAAGATCAAGCTGCGCGCGGGCTCCGTGCCGCCAAACAGCTCGATGACGATATCTATGTCCTCGCGCACGACGAGCGCGGCGGCGTCTCGCGTGATCAGTTTGCTGGAGAGGCCAAGCGCTCGATCGGGTTTGAGACTGCGATCGGCTACGCCCGCGAGTTGGAGCGGAGCGCCGAGCTTGTGCGCATAGGCGGCGGCATTGGCGCGGAGTAGCTTGACCACGCCGCCGCCGACCGTGCCGCATCCGAGCAGGGCTATCCGAATCGGTTTCAACTCTGACCGCCGTGAAGATCGCGGCCGTTCAGGAGACGCTCGCGGCGCGGCGCACCGGAGCGCCTGCGCCGGCGCTCGCAAGGGCGTGACGGATTCCGCGCACGGCCTGGCGCGTGCGGTGTTCATTCTCGATCAGCGCAAACCGAACGAAGCCATCGCCGTCGGCGCCAAACCCAACGCCCGGCGACACCGCGACTTTGGCTTCGGCCAACAGAAATTTGGCGAACGCAATCGAACCCATGTGGCGAAACGCCTCGGGAATCGGCGCCCATACGAACATTGTGGCTCGCGGCTTCTCAACCGGCCATCCCGCGCGCACCAGCCCCTCGACCAGCACATCGCGGCGGCGCTTGTAGGTCGCGTTGATCTCCGAGACGCAGTCTTGCGGGCCGTTTAGCGCAGCGATCGCCGCAACCTGCACGGGCGCGAACATCCCGTAGTCAAGGTAGGATTTCATCCGCGCGAGCGCGCCGATCATCTCGCGATTTCCCACTGCAAAGCCGACCCGCCATCCGGGCATGTTGTAGCTCTTGGACAGGGTGAAGAACTCCACCCCGATCTCCTTCGCGCCCGGCACCTGCATGAACGACGGCGCGACGTAACCGTCGAAACACAGGTCCGCGTATGCGAAATCATGCGCGACCATCATCTGGTTCTCGCGCGCGAAATCGGCGACCCGCTTCATAAAGCGGAGATCCACCGTCGCCGTAGTCGGATTATGCGGAAAGTTCATGATCAGGAATTTTGGCCGCGGCCACGTGCGGCTGACGATCGCAGTCAGCTCTTCGTAAAATTCCTCACCCGTCGCGCGCATCGGAACACCCTGGACCTGCGCACCCGCAATGATGCATCCGTATTGATGAATCGGATAAGTCGGCGTCGGCGCGAGCACCACGTCGCCCTGGTCGAGGATCGCGAGCGCCATATGCGCGATCCCTTCCTTCGAACCGATCGTGACGATCGCTTCGCCGTCCGGATCGAGTTCGACCCCGTAACGCCGCTTGTACCAGTCGGTGATTGCGAGCCGGAGCTTGTACACTCCGCGTGAGACCGAGTAGCGATGATTCGGCGCCTTGGCGGCGGCCTCGATCAGCTTGGCTACGATATGCGGCGGAGTAGCTTCGTCCGGATTTCCCATGCCGAAGTCGATAATGTCCTCGCCGGCCCGGCGCGCCTTCAGGCACAGATCACCGATCTCGTTGAAAACGTAGGGCGGCAAGCGTTTGATTCTCGGGAAATCCATCTGACTTCGACTTGTCCTCTTCGGGGGCGCACGATATGCGCCGCGTGAGAATATAGTTTTAACGGACGCTCCAGCGCGCCGCTAGTGGCATCGCCGCTACAGAAATAAACCCCGGAAAATCAGGCTGAATAGTTCATGCCACCGGCTCGTTCGTCCTTGCTATGAAGGCCGCATCTGACTCCGCCGGAAGTGGTATGGCGCCTCCGCCCAGCGCGCCATTTTCGCCGGAATTCCGCCTCGGCCGAACGTTTGAGCCGGGCGCGCTCAGGCATGACACGTTTTGTTATGACAAGGCACTCAAACTGTTTGCATGAATTAACTGCATCGAGTATAACATTCTCGATACGCAGGGGAAAAATGGCAACGCAAAATCACGCACCGACGAAAACCACTGGCGACACCACCTTCCGGCGCGAGGTCTGGCAGTCATTTCAGTCCGACCAGGGACTGCGCGCGCGTCACAAGATCACCGATCAGGAGATGGAAGCGCTGTCCCATCTCGCGATGCTCGGGTCGATTTTGTCCAAGCAGGATTTTATCTTTATCCTGAAGACGATCCGGAAAGCGCCGCGTCGCTGACCACCGAACCCGCCACCTCCGCCCGCGCGCTAATCGCACCGCGGGCGGAGCTGCATCTACTCCCCTTATTTCGCGGCCGGCGCCTCGATCTCGATCGCGCCGGTGCCGGTGCGCAGCGCGAGGTAGCAAGGAATCGCCAGCAGCGAGAGCAGCCCGGCGAATTGCCACGCTACCGGCAGACCGGCGCGGTCGGCGATAAATCCGTTGGCGATCAGTCCGACCGAACCGCCCATAGTCGCAAAGGTGCTGTTGAACGATAGCAGCGTTGCGCGTTGCTCCGATTCAACCTGCTCGTTGAACCAGCTCTGCAAGAGCGGCTGCGTCGCGCCCGAGAAAATGTTCATCACGAACAGAATCATCAGGACAATATTCGGCCGGGTCTGGAGCATCCCGGCCACCGCGAGCAGCACGCTCGCCACGCCGACCAGCGCCGCTATTCGCCCCGCGCGCGCTGACTGATCGGGCCGTGTGCGCGAGACGATCTCCGCGCCCAGCATCCGCGCCGCCGACAGCGCGCAGTATATCCATCCGATAATCCAGACGCCGACGCCGTAGCTCTGGTTCATCGAGTAGCGGCCATTCGAGCCAGTACGGCGACCACGCCGCAACCTGGATCGCGCCTGCTGCGCTAAGCATCAGGACCACTTTGCTGTCGAAGCCCGCGCTGAACCCGCTGATAACCCGGCGCACGATCATCCCGGGAATCGCGAGCAGATGGACGCCCTCGGAATTCGGTTTCTCGCCCGTCATCAGCGAATATCCGATCGCCGCGCTGATCACGTAGCCCGCCGCGCCGCACAGCCACGGCCACGCGATATTGATGTCGGCGATATACGCGCCGAAAATCGCCGAGACCATGAAGCCAATCGTGGTGAGCTGCATGATGCGCGAAAACAGGCGATCCTTCAGCCCTTCGTATCCCGCCATGTCGAGCGCATCGACGCCCCACGCGTCGATCGCGCCGTTGCCGAAGGTGGTGCCGATCCCGTCGATACTCTCGGCAATCAGGAACACCCAGTAATGCCGCGCGAAGAAATACACCACGAATGCGCACGCGCGCAGCGCGGTGCCGAGCACGAACGATCGGCGCCGGCCCAGAGCGTCGGCGAATGCGCCCGTCGGCACATCGGTCAAAAACAGCACAACGAAGTACGCCGCCAGCACGCTGTTGATCTCGAACTGGTCGAGTCCGCGCGAGTGCAGGAAGATCGGGTATACGCCGAACAGGAATCCACCCGCCAGCGAGTAGATTAGCCATACCGCGTAGTAGCGCCGCGTAATTCCGCGTACCGCGCCGTTTGCGTCGTAACTTGGCAACGCTCCCCTCCAAAACAAACCCAACGACAAAAACAAAAAAACAAAAGCCCCGCCGGTTCCGAAACCAGCGGGGCTTTTAAAAGCCAGGTATCGGAGTCCGTCTCAATTCATGAGGACACGACCTGAATTGGGGACCAGGCGAACTGCGTTACTTGGCTTCATGACGCGCATAGTATCGCGGGGTCCGACCGCCGTCAATCAGGCGCCAATTCCACGACCGTATCAAATGGTTCTACGACCGCGGTTCTTCATCTACAGTAGTAACGGTTACCGCAGGCGCATCCGCTCAATTCATGACCTCCAGCAGCATCGACCGGATAGAATTTCCGCCAGACCTCCCGGCGCCCGGCCTCGCGACGCGAGCATGGCGCTTCTTAAACGTCGTCTGGCTCGCAGCCCGGGTTTACGTTGGCTACAAATCGGTGCAGCTCTGGACCCGATTCGTGTCGGCGCGCAACAAGGCCGCGCTCTATCGACGCCAGGATTTGCGCGCTGCGCGTGCGATGTACGCAACCGCGATCCGGCTCGAAGGCCTGCTCATCAAGGCCTCGCAATTTATCGCGACTCGCGCCGATGTCCTGCCCGACGAATGGGTTTCAACTCTCGCTGGACTGCACGATCGTGTTCCGCCGCGTCCGTTCCCTGTGATTCGCGAGCAGATCGAGCGCGAGCTCGGCCGCCCGCTCGAATCCGCATACGCCGAGTTCGATCCGGTGCCGATCGCGTCGGCCTCGCTCGCGCAGGTGCACGCTGCGCGGCTGCATGACGGGCGCCGATGCGCGGTCAAGGTGCAGTATCCGGGAATCGAGGGGATCGTCCGCGCCGATCTTCGCAACCTGCTGCTGGTCCTCAAATGGCTCGCGTGGCTCGAGCGCGATTTCGATCTGCAGGTGGTCGCGCGCGAGGGCCTGAAGTACATCCCGATGGAGCTGGACTTTGTCCACGAGGCCGACAATGCCGACACGATCCGGCGCAACTTCGCCGGCGATCCCGCGGTCGGCGTGCCGGAGATTTATCGCGAGTTCAGCGCGCGCCGCGTGCTGACGATGGAGCTGATCGAGGGGATCAAGATCACCGACGTTGCCGCGCTCGAACGCGCCGGAATTGACAAGCGCGCGGTTGCGCAGAAGCTGATGGACCAGTTCTGCGCGATGATCCTGCGCGACGGATTTTTTCACGCGGACCCGCATCCGGGAAATATCCTGGTCCAGCCCGGTCCGCGCCTGGTCTATCTGGATTTCGGATTGGCCAAGGATTTTCCGCCCGCGTTCCGCGACGGGATGGTCCGCCTGACCTTCGCGATCTTGACCTCGGATCGCGCGGCGACAATCCGCGCGTTTACCGAGCTCGGCTTCCGCACCCGCGACGGCTCGCCCGATACGCTCCTGACGGTTGCCGATCTTTTCCTTGGACAGACGGTCACACGCAACAAGGCGTACGCGGACAAGGAGCTGGTCGACAAATTCAACGACGAGCTGCCGCGCGCGCTGCGCGCCAATCCGATCGTCGAGGTTCCGGGCGACGTGCTGCTGGTGAACCGCGTGATGGGCCTGCTGTCGGGGCTGGGCAAGACGCTCGATTCGCGGGTCGATCTGTTCGCGACGATCATGCCATACGCGCAGCGCCTGATGACCGCGCAGACCGAAGCGAACGCGGCCGCGTCGTGACTGTTCCTGTCGATTGATCAGCGCCGCGCGTTTTGATGTCCGCGCGCGGTGAACTATCTTCAGTCCGTGCCAACCGAAATCGAGCAAGTCGCGATGCGCGCCGCGCGCGCCGCCGGAAAGATTCATCTGAAGCGCCTCTCGCGCATCACGATCGACCGCAAATCCAACTCGATCGATCTGGTCACCGAGGCCGATCGAGAATCCGAAGCGGCGGTGATCGAGCTGATCCATCGCGCGTTTCCTACTCACGCGATCCTGGCCGAGGAAAGCGGCGCCAGCGCGCATCAGAGCGATCATCGATGGATTGTCGACCCGCTCGACGGCACCACCAACTTTGCGCATGCGTTCCCGCAGTTCTGCGTGTCGATCGCATACCAACGCCGCGGAGAAACCCGCTTCGGCGTTATTTACGACGCGCTGCACAAGGAATGTTTCACCGCGCAACGCGGACGCGGCGCGAAGCTTAATGGCAAGCCAATCAGGGTGAGCGCGACTCCGGTCATCGGCTCCGCGTTGCTCGCGACCGGCTTTCCCTACGACCGCCGCGAGCGCCGCCGCTTCTATCTCGCGTTTTGGGAAGCCTTCATGATGTGCTCGCACGGCGTGCGGCGCACGGGCGCGGCCGCGCTCGATCTGGCCAACGTCGCCAGCGGACGCACGGACGGATTCTGGGAGTTCGGCCTCAAGGCGTGGGATGTCGCCGCGGGTGCGCTCTTGATCGAGGAAGCGGGCGGCAGCGTAGCGAACATGGACGGCAGCCCGCTCGATATCAGCGGCGCAAATATCGTGGCCTCGAACGGAAAGATTCACGCCGCGATGCAGCAGGAAGAGTCCGCCGTGCGCTGAACCAAGAAGCGCGCAGAACAGCATCCTGACCCACGCGTCGCGACGCGTCCTACAAAATCGAGAATTCATTCGCTCGATCCGAATCGGATCTTCTTCGTGGGAGCCGCTCGCCTTTCGCGCATCATTGATCAACACGGCCGAGCCTGTCCGTCATCCTGCCATGAAACTCGGTGGAGCGATGCGAATCGTATCTCGGCCACGCCCCGGGTGTCATTTCGAGCGCTGCGCGAGAAATCCCGAAGCGGCCATGCTCGACGCCAACACCACATGCAGCAACCCTTCGCCCGGGATTCCTCGCGCGGCAGCCACGCGCGGGAATGACAGCCGCACAAGTCTTCGTAGGGGCGGCTCGCGAGCCGCCCGTCTTTCGCGCAGCCTGTTGCTATACGCTAACTTTCGTCCCGCGTGGCGGGTCCGAAGGACTCGTGAAGGTCTGAGCCGCAGGCGAAGGATCTCCGCGAAGCGATTAGTGCAACCAATCCGGGCTTTGCGCACTAATCGCTTCGCGGAGATCCTTCACTTCGTTCAGGATGACGGACAGGAACTCAGCATTTATCGACACGCTCCTCAGAGCGAGGGATCAGACAGGAGGCGACGGACCTACCGCTCGAGCCATGGGCAGATCAGCAGAGCGCCGCCGCGGATCAGGAGCGTAGCCATCGCCGGCGCCCATCTGGACGGGACTCCTAGCGCGCTCGCGATCAGATCAATGCTCCACGAGGTTGCCGCTGCCGGCATGAAGTATCCCCATAGCGACAGGAACCCTTCGCTGGGCGCGTACTTGACGACCTGATGCGCTTGATCCTTGGGGATATGCGCACGCTCGCGCGCGATCTCGATCGCTCGCGCCATCCCGCCCAATTCATCAACCAGACCCCGCTGCTTGGCGGCAACTCCGCTCCACACGCGTCCCTTGGCCAGCGCCTCGGCCTGTTCGGCGTCCAGGCGGCGGCCCTCGGCGACTTTGCCGGTGAAGTTGCCATACACTTCTCCGATCGCCGTGTTGATCTGTCCAAGCTCGTCGTCGCTCATCGGACGCGCAAAGGACATCGCGTCGCTGCGGGCGTCGCTCTTGGCGTAATCGAACCGGACGCCGAGCCGCGCGAGCATCGCCGACAGATCGAATTTCGCAAACACCACTCCGATCGAACCCGTGATCGCGGCCGGCTCAGCCACGATCGCGTCCGCCCCCATCGCAACGTAGTAGCCGCCCGAGCCCGCCACGTCGCCCATCGACACGATAACCGGCTTGCCGCGTCCCTGCGCCTCACGCACCGCGCGCCACACCATGTCGGAGCCGACCGCGGATCCGCCGGGAGAGTTGACGCGGAACACGATCGCGCGCACCGATTCCTCGCGCGAGGCTTTCTCGAACAGCTCGGAGGTCGTTTCACCCGAGATGTACTCGCCGCCCGGCCGCGCTTGCCCGGAAATCACCGGACCCGCACCGACAATAAGCGCGATTTGCGGCCGATTACCGCGCTCGCGCACGTAGGTGGCGTGGCGCAGATAGCGCGAGAACTTGACGAAGCATTTTTGCTTGCCGTCGGGATCGAAACCCGCGCGCAGATCTTCGATATAGCCGTCGCCATCGACCAGTCCCGCCGCACGCGCCGCTTTCATTCCGATAAACCCCGAGCTCACCAGCTCGCGCGCGCGATCGATCGGGATTCGGCGCGAATCCGAAATCGCGCCTGCGATAATTTGCATCCAGTCGCCGATAATCGCGTCCAGGCTTTCGCGCACCTCCGGCGACATCGCGTCGCGCGTGAACATCTCACCCGCGCCCTTGTATTCTTTCCATTGCAGCGTCTGCGCGCGCACCCCTGCTTTTTCGAGCGCGCCCTTCACGAAAGGATTTCCCATCGCCACGCCCAGCATCGTGAGCATCACGTCCGGATTCGCGACGATCTCGTTCGCGCCCGCGGCGATCAGATAGTCGCGGACCGAGGGTGCGTCTCCAGTCAGAAGCGCGACGACCCGCTTGCCGCTTTTGCTGACCGCGCGAATCAGACGATGAAGTTCATGCGCTGTCGCCAGTCCGGTTTCGGTTCCCGTTATATGAACGATAACCGCGCGCACCGACGTGTCAGTCGCGAGCGCTTCGAGCCCGTAGCGCAGATGACGCAGGCTCAGCGCGCCGCCGCCGATAAGTTGCTGGCGCAGCGAGCGGCGCGAGTCTTCGCGAATCGCGCCGCCGAGCTCGAGGATCACGACCGCGTCGCGCGGCAGCTTTGCCGGCCGCACGACAATCAACCAGAACGCCACCACGACCGCGCCCGCCGCGACGATCAGCGTCACGCCAATTTTCCAGTCACCGGCGGCACAGGCGAAAGGTCCGGCTGCGCAGAGGATCGCGACCACGACCGCGATCCGGAGCTCGCGGCTTATCCACAAGTCTTTCAGGAAAGATTTTTTCATGAGTGCCTATACGGTCGCCTTTTGGCACCGCGCAATCTAGACTACCGTTTTTCAATGAACAGGTCCTTCCTAATCCTCCTCCTGATCTGCGCAGTACTCGTGTCCGCTGGCGGATGCTCGCTCTTCACGAAAGAGGCGCCCAAAAAACAACTGGTGCCTCAGACCGACATGACGGCGACCTTGAACATCACCGCCGGCATCCACGTGGTGGCCAAGGTTGATCTGCCGCAAGGATTTGCGCCGATGGCGGGATATCCGCCGATATGGCTTGAGAACGGCAACGAGATCGGCGTCGTCGGTACGGCAAACGGCAACGTCATGATTCTCGGATTCGGCGGCTCTGACTGGCAGACTTCGCGCGTGCTGGGCGCCGAGACTGGCGAGGGATCGGCTGAGCCGGGTCGTCTGATGGATTTCGCGCCAAGTCCGAACGGAATGTCGCTGGCGTTCGCCGTCGCCGCGGCCGGACAGAATCGTCTCGATATCGTAATTCGCGATCTGATCGCGACCGGACCCGGCCATCCAGTCGCCAGCTTCGACGGAGTTTACGATCTCGCAAGCCTCAGTTGGCTCAACAGCGACTCGATCGCAATCGTGCTGCGGCCCAGCGTCAATCAGCCCGCTCCTCCGCCTCCCAATCCCGCCGACGCCGGATTGCCGCCGCTGCCGGCGCCGAAGGCGTCGGAGGGGCTCCAAATCCTGGTGGTGACAGGACCGGCTTCCGTCGCACCGATGAAGCTGCCGTGCACACTAGGCGCGCTTAGCTGGAGCCCGCTCGGAATCTACGCGGTCAGCGCGGGAGGCGACGGCGTTCCGCCTGCGCTGATCGATCGGCGTCATTCCACCTGCACACGCCTGCGTGCGAACGCTCCGGTACGGGTGCTCGGATGGAACCCGGTGGACGAAAGCTCGTTCCTGTACGTGCAGCCGATTCCGGCGAGCAATAGCGCGGGGGTGTTCGAGCACTTCATCGCAAACGGGCAGGACAAAACCATCGCCGTAGCGAGCGGAGCGGCCGGATACACGGCCGGCGGCGCGGTGCTGGCGTTGGGAAATCAGAAACTGACTTTCACGAGGGTCGAGACTCGTCCGTTCGATCCGGTAGAGGCGGAGCTCGCGATCTTTGATCCGGACGAGCCGGAAATAAATATCAAGCAGCTCGGATTCAATACGGTGGCGCCAATGCTCGCGTCGAGCACGATGGACTATTCGACGGCGATCGATCACGCGGCGATCCAGACTTTCCAGCCGGCGAGTCCGCTCGCGCTGCGCAAGATCATCACCTACACGACGCACGCGCAGAACGCGTTTCAAATCGCATACGGACAGGCGCGCGGCGTCGCCGAGCTGAGTTGGTCGCCGAAAGGGAAATGGCTAGCAATCGTCGACGGCGACGCCACTCACGCCGCACTGACGGTCGTCGTGCCGCCCGCGTAGCGCAGAGCCGGCCAGTGAAATACAGCCGATCGATCTCGCTTCGCGGAGATCCTTCGACGCTGGTTCAGGATGACAGGCAGCGCGAAAGACGGGCGGCTCCCGAGCCGCCCCTACGAAGAAGATTTATTCGTAGGGACGCGTCGCGACGCGCTCGCCGTCGAAAGGCCTGCAACAGTGCAACACGAAGTACGCGGCGGTTAGCGCTCAGCGATGCGCTTGCCAATACGCCGATGCGGTGGCGAAGGCGGCGGCGGCGCGCTCGAAGCTGTCGAAGACTACCAGGCCGCGCTGGCGCGCGAGTTCCTTGCCGCGCGCCACGAGCGCCTCGAGGTGCGCGGGATGCAGTATCAGCGCGAAGGGCTTGCTCGACTTCGTGGCGAACTCGCTGAGCTTGTCGAGCAGCGTCGTGATTTCGTCTTCATGCGTGGCCCACCGGGCGGCACGAAAGCCGGTGCCGACTTCGAGCACGATAGAATCGATCGCCGGATCGCGATCGAGAATCGCGAGGATTCGATCGAGTCCGCCCGGATGCACTCCCGAGCCAATCGTTCCGCCCGCATCGAGCGGATTGCGGTAGCTGCCGCCGATCACGTTGAAGAATGTTTTCAGCTCGTCGTATGACGCGTCCGACAGCGCGGGAATCTCGAGCCCAGCGGCGGCGAACGTGTCCGTCACGACTACCGATTGCCCGCCCGTCATCGCGACCAGTCCCATCGCACGGCCCGTGACCTTGCGCCCGCGCGAGAGCAGCTCGACCGCGTCGAGCATCGCGTCGAGCGAGCCGACCTCGACCGCGCCCGCCTGCCGGACCAGCGCGCTCCACAGCGCCCGCGGCGTCGCCAGCGACCCGGTATGCGAAAACGTCGCGCGCGCACCCGCCTCGGTCGCGCCGCCCTTCCATACCACGACCGGATGGCGTGCCGCCGCCGCGCGCAGGCTCTCGAAGAAGCGGCGGCCGTCGCGCACGCCTTCGATATACATCCCGATAACCTTGGTGGACGGATCGGCGGCCATCAGGTCGATATAGTCGGCCGCTTCGAGCACCAGCACATTGCCGATCGACGCCGCCAGGTTGACGCGGACGCCGTGCGCCGCCGCCTGCACGCAGAAATTTATCGTGTGCGTGCCGCTCTGCGAGATGAAGCGAGACGTCGCCGGGCTCGCCGACTTTGCCGTCGGGATAATTGCGCATCCCGATCGACGGATTCGCGAGTCCCATGCAGTTGGGGCCAACCAGCGCGATTTCGGAGCCGAGCGCGATCTCGCGCAACTCGGCTTCGAGCCGGATTCCCAGCTCCTCGCTGGTCTCGGAAAATCCCGAAGTGAAAAATCCAATCGAACCCACCTTGTTCGCGACGCAGTCGCGCAGGATTCGCGGAGCGACCTGGCGGGGCACGGCGCTGACGGCATAGTCGATCGGCTCCTTGATTTCAGAGAGGCTCTTGTGATTCTCGACCCCCATCGCTTCGATTCCCGCGATCTCGTTCGGGTCGATCTGAACCGAATAAAGCTTGGTCTTGAGATTCGCTAGCGCGCGCAGCCACATGTAGCCGCCGGCTTTCTTGTCGCCGATCACGACAACCGAGCGCGGATTGAACGCACGCTTGAGATTCTCGAGCCGCGCGGCGCGATGCGGATCCGCGATCGCCGCGGCCGCTGGCGCGCCGAGCAGCACCCGCGCGTCGAGCACCGTCACGCCGTGTTCGTAAGCGACGACGGGATTCAGATCCATCTCGCGAACTTCAGGATGCGCCGCCGCGAACTCCGACAGCGCAACCAGCATCGAGGCGACCGCCTCGATATCGGCGGCAGGCCGTCCGCGAACTCCCCTGAGTAGCGCGGCGCCGCGCAACTCCGAGAGCATCGTATGCGCCTCGTGCCCGGTTATCGGAGCGAGCCTTACGGCGGTGTCTTTCAGCACCTCGACCAGAATTCCGCCGAGGCCGACCATGATCGTCGAGCCGTAGCGATCGTCGCGCACGATTCCGGCGAGAAGCTCGACGCCGCCCGCAGCCGCCATCGGCTGGATCGCTACGCCCTCGAACTTTGCGCCGGGCGCCTTCGCGGCGAGATTCTTTTGGATCCGCGCAAACGCCGCCCGCACTTCGTCGGCGGAATTCAAACCCAACTCGACGCCGCCGACCTCGCTTTTGTGGCTCACGTCCGGCGAGAGCACCTTGAGCACGGCCGGAAAACCCCGCCGCGCCGCGATCGCGGCGGCCTCGTCGGCGGTAGCGGCGGCAACGGGAATCGCGACGTTGATTCCGAGCCCGGCGACTATCCGTTTGGCTTCGATTTCCGAAAGTGCGGTACGCCCCGCGCGCGAGGCGTCCGCGATAATCTGCGATACTGTGGAGTCACTCACAACCGTCGCGTATAGCAAAGCTTCGCGTCGTTTTGAACCGTGCACGGTCTCGCGAAAAACGAATGATGATTAAACACCGCCGCCCCAAGGTCTTCGTTACCCGAGCGATCGCGCCGGAAGCGCTCGCCGCCTTGCGGCGTAACGCGCGGGTCGACCTGTGGCCTCATCCGATGCCGCCGCCGTACGCCGAGCTCCGCCGCCGGATTCGCGAGGCGGACGGAGCGCTCACGACGGTGACCGACCGAATCGACGCCGCGCTCCTTGCCGCGTCGCCGCGGCTGCGAGTCGTCAGCAACCTGGCGGTCGGACTGGACAATATCGATCTTGAGGCCGCCACGCGCGCGGGGATCGCGGTCGGCCATACTCCCGGCGTATTGACCGAGGCGACCGCGGACCTCGCGTTCGCCCTGATGCTCGCGGCGGCGAGGCGTATCGCCGAAGGTGACCGGCAGGTTCGCGCTGGAAAGTGGAAGACGTGGGGACCGCGCGTGCTGCTCGGACCGGAGGTCTTTGGCGCTACGCTCGGGATCGTCGGATGGGGCGCTATCGGACGTGCGGTAGCCCGGCGCGCGGCGGGCTTCCAGATGCGCGTGCTCTACGTCACGCGAGCGCCATCCTCGCGCACGCGCGGAGAGAAGCCGGACGGAGGCGCGAGGCGCGTCACAATGAGTCGGCTGCTCGCGGAGTCGGACTTCGTGTCGCTGCACGTTCCGCTCACCGCGGCGACGCGCCATCTGATGGGCGCGCCGGAATTTCGCCGGATGAAGCGTGGCGCGATCCTGATCAACACCGCGCGCGGAGGTGTTGTCGATCAGCGCGCGCTGGCGCCCGCGCTGAAATCAGGCCATCTGGGCGGTGCGGGTATCGACGTGACCGATCCCGAACCGATCCGCCGCGACGATCCTCTGCTGCGGCTGGAAAACGTGGTGATCACGCCCCATATCGGAAGCGCGAGCTATGCCGCGCGCCAAAGGATGGCTGCGCTGGCGGTCGAAAATATTCTCGCGGTTTTTAACGGAAAGAAGCCGCCGATGTGCGCGAATCCGTCCGTCAGGCTGCGACCGATAAGATTCTCGGTCATGCGGTAGTTCTAGAGCAACGCCTCCACACTGCTGATCAAGCCGTGCAGCGTGCTGCCTATCGATTTGACGCTTCCGAAAGCTACGATCGAAAGTACCGCCACGATCAGGGCGTATTCGCTCATCGTCTGCCCTCGGGGTCTCTCAGAAATTCGAACATAGAGGCTTCTAATGAGATCCATCACGGTTGCGCTCCCGGTCCCTACGATTTCCGCTTCGTATATCCCATGCTATCCGAGCGAAGTTAATCCAGCGTTTTGGTCGATATGGAGACCTTACTAACGTGTTATTGGTGCTAAACTCCTCTTGAATGCGTAAATATATTCTAAGACTCTCAGAGATATGTCAATAATTTACTTATATGTTTTACAGTCCTGTAACCTTCAGAGACAGTTAAGACGACCTTATTAGCGTGATCGATTTATGAACAATCGGCCGGCCCACAACTCGCCGATGTGCCTTAAATAGTTGAATATAATAAAGATTTTGAGTTCTGGACCGCAAAAAAATGCGATTCGAGGCTATAAGCCCGAGGCGGGCGCTCGAAGCAGAAATTTAGCGGGAAATAGCGAGCGCGGAGCGCAGGTCGAAGCGCCCTTCATAGAGTGCTCGACCGACAATTGCTCCAACCATGCCGTCGCTGAAGCGATCGGCCAGCCCTCGCAGGTCTGCCAGAGAGGCGACTCCCCCCGAGGCGATGACGGGTAGTCCTGCTCGGTGGGCTAGCGCGGCCATTTTGACCGTGTCGACGCCGGTCTCTGCGCCGTCACGCGCGATATCGGTGACCGTCAGGGCCGACACGCCCGCGTCCTTGAAGACTGCGCAGGCGCGCTCGACGGTGAGTTCGCTCGTCTCGACCCATCCCTTGATCGCCAGCTTGCCATCGCGGATATCGAGCGAGCCGAAGATGCGTCCGGGAAACTCCGCGCACGCGTTGCGCACCAGATCGGGGTTGAGAAATGCGGCGGAGCCGATCGACACGCGGTCGGCGCCGGACGAGATCGCGGCGCGCACCGATTCGATGGTGCGCAGCCCTCCGCTCACGTCGATCGCGCATTTTACGGCCGCGCGGATCCGCTCGATCGCGGGCAGGTTGCGCGGCGCTCCGGCGACTGCGCCGTCGAGATCGACGATATGAATCAGCTCGGCGCCCTGCTCCTCAAACTTGCGCGCCACCGCCGCCGGATCGGCGCCATACACCGTCGCGCGCGCCATATCGCCGCGCAGCAGGCGCACAACCTCGCCGCCCTTTAGATCGATCGCGGGAATTACGGTGAACTTCTCGAACATCGCTCAGGAAGCGAGCGTGCCCTTGGTCGATAACGCTCCGACGACTCGCGGCTCGAGCGTGGTCGCCGAGTCCATCGCGCGCGCGAGAGCCTTGAACGTCGCCTCGACGATATGATGCGGGTTGCGTCCGGAGTGCATCCGCAGATGCAGGTTCATCCCGGTCTCGTCGCTGAGCGCTTTCATGAAATCATGCACCAGCTCGGTCTGGAAATTGCCGACCCGCTCCTGAGTTATCGTGACCTCGTAGCCCAGATAGGCGCGCCCGCTGATATCCACCACCGCGGTGACCAGCGCCTCATCGAGGGGGACGGTCGCCTCGCCGAAGCGGCGGATTCCGGCGCGATCGCCAAGCGCCTGGCGAAACGCGCGCCCGAGCACGATCCCAACGTCCTCGACCGTGTGATGCTCATCAATCTCGATATCGCCGTGCGCGCCGATCTTGAGGTCGAAGAAGCCGTGGCGCGCAAAGCTCTCGAGCATGTGGTCGAGGAACGGAACTCCGGTCGAAACCTCGCCGCGGCCCGAGCCGTCGAGCTTTAGCGCGAGCGCGATCTGCGTCTCGCGGGTCTTGCGCTCGATCTCGGCGGAGCGCCGGGGCGTGTCGCCCGCCACGCTGACGACCGCGCGCCTGGTTCCGTTACCGGCGCGAGACGCCAAAGGCTTTCGTTTGCGATTTTTCGTTTCAGCCATCGTGATTTCCCCGGCTGCGCAGCTCCATCGCACGCGCATGCCCCTCAAATCCTTCCATCCGCGCCAGATGCGCGACCGACGGACCGAGCTCCCGCGCCGCGCGCGGCGAGGCCTCGATTATACTGGTTCGCTTGAGGAAATCGTATGCACCCAAGGGCGAGGCGAAGCGCGCCGATCCGCCCGTAGGCAGGACGTGATTCGGCCCCGCAAGGTAGTCGCCGAGAGGAGCCGGGCTCATCGCACCTAAGAAAACCGCACCGGCGGCGCGAACTTTCTTGAGCCATCGGCGTGGATCACGAATTTCCAGCTCCAGATGCTCCGGCCCGATTTCGTTCGACAGCGCAAACGCCTCTTCCAGGTCCTTGACGATAATCACCGCGCCGCGGCGATCGAGAACCCGGCGCACCGCCGCCGCGCGCGGCAGCGTGGTGAGTGCGGATTCGAGCGCGCGCTCGACTTCCCGCGCAATACGAGCCGAGGGCGTCAGCAGAATTGCGGATTCATCGCCCGAGCCATGCTCAGCCTGCGCGATCAGGTCGGCGGCGATCCAAGCCGGGTGCGCGCTCGCGTCGGCGATCACCAGCACCTCGCTCGGCCCCGCCATCTTGTCGATATCGGCGACTCCATAGACCATCCGCTTGGCGGCCTGCACGTAGGCATTTCCGGGACCGACGATCTTGTCGACCGCGCGAATCGATTTGGTGCCGTATGCGAGCGCGGCGACCGCGTGCGCTCCGCCGACGCGATAGTATTCCGTCACTCCCGCGATCGCCGCCGCCGCCATCACCGCGTCGCGTTCGCCCTCGCGCGAGGGCGGCGCAACCATCACGATTTCCTCGACCCCGGCGACGCGCGCCGGAATTGCATTCATAAGCACCGACGACGGATACGCGCCCATCCCTCCGGGCACGTACAGGCCGACGCGTCGCAAGGGGCACACGAGCTGTCCCAAGCGCATCCCAAGGTCGTCGACAAACGCGAACGGACGCTCGAGGGTCTCGCGATGGAACCGCGCTATTCGCCGTGCGGCCAGTTCCAGCGCACGCCGATCGCGTGCGGGAATTTTTCCAGGCGCGGAGGCCAGCTCCACGGCGGTGACGCGCAGCGTGCGCGCGGTCAGCTTCACGCCGTCGAATTTTTCGGTGTAATAAAACAGGGCGCGGTCGCCGCGGCGGCGAACGTCGGCGATAATCTTTGCGACCGCGTCATTGATCTTCGCGTCATCGGCGCCGCCGCGCCGCGCAACTATCATCGCCATGAACCGGCGCATCGCGGGCGTGCCCGACTTGAGAATTCGGAGTTTCATCAGGACTCTTTGACCCGCTCGATCCGCGCGCCGAGCGCCGACAGTTTCGCATCGAGTGCCTCGTAGCCGCGGTCGAGGTGATACACGCGGCCAATCTCGGTGCTGCGTTCGGCGGCGAGTCCCGCCAGGATCAGGCTCATGCTCGCGCGCAAGTCGGTCGCCATCACTGGAGCGCCCTGCAACTTCGTCGGGCCACGAACGACGGCGGTCGCGCCCTTCATTAGAATGTCTCCGCCCATCCGGATGAGCTCGAGCGCGTGCATGAAGCGGTTCTCGAAAATCGTCTCGGTGATAACCGAAGTGCCCGAGGCCTGCGTCAGAAGCGCCATCATCTGCGCCTGCAGGTCGGTCGGAAAACCGGGATACGGCAGCGTGCGCAGCTCGACCGGATTGAGCTTGCCGTTGCGGCGGACGCGGACGGAGCCGTTGTCGTGCGTGATCTCGACCCCAGCCTCGACCAGTTTCGCGGTGACGGCTTCCAGATGCGCCAGCGGCGCATTGTTGATAATCACGTCGCCGCCGGTGATAGCGGCCGCGACCATCAGCGAGCCGGCCTCGATTCGGTCGGGGACGACCTCGTGTTCGACGCCGTGCAACCGCTCGACGCCGTCAATTTCAATCACGTGCGTGCCCGCGCCGGAAATCTTCGCGCCCATCGCGGAGAGCATCGCGGCGAGATCGATAATCTCCGGCTCGCGCGCCGCGTTCTCAATCTGGCTATGCCCGCGCGCGCGGACCGCGGCCATCATGATGTTCTCGGTCGCGCCGACCGACGGATTATCGAGCCAGATACGCGCGCCGGTAAGCCGCCGCGCGTGCGCCTCGACGTAGCCGTTGCGGAACTGAACCTTCGCGCCGAGCGCCCGGATTCCGGTGATATGCAGATTCACCGGCCGTGCGCCGATCGCGCATCCTCCCGGAGTCGAGACGCGCGCCCTGCCCTCGCGCGCGAGCAGCGGGCCCAGCACCAGGAACGACGCGCGCATCGTCTTGACCAGCTCGTACGGCGCGACGTGCGAGGTGATCTTCTTCGCCCAGACCTCGACCTCGTTGTCGCCGGTCCATCGCGCTTCGGCGCCGAGATCGCCGAGCAGGCCGAGCGTGGTGGTCACGTCGCGCAGGCGCGGAACGTTGTAGAGCTTGACCGGCTCGTCGGTAAGCAGCGACGCAATCAGAATCGGCAGAGCGGTATTCTTGCTGCCGCTTACCGACACGGTGCCGCGCAGCGGCTTGCCGCCGCGAATGATCATCTTGTCCATCTGTAATTCAGACTCGCGCCGTCACGACGCGGGCCATCCCGGCCAGATCGTTTATCACACTCGTGAGGTGCAATCCCGCCTCGCGAAAGAGCGCGCCAACCGCCTCCGCCTGCCCCGCGCCGACTTCGACCATCAGCGCACCGCCGCGATTCAGATGCTCGCACGCGCCGGCGGCAATCCTCATGTAGCATTCGAGCGCGCCGGCTCCCGTAAACAGCGCGGCCGGAGGCTCGAAGTCGCGGACTTCAGGCGCGAGCGAGTCGATCGCCGAGACTTCGACATAGGGTGGATTGGAGACGATCAGATCGAAGTTCCCGAGCGCCACACCGCTGTCGAGAGGCTCGAAAATATCCGCGAGCCGCAGCTCGACGCGATCCTCTGCATGATGCCGCGCGACATTGTGCCCGGCGACCGCGAGCGCGTCCTGCTCGATATCCGCCGCGACGACGAGCGCGCGCGGTGCGTTGACCGCAATCGAAATTGCAATCGCACCCGACCCGGTCCCGATATCGAGCACGCGGGCGCTCGGATGTTGCGCCGCAAATTCGAGTGCGGCGGCGACCAGGCTTTCAGTCTCCGGACGGGGGATGAGAACGGACGGCGTGACCTCGAATTCGAGCGAGTAAAATTCCTTGGAGCCGAGGATGTACGCGAGCGGCTCGCGTGCCGCCCGGCGCGAGAGCATCGCCTCGAAGCGCTCGGCAGCGGCTGTGGAAATCTCGATTGGTGCGGAGATGATCGCGCCGCGAGTCGTTTCGAGCGCTCGCGCGAGCATCAGCTCGGCGTCCAGCCGTGCAGATTCGACGCCCGCGTGCGCCAAGCGCGCGGTCGCGGCCTCGAGCGTGCGGACCACATTCGCGCGGCGGTCTTCGGCGTCGTTCCGGGGCGCCATCGCAAGCTCTCAGGCGCTCAGGAGCTGCGCCTGTTCCGCGGTCGCGAGCGCGTCGATCAGCGGATCGATCGCGCCGTCCAGGAACTGGTCGAGTTGATGAATCGTGACGTTGACGCGATGGTCCGTCACACGGGATTGGGGAAAGTTATAGGTGCGGATCCGCTCGGAGCGGTCGCCGGTCCCGACCATCGAGCGCCGCGTCGCCGCGATTTGCGCGTCCTGATCGGCGCGGGCTTTTTCCAATAGCCGCGTGCGCAGGATTTTCAGCGCGCGCGCCTTGTTCTTGTGCTGTGATTTTTCGTCGCGGCAGATAATCACCATCCCCGACGGAATGTGCGTTATCCGCACCGCCGAGTCGGTGGTGTTGACGCTCTGCCCGCCCGGACCCGACGCGCGCATCACGTCGATGCGCAAATCTTTTTCCTCGTTGATATTTACCTCGACCTCGTCGGCCTCGGGCATCACGGCGACTGTCACCGCCGAGGTGTGGATGCGGCCGGAGGCTTCGGTCTCGGGCACGCGCTGCACGCGATGCACTCCGCCCTCAAACTTGAGGCGCGAGTACGCGCCGCGTCCCGCGATCAGCGCGATGACTTCCTTGATCCCGCCGAGCCCGGTGTCGGAGAGGCTCATCGTCTCGACTTTCCAGCCGTGGCGCTCGGCGTAGCGGGAATACATCCGGAACAATTCGCCCGCGAACAGCGACGCCTCGGCGCCGCCGGTGCCCGCGCGGATTTCGAGCAGCACGTTGCGATCGTCGTTCGGATCGCGAGGAATCAGCAGTTGGCGGATTTTTTCTTCGAGCGGGACCTGCCGCTTCTGCATCGAGGGCAGCTCGGCCTTCGCGAGCTCGCGCAGCTCGGGGTCGTCGCCTTCAAGCAGCGCCTTGTGCTCGCCGATTTCGCCCAAAAGCTTGCGATACTCGCGCGCCGATTCGATAAGCTCGGACAGCGAGGCGCGCTCCTTGGCGAGCTTCGCGTACTCGCGATTGTTCGCGGTCACGGCGGGATCGCTGAGCTTGCGTTCGAGCTCCGCGTAGCGATCCTCAATCCCTTGAAGTTTGTCGAGCATTGCCGTCCGGGCGACTATGCGTCCGTCCCCCTGAGAATTTCCCGGGCCCCAAAAACAAACGCGGCGGGAACCATCCCGCCGCAAGACCAATCCCCCGCGCACCCGCAGGCTTCGCGATCCTTTTCAGGACCGCAACCTCGGGCGGCGGGAGTTACTATGCTACTTCATTCCATACCTGCGCTTGAACCGCTCGACGCGGCCAGCGGTATCGACCAGGCGCTGCTGTCCGGTGTAGAACGGATGGCACTTGGAACAGACTTCGACGTGGAGTTCGCCCACCGTCGAGCGGGTCTCAAACGTGTTGCCGCAGGCGCAGGTAACCACGCAGCGACGGTATACGGGATGGATTGCGGCTTTCATTTGTTCAACTCTCGCGGTCCGATCTCTTACTCTAGAGAATATCATCCACTGCGATCCCACACAATTCGCAGCTCTTGTACCTGTCTGCAACGAAATTTAACCACGATTGCGATCGCCGCAATGCTGGCGATCCCGGCGTTTTCCGGCCTTGTACGTGCAGCCGGCGCTGCGCAATCGTCCGCCAAACCGGCGCAGACCCTTCCGATAGTTGCGCCGGGATTTGCTCCCGACAGTGAGACGATTTTCGCGCCGATCATCGAGCTCGCCGCGCCCGGACCGGACCGCGCGGCGCGCGCAATCCTTATCTTCGATCGCCAGCTCGCTTTCCAGCGCGCGATTTCGTTTCATCCCGAGCTGGATGACGCGCTGACCAAGCTGGTCGAAAAGATGCCGCCGCGCGAATCGACCCTGATCCGCGCCTCCGCGCTTTACTCCCAACCGGATATTCCATGGCAATCGCTCAAGAACGGAGCGCATCAGATTGCCGTCTCGGGCGGCCCGAAATCGGGTGAGTACCTGTACAAGCTGACGGACAAGTACGTGAGCCCCGAAACTCCTCAGCACATGGCCGGACAGTTCACGATCACGCCGGTTCCCACGCCGGACACCGGGACCTCGAGCGTCATCGGACTGCTCGGCGGCGAGCTGCTGATGGATACTTATCCCGCCAGCGCGGTCGTCGATCTCGCGGCGGACGGCCTCCGGCAAATTCATGGCGATCTGAAAGCGCCGTGGGACACCGCTCCGGGCGAATTCAATCACCACGATCGCGCCGCGCTCGCGCGGTTTCATCGCGAGATGCCGGCCTTCGCCGCCAAGCTCGATCACTATCTTATCTTTCACAACGTGCTCGACGAGTTTGACGGCGCCGGCGGCCCCATCGTGCTGTTCAATGCCGACGTTGAAGTCCGGGTGGACGCGCTCAAGGCGTATCCGCATCTCTACGAGTTCTATCGCAAGGTCGCGCCGGTGCTGGTTGCTGAGTCGGCAATCCAGGACGCGGCTGGGAATTACTGGATGATCTCGCGATTCGATCGCGGGCGGATGCATCTGACCTTCATGGATCGAAACGGCCTGCTCACCCCGTTCGACAAGAATTATCGCCCCGCGGGCGAAAGCGTCGCGCTGCAGAACGTCGAGCACGGCAGCTACCGCACCGAGGCTTCCGTGCGCGTGTACCGGCTCGGAATGGTTTTCGGGCTGGAAAAAGTTGGCTTCACCACCGACTACCGGCGCGACGGCGACTCGATAGTCGCGATCAACACGATGAACGAGGTGCCAGCGCTGATCGCGCCGCCGGGTATCCATAAGGTGATCGATCTGATCGCGGGCGAGTTCCTGCGCGTGCTGGCCCAGGGCAACGGCGGACTCAGCTCGACCTTCGCGTCGCGCCGCACGGGTGACGGGCTTGATCGCTACGCACTGGGTTTCACCGGCCAATTCGAATACTCGCCGACGCTCGAGTTCCTGGCCAAGGTGGGCGACAAGATCGCCGATCAGCACAACGAAGCGGTGCGCAACGACGAGCGCAAATTCGGCGAGGAACTTTTCGACGCCTTCGCGAGCGACTACAATAACGCGCGGAAGCGGATTTTGGCGCTCGACGCGGCGCAGGCGAAGAACAAGTGAGACTACCAAGGATTCTGGTATGCGCAGCGCTCAGCTATGCGCTCGCCGCACTCGTCGGATGCAGTTTGTTCAACCCGCCCGATACGGAAGAGCCCGGAGCGGTTTCAACGCCACATTTCGTCAACGATCTTTCCACGCTCTCGCCCCAGCCGATCAACCCGATCATGGATCCCTCAGCCGCGTTTGCCGCCACTCACGTTTACAACGCTCCTAGCTCGGTCCGCGCGGACGAGGAAGCTCCAGGCACGATCCGCCACGTCGGTCCGGACCAGTCCCCTGGCATCGAGAAGCTGCAAAATCCCAAGGCGGCGAAGTTCGCGAGCTTCTCAGGGATGCTGGTCGATCGCCTGTGGCAGGCGGTCTATCTGCAGGAAGCGAACGGAAATATTGGGCACACCAATTTGCCTTCCGATCTTCAACCCGTCGTGCTGACCGCCACGCTTGACCCGAGCGGCAAGCTCAAGGAGATAGTGGTGGAACAGCATAGCGGCAAAGGAATTGTCGACCGGACCTTCGTCGACGCCGCGAAGAGCGCGGTATGGGCGGACAATCCGCCTCCTGACGCCGCGATGCCGGACGGGTTTTACCGGATGCGCCTGGAGCTCAAGATGGAGCCGTACGCCTCGTCGGAGACTCACAAGTTTTTCAAAACCTTCGTCGGAATCGCCCTGCTATAGCCACCGCGCTTCGAGCGGACCGACGCGCTTTCTGCTAGGATTTCCGCGATGCTATCAATTGACGAATACCTTCCGCGTCCGGGACTCTCGACGCCGATCGTCACTATCTTCGATCGCGAGGGCCGCGTGCTGGACGACGAGCAGCGCGCCCTGGTGCGTTTCGTCGTGCAGGACGGACGGGGAGCCGACATCGTGTTCGCCGCGGGGACGACCGGCGAATGGGATCGGATCGATAATCCGCGCCGGCAGGACGTGATGCGGATCGCGGTGGACGAATGCCGCCGTGTCTCGGCGCGGATCGGGCGCAAGGTCGAGGCGTGGGCCGGAATCACCGCGCATACGCGCGCCGAGACAATCGCGAATCTCGAGTACGCACTCGACCTCGACGCCGACGCCGCGGTGGTCGCGCCGCTCTCGATTCGCGATCTCGCCGCGCCGCCTGAATTCGTCGAGCGCGAAATCGGCGCGGTCTTCATACGCCGGGGCAAGACGATTCCGATATTTCTCTACGACAACGCCGACATAGCCGCGCCGGGCAAATCTCCGCATCTGCATACGCGCGACGTGAAACAGATGGCGCGCCTCGCCTACGTGCGCGGCATCAAGGTGACCGCCGGAAAGGCCGTGCTCGGCAACTACACGCGCGCGGCCTCGCACTTCAAGCTCTCGCATGAATTCGCGGTGTACGCCGGAATTCCGTATTTGATTTTTGATCTGTTCGCGCCCGCCGACGGACTCTCGGGAACGATCCGCCATCGATGGAACCGCTACCTGACCCAGCGCGCGATGCCCTACGGCGTCGTCTCGGGCGCCTCGAACGTGATGCCGCGCGAGTGGCAGCGCGCATGGCGCGTGTGCCGCGCGGGAAACCCCGCGCTCATGCGGCGCTACGCCGAGGCTACTAATCAATTGCGCACCGCCTGCGAATTCACACGCTCGGGCAAACCCTACAGTCCGGTGATTGCATGCTACAAAGCGGCGCTGCGTGAATTCGGCGTGATCGAGAGCGACGCGATGGCGGCGGGCTCGCCCACGCTCGAAGCCGGCGAACGGCGCGAGCTCGTCGCGCGGATCCGCGCGATGCGGCGTTTTGCGGCCGATACGCTCGAAGCCGGATGGATCAGCGAAACCAATCCGCGCCCTCATCTGAAGGAAGTTCCGCGGGCTGTGCGTCCCCATGCCTGACACTAAGCTCGACGTAGCCGGATGCGGCAGCATGGTGGTCGACCTTTTCTACCGCGCGCCGCGGATCATCCGCGCTGACGAAAAGACTGTGCTCAGCGCCCACGACTCCGACGGCGCGATCGAGCGCGCTCGCGTCGGCGGCCTGACGCTGAATCATCTCGGATGGGCACGCGTGCTCGGCCTGCGCAGCGGCATCTTCGGAAAAATCGGCGACGACCGCCACGGCGAATTTCTGCGCGCCGGGATGGATCGCTTCGGAATCGTGCATCACCTGACGCTCGACGGCAGCGCGAGCTCATTCGCCAACGTGCTGGTTGATTCGGCGGGGAACCGCGCGATCTACATGGCGCGCGGCGCGACCGCCGAGCTCACGCCCGCGGAGGTCCGGCGGCGCCACGGCGCGTTTATCCGCGGCGCGCACCTGGTATCGACGGAAATCTCGCAGCTTCCATTGCCCGCCGTGATCGAGATTCTGAAGATCGCGCGCGCGCATTCGATTCCGACGATCCTCGATGTTGATCTGCCGGCCGCCGAGGCGACGCCGATGCTCGGGACGCGCGCGGAGCTCGAACGCGCAATGCGCCTGGCGACGATACTGAAGCCGGCCAAGTCCGCGGCGGCGAGTCTCGCGACCGGCAAGAACGCGCTCGCGCAAGCTGTGAGCATCCGGGCCAAGTACAAAAATCGCGCGGTGATTATCACGCTCGGCGACCAGGGATGCGTCATTGCCGCGAAAGACCTCGCGCTCGCCGCGCCCGCATTTGCGGTCAAGCAAGTTGATTCGACCGGCGCCGGCGATGCGTTCCTGGGCGGACTGCTAGCCGCGATGCGCTGGAATCTGCCGTGGGACAAGGCCCTTAGGCTTGCCAACGCGGCCGGCGCGGTCTGCGTGACACAGCTCGGCGCGTTCCCCGACGGCTTCGAGTTGCGCGCGGAAATCGAAAAACTTTACGGCGAGGCTCTACCAGCGCCGCTCGCGATCGCACCCGACGTTCGTCCCCCCTCGCCCGCCGAGCAGGCCCGGCGCGAGGTTCGCGAGATCGATCGCTTCTTCGGCCAATCGCTCGAAGAGCTGACCAGCCTGCATCGCGCGCTCGATCTCGACGCTATCGCCCGCGCGGTCGAGATGATTCGCGCGGCCCAGGCTCGCGGCGGACGCGTGCACGTAACGGGAGTCGGCAAGCCCGAGCACGTCGCGCGCTACGCGGCGAGCCTGTTCTGCTCGGTCGGCACGCCCGCGACTTTTCTGCACGCAACCGAGACGCTGCATGGCAGCCTGGGCCAGGTGCATCCGCATGATGTCGTAATCGCGATCTCGAACAGCGGCAACACCAGCGAGCTCACGACCGCGGCCACGGCGATCAAGGATCAGGGCGCTGACATTATCGCGGTAACCGGAAATCGCGACTCCGACCTCGCGAACCTCGCCGACCTGGTGATGTACGCGCCCGTGCGCCACGAGGGCGGCGGACTCGGTCTCGCGCCGCGCATCAGCGTGCTGGCGGAAGTCTTTGTGCTGGCGGGATTGTCAGTCGCGCTCGAAGTCGCGCGCGGCTTGACGGTCGAGGAGTACAGCCGCTTTCATCCGGCCGGCGCGCTCGGCGAGACGGCGCGGCGGATGGCGAATCCGCCACGCCGCGATCGCTAAGCGTTTTCTACTTGCCGGTGAACTTCGGCGCGCGCTTCTGCTGAAACGCTCCGATTCCTTCCTTGTAATCGGCGGTGCGCCCCGCAACTCCCTGCGCTCGCGCCTCGCACTTCAAGACCGCGAGCAGGCCGAGCGCTTCTTCATCGATACGCCGGATGAGCCGTTTCGATTCCATGAACGCCGCGGTCGGTCCCGTCGCGACCTGTGCCGCGACCGCGCGCGCGTGCTCGAGGACTTTGTCTTTGGGCATGCTCGCGTTGACGATTCCCCACGCAGCAGCCTCGGCGCCCGATAGCAGGCGGCCGGTGTAGATCAATTCAAGCGCGCGATGCGATCCGATCCGCGCGACGAGAAATGAATGTCCGCCCGAATCGAGCACCGCGCCGATTCGCGCGAACGGCGAGCCGATCTTCGCATCGTCGGCGATATAAACTACGTCGCAACCAAGCGCGAGACCGAACCCGAGGCCCAGGCAGGCGCCATGCACGGCGGCGAACGTCGGAGCGGGAAAAAGCGCGAGCCGCTTGATGAGTGGATTGGCGACGCGTTCGAGAATCTCCTCGCCGTCTTCGGTGCCCGGATGGGCCTCCGCAAGATCGCGCCCGGCGCAGAAACCCGCCCCTTCGCCGCGCAGGAGCAGCGCGCGCACTCCCGCGCGCTCGGCGCGGTCGAAGACCTCGCCCAGCTCGGCCGCCATCGCGTCGTTGACGGCGTTGAGCTTGTCGGGACGATTGAGAACGATCTCGGCCAGCGCGCCGGTGATATGAAGATCTACAGCCATCGCGCTACCTCCTGCGATGCGGAAAATTCCCGGCGATCAAAAAACCGGAATAATATCTTCCGCCGTAATGTCGCCGACGTCGACGCCCTCGATGTCCAGCTCCGGAATCGCGGGAAACGCGATGCCCCATCGCTCGACCAGCTTGCGCACCCGCGCGATCGCGAGCTTCCAGTTATCGGCCTGCTGCTCGTAGGTCAGGATGCCGAGGCCGGCCTCGCGCGCGACGCGCAGCAGGATCCGATGGTTGTGCAGAAAATATTCCGGCAGGTCCCAGAACTGATTCGGCGGCTCCCACAGCACCATCGAGAGGAACACGAATCCCGCGCGCAGTTGCTTGGTGACAAATCCGCGATCCGCGTCGGTCAGGCCCGGCCACTGCTTCTCGAGCAGGTTGATGCAAATTTGCAGATGGCGCGCCTCGTCGCGGCCGATGCAGGTGAAGATCTCGCGGAACACCGGATGCGTAGTCGCGCGCGACATCCCGTGGAACAGCGTCGAGGACGCGACCTCGCCCATCATGAACGAGGTGAAGATGATCGCGAGCGGATATTTCTCGATCGCGCGATTGTAGCCGGTCCAGTAGCGACCGCCGTTGTGATAGAGCCATCCGATATTGTTGAGCGCGACGCGCTCCAGCTCGCTCGCCGGCGCGAAGCTCTGCGGTCCGCCGGGAACCAGCCGCTGAATCACGCGCTGGCAGCATTCCTCGTGATTAGTCTCGTCGCGCGTGATCGAGAAGAAGCACTTGCGGATCGGATCTTCCTCGTGAGTCTCGAACGCGCGGATCATCGCGCGCGCGAACACCGCCGGCCCCGACGAATCGAAGTTCGAGAGCAGCGCCCACCAGTACATGATCGCGACTTTCTCGTCGTCGCTCCACGCTTCGGGCGAGAGCTCATCCCACGCGATATCGGCGGGGTTGAATCCCTCGACCTTGGCGCGCTCGTAGATTTCGCGCAGCTTGGGCGTCTCGCAGCGCCATTCCATCGGGAAAATATTCGGCTGCGGGACTTCCGCCGCCGGAATCAGTCCGCCGGGCGGTATAATGAATTCGCTCATCGCGCTCTTGCCTCTACTCAAGGCTTATCAACCATTCGGTAGATAAATCAAGTGGCGCGCGAGCGCTTGCTTTTGAGACCCTCGAACGCGAGCCGGAACACCGCCTGCACGATATCCTCCGCGCCCAGCTCGCCCCCTGGCCGGTACCATTCCGTGATCGAATTGAGCATCCCGAACAGAAGCCGCGTAGCGAGCCGCGGATCGATATCGCGGCGGAACTCGCCCGCGCGCTGCGCGCGCGCGAAATGGCGCGCCACCAGGTGATCGAACGCGCGGCGGCGCTCGACGATAGCCTTCTCGACGCGAGTGTTGCCGCGCACACGCAAGAGCAGCGCGACCTCGGGCCGCATCACAACCGTGATCTCGATCGTGCGCCGCACGATATACCGAAGGCGCGCCTCCGCGCTGCCCTGCTTCGCGCCCGGCTCGCGCATCGCGGCGCCCAGCGCGTCGAAAGCGCGCCCAACGCCGCGCGCGAGCAAATCCTCTTTGCTGCGGACGTGGTAGTAAATGCTGGCCTTGGTGATTCCCGCCGCACGCGCCACGTCGTCGAGCGACGCGCCGTCGTAGCCGCGCTCCAGAAACACCCGCACCGCGACGTTCCGCGATCGCCTCGCTGTTGTAGGGTCTGCGCTCCTTCGTCGATGGTCTCCCCAAACGATCGTCCTCCCGCGTGATGCAGTTTGACGCGCCCTCGCGATGCTTGCCAGTCTTGCGATGGACGCGAATCTGTTCGCGGCGAGGTGGCAAATGAAATACGGAATCGCGATTCGCAACATGGGACCGCAATCTACGCGTGCGACGATTTTGGCTTGCGCCAAAGCCGCCGAACAAGCGGGCTTTGATGGGCTCTTCGTCTCGGACCATCTATGCATCCCGCCCGATCAAACCGAAGGCTCTGGAGGACGCTATCTTGACGTGCTGGCGACGCTCGCGTTTCTTGCCGGATCGACTGAGCGCATCCGGCTCGGAGTGTCGGTGCTGGTGCTTCCGTACCGGCCGGCGGTGCTGACCGCCAAGCAGATCGCGACGATCCAGGAGCTGTCGGGCGGACGGATGATCCTCGGCGTCGGCGTCGGATGGATGAAGCCCGAGTTCGAGGCGCTGGGTGTCGACATGAAAAAGCGCGGCGTGCTCACGACCGAGACGCTGCGCGTGCTGCGGCATCTGTTCGACGGCTCTGAGCCCGCGCCGTTTCGCGGAGAGCTGGTGAAGTTTCCGGCGTTCGTCTTCGAGCCACGCCCCGCCCGTCCGCCGATCTGGATCGGCGGCGGAGGCGCGAATGCGATCAAGCGGGTGCTCGAATTCGGCGACGGATGGCATCCGATGCAGCGCGCGGCGGAACTTAAACCGTTGGTTGAAGATTTGCGATCGAAGATGCGCGCCGCCGGACGCCCCGAGCCGGAGATAATCGTGCGCCGGGGCATGAAACTCGACGATATCGCCGCCGCACGAGCAAAGCTCGACGCCGAACGCGAGGCCGGCGCGAGCTACTTCATCCTCGATCTCGGCCGCTACACCGACGAAGGCGAGTTCCGACGCGCGGTCCAGACCTTCATGGGCAAGGTGGCGCACTAGCGCGGCGCTGCGGTACGCGTTCGCGAGCAGCAGCAGAGCCGCACCCTCACCCGCCGCTTCGCGCCACCCTCTCCCGGAGGGAGAGGGAATCAGTACGGACACTATGTCTCGCGTCGCGATCGGGAAATACCCTCTCCCTCCGGGAGAGGGCGACGCGGCGCGGCGATTGCTCCTTTCAGCAATCGCCGTGACGCGTGGGTGAGGGTGCTGCTCTGCGACTTTTTGTGGCGAGGTCAGATCACCTTGTCGCGCTTCAGTGCTTCTATCTCGCTCGGCGCCATCCCGAGAAGGTCGCCATAAATGCGCGCGTTGTCGGCACTGATGCCGACGGAGCCGCGCACAATTTTTCCGGGAGTTAGCGAGAACTTTGGCGCGACGCCGATGCCCTTGACCTTGCCGACGTGCGGATCTTCCCACTCGATGTGCATCTCGCGCGCGCGATACTGCGGGTCTTCGGCGGCGTCCTTGCTCGACATGATCTGCGAGCACGGAACCTTGCCTTCCGCCATCGCGTGAACCACCTGAGCGACCGTGCGCTCGCTGACCCATCCGCGCAGGATCGCGTCGAATTCGATCCCTTCGATCGATTCGAGATTCACGCGCGCGCTTTGCCATTTTGGATCCGCCGGATCCAGGCCGATCACCCTAACGAGGCGATCGTAAACTTCGCCGAGTGCGCCCAGCACGACCCATCCGTCGCTCGCCTGGAAGCTATCGAGCGGCTGAAAGCCCTGCGCGCGATTACCCGAGCGCTCGCGCACCACGCCTTGCTGAAAATACTCGAGCATCGTGCCGCCCATCGTCTTGTGTATCGCCTCGTACTGCGCGACGTCGATCGCCTGGCCCTTGCCGGTTGAGCGCGCATAGGTAAGCCCCGCCAGCGACGACCATAGCGTGAACAGCGCGGTGATATAGTCGCCGGTCCACGGCGCCGCGCGCGTCGGCGGCGTGGGATCGGGATATCCGGTCTGGTACATCATGCCGGCCACCGCCTGTCCCACGATGTCGTAGGATGCGCGCGTGACGTAATCAGGCTCGCCCGTCTGGCCGAAGCCGCTCACGTGTGTGATGACCAGTTTCGGATTGAGCTTCCAAACGGCCGCGTCATCGAGGTTCCACTTCGGATAGGTGCCGGGCTTCGAACTTTCCATCCAGATATCGGCGCGCGCCGCGAGTTTGAGAAAGACTTCACGCCCGCGCGGCTTGGAGAGATCGAGCGTGATGCAGAAAACGTTGCGACGCTCCTGCACCCAGGAGCTCGCGACCGGCGGAGTGCCATCGCGCGTCGCGAGCCTGATTCCGATATTGCGCCATCCAGTATCGCCGACGCCCGGGCGCTCGATCTGAATCACTTCGGCGCCCATCTCGGCCGCGAGCTCAGCCGCGAACGGTTGCGCGATCAGCGTACCGGTCGAAACGATTTTCACACCCTGCAAAGGTCCAAATGCTTCCGGGACAAGCGTCTTCTCTGCCATTGATACTCCGATAACGTGCGATGCGTCCGTCGTGATGATGCCGCGCGCGGGCGCTTGCCTGCAACTGGCGCAGGGCGAAGGCTGCACGGGCAGCAGGCACGGATTTTACGCGTCGGTCCGGCGGGTTATTATAATTGCCGATAGAGCATATGTTGGACCTGCTGGTTTTATGACAATTGCGGGAGTTGCCAACGCAAGGATCGGCTTGGAATGAACAGCTCCATAAATCGTCGCGACCTCTTCAACAAGGCGCTCGCGGGCCTCTTGGGCGGTGCGCTCGGATGGCTTCCGGTCGAGCTCGCGAGCCACGGGCATAGCCTGACCGAACAGATCTCGAGCTTCGACGCGGCGATGTCTTACGTCGCGATGGCGATCCTTTCGGGAGTGATCGGCGGATTCATCCTTGCGGTCGGCAGCCAGGAGATCGAATGGAATCCCACGACGCGCAACAACCTCATCCGCGGATTCGTGGTCTGCCTGTTGCTCGCGCTGCCCGCCGATTATTTTTCGAATTATATTTTCAGCGCGCTCTTGAGTTTCGGCGGATGGGGCCTCGGGCATCCGGGGTCGAGCTTCTTCCTGTTCCTCGGGCGCGTGCTGAGCTGGGTGATCATGGCCACGATTCTCGGCGCGGGCGTCGGCCTCGCGTCGCTCTCGATGCCGAATATCGCCAAGGGCGCGATCGGCGGATTCATCGGCGGATTCGCCGGCGGGATATTGTTCGATCCGATAAACGAGATCACCGGCGGAGGACTGTGGTCGAGGCTCATCGGGCTTAGCCTCATCGGATTTTTCATTGGCTTGTTTATTGGACTGGTGCAGGAGCTGACCAAGGTCGCGTGGCTGACCGTGGAGCAGGGACGGCTGCGCGGACGTCAGTTCAGGGTCGAGGGCTCGCGCGCCACCATCGGCCGCGCCGAAGAAAATCCGATCGGGCTGTTCGGCGATCCGGCGGTGCAACAGCGCCACGCTGTGATTGAACGGCACGGCCAGGATTTCGTCCTCAAGGGGCTTGCGATCCAGGACGGGACGTTCGTCAACGGACAGCGGGTCGAGAGCACGGATCTGCACGACGGCGATAAGATCCGCGTCGGTGGGTACGAGCTGATGTTTCACCTGCGGCAAGGCTCGGCCGCCTCCGTGTCTCCAGCGCAAACCGCGGCGGCGGTTCACATCGAGTCGCGCGTCGCCGCGCCGGGTCCGCAGATGAACGGCCCTGCGCTCGAGGATTCTACCGGCCAGCGCCATTCCGTGCGCGCCAGCGGAGCGACCAGCCTTGGCCGCGCGCTGGACAACGACATCGTGGTGAATCATTCGTCGGTCTCACGCCATCACGCGAGTATCGTGAGCTCCGGCGGCGGATTCGAACTTAGAGATCTAAACAGCCAGAATGGAACTTTTGTCGCAGACCGGCGAATCACGCAGGCGCCTCTCACCGACGGCGATTCGTTCCGGCTCGGGCAGGCGCCGTTTACCTTCCGTGCCTGATTCGCAATTCGACCAGCCACGTTTCTGCTCGCGATGCGGCCAGCCGATCGTCGTTGCCAAGGCGAGGTTTTGCAAGGATTGCGGCGCGCCTGTCGCGGGAACGCAGACCTTCGCTGGCGAGCCGGGCTTCAACCCGATCGTCGCCTTCGTCCTGAGCGTGATTCCGGGGCTCGGGCAGATTTACAAAGGACGCGTGATGCGCGGCGTGGTCTGGTTCTGCGCCGTGATGCTGGCGTATGCGCTGGGACCGCTCGGCCCGATCCTCCACTTTATTTGCGCGTTGAATGCTGCCCTGCAGGGCTCGCTGCGCGATGAGCGAATCGCAGGCCCGCGCCCGCGGCGGCGCGGACGCGGCATCCACGGCACTGCGGTGCCTTCGGACACATGGCGCTACTGAGATGATCGCGGCTAACACCATCGTTGGCGGACGCTACCGCGCGATCCGTCCGCTCGGCGGCGGCGGAATGAAGATGGTCTACCTGGCGGAGGATTTGCGCCTCGCCTCACGCCCGTGCGCTCTGGCCGAGATGGTCGATACCTTCACCAGCCCCGAAAAGCAGCAGGATGCCGTCGCCGCGTTCCAGCGCGAGGCCGACATGCTCGCGACGCTCAGCAATGAGCATATCCCGCGCGTGTTCGATCGCTTCAGCGAACAGAATCGCCACTACCTGGTGATGGAATATATCGAGGGCCAGACCCTTGAGGACCGGTTGCGCGACGCGGATGGCAAGCTGCCCGAGAGCGAGGTGATCGATATCGCGCTTCAGATCTGCGACACGCTGGCCTACCTGCACAGTCTCTCGCCGCCGGTGATCTACCGTGATCTGAAGCCGTCGAACGTGATGCTGACGGCGAATGGACAGGTCAAGCTGATCGACTTCGGAATCGCGCGGCACTTCCTGCCGATGCAGAACGCGACGATGATCGGGACGCAGGGCTACGCGCCGCCGGAACAGTATCGCGGGCGAGTCGAGTTCCGCTCCGACCTCTACGCGCTCGCGGCGACGATGCATCATGCGATCTCCGGGCGCGATCCTGCCGCGGAGCCTCCGTTCAGCTTTCCGCCGTTGCGCAGCGCTGCGCCGGGAGTTAATCCCGCGCTGGCCGACCTGGTTGATCAGACGCTCAATTACGACGTCGCCTTGCGCCCGCAGGATGTCGGCGAATTCAAGACGCGGCTCATCGCGATCAAATCCGGAGCGCCGATTGAGCCTCGCGCGGCTACCGCGCCGCAGCCGGCTCCAGCGCCGGCCACGAATCAATCGCGCCCGCAGATGCGGCTGCCGCTTGGACGCTCGGGCACGCCAGCGTCGCCTTCGGCGCCGACTGTGCTTTCCGACCTCGCGACGATTGAGTGTCCGCGATGCGACCGGCAGATTCCCGGGGACTCGCGCTACTGCTCGTTCTGCGCCGCGCCGTTGAATCAAGATCCCACAGCCGAGCGCGAGTCCGCACAGGCGCGGACGATCGACCTTGGCGATTTTCCCGGTCCAGCTCCGATGCCGGGAGAGTATCGGCGCGGCAGGCGGCGCAACCGCGGATCGCGATTTTATCTGCTTGCGCTCGCGGCGCTGTTCGGTGGCGCGTTTCTTCTGACCAGCGTGATCGCGCATCTTGCGGTGCCGCCCGCGGAGCCGCCTGGCGCCGGACGTGAGTCCGATGCCGATCCCGATGCCGGATCTCGACGGCGGCGCGACGCCCGAGCAATTGCAATTGCTCAGGCGCGAGCTCGACGCGGAGGGCTATAAGGGCGTGCAGTTCAAGCTCGAGGAAGACACGCTGATTCTGTGGGGAACGGTGCCTACCGAATGGGACCGCGCGAATATCCGATGGACGGTATTGCGCGTCACCGGAATAGTTTCTGTGGTCGATCACTTGCAGACACGCGACGCTTTCAACATGCCGTGAGCGCGCGAGTTTTCAATTGAGCGGTGGGATGCGGATGGCACTGAAACCTCGATCGTCATTTCGACCGCAGGGAGAAATCCCGGCGGAGGGGCATTGCATGTGGCGCTGGCGTAGAGCATGGGCGCTCCGGGATTTCTCACCCAGGGCTCGAAATGACGACCGAACGGTCTGCTTATGATACGGGAACGTAGTCGCTGCACCCCCTCCTTTAATCCTCCCCCATGTCAGACAATGGGGGAGAAATCAGGCAACTGCATCCGGGGATAGCATGATCGTTGATCTTCATGTGCATACGAAACTCTCCGCGGACTCGCGGGTTGGTGCGGAGCAATATCTCGAATTCGCGCACGCGAGCAGCGCGGGGCTTGGCGCGATCTGTTTCACCGAGCATCGTCTGTTCCCGACCGACCCCGAGATCGATCGCGAGTACGCCGAACTCTCGGAGCATTGCGGAATCGCGGTGTTCAAGGGAATCGAGGCCGACACCGATCTCGGCCATCTGCTGCTCTACGGCGTCAATCACGAGGTGATGCGCCGATTCGATCTGACCTCGCGCATGCTGCGCAGTGAGCATCTGATCGAGGTGATTCATAACGAAGGCGGCGTCGCGATTCCGGCGCATCCGTTCCGCGAGTCGGGATTCGGCGCGCGGCTGGACGCTCTGGTCGCGCGCCATGGTGCGGCGATAGGCGCTATCGAAGTGCTGAACGGCCAGAACTCGAATGTCGAGAACGAGCGTGCGCAAGACACCGCGCTCAAGCTCGGACTGACGGCGGTCGGCGGCAGCGATGCGCACTTCTCGACCGCAAAATGGTTCCTCACCTGTGCGACCGAACTCGAACGCGAGGTTAAGAGCGTAGCGGAGCTCTGCGCGGAAATTCGCGCCGGACGCGCCCGGCCCTATGTCTTTCCGGCTGCGGGCGCGGGCTGAGCGGACGCCGAGGCGCGCAGCTCGAGCTCGCGTTCGAAGCGCCGGATATCGGCGGGACGGCCCGCTGCAACGATCAGATCGCCGGTCTTGAGGCGGCGATCGGGAGCGACCGGCACGAACCCCGCGTCGGGATCATCGGCGCTCTGCAGCGCCAGCAACGTAACCCCGAAGCGCGCGCGGGTATCGAGAGCGCGGACGGTAGTGCCCGTGGCTGCGGCAGGCACTTCGAGCCGCGTGACGCGATAGCCGGTGGCCCAGTAGATATTCTGATCGCGCGTCGCCAAGGCCGAGAGCGAAACCGAAACCCGGTTGAGCGCCTGCGCGATATGCTGGCGCGTCACCAGGCCGAGGAAGCGGCCGCCATTGCGTCTCTCAACGACGGGAATTTCGTCGAGCCGCTCCTGTTCCATCAACTGGCTCGCGAAATCCAGATTCTGATCGGCGGTGAGATGTGGACAATTTACCTGAGCGATATCGAACGCGTTGACCAGCGGACCGAGCTCGCCGCCGCCGCCCAAAAGCGTCAGCAGGTCGCGAGTCACGATCAATCCTACGAACTCGCCGTCCGACCCGACCACCGGAAGAGTGGACTGCGACGTCTGTCCGGCGATGTGCAAGACATCGGTCAGGCGCGCATTCGCGCTAACCACGGTTACATCCTTGGTCATCACGGCGCCGACCGGAATTTGCGTGAGCGCGAGCCGCTCCTGCGAGATCTGGAGCGTCTTGCCCTCGCGCGCGAGGCGGTAAGTGTCGATCGATTCGGACTCGATCGCACGCGCGACGACCAGCGCGGTGACAGCGGCGATCATCGCCGGCAGCGCGACCGTGAAATCTCCGGTCATCTCGAAGAGCAGGAACAGCGCCGTCAAAGGCGCGTGGGTGGTGCCAGCCAGGAAAGCGCCCAAACCCACCAGGGCGTACGAGCCGCGCGGCCCGGTCAAATGCGGAATGAACAGCGCCGAGATTCTCTGGAACGCTCCACCGGCCATCGTACCGATGAAAAAGATCGGTCCGAAAACTCCTCCGGGCGCGCCCGAGCCAAGCGACAGGCTCGACGCCACGTATTTCGCCGCGCACAGCGCCAGCAGCATCGCGAGGCCGTACTCGCCGGCCATCGCGCGGTTGATGATCGGATATCCGTCGGAGAGGTTGGCGGGCAGAAAGATCGCGATCACGCCGACCAGCGCGAGTCCGATGCCAAGCTTCTCCCATGACGGCAAAGTCATGCGCCGAAAGTACGCGCCGGTCGCATTGAAGACTCGAATATAGCTCGCGCCGAGACCGCCCAGCACCGCGCCCATCAGCGCGTAGGTCAGCATCTCCCAGTAGCTCTTCAGCTCGAACTGCGGCACATGAAAAACCGCGTCATTGCCGAGGATCGCGCGCGAAGTCACCACCGCGCTGAAGGTCGAGATGATGAGCAGCGCGAGATTCGCGGTCTCGGTCTGTCCCAGCAGGACAATCTCGAGCGCGAACATCAGGCCGCCGATCGGAGCGTTGAAGGTGGTCGCGATTCCGGCGCCCGCGCCCGCGGCGACCAGCACCTTGGCACGGTCGGAGCTGAGGCCGCGCAATTGGGCGGCGGCCGAGCCAATCGCGCCGCCGATTTGCGCGATCGGGCCTTCGCGTCCGACCGACGCGCCCGAGCCGAGCGAGAGGGCCGCGCCCAGCGCCTTGAGCACGATCCATCGGCGCTTGATTCGCGCGCTGCCGAGATTGACCTGCTCGAGGAAATTCGGGAATCCGTAGCCGAGTATGTCGCCGGGGAAGAAGCGATCGAGCACGAGTATCACCACGCCGCCGGAGAGCAGGATGATCGGCGTCAGGATACGGAACATCCCGCCGCGATTGATCCCGAGCAGATTCCATTCGAGGCCGCGGAACAGCCAGGTGAAGAACACGATCAGCTCGCGAAAGCCGAGATTTCCGAGCGCCCCGAAAACTCCGACGACCACCGCCAGCAGGATCAGTTGAACGTACTCGAACTGGTCGCTGCGCAGCCCGAGATTCGGTGACTTCACGATCTTCCACTCATCATTCTTGCAATCCGCCCGCCCACGACGATCACGGCTACGTCCGGATCATATCTCCAGAAAGCGATGCACGTGAGTCAGGAATTCTCCGAGCTGATCATGATGCACCCAATGCCCCGCTCTTTCGACCGTGACCGTTTGCGCATTCTTGAACGCGGCGAAGCGGCCGTCCTTGACCCAATCGCCGGCCCACGACTCCGAGCCGCGAATCAGGAAAGTCGGGCAGGTGATGCGCTCCCAGATTTGCCGCGCGTCGCGAGTGTTGAACATGTACGGCGAAGTGGCGTGAACGTAGTTGTCGAACTTCCATGAGTAGGTGCCGTTCTCGTTGCGGCGCACGCCCCAGATGGTCAAGTGACGCGCCTGTTCCTCGCTCAGATGAGGATTCGCCGCGCGCATCCGGCGGAGCGCCTCCGCGATGCTCGGGTACTCGCGCGCTTTGCGATTTGACAGATCGCGCATCTGCGCGATCCAGTTTTTCATCCGCTCGTATGCCGGAGTCTCCTTGATCGTCCCCGGCGGAGGCCCCATCCCTTCGATCGACACGACCCGCTTGACCTCGCGATGAAATACTCCGGTGTATTGCAGCACGATATTGCCGCCGAGCGAGTGGCCGATAAGCGTGGCCGGTTCGGTTGAGACCGCCTGCATGAGCTGTGCGAGATCGAGCACGTAGTCGATCATCGAGTAGCTGCCGCCGATCGCCCAATCCGAATCGCCGTGGCCGCGCAGGTCGGGAGCGATCACGTGGTAATGATCGCGCAGATCGAGCGCGACCCAATCCCAGTTGCGGCAATGGTCGCGTCCGCCGTGGACCAGGACCATCAGCGGCTTGTCGGCATTACCCCAATCGACGTAGTGCAACTTCAGACGCTGCGAGTAGAAATAATGAGAGGTCGGCCCGATGATGCTATCGGCCATTAAAGAATTTCTCCATCGACGGAATACGCCGTGCGCCGATCAAAGCTGCGGCCTCAATTCTTCGAGCGCATCGTGCGCGGTGCGCACCAGGAATTCCATTTCCTGCTCGTTGATGACAAACGGCGGCGTCAGCATCATCGCGTCGCCGCCTGCCTTCCCCGCCATCCCGGACGCCGGATAAAAGAACAGTCCGCGCCGGACCGCGGCGCCGAGCAGCCGATTGGTAACCTTCTTCTCCGGCGCGAACGGCGTGCGCGTCGCCTTGTCATGCACCAGCTCGACGCCCCAGAAAAGTCCGCTGCCGCGAATATCGCCGACCATCGGATGACCCGACAGCTCCTCGCGAAGCTGCGCTCCCAAGCGCGCGCCCATTTCGGCTGAGCGCTCGACCAGATGCTCGCGCTCCATGATCGCGAGGACGCCGTCGGCGATCGCGCACGCAACCGGATGCGAGCTGTAGGTGTAGAACATGAAGTCGGCTTTGGCGCGCTCGATCTCTTCGACCAATTCGCCGCGCACCGCGATCATCCCCATCGGCATGTAGCCGCCGGTGAGTCCTTTGCCTCCCACCAGAATATCGGGCGTGACGCCCCAGTGCTCGACCGCAAAGCGGCGGCCTGTGCGTCCGAAGCCTGTCATCACCTCGTCGGCGATCAGCAGGACGTCGTACTTGTCGCAGATCTCGCGCAGCTTCGGCCAGTATTCCTTGACCGGAGGGACCACGCCGCCCGACGAACCCATCATCGGCTCGGCGATAAACGCCGCGATCGAGTCGGCGCCGTTTTCGAGGATTGCTTTCTCGAGCGCGGATGCGCATTCGAGATCGCATGCGGGATAAGTTTTGCCCCACGGGCATCGGTAGCAATATGACGGCGGAATTTTCGGCCAATCGATCAGCACGTGCTCGTAGTCGGCGCGGCGTCCGCTGCCGCCGACAGAAAGCGCGGCGAGCGTGTTGCCGTGATAGGAGAACTGCCTGCCGATGATCTTTTTCTTCGAGGCTTTGCCGCGCACCTTGTTCAGCAGGATCGCGAACTTGAGCGCGGCCTCGACCGCCTCGGAACCGCCGCTGGTGAAGTAGAAGCGGTCCATCCCCGGCGGAGTCCATCGCGTGAGCCGCGCGACCAGCGCCTCGCGCTCGGGCGAGGTCCAGACCGGCACGATATAATCGAGCTTGGCGATCGTCCGGCGGGCGATCTCGGCGACCTCCTCGCGTCCCTGGCCGATATTCACAACCACCGCGCCGGCGCCGCCGTCGAGGATCTTGCGGCCGTCGGTGGTGTAGAGCCACGAGCCCTCGGCATGGTCGATCGCGATTGGTTCATGCGGTCCGCGAATGAACATCACTTGATTCGGCATGCGGCAATGATAAGCGGGCGCGGGGGCGTCGGCAATCGAAGGAAAGAGGCAGAAAGAAAACACCAAGGCACCAGGCGGCCACTAAGACACGAAGGCACGAAGAAGAACTTTTTTGGGGGAAGAGAGTGTACGTCATTGCGAATCTTCCTTTGTGGCTTCGTGTCTTGGTGGCCGGTGGATTCCGCTGAAAACGCAAAAAATGCGGTGGGTTTGTTTGGGTGAATTTGGGCAGGTTGTCAGAAAATTGTCCAGCAAACATCGGGATTTTTGCGACAGAAAGTGCGTTCGTTTTGGCCTTCCGCCGGACCGTCCGGGACCTGGACAAAAAATACGTTTCGGAACTGTCGTTGGTCATTCGACTGACGGCAGAAGTTCCGGCTCCGCGCCGAGCGCCGTAGCAAGTTCCAATCACCCGCCCTGCCAGTCGTGGCGATTATCTCATGGACGGCGCATTTCGATAAGGCTGAACAGTTCAGCCATGAACGAATCTGGCAAAAAACCTAACGTGAGTTAAACACCGCAAGAGGCGTACGGCAAAAGTGAATCGCTTCAGGTTTCTTGACTTAGCTCGCCCGCGGTGGGTTAATAAAACCTGAATGGCTTCATCTTTGGCGTCGCGGCCGCGCGGATTGCGCGACCGGCAGAAGATTGCGCGGGAACGGCGTATCGTTCGCGCCGCGACAAGCTTGTTCGCGCGCGGCGGATACTCCGCGACCGCTATGGAAGACGTGGCGGCAAAGGCGGGGTTGGCGGTCGGCACGATCTACAACTACTTCTCCTCGAAACCCGACCTGCTGCTCGCGATCGTCCGCCGCGAGACCGAAGAAATGGTCGCGCGCGCTCGCCGAGTCCTGGCATCGCCGTCGGCCGAGCCGATCGCCGCAATCATCGCGATGATTGACATCTGGTTCGACGGCTTCATGAGCGACGACCGCGTTCTCTGGCGCGAATTGCTTGCGGCCGCGATCGCTGAGCCGGCGCGGATCGGGCAGCGCCTGTTCGAGTTGGACGTACGGCTGGTCGCGGTGCTGGCGGAGCTGATCGAGAAACTTAAACAGCGCGGCGCGATCGCCTCGGAACTCGATCCGATGCGCGCGGCGACGGTCGTGTACGCGATCGCGCTCACATGGATAAACGCGTGGATGCTCAATGAGGCGGTGAGCGCGGCGATGGCGCGCGAGGAAATTCATCGTGGGATCGAGATCGCCTGCAACGGCATTATCAGCACGTCCGGCGGCGCTACGAGCAAAGGGTAAATCGATGATTCCAAATCAGTGGTATCCGATTTACCAGAGCTCGCAACTCGGCGCCCGGCGCCCCATCGGCCTCAGGCGCCTCGGCCAGGACCTGGTGTTGTGGCGCGGTCTCGACGGAGGCGCAGTCGCCCTGCCCGACCGCTGCCCGCATCGCTCTGCAAGCCTTTCGCGCGGAAGAGTTCGGGAAGGATGTATCGAATGCCCGTACCACGGATTTCGATGGAATCCGCGCGGACAGTGCGTGCTGATTCCGGTCAACGGCGCCGATGCGCCGATTCCCGCTGGATTTCAAGCGCATGCCGAGTCATTGCGCGAAGCGCATGGGCTCATATGGATGTGGCACGGCGAACCCGCGGAGGTATCCGAGGAAATCCCGTGGCTCGAGCCGGCGGCGTGGGAGAACGGCTCGAGATTCAGCACCTCCTTCGAGATCGGTGTGTCCTATCTGCGCGTGATGGAGAACATGGGCGACTTCTTCCATTTCCCTTTCGTGCATCGCCGATGGCTTCCCGGCGCGGGCGCGCGGCTTACAAACTTCGACGCGCACATCGAGAACAATATCGTGAAAATCTCCGGCACGCTCAGTCCCGAGGGCGGCAAGCGCTGGTATAACTACGAATACCCGCTGCGCGCGGAATTGCGGCTACCGTGCATTGCGCGCGTCGAGGAGGCGGAGAAATTTCATCTGCTCGTCGTGGCGACGCCGATCGATCGAGACCGGACCTGGATCTGGTTGCGCTACTCCGAGGGATATGTACCGCGATGGCTCGGCGGATCGATCCTCGCGCGGATACTCGCGTGGTTCGACATCAATCCTGTTTTCCGATGGGGCGACGTACCGACGCTGAGGAGCCAGCGCCTCGACGATCGAGGAGACATCAGCCAGTACCATCTGGTGCATGCGGATCATGGCAGCGCGCTATGGTTCGGTTTGCGCAAGCGGGCGATAGAAGAGAATCAACACCACGCCACCGGGGCGGCCACTAAGACACCAAGACACTAAGAAGATAGAAAAGCGTCGGCTTCCCTAAGGGAACCGGCGCTTTTTTCTTTGTGCCTTCGTGTCTTTGTGGCCGCCCTGGGGCCTTGGTGTTTCTATTTCACCGCGCCCTCTTCTCTCCATTTCGCGACCTGCTCCAGCGTGTACCCGAGGCCGGTGAGCACCTCGTCGGTATGCTGCCCGAGCGCGGGTGCGAGCGTGCGGATCGAGCCGGGAGTTTCGGAGAGCTTGACCGAGATTCCGACCTGCTTGACCTTCTGGCCGCCGGGCGCATCGAGCTCGACGATCATCTTGCGCGCGAGCACCTGCGGATCGCTGCCAACCTCGTCAAGCGTGTTCATCTTGCCGACGCAGATATCGGTCTTGGTCAGGAGCTCGAACCATTCGTCACGGGTTTTGGTTTTGAACGAATCGGTGAAGAATTTTTTAATCTCGGCGCGCTTGTCCGAGCTGAATTCGTGCTCGATCAGATCCTCGCGGCCAAGCGCGCGGCACAAGTTAGCGAAGAACCACGGCTCGATCGATCCGATCGTGATGATCTTGCCGTCCTTGGTTTCGTACACGTTGTAATTCGGGATCGCGCCGTCGAGCGCGGTCTCGCCGCGCTTTGGGATCGCGCCACTCGCGAAGAAGGTCGAAAACGCTTGCGCCATCAGGGCCAGCGCGCCGTCCATCATCGAGATATCGACGTACTGGCCACGTCCGGTCTGCGTGCGCGCGACCAACGCCGCGAGAATTCCTATCGCACCGTGCATCCCGCCGCCGGCGTAGTCGGCAATGATGTTGTGCGGAATCGTCGGGAGCTGGCCTGGCCGCCCGAGAATGGAGAGCACACCGGCGGTCGCAATGTAGTTGAGATCATGGCCGACCAGATCGCGATACGGTCCGTCCTGACCATAGCCGGTGATCGAGCAATAAATGAGACGCGGGTTGCGCACCGAGAGCTTGTCGTAGCTGATGCCGAGGCGCGCGGCGACGCCGGGGCGGTACTCCTCGACGACGATATCGGCGCGCTGGGCCAGGCGCAGGAAGACCTCTTTGCCGGGGCCGCTCTTGAGATTGAGCGCGATCGATTTTTTATTGCGATTGAGCGCGTTGAACGGCGAGCCGCCGAACGCCGCGGCCAATCCTTGCGAGCCGGCCTTGCCGGCTTGCTGCGCGCGGCGCCCTGTCGGAGCGCCGGGCTCCTCGATTTTGATTATGTCGGCGCCAAGGTCGCCCAGGATCATCGTGCAGAACGGTCCGGGCGCGAGCTTGGTCAGATCGAGAACTTTGATTCCGGTTAGCGGCGGAGATACGGCCATAATGGACAAGGTTTAGTGCGTTCGGATGATCGGCGCAAACCAATCAAGACAAGACAACACCAAGGCACCAGGCGGACACTAAGACACCAAGGCACTAAGGAGGACTTTCCCGCAGGAAAGTCCTCTGATGTTTTTTCTTTGTGTCTTTGTGTCTTCGTGGCCGGTTGATCTTTCTACAGCACTGCGGCGCGGACTCTTGCCAGACGGGCGGCTAGGGACCTGAGGCCTTCGACCATGTGGACGCCGTACCAATGCAGATCGCGGCCGCTGACTATCAGCACTCGGCGCGAGAGGCCAGGCGGGAGCGTGGCGCGGAGTTCTTCGACATCGCTTTCGGCGAATTCATACGGCTCGTCAGGGAGCAGGACGATGTCGGGCCGCAGGTCGAGCGCGGCTTCGAGCGTGGTCATCGGATAGCGCTCGCCTGCGGAGGCGTAAATATTGTTGTAGCCGAGCATCCGCAGCACGTCGTGGGCGTAAGTGTCGGCGTTAAACGCCATCCAGGGTTTTTTCCAGATCGGACAGAAGACGCGCAGGCGAAGCTTGGCCCATACTCCCATGGTGGCTTCGATTTCGCTGACGGTCAGAGTTATTTCGCGGGCTAGCGCGCCGGCTTCGGGCTCGCAACCAGTTGTGCGGCCGATTTTGAGCAGCGACTCGACCGCCGCCGGCACTGTGCGAGGATAAGTCGTCAGAACCGCGATTCCCTGCGCGCGCATCCGCTCGACGTCCTCGCGCCGGTTCTCCTCGGCGTTGGCGATGATCAAGTCGGGATGCAGATTCGTGATCGCGCGCAGATCGGGATTCTTGGTGCCGCCGATTTTCGCGATCGGCGCAACCTCTTTCTCGGGCGAGACGCAGAACTTGGTCACGCCGACCACGCGGTCGCCTATCCCGAGCGCGAACAGAGTCTCGGTCCAGCTCGGCACCAGCGAGATAATCCGGCGCGCGGGCGCTTGCAGATCGACGCGGAAGCCAAGGTCGTCGATGATCTGAATCTGCGGCATCGCGGAGGCTACCGGGCCTTGCTCTTGAGAGTGTCGTCGAGCTGCTGGCGGTCGCTCGCGGACAGGTCTTCGCTCGGCATCGCGGCCGGCGCGATCACGGGATGGTCGGGCGGACGATAGGCGAGGTAGTGAATCGCTTTGGGCATCAGCGTGCGGCGCACCACGAACCCCGCGATCAGAACGATGATCGCGATCAGCAGCAGAATGCCTGGTCCCCGCCCACGCCGCTTCTTTCTCTTCTTCGCCATCAATTTACAAATTTATCTGACCGACGCGCCGAATAGAATCTCGCGGAGCCATCGCGTAGCCAGAGTGCGGGTCGGGAGTTCGTCGATATGATGCGCGCCGTTGTACCAATCGACACCGATATCGCGGGCGCGGGCGCTCATCCGCGCCAGGCGGAAGTACATCCGATGACGCGGTCCGTAGAAGTGGCGCGCGGCGAAAGCGAGCTTGCCGAGCTTCCGGCCGACAGCGCCGCGATGCAGCGCGCGGTCGTATTTGGCGAGTGCGCGCGAATCACCGCCGAGAAACTGCACGGTCGCATCCGCGGCGAGCTTGCCATGCTCGAACGCGCACGAGATACCCTCGCCCATCAGCGGATCGACTCCGGCGGCGTCACCGGCCAGAATTACGCGGCCATTAACGTAACGGTCGCGCGCGTCGAACCACCTTATCGGAAACGCGCGAAACGCCTGCGTGCGATTCTCTAGCGCCGCCAGCGGCAATTCCGGAAAAGCCGCGCGCAGCTCCGTCAGCATCTGCGCCTGCTCGCCTCCGGCCGCGCCCGACGCGCGCGGATGCTGATCGTAGATGCCCACATTCAGATGCGGATTGCCGTCGATCAGGCACGGGAACGACCATGCGTAGCCGGGAATTCCCGCGCTGACGCATCGGAAGTCGAAGCGGTAGCGATTCTCGGAGAACTCGACCGCGCGGGAAGGATCGGCCGGAATATCCGCCATCAGGGCGCGGCCTATCGATTCCTTGCCCGCTCCGAAGATAGCGGCGCGGACGCGGCTGCCCGAGCCGTCAGCGCCGACGAGGACTTTGGCCTCGAAAGCTCCGCGATCGGTTTCGACGCGAACCCGCTCGGCATTCTGAGTGACGGTCAGCACGCGCGTGTTCTCGGCTAGACCGAGTCCGGCAGCGACTGCGGCGCGCGCGAGGTGCGCATCGAACTCGTCGCGCCTGATGATCGTGCATAGCGGCTCTCCGCGATCGAGGATGACGGAGCCGACGGGAGTGCGTGCCTCACCGCGTATCACCGTGCACGCAGGAACGTCGAGCGGGATGCCGAGTTCTTCGAGCGCGAGAAGTGTTTTGGGGATGAGGCCGCCGGCGCAGGTCTTGAAGCGCGGATGCGCGGATTTTTCGAGCGCGATAACGCGGCCTGCCAGTTCAGGCCGCGCGCGCATCAGGTACAGAGCGGTCGCGAGACCGGCGGGACCCGCGCCCGCGATAAGAACGTCACACCTGAAAACGGAAGCAGCCACCGCAGAGTATGGGTAGCATCGCGATGCCTCCAGCGAAAGCTGGTGTGTCGCAGGAGAAGCAAAAGAAAACGGCGGCGCTGCCTGTTCGCAGCGCCGCCGCTTATCGAGGAATCCGGAAATGCGCGCTTAGTTGCCGCTTCCGGGTTTGATCACTGTGTAGAGCGTCGCTTCACCGCGCGCGATCAGCAGCAACGCGGGTTTCTTGCCGGCCTTCACCTCCTTGGCTTTGGCGACGAAGTCTTTTACGTCGGCAACCTTCTCGCGATTGATCTCGAGGATCACGTCGCCAGGCTGCAGGCTCGCATCGGCTGCCGGGCTATCTGGCGCGACCTGGCGGACGACGACGCCCTTGTCGCGCTGCAAATGGAACTGCTGCGCGAGCTCCGGCGTGATATCGCCCACCTGCATGCCCCAGCTTCCGCCGGGCTCTTCGGCCTTCGCGCTGGCGACTTTCTGCTCCTTCAGCTCGCCGATCTTGACCGTCAGCGTCAGCGGCTTGCCGTTGCGCAGCACCTCGACCGGGACGCTCGCGTTGACTGGAGTCTCTGCTACCAGCTCGGGCAACTCGTGCTCGTCGTGAACCGGCTTGTTGTTGAACTTGACGATGATATCGCCGCGCTCGATTCCAGCCTTGGCGGCGGGACCGTCTTTGTCGGCGTTGGCGACCAGAGCGCCCTCCGCTTTGGGTAATCCAAAGGATTGCGCGAGGTCTTCGGTGACTTCCTGAATTTCGACCCCGAGCCATCCGCGGACCACGCGTCCGTGCGCCTTCAACTGCTCCATCACGTTGCGCGCCATATCGATCGGAATGGCGAAACCGATTCCGTTGTTGGCGCCAGTGCGGCTGTAGATCGCGGTATTAATCCCGATCACCTGGCCGGAGGTGTTGAACAACGGACCGCCGGAGTTGCCCGGATTGATCGAGGCGTCGGTCTGGAGGAAATCGTCGTAGTTGCCACCCAGGATTCGGCCCTTGGCGCTGACGATTCCCGCGGTGACAGTGAGCGAAAAGCCGAACGGGTTTCCGATTGCGATAACCCAGTCGCCGACTTCGGTCGCGTCGGAATCTCCCAGCACCGCGGCGGGAAGCTGATCCTTGGTATCGATCTTGATAAGCGCGAGATCGGTCTTGGGATCTTTGCCGATCACTTTGGCGGTGAATTCGCGTTTGTCCATCAGCGTGACGTGAATTTCTTCGGCGCCGCCAACCACGTGATTGTTGGTCAGGATGTAACCGTCGGGCGATACGATCACGCCGGAGCCGAGTCCGTGCTGTTTGTACTCGCGGGGAATCTGTCCGAAGAAGCGGCGGAACTGCTCGAACGGATCGCCGTTGCCATTGCCCATGCCAGGAGGCATCTGCGGAGGTCCTGCGCCTGGGCCGCCTTCATCACCGCCGCCCTCGTCGCCACCGCCCTCGCCTTCGTCGCCGGGGCCGCCGAAGCCGGAAGTCTTGACGTCCTGCACGACGGCGACGTTGACAACCGTTGGCATCACGCGCTTCACCAGCGGTGCAAACGAACCGATCGCGCCCGCGCGGCCTGCGCTTTCGGAGGTCTGAGGCGGAGTTTGCAGGGGAGGCCCTGATGTGACCGCGCTCATCGAGGAAACAGCCTGCGGCGCCGAAGAATCGGCTTTGGATGAATCCTTGTCGCCGGAATTCCAGAACGGAAACGCGCCGGCACGCGCAAAAGCGATTATCAGTCCGAGTACCACGCCGCCCGCGATGGCGGCGATTTTCCTAGCCATGCAAACCTCCTGGATTCATATGGTCAGCCCGCAAAGGGTAACCCATGCAATATCGGACGATAAAACGCGGCCGAAATTCAGGTTGCAATAGAATACTAGAAGCAGCGCCAAGGTCTATACCGGATTGGTGCCGAATCGGTGGTTTTGTGAATCAGATGAAGAGGCCGCCGGGACGGCGGCCCTCCTGAAAAAATTTGCCAGTAGGACCGGCGTCCCGCCGGTCATTCCAGCTAGCGGGCGGGCGAGTGGAAGAGCGCAAGGTTGCGGTCGATCTCGGCGAGTGCCCAGTCGCACCAGCGCAGGTTTTCTTCCATCCAGCCGATTCCGTACTTCAAGGTGAAAAAGGAGAACATCACGTTGACGTCCGGATAGCGCTCGACGTGCGCGAAGAAGCCGCGCTCGATCTCGCGCAGCTCTTCCAGATAGCGGCCGGTCTCGCGCCGATGCTCCTGGAGCTGGGCGCGAGCCGCATCGGCGCCGAGATGCCCCAGGAACCGCGTTCGCAAGAGTGGCGGATACTTGAGCTTCATCTTCTCGAACGGGCTACGGAGCCATCGCGTGAGCGCGCGCTCTCCGGCCGGCGTGATCGAGAACTCGCGCTTGTTGGGGCGTCCCTGCTGGATCACCTGACGGCTTTTGATCCATCCTGCCGCTTCCATCCGTTCGAGCGTGGGATAAATCTGCCCCTGATGCGCATGCCAGAAATGGCGCATCGAGAGCTCGAAGATTTTCACGATATCGTAGCCCGACACTCCGGGAGATTCCGAGACTAGCCCCAGAAGCGCGTATTCGAGCGATGACTTGATCGCACCCGGACGCTCGCGCACCGGCTCGATCGGCGCGGCGGCGCGCGCCGTGCCGGAATCAAGTCCGGCGCGCGCCGCCCGCTTTGGCTTTGCCGCAAGCTTTTTCATTCAGCCCTATTCATTAACCCGCGCGGGCACCCAGTTGCCGTGGAATCCGAACGGAACACGATGCGGCGCCTTGACGCGCGCGACCGGCGCGCCTGCGAAATCCTGCGCGTTCTGAATTACCATCTCACTGGTGTTCTCGGTCCGATCGTACCAGACCGAGAGCACCCAGCCGTCGTCCTCGGCCGAGCTTGCGCTGCGCGGGACGAAGACCGGCTCGCCGGGCGTTTTGTTGCCGCCGAGCGTTTGAAGCTCATGCTTGCCGGTCTGGTAGTCGCGCTTGATCACGGCGTTGAAACCAAGCGCGCGATCTTTCTTGTCCACGCCGCCAGCGAAATAGCCATAGCGATGCTTGAGTCCGGAGCGGCGTTCGTCGAGGCGCGGGAACTCGCTCGAAGTATCGTCGATCTGGCGATCGCGCATCGATCCGTCCTTCAAGTTGAGCGTCCACTGCCACGGCATCGCCGGATCTCCGAAGGAGTTGCCCCCCATGTTGAGCGACGCGAGGCGGCATCCGTCGATCACGAGCGAGCCGTTTTCCTCATAGGCGTTCAGAAAGTGGAAAACGTAGAACGCGTCGGTGTGGAACCATTTGATCTCGCCCGACTTGCGATGCATCGCGCCGATTTTCGTTCCGTGCTGCGGCTCCCAGACCATCACGGGCAGCCCTTTCGAGGCGTTCTCGATCCGGAACACGGAAGGACAGACGAAGAAGATCGCGTAGTTATCGGTGGCGACGAAATCATGCATCATCACCGGCAATCCGGAATCGATCGCGCGCGTCTCGAGCAGAAGGCCTGCCTTGTCGGCGCGATACCAGGTCGTATACGGCGGAAACGGAGAGTAGCCGAAGAACAGCAGGTCGCCGTTTTTGGGATCGTACTTCGGATGCGCCGTTACCGGGCCGTTCACCTTGCCGTCGAAGCTGTACATCCCGACTGTTTCGAGCGTCTCGGGCTTGAGCTCGGTCGGCAGCCCGCCCTCCATCAGCGCGAGCAGACGGTTGGCGTAGCCAATAATATTGGTGTTGGCCTGATTCTTCATCGGCGGCACGTCGGCCGGAACTTCGCGGGTCAGTCCGTCGATCAGGCCGCCGTAGAGCGCGCGTCCGTACTTCATCTCGGCCTTGAGTCCGTCAGTCTTCACGTACCGATTACGATACGCCGCGCGGCCGTCGCGCAGCAGGAATCCGTGGACCATGCCGTCGCCGTCGAACCAGTGGTAGCGGCCGACCGGCTTGAACTGCGGATTGGGACCGATCCGGTAGAGCGCGCCGGTGAGCTCGCGCGGAATTTCGCCCTCGACCTCGAGGTCGTAGGCGTCGCCCTCCTCGCGCCAGGGCGCGTAATTGCCATTAAGGTAAGGACTGTCAGAATTCCACATCGGATGCCTCCTCCGTGATTGTGATCTTTGGCTCGTAATCAGCGTCGTTAAACGTTACATTCTTGATATAGTCCATTATTGAGGTATTGGTCAAGCGCCTCGGTCAGAGTGCTTGATGGCACCGGCTTCAGCCAGTGCGGGAACACAGGCTAAAGCCTGTGCCACTTAGAATCTCGTCGCAGACATTGGACGCTAATCGACAGATGCCTTTTCATCGGCTGTGCAGTCCTGTGATTGCGGACCGATGCAGTCTTGCGGTTGCGTTGCTGCTATTTTGGTGGGCGGATAGACTTGGCGCTATGCTCGTGCGAGTCCTTCTGTTTGCGGGCGGAATACTCGCCTGGACCTTCGTTGAGTATGCGATTCACGGATGGCTCGGGCATCGGTTCCGCACCTTCGCGACTCCTTTGCACGCGGTGCATCATCAGGATCCTCATGCGGTGTTCACCGTCGGAGCGTGGATTCCAGTGAGCGTGGTTACGCTTGCGGCGGTTGCGATTTTCGGCAATTCACCCGCGGTTTACGCCTTCTATGGACTCGTCGGTGGGTTCGTTCTGTACGAGGTGATTCACTACCGGATTCATTTCGCGCATCCCTCGAATCGATTCGAGGAGCGGCAGCGCGGGCGGCATCTGGCGCATCACCTGCGCGTTCCGGACGCGATTTTCGGCGTGACGACACCGCTGTGGGACCGTGCATTTGGCACAGAACCTGCTGCCGATGAGCTTCGCCAGATTGAACGAGCGGCCGCCACGCTTCCCCCGCTGACCGGGGAGAGCAACTGGCGGCTCGCGTTCAGGCTCTCGGTGCGACGGGCCTAACGTCCTCGCGCCGAAGAGCGATAGCTTGACTCGTTATCTCAAGTCGAGCTATTGGGTCGATACGTTATGCGCTCACGAAGCCTCAAACCTGCGCCGCGGCCGATTCTTGCGCCCAAGCCGCTGCCCCTGTGGGCGCGCGCTTTCGCCGAGCCCGCACCCGCACCGCGGATCGACGTGAAGTTCCCGATTCTCGGCTTCCTGATGGAATCGGAGATGACCGGCTACGATCTCAAGCGCCGCTTCCAGGATCCTATCGGATTCTTCTACCGGGTCAGCGACGGCTCGCTCTACCCTGCCCTCAAACGCATGGCGCTCGACGGCCTGGTCACGATGCGCTCGGAGCGACATGGGCGGCGCACGCGCAAGGTTTACGCGATCACGCCAGCGGGCCGGGCGCGGTTCCTCAAAACGCTGCGCGAGCCGGCACAGCCGCTGTTCATCTATGATGAGTCGCAGATCAAGATTTATTTCGCCGAGCACGACCCGCAGGCCGCGCTGGAGCATCTGGATCGCGCCGGACGCGAGGATGCCGAGGTGGTGAAGATGCTCACGTGGCTCGCGGGCGAAATGAAGCGGCGCGGCGACAGCCCCTTTCGGCAGATCGTGGTCGAGCTCGGGCGCGCCGTATGCACCACCAAGGTCGAGGTCTTCGCGAAGCTGACCGCGCAACTGAAACGCGAGATGACGCCCGCGCGCCGGATCCGCAATCGTCTGACAGCGGCAGCCGCAGCAGGAAGATAATCCAAAATGGTAAATCGATCGGAGATTGTGACCGGCGGCGATAGCGAGGGGAGCAGCGCAGATGGATACAAAATACGCAATCGATCTCGAACACGTGACCCGCATCTACCGGCGCGACGAATTCGAAGTCCGCGCGCTCGACGACGTGACGATCCAGGTTCCCGACGGGCGCTTCGTCGCGATCATGGGTCCGTCGGGATCGGGCAAAACCACGATGCTCAACCTGATCGCGGGTATCGATCACGCGACCTCCGGCCGCGTCGCGGTCGGCGGCGAGGAGATCACCGGGATGAAGGAGCGCGACCTGGCGACGTGGCGCGCGCGCCATATCGGACTGGTGTTCCAGTTCTACAACCTGATTCCGGTGCTGACCGCTTTCGAAAACGTCGAGCTGCCGCTTGCTGCTGACTCCGCTCAAGAAGGCCGAGCGGCGCGAGCACGTGGAAACCGCGCTCCGAATCGTCGGACTCGCCGACCGGATGGACCATTATCCGCGCCAGCTCTCGGGCGGGCAGGAGCAACGCGTCGCGATCGCGCGCGCGATCGTCACCGATCCGACGATCGTGGTCGCCGACGAGCCGACCGGCGACCTCGACGCCAAATCGGCCGAGGAGATCCTGAACCTGCTGACCGACCTGAACCGTCAGTTTCACAAGACCATCGTGATGGTCACGCACGACCCGCGCGCCGAGCGGTTTGTCGAAACGGTCTACCGCCTCGACAAGGGCGTCCTGGCCGGCGTCGAGCCGGGCAAGGGCGGGCCAGCGCGGCCGAGGCCGCAGGCGCACACGCATAGGGATTGCCGATGAAGTACGTCGTGCTGGTGCTGAAAAATCTGCTGCGCAGCAAGCGGCGCACGATTCTGACGATCCTCTCGATCGCGGTGTCGCTGTTTATCTTTTCAGCGCTGGTCAGCCTGCCCACTGTCGCCAACGAAATCCTGGCGGACAGCGCGTCGTCGGTGCGAATCGCGTGCCACAACAAGGCCGGGCTGGCCTACTCGATGCCCGAGGCCTACAAGCAGCGGATCGCCGCGACGCCGCACGTCGTAGCGGTCACGCCCGAGAGCTGGTTCGGCGGAATCTATCACGAGGTCTCCGATCAGTTTCCCAATCTGGCGGTCGATCCCGAGCGGCCGAAGCGATGTGGCCGGACTGGGGCATGTCGAAAGAGTCGTGGAAGAAATTCGAGACCTTGCGCACCGCGTGCGCTGGTCGGCTCGGGCACGATGAAACGCTTCAACCTGCACGTCGGGCCAGCAGATCATGCTGCGCGGCACGGTTTATCCGTTCAACGTCACGCTCAATATCGTCGGCGTGATGGGCGGCAAGTGCGCCGCCGAACTTCCTGATTTTCCGCCGCGACTACCTTGAAGAAGCCGCGGGCCGTCCGGGCTTCGTCGATAACTTCTGGGTGCGGGTCGACAAATCCGCGAACGTGCCGCAGGTGATCGCCGCGCTCGACGAGCAGTTCGCCAACTCCTCCGCCGAGACGCAAAGCGAGTCGGAGGCGGCGTTCATCGAGCAGCTTCATGGATAACTACCGGATCTTCTTCACGCTGGCCGAGGTGCTGGGCGTGATCGTCGTGATTACGATCGGGCTGGTGGCCGCGAACACCGCCGCGATGTCGATTCGCGAGCGGCGCGCCGAGATCGCCGTGATGCGCTCGATCGGGTTTCCCTCGCGCATGATCCTGAGCCTGCTGCTTGCCGAATCGCTGATCATCGGGCTGCTCGGAGGAATGCTCGGATGCGGCAGCGCGTTCGTCGTGCTCAAGATTTTCGCGGTCGGCACCCCGGTGCCGGACCGCTGCAGCGATTCGGATGCCGCCGGTGGTGCTGGTCGAAACGCTGGTCGTCGCGGCACTGATCGGACTCGCTCAGCGCGTTGGTGCCGGCGCGGGCGGCGGCGCGCCAGCAATATCGTGGACGCGCTGCGGATGGTGGCCTGAGTGGCGATCCCGCTCAAATACAACGTTCGCAGCCTGCTGGTGCGCCGCGTCTCCACCGTGATGACCGGCGGTGGAATCGCGCTGGTGGTGGCGGTGTTCGTGGTCGTGATGGCGATGGTGGCGGGGTTCGGCGCGAGCGATCGCCGATACCGGCTCGCCCGACAACATGATCGTGCTGCGCAAGGGCGCGACCACCGAAACCTACTCATCGATCAACCTCGATCAGTTCGACGCGCTCAAGTTTCTGCCGCAGATTCGCCGCGACCCGGCGGGCAATCCGATGGTCTCGCCGGAGCTGCCGGTGCAGGTGCTGATGCAACGCGCAAACGGGCCGACGCGACAATATCGTCGTGCGCGGCGTGCTGCCGGTCGCCCTGAAGTCCACGAAAGGTGCACATAACGAAGGGCGGATGTTCAAGCCCGGCGTTGAACGAGGTGATCGTCGGCAAGGGGCTGCTCGGACGCTACGCCAACTACCAAGTCGGCTCGACGCTGCAGTTCGGGCGCGGACAGTGGAAGGTCGTCGGAATTTTCGACGCCGGCGGCAGTTCGTTCGAATCCGAAGTCTGGGCCGATATCCATAACGTGCAGGACGACACCCAGCGCGGCGCCTACTACGCCAGCGTGCGGCTCAAGATGGCGCCAGGAGCCGACGTCGGATGCGCTGATCAAGCGAATCGCCGATGACCCGCGAATCAATCTGCAAGCCGAAACCGAGCCGCAGTACTACAAGGATCAGTCGGTGGTCGCCAACCAGTTGCGCACGCTTGGCATGATCGTCGCGATCATCATGGGTGTCGGCGCGATCTTCGCCGCGATGAACACGATGTACGCCGCGGTCTCGGCGCGCACCTCGGAAATCGGCACGCTGCGCGCGCTCGGCTTCAGCCCGGACTCGGTCATGCTGTGCTTCCTGCTCGAATCGCTGCTGCTGGCGACGGCGGCGGGCGCGATCGGAATTCTGCTCGCGATGCCGATAAACGGATTCTCGACCACCTTCGGAAACTTTGTCACGTTTTCGACGATGGCCTTTAATTTCCGCGTGACGCTCGCGATCGTAATCGAGGCGCTGATCTTCGCCGCTTTGATGGGTATGCTCGGCGGATGGCTGCCGGCGCGCCAGGCGATGCGCCTGAGCGTGGTCGACGCGCTCAGAAGGAGCTAAGCGATGGCCGGGGAACAATCGCGACCGCCCAATATCCGCGAACTCGAATCGCTGCGGATCAAGCGCAGCGCCGAACCTGAGCGCAGAGCCGGCTTATCCCGGCGGCGATCGCGCTCGGCGTCGTGGCGGTTCTCGCCGCGGTTGGATATTACGCGTACGCCCACACGCTGGGACGGCCGCTCGAAGTGCAGACCGCGCTGGTCTCGATCAAACAGGCCGGACAGCCGGGCGCGCTCCTGACCGGTTCCGGCTACGTCGTCACCCGGACAAGTACATCACGATTGGCACGAAGATTCTCGGCCAGATCATCGAGGAACCGATCGAGGAAGGCCAGCACGTCAAGAAAGGCGACGTGCTGGCGAAGATCGACGACCGCGACTACGTCGCGCAGCTCCACCAGGCGATCGCCGATCGCGACCTGGCGGCGGCCAACGTCGTGCTCGGACGCGCGCAGCAAAAACGCCGAGCTCGAACTCTACCGGACCGGCGTCGAATCGCACGATCAGTATCGATGTCACCGACAATGCGCTGTCGGTGGACGAAGCCAACCTGAAAAAGGCCGAGGCCGAAATCGCGTTCGCGAAATTCAACGTCAGCCAATGCACGATCCGATCGCCGATCAACGGAATCGTGCTGAAGAAGTACCGCGAATCCGGCTCGATATCAATTACGGCGACGCGATCAGGTCGGCGAGGGCACCACCGATATCGCGCAGCTTGCCGATACCGACGACATGCGCGCCGAGGTCGATATCAACGAAAGCGATATCGCCAAAGTCGCGATCGGCAGTCCCGCCACGGTGCTGCTCGACGCGTATCCCGACCGCCCCTTCGACGCGCGCGTGGTCAAGATCTATCCGGAGGCCGATCGCCAAAAGGGCACCGTCAAGGTCGAGGTTCATATCGTTCATCCCGACCTCCAGGTGATCAAGCCGGAGATGAGCGCGAAGGTCACCTTCCTTGCGGCGGTGGCCGCGAGACAGGAAGCGGCGCTCGTCCTGGTGCCGAAGAAAGCGGTGATCGCGGACGGATCGCGCAGCTATGTGTGGACGGTGCGCGACGGCTCCGCGCACCGAAACGACATTACGCTGGGCCGGGAATTTCAGGACGGGATCCAGGTCACGCAGGGACTCACCGGCGGAGAGACGGTGATCGTCGCGCCGTCTCCGAAGCTCCGCGATGGTCAGCAGGTCACGCCGGTCGCTTCGTAATTACGCTGCCGATTGAGGATTATCAAATCGCGCTATTGCGCGGGAGTGTTGCCCATCCCAAGCGCGAACATCCGAAGCAATATCGCCTTCGAGCCTTGCTGCCGCTGCGCATCGGAACGTGTAACAATTGCCGCGTCGCCGGGAAGGACGGGCGTGGTTTGCGCCGAGGCCGCGAGAGGCTGACTGACGGAAGAGTCTGATTCTTCCCAAACGCTCCACACGCGAGGATTGACCAGCGCCGCCCATCGCCAGGTCACGATGACGAATAACAGGCTGAATATAACCGCTAACACGAAGTAGCCGGTTTGCGCTTCCAATCCCCGACGCATCTCCAAGGTTTGTTTCCCGTACATCTTTCCCGCCTCTTGTTTGGATAGACGCAACAACCGGTCCAATCGTTGCACCTGAACAGGCGTTCATGGTTAGTGACGGATCGTGGAAGATATAGGAGGAAATGCACGATGGCTGAGACATTCGTTCTCGTACACGGCGCATGGCACGGTGCATGGTGCTGGGCAGCGGTTACCAATCAGCTCGAAAAGCTCGGCGATCGCGCGTTCGCGGTCGATCTGCCCGGTCATGGCCAAAATTATTCCGATCGCGCGAAAATAACGCTGCAAAGCTACGTCGACAGCGTCGTGCGATATATCGAGGAGCGCGACCTGCGCCACGTCATTCTGGCGGGGCATAGCTTGGGAGGGTTGACCATTTCGGGTGTCACTGCACGCATTCCGTCACGCATCAAGCGAACGGTGTTCGTAAGCGCAATCGTGCCGCTCGACGGCGAGCGCCTGACCGATCCCGCAAATCCCGCGACCAAACCGATTCTCGACGTGGTCGCGTCGCGGCCCGACCGTTCGGTGCCGGTCGAGACGATGGGCCCGCAATTTTATGAAGGCCTGATGAACGACGTTCCGCCGGTAATGCGCAAATGGATCGACGCCTCGGTATGCCCGCAGCCATGGGCGCCGGCGAGCGATCCGGTCCCGATGAAAGCATTCCACGAATCCGGCGTGCCGACGGGCTACCTCGTATGCGAAAACGACCAGACGCCGATCGCGGGCGCACAGGGATGGCATCCGTTCTATTCGAGCCGTCTAAAGAATCCCGCGATCAAGATCGTGAAGTGCGGCCACGAGATTATGTTCACGCATCCCGAGGAATGCGCCCGCGCCCTGCACGAGCTCGCGCTGATGTGATCACGCTGGATAGCGCGCGATCAAGCCGCGAGCTATCACCAACGCCTGAATTTCGTTGGTGCCTTCGCCGATCATCATCAGCGGCGCGTCGCGGTAGAAGCGCTCGACCGGGAACTCCTGCATGAAGCCGTAACCGCCGAGCACGCGCATCGCGTCGAGCGAGATCTTCGCGCACGCTTCCGAGGCGAACAGCTTCGCCATCCCTGCCTCGACATCGCAGCGCTCGCCCGCGTCCTTCTTGCGCGCCGCGTTGGCGACCAGCAGGCGCGCGGCCTCGACGCGCGTGCCCATGTCGGCGAGCATCAACTGCACCGCCTGATGCTCGCAGATTGGTTTGCCGAACGTCGTGCGCTGCTGCGCGTAGCGAATCGCGGTTTCGAACGCGGCCTGCCCCACTCCGACCGCGCGCGCCGCCACGTTGATGCGCCCAACTTCGAGCGCGCTCATCACCTGCTTGAAACCAAGCCCCTCGGCGCCGCCGATCAGGCTCGCCGCGGGAACCGCCAGATCGTCAAACGTTACTTCGCAGGTGTCGATTCCCTTGTAGCCGATCTTCTTGAGGTTCGCGCTCACCGCCGGTCCCGCGTCGCTCTTTTCGACCGCGAACATGCTGATACCCGCGTATGCGGGTTTCGCGCGCGGGTCGGTCTTGGCCGCGACCGCCAGCATCGTGCCGTTGCGCGCGTTGGTGATGAACATCTTGCTGCCCTTGAGGACGTAGTCGTCGCCGCGGCGCACCGCCGTCGTACGGATCGATTGCACGTCGCTGCCGGCATGCGGCTCGGTCAGCGCAAGGCCGCCGCGCTTGTCTCCGCGCGCCATCGCCGGCAGGAAATATTTCTTCTGCGTGTCGGTGCCGTGATGCGTGATGATGTAAGCCATAATCAGATGGCTGTTGATCACGCCCGCGAGGCTCATCCATCCGCGCGACAGCTCCTCCATCACGCGCGCGTAGGTCGCAAACGCGAGTCCCAGGCCTCCGTGCTCGGCCGGAATAGTCGCGCCGAAGAGTCCGAGCTGCTTCATCGAGGCGACCATCGCGTGCGGATACTCGTCGCGATGCTCGAGTTCGGAGGCGAACGGAATCACTTCGCGTTCGACGAAGCTGCGCACCGCGGCGATTATGTCCCGATCGTAAACTTCATCCATCACTTTAACTCCTTACGGCGCACTCGGAAGCGAGCCGAACACGCGCCCGCTATGGATGCGTCTAGCAAATCGCGCCGTGGATGCGCCATCGATCCGCCGGTGCGCGCGGCGTGCTAGTCTCGTCGCGATGCGGCTTCGGGTTGAGGATATTGTCGTCAGTGCAGGCGCGTTTCGCTTAGGCCCGCTCACGCTCGAAGCGGGAGACGGCGAGTATCTGATCATTCTGGGGCCGACCGGCGCGGGGAAGACCGTCACGCTCGAAACGATCGCGGGGCTGCGCGGCCCACCGCCGGGCGAATCCTGATGCACTCGCGCGAGGTCACGGCGAGCGCGCCCGAGTCGCGGCAAATCGGATTTCTTTACCAGGACAGCCTGCTGTTTCCGCATCTGAGCGTGCGCGCGAATCTCGCATACGGAGCGCATCGGATCGCGCGCAGCGAGCGCGCGGCGGCGATCGCGCGTCTGGCGCGGATGCTCGAAATCGAGCCGCTGCTCGACCGGATGCCGCGCGGGCTCTCAGGCGGCGAGCGGCAGCGCGTAGCGATCGCGCGAGCGCTCGCGGCCAATCCTGTTCTGCTGCTGCTCGACGAGCCGATGGCGGCGCTCGATCCGAACTCGCGTTATGCGCTGCGCGAGCTGCTGCGCGCGGCGCATCGCGCGCTCGGCACCACTACGATTCACGTCACGCACAATTTCTCGGAGGCGCTTGCCCTTGGCGATCGCGTCGCGATTCTGATCGACGGCGTTGTGATGCAATTCGGCGCGCCGCGCGAGGTCTTTGCGAAGCCCGCATCGGCGATGATCGCGCGGTTTCTTAAGACCGCGCGCGTGGCGGCCGATTCGAGTCCTCTCGATCCCGCCGAGATCAAGCTCGCGCTGCATGCCCGCGCGATGACGCTCGCGGTCGATCCTGACGGCTCCGGCGCGCCGACGCTCATGGCAGAGGATGTCGAGATCAGCGATACGTCCGGCACGTCGGTTGACGGCGAAGCGATCGCGGCGCGGATCGTCGCGGTCGAAAATGACGGCGGCGCAATCGTCCTGACGCTGAATGCGGGAATCGAGCTGCGCGCGCGCGTTGCCCGCGGCGCAAACGCCGCAGCGCTAATCGAAGGCGCACCGCTCTGGGTTCGCATCCCGCGCGATTGAGTTTCTATCAAGAAAGTCACTACACCTCTCCGGCGTTACGGGAAAATGAACCTGGCCGAGCAGTCCAAAAAAGACCGACCTAACCCCCGACGCCTTCCCGCACGGGAAGAGGAGTCAGAAACCGAACCTCAATGACAAGAGCGCCACACAGAGCGTCGTCAGTGGCAACGGGAATCTGCCAGACCACTCGAACGCTTGCGACAAGTGTCCCCCTTCTCGTGCGGGAAGGGGACTGGGGTTAGGTCGATTGCCTGAGAATCAACTTCGCCGAGGGCATCCGATTTTCATCCTTCAGGGTGCGCGTAGCGCATGCCAACTCACCCCCTTGAGTTCTGGATCATTATGTGAGCGCCGGTGTGTGGCTCTTACCGCGTATCTTTTTGTCATTCCCGCGCGTGGCTGCCGCGCGAGAGCTTGTCTTGAGTGACGCCGAAGGAAATCCCTTTCTCGTTCGCTCGCCTGTCTGCCACTCGGCGGTGGGTGCTGGAGCGCCTCGGGATTCCTCGCGCGCGGCAGCCACGCGCGCAGGAATGACACTTACAGAGTCGTGCACTCTTAAGTTAAACGAACTACTTCCGACTCTCGCCTGCCCTTGCGCCGGGCATCTCCCCGCAATAGAGTAAGTGTCAAATTGACGCAAAGTAGGACGAGGATCGGTCGTGAACGTATCAACAGAAACTTCCCACGGCGCAGCGGCGATTTCCGCCGACGCGCTGTTCGCCAAGCTCGCCGCCCTGGGCGATGACAGCTACAGCCCTGCGACCTGCGCCCGCCTGGCCGGCACTATCGCCGAGATAGTACGGCTCAAGCGCGAGCGCCGCGCCGTGATCCTGGCGCACAACTACCAGCGGCCCGAGATTTTCGAGGTCGCGGATTTTATCGGCGATTCGCTCGAACTGGCCCGCAAGGCCCGCGATGTCCGCGACGCCGACGTGATCGTCTTTTGCGGCGTTCATTTCATGGCCGAGACCGCCAAGGTCTTCAACCCGAATCGCAAGGTGCTGCTCCCCGATCTGCGCGCCGGATGCTCTCTGGCCGACGCCGTCACCGCCGACGCGCTGGCCGAGCGCAAAGCCGAGCTGCAGGCGATCTATCCCGACCTGAAAGTCGTGTCGTACGTGAACTGTACCGCCGACGTTAAGGCTCTGTCCGACGCGTGCTGCACCTCGGCCAACGCGGTCAAGATTGTCGAGCGAATCGATTCGGAAAATATCCTGTTCGTTCCCGACCAGAACCTGGCGAACTACGTGCAGGGCAACACGAAGAAACGTGTCATCTCGTGGGACGGCAACTGCTACGTGCATCATCAGATCACTCCGGAAGAAGTGAATCGGGTGAAGAACTCGATTCCCGGGATCAAGGTGCTGGCGCATCCGGAGTGCCGCAAGGACGTTCTCGCGCTGGCGGATGCGGTCCTGTCGACTAGCGCGATGGTCGAGTATGCGCGCTCGAGCGACGCCGAGAAATTCCTGGTCGTCACCGAGTGCGGACTCTCCGATCGCCTGCTGATGGAGATTCCCGACAAGCACTTCTACAAGGCGTGCAAGCTATGCCGCTTCATGAAGATGATCACGCTCGAAGGCACGCTCGATTCGCTGACCCATCTGCGGTACGAAATCACGCTCAGCGACGAGGTGCGCGAGGGTGCAAAACGCGCGCTGGAGCGGATGCTGGAGCTGAGCGCGTGAGCGTCGCGCCGGCAATCCCGAGCGCCGACCTCCTGCATCGCGAGCGCCACGTCGCGCGGCCCAAGGTCGCGGTCGATACGGTGCTGTTCGCGATCCAGCAGCGCAAGCTCAAGACCTATCTGGTGCGGCTGCGGCGCGGACCAGCGCGCGGCAAGTGGGCGTTCCCCGGAGGCTTGGTGCGTATAGGCGAGCTGCTCGACGACGCCGCCCGGCGTGAGCTGCGCGCCTCGACCGGTCTCGCGGACGCCTACCTGGAGCAGCTCTTCACCTTCGGTGATCCCTCGCGCGATCCGCATTCGCACGTCGTGTCGGTCGCCTACATGGCGCTCATCCCCGATGCGGGCGTGGTGACCGGACCGTCGTCCAAGTACGGCGAGCGCGGATGGTTCGAGGTCAAGGCGCTGCCGCCGCTCGCGTACGATCACTCGTTGATGGCCGCATACGCGTTCAAGCGGCTGCGGTCGAAGCTCGAGTACAGCAATATCGCATACGCGCTGCTGCCGCGGGTGTTCACCTTCGCCGAGTTCGAGGAAGCTCTACTCGCGGATTCTCGACCGGCCGATCGATCGGCGCAACTTCCGGCGCAGGATTCTCGCGATGGGGCTGCTCCGGCGGCTCAAGCAGACCCGCCGCGGACCACATCGCCCGGCCGCCCTGTACGCCTTTACCCGGCAGAGCCTCCAGATGATCGAAATGCTATAATCAGATAGAAGAGTTGCCTGATGCCGAACAGCACCAAAGGAATTGTTGGAGTCGTTCTCGCGCTATTGTTTATGGCGGCGGCCGCGTATGCGTTTTTCGGGCAGACCCCGGAGCCGTCAGCGCAAGCGGACGGACAGGTGGCAAGCAGCGCCGGCAGCAGCGATCCTGCGGCGAAGCTCCGCGTGACGCTCGATCCGCAATTGTTCCAGGGCGATGTAAGAAAGGCTTACCAGGTAGCGCAGGATCATCCCGCGCTGCTCGCGCAGATGCATTGTTACTGCGGATGCGACCGGACCGAGGGACATAAGAATTTGCTCGATTGCTTCCGCGACAAGCACGGCAGCACCTGCGCGATCTGCACCGGAGAAGCGATCGAGGCCGAGCAGCTCGCGCGCCAGGGGATGCCGGTGGAACAGATCCGTGATTCGCTCCGGGCGCGATACGCTAACGGGGACTGAAGCTTGTTAGCCCTCGTATCCGCGTACATCGAGCATTTCACTTATGCGGGATTGTTCGTAATCTTGATGCTGTGCGGGCTGGGGCTGCCGCTGCCCGAAGACGTGGCGCTGCTCGCGGGCGGTTTTCTGGTCCATCGCGGCGTAACGCATTATCCAATGACACTCGCAGTATCACTGGTCGGAGTGGTAGCGGGCGACAACTCGCTGTTTTTCCTGGGACGGCGATTCGGGACCGGACTGGTGCGTTATTTCGGAATCAACCGGCCGGGCACGCAGACGCAGATCGACCGTATCCGCGACTTTATGGAGCGCCACGGACATCGCGCGATCTTCTATGCGCGCTTTCTGGCCGGCTTGCGGGCGCTGATTTATCTTAGCGCGGGATCGTTTGGAGTGACCCCCGGACGCTTTTTTATCTACGACCTGATGGGCGCCGTAATCTCGGTTCCGATTGTTGTTTCGATCGGTTACATATTCGGCGGACAGCTCGAAGTTGCGATCCACTATGTGGGCGGCTTCGAGCGTCTTATCTGGGTGGTCGTGGTGCTGTCGCTGGCGGTCTACGGAACCCGGCTGCTCGTACTGCGGAAATCCAGCGCCAGCCAGACCTGAAAGTGCAGCCGCGGGTCGCAGACCCAAGAAATTTTCCAAGCTAGATTCCAATGACAATGCCCGCCCTAAACCTCAAGGCGAAACTTATCCTCCTGATGGTCGTGCTGCTCGCGCTGACCCTCGGCGCGGAGGTCTGGTTCAGCCTCGGCACGCAGGCGGCGATAATCGAGACCACCGAGCAGAGGGTCAAGGATCTCGCGAGCGCTATCCAAATCAGCGTCCAGGAGCTGACCTCGGTCGGCAACACCGATCGCGACCGGCTGCCGAACTACGTGAACAGCCTGCACTCCAACGGGCTCGAGGTTTCGATCGCCTCGTCGCGCAATCTGATTATCAACAGCTCGAACCCGCGGCTGATCGGCGCCGAGCTGGTTCCGCGCTCGGCCGACAAGGTGGTTGCCGAGCAGCTCAAACAAGGCAGCGAGATTCTGACCATCCCCGCGACCAAGCTCGGGCCGGAATCGAAAGCCACCACCGTCTATCTGATTCCGGTCGAGGTCGAGGATCATCTGCTCGGCTACGTGCAGGTCGTCGCGAACTTCGGCGACTTCGCGCAGCCTCTCGCGACGACGCGGATGCATCAGCTTTACGTTGCATTCGGAATCTTCGCGCTCGGGCTGGTGTTCGCGTATATCCTGGCGGATCGCTACGTCAAGCCGATTCACGCCGTCGCCGACGCCGCGCAGAATATAGCGGCGCGCGGCCTCGAACCGGTGCCCGAGGCGCATCGCCGCGACGAGATTGGACTTCTCACCCGCAGCTTCAATGAGATGGTCGAGCAGTTGCGCCATGCGCGCGAACGCGAGCAGGAGCTAAACCGCCTCGAACGTTTCACCGCGCTCGGGCAGTTGGCAGGAGGCCTCGCCCACGAGATCAAGAATCCGCTCAACTTTATCAGCCTTGCCCTCGATCAGCTGCGCACGCGCTACGCGCGGATGCTGACGCAGGATTCAGACAACTTCGTGCGCCAGGTGATGCTGATGAAGGACGAGGTTCGACGCCTGACCGAGCTGGTGCAAAGCTTTTTGCATTACGGCCGCCCCATCGAGATTCATCCCGCACCCACCGACGTGAAATCGCTGGTCGAGGGCGTGCTCGCGATCTCGGAATCGAAAATGAAAAGCCAGGATATCGAGGTGATCGAGAACGCCGACGGCGTCCCGACGATCCTGAACGTCGACGCGGAAAAGCTGCGCACCTGTTTCATGAACGTGGTTGCCAACGGCGTACAGGCGATGCCTGAAGGCGGCACGCTTAAAATCAATTTCGCGCGGGAGGACGATCACCTGGTACTCTCTTTTATCGACACCGGCGCGGGAATCGAGCCTGACGCCGCCGCCCACGTCTTCGAGCCGTTCTTCACCACCAAACGCGAGGGGATAGGACTCGGACTGTTCCTGTCCAAAGCGATAGTCGAAAAACATGGCGGGACAATCGTGATTGGTCCGAATCATCCCGGCCCCGGCACTATCGTGACTTTTACATTCCCGCAGAACGGGGTAGGCATCCAGCAATGAGCCAGGCTTCCGTACTGGTCGTTGAAGACAACGACCTTGAACGCCAGATAACCGCCGAGACGCTGCGCGAAGAAGGCTTTGCGGTCGAAGAAGCCGCCGTCGGCAAGCGCGCGATGGAGTTGCTCGGCCTGTCGCGCTTCGACGTCGTGCTGACCGACCTGATGATGCCCGGAATGTCGGGCGACGAGCTGCTCGCTAAGGTGCATGTGGCCTACCCTTCAGCGCAGGTCGTCGTGCTGACTGCGCACGGAACCATCGACAGCGCGGTGCAGGCGATGAAGAACGGCGCGTTCTATTACCTGGCCAAGCCGACGGACCGCGAGACATTGGTGATGACGGTCGCAAAAGCGGCCGAACTTGCCAACCTGCAGCAGGAGAACCAGCTTCTTAAGCGCAAGCTCGAAGGCAAATTCGAGGTCGAAGGAATTATCGGACAGGATCCCGCGATTCAGGAAGTGATTCGGATGATGCGCAAGGTCGCGCCGTCGAACTCGACCGTGCTGATCCAGGGCGAAAGCGGCACCGGCAAGGAGGTGGTCGCGCGCGGGATTCATCGCCTGTCGCCGCGCGCGCAGCGCCAGTTCGTCGCGATCAACTGCTCGGCGATTCCCGACACGCTGATTGAAAACGAGCTGTTCGGCCACGAACGCGGCGCGTTCACCGGCGCGACCGAGCGCAAGCAGCGGGCTGTTCGAGGCGGCGGATAAATCGACGTTGTTCCTCGACGAGATCGCCGATCTGCCGCAGGGCTTGCAGGCAAAAATCCTGCGCGTGCTGCAAGAGCGCGAGGTCAGGCGCGTCGGCGGCAACGAGTCGTTCCACGTCGATGTCCGCCTGGTCGCCGCCACCAATAAGAGCCTGGCCGAGGAAGTCTCCGAAGCGCGCTTCCGCGAAGACCTCTACTACCGGATAAACGTCGTGACTATCACCCTGCCGCCGCTGCGCGATCGCCGCGGTGATATTCCGCTGCTGGCAAATCACGCGCTCGCCAAGTTCGGCCATCTGGCCGAATCGCGGGTCAAGGAGATCGGCCGCGAGGCGATGGAAGTCCTGATCGATTACTCGTGGCCCGGCAACGTGCGCCAGCTCGAATCCGCGATCGAGCGCGCGATTCTTCTGTGCGAGGGCGAAACCGTGATGCCGCGCGATTTGCCGCAGGAGGTCCTATCGCGCAAGACGCTGTCGAAATCGGGCGACCGGCCCACCCGCGGCGGCGACGGGTTCGATATTCCGCCGGAAGGATTGAATTTCGAGAACTTCGAGCGCGACCTGATTCTGCAGGCGATGGAAAAGAGCGACTGGGTTATCGCCAAGGCGGCCAAGATGCTCGGGATGAGCTATCGCACGCTGCAATACCGGATCGACAAGTTCGGGCTCAAGCGCGGCGAGTCCAAGCCGTCGGTTCCGGTGAGGCCCCGGAGCTAACTCGCTCCTATCTGTAGCAAAATCAAGCCATCGGTTGGACAAACCGTCCCTATTTGTAGCAATTCCGCCACTGGTTTAGCGCGATGTACAGTCTAGACACACCTAGACACGGTCTATCAGACGGGCATGAGGTTTGCTCGTCAGACCTGCGCCAGTATCTGTCGCGAAACAGCGGGGAGTGAGGATGCCGATGGAATTGTCGCAGCTCAAGCCAGCCGTCGATTACCAAACCCGAACCAGGCGGGACAACCGCTCCAAGACAGGCAGCCTGCGCCGCTTCGCGATCTTCTTGCCCTGGTTCTCGCGGCGCGAGATTCCGATGGAGATCCCTCTACGATCGGTCGCCCGCGAGTTCGAGGAGTTGTTTCATCCTTACGATTAAGCGAATTGCGGGCGCAAGTCAGCCGGCCCGCTCCCATCCGGTGGGCAGATAAATCCAGCATCGTGTCGTGTGACCATCGTCACCCGTGGTCTCGATCGTCTCGCGGGTGTACAGCTTCGGCACGGCTTCGTACTTGTCCAGTATTGCGAAGTCGCGCGCCTTTAGTCCGCGCAGAATTGCTCCCTCGACTTTCGCGCTGCTCTTGCGGATCACGTAGAAATAGCGGGATCGGCCACGCTCGAAGCCTTCGAGGATCGCGGGCGTCGCCACGATTTCCCGCCCCAAAAGACGGGTGCGCTCGGACGGCTCCATCAGGGTTCCGTACACGAATAAGCTGGAAGAAAAATCTCTCATAGCGGTGCCGCTCGATGCATCACTTGTAGCCTCAGCCGAGCCTCCAACTGTCATTCCGAGCCTCGGGCGAGGAATCCCGAGGCGTCCATGCTCCGAGCCACGCCTCATGCTGTGCCCTCTCGTCCGGGATTCCTCGCGCGCGGCAGCCACGCGCGCGGGAATGACAAGTTAGGATGGAGAATGGTTCGTGGTTGCCGCGGCATATGAGGTATGTTAGCTCCAGCTTCTAGCTGGGGAGAGTGAATTGATGTTGCGTCGCATAGGCAATATTGCGCCAGTTCTGATCCTGATGCTCGCATTCGCGGCCGCGTCATGTTCCACCAGCGCGAGTTCCGGCAACTCCGCGCTTGCAGCCGGGATGACCGCGGATCAGGCGACGGACGCGATGGGCCAGCCCGATCTGAAGGACTCGGTCGCCGATCCGAATCATCCGGGCGCTACGGTATTGCGCTACGTCTGGCTTGATTCCGGACAGGTCGCGATCTTCGGCGCAAACAATCGTGTCGCCACTATCCAGCATATCGAGCCGGCCGAAGCGACCAAGGAGAAGATCGAGGAGGCGAACCAGCCGCCGACTCCCTTCGACCCGATCGACACTCCGCTCAACTATGCATTCTTTCCGATTCGCGCGGGACTGATCTATCTGGGCGCCGGGCTGAATTGTGTCGCGGGTGGCGGATGCCACAAGCCGCAGGTGCCGCCGCCGGGCCATGGATAGGCGCGCTTTCTTTTTTCCCGGAATCGACGGGCGCGGCAGCCTTGGAGGATACCGCGCCCGTTTCTTTTACGACCCTACGAATCGTGTGCGTCAGGCGTGCGCGTTTCCATTCATCCCGCCGTGGCCGTTTGAGGACGCCGGAGCGGCGGGAGCGGCGAAATCGAAGGCTGGGCGATCGAGCGAGGGTTTGAGCGCGATCGGATTTTCAAAACGCAGGATCGAGTGATCTTTCCGGGTCTCGAATCCGAGCGCAAACACTTTGCGAGTCAGGTCTTGGAGAGCCTCCCCCTCGAGGACCATCGGCTGCACCCAGATTGCTTCACCGCTGGTCGAAACGCCATAAGGAAACGCCACCGGATCGCATGGTTTGGTGAAATGAGTCTGCGTGTACGAGACCGTGCCGTCCCAGGGCCTTGCGATCGGATAGACGAGCATCGCTCGCGCCATTCGAAGCCCGCCGATGATCGCGGCGCCGCGCCGCGCCAAAATTCCGGCGCCCTTGGAAAACGACCACAGCTCGCCGCATTCGATCACCGACCATGGAGGATAATGAGTCAGGTCCGGCTTCGGGTAGCTCTGCGGGAAGGTTTCGAGGTCGTGCATCGCAAATCCCGACATCGCGCGTTCGACCGGCTCGTTCTCCTTTTCGAACAAGGCATACAGTTCGCCGAAGGCCATGTGCACCCGCCCGAGCGCAGAGCGCGGGGTCTCCTTGAACCCGACGCCGTGTCTGGCTCGCGCCTCGTCCATCCGTTGTCCGAAGATGCGCCGCTCCGTCTCCGATTTCATCAGACGCAGTTCCATAGCAGTCTTTCCTCCTTTGGCGGGGAAAATTCCCCGGTTATTCCGGAGAGAAAGGTGGCTGCGGGAGGGAGCAAGGAAATGCGAGTGCCGCCCACGAAACCGTGGAGCGGCATCGAACCGATGGATGGAATTGAACAGGTCAGAAAAGCGGGCGAAGGCCCCCCTTCACCTTCGCCCCCGGAAACCCGCGCGAAGAGCGGCTCGGCTTATACAATCAGCGCTGCCGAATCCACCGCTATACAGAGCCGCATCAGATACATGCCGCCAAAAACCACCATGAAGCCGACAATCGTGCTAACCACCAGTCCAGTTAACATAGTCCAAATGTGTACGCAACTGCGCGAACCGACGTTAACATCGCGTTTGCATCAACACCATCAGTCAATTTAAGGTAATCTTGGAAGTGGATGAGAGTTATCAGGCGTGAAAGAGAAACAGGCCAGGCAAAGCGCAATCGCTAAACTTGCTGCTGAAATTCTTGCCACTACCCGTGGAGCCGAAAGCAGTCACCTGAAAGCCTGGCGAAATCCGTCGAAGGACATCGATCGACTCGCTCGCCGCGACTACGTTCGATCTTTACGGCGCCATCTTCCTTACGGCATGATTCTTGAGATAATCTCCAGCGCGCAACACGTCTGGCCCAACCTCAACCAGGCGCAATTGAAAATTGCGAGTCAACAGCAGTTCGAACGCCGTGCGTATGAAATGACGGCTGACCTGAATGTTCATTTGCAGGCGTCGCCCTACGACGGCCCAGAAGGACTGGCGCTGCGCGGCTTCTACGTCGAGAAGAAGCGGCAGGTGCTGAAGCGGCCTCTCATATATGTGAACACCGCGCATCATCCCGGGGCGGTATCGAGCACCTTTTGTCATGAAATAGGACACCATCTGACGTCGCGGCTGTTCGGCGCTCCGCAAGAGGGAGTCCATTTTTTCTATGACGCCGCATACGCGGACCATCTGGACGACCCGATAGAGCTCGCTGCGGATCTGATGGTCAGCCTGGCGGGCTATCCCGAGCCTGTGGCGCGAAAGATTTTTGTACGACCGTGGAACTGGGGATTGGTCGCCAAGGTGGGCCGTCTTTCCGAAGAGGAATTTCAGAGCGTGCGCAAGCACGCGGAAGGACGCTTCGAGCTTGACTTCACCGCCTCACTACCGGCACATCAACGACTAAATTATCTCGCGGGAATGATCCACTACGCCAAATTACGGTGGGCATTACTCGCAGAGTACGACCTATGAAAAAGAAGACACTCGGACAGGTAATCAAAGCGCAGCGCGAGGCTTTCTCGCTGACTCAGCGAGAGCTCGCGCACAAACTTGGGGTGAAGGCGAGTCATATCGCCTACCTGGAGAACGGGCGCCGCCGCCCTTCCCTACCACTCCTGTCACGGATCGCCGAGACGCTCGGGCTCGACAAGCAGAGACTTTTCCTGCTGACCCATCCCGAAGCGCGCGCCATGGTAACTTCAGAGCGCGAGCCGGCGCCCTCGAACCATCGCGAGCTCTCGTGGAAGCGCTTCGCGTCCGATCGCGCGCTGCTAGCGCGCAACGGCGTGACCTCGCGCGAGCTCAAGGTGCTCAATCAGGTTAATTTGCTCGGACGGGTTTCCTCGCCGCGGCAGTACCTGTTTATCCTCAACTCGATCCGGCAGGCGGTCGAGGAAGAAGAGAGCTAAGCTCAGCATCGACGGCGCGCCGGCCAACCTCCGGCGGCGCGCCGTAGCGATCTGTTCGCGGCCGGATCGATGGTCCGGGTCCGTTCGCGCGGCCGACAACAAAACGCCTTGAGCGCACGCCGCGCATCGTCTAACCTCGCCTTATAGACTAGCGGCAGGACGACTTCGCGGCGGTCCGCAATGAAAATCGACATCGATCTTAAGGCCGGCTTCCTGCAGAACCTCAAGCGCGAGGTCCTTGCGACGCTTACTACCGAAGAGCGCGCGATCATCGAAGTCTCGACCGGAGAGATGGGCAACAAGCCCGACGCGGTCAAGCTCGGATGGCTCAAGATGCGGACCAAGCAGGCCTGGACCAAGCAGGGTTACCTGAAGGCGCTCGACCGCACGATGAAAAAGCTGCGCGAAGGAGTCGCGGCGGCCGAGGCTGAAAGAAAGGAGTAGCACGCCCCGACGCGTGCTCGAACAGGGTCAGGATTCGATCTTCGCCACCCGGCGCTTGCCGACCTCGAGCACCTTGTGCTCGCCCGGAACGATTCTGAAGTTGATATCGCTGATAACCTTGCCGTCGACGCGCACCGCGCCTTGGCCGAGCAGGCGGCGCGCCTCGTTGGTCGAGGGCGCGAACTTGATCTGCTTGATCAGCTCGCAGATCCAGATGTCGTTTGCGATTCGATAGACCGGCGCATTCGCCGGCACCTCACCACGCTGAAACTTCGACTCGAAATGTTCTCGCGCCACGCGGGCCGCATCGGCATCGTGATATTCGGTGACGATCAATCCGGCCAGACGCTTTTTCGCTTCCATCGGATGAATCGCATGGGTGCGAATCTTCTCGATCTCGGCAGGCGGCGTGTCGGTCAGAAACTCGTAGTAGCGGAGCATCAGCGCGTCCGGAACCGACATCAGCTTGCCGAACATCTCGTCGGCCGGCTCGGAGACTCCGACGTAGTTGCCCAGTGACTTCGACATCTTTCGCACGCCGTCGAGCCCCTCGAGCAGCGGCATCGTCATCACGACTTGCGGCTGATGGCCCATCGAGCGCTGCAGGTCGCGGCCGACCAGCAGATTGAATTTCTGATCGGTGCCGCCAATCTCGACGTCGGCGCCCAGCGCGACCGAGTCGTAGCCCTGGATAAGCGGGTACAGCAACTCGTGCAGAAAGAGCGGCTCTTTCGCTTCGAGCCGGTTCTCGAAATCGTCGCGCTCGAGCAGTCGCGCCACGCTCTGCCTGGCGGCGAGCTGGATCAGCCGGCTGACTCCCATCTCGCCCATCCATTCGCTGTTGAAGCGGACCTCGGTGCGATCGGGATCGAGAATCTTGAACGCCTGCGAGCGGTAGGTCTCGGCATTGGCCGAAATCTCCTCGCGGCTGAGCGGCTTGCGCGTCTCCGAACGGCCGGTAGGGTCGCCGATCATCGCGGTGAAATCGCCGACCAGGAAAATCACGGTATGGCCGTCGTCCTGGAAATCACGCAGTTTCTTGAGCGTCAGCGTGTGTCCCAGATGCAAGTCCGGCGCGGTCGGATCCATTCCTAGCTTGATCCTCAAAGGCCGCCCGAGCTTGAGCTTCGCCTCGAGTTCCGCGGGCGAGATGACTTCGACCGTGCCGCGCACGAGCGCGCGCACGCGTTCGGCGCTGTCGCCGGTCTCTTTTTTCGCTGTTCCGCTCACGGTCCCGCTCTTCGGACCATCAGCGTACCGGAAACCCGGTTCCGATCAAAAACCTCGTGCGCTCGTTGCGATACTGAGCGACAAGCCGCTCACTACGGCTTTTCGTGATCGGGGCCGTGCGAGGTTCCGGGTGAGCGCGCGAATTGGCCTCGCCGCTGAGCAGGAGCCGATGTCACCAGCCGGCGTTGGCGCAGACGCGCGCGCAAAGCCGGGAGTATCGCCGGACGCGCTGTTGCTGCCGGCCGATGCGCGAGCGGACAATCGGGAAAGACTCTGCGACTCACGCCGCAAGCGCCCGATTGTGTCCGCGGCGCAAAGCAGGTGGGGCCGTAGAATTCGCCCAGCACCAGGAATTGGACCTCGCTCAGATAGCCGACACATGAGCCGATCCTCATGTAATCGCCAAGCGCTCCCGGCTGGCGCACGAGCTCGGTTCGAGTCATATGCCAGCCGTGAGCATCGCCGGCATTACCGTAGAGTAACGCGCTGATCCGGAAAAAGAACCTCAGCGCTTCGGCAGCCGACCTGAACCTCGGGCTGAATTCGCGATTCATGCGCTCCCCTTTTTCTGGCCGGCGGCCGCGCAGATAAAGCGTCGCGGCGTCTGTACCAGAAGCGCGGCGGACCGTAATCGCCTAGGCGGCCCGCCTCTTTGATGCATACGTAGCGCAGAGATAGTGCGTTTGTCAACTACTAGACATATTAAATATCTATTAGTTATCTTACTGCTTATATTAAGATTGCTACAATATGTTGAGAGAGCCAAGGCCTGCTGTTTCCCGCCTAGACGCGCTGATTGTATCGGCCCATCGCGCGCTCCAGTCCCTCGGCGACTATCGCTTCGACCGCCTCGGCCGCGCGCGCCAGCGCTTTCGCGAACGCCTCGAGCTCGGCCGCGCGCATCGGGCGCAGCAGGTAGTCGCGCGGGTCGTCGCCCTCCGGAGGACGGCCAAGACCTATCCGCACGCGGATAAAATCCGGGCTGCCGAGCGACTCCGCGATCGATCGCACGCCGCGGTTTCCAGCGTCGCCGCCGCCCTGCTTGATCCGCAAGCGCTGCGCTTCGAGATCCATCTCGTCGTGGATGACGATCAGATTGGCCGGAGGAATTTTAAAGTATCCGAGGATGGCCGCGACGCAATCGCCGGCGGCGTTGTAGAACGTCTGGGGCTCGACCAGGATCACGCGGCGGCCGGCCAGCTCGGCCTCGGCGGTGACGCCCGAGAATCGTCGGCGATTGAGTTCCACGTCCTTGGCGCGCGCCAGACGTTCCAGCGTCATGAAGCCGACATTGTGGCGCGAGCGCGCGTAGTCGCCGCCCGGATTGCCAAGACCCGCGACCACCCATTCGATCGCGGCTCGAGGCTGCTCAGATACCTCGGTCGAAGAGCGTTTCTGCCTGCGAAAACCGCCGAACAGCTTGCCGAGCTTGCTCATCGCTGACGGCGAGCGTCTGCAGGCTCCGCGGCTACCAGCGGCCCGAGCGCGCGAAACAGCGCACGCATCTCGGCCGGGGTGCCGATCGAGATCCTGAGCGCGTCGCGCAGCATCGGAGTCGCGAAATGCCGCACCAGGATTCCCGCCCGCCTGAGTCCACGCACGACAGGAGCGAGATCGCGCCCCGCGATTCGCGCGAGCAAAAAGTTTGCCTCCGACGGCGCAACCGCGAAGCCCAGCTTGCGCAATCGCAGCACCGCGTCCGCGCGCGTCGCCTTCACGCGCTCCAGATTACGCCGCATCCACGCCTCGTCGCTGAGCGCGGCGGCTCCGGCGGCCAGCGAGATGCGGCTCAGGTTGTAGGAGTCTTTGACCTTGAGCAGCGCGTCGATGACCGGCGGATGCGCAAAGCACAGGCCCAGGCGCATCCCGGCCAGGGAATACGATTTCGAGAGCGTGCGAAAAATCACCAGGTTCGGATGACGCCGCAAAAGCCGCAGTGCGTTGTCCTTGGCGAAATCAACGTAGGCTTCGTCAACGACCAGCAGCCGCCCTTCGAGCGCGCTTGCGAGTGCGCCGAGCTTCGCGATCGGGGTGAAGCTTCCCGAGGGCGAATTTGGATTGCAGATAATCGTCAGCCGCGCGCGAGCCTTGGCCAGCTCCTTCATCGGAAGCGCGAAATCGCTGCCGAACGGGATTCTGACCACCCGCGCCTCCTGGACCTCGGCGAGCGTGTCGTAGAGCGAATAGGTCGGCACCGGATAGGCGACCTTATCGCCCTGGCCGAGGGCCGCTCGGAACACCATCGCGAGCAGCTCATCCGAGCCATTGCCGGCAACGATCATATCGCGCGGCACGCCGTAGAGGCGCGCAGCCTCGGCGATAAATTCGTCCCCACGAGGCGCAGGATAGAGCCGCAATCCGTTGCGCGCGGCGCGCTCGACCGCGCGGCGCACCTTCGGCGAAGGCGGATATGGATTCTCGTTGGTGTTGAGCTTGATCAGGCGCTCGCCGGCGCGCGGCTGCTCGCCGGGAGTGTACGCGGCCATCTTGTCGATCGAACTGCGGAACATCGGATTGAACCTCGGGCCAGGTTTCCCTTCGCCGGAAAGTTGCGACGCTTTCTGCTTGCGAATCATCTCGATCATTCCGGCGGCAACTCGACGCGCGCGCCGATACGCGCCGAACGGTAGCATGCGTCGATCGCCTCGACCGCGCGCAGGCCGTCGGCACCGTCAGGATAAGGTGCGGCGCGTCCTGCGATCGCTTCGGCAAAATTGTGCGCGAGCGCGCGAAACGGCGCCAGCAGATCTCGAGGGTCGAACGACGCCATGATTTCGGCGCGGCTATAGCCGGGGGCCTCCGCGCCGTCGGCGCCCAAGATTGAAATATCGTTGCGCGGATATCCCATCATCACTCTGCCGGCGCTGCCGTAAATTTCGGTCGCGGAGAGTCCGGGATTGCTGCTCCAGCTCGCCTCGAGCACTCCCAGAGCCCCCGAGCGGAAGCGCAATATCGCGACGCCGGTATCCTCAACGTCGATCTGCTTGCCGAGCGTCGCGACTTGTCCATCGACGGACGCGACCGCGCCGAGATACCAGATCGCAAGGTCGGCGATATGGACGCCGAGATCGAGCATCGCGCCGCCTCCCGACTGGCTCGCGGTGGTGAACCATCGCTGCCCCGGCGCCCATCCTTCCGGGCCTCCGTGCGACAGGCGCGCGCGGATGAAATGCGGTGTTCCGATCGCACCGGAATCGAGCGCGCGCTTGACCGTGGTTTCGATCGCGCCGTAGCGCCTTTGCATCGAGACCATCAGCACGCGCCGTGCTCCGCGCGCAGCCTCGACCATCCGACGCGCCTCGACGGCGTTTGGCGCCATCGGTTTTTCGCACAGCACATGCGCGCCCGCGGCGATCGCGGCAAGCGTGTATTCGCAGTGCAGATTGTTAGGCGTCAGGATTACCACCGCATCGGGCTTTTCGCGCGCGAGCATCGCGCGGAAGTCATCGTAAACCGTCGGCCGCGCAGCGGCGTCAGTCCAAATGGCTTCGGCAACGCGACGAGCTTTTTCGAGTGTGCGGCTCTGCAGCGCGACGATCCGGAATTCGCCGACGGCGAGCAGCGCGGGAATATGCGCGCGCTCGGCGATCGCGCCAGCCCCGGAGATTGCGACCCTGATCATCGTTTCGCCTTGCCGCCGACGGAGCCGGTGCCGGTAGCCGCCAGAAGCCAACCGAGGTAAGGCGCCGCGCCGCTTGCGACGTCCAGCACGAGCAACTCGGGAACCGCGTACGGATGCAGTTCGCGCACCCGGCGTTCCAGCCTTTTCAGCAGCGCAGAGCGCGTTTTGATTACCATCATAACTTCGCGGTCGCGTTCGATCCGGCCCTGCCATCGATAGATCGAGCGGACCGGTCCTACGATATTGACGCAGGCCGCCAGACGCTCTTCCACCAACGCGCGCGCTATCGGCTCCGCCTGCGCAACGGACGCAACGGTCGAGAGCACGATTTTTGCCGAACCTGCCGATCGCATCGCAATCATTCCTGAGGGTCGCGCCGGATTTCGCGCAGCATCCGCTTTCTGAATTCGCGCGGCGTGCATCGAAACTTGAACGCCTTGCGCCGGTTGATAAACAGCACGGGGACTTCCTGTCCGTGGAGCGTCTCGAGCTCTGGCCTTCCGTCGATCTCTATCCGCTCGAGGCGCGCATCGAAGCGCGGCAGCTCGGCGTCGAGCACCTGTTCCATCTCGTGGCAGAGCTCGCAATCGCGCCGTGTGTACAGGATAACCTCGATCATTTCGTGCAATCCGGCCCGCGTCCGCTCCACTTTATCCGCGAACTAAAGGCAGTCCAAGCCGAGTACGAATGCGGCGGCGTTCACTTGATGGTGTTGGGACGGATGATGTTGATCGGAATACCGAGGGTCTTTTTCACCAATTCGGTGACCGAATGAATCGGCATCGGCACGATCGACGGATTGTCGGTCGGACCATAGACATGCATGTAGGCCGCGATCAGCTCGTTGGTGCCGCCTGCCACGTTAGTGCCGATTACGGGGATTTTGCTGACCAGCCAGTTGACCGTGTTGAATGGATACAGCGCGAAACTCATGTCCATCGTGTTCTGCGCGAGGTCCAGGCTGCCATTGGCGGTGATCGTCATGACCGGTCCCTGGATTACGAATTGATCGGTCCAGAACACGCCGCGCTCGCCCTTGAGATCGACGAAGATGTTATCGAACGGAAGCCCGGAGACAGTGGGATTGGGTATATTCGCGGTGAGCCAGCTTTTCAGATCGATCATCGCGAGCATCCGCGAAATCACCGTGAAGTGATTGATCGTGCCGTTGCGCATGGTCAGCGCGATCTTGCCGGCCAGCGTCTGAAAGAAATCGGAATTGGTGTCGGCCCACAGGTCCACGGCCACCGACATCTTCCCGACCACCGGTGATTCTTTGCGTTTGCCCGTGAGCATGAACAGCGGCGCGGAATCGATATCGACGACCTTGCCCTTGATCCGAATCCAGTCGTCCTTCTGGCGTCCGCTGAGCTCCAGGTCGATCACTCCGTGAAACGAGTTGGCGGTGAAATTCCACACCCGCCAATCGCCGTGATCGTAGCTGAAATCAGTGCGGATATTGGTCATCGGAAAAACGCCGAGATGGCCTTTGGCGACTTGAACGCGGCCCCTTACCGGCAGCGGGAAATGCGTGGGCGGCGTCGACGGCGACCACGGCATCCGGATGAACTTCAAAACCTCGAAGTCGAGCTCCTGCGCGTTGGCCTCGATGTGGAGCACAGGATGCTCGAGATCCGCGATCGACATCGAAAAGGCGAGCGGCTGTCCCTCGAGCGTCGACGCCGGCATCGCGACCTGCATCGTGCGCCGGGTAAAAGTGATCGTCGTACCCTGCACCAGCATCGGCGAGCGCATGAAACCGAATTTCACTTCGCCCTTGTTGAGCACGAACCTGCCGTTGGCGACCAGGTCGCCGCGGCGCGCGGGATCGTCGTGCAGTTCGAGCTTGCCGCCGATCGGCCCGGTTATCTGCAAGTCGGTTGGATCGACCACCAACGCGAGCCACAGCCCGGCCTCCATCTGATGGACATCGATCGTCGCCCTGCGGACGCTGGCGCCGTTGCGGTCGAAGCCCAGGACGCCGTTGACGGTGCCGTCGCCCCCGGTGGTCGCGACCGCGACGTGGTCGAGCGTAAGCACGCCAGGCTCGATAGTGATAACCCCGCGGCGAAACTCGACCGGCGCCGGCGTGCCCTTTACCGTGACCATCAGCCGATTGGCTTCGAGGCGGATCAGATATTTGTCGGGAGGCGCCGGCCGGTCGGGGAGAAGCGTGCCTTCGGCGTTGAACGCGATTCCGATTCTGCCGCCGACTGATGCGAGGCGTTTGCGCGCCTCGAACTTCAACGCCTCCATCGCGCGCATCTCAGCCGCGTAAAGTTCCGCCACGTCGGCGTCGGCCTTGAACGCAAGCCGGTACGGAATCCGGCTGAGGCCTCCGGCGAGGCCGAGCCGCACCGCGATGGCGCTCAACTGGGAACGTCCCAGAGTCGCGGAACCCTGGCTCGCATTCAGAACGCCACCCGAGTAATTCAGCGCGACGACGAGATTGGATACCGGAGGCAGGCGCAGATCGGCAGGCAAGGGAAATGCCGCGCGCGAAAGCACGGCTGAAAATTTAAGCCCCTCGCGAATCGAATCGAGCGGGCTCGACCTGAACTTCGCGGCTGAGGTCGTAAAATCGGCGGAGGCAAGCGTCAGGTTTGCCGCGCTGAGCTGATCGAGGGCGGCGCTGACCGAGCGTGGAACCTCGCGAATGCGTTTGAGTTGAGCGCGAACCGCGATCGCATCGACCGCGAGCCCGCCCACGTGAATTCTGACCTTGGGATCCTTGCCGAATGGATCGGTAACCTCGGCGTCGCCCGAGAAAAGCTCCTTGCCCGCATGATTGACGGCCACTCGATGCAGTATCGAGGATTCGGCCGACGCGGAAAAGTTTATGCTGACAGAGTATCCGCCGATCGGGTCGGGACCGGTGAGGTCTCTGCCCGTAAGAGTCAGGCCTTTGAAGCTCATGTCGCCGCTGCCGGTGGCGGTGCCGTCATCGCCGAGCGAGAAGTCGAACTTTCCCGCACTCTCGCCTTCGGCGTGCAGCGCGCCGGCCGCCGTGAGCGGTCCGAGCCGCGCATCCCAATACATCACCGTGCCGCTTGCGACCTGATGCGGTGCGGTCTCGCGCCCGATTCCTCCCCGCAGATGCCCTGCTATTCGCAGGCCCGCCAACGGCTCTCGCACCAGCCGCGCGTCGAACGCGACATGCCACACAGCGGAATCCCAATGCTTCCGGTACGCCGTCATCCCGACGTGATCGACCACCGCGATCCCCGAAGCGTCGCGGACTGTGGCGTTAGTGATCTCGACCCGCCATGCGACTTTGCCAAGATCGTGCAGCGGAATGAGCAGACCCTGCACCGCTTCAGCGCCGGGGCGCGGCAACGGCACCTCAGCGAGATCGGAGGAACTCATCGGGACGGTTATGTCGGGATTCTCAAGCGTGAGGCCGTAAAGCGGCAGTCCGTGCGAGAATAGCAGCGCGTGGTAGCTGATGGTCGCTTCGATTCGGGAAAGCTTGACCAGTTCATGCGAGCCGCTGACCGCGTGCGGATCGTCGAGCTCGATCACGAGATGATTCCGCAGATGAATGTGCGAGGCGCTGGCGGCAATTTCGAGACCGGTGCGGTTCTTCACCGCCGCCAGCATCGCGTCAACCAATCGCGCGCGGTTCAGATAGACGCCAACCGCGCCCGCGGCCAGAACGACCACCATCGAGAGGAAAACAATCGCGGCGAGCCGCAGGATTCGCATTCTTGCCCGCTGGGGCCTTGATCGTGCGCCTGACTTGGGCGGATAGCTGGCGCGAGCCGCGGCTAGTCGCCCTCGGCCATTTCCTCACCGGCCGTTTCTGAAAACCCGGCGCGATGCTTGTTGCGCAGTGCGGTCTTGAGGACGCGATTGCGCATGCGAACCGACTTGGGCGTAACCTCGACCAGCTCTTCCTCGTCGATCCATTCGAGCGCGAGGTCGAGCGTCATCGGGCGGGCCGGCGAGATTCGCACCGCTTCGTCGTGGCCGGTCGCGCGCATGTTCGAGAGCTTCTTTTCGCGGCACACGTTGACCGGAAGATTTATCTCGCGCGAGTACTCCCCCAGGACCATTCCTTCGTAAACCGGCTGTCCGGGCGAAACGAAAAAGCGGCCGCGCTCCTGCAGATGGAAAATCGCGTAGGCGGTCGCCACCCCTTCGCGGTCCGAGACCATCGCGCCGTTCGCGCGCGACAGGATCGGCCCGGCCCACGGCGCGTAGCCGTTGAAGAGCGAATTCATCACGCCGCTGCCACGCGTGTTCTCGAGAAACTTGCCGCGAAAGCCGATCAGGCCGCGCGCCGGAACGTCGTATTCGAGCCGCACGCGGCCGCCCGCATGCGTCACCATCGTGCGCATCTTTCCCTTGCGCACCGAAAGCAGTTGCGTGACGGTGCCAATATGCTCTTCCGGAATATCGACCGTCAGCAGTTCCATAGGTTCGAGCACTTGTCCGCCTGACTGGCGAGTCAGGACGGTGGGCTTGGAGACTTGGAGCTCATAGCCCTCGCGGCGCATGGTCTCGACGATCACGGCGAGCTGTAGCTCTCCGCGCCCCATGACGCGCCACGCGTCGGGCGAAAGCTGCTCGACGCGGATACTGACGTTGCGCCGCGATTCGAGATCGAGCCGCTCGCCGAGCTTGCGCGAGGTGACGTAGTCGCCCTCGCGCCCCGCCCATGGCGAGTTGTTCACTGAAAAAGTCATCGCGACGGTGGGTTCGTCGATGCGAATCGGCGCGAGCGGACGCGGGTTTTCGAGGTCCGCGATCGTCTCGCCAATCGCAACGTCCTCGAGCCCCGCAATAATCACGATGTCGCCCGCTTTCGCCGACTGCGCCTCGACGCGCTTAAGCCCCTGCCAGCTATACAGATGCGCGATCTTCACGGTGATCCGCGAACCGTCGAGGCGGCACAGCGAATAGTTCTGTCCCACCGCGATCGAGCCCGCGAGCATCCGGCCAATCGCGAGGCGGCCGACGTAATCGTCATAGTCAAGATTGTTGACCTGGAGCTGCAAGGTCGCGTCCGGATCAACCTCGGGACCCGGCAGATGCTCGACGATCGCGTCGAACAGCGGACTCAGGTTGACGCCGGGCACTTCGAGCTTGCTGGTCGCCGTGCCGGTGCGGGCGTTGGTGTAGAAGACCGGAAAATCGAGCTGTTGGTCGTTCGCTTCAAGGTCGATGAAGAGATCGTAAACCTCGTCCAGGACCTCGGCCGCGCGCGCGTCGGCGCGATCGATCTTGTTGATGCACACCATCGCGGACATCCCGGCTTCGAGCGCCTTTTTTAGCACGAAGCGAGTCTGCGGCAGCGGACCCTCGGACGCGTCGACCAGCAGCAGGATTCCGTCAACCATCGAGAGCGTGCGCTCGACCTCGCCGCCGAAATCGGAATGGCCGGGAGTATCGACGATATTGATCCGCGTCGAGCCCCACACGATCGAGGTGTTTTTCGCCATGATCGTGATGCCGCGTTCGCGCTCGAGCGCAAACGAATCCATCACGCGGTCCTGCACATTCTCATTGGCGCGGAACACTCCCGATTGACGCAGCATCGCGTCCACCAAGGTGGTCTTGCCGTGGTCAACGTGCGCCACAATTGCGAGATTTCGGATGTCCTGTCGTCGCATGTTCTGGAAGCGGATACTAGAGCGCGGCCGAGCCGTGCCGGTTCGCCCGCGTATCGCGATTATACCTGCTGGAAGCGGCCGAGTAAACGCAGCTTCCGAAAATAGCCCGGAACGCCTGCCTAAGGCGTCGGTGCGAGCTGCTTTTGCTGATGCTGCCCCAGGCGATCCAGAATTTCGCGGACGTTCTCGACCTCGCTCACCTTCCAGATTCCCGCCTCGCGCTTGAAATGAATCCCCCAGGTCTTGCCCTTATTGTCGGTGAACCGGGTGTATGCCGTATCGCCGCTACGATGCATCAGCACGATCGAACCGAGCACCGCCGCCGCCGGCATCTGCACGTCGCGGTCGCCATCTTCGACCTTCTGCTTGGCTTGCGATTCGAGCAACTCCGCCGCGGGTTTCGAGAGCATCGCCATCGCGGCCTGCCCGACCAGCGCGCCGAGCGGATTGTTCTGCGCCTGCTCCTGGATCATCTGCTTGCCCGCCCCTTCGACCACGCTTTGGAAATCGACGTAGCGCGCAGCGCCATCGCCGTCACGCGAATCGATCGCCTGCTTCATCCACAGGATAGACCAGGTGGGAGAATTCGGAATGTAATAGCCGAGCCACCATCCCAGGACGATCAGGATCAGAATTGCGGTGAAATGGCGCAGCGCGAAACGCAGCATCAGAGGCTCATCGCGGGCTCAGCAGGCTCGCGGCAGCTTTGTCGAGCATCCAGACGAGCTCGCCATCTTCAGGCGCGATCAGTTGGGCGGGAAAGCGATCGGGATCGCGCGGACCCTCGATCACGTCGCGCACCGCCTCGGCCTTCCCCGCTCCGGTCGCGATAAACATCAGGCGCTGCGCATGATTCGCGAGCGCGGCCGTGAACGTAATTCGATTCGGTGGATCGGCGTCAACCTTTACCGGGATCACCATGCGACGGGTTTCATGCAGCGCGCTCGTATCTCCGGGGAAGAGCGAGAGCGTGTGCCGGTTATCGCCGAGCCCGAGCATGATCAGATCGAAGCGCGGCAGTTCACCGTCGCCGGCGTTGAACGCGCGGCGCAACTCTTCTTCATACGCGAGCGCGGCCGCCTCGGGCGCCAGGTCGCCGGCGATACGATGAATCTGCGCGGGCTTGAGCGGCAGCTTCGACAGCATCGTGCGATTCGCCATCGCGTAGTTCGAGAGCGGATCGGTCGCAGGGACGCATCGCTCGTCGCCCCAGAAGAATTGCACTTCCTTCCAATCGACACTGAGCTCGAAGCGCTCGGCGATCACTTCGTAAATCCCGGCCGGAGTGCTGCCACCCGAAAGCGCAATCGTGAACTCGCCGTGAGTGCACACCGCCTCGCCGGAGTAGTGGACAATTTCCTCGGCGGCGTGAACGTACACGGACTGGGCATCGTCAAGAACAATAATCTTGGGCTCGCTCATCAATCTCTCGCAATTCGCTCTCGCAATTCAAATTCAGCCAAGGTCGCCTTACCGCTTGAGCAGTTCCAAGGCGTGGTGCACGACGTTCTCGACCGTGAAGCCGAAATGCTTCATCACCTCGGCCGAGGGTCCCGAGGCGCCGAAGGTCGTCATCCCGACGACGCTGCCGTCGAGCCCGACCCATTGGTACCAGCTCATCGGCACGCCAGCCTCGATCGCCAGGCGCTTGCGAATCGCGGGCGGCAGCACAGAATCGCGGTAGTTCGCGTCCTGCTTCTCGAACAGCTCGAAGCTCGGCATCGAGACTACGCGCACCGCCCGCCCCTGCTTTTCGAGCTGCTCCTTGGCGCCGAGCGCGAGCTGGACTTCCGAACCGGTCGCCAGAAGGAGAATCTCCGCGGTCTTTCCCGGCGTCTCCGCCAGCACGTAGGCGCCGCGCGCGAGGCCGCTGGCCGGCGCGGTCTTGCTGCGATCGATCGTCGGAACCTTCTGCCGCGAGAGCGCCAGCAATACCGGTCCGCCCTGATGCTTCATCGCGGCGCGCCATGCCTCGGCGGACTCATTTGCGTCGCCCGGCCGTATCACGACCAGATTCGGAATCGCGCGCATCGCGGTCAGATGCTCGACCGGCTCATGCGTCGGCCCGTCTTCGCCGACACCGATCGAATCGTGCGTAAAGACGAACACCACATGGATTCCCATGAGCGCGGCCAGCCGAATCGACGCGCGGCAATAGTCGGTGAACACGAAGAACGATGAGCCGTACGAGATGAAGCCGCCGTGCAGAGCGATTCCATTCAGGATCGCGCACATCCCATGCTCGCGGATTCCGAAATGGAGATTGCGTCCGGCGTAATTTCCTTTCTCGAAGCTGCCGCCGTCTTTTACGTCGGTGAAAGTCGATTCGTTCAGATCCGCCGACCCGCCAAACAGCCCCCACATCTTCGCCGTGATTGCGGCTTCCGCCTTCGACGCGGACTCGCGCGTCGCGAGGTTGTCAGCAGGAGTGAAGACCGGAAGCGCCGAGTCCCATCCCTTTGGCAATTCGCCGCTCAGCAGCGCGGTGAACTCCGCCGCCTCCGCAGCGCTGCTCTTCGTCCAGTCTTTGAGGCGCGTCTTCCAGTCGTTCTCGAATGCTTCCCCGCGCTCGATGCATCGCCGGAACTCGGTCAGCGCCTGGTCGGGAACATAGAACGCCGGCTCGACCGGCCATCCATAAAATTCCTTGGTCAGCTTCACTTCCTCGACGCCGAGCGCGTTGCTGTGCGCCTTCGGAGTTCCCTGCCGATGCGGACTGCCGTAGCCGATTATCGAGCGCACCCGGATTAGCGATGGACGCCCGGTCTCCGCGATTCCGTTTTCGATCGCGGCCGACAGCGCGCCGAGATCGTTGGCGTCCTCGACCACCTGCGTGTGCCAGCCGTACGCGTCGAAGCGCTTGCACACGTCCTCGGAAAACGACAAATCGGTGTAGCCGTCGATCGTGACGTGATTGTCGTCGTAGAGATAAACGATATTGCCGAGGCCCAGATGCCCCGCGATCGACGCCGCCTCGCTCGCGACGCCTTCCATCAGATCGCCGTCGCTGACGATCGCGAACACGCGATGCTTGAACAGCTCACCCGCGCCTTTTCCGAAACGCGCGTCGATATGCTTGGCCGCTATCGCCATCCCGACGCCGTTGCCGAAGCCCTGCCCCAGCGGACCGGTGGTGGTCTCGACTCCGACCGTATGCGGATGCTCCGGATGCCCGGGCGTCAGGCTGCCGAGCTGGCGAAAGCGCTTGATCTCGTCGAGCGAGAGTCCATAGCCCGAGAGGTAGAGCAGCGCGTACAGCAGCATCGAGCCGTGCCCAGCCGAAAGCACAAAGCGGTCGCGCCCGAACCATTTTGGATTCTTCGGGTTGTGGCGCATGAACCGCGTCCACAAGAGGTACGCCGCCGGCGCCATCCCCATCGGCAGGCCGCAATGCCCCGAGTTCGCTTTCTGGACCGCGTCGATCGTGAGGACGCGGATCGAATTGATGCAGAGCTGATCGAGTTGGGTGCGATCAATTTTGATATCGGCTGCGGATGCCACAATTATTTCTCCACGGTCAGAGGACAAGTTTTCAAACGAAAAATATCAGTCCGGCACACCGCGCTGGATGTATCAGCGCGTGCCTTTACCATTGATTGTCGCCGCCGCCGTCTTTGCTCGTGTCGCCCGCCTTGCGGCGCATCAGGTTGACGGCGCCCTTGGCTTCCCCCTTGTCTCCGAACGACATCGCGGCGGCGAAGCGCTCGGCGATTGCCCGCATCATCGCGCCCTCGGCCGGATCGAGCTCGGCGCCAAGACCGGCCAGCCGCTCCATCGCGCGCCGAATCGCCGCGATCGCCGCCGGCATGTCGCCGCGATCGCGCATCGCGATCGCATTGCGAAGCCCGTCGCGCACTTCCGCGACCGCAGGCCTCGCGGCGGGGCCGATCACGATTTCGAGCTCACCAAGGCTGTCGGCGAGCTTCAGAAAAGAATCAATCGCGACGGCATTCTCACTCACCCGACAATTGTTTCATTTGTGCGCGCCCGCGTTCAAGTTAAGCATTGTGGAACCCGCGTGACGATATGAGGCTCTCGATTTTCTGGCAAACCCTCGGACGTTGTCATCCTGCCATGAAAGTCAAGGAGGGCGATGAGTATCGCATTCTCAGCCGGACCCCCCGGCTGTCATTTCGAGCGCTGCGCGAGAAATCCCGGGGCGTCCGTGCTCGAGGCCAACACCACATGCAGAGGCCCTTCGTCCGGGATTCCTCGCCCAGGGCTCGGAATGACGGTCGAGCGCTCGGCTGAGAATACGATACTCATCGTCCCATCGACTTTCATGACAGGATGACGAACAAGAACTCGGCGTTATCGATAGTCTCAATACCGGCGAGCACGTACTTTTCCTCGATCGGGATTTGGTCCATGATGAATGGGAATCGCCCACGGAGGATGCGAGCGCATCGATGAGAAAGATACTGGATCGCCGCGTGGTGGTCACGGGAAGCGGCCTGGTGACCCCGATTGGAATTGGAATCGAGGAGAACTGGGACTCCCTGATGCATGCGCGCTCGGGGATTGGCCCGATCACGCGCTTTGACGCCTCGCAGTTCACCGCCCGGATCGCGGGCGAGGTCAAGGGATTCAACCCCGAAGACTGGATCGAAAAGCGCGACGTCAAGAAGATGGACCTGTTCATCCAATACGCCGTCGCCGCGAGCGAGCAGGCGATGCGCCAGTCCGGCCTCAAGATTACCGACGCGAATGCCGACAACGTCGGCGTGCTGATCGGCAACGGAATCGGCGGCCTGTGCACAATCGAGGAATATCACAAGCAGTTCCTCGCCACCGGCCTCAAGCACATCACGCCGTTTTTTATCCCCAAGCTGATCTCGAACCTCGCCTGCGGACAGATCTCGATCCGCTACGGCGCGCGCGGCGTCAGCTTCACGACCACCAGCGCCTGCGCGTCGGGCAGCCACGCGATCGGAGAGGCCTACCGGATGATCAAGCTTGGCTACCTTGACGCCGCGATCGCCGGCGGCTCGGAAGCCGCGCTGACCGCGCTCGGAGTCGGCGGTTTCTGCGTGATGCGCGCGCTATCGACCCGCAACGACGCGCCCGAGAAGGCGAGCCGCCCGTTCGACAAGGCTCGCGACGGCTTCGTAATGTCGGAAGGCGCGGCCGCTGTGATTCTCGAAGATCGCGACGCTGCCATCGCCCGCGGAGCGACAATCCTAGCCGAGATCGTCGGCTATGCCGCCAATTCCGACGCCTATCACATCACGTCGCCTTCTCCGGAAGGACGCGGCGCCGCGCGATGCATGCAAATGTGTCTTGAAGAAAACGACCTCGATCCCAACGAGGTCGACTACATCAACGCCCACGGCACTTCGACCGAGCAGGGCGATATCGCGGAGACCCAGGCGGTCAAGAAAGTCTTCGGCGAGCGCGCGGTCAAAGTTCCAATCAGCTCGACCAAGTCGATGACCGGGCACACGCTCGGCGCGGCGGGCGCGATCGAATCGGTGTTCACAATTCTTGCGATCCAGCGCGGGATGATCCCGCCGACCATCAACCAAGAGCATCCGGACCCCGAGTGCGACCTGGACTACGTGCCCAATCAAGCGCGGCCGGCGAAGATTCGCATCGCGCTCAACAATTCGTTCGGGTTCGGCGGCACCAATACCACGCTGGCCTTCCGGCCCGCGGCTTAGGTCTTTCCCAAAATGGGTTCCAGAATCATTGCGACTGGGCGCGCCCTGCCGCGCACTCCCGTTACCAACCAGGAACTCGAACGCTTCATGGAAACGTCCGACGACTGGATCCGCGCGCGCACCGGAATCGGCCAGCGCTACACGCTGCGCTCGGGCGAGTCGCTGGCCGAGATCGCGACGAATGCCAGCCGGATCGCGCTCGAGCGCGCGGGGCTCAAGCCCTCGGACATGGACGCGATTATCGTCGGCACCGTCTCCTCCGAGTTCGCATTTCCCTCCTTCGCGTGCCAGGTGCAGAACCTGCTCGGCGCCGATTCGATTCCCGCCTACGATGTCGCCGCCGCCTGCTCCGGTTTCGTTTACGCGCTCTCGGTCGCCGACGCGCACATGCGCGCGGGCGATTTCAAAAAGATCCTGCTGATCGGCACCGACGCGCTCTCCACTTTCGTCGATTGGAACGACCGCCGAACCGCGGTGCTGTTTGGCGACGGCGCCGGCGCGGCCGTGATGGTTTCCGAGCCTGGTCCGCGCGGCGTGCTCGCGAGTTTGCTGCGCTCCGCAGGGCAGCATTGGGGGTTGCTCTCGCTGCGCGCCACCGGCATCCGCTCGACGCTGGACGCCGAGGCGCGGCGCGATCCCGTCGACTCGATCCAGATGAAAGGTCCCGAGCTGTTCAAGATCGCGGTCAAGAGCATGGAGGAAGTCAGCCGGCAAGTCGCCGAGCGCGCGCACATAAATCTCGCGGACGTAAGCCTGGTGGTCGGCCATCAGGCCAACATGCGGATTATCAACGCGGTCGCAGACCGGCTCGGCCTCCCTCCCGAAAAAGTTTTCATCAATATCGAACGCTACGGAAACACCTCCGCCGCTTCGGTGCCGATCGCGCTCGACGAAGCGCTCGAACAGGGTCGTATCCATGACAACGATCTGGTGATGCTCAACGCGTGCGGAGGCGGCCTGACCTGGGGCGCGAATCTGCTGCGCTGGTAGGCCGGACCGCATAGTCCCACCGATAATGCACGCCGACCTACCCGACCGGCGCGTAATCTTTATCCTCGGCAAAGGCGGCGTGGGAAAGACCACGCTCGCCGCCGCGCTTGCGTCGGCGCGAGCGATCGCGGGAGCGCGCACTCTGCTGATCGAGACCGACGCGCGCGCCCCGATGGCGTCAGCGCTCGGCGTCGAGCGCTCGTACAGCCCGCTCGAAGCGGCGCCGAACCTCTTCACGATGCTGCTGGACGGCGGCCACGCGCTCGAGGAGTACCTCGCGATGGTGGTGCCGGGGCGCGTGCTCTTGCGCGCGGTGTTCGCGAGCCGCCTCTATCAATTTTTCGTGCAGGCCGCGCCGGGCCTGCGCGAACTCGTGATGCTCGGCAAAATCTATTACGAAAGCGGACGCAAGGAGCGCCGCCGCAACGTTTGGGATTCGATTATCGTCGATGCTCCTTCCAGCGGGCAGGCGCTCGCGCTGCTCAAGATGCCCACGGCCGCGCGCGCGACGTTTCGCCAGAGCGTGGTCGGCAACGAGGCGTCCAATATCGGCAAATGGCTGCGCGACCGCGAGACCTGCGCGATCGTCGAGGTCACCACCGCCGACTCGCTCGCGATGTCGGAAGCGCTCGAGATGCACGCGACGCTGAGCGCAATCGAGCTTGCGCCGTCTCGGGTGTTCTTCAATCGCGTGGCCTCCGTCGATTTCGACTCCGCCGACATCACCGCGATGCTCGGCGGCCACTCCAAAGCCGGAGATTCGCGCGCGCGAGCGCATCTGGCGGAAATCGCGCGCGGAGAAATTGCCCGCGCCGCCCATTCGCGCGCGGCGCTCGAGCGCGTCCGCCGCGAAACCGGAACTCCGGTTCTCGAAATCCCTGAACTTCCCGATCTGCATGGCCGCGCGTTGATAGATGCACTTGCTTCGTTTATGAATTCCATGAATATGGATTCATAGCGGCATCCACCTTTTCGGGGATGACCGGACCAAAGTGCAGCGCCGCTGCCCGCGGGATTCGGAACCGCTAATTTTCTTCCAGGGGAAACGGATGAAACTCTATCACTTGGCCATACCTGCTCTTCTCGGATGGTTCATGCTCGTGGCTCCAGCGCCAAATGCGATCGGAAAGTTCGACGTCGGAGCGCCCATATCGAAATGGACCGTCCGCTCGAGCATGTTCCGCACCGAGCGCGATTGCGAATCGTACCGCGCCCGCGCCGCATCGCACGGCCTCGAAATTCAGCCCAACGCCGATCAGTTCGTCGCCGACGACGAGCTCGGCAGGCCGATCGTCCCAAAGTCCGCATCGCGATGCGTTGACGCGGGGAAACCCTCGGTCGACCTTCCCGGCTAGCGAAACCCGCCGGCTGTAAGAGGCCTCTCTCGATTTTCGCGCAGTTGCCGTTCTTAAGTGGCACAGGCTTCAGCCTGTGTCTTCTTACTGCGATGTCGAGCCGCCCTCCGACATGCACCGCTGAATACCTTCGCCCACAGGAGGGGATCGATTTTCTCGCAAACCCGCCGCTGGTGTCATCCTGCCATGAAAGTGGAGGTGGTATGAGTATGGTGTTCAAGGCGCAAAGTCATAGTGGCGCGGGCGTCTCGCCCGTGGATGACGGCGGGCCAACGGCCCGGCCTCCAATGAATACGCCGGAGAGCAAACCATTGCGGTCCACCCATCCGCTCTGCCGATAAGCGCAATTCATTGGTGGGGCGCGCCTTCGGCGCGCCCGTCTCCCACGGGCGAGACGCCCGCGCCACTATCACTCTGTGCTTGGAACACCATACTCATACCACCTCGACTCCCATCGCAGGATGACGGACAAGGACTCGCGTTTATCCACCGCCTCTGGAATTCACGCCGATTCGCAAATACCCTTTCCTCTGAGGTACCGGCGGGCATGAGCGAGGCCGAGCGCAAAAACCAGCGCGTGCGCGAACCCTGGATCATCAGGACCTACGCCGGATTCGGCGACGCGCGCCAGGCCAACGCGCGCTTTCATCAGAATCTCAAGGCGGGCCAGCGCGGCCTGTCGATCGCGTTCGATCTCCCCACTCAGAACGGCTACGACCCCGACGCTCCGGTCGCCGCTGGAGAGGTCGGCAAGGCCGGCGTCTCGATCTGCCACTGGCAGGACATGGAGGCGCTGTTCGAGGGAATTCCGCTCGCCCGGATCAACACCTCGATGACGATCAACGCGACCGCGCCATTCCTGCTCGCGCTGTACCTGGTCGTCGCGGAGAAGCACGGCGCGCCATGGACGGAGCTCCGCGGAACCACGCAGAACGATCTGATGAAGGAATTCGTTGCGCGCGGCACCTCGATCTTCGATCCGGAAATGTCGTTCCGGCTCTCGACCGAGCTGATCAAGTTCGCGGTCGAGCGCGTCCCGAATTGGAATCCGATCAACTGCTGCGGCTACCACTACATGGAAAGCGGCGCCGGCCCGGCCGAGGAGATCGGCTACGCCTTCGGCAACGCGATGCTGCTCCTCGACGCCCTGCGCGAGAATCTTGCGGCTGCCGCATTCGAGCAGACCGTGCGGCGCATTTCCTTTTTCATCAACAGCGGTATCGAGCTGGTGCCCGAGATTTGCAAAATCCGCGCGTACTTCAGCCTATGGCGCGAGCTCTGCCAATCCGAGTACGGCATCGACGACGTCGCCTTCCGCGCCGGATGCCAGGTGCGCTCGCTCTCGCTCACCGAGCAGCAGCCCGAGGTCAACATCATCCGCATCGCGTACGAGGCGCTGCCGGTCACGATCTCTGCGGGCGCGCGCGTCAACGCGCTCCAGTTGCCCGGCTTTCGCGAGGCGATGGCCCTGCCCGACCAGGCCGAGCAAACCCTGTCGCTCCGCACCCAGCAGGTGCTGATGCATGAAACCGGCATCACGAAATACGGCGATATCTTCGCGGGCAGCAAAGTAATCGAGGGTCTGACCTCCGAAATTTCGAAGCGCGCGCGCACGATCGCGATGGAACTGCGCACTGCAGGTTACTCACGTTCGATCGGAATCGTCGCGGGCGAGCTGACGCGCTCGCTCGCCGAGCGCCAGCGCAAGCTCGAATCCGGCGAGATCGTGCAAGTCGGCGTCAACTCATTTCTCGGCGAGATCGGACTGATCGGGCAGGCGGACGACACAGCAGAGGATTCGGACGGTGCAGTGCAAGTCTCGATCGAGAAAGATCGCGTCGACGCGGTCGCGCGCTGGCGCAAGAATCGCGACAACGCCGCCGTCGCACGAGCGGCGCAGGCGCTCCAGCAGGCCGCCGCCGCGAAGCAACCGACGATGGAACCGACGCTCGCGCTCGCGCGCGCAGGCGGCACGGTCGGCGAATGGACCGACGCGATCGTGCGCGCGAGCCACGGACGCTATGCTCCGCCGATCCTCGAGGCGCGCGGCGCGGTCGCTTCGCTCTCGATCGCGCACGCGCCGCGCAAGATGAAAATCGCGCTCGGCAAAGCCGGCCTCGACGGGCATATCAACGCGGTCAAGCTTCTCGCTCACGCGTGCATGCAGGCCGGGATGGAAGTGGTGCTGGCGGGCTTCAAACAGACTGCGGAGCAGATGGTCGAGACCGCGCTTCAGGAAGACGTGGACGTGCTCGCGATTTCGAGCCTCGCGGGAGCGCACATGGCGATCGCGCGCGACGCGCTCGCGATGCTGCATCGGCGCGGCGCGGACGACGTCCGCGTCGTGATGGGCGGTATCATTCCCGAGCCCGACCGCGCGCGCCTGCTCGCGATGGGCGTGCGGGCGGTCTTCACGCCCAAGGACTCGAATCTCGCCGAAATCGTCGGACAGATTGCGGCGCTAGGGCCGCGCGCGCAAAATTAAATCGAGCCGCGATCGCCGAAGCCGCAAAGGAAACCACGCATGTCCATCCGCATCCTCAAGACCCGCATCCTCAAGCCAATTCCTGCCGCAATCGTCCTGGCGGCGATCGCGATTTCCGCGCCAGCTCATGCGGGCGAGCCGCGTCCGTGGCTATGCCGCGACAAGCCGGTGTTCTCCTCCGACCACATGATGAACTACGACCTCTCCGCGCGCGCCGGCCTTCAGTGGCAGGTTTTCTTCATGACTTTCGACCCGAACTCCGCCCACGACGGCTTCGAAATAACCGACTCGAAAGAAGTAGGCCTCCGCGGCGTAACCCAGTCCGGCAAGCTCTCCCCGGGCCGCTATTTCACGGTCGCGATGTACCGCCAAAGCGCAGGAGTCTGGGTCTGCCACAAATACTCGCGCCTGCAACCAAGCCCCAAAGGCGTCGTCGCCAACATCTGCTACGGCCGCGAAGAACCCACCTGCCTCGTAACCCTGACAGTAAAAGACAACCTCTCAGTAATGGCCCCAGTAGTCCCCGTCCCAATGCCCTGACCTGTCAGTTACACTTTAAGTACGGCGGATTTTAATCCGCCACCGTTTGCTCCGAGATTTCAATTTTTGCTTTAAGTGGCACAGGCTTCAGCCTGTGTCTTCGGCTCTCCAGCGGCCCTTTGCCAACTAAGAAGCAACCGCGCCATCTGTTCCGCGCGATGGATCAGCTCGATCGGATGCAGCGCCAGCGCCGCGAGAGGGCCTCAGAATCAGGTACCGAAAAAGCGCCTAAAACGAACCCATCGAGCGAAATTCTCAAACATTCTCAACGAGAATAATTTTTCGGCGGCACAAAAAGATACCAAACGAACCCACCGAAAACGCGCGAGATCAAAAAATCCAGGGCCCCACCTTGTCCAGAGCTTTTAGGTCGAGAGAACAGATTTAGAAATGCATCGGAAAAGTTTGATGGAGGCGGCGATCGGATTCGAACCGATGCATGGAGGTTTTGCAGACCTCTCCCTTAACCACTTGGGTACGCCGCCCGCGCGATGACGCGAACTCTCGGGAAGGGAAGAGTTATCATGCCATCGGAGGCCTATCAATTGGAGTGCGGCGAAACGGACAGAAGCGCGCTTCTCAGCCCGCCCGATTCACTTGCGCCGGAACGAGATGAGTCTCGAGCTCGCTGCGCACGCGGGCGCATTCGCGTTCGATCGAATCGATGATCGTCGTCGCTGGACCGTCGGTCGAGCCCGCACGTGCCTGCGCTTCGAGCTCGCGGCAGAGCGCGAGCAGCCGCTTCGCGCCGAAGTGTCCACAGCTTCCCTTGAGCGCGTGCGCCGCATGCGCGATCGAGGTCGGGTCGCCGGCGCGCGCGCCCGAGCGTATCGCGGCGACGCGATCATCCAGGTCGGCCAGGAACACGGTGATGAGCTGGCGGACGAACTCGAGACCGTCGTCGGCTGCCGCTTCGAGATTGCGCAGCGCCGCAGGATCGATCGCGGGAGGCTCGATCATGTCGCTGATAACTTCGCGCTGCGTAGTTTCGGTCGCCGCCGCGCCGTCCGGGAGCCATCGCGAGAGCATCGCGGCAAGGTCCTCGGGAAGAAACGGCTTGCTCAGATAGTCGTCCATGCCGGCGTCAAGACACTTCTGCCGATCGCCGGCGAGCGCGTGCGCGGTCAAACCGATGACTGCGATTTTGGCCGTGCCGCCGATGCGGCGCCGAATCTCGCGCGTCACTTCGTATCCGTCCATCCCGGGCATCTGGCAATCCATCAACACGATGTTGTAGGCACCAAGCGCGAGCGCCTCGATTGCTTCGCGCCCGTTGCTCACGGAGTCGGCGCGGCATTCCAATCGCTCGAGCATCTTGAGCGCTACTCTGCGGTTGACCGCGTGATCTTCCACCAGCAGGATTCGCGCCCGCTCGCGCGCCTCGCGCGGGAAGGCTTCGGCTATCTCGCGAAACGGCTTGAGCTGAATCTGTCGGTGCGGCGCACCTGCTCCGAAGTCTGGATGCGAACGATCTTCCGCGCTCGCGATCGCGGTGCGGAGCCAGCTCGACAACTCCGATTGGCGCACCGGCTTGGCCAGCGCCGCGAGCATCCCGGCCGCGCGCATCGCGGCGCCGTCCGGCCGTCTCCCGAGATCGCAGATTCCCAGCATCGGGGGTCCGGCAAACCTGGTGTGGGCAGAGAGTTGGCGCGCCAGCGTAAGGCCCTCCATTCCGGCCAGGTTACAATCGATCAGAATCGCATCTGAATGCCCTTCCGGAGCCGCGCCGGAGACGATCGCGAGCGTCTGCTCCGCGGTCGTCGCGCGCTCGCATCTGGCTCCCCACGATTCGATTTGCCGAGCAAGAAAGCGCGCGCCGAGAGTGTCGGGCGCGCAGAGCAGCACGCTATGGCCGCGCAGATCTTTCATCGGTCGGGCAACGCTTTCAGCAGGGTTCGCTCCCAGCCGAAAGCGCGCGGTGAACCAGAAATTGCAGCCGCGTCCGGGAGCGCTCTCCACTCCGATCTCGCCGCCCATTCGCGCGACGATCTCCGCCGAGATCGCAAGCCCAAGTCCGGTCCCGCCATGCCGTCGCGTCGTCGAGCCGTCGGCCTGGTAGAATGCCTGAAAGAGAGATCTTTGCGCCTCGAGTGGGATGCCGGGTCCGGTGTCGCGGACCGAGAAACGCAAAGTCGCGTCGGTGCCCGACACGCCGGCGCGCTCGACCGTCACCGCGATCTCGCCCGCGTCGGTGAACTTGATCGCGTTGCCAATCAGATTCACCAGCACCTGCCGCAGGCGCACCGGATCGCCCCGCAGATTCGCCGGCACCGCGCTGTCGACAAACGTCGCGAGCTCAATCTCGGAGCGCTGCACTTGCTCGCCGAACAGGCCGATCACGCTTTCGAGCGTCTCAGTCGCGCTGAAGTCGATCTCTTCGAGCCGCAGCTTGCCCGCCGAGACTTTCGAGAAGTCCAGGATGTCGTTGATGATGCGAAGCAGGGAATGCGCGCTCGACCACACCACCTCGCCGAACTCGCGCTGATCGGAATCGAGCGAGGTGTCGAGCAGCATCCGGGTCATCCCGACGATCGCGTTCATCGGGGTGCGAATCTCGTGGCTCATATTCGCCAGAAAGGCGGATTTCATAGCCACTGCTTCCAGCGCCTCGTCGCGGACGCGGACGATCTCCGCCTCGATCCGCTTGCGCTCGATCGCATTCAGGATCGTGCGGACCAGCAGCCGCCGATCGAGCGGCCGCTTGACGAGACAGTCCTGCGCGCCGCGCTTTATGATCTCGCGGCTCAGGCGTTCGTCGTCGATATCGCTCAGCACTACGATCGGCAGCCGCGCCGCCGTATCATTGAGGCGTGCGACAGCGTCTTCCGCGGAGCAATCGGGACGGGTGAGGTCCAGTATCACGAGGTCGAAGTGGCCGTCGTGCAGGCACTCGAGAGCTGCGTCCAGTCGAGCCGCGATTGTCACCGCGAAATGGGCGCCTCGGCTATCAGCCAATGCCTCGGTGACCAGCCGCATGTCGGCGGGATTGTCTTCGATCAGGAGGACGTGGATCGGATTGTCAGGCATCATCAGGTCAGATCTCAAGATTCCGATCGTCACCTGAAATCCAAGATACGTGCCGAATTGCGTGAGCAGTTTGCGGACAATTTGGCTCGTAATTGCAACTCAGCGTAGCGAGCCGAATTTCGCAAAGGTTAGGACGGTCAGAAACCGGCCGCGCGACCGGCAAAAATTTGGCGTTGCGGTTCGCTATTTCGCGTCGTCGTGCGGTATATCCCGAATCAACAGCCGTAATATAAGTGGGGAAAATTTCGATGCTAAGAACCTACACGGGAAGCTGTCATTGCGGCGCCATCCGCTTCGAGGTCGATGCGGACATCAGTGCGGGCACCGGCAAATGCAACTGCACCATCTGCACGAAGATGCGGCTGTGGATCCTGAAAGCCAAGCCGGAGATGTTCCGCCTTATGGCCGGCGAGACCCAACTAACTGACTATCAGGGCAAAAGCCGGGTCGCCCACCATCTCTTCTGCAAGCATTGCGGCGTGCGACCGTTCGAGTGGGTCGATATTCCGAACATGAGCGGCGCCAAATATTACAACATCAATGTCGGATGCCTGGACAACGTTGACATCGACGAACTGATGGCGGCGCCCGTGACATATTATGACGGCCTCAATGACGATTGGGGGTCGACACCAGCCGAGACTCGGCACCTTTAGCTACCGAGCGCAGCGCCAATCTGAATTCAACTCCAGGGAAGAAGGATAAAGGCATGCCCGAACCAACCGGCGACAAAACCGCGAGTCCATCCACACAACCAAATTTCGACTGGACCGTGATCATCGACGATCTCAACCGGCTGCTCCGGCTGCGCACCACGCCGATCGGGATGAAGCTCTACGCGACGATCGAGGAGATGGAAGCGATCCCGAAAATCCGCCGGCCGAAATCGATCCACACCACCGACCAGATCGTCGCGCAAGCCGCGCGCCTCGGATGGACCGTCGGAATCACGATGAAGGATCTGGTCGGAGCGCAGTGCGGCGCCGTTATCGGACTTCATCCGCAGAACGAGGAGTGGCTCTCGGGCAAGGCGATGGCCGGCGTGTGGTTCTCGACCCTCGAGGATTCGGCCGCGCATCAGCGCGCGATGGATACCGTTCCGTATGGGCGCTACACCGCGATGGCGGTGGCGCCGCTTGCGTCGGGACGGTTGAACCCGCCCGATATCTGCCTCATCTACGCGACGCCGGGCCAGATGATCCTGTTTATCAATGGCCTGCAATGGGCCGGCTACCGGAAATTCGACTGGGGCGTCGTCGGCGAGTCGGCCTGTGCGGATTCGTGGGGGCGCGCTCTCAGGACGCGCGAGCCGAGCCTCTCGATTCCCTGCTACGCGGAGCGCCGCTACGGCGGGGTGCTCGACGACGAGTTGCTGCTCGCGACACCGCCCGAGTTCGTGCCCAAGGCGATCGATGGGATGAAGCGGCTGGCGGCCAATGGACTGCGCTATCCGATTCCCCAGTACGGAATCCAGTCGGACGCGCGCGCGGGTCTGTCGGTCTCGTACGGATCGCGTGACAAGACCTGAAATCGTCGCGCTCTATTTTCCGGCCGACGCGGCGATTTTCGGATGCCTGCGCGAGCCGAGAAAGATCAGAAGGTCCTCGAGATCCGCCGGCGAAAGATTTCCCGCGTAAGCGGGCATGTTGTAGCCGCCGTTCATGATTCGAATCGTCAGGTCGTCTTTGGTCAGGCGATCACCGACATAAGTCAGGTCGGGTCCGCGATGACCTCCGACGCCCGCGACCTGATGGCAGAACTCGCATCCCTTCTCGTGGAACAGCTTGGCGCCGTTGGCGATTGGCCCCTCGCTCACGCCGACAATCCCGGCGGTGAGAGGTTTCGCGGTGAAATCGGGCGACCACGGCTCTCGAATCGCCTCGACCCACAGCGTCGCGATCATCATGACGATCACGATCACGGCGGCTACCGCCCACGGCCGGTTGCGCGGATGACGCTCGCCGGTGTTCGACACGATCGGAACGAGCAGCAACACGATCACTCCGACCAGCGGCGCGAGCAGGATCACCGGCGTCGTCATCTTGTGCGGAATTAGCGCGAGCAACGCGAAGTACCACAGCAGGTACCAGTCGGGCGCTGGGTCGCGCGCTAGCAGGCTCGGGTTTGGCGGAGGCCCGAGTTTCGGCGGCCCGAAGATCGCGGCGAGCAGAACGATCGCGATCACAACGGCGACGCAGAAGACCACGTCGCGCCACGCGGCGTCGGGCCAGAACGGAACTCCGTGCTTTTCGACCAGCTCGTCGTACTTTTTGTGATAGGTCGCGGGATCGACCGGCTCTCCTGCCACCGGCGGCTCGGAGATTCCGTCGTGCAGCACGAGGAAGAGATGAATTCCGACCACCGCGAAGATCATCGCGGGAATGAAAAACACGTGGAACGCGAAAAATCGCGAGAGCGTGGCGCCGCCGATCGTTTTCCCGGCGAGCAGAAAATGCGCCATCATCGTGCCGACTACCGGCATCCGCCCGGCCTGCTCCGCTCCGACCACGATCGACCAGACCGCGTTTTGATCCCAGCGCAGAAGCTGCCCCGTAAATCCCATCGCGAGCGTCAGGAACAGGAGCACCACTCCCGTGACCCAGTTGAACTCGCGCGGATACTTGTAGCAGCCCATGATGAAGACCTGCGTCATATGAATCCCGACCAGCAGGACCATCGCGGAGGCGCCGAAATAGTGCATCCCGCGCAAAAGGTTCCCGAGCAGCGCCTGCGTCGTGATGAATTGCAGAGCCTGGTACGCGTCGCCGCTCGACGAGATGTACGAAGTGGAAAGCGCGATACCGGTCACCACCTGGATCATGAATGCGACCAACGTCGCGCTGCCGAACACGTACCACCATCCGGTGTCGGGCGGGACCGGATGCTGCGCGAGGTCGCTCATCAGCTTGATGAGGCCGGTGCGCTCCTCGAACGCGTCGACCAGCGGCTCGACGAGTCTCATCGCCGCGCGTGCCAGCTTATTCATCCGATTGGCACCGCGCTGGTCCGAATCTCGACCATCCCGTTGTTGACTCTGACCGGATATTGGAACAGCGGAAGCGGCGGAGGTCCGCCCGCGACAGTGCCGTTGGAGTAGTACACTCCGCCGTGGCACGGACACATGAACAGGTTCGCGTCGGGGAGCCATCTGACGGGGCATCCGAGATGCGTGCAGTTGACTGCAAACGCGGTGAACTCTCCGCTCGCGTCGCGGCGCAGCCATGCGGCGGTCTCGGCGGTGACTCCTGCCCAGGCGAGCGGCGAAGGATCGCGAAACGAAACCAGCACCGTTTTACCAACCGCAAAACTCTCGGCCTTGCCGATCGGCCGCCAGATAGCGGGAAACTTTTTGATCAGCGGACCGATCAGGAATCCCACGATCGGCACCGCGACCAGCGCGGCCGCAAGTCCCATCAACCCGAGCGAAAGCTTGACCACGAACGCGCGGCGTTCCGGACTGAGAGCGTCGCCCGGCGCGGGCGCGCGATTTTCTCCGTCACTCGTCATGCACCAACTCTCCAATCCAGCGCGAAAGCGCGAACGCGATCAGGATCAACCCTACGACGGAAAAAGCGTACGACGTGATAAGCCCGAACGCTCCGAACGTGATTCCCAGCGCCATCACCGCGGGTTGATAAGTGGGCGCGGGCACTCGCTCGGGCTTGGGCGCCGTCCAGCCTTGCGCTGCTTTCGCGTCGATCTGGTCTCTATCTGGCGGCATTAGTTCATCCTCCCGATCGCGCCGACGCCGACCGTATGGCTGTGCGCATCAGGTTCCGAGTACCATCGGGCCATTACAAACATAATCGCACCCAGAAAAATCAGTCCACCCGGCACCCACATCAGAAGTCCGCCAAGCTGCTGATCGACCGCGGGCGTCAGGCCACATCCGTCTCGCAGCATCGTCAGGATTCCGAGCGAGTCGCTCGGATGCAGGTACGCGGAATAGAGACCGGGGCTCGCGAAGGTGAGAAGTATCCCGAGTACGCTGTTCGCGACCATCGCGGTCGCCAAGTAGATGATCGCCAGCATCGGCTCCATCTGCGCGCGCGCGACCGGCGCGAAAATCGGCCACCAGAAAATGGTCGCGGTCACGAGGAAGCACAGATGCTCGAAGATGTGCACGTCCTCGCTCGCGAGCGTCGCGTCGTAGAGCGCGGGCCAGTGCCAGATCCACAGCACCGCCATCGCGAGCGTCCACGCGACCGCGGGCATCGCGAATATCCGCTCGATCCGCGCGAGCACCGGCACTTCGAGTATCGAGTCCACAAATTTTTCCGAGAGGCCGAGAATCAGAAGCGGCGGCACGATCAGAATGAGAATCAGATGCTGCAGCATGTGCGCGCTGAACAGGTACTCGTCAGAGAGCGCGTCGAGCGGAGAGACCAGCGCAAGGAACATCGCGACGACGCCCGCGACGAACCACGGCGCGCGCGAATAATCGCCGCGATGCGCGAGCGCATACGCCGCGAGCAGCGCGATACATCCGATCACGATCGACGGATCGAAGTCCCACGCGCGCAGCAGGTTGCCGATTCCGTTCACAGGATCGCCCACAGGTATACGATGCTGAAAATCACGACCCAGACGGCGTCGACGAAATGCCAATAGATCCCGACCGCCTCGAAGGCATCGGCCTCGCGCTCGCTGCCGACCAGGCGATCAGTCGCGGCAAGTCCGGCGACGATCGCGATCGCCACCAGGCCGATAAAAACGTGCAGGCCATGAAAGCCCGTCAGCGTGAAAAACGTGGTTGCGAACAGATTGCGATTCACCGCGACGCCGTGCTGGTAGAGCCCGACGTACTCGAGCGCCTGCCCCGACAGAAACAGCCCGCCGAGAATCACCGTCACGACGAGCCACGCGAGCGTCGCGCGATGCGCCCGCGCGCGGTAGCTGCTCGCCGCCATGATCATCGTCGCGCTGCTGGCGAAGAGCAGAATCGAGAAGAGTCCCGTACGCAGCGGATTGAGCGCGGTGGCCGCAGTCGGCCCGGCGCCGGGATACGAATGATAAAAGACGTACGCGATGATCAGCAGCAAAAAGAAATTTGCCTCTGACAGGATGAACAGGCTGACTGCGAGTTTCGCCTTGCCCATCGCCCTACCCTTCCAGCGCGGCCGCGACCCGCTCATCGGCGCGATCGGGATGCTTCAAGTCCCACAGCGGACGCCGCCCATGCACCGGAGGCACCAGCGTGAAATTCTCGGGCGGCGGCGGTGACGAGGTCGCCCATTCGAGCGTCCACGCGTCCCACGGATTGTCGCCCGCAACCTTGCCCGAGGTGAGGCTCACATAGACGTTCCACAGAAACACCAGCACCGAGGCGAGCAGGATGAACGCGCCGATCGTCGAAAGCATGTTCAGAATCGCCCAGCCCGGCAGGTCGGGATAGGTGTACACGCGCCGCGGCATCCCCATCATGCCGAGCGGATGCATCAGAAAGAACGTGAGGTTGAATCCGATCAGAGTCAGCCAGAAATGCCAGATGCCGAGCCGCTCATCGAGCATGCGGCCGGACATCTTTGGAAACCAGTAGTAGAGTCCCGCGAAGATCGCGAGCGCGGTCCCGCCGAACAGCACGTAATGGAAATGCGCGACCAGGTAGTAGGTGTCGGTGAGTTGCCAGTCGATCGGAATCACCGCGAAGCTGACGCCCGTCAGTCCGCCGATCGTGAACATCACGAGAAACCCGAGCGCGAACATCATCGAGGTCGTGAAGCGGATTCTTCCGTGATAGAGCGTCACGGTCCAGTTGAAAATCTTGACGCCGGTCGGCACCGCGATCGACATGCTGGTGAAGACGAAGAACAAGTCGTAGACGTGGCCCATGCCGACCGCGAACATGTGATGCGCCCATACCGTGAATGACAGGAACGCGATCGCGACCGTCGATGCGGCGACGAAGTCGTAGCCGTAAATCGGCTTGCCCGAGAACACCGGAATCACTTCCGAGATCATCCCGAACGCGGGCAGGATCATGATGTAAACCTCGGGATGCCCGAAGCCCCAGAAGTAGTGCTGCCACAAAAGCGCCGAGCCGCCGAACGCCGGCGCGAAGCACGTGCGCAGTTCAGCAAAGCGGTCCGATCAGCAGCATCACCAGCGCGCCATTGAGAACCGGCAGCGCCATCAGGATCATGAGAAACGAGTTGACCAGAGTCATCCAGACGAAAAGCGGCAGGCGGCGGATCGTCAGGCCCTGCACGCGCAGGTTCACAATCGTCACGATCATAGTTAATCGCGCCCGCGATCGAGCCGATTCCGAGGCAGGTCAGCGCCAGCACCCAGTAGTCAGTCCGTCGAGAGTCGAGAACGCCTGCTCGGAGAGTGGCGCGTAGCTGAACCATCCGGCGTTCGGCGCGCCGCCGGCGAAGAAGCTGAAGTAGAGCAAGATTCCCGCCGAATAGCTGGAGCCAGAAGCTCATCGCATTGAGCCGCGGAAACGCCACGTCGCGCGCGCCGATCATCAGCGGTATCGCGTAGATCGACATCCCGGTCAGCATCGGCATCACGACCAGAAAAATCATCGTGGTGCCGTGCATCGTGAAGATCTGGTTGAAGGTGTCCGGGCCGAGAGAGGTGATTGTTCGGCACCGCGAGCTGGATGCGGATCAACAGCGCCTCGATCCCGCCGATTCCGAAGAAGAGCAGCGACGAGAGCATGTACATGATCCCGATCTGCTTGTGATCGACCGACGCGACCCACGCGAGCAGCCCCTGCGCGCTCGCCGACCTGGCTCGGCTCGCCGGCGCGCGTCTGATCAGCCAGGCCGCTCACTTGAGCGTCTCCAGGTAGGCGACGAGCGCGTGAGCCTGCGCGTCGGCTGAGCTTGAAGTTCGGGCATGTGACTTTCGGGCTTGATCGAATTCGGATCTTTGAGCCACTCAGAAGATTGGCGGGAGTGTTCGCCGCAGCTCCCGCCGCAATCGTGCTCCGGTCCGCCAGATGGGTCAGATCGGGACCGATCCGCTGATTGCCCAGCGTGCCGGCGATCGTGTGACAGTTGACGCAAGTCTGGTCGCGAAAGATTGCGCGCCCGCGCGGCGGCGCCCGCCGTCGGGACTGCGGGAACGACCAGCTGCGCGCGCTGCCATGCGGCAAAGTCCTCGGGCGTCTGAGCGATCACGATGATCCGCATCCACGCGTGCTCGATTGCCGCAGAACTCCGCGCAGGTTCCAAGGTACTCGCCGGGCTTGTCGGCCTGATCCAGATGTGATTCGGATGACCCGGTATCGCGTCGATTTTGCGCCCCAGCTCCGGCACCCAGAAATCGTGGATCACATCGGCGGATTCGAAGTCGATCAAAATCGGGCGGCCGGTTGGAATGTGAATCTCATTGGCGGCGACGACTCCGGAGCCGAGGTAGTCCGCCTCCCACCACCATTGATGGCCGATCACGCGCAGGTCGGGCGCGTGCCCGGCGACCGAAGGATCCGACGCGTGAATGGTGCGGACGGTGAAACCGAAAATCACGATCAGCAAGAGTGCAGGAATCACGGTCCAGATTATTTCGAGCCGCGTGTTTCCGAATTCCTGGCGCGCATCAGCGGCGCCCTCGCGATCGCGATAACGAATCACCGCAACCGTGACCAGCGCCGCGACCAGCACAAAGATCGCGAGCATCACCAGCAGGATCGCGATGAACAAATGGAAGATCGATGCGGCTTCGGGCGAAAGCGGATTCAGTGTGGGTATGCCTGACATCGAAGTTCAGCCCGCGCTCGAAAAGCGGATAATTGCGAACCGTAGCGCCACGATGGCGCGCTTTCAAGCGACAATCCTGGATCGCGCGCATACTACCGCGTCAGCGCGTCATCGCCGCGCCGATGAAACTTTATTCCTCGCCCTGAAAGAGAGAGGGACCAAACACGGGTCACGCGAGTACGTCGGCGAGCGAGGCTTCGAGGATGCTCATGCCTTCGTCCACCTGTTCGAGCGGCGCGGTCAGCGGCGCGAGAATCCGGATCACGTTCGCGTGAGTTCCGCACGAGAGGATCACCAGTCCTCGTTCCGCCGCGCGCAAGACCAGGCGGCGGGTCAGCTCGGGCGCAGGCTCGGACTTCGCACGATCCTTCACCAGCTCGAACGCCAGCATCGCGCCCAGGCCGCGCACATCGCCGATACATCCGAACCGCGCATCGTGCTGCATCTTATGCAGCCGCGCCCGGACCATCGCGCCGAGCTTCGCCGCACGCGCGAGGATATCCTCATCGCGCATCACGTCGAGCACCGCCAGCGCCGCCGCGCATGCGACAGGATTCCCGGCGTAGGTTCCGCCGAGGCCGCCCGGCGCGACGCTATCCATCAACTTCGCCGCGCCCGTCACTGCGGAGATCGGAAACCCGCCGCCGAGACTCTTCGCCGTCGCGATCAGGTCCGGCACCACGCCCGCGTGCTCGATCGCGAACATCCGCCCCGTGCGTCCGAAGCCGGTCTGCACCTCGTCGGCGATAAGCAAGATCCCGTGGCGATCGCACAGCGCGCGCAGCGCGCGCAGGAACTCGGCCGGCGCGACGTTGAAGCCGCCCTCGCCCTGGACCGGCTCGATGATAATCGCGGCGGTGCGCGCAGGCTCGAGCGAGGAATGAAAAATCCCTTCGATAGCATTCATCGACGCCGCGACGCTGCCGCCATGAAACTCGTCGGGAAATGGCGCGTGAAAAATGTCCGGCGGAAATGGTCCGAACCCGACCTTGTACGGATTCACCTTGCCCGTGAGCCCCAGCGCCATCAGCGTGCGCCCGTGAAACGCTCCCTCGAAGGCGATCACGCCGCTGCGCCCGGTCCCGTAGCGCGCGATTTTTACCGCGTTCTCGATCGCTTCGGCTCCGGTGGTCAGGAAGATGGTTTTTTTCGGCTGCGCTCCGGGAGCAAGCTCGTTCAGCCGCTCCGCGAGCCGCACGTAAGACTCATACGGCGTGACCTGAAAACAGGCATGCGTGAGAGTGGCGAGCTGCGCCTGCGCAGCAGCGATGACGCGGGGATGGCGATGCCCGATTCCCAGCACCGCGATTCCACCGGCGAAATCGATATAGCGCCGCCCTTCGACGTCGTGGATCTCCGCGTTCTCGGCCGAGGCCGCAAAGATCGGCAACGACACGCTGACTCCTCTCGGCACCGCGGATTGCAGCCGCGCCCACAGGCTTGAATTGGTTTCCATACTCCGTAAGTGCGGGAAACCGGCGCTTAAATCAAGCCGCCGCGCGCCGCGGCGTGCTCCATCCGCTAGACAATTGACCATTGCCGCTGGGACTGTTACTTCGATGGGTCAAGCGTCGCGCTTCACGACGCTTGATTGAAAGCGGAGCCTGAACTTAACCCGGATGAGCCCACAGGCGAATCACAAAAATCTCTACGAGCCGATTCCGGCGGACGAAATCACGTACCGCGAATACAAGCTGCTGCTCAGCGCGGACAAGTTCCATAAGCCCGCCTCATTTCACAAGTTCTGGAAGATCGCGCATCACACCGCCAAAAGCCTGGGGGTGCATCTGAGCAAGATGGAGGAAGAGGAAGCGCCTGGCTCCGCAGATTCGCGAGGTCGTGTTCTTCGACACCCCGCATTTCAAGCTCTACAACGCGGGGTTCATCCTGCGCAAACGCACTTTCTACAAGCACGGACTGCCGGAATCCAATCACGAGCTGGTCCTGAAATTCCGCCATTCAAGCAAGACCACCGCCGCTGCGGTTGACGTGCGCCCGCTCCTGCCGTGCCTCTACACGATCAAGTTCAAGGAAGAGATCCTGCAGCCCAAGGATGACTCGGTCGGCATTCGCCTGGTCTATTCGCATAACTGCGAGCTCGATACGCCCAATATCCTGCTCACGCAGAAGGTCGAGCTGATCGCGAACGCGTTTCCCGCGCTCGGGACGATCGGCGCGAATCCGAAAGCCACGATGGCGCCGGTGCATGGCGCCTCGATCGCCGAGTACCTGTTCGACCTCGGCGTGCTCGACTTCGGCGGCCATCTGAGCGCCAAGTGCAACGTCGCGGTCTGGCGCGTACGCGACAGCGACCAGCCGCTGGTCGCCGAGTTCGCGTTTCAGCTCAAATTCGACCGGCCCGCGGCGATGCACAAGAAGCCACGCGAACTGTCGGAGCAGTTCTATCTCGGCCTCCAGGAACGTTGCTCGGATTGGATCGAACGCGGCACTACCAAGACCGCGCTGGTCTACGGATTGGGAAATGCCGCCATCAAACACCGCGAATGAAACCGCGCCCGCGGCCAAGCGGGCCTCGCTGTTTGATCTTTTCAAGCTGTTCTTCATGGCGGGACTGGTCAGCTTTGGCGGCGGCGTGGTCGCCTATGAACGCGAGTACGTCGTCGGCGGCGCCAAGTGGCTCACCGACGAGGACTTTCTCGCGACGCTGGAGATCTCCGAGACTCTGCCCGGCCTGAATTCGGTAAATATCGCCGTGATCGTCGGCGACAACCTGCGCGGAATTCCCGGCGCGATCGCCGCGGTCATCGGCCTGATGATTCCCGGTGCGATTATCGTGATGACGCTGGGCGTCCTGTGGACCAACACCGCGCACAATCCGCGCGTCAATCAGTTCCTGCTCGGTATTGCGGCCGCGGCGGTCGGGATGCTCACGGTCGTGACCCTGCAACTCGGACGCCGCCAGTTTACCAAGCCGCTCGACCTCGCGATTATCGTGATCACTTTCGCCGCGGTCTCGATTTTCAGAATCTCCCTGGTGTGGGTGCTGCTGGTTTTGGGACCGATCGCGATCCTCCTCTATCGCCCCGGCTCCGGCGGATCGTTCGCGCAAACCGCCGAGCTGCACATGCCGTTTCATCGCGGACCGCGCCACGGAAATTTGCGCCATTAGGACTCCCCGATGAGAACCCAACTGCTCAAACTCGGACTGGTCTTCACGATGCTGGGGATTCTCGCGGTCGGCGGAGGAACCGCGGTGCTGCCGGAGATGCAGCATGCGACGGTGCACTGGTTCAGTCTGACCGACAAGGGCTTCCGCGACATCTATAGCCTCGGGCAGGTCGCGCCGGGCCCGAACATGCTGATGGTGATGGTGATCGGCTACAAGCTGATGGGCGCGATCGGCGCGGCGGTCGTCGGCATCGCGTTTTTCCTGCCCGACTGTGTATTGACGCTGTTCGCGAACCGCCTATGGGTCCATTTCGAGGGCTCGCCATGGCGCCTTTCAGTGCAACGCGGGATGGCGCCGGTGGCGATCGGCCTGATGTGCGCGGGCACCTACGCAATCGCGCGGCTGACGATCGTAAGTCCGATCACCGGGCACATGAATCCGCTAGGCCTCGCAATCGCGATCGGCGTCAGCGCGATCCTCCTCTGGCGCCACGTAAACCCCGGCCTCCTGGTTCTCCTCTCGGGCACGATCTACATGCTGCTAACGCACTAGCAGCGCTCCGATGTCATTCCAGCGCATGGTCGCCATGCGCGCTGGAATGACAACCAAACCTGTCTTCGTAGGGGCGGCTCGCGAGCCGCCCGTCTTTCGCGCCGCCTGGTCATGGCAGTGAATCACCAGATCAAGGCAGAGGAAATAGTGGCGCGGGCGTCTCGCCCGTGAGAGACGGGTGCGCCGCAGGCGCGCCCCACCAATGAATTCCTCTTATCGGCGGCCGATGGGTGGAATGTTTCCCGCGCTGCGCCTGCGGCGCATTCAATTGGTGGGCGGGCCATGTGCCAGTGGCACCTGGCCCGCCGTCCCCCACGGGCGAGACGCCCGCGCCACTATGACTTTGCGCTTTTATTGATATGCCTGATCGAAAACCATCTGCGGATGTTCGACTTCGGGATGCCGCCGCATGGAGGCCTCGCAATCGGCCTCGAGCGCCTGACATGCCAGGTGCTCGGCCTCAAGAACATCCGCGAAGCCACGCTATATCCGCGCGATCTCAATCGCCTCGAGCCATGAAGCACGACTGCGCGGCCATTCCATGATTGTCATTCCTCGCGCGTGGCCGCCGTGCGAAGAATCCCGAATGCTCCGCCCTTCGGCAGCATTTCGCCCATAAGCCCGCGCTAGTTGAAGTCAAAAATAAATCTAGTGCTCGTGCAGCGGCCTACCTGCAACTCCGGCGTGAGTGCACGAACGCCTCGGGATTCCTCGCCCAAGGCTCGGAATGACGCCACGGGATCGGCTGAACTCCGATACTCATGCACCAAGCCCACATTCGTCATTTCGACCGAAGGGAGAAATCCCGAGGCGTGCATGCTCCGAGTCCACGTCCACGTGCAGCGGACCTTCGTCCGGGATTTTGCGCGCTCGGCAGCCACGCGCGCGGGAATGACAGACTCGTCGAGCGCCATGGTATTTTTCATACGAGCCACCACCGCTTCTTAGAGGCAGCCGATAAACGGAGACCAACACATTTGTGAGTTGCAGATACCATTGGTAAGAGGCCGCCGAGACGGCGGCCCTATTGGCATTAGGCATTCGTTCAGTAGGACCGGCGTCTCGCCGGTCATTACAGATCGCGCGGCGGTAATTTTTCGACAGCCTCTCTTACAGGCCGGATTGCCACGCAAGAGGCCATTGTTGCACAATTAACCGATCGTTCAGGAACTCTCGCTGAAACGACGGAGGTTTGCGTCCGCGATGGATTTTGATCTCGACCGCACCATTGCCGCCCTCGAGCGCGACGGTATCGCGCTTATACGCGATTTCATTCCGCGCGAGACGCTCGCCCGCCTGCGCGACCAGATCGACGCGCTGAATTCCGCCGAACGCGCCGCCGGCGTCGGCTTTCTCGAATCCGAGGGCGCAAACCAGCGCGTCTTCAACCTCGTCAACAAAGGCGAGGTGTTCGAGCGGGCTGTTCAGCAGCCGGAAGTGATGGCGATAATGCAGCAAGTCTTAAGCGGCGATTTTATCCTCTCGGGATTTTCCTCCAACACCACCGGACCGGGCGGCGAGCCGATGCTGCTGCATTCGGATTCCGGCTACGTGCCGCCGCCGCATCCGGAGGCGCCGCTGTCGGCCAACGCGATTTGGATCCTCGACGATTTCACGCTCGAAAATGGCGGCACCGAATACGTTCCAGGGTCGCATCGGATGCGCAACAACCCCGATCCCAAGATGTCCTACACCTGCGTGCCGCTGATCGCTCCGGCCGGCTCGCTCGCGATCCTGCACGGCTACACGTGGCATCGCACCGGCGCGAACATCACTCGCGCCGGACAGCGCCGCGCGCTGTTCGCATACTACGTGCGGCCGTTCCTGCGCGTGCAGGAAAATCACCTGGTGTCGGTGCGCGAGGAAGTATGGCATCGCGCGACGCCGCTGCTCCGCCGCCTGCTCGGCGGCGAGTTGTATCTCAATTCGATCGGATTCATGGACGGCCCTCCCGAATGGATGCGGCAAATGGCCTTCCCGAAACGCAAACAAGGCGCCTTCGCCTGATCTGAACTCCGCACGCGCGCGTCCGATTCCTCGCCCAGTAATGGGAGGTGCCACTGGCACGCGGTTAGGTGAGGAACCGAATTCAGCGCGGCGCGCAGCGCCGCGCGATTAAAAGAAAATGCAGCGCAAGGCCGCTACGGGAAAATGAACCTGGTTCCCCGAGCACGCCAAAAAATCGACCTAACCCCCGACCCCTTCCCGCACGGGAAGGGGAGTCAGAAACCGAACCTCGATGACAACAAAGGCAGCCGGATCGCTGCTAGTAGCAGCGGGAATCTGCCAAACCACTCCAATCCCTTGCGACAGGCGTCCCCTTCCCGTGCGGGAAGAGGATAGGGGTTAGGTCGATTGCCTGAGAATCAACTCCGCCCCAGGGCATCCGATTGTCGTCCATCAGGGTGCGCGTAGTGCATGCCAATTACCGTACGGCGCGATGCTTGCGCTTTTTTCGCAAGCATCGTGACGCGTGGGTGAGGGTGCTGCTCCGCGGTCTCCGTCCACGCCGATGACGCTTCGCGTCGGCCGGCGAGCCGCCGGCCGATACTGGAAGAGACCCACTCGCGCCCTACAAATCCCGATTTTATGACCTGCCCTTTTCGTAGGGGCGCGTCGGGACGCGCCCGTCTCCGCATGCCGCCGATCTGCCGAAAAGCCATGTGGCACAGGCGTTATCCTGCGATCCCACGCTTTCTGAGGCCGCCGCCGCTTCCCTAACGATCGTTCGGGTTTTTGCCAGATTTGTTCATGGCTGAACTGTTCAGCCTTATGCCCTACTTCACTTCGTGCAAAGCTTATCGCGGGGAACCGATCGGCATGTTCAATCCGACCACCAAGACACGAAGACACAAAGAACTGACGCATTCCCGCGCGCCGCGCGCGGAACTGCGTATTCTTCGTGCCTTGGTGTCTGCGTCTTCCTTGGTGCCTTCGTGTTGAGTTTTTTGCTCCGAAAATCGATGACCGAAAAAGCTGCTGAAACGAAGCCATCGCGGCAAATTCGGCAGCATCTACAAGGAGTTTATTTTTTGAGCCCCTAGAAAAGATACCAAACGAACCCACCGAATTTGGCCGACCTTCAACAGACCAAGGCCCCACCTTGTCCAGATAAGGGCATCGCTTGCGCATTACCTCTCAAGTAATCGACTTCATCTTCACGATGACTACTGTCAGCTCATCACTCGTCGGATGGAGGACTCGATCATGGAAAGACAAACCGCTCTCAAGTCAGACGCGATCGCGCCGCGCACGCCGCGCTCGCCGTTCGTCACCGCCGGCGACGGCACCCAACTCTACTTCAAGGATTGGGGCGAGGGTCGCCCGGTCGTTTTCATTTCGAGCTGGTCGGCCAACGCCGACATGTGGCAATACCAGATGGCGCCGATGGCGGCGGCGGACTTCCGATGCGTCGCGTACGACCGCCGCGGACACGGCCGCTCCGGCCAACCCTCGACCGGCTACGACTACGACACGCTCGCCGACGATCTCGCAACCGTAATCGACGATCGCGATCTGCGCGGCGCGACACTGGTCGGACACTCGATGGCGGCCGGCGAGATCGTGCGCTACCTCTCGCGCCATGGTGACAGCCGCGTCGCGCGTATCGTGCTGATCGCGCCGACCACGCCGTTCGTCTTGCAGACTCCGGATAATCCCGACGGCGTTCCCAACGCGATGTTCGAGCAGATACGCTCGCAGCTCGCCGCAGATTACCCGCGATGGCTCTCCGACAACGCCGACCCGTTCTTCGTGCCCGAGACCTCGCCCGCGATGAGGGCGTGGGTGCTGAGCCTGAGCCTCCAATGCTCGCTGGTCGCGGCGCTCGGATGCAATCACGCCTTCTGCGAGACCGACTTCCGCGCCGAGCTGCCGAAAATTTCGGTCCCGACGCTCGTCATCCACGGCGACAAGGACGCATCGACTCCGCTCGAACTCACGGGACGCAGAACCGCAAAGCTGATTCCCGGCGCCGAGCTGAAAGTGTATGAAGGCGCGCCGCACGGCCTGATGTTCACGCACATGGAGCGCCTGAACCGCGACCTGATCGCATTCGCGCGAAGCTGAACCCGGCGGCGAATCGATAAGGCGAGGTACTGGATGTCGTGCAATGCAGCTAACGATAACGCGTCTCCCTTCCCGTGCGGGAAGGGAACAAGGGTTAGGTCGGGTTTGGACGACCGCAAGTCATCGCAACACAAGCGCGGGCATTACGTGGCGCGTAATTGATGCGCACGCGAATCGTTTTTAGATCATGACCATCAAACGCAATCGCACCGGACGGCCGATTGTGCAACGCAGAGAAGGAGTACGAACATGAGCAACGTCAACGAACTGATCACTTCCTACATCGCGGCGTGGAACGAACGCGACGCGCGCCGCCGCCGCGAGCTCGTCGCCAAAACCTGGAGCGATGACGGCAACTACGTCGACGCGCATCGCACCGGCATCGGCCACGACGGTGTCTCCGCGATGATGGCGACGGTGCATGCGGCCTTCGGCGTCGAGTACCAGTTCCGTCTCAAGTCCGCCGACGAGGCGCATCACGAGTTCGTCCGCTTCCAGTGGGAGGCTGGGGCACCAAGGAAGCGCCGCTGCATTTCGTCGGCACCGATATCGGCATCCTCGGCAGCGACGGCCGCTTCAAGTCGGTGATTGGCTTCACCGACGAGGCGCCTGCTCCGCCGCCGTCACGCTAGCCAAATCCGCAACGGCGGGAGACGGGCTTGCAGGTCTCCCGCCGCGCGGCACTCGATTACCTGCAAGGTAATGGCTCAAGAACATCGCGGCTGCTACGGTTTCAGCTATGGATACCCATCAGAACGGGACCGCAATCGAATCGGGCGCCGGGCCGCTGCTTCGGCGATGGCGCGAGTCGCGTCATCTGAGCCAGCTCGATCTCGCGCTCGAGGCCGAAGTCTCCAGCCGTCATATCAGCTTTCTCGAAACCGGCCGCTCCGCGCCCAGCCGCGAGATGCTGCTGACGCTGTCCAACGTGCTCGACGTTCCTCTGCGCGAGCGCAACATCCTGCTGCTCGCGGCGGGCTACGCGCCGGTCTATCGCGAGACCAGCCTCGACGATCCGCGGATGAGCCACGTGCGCGCCGCGCTCGAAATGATCCTGCGCCAGCAGGAGCCGCGCAGCGCGTTCGCATTCGACCGGCACTGGAACCTCGTGATGGGCAACGCGGCGTTCGTGCGATTTCTCACCGCCGTGATGGGCAAGCCTCCTGCCGGGTTTCTGCCGCTCACGGTCGCCGCCGAGCCGCGGATGAATCTGTTGCACCTGCTGTTCGATCCGAATGCGATCCGCAAGGTGATCGTCAACTGGGAGCCGATCGCGAAATCGCTGCTCAACCAGGCCTATCGCGCCGCTGCATGGGCGCGCGACAATTCGATGCAAGAGCTTATCACGGCGATCCTGTCCTATCCCGGCGTTCCCGCAAATTGGCGCGAGCCCGACCTCGAAGCTCCGCCCGCCCTGATGCTCTCGTTCGAGCTCCGGACGCCCGGCGGAAAAATCGCGCGGATGTTCAGCACGATCACGACGCTGTCCGCGCCCGAGGACGTGACTCTTCAGGAGCTGCACATCGAAGCGTTCTATCCCGCCGACAAAGAAAGCGAGTCGCTCTCGATGCTGCCGTAGGTCGCGATATTGCAGCCTCTGAAAGTGGCACCGGCTTTAGCCGGTGATTCTTCCGAAGACGGGCGCGCCGCAGGCACGCCCAACCAATGCTTCTGTGAGTGTCATTCCCGCGCGTGGCTGCCGCGCGAGGAATCCCGCGGCTGGCCCCTGGGATCAGACGGCGGGCGCCTGCTCGTGCACAAAAGAAAACCGGCGGAGTCCGATGACCCCGCCGGTTTGGATTCAGATCGCAGGCGCGTTCTTTTCGGCGCCTGTCCTGCTTCGCTCAGCCTTGTCCGCCTTCCGCGGCCGCCACCATCGAGCGCACGGTGCAGAAGTCCTTGTCCACCGCGCCCATGTTGATGTACCAGCATTCGCGCTCGGGCGTGTGCTGGCCGGGCAGATAGCACATCTCGGAAAGGCCGCCCTGGACGTCAAGCTCGCTCGCGCCGACGACGAATTCGCGCTTGAACGGATAGATCGCCACGCGCGCATCGGGGACCGGACGATCGCGATACGCCAGCCAATAAAGATTGGTGCGGAACAACTCGCCCTTCTGATCGTACTCATCGACGTACGGCTGGAACCACACTTCGGCGTCGAGATATACCACGTTGCGGCTTTCCAGGACGTTGGTCGACTGGACGACGCCTTTGCGCGGAGTCGCCTCGACTACGTAAATGTGGCGCATCTCCCAGTTTTCGGGACATGCCGACGAGCCCGCGTCGTAGGGGCAGGTCACTTCGGGCGAATTCTTCGCGTGCACGCACGCCAGCATCTCCTGCTCGCCCAGCAGCTTATAGTTGTACTGTTCGGTCTTCGGGTTGTAGCCCGAGTAGTGATCCGGATCGAAGCTGCCGACGCCGGTGTTATCGCTCAAGAGCGATTCATTGAGGCGGCGCACGCGGCGGGCTCCCGTGGTCCAGGTCCAGGAATCGTCGCCCTGATTCGGATTGGCGTAGCGATACCGGATAAGGCCGGTGCCGCGCTCCGCCGCCGGCGCCAGCACGGGATACAACGCGAACATCCACAGGCGTCCGGTGACCTTGAAATCAGGATCGGTCGGCAGCGGCTCGACTTCGGTGCGGCCCACCAGGCTGTAGCCGGCATAGTGGCCGACCCAGAACGTCGTCGATCATGCGCTGGGCGCCGCCAAGCTTCGGATATTGGTTCTGGCAATCGAAGAACCGCAGATCGTAGTCATCGCTCTGGATCGGGCGAAACACGTTGTTCCAGATCGCCTTGGTCGCGACGTCGGGATCGTTCGGATCGAGCAGCGGAAACGGCTGCCCCGCGACGTATCCGATCATCGTGCGATGGTCCTTGCTGAGCGTGACCTGTGAGGCGTACTTCTCGGTCGCGTCCTTGTACGGCGGCGGCCAATCGATACGTCCGGTCGGAACGATATCCATCCGCATGCCCATCTGCACGCGCGCATAGACCCCCGGCGAAACCAGGTTGCGCACCACCGACGCGTTGGCGGCGGTGACGACATCACCCGGTTTGACCTGAGCCGCCGCTGGCGCAGCCACCATCGCGGTCACTATCAGCGACGCCGCGACGCTCAGGATTTTGTTTTCCCACAAGCGAGTACACAAACGCATAAAAACCTCCGTTCCCCTACCAGAGAACTTGTTCAATTGGCGTCCCTGCCCGCGACTGCAGATCTGCCCTTGCCTGGAAAGATTTTCCAGTTCTGACAGCGTGTCAGTATAAGTACAGCATCCGCACGATGTCAAAAGAATTCAAGCGTTTAATGACGCCAACGCCGACAATCGTCAGATTTGGTTCCCTCACCGTGAACGAAAGCCGCGGTGAAGAACCTACGCAAGGCAGTGTCTACTCCGATGAACTCGTAACGTGCAATTCGCGGAAGAGAAATGCGAGTTGATCGGCAGCTTCCTCAATGGCCGCGTCGATTGGTAGAGCGCCGATATGCCCAGCCGCCGCGCGATAATACAGAAGAATCGGCCTATCGTCAGATGCGGATGCCCACTGCAATGCGGCCGCCATTTTCCGCGCATGCATCGGATCGACTCTGGTATCCGCATCGCCGGTGACGAACATAACCGCCGGGTATCGCTTACCTTTTCTAACGTTATGGTAGGGCGAGTAGGCGCGCAAATATGCGAATTGCTCCGGGTCATCGGACGAGCCGTATTCGGGAATCCAGAAGCGCGCGAGCGGATGCTTATGATAGCGAATCATATCAAGTAACGGCGCTCCGCATATCACTGCTCTGAAAAGCTCAGGATTTTGGGTCAGTACGGCTCCGACCAGCAAGCCCCCGTTGCTGGCGCCGATAACCGCGAGCCGATCGGGATTCGTGTAACGATTTTCGGTCAACCACTGCGCCGAGGCGATAAAGTCATCGAAGACATTTTGCTTCTTGTCAAGTTTCCCAGCTCGATGCCACTGCTCGCCGAACTCTCCGCCACCACGCAAATTGGCGAGTGCGAAGATTCCGCCAGCCTCTACCCAGGCGAGTACGAGCGGCCAGTAGAATGGTGAATAGCTTGCGTCGAATCCGCCATAACCAGTAAGCAGCGCCGGCCGTGATCCATCTATATCGGCGTCTCGTCGATGGAACAGATACATGGGTACCCGAGTACCATCCTTCGAGTTGTACCAGACCTGATGAAAGGTGAGCGCACTGAAGTCAGCGGGCACCTCCTCTCGCCACCATTCATTAAGCTCATCACTCGTCACATCGTAACGATAAATGATCGGAGGTGTGTTGAAGGTCGCAAACGAGAAGAAACTCTCGCCGCGGTGCCACCTGCCCCAGAGCGGTCCCGCCGTTCCAGCGCTGGGCAGATCTATATCACGGACGTAGGTTCCGTCCGCTTCGAAGACGCAGACCCGCGAATGGACGTTTTCCAGATATGTGACGAGCAGTTTGCCGCCAATCGCCGAGAGAGATTCCATGCGCCAGGGACCTTCCGGAATGATCTCCCGCCACGAAGCTCGGCCAGGATTGTTCAGATCTATGCGGATCGCACGCCAGTTCGGCGCTTCCCAGTTAGTGCGCACGATCAATGCCTCACCGACATAGCCGGGCACAAATGCCGCTTCAAGCTCAGTAACTAAGGGCCTGATTGGTTCGTCGCTGCCAATCCGCTGAAAGTAAATGTCAGTGAGTGATAGTCCTGCGCTGCGAAAAACTATGATGATAAGATAACGGCCATCGTCGGACACGAACGGGGAAATCAACCGATCGGGGATTGTCTCAAAGATCTCCTCGTCCGTGGAAGGATCGGCCGCAAGACGATGGAAGCGAAGGCACGGTTTCTCGCCGCTAAAGTACGAATAGTAGAAACCTCTGCCGTCCTGGCGCCAGGAGAAACAGCCGTAGTACCGGTCTCTAGGTAACGTGTCGGGAAGATCGCGGCGAGAAACTACGTCGCGCACGCGAATTTCCTGCTCGTCCTCGCCGCCGCGCCTCACTCCGTACGCAAGCAAGGCACCATCTCTAGTTATGTCCAGGATCTCCACAGAGGTCAGGTGATCGGCACTCATCGTGTTGGGATCGATCAGGACTTCTTCGGGACCGTTCAGACCAGGCCGGCGGCAGATTACGGGTTGCTGTTGGTCGGTAATCCGATGCGCATAGAAATACTGGCCGTTGCGCTCTATCGGTATCCCAAGCCCGTCAATCTTCATGAGCTGCGCGAATCGGGCGCGGAGACGATCACGCTCGGGCGTGTCGCGAAATGGCGCGTTGTACTTTTGTTGCGCGGCGATCCATTCGCGAGTCTCGGCGCTCGCGCCGTCTTCGAGCCATCGGTAGGGATCGGCGACTTCCACACCGTGGATAATTTCGCGTACGTCTTCGCGCCGTGTCGGTGGAGGCTTGAGGTTCATATCGAGGTACCTCGCGTCGAGGGTTACCACGTTGTGCGCGATATAAACAGGTGGTCTTATTGCTGTCATTCCCGCGCGTGGCTGCCGCGCAAGGAATCCCGGAGCAGCACTCTCACCCACTCGTCACGATGCTTGCGAAAAAAGCGCAACCATCGCGCCGCGACCGCGTGATTGGCGTCTAGTGCGGCACTTGACACGAGCGAGACCGATCAAGAAGAGTGGCAGCACGGCGCCGACCGGTCGCCGAGCTGTGGAACATCCGCCCCAGCCGGGGTTCCAATGGCGAAGGGGAAACTGCCCTCACGGTTGTCGACATCTAGGCCATCTCTTAATACCGCGCCGCTGGGGGACGAGGGTGTAAAGAGGAGGCTTGTCCATGACCAAGCACGGCAGTTTCAAGAAGGTTGTCCGCCGCCACGCGCAGGACACCGGTCAGCGCTACACCGAAGCACTCACCGACCTTGAAGGGCTCCAAGCCCGGATGTTTCACCAGCCCGTCGGTGAGCGTCTGGTCACGCATCTCCGGGATCACTACGGTATCGACGCGATCGCCGCGACGAAGGCCGGTCAGCACCATGACCATGTCTTTCGCGTTGACCGCCGCGACGGCGACCCGTGGATTGCCCGCGCGTTCTCGCCAGCGCGCCCGCAGGCCGGCGTCGAAGGCGATGCCGCGATCCTGCGGTTCCTGGAGCGGCACGACTACCCGGCGGAGCGGCTCGCGACCGACGACGCGGTGTCGGCATTCGACGACTCGACCGTCCTCGTCACCCGCTTCGTCCCCGGCGGGCCGCTGCCCGCGGCCGTCGGACACGAGGGCAGCGAGAAGTTCGCCATCATGGGTGACCTGCTCGGACGGCTGCATACCCTGCCATTCGACGAGTCCGTCAGCCGCCCCGGCGGAGCGAGCGGGGATGACCCCAGCCGCGAGGGCAGCCCGCGTCAGGACCTCATGGCGGCGCTCGCGTTCCTCGACGCGGTCAACACGAAGGTCCCCCCGGCCGAGCGCGAGCGATTCGAGCGGCTCCGCGACCAGGTGCGCTCGGCCGACGACGGCCAGGGCCTGCCCGAGGCGTTGCTGCACGGCAACCTCCTCCACGCCCCGGATCATGTGATCCTGGGCGAGCAAGGGCCGGTGGCGATCAACTGGAAGGCGGCGGGGCGCGGCCCGCGTCTGGCGGACTTTGCCTGGCTCATGTGGGGCACCTGGGGCAACGCGGACTGGATCAATCTGGCCGTAGGCGCGTACCGCCAGCACGTCGAGTTAACCGACGAGGAGCTCGAGCGGCTCGAAGCGGTGATGTACATACGGCCCCTATACCTGGGTTGCTTCAGCTACCGGCGTGACCTGGTCAACGGCCGCACGCCCAAGGAAGTGTGGGGCTTCGTTAACCCCGAGCACATCGGCGCAATTGCAGCCGCAACCCGAGCCGCCTGCCGCTGATCCCTGCTGCCACTGCGCGCGGCGCGTTCGACCGAGGCCAAGCCGTTTGATCAGATAACTCACCATATGCATAATCAATCAAAGGGTGTTTCACCTGCGACATGCCCGGCAGATGGCTTGCCAGCGCTCTGAGACGGATCAAGGATCTTGCGATTGCCCGAAAGGTCGCGTTCACCCTTAAAGCTCTTCGAGAGCTTGCCGAGCTAGGCCTCGATGAAGAGGACGCTTGCGACGTGCTCGCCAGCCTGACCGCTAAGGACTGTGCGGGACGCAAAAGATCAGCGACGAACGGCGAGTGGATGTACATTTTCAAGCCCGAGGTCGCCGGAAGCGTGCTCTACGTCAAGGTGATTCTGCGGAGCAATTGCGTCCTGATTTCGTTTCACGAAGACGAGGATCGGCCTCATGAAGAAAACGGGTAAGCAAAAAACTCTTGCGCGACGACCTCTGCGCACCCTGCTTGACGATACGTGTCCGTCTTGTGGAACCGAGATGGCCGAGAGGCGCGGAGCGCTCCGTCTGCCGGTCAACGGCGAAGAGATATCGGTGCCTTCGGCTCTTCATTTGAGTTGTCCGAAATGCGGCGAGATTGTTCTCCGGTTTCAAGACGCCAAGCGGCTGCATGAAGACGCGATCGCGATTTACCGGAAGAGGCATGGGTTGCTGTCGGCAGACGAGATCCGGGCGATCCGGGAACGCTACAGTCTGACGCAAGCTGATCTCGCCCAGCTGCTGCGCCTTGGCGGGAATACTGTGTCTCGCTGGGAATCAGGCAGGAACGTTCAGACGGCCGCGATGGATATGCTGCTCAGGCTGATCCGCGACCTGCCGGGCAGCCTGGATTACTTGCGCGACCACGCTGCCTAGCCCGAGTTCCGGCAACAGAAGACTACCAGCGCCCTCCCCAATTTCTTTTTCATTCCTCGCGCACGGCGGGCACGCGCGCGGAAATGACCGTCGGCGCCCTCGCAATCGCTATGTGCTCGTGATGCCCAATTCGCGGAAGAGGAACGCGAGCTGATCGGCAGCCTCTTCGACATTGGCGTCCACAGGGCGAATCGGGCGCGGAGACGATCGCGCTCGGGCGTGTCGAGGAAGGGCGCGGTGTACTTCTGTTGCGCGGCGATCCATTCGCGAGTCTCGGGGCTCGCGCCATCTTCGAGCCATCGGTAGGGATCGGCGACCTCCACGCCATGAATAATTTCGCGCACGTCTTCGCGCCGTGTCGGTGGAGGCTTGAGGCTCATATCGATGCTGCTCGTTTCGACGGTTATCACTTTGTGCGCGATATAAACAGGCGGTTTTGTTCGATTGCTGTCATTCCCGCGCGTGGCTGCCGCGCGAGGAATCCCGGAGCAGCACCCTCACCCACGCGTCACCATGCTTGCGAAAAGAACGCAAGCGTCGCGCCGCGCCGCCCTCTCCCGGCGGGAGAGGGAATAGAAAAAGCATTGTGCGGAGATTCGCATCGTGGCGCGACCTCGCGACGAATCCGGGGTTTCCTTCGGCTTCGCTCAGGACGGGCTATCGCGCACGGCGGGCACGCGCGCGGGAATGACACGGTGAGCGCCGGCGGCGGTCTCCCGAAAAATCAACCGGCGGGATCGAGTGATCCCGCCGGTTTCGAGTCAAACCTTGGGCGAATTGCGGTGGACGACTAGCGGCCTCCGCTTACCGCCTGGCGCACCATCGCCTCCTGGGTGAAGAAGCTCTTGTCCACTGCGCCCATGTTGATGTACCAGCATTCGCGCTCCGGCGTCTCCATTCCGGGCAGGTAGCACATCGTCACCATCGAGGATTGCACGTCGGTCGAGGCCGCGCCGACCACGAACTCGCGCTTGTATGGATAGATCGCGACCCTCGCGTCGGGAACCGGACGATCCCGGAACGCAGACCAGTAGATATGGTTGCGCCACAACTGGCCCGCGCGGTCATAGGTATCGATATACGGCTGGAACCACATTTCCGAGTCTTCGTAGATGACGGTGCGGGAGTCGAGCGCGGCGGCGTTGTTGACTTTGCGGGGCAGCGCCTCGATTACGTACATGTGCCGCATCTCCCAGAGCTCAGGGCACGCGCTCCCGCCGCCATCGGTGGGGCATCGCACTTCGGGCGAATGCTCGGCGCGCACGCACGCGAGCATCTCTTTCTCCCCGATAAACTTGTAGTCGTATTCCTCGGTCTTCGGATTGAAGCCTGAATAGTGATCGGGATCGAAGGTCTGCGATCCCGTCGCCGAGGAGTTGATCGCTTCATTCAAACGGCGCACGCGGCGAGATCCCGTCTCCCAAGTCCAGGTGTCGTCGCCGTGACGCGGATCCGCGTAGCGCCAGCGCAGCAGACTGGTGCCGCGGGCGTCAACCGGAGCCAGCTCTGGTCCGAGAAAGAACATCCACAGCCGTCCAGTCTTCTTGAAGTCCGGGTCGGTCGGCAGCGGCTCGACTTCGGTGCGTCCGACTTCATCGTAGCCCGCGTAGTGGCCGAGCTGTCCGTATGCGATCTCGAAGAACGGCTTGTTGAGCGCGGTATAAACCGTATCGCAATCGAAGTAGCGCAGATCGTAATCGTCGCTGTTGATCGGACGGAAGACGTTGTTCCACGCGATCTTGGTCGCGACGTACGGATCGTTCGCGTCGATCAGCGGGAACGGCTGCCCCGCGACATAGCCGACCAGCGAGCGATGATCGGCCGACAGTTGGACCTGCGCCGAATATTTCTCGGTCGCGTCTTTGTAAGGCGGCGGCCAATCGATCCGCTGGGTCGGAACGATCTTCATCGTCATCCCGTGCTCGACCTTGTAGAGCACACCGGGCGAGACCAGGTTTTGAACCTTGGGCGCTCTATCCGCGGTAATGTAATCCCCTGGTTTGACCTGAGCGGCTGCCGGAACGGCCACTATCGTCGCGAGCATCACCGAGGCCGCGGCGCTCAGGAGTGCAGTTCCCCACGTGCGAGTCCCCACGAGCATAAGAACCTCCGTTCTCCTTTCAGAGAACTTGTTTATTTGGCCCTCCCTGCCCGCGACTGCAAGATCGGCCATCGCTGCTTCCGGACTGACCGGATGGCAACTATTAGTCCGCTGGTCGAGAAATGTCAAAAGTGCTTACGTCAGAATCATAAGGCAGGTCATAAGGCAAATCATAAGGAATGATTCCGGCAGAATTCGCGAAACGGGGTTAAGCGGACTGCCGGATGAAAGGACGCGAGCGGCGCTGATGGCTCGCCGCTGACGCATGAATCATGAACTGAGGCCGCCGCTGAAAGTCCGCACGGTGGTTTCCAGACGTTCAATGCGCGGCCGCGATCGCGCGCATCTGGAGTTTCGGAAAGCTGACGGAGCGGCCCAATCCGAGACGGCGGCCCAGGCGCGAGAGGACCTTGCGTGGCCGGAATTCCACTATCCAGTCCCAGGAGTAGCTGGCTTCGCTGTCTTCGCGCAGATGCGCCATCACGTTATGGCCGCACACACGGCACAGGAGGATCGGCAGATAGCGGCCGGGGCGGAAGCGCACCCGCGCGACCATCACCCGGGCGCCGACGTAGGTGATCGAACGATCGAGCATTGGCGCCAGCGACGGTCCCGCGCGCGAGATCAGCACCTTGGCGCCGACGAACATCCGCGTCGAGGGCGTAATCTCGCCGCCGATGCGCGCATCGAAGACCTGGAGCGCGACGCGAAAGCGCTCGCCCACAACTCGCGGCGGATCAAATGCGATTCCGCACGCGGCGCAGTGCGGCTCGGCGAGTTCGAGCCCGTGTTCGAGCAGATAGCAAGCATAGCGGCCACGGCGGGAAGCCCGTGCGATCGCGCCCGCCATGGGAGCAATCGCGAGCCATCCCTTCATCGAGTCCATCGCGGCAGCCGCGGACCTGCGCGCTCAGGAACTCTGGGTTGCGGGACGCCCGTTCCTGAGAGGGATTGCCCAATCCCAGACGTAATGCTTCCGCACGTCGTCCGAGGAGATTCGCCCCATGATATTGTCGCCGCATCCGCCGCAGAAGATGAAGCTCTTGCCGCCCTCGCCGACCGTGACGACGAGAGCCTTGTCGCCCGCCGGGCTTTGACTGAAACCGCCGCCACATGCGCTGCATCCGCATTCGCTCAATAACTGGACGCGGTTGATAATCAGATAGTCGTGCGCCTGAGAATTACCCTGATCCATCGTGGTCTCCATTACAAACTTCCAGAACATTACAAATTGTAATCAGCAGTCCCGAACCTTTGAACGCGGGACTTATCGTCGCCAATCGAACTAACGTGGACGCAACATAGCAAACGCCCGCTTAACATGACAACGCAAAACAGGTCACGGGCTAATTGATCTGTGCTTTTTTATCATATCCGGACCGCGCACATCCACGTCAATCGATCTTTCTGAATTTGTGCGAGCCAGACGCGGACCGACATTCGCTCATCGGGCACATCTTACCGGGTCGGGGACCACCGAATCGGCGAGACGCGCTCGAAAGTCTGGCCCATTCAGGCACTTTTCCGCTCTGGCACGTGCGATGCTCCTCATGGTTACGGACCTCACGGAGGTATTCGCGATGTTATCCGCAACAATTTTCAAACGAATCTTAAGCGCGGTAGCCGGGATCTGCGCGATCGCTGCGTTATCGCTTCCAGCTATCGCGTTCGCGCAAAACCCGACCAACGCCGAGTCGGTGCAGTCCTACGCGTCGAGCCTCGAGCCTCATCACTTCGCCTATGGTTTAGACGCGCCGGCGACACCTCCTCCGCAATCGGCGAGTATCGAGGCGCGCGCGCATCGGCTGCTGAAAGGTGAAGATGGTCCACTGATGTATTGCGACAAGGACGGATACCGATGCGATCCGAACCCCGCGTATTACGGCAACTCGGCGTTTCAGTATCAGCCGTATCCTTATTACTATTACGCGGACGGTTTCACGAATTACTCATTCCCGAACGTCCCCCTGATGGGCGGATTCTAAAGCTTCGGCGATTAACGTCAGGCTCATAACCTCCTCGATCTTGCGCGTCTTCCTGCGGTAACATCGCGCACGCTCGAGGAGGTTCGCTTATTGCCGCCGTGCCAGGTCGATAATTGCTCGCGAAAGGCCTCACATCGCTTTCGACTCTCTCCACCGGAGCGATCGATACGGCATAGCGGTCATTAGCACCATGGAGCATTGACGATGAGTATGGTTGAAGAGGCGCGGCGGGTTGCGGCGCGGCTTGCGGCCAATGTCGCCGAGGACGATGGGATGCGGCGGCTCAGCGACTCGACGTGGAAGCTTCTGCTGGACGGCGGTTTTCTGCGAGCGTTGCAGCCGGCCCGCTTTGGCGGCGGCGAGGTCTCTCTGGCCGAGTTCATTGATGCGGCGATCGAGCTCTCGCGAGCGTCGCCGTCGGCCGGATGGGTCGCCGGCGTGATCGGAGTGCATCCGTGGCAGCTCGCGCTCTTCCCGGACAAGGCGCAGCGCGAGATGTGGGACAAAGATCCCACGACGATGCACTCGTCGTCGTATAACCCTACCGGCAAGGCGGAAAAAGTCGCAGGCGGATACAAGGTTTCGGGACGATGGTCTTTCTCGTCGGGATGCGATCACTGCCGCGGCGTCATGCTCGGCGCAATTTGCGGATCGCGGGAGATTGGCGGAAATCAGGTTCGCGATTTCCGCTCGTTCCTCCTGATGCGCGATCAGTACCGGATCGAAGACAACTGGCATGTCGCCGGCCTCAAGGGGACGGGCAGCAAGGATGTCGTCGTCGAAGAGACGTTCGTTCCCGATTATCGGACGCAGTCTCATCTCGACTACGCGACCAATGCGCCGCTGCCCGGGCAGGAGGTGAATCCGGGGGCGCTCTACCGGCTGCCGTGGTCGGTGGTGTTCAACATGGCGCTGGCGGCTTCGGCGCTCGGATCCGCGCGAGGATTCGTCGATGAGTGGACGGCAGCATCGCGCGATCGCAGGCTCATGTCAGGAGCACGGGCCGCGGACGACGCGATTCTTCAACAACGCCTCGCCGAAGCGATATGGTATCTCGACGCGTCCGTCGCGCGGATGCACGCCGACGCGATCCTGTTGTGGCAGATGGCCGAGGCGCGCGAGGCCGCATCGACGCAAATCCGCGCGCAGATGCGCTGGAACATGAATCGGGGATGCGATCTCGTCGGAAAGGCGGTCGGTGATCTGTTCCGAGCCGCGAGCGGCCGCACAATCTTTCTGGACCATCCGCTCCAGCGCCGGTTTCAGGATGTGCAAGCCGCATTGGGGCACGCCTATTTGCAGACCGACCCGCTGGCGCGAGCGGTCGGAGGAATGCTGCTCGGAACCTCGAAACCAGAGATGGTCCTATGATCCGACCGCTGAGTTTCCAACTCCGCACAGCGGCGGACTTTGAGATCGACCGCGCTCGGGACGGCGAAACGATCGACAAGGAGATCAGACAGTGAGCTCGCTTCATTTCGGTCCTGACCATCCCGCCGAGACCTACGTCGCTCACGCCTATCCCGAGCAAACGATCGATACCGGCGAGGCCGTGATCAATTACGCGGTGGCGGGATCGGCAGACAAGCCCGCTCTGTTGCTGATTCCCGGACAGACGGAATCGTGGTGGGGATATGAGCAGGCGATGGATCTGCTGCAGGAGCATTTCCAGGCCTTCGCGGTCGATCTGCGCGGGCAAGGAAGATCGAGCAGGACGCCCGGCCGCTATACCGCCGACAATTTTGGCAATGACCTGGTGCGATTCATCGCGTTGGCGATCGGCCGGCCGGTGATTGTCAGCGGACTCTCATCGGGCGGCGTGATTTCCGCGTGGCTTTCCGCATACGCGATGCCTGGGACAATCCGCGGCGCCCACTACGAAGACCCACCGCTGTTTTGCTCCGAAGTCGATACTTCTTGCGGGCCGTCTATCCGGCAGAGCATCGGTCCAATCTTCGCCCTGATGAGCAAATACCTTGGCGACCAATGGAGCGTTGGCGACTTCGCCGGAATGATCGAAGCGGCCAAGACGGAGCTACCCGACTGGCTATCGCGCGCAATCGCGCCGATGATGTTTGGTTCCGATACCGAAATTCCGCAGCGAATGAAGGAATACGATCCCGAGTGGGCGCGAGCTTTCTGGGAGGGTTCCGTATTCGCGAGCTGCGACCACGCGCGGATGCTCGCGAGCGTGAAATGTCCCGTGTTGTACACGCATCATTTTCGGCACGTGGATAACGATCGCGGATACATCCTGGGTGCCGCGTCGGATATGCAGGCAAAGCGCGTATGCGAGTTGGTTTCGCAGGCTGGACAATCGATCGACTACAGGTCGTTCCCGCAAATGGGACACTCGATGCACGGTCAGGATCCGAAGCTGTTCGCGCAGCTCCTGGTCGAGTTCGACGCGAAACTCAAAAGTTAATGGATCGTTTCACGAGGCAGCTTCTTGATTCGTTTTCAGCATTGACGCGACCGCTGCCTCGACGCGAGTACCTTTGAAGAAATCCGGGTTCACGTCGGTCTTCGCTCGCATCGGATTGGTGAAAACAAAATCGCGGAAGTCGTCTTCGCCGATCAGCCCGTCTTCGACCATCTCGTAGGCTTCCTCAGCCGCGTCGCGCATGTCGGGAATGTCGAAGTGGCCGATATCCGAGCTGTAGATCGCGTTCAGGCGCGCGCCTATCGGATTCATCCGCGGATCGAACGCGAGCGCCGACATCCGGTCGTCGCCCTCGCATCCGAAGAAGAACTTCGGCACGAACAGCTCGCCGATATCCGCTTTGCTCGCGATCGCGCATCGCGCGAATTCGTCGAGGTCGCTGGGATTCTCCGGGCTGCCCCACATCAGATGCGTACGATCCTGGCCCATCCGCGCGAGGACTCTCGCGCCGTACTCGCCGCCGTATTCCTGGAACAATTGGCGCATCTGGCTGTCGTCGCGATTTGCCGGATCGAGATGCGCCAGCGCCTCGCGGTTGCGCTTGGACCAGTGCGAGATGAGATCGTTGAGCAGCGCGCAGGCCCACGCGGCGCCGCCCTCCATGAACGCGAAGCGCAGCGCGGGGAAGCGCCGCGTTACTCCGCCGAGAAACAGCGCCTTGCAGATCACTTCGCCGCCGGCGGCGAAATGGCCGATATGGTTGTATACGAAATTCGATACCGTCGCGCGCATGTTCAGGCCCGAGGTCGGCGAATGAAAAGTGGGCGAGAGCTTGAGCTCCAGGCATTTGTCCCACACCGGATCGTAGTCGTAGGCGCTGTCGATGCAAAAGTTGTCGAACCATAACGCGTGCCGCGCCAGCTCCGGATTTTTCTTCGCGAACGCTTCGAGCGGGCGGCGCGCATACGCCGGCATCACGATCGCCTTGAAGCCCAACGTATTCACGGCGTAGTCGAGCTCGGCGAGCGCCTCGGCGGGAGTATGCATCGGGATGATCGCGACTGGAATCAGGCGGTCGCGGTACTCGCGGAATATCTCGGACTGCATCCGGTTGAATGCGCGGCACATCGCGAGGCGCACTTCGGCATCGTCGAAATGAATCGGGAAAAGGCCAAGGCTCGGATAGATGATCGCAACGTCAAGCCCGAAGTCGTCGAGCCGGCGATAGAGCAGGCGCGGCAGCGAGCTGGTCGCGCGATCTAGAGTGTTGCGCGCGGGATGCGCCCACCAGGTCGGACGCGGGATACGATTAGCCAGCCGCTCATCCGGCGTCGCGCGATACCATGCGGGCTCCAGCACGAGCCGGCGGACTCGATCGGCGAGCTTCGCGCCGGCCTCGCGCTCAAGATAATCGAACAGCGCGGGCTCGAACTCGGCAATATGTCCGTCGGAATCGATTATCGGATGGTTCAAACGCGCACGAATTTCCGCGGACTTGGTGAGGTTGGATTTCATCCTTGGCCTCCGTGACCCGAATAAGCCTTCGCACCAGATGTTTCAACCGTCAACGGGCGCGCCGAATGCCGGTAGCTACAGGCACATCGAGATCGTAGTCTCCATTCTGCTACCAACTCGGGAGGACGCCGGTATGGCTGCAAATGGGAAATGGACCGCTGACGATTTGCCGGACCTGTCGGGCAAGACGGTCATCGTCACCGGCGGGAACAGCGGAATCGGCTATGAAGCGGCGCTGCAGTTTGCGCGCAAGGGCGCGGAGGTGATCCTTGCCTGCCGCAACATGGAGAAGGCTCGCGTCGCCGCGGCGCAGATCAAGGCTGCGTATCAATCGGCAATTGTCGAGCCGATGGCGCTCAATCTCTCGAACCTCGCTTCGATCCGCGAGTTCGCTTCGGCCTACCGCGCGCGGCATCGCACGCTGGATATTCTCGTGAACAACGCGGGTGTGATGGCGCTGCCCTACTCGCGCACCACTGACGGTTTCGAGATGCAGTTCGGCACTAATCATCTGGGCCATTTTGCGCTGACCGGTTTGCTGCTCGAACCTCTGCTCGCGACCGGCGGCGCGCGCGTGGTCAACGTCAGCAGCGGAGCGCATCGGATGGGTTCGATTCGCTTCGACGATCTGAACTGGGAGCATGGCTATGCCAAGTGGCGCGCGTACGGGCAGAGCAAGCTCGCCAACCTGCTGTTCACGCTCGAGCTCCAGCGGCGGATCGATGCGCACGGAGCAAAGCTCCTCGCGGTGGCGTGTCATCCCGGATACGCCGCGACCAACTTGCAGGCCGCGGGGCCGCGGATGGAAGGCTCGGCGTTTCTGGAATCTCTCTTCAGCATCAGCAATCAGATCTTCGCGCAGAGCCCCGCGATGGGCGCGCTACCGACCCTCTACGCGGCGGCGGCGCCAGAGGTGCGCGGTGGAGAATACATCGGACCGGACGGGATTGCCGAGATGTGGGGAAATCCGGCCCGCGTAAAGCGCAGCGCCGCGGCGCAGGACAAAAGCGTTGCGGCGCGGCTGTGGACTGTCTCCGAACAGATGACCGGAGTTCACTTCGACGCCCTGCCCGCTTGAGCGCGCGCCAATTTTGGTTCAGGCGGCGGGGCCGCTTTCGTGGTATTCGCCGTCGATATTGACCAGCCACGGATCGTAGCGCCGGATTCCCAATGCGGTGCGCGCCGCGAGCATCCCGGTCGCCATCGCATGGTCCTGGTTGTTATATTTGAACATCCCTGATCGCCCGATCGGCAGCAGGTTCTGAAACTGATCGAGCCACATCTTGATGATGCCTACCTGGCTATCGCAACCGCGCTCGATTACCGGGTATGCGTTCTCGTTGCGGACCACGAACGCGTCGGCAACGTCGTCGCGGCGAACAATGCTCTTGAGATTCAGCTCGCGAATCGCGCGCTCGATCAATTCGGCATCCGGCGCGTTCCAGGTGCTGTCGTTCGGAAAAGCAAAGTACTCAATAGTCAGCGGCGAGAATCCCTCGCGCTCGCTCATCGCTTTTGAGAAGTTCGAGTAGTTGCTAATCCGCGCCATCGCCACGTCTTTCGAATGGACATATATCCAGTTGTCGGGAAAAGGATTGCCGCGCACCAGCAGATTCACGCCAATATGATGCCGATAGCGCAGCCTTGCGCAGGCTTCGAGCACCTCGGCGGGCGCGGCAGGCTGCATCATCGCAATCATGTCGGTGAGCGGCGCACTCGAAAGAAAGAACCTGCCAGTGATTTCCTCGCGCGCGCCCGCCGCGTCGGCGACGGTCAGCGCGCGGACGCGCATATCGTCGCGAACGATAGCTTTGACCGAGACCCCAGTTGATACGCGAGTTCCCGCCAGGCGCAGACCCGACGCCATCTTCTCATAGAGCTGCCCGGTTCCCAGCCGCGGGTACATGAACTCGTCGATCAGGCTCTTAACGCGACTCGCGCGCGGCTTGAAGAGCGCGTTGCCGACAGCCGAGGCCAGGCTCAGCCCCTTGATCCGTTGCGAGGCCCAGTCCGCGCCGATCTGGGCGCACGGTATGCCCCAGACTTTCTCGGTATAAGTCTTGAAGAATGTCTCGTACAGACGACGGCCGAATTTGTCCACGGTCCAGTCTTCGAAAGTATCTATATTGACGTCGCCCGAGAGCCGGCGAATCCGCGCCTGCAAATAGCTGGTCAGTATCGACACTCCGGAGAGCACGCCGACTCCGGTGATCGCGTTGATCGGAGTGAGTGGGTAATTGAAATAGCTATTGTCATAGAGGATTCGCGTAAGCCGCGGCACCCGCACCGCGTCGTCTCCGAGCATCCTGTTGAAGAGAGCTCTGACTTCCTGGTTGCGAGTGAAGAAGCGATGCGGGCCGATGTCCCAGCGGCTGCCGGCGCGCTCGATGGTGCGGGCGAGGCCGCCCACGCGGTCGAGCCGCTCGAGCACGATCGACGACGCGCTGTGCGCCGCCGCCTCATGCGCGGCCGCCAGCCCCGCAGGTCCTCCACCTATCACAACCATATCGGCCGTCTGCGACTCGCGTCCCACGGAATCCTCCGGGGCGCTATCAGAGCAGATGCCGCTAATGATTGCGACGCTCGGGCTCGAAGCTGGAGTCTCTTCTAGAAGGCGACACCGACGATCATCGCGGCCGCCACCGCGAGCATCACGCCGGTGGAAATCCAGCCGATGACCCATTGCGGTTTCGGAAGCTGTACGCCGCCGGTCACCTTCGGATTTGTCGTCATCAGCATCATCACGATCATGATTGGTCCCGCCGAGAGGCCGTTGATGACCGCGCTCCAATAGAGCGCCTTGATCGGATTGATCGATGTGAAATTCAGGGCGACCCCGAGAATCGTGACTGCGGCGATAGCTGCGTAAAATCTGCGCGCCTTTGGCAGCGACCGATCGAGTCCGATCGGCCAGTTGCGAATCTCAGCCATCGCATATCCAAGGGAACCGGCAAGGACCGGGATCGCAAGCAGTCCGGTGCCGATTATTCCTATGCTGAACAGCAGAAAAGCAAATTCACCCGCCAGCGGTCGCAAAGCTGAAGCGGCCTGCGCAGCGGTCTGGATATCGGTTATTCCATGAGGATGCAGCAGCGACCCGGTATCGAGCATTATGAAAAATGCGATTGAATTTGAGAGCGCCATGCCCAAATAGGTATCCGCGCGCATCGTGTGCAGTTGTGCCGGACCCTGTTCAGGCGCTCGCCGGAGAGGTTTCTCGGTGGGCGCGGCCTGTTGCTCCTGCACCTCTTGCGATGCCTGCCAGAAAAACAGGTACGGACTGATCGTGGTGCCCAGTACCGCGGTCAACGCCGTCAAGTAGCCGCCGGAAAATTTGATCGAAGGGACAAACGTGCCCATCAAAACCGCGCGCAGCGGGATGTGGATCACGAACGCGGTCGCCACATAGACGAACAACACCAGCGCGGCCCATTTGAGGACCTGCGCAAATCGCGCGTAGGGAACAACGATCTCGGCGCTCAGACACACCGCGCCGAAGAGCACCGAATACACGAGCGCCGGGCCGCCGACGATCAGGCACAGCGCCGCCGCCATCGCGGCTATATCGGCCGCCAGATTGATCACGTTCGCGAACAGCAGGAGCGCGAGAACCGAATATGAAACCCACAACGGGTAATGGAGCTTCATATTCTTGGCGAGTCCCGCGCCCGTCACCCTGCCGATCCACGCGCTGACCTCCTGGATCGCCGCCATCAGCGGATATGTGAGCACCAGGGTCCACAGCATCGCGAACCCGAACTGGGCTCCTATCTGCGAATAGGTCGCGATGCCGCTTGGGTCGTCGTCCGCAGCTCCCGTCACGAGACCAGGACCGAGCGCGGTTGTGCCGGCAACGAGGCGACCCCACAACCTCCAGATGTACGGGCGCTCTGCGGGCGGAGTCTGGCGGACTTTCCGACGCGATGGATTCGATGCAGCTCGCATGTGGATGGATAGTTTCTCTAGGCGCTGCTCTCGGATCCTATAATTAATTTATATGTCAGTGAGCACACCCAAGTCATAAGAAATCCGCCGGGCGCGCATAAGACTTGGTGGCATATTGTTTGCTCCATTCCCCCGCCAGAGGTACACAGCCATGCTCTACTACACGCTCGTATTTCTGGTGATCTCTCTGATTGCCGGCGCTTTGGGATTCTTCGCCGTTGCAGGTGTTGCCGCGGAGATCGCGCGCGTCCTGTTCTTCCTTTTCCTGGTGCTGTTCATCGTCTCACTTATCGGAGGAAGGAGAAGGCGGCCCGTGGTTTGAAATCCGCGGTGGACAAACTGAACACCATCTTTCGAGGAGCGTTTATGCCGAGGAAATCGTCCAAAAAGAAATACGGCTCGAAGGCATCCAGTTCCGTGAAAAAAGCGATGCACAAAAAGAAACGCGGCACGCTCAAGTCCGGCCGTTCGGGCAAAAAAGTCACCAGCAGAAAACAGGCGGTCGCGATCGGTCTTTCGGAAGCTCGCAAGAAGGGCGCAAAGGTGCCGCGCAAGAAGAGTTCCTGAGCACAAAAGGCTTGCGGGAAGCATGAAGAAATTACAGAAGAATTTTCCGGAAATTTCTGCGGGAACGCGCGTACGATCGCGCGCGATGCGCTTCCCGATTATCCGGATTTTTTCATGTCAATCCCCTGAAAAAAGCGCGTTATTGAAATTCACAAACATTTCACACCTTGAAAAACACCCGATGGCATTCACTTTGCTCGTGGGTTGAGGGCGCAAATCTCAACCGGAACGCAGGGTATGCCGAGATGCTACAGCCAGAGAATTCCGCGCGTCATAGTCGAGCAGCTATCGTTCTCGCCGGCGGAGACGGGACGCGGCTTCGCTCCTTGACCAGGTTTATTTGGGGCGCGGAAGTCCCGAAGCAATTCTGTCCGCTTGTCGGCGAACAGACGATGCTGGAGGAAACCCTCCTGCGCGCCCACACTGTCATTCCTGCCGAACATACGGTGGTGGTCGTCAATCGGGTGCATCAGAGATTCTACCAGCCGCTGTTGCGCGGGATGCCGCCGCATCAGGTGGTCGAGCAGCCCCGTAACCGCGGTACCGCGCCCGCGGTCTTCATAGGATTGCGCCGCCTGCTCGAGCTCGGACGCGGAGCGACCGTGGCGGTTTTTCCGTCGGATCATTTCGTCGACAATACCGAGCGTTTCGCCCGGCACATCGAGAAGGCTTTCGATGCCATCGACGAATTTCCCCAGCTATGCGTTCTGCTCGGCTCGACTCCCAACGCGCCGGAGCGATCATATGGATGGCTCGAGCCCGACGCGCGAATCTCCTTCACCCGTCCTGAGCTGCTTCGTGTGCGGCGGTTCTGGGAAAAGCCCGACCAGGAAACCGCCGCGCGGCTCTACCGCGGCGGATGCCTGTGGAACAGCTTTATCATCGTGGCGGCGCTGCCGACGCTGCATGCGATGTTTGCGGAATATGCGCCGGAACTGTTTTGCACTTTTGGCGCCGAAATGGCCGCCGCGGTCGATGAAGAAGCCGCGGCTGAGCGGCTCTACGAGCATCTCGAGTCGACAGGATTCTGCGAGCAGATTCTCTCGCAATGCCCGCCCAACCTGGCCGTAATGAAGATGGACGACCTCGAGTGGAACGACCTGGGCGAGCCGGCCAGAGTGCTGGACGTTGTCGCCTCGATGAGCCTGGCGCCCGCGATGGTTCCAGAATTTTGTCTCAGGCAGCAGCTTCGACTCGCTCGCAGCGGGAAAATAGCCAGCGCGGCTCGTGATTCACTCGAGAATCGCGATCGAGATTGGCGGCAGAACTACCTCTTCTGCCGACACCTTGATAGGCTCTTTCGACGCGAGCACGATCCGCGTGGCGCGGACGCGCGCGGTGATTGGAACACAGCCCTCGGACTCCGCGAAGTTGCAGACCACTTCAGTCACACCACTGCTCATCCGCAGCCATTTGGCGCTTTCGTCGAACTTCACGACCACCTGATCCAGATGCAGCGGCGGCCGTCGGCCGCGGCGATATTCTATAAGCTTTCGGTACCACGCGAGTATCTCCGCGTGCTCGCCATCTTTACGCTCGTCCCACTTTAACTTTGATCGCGCGAAGGTCTCCGGCGCCTGCGGATCGGGAACCTCGGCGGCAGTGCCGATGAACTGCGCGAACTCCTTGCGACGACCCTCACGGACGGCCTGTGCCAGAGCCGGATCCTGGTGATCGGTGAAGTACTGAAACGGACTCGAAGCGTTCCATTCTTCGCCCTGAAAGATCAGCGGAACAAACGGCGACGCCATCAGCAATGCCGCCGCAATCTTCAGCCTATCGGCCGAAATCAGATGACCGAGCCGCTCGCCTGCCGCGCGATTACCGATTTGATCGTGGTTCTGAATAGATACAATGAAGCGGTCGGCTGGAAGTGTTCCGGCTGGCCGGCCATGAATGCGTTTTCGATAGCGCGAATAGATACCGTCGTACACATATGGGCTCGCAAGCGCTTTGGCGAGGTTCGCGAGCGATCCGAAATCCTCGTAATAGCCTGAGCGCTCGCAGGTCAGGTAGGCGTGCAGAGTGTGATGAAAATCGTCGCTCCATTGCGCGTCGAGACCGTAACCGCCAGCCTCCGGTGAGGTGACGAGTCGAGGCTGATTGAGGTCGCTTTCCGCGATCACGAGGAACTGGCGTCCGAGTTGAGCCTCGAGCGCGCGAACCTCGGTTGCGAGCTGCTCGAGCACGTGAATCGCCGACGCGTCGAAGATGGCGTGGACCGCGTCGAGGCGCAGACCGTCGACATGGTAGTCGCGCAACCACATCAGCGCATTGTCACAAACCAGGCGCCTGACCTCAACGCTACCCGAGTCGTCGAAATTGATCGCGTCGCCCCAGGGCGTGCGATAGCGATTAGTCAGGTATGGACCGAGGGTCGGAAGAAAATTTCCCGTCGGCCCGAAGTGATTGTAAACCACGTCGAGGATGACCCCGAGCCCAATCCTGTGGCACGCATCGACGAGCCGCTTCATCCCGTCCGGGCCGCCGTAGGCGTGATGGGGAGCGTAGAGATCCACGCCGTCGTAGCCCCATCCGCGATCGCCAGAGAATTCGGCGACCGGCATCAACTCGAGGTAGCCGATTCCCAGATCCTTCAAATATCGAAGCCGATCGATCGCGGCATCGAACGTGCCATCCGCGGTGAAGGTGCCGATGTGACATTCGTATATTATCGCCGTGCCGAGCGGCGGCGCGCGCCATCCGTCGTCGGACCATCGGAAGGCTGAATGATCGATCGGGCGCGAGCAGCCCATCACACCTTCGGGTTGGTACGGCGACCGCGGATCGGGAATCGGATCGTGACCGTCGATACTGAAGGCATAGTCGGCGCGCGCGACGCCGTCGTCGATTTCGACCGACCACCAACCCTCATCTTCCTCCTGATGCAGCGGCAGGCGCGTTCCCGCCGCTACCAATTCGACCGTGCGTGCGAACGGCGCCCATAGCCGACGCGCGTTCATTCCGCATTGGCCTCGCGCGAGAGCAGCGCGACCGGAAAGCGTCGCAGCAGCTCCGTGACGCCGTTCAAACCCTCGGCCCACCTGTCACCGGTAAGATGATTCAGCCAGTTACCTTCGGGCAGCTCGACCGCGGTGTTCCGCCAATCACCGCCCAACTTTACGGTCAGGCGCGGTGCGAGCGCGATTACCGATCCGGCACGCCCATACGCAATCGCATGATCGGCTCGGCTGCCCCGAACGCGAAGGCGGCGAAGGTCAGCCTCGGCGCCGAACCATTCCGGATGCCGTCGGCGGAGCGCGAGTCCCTGTTTTATCAGCCACAGCTTGGGCAGGCCTTCGTCGGCGCGCTCCATCACCTGCTCGGGAGTCGCGGTCTTGATTTGGGTCAGCAGCGCGCGGCGTCGGCCGAAATCCACGGGACGCCGATTGTCCGGATCGACGAGGGAAAAGTCCCACAGCTCGCATCCCTGGTAGAAATCGGGAACACCCGGCGCGGTCAGCTTGATCAGAGTCTGCGCGAGTGAGTTGACGCGACCTGGATCGCTTATCCCCGCGACGAATTCCCCGACCGCGCGGCGAAACCGCGAATCGCCGTACATCCCTTCGATGAATTTCCGCAGCGCCGCTTCGTATTCCTCGTTTCGCTCGGTCCATGAGGTATGCACTTTCGCCTCGCGCGCCGCTTTTTCGGCGTACTGGATAACGCGCTCTTTCTCAATCGGCCACGCGCCGACGATCGCTTGATAAAGGTGGTACTCCAGATTGCTGTCGGGGAATTCGCCGCTGCGATATGCGCGGTTTATTTCCGACCATTGACGGCACGCGTTGGTCCACAGACCCGGAATCTCCGAGAGCACGAACAGGCGCGCACGAACGTCTTCGCTGCGCTTAGTGTCATGAGTGGACGTCGCGAGCATCGTGCGCGGCCATTTCTTGTGCATCTCGCGCGACCATCGATAGAACACGTGCTGAGTGGTTCCGAACGCGTCCGGATTTCCGCCGACATCGTTGAGCGCGATCATTCGGTTGAAATTGTAGAAGGCTGTATCCTCGAGTCCTTTCGCCATCACCGCGGCCGAGGTTTGCTGAAAGCGCATCGCAAGCTCGACGGCGGCGTCATTGGCCACGTGGAGCGTCAAAATCCGGCCGAGAAAATCGAACAGGCGCGGATCAAGGTCGGGCCGATATGATTTCGCGGCCGCGATCGTTTTTGCGACCAGGCGCTCATCCTCGCGCGATACCTCATTCGGCTCGCGCGCGTAGGTGCGGTAAACCTCCTCACACGCGAGCGCCGCGCGCAGTACCTCGTGTACTTCGTGACGCGAATGGTCGCGATGAAGAATGTCGGCCTCGCACACTTCCAAAAATTTGGCGGTCAGGCGGTTGATTTCGCTGCCCAGCGTGCCGCGCATCGCGAGCTGCTTCTTCGCCCGCGCGATCGACTGAAAATCAGCAGTGTCGCCGGTGAACTCACCGTAGAACTCCGTCAGAGGTTCCGCGCCCGCGGGATCGACAAACAGCCGCCGGCGATATTGAGGAAATCGTAACCGGAAGTTCCGTCAATCGGCCACGACTCGCGCAGACGCTCATCGTCTGCAAGAATCTTTTCCGTGACGATCCAGGCATTGGGCGCGGCCGCGCGCAGGCGCTGGAGATAGCCGATCGGATCGCGCAGGCCGTCGATATGATCGATCCTGAGACCCGACAGGCGGCCCTCGCTTATCCACTTAAGAGTCAGCGCATGAGTCGCTTCAAACACCTGAACATTCTCCATACGCAATCCGACCAGGGTTGAGATGTCAAAAAAGCGCCGATAGCCCAAATCCCGCGCGGCCATTCGCCAATCTGCGAGCCGATAGTTCTGCGCCTCCAGCACTTCATGCAATTGAGCGGCGTCGGAGTTGATCTGTTCGATTGCACGATCGATCGCAGTGGTTATGACGGGATCGTCATGCATCAACTTCGCGAGCATCGCCACCATCAGACGGCGATCGCGGTTGCGCCGGCTGATACTGGCGCGATCGGCCGAGGCCGCCGCGGGAAGCTCTGCGAAAGCGTCGGAGAGATATGCGAGCAAGTCCGACGAATAGATTCTGGCGGCTGCGGAAAGAATCAGTCTGAGCGACCTGGGCGCGAGCGGAAAGGTGCGATTGTCGAATCCGACGACAAAATCGGCCCCTTCGCGTCGTATCTTCAGCTTGCCTTCGGCGAGCACGACGCCATATTGATCGGCGAGCACCGGCATCAGGAGGATATTGTGAATGCGATGCTCCGGCGGCTCCCAATCTACGTCGAAGTAGGCCGCATACGCGCTCGACGGGCCATTTTGCAGAACATCCCACCACCACGGATTCTCGCGGCCGGTTATCGCCATGTGGTTGGGAACGATATCCAATATTTGGCGCAGGCCGTTGCGCTCGATCGCCGCGCACATCCGCTCGAACGCGGGGGTTCCACCCAGCTCTTCGTTGACGTGCGAGTGATCGACGACGTTGTAGCCGTGAGTGCTGCCCGGCGCCGCCTGAAAGTACGGCGAGCAATACAGATAGTCGATCCCCAGTTCTTCCAGGTACGGCACGAGCTCCGCAGCCGCGTCAAACCCGAACTGGCTATTTAGCTGGATTCGGTATGTCGAAAGCGGCTCACGCAGCACGGCTCAGAACCATTAATGATCGCGGCTCGACCACCAGCTCGCTGCCGGCCGCGCGATCTTGGTCGTTGCCCTCTGGAGGTTGAACGGTCTCGGCGGTGTAGATCTCGCGATGCCAGCGTTTTCCCCATTCCTCGGCCGGCAGAATAAACTTCACTGCCTCCCAGTGGGCATTGAAGATGAGATAAAAAGACTGATCGACAATTCGCCGCCCGTACTGGTCGGGCGTCGGGATAACTTCGCCGTTCAAAAACACCGCCAGTGACTTGGCAAAGCCATTGCCCCAATCCTCGTCGGACATGGTTTTCGCGTCGGGACGAAACCACGCGATATCCTCGACGTCGGAGCCGCGGATCGATCTTCCTTGAAACCACTTGCGCCGCTGGAACACCGCATGATGCTTTCGGAACGCGATCATCTTGCGCGTGAACGCGAGCAGATCCATGTCGGCGTTTTTCCAATCCAGCCACGACAACTCGCTATCCTGGCAATAGGCATTGTTGTTGCCTTGCTGGCTGCGGCCCATCTCATCCCCCGCGAGAAGCATCGGAACGCCCAGCGACAGGAACAGCGTTGCAATGAAATCGCGCTTGAGACGCCATCTGAGCGATGCGACGCCCTCGTCCGCGCTCGGGCCTTCTACACCGCAGTTCCAGGAGCGATTGTTGGATTCGCCGTCGCGATTCTCTTCGCCATTCGCCTCGTTGTGGCGATCGTTGTAGCTGACGAGATCGGTGAGCGTGAATCCGTCGTGCGCGGTAATAAAGTTGACGCTCGCGTACGGCCGCCGGCCATTCGATTCGTAGAGATCAGAGCTGCCCGTGAGCCGCGATGCGAGCTCACCGACGCTCTGATCACCGCCGCGCCAGTAGTCGCGCACGGCGTCGCGATACTTGCCGTTCCATTCCGACCATAGCACCGGGAAATTTCCGACCTGGTAACCGCCCTGCCCCAGATCCCATGGTTCCGCGATCAGCTTGATCTGCGACAGCACCGGATCCTGGTGGATGATGTCGAAAAATGCGGAGAGCCGATCGACCTCGTGCAGCTCGCGCGCCAATGCGGCCGCGAGATCGAAACGGAATCCGTCGACGTGCATCTCGAGGACCCAATAGCGCAAGCTGTCCATGATCAGCCGCAGCGGTTGAGGATGACGCATGCGCAGCGTATTTCCGCATCCGGTGTAGTCCATGTAATAGCGCGGCTGATCCTCGACCAGGCGGTAGTAGGCGCCATTGTCCACGCCGCGAAAACAGATCGTGGGACCGAGCTGGTTACCCTCGGCGGTGTGGTTGTAGACGACGTCGAGTATCACCTCGATTCCGGCGGCGTGCAGAGTGCGCACCATGTTTTTAAATTCGCCAACAACATCTCCGGGCGCCGTACCCGAGGAGAACCGGTTGTCGGGCGCGAAAAAGCCCACTGAGTTGTATCCCCAGTAGTTGCTCAACCCGCGCTCGACCAGCCGTCGATCGGAGACCGACTGATGAATCGGCATCAGCTCCACCGCGGTGATGCCGAGCGACGTCAGATGGTCGATCGATGACGGATGCGCTATTCCGGCGTAAGTGCCGCGCAGCGGCTCGGGTATATCCGGATGCAGCTTGGTGTAGCCCTTGACGTGAAGCTCATAGATGACGGTCTCATGCCACGGGGTGCGCAACTGGCTGTCGTTGCGCCAGTCGAAAAACGGATCGACGACCACGCTCTTCGGAACGAACGCCGCGCTGTCGCGGTCGTCGCGCGAGAGATCTTCCTCTTCGCTCCCGATCGTGTAGCCGAAAAGCGCATCGTCCCATTTGATCGTGCCGTCAACCGCCTTGGCGTACGGATCTATCAGCAGCTTTGCAGGATTGAATCGATATCCATGTGCCGGATCGTAAGGACCGCTCACGCGATATCCATAGCGCAGGCCCGATTTCAGTCCGGGAATATAGACATGCCAGACGCTATCAGTCTTTTCGGTAATGGGTATTCGCGTGGTTTCGCGGTCGCTGCCGTTTTCTTCGAACAGGCACAACTCGACCGCTTCAGCATTTTCACTGAAGAGCGCGAAGTTGACGCCAGCCCCGTCCCAGTTCGCTCCCTGCGGATAGGGACCGCCGGGCATAAGCTCATTTGTGATCATCGGCGAACCCTCCCCTATAGCCTGTTATCGAACCCGGCACGCGCGCCGGATACCTTGTTGGCGTCGCGTGCCGGGGCGATTTTTCATCCGGAGCGAATAGTACGGAGGAGCGCTCCGGCTCGTCGTCAGTGCGTTGAGCTGTTCACCTGCGCGAGCGTGATAGCATTCTTCACGTTGTGAACGCCGCTCGTCTGCTGCGCCAATTCCATCGCACGCTGGGCCACCTCGGCACTGGGAGCGGTGCCGCTTAGAGTCACCACGCCGGCGACGGTATTGACGTGGATGTCCGTGCCCTTGGTGATCCGATCGTCGTGCAGCGCGGTTTTGACCTTCGCGGTGATGGCAGTATCCTTAACCGCGCGCGCGGTGCCGTGATAAGCGTCAGTGGCCGCATCGGCGGCGGAAGACCCGGCGCTCTTCATGTCGCTCGAGGCCGACGACGGACCGTCCGTCTGCGCGAATACCAGCGGTGTCGAGGACAGTGTCAGCGCGAGAACCGGCAGTGCAACTATCAGCTTGCTAATTTTCATTAGCCTCTCTCCTTGTGTGACTGAAACCGACCGAGGGGATGGCCGCAAGAACTCGACTCGGGCGCACGATGCGGCAATCAGTCCACGCCCTGGGACTTGAACCAATGCTCGATCTCTTCGCGCCGGTCTCCCGAAAGCTCCTGGATCTTGCCGACCAGGATATCGAGATTGCCGGACGCCTCTTTGAGATCGTCGTCGGTGAGCTGACCCCATTTCTTCTTCATCTGGCCGCTAAGCTGCTTCAGCTTTCCTTTGATCTGATCGCTGTTCATTACTCTAATCTCTCCTCGACGGGTGGCCTTCTCGTCACGCCGTCCGGAGGCAAGGGAGCAATACCAAGGCCAGTGAAATAGCGTTGAAATCCAGAGAATTTCGCTGGTTACGGCCCGCGAAATTTTTTCATACTTCCGGAGAATCGAGGACCAGACCGAGAACGCGGCAAGTAGATCGTGCAATCATGACTTCCTCGTCTGTGGAGATAACGCGCACCGCGACTCGGGCGGCGTCGGTAGAAATCAACGCCGCATTCAGCGCATTGCGCGACTCATCCAGTTCCAGACCGAGGAAGCCGAGCCCCTCGCATATTCGCGTGCGAATCACGGGCGCCTTTTCGCCGATACCGCCGGCAAAGACCAGCGTATCGAGTCCGCCAAGCGCGGCCGCATACGCTCCGATCCATTTCTTCGCCTGGTAGCAGAAGATCGCCACCGCTTCAGCCGCGCGGACGTCGCCGGCCTCGCGCGCGAGCAGATCCCGCATGTCGGAGCTGGTCTCGGAAATTCCGAGCAGACCCGACTTGTGATTCACCATTTGATCAAACTGCTTGGGGGTCATCTTTTCGCTTTGCGCAAGGTAGAAAGCCAATCCCGGATCGACATCGCCAGAGCGCGTGCTCATCGCGATACCCGCCGCTGGAGTGAACGCCATCGAGGTGTCGATACTTTTGCGATCGCGCACCGCCGCGAGACTCGCGCCGCTGCCCAGATGTGCCAGGATGACGCGGCCGCGAGCCGCCTTCGTGCCGGCGACGCGCTCGAGTTCCCGGATCAAATAGGCATACGACAAACCATGAAAACCGTAGCGGCGAACTCCCTGCGCCTCGTAGCGCCGCGGGATCGCGAGCATCCTCGCGACACTCGGGAGGTCGTGATGAAACTCGGTGTCGAAGCATGCAATCTGGCTTACGGCCGGAAACCGGCGCTGAAACGCCTCCGCCAGCATGATCTCTTCGGGCAGATGCTCAGGATCGAACGAGCTGAGCTGGCGCAGCTCCCCTATCATCTTCGGTGTGATTCGCTGCGGCTCCCAATACTTTGGTCCACCGTGGACGATGCGATGGCCCACTGCTGCGAGCGCGTCGCGATTGGACCGTTCCTCGATCCAGTCCATCAGCAGTCCCACGGCGGCCTGACGGTCCGGCGCCTGCACGTCCTTCGCAACGTTGTCGGACTCATTCGAACCTTTCACGCTGAAGCTGCTCGTCAGACTCCCTATCCCGTCGATCGATCCGTGCAGAGTGCGCGCGAGTGACTTGTCCGCCTTGAACAGCGCGAACTTGATACTCGACGAACCGCCGTTGACGGTCAGGATGCGGGAGCCGGAATCCTTCATCGAATATTCTCTCGTCGATCGGCGGAAGAATGCCGCCCGCGTCTAGTTCCCGTTTTTACTTTCCTTGAACGTCGGCGTGATATTTCCGCCGGATGTCGGCGAGATTCACGCTCGGCTTCGGAAGCTCGATACCGAGCCGCTCCATGGTCTCGGTGATAATTTGCGCGATAGCGAGATCTCGGAACCATTTGTGATTGGCGGGAATCACAAACCACGGCGCGTCGTCGGTGCTGCACTTGCTGATCGCGTCCTCATAGGCCCCCTCGTAGCTGTCCCAGAGCTCTCTTTCCGAGTAATCGGCCTCGCTGATCTTCCAGCGCCGGGCAGGATCGTCAAGCCGCCGCCTGAACCGCCGCAATTGCTCCTCCTTAGTGATATGCAAGAAGAACTTCAGAATATGCGTTCCGCTGGCGACGAGGCGCCGCTCGAAGTCGTTGATCTGCCCGTAGCGTTCGGACCAGACCTGTTTCGGGACCAGGTCGTGAACCCGCACGACCAGCACATCCTCGTAGTGCGAGCGGTTGAACGCCACAACCTCGCCGCGACACGGAGCGTGCTGCTCGATCCTCCACAAGAAATCGTGCGCGAGTTCCAGTGGAGTCGGCTCCTTGAAGCCGATCACGCGGCAGCCTGCCGGATTCATCGTGCCGATCACGTGCCGTACCACGCCGTCCTTGCCACCCGCGTCGAGCGCCTGAAGACAAATCAGCAGCGAGCGCTTCGACTCGGCGTAGAGCTTGTACTGCAACACGTCCATCCGCTGCTGGAACTGCGCGATCTTCGCCAAGGCCGATTTCTTGTTTTCATGCGGATCAGAGAAATCAGGATCGAAATCTTTCAGGCGAACGCGACTTCCCGGTGCGATGCGAAATTTCTTGCGATAGTTCATCCGTTGCCGCCCCGGCGGCTCGATAGCTCAGGCAACACGAGCGCCACTATCATAATTGCGCATCGCAGCCCGACGACGCGATGAGTAAACCGCACGTCGTGCGATTTTTCAGCCGATGCCGCGGAACGCCTCCGAGTGGCACGCGCTCGCAACGGGAGTGTTGCTCCGCTTCCTGCGCCGATGGTACCGTGAGCGGTCGAAGCCCGCGACTCGCGCGCGTTTGTCTTTGTAGCGCGCCGTCCCCGTCGTCTAGCTCGGCCTAGGACACCGGCCTTTCACGTCGGTAACACGGGTTCAAATCCCGTCGGGGACGCCAACTTTAACGGCCTAGACTTCGTGAAGAGTGCGGATGCGATCGATCTTCTTGCCAGGTCTTCGCTGCACACCCAGAGGTCATGCTGATGCTGGAGATTGAGCCAGAACTCGGTGACCGTTGCCGCACAGCTTCGCGAACGCCACGTTAAGCGCCCATCGAGCCGACGCTCCCCGGATTCGGGGTTTTCACCGAATCCGGGGAGCTGACATTGCCTGGCTCGTTGCAGGCGGAGACTACCCGGCCCGCTTGAATGATTGCTCCCTGCCCTATTGTTGGTTCATCTTCTGGCAGAGCAGCTTCCCAGGCTGCATCGTGTAATTACACTGCGAACCCGAGACGGCGGCGCCAACGAGATTGAAGTTTACGTTCCAGTCGAATCCCGAAGGATCCTCTTTGGAGCCAAACTTCACTGGGGTTGGCCGCTCACTCACATCATTGGCCGTAAAATAAGTGCTTGAAGGAAACGTCACCTGGAACGCGGGACATCCATTCGCTCCGCAATCAAGGTCTTTGACCGACCAATCACAAACAGTCTCGCCAGTGGGGTTCGTCTGAGCGCACAGAGAGGCGTAAGGGCTCTTAGGGTTGCATGCGCATTTGCTGCCGTTCCAAGTGCACATCGTGGGCGGTTCGCATTGTTGCTGACCGAGAGTCACCGGAGGCTTTGAGCCCGTCACGATAGTATTGAAATTGTAGTCTTTGGCGAGCCCGGCCATGTTGATCGTGACAGTGAGAATTCCTTTGTCGGAATTATATGCAGTGGTCCAGCCAGTCGGCAGTGCGCCACCGTTTGCCGCGGCGAATTTATACTTTGCCGTGCTGATATCGACGTAGCCAAACTTTACATTCGTTTGCGCGAAGGTTTTCCCGCTCGTGTCGGGTATCTTCTTACCGACATAGAATTGGTATGTCTGCTGGGTATCAGGTTGGGAGTAAACAAAGAACAGGTCATAGACTCCGCCGGGCACAAATACGTTGACGCTTTCGGCGCCGGCGTCGGTCTGGGTTTTCTTTGAAACGGTCGTGTCTATGTAATAGACCCCGTGGTTGACGGTGAGGCCGCTCCTCTGAAAGGTGTTTTGGCCCATCATCCGCTTGGCTTGATCCTGCCCGGCGCCTTCCGTGGATGTGAGAAGCTGGCGATAGAGCGGCACTCCAACGCAGGAGCCCGAGCCGACGCCGGTTCCGGGCGGGTTGCTGCAAGTGCTGCCCCAACTTCCATCCTCGCACGTAGCTAACGGCGGCTGCGGCTGATTCGGAGGAGGAAGCGGAACACTCAGCGCGCATTCAGGATAAAGCGCCGCCGTTACATATTCGTAAGGACTGGTCTTGGCGGTCGCCGGCGGACACTTCGCATCGGAGGTTCTGTTGGCAGCCGCATCCGTGGCGCATTCGGTCGTCTCGACCGGAGCATTGAAGAACTTTTCCTGATTGACCGAGATAGTTTCGTTCGGCCCAGGGGTCGGCGTCGCGGTAGGAATCGGGGTCGTTATAGGCCCGGCCAGTCCGGTCAGGCTGCCATCGTCATCGTTCAGCACCGTCTCGCGATCGACGTTGGTGAAGCCGGCGAAATATCTGGTATTCCAGGAGCACCACTGCTTTTTTGTCTCGTCAAGATCGGTATCGAAACTCAACAGGCCGCCCTTGAACAGCGGTTCGGTAACGAAGTGGCGGATACCGACGCTGCTGAAGAAGAGATTGGTGGAGTGGAACGCCGGAGCGTAATAAAAGCCGTTGGGCTGCTTCCATCCAATTGCCGCGTTGGGCAGAAAGCAGCGATTCTTGGACGCATCGTCAGCTATTTTAAAAGCCTTAAGGCCGGCCACACCGGCACTCATGAAACCCGCATATTGACAAGGATTACCGTCAAGATCGCTGGGCTGGCATTTGCCGGTCTTGGTATCGATCACCTTTCCGCTCACGGTTCCGTCCGTGGTCAGGTAAGTCGGCTGGATGTTGAGATAAGCATTGGAGTCCTGATAGGTCGGACCGTCATAAACGCTGAACAGGCGTTGAAAGCCGCCAAAGTTCGTTAGCTGCACACTGATACCGTCGGTTTGTGACAGACAGTATGAATTGTTGACGTTACCGTTAGTGTCTGGCGCGCAGGCCAATCCTTTGGAAAGGCCGTCCTTACTTACGAACGGGTTAAAGGGACCCGCGTTCGAGGCGTACGGATTGTCGGAAAGAGCGCTGTTTGGATTTTGCCATTGGCTGCCGCCGACGAAGGCGGTCTTGCGCGCCAAGGCCCAGAAACCGCTGATCACCGAGGATTTGCTGTAGTCGCCGCTGGTGACGAAATTGAGGCCGCCGCCCTGCACGTCGCCGATTTCGCTGTCGATTACCAATGACCAGAATGGACGCACCCAGATCGCCGAGAAGTTATTCTGCGCCCAGTTAAAGTTGGTGACGAACTGGTCGAGCACAACCACGTCGCAGTTGCCCTTGGTCCCATCGCTGCAGATCGGGACCGAGGTACAGTCCGGATTGGTCGTGCCCATGTCGGCGGCGGCACAGCGCGTGGCCAGACGCCCTCCTCCGCCTACCCTCGGCCAATAGGTGTCCGTCCCGGGAACCGGAACCGGATAATTCTGCGTCGCCTGCGTTGAGGGTAACATCTGCAGCGTGGAAGTCTTGGAGGTCAGGTTGGCCGGGTCCATCTGGTTGACGCCGTTGCATACCGCGCTGTTGCCGACCTCCATGAAGGCTTCCATCGCCGAGCTGCACGAGTTGCCGATGAAGGACTGGAGCGGGGTGGTTCCTGCACGATCGGTGTATGGCGGAATGGTGCTCGGCAAACTTCCGAGCTGTTCACCGGCGTAGCCGTACCATTTTTCGGTTTGTGACAGTCCGCTAACCGCTCCCGGCACGAACCAATAGCAGGCGCCGCAAGTGCCTGCGCCGGCGGCCATGTTGTACTCGAAGTCGTTCATCCCGTTCATGATCCAGAACACCGCGGGATGGTTCGCATCCGAGTAGTAAGGAAAGTTGTCATAGCCCGTCACGCAGGAGGAATTGTGCGCCGTACAGCTCTTGTCGGTAGCGCTCAGGATACCCGGGACCTGCCGTGGATTCTGAACATTGGCGACGGCGCCGCGAGCAAGGACGCCGAGGTTGGCGTACATCTGGTTGCCGGTCTCGGTTCCGTCTTCCAGATAATAACCGTGGCCGATCGATTCATATCCGACGTTACGCGCGAGCCTGACGCCCTGCGTGGCGTGGATCACCATCCAACGCGTCATCGAGTCCCAAACCGAGCTATCTTTCACGAAGGTAACCGGCTGCGTCGCGCCGACCGCGGTCGGCGTCTGACGCGCCATGTGGAAATGCACCGGGTAGTGCATGATCTCGCCGCCCTGGCCGAGCTGATAAAACTCGACCCCCTGCACCTGGTAGAGCTGGAAGCCCTGACGCACGATGGTGTGGCCGCCGAAATAGTAGCCTGGTCCACTTGCGGGCGGCGGGGGAAAGGTGGTCGCGTAATTCGGCGCCACCGGAACCGTGTCGCCTTCGGAGACGATTCGGATGCTGCGCGACAGTAAACCCACCGCCGCGCGGGTATCGGCCGAGCTCACGTTCAATCCAAGCCGTGAAATGCCGGGGTAGGTGGTGTTCGACAGGTCAAGCACCGCTCCATTGTGCGGCCATTGGAGTCCGGTTGTTATCGCGGGGTTTGAGTTGGTAAACGGGATCGTCGTCGTACCGCCACTGACGGTCGGCGTGCCGCTGATAGTCAATTGCTCAGCGTGGCCGGGCAAATAATCGGTCGAGGTGATGACGATTTGATCACCTTTTTGCCAGTCCACGGCGCCTGCCACCACCATGCTGGTCGCGTTTGGCTTCAGGCTGCCCTGCAACCGCACCCAGCTCGTTCCGGTGCACGAGTAATCGGCGTCCGCGCCCGATTCCACGCAAGCGCCGGTCTGGCCCGGGTATACGGCGCCCTTCTTCCCGAAGAGTTGCAGTGTGCCGCCATAGGACAACGCCAAGACCTTATGCCCGAAATATGCGGTGGGGGTATTGGTCTGATCGGCCGGGTCAAGGGCCTCGTAGGAATAGAAGCAGTCACTGATGTTGCCGGGTAGTGCATTAAAGGAGCAATCGGCAGTCGGCCGCAGCATCGGCGGCATCGTGCGCGGATTGGAGTTCCAGATCGTACTAGGAACGCCGCAATTGGCCGATACGCAAGTGGCGCCCGGATCGCCGGCCGCACCCCATAGATGAATTGTCAGCGCTCCACCGGCCGTACCAATCGGGTTCGGTACTCCTGCGACCAGGCTGCCAGTGTTCTCGATAATGATGCTCTCCGCATAAAAATCGATTGCCGCATCATCGAAGGTCAGGACCCCGCCCGGAGTGACACCGGGGTTCGTGCTGAAAATATTCACGTTGTGGAAGGTGTAGATGCCGGCCGGCACTTCGCACGGTCCCGTCACCTGGAGATCAGTCGTCGCATCGCCCGACGTCAACGTCCCACCATTGCAGGTCATGACCGTGGCCCGAGCGCGTCCGGAAGAGAGCATCACCAATAGCATCAGGCTCGCAAATAAGACCGCCAACCTGCCGGGTTTATGGATTCCAGATGTCATGGACGCCGCCCCTCCCTACATCGAGCGCTCTCATTTCAAGCAGTAAGTAATCGACTGCTCGAATAAATCTGAAACAACGACAACTTTCAAGTGAATCGGCAGGTTTTTGAACTAAATGTATTTATTAAACGCGTTTATCGTGATAGATGACATCGCGACCAAGGGACGGCTACATAGCCTGCGAAACCTGGCTGTGACAGGAACTGGGGGCGAAATGAACGAAACAATGCTGGCGATGCCGCGTAACTACCATCCGGAGCGTTGGCTGATCTCGGCGCTGCTGTTGCTTTTCTTGTTCATCATTGGATGCGGCGGTGGGTCGGGTTCGAGCACGCATCATCATCACTCGCCAACTCCCACCTCCACTCCCACACCCACGGCTACGCCTACGCCGGCGCCCGGCGTCACTGGATTTCTTTTTGGCGGCGCGCCTTCCGTCGGCAGCCCAATCAGCGGCGCCGTGATAACCCTCTATCAGGCGGGCGCAAGCGGCTATGGCGCGGGAGCCGCCCAGCTAGCGCAGACAACCTCCGGAACCGACGGAAGCTTCAGCTTTCCGGCTTTCACATGCCAGACTACGAGCCTGTCGCAACAGATCTATCTGATCGGTGCGGGCGGCACGATCAGCGGTCAGACCAGCGCCAATCCCGCGATCGCGCTGATCGCCGGTATCGGCTCCTGCTCCAACTACGCAAACCCCGTGGTGATCAACGAAGCGAGCACCGTTGCCGCGGTGTGGGCGCTGAATCAATTCATGGATCCATCGGGCGCGAACATCGGGACCTCTTCGACCAACCAGAACGGGCTCGGCAATGCTCAAACCGTGCTGACCGCGAATTTCATCGATTTGAGCACCGGGGTCGCGCCAGCCTCGTTTCCAACCGGATTCACCTCGCCGACCGCGACGCTCTACAGCTTGGCCGACGTGCTCGCGGGATGCGTGAATTCGTCGGGCTCCGGCTCGAGCGGATGCCAGAATCTGTTCGCCGCGGCGACACCTCCGGGCGGCAGCGCTCCCATCACCACGCTGCAAGCGGCGTTGGACATCGCGCGCAATCCGGTCAACAACGCAAGCGCCCTGTTCGCGCTCGTGCCCGCCAGTCCGCCTTTCAGCCCAATTCTGCCCGCGGCGCCGATAAGCTGGGTGGGAGAGCTTAACTATGCGCCGTCGCAGGCCGGGTTCAATTCTCCTTACTCGCTCGCGGTGGACTCGTTCGGCAACGTTTGGGTGGTCAACGGAGCCGGTAACAGCGTAGGCGAATTGACCGCGATAAGCGGTTATACCACTGGGCTGAATTTCTCGCCGAGCGGCGCGAATTTGAGCTTCCCGACTTCGGTGGCAATCGACACGCAGGGTAACGTGTGGATCGCGAACCTGAGCGGCAACAGCGTGAGTGAACTAACCGCCACCACCAGTTACACGAGCGGATTCAATTTTGCGCCCGCGGCCGCGACGTTCAACAGTCCGTTCCAACTTGTGCTCGATTCCGCGGGCAACGTCTGGGTCGCGAACTATCAGGGCAACAGCGTCAGCGAGTTATTGGCGGGATGCTCCAGCGCGAGCTGTACCGGGGTAAATTTCAATAACTCGAACACCGGCACTCCCGGCGCGGGGTTCAGCAATCCTATTTCGTTGATACCCGATACAGCCGGCAATGTCTGGATCGCGAACTACGGCGGCAATAGCGTCAGCGAGCTGCCGGCGGGATGCACCAGCGCAAGTTGCACTGCCGCAAACTTCAATAATTCGAACACTGGCGCTCCGGGAGCCGTATTCAACCAGCCGATCGAAGCTGATCTCGATCCGTCAGGCAATCTATTTGTGGCAAACAGGGGCAGCGACAGCATAAGCGAGCTGCTCGCGGGATGCTCGATCGCGTCGTGCACGGGCGCAAATTTCAACAACACTAACAGCTATGGTGTTGGCCTCCAGGGTCCCAGCTCGCTCGTTCTCGATCCCACAGCCAACGTCTGGGTAACCAATGAGACCGGCAACAGCGTGAGCGAACTCTATGCGGCGGCGGCTTACGCGGTAGGTTACAATTTCGGGCCTTGGGAGTCGTTCCGTGGCCAGTTCTTTATCGCGGACGACGCCTCGGGAAATCTTTGGATAGCGAACCAATATGACAACAGCGTGACGGAAGTGATTGGAGTGGCAACTCCCATCGTCACTCCGTATCAAGCCTGTCTCCAGGTTGGAGACGACGTATGCCTGCCGTAACCAAATGAGGTATCGGAGGCGCCGGAATTTAGGTGCCGGTTGAAGACCGGAGTGCGCCGCGATGACATCTCGGTCTTATGACCTCCACGGGTTGCGCGTGCTGGAATGCGCTCCCGAGGGCGAGCGGCTGCGAACAGATCGCGACGCGGCCGACCTCGTCGGCGCGGCATTTGAGCATCACGCCGCCTTGATCGTGATTCGCGTCGAGAGTCTTGACGAGGACTTCTTTCGGCTGAAGACCCGCGTCGCCGGGGAGATTATTCAGAAGCTCGTCAATTATCGGCTGCGTCTCGCGATCGTTGGTGATATTTCACAATACCTGGCCGAAAGCTCGTCCCTGCGAGCCTTCGTTAATGAGTCAAACCGCGGCGACCAGGTCTGGTTTCTGTCGAGCCTCGAAGAACTCGATCAGCGATTGGCGCAGGCGCATCCGGCGTAGCGACCTGGCCTACGCCAATTCGAGCCGCTTGAGCTTGATCCGGTCGGCGCGAACCTGTGCAAGGTCGTAATGCGCTTGCTGCGTGAGCCAGGTCTCAGGCCTCCCGCCAAAAACCTTGGACAGTCTCACTGCCATTTCAGGAGACACGCCGCGCTTCTCATTTACCAGTTCTGATAGCGTTGTCCGCGTGACTCCCAGCGCCTCAGCGGCTTGCGTGATGGTCAAGCCCGAAGGCTCAATGCACTGGCGAAGCACAAAGCCGCCGGGGTGAGGGGGATTCTTCATAGGCATCGCTCAGTCTCCTTTCAATGATGGTCGAGATAATCAACATCCAATGCATCGCCATCCAAAAAGCGAAACGTTACGTAACGCAGGTCAACAGAAAAAAACGCGTCTAGCGCAGGATTTCGACCAGCAGCACCCAGGCGTTCGAGACGCCGATCGTCATCGAATAGATGATCCCGGCTGAAAGCCAATAGAGGCCGCCAAAGGCGCCGAGCGCCAGCGATACTCCGGCCACAATGAACAGCAGCGGGACGAGATGGGAGATGATGAACGAGAAAGTTGGGCGATTCTCATTCAACGCGGCGGAGCGATACTGAAACCGAGTCAGAAACGTCCATATGATCAATCCGCTCGCGGTGATTTCCGCTCCCAGAACCGCGCTGGACTGCTTCGGAACCAGCGCGATCATGCAAATGATAAGTGTGCCGAGCAACTGAAGTATCGCTTCGGCTGCGCGGTCCGAGACCCCCGGCACCTCCAGGATACGACTCAGGTTGATCGACACCGCGACGAAAATCAGCCCCGTCAACGTCGCCATGACGCCGGCAGCGATCGAGAGAAAACCCGTCCAGTTCGAGATTTCGTAAGCGTACATTCTGTTTCATCGAGCGCCGCCGGAAGAGCCGCCGAGCCGTTATCGCCGATACTCGAAGCTCAGCAAGCCTACGATCTCGGCGACCGAGTGCTTGCCGTGCTCGGCGAGCAGCGCGTCGAGCTCGCGATCGATTCGGCCGAGCGCGCCCGCCCCTTCCTTGATCAACGCCGAGCCGACCTGCGCCGCTTTTGCGCCCCCAAGATGCGCGATATACGCGTCACGGCCGGTATTGATTCCGCCGACCGCGACGACGTTGAGCAGGCCCTCGCTCTGCCGATAGATCGAATGTGCGTGGGAGAGCGCGCGTTGGGGTCCCTTGACGATTCCGGTCGCGATATCGACTTCGAGATCTTTCGGCAGATCGTTCTGGCATACGGCGATCGCGACGCGCATCGACTTCAGCAGGTCGGCGATCGCGCGCGCAGAGAATCCGGTTGCGGTCGGAAGCTTCACTGCGAGCACGCATCCGGTTTCGCCGCGCACTCTTCCGATCAGCGACTTGGCGCGCTCGAGGGATCCAAACGGCGCGAGCGCGCGGAGCACGTAATCGTCGGCGAGATTGAGCTCGAGGATCGCCGCGCCCGCGCGATCCAAGCGCTTCGCCACCGCGATAAATTCCTCTTCGCTGGCGCCGACGATACTCGCGATGATCTTCTTGCCCCGCGGCGCAAGCTCGCCCGCCAGCGCGGCAAAGTGCTCGACGCCGGCGTTCTTGAGATTGTCGGGCGTCTCGAGTCCCGCAAGGTTGCACGACTTGAAAACGATCGCGCCGCGATGCACAGCCGCGAGTTCGTAGATCTCGCCGCGCTCGGCCGAGCGCGGACCCGAAGCGTTCATGATCGAGCTCGAAAGCTCGACTCCGCCCAGCCGTACCGAAGTGCGTTCCATGGCACGGTATGTAGCCGCATCAATGCGGGCTCGGCAAGCGCCGGAAAATCCGCGATCGTTACGATTGTCTGGCGCGCGGGCGGATCGTAACTTCACCGCGATGGCTGTGCGGAGAATTCTTATTGCGGGTGCGGGCGCGATCGGGTCGGTCGTCGGCGCACGGCTGCATCTGGCGGGGCATCGCGTCACGATGCTTGGCCGGCCAACTCATTTGGCGGCGATCGCGCGCGACGGATTGCACGTGACAGGACTGCTCGGCGAGTCGCGTGCGCGCGGTCTCGAGCTTGCCACCTATCCCGCCGAGCTCGACGGCCGCTACGATCTTATTCTCTGCACGGTGAAACCATACGACACGGCGTCGATCGCCGATGCGATCTCGGACCGCCTTGCCGACGATGGACTGATCGTGTCGATGCAAAACGGGCTCGGGAATATCGAGGCGCTCGCCGAGCGCTTTTCGATCTCGCGGGTGCTTGGCGCGCGGGTGATTTTCGGCGCCGAGATTCCGCATCCCGGCGCCGCGCACGTGACCGTCTTCGCCGATCCGGTCGCGATCGGTCCCGACCCGCAGCAGCATCGCGAGGCCGCACCCGCGCTCGCGGCGCGCGCGAAAGAGATCGCCGCGATGATCGACGCGGCTGGAGTACCGGCGCTCGGATGCGCCGATATCATGCCCGTCATCTGGACCAAGCTCGTATATAATGTCGCGCTCAATCCGCTCGGGGCGTTGTTCGAGATGACTTATGGAGAACTCGCGGCTGACGCCGACCTGCGCGCGATTATGAATGATCTGATCGAAGAAGCATTCGCGGTCGCCGCGAGCGCTGGCGTGCGGATGCCGTTTGCCAGCGCCGCGGACTATCGCGCGCCGTTTTACGAGCGCCTGGTCCCGGCGACCGCGAGCCATCGGCCGACGATGCTCTCGGATTTGAAGCGCCGCGGACGCACCGATATCGATTCGCTGAGCGGCAAGATCGTCGAGCTCGGGGCGCGGCACGGAATCGGCGTCCCGATGAACCTCGCGATGGTGCGGATGATTCATGGCGCGGAGCGCCGGCGCGCGGCCCAACTGGCGGCGGAGGAAAAATGAGGCGGGCAACGATCACGCGCGCCAGTCTCGACGCGATCATCGCGCAAGGCGAGCGCGAGTTTCCGTACGAATGCTGCGGCTTCATTATCGGAGATGCGGCGATCGAGGAAGTGCGCCCGATCAGCAATATCCAGAATCGCAAGCATGCCGAGGATCCGGCCGCATTCGTGCGCGACGCGCGGACCGCGTTCCTGATGGAGCCGAAGGAGCATCTGGCGGTGATGAACGAGGTCGATCGCCGAAAGCTCGCACTCAAGATCGTGTATCATTCGCATCCTGATCACGACGCGTATTTTTCCCCGACCGATCGCGCGGCGGCGTGCTCATTCGATCCGTCGGAGCCGGACTATCCGGACACCGCGTACGTCGTGATGTCGATCCGTTCGGGCAAGTTCGTGCGCGCGGCAGCCTTCGTATGGGACGCCGCGAAAAAGGAATTCGCAGAGACCGCACTCGAAGTCGTGTAGGCCGCCGCGATCGATCTCATTGGTGGGCGGGCCGGCGGCCTGCCGTCGTCCACGGTCGAGGTGCCACTGGCACGCCGCCCGCGCCACTATTTCAATGAGCATCTTCATTCGATCTGCGTCGCCCCCATTTGTCATTTCGAGCGCTGCGCGAGAAATCCCGAGGCGGCCATGCTCCAAGCCAACATCACGTGCAGCGGCCCTTCGATCGGGATTTCCTTCGGCGTTGCTCAGGACAAGCTCTCGCGCAGCAGCCACGCGCGGGAATGACACGAACAAAGCGCGGCGAGGACACGCGCGGTCTGGGGCGCATGCGCCCCTACTCAGGCGTCGGCGCGGAAGGCTTCTTCTTTCGCGGCGGCTTCCAGCGGCAGGCCGCGGGTTTCGTCGATCAACAGGCCGATCGCGATCGCGGCGGGAATACCGAGCAGGCCGAGCCATCCGGTGACGCCGGCGATTCCGCCGAAGCGCGGCGCGAGAATCGAGATCGTCGCCTCGGCCGCGAGCGCTCCGCCCGCGCTGACCAGGGCGAACCATCCGATTATCGTCGCGCGCAGCGCAGTCGGAAAAAGTTCGGTGAACGCGGAGTTCGACGCGACCATCAATGCGTTCGCGCAGGTGTTGAGAACCAGGAACGCGAAGCCGAGCCACAACGCAGGATGCGCGAAATGCAGCGGCGGTCCCCAGAAGTAACCCAGCGCCAGCGTTGAAAACGCGAGGCCCGAGACCACGATCGTCGGCACGCGGCCGAAGCGCTCCGCAGCCCACGCGCCGATTGGAAACCCGAGCATCCCGAAGCCGCCGCTGATGATCGTGAGCGCGCTAGCGACCGTGGGTGACAGTCCAACCGTCGAGACCGCGTGGAAGTAGGCCCACGAGTTGACGCCCTCACTCGAGATCGCGGCCAGCAGAGTGCAAACGATCAGCGTGATCGAACGCTTTCGATAGAGCGGCGTGAAGACGTCGTAGAAACGGGTGCGGTTGGTGGCGCCCTCGCTCGCGACGATCGCCCATCGCTCGCTCTCCTTGATCCTTGAGACGATCGGCGCAATCGCGAGACCTGCTCCCGCCAGCACCAGGAGCCATCGCCACGAGATTCCAGTCGAGGTGACGATCGGCATCAGGAAGACGCAGAATCCGCTGCCCGCGGCGCCGGCGATTCCCGCCCAGCTCTGGCCGCTCGCGCGCCGCGCGATCGGCAGGACCTCGGCGAGGATCACGATCGCCGAGGCGGCGGCCGCACCGAGGAATGCGTTCATCACGATCGCGCAACTGACGAACATCACCAGACTGGTCGACGCGGCCGCGCCCAATGCGGCGAGCGGAATTACGATCGACGACCAGATCAGCACGCGTCGGCGTCCCGTCCGATCCACCATCCGCGACAACACCATCGAGCCTAAAGCCGCCAAGGCCAGCCATGCGAAGACGCGAGCCAGGGCCGATTCACTGAGCGTGAAACTCTTCGCGATCCACGGCGAAGCGATCGAGACGATCGCCGCGGTGTAGCCCTGATACGCGAGCATCGCGACCAGGATCCACACGGTGGCGCGTATGCGGTTCCGGTTCTCGGCGGTGTCGTATAATTCCGGAAGCGGCTCGGAGAGCGGCTCCAGTGAGAGCGGCGGAGCGGCCTCGGTTGGAATACTCATCGGGGCGCGCGTTTGCCTCTACGCGCTAAGCTCGAAGACCGGATTGCTGGCAGCGACCGCGCGAAAGTCCTCGACCGGAGAGCCGGCACGAATCGTGTAGAAGCGCTGGACCGAGGAGGCGAATCGATCGAGGAACTCCTTGATGACGGGCGGACGGTCGGCCTCCGGGAGCTCGCGCACTTTGTAGCTCCACTGCTTGGCGCCCTTCTTCAAAATCACCGTGCCCGCGGCGCGCGCGTTGCGGACCCATCCGGTTTCGCCGCGGCTCGCGACCAGGTAGCGGCGCCCGTTCAGCTCGAGCAGGTTTACCGGGGTGGAATACTCGCGGCCGGTTTTGCGGCCCCTGGTGATAAGCAGGTAGTTGTGCGCGAAGCCGATCCCGAGGCTGATCAAAAATCCAAAGCTTTGGTTGAAGAATCGATCGAGCGGTGTTTCCTTGATGAACTTGGGCGGATTTTCAGGCATCAGCGGGAACCTCGAAGATGGATCATAGCCGAGCCACTCTGCCGACGATAACCGTCTGGCTTGGGTTCGTTAATGCAGCATTTTCGCCATTCGCGAAAATATCGAATTAGCAAGGAAATCATTAGCTTTTACACCTAATTTCGTTGGGTTCGTTTGGTACATTTTGAGGTGCATTCGCTTTTAATTCGTCTCAGCTTTTCAGCCAGGGTTCTTTCCCGCGAGGATACGCGCATCTCGCAATTGCTCAATTGGATCGACAGCGGTTTATCTGAGTAATGCATCGCAGAACTATTTTCGCAGATTGGGTAATCGAGCATAAGGCTGAACTGTTCAGCCTTATAATTTCGCTCGAAATGTGGGATCACAGCATCCCAATTAATCGAGTCAAGGGGGACCTGATTGCTAAGGCGCTGAATTCCCTCTCCCTAAAATAGAGATTGGGAGAGGTTGTCGCGCGCTGTGCGCGACGGGTGAGGGACCTTAAGCGAAACTCTTTCGTCGCTCGACGACCGCGAGCCGTATGTAAAGCTTTGGCGTTCAAAAGCGAAATCGTGCGGAGATCTCCATGGCCTCCCGCACAAGATTTTTATTCCGGCGGTCCCTCACCCGCGCGTCACGGCGATTGCAGAAACGGGCAACCGCCGCGCCGCGCACCCTCTCCCAATTCTGTAGGCAGAGGGACCATCAAGAAGCGGACGCGGGCAGCACCGCGTTTGCGGTGTGACGCGACAGGATTTTATTGTCGACCGTGAATGAGCGATTGGAAATCGGAGACTCCCGTTTGTCATTCCTGCGCGTGGCTGCCGCGCGAGGAATCCCGAACTTCGAGACGGCTCGATCCCGTCTTTCGTGATGATACCCCCGCTCGCCAACTTTTCATTATGGACGCAGGCCGCGCGCTAAAGGAAGATGCCACCGCTGAGGACTACAGGAGTGCTATCGCAATGAATACTGAGGCTGGAACGAGCACCGGCACGGGAGCTTATCGACTCACGCCGTTTCTCTCCACGCCGCTTGGCTCTGCGGTGTGCATTGCGGTTTCGGCTATCTGCTACTTCATCGCGATTCGATATATCGATCTGTGGCCGTTCGCGCTGTTCGCGCCGATGCCGATGCTCGCGGCGGCCTTCGCGGCGCCGTCACGATCTCGCGCCTTGCTCTGCGCCTTTATCCCGATCTTCGTCGGATGCTTCGGGCTGTGGAGCGCGGAATCATTTTTTCTTTCGACCTTCTTTTTCGTAACCGCATACGCGGCGTTGTCGCTGATCGTCAGCGGACTGGTTTTGATCGCGCGCGCGGCGGCGCGGCGATGGAGCAACGCCGGCGCGGCGCTGGTTTTCCCGATCCTCTACGCCACGTTGAGCTTCGTCTTTTCGCGAACCACCTACGACGGAACCTGGGCCGATCCTTCCTACCGGATGGATGGATTCCTCGCGCTCCTGCAACTCGCGTCGATCACGGGAATATGGGGAATCGTATTCGCGATGACGCTGCCCGCATCGGGGATTGCATTTGCGTGGTATCGACTGGAGGGCGGCAGGCCGTGGCGTGCTCCGACGGCGGTTGCGCTCGGGATTTTTGCCGCGGCGCTGCTTTTCGGATTTGCGCGGCTCGCGACGGCGCCGAATCGGCCGACGGTCCGCGTAGCGATGATCGCGAGCGATCACGAGATTCGATATTCGCGCACCACCGACCAGAGCAAGGCGGCGGACCTGCTCACCTTCTATGCGAGCCAAATCCCGAAAGCGGCGGCGCAAGGCGCGCAGGTGGTGGTGCTCCCGGAAAAGATCGTCGGAGTGACCGCCGATGATCGCGCAGCGCTGCAAAGCATCCTGTCGAGCGCCGCGAGTTCGTCGCACGTATGGCTGATCGCGGGAGTCAACGAAATCGGCAGCGCGCCCAACAGCAATGGGGCTAAAATTAATGCGGCATGGACCTTTTCGCCCGACGGCGCTTTCGTCGGCGAGTATCACAAACATTACTTTGTGACGGGCTTCGAGGCCGGGTATCAACCGGGCGACCGGATCGACGTGATGGACGCGCCGTGGGGCAAGACCGGCGTCGCGATCTGCAAGGACCTCGATTACCCGTGGTTCATCCGCAGCTACGGCGCCGCAGACACGACCGTGATGTTTATTCCGGCGTGGGATTGGGTCGGGCCGAACGCGGTGATGCATGAGCGGATGGCGACGGTGCGCGGAGTTGAGAACGGCTTTGCGATGGCGCGCGCGGCGAAGACCGGATTCGTCACCGCGCACGACGCATACGGCCGCACCCTCGCCTCGAGCTCGACCTTCGCCGCCGACCCGGCGATGGCCGTCGCGGATATTCCGCTTGGCCCCGGAACGACGCTCTATTCCCGCCTCGGCGACTGGTTCGGATGGTTGTGCATCATCGCGTCGGTGATAATCCTCGCGACGGTGCTGGTGCCGCGTGCGAGATCCTCGCGCGCAGAGTGAATTCATTCGGCGTCAGGCTCCGAGAAGCGTCATTCCGCGCGCGGATGGATCGCGGATTACCGCTGTGCCAAAACGGCGCGTCGCGACGCGCCCCTACGAATAGGATCTTTCTTCGTATTCAACGACGCTCGAAGACGGGCAGACAGTCGGCAGCCACTTGGCGATGCCTACGTCTGGCCGTAGTGGCATTATTCCAAAATAACAATCTCGAAGCCGTGTTCCTCGGTACGGTGGATTAATAACGCGCGCTTCTTAAAACCAAACCATTGCGACTGTTCGCGATAGATCGACTCACAAACCGGAAAATTGTTGTGCTCTAGAGTTTGAATTTGCCGCTTGCGCGAGGCTTCTATTTTTATCGGCGAATCGATCTTTATGTCAGGCAAATCAGCCATCGTCCGCCCTAAGCAATTTCGTACATAACAACTACGCCGTCCGAGCGCCGCATAAACTCGAAGTGCCCATCGCGAACCTGCACTTGATAAGGATAGCCTGGAAGCATGGCATTTTCTTGGATATGAATTTTACCGTCCTCGCCAAGCCTGACTGGACTTCCGAAGGTCTTGTGACGAGCGCTTAACCGCTCAAGTATATGTCTGAGGAAGTCCTCCCACTCTTCATCGGGCACTCGTTTGTGTGCCTTCACGGATGTTTCACCCCAATTATTTGCGGATGGTTGCAAGAGCATAAGAACAACCGCCGGTTTCTCGGTGTATTGCTCGAGCGTCATTGGTGGAGTGCTTTCATCGGCCCTGCGAAGGGCAATGGTTTGGATATCAGATGGCATTTTCAGGAACCTCGATTTAATTCCTGGTTGTTGCTTGGGTATAGACGCTCAATTGTTTCTGAAGCAATTGGATCAGTTCGAGGGCGCGGTCGGGCGTTACACCTATTCGGACGGTCGGCTTGATTCTGATCTGCAGTTTCTCGGCTTCTTCCCGTGTAAGCGGCTTAGTAATGACAGGCGGTATCGCCGTTGCAAATGTCAAAATGAACTCGTTTTGGACTGGCTGAACGGCAAAAGCGTTGGCAAAAAATACTGGAACATTCGAGTCTTCTATCCAGATTGTAGGGACGGAAACTTGCTCGGGCGAAGACGACGGCTGTGCTGCCATATGAAGTCACTCCTTAGAATATCGCGAGCGTAAGACTCGGTCAAAGTCGATGTCAAGCCGTCAGCCGCTCGCTTCCGCACGCTCTCTCTTTCTCCTGCGGCGGAATCTTGACAAATGAACGTTCATTCAATAGAATTCTAGGACTGATGGCTCGTCGCTAAGGTCCTTTCCTTGCCGCGCGATTACCTACGATGGCTGAAGCTGTTCGATCTGTTCCGCACGATGACGCGCTGGTTAAACAGCGGCGGCGACAGATTTTTTTGGCCGCTTGCCGGGTGCTCGAACGGAAGTCTTTTCATGAGGCCTCAGTAAAAGAATTCGCGCTCGAGGCGGGAATCGCGGCGGGATCGATTTATGTCTATCTGCAGGGCAAGGATGAAATTCTGCTCCTGATCGGCGAGTCGATGGTCGCGGAACTGATCGACGCGCTGCCGATAATTCGCGAGCGCGGCGGCGACGACCCGCGGCGCGAGCTGATCGCGATGATGCGCACGATTCTCGACGTGATCGATCGCTATCGCGACGCCTTCAACGTGCTGCATCACGAGGGGCGCTACCTGGCGCGGCGGCCGCGCTACCGTCCCGCAATGAGCGCCGTGAGCGATCGCTACTTCAAGGCGGTTTGCGGAGTGCTCGAACGCGGACTCGCCGCCGGCGTGATCCACTTTGAGAACCTGAGCAGCGCCGTGCATATCATCCATATGCTGTGCGCCGGATGGGCGACCGGCGGAAAAGCGCTGGCGGGAATCGACAAGGAAACTTACTGGCGCGAGATCGCCGGGATAATCGAAGGCCGCTTTTTTGCGGCTTCAAGTCCAAAGCCTGCCGGACGCGATCATCAGGCGCCCGAGCTTCGGCAATTCGAGGAGTCATAGACGATGGCATTCTACGACCGGCGCACACTCGACGGCGTTTACAGTGTCCGCGAAAGCGTCAACCAGATCATGAACTACCGCTACGCCGAAGAGCGGATGATGCGGATGATGGCGGGATGGATCGCGATCACCCCGGAAGTTCCGGTCAAGCTCGAAATGGCGCGGCAGGTGTATGAAGACGCGCTCCATACCGACGCGCTCGGCAAGCGGCTGCCGGAGCTGCGCGCGCAGGCGCAGGTCTCGAAGCCGGCCAACGAAAACTTCGTCACCTTCATGCAGGAGATCGAAGACAAGGAACAGTGGGAAGAGACGATCGAGCGGCTGACCGGAATCTACCGCGTGCTGAAACCGCATCTGATTTCGCATTACAGCGCGCTGATCAGCGCCGCGAACCCGGTTTATGAGCCTCCTACTATCCGGATCCTCGAACGAATGCTCGAAGAAGAAAGCGCACACGTCGAAAAAGGCCTCGTGCTGCTGCGCGACCTCCTCGATACTCCGGAGAAGCATCGCCGCGCCGCCCAGTGGCAGGCGCATCTGGAGGAGCTGCTCGCGGCCTCCGGCGGAGTGACCGGCTTCGACACCGAGAAGGAGGCGCCGAGAAAGTTCGGCCGCAGTTGAGATGAACGTTCCCGTACTCGACGATCGGATTATCGCGCACGGCAAGGCGCTGCTCGCCGGTATCGCCGACGCCGACGCGTACCTCGCTGACTCGGCGCGCGAGAGCTATCGCGAGGCGACCGCCACGATCGCGCAGATGCGCCCGTTCGATAATTTCGAGACGCTCGCGCTCGCGAAGATCGGCGGCCAGTTTATCTCGAAGCTCCGGCTCACCGGGCGCAAGGGAATCGCCAAGCTGCTGGTGCGATGGAAACAGACCGAAGACGGGACCTGGATGATCGCGGGAGCCGAGGATATCAGCGCCAAGCCGTCGCCGTGGAGCGATATCCAGCACTACACGGCCGAACGCGAGGGCAATTCGAATGGCTGATTTGGGAAATCGCGCGAACGTGATGGGCCCGCAGCCGATCGCGAAGATGGTCGAGCCGCCGAAGTCGATGATCGCGGCCGCCGACGCGATTCTGAGCGCGCTGGTCGCAGGCCGGCGCGACGAGATCGAGAAGGCATCGGACGAGCAGGCGCGCGAGGCGATGCTCAAGATCGCGGACTCGGTCAAACCGGGCGCCTATGATAAAGTCACGATTATCGGACAGGCGAGAATCGCCAAGCATTGGTACACCAAGGCTCGTCTGACCGGCCGCGCCGCCAAGCCATTCACGGTTCAGTTCCGGCTTGGGCAAGAGGCGACGGATAGCAACGACGGCGGCCGATGGACGATACGAGACGCAAACAACCTGACCGAAGTTCGGTCAGCATGGACTCGATAGAGTAGAGCCAGGAGAACGATCATGGAGCGAATGATTTCGGTCGATAAGCTCGCGCGTCCCGAAGATCACATTCTGGTTCCCGCCGAGCGCTCGCGGCGCGCCCGCGTCGAGCAGGGGCTGACGCCCAACGGCGCGATGCCGTATGAAGATGATTTCCTCAAGGCTCGTCTGCATGGAATCTGCGCCGGAGAGTTCCAGGCGATGGAGGCGGCGGGGCGCACGCTGTTCGATTTTCCCGACGCACCCTGGGAATTCCAGCTCGACATGGCGCGCCAGGTGTGGGACGAAGCGCGCCACGCCGAAATCTACATGAAGCTGCTCACCTACACGGGCTCGTTCTACGGCGAATTTCCGGAGAGCGAAGTGCTGTGGTCGTGCACCCAGGCCGAGGATCCCGCCGCGCGTGTCGCCGGAATCAATCGCGGCCTCGAGGGGCTTGCCTGCGACGTCTTCGAGCAGCTTATCCGCATCGCGCAGAAGATGGGCGACGAGGTGATCGAGCGCTCGGTTGATTACGTGCTGGCCGACGAGATCACGCACGTGCGGATGGGCTCGCGCTGGATGCGCAAGCTGACCGAGGGCGACCCCGAGCGCTACAAGAAGGCGCAGGACTTTCAGAACAGCATCGACGACATGTTCAATTTTGCCGGCACACGCACCACGGTCGAGAAAGCCGGCAAGATCAAGCAGCGCGTCAACGGCAAAGAAATCGAGATCGACCAGGGGATCACGATTGCGCGCGAGGCGCGGCTGCTGGCCGGTTTCACCGAAGAAGAACTCGAACGCCTGGTCAAAGGCTTCGGCAAAAGCTCAGCATACTAGAAAGATGGCTTCGTTCCTTAAACCTCTCCCCCTGACCAGGGGAGACAGGAGAGAGGGTCCGGAGCAATACCAGCAGAGGATTGAACTCATGGAAAGATGCATCCCGGTTGATCGCCTTGCGCGGCCCGACCATATCGTCCTGATGCGCGGAAAGCAGGTGCGCGAAATCCAGGAAGAACAAGGACTCGACAGCCGTCCCCTGCCCTTCGACGAGGAGGCGCTGCGCTCCCGGATGCATGGAATCATGACCGGAGAGTTCCAGGCGATGGAGGCGGCGGGACGCACGCTGTTCGACTTCCCGGATGCGCCGTGGGAATTTCAGCTCGACATGGCGCGACAGGTTTGGGACGAATCGCGCCACGCGGAAATTTTCGAGCGCCTGCTCAACTACATGGGCGGCAAGATGGGCGACTACGTCGAGACCGAGATCCTGTGGCGATGCACCCAGGCGGAAGATCCGGCGGCGCGCGTGGCCGGAATCAATCGCGGACTCGAAGGGCTTGCGTGCGACGTTTTCGATCAACTGATCCGAATTGCGCAACGCAACGGCGACGAGGTGATCGAGCGCGCGATCGACTACGTGCTGGCCGACGAGATCACTCACGTCCGGATGGGCTCGAAGTGGATGCGCAAGCTGACCGAGGGCGACCCCGAGCGGCTCGCACGCGCGCAGGCATTCCAGGAGACCGTCGATGAAGTTTTCAACTTCCGCGGTGGACGGCGCGCGGCCGAGGATTTGAAGATCGACGACGGCATGATGCTGACAATCGCGCGCGAAGCGCGGCTGCTGGCCGGATTCACCGAAGCGGAGATCCAGCGCCTGGTCGAGTCAACCCGCAAGAGCGCCGCGTACTGAGTTTTTGTTTTAAGTGGCACAGGCTTTAGCCTGTGTCTTTTGCCCTTCACCGACCCCTGAAAATTCTCTGAGGTCCGGGGACTATACTCATAGCCTAAATTCCAAAGAACACAGGCTAAAGCCTGTGCCACTTAAGAGACTATGGGTCGCGATCCTGGGTGCCGTCCGCGGGAATTTCGCAGTCATCACTGTTCCTCCATACTCTGGTCGCAAAGGATCAATTGATCTGGAGGGTTTGTTTTTTGCGTGGCGCCGGACTATCTTGCCGACTCAGGTTACATAAGAAAGGCCGCCGCGCGGCATTAGTTGGGGTTGCCGTTCGTAGGCCTATATAGACCGGTCTCCGGCAGTTCTTCTGATGACCGGGAACTCGTTCGTGGAGGTCCTTATGGATTCGCGGGTTCTCAAACGTTCAGCGGTGATTGTGGGGATGATCATCGCGGTCGCCTGCTCGGCTCCTGCACACGCACAGGTAAAGCCGGGAGACTTCATCACCTATAATAACGCAGCCAAGGTCAACGGATTGCTCTCGCTCGGCGCCTATGACTCGGTGCTGCACGGGATGACGATGAAGATCGTTCCCGCTGAGCGTATCGATTGGCCGCCGCCGTACAAGGACGCGACCGAGAAGTACTCGGCGCAGGTGCGCCTGTCGAGCGATCACAAATCGATGGTCGGCTACGTTGCGGGCCAGCCGTTTCCTCTAATCGATCCGAATGATCCCGAGGTGGCGACCAAGATCATCTGGAACGAGCAGTTCCGGCCGATCAGCAGCGATGACTACGACTTGCGTTTCTTCGACTGCGAAGACGTGTATATTGGGCGCAACAAACCGATCTTTCTCCTGAACGATACCCAGGTCGGCCACTACGCGGGCTATGACGAGATCGGCCGGACCGAGGTTGATCCGCTGCCGACCGACCCGGATTTCAAGAAGACCAATCGGATGTGGCTGTTCGCGCTATATCCGGTGCTGGCGCCCGCCACCTCGCGCGGCGTGGGAATTATCCGTTACCGCTTCGAGGATCCCATGCGCGGCGACGACGAATGGACCTGGACGCCCGGCGCGCGCAGGCTGCGCCGCCTGAACGAGGCGATCCTCAGCAATCCAAGCGGACTCGGCGCGTGGAACCCGGACCACTACGGCGGTTTCAACCCCAAGGTCGAGTGGTTCCAGTATAAATTTCTGGGCGAGAAGTCGATGCTGGCAACCGCCCATGCCGAGCACTCTCCGGAAGAACGCTGCCAAACCGACGGTGGCGGCTCCGCGTGCCCGGAAGCATGGGAGATGCGCCACGTATATGTCGTCGAAGCGACTCCCGACCGCAGCAAGCTGCAGGGCTATCTCGGCTCCAAAGACGTGGTGTTCATGGACTCGGAGATGTGGTTTGCGCCGTATATCGACGTGTACGACCGCAGCGGCCGGCTGTTCCAGGGCTTCATCTACTGGCTGGCCTACCGCGATCGTCCGGTCCCCGACGCGCGCGTCGCGATCTATCCGTTCAAGCGTTCGTTCGTCGTGGGCGCGCTCGCGATGGATATCCAGGCGGGCGAGCATACGATGTGCTACTTGCCGGGGCGCGATACGCCGGAGCGCGAATGCTGGTACATCAACATGGGCGCGGTGGATCGGAGTTTCTTCGATCCGGATGCGATGGCTAAAGCCGGGGTCAGCGGCAATACGATGTAACCGGTTGCTGTGCAGAGCTTGAAACGAACGGCGTCCGCGCGAGCGAGCGCCGTTCGCGTTTCCGGCACGCGCTGCTCGACCCGGCTCGACATGATGAAGCGGGGCTTATAGACGATCTTGCGACGCTGGACTATTAGCACCGCTAAATGTTAAAATTCCGTTACCCACGCTAGCCGTAATTCGGATAATGGGGGCGTGCGACGGATCTTTTTCTGACGGAGCTCGATGCAAGTGACGCAAAACCTCGACGCCAATTCCGCACCAACCAAAAGCCGGGCATTGATCGATTGGGCCGCAGAGATCGCCCAGCTTGTTACTCCCGATCAGATCGTATGGTGCAACGGATCCGAGGCGGAGCGCCGCCGTCTGACCGAAATCGCGGTGGCCTCCGGTACCCTGATTCCGCTCAACCCCAAGAAAAAACCCGAAAGCTATCTGCATCGCTCAAATCCGAATGACGTCGCGCGCACCGAGCAACTCACGCTGATTTGCTCGCCCGAGAAAAAAGACGCTGGCCCCACCAACTATTGGGCCGATCCCGCCGAGACCTACGCGAAACTGCGCGGATGGCTTAAGGGCTCGATGCGCGGACGCACGATGTACGTGATCCCGTACGTGATGGGCCCGCTCGGCTCGCCGTTCGCCAAGGTCGGAGTCGAGATCACCGACAGCGTCTATGTCGCGCTCAACATGCGGATCATGACGCGGATGGGCGCGCCCGCACTCGAGATGCTGGGCGCGAGCGACAACTTCTGCCGCGGCGTTCATTGTACGCTTGACCTCAACCCCGAGCGCCGCCTCATCTGCCACTTTCCTCAGGACAACGCGATCTGGTCGGTCGGCTCGGGCTACGGCGGCAACGCGCTGCTCAGCAAGAAATGTTTCGCGCTCAGAATCGCGAGCGTCCAAGGACGGCGGGAAGGCTGGCTCGCCGAGCATATGCTGATCCTCGGAATTCAGAATCCCAAGGGCGAGACCATCTATGTCGCGGCCGCATTTCCGAGCGCGTGCGGAAAGACCAACCTTGCGATGCTGACGCCGCCGCCGGCGTTCGCGGGATGGAAGGTCTTCACGGTCGGCGACGATATCGCGTGGCTGCGAGTCGGCGACGACGGACGGTTGTGGGCGGTTAATCCCGAGAACGGCTACTTCGGCGTTGCTCCCGGCACCAATTCGCACTCGAATCCGAACGCGATGAAGATGCTCCAGCATGATTCGATCTTCACCAACGTCGCGATGACCCCAGACGGCGATGTCTGGTGGGAAGGAACCGACGCGCCGGCGCCGGAAGGATTGCTCGATTGGCAGGGCCGGCCGTGGAACAAGGCGTCGAAAGAGAAGGCGGCGCATCCGAACAGCCGCTTCACCACTCCGATGACCAATAATCCGGCGCTCTCGCCGCACGCCAATGATCCTAAAGGCGTCCCGATTTCGGCGATCGTGTTCGGCGGACGCCGCGCCACCACTACGCCGCTCGTGCTCGAATCCGAAAGCTGGGCGCATGGTGTGTTCATGGGCGCGACGATGGGCTCGGAAACCACCGCGGCCGCCGCAGGAGCGGTCGGCGTGGTCCGGCGCGATCCGATGGCGATGCTGCCGTTCTGCGGCTACAACATGGGCGATTATTTCGGGCACTGGCTCGCGATGGAAAAATCGATCAAGCATCCGCCCAAGATTTTCATGGTCAATTGGTTCCGCAAGGACAAGGAAGGCAACTTCCTGTGGCCCGGCTTCGGCGACAACCTGCGCGTGCTCAAGTGGATGCTCGATCGAATCGACGGCCACGTCAGCGCGGAAAAAACGCCGGTCGGCGGCGTGCCAAGAATCGCGGACCTCGATCTTCGCGGCCTCGAAATTTCGGCCGACCAATTGCGCGAGGATTTGGCGATCAAGCCGGAAGAATGGAAAATCGAGCTCGCCTCGACGGCCGAATTCTTCGACAAGATCGGCCCGACGATGCCCAAGCCTCTGCGCGACAAGCATCGGCAACTATTGGCGTCACTGTCTGAGCGCTCTCGCTAAGGCCGCATCGCCCGTCACGAATCAAATACCTGAGATCGAACTCGATCGGAAGACGGGCGGCTCTCCAGCCGCCCCTACGAAAACCAGATCCGGTTCGTAGGGGCGCGTCGCGACGCGCCCGTCTTTGCATGACGATAATCGCGCGCATCGTGCAAGATTCCCTCTCCTCCGAGCGGTGTCACTGGCACGCGGGTGAAGGCGCTGCTCTGCGACCCTTTCGAGAATGACGCTGCGCGTCAGCCGACGAGCCGTCGGCCACCACTGGCAGAAATAAGAGGCAGTAGAGGTGAATGATCAGTGGTGGCGGGCGGCTCGCCTGCCTGAAAACAAATCCCCGCCGCGTCTGCCCCTAGTCGAGGTGCTTACGCAAAAAAGTCGGCACGTCGAGCTTGTCGTCGCCGTCGAGCAATGCGTTCGGCTCAAGGCGCTCCGCGCCGCCGCTGTCCTCGGCTGCGCCGCGACGCTTGAACGCCGGAATATCGAGACTGCTGTCGTCGACGATCAGGCCCATCCTGCGAACCGGCTTTCCGCCGGGGAACTGGCGCACCTGGCCCGACATCTGCGCGGGTGCCGGGGCGGGCGTCGGACGAATCTCCGCCGGATCGACGGGTCGCGTCGAGGCCGCCGCGATCGGCGTCGTGATCGGCGCACCCGAGGGCGAGTATTTCGAAAACGGCAGCTCCTTCTCGCCGAATCCGGTGGCGATAACCGTCACGCGAATCTCGTTGCCGGCCTTTTCATCGACCACCGCGCCGAAAATGATGTTGGCGTCCTCGTCGGCCTCTTCCTGGATCAGGCTCGCGGCCTCGTTGACTTCGTACAACGACATGTCGGGTCCGCCGGTCACGTTGATCAGCAATCCGCGCGCGCCTTTGATCGAAACGTCTTCGAGCAGTGGGCTCGAGATCGCGCGCTGCGCCGCTTCGACCGCACGATTCTCGCCCGACGCGCTCGCCGCGCCCATCATCGCCATCCCCATCTCCGACATGATCGATCGCACGTCCGCGAAATCGAGATTGATCAAGCCGTGAACCGTGACCAGCTCCGAAATTCCTCGCACCGCCTGCAGCAGAACGTCATCGGCCTTGGCGAATGCCTCGCGCAGGGAGGTGTTGCGATTCGCAACCGAGAGCAGGCGCTGATTCGGAATCGTGATCAGCGTGTCGACCGAGTTCTTAAGCTCGCGAAGGCCCTCTTCAGCCTGCGCCATCCGCTTGCGCGCCTCAAACTGGAACGGCTTGGTCACGACGCCGACGGTCAGCGCGCCGAGCTCGCGCGCGATTCGCGCGATCACCGGCGCGGAGCCGGTGCCGGTGCCGCCGCCCATCCCGGCGGTCACGAAGACCATCTCGGCGTCGGCCAGCTCGCCGCGGATTCGCTCTTCGTCTTCGAGCGCGGCCTTGCGGCCGATCTCGGGATTGCCGCCTGCGCCGCGGCCTCGCGTCAGGGTTTCGCCGATCTGAAGTTTCAGAGGCGCGTGATTGTTCTGGAGCGCCTGCGAATCGGTGTTGACGGCGATAAAATCGACCGCACGGACGCCGTTCGCGATCATGTGATTGACCGCGTTGCCGCCGCATCCGCCGGCGCCGATCACCTTTATGCGTGCGCCCAAATCGGGGTTACTCACCAACTCAATCATGTGCGAACCTCCTCCACCACCTACAGGCAAAGTTTGCTGTCCATTCAGGTTTTTCTTTCGCCGGCGTCTCAAAAGAAGTCTCTCACCCAGTCGCTCAGGCGGGTGCGCAACCTGCCCCATCGCCCGTAGCGTCCGGCCACGCCGTTAACCCCGCGCGCGGTTCCCTGACACAGGATCAGGCCCGCCGCGGTGGTGTACATCGGTTTCATCAGTTCCTCGGGCATCCCTTTGAGATTGATCGGAAGCCCGCGGCGGACCGGAACTCCAAAAATCCGTTCCGCCAATTCCTGCGTGCCTTCGAGCAGCGAAGTTCCGCCCACCAGCACGATTCCCGAGGCGAGGCTGTCGGCCACGCCCGAGCGCATGATTTCGCGCTGCGCCATCGCGAGAATCTCTTCCATCCGCGGCTCGATGATATCGGTGAGCATCCGGCGCGCGATCGCTTTGGGCTCGCGTCCGCCGACTCCTGGCACCTGCACCATCTCGTCACGCCGCACGACCTGCTGGGTCGCGGCGCCAAACGCAATTTTGAGCTTCTCGGCTTCCGCGATCGGCGTGCGGATTCCGGCCGCGATATCGCTGGTCAGATGATTCCCGCCGAGCGGCAGCACGGCGGTATGCATCACGGCGCCTGCGTGGAACACGATAATATCAGTGGTGCCGCCGCCGATATCGATCAGCGCCACGCCGAGCTCGCGCTCCTCGGGAAACAGCGCAGCTTCCGCCGACGCTAGCGGCTCGAACACCATCTCCGACGGCGTGATTCCCGCGCGCTCGCAGCACTTGGTGAGGTTCTGTCCATAGCTCTGCGCGGCAGTGACGATATGGATGCGCGCCTCGAGCCGCACACCCGCCATCCCGATCGGCTCGCGTACGCCGTCTTGATCATCGACTGCGAACTGCTGCGGCAGGATATGCAAGACCTGGCGATCGAGCGGAATCGCGACCGCGCGGGCCGCGTCGATCACACGCTCGAACGTCGCGCGGCCCGACTTCTCCGCCGCGCACCGCGACAATTCCGTGGCTGTTGAGCCCGCGGATGTGCGGACCGGCAACACCGGCGACCACCGCGCCAATTCGCAGGCCCGAGGTTTTTTCCGCCTCGTCGAGTGCCGCGCGAATCGCCTCGACCGTCGCTTCGATATTGACCACGACGCCTTTGCGCAGCCCCGTGCATGGCGCGACTCCGTGGCCGAGCACAGCGATATCGCCTTCCGGGCTCGCCTCCGCGACGAGAGCGCAAACCTTGCTCGTGCCGATATCCAATCCTGTGAGCAGGTTCCTCATCGCTTCAGCGACTCCTCAAATCCGCGACTGCGCGAATGAACCGACACCTTGCGCACGGAGCCGCGGCGATGCTCGGCGGGCGCGTCGGCGGCGGCCAGGCGAACGACAGCTTCATCCGGCATCGTCATATCCAGCGCCGCGATCATCCGCTCTCGTCCGCGCCATTGCCCCAACACTTCATTCGCGCGCTTGATTTCGGCGGGCGCATTGTCGAGATCGATCAAAACCTCGGTGCGCGCTCCGTCGAGATAGAGCGCAGCGACCCCGTCGTTATCGACGCTCATCTCCGAGACCAGATGCGACAACTCGGCTTCCGCGCGGACCATCGTCGCGGCGTATCCGACCAGCTCAACTCCGCGCGAGTTCTCGACCCGGTCGCCGCTCAGAATCGGGAGGTCGCCTTCGCCGTTGGGAGAAACCGGACCTTCGAGCGCGCCGTCGGAGAACAAGGCGTAGAAGCCGTCGTGCCGCTCGACCATCGCGATCACCCCGCCCTGCCTGATTCCCGCGAGCTTGGCCACGGGCACGCTCACGAGTCCGACCTGATTTTCGATCGAGCGGCCAGCGTCGCGCAGCCACTGCAGGAGCGGAGTTGCGGGAGCGGCCGCATGATCGAGCCGCACTGAATAGCCGGAAAAGAAATTCGAGCAGCGCAGCGTAAGCGCGCGCCCCGGAGCGCTGAACCCGGTCATCACGCCGAGAACAAAAAAAGCGCACAGGACGATACCCACCATCCGTGGGTTCCATCCTGCCGCCTCTTTTCGTTTTCTCCGCTCCGCCACCGCACCACCGCTTGCCGCGCGCGACCTACCAGTCGCCGACCAGCTTGACCTCCGGCTCGAGCCAGACGCCGCTTTGCTCCTTGACCCGGTTTCGCGCCAGCTCCATCAGGGCGCGAACTTCTTCCGCTCGTGCGCCGCCGAGATTGACGATAAAATTCGCGTGCTGATCCGAAAACGCGGCGCCGCCGACGCGCAGACCCTTTAAGCCTGCGCCTTCGAGCAGCCGTCCCGCAAACGTTCCGGGCGGATTTTTGAAGATCGATCCCGCGTTGGGAACTCCGCGAGGCTGGCGCGCCGCCCGCTTGTCGTGCAGATCGATTACGCGCGCGCGCAGAGAATCGCGATCGCCGGGGACAAGCTCGAACTCGACCCGAGTAATGACGAATCCCGCCGGAAGATTTGTGCGCCGATACGCGAAATTGATTTCGTCCCTGGTCAGGTCGCGCGAGACGCCTTCGCGTGTCACGCCGTGAACGATAGTCACGACCTTAGCGATCTCTCCGCCGAATGCGCCGGCATTCATCACCAGTCCACCGCCGACGGTTCCGGGAATGCCCTCGCCGAACTCGAGTCCGCCGAGACCTCGCTCGACAACGGCCTCGACCAGTGCTCCGAAATCAACCGCCGCACCTGAGATGACGTGCGAGCGATCTATCTCGACTTTGCGAAACCCCTCGCCGAGGCTGACGACCAATCCGCGCACTCCGCGATCGCTCACCAGCAGATTGGTTCCCGCGCCGAGACAGAAGGCTGGCGTGCCGCTGCGATAGGCGGACGCCATCGCGTGGCCGAGTTCGGTTTCGGTCTCGACTGCGAGGTAGAGATCGGCAGGTCCGCCGATTCTGAATGAAGTCAGATCGGCGAGCGGGCGCGCGGTTTTGAGGCGCGCGCCAAAACGCTCGTGCAGATCGCGCTCAAGCATGCTCATGCGGCTTGGCCTCGTCTGCGAGCGCACCGAGAATGCGGTCGCCGAGTTTGTAGATATCGCCCGCGCCGAGCGTGACGATCAAATCGCCCGTGCGCGAGGCGTCCGCGACCTCGCGAGCAGGTTCTAACTCGCGGCTCAGGTAATGAACCTCGAGATGACCGCGTGCGCGGATCGCCTCGTACAGGCGGCGCGAAGAAACACCGGGAATCGGATCCTCGCCGGCAGGGTAGATATCCAGAATGTAGAGCACGCCGACGTCGTCGAAGGCGGTCAGAAATTCGTCGAACAGATCGCGCATCCGGGTGTAGCGATGCGGCTGGAACACGGCGACGACTCGGCGCTTGAATCCTGCTCGCGCCGCCGCGAGAGTCGCGCGAACCTCGGCCGGATGATGCGCGTAATCGTCGAGTACAATACGGCCACTGCTCTCGCCCTTGATCTCGAAGCGGCGGCCGATTCCACCGAATTTCGCGAGCGCCCGTGCCGCAACATCAAAGTCGATTCCGAGCTCGATCGCGACTGCAACCGCGGCCAGCGAGTTCAGCGCGACGTGCACGCCCGGAGTCGGCAGCGTCACTGTTCCCAGCGCGGTGCCCTTGAAGATCACGTCGAAGCGCGTCGAGAGGCCGTCGATCACGACGTGCTCGGCGCGCAAATCCGCATCCGCCGCGACACCGTAGCTGATGACGGGCTTGCGCACCTGCGCGAGCATCGCGCGGACGTTGGCGCTGTCGATTCCCAGAATCGCGCGCCCATAGAACGGCACCCGATTGATAAAGCTCGCGAAGGCCTCGCGCAGGCCGTCCATCGAGCCGTAATGATCTAGATGCTCGGGATCGATATTGGTGACGATCGCGATTGTCGGGAGTAGCAGCAGGAACGACGCGTCGCTCTCGTCGGCCTCGGCGACCATGTAATCGCCGCGTCCGAGGCGCACGTTGCTGCCAGTGTTGCGCAGGTTTCCGCCGATCGCGACGGTCGGGTCGAGGCCGGCTTCTTCCATGATCAGCGCGACCAGCGCGGTAGTCGTGGTTTTGCCATGAGTGCCTGCGACCGCAACTCCGAGCTTCACCATCCGCAGAAGTTCACCCAGCATCTCGGCACGCGGGAGTACTGGAATCTTAAGATCGCGGGCGCGCGCGACTTCGGGATTCGAAAATTTTATCGCGGAGGAAATCACTACCGCGTCGAGCGGCGCACGCAGATGCGACGGATGATGTCCGATCTCAATCTGCGCGCCGAGCGACTCAAGCCGCGCGGTCGCCGCGCTCGCGGCTAGATCGCATCCGCTGACCGCGAAGCCCAGGCTCAGCGACAGCTCAGCGATTCCGCTCATCCCGGCGCCGCCGATTCCAATGAAATGGAGCCGGCGCCTCGGACCGAGCAATCCCGATGTGAGAGCGGTTTCCACCCGTTCTAGTTCTCCACCCGTGCGGTGCTGAAGCAAACCCGCGCGACGCGCGCGGCGGCGTCGGGAAAGACGGCGCCATTGGCGCGCGTGCCCATCGCGACGAGGCGCGCGGGATCGGCAAGGAGAGCTTTCATTTCGCGCGCGAGATTCTCGCCGAGACGCTCGTCGTCGTTGACGATAATTGCGCCTTCGAGTTTTTCGATCACACAGGCGTTATGAAGCTGCTGCATATCACGATGAAACGGATACGGCACAAAAATCGCCGCCTTGGCGGCAAGCGCAATATCGGTGACGGTGCCCCCGCCGCTGCGCGCGACGACCAGGTCGGCCGCCACGAGCGCGCTGGGCATGTCTTCGATAAACGGAACTACTTCCGCCTGAAACGGAAGCTCACGGTAAGCCTGCCGCACCACCTCAACGTCCGCCTCCCCAGTCTGATGTGTAACCTTCAGCTTTATAACACCTTTTCCCCAGATTTTGAAAGCCTCTAGGACTCCTATATTGAGCCGATGCGCGCCGGTCGAGGCGCCTAAAACAAGGATTTGAGCCGGACGACCCTCGATCGGGGTTCGATCCGCACGCGGATTATAGCGCACCGGGTTGCCGGTCAGCTCAATTTTGGACGGGGGAAAATAGGCTCGGCTGTCGGGAAAGCTGATGCAGATTTTGCTCGCAAAACGCTTCAGGATCCGGTTGGCGAGCCCCGGTAGCACGTTCTGCTCGAGCATCACGATCGGCACCCGCGCGAGCGCAGCGGCGACCCCGACAGGCGCCGACGCGTAGCCACCCACGCACACCACAAGATGAGGGCGGAATCGTTTGACCAGCACCCGCGCCTGGCCGATCGCGCGCGTGAACTCGGCGAGGGCGCGCAGCCGCGCGGTGGCGCCGTGGCCGCGAATCCCGTGGACATTCAAAAGCTCGAAGCGGTAGCCGCTGTTGGGCAGCCATCGCGCCTCGAAGCCGTTGACGGTGCCGACGTACAAAACTTCCGCGTCGGGACGCTGGCGGATTATCTCCTCGCCGACCGCGACGGCGGGGAACAGATGGCCTCCGGTGCCTCCGCCGGCGATGATCAACCTCATCACATCACACTTAACGCACGGCGGGCCGCCTGCCGAGCGCGAGCAGCGCGCCGAGCGCCGCCATCGCCATCATGATCGCGGTTCCGCCGTAACTCAAAAATGGCAGCGGCAATCCCTTGGTCGGAATCATTCCAATCACCACCGCCATGTTGATCAGCGCCTGGAGCGAGAGCAGCGAGGTCAGTCCGACCGCGAGCAGGCTTGCGAACGGATCGGGCTCGTCGTGCGCGATGCGCATCCCGCGGAACAGGATCGCGCAGAAGAGCGCGATCACGATACACGCACCGATAATTCCAAACTCCTCGCCAACGACGGCGAAAATAAAATCGGTATGCGACTGCGGCAGGTAGAACATCTTCTGGCGGCCCGCGCCAAGTCCCACTCCGCGCAGGCCGCCCGCACCGAGTGCGATGAACGACTGGATCAACTGGAAGCCCGCGCCGCGCGCGACCTGCCACGGATCGAGAAACGCGGTCAGGCGGCGCATCCGGTACGACTTCGCGCACATCTGCACGATCAGGCCGACCAGCGCGATCGCTCCCGCGGCGCCCAGATGCTTCGTCTCGGCGCCGGCCGCATAGAGCATCACGAACAGGATCACGGAGATCATCACGGTCGAGCCGAAGTCGGGTTGCTTGAGCAGAATTATCGCGAGCGCACCGACGATCGCGAAGGCCGGTGCGGGGCCGCGCATAAAATCGCGCAGGCGATCCTGGCGGCGGCTCAGAAATTCGGCAAGAAAAAATACCAGCGCGAATTTCACCAGCTCCGACGGTTCGAGGACGATCGGACCAATCTTCAGCCATCGCCGCGCGCCGCCGCGGACCAATCCGAGATGCGGCAGATACACCGCGAGCAGCATCACGACCGAAATGATCGCAAGCGGCATCACCAGGCGGCGCAGTCCGACAATCGAGAACTGCGAGAGCATCACGAGCACCAGAGATCCGGCGACGATATGCGCCAGATGGAGCTTGAAGAAATGGAACGCGTCGCCGGTTTTTTCGAGGCCCAGAAAATAGGTGGTGTTCAGCACCATCAGGAGGCCGAACAAAATCAGCGCCGCCGCCGGCAGCCATAGCCACGGGTCGGGACGCCGGTATTCGACCGCCTCAAAGCGCCCGAACCAGCTTTTGAAATAATTCTCCGCGCTCTGCATAGTCCTTGAACTGATCGAAACTCGAGCACGCCGGCGACAGCAAAACCGTATCGCCTTTTCGCGCCACCCGCGCCGCCCGTTCGACCGCCTCCGCCAGAGTTGTAACCAGCTCGATCTCGCACGCGCCGGTCAGCGCCGCGCGCATCTGCTCCCGCGCCGCGCCGATCAGAATCGCGCGGCTGACCTTGCGCCTCATCGGCGCGATGAGCGGGCTGTAGTCGCCGCCCTTGTCGACTCCGCCAGCGATCAGAATGATCGGCGCCGCGATTGCGCCAATCGCTTCGACCACTGCGCCGACGTTGGTGCCCTTCGAGTCGTCGATCCATCGCACGCCGTCGCGCTCGCGCACGAATTCCAGGCGATGCGGCAAGCCGGCGAACAGGCTCAGCACATGCTCGATCACATTCTCGTCCACGTACATCGCAAGCGCCGCCGCTGCGGCCGCCATCGCATTGGAGACGTTGTGCCCGCCCGGGAGCTTGAACCCCGCGATACTGATTTGGCCGCGGCGCGAGCCCATGTCGAAGATCAGCGAACGGTTTTCGTGCCAGATTCCAGGCACGTGTCCGGTGGCGACGAAACCGAAAGCGAACACGCGCGAGCGGACCGACTTCGCAAGCTCCCAGACATTGGGATCGTCGCGATTCAGGACCGCCCAGTCACCGCCGTCCTGATTCTCGAACATCCGCGCCTTCGCGACGCCGTATTCCGCGAGGTCGCGGTAGCGATCGAAATGATCGTCGGTGAGATTCAGATAGACGCCGACCTTGGGCTTGAAATGCACGGTCGATTCGAGCTGGAAGCTCGAGACCTCTGCGACGATCGCGTCGTACACGCCGTCGACCGCCGTGATCAGCGGAGGTTGCAGGTTTCCGCCGACGAACGGATGCATCCCGGCGGCTTTCAGAATCGCGCCGAGCAGTACGGTCACGGTGCTCTTGCCGTTGGTGCCGGTGATCGCCGCGATCGGCGCGGAGAGGAACCGCGACGCGAGCTCGACCTCGCCGATAATCTCGATCTTGCGCTTGGCCGCCGCGGCGAGCAGCGGAGAATCGAGTGCGGCTCCGGGACTCGCGACAACGAGATCGACTCCGTCGAGCCAGGCCGGATTTTCCGCGCCGAGTTTCAATTGTCCGGGCGGAAGTTGCGCGCGATCGATATCGGTTCTGCGATCGGTGAGGATCAGATGCGCGCTGTGGGCGGCCAGAAATTTCGCCGCCGCGATTCCGGTCGTCGCCAAGCCGACAACCATCACCGTTTTGCCCGCGAGTTTCATCATCGTTCGAGTATAAGCGCCGCGGCTTATAGAGTCAGCGAAGTTTCAGCGTCGAGAGCGCCACCAGCGCGCACACGATCGAGATAATCCAGAAGCGCACCACCACCACCGTTTCGGGCCATCCGCTGAGCTCGAAATGATGATGTATCGGCGCCATCCGGAAGAAGCGTTTGCCGCCGGTCCATTTGAAGTAGTAGCGCTGGATAATCACCGATGCGGCCTCGATCACGAACACTCCGCCCGCCATCACCAGCGCGAGCTCCTGCTTGCACAGCACCGCGACCATCCCCAGCGCTCCGCCGAGCGACAGCGCGCCAACGTCGCCCATGATCATCGACGCGGGATAGGCGTTGAACCACAGGAAACCGAGCGACGCCGCGATCAGCGAGGCGCAGAAGATCGCGACCTCGCCTACGCCGACGACGTGCGGAATCTGCAGGTAGGTCGCGAACTTCAGGTTGCCCGCGACGTACGAGAAAACCCAGTAGGTGAATGCGGTGGTCATGACCGGGCCAATCGCGAGGCCGTCGAGTCCGTCGGTGAAGTTCACCGCGTGCGAGCATCCGGCGATCACCAGCATCGCGAATGGAATATAGAAGATTGGGCCCCAATCGGGATGCAGATTCTTCGCGAATGGGATCGTGAGCGTGGTGGGAAATTTCAGCACCGCGAACAGAAACACTGAAGCGAGCAATGCGCAACCGAAAGTCCCGCCGAGCTTCGCCGACTCGCTGAGGCCCAAGCCCTTGCCGCGCTTGAGCTTGAGGTAGTCGTCGCTGAAACCGATCGCGCCGAAGCTCGCGGTGACGAAGATGACGATCCAGACGTAAGCGTTGGTGACATTCGCGAGCAGGAGCGTGGCGGCGAGCGTCGCGGTCAGGATCAGCAGGCCGCCCATGGTCGGAGTGCCGGCCTTCTTCTGATGGCTTTGCGGAACGACGTCGCGGATCGTCTGCCCGAAGTGCGCGGCGCGAAAGCGATCGATCAGCCACGGCCCCATCGCGAGCGAAATCGCAAGCGCGGTCAGCCCCGCCAGCACCGAGCGAAAGGTTTCATAGCGAAGGACATTGAAGCCCTGGAAATGGGTGTGCAGGCGATAGAGCAGGAGATACAGCATCGCGTCTCAATCTGTCCGGTAGCCATGCTCCCGTGCAATCTCGCCGATCACGACGCGATCGTCGAAGGCGAGTACGCGATCGCCAACCAACTGATAGTTCTCGTGGCCTTTGCCGGCGACGATCACCGTGTCGCCCGGCTCGGCAATACCAAGTGCGAGAGCGATCGCGGCGCGGCGGTCGGGCTCGACGCGATAGCTCTTCGCGCGCGCGGCGGTCTCCTTCAATGCGTCGCGAAGTCCGGCTTCGATCTCGGCGATGATCGCGTTCGGATTTTCGCTTCGCGGATTATCCGAGGTGATGATCGGAAGATCCGCCAGGCGCGCGGCGAGGCCGCCCATGATCGGACGTTTGCCCGGGTCGCGATCGCCGCCGCATCCGAATACGCAGATCAGCCGCCCGCGAGTGAACTTGCGCGCCGTGCCGAGCACCGCTTCGAGCGCTTCGGGCTTGTGCGCATAGTCGACCAGCACCAAAACTCCCGCGCGCGCGGGCACCGCCTCCATCCTGCCGGGGGCCCCTGGGCATCGCCGCACACCTTCCGCCACCGCCGCAGCATCGATGCCCAGGGCCACCGACACGGCGGAGGCTCCGAGTATATTGATCAGGTTGAATTCGCCGACGAGGGGCGAAGTAAACTCGATTTTTTTGCCGAGCGCAAGGATTGTCGCACGAATTCCGTCCGCGCCGACTGAGTAGTCCTGTGGATAAACGTCGAAGCTCGGAGCGAGTCCGAAGCTGATTTTGCGCGTTGGTACGGCGGCGAGGATGCGCTTGCCGTACGGATCGTCGCCGCGAGCGACCGCGAAGAGATCGCCGCGGCGGCTGCGCGGCAGAATCTCGGTGAACAGGCGCAGCTTGGCGGCGAAGTAGTTTTCCATCGTGCCGTGATCATCAAGATGGTCACGGCCCAGATTGGTGAACACCGCCGCGCGAAAATTGATCGCGTCCACTCGTCCTCCGGCAATTCCCATCGATGAAACTTCCGCCGCGACGTGGCGCACGCCCTCACGCTCCATCCGCGCGAGCGCGGATTCGATATCGATCGATTCCGGTGTCGTAAGCCCGCCTGAAATTTTGGTCTGGCGGATGAAAGTTCCGACTGTGCCGATAATCCCCGCCGGATATCCGGCGGCTTCAAGGATCGAAGCGAGCAGATAAGTCGTCGTGGTCTTGCCGCTGGTGCCGGTGATTCCGATCAGATCGAGGCGCTCGCTCGGCGCGCCGAAAAAACGCGACGCGGCCGCGCCCATCAGCAGGCGCGGCCGCGCGCTCTCGACAACGGTCACCGCGGGACGGGCGTCCTCATCTCCACCACCCACCACAATCGCCCGTGCACCGCGGTTTAATGCGTCATTCAGGTTCGCGCGGCGGCGTTCCGGGTCGCGCGCGAGGGAGAAAAACAGATGGCCTGCGGCCACCGCACGCGAGTCATAACTGAGTCCCGAAATTTCCACCGCCCCATCGCCCTCAATCCGTCCATCGAGTCCCTCGAGTAGCTCGTCGAGCCTCACATCCCGCCCCCCGGCGCCGCCGCGCTGGTGCGGATCACGCCAGTTTCGGCAACCGCAATTTTGTCCGGTTGAATCGGCGCGAGCGTGAGCTTGATTCCCGCATGGCTGAGCGGAGCGCTCGGCGCGGGATCCTGCGCGACGACATAACCGCTGCCCCGCACTTCGAGCGTCACGCCGATTTTGCGCGCGACCATCAGCGCGCGCCGCAGGCTCATCCCGGAAAAATTCGGAGTCGTCGGAGAGCCGGCTCCTGTCAGCGCGGGAATCTCGTCGCCGGCGTCGGGTGCTGAAACGTCGGCCAGGCGTGAATCGTTCTCCCCAGCGGCCGGCATCGGGACCATCCCAGCTACATCGTAGTTGCCGCCGGGCGCGGTGATATTCAGATCGCGCACCGCGCCGGATGCGATTTCGCTGAACGCCGGAGCCGCGTAGAGTCCGCCAAAATGGCCATGCCCGACGTCATACAGAACCACGAGGATCAGCAGGCGCGGATCGTCGGCGGGAAGAAACCCGACGAACGAGCATACGTGCCGATTCTGATAGTAACCGCCCGCCGGATTCACCATCTGCGCAGTGCCGGTCTTGCCCGCGACGATAAAGCCGTCAACCTTGGCTCGATGCGCGGTGCCATTGGGACCGTTGACGACATTGCGCAGAAGAAGATTCATCGTATGCGCGACCTCGGGCGAGATTACGCGCCGCATCACCTGCGGCGTATGGCGCAAAATCACGTTGCCCTGCGCGTCGTACGCGGTCTTTACGACATAGGGACGCACGATCAGTCCGCCGTTGGCGATCGCCGCATACGCAGTCGCAAGCTCGATCGGCGTCACCGAAATGCCCTGTCCGAAGCCGTGATTTGCGAGATCGATCTCCTTCCACGTCGAGGGATTCATCACCATCCCACTCGCCTCGGCTGGAAGATCGATCCCGGTACGCAGGCCAATTCCGAATGCGCGCATGCCCTGGTAGTAGCGCTCCGCGCCGAGCCCGAGCGCGATCTTCGCGGCGCCGATATTGGACGAAACCTCGATAATTCCGGCGAGATCGAGCGCGCCGTGCTTGCTGTCATCGTGGATCGTGCGATGGTCGATCGTCCAGTGGCCCTCTTCGCAATAAATTTCCTTGTCGAGCGTGATCGCTCCATCGGAAAGTGCGACCGACGCAAGAATTCCTTTCATGGTGGAGCCGGGCTCGAAGGCGTCCTGCACCGCGGCGTTGTGAAGACGGTCGTGAACGCTCGCGGGGTCGGCGCCGATATTCGCCATCGCGATAACTTCACCGGTAAAGGGATCGAGCACGATCGCCGCGCCGCGTTTGGCGCCGCTTTGCTGCACCTCGGCCGCGAGCTCGGTCTCGGCCAGCGACTGGACCGACGAATCGATCGTGAGTTCGAGCTGCGCGCCCGGCTCCGGCGTCTTGAGCTCGAGGGGGCTATCGAAAATCGGATGCCCCAGCGCGTCGTGGTAGAAGCTCAGCTCGACCGGCTCCCCACGAATCATCTTGTTATATTCGAGTTCGAGGCCGGAGAGCCCCTGGCCGTCCATCCCCGCAAGCCCGACCACCGCCGCGGCCAGGTTGCTCTCCGGGTAGAAGCGTTTGTATTCGCTAAGCGCGCCGACGCCCTCGATTCCGAGCGCCTCGGCCGCCTGCGCATTGTCCACCGACACGCGCCGGACCAGCCACACGAAGGGAGAAGGTTTGGCGAGCCTGGCTTCGAGCTCGTTCGCGCTGAGTCCGAGCGCAGCCGCGAGCTTGGCGCGTTCGCGAGCCGTGGTGGTGTCGAGCACGCGATGCGGCCGCGCATAGACCGAGCGCGTCTCGGCGGAAAGCGCGAGCGGCTCGCCATTGCGATCGACAATCGGACCTCGCACCGCGGCGAGTTCGGTCTCGCCGGTATGCTCACTGTTCGCGAGCGAGACCAGGCGCGGACCGTCGAACTCGACCAGCACAATCAAGCGCATCACTGCGAGCACGAACAGCGACGCCAGAACCAGCGTCAGCCATCCCACGCGCGCGCGGCGCTGTTTGAACGATACATTCATGGCAGCATCACCACCTGTCCGTTGGCGGGCGGCGCCAGATGATACTTCGGCGCGAGCGCGCGCAGCCGCTCGTGCGACGCGAGTTGGGCAGCCTTGAGCCGCAGCGTGCGGTTCTGATCTTCGAGTCCCGCTATATCTTCGCGCAACGCGGAGAGCCGGTAGCCCTCGCGCGTGGCTTCGAGCCGAATCATCAGCGTGGTGAAGCCGAGAGCGGCGACCGCGATCATCAGGATTCCGGCGAAGATCGGAGACGGCGGATTTGTGGGACGCACGCGCCGGCTCATTGCGCGATCCTCTCGATACAGCGCAGGCGTGCGCTGCGCGCGCGCGGATTGTTGGCGATCTCCGTGCGCTGCGGTTTCACTACTTTGCCGGTGATCGCAGAATACTCGCCGGAGCGTTTGAGCTCGCGAAAGCGTTCCTTGACCGCGCGATCTTCGAGCGAGTGGTACGCGAGCACGACCATCCGGCCGCGAACCGCCAGCAGGCCGGGCGCGTCGGCGAGCAGCGCGGCCAGGCTCTCCATCTCGCGATTGACCGCGATTCTGAGCGCCTGGAAAGTGCGCGTCGCCGGATGCGCTCCGCTGCGGCGATGCGGTCCGATCGCGCGTTCAACCACCGCGCGCAGCTCGGCGGTGGTTTCGAGCGGACGGCGGCGGCGTTCCTCAACGATCGCGCGCGCAATTCTGCGCGAAGCGCGCTCTTCGCCGAAATTGAAAATGATATTGGCGAGACCGGTTTCGGTTTCCTCGTTCACCAGGTCATAGGCGCGAATCCCCTGCGTCCGATCCATCCGCATGTCCAGGGGACCGTCGAGGCGAAAGCTGAAGCCGCGCTCCGGATCGTCGAGCGCGAAGCTCGACATTCCGAGATCGGCCACGATCGCGTCCACCCGCTCGAATCCGCATTCACCGAGCACACGCGAGAGATCAGCGAAATCAGCCTGGCACAGGATCACGCGATCGCCGAACAGCGCAAGGCGCTCGCGCGCCGCCGCCAGCGCGTCGGCGTCGCGATCGATCCCGAGGACACGCGCGTCGGTCGCGGCGAGGATCGCCTCGGCGTGACCCGCCATTCCGAGTGTCACATCAACGACGACGCGCGGCCCGTGCGCGGCAACCAAGTCGCGCACCTCCGCCACCATCACCGGCACATGCCTCCGGACCGCCGCGCCGTCGTTGTGTTTCACCGCCAAACTCATCGTCTACAAATCGAGCTTCTCGTAAAAAGCCGGATCCTGAAGCTCCGCCTCGTTCGCACGGAGCACCCCCTCGAGCAACGCCTTGTCCCACAATTGAAAATGATCGCGCAGCGCGGAGAATGTGACCTCGCGCGCGAGACCGGCGAACTCGCGCAGCCGGGTCGGAATCAGGATACGTCCCTGCCGATCGACCGGAACCTCGTGCGCGCCCCCGATGTAAAACGTCTCGAATTTCTGTATGGATGGATCGAAGCGATTGCGCGTCGCGACTTTGGCGAGCAGCTGCTCCCATTCCACCGGAGGATAAACGTCGAGGCATCGTTCGCGGTTATAGAAATTATTGGTGATGAACAGGCGATCGTGCTCTTCGCGCGCGAGCACTTCACGGAATCGCGCCGGAATACTGACGCGTCCCTTTTCATCGATCGCATGGTCGAACCGACCGCTGAACACCCCGGCTCCTCCCGAATGCCCCACAATCTCCCACTCTTCACCACTACAGTCAAGTAAATTGGATAGCGCGCTCTTTCAAAAGTGAGTACTCGTCGGAATCTCATTGGCGAATAGAAAGCGAAATTGATATTCGATAAGTGTACTACCTTGACGATCTGATCGCGCGGCCGCGAGCGTGGCGAAATTCGCGTTGCAAATTCTTTCTTGACAGGACCGCCATTCATTAGCGAAACTCGCGCCGATTACCTCATCGCATAAACCGGATTGATTTCGCCTCGAACACGCAGGCGAAGAGAGGATTGAAGATGACAGGGAAAGCTTGGTTGAGGAGCGCCGTCGTGGTCGCGGCGGGAGTTGCGTTCACGATGACCCTCACGAGTCAGGCCGCGTGGTCGAGAGCCAAAAAGAAGGTCGAACCGACGGTGACACCGACCATTACTCCAACCGCGACTGCGACTCCGGAGGTCAAGGCGTGGAATTTCGATCAAGACAAAGCGGGCGGCCCGGCCGCCGAATGGACCCCGGTGATCGGCGACTGGCAGGTCATTCCCGATCCAAGTGCGCCGAGCCAGCCTAACACTTATGGGTTGCCGCCGGGACGGATGATGCAGTCGCTGATGAGCGCGCTGCAGTACTATCCGATGACGGTACTCACCGATCCGACCGAATACTCAGACTTCACGCTCGAGGCGTCATTCAAGTCGGCGGGTGGACGCTTCGATTGCTCCGGCGGAATCATCTTCCGCTACGTCGACAAGAATAATTTCTACGTGCTCTCGGCCGGATGCCCGAGCGATTACTTCCAGCTCTCGCGGATAAGCGGCGGGAAACTCGAAGTGCTGAAGCAGACCGTCGTGCCGACCGACAAGGACACCTGGTACAAGATCAAGGTCGTCGCCCAGGGCGGACATTTCATGTGCTACGACGACAACAAGATGATCTATGATTTCGACGACAGCAAGATTGCGAAGGGGCGCATCGGGCTGTGGGCGAGCGACGATTCGCAGGCGCGGTTCGACAACGTGACGCTGACCCTGCCGCTGGACGAAGGGTCGCCGGCCGCGGAATCTTCAGGCGCAGCGACCCTGCCGCCGCCTCCTCCGCCACTGCCGCCGCCACCGCCTCCTCCGGCGCATTGATCGCGCGGGCGCCGGGATTCCCGGCGCCCGCTATTCTATCGCGCAACAGAGAAGGTTGATCCGCGGCGAATCGACGCTTAGGTTAGATTGCAATGGAAGTCGATACTCAACCGCCCGAGATCAAGCCTGAAGTCAAGATCGATTATGAGCGCCTGCCGCCCGGCAACTACCTGAAAGAAGTCGGGCGCGGCGTCGGCGTTCTGTTGGGATTGGGCCTACTGTGGGGTCTTGAGATCGTGCGCAACGCCTACTTCAGGCTGCTGGACCGCGCGGGCGTGAAGCCGCGCACCCGGCGCTCAAGCGCGTTTCCGCCGGGTCAGCCGAAGAAACACACAGTGATCCAGTCCTGAGCTTGATCCAATTTATATTGAGTTGACCTTCAGCCGCGATCGCGTCTGCGCGCAGCCCGCAGTCCTGATCCGGCCGTGGAAGGAGACGGGCCTCCCGCTCTAACCTCGCCGCTCGTGTCGAGATTTTCATCCAGCAGACGCGCCAGGTAGCGCGCGAGTTTATCGTCGAGCACGCGAGCGAGCGCATCGGTTTGCGCGGCTTGGATAATCTTGAGCAGCCCGTCAAGGCGATGCGCCCGGTCGTGCTCGCGAATCAAACGAGCGATCGCGCTTTGGGAGAGCGCGGCGAGCTTCGCGTGAAGAGCACGGTCCAGGCGCTCGACCAGATCCTCCAGCTCGGCACGAGGCGACAAGGTTCCGAGCAGATACCCGCATCCTGCGCATCGCGGAGTGACTTCGAGATGCTGCGGCGTGTCGCGATCGCATCGATTCACGCGGCGCAGCAGCGCCGCGGTCTCCATCGCGAAGCTGGGCCCCAGCGCGGGGCCAAGTGCTCCGATCACGTCGAGCTTGACCAGCGCCTCCAGGCGCCGGCGCGCGTCCTCGGCGGTCAGCGCGTCGCGCTCCATCGCGGTTTTCCAGACGCCGTGAAGCGCGCGGTAGAGCTGAACGTAGGTCCACTTGAATTTCTGAAAGCGCGCCTCGAGCGCGTCGAGTCCGCGCGGGGCAGCACCAAGCGTCCGCGGCGCCAGTTCGGCGAGCAGCAGGTGGCATTCGGTTTCGAGCGCGGCAATCCTGGGGTCGTGCGCAGGCTCCTCTTCAGTGGGGATACGCAGGCCCGTCGCCTCGACGAACTCGCGCATTGCGCGCATCCGCGGCGCAACCTCGGCTGCGGCCTCGAGCCGTTCGTATAAGGATACGACCTGCAGTGCCGCTTCGCGCCGCGCCGGCTCGGCGCCGATATCGATCAGACGCTCAGCGCCGCCTTCCGCGAGAGCGGCATAATCGTCGAGAGTCTTGGTCTGCTCGGCAGGAATCGTCAGGTTCGCTTCCGCGAAAGCGGCGGCAAGCGTCTCCTGCGTGCGGCTCGCCGCCTCAACTGAGCAGGCAAGAGCTTCGGCAAGTGAGACGATTGCCGTGCGGACCGACGCGGCGTCATGCGCAAGCTCGAGCGACGGATCAAAGCGGCGGGCGAGCGCGATCGCCGCGTTAAATCGCGCGGCCTCAGGCACGAGCGCCGCAGTGGGATCGAACACGACCGCTCCGGTCTGATCGGCGCGAATCACGCCCGCGGTGCGGCCCTCGAGACGGCGGCAGATATCGGCGAGTGCGGCCGCGGATACGCCCGTGTCTGCCGCAAGCATCGGCACGCGAGCTTCCAGGTCCGCGAGCCGCAGCGGTATTGTGCCGCGGAGAGCATATTCAACGACAACCGCGTGCACGATTTCGCGCGCGAGCAGCCGCTCGTTGCCATGAAATGCCGCGAGCGCGTCAGCCGCCGTCACGAGTGCAGCGCGGCCCGCGTCACCCAGCCGCGCCTCGACGCGGCGTTTGATCGCGGCGTTTTCCATCAAATCGGCACGGTAGAGAAGACGCGGATGCGCGGCGCCGCCGCCCTCGAGCTCTGAGGCGATCGCCTCGCGCGCAAGGCGCGTCGCGATATCGACAGTTCCGGGAGGTTCCGCGAGGGCACCCAACGCGCGAACCGTCAGCGGATGAAACGGAAAAATCGCGGAAGGATCAAAGCCCAGCAGATCAACGCCCGCATAGAGCTCGTGAATCAACTCCGTAACGTTCTCGCCGACGGCACGGGAGCGCGCAATTGCGACTCGCATCAGCTCGTCACGATTCTCAGGCGTCACCGCAAGAACGATAGCTCCGTCAGGCGCGGGCGCGCGGCCCGCACCAATTATGGTCAGCCGCACGATCGAGCTGGTGCGCGCAAGATTCGCGAGCGCCCGAAAATAGTTGGCGCCCGCCTCGGCGTCGGAAGCGCTGAAATCGATCGCGATCGTTATCGCGCGCACGCCCGTGCGCCGCGCATGTTCCATCGCGAGCGACACCGCGTCCGCGCCACCGAGCTCGCGCCATAGCGCCACGGTTTCGCGCTCGGCGCCGATTTGCTCGGCCAGCGTATCGAGCAGATATCCTTCGATGTCGCTGCCGAGGAGCGGGCCCGCCAGCTCGAAGCCGCAGACCAGATGGCGTCCCGGCTCGGGCGCCGGAGTCGCCGCGCGGTTCTCGAGCGCGAGCACATAGTTCAGGAAGTGGGTTTTACCAGAGCCCGCAGGGCCGACGATCCAGACCATCGCGCCGTGCGGACCGGCGATCGCGCGATTGATAATCTCCCACGAGCGCTGCGCCGCGCGCGTCATCACGAACGAAGCGACGGTATTCTCGCGCGGCGCGAGTTCGAGTTCGGCGCGCTCTGATGCCTCCGGTTCGAGCGCAATAGCCTCTCGATCCTCGGCATGGCGCATCCCCCTTTGATTCGCCATGCTTCTTATCTATATGAATGCCGCTGTCGAGGCCAGAAATTCACAGAGAGCTAAGTTTAGTGACAGCAAGCTATAGCTATCGCCGCGCGGAACTCCTGCGCGCCGATACTTCACGCCTCGGGCCGATATTGACGAACTACAGTGACAGCAGGCGAGTTGAGAATGATTAATCGAAAGGATGACAAACGAAGCCGCGTCGCGGTTCAGATGACTCCGGCGGCGCGCAACTGCGCTATCTCCTGCGCATTTATCCCTATCGCCTCAAGCACTTCCGCCGTGTGCTCGCCTAGCTGTGGCGGACGACGCAGGGTATCGCTTCCAGGCTGAGGAGCGTCGGAGAGTTTCACCGGCGACCCGGAGACGCGAATCGCGCCGCGAGTAGGATAGTTGCTGTCGACCAGCATCCCGCGCATCGCCGTTTCAGGATCGGCGATCACTTCCTCGACGTTGCGCACGGGGGCGCAGGGCACGCCCGCCTCGATAAGCGTCGTGATCAGCGCGTCGCGCTGGTGCTTCGCGCTCCATCCCCCGACCAGAGCATCAACTTCGTCGGCGATTCTCAGACGGGTGCCGTGATTTGCGTAGCGCGGATCGGCGAGCAAATCCTCGCGCTCCATCAACTTCGCGATCGTGCGCCAATGGGCCTCGGTCAGGCAGAAGATCAGAATCTCGCTGTCGCTAGCGGGATAGATATTGGTTGGGCACGCGCCCCAATGGCGATTTCCCAAGCGCTTGAACTTCATTCCCTGCAGCGCCGGAGCGGTGGCGCTGGTCAACGCGGGTATCGCGACATCGAGCATCGCAACTTCGACCTTCTGCCCGCGTCCAGTTTTGCCGCGCTGAATCAGCGCCGCGAGAATTCCGCTCACCATGTGACTGCCAGTGCCCATGTCGATAAACGTCGCCGAGGTTTTGACCTTGGCATCGGGAAATCCGGTGATACTGATAAATCCCGACGACGCCTGGATCGTGTTGTCCATCGAGCCGAGCTTGGCCCATCGGCTGTCCGAGCCGTAGCCTTTTCCGGAAGCATAAATCAGGTGCGGACAGCGATCCTTGATTTGCTCGTACGCGAGGCCGAACGACGCCATCACGCCATCCAGATAGTTTTCGACCAGCACGTCGGCATCTTCCAGTAACTCGAGCGCTATCTCCTGCGCGCGCTTTTTCTTGAGGTTGAGCGTGACGGATTTTTTCTGCGCATTGAGCATCAGGAACGAGTAGCCGACGCCGCCGGGAGAATCGGGGCGGCGCAGAACCTCGCCAGTTGCGGGAGGCTCGATCTTGATCACTTCAGCGCCCAGGTAAGCTAGCTGCATGGTGCAGTACGGCGCGGCATAAACCTGGCCGAAATCGATCACACGAATTCCTTCGAGCGGAAGAGTCTTGTCGGAAGCTGCCATTTGAATACGTCCTAGCGGAGCAGCGTGCGCGCGATAACCATCCGATGGACCTCGGACGGACCTTCGCCGATCCGCCGGATGCGCGCCTCGCGATACCATCGTTCGAGCGGAAATTCCTTGCTCACACCGTAGCCGCCGTGAATCTGCACCGCGCGATCGATTACGCGGCCCAGCACTTCGCTCGAATAGAGTTTCGCGATTGACGCCTCGGTGCGAAAGTCCTCGCCGCGGACGGCCTTCCACGCCCCGTCCCACGTAAGCCACCGTGCCGCGCGCAGCTCGACCTCTGAATCGGCGAGCATCCACTGAATCGCCTGCCGCTTCGAGAGCAATTCGCCGAAGGTGCTGCGAGTCTTCGCGTGTTCGATCGCCATCTTGAGCGCCGCGACGCCGACGCCGACGTTGCACGCCGAGTATGGAAAGCGCAGCCGCGTCAGCAGGTCGAGCGCGAGGTTAAGGCCCTGCCCTTCCTCGCCGAGCCGCTGCTCGACGGGCACCACGCAATCCTCGAACGAGACTTCGGTAGGAACGGCGGAGGTGCGCAGCGTACGGATTGGGCGCGCCGTGAATCCCGGCTGGCCCTTTTTGATAATGAACGCCGTGATTCCGGCGCGTCCGGCCTTGGGATCGGTGCGAGTGAAGACGACGCCCCACTCCGCTTCACAGGCGCGCGAAATAAAAATCTTGGTGCCGTTGATGACGTAGGTATCGCCCTTGCGCACCGCCCGGCATTGGATCGCTCCGGCGGGATCGGAGCCGCCGGAAGGCTCGGTGACCGCGAAGAAGGTGTACCACGCATTCTTGATCGTCCCGGCGGCGTATTTTTCGATCTGATCTTCATTGCCCGCCCAGATGACCGGCGGCGGCATGCGCCCAAACACTCCCGCGCCGGGGTTGTAGAGGCCCATACGATGCTGCGCCATCTCCTCGGTCAGCACGCACATCTCGAAAGTGTCGAGTCCCTGGCCGCCGTATTCCTTGGGCGCGCCCATGCACCACATCCCGGCGGCCTGGACTTTCCTGGCGATCCGCCAGTAATCGTCTTCAGGGATTTCGGGCGCGTCAGGATCGCACTTGGCCTCGATCGGGATAATCTCGTCGCGGATAATGCGGCGGACCTGGTCGCGCAGAGCGGCGAGCTCATCGGAAATTTGATAGCCACTGTCCATCAGAAGATCTCCTCGTGCGCGCGCGCCTTCTCTTCGAGTCCGCGTTTCAATCCGGCGATCCACAGCTCGCGAATCCATTCGAGGTCGTACGCGCCCCAGGTTCCTTTGATTTCGAGATCGATTTCGCGAACATGTTGTATCGCGTCGACGATTTGCGCGATCGCGGCGCCGCCCGTTCGAGCACGCTCGGCGCCGGTCGTTTCCTTAGCCCCAAGGTAAGCGGACAAGCCCTCGAGCACATCTCGGCTATACGTCCAAAGTTGCTGCTCCGCGCGAGCCAGCGGATTCCCTCCCGCGCGGGAGATCGATTCGGCCGCCGCGATCGCATCCTGAAACGCGCGCGCGGCGCCTTTCAGCTCGACGCGTTTGCGCCGGCCCTTTTCCGCCGACATCTGCGGATGCATCACATCGGCAAAATCCAGCGATAGCAGCGAAGCGCGCTCGACCGCGCGGTAAGCGGCGTCGAGCGCGGGGGCGCATCGCGGATGCCGTCCGAGCGCGGTATCGGAAATCGTGGCGTCGGGCTCGAATGCGACATCGCGGGCGCGTCGCACGAACGCTTCGAGATTTACCGGATAGGCGAGCGTACTGAACCCGCCAAAGGTCAGGCACGAAATACTCGTGATTCCGAGCGCGTGATACGCGCGCAGATCGCGCGCGATGACGCCGGGAGTCGCAAACGCGAGTCCGCCGAACAATATCGCGTCGGCGTAATACTCGAAGACATGCCCACGGCCGTCGAAAATTTCGAGATAGCGCTTGAGCGATTCGAAAAACGGTGGATTGATCTCGCACGCGGGATCGTCGATCGCGTGTGAGTAACATCGCTCACGCGGCGCCCATTCGAACCATACGTTAGGAAGAGGACGCAGGCCCGGATGCGGCTCAAGCGTGTCGTGATACGCAAGATACGCGACGGGCGGCGCGCCGGCTCCGCGTGCGGCGAGCGACTCGGCGACGGCATTGACGACGCCCATATATTGCAACTGCGGCGCGAGCTCGCGGCAACTGCCGCATCGGCACCACGCACCCTTCGACACGTCGGCGCCCCAGATGTGCAAGAGCTCGTTCTCCGGATAATCGCCGACGTATTTGAGCGCGCCCTCGCGCACCAGTTCGAGCGCGGCGGGATTTGAGACGCACAGATTACCGCGCGCCATCCTGACGCCGTCGTCTCCCGCCGGGAACATCGCGGGGTCGCTCTGGAAGCGCTCGCGCGGGAGAAGAATCTGCAGGACGTGGCCGCCGTATTCCTGCGAGATTCCGTAAGCTTCGAATAGCGGCTGAATCTCATCAATTTTGAGGCGAGTGTCGTGCGCGTGCCTGATAAATGAGAAAGCGTTGGCGCCGCTCCGCGCGAGCCACGGGATAAATTCGCGATCGTGGCGAATATGCAGCTCGAGCCGGTCGGCAGAGCCGTAGTTCCACGTCATGATGTCGGAGACAAATGCGCGGCGCGAAAACGACGGTGTGATTCGATAGGAAGCGATCGCGTTGAGCGCATCCGCGTCGATTTTCGGATATTGAGGTGGCGCGCCTGGCGCGAAACGTGCGCCGAGACGCTCAAGCAGATCGGCTGCCGCGTGAATCAATCCCCGGGCACTTCCAGCGCCGACCGCGATCGCGGAACTATCCGCGCGCGCGATCGCAAACGAGTCCCCCGCAAGTGTATCGCTTGCGAACGGATCAGGCTGATCGCCACCGCGATGCGCCGCAAGCTCGATCCGCATCCGATTGGAGCCGAGCGCCTCCTCCTGCGCGACATTCACCGGTCGGGAGAGCATCGCAGCTAGGCCCGTCGCGAGTTCGGCGGCAGCAGTCGCGGTGAGCCGCGCCTCGCGAGAATCAAGGGCGCCGCCGGAGACCACGATCCGCGGAAATTCCGTTTTCGATTCTCGATCTGCGCTCACATCCTCACTCCAGACCGCGCGGCCCGCGATTGTCGCGGCGAATACCGGGGAATGATAACATGAGTAGTTGAATTTAGTATCGATCGGCACCAGAGCCTCAAGCCTCGCGCCGAGAGCGCATCCAGATGCCCAGTCCCAACGAGATTCTCGCCGAATTAAAGAAAGTCAAATATCCCGGCTTCACGCGCGATATCGTGTCGTTCGGGATTATCAAGGATATCGAGGTCGCGTCCGCCGCTGTTACGGTCGTCGTCGTCGCTCCGTCGGCGAAACCCGAAATCGTGCGGCAGATCGCCGACGAAGTGAAGCGGACGATTCGCGCGATGTCGGGCGTGCCTGACACAGTCGAAGTGCGGCTCGAGCAGCCCGCTCCCGACGCCAAGGCGCGTCCGCAGCAAACGATGGCGCGGCGCAGTATCCCCGGGGTCGCGCATATCGTAGCGGTTGCCAGCGGCAAGGGCGGAGTCGGCAAATCCACCGTCGCGGTCAATCTCGCGCTCGCGATGCGCGCGCTCGGATGGCGCGTCGGCCTTATGGACGCGGACGTGTACGGACCCTCGATCGCGATGATGGTCGGCGCGGAGAAGGCGGTCACGCTGACGCCCGAGCGGCGGATCATTCCGCTGGAGCGCTTCGGCATCCGCTACGTCTCGATGGCTCTGTTCATCAACGACGAAACCGCGGTCATCTGGCGCGGGCCGATGGTCACGAAGCTCGAGACCGAATTTCTGTTCAACGTCGAATGGGGCGAGCTCGACTGCCTGGTGCTCGATCTGCCGCCCGGCACCGGCGACGCGCAACTCACGATCACGCAGCGGGTCGAACTCGACGGCGGCGTAGTCGTCACGACGCCGCAGGAGATCGCGCTGGTCGACGTGAAGCGCGGGGTCGAGATGTTTCGAGAGGTGAATGTTCCCGTGCTGGGCGTGGTCGAGAACATGAGCTACTACCTGTGCCGCAAGTGCGGCAAGCGCCACGAAATTTTTTCGCACGGCGGAGGTGCGCGCTACGCGGCCGAGCTCGGCGTTCCATTTCTGGGCGAGATTCCGATAACTCGAGAGCTGCGCGAAGGCGGAGATACGGCGAGCCCGATCATCGCGATGAGTCCGGGCCACGCGATCAGCGGAGCCTTCAAGGAAATCGCGGCCAAAGTGATCGGGAGCATCGACACCGCGCGCAACTGACGCGAGCGCGGATACGTCAATGGGCGAATCACCGAAAATCTCGCTCATCACGATCGCGAAGAACGAGCAGGCGCTCATCGGCCAGTGCCTCGCGAGCGCTTGGTTCTGCGCGGAGAAGATCGTTGTCGATTCGTTCTCCGATGATCGCACGGCCGAAATCGCGCGAGCAGCGGGCGCGCAGGTCTATCAGCACGAGTTCACCAACTACGTCATGCAGAAGCAGATGGCGCTCGATCGCGCGACCGGCGACTGGATCCTGCTTATGGATGCCGACGAGCAGGCGACACACGACCTGGGCGAGGAGATTCTGCGGACGATCGCGACGCCGTCGCCAAGAGACGGCTACCGCATCCGGCGGATTTTGTATCATCTTGGCCACTACTATCCGCACGGAATTTATCCGGACACTCCCGTGCGGCTCTTCCGGCGCGAGCGCGGACATATCGGCGGGCGCGACCCGCACGACAAAGTGGTGGTCGAGGGCGAGGTCGGCAAGCTCACCGCGCCGATCCTGCATTTCAGCTACCGCGACGTGGCCGATCACGTCGCGACGATCAACCGCTTCAGCACTCGTGCCGCGCTAGAGCATCAGCCGACCGCGTTCACGCCGATCAAGATGATCGCCAATCCGATCTGGCGCTTTTTCAATTTCTACATCCTGCGCGGCGGCTTCCGCGACGGCGGCCGCGGCCTCTACGCTGCGATGACGGCAGCGTTCTACGTATTTCTCAAGTACGCAAAAATGTACGAACGCCGAATCCACGACAGCCACCCGAGATGAGATGCGCTCGATTTCGCTAAAGCTCTCCAGTGATCTGCTCAAGGCGACCGGCCGATGTGCTCGGGCGCTCGGCATCTCACGCTCCGAATATATCCGCCGCGCAATCGAAAAGATGAATCGTGAATCGGAAGCGCGCCAAGGCGTAGCGCGTCTGACCAAAGCGTCGCGCAGGATTCGCCGCCAGAGCATGCGGGTGAACGCCGAGTTCGCCGCAGTCGAGCACGATCCAAATGCGTGAGATTGGAGACACCTCGTGAGGTAAGAGGCCGCCGAGACGGCGGCCCTACTGGCAATAGCTTTTTTCAGTAGGACCGGCGTCTCGCCGGTCATCACAGATCGCGCTGCGGAACCGGGTGAGGGTGCTGCTCTGCGGCCGCGCGCCACAATTTCGCGGTGACCGAAACCACCGAGCACGGTCACTTCTCTCGGGCCGCAATCCTGATAAGTTAGGCACGGCTCCATGAAACGCCTTCTGCTTTACGTCCGCCGCTACTCGGCCTGGTACGGCTTCGGGATGCTCTGCACGCTCATCGCTTCCGCGTGCGGCATGACTGTGGCCTACTTGAGCGGCGCCGCGATCAAATCGATCCAATTTCATCACGCGATGACCTTCGGCACGCTCGAGCGCCTGGGTCTGCCCGCGCACGAGACGCTCGGGCGAATCGTGCTGATGCTTTGCGTCACCGCGCTTATCGGCGGGACCGCGCGCTGGCTCTCGCGCTTTACGATTTTCAACACCGGCCGCGATATCGAGTACGACATGCGCAACGATCTGTTCGTCCATCTGACGCATCTCGGCCCGGTCTTCTACGATCGCCACAAAATCGGCGACCTGATGTCGCGCCTGGTCAACGACCTCACCGCCGTGCGGATGATGGTCGGGATGGGCGTGGTGACGTTTGCCGACGCACCCGCGACCACCTTTTTCGCGCTCTCCTTCATGCTGGCGGTGAGCGTGCGCCTGACGATCGCCGTGATCGCGCCGTACATCCTGCTGATGATCGGGATCAAGCGGCTGTCGCGCTCGCTGATGGTGCGCAATCTGCGCGTGCAGCAAGGCCTTGGCGGAATCGAATCGAAGGTGCAGGAGAGCCTGGCCGGAATCCACGTGGTCAAGGCCTACGCGCTCGAGGATCACGAGTCCGCGCTCTTCCGCAAGGCCAACGACGACTACAACGATCTCGGTCTTGCGCTGGCGCGGCTGCGCGGCGCGATGTTCCCGATGATCCGCGGCACGTCGGCGTTCGCCGTGATGGTCGTGCTGATTTACGGCGGGTCGCTGGTGACGCGCGGAATTCTCGAAATCGGCGACCTGGTCGCGTTCATGGGATATCTCGGACGCCTCGCGTGGCCGGTCACCTCGCTCGGATGGATGATCTCGATCTATCAGCGCGCGAAAGCGGCGATGGAACGCCTGAACGAAGTCTTCTCTGAGCCGCCGCAGCCGGGCGAGCTCGACGACGGCGGAGTGCGCCTCGAAGTCCGCGGCGCGATCCAGTGGGATCACGTTTCGTTCAGCTATTTTTTGCGCGACAAGATCGAGGGCGCGGTTGCGGAATCGAACGGCGCGGCCTCCAACGGCCATCATTACGACTACGCGCTAAGGGACGTGTCGGTCACGGTGCCGGCGGGCGGCAAGCTCGCGATTGTCGGACGCACCGGCTCGGGAAAATCGACGATGGTCAAGCTGCTGACGCGGCAGTTCGAGCCGACCAGTGGCAGAATCCTGCTCGACGGAAAAGATATCCGCGAAATTCCACTGCACTCGCTGCGCAAGACGCTAGGCGTCGTGCCGCAGGAGCCGGTGCTGTTCTCCGACACGATGGCGCGCAATATCGCGTTCGGGCGCCCGGACGCGACCGCTGATGAAATTCGCGAGGCCGCGCGGATCGCCGGACTTGAGCCCGACATCGCGACTCTGCCACACGGACTCGACACGATCGTCGGAGAGCGCGGGATGGCGCTGTCGGGTGGACAGAAGCAGCGCACCACGATCGCGAGGCTGCTCACATATCGGCCCGCCGTCGTGGTGCTGGATGACGCGCTCTCGAGCGTGGACACCGAGACCGAAAAGTCCGTGCTCCACAGCCTCGAGCAGAGCGTCGTCGGACGCACCACGATCGTGGTGGCGCATCGAGCCTCGACCGTGCGCGACGCCGACGAGATTATCGTGCTCGAAGACGGCCAGATCGCGGAGCGCGGAACTCACGCCGAGCTGATGGCGCGGCGCGGAACCTATGCCGAGCTGTTCCATCGCCAACTGATGGAAGAGGAACTCGCGCAGTACTAGGCGATGCAGACCAGCGAGGAAAAACAGCTCGGACGCGCGCGCGACTTTGCGCTCATCGGGTTCGTCTGGACCTACGTGCGTCCCTACCGCGGGCTGTTCTTCTTGTCCGTCATCTTGATGCCGCTGAACTCGGCGTTTGCACTCTCGCAGCCATACATCATCCAGCTAATCGTCGATATCTTTTTGCAGCACCACCATGTCGCGCCGCCTGCGTGGCTGGCCGCGATCTTCGCCGCGACCGGAGGCGCGAGCCTGCTCAAGATGGGCGCGATCTACATGGCGATGGTCGCGGGCGAGTTCGCGACCTTCTATGGACAGTTCTATCTGACCGTGATGGTCGCGCAGTATTCGCTGTCGGACCTGCGCCTGGCGGTGTTCAATCACGTCGAGCATCTTCCGATGTCGTTCTTCGATCGCACGCCGGTCGGCCGCCTGGTCAGCCGGATGACCACCGATATCGACGCGATCAACGAGATGTTCGCGCAGGGATCGCTGACGATGTTCGTCGACGTGATGACGATGTCGGGAATCGTCGTGATCATGTGGCTCAAGAGTCCGCGCCTGGCAATGTGGGCAATGATTGCGATTCCGCCGCTGTTGCTGTTCATCAACCTGTTCCGGGTGCGCGCGCGCGTGGTTTACCGCCAAATCCGCGAGCGCCTGGCGCAGGTGAATGCGTACCTGTCCGAGTCGCTGGCCGGGATGGTCGTGATTCAGCTCTTTACCCGTGAGCGCACCAGCCGCGACGAGTTCGACCTGCTGAATGTGCGCTCGCGCGACTCGCAGATCGCAGCGAACATCTACGAGACCGGCCTGTTCTCCGCGGTCGATACCGTCGCCTCGATCACGGTCGCCGTAATCCTGTGGGAAGGCGGCGGGCAGGTGCTGCGCAGCGTGATTACGCTGGGCACGCTGATCGCGTTTATGCAGTACGCGCAGCAGTTCTTCATGCCGCTGCGCGAAATCTCGAACAAGTATACAACGCTCCAATCCGCGCTGGCGGCGGTCGAGCGAATCGAGCAACTGATGGAAGAGCCGCACGTGATCGCGAGCCCGGCGGCGCCGCGGCTGCCCACGGTCTCGCGCGGATCGATCGTATTCGACCACGTGGACTTCGAGTATCGCGAAGGCGAGCCGGTCCTGAAGGACGTAAGCTTCACCGTCGAGCCGGGGCAAAAGATTGCGATCGTCGGACCGACCGGCTCGGGCAAGACCACGATCATCAAGCTGCTCAACCGCTTCTACGACGTGAAGCGCGGGCGCATCCTGGTGGACGGGGTTGACGTGCGCGATTGGGACTTGCACGCGCTGCGCCGCACGATCGGGCTGGTGCAGCAGGACGTGTTCCTGTTCGCCGGCGACGTGATGGAAAACATCCGGCTCGGACTCACTGAGCTCGGGGAGGACGCGGTGCGCGACGCCCTCAAACGCGCGCAGGCGATCCGCTTCGTCGAGCGCTTGCCGGCCGGACTCGGCGAGCAGATTCGCGAACGCGGCGCGAACCTCTCCGCAGGCCAGCGCCAATTGCTCTCGTTCGCGCGCGCCCTCGCATACAACCCGCGCATCCTGGTGATGGATGAGGCAACCTCTAGCGTGGACAGCGAGACCGAGCGTCTGATCCAGCTCGCGCTGGGCGAACTGCTCGCCGACCGCACCGCCGTCGTGATCGCCCATCGCCTTTCGACGATCGAGCGCGCCGACCGGATTCTCGTGCTCGCCAGCGGCGTCGTCCGCGAGAGCGGCACCCACGACGAACTGCTCGCCCAGCGCGGCCTGTACTACCGTCTGTTCGAACTTCAGTATGCCGCTGCGGCCGAGGCTTCGAGTGAGGTTGCGGGTTAGGTCCGTACCGGGCACGCGGCTGCATGCGATCGTATCGGCCGCGCTAATGGCTGCCGCGGCGATCGCGCTTGGCGGATGTAACGTCGGCTACCTCGCGCGCGCCGCGTACGAAGGCGGACGTATCCTGTGGAATCGCAAACCGATTTCCGGCGAGCTGGCGCAGAGCGATCTGACTCCTGAAGTGCGCGAGAAACTCGAGACCGTGCTGAAGGTCCGCCAGTTCGCCGCTGACCAGCTCGGCATGAACGTCGGCGGAGCATACGAGACGATCGCGCCGGTCGATCAGAACGCGATCGTCTATGTCGTGATGGCGGCCGAGCAGGACTCGCTCCATCCGCACACGTGGTGGTTTCCGATCGTCGGCGCGGTTCCTTATCGCGGCTACTTCCAGCAAGCGGACGCCGACGCCGAGGCCGAGCGGATGGAGGCGAATGGGTACGATACGATGGTGCGGCCGGCGGTCGCGTTCTCGAGTCTCGGCTTCTTCGATGATCCCGTGCTCACGAACCTGCTCAAGCTCGACCGCGTCGAGTTGGCCGGCGTGCTGATCCACGAGTTGTTTCATCGCACGTATTATCTCGCGAGCGACGCGATGTTCGACGAATCGGCGGCCAACTGGGTAGGCGATCGCGGCGCGGTCGAGTTCTTCACCGTGACCGAGGGCTCAGCGTCGCCTGCCGCGGTCGAGGCCCGCGCAATCTTAAACAGTAACTTGAAGTTTTCGCGATTCCTGTTGGCCGAACAGGCTCGCCTGCTGAAAATCTACACCAGCGGCGCTCCCCGGGATGCGATTCTTAAACAGCGCGTAGCCGCCTTCGCGGCGATCAAGACCGACTACGCGGCGCTGGCTCCCAGCCTTTACGGTCTCGAGCGTTTCGACCTCGACCAGCAGCCGCTCAACAACGCCGTGATGGTGAACTACCTGATTTATTTTCACGACCTGGATAATTTCGCCGCACTCAATCGAATCGACCACGGCGACCTCAGGAAAACCATCGCGCGAATCATCGAGATCGCCAAAGCCAACCCCGATGATCCCTTCTACGCGATCTGGCAAGCCTCGCTGAACGCACCGCCCGACGATCTTCAGCGGCCGGCGAGCGCACCGTCGATCTCGGCGGTCAAAGCGGGCTCGTAGCCGCCGAAAAAGTGATCGGCGCCGGCGATCACCTTGAGCGTCGCGGCGGCTCCGAGTTTCTGCTGCGCCTGTTCGAGCGCAGGTATCGGCGAATAGGTGTCGCGATCGCCCGAGACGAGAAGCACCGGCTTGGTTGCCGCCGAATTGATTCCTGAATCCATCGCGGCGACTGGCAGCGCGACCGCGATCACACGCGCGACACGCGATTCGCCGAGCCCTGCGCGAAGCGCGACTGCGGCGCCAAAGGAATATCCCGCCAGCGCGATCGCGCCGCGATCGATATCGGGCTGCGCGGCAAGGAACTCCACCGCCGCGCGCGCGTCGGCGGCTTCGCCTTCGCCGCCGTCGTACTCGCCCTCGCTCGCGCCGACGCCGCGGAAGTTGAAGCGCAGCGTCGCATATCCGCGCCGCCACATCGCGGCGATGATCGCCTCGACCACGTTATTGTCCATCGAGCCACCGTACATAGGATGCGGATGGCAAATCACCGCGCCCGGCGAAGCGCTCCGCTCGGGCCGTGCGAGCATCCCTTCGAGGGTCAGGTCGCCTGAGCGAAACGTGATGTGCGATTCGGTCATCGCGGGTCTCCTTGTCGGGGGCAAGCTTCAGCGAGGATGCTATACTAGGTTCGGCGGCTGGAACCATATCGCCGTCAGGCCTGCGCCGGCTTCCGGTTGCGCATTTGAGGGCAGCATGAGTATAAGAATTACTGCATCGGTGGATAGGTGAAACTGATTGACGGACTGGGGGACATCGCAATGAAACTACGCGGGTTTATCCCGGCGCTCGCGCTTGCAATTGTGCTTGTCGGCGCCGGTTATGCGCACGCGGTTTCGCTGACCTTGCAAGGTGAGAGCGCGGGCCTCGCAACCGAAAACTCCGAGGCTCTCTACGCCAGCGACAGCTCGGGCAAATCAGTCCTGGTGACAGAGGTCGGCTTGCCCTCACCCGACGGTGGCGATTTCACCGAAGTCGGCGTGCCCTCGATGATGGCCGACGGACGCGTGTTGTTCGGAGCTGAGACGACGGCGAAGAACGGCAAGGCCCACTGGGCCATCTTCGTCGGCGATCCGGATCGATCACCTGTCTATCGCGTCACGCGTGCAGTCGATCTCAAACCCTCGAAAGATTGCGCACCCGAGCTCAAGGGCGATCCATATCCCGTCGCCGATGCGGACGGGAATATCGCGTTCATGGCGAACCTTCCCGCCAAATCCGACGCGCTCGTGCTGGACACGCACGGAACCCTGACTTGCCTCGCCCGGCTCGGAAGCAAAACCGCGCAGGGACACGAAATCGCCGTGCTCAGCTTTGGCAGCCCCCAGATGGGCAACAGTGGCGAGGTCGTGTTCAACGCCTGGCTCACCAACTATTCGGCGACCAAAACCGACGCCCACGGAGCACCGATCACACATCTGCAAGCGCTGCTCATCGCCTCTCGCACCGGCGGCATCAACGAACTCGCAGTCGAGGGTGAATACGGTCCGAACCACATCCGCTATGCGCGCCCGTTCGGCCTTCCGGCCGCACTGCCCTCGGTGCAGGGAACGTTGGCCGCGTTCACGGCCAAGACCTCAACCGGGGCGGCGCTGTTCCTGTACAGCGGCGGTGAGATGGCGCGAATTCTGCCGACCGGCACTCTCACTCCCGAGGGTCCTGTGACCTATCTCTCGCCGGGACGTTCCGGGCCTGATGACCGACGGCACAACTGCGGTGCTCGCAGGATGCGTTCGCGAGCCTGCGGTCTTTCGCCTGTCGCATCAGCGGCTCGACCTGCGTCTCCAGCGCGGGCAGCTAACTCCTTTTGGAACCGAGCTCGAATCGCTGGGCGATCCTGTCCTCACCGCGGACGGCACGATGTTCATCGGCGCGACCGACTCCGACGAGAACGAGAAGCTCTATGAGCTCGGCGGCGACGGCGCATTCTTCGAGGTTGGCGATCAGGATCTGATCTACAAGATCTCGACCGGGACGCATCGCCATTCGATCTTCACCGGCACGCTGACGGTGAACGAGCACGGCGACTTCGCCTACCTGGGAGGCAAGTGACCCGCAGTTTTTCGGCTGCATCGTGAGTAATTGGGGCGCGTGGAATTTCGCGCGCTCCGCCTTTTCAGGCGCTGCGCAAGATGCAATCCTTGGCGGCATGGCGGTATTAAACAAGTTCACGGCACTCTCTCCCCAACTCTACGAATACGCGGTCGAGCACGGGCACTGCGCCGATCCGATCCGGTGCGAGCTTTCCGAGGAGACGAAAAAACTCGGACCCATCAGCCAGATGGAGATCGCGGCTGAGCAGGGCACGTTCATGGGAATCCTGGCCAAATCGATCGGCGCCAAATCCGCGGTCGAAGTTGGCACCTTCACCGGCTACAGCTCGCTGTGCGTGGCGCGCGCTCTGCCCGACGACGGCCATCTGCTGTGTTGCGACGTGAGCGAGCAGTGGACCAGCGTAGCGCGGCGCTATTGGGAGAAGGCGGGAGTCGCGAAGAAGATCACGCTGAAGCTCGGGCCCGCGGTAGAAACACTGCGCGCGCTGCCAGCCTCGCACAGCTTCGACTTCGCGTTTATCGACGCCGACAAATCGAACTACCGAGTTTACTACGAAGAGATCTTGAAGCGGATGCGCCGCGACGGACTGATTCTGATTGACAACGTGCTGTGGAACGGTGCCGTGATCGACAACGCGAATCAGACCGAAGACACCAAGGCGATTCGCGAGCTGAACGATTTCATCGCGCACGACAATCGCGTCGAGGCGGTGCTGCTGCCGCTAGCCGACGGCCTGACAATCGCGCGCAAGAAGTAGCGCAACTGGGCAGCAAGATGACGTCGTCCGAATGAATGCCCAGGCGAGCGGCTCGGTCCTCAGACAGACTCACATGGGAAAAGAGGGACGTGCGAGTAATTCTCGACCGGGAAGGTCTGCCGATTAGAGTGACCGACGAACGGCTGGCGCATATTCTGGACCATCCGGAGATGGTAGGTCTGGAGAAATCGATCACCCAAACTCTGAAAGATCCCTCGCTCGTAACTCAGTCGGTCATGACCAAACCACACGCTTGTACTATCGTTTCTATCTGGATACCCCAGTGGGTGATAAGTTTATGTGCGTGGTCGTAAAAGTGAATCCCGATGACGCCTTTGTTTTGACGGCTTATCTAACTGACAAACCAAAGAAGGGAATCGTCTTATGGAGCAAAGGCACGTAAAGGTTTGGTACGACGCGGAAGGCGATTTTCTGGAAGTCATCTTCGAGCGTAAAGAAGGCTATTTCCGTGAGACTAAGGACGATCACGTAATGGAGAAAGTGGATTCGGATGGGAACGTGATCGGATTCTCGGTGCTCAAGGTGAGCGGGCTCAAGCAACGACTTATCGACGTCGCTCTGGGATCGTAGCTTTTCTCCGGATGATATCAGCGCGGAGGGTGGCCCTTCTTGAACTCGCGGGGGCCGCGGACTAGCTGCGCGCTCACTACGTTGCGGCAATCGAGGATCTGCCACGGCGAGTCGAGGCGCTCGGCCGGATAAGTGATCGTCGCGTTCTTGCAAATCGCCGCGCGCTCGATCGTCATCTCGGGTCCGATCACCGTCAGCTCTGTCTTGCCATCGGGAAGAGTGCGAAAGCCGTCGGCATGATCATAGGCAAGGCGGCTCGGCTCGATCGTCTGCAACTGCGGCATCTCGACTTCGAGCAGCGGGCCTTTCGCGTCGCTGACTATCGCATGCGCGCGTCCGACGCTCGCTTCGAATTCGATTCTGCCGAGAACGTTCGGATAGCTGCGCTCCCATAGGCCGGCGCTCAGCGCCTGCGGGCTGTCCGTGATTGACGCCGCGACGAACACTGCCGGCATCATGTTGAGCCGCGAGCCTAGTCCGAGCGCCGCGTCGCGAAACAGACCGATCGGAGAATCGGCATTGTCGATAATCGTCAGGCGGCAGTAGGTCGGCGTGGTTCGGCAGAACTCGGGCGGCAGGCGGTCGAGCAACGGAGCCTTGCGCACCTCGAAATAGACATTGAGCATCGTCGCGTTCGCGCACTTCCACGGCAGCGCGGGATACGCGACGCGCTCGGCGGGCAGCGCGACTCGATATTGTTCGTGACGGGCGAGTCCTTCGTCAGGCACTGATCGTATTCCTCAAGTTTTTATTCAACTTCGAATTGCGGGATCACGCCGGCATCGGCGGCGCTTCCGGGCCGCCCTTGGACTTCTCGTCGCGCTTGGTGGTCTGTTTGCCCTCGGCGAATTCCGGCATCACGTATTTCGCGAAGCGCTCGAGACTCGCCAGCACTTTCGGATGCGGAATCTGCTGGTCGAAGTTGATCATGCAGACCACGCGCTCGACGCCGACTTCCTCCCAATAGCGCAGATTCTCGATGATCTGTTCGGGCGTGCCGACCGGAAAGCCTTCGCGCAGCGATTGGATCTCCGCCTGGCTGAGCAGCGCGGTCGCATTGGCCTGAGCAGTGTACGCGTGCGACGGATAGATTCCGCCGAGCCCCACCAGATGCGCCGCGGTGCGGAAGAAATTGAACGCCGCGCCGCCGCCGACCGCGCGCGCCTCGTTCTCGTCTTCGCCGCAATACATCCAGCTCGCGGCGTTGACCTGGTTGTTCACGAATTTGCCGACCGGGTCGCAATGCTTGATGATGCGCCGGTAGTCGGACACGAGCCGCTTGTAGTCGGCCGGCGTTCCGAGCGTCACCCCCAGCATCCCGATTCCGCGCTCGGCCGCCTGCACGGCGGTCTCGGGCGACGACACCGCGACCCACATCGGTGGATGCGGATCCTGGATCGGCTTGGGCAGAACGTTGCGCGGCGGCATCTTGAAGTACTTGCCATTCCACTCGAACTCGTCCTCGGTCCACATCCGCGGGATCGCGCGGATAACTTCGTCCCACATCTCCTTGGTCGTGTCGGGATCGATTCCGAACGCGCCGACCTCGGTCCAGGTGGCGGAGCGGCCGGTGCCGAATTCCAGGCGGCCGTTCGAGATCAGATCGAGCGCGGCGGCGCGCTCCGCGATTCGCGCCGGATGATTCATCGGCGGCAGGCATACCGCGATTCCCTGTCCGATCCGGATACGCTTGGTGCGAGCCGCGGCAGCGGCGAGAAAAACTTCAGGCGCCGACGAGTGCGAATACTCCTCGAGAAAATGATGCTCGACCTCCCAGACCTGGTCGAAGCCGAGCTCGTCGGCAAGCTCGATCTGTTCGAGCGCCTGCTGATACGCGCGCAGCTCGGATTGCCGGGTCCACGGCTTCTGCACCGAATGTTCGTAGAAGATTCCGAATTTCATATTCGCACTCCGGATTTATCCGCCGTTACGATCAGTTGAGCTTCACCAGGCTCGGACACCATCCGAGCCCCACGACCCCCGGACCGCAATACGCGCCTGCGGAAGGTCCGAGCTCGGTCGTGACGATACGTTTGCATCGAAGGCGTGACTTGACCGACTCGGCGAGTTTGGCCGCGCCGTCGGGATTCGCGCCGTGCGCTACGACGACGGTCGCCTCCGCGCCGGAGAGTTCAGCCTCCGCGCGCGCGAGCATCTTCTCGATATTTTCCGCCTGGGTCTTCGACTTGTCCACGACCGCGACGCGTCCCCAGATTCGGATGAGCGGCAAGGTGCCTTTGAGGCTTCCGACGTTCATTTCGTAGATCGAGATCCGGCCGTCGCGCCGCAAATACTCCGTCGTCGCGGGAGCGAGAAAGGTATCGATCTGCGGAGTCGCCTCTTCGATCGCGGCGACGGTTTCGGCAAGCGTCGCACCGCGCATCGCCATCTCCGCCGCTTCGATACAGATTGCGCCGAGGGCGGTCAGCGCGCGGCCGGTGTTCAGCACCTCGACGGCGATCTGGCTGTCGCGCTTGGCGACCACTGCGGCCGAGAATGCGGCGGTGTAGGTCGAGCACGATTCGAAGGGATTGATCAGGCAAAGGATCTGCTGGCCGCGCTCGTGCGCCTTGCGAAACGCCGCGAGGAAATCCGTCGGCATCGCGGCAGCGATAACCGGCAGCCGCGGCTCGCCCGGCAATTGGCGATAGAACTCGGAGCGAGCGAGCGTGTCGTCGCGGAAATACTCGGTCGAGAACGCGACCTGGATCGGCGCGACCTCGATTCCGAGGCGGCTGATTTCGCCGGCCGGCAGATCGACGCTCGAGTCGGTTACGATCGATAGCGTTTGAGCCACTTCCATACCATTCGTTCAGGGATTTGGTTGATCAGCGAATAGCGCGCGCCCGCTCGCGCGTCAAGTCCAGCCTAACGAGCGTTCGGTAGCCGTGGGTTCGCTCAGGCGATTTTGGTGATCCGGGTTTTGGATTATCCAGCAAAACCAAGGGTTTTTGATCCAGAAAGACCAGTTCATTTTCCTTTTTCATAGACCGCTTTTCAGCGAGAAAATTTCGCGGCGGCGTTCGCGGCCGGCACGCATCACAATGATCGCATAGCGCGACGAACAGTTCAGCCTTGACAAAAATTTTGTTGCATCGGAAATAGCGACCGCTTTTCGATTGTCAAGAGGTGCTCCGGGGCTCGCTAGACGCCTAAAAGCGCCCCCAGCTTAGCGGTCAACTCGATCATGGCCGTATCTGCGATTCGTCCCGCGAGTTCGGCGCGGCGCGCGCGCCAATCGAGGCTCTTTACTTGGTCAGCCAGTATCACGCCGCTGACGCCGCCGGCATCCGCGACCGGCACCTCAAAAGGATAGCCTTTGACCCGGCTGGTGATTGGGCAACAGATCGCAAGGCCGGACTTTTCGTTGTAGCCAGTCGGCGAGAGGACCACGGCGGGTCTGCGGCCGCGTTGCTCGTGTCCCGCTTGAGGGTCGAAGGTCAGCCAAACGAGGTCGCCGCGGCGAGGGATATAGGCGGCGCGCCGACTCACCAGATTTCGTCGCCAACCGGCGCGCCCCAATCGGTCTCGGAGTGAAGATTCCTGGGGTTGATGTGGCGCACTAGAGCGGCGGCGGTATATTTCTTGGCACCGCCGCGCTTGGAACGCCGGATCACCACCGACTTTCCGGTGAGCTTGAGTTCCACCTCCGAGCCCTCGCGCAACCCTGCCTTGTCGGCAATTTCACGTGGGATTCGGATCGCGACACTGTTACCCCACTTCGCTATTTGCATACCTCGGAGTATATACGATGTAGATACGGACGCGCAATCGGGACATCCTTACTGCAAGTGCGCTTCGGGATTTCTCCCGGCGGCCGAAATGACGGTTTTTGCTGACGCGGCGGTTTATCCAGGGCTCCGCGCGCGATAGACTTCTCGAACTTGCGCGCGAGACGGAAGCATCAACACGATGGACGAACGCTACGACTCAAAACGAATCGAACCGTTCTGGCAGGCCGAGTGGGAACGCGCCGATCTTTATCGCACGACCGACACTCCCGGGCGGCCGAAGTTCTACGTGCTAGAGATGTTCCCCTACCCTTCGGGCAATGGGCTGAGCGTCGGCCATCTGCACAACTACGTCCCGTGCGACGTGATCGGCCGCTACAAGAGGATGACCGGGTTCAACGTGCTGCATCCGATGGGATGGGACGCGTTCGGATTGCCGCCGAAAACGAAGCGCTGCTGCGCGGTGCGCATCCGACTGAAACCGTTCCGCGCTACGCCGCGAACTTCAAGCGCCAGCTCACGATCTCCGGATGCGCCTACGACTGGTCGCGCGAGATCAATTCGTCGTCGCCCGAGTACTACCGATGGACGCAGTGGTTCTTCCTGATGCTGCTGAAGCGCGGACTCGCGTACCGCGCGACGGGCTCGCAATGGTGGTGCGACAAGTGCCGCACGATCCTGGCCAACGAGCAGGTGGTCAACGGATGCTGCTGGCGGCATCCGGACAACCCGGTCACCAAGAAAGATCTCGAGCAGTGGTACATCAAGATTACCGATTACGCCGACCGGCTGCTCGAAGACCTGGACGGGATCGATTGGCCCGAGCCGATCAAGCTGATGCAGCGCAACTGGATCGGCCGCAGCGAGGGCGCGGAGTTGGCTTTTCCGGTCACCGGGCATCAGGGCAAAGAGGTGCGTTTCTTCACCACGCGGCCCGACACAGTGTTCGGCGTGTCGTTCATGGTCCTCGCGCCGGAGCATCCGCTGGTCGCGCAGATTACGACCGACGCGCAACGCTCGGCGGTCGAGCAATATGCGTCCGAGGCGCGCCGCCAGAGCGAGATCGAGCGACTCTCGACGGTCAAGGAGAAAACCGGAGTCTTCACCGGCGCATACGCGCACAATGTTTTCACGAAAAAAGATATTCCGATCTGGATCGCCGACTACGTCCTGATGGGCTACGGCACTGGCGCGATTATGGCCGCGCCCGGACAGGATCAGCGCGACTTCGAGTTCGCGACGAAATACGGCCTCGAGATTCCGCGCGTCACGGCGCCCGCCGACGGCTCGGCGCCGCCGAAAGATCGCGCTTTTACGGAACACGGCGTCGCGATCAATTCGGGCTTCCTTGACGGTAAGACGTCCGTCGACGCGATTCGCGCGGTCTGCGACTTCGCGGAGCGCGGCCGAATCGGCAATCCTACTATCAGCTACAGGATGCGCGATTGGCTCATCTCGCGACAGCGTTACTGGGGATGCCCGATTCCGATCGTCTATTGCAAGGCCGAATGCGGAATCGTCCCGGTCCCCGAGGATCAACTGCCGGTGCTCCTGCCCGCGATGAAGGACTATCAGCCCTCGGGAACCGGGCGCTCTCCGCTCGCCAACGTGCCGGAGTTCGTCAACACGACTTGTCCGCGATGCGGCGGACCGGCGGAGCGCGAGACCGACACGCTCGACGGCTTCGCGTGCTCGTCGTGGTATTTTCTGCGCTTCGCTTCGCCGCATGAGGATCGCGCGCCCTTCGATCGCGCGGCGGTCGATTACTGGCTGCCGGTCGATCTCTACGTCGGCGGTGCGGAGCACGCGGTGATGCATCTGCTATACGCGCGGATGTGGACCAAGGTGATGTTCGACGCGGAGCTAATCTCGTTCCAGGAGCCTTTTCCCAAGCTCCGCAATCAGGGCGTCGTGTGGGCGGCGGACGGCCAGCGAATGTCCAAGTCGAAGGGCAACGTCGTCACGCCCGACGCGATGATCGAAAAGTACGGCGCCGACGCGCTCCGGCTGTGGGAGCTGTTCATGGGGCCGTTCGACGAGGACACCAAGTGGAACGAAAGCGGCGTGGCCGGAACCGAGCGCTTCCTGATCCGCGTGTGGTCGTGGGTGCGGCGCTACGTCGAGGCTGGATGCCCGGAGGGCGCGCCGTCGGACGAGACGATCCATCGCGCGCACAAGACGCTCGGAATCGTAACCGAACATCTCGAACAGATGCGCTTCAACACCGGGCTCGCCGCGTTGATGGAGCATCTCAACTATGTGACCAAGCTCGAACCTGCGCAGATGAATCGATTCGTCGTCGAGTCGTTTGTCGTTATGCTCGCGCCGATGGCGCCGTATGTCGGCGAGGAGCTATGGCGCGCGCTCGGGCATGAGGATTCGGTGCATCGCGAGCGCTGGCCCGCGTTCGATCCCGCGCTCGCGCGCGAGGAGACGGCGACCGTCGTGGTGCAGGTCAACGGCAAGGTGCGCGAGCGGCTGCAGGTCGCGGCTGGAGCGGAAGAAGACGAGGTGAAGGCGCTCGCGCTGCAAAGCGAAGCAGTGACGAAGCATCTGGGCGGCAAGCCTCCGCGCAAGTTCATCTTCATCAAAGACAAGATGCTGAGCATCGTCGCGTGAACGATTTCAGCGCGGCGCGCTAGCGACGCGCGATTAGAAGAGCAGAGCAGCACCCTCACCCGCGCGTCACGGCGATTGCTAAAGGAAGCAATCGCCGCGCCGCTTGCCCTCTCCCGGTGGGAGAGGGTATCAGAAGCCGGCGCGTATTCAGGGAACTTGAAGACATACAAGCTGCGTGCGATGCTTCCGCTGGCGGATACCTTTCCTACAATCAGGAGCGATCGAGATGGCTGAGGAAGTTCTTAAGATATCGCGGCAGGCGAATTACGCGGTGCTGACGCTTAACCGTCCGGAGAAGCGCAACGCGCTTAATCAGCCGCTGATCGAGGCGCTCAACGCGGCGCTCGCTCAGTTCGAGAACGACAAGGAAATCCGCGCGCTGCTCTTGCGCGGCGAGGGCTCGAGCTTCTGCGCGGGAATCGATCTGAAAGAAGTTGACGAGGCCGAGGGTGGTCACAATCCGACCTCGCTTGAATTTGTCTTCGGCCGCCTCGAGCGCTTTCCCGTCCCGACTATCGCCGCGGTGCATGGCGCTGCTCTGGCTGGAGGACTCGAGCTGGCGCTGCATTGCGATCTGCGGATTGCGAGCGCCAACGCCAGGCTCGGGATGACACTCGGGCGCGTCGGGCTGATGGTACCGTACGATTTCACGCGCAAGCTGATCGAGATTTGCGGCTCCGCGAACACGGCGTGGATTCTCTACACCGCCGAGCTGATCGAGGCCGAGCGCGCGCGGCACATGGCGATGGTCCACGAAGTGGTGCCCGACGCGAAGCTCGGCGAAGTCACGACCGCGCTGGCCGAGAAGATCGCCGACAATGCTCCGCTCTCGCTGCGTGCGATGAAGTCGACAGTGCGCCGCTGCATGACCGAAACCTTCGACGCGTGGCACGACGACCTCAATCGACTGGCGCGCGAAGTTCGCCAGAGCAAGGACGCCAAGGAAGGCGTGCGCGCGTTCCTGGAGAAGCGCAAGCCCGCGTGGAAGGCCGAGTAGCGCGCAGGCTCAGCGGCGGCGTCCGAGCGCTTCCCTGATCGCGGCGGTGTTCGCGAGCAGTGTGTTCGGCAGGTTCAGCGTTCCCGCGACAGCCGAGTAGGGATACATCCGCGCGTTTATGTGCGCATGCAGCGGAAGCCCTTCGCCCTGATGAATCTCGTAGTCGAGCGGCAGCGGTCCCATCAGCGCGAGAATCCGGTAGATCGCGCTCGAGAACTCGCGCAGTTCCTCTGTGGACAATTCCGGAAGCTGGGCGTCGCGATATTGATGCATCACAACGTCGTAGCTGCGCGGAAACGTGCCAATCGGACTCGCATAGCTGATGATGTTGCCGCGATTCTCGATCGTCAGCCCGAGCCGATCCATCAGGTTGATAATCTCCTCGAACAGTCCCGGCGTTTCGCGCTCGGCGCGCGCTTCCGCGGCAACCGAAGGAAACGGCTCCGGGGATCCTAGAATCTGCTGATGCAGATGCGGCTGCGAAGCGCCCGACTCGCGTCCCTGGTTCTTGCGGATCACGACGGCGCGCACCGCGCGATTCTCGCGCGCCAGGCGCATCACGCGGACGTTGGCCTGCAGCAGATGGAAGAAATGCTCCTCGCCGAGCGTGCCGGTAAAAGTCAGTTCGCTGCGAGTGTGCGGATTGTCATCATCGATAAAATGACGCGGATCCTCGACCACGATATACGACTCGTTGCGATTTCCGGTCAGCTCGGTCGGGATGCGCGGAAAAAGATTGTTGAACACGCGCACCACCCATCCGTCACTGGCCCGCGCCGTAGCTCCTGTCCATTCGGGCATCTCGGCCGGCGTTACGCGGAAAATCTCGCCGGTCGTGAGTGCCTCGTTGCCGGGACAGAACGGACAATTGGCGGTTGCCCGGCTGATCTGCTCCGCGCTGAGCGGCGCGGCGTGGGCAGAATTGCCGGCGTCCCGGCCGAGGGTGAACGCGAAGCTCTTCGCGCGCACATCCACGACGTAAGAGATCACGCCGGTCACGGGATTGCGGATCCAGACCAGCGCACCGTCACGCGTTTCATGTTCTATCGGCATCGGATTCCATCGGTGTCGGTCGAAATATCGGTTAAATCATCAGCGGCGCGCCTTTTCAACGCACGGGCTCCTGTGAGGAAACGTTTTGCAGCGCTCGGGCTCAAACTTGACTCTCCGGAAACGCTCCGTTATCCACATAGATAGGACGGGGGCTCGGGACGTCCCGGGCACCAAATCGGGGTTGGCATTCGGGGTCTGGCGATCCGCGCCTGCGGACACCAGGCTTTTTTTTGCTGGACCGCGCGCGCGAGCCGAATTGATGCTGCACGCGCCATCCGACGCTCTTGCCCGCGTCCGATCGAGAAATAGTTGTGACACCATCAAAGAAATATCTGTTCACGCCCGGCCCTGTCTCCGTGCCGCCCGAAGTGCTGCTCGAGATGGCGCAGCCGATCATCCATCATCGTACCCCCGCGTTCAGCGCGACGCTCGATCAGGCTCGCGAGCGGCTGAAGCCGCTATTCGGAACCGCCCAGGAGCCGATCCTGCTGTCGTCGTCGGGAACCGGCGCGATGGAGGCGTCGGTAATCAATCTGCTCGCGCCGGGCGACCATGCGATTTACGTCAACGGGGGCAAATTCGGCGAGCGTTGGGGCAAAATCCTGGCAGCGTTCGGAATGATCCCGCACGAGATCAAAGTCGAATGGGGCCGCGCCGTGCGGCCCGAGCAGGTTGACGACGCGCTGAAGGCGCATCCGGAAGCCAAGGCGGTGCTGGTCCAGGCGAGCGAGACCTCGACCTGCGCGATTCATCCGATCGGAGCGATCGGCGAGGTGACGCGGCGGCGCGGCGCGATGCTGATCGTCGACGGGATCACGTCGGTCGGCGTGTTCGAACAGAAGATGGACGAATGGGGCGTCGACGCGTTTATCACCGGGAGCCAGAAAGCGATAATGCTGCCGCCGGGTCTCGGGATCGTCGTGCTGTCGGAGCGCGGAATCGAAGCGGCAAAGAAGAATAAGACGCCGAAATTTTATTTCGACCTTCCAAAAGAACTGAAGGCGCAGCGCGACGAGCATACCACTGCGTTTACGCCCGCAGTCGGGCTGATTTTCGGGCTCAACAAATCGATGGAGCTGCTGCACGCGGAGACTCTGCCGCGAGTGTTCGCGCGACACGCCGCGATGGCGCTGGCGACGCGCGAGGCGGGCCTCGCGCTGGGGCTCAAGCTTATCGCGCCTGACAGTCCCGCTCCTGGAGTCACCGGCCTCATCGTCCCCGACGGCTTCGACAGCGGCAAGCTGGTGAAATACATGCGCGATGTGTTGGGCGTCGCGGTGCAGGGTGGGCAGGATCAAATGAAGCGCAAGCTGGTGCGAATCGGGCATATGGGGCATCTGACGCCGTTCGATATGCTGATCGCGATAAGCGCGCTCGAAGCTGGACTCGCAAATCTCGGCTACGAATTCCGGACCGGCGCGGGCGTCGCCGCGGTCCAATCACGAATCGCACGGAGCATCTGAAGCGAACATGGCGGAAAGCTTCCGCGTCCTGCTTAGCGATACGCTGGCACCTCAGGGAATCGAGGTTCTCAAGCGCTATCCTCAACTCAAATTCGACATCAAGACGGGGCTTAAGTCCGCCGAGCTGGCCGCGATTATCGGCGACTACGACGCGCTGCTGATTCGCAGCGGGACCAAGGTGACCAAGGAAATAATCGACCACGCCACGCGGCTGCGCGTCATCGGGCGCGCGGGCGTCGGGGTCGATAACGTCGATATTCCGCCGGCGACGCGTCGCGGAATCGTCGTGATGAACAGCCCGCTCGGCAACAGCGTCACGACCGCCGAGCACGCGATCTCGATGATGATGGCGATGGCGCGGCATATTCCTGCGGCCAACGCCTCGCTGCACGCGGGAAAATGGGAGCGCACCAAATTCACCGGCGCCGAGATTTGCAACAAGACTCTAGGTGTCGTCGGACTCGGCAATATCGGGCGCATCGTCGCCGACCGCGGAGCGGGCCTCAAGATGAAAGTGATCGGCTACGACCCGATTCTCACCGCCGATGCCGCCGCGCGCCTGGGGATCGAGCTGGTCAGCCTGAACGAGCTGTTCACGCGCGCAGATTTTATCACCGTGCATACACCGTTGACCGACGACACGCGCGGGCTCGTCGATGCGGCTGCGTTCGCGAAGATGAAAAAGGGCGTGCGCGTGATCAACTGCGCGCGCGGCGGAATTATCGACGAACAGGCGCTCGCCGACGCGATCACATCCGGCAAAGTCGCGGGCGCCGCACTCGACGTGTTCGTCGAGGAGCCTCCTCCGCGCGATCATCCGCTGCTCAAGCTCGACGCCGTGATCGCGACGCCGCATCTCGGTGCGGCCACCGATGAAGCGCAGGTCCAGGTCTCGGTCGATATCGCGCAGCAGGTGGCGGATTTCCTGATCGACGGCACGATTCGCAACGCGGTGAACATTCCAGCGGTCACGCCCAAGGAGCTCGAAATTTTAGGGCCTCATCTGATGCTCGGCGAAAAGCTCGGACGGCTGGTCGCGCAGTTGATTACCGATGCGCCCACCAGCGTCACCGTGGCGTTCGGCGGCGAGGCCGCGAATCTCAAACCCGATGCGATTACCGCCGCGGTCCTCAAGGGACTGATGACTGGATTCCTCGACGAGGAATTGAACGTCGTCAACGCGCCCTATATAGCGACCGAGCGCGGCATCCGAATCGCGGAAACGCGCTCTCGCGAAGTCACGGATTATCTCAACACGCTGTCCGTGACCGTGCGCACCGACGCGGGCGAGCATGACGTATCGGGCGCGGTGCTGGGGAATCGCGCGATGCGCCTGACGCGAATCGACGGCTACCGCGTCGAAGCGGTTCCCGAGGGCTACTTCCTGATGCTGCATAACCGCGACGTGCCCGGCGTGGTCGGCGCGGTCGGCACGCTCTTGGGAGAATCGGGAATCAATATTGCCGGGCTTGAGCTCGGACGCGACCGCGTCGGCGGGACCGCGCTCAGCCTGATCGAAGTTGATGGCGCCGTGCCGGCCGCGGTGCTCGAAAAACTCAAGACGGTCGCCGCAATCACGTCGGCGACGCTGCTTAAGCTCTGAGGGGACGGTCAATCGCGGCTGGCGCATCGAGCGAGGATGCGCGGTGCGCGCGCGTGCGCGCGGGGGAATTCGATGAACACAGTAGCCGTAGTCGGCACGCAGTGGGGCGACGAGGGCAAGGGCAAGATTATCGATCTGCTCGCCCGCGACGCCGATATCGTCGTCCGCTTTCAGGGCGGCAACAACGCGGCGCATACGATCGTCGTCGACGGCGAGAAATACATTCTGCGCCTGGTGCCCGCCGGCGCGCTGCATCCAGGCAAGGTCTGCGTGATCGGCAACGGCGCGGTGGTCGATCCGGTGGCGCTGCTCGGCGAGATCGACGATTTGAAAAAACGCCGCGGCTTCGACGGCAAGAACCTGAAGCTCAGTTACGAAGCGCACATGGTGATGCCCTATCATCGCGCGATTGACCGCGCGCGCGAGACCCGCGCCGGCAAACGCGCGATCGGCACGACCGGTTTCGGCATCGGGCCCACCTACGAAGACAAGATGGCGCGCGTCGGGTTGCGCTTCGACGATCTGCTCAACTTCAAGCTCTTCGCCGACCGCTTGCGCCGCAACGTCAACGAGAAAAACGCGTATCTGAAGTCGGTGCTGAAGGCCAAGACCGTGAACGGCGCGCAGATCCTCGAAGTGATGAAGCGCGAGCGCCGCCGCCTGCTGCCATATCTGTGCGACACCGGAGAATACCTGGCGTCGGCGATATCGGCGGGCAAGCGGGTCCTGTTCGAGGGCGCGCACGGCACGATGCTCGATATCGATCACGGCACGTACCCATACGTGACCTCGTCGAACTGCGTTGCGAGCGGCGCGTTCGCAGGTACCGGGCTCGGGCCCGGCGCGCTCGACGCGGTGCTCGGTATCAGCAAGGGCTACACGACGCGCGTCGGCGCGGGACCGTTTCCGACTGAGATTTCAGGCTACCTCGCCGACTCGCTGCGCGAAGAGGGCGGCGAATTCGGCAGCGCCACCGGCAGGCCGCGGCGCATCGGCTGGTACGACGCGGTGCTCGGGCGGCTCTCCGCGCGGGTCAACGGGCTGTGGGGTTTGGCGGTCACCAAGCTGGACGTGCTGACCGGAATCGATCCGATAAAAATCTGCGTCGGATATACCTACAAGGGCAAGCGCTACGAGACGGTGCCGCTGGGGCGGCATTCGATCGAAGCGGCTAAGCCAATCTTCGAAGAGCTCCCCGGATGGAACGAGCATATTGCCAGCGTGCGGCAACTCTCCGAGCTGCCGGCCACTACGCGGCGCTATATCGATCGGATTGCCGAGCTGGTTGGCGTGCAGATCACGATGGTCGGAGTTGGCGCCGATCGCGAAGCGACGATCGTGCTGAAGAATCCGTTCACAGCATGATCGCTCGAATCCTCGCTTCCGCTCCACCAATGTTTCTCGGCTACGGCAGATCGAACAGCAGCAGTTCCGATTGCTCGGATGCCGCGAGCTTCAGCGCCGATTCGTTTTCGATCGCCGCGCCGTCGCCCGCTTTGAGCGCCACGTCATTTGCTTTGATTGCGCCGCGCGCGACGTGAAGCCATCCCTTGCGCTTGCCGTCCAGCGGATGAGCGATCGACTCGCCCGCGCTCAGAACTCCGTCATACAGGCGCGCATCCTGATGAATCGTGACTGATCTATCCGCGCCATCGGGCGATGCGACCAGCCGCATCCTGCCGCGGCGCTCGGCCTCGGCGAAGTTGCGCTGCTCGTAGCCGGGAGCGAGTCCGCGCCGATCGGGAAGCAGCCACATCTGCAGAAGATGCACCGGCTCCGCCTTCGATGCGTTGAACTCGCTGTGCGTGACACCCGTCCCCGCGGTCATCCGCTGCGCGTCGCCGGGGCGGATGACAGAGCCATTACCCATGCTGTCGCGATGCTCGAGCGCGCCGGACAGCACCCAGGTCACGATCTCCATGTTGTTATGCGGATGAGTCGGAAAGCCGCCGCGCGCGGCAACGACGTCGTCGTTTATCACACGCAGCACGGAAAACCCCATCGCGGCAGGATCGTAATAATCGCCAAACGAAAAGGTGTGATGGCTCTCGAGCCAGTCGAGCAGCGTATGACCGCGAGCGGCAGCTTTCCGGATGGTCAGCATCGCCCTACCCCGCGCATACTGCGGCGAGACTCGAGATCGCAGTCCCGCGCCGCGCTTGGCGCATGTCGTTGCGGTCGAATCCGTTGGTGCAGTATCCGATCGAGATTCCGGTCGCCGGATCAGCCCATCCGATTTGACCGCCCGCACCGCCGTGTCCGAATGCGAGCGCAGAGTTGGTCCGGCCGAAGCCGCGATAATTCGCGCGTCCGTCGCCACCCGCGATCACCACTCCCAGCGCACGATTTACCGGCACTCCGAAGATCGGATCCTTGTAGTCGCCCGAGCGCACGCGCAGTGCGTCCTTCAGCGCTTCCGGCTTCCAGATCGGCGCGCCCTTGGTATCGCGATTGTGCAACAGGCCCTGGTAGAAAAGCGCGAGGTCGCCCGCCGTCATGATTCCGCCACCACCCGGCACGCCGGCCTCGCGGACATTGGCGCGGTTGAAACCGAGGATTGCTTCTTCAGTAACTTCCGTCTCTGGCATCTCAGGCAGCCCGAGCTCTTTTCGCTCCGCCTCGGTCATCGCTTCACCGACATAGCAAAGCTCGGCAACGCGGTTGTGCGATTCGCGCGGCAGACCGACGCGCATCTCCGGTATTCCGAGCGGCAGCGCAATCCGCTCGCGCACAAACTCGCGGAAGTCTTTGCCGGTGCGCCGCTCGATTATTTCCGCGATCACCCAGAAGCCGGAGGTCGGATGATACTCGAACTTGCTGCCGACCGGCCATTCGAGTCGCCACTTCGCGAAACGCTCGACCCGCTTCTTGCGATCAAGCCATTCGTCCTGCGGATATGGAGCGTTCGGAAAACCTCCGACGTGCAGCAGCACCTGCTCGACGGTAATCGCTTCCTTGCCGTTGCTGGCGAACTCGGGAATGATTGCTGAGACGCGCTCTGCAGGGTTGAGCTTGCCTTCGCCGATAAGAATCCACGCGGCGGCGGACATGATCGCCTTGGTGCAGGAGAAAATCGTGTAAAGCGTGTCGTTGGTAGCGGGCTTGTCCACTCCGCCCTGAACCGCGTGCCCGTATGTGCGCATCGCGCCGATTTTTCCGTTGCGCGCGATCGCGATCTGTACGGAGGGCAGCAGCCCCTCCTTTATTTCGCGCTGCGCGCGCTCGAACAGAGCATCGACCTTCGCGCTATCGAGCCCCGCATCGCGCGGACTATCGGCAATCAGATTCTTGGACGGCATCGGCGGCATCTCCCGTAAGCGGATTTACGCCGATCAATAACACATCCGCAGGCGCGCGCGTGAGCGCGCGGAAACCCTACGCGACGCGGCGCATGAGCTCGAGGATATCGTAGCCTGTGATTTCGCGGCTCTTGGCGGACCACTCGCGAAGCTCGGCGTCGCTGACCAGACCCGCTTGCGCGCCCTTGGCGAGATCCATCAGCGCGATCTTGATCGTTGCTTCGTCGATCATCTCGCCGGTCTTGGGATCAGCCATCGAGCCGCCGCCCTTCTCGTGGTAGAGCTTGATCACGCGGCGCGCTTCTTCGACCTGCTCGGCGGTCGGCGTGAAGCAGGCATTGGCAATTTCTGCCTGCTGCGGATGAATAACCCACGTACCGTCCATCCCGAGGTTCGCTGCGCCTACGTTCTTGGCGCGCAACTCGTCCTTCAGTTGCGCGATCCGCTCGGGCGCGTCGGTGTTCTTCCACAGGCGCAGAAAAACGTTGTCCACCGCGTGCAGGCCGGCGGCTTTGGCGGCGACCACGACCGCCTGCTTGGAGTACAGAAAGTTGATGTTCTGATTCTCTACGATATCGCGGATTCCCAGGTTCGCGGCGAAATCCGCGATGCCAAACACCAGTCCCGCCATCCTATCCGAGGCCGTCGCAATGTCGTAGGCGTGCACCAGAGCGTGCGGCGTCTCGATCAGCGACTCGATCTGCACGCGATACTTCCATCCTCCCCGCTTCTCCAGATCATCGAGCAGCTTGGCGACCTGCTTGATCTCCTCGGGACCGCGCGTCTTGGGCAGCATGATGCCGTGGAAGCGGTTCGGAGCGCCGAGCATGATCGCTTCCATATCCTCTTTGAAAAATTTCGAGTGGATATTGTTCGGACGGACCGTCACCACCTTCTTGCCAAAGTCGAGTGTGGTCAGCGCCTGGACCATCACGGCACGGCTCTTGGGTCCCTTGAATTCATAAGGGCACGCGTCCTCGAAATCGGCCATCACGTGATCGACCGGAGACTTGACCGGATCGGCCGCGTTCTGATGCAGCTTCATACTGTGGCCGGGATAAGTCATCTCGGTGCGTGGGATGACGAAGCGGGTGCCGTTGTCCAATACGTACATGTAGTTCCACTCCTGCGGAAAAGCCGTATGCGCGAATACTCAGTCGCGCGTCAAGCTTGCTTTAGATAGTGCGACTTCTTCTTCACCAGCACTGTGCGATCTATCTCGACTACGACCGTGCCGTCGGGCTTGAAACCTTCGAGCTTGAACTTCACCAGACCCGCGTTGGGACGATCGGAGTCACGCTTTTCGAGCACGGTCGAGCGCGCGTAAATCGTGTCGCCGTGGAAGACCGGGTTGGTATGCTTTCCGTTATCCATCTCGACTTCGGCGATTGCATTCTCGCTGGTATCTTCCGACGCGAGCCCGACCGTAAAAGCCAGCACGACGCCGCCGTACACAACCCGCCGGCCGTTGTAGAAGGTCTTCGGGTCCTTGTCGACCATGTTCTGGTTGAAGTGCAGCTCGGCCGTGTTCATTACCATCGAGGTGAAAATGTGATTGTCGGCCTCGGTGATAGTGCGGCCGCGCTGATGCTCCAGCGTCTCGCCCACGACGAAGTCTTCGTAGTAGCTATTGTCGCCGGTAATACTCATTTGCGATTACCTAGTTCTGCTCCATGATCCGCCTGCCGATTACCTCGTACTGGATTTCGCTGGTGCCCTCGAAGATCGACAGCACCCGCGCGTCGCGCCAGAAGCGCTGCGCCTCGAACTCCATCGAGTAGCCATAACCGCCATGCACCTGCATCGCCTCGCGCGTCACGCGCTCCGCCATCTCGGCGGCGAACGCCTTGGCGAGGCCGGCCTCGTAGTCGCAGCGCTTGCCGGTATCTTTCTGCGACGCGGCAAAATAGCAGAGCTGGCGACCCGCTTCGATCTCGACCGCCATGTGCGCGAGCTTGTGCCGAATCACCTGGAAGTCTCCGATTGGCTGCCCGAACTGCGTGCGCTGCTTGGCGTATTTGACCGCGGTCTCGAACGCGGCCTGCGCCACGCCGACGCCGCGCGCGGCGGTCTGGATCCGCGCAGCCTCGTAACTGGCCATCAGTTGATAGAATCCGCGCCCCTCCTGCCCGCCGATGAGGTTTGCCGCCGGCGCATATGCGTCGTCGAATTGCAGCGCGTAGGAGCGCATCCCGTGGTAGCCGATGGTCGGAATCGGCGAGCCGGTAAGCTGCGGAGGCGCGAAGTTGTCGCCCGGCTCTTTCTCGTACAGGATCAGCGAGAGTCCCTTGTGACGCTTCGAGAGATCCGGATCGGTGCGGGTCATCACCGTCAGCATGTGCGCGCGATTCGCGAACGTGCACCACATCTTCGAGCCCTTGATCAGATAGCCGTCGCCCTCTTTGACCGCGCGGGTTTTGAACGACGCAGTGTCGCTACCCGAATCAGGCTCGGTGAAAGCAGCGGCGGTGAGAGTTTCGCCGCGCGCAATTTTCGGCAGGAAGCGCTTTTTCTGATCGGGCGTGCCGTTGGCGCTGATCAGCGTGCCGGTGATGATGTTTCGGGTCATCACCGAGCCGACCGAGAGCCATCCGCGAGACAGTTCCTCGGTGACGATCGCCATCGAGATATAGTCGAGGCCGAGTCCGCCGTCGTCGACCGGAAAGATGACGCCGAAGTAGCCAAGCTCGGCCATCTTTTTCAGGATGTGCTCGGGGATTTCCTTGTTCTCGCGATCGAGGTCGTTCGCGATAGGCTTTACCTCGGCATCAACGAACTCGCGCACCGAGCGGCGAATCTCTTCATGTTCGGGCGTAACCAGCGCCATCGTTGTAACCTACTCCACCTTGACGTTGCGCTTGCGAATCAGGACCGGACGCTCGTACTCGAGCACCTTTTCGCCGCGCTGGTTGTATCCTGTGGTGCGAAACTTGACGATTCCGCGGTCCGGCCGCGAGCTGTCACGCTTGGAGACCACCAGCGACTCCGAGGTGAGAGTATCACCCGGATAGACCGTCGCGAGATACTTCATCCCTTCGTAGCCAAGATGCGCGATCGCGCGTTCGCTCAGGTCCTCGACCGAGAGCCCGAACACGACATTCATCACCAGCAGATGATTGACGACCACGCCCTTGTATCCCAGCGACTTGGCATACTCGGCGTTGAAATAGATCGGGTTCGCATTCATCGTTACCGACGAAAAGAAGGAGTTGTCGCCGTCGGTGATCGTGCGGCCCCAATGATGCTTGTAAAGATGACCGACTTCGAAATCCTCGAAGTAGTGTCCGTGCTCGATTTTGCGCACCGCCATATGGGTCTGGCTTTTGGCTCCCTCGAATTCTGTCTTAAGCTATATTTTCCGCGCGCGCGGGCCTGTATGCGGATGGCCACGCCGGACTTTGACCTGCCTGACCGAGCGTGGCGCGTCCGTTTTTTTTATGGAATTGCGCCCTACGCGTCAACCGATATGATCGAGGCTGGCCGTACCCCCGCCTAACGAGTGTACGGTTAGCAGTTGTCAAAGGCGTGCCAAACATATACGTATTCTGTTCGCCCCCATGATTGCGGATCTCCTTCTGGGGTTGGACTCGCAAACCGAAAGGACGGGCCGACACGCAGACGGTAAACTTAAGGACATGAGCCACAAGCAAATCTACGAAATCGGCGAAGTGCCACCGCTCGGACACATTCCGTCGCACATGTACGCGCAGGTGATTCGCGCGGATCGCTTCGGGCATCCCAAGCACGCGTTCAAGATCGAAAAAATCGCGGTGCCCGAGCTGCGCCCCGACGAGGTGCTGGTCTACGTGATGGCGGCCGGCATCAACCGCAACAACGTCTGGGCCGCGCTGGGCAGCCCGATCGACGTAATCGCGGCGCGCAACAAATCCAAGTACGACCATCACGATTTCCACATCGGCGGCAGCGACGCCTCGGGAATCGTGTACGCACTCGGCAAGGACGTTAAGAGCGTCAAGCTTGGTGACCGCGTGGTGATTCATTGCGGCACGTGGGATCGCGATTGCCCCGCGGTGCGCAACAACGAAGATCCGATGTACGATCCGTCGTACAAAATCTGGGGCTACGAAACCAACTTCGGCAGCTTCGCACAGTTCACGCGCGTGCAGGCGCATCAGTGCATGCACAAGGCGCCTCACCTGACATGGGAGGAAGCGGCGGCGCCGACGCTGGTCGGAGCAACGACCTATCGCATGCTGATGGGATGGCAGCCCAACGTCGTGCACAAGAACGACGTCGTGTTGATCTGGGGCGCGTCCGGCGGCCTCGGCTCGATGGCTATACAGATCGTCAAGGCCGAGGGCGGCATTCCGGTCGGCGTGGTCGGCAGCGACAAGAAATTCGACTTCTGCATGAAACTCGGCGCCAAGGGATGCATCAATCGCAAAAAGTTTTCCCATTGGGGGATGATGCCGCATTGGACCGACACCGTCGCGTACAACAAATGGGCGGCCGAGTGCCGCGCCTTCGGCAAAGCGATTTGGGATGTCGTCGGCGAGCGCAGAAATCCGAAAATCGTCTTCGAGCATCCGGGCGAGGACACTGTCCCGACCTCCATTTTCGTCTGCGACACCGGCGGGATGGTGGTGATTTGCGCGGGAACGACAGGCTACAACGCGGTCTCTGATCTGCGCTACCTCTGGATGCGCCAGAAGCGTCTCCAGGGATCGCACTTCGCCAACGACGAGCAGTCATACGCGTTCAATCAGCTCGTGATCGATCGCAAGATCGATCCGTGCCTCACCCAGACCTTCAAATTCGACGAGATCGGCCATAGCCATCAACTGATGCACGAGAACGAGGCGCCCGAGGGCAACATGGCCGCTTTGGTCGGTGCGCCGCGAACCGGTTTGAAAGATATCGATCTCTAGCAGCGCCCCGATGTTCGCGCGGCGCGTCGTCGCGATAGACTTAAAGCCGCGATGACGCCCGCGACCAAAGCGCTCGAACGTAAACTCGCCTCGATCGTCGAGGGCGACGTGCGCTTCGATATCGGCACGCTCGCCGCCTACTCAACCGACGCGTCGAACTATCGCCAAATTCCGATCGGTGTTGTCGCTCCGCGCCACAGGGGCGATATCGCCGCCACGCTCGCGGTCGCGCGAGACAATGCGATGCCGATCCTCGCGCGCGGAGGCGGCACCAGCCTCGCCGGACAGGCGGCCAACGCGGCGCTCGTGCTCGATTTCTCGAAGTACATGAATCGCATCATGGCGATCGACGCCGAGCAAGGCCGCGCGATCGTCGAGCCGGGCGTCGTGCAGAGCGACCTGAACGCCGCGCTCGGCCCGCACAGGCTGTTCTTCGCGCCCGATCCTTCGACCAAGGATCGATGCACGATCGGCGGGATGATCGGCAACAACTCGTGCGGCGCGCACTCCGCGGCGTACGGCAAGACTGTCGACAATCTCGAAGCGCTCGATGCGATTCTCTACGACGGAACCGAGCTGACCCTCGGGGGCGCGATGGACGACGCCGCGAGCGCTTCCGCGCTCGCGCGCGGCGATCGTCTCGCAGAACTCGTCCGGGCGATGCTCGCAATACGCGATCGCAACGGCGATTCGGTCCGCGCGCACTATCCGCAAATCCCGCGCCGCGTTTCCGGCTACAACCTCGACGAGCTTCTGCCCGAGCGCGGCTTCAACCTGGCGCGCGCGATCGTCGGCTCCGAGGGGACTTGCGCAATCACGACTGCCGCGACGCTGCACGTCGTGCCGCGCCCCAAAAATGTCACGGTGCTGGTGCTCGGTTTCGACGACGTGTTCCGCGCCGCCGACCAGATGCCCTGGATGCTGGCGCATCGGCCGGAGGCGCTCGAAGGCTTCGATCACAATCTGCCCGACTTCGCGCGCCAGAAAAAAATGCCGGGAGTGAAGTTCCTGCCCGATGGTCGCGCCTTCCTGGTCGTCGAGCTCGGCGGCGCAACCGCGGACGAAGCGCGCGGCCGCGCCGAGAGCATGCTCGTCGAGGCGCAGCGAGTCGGCGCGTCAACCGGAGCGATGCTTCTCACCGACGCTGGCGAGCAGTCGGCGGTGTGGAAAATCCGCGAGTCCGGTCTCGGCTCGAGCGCCTATATCGCCGGACGCCCTCGCACCTGGCCCGGCGCGGAAGACGCCGCCGTCGCGCCGGCGAAGCTCGGCGAATACCTGCGCCGCTTCGACGCGATGTTGCAGAAGCACGGGCTTATCGCAGCGACCTACTACGGTCATTTCGGCGAAGGATGCGTTCACGCGCGGATCAGCTTCGACCTCGCGAGCGCCGCCGGCGTGCGCGTGTTCCGCGCCGCGATGGAAGAGCTGGGCGCAATCGTTGGCGAGCTTGGTGGCTCGCTCTCGGGCGAGCATGGAGACGGAATCGCGCGCTCCGAACTTCTGCCGGCGATGTATCCGCGCGATCTGATCGACGCCTTCCGCGACTTCAAACGCGCGTTTGATCCCGACTCGCGGATGAACCCCGGCGTGATCGTCGATCCTCATCCGCTCGATTCGCATCTCAAGCAGGGCGCCGGATGGAACCCGCGCGCCGTCTCGACGCACTTCGATTTCGCGAGCGAAGGCGGACTTGCGGGCGCCGCGCTCAAGTGCGTCGGAATCGGAAAATGCCGCAAGACCGACGCCGGCGCAATGTGCCCGTCGTACATGGCCACGCGCGAGGAGAAGCACTCGACACGGGGCCGCGCGCGAATAATCCTCGAAGCGCTGGCCGGCGACACTCTCCCCGGCGGTTTCACCGACCCCGCGCTCAAGGAGGCGCTTGACCTCTGCCTCGCGTGCAAGGCGTGCAAGGGCGAGTGTCCCTCGTCGATCGACATAGCTGCGTATCGCGCGGAATTTTTCTCGCACTACTACGCCGAGCATCGCCGCCCGCTCGCCGCGCATTTTTTCGGCCGGATGCACGAATTTGCACGTGCTGTGGAAATCGCCCCGATCCTCGTCAACGCGCTCGCGAACGCACCCATCACAGGAGCGATCGCCCGCCGCGCATTGGGAATCCATCGCGAGCGCGAGCTGCCGCGCTTCGCGCCGCGGACCTTCCGATCGTGGTTCGCACGACGCTCGGCGACAGCTTCATCCGCGGAGGCCCGCGAGGTGATTCTGTTTCCCGACACCTTCAACAATTTCTTCGAGCCCAACGTCGCGATCGCCGCGGTCGAGGTCCTCGAGCGCGCCGGCTTTCGCGTCTCGCTCCCCGCCCGCGACGTATGCTGCGGCCGCCCGCTCTACGACCAGGGGATGCTCGATCGCGCCAAGCGCTATCTCGCGCGCGCACTCAACGTCCTCGCGCCGGCCGCATCGCGAGGAATTCCAATCGTCGGTCTCGAGCCGAGTTGTATCCTGACGTTTCGCGACGAGCTGCCGTCGATGTTTCCGAATGACGCGCGCGCCGCCGCGCTAGCCGATCGCTCGATGCTGCTGGGCGAATTTCTCGTGCGCGAGGCGCCCAACTTCGCCCCGCCCGCAATCTCCGCACTCGCGCTCCTGCACGGTCATTGCCATCAGCAGGCGCTCGTGGGCGTCGGCGCCGAGACCTCACTCCTCGCGCGAGCGAGCGGGCTAGAGCTCAATATACTCGACGCCGGATGCTGCGGGATGGCGGGCGCGTTTGGATACAGCGCCGAGCACTATCCTGTATCGCGCGCGGTCGGAGAGCGCGCGCTGGCTCCCGCGATTCGCAACAGCCCCGACGCCGCGATAATCATCGCCGACGGCTTCTCCTGCCGCGCGCAGATTCGCCATCTGTGCCCCGGCCGCCGCCCGATGCATCTGGCCGAGGTGCTTAATCTCTCCGCCGCTACAGGCGCCGCTCGCGGCGCTTGATTGAACGATCATTTATTGGTTTCAGATCGGCCCCGGCGTGCGCTAGATTCGAAGCGCTGGAGAAATACGCATCATGATGAAGCTTGGAATCACGATCCCGTTCGACCCGTTCTCGAATACTCATTTCAAGGAGCTGGTCCGCACCGCCGATCGCTGCGGCTACACCGAGGCGTGGTCATACGAATCGTTTTCGACCGACGCGTTCTCGCCGATTACCGCGGCAGCGATGCTCTCGGACAAGATGCATTTCGGCAGCGCGATCGTGCCGGTCTTCAGCCGGCCTCCGGCGTTGATTGCGATGTCGGCAGTCACGACGCAACTGCTCACCGGCGGCCGCTTCGTGCTCGGGCTCGGCATCTCGACTCCGAATATCATGGAGAACTGGATGAACGTGCCGTTTCGCAAGCCGGTCACGATGATCCGAGAGACGGTCGAGGCGCTGCGTGCGATCTTTCGCGGCGAGAAAGTCACGATGGCCGGCAAGATGATCAAAATGAACGGCTTCCGTCTCGATATTCCGTTCGACAATCCTCCACCGATCTATATCGGAGCGCAGGGCGCGCAGATGCTGCGGATCGCCGGTGAAATCGGCGACGGCGTGATTGTCAATTTCATCACGCCCGAGACCTTGCCCCCGATGCTCGACGAGACGCGCACCGCGATGCGCTCGGCCGGCAAGGATCCGGCAAAGCTCGACGTCACATGCCGGATCATCTGCGCCGTCGATGAAGACGAAGCGACCGTTCGCGCGATGTTCCGCCGCGCGCTCACCGCTTACGTCACCGTTCCGCAGTACAACAAGTTCTTCAAGGAGATCGGCTACGAGAAAGAGGCGGGAATCGCATTCGAGGCGTGGGCCGCTGGCGATCGCAAGAAAGCGCTCGAATCGATTCCAGACGGGATGGTCGAAAAAATCTTTGTCTTCGGCACGCCCGAGAAGTGCGCGCGTCGCCTCCGCGACTACGAACGCGCGGGAATCACCGCGAGTGCGCTCCAGTTCTCGTCGTTCGCAAAATCTCCCGACGAGCGCCGGGCAAACGTGCTGCGCGGAATCGAGCGCCTGAGCGACGCGTGGCGCAAGTCGGCCTGATCGACACGTCCGTCCAGAAAAGAAAGCGCCCGGCTGGGAGGGAGCCGGGCGCCGGACCGGAGCTGAGGCGCTGGCGCACGCCTTAAGTCTCCGGATTGCTTTCGCGCTCAGTGGATAAAGTTGCCGAGCAGCGGCAGCGCTGACGTAAGACCGCCCTGCTGTCCGTAGTACGGGTTGGCTCCGTAACCGTTGTAGCCATTGCTCCCGTTGTAGCCGCGGTTTCCGCCCATTCCCATCAGCGCCGCGAGCGGGCTAGCCTGCTGATAGCCTTCGTATCCGTAACCGCCGCGGCCCATCGCATATCCGCCGCCGACGATCCCGAGCTTCGAGTTCACGTCGCCCAGTTTCTTATTCACTTCTGAGAGCTGCTCGTGCAGGTATGGATATTCGAGGAAGTTTGACCCCGAGTTGAGCTGCCGCTCGAGGCTGGCTTTCTGCGCGAGCAACCGGCCGCGATACGCCGTCAGCGCCGGCCGACCTTCTCCGTACCCGGACTGACCATATCCGTAACCCGGCTCCACGTATGCGGACGGATACCCACCTGGCTCGCAGTTGTTAGCGACCGGCATCGGAGCCGCATAGTTCCTGTATCCGTAGTATGGATTGTAGCCGTTGTAATAGCCGCGCGGCTGATACGCGTATTGGTTCAGGCGATTGTCAGCGCGCACCCGCGCCGCGTTGCGTTCCCAGTTGCCACGATTCTCGCGCGCCTGGAAGTTACGCACGGGATCGTGCTGCGCCATCGCGCGCGCGGTATTGAATCGCGGTGCGACCAGCGAATTGCGCGAGGCTGCGGCGCGCGCCTCGGCGTCGCGGCGGGTTTCGGCGTTGGCAGCAACAGGGGCTGCCATTATCGAGATTGCGATCAGAGCTGCGAAAAGCCGCGATTTGGATTTCACTTTCGTCTTCCTCCGCGATTTATAAGAGAGCATCAACGATGCCATCATGCGGCGAACAAAAACCGTCCGCTCCTTCTGCGACTTTCGCCGTCGCCTGTTCGCTGGCGTCGGCCGAATCCACCCTCGTGGCCCGAAAGGGGTTTAACGATTGATCATTATTGGTTTTCATTACGTTTCGTTCAGATTCGGCGGCCGTCAGACAAACAGGGCGCCCGTGCATCACGGACGCCCCTGCTCGCGCGTCACAAACGGACGGGCTTAGTAACGATAGTAATGCGGCGCCACATATCCATTGCGGTACGCGTACGGCTGGGTGATCTCCCAGCGATGCTCCGCGAGATACGGATGCTCCCGCCAGAACAGGTAGCGTTCCGTCGGACCCAGAGTCTCGAAGTGCTGAGCCAACTCGGCACGCCGCCACGCGCGTACAGGATGAGCAGAAGCAAGGGCAGGCGCCGCGAACATCGCGAATCCAAACAGCGCGGCCAGAATAGTCATCTTGGTTTTCATGATTTCCAACCTCCTGCCTGTTAGACGCCCCGGCGGCCGAAATCGCGACAAAAATTTCGTTACGTGATGGTAATGAACGTGTTGTAAGGAAACCCGACATGCGAAGACGGGCGCGTCGCGGCGCGCCTCCGGGAATCTGATCCGTTACGCAGGGGATCGGTTTCGTAGGGGCGGCTCGGGAGCCGCCCGTCTTCAAGGTGGGCCGACCCGACGCTACACGAAGGTGCGCCGCGCAATGTAGTACATCGCGGCGCCTACGCCCGCGTACACCGCGATTCCCTCGAGAAGGCTCACCCCGCTGGTCACCAGGAAAAGTCCGAGCACCAGCGCGGTCGCCACTATCGCGACTACCTGCTCGATGCGCCGCTCGCGCTTCTGTACGCGCGCGACGTGCGCGGTAATCTGCGCGCCGCAATTCGGGCATACGCCGCCCCGCTTGACGATCAGGTCGGCCTCGCATTCGGGGCATTCGATTTTGGTGCGCAGCGGCATCCCGGACCTATGACCCTAAGCGCGCCCGAAGCCAGGTGCAACATCGCAGCCCTTCTCTTGCGGGTCGTCGGCAAACGCTACTACATTCGCGAGCGAGTCGCCGAATGCCTGCACTTGTCTTCTCGCGATCCCCAGGAGCCAGACGATGACCTCAGCCATGCATCTTGCTCCGCTCACGGACGATCCCGAAGTCATCGCAGCTCTGTCCGAAATCTTGATTGAAGTCGTGGCGAATGGCGGCTCGGTCAGCTTCATGCATCCCGTAGCGCGCGACATAGCGGCGGACTTCTGGAAGACGTCGCTTGCTCGAGCCGCGTCGGGCGAGCGCGTGGTGCTGGGCGCATGGGAAGGTGGCGATCTGATCGGCACGGTAACGCTGCACCTCGCGATGCCGCCGAACCAGCCGCATCGCGCCGAGATCGCAAAGCTCATGACGCGCGTCAGCCGCCGTGGCCGCGGCGTCGCGCGAAGCCTGATGCTCGAGGCCGAGCGAATCGCGGTCGAGCGTGACCGCACGCTCCTGGTCCTTGACACCGCTGAGGACGGCGGCGCGGCAGGCCTCTACGAGCGCCTCGGCTATCACCGCGTCGGCCTCATTCCGGGCTACGCGCTGAAACTCACGGCGGCCTCACTGGCACAATCATCTACTTCAAACCGATCGGTGCAGCAGCGTAAGAGAGAATATTAAAGTTTCTTCCGGAAAGGGCCTATGTATGTCATTCCCGCGCGTGGCTGCCGCGCGAGGAATCCCGAGCGGTGAGACGCATCAACGATGTGTCTCATTGACAGATCGCGGCGGTAAAGCAGAATCCGGGATTCCTCGCGCGCGGCGGCCCCGCGCGCGGGAATGACACGTCAGGCCGTTTCCAACGCTTAGGGAAACAAGAACCATTGCAGCACGAGCCAACATCAGTCATTTCGACCGAGGGAGAAATCCCGAGGCGTCCGTGCTCTGAGTTTGCGCCTCATGCAGTGCTCCTCTCGTCGGGGATTCCTGGCGCGCGGCGGCGATGCGCGCTGGAATGACATATCAGGAGCGGAAAACGCAAAGGCGGTCCCTTGCAGGACCGCCCTGCTTTCTTGCGCGTCGCCGTTGCGACGCGGATTATCGAGCCTCGTTCGCGCCCGTCAGGCGCGGGCTTTGCGTAGCTTCGAGGCCGCCGCGCTGTGCGACGCGTGGACGCGATGCACGCGCTTGTGGTGATTCGATGCCGCCGGCTGGGCTGCTTTGGGAGCCAGTTTGGCGACCGGCGCGGGTTGCTGCAACTCGACCACCGCCGGAGCCGGATTCGCCAGCGCGTATGCCGCTTCTGCTTCCAGCGCCAGGCGCCGGCGCTCGATCGCGATGAGCTTTTTCTCTTTCCACTTGCGCAGGCCCACGCGCATGTACTCGGGATTGATATCGAGCATGTCGCAAACATTGTCGAACGAGAAGACCCAGCGCTTGTCCTCGTGGCCGATCCATTCGTCGGCCTCGCGGAACAGCCGCTGGCCCTTGTTCGTGGCCGAGTCGATGCACTTCATGAAGCACTCGATGGCGTCTTCGAGCACGCTCAGGATGAGGCGCTTTTCGCCTTCGAGCAGATGCTTCTTGCGCATCGCCTCGAAATACTGGATCGGCAACAGCGTGTCGGGTTCAAACAGCCCCGGCAGCTTCTCGTCAAGTGTCTCCTTCTCCTGCATCTTCTCTCCCTTGTCCGTCCTCAAGCCTTCACTTGCTGCTTCCACCACCCCACACCTCCTCGATTTAGTCAGACGCTCGTCCCCGCGCGTCTATTCACTCGTCTTCGTTCTGTTCCTGGTAAATTTCGTTCCACGCCATCTGGATTGCTTCCAGCTTCGCTTCAGTCGACCCCTGCGGATCGTCGCCGAATTCGTCCAGATCGATTACCCACTGCCGTAGATCTACGAACCGCGCGTCCAGCGGATTCAGCCCCGGATGATTCTCGGCGAGCACTTCGGCCAATTCCTCGGCCTGATCCCATTTCAGTTCCATCGCCATGCATTCATCCTCCTTGGCCTGGCTATGACACCTGCTCGACCGACTTCTTTTCGAGCGCGGTCTTGATAGCCGCGTCCATGATCCGGCCCGCGAACGGGGTGCTTAGCTCGTTCAGCTCTTCGACCAGATTTGCGATTAGCTCGCGATCCTGTCCGATACGCGCCGCCTCCAGCTTCTCCGCCGCCGCCGCCAACTGCGCGCGCTCTCCGGCATCGATCAGATGCGAATACTCACCGAGCTGTTTTCCAAGTGCCGCCAGGATTTGCTCGGCGTCGTTGCGAGCCACGATCAGGAGCCGCTGCTCCAAGTCCTGCTCGCCGAGATCGATCGCCTCCTCGAGCATCCGTTCGATCTCCTCGTCGTTCAGACCGTACGAGGGCTTGACGTCGACCGAATGCTCGCGGCCGGTGCGCTCGTCGCGGGCGCTGACATTTAGTATCCCGTTTGCGTCGATGAGGAAAGTGACGGCGATACGGGATAATCCGGCAGGCTGTGGATCAATCGGCCCGAGCTTGAACCGCGCCAGGCTCCGGCAATCGGCCGCAAGCTCCCGTTCGCCCTGCACCACGTGCACATCGACGTGCGTCTGATTGTCCACCGCGGTGGTGAACATCTCGGTCACGCTGGTTGGAATCGTGGTGTTGCGATGGATCAGCCTTTCCATCACGCCGCCCATCGTCTCGATTCCGAGCGACAGCGGCACCACGTCGAGCAGCAGCATATCGCCCTGCTTGCCCATAAGGACGCTCGCCTGGATCGCGGCGCCGAGGGCGACAACTTCGTCGGGATCGATCGAGCATAGCGGCTCGCGGCCGAAGAGATCGCGCGCCCGCTCGCGCACGATCGGCATCCGCGTCGATCCTCCCACCAGCACGATCGCGTCGATTTCGGCGGGCGAAAGCTTCGCATCCTTGAGCGCCATCTTGCAGCGCTCGAGCGTGCGCGCGACCAGAGGCTCCGCGATTTTTTCGAGCTCGGCGCGCGAGAGAGTCTTCCTGACGCGATTCCCCCGCAGATCGAGCGCGATCTCCGTGGTCGACGCATCGGTCAGGCGCTGTTTCGCCGCCTCGGCGGCACTGCGCGTGCTGTTCCATACGTGACGATCGCGAATTACTTCATCGGGCAGTCTCGCCAGCATCCATTCGACGATCGCGCGATCGATATCGTCGCCGCCGAGATGCGTATCGCCATTGGTGGCAAGGACCTCGAAGATGCCCTGCTTGATGCTTAAAATCGAGATGTCGAAGGTGCCGCCGCCGAAGTCGTAAACCGCGACGTTGCCCTCGGCGAGCTTGCCGAGTCCGTACGCGAGCGACGCCGCGGTGGGTTCGTTTACCAGCCGCACGACTTCCAGACCCGCCAGGCGTCCCGCATCCTTGGTCGCCTGCCGTTGGCCGTCGTTGAAATACGCCGGCACGGTTATAACGACGCGATCGACAGCCTCTCCGGTCGCGCGCTCGGCGCGTTCTTTGAGCGCGCGCAGAATCTCGGCCGAGATTTGCGGCGGAGTGAGCGTGCGTTTGCCAATCTGGAAGCGAACTACAGGACCCGACAAATCGGCGAATGCGTAGCGCGCGCGATCCTCCGGCGCAACGTCGGCGCCGCCAAGTCCCATGTAGCGTTTGACCGAGCGGATCACCGCGCCGTACTCGCCTCCGCGAAACCCGACCGCGCTGACTGTGCCGTCTTTCTCGGCGGTGAAATGCGGCTCGAGCTCGATCGCCCGCGCGCCGGTATGCACCGCGCCGTCGGGTGCGATCGCGACGACCGAGGGCAAGAGCGCCGCGCCCGATTCGGAATCGACGATCACGCGCGGCTCGCCGCCTTCCATCCGCGCGACGAGGCTGTTGGTGGTGCCGAGATCGATTCCGAGTATCTGCGCCATCGCCTCACGCCGCCTTCAAATTCCCTAGACCGAAATCGACATCGCGCAGGAGCGTATGCAGGTAGGCGATATTCGAGAGAATCAGCTTGAGTTCGGTGGCCAATTCTTTTGCGTTCGAACGGCCGAGATCCCACAGCACGAAATTTCCGCGCAGCGCGATCTGGTAATCATTCATGACGTTCAAAAGCGCCGCGCGCCGGGCCTCGAGGTCGTCGGCTAGCACCTGCGCGCGTGCGGGATCGCTGCGGACCGCCTCGCGCAACGTCGCGAGCTGCTCCTGGACATCGAATACTGTTTCCGCGATTTCGGGCGGCACCTGCTTGTTGTCGTCGGAAAGCTTTTCGCCGCGCATTTCGAGCCAGTAGAGCCCGCGCGTGACGGGATCGCGCAGCGTGCGGTAGCTGCGGGTCAGAAGCGCGGTCGAGCGCAGGCTCGCGTCGCGCGCGCGTACGGTGGCCTGTGCGAATCGGTCGGGATGAGTCTGGCGGCTCAGATCGTGGTAGACGCGTTCGAGCGCTCCCGGCTCGATCGCGAGCTTTTTGGGCAGTCCCAGCGCAGCGAAGCAGTCGAGTTCAACGCCAAGCGGCATCGAACAGCTTTCGCAAACCAGCCGGGGCTCTTGCCGCCGTCCGCATGACGGGCATTCGATCATCGTTACGCCGCCGCATCCCCTCGTTCATACCACGAACGACTCGCCACATCCGCAACTTCGTTTGGCGTTCGGATTGACCACCCGAAAACCCGAGGCCATCAGCTCCTCGGCGTAGTCGAGCTCGGATCCGTTGAGATAGAGAAAACTCTTCTTGTCCACGATCAACTTGGCGCCGTCGCGCTCGAAAATTTTGTCGCGCTCTTTGGCCGCGTCGATTTCCATCCGATACGACAGCCCCGAGCATCCGCCGCCGACGACTTTCACGCGCAGTCCGGCCTCGGCGCCCTTGTCGGCGACCAGAGTCTTGATCTTGTGGACCGCGTTTTCAGACAGCGAGATCATCGTGCGAAACCTCAGCCCTGATTCGCCTTTTCTGCGGGCGCGTCGCCCTGCCCCTTGCGCTTCTTCCAGTCCGTGATTGCGGCCTTGATCGCGTCTTCGGCCAACACCGAGCAATGAATCTTGACCGGTGGCAGATTGAGCTCCTTCACGATGACGGTGTTCTTGATCGCCATCGCCTCGTCGATCTTCTTGCCCTTAACCAACTCGGTCACGTAGCTCGAACTCGCGATCGCGCTGCCACATCCGAAGGTCTTGAACTTCGCATCTTCGATTACGCCGTCGTCGCTGATCTTGAGCTGCAGCTTCATCACGTCGCCGCACTCGGGCGCGCCGACCACGCCGGTGCCGACGCTCAGGTCGTCCTTGGCGAAGCTGCCGACGTTGCGCGGATTGTTATAGTGATCGAGAACCTTGTCTGAATATGCCATGATTTTTCTCCGCGCTGCTGCTTACGATTTCCACTGCACCGACTTGAGATCGATTCCGTCTTTCGCCATCTCGTACAGCGGCGACATTTCGCGCAGCCGCTTGACCTCTTTGCTCACCCGGTCCGACACGTAATCGACTTCGTCGGCGGTGTTGAAGCGGCCGATTCCGAACCGGATCGAGCTATGCGCCAGCTCCTCGTTGATTCCGAGCGCGCGAATCACGTACGAAGGCTCGAGCGTCGCAGAAGTGCAGGCCGAGCCCGAACTGACCGCGATATCGCTGATTCCCATCAGCAGCGACTCGCCCTCGACGTACGCAAAGCTGACGTTCAAATTTCCCGGCAGGCGCTCCGTCGGATGGCCGTTCACATAGACTTCGTCCAACCGCTCGAAAATGCCGGCCTGGAGCCGGTTTCGGAGTTCGGTAAGGCGGACGGCCTCGGCGGCCATCTCCTGACCCGAGATTTCGCACGCCGCGCCGAACCCGACGATTCCGGTGACATTCAACGTGCCCGAGCGCATCCCGCGCTCGTGCCCACCGCCGTCGATAATCGGGCTAAGCCGCACGCGTGGTCCCTTCGAGCGCACGTAGAGCGCGCCGACCCCCTTGGGGCCGTAAATTTTATGCCCGCTCATCGCGAGCAGGTCGATTCCGTCTTTTTCCACGTCCACCGGAATCTTGCCGACCGCCTGCACCGCGTCGCAATGAAACACGATGCCCTTTTCCTTGGCGATCTTGCCGATCTCGCGAATCGGATGAATCGTGCCGATCTCGTTGTTGGCGTACATGATCGAGATGAGCACGGTCTTGTCAGTGATCGCGCGGCGCACCGCGTCGGGATCTACCATTCCGTATTTATCAACCGGAAGGTAGGTAACGGTCGCTTTGCCCTGGCGCTCTAGTGCGCGGCAACTGTCGAGCACCGCCTTGTGCTCGGTGACGCAGGTGATGATGTGGTTGCCCTTGTCCTTGTAGAACTCGATCACGCCCTTGATCGCGAGGTTGTCGGACTCAGTCGCGCCGCTGGTGAAGATGATGTCCTTCGACTTCGCGCCGACCAGGGCCGCGATCTGCTCGCGCGCCTTCAAGACGCCCTCTTCCGCTTCCCAGCCGAAGCTGTGATTGCGGCTGGCGGAGTTGCCGAACTTCTCGGTGAAGTACGGCAGCATCGCGTCGAGCACCCTGCGATCGCACGGTGTGGTCGCGTGATTGTCCATGTATATGGGAGTCTTAACCATCAGCCCGCCATCGAGGATTCTCTATCGGATTCGCGTCTCGCGAAGTCGGTGATCCAATTAGTGGACCTGCTGAGTCCACTATAAGCATCGGGAGCCTAGGGGTCAACCGAAACCACGCCAATCTCACCAACTCCGTCAATACCCGACCCAATGAGTCTAGATAAGATAAATGCTTTGATCTGTCAAGGTAAATGGCACCTATCCAAGAGGTCAGCGCAGGCTGTGTTGGATCACATGGTTTGGCACCGGGCAATTCTACCGAAAAACGCGGGAAGACCAGGGACTTGTCGGGAGGTCTAGGGATTCGAACCGGCTCAGAAAGCCTTATTGGACGCGGACTTTTGCGCCGTCAGGCTCGTTCGCGAGGCTGCGCCCGGTGCACCGAACGGCCCGATTTCCGGCGTGTAACGGTGATCCGGAAACCGCAGCGTTATTTGATGCGGAGATTAGGCAACGCGTGCCAAATCTCTCACTGTGTAACGCTTGTGTAACGCCAGTGCCAAACTCACACGCGAGATGTAACGCTTCCGAAAAAGATAGGGATTTCAAGTATTTAGACCGCTCGCGCCGAACAAAACGAATGCGGAGGCGTTACATCGGCGTTACATCAGATTCGGCCAGCGCGCCATAAAATTTTGCCTTTCAAGTGGATGTTTTTGAAGGGCAAAATTCGAGTACTCGCATGGTAAGCTGGATTATCGCAACTAATGACCCCGGCCTGCTCCGTGATACGCCATTCGATGCGCCGGATTTCCCCACCTTCAAGAAGATAAATGCCGCTTGGCTTCGCCGAAGCCATCGGATCAAACTCAAGCGGTACATATAGAATGAAGTCGCCGACGCGCAACGTCGGTTCCATCGCATCGTCGGTCACTCGACCAAGATAGCGCATCGCGCCGTGAAGGCCCTCGGCGAGTTGCTCCCACAGTTCAACACTGAATGCGAGATGCGGTGCCGGACCGGCCGGAAGACGGAAGCCTTCCGGTGGCAAAAGGGACGGTCGCGTCTTTCCTTCGCCGGCCGCAAGCCAGCCAACCGAGACCTTTGCCGCCGTGGCGAGCTTGACCAGGTTGTCGCGGCTCGGCTCTCTCCGCGCGCGTAACCAGTGGCTCATCGCATCTGGCGATACACCTGCGGCCTTGGCGAACTCGGCTGCACTCCGAAATTCCCGCGCTACGATTAGTCCAAGCCGATACGAGAAAGCCGAAATCCCGTTCGACGGTCCGCGGCCCTCGTTCCATCCGGACTCGTTAATCGGGCTTTCCTTCGTATGCCGCCTTTTGGCGGTTTCTTGATTTTTCGCCGCCAATTAAATACACTCTCTGCCCGTGCCGGACCTTACGATAAGATGCGCGTCGATTTCGAGTCCGTCAACGTCGCTCCGGGCGGAAGTTTTCTCCCTTCCGGGTTTTCAAAGAGGCACATCCGAGCGCCGTCGCACGGCGTTTTGTCGGCTCATGCAGCGCGCGGAAAAGAAGCTCGGCCGTCGGCCGACATCGCTTGCCGAGCTGTCATCTTTTCTCAACGACCCGCGAGATCGGGCTGCCGCCGAAAAGAAATTGCAGAGCGCGGCAGCTCGTATCCCGCTTATCCCGCCGCCCACAACGGACCGCCTGCTCGACCTTTCCGAATTGCCGCCACGCGCGGCTGCAATAGCCGTCGCACGCGCTGAGCTGCTCGAGCAGCGTCGTGCGTGGTCGGACGCGGTCGAGCTTTCAAAGCGTGAAAATCACGCCGCATTCGTGACCGCGCTCAAGAGCGGCGGTGTAAAGATTTCGGTTACGAGCTTGCGTCTTTTGCCGAAGGTGAGCGCGCGCACGCTTTTTCGTTGGGCCTCTGCCTACGAGCGCGAGGGCCTGCGGGGGCTGGCGCCAAAATATCGCCGGTGTCGCGAAACCTCGCGGCCGGGCAGCATGCTACCGGCCGTTATCGCGAGGCCGCGCGCCTATATCGCGGGGAATCCGGCCATCGCCGAATGGCTCGTCGCGCGCGACCTGAAGTACTCCTCGCGCGCCAGTATCGACCAGATAACTCTCGGCGCGCGCGCCGAGTTCGGAGAGCGCGCACCGTCGCGCGCGCAAGTGCTGCGCTTCCTGCAGGTCTTCCGCCGCGAGCGCCGGGTCGAACGCGCCTTTGTGCAGGAGCCCGACCGCGCGCGCGGCCGCTTCGGCGCGGCCTTCGGCGACCGCTCAGCGGGAATCACCGAGTTCCTGCAGAAAGTCGAGCTCGACGGCTCGCCCTGCGACATCCTGACGCTCTCCGGCCGCCGCCAGGTAATTATCCTCACCGACACTTTCACGCGGATGCGATGGACCGTTATCGCGCCGTCGGAATCCACCGACTCGACCGCGCGCCTGTTCGTCAAGGTGATGACGACAATCGGCGTGCCGAAATGCGTCCGCACCGATTTCGGCTCGGGCTTCACCTCGGCCCGGATGCGCGCGTTCATGGCCGACCTGGGCGTCGAGTTCGAATCGACGGAAGCTCCCTATCGCGGCGACCTTAAACCATTTGTCGAATCTTCCGTGCGCTATATCCAGCGCGTCTTCGGGATGTTCGAGGGCTTCACCGGCCACAACGTGGCGCATCGCCAGCAGATGCGCGATCGCGTGTCCCTGAAAGATCGGCGCGGAAAAACCGAGGCCGATCTTCTGAACGTCACGATGACCGACGCGGACCTGGAAGGCGCGCTCGACAGATGGCTCGCGGAAATCTACGCCAATTCGCCGCATCGCGGACTTAACGGCCGCACGCCGAATCGGATTCTCAAAGATTGGCTCGCGCGCGGCGGACGCGTAAATCGCGTCGCAGACATGGGGGCGCTGTCGGCGCTTTTGATGGACGGTGAAGTGCGGTTTGTGGGAAAGGCCGGATTGCGGATCGACGGCGCCCTCTTTTGTGCTCCGGAGCTCGGCGCCTGGATCGGAAGGCAAGTCTGGGCCGCACGGCATTACGATCTCGGCCGGATCGTCATCTTCACCGCGGACCAGGGCGCGCGCGATTTTATCTGCGTCGCCGAGAATGTCGATCGGCTCGGCGCGCGGCGGCGCGACGTTGCGCTCGCGGCGAAAGCAATCCAGCGCCAGCGGATAAACGCGGTCCGCAAAGAATCGCGCGCGCTGCTGGGCAACTACCGCACTCCGCTCGGCGAGGCGATTTTGTCGGCGGTCCGCGATGGCGCGGGCACTCCCGAAATTCCGCACGACGATTATGTGACGCCCGCGCTCGATGCCGCCTCTCGCGCACTCGCGCAGATTGAATCGCTCGATCATCCCGCGCCGCCGCCAGAGGTATATCCGGATCGCATCGAGCTGGACCGCGATTACAAGGCAATCACGGATGCGCGCAGGGTCGAAACCGAATTTGATCTAGACGCCGAAGTTGATGCCGCGATCGCGCGCTATCGGTCGCTGATGGCGGCGCCGCGCGATTCGTGGACGCCAGCAGATTGTCAGTTCGTCGAGCTCGCGGGAGGGCTTCCGGAGATAGAGGCGCTGTGCAAGCGCGGTGAATTTGCGAGGTCCGCATGAGATTCGCGATCGTACCGACACTGAACCTGAAGGAAACCGTCACCGCAGCGCGCGATATGCTCACGCGCGGCGCTGGGCTTCCGGGGATGGGATTGCTTGTCGGACGCAGCGGCACTGGCAAAACCTTTGCCGCAGCGCACGCCGCAACCTTCACGAATGCGATTTTCGAGCGCGCACTCGACTACTGGACCATGCACTCGATGCTGGTGGCGCTCGGCGCGCATTTCGGACTGCGCCCGGCGCACCGTTCACAGCCGCTTTTCGAGGGCATTGTCCGAAGCCTTCAGACTGAACCGCGCTTGTTGATTATCGACGAGTGCGACGCGCTGCGCGATCCGCGCTGCCTGGAATTGCTGCGCGCGATTCACGATCGGAGCGGCTCGCCCGTCATGTTGATTGGCGTCGAATCCTTCGCGCGCCGCTTACGTCATCGCGAGCAAATCTGGGGTCGTCTGCTTCACGTTGTTGAGTTCAAGCCGCCCTCGATTGAGGATACGCGAGCGTTGGCGGATTCGCTCTGCGAGCTTCAGGTCGCGGATGAAACCGTCGCGCGGCTGCATGGAGCTGCGCACGGTTCGATTCGCCGGATCGTGGTGATGCTCGCGGCCCTTGAGCGCAATGCGCGCAGGCGCGGACATGATCGCGTTGTAGCTACTGATTGGCCGGGACAGGAATCTCTGGCGGCTGCGCAATCGCGGAGGGCCGCATGAGTACGAGATGGCTAACCGACGACAGCCGGCGCCGAATGATGAGCACGGCGCGTGCGCGTATCTGGCGCGCGGCCCGTATCCTTCGCCGCTTCACGCTGGCCGAGATGGCGGCCGTCGCGATGGCCGGGCAAACGAATTGTTTTCAATACGTCGGCGGGTTGCGGGACCAAGGCATCATCAGGGTCGTCTTCACTCCCCGCAATGGCAGCCATAGCGACGGCCCGATGATTTTCGAGCTGGCGCAAGATCGCGGTCCGTTGCCGCCCATCATTTGTGATGACGGAAGTCTGCTGGATTACAACCGGTCTGCAACCGGCCGCGAGCAAGCCATAGAGGCAGTTCTGTGAGTGAGGAGAATAATCATATCGAGAGCGAAGCTTCGGCAACTACGAAGCTGCTGAAGCCGCGTGCGGTCGCCGCAATCCTCGGCATCTCCGAGTCCTCCTTGTACAAGCTCAGACGCTCGGGGGAAGGACCTGCATTCATAGATATAGGAAGCGGCTCAAAACCAAACGTCAGATACCGTGCGTCTGACCTGGAGAAATGGCTCAGCGCGCGCGAGGCTCCAAATGGAAATGGCTAATCCGAGTCCGCCAGAAGCGCGCGGCCGACGCGGCGAAATCCGGGTCGCGATCGCGCATCGATTCGCGACGCTGCTGCGCCTGGTCGGACCGGCGCGACAGGAAGCGGCCGAGGCCGAGGTCAGGTCCTTGGAGTCACTCTTCGGCGAGATGGACAACTTTGTCGCCGGCGTTGAAGCTGCACCTTCGGAGAGCTGCTGGCGATGCGGCGCGAATCTGAATCCGCCACCGACAGACGTTGAGCGCGAAATTCTTGTGAATGAGCGCGCAGCATCATGGTCTGGCTGGATGCCCGAGGTTTTCCGCGCGAAGATGCGCCAAAGCCTTCAGCTCGGGGATCGGATTGTCCAAATCGGTGTGGGCGCTGTTGCGATTCGCAAGCCCGACGGCAGCACGCTTGTGATTCGCAAGCTCGACGCATGACGGCGGCAAAAACATCGGGGCGGCATCCGGCTGTCGAAGCCGGGCATCGCCGCAGTGAGCTGGCCGCGATCCACACGGGGGCGAAGGCGCTCGGCCTGGACGATTCGCTCTACCGCGATCTGCTGGAACGCGTGACCGGAGCGCGGTCCGCCGCCGGCCTTGATGGTGAACAGCGCCGCGCCGTGCTCGATGAAATGCGTCGGCTCGGATTCGCGAAAGCTAGCGGCAAGCACGCCGGCCGCGCGCGGCTTGCCGATTCGGCGCAGAATCGGCTGATTCGCGCCTTGTGGCTGGAGCTGCGCGATCTGGGCGTCTTACGGGATTCATCCGAGCGCGCGCTCAGCCGATTCTCCGAACGGGTTTGCGGAATCCGCGAGCTGTCCTGGCTCGACCAGGCGCACGCGGCGGTAGTCATCGGCGCGTTAGTCGGTTGGCGCGATCGTGTGACGGCCAAACGCCAAGGGGATGCGCGATGACGACCAAAGCAGCCACCGGCGACTTTGATCGGCGCAGCGCGAAAATGCTGCCGCCCGCAGTATTAAATCGGCCGGTAACCTCTCATGTTGCCGATGGCGACATGATAGACCGCCACGTCCGCAACGATTTAGCCGATAAATGTACCAGGGCGCCAATGTTGCCCTACTTGCTCGATCTAAACCGCCCGCGCGCCGCCTGTGGACCGCACGGGCCAAAACGCACGGGAGGGACGCGACAAATGACCGAAGAGGCACAATCTGATTACGCAGCCGTCAAGGCGATCCGGAAAATGCTGGACGGGATAGTTATCCACGCCCAAAGGCTCGCCGGGATGATTGGAGAGCGCGAAGCCGCGCAGGCGCTGGTGTTAGAGCTGGCGCGAGTTCCGAGTCTCGCGAGGAACGCGGCGAAATACCGTGATCCCGTTTATCACGCGGCCGACTCGAATTGGTTTCGCACGATCCGGGAAGTCAACAATTGCGTTGCTGGCATTCTCACGATTTTACCGCGCCTCGAAGGGCCGTTAGAGTCGGTGCTCGACCTCTTGGATGACGGCGGGAAGCTCGGACGCGCGATGTCTGCGTCCGCGATAATCGCGCTGGCCGAGAACTATATTTTCATCGCTGAGGAGAACGGCGAGGCAGTTCCGACCGCCGAATACCTTGAAGGATGGCTCGGGCGGGTATGGCGATTGGTTGCAGAGGGCGCGGCAGTGAGTGACGCTCTGGAACGGAAGAGAAGGCGCTATGCGAGGGCCAATACCAGCAAGGCGGCCAAGCCGCGCACATCGACTCCCAAACACCACACGGTTGTAGCGCTCGTCCGCAAACCTCTTCAGGAAAACGCTGAACTCCCGCCGGAAGGGGGTATGCAAAATTGCATATCTATAAAAGACCATGCGAATGAAGCTGTTCTCGGGAGAAACGGCGCATCTGAGAAGGAAACAGGCGCCGATGCCTAAACGGGCCATCGCCGCGCTCGCGCTGGAAACGCGCGCAGAAATCGACGCGGCGCTCGCGGCGTGCGGATCGGATTACGGAACCGCATGGGCGAAACTGGCGATGCGCGGTATCCGCGTCAGCCTGGGCGCGCTGAAACGATATGCGCGCGAGCTGGTGCGCGAGCGCGAGCGAAAAGAGGAACAGCGCCGCGCCGCTTCGATGACCAAGGTGTCGGCGTGGCTGCTTCTGCGGGCCGAACGTGACGGAAAAGCTCTACGAGGTGATGGCGTCAATGGCTAATGAAATGAGTAACGGACTAGGTAACCAAGTGAGTAATCCGGAGCTTTCCGAGGCGGCGAAGAAACTCGCTGAGGCGGCGGACGCGGCGATCGCGGCTATTACCGACCCGGAGTTGACGCCGCAAGCGCGCGCTACGCGCGCGATCCAATGGGCCGCCAAATACGAAATTAGGTTCGATCAAGGCCGCACGGCCGTGGCGCGATGCATTGCGGATTTCGCCAGATCGGGACGCCGCGCACTTGAGCATCAGGACTTCTCGGGTTTCGATAAAGCGCTCGCGCGATTTATCGAAGAGGTGCCGCACGTCTCGCGTGCTGTGCCGCCGAACATCGACTTGATTCCGCACGGGTCGGCGTTCGGCGCGCATGGATGGAACCAACTGGAGCATGATTATCTCGTCGCGATGCTGAGTCCGCTCACGCCTGAACAGCGGGTCGTCTCCATCGACGCGCTCGGCGTAACTCTCAAGTCGTGCCGGAGGATCCTGCGGGCAGAAATTCGGGCGTTCGGCCGGCCGAAATGGTGGACGAACGAGCGTGCCTGGTATGACCAGTTTCCGCCGCTTCCCCTCTCACCGCGACGGGAGGCTCGCGGCTGAGAGCGTTTCCGATTCGTCAGGTCGCAACGCAACGCCCGCGAGAATCATCGAGAGAAACCCGATGCCAGTGCAGCCAAAATTGAGCGCGTTCGAGATAGCGATTTGCCGCGATCTTGGAATCACCCAAGCGGCGTACGCGGCCCGGAAGGCAAAGGAAGTTGCCGTCGAAGCGCGCGCGCTCGTACGCGAGGATCGAGGTTTACATAACCGCGATCGCGGCGTGGAAATCCCATCGGCTCCCGGCTTGAACCGCCAGGAAGCGGAGGCCTGCTACATGATGAACATCGCGCCAGTAGATTTCATCCGCACGCGTGACGCCGGCATCAGCATCAACAGCACGGGCGCGATCAAGGGGCGGCAGGTTTTGGAGGAAAGTCTAAGCGCACCTCCGAAAAACAAAAAGAAGGACGGCAACCCGGCATTCGGCGAGGGACCGGAAGATAGCGTCGAAAGCCTGGTCGCGTCGGCGATGGAGTCGCTGAAAACGTTCGCGGCAAATCCCAAAGATTCTGATGGGTGGATGGTGCTCGCGCAGGCTGCGCGCTGCCTGGTGTACGCGATCGACCAAATCGCGCCGGCCTTTGCCGATCGTCCGGATGCCGCCGCCTCGTGATGGATCGAACTAATCAGGATCAGAAACTTGCGCAACGTTCCGAGGTAATCTATGAGCGGCTATTTTTACGATTCACCCCTGCGAGCGACCTTCATCGTGCATGGCGCTGAGGCCGTCGCGCCGGCGGCTGCGGCAGTGCTCGCCGACAGCGGCCCAATCGGTGGACCCGTCAACAGTGCTAACCAGATTCGCCTGCGCGTCGTGATCGCAGGCCAGGATTCCCTGGTCGATTACGAGGTCGCGCATCGCGACGTGGCCAACGAAAACGATCTGGAGGTCGCGATGATTCCGGCCGCGCTGATGCCTGGCGATTGGTCGGGCCTATTTCACTCGCCGAACCAAGGCGAGCGATTCGTCGTGCGCGCTCGGTCGGCCGGAACCTCGGACAAGACCTACCAGGTCAGTCTGTACGGCATAATCGAATAGGCGACGACGGCGATAGCGATGATCGCGCGCGGAAATTCTCCGTGGACGGGCTCGACTTGCCATCGGCCGCACATAGGGTGCGGTGTCACGCGCGCCGGCGGTTCCCTCTTCCTTGGCGCGCGCGGCGGCTCACTCGCAGATGGTCGAGCAAGGGCGGGGCGCCAGATTGCGGCGTCTCGACGTGCTCGCGAACGTCGGCGCGGCGTTTTACTTGCTTTCCGCCGCGCCGGCGTCCCGCCCGATTGGAACGAGGTGAATGATGGATAGGCCGTGGTTCCCGCCTGGGACTGTCGTGCGCGCTGGCGCGAAGGCGCATATCGACGAGCTGGAATCGCTCGCGCGTCCGATCGCGCAGGCGATCGCGGCGTTGCGCCGATTACCGGAAATCCAGTTGCCGGCGTCGGAAGATGAACGAATCGGCGTCTTCATGTTGAAACAAATTCGCGGGCTCGCCGGCAAGGGATGGCGGCAAACCGTTCGCGATTTCGAGGTCTATGCAAGGGGCATTGAAGCGCTGGAAGCTGCGATGAAGAAAACCTCCGCGAACGTCCCCTGGTTCAGGCGGGAGCAATAGATGACTGTCAGGGAGTTCCTCTTCGGGTTCAAGTTCTCGGCGATCGACGGCGTGTCGCCGGTCCTCAAGAACATCGAAGGCCGCATAGAAAACCTCAACAAGCAGTTTGCGGCGACCGCGCGCTGGCGCGAGGCGGCCGGAAACATGGCCATGATCGGCGCTGGCGCGACGGCGATGGGCGTCGCGATCGCGGCGCCGCTCGCGATGGCGGTCAAGATGTATGGCAATCTGCAGGACGCTCAGCAGCACCTACTCACGGCGCTTCCTGCCGGCGCGGAAGGGATACGCAAGCTGGAGGCGGCGAGCAAGTTGGCCGAGACGGCGTCCGTTCGGTTCAACGTTTCCCAGGAAGATGTCCTAGAAAACGTCTATCTCGGGATCGCCGCTGGCCTGAAGTTCAGAGACGCGATGACGAATGCGTTGACTTCGATCGAGGTCGCCAAGGGCACGCAGGGCAGCATCGCCGATACCGGCAGGCTCATGGGCGAGATCGTGGCACATTTCGGCGACACTTCGCTTACAGGCGCAGCCGCCGCCGCTCAGATAAAACGCTATGGCGACATAGTAGCCTATGCGGTGCGGATGAAGGACTTCCGGAATATCGGGGAACTTAACGACGCGATGACCGAATCAATCGGTGTCGCCAAAGCCGCGCACATTCCCTTCAACGATTACGTCGCCACGCTGGCCGGCTTTTCGCAGGCGGCTTTCATGGCGCGTCGGCCGGTGAAGCGCTCGAAGAGTCGCTAAACTCGCTCGGGCGTGGTGGCTTCCAGAAAGCGGGCGTTCAAGTTGCGCATTTCGCTAATGGCAGTATCGATGCACTCGGCTCGTTGATTAACCTCACAAAAGCGTATCAAAACCGCGTCATCAACCTGCAAACCTTTGAGCTGCTCTCGAAGTCTTTTGGAATACGCGGAACGCGTGCGCTCGCACTCAATCTCAAAAACCTGGAAAAGGCGCGGAGCCAGTTCAGCAGCAGCGTCGTCAACGGTGCGGCGCTTCAGGGCGCAAACATCACGATGGCGTCGATGAACGAGCAAATCGGCCGCGCGCATCAGGCCTTCATTCAAATGGGGGAAGTAGTAGGAGGCATCCTCGCGCCAGCGGTCACCAAACTTGCGAAGATGGTCGTGCCGGTCGCATTGGGCTTTGCCGACTTTATGAAGCAACATCAGAAGCTGGCAAAGATGGCCACGTATTTCGGCGCGATCGGCGCGGGAACGCTGATAATCGGCGGAGGTCTCGCTCTCGCGTCGAGTGCGCTGCTCGGATTTGCAAGCTTTCTGCCGGCGGTCGTTAAATTTTCCCAGGCGATTCGGCTCACCTCGATTGTGACGAAGGCTTGGGCCGCAGCGCAATGGCTCGTCAACGCGGCGATGGATGCAAACCCTATTGTCCTTATCGGGGCGGCCGTCGTAGGGCTCGGGGTCGCGGTTTACGAGTTGTACAAGCATTGGGATGCGGTGAAGTCATTTTTCAAAGGCTCGGGCGGATGGATACTCACGATGCTCGGTACGTTCGGCGCTTTGACTAAGGTTCTGATCGACTATGGGCCTCAGATGTACGCCGCCGGCGTGAATATCGTGAAAGAGATCGGGCGCGGAATCTCGGCCGGAATCACCTGGGCAGAGACGGCGATTTCTCACGTCGCCGATAAAATCCGGTCCTACCTGCCCTTCTCGCCGGCAAAAGCCGGACCGCTGATGCAGCTCCATCATCTTCGCATCGTCGAGACGATCGCCGATTCGATGAAGCCGCACCCGGCGATCGCGGCGATGGCTCGCGTCTCGCGCGCGATCGCGCTGGCGGTGCCGCTTACCGTCTCGCCGATGCTCGCGGGAGCCGCGCTAGCCGGGCCACGCATCGCGCCTCGCGTATCGCCGGCCGGCGCGGCGTCGTCATATGCGCCGGGCCGCTCTGAAGGCGCCAGAGGCGGCAACGTCGTGATTCAATACTCACCGGTCATCCACGTCGGACCGGGCGCCGACTCGAAAGAGTTTCGCGAGGTGTTACAGCAGCATAGTCGCGATCTGGTGGATATCATGCAGCGCGAGCTAGACCATCGTGCGCGGCGAACGTTCTGACCCTGCGCGGTGGCGAAGCATTACGCCCCGCTGGTCGCGAATCGTGGCGCGGTCAGCGAGAATATCGAAACCGCGTCGGTCGGGCGCCTGTTCCGAGCGGTCCTTGAAGGCGCACTCGCGGACCTGGATGCGGGCATCGGGCGCCATCCCAAAAGCATCTGCGGCCGACGAGCTGCAGCGGCGCGCCGCTGGCTATTCGACCAGGATTACCGGGCGCCCATATCATTCGCGGATGTTTGCGCCGCGTTCGGTTGGGATCCAGAATGGGTCCGTATGAAGCTCCGGGCAAAGCTGGAGAAGCGGGAAACCGAGCGGTTGCGGGATTCAAATGACGACGCGCTCCGGCCCGTCGAAGAGTGCGCACCGGTGCGCCAATCCGATGCCGATTTCCTTCGCGCCAACGGCTTCCGCGTCGCGCCTGGGCTCAAGATTATTCCCGATTGAGTGGCTCTATCGCGGTCGCTCTAAAATTAGCTGTGTTAATGATCTAGGACGGCCCGCTTCGATGCTGTCCGCTAACCTCAGGCTCGACTGGCGCAGTGCCAAACTAAAGTGATCCGCAGTGCCAAACTAAGTGATCCGCGCCACAGGCTGTGAATGATACGCAAGTGTCAATTCACGGACATGCTCGGGCCGATTCCGGATATTGACGGCAGGCCGTCGGACCCCTTCCGCCGACCTGCCGTTCGCTATGTCACCGCCGCTCCCCCCTTGGACGAGGGAGGTAAATCAATCTCGCCTTGGCTATCGCCACGACCACTTCTCCGGCGTCGGGGTCGACCATGGCGTTAACGTACGGGTGGGCGTCGGAGTCGGCGTCCGGGTTACGGTCGCCTTAAGACGTGCGGTGGGTTTGGCTGTCGGGGTCGCGCCGGATAACTGCGAATATGGCGAGTCCGCCACGCATTCTTTCGGCAAGGGCGGAATCGGTGGCGGCGGATTTTTCACCGAAACCGGATTACCTATCGCTATCAAAGCCGCTGCACCGCTATCAGGAAGTGGATTAAAGGGTCCGTACCAGCCGAAGTCGAAATTATTGCTATTATAAACTGTTTTACCGCAAGTGCCGTCATCACCATTAGAATTAAACTGGCACGCCGGCTGTGTATCAAACGATGAGGCACAGGCTTCGGAAGACCCCGCGCCCGACCCGCTATTGCCGCCATACAAGACACTCATGGTGTTGTTGGTCAGTGTCCAGGGGCCGCACGTACCGCCTAGCCCTAGGTCTGACACGTAGATACCGTTTTGGTCCGAATTGAGATCCATCAGGTTCTCGCACTGGTTGCCGCTGATAGTTCCAGTGCCTTGAAACGGTCCTATGCAACCAACCCCGGAATCAACGATGATGTTATTGGAAATAGTCCATTGGCCGGTTGTTCCCTGGTCCATCAAGATACCTTGACCGCTTGGGCTATCTCCCCCTTCAATCCAATTTCCACTGATCGTTCCGCCGGCGCTGTGGTAGAAGTTATTGGCATCTTCCTGCAAGGCATAGTAGGGAAACGCGTCACCGCCTAAGCTTGATTCGCTACAGGTCAAACAGACTCTTCCTGTCCCACTTTCATGGGTCACGCATCCTGACTCTTCGCAACTCAGTTCGCGGTTATTTTCGACGGTCACGTTACTCGTCCCGTCACTAGTTTGAAGTTGTTGCCCGCGCGGGAACGGTCCCGTCGGATTGAGCATGAAATTGCCTTTGATTACATCATTTGTTGAGGTCGGGCCGCCTGGTCCGCTATTGATCTCGATGTTGGTCTCATTGAACGCGAGCACGTTTCCCTGGATGGTGACGTTGCTGGCGCCTTTGACAAGGATCCCTTCATGGTTATCACCGCCATCGGAGGACAAATTCTGGACGTGGATATAGCTGTCGAACACGTTACTGCCGCTGCCGCTGATGATCTCCACGCCGGTTGAGTCGGCGGATGAATTATTGGTCCCGCACGGCCCGATATTAAAGTTCTCGAGCGTTATGTTTGTCGCACCGCTAATCTTCACGCATGGTCCGCTGGTCGTACTGATCGTGTAGTTACTGAAGCTCTGGCCGCTATTGGCGCTGGTCAGGGTCAGGGTAGACGCCAGCACCGTCGGCGACGGAGCAGAACACGCAGTTCGAGACTTGCCCAGCACCGGACGTGTAAGCATAAGCAACCCAAGAATCAAAACTGTCGATACACGGCGTTTCGACGTGATGATCCGTTTCCCACCTGTTCGGAGCCGCTTGGGGATGCGTGCGTCGAGAGCACGAGCGCCAGCATCGCTCACTCGCACGCTCTCATCCCCGCTACTCCCACCCAAAACTCCGGCCACGATCAAAGCCGCAACAAAAGCTTTTGAACCCATCTTTCTCCACCCCGCACCCGCGCAACCGCGCGCTTACACGAACGCAACGGTGCCCTGCGATTATCCAGGCGTACACGCCGATCTAATCGCCGACGGAGCAGCCGAAACGCGTTCGCTAGTTAGTATTTCGAGCGAGTAGGTATTGAAGATCGCCCGCGAGTTCGCAGCGCAAGATAGAGAGACGAGTGATCGAAGTCAAGTATAAAATGCAAATCTGGTGAAATTGAGTAATATATTTTTTTGGTCTCCTGCGAACGTGCAATAGTCAGTCTCATCTTGCAATAAGTGACTAATCGCAGCAGCACTTTCTCGCGGTAACGCGGCGCGGGAAACTGTCGCTAGAATATTGGTCACGTCCGCCACCGCAAGCGAGGAGATCTCCGCATTGCCCGTGATCGCAGAAGAGCCTTTCATGTGGTGACAGGCGAAAGACGGTCGCGCGCGGTGCCGTTCCGTATCCTGAAAAACGCAGCGAGAGCATCCGTTTGCACGATTAGCTGAGGATCGTCATACCGACCTTGCCAGAGACAAACATATCGCGGGCGGATATTGCGGTGTCGACGGGATTAATCCCGTCGTACAGCCAGAGAATCACTTCGGGCGCGGTTTCAAAAGCATCATGCGCTCCTCGCGCCACGCTGAAAAACCCAGGCGATGCCACGCTTCGGCGCCAAGCCAGTTGCGATGCAGCACGCTCAGTGTGATCCGGTCGATTCCCTTGACGCGAAACCAGTCGAAGGCCTCCGCGAGCATCGGTTTCATCAGGCCGTGCCCCCGATAGCGCTCTTCCAGAAAAGCCTGGCTGATATAACCGATCTCTGCCGGACGCTCTCCCTCGTGACGGTGGCGCAGCCTCACCCACAGATGACCCGCGAGATGGCCGTCGCCCGCGTCAGCGACCCAGACCGCATGATGCTCCCGCGCCAGCACGGCGCGCATCCATTCGGACGCCTGGCGAATCGAATCCCAATCAAACCGCGCGCGTTCGTCCAGCGCTTCTTCATACGCGGCAAGCGCTGCAACGAGTCGCGCGAGTTCGGGAATGTCAGACTCGCGAGCTGGACGAATTTCGGGCTGCGTCATCATGACTCTCCCTGCATCAGCGCCAACACGCGCGGCAATGCGGTTATATCAGGCAGGATAGTGGCGGCGGCGTCAAACGCGCCGCCGCGGGTCAACTCATTGGGCGCGATAATACAGCGCAGACCGGCGGCCAACGCCGCCGTGAGCCCGCGTTCCGAATCCTCGACGGCGATGCAACGCTCCGGCGCGAGCTTCAGACGCCTCATCGCCGTCAGATAGGGTTCGGGATTTGGCTTCGATTTTTCGTAATCCTCGCGCGCAACCACGGTCTCGAAAAGGGACAGGATTCCGCTTCGGCGATGCCCCAGATCCAGATGCGTGCGCAGCGAGCTGGTCACGATTGCCATCCGATAACGCGGCGCAAGCATCCGCACCGTCTCGGCTGCTCCTGCGATAAGGAGATTCGCGCGCCGCAGCGCTTCAGCGTACAGAGCGTCGCGCTCTTTACGCAACGCGGCGATCTCGGCAGTGCTCCATCCTCGCGACAACAGGCCGTCGAACAGGCTGCGGCCGCTGCGAAGCGTGTGGTTGATATACAGCTCACGCGTGACGAGGATTTCCGCGCGCGCGAGGGTGTCACGGGTCGCGACGAAGAAAAGGCTCTCGGTATTGACCAGAACCCCGTCGTTGTCCCAGAGAATGGCTTCGATCATCGGATGCGATTGTAATCGGGATCGGCAACGGCAAAAAAACCGCGCCGCCCCTGCTCAGAACGGTCCGCGATTGGCCGCGTCGAAGACGATCTCATGCATCCGGCGCTCGCTGCGGATCGATTTGAGGGCTGCTTCGCGCGTCATCTCGAACTCGCGCTCGATCCACGGTGCAAGCCGCGCGAGGATCTCCGCGCTATCGTCACCGGGTCCGAGATCGTCGGCGATCACGCACTTGAACGCGACCCGCTCGATTCCGTCTGCGCACTCGAGCGCAAGCGTCACCACGATCGCGCTTCCGCGGCGCACAGCCGGCGCGGCCTCGATGAGCCGGTACGGCCCACGGCCGGTCTTTAACGCAATCTCCACCTGGCAGTTTCTCGGCGAAATGTCTCGCCGGGCGCGCAGGCGTTCGCCCTACGCCGCCCGCGAAGACAACGAACCCACGCGATGATGCCCTTCCCAGAAGAGCACGACCGGGCCCGCGATATAGATCGAGGAATAGGTGCCGGTGATAAACCCGACCAGCAGCGTGAACGCCGAGGGACGCAGGATCGGTCCACCGAACGCGAGCAGCGCGATCAACACCACGATCGCGGTGCCCGAGGTGAGCAGAGTGCGCGAGAGCGTCTCGTTGATCGCGCGATTCATGATAGTCGCTATTGGTTCGCGCCGGCGCTTGGCCGCGTCTTCGCGAATCCGGTCCGACACGATCACCGTGTCGTGCACCGAATAGCCAATAACTGTGAGCAGCGCCGCCAGCGTAGTAAGGTCGAACTGGAACTGGCTGATCACCAGCGCGAGCGATACGACCAGGACATCATGCACCAGTGCGATAACCGCGCCCGCCCCGAAGCTCCAGCTCGTATGCCGAAACTGAAAGGCGATAAATACGCCCATGAAAATAGTCGCGAACACCACCGCCAGGAACCCGCGCCGGCGCAGGTCGCTTCCGACCTTGGCGCCCACGCTCTCTACCCGCACCACCTTGGCGACGTTGGGCCCGTAGGTCTTCGAGAGCTGGCCCTCGAGCTTCGGACCGAGGCTTCCGATATTGGCGACTTTCTCAAACCGCAGGAGGTAGGTATGCCCCGCCGACGCGCCGAAATCCTGCACGGTGATCTCGCCGAATCCCATCGGCTTCAGCGACTCACGAATCGTATTGGCGGTGGTGGCCTTGTCGAACTGCACCTGCACCACGCTGCCGCCGACGAAATCGACGCCATAGTTGAGCCCGACGAAGATCAACATGAGCACGGCCGCGATATTGATCGCGGTCGAAAGAATTACGAAGAAATGGCGTTTCCCGACGAAATCGAGATTGATATCGGGACGGATCAGTTGAAAGGACATCGCAGTTGTTTAGCTGTTCCCTCGCTCGTGAACAACCCTGCCCGAGTTCAACTCGCGGCCGCGCGCTTCTTGCGCGCGCGCGAGGGACGCGCGGGCCTGGCTGGAGCCGCCGCGGCCTCTTTGGCGGCATGCGCGGCGGCCTGAGCCTGGAGCTTGCTGCATGCGCCGCAGAGGTTGTTCAGATTTGCGGGATCCTCGGTCAGGCCGTCGTCGAGCGAATGGCACACCTTCATGCATCCGGAGCAGATGAAGTAGATGCCCTCGATAGTCTTGTTGATCCGCTCGCGGTTCAGGATTCGTCCGCGCAGCTTTTCGATCCGGATCCCCAGAAGCTCGGCGTATTGGCGCTTGATCTTGCGCCGGCGGCTTCGTCCTTGGGAAGATCGGCATCTTCCTCGGCTTCGTCGGCGGACTCGGAGAAGCTCGCGTACTTATCGCGCTTCGAGGTTTTTCGCTTACGCGCTCTGCCCATCGTCAAGTCCTCAGCGGGTCTTGCCGATGTATCCGCAAGCCTTTTCGCATACGAGGTAGAAGCCCTTGCGGCCGTAGCCGGCGAACTTGGTCACCTTGCTCTCGGCGCCGCAGTTGGGGCACAGATGCTTGTGCTGGACCTCGCCACTTTTTTCCGCGGTCTTTGCTTTCTTTTCAGCCATAACGAATTTAAGCCGTCCTCAGGATTGATTGCCTCCTCCGCGAAACGCAGAGGGGACGAAACACCATATTGTACACGAAAACCGCGATTCGAGAAATCCAGCGTCGCCGCACGGGAGCGGGCGATGCCTGCGACGATCTTCCTGTCTCTCGATCTTCTTGGTGTCTTCGTGTTTCTCTCGATCCCGCGACCGTTGCACGAACGCATCGCTCTCGCATATGCGTTAATTCATCTTGGAATCACAACTCAAAGCCGGCGACGCTGTGATCTTTATCGACCGCAAAGGGCGCCGCTACCTGAAGACGCTGCACGCGGGCAAGAAGATCCTGATTCGCGGAGAGCTTGCCGCCGACGCGATTTTCGGCATCGACGAAGGCTCGCGAGTGAAATTCTCGACCGGCGAGACCTTTGTCGTCCTGCGCCCGACCTACGCGGACCTGATCCCGCTGTTGCCGCGCGCCGCGCAGGTCATCTATCCGAAAGACACCGGGCCGCTGCTCATCTGGGGCGACGTATTTCCCGGCGCGATGGTGATCGAAGGCGGTACGGGCGCAGGTGCATTGACTATCGCGCTCCTGCGCGCGGTCGGTCCCGCGGGCCGCGTCATTTCGTATGAAATTCGCGAGGATTTCGCGGCCGTCGCGCGGCGCAACGTCGCCGCCTACTTCGGTGACGCTCCCAACTGGACGCTCAAGCTGCGCGATTTGTACGACGGCTTCGACGAGGCCGGCGTCGATCGGATGTTCCTTGATTTGCCCGAGCCGAGCCGCGCGCTGGAAGTCGCCGCGCGCGCGTTGCGCCCAGGCGGCGTGCTCGTGTCCTACGTTCCGACGGCGCTACAGATCAAAGACACAGTTGACGCGATTCAGGCCCGCGCCGACTTCGGCGAAGTCGAGACCTTCGAGACGCTGCTGCGCCATTGGCAGGTGAAAGGGATGAGCGTGCGGCCGTTCTTCCGGATGGTCGCGCACTCGGCCTTCATAATCGTCGCCCGCCGTCTCGCTGATATTCAGGCGGGCGCCGAAGCAGAATCGATCGCGCCAGCCGAGGATACGACCGAGTCCGGTTATGATTCTCCGGATCCGGACGGCGATCCCGATCCCGTGGAGTAAAATCAATTAGCCAGTAAGCTCAGGTATGAATGATCCGCCCGAAATCAAATCCACGGCGAAGCGACTGACGCGGCGACAATTCGTCGGAACGAGCGGCGCCGCGCTCATCATCGCGGGCGTCAGCGGAATGTATAGCCTCGCTCGCGCAACCACTCCTGCCGCGGGAAAATTCGGCGGTCCGACTCCAAGCTCGAAATTCTACATCACTACCTACTCGAGCACACCGCCACTCGCTCCTGCCGCATGGCGGCTCAGTATCAAGGGGTTAGTAGCAAATCCCTTCGAGCTTTCGTACGCGCAGATCAAATCGCTGCCGCAGATCGACGAGACTCTCACGCTCGAATGTATCGGCAACCCTCCCGACGGCAGCTTGATCAGCAACGCTCGGTGGCGCGGCGCGAGACTACGCCCGCTCCTGGAGCGCGCGCGCGTAAATCGGCGCGCAGTGTGGGTCGCGATGCGCGCGGCCGACGGCTACTATACCGGCCTTCCAGTCGACGAATTGCTGCGCGATGAGAACTTCCTGCCCTGGATGATGAACGGCGTTCCGCTGCCACCCGATCATGGTTTTCCCGTGCGGATATTCATTCCCGGAAAGTACGGGATGAAGCAACCCAAGTGGATAACCGAATTGGAGTTCCTCGATCACCCGACGACTGGCTATTGGGAAGCACGCCAATGGAGCAATAGCGCGTGGCGCAAAGTCAATTCGGGTTTTTTCTCGCCTCATGTCGAAGGCGGGATGCTTTCGCTGTTTGATCGCAGCGCGAAAGTTCCCGGTCCGGTCGATATTTACGGATGGGCGCTCGCGGGGCCTTCAGGAGTCAAGCTTGTGCAAGCTTCGATTGACAACGGCGCCTTGTGGCACGATGCCGTGCTGGTAAGTAATCACTCACCGTATGTATGGACCGTCTGGAAATACCACTTGGCGGCCGCTCCGGGGAAATACATGGTTAGTATTCGTGCGATAGACGGCAACGGAGTCGCGCAACCGCCGACCGATCCCCAGACCGGCAGCGGAATGTCCGGCCAAGCCCGCATGTCCATAGAAGTGACCGCTCCAGGCTGAACCCCTCGCGAACGTCAGTAGGACCGGCGTCTCGCCGGTCGGCGCCGCATCGCGGCGACTTCGCGTCGGAAAGGCGAGCAGGCTGGCGGGACGCCAGCCCTACTGATTATCGATGGAACAGGCGATGAAAGAATCCGCCGATTCCGCTCGGCGACGGACTCGCGCTGGGGATCGGAGCGGCTCCAGGAGCGGTCGTGGTTCCCGGAGAAGGATTAGGAGTTCCGCCGAGCGCGGCGGGAAGCGAGGCAAGAATTCCTCCGCCACCACACGCCGTAGTGGTCGGAGCGGTGCCGATCAGGAACGGCAGCGCGATCGCACGCGGACACGCAGGCGTCGCGAGGCCGCCGCTTTGCGGATCGATCGTGGCCATCACTATTCCCGAGGGCTCGGCGAAATCCGGCGAGTCATCCGGCACGGCGTGAGTCATGAAATTCACCCACGCCGGCAGAGCGGCGCTCGCGCCCGGCATCCCGAGGCTCTGCGGCTCATCGAAGCCGACCCACACCCCGCACACGAGGTCGGGCGTGTACCCGATGAAATATCCATCGTGATAATCCTGCGTCGTGCCGGTCTTCCCCGCCGCGGGAAATTTCAGTCCCATTCTCTGCGCCGACGCGCCGGTGCCGTAGCGCAGTACCTGCTTCGAGCGCGCCCGTAATCAGGTACGCGACGGAGGGATTGATGACGCGATTCTCGTCGTCCTCATGATGAAAGATCACGTGCCCCGCCGCGTCGACGACCGCCTGAACCGCGTACGGCGGATCCTGCGCGCCCGCATTCGCAAAGACCTGGTACGCGCCGACCAGTTCGAGCAGCGTGGTCTCGTCCGCGCCGATCGAGATCGGCAGCACCGCCGGCAGCTCTTCCTGGATTCCCAGCTCGTGCGCGGTCTGCACGATACGCGCGGGGCCAAGCTGGTTGCCGACCCACGCCGTCGGCACGTTGAGCGACTCGAACAGCGCCTGCGCGACCGTCACCTGTCCCTGGTAGGTACGCTCGTAGTTGACAGGCGTCCAGCTTCCGAAGGTCATCGGGCGATCGGGCAGGACCGTCGCCAGCGTCATCGCGGGAGAGAACGGCGCGCGCGAGGGATCGAGCGCGGCCAGATAGACGATCGGCTTGAACGCCGAGCCCGGCTGGCGCTCGGCCATCGCGGCGCGGTTGAACTGGCTCGACGAGTAGTCGCGGCCGCCGACCATCGCGCGAATCGCGCCGCTCGACGCGTCGAGCACGACCATCGAGCTTTCGAGCTGCTTGGTCTTGTCGGCGCGGCGGAGCCTGCTGTGCGATTTTTCGAGCTGCGCCAGGTTCTGCTCGATCGCCTCCTGTCCGAGCGCCTGCATCTCCGGGTCGAGCGTCGTGTAAACCTTGAGGCCTTCGAGATGCCCGTTAAGCCCCGGAATCTTGTCGACGAAACTCGTCACATAGTCGGTAAAATATGGAGCGCGGCGCAGCCCCGGCGGCTTGGTCACGTCAATCGGCTCCGCGAGCGCGTGCTGATAGGTGGCCGCATCGATCACACCCGCGTTCTTCATCACGCCGAGGACGATATTGCGCCGCGCGAGGCAGTTCTCCGGATGCCGCCGCGGATCGTAGAGACTCGGAGCCTGGATCATCCCGATCAGGGTCGCGGCCTCAGCCGGCGTGACCTCGCGCAGGTCGCGGTTGAACAAATAGCGCGCGGCTTGCGACAGTCCCTCGATCGGCGTGCCGTCGTACGAGCCCATCGGAACGTCATTGATGTAGCGTTCGAGGATTTCGCGCTTGCCCAGCCGCATCTCGAGCACGATCGCGACGGCGAGCTCGCGGAATTTGCGGCTGAAGCTGCGCTCGTGCCGATCCATAAAGGTGCGCGCGAGCTGCTGCGTCAGCGTGCTGGCGCCCTGCGCCAGATGATGCGATCTGAGATCGACCAACGCGGCCTCGATCACGCGAATCGGATCGATCCCCGGATGGTAGTAGAACCATCGGTCCTCGGTCGCGATCAACCCGTTCACGAGATACGGCGGCAATTCGCCGAGCGCGACCTCGACGCGCTCGGCCGGAGCACCCGGCAATAGCCGCCCGATTACCTCGGGCTCGAGCTGGACAGAGCGCTGGGACACGCCAAACGAATCGATCACGTTCGAGATCCGAATACCGCTGAGCGCGACACGGACGATCGCCCCCGGATAGTCGGCGCCCGCGAGGGTGAACGAGCGCGTATAGATCGTGATCAGGCCCGGCGCGCGCGAGTACTCGCCGGGCGATGCAGGAGACGCGGTCTGCGTGTAGCTCAGATGATTCAGGCGATCGATAAGGCCGGTGCGGACGATATCGTCGCCAGGACGAATCATCGCGGGTGCGGAATAGATCGCGCTCGAGAGCGCCTCGCGGCGCTGTTCGATCATCGCGGAAATTTCCCCGTAGAGTTGCGCGAGGTAGAACCCGATCGCGAACATGACGATCAGGAACGTAGCGCCGGCGAGGTTGCGCACGCGCCATCCGGCGATCCGCCATTCGCCCTTCTTGCGGCTCTTCCCGCCCCGCCTGTCACCAACCTTAGCCACAACCACCTCGCGCTTCCGCGACTGGCGCTACTCAGCCACCACAACAAAGAAAGAGCATTAGAATGAGTACCTATTCCCGACCGCCGATTGACTGACTACTCCTTCGCCAAACTCATTCGCGAGCGCTAGCAGCGCGCGCCATCCGCTGCAATGCGCGGGGATTATCTGCGCGCAGCCGAACTGCCGTAGGCCCGCCACCGTATCGGGAATCAGTTTCTCCATCGCCTCGCCGCCGAGATGCAGGCCGCCGAACGCCGCGTAGATGGGAACGGCGGGAAATTGCTTCCGGACATCGAGAAGCACGTTGACGATCCCCGCGTGCGAGCACGCGCTGAAAACGACCATTCCCTTGCCGCGCAGATGAACCGCGAGATAGCGCTCGTCCATGATCAGCGGATCGGCGCGCCACGGTTCATTGACGTTATCGCGGCACAGATGATCCGCACGTCCTTTTTCGAAGCTCGTGATTCTCGGAATCTCACCGCTGAGGTAGAAAAATTCGTCGAGCAAGAGTCGCGGGGCGCCACTGTTGATGACTTCGACGCCATGCGCCGAAAGTTGCTGCGGCGAGGGGACCTTCTGAAACGGCGCGACCTCGCCGGTGCTCAGGCGCGCGCCACGCTCGAGGAACATCCCGGGATTCACATGGCAGGCGACGTTGCGCGTCCTGCCGCCATTTGTAATTTCGTCGATCGCCGGCAGCAGACCTCCCATGTGATCCCAATGGCCGTGCGAAATCGCGACGGCCTCGACCTCGCGCAGCGACACGCCGAGGTTGCGCGCGTTTCCGAGCAGCACCGCGCCGTCCGGACCAGCATCGAAGAGCAGCGTGTGACGTTTTCCGCGGGCCTCCGCGGTCAGCAGCAGCCCGAGGCCAAGCTGGGCGCAGCAGAGGGTCCAGCCCGAAAGCTCCTCGGCTCCGGCTGCGACTACATTATTGAACTCGGGCGAGCAGTAATCAGGCTTGGTCGAGTAGCTGTCGGTGAGATTATCCGCGAGAACATCGACGACGAGGCTTTCAACGGTTTGAATCTTGTTCATCGGAAGCAGCATCGCGATCATACCGGAATCGCGCGCCAGTTCCGAAGCGCTATTGCTTGTAGCCGAATCGGCGGAGCATCGCGTGGCGATCCTTTTGATCCGCTTCGCCCTCGACGCCCTTAGGAGGCTCGCCGTCGATCACTCCTATGACGCCGCGCGCGCCCGCTTCTTCCGCGACGATGATCCGCAGCGCGTTCGCGCTCGCGCAGAAGATCGTGCAGACCTCCGCGACCGATTTGATCGGATTCAGCACGTTTACCGGAAACGCGTTACCGAGCATCACGACGAAGATGTGCCCCGCGCCGATCGCGCGCGCCGCCTCGGTCGCCGCTCGCTCGAGCTCCGCGTCAGTGCCGGTGTGCCGCACGAGGCGTGGGCCGGATGCCTCGTTGAACGCGACTCCGAAGCGGACCTGTGGAACCGCCTGCACGATAGCCTCGAACAGGTCCTCTACCGTCTTGATAAAATGCGACTGCCCGACGATCACGTTGACGTCTTCGGAAGGCTTGGCGATTGCTATCGACTTGAGCTCCATGACCCCTCGCAAATGCGGTGCGGATTCGATGATGATACGAAAGCGCGGCGCGCACGCAAAGGCCGCGCGCTCGTATCCGAGATGCCGACCGCGAAAAAACCGCCATCCACCGAGCGCAAGCTGCCCGCGTTTTTCTACCGGATGCCGCCGCTCGCGCAGCGCGCCTACCTGCGCAGCGACGAGATCGGCAAGTTCGATTTCGAGGCGACCACCTCCGCGCGCGAGGCCGTCGCCGCGCTGGGCCGCGCGCTTGAGTCAGGTGGCTCGGTCGCTATTGCCGAGGCCTCTCGCGCCGTCGCGATTGAGGTCTGCCGGATGGCCGCAGTAATGCCGCTAGCGGTCGAGGTGCGCAGCGTCCGTCCGCGAAATCAGCGCGGCGAATTGCACGGCCTGTTCTATCCCTTCGACGCGCGCTCGCGCACGCCCGCGCATATCGTCCTCTGGATGCGCACCGCGCAGCGCCACGACGTCGTCCGGCCGCGCACTTTTGTGCGCACGCTCATGCATGAGCTGGTGCATTATCTCGACTACGCGCTGCTGCGCCTGGGTGATTCGTACCACACGATGGGCTTCTTCCGGCGCGAGTCGTTTCTCGTGCGGATGCTCCTGCCGCGGGACGATGCCGATCCGCCATCTTGATGACCCGGCCTGCAATCCGCTACCTAATGACCACGCCGCAACGAACAGGACTGGCTTGATAAAACGGCGCGCGGGGGACAATGGCATCAGCGATGGGATTCTTTTCGAAGTTCAGATCATCCGGGTCGGCGGAGAAACGCACGACCGACGAATTGGCCGGCCTCGCGGGCCGCAAAGAGGCGCTGATCGCGAGGCTCGAACGGCACGCGGCGCGATGCTCGTATCCGTCGATGGCGGCCGACCTGAAAGTGCTGGCGGAAAAGGAGGCGGCGCATTTCAAAATCTTGCGCAACATCCTTTCCGATCGCGAGATGTGGCCGCGCCCGCCCGAGGATCAGCCGCGCGAGGGCGCGAGCAACTGGGAGCGCCTGGGCGGCGACCTCGCGATGCTGTCGGCGCTCGCGGCGGGGCTGCGCCTGTGCGCGATGCACTGGGAGGCGGTCGATCAGCAAATCGCCGACACCCTCGACACGATGGCGACGGAAGACGTTGATCACGAAAGTGATCTGCGGCAGCTCGCCCTGAAGTGCGACCCTCAAGCGTTCGACTAGCGAACGCCCGCGCGCCGCGTCATCACTCCGCCATTCGCGGGGAGGTTCCGCCGTCGATTACCAGCAGCGAGCCGGTCATGTAGCTCGACGCGTCCGAAGCCAAGAAGATGCACGGGAACGCGATCTCCTCGACCGTGCCGAAACGTCCGAGCGCCCGCGAGCGCGCGACCGCCTGTTTCACTTTCGGATTCGGCCATACCCGCGGCGCCGCGCCGACCGTATCGATCGGGCCAGGCGCGATACAGTTGACGCGGATTCCCTTGTCGCCCCATTCACTCGCATGCGAGATAGTCAGGGTGATCACGCTGGCCTTCGACGCGCTGTAGGGCAGCATGTGCGAGGAACCGTCGATGCCGGCGGTCGAGGAGATATTGATAATCGAGCCGGGAGATTTCTGCGCGATAAACTGGCGCGCCGCCGCCTTCGAGCAGAAGAACGCGCCGTCGAGATTGATCCCGACCACCGCGCGCCATCCGTTGGGCTTAAGATCGAGCGTCGAGCTCGCGATACTCGCGCCATGATTGTTGATCAGCACGTCCAGGCGTCCGAAATGCTTGACCGCCGCCGCGACCATCGCGTCGCACTGCTCGGGCTCGCGCACGTCGCATTGCACCATCTCGCACTTGCCGCCGGCTTTGCGAATCTCGTCGCGCACCTTCTTGAGGTTCTCGACTTTGCGGCTCGCGATCAGCACCGGCGCGCCACGGCTCGCGAACTCTTTGGCGATCGATTCGCCGATTCCGGTTCCGCCGCCCGTGACGATAGTGACTTTGCTTTCGACGCTGAATGGGTCTTTCAATTTCGTGTTCCTCCTGAAGCTGGCCGAGCCGCGCCGTCTCGCGCGAGCGCCAGCATTAGCGATCCAAAATTTATCGCACGCCGCAATCCAGATAGCGAGCGCGCAAAATTTTGTTTTCAGTAGGACCGGCGTCCCGCCGGTCGTCGCCGCCTCGCGGCGACTTGAGTGTTGAAGAGGCGTCAGCCTGAATGGATTTTACTCCCGGCGAAAGATGACTGGCTCTGCGAAAGACCGGGCGGCTCCCGAGCCGCCCCTACGAAGGATGATCCTAGATGATTCTATTCGTAGGGGCGCGTCGTGACGCGCCCGTCTTCGCGCGCCGGCTGCTCCTGATACCCTCTCCCTCCGGGAGGCGCCACTGGCACGCGGGCGACGCGGCGCGGCGATTGCTCTTTTTTTCAATCGCCGTGACGCGTGGTTGAGGGGCCCTGCTCTGCTGTCGCGCATACCGCGCTTCTTCGGCGCTCAAGTCGCCGCGAGGCGGCGACGGCCGGCGGGACGCCGGACCTACTGTGATCGATCGGGTCCCTGCCCCGCTACCCAGCCCGCGCGGCCGGGTAGCTCGATTCGGATGATCTCGCAGATCGGCAGCTCTGCGCGATTCAGCCGCGACGCGACCTCGCGCATCGCGAGGAACTTCGCGCCGCGCTCTTTGAGCGCGCGCAGCATCACGCGAAAGCTCTCCAGATGCCCCATCCCCTCGGTCTCGGCGTGGACGGTGTGCACATTGAGCGCGTCGGGCTTGAACTGTTCGAGGTAGTAGCGCAGCACGGCCGCGTCGTCGGATAGCTCGGGGCGGCCCATCACTTCATCGAGGGTCGGGAGCGTAGTTGGAATCTCCGGCGTCGCCAAAATCTTGTCGCCGATCGCGCATCGGAACGGATAGCGCCCGCGCGTGTCGCTGCGATACTCGAGATTCTCCGCTTCGAGCGCGAGCGACGCGGCGTCGTTGGTGCGCCATCCGGGCGCGGCGAATCCTTTCGCCGGCTCGCCCATGATCGCGCGGAACGCCTCGAACGCGTCGTGCAGCTCCGCGCGCACCCCGCTGTCTCCGAGCGCGTCGATCTGATCCTGCCATCGCACATGGTCGTAGCCATGCACGCCGACCTCGAAGCCGCGCGCGCGCAGATCGCGCATCACGGCCGGATATGCGAGCGCGATCGGCCGCGCGGGCAGAATTGTCCCCGAAAGAACCGTTCGCAGGCCGTACATCGAGACCGCGTTGGTCCGGAACATCTTTTTCAGGAAGCCGCGATTCTTGAGCACGCGCACGATCGCGCGCCCCGAGTTGTCCGGCCCCATCGAGATGTAAAAGCTCGCCGCGACGCCTTCGCGCTCGAGCATCGCGGCCATCCGCGGCACGCCCTGCCCCAGGCCCTGATGGGTATCCACGTCGATCTTGAGCGCCACTTCCATCGCACAATTCAGTTGCGCATCAGCTCGATGCGCCTGGCGCGTCCGAGCGCAATACGATCGATCCTTCGAGCAGATTCGCGGCGGCAACGTTTCGCGCGACGCCTTCCGCGCCGCCCTCGAACTGCGCGCGGAGGACGAGCACGCTGCCCTCGCCAGCCGCCACTTCGAGCGCGCCGCCGGCGTCCTCGCCGATTATTTCGCCCGGCTCGCCGCGCGATCCGCTCTCGCTTGCGATTCGCGCGCTCCAGATGAACAGCTTGCGATCGCCAAGGAAACAGAATGCTCCTGGATAGGGATGCGTCACCGCGCGGACGAGATTCGCGACGCGGCGTGCGGGCCATCGCCAGTCGATCCTTCCGTCTTCCGGCCGTCTGCGCCCGAAGTAGCTTCCGGCAGCGAGGTCCTGAGGCGTTCGCGGCGCGGTTCCCGCGACGATCCGCGGATGATACTCGCGCACGATCGCGGCGCCCATCGGCACCAGCTTGCTATAGAGCGTAAGCGCGGTGTCGGTATCTTTAATCGCGATCGTTTTCTGCGCGACGATATCGCCTGCGTCGGCGCGCGCGACCATATGATGCAGCGTCACGCCCGCCTCCCGCTCGCCGTTGGCGATCATCCAGTTGATGGGCGCGCGCCCGCGATAACGCGGAAGCGGCGACGGATGCAGGTTGTACGCACCCATCGGCGCGAGCGCGAGCACCTCTTCCGCGATCAGATGGCGATAGGCGAACGAGTAGATGATCGCCGGACGCATCGCGGCGATCTTCGCGGTCCATTCGGCGTCGATCTTGTCGGGATAATGCACGACGATATTGTGCCGCGCCGCCAGCTCCGCGCATGAGCGCCACCAGATCTCCTCGCGAGAATCGTCGCGATGAGAAAACAGCGCCGCAATCGGCGCGCCCAGCTCGATCAGCTTCGCCAGGCACGCATATCCCATCTCGTGATAAGCGAACACGACGCATACGGCGTCCTTGACCGCGAGATCGGCGCGCGCACTCACAACTTATCGGCGATCCTCCGCCGCGTCGTCCCTGTGGCCGTCCTGGTGATCGGCGTGTTCATCACGATCGCCATGCACGCCGCGCACGATGTAGGTCGGACGGCGGCGCACCTCGATATAGATCCTGCCCACGTATTCGCCGATCAGGCCGAACGCCAGGAACATCAACCCGATGAACAGAAACTGGATCGCGAACAGCGACCACAGCGCGCCTTCCTGCTGCGGTCCGAAGATCAACCGATGCAGAATCAGAACCGCAACGAGGATCGCGTCGAGCACGAAAATTCCGATTCCCGCCAAGCTCAGCGCCTGGATCGGCAGCAGCGAGAATCCGGTGATGAGGTTGAGGCTCAGCGTCGCCAGCCGCAGAAGATTGTATTTCGATTTGCCTTCGGCGCGCTCGGCATGCGCCACGCGGATTTCGGTCACCCGCTTGGCGAACGAGTTCGCCAGCGCCGGCACGAACGCCGCTTTCTCGTCGCAATCGACCACCGTGTCGACGATATGCCGCCGGTACGCGCGCAGCATGCATCCGTAATCATGCATCGGCACGCCGACGATCACCGAGGTCAGCCGGTTGTGCATTCGCGAGGCGTACTTGCGCCAGCTCTCGTCCTGCCGTTCCTCGCGCCATCCGCCGACGACGTTGTTGCCCGCATCGATCGCGGCGAGCAGCCGCGGAATCTCTTCGGGCGGATTTTGCAGGTCCGCATCGAGCGTCACGATCACTTCGCCGCGCACCTGCCTGAACCCCGCGAGGATCGCCGCATGCTGTCCGAAGTTGCGCGCCAGCTCGACCACGCGCACGCGCCCTGCCTGCGCGGCGGCAATCTCGCGCAGGATCACCAGCGAATCATCGATCGATCCGTCATCGACAAAGACCGCTTCCCACGGACGCGACAGCCCCTCGAGCACCGGCAACAGCCGCGCCCACAGAGCGCCCAGGTTCGCCGACTCGTTGAACACCGGGATCACGATCGAGACCATCCCGGCCTGCGGCGCCCTCCGCGCGGGAGTGTCGCGAAACGAATTGATTTGGCTTGCCGTGTTCAAGCAGAAATTGTGCGGCCGCCGAGACGTGCGGCGACGGCCTCACTGACCGGCCATTGTGGCAAACGCAAGCCCCGGGTTAAAGACGCCAACCGCCGCCAACCGGCCACGAAGACACGAAGGCACAAAGAGATTTTTCTGCTTTGTGCCTTCGTGCCTTAGTGGCCGCTTGAGGTCTTAATGGTTGACGACGCCGCCCTGCGCCTTAACACTGCAAGGATCATGGTACCGCGCTCCCGAGCAGGTCGAATCGCGCTTGCCGCGATCGTCGCCGCGATTCTCTACCTGCCCGGACTCGGGCGTCCCGCGCTATGGGAGCCGGATGAGGGACGCTACGCGGAGATCGCGCGCGAGATGGCAATTTCCGGCGACCTCGTCACGCCGCGCAACGATTATATCCGCTATTTCGAGAAACCCCCGCTGGTCTATTGGGCCGAGGCTGGAGCGATCCGGATCTTCGGACCGCACGAGTTCGCGGTGCGGCTCCCGGCCGCGCTTTTCACGGTCGGCGAGGTCGCGCTGGTCTGCGCGATCGGCGATGCGATGTTCGGGGCGGCCGCCGGACTTCTCGCAGCGCTGGCGCTCGCGCTCTCACCGCTCGTATTCGCGTTCGCGCGCTTTGCGACGCTCGACCCTGCGCTCGCATTTTTCTTGACCGCCGCGATCGGCGCGTTTCTCGCCGCGGCGCGCGCGCCCGATTTCGGCTCCGGCGCCGGCCGGCGCTGGATATGGCTGTCGGCCGCGATGCTCGCGCTCGGCACGCTCAGCAAAGGCCCGGTCGCCCTCGTGCTGGGCGGCGCGATCGCGCTCGTCTGGATCCTGGTCGAGCATCGCGCGCGCGAGCTCCGCCGCATTCCGTTCGTCTCCTGCGCGATCGTCTATGTCGCGATCGTGATGCCGTGGTTTGTGCTCGCGGAGCATCGCAACCCCGGTTTCCTGGAGTTCTTTTTCATCCACGAGCACCTCGAACGCTTCACCAGCTCGCAGGAGCACGGATGGGGCCCGTGGTTTTTCATTCCGGTTGTCATCGGCGGAGCGTGGCCGTGGATATTTTTCGCTCCGCTCGGATGGATTGAAATCAGCCGCTCGAAAGAGAATCCGCTCCGCTCGCGATCGAACCTGCTCGTCATCTGGTTCGCGGCGATCGTGATGTTCTTTTCGATTCCGCGCTCGAAGCTCGGCTCGTATATCCTGCCGGCGCTTCCGCCGCTCGCGATTCTCGCGGGCTATGGCCTGACGCGTATTTCTGAAATCCCGCGCGAGCGCGCAGTCGCGTGGATGCGGCCCTTCGCGATCGTGAATGTGTGCGCCGCAATCGCGGCCTGCATCGGCTTCTACTTCGAGGCGCATCGGTTACCCGGAGGCCTCGCGCTCGATGGCGCGATGATCGCCGCCGCGCTCGCGGCCGGAGCGCTCGCGGCGTACCTCCTCGCCCGCAATGCCGCCCGCGCCGCATTCGCAATCGTGCCGATCGCGCTCGCGATGCTGCTGACGATCGGTATCGCCGAGCGCGCTCGCAGCGCCGCGGCTCCCGTCGTCAGCTACCGCGGACTCGCACGCGGGATCGCGCCCTACCTCGGCCCCGGATGCGTCCTCGGCTCGTATCATCATTATGTGCAGGCGTTGCCCTTCTACACCGCAACGCGCGAGATCCCGGTGCAGTACTGGGGCGAGCTCGCTGAGTTCGCCGACCCGTCCGAAGAGCGTGACGGATTTATCGGCACGGCGGCGCGGCTCAAAGAAATGTGGACACAGTCGCGATGCTTCGTGCTGATCGCGAACGAAAAAGACCTGCCCGAAATTCTGAAAACTCTACCGAATCCGAAACCAACAGTGATCGCCTGCGAAGGCAAAAAGCTAGCCCTGCTCAACGGACCCTCGTCTCGTCCCACGCCGCTATCTGGTCCCTCGCCCTGAAGAGGGTGTCGATTTTCTCGCAAACCCGCCGCTGGTGTCATCCTGAGCCGTAGGCGAAGGATCTCCGCGAAGCGATTAGTGCAACCAATCCGGGCTTTGCGCACTAATCGCTTCGCGGAGATCCTTCACTCCGGCAGCCTTCGTTCAGGATGACGGACAAGAATTTGGCATTTATCGACCGCCTCCTGAAAGCAAGAGGTAAGGAGAGGGACCTTATTCAGCGCGGCGCGCCGGCGCCGCGATTAAATGAAGATGCAGAGCAAGGCCGCCCTATCAAGAAAGTCACTGCACCTCTCGCGGGTTACGGGAAAATGAACCTGGTTCCCGAGTACGCCAAAAAGATCGACCTAACGCCCGACCCCTTCCCGTGCGGGAAGGGGAGAGGGGTTAGGTCGATTGCCTGAGAATCTACTCCGCTCGACGGCATCCGATTTTCATCCATTCAGAATGCGCACAGCGCATTCCAACTCACCCGGAGGGCGAGGGGCAGAAAGATCGCGCCTCTCCAGGAAGGAAACGGGCAGGCCAGAGGAGCAGTTTTCGGGGCAGATCAAAAAATCGCGCATTCGCGGACAGAAGCGCACGCGATGGGTCGCACCGATGGCTGCGCCTCTCCCTCGGGAGGCCGCGTGAGGCTTCGCCGCGCGAAGCCTCACGCAGGTGAGAGCGGCCTTGCGGAGAGCTTTCTTTTAGTCCCGGGGGCGGAGCTTCAGGAATGACGGATGCCGGAACGGGGCGCCGGGCGCTAGCTTGCGCGACATGTCCTCGAACACGGAGCGCGGCTCGCCGTCGGCGTTTCGCCCGACCACCAACCCCGGACGCAGCACGAATTTCGCGTCGTCGCCGAAAAAGCGCAGCGACAAAGTGCGGCGGCGCTTTCCGCGATGCGTCGGCGCTCCGCCGTGGAGCATCGCGGGATGAAACACGATCACGTCGCCCGGCTCGACGCCCCACGAGACGATATCCCATCGCGAACGATCAGCCTCGATATTCGGCAGCCGCGGCATCGCCTCGCCGCCATAAAGCGGCGCGGTGTCGTCGGCAGGATCGAAGCTCGAACCGTCATACAGCACGCCGCGATGCGACCCGCGGACGAACTCGAGCGAGTCTTCCCGCGCGACCGGATCGAAGGAGATCCACATCACCGCGATCCGGTTTCCCTCGATCGGCAAGTACGAGGAATCCTGATGCCACGGCGTGCGCCGGCTCTCGCCGCCCTCTTTCAGAAACACCTGCTCGTAGAAGAACCACACGTCGGGCGAGCCCCAGAGCGCGGCGACAAGATCGGCGGCCGGTGATCGCAGCAGCATCTCGCGGTAACCGGTCAGTGCGTTTGGATTAAACAAATCCTGGTAGAAGCGATCGGGCGCGTCGGCGGTGCCCGGGAATTGACTTGCGGCCAGGCCGGGATTAGCGAGGCTCCATTCGAATGTGGCGCGAGCGCGGTCGAGCGCCGCGTCGTCGAGGACTTTGCGCAGGCATACGACGCCGTCGGCGGCGAAACGCTCGCGCATCGACTCGATTTCGGCCAGGTTTGTCGAGACTCCAGGAGCGTCAGAGGACATGGCTTCCTCTTCGCACAGGACGATCGGAATCGTCAACTCACGCGGGGAAAACTTCGTGCGGAGAACGGCGTCAACGTGAGGGACTGGCGTTACTGCTCGAGCTGCTGAATGCGCCGCTGGCCGCAACTCCTCCGACCACTCCGCCCCCGACGGCGGCGGCTCCGGCAGCGGCGGCTCCGGTACCAAACCCGCTCGCTGCGCCGGCGGCCGCGATCGCGGCTGCAGCAGTCGGCAGCAAGGCGCATGGGACGATTGACTTGAACCCCGGATGTAGCTGCACCGTGTTGCCGGGCGCGGAGACGTTGGCGACGTCCACCACGCCGTCGTAGACGGCTACGTCGGTGAAGCGATGGCATCCTTCGAACTCTTTTCGATCGACGCCTTCCTGGTACGACACGTCGTATTTGGTTCCGCGAGCTGCCGCGACGGCGTTCGGTGTGTGAACTTCGTAGGTCGGCGCGCCGGCGCTGGCGGCATGCACCACGTATGATCGGAGAACACCGGCCAACAGGGTGATCTTGTCGGCGGTCGTAGTGGCGGCGTTGCGATGCGGGATGTCCAGCTTCACCTTGGACAGCTCGCCAATCTCGAGCGTGCTCTTATCGGCGAGGGTCACCGTCGCGCTTGAAGCAGCGGCGGTATCCACTTCGTCGCCATCGAACACGGCAGTACCTACCGCTGCCTGATTCGATATTCCGTTGTGTACGACGGCAACGCCACCGGTCACGACGGTGACGGTTCCATCACCGGTTTGCGCCCATGCAGGCGCCGATATCGCGATTATCGCAATGAATATCGCGACTATTGCGGATTTGGACATCGCGTCGAGTATTTCACCTCGTAACTTCGTTATCCGATTCGTAAGATGAAATCGAGCATTCCCGTGCGTTTACCCAACTGAAAACATAGTATCCCGGACTGGAAGTGCGAGACTACACTTTCCGACGCTAGCTAAGCATTGAAGGCTTAGATAAGGCAACCGTGCCAATCAACTGTAATCAAACCGTAAAGGAGGACAATTCGCCGAGACTCAGCCTTTGGGCAGGCCGAGCGTCCGTTCGCCGATAATGTTGCGTTGAATCTCGCTGGTGCCGCCGGAGATCGTGTATTGACGCGAGCTGAGCACGCGATTTTGCCACCGGGGCGCATCTGGCACCGCTTCGGTTGGATCTCCGAGCAATCCGTAGCCGCCGAGCAGCTCGGTCGAGAATCGCGCGATTCGCACACCCAGCTCGGAGCCGAACAACTTGAGCATCGATCCTTCGGGTCCCGGCGGCAGCCCCTTGAGCATCCGGGTCAGAGTGCGCAGGCGAGCGTATTTCGCGGCTTCGCAATCGATCAGCAGCTCCGTCAGCCGCTGACGAACCCACGCCTGCTCCGACGCCGGGCGTCCTGCTATCTGTACGGTCCTGGCGAGCGCGGCCAATCGCTCGACCTGTGCGCGATGGCTTCCGCCGCCGGCGAAACCGCGCTCGTAGCTGAGCGTGGTCATCGCGACTTTCCATCCTTCGTTGACTTTGCCGACGAGGTTTTCCTTTGGCACCTGGACGTTCTCGAAGAAGACCTCGTTGAAGTGCGCATGCCCGTTCATCGTAACCAGCGGACGCACCTCGACGCCGGGGCTTTTCATGTCCATCAGCAGATAGGTGATTCCTTTGTGCTTGGGAGCGTCGGGGTCGGTGCGTGCGAGCAGGAACATCCGATCGGCGTACTGCGCGCCCGAGGTCCAGACCTTCTGGCCGGTGAGCAGGAAATAATCACCCTGATCGACCGCACGCGTCGAGAGGTTGGCAAGGTCCGAGCCAGCGCCGGGCTCGGAATAGCCTTGGCACCAGATATCGTCGGCGGCGAGAATCCGTTTCAGGTAGCGATTCTTCTGCGCGTCGGTGCCCCACTGCATTAGGGTGGGACCGCACATGTTGAGGCCGAAATACCCCGGCATCACCGGACCGCGAGCGCGATCGTACTCGTCGTCCCAGATGAATTGCTCGATGACGGTCGCCGCGCGTCCGCCGTATTCGCGCGGCCACGCCAGTCCCGCGTAGCCTGCGGCATAGAGCTGGTTCTGCCACGCGCGCGGCGCTCGAAGATCTCGCGATTAGGCGCGATCCTCTCGTCCTGCGCGTCTTCGATCTTAAGCTCCTCCGGCAGATTCGCGGCGAGCCACGCGCGCACCTCGCGCCGAAAGGCCTCTTGTTCGGGAGAGAATTCAAAATCCACGGACGAGCCTCGCGGAAGATTCAATTCTCAATCACGCGCCGCAGATCGGCGGTGACCGGAAGTTCGAAGAGGTCGTCGCGAAGCAGGCGGGTCGAGAAAAAAAGCACCTCGAAGGTTTTCGATCTCGCCAGTCTTCGGATTGAGCCGCGCTATAACCTCATCTCCGAGCTCTTCGGATTCCTGCTCCGCGTAAGGGGCGCACTTGTCGATGTGCAGGATATCGGCTTCCCTGTCGTATCTGAAGCTCAGTTTCGCTTCCATTCGACTTCTCCCTCGCTGAGCCTGCGTGCAATGTATGCAGTCACAATCCAATATCGACCTGCCGTCCCTTCCAACACAACTACCACCACATTCTTGCCGCCCCGCAAGTCAGCATACCACCGCTTCAAACTACGACAGCACCCCGGGAACCGCACACTACGGCGTACTTGGTCGGGATCGCCGAGCGTTTGGCCAATCCGGTCTCGGTGCTTCGGCAGAAGGTCGGGATGGCGACGTGCGACGTGTTGTTCCCGCTCGGCGGTCCATTCGACCTCACCTTTGAGGTACGGACACGGCAAGCGGGCCATATCAGCTCTTAAGCTCTTCAGTCAGATTCGCGGCAAGCCGCGTGTGCACCTCGCGCCGAAAGGCGTTCTGCCCGGGAGAAAATTCAAAATCCACCCACGATCTTTCTAACGATGAGAAATTACGGAAGCCTCGACGCTCAAGCCTGTGCCGTCACCGCTCGGATGATAGTGCAGCTTCTCAAACCCGATCACGCGTCCGGACGAATCCTTCATCAGGATCACCTCGTCGGTGGTTTCTTCGGACACGTCTTCGAGATGAGGATCGTCAAACCATACGGTGAGCGTCTGCCCGATGGTGTCGTGAATCACGCGGATCTTTTCCATATCGCGTTGCCCGTTACCTCAATTCAGATTGAAGGCGCGGGCGGCGTTGTCCCATAGGATTTTGCGGCGGCTGGCGTCGGAGATTGGCTGCTTCAAAATTGCGCCGATACCCCACGGGAAAGTTCCGTCGGGATGCGGATAATCCGTGTCCCACAGAAAATTGTCGTCGCCGATTATGTCGATCGCGGCCTTCATCGTCGGTTCGTCGCCGCGAAATGCGACGAAAAAGTTCGATTTGAAATATTCAGTCGGACGCCGCTTCAGGTACTCATGCTCCGAGTTGCCGCTGAAACCCCAATGCTGCTCCATCCGCTGCAGCCAGTACGGGACCCATCCGCCGTCGGCTTCGACCTGCACCACGCGCAGCTTCGGATACTTTTCGATCACGCCGTACCAGATGAGGCCCGCCATCGCGGCCATCGCCTCGAACGGATGCGACAGGATATGGCCGGTGACGTGCGTATCCATCCGATCGCCGAACGACTCGACCGACGCCGACGCGGAGTCATGCGTGGAAATCGGAAGGCCGAGCTTCTCGACCTCGGCCCACAGCGGCAGGTAGTCGTCGTGAAAGAGCGTGCGGCCGCGAACCGGATTAGGCCGAACGTAAAAGCTGACTGCGCCCTTTCCCGCGGCGCGATGCGCTTCCTTGATCGATTCTTCGACGTCCTGCATCGGCAGGATCGCGGCCCATCGGAGACGCTTGGCGTCGCGCGAGCAGAAGTCCGCGCTCCAGTCGTTGTAGGCGCGGCAACACGCCGCGAGCAGCTTGGGATCGTGGAACTCGCGCCCGAGCATCTGGCCCGCCGCGGTAGGATAGATGATCTGCACATCGACGCCGTTCTCGTCCATGTCGATAATCCTGCTGTCGGCGCTGAACCCGGTCTTGGCGGCGCGCTCGAAGCGCTTCATCGCCTTGCGCACCGCTTCGAGGAAGCCGGGCGCCGCCATCGGATACTTGCCCTTCTCGCGCGTGAACGGCTCGCCCTCGACCAGGAACGTGCGCCGGCCCGACTGCGCCGCGATCCCCATCTTCGGCGCTTCGGATTTGTAGCGCGTGTCGATATACTTCTCGAACACGAAATCGGGTTCCATCAGGTGCGTATCGGCGTCGACGATCTTAAATCCGTCTTTCATAAAATTGCTCCCTGGTATTGCCGTTGTGATTTCTTCGGCTCCAACATTTTAAAAATTATTGTCCGTGAGGGATGATCAATGCCTTCACGCCCTGGCGCGCGCGCAGCAGCTCGAAGGCCTCAATTCCGTGCGAGAGTTCATACCGATGCGTCACCATCGGCAGCAGCGCGATCTGCCCGGACGAGACCATCGCGATCGCGCGCCGCCACGTTTCAGGCGTCCGGATTCGCGAGTTGATCCAAGTGATGCCGTGAAAGAACATCCCGCGCAGATCGGCCGAGGAGATATCGCGCGCGGGCCATCCGACTTCGACGAATTCTCCGCCGCGCCGAAGCAGCTCGCGCGGCGAATCGATCGCGCCCGAAGCGTCGAACAGCGCGTCGGCGCCGCCCTCGGGCAGCTTCGCGCGCGCCTGCTCGATCCAGTCGCGATCGCTCGCGCATACCGTCGCGAAGCCCATCGAGCGCGCGAGCTCCAGGCGTCCGGCGTCGGCGGTAAGTCCGGTAATCACGATCGAGCTCACTCCTAGCGCGCGCGCCGAAAGCGCAACCGACAGCCCGATCGGTCCCGGTCCCTCGACGACCGCGCTGTCACCGGCCCGAAGCGACGACAGCTCGACCGCGTGCAATCCGGTCCCGAACGGTTCGAGCAGCGCTGCGGTCTCGAAGTCCATCGAGGGCGGTACCAGATGGGCGTTGCCAACGGGCGCGATCGTATAATCGGCGAATGCGCCTGACAGCGTGGTCGGCGAAGCGCACAGATGGAACCGTCCCGCCCGGCACGGACCGCACTTCGCACAATGTCCAAACGGATCGAGCGCGACGCGGTCGCCCGGCTTGAAGCCGGTCACGCCGCGGCCAACCTCGACCACTTCGCCGGCGGGTTCGTGCCCCATCACGAAAGGCATCTTGCCGACCATCCGGTCGGCGCCGAGTTCCCATTCGTAGAGGTGAAGATCGGAGCCGCAGATTCCGCACGCGGCGATTCGGACCAGGAGCTGATTCTCGCCCGGATGCGGCCTCGGCAATTCGACGATATCGGCGCCGAACGCGGCGCGGGTTTTCGCGATCGCTTGCATTGCGTCCCTCGCTCAATCAATACGACTTCGCGCGGCTCGGCGTCAAAGGCGCGGCCGGAAAAAATCAGGCGGCCACTAAGACACTAACGCACGAAAATATGGAGATCCGTTTTCAAGGAGGATCGGCGGTTTGGTAAGATGCACGAGACAATGTTCTTCGTGATTTTTCCAGTATTGGCAATTCTCGCGGCGGTGATTCACCTGATCGCGACCTCCAGGCTTGACGCTCCGTGGACCACGATCGCATCGATCTTCTTGCGCTACTTCCTGGTGATCAACGTAGGGCTCGAAGGGGTGTTTGCTTTCTACGGCCACGCATTCATGTCCGAGCAAATCGCGGCGAGCATCGGATGGGCTCCCAGCCCGTTCCAGTATGAGGTTGCGATCGCAAATCTCGCCGTCGGCACCCTTGGCCTCCTATGCATCTGGCAGCGGGGAGCCTTCTGGTTCGCGACAATCGTCGCGGCGACCGTATGGTTGTGGGGCGACGCGATCGGTCATCTCCGGCAAATCATCGTCAACCACAACTACGCACCGAATAACGCGGGCCCGGCCTTATATAGTGATTTGGTGCTTCCCGCCGTTCTGATCTTTCTCGCGCTCGGCGCGCGGCTGCGCATTCGTAGCAACTGAGGTCGGGGCAACGGCGAGGATTGGAGAATGAAAAAGCGCGGCAATTATACCGTGAGACGAATGACGCGGATCGAGCTCGATCTGGCTGTTTCGTGGGCGACGGCGGAAGGATGGAACCCAGGACACTCCGACGCCGATTCTTTTTTCGCGGCCGATCCCGACGGCTTCTTCGTCGGCTCACTTGAAGGAGAACCGGTCGCGAGCATCTCAACGGTAGCCTACGACGCGGACTATGGATTCCTGGGCATGTATATCGTCAAGCCGGAATTGCGCGGGCTCGGCTACGGTATCGAAATATGGAACGCCGCGATGGCTTACATGGGCGATCGCAACGTCGGCCTGGACGGAGTCGTAGCTCAAATCGGCAACTACGAGAAGTCCGGATTCAAAAATGCCTATCGTGATGTGCGTTACCAGGGAATCGGCGGCGGAACGGTACCGCAGGGGCTGACCAAGTTGAGTGAGATTCCGTTCGCGAAGTTAGCTGCCTACGATGCAACGGTTTTCGGCGCGCGACGGGATAATTTCCTGGCCTGCTGGTTACGCCAGCCCGGATGCCGCGGAATCGGCGCTATTCACGATGGTCAGATCGCCGGCTGACGGCGTGATCCGTCCGGCCCAGACCGGGTTCAGAATCGGACCCTTATTCGCCTCCGACGAAGCTATCGCGGAGTTGATATTTCAGGCGCTAGCGGCTGAGGTCGACGGCGCGCCGATTTTTATCGACGTTCCCGAAATCAACCGTGCGGCGGGCGCCTTGGTCAAACGTCATAAGCTCGCGCCGACATTCGAATGCGCGCGGATGTATAATAAGAAAATACCCGACACGCCGATCGAACAGGTGTACGGTCTGGCCAGCTTCGAACTCGGTTAGTCTGTGGACACCTAGTAACGATGGCGCTTGCGGACCTCGTGGGAGGATAATTGGATGACTCTCAACAATAAAGAACGCATTCCGCAGCTGCAAATATGAGAAATACGATCATCTACCTGATTGGATTTCCCGGAACCGGCAAATATACTGTTGCGAAGGAAATTGTAAGACAAGGGAATTTCAGGCTTGTCGATAATCATCTAATCAACAATCTGCTGTTCACCATCATCAGAGCCGATGGCGTGACAAAACTTCCGGAGCAAATCTGGAAGAGTGTTAGCGAGATACGGGATATCGTACTGGATACTATGATCCACATCTCTCCGCCGGAATATAGTTTCGTATTAACGAACAGCCTGCTTGAAGGAAAGGCAGAAGACGAAATCTGGTTTGACAAGATCGAGCGGGTGGCGCAAGCCCGGCAGGCTGTCTACGTCCCGGTCCGGCTTCTATGTTCGGTCGAAGCGCACGAGAAGCGTATTGGCACCCCTGAGCGCGCCGCTCGGTTCAAGGAAATCAACCCGGCGTCGCCGTCGCGATATGCGAAGGATGAAGAGGTTTTGAAAATTTCACACCCAAACACGTTGACATTGGATGTTTCAGATTTAAGTTCCGGAGAAGCGGCGGAAAAAATCCTCAATCATGCGAAGGCTTGCCATCTCCTTCCTGCCACTTGATACCCGAACGCCGTCATAACTGCCGTGCGCCGCGGTCGCGCCGTTCCGCTGCAACGAAAAACAGCAGGCGGCCACTAAGACACCAAGGCACCGAGAAGACGGAAAGATCGGCTCCTATGAGCGGGATCGGTACACAAAGGGTTGAGTGTGAGTCACAAATTGGAATCCCCTCCTTAGGAGAATGGGCTCTGAAGTAGGAAGCGCATCCACGACGATGTATTTGCGGTTTCTCGCGAGGGCTTCCTTCAGGCGCGCGGCGACCAGCGCGGTATAGAGACCCTGGTTTCGGCGCGTTGCCCTGGTTCGGCCGCCGCAGAGTTCGGCGAATTGACTATGCTCTTTGAAGTGGATTCTTCCGCACGCGACGGGCTCGCCATCAATGTATGCGACATAGACGCTCATTTGGTTGGGAGCTCTCCGCAGCATGAGCGCCAGTCGCCGTTTCTCGTCGTCAACGTTGGTTCGGCCTATTTCGCGAGATATAGCGGCTACGTCGTTCAGATCTGGTGGGTCATCGATACGCTTGATCTCATACGCCGGAGCTTCGAAAGCGGCTAACGCTTCTTTGTTGACCGGCAGCACCATGAGGCTTTCTACCGGCCCTGGCTCAAAGCCGGCGGCGAGGAGACGGTCTTTCAGGTCTGACGGAGTATCGTGGTCATAGACTTTCCACTCCAGGATGTATTTGCGCTCCTCGGCAAGTGAGATTTCGTTATGGATAACTTCGTCGACCTCTCGGGTTGTGGCGCAATGTGAGTAAACGATACGAGAGTTCGCCTGTACTTCGGCGCTCGAAGTCGAGCCTCTTTAGTATGTCAGCAGTCATGTTCCTATTACCACGGAGTGACTTCTCCTCGGGATGATCTCTGTTTACGGGCCGGTGGTCCACCATGCCTTCCAGTATAGTCCAGATCTGGTAGTGGGTCAGTTTGACTAACCACCATTTCTTGTTAAGGCTTCATTCGCAGTTCATCGTTGCAACGTTCTCTGAGTGTCATTCCCGCGCGTGGTTGCCGCGCGAGGAATCCCGGGCGAAGGGCTGCAGTGCGTAATGTTGGCTCCGGAGCATGGCCGCTCCGGGATTCCTCGCCCGAGGCTCGGAATGACGATCGGGGGCTCGGCTGAGGCTACGATACTCATGCACCTCGCCTGCATACGTCATTTCGACCGAAAGGAGAAATCCCGGAGACGTCCATGCTCGACGCTAACACCACACCGCAGGCCTTCGCTCGGGATTCCTCGCGCGGCAACCACGCGCGGGAACGACACCTCAGTCTGCCGTCAGTTCTCAAACTGACCCACTAGCTCAAACCCAGTGGCGTTGCGGGGCGCCGCGGTAGCGCATGCGCGGACGGATGAGGCGGTTGTCCGCGTATTGCTCGAGCGCGTGCGCGATCCATCCGGCGGCGCGGCCGATTCCGAAAATCGCGGCCGGGATGCCGCGCGGAAACCCGAGCATCCGGGTTGATACCGTAAGATAGAAATCGAGATTCGGGCGCAGACGATCGCGCTTCCATACCGCCTCCTCGACCTTGAGCGCGGCCTCGAAGAGCTTGCGTCCCTTGCGCCTCGCGAGAGTCTCGGCATGCGTCCGCAGCAGCGCGGCGCGCGGATCGCCGGAGGAGTAGATCGCGTGGCCGAAGCCGGGGGGCAGGCGATGCTCCCGCGCGATCGCGTCGAGGCAATCGGCGACCTTTGTTCCCGCGTCGATCTGCGCGAACATCTCTTCGATCCTATCGCAGGCTCCGCCGTGAATCGGACCCGATAGCGAGCACAGCGCGGCAAGCACCGACGCGAACAGGTCGGCGCCGGTGCTCGCGACCACTCGCGCCGCAAAGGTCGAAGCATTGAGCTCGTGCTCGGCGCATGCCACCAGCACGCGGTCGAGCGCCGCCACCTCCCACTCCGGCGCTGAACTCCCGGCGACCGCCAGCAGCAGCCGCGCCGCCATCCCGGCGCCGTTGGCCGGTCCACTGATCGCGTGAGTCCCGAGCGCGAGCGGCAGTTGGCTGACGATCAATTTCGCACGATCGATTCGCGCGCGCGGCGCCTGCCTCCGATCCCACGCCGCCAGCGCCGGCAGCATCGCGGCCATCCGCAGCAGCGGCGGCGAGTCGCGGCCGACAGTCTCGATCGCGGACGCGACTTCGGCGGCCATCGCGGCTCCCGCTATTTCGGCGCGCAACGCCGCGGTCTCGTCCGGCGACGGCCGTTCGCCGTTCCACAGGAGCAGGCAGACTTCCTCGTAGCAGGCGTGCTCGACAACTTCCTGGATCGGATAGCCGCGGTATGCGAGTTGCCCGTCGATAATCGAGCTGACCCCCGACTCGGCGACAATCACGCCCGGCGCCGTCGATTCCGAATTTTTCGGCTGCGCGACCGTAACCCACGACGACGCGTCGGGCAGCGCGCGGCCCCTGCGCCCGCGTTCGGGCACGATAACTCCCCGCAGCGCCTCGATATCGCCGCGGCGATAGAGCGCCTGGCGCCCTACCCTGCGCCGATAGCTTTTAAGCCATCCGCGGCTGACGTAGGCGTAAAGCGTCCCGACTTTTACGCCCAGTGCGCCTGCCGCCTCGGCGGCGGTCAGCATCTGGGCGCGATCGGAGTTGCGAGTAGCCACCGCGCCATGACGCCATCGCGGGGCGATCTCGTCAAGAGCATCGCTTGCGTTCAAGTTGCATCTAGTTTAGACAACATATATACAGTTGAGCGCGCAACGCAAGGAGACGGTCAAAATGCCAGCGCAAGCGAAGCCAGACCCCGCCCTGGAAAACATCAGAGAGCTCGGCAGCCGAATCGATTGGAGCAAGACCGCGAATGACTACGCGCGGCATCGCGCAGGATTCCCCGATGCGTTCTTCGAGCGGCTGGCCGCGATGGGAATAATCCGCACGGGGCACGCCGCGCTCGACCTCGGATGCGGGACCGGCACGATCGCGCGCGGCCTTGCCAAACGCGGGATGCAAGTGACCGGAGTCGATCGTTTACCGGCGATGATGGAGCAGGCGGCCCGGCTCGACCGCGAAGCGGGGGTCAAGGTCCGCTATGTCACCGCGACGGCTGAGAGTACGGGCCTCGACGATAAGAGCTTCGACCTGGTGACTGCAGGACAGTGCTGGCAGTGGTTCGACAGCCGGCGCGCGGCGGCTGAAGTGCGCCGGGTTCTCAAGCCGGGCGGGCGGCTCGTCCTCGCGAACTTCGACTGGATACCGCTGCCCGGCAACGTCGCCGATGAGACCGAGAAGCTCATCATGAAGCACAATCCAGACTGGAAGCTGAACGGCGGGATGGGGATTCATCCGCTGTACACCCACGTGCTCGGCCTGTCGGGCTTCCGGAATATCGAGACGTTCTCGTTCGATCTCGACGCGCCCTACACGCACGAGTCGTGGCGCGGGCGGATTCGCGCGAGCGCGGGAATCGGCGCCGATCTCAAGCCCGATGCGGTCGAGCGCTTTGACGCGGAGATGGCCGCGATGCTCAATCAGAAGTTTCCCGGCGATCCGCTGCCGGTGCATCACCGGGTCTTCGCCGCGATCGGCGTCGCCCGCTGAGATTTGGAACCGCAGGCTAAAGCCTGTGCCACTTAAGCCTCAATCATTTTTCTCAGGAGAAACCAGGATGGCCAACTCGCCGAACGTTGTGCATCAGGAGGAAATGCAGTGGATCGAGAATTCGCGCGGCAGCGGTTTTGCCTTTAAGCGCAAGCTGCTCGGACAAGCTGCCGGAAGCGTGCAGCTCGGATGCAGCCTGTTCGAGATTTCGCCCGGCAAGTCGGCGTGGCCGTTTCATTATCACTGGGCCAACGAGGAGGCGATCTACATCCTCGACGGCGCGGGCACGCTGCGGCTTGGCGATGAAAAGCTCGAGGTGCGCGCCGGCGACTATATCGCGATGCCGGCGGGCCCGGCGCATCCGCATCGTTTGATCAATTCTTCCAGCGCGCCGCTGCGCTACCTGTGTTTCTCGACCGTGATCGATACCGAGGTCTGCGTTTATCCCGACTCAAAGAAGGTCGCGGTCGGAATCGGCCCGACGGGCAAAAAGGTCTTCGGCGCGATCTATCGGCGCGGAACCGAGGTCGATTACTACGACGGCGAACCCGACGCCTGACGCGCGAGTATCCCGGGCAGGTCGGCCGGCGCGTCGCAGGTCACGTCGGCGCCGGAGAGCTCCTCGCGCGTGCCGTAGCCCCAGAGCGCGCCGATCGCGACGATACCGGCCGCGCGTCCGCCGTCGATGTCATGGGCACGATCGCCGACCATCGCGGTGGCGCGAGCGTCGAGGCGTGCGACATCAAGCACGTGCGGCACCAGCTCGCGCTTGTCGGCCCATCGGCCATCGCGCTCACTTCCATAAACGCCCTCGAAGAAATCGCGGAGCTTGAACTCGGCGAGGATCCGTTCGGCGCTGGAAGCAAGCTTCGAGGTCGCGACGAACAGGCGGCGCCCCGGCGCGAGCGCCGTCAGCATCGCGGGAACCCCGTAGTACACCAGATTTTCGCGGTATCCGACTGATTCGTAGCGCTCGAGGTAATGCGCAAAAGCGCGATCGATGAGCGTCGAATCGTCGGTTCTCAAAAGCCGCGCAAAGTTTTCGCGCATCGGCGGTCCGACGCACCATCCGAGCGAATCTTCAGGCGGCGGCTCGACGCCGAGGGCACGCATCGCATGCCGGATCGATATGACAATGCCCACGCGGGAATCGGTCAGAGTCCCATCGAGATCAAAGAGCAAGTTGCTGATCGTCATTGATGGTAATCAGGGACCCAAACCGCCGCGCGCGCGCGAATCGAGAACACCGTGTCGCCTGTTTTAAGGTCAAGCAGAACCGGATTATCGCCGGAATACTCGTCAGCCAGCAGCAAGTATCTGCCGTTGCGCGCCAACCCTATCTGGTTTCGGTGATACAAATTTATCTGCCGCAGCGTCCGATTCCCCTGCGATACCGAAAAGACCGGAGTCTCAGCGTGCAGCGTATCACCCATGATCGTGCGGAACACTAATCCGCTCAGGCCGTCCGCTGGAGGAATATAGCGGAAGTTCGTAGCTGGATAATTTACCAACCCGCGTAGCGCCGAGGCCGTTGGCGCAGGCAAATCTCTTCCGCAAGTTTGCCCGTATGCACATGTGTATGACGTCAGAAGGCTGTCCTGGCTAACGCCGCGCTCATGGCGAAAGCCACTTACGACATCCAGGCCGGGCGTGTCGCCAGCTCCGAACTTGGTCACACGCCGAGCCACCAGAGTCCACGTACCGCCCGAGCCCAGTTCGAATACGGTGCAAACTCCCGGAGCACCCCAGTCTGGCAGACCTGGCGCGGGGACGCGGACGCCATCATCGAGCCGATAAATTAACGTGCCGTCGGCTTTTCGGGTGATCGAGCTTTGTGAAATTTCCTTCAGAACGATCACTCGCAGTCTGCCGGTGCTGCGTTCGATCCAAATAGCGGCCACATTCGGGGACGGCGCCTCGGCTACGTATGAAGGGAGGGCATGCGCGTGCGGATAGGCGGCGGCAAAGATGCGCGAGCCTATCGCATAGTAAACCCTTCTTTCTTTTGTAGCCCAAAATACGAGCTTCGGCGGCTCAGGTACTTCGACGAAGAATTGCTCGCGATTGGAATTGGGGCGCCGGAAGATCCAGTGATAGTGCGTAGCAGATCCCGATTTCTCGGGTACAACATAGGAAAGGAGAGCGGACTCTTGACCGAACGATCCGCCGCTCTTCGCGCTCGCGCCTGCGCAGGCGACCAACAGGCCAATCAGCGTTGCGGCGATCCCGACGAGAGTCAGACTCCGTGCGCACCCACGGTACCGACCAGCCACTTCTAATGGAGCGTCTCGAGATGGCACGCGATTATCTGCTAGTGAAGGTGCGAGTGGAGGCCAAACCCAAGCTGGAGATTCAGCCGCAAGAAACCATGGACCTCTGTTCCGCGAGATTCTCCAACCCGATCAAAACTGAAGATGAAGGTGATCTGACTCTTGTATCAGATGCCGGTCGGGATCGCCCAAGATTCTGCCAACCGCTTCCTTAAGCACCGCCTGATTCTCCTGAGACATGTCGTAGCTCCTCACGTCGACTGCCTCGCCTCGAAGATGCCGCGAAATGTACACACCCCGCGAGACCTGCCGTTCAATCACCTGGGTCATCGCCTCGACTGTTGTGTCTTCGCTCGCTCCTGTTTTACGCGCGTCATCGTATGCAGCCAAAATTTCCTCGTACGCCGTATGGTCAGCGTAAAAGTACGAGGGAATTCCGCCGTGCGTTAGCTTTTCGTACATTGCTTGCGCCTGCTTCGATGGCGTTCGCGTGCCGCTGGTGACTGTCAAATCTTCTCCGGTCCAGAGATAATAACTGTATGCAACCTGGGTTAGAACCTGTCGGTCCAACGACGAAAGCTCCACACCGCCTTTGGTGATGAAATGCTCTCGGTCAGGACTATCTGAAGGCGGCACGAAACCGTCCCGCGTCGCCCGCTCAAGGGTCGCGGGGCCGACCACACCGTCGGGTCTCATTCCTGATTCGCGCTGGTATTCAATGGTTGCATCATAGGTTCGATCGTCGAATTCACCATTGATCGCGCCGGAGTAGACCCCTCTGGACGATAGAAATCGTTGCCAAAGCGCGACCTCGGGACCGTGCATACAGGGCCATTTCCGGCAAAGTGGTTCCATGTCATCACCTTATCGTTAGATATTGCGAACCCTGAACCGGGCGTCGGGCGGGAACACGGGCGGCGCGTGCTCCTAAGCACGTGGTGACTACCTGTAACATGCTAGTGACAATTTGTCAAGATAGGAAGCCTTGGAAGATATCTCCGTCAATTAATAGTCGCTGCTGACGCGTGACTCTCGTGCGCGTGGCTGCCGCGCGTGAGGAATCCCGCTCTTCATTGGTGGGCGGACCTTTGGTCCGCCGTCGATGACGGGCCGGAGGCCCGCCCCACTATTGAAGAGGCTGTCGACAATTGCCGCGGCGCGATCTCACAAGTGGCACCGGCCTTAGCCGGTGCGGGCCACAGGCTAAAGCCTGTGCCACTTAAGCCTCAATCATGCCGCGGTCCGCGAATCTGGCCGAGGTGTGGCGCGCGCCGCTATAGTCGCTGGAGACGGGAGTAATCGAGCATGGAATTTGGAACTTTGATTTTTACCAAGCCGGATCGGATCGCGCATGACGTGCCGCACGCGGAGGCTCGTGGATTTTCGCATGCGTGGATTCCTGATTCGCATATGATCTGGGGCGATACATACGCGTGCATGGCGATCGCCACGACTTGCACCAAACGCATCAAGCTCGGCACCGGAGTCGCCGTCGCGTCAAACCGGATCGCGCCGGTGACGGTGCATTCGATCGCGACGATCAACCAGCTCGCTCCCGGCCGCACGATCCTGGGTTTCGGAACTGGACATACCGGCCGCCGCGTGATGGGACTGCCGCCGGTGCGCCACGATGATTTTCGCGAGCAGGTGCGCGTCATTCACGATCTGCTCGCAACCGGCGAAGCGAACTACCGAACCGAGGGACTTGAGCGCAAGATTCGCTTTCTGCATCGCGACCGCCGCTTCATCAACCTCGACGACAGGATTCCGTTCTACGTCGCCGCCAACGGGCCTAAGACCCTCGCTCTCGCGGGCGAGTTCGGCGACGGCATTATTACTACCGGCGTCGCGACGCCCGAGCGCGTCGCCGCCGTGCGCAGGCACGCGCAAGCGGGAGCGTCAAAGGCCGGACGCGACGCGTCGAAGCTGCCGATCGTCTCGCTGACCCATGTCTGCGTGCTGAAACCGGGCGAGGCGATCGACTCGCCGCGGGTCAAGGCGATGACGGGGCATTGGGTGATGGCCTCGATGCACGCGATCGTGGCGGGCTACGCGAGTCCTAATTCGCTGCCGCCCGGCGCGCGCAAGATTTACGACGCGTATGCCGAGCACGTCGCGGCGCTCAAGACGCCCGCGGCCGAGCGCTACCTCGACGTTCATATAGGACACTGCTGCTTCGTTGCGCCGGAGGAAAAAAGATTCGTGACCGCGGAGACGATCGGCGCCACCACGATCGTCGGTCCGCGCGAGGCCGTGCTCGAGCAGCTTCGCGCGCTGGACAAGGCGGGTCTCAGCCAGATCTTTCTCAATCCGCCGATGGACGGATTCGACGAATGCCTCGACGACATCTCGCGCGATCTGATCGAGAAACTTTAGGCACGCGTTTGCTCAATTTCACGGCGGGACCTACACTCGCGCGATGGCGATCGGAAGGGAGATTGAACGGGCTCAGCGCCTGGGCCTGTTGCCGTATGCGCAGTACCGAAGCCTGCGGCTGCGCAACCGCTTCTTCAAGGTCGCCAACCTGCTGGGACCCGAGCGCCATCAATGCCCATGCTGCGGATGGCGCGGGACGCGCTTCCTCGACTACATCCGCGAAGATGTGATCGTGCCGGCATCGGTATGCCTCCGATGCCGCAGCCACGCGCGGCACCGGGTCTTGGTGTTGTATCTCGAAGAGTTGCTGCGCGCGATGCCGGAGCATTCGTCGATTCTGCATTTTGCTCCCGAGCGCGCGTTATCCCGCGTCTTCCAGTCGCATCGCAAATTCTTGTACGCGGGCGTCGATATCGGGAGACGCGCCATCAGTGCGCGCGCCGACATGACCGCAATTCCGTTCCGTTCTTATGCATTCGACCTGGTGCTCTCGAGCCACGTGCTCGAACACGTTGAGGACGAGCGTGCCGCGCTTGACGAGATCGCCCGAGTGCTCGCGCCGGGAGGATGCGCGGTGACCATGGTGCCGATGGTGCCCAATTGGCGCGAAATGGCGACGGTGGAATTTGGACGCGCGAACTATCAAGGCCACTGGCGCCAATACGGAAGTGATCTGGCCGCCCGGATCGATGCCCGCGGGCTTCGATGCGCGATCGTGCAGCCAGGCGAGTACGCAGCGCGCGAGCTCTGCGTGCGCTACGAGATCACCGATGTTCCGATTTTCGTCGCGACCAAACCCGCCTGACGCCGCGGCCGGAGCGCAAAGCTAGAACGGATAGTTGATTCCAGAGAAAACCGCCGCACCCTCGCCGCCCCATCCGACGTCGACGTAGCCGACCACGAACGGTTCCGCGATTCCGCGAAAGCCGACTCCGCCGACCGGATGCAGCGCGGACCACGCCACCGGATCATAGCCCATCGAGCGAGCGACGCGGCCCGCTTCCGCGAACGGTGCGATCTCGAGCGTGCCGTGAGTGCCAAACAGATTCGCGTCGTAAACCCGGGTGCGAACTTCGAAATTTCCGACCGAAAGATTGTTGTCAACGAAACGGCCGGTGCCGTATCCCCGCAGCGGCTGCTGATCCGCGAGCTCGCTGTCGTCGCCGCCCAGCCGCGCCATCGCCCAGAACGGCATCTCGCCGCCCGCCGGCTGGTATTCCGTGAACAGATGGCCGGCCAGAGTGATTCGCGATCCGATCGGATAGTACTGCCGGATCTCGGCGCCGAAGCGGTTGTACGAGACCGAGCTGGCGAATCTCCGATCCGCGACCCCGTAGAAGACCCGGAAGAGTCCGCCGTGGCGCGGGATGTCCACCGAGTCGCGCGAGTCGTACTGGAGCATCGTCTGGGTCAGAATCTCGCTGCCGCCGCCAAGGCCCTTCTGATTTGGGAACTGCTTGGAGATATCCGGCAGATTGTCGAAGGCGCCTCTCTGAATGCGAATCCATCGCGGCCGCTCCATGACCGAGAGCTGCAGCTTGTCGGTGAAATTCAGGCCGACGATTCCTTCCGCATAAAGCTGCTGAGTCGTGTAGTTCGACTCGTTGCCCTCCGACGAATTGTTGCCGACCCCGTAGAAACGCTCGGTTGGATCGCGCTCGAAATAGAGGCGGCCCTCGTACGTGAACCAGTTCTTGTGAGTTCGTCCGCCCTGATAATCGAGATCGACTTTGCGCGCGATGTTCCAGGATCCGCCGGCCACCGTGTACCAGTTGATATCCTCGGAGGGATAGGCGAGGTAGCGGAAATTGCCGCCGGCGCCGAGCGTCGTGTTCCAGTTGATATCGGGCGCGATAATGTTGCGAATCTGATCCTTGGAATCGGTGTCGAGATAGACCGGCAGGATGCCGACCGTGGTTCCGGCGTTGGGATCGGTCGCAACCTCGGGGACCGGGATGACGGGCCACGAAGTCGGATTCATCAGATCGAAGGCGGACGCCGCCGTCGCGCAAGCAAGCAGCGCGATCATCGCGGCAAATACGATCCTGCCGGCCGATCCGATCCTGATTGTCATTCGCGACTCTGAAATCTTACGCGACTTTGAAAGTTACGAAACTTTAATCTTCGTCGCGCGTCTTCCAGACTCTGTCCGCGCGATGCGATGAACAAAAGTGGCAGTCTTGACGAGAAGGATCAACCATACCCCGCACGAAAATATCCCGGCACTAATCTTCCCGTTTGTCTCCTTCATAGCTTCCACCAGTTTCCGCACGTTTCTTCCGCAATGTTCGCGCGCGGGATAACTTCGGCTTTTCGCCGCCGAGTGAAATGTGCAAGGATTCGAACCGAACGAATCCCGTACCGCGAACTCGGCGCGACCCGCTCGGCGCGGGCGCGTACTGGCGCCGTCATCAAGGGCGGCGCCGCGCGGCGGGAATAATCGCACGGAGGAACTTCAGATGGCTAAGCGAGACGGCGGCGAACTGATCGCCCGCGTGATGCGGGAAAATCGCGTTCGCTATTGCTTTGCAATTAACGGCGGACACTTGTTCCCGATCCTCGCGCAATTGCGCGACAACGACATCAAGCTGATCCACATGCGCCACGAACAAGCGACCGCCTACGCCGCCGACGCGTACGCTCGCAGCTCGGGCGAGGTGGGAGTATGCATGGTCACGGCGGGATGCGGCCTCACCAACGCGGTCACGGGACTTTGCGTCGCGGGTCTGACCAACAGCGCGGTGGTCTGCATCTCGGGACAGCATCCCAACACCGAAGACCATCTGGGATCGTTCCAGGAAGCTTACGGCTCGGAAGTTGTGAAAAGCTTCTCGAAGTTCACCAAGCGCGTGACCGACTGGAGCTCGATCGAGTTCGACCTGCGCTCGGCCTTTCGCGAGGCGATCTCGCCGCCGCAAGGCGTCGCGCTGTTCGAGATTCCGCAGAACATTCTCTATCACCATGAAGAAGAAGCCGGGCAGCGCAAGGGCGCGCGCGGATTCACCCTCGACGACGTGCGCGGCGCGGGCGACCCAGCCAAGATCGATCGCGCGGTCGAGATGCTGCACGCAGCCGAGCGTCCGGTAATCGCCGGCGGCGACGGGCTCTTCTGGTCGCAGGCGGGCGCGGAGCTGCGCGAGTTCGTCGAGCTGACCGGGATCCCGGTTTACACGCGGCGCGCGGGCCAGGGCGCGGTCTCCGAGGAGCATCCGCTCGCGATTCGCGGCGCGTGGAAGAAGCCGTTTACCGGAAAGGCCGACGTGGTGCTGGCGGTCGGCTTCCGCTTCTGGAGCGGTGAACATTTTGGACAGCCGCCGACGTGGACCGACAAGGCCAAGTACATCCAGGTCGATCCGACTCCGACGCGAATCGGATGGCAGGTCAACGCGGACCTTCCGATCGTCGGCGATTGCAAGCTCGTCTTGCGCCAGATGATCGATCGGATCAAAGAACTCAAGCTCGACTTCTCGAAGAACAAGACTTCCGAATGGACCAAAGAAGTCGGCGCGACGCGCGCGCGCTTCGAGGCGCAGATCAAGGAGCAGAACAGCAAGGTCATCGGCAACAAGCCGATTCATCCGGCGCGCCTGTGCGAGGACCTGATCAAGGTGCTCGACAAGAACGCGACCACGATCATCGACAGCTTCACGCTCTCGGGATGGATGAGCCGCGCATTCACCTGCCGCTTCATGGGCCAGGTGGTCGACGCGGGCCCCCTCGCGCCCGTCGGCCACGGCGTCGGGATGGGCATCGGCGCGCAGCTCGCGCGGCCGGGACAGCAGGTGGTGGTGATCGAGGGCGACGGCGGACTCGGCATCGGCGGCTTCGACATGGAGACCGCGGCGCGCTACAAGCTGCCGATCGTCACCGTGCTGTGGAACAACAGCTCGTGGGGACCGAACTTCGATCAGATGCCGGGGCTCAAGGGCAAGACCGATCCGTTCAACATGTTGAAGGACATCCGCTACGACAAGATTTTCGCCGAGATGGGATGCCACGGCGAGCAGGTCGAGACGCCGGAGCAGATCATTCCGGCGCTCGAGCGCGCGTTCAAGTCGGGCAAGCCGGCGATGATCAACGTGATCGGCGACACCAGCGTCGGCAACGCGACGCTCGGCGGGAACCTCCTCGGATCGACCGGCTCAAAGGGCTGATCGAGTTCACGCTCGCGATTGCTCGGCGGGATGCGCCTCGCGCGCATCCCGCTTTTTTCTTTGGAATGATGATCCGCGCGAACAATCGACCGGCGGGACGCCGGTCGTGCTGACTCTTATGCCAGTGGTCGCCGACGGCCCGTCGGCCACGCGAAGCGTCATCTGTACGTGCGGATAAATCGCGACGCCCGCTGATCTGATCCCTCGCCCAGTATGGGAGAGGTCATATGAGGGTCCGAATTCAGCGCGGCGCGAAGCGACGCGCGATTAGAAAAGACCGCACAGCGCAAGGCCGCCCTCACCCACGTGTCACGATGCTTGCGAAACAAACGCAAGCATCGCGCCGCGTCGCCCTCTCCCGGTGGGAGAGGATATTTCAAAGGCCGCTCCGCGCGCGACTAATGGTGGGACGCCGGTCATGCTGAACCGGGCCGCCACATTGGTGTAATCTGTATCTGTAATCGACTGCGGCAAATCGAGGCTTCGATGAAACTTAAAGCGTTACTTCTGATTTTTCCGGCGCTGCTTTTTGTCGCCTGCAACCCCTCTGCGAGTGCGCCGATCTCTTGTCCGTCGGGAACCACCGCGATGGGCTCGGCGCCGCCGCAGGCGACGAAACCTGGTGCCAGAAAATCGTTGACGGACAACCGGTCAAGGACGGTCCGTTCGTGCTCTATCGCAGCGGCGGCACCATGATGCTGCGCGGCGCGTATCACGACGGCAAGCAGGACGGCGAGTGGACGATGTGGTACGACAACGGGCAGAAGGGTTCGATCGATCATTACAAGGACGGGGTCGAGGACGGCGAGCATATCGGCTGGTATACCAACGGCAAAATCTCCGCGCAGGGGATGTACAAGGACGGCAAGCGCGAAGGCACCTGGAAGCGCTGGGACTCGCAGGGCTTCAAGAACTGGGAAGAAGTTTACAAGGACGACAAGCGGATTTCGTGAGCGAGCGCCGTGACGACTGACTTCGCAATCATCGACGCGGACCTGGCCGACCCCGCGCACGCGGCGGCGCTGATCGAGCTGTTCGATCTGTATATGCGCGACCCGATGGAAGGCGGCGCCGCGATGCCGCCGAAGGTGCGGAAGGAATTGGTCGAGGGGTTGCGCGCGCATCCCGCGTGCTACGTGCTCCTCGCATACCACGGGCGTGATCCTATCGGCTTCGCGATCTGCTTTCTCGGGTTTTCGACTTTCAATGCTCGCCCGCTCCTCAATATCCACGACATCTCGGTGCTGGGCGCGATGCGCGGAAAAGGCGCGGGCGCCGCGATGCTCGCGCGGATCGAGACTAAGGCGCGCGCGCTCGATTGCTGCCGCCTGACGCTCGAAGTGCGTGAAGACAATCACGTCGCGCGCGGGCTCTATCGCAAGTTCGGATTCGCCGAGGCGATGGCCGGCAGCGCGCGGATGGAATTCTGGAACAAGCCGCTCGCCTGACGGATGCCGCTCGATTCGCTTGCGGGTAATTTTGGACAAGGTGGTGCCCTGGATTTTTTGATTCGGGCGTTTTGCGGTGGGTTCGTTTGGTATCTTTTTTATTGGATCAAAAAATAAACTCCTTGTAGATGCTGCCGAATTTGCGGCAATGGGTTCGTTTCAGCATCTTTTTTGGTCATCGATTTTTGGGCGCTCCGAGAGCGCCAGAAAAGACTAAACACGAAGACACCAAGGAAGACGAAGAGACCAAGACACGAAGAATACCCATTGCCGCGCGCGGCTCGCGGAAATGAGTAAGTTCTTTATGTATTCGTGTCTTGGCGGATTGATGACTGGCCGCGGAAGTATCCGCTTGGAATGGGCCAAGCAAAATGGTGCGCGATAGTGAGCAGTTTGCTTCCACGCGATCACTTTTGCACGAAGTGGAATCGGGCATAAGGCTGAACAGTTCAGCCATGAACAAATCTGGCAAAAACCCGAACGACCGTTAGGGAAACGGCGCGGCGTGCAAACGACTTAAAACGCCTGTCCCCCAAGGGGTTTGCGATCTCTGATGATCGGCCCGATCTCCGCCCCCCTCCCAAACGGACGCGTCAAATAAAGCCTACTTTTCGTTCTTTTATTTGATATGCCTAATCGTTTCGATGAGATCCTTCGCCTGCCACGCGGGACGAAAGTTAGCGTGTAGCGAGCGGCTACGCGAAAGACGGGCGGCTCGCGAGCCGCCCCTACGAAGACAGGTGCGGTTGTCATTCCCGCGCGTGGCTGCCGCGCGAGGAATCCCGGGCGAAGGGCCGCTGCATGTGGTGTTGGCGTCGAGCATGGACGCCTCGGGATTCCTCGCCCAGGGCTCGGAATGACGGCCGGGGGGCTTGGCTGAGATTACGATTCTCATCGCTCCACCGACTTTCGTGGCAGGATGACTATGATGCGGTGGTCGCTAGTCGCCGTCGCCTACCGCGGCGAGCGCTATTCCTTCGACGGCGAGGGCGGGGACGTAGAAGGCCTCCGATGCGCCCCAGACTATCGCGGGGGCCGGGTGCGAGCTGAGCGCGATCGGCGCATCGAAAACCTGCGCGATGTTTGCGTTGATCCGGAGGCTGTTCGGTGCGAGCGGCTCGGCGAGTTTTCCGTTTCTGATCATATATGAATCGCCGCTGAGGGTGCAGGTGAAGTCGCCCGCGCGCTGGCCGTTGATCGGATAGGTGTACCAGACGCGGCCGACGTAGATTCCGTCGCCGACCGCCGCAAGCATCTCGCGCTCGGAGACGCCGCCGCGCGTGCGCATGATCACGTTGGTGCCGGAGCTCGAAGGATGCGAGTCGAAGCGGCGGCCGCCGCCTTCGCCCAGTCGGTATCCGCTCGACGGCGAAAATTTCGCGTCTGTGCCGAGGGGACCGAGTTTCTCGGCGCGGGCTTCGTCGGTTTCGAGGCGATGCGAATCGTAGATCGTCGAGAGCAGGCCGACGATCCGCCCGTCGCGGATCAGGTCGACGCGGCGCGCGGGCAATCCCTCGCAGGTGATACGCCTGCGCACGGCTCCGGCGTGAGCCTGCGGATCGTCGAAGAGAGTCAGCCGCTGGTCCATCACGCACTCGCCGAAACGTCCGTGATACGCCGAGCTCGAAGCGTGAAACGATCCCGTGGTCAGCGAACCCATCACCATGTAATTGAGAATCTCCGCGACCGGCTGCGGTCCGAGAATCACGCGGTAGCTTCCCGAGGGCGGTCGCACGCCGCGGCCCAGCGCGAGCGCGCGGCTGACCGCGTCGCGTCCGAGCCGCGCCGCTTGCGTGCGCATCGCGGCGATCGACGCGCCCAGCGCGCTGTCGGTTCCCTTGGCGTCGAGCGATTCGACCAGCGCGGTGACCGAGGAACTGAAATGCGCGCTCTCGTCGGTGCGTAGATCGGAGAAACCCGAATTGGCGATCGCGATTCGGTCGCGGATAATCGAAATATCGCCGCCCAGCACCAGTCCCGGATTCGATGCGCGCGCAGCCTCGTTCTTGCGAAACGCAGCGAGCGCTCCGCCGATTATGCGCCACGCGGCGCGGCCAGCGCCGCGTCGGTAGCGCGCGCGAGATCGCCGTGAGGGCTCTGCGCGGCGGGCGGCTTCGGAGCGGCGACTGACAGTCCGGGAAAGTGCGGATCAACCACGGTCGCACGCCGCGCCCGAGCTATTGCGGAGTTGAGCGCGGGCAGGCTCAGGTCGCCCGCCTCGTACGCGGTGCCGATTTCGTGCGCGTCGCGGCGCATCACGATTCGCACCTGGAAGCCGTCGGCGTGGAGCGTCTTGAATTCCTCGACGCCGCGGCACGGAATGTCGGATGTGTAGCAGAGCCGGGCGATCCGGTTCTCCGCCGACGCGGCGTAGATCTCGAACGCGGCGATATCTCGCTCCCGCGCGAGGACTCGCGCGGCGGCGCGTGCGAAGTCTTTCAATTCGGCAGAAGCAAGCACTATCCGCCACCGAGGCGCGCGCGCGAGCGCAGCGTCGGCCCGCCGTTGGACATCCGCTTTACCTGCATCGGCTGGCCCTTGCCGCAATTGGGAATCGCGATCAGGCGCAGGTCGTCGCCGACCGCGTCGACGTTCATGAAGAAGCGGCGCGAGTCGGCGATCACGCTGCCCGAGCGGTAGAGCCGCCCAATCCGCCCGTGATCGATTTCGTAAACCCGGCGCGCCGAGATGCGGAAGTTCTCGCGCGATTCGGCGATCGAGGGAATCTGATGGCCGCATACGTAGTAGCCGTGCTCGACCTCGGCGATGATCTTTTCCGGCGGCGTCTCGCCCGGCATGAAAAAGGTGTTCGACATCCTAATCAGCGGCGCGTGCCATCCTTCGCTCGCGCGCGCCGATCCGTTTGGCTCGGCGCCCAGGATCGCGGCGGTCGCGCGCGAGTTGAGAAACTCGCCGAAGCGGCCGCGCTCGAAGTGCATCACGCGGCGTCCGGGCGTGCCCTCGTGGTCGTAGCGATAATGGCCGTAGCCGTCGAGCGAGGGGTCCGAGCACGCGGACAGCAGGGGCGACGCGACCATCTTTCCGATCTCGTTGTCGTCGAGCGAGCGCAGAAACCAGCTCCGGCCGGCGTAGGCCGCTTCCATCTTGAGCGCGCGATCGGCTTCGCTCGGATGGCCTACGATTTCGTGCGCGACCAGCGCGTTGAAATGCGGATCGGTGACGACCACCACCTCGCCGTCGGGCGGCTTGAGGAGCGGTGCGGCGGCGAGCTCGCGCGCCTCGGAAGCGAGCGCGACGGCGAAGGTTTGCAGGTCAGGATTCGGCATCAGCTCGCCGTGCCATCCTTCCTCGAGGCATTCGAAGCCGCGCTGCTGGCCGATAGTGTCGTAGTTTTCCTGATGGCCGCCGGCCGATTGCGCGACCACGTAGGAATCGCCCTGCGAGAATGCGAACGCCTGCGTGATCAGGCTTCCGGTGGTATTGGCGAACAGTTCGTGGCGCAGCTCGGTCATCGCGGAGACCACGTTGAAGGCGATCTCGGCGCCGAGCGCGCTTACGGCGCGGGAAGAATCGAGCGCGAGCCGCTTGAGCTCGTCGATTGAGATCGCGCGAGGATCGCGGCGGAACACGGCCGCGATATCGGCGCGAATCGGCGCCGCCTCGGGTATCGTCAGGGTCTGGAGCGCGCGCGCGGCCGCGCTCGCGCCGAGTGTTTTGAGGAGCGCGCCCTTCTCGCGCGCGCTCGCGCGGGCGCGAACGTATGCTTCCTCCAAACCGGCGCGAAGAGCCGTCCGCAGCTTTGCGGGGCGCGCGGCGAGCGCTCCGGCCTCGGCGCCTGTTTGGCCGTGGCCGATCGCGCCCGAGCGATCGCGCACGTGCACCGCGATCGAGAACGACGCGCTCTCGCTCTCGATACTGTCGCGCGGCTCGCCGTCGGTCGCGGCGCCGGAGCGCAGGGCCACCGCCTCGAACCGCAGCTCGGCGTAGACCGCATCTTTGTGGCTGCGCGTGAAGCGGCGCAGGAAATCTTCCGCGTCGCGCTTGAGCTCGTCCGTCGCGTCAAAGATGTCCGCTGCCGCCATCGCCGATTTCCCGCTCGCGCCGCGCGCCGCTACTGGACGCTGATCGGAATCCGCACGTCGAACTCCGAATCAATCGCGACGCCGTCTTTCATTCCGGGAAAAAACTTCCACTGCTGCAAGTCGCTCAGCAGAAGCTGGTTGAGGCGCGGATTCGAAGTCGGCGTGGTCAGCGTCACCGTCACCGCTCCATCATATGCGACTCTGAAGTGCGCCACCGCAACCGCCTGGAACACGTCCTGGCGCAGGTCGTCGGGAATCTGGGGCGTGGGCGCGTACAGCGCGCGAGCACCGAGCGTGTTGGTTCCGATTCCACCGCCGCTCGAGCCCGCGCCGCCCCCGCCTCCTCCGCCTCCGGTGGATGAACCGCCGCTGACGCCGCCAGTCGAGCCGGTGGTCGCGGAAGAGGTTCCCTCCGGAGCCGCTTCGCTGTTGCTGCTCTTGAGAGTGCCCTCGGGCGAGACCGGAATCGGAGGCGCCGGTGTCTCGATCTTTTTATGATGAACGGGATGCGGTTTCGGCGCGACATGCGGCACCACTTTGGCGATTGGTGCGGGCGCGGCGCCGGCGCCGCCGCCTCCGGCGAGGCCGCCGATCGGAATCTCGACGATGCGCGCCTCGACGGCGTTTTCGGGCGGCGCCACCGCCGGAGTCTGCTCGAGCACTCGCGAGAACGCGAACAGCAGGATCATCCACGCCGCAATCGCGGCGGGAACCAGCCACGGCAGCCGCCGCCACGGATCGTCGAGCGGCGGCATCCGCCCGATCTGAACCGCCGAATTCATTCGCGCTTGACCGCGATCATGAAATGCTCGACGCCGGCGCGCCGCGCCTGGAGCATCGATTGCACCACGATTCCCTCGGGCGCGGCGCTGTCCGCGTTGACCACCACGCCCGACTCACCCGCGAGCATCGGCTTGAGCGCGAACGCGAGCGTCTCGAGCGTGGTCGGAGTCTTGTCGAGAAAAAGCTTGCTTTCCTTGGTGATCGTGAGGGTGACAGGCTCCTTATGATTTAGGTTCTCGGCGTTGCCTTGCGGCAGATTTACCGTGATCGAGTTGAGACTCTGCATCGAGAGCGACGCGAGCATGAACGTGACCAGCAGAAAGAACATCACGTCGATCATCGGGATGATCTCGATCCGGCCGTGACGGAACTCGCGCGCGCGCTTGAGCTTCATCGCCCGGCCTCCGCCACCCGCGGACCACGCCCGGGCCGTTCGGCTGGCTCGTGAGGGCTGGGAGCGTCGACGTCGCTGTTCTCGCGATCGAGGCGGATATGATCGACCAGGCGCGAGCCGAGCCGCTCCATGTGATCGAGCGACCGCGATTGCATCCGGGAGAAGAAGTTGAAAGCAAACAACGCGAATAGAGCGATGAGCAGACCCAGCGCGGTCGAGATCAGCGCCTGCGCGACGCCCGAGGTCACCTTCGCGGGCGCGACCAGCCCGGCGCCGCCGATTATCTGAAACGCGTCCATCATGCCGGTAATCGTCCCGAGCAGTCCCATCAACGGCGCGGCGGTGACGACGGTTTCGAGCACCCAGAGCCCGCGGCCGAGCGACTTTTCGATCTCGCCGGCCTCGTCGCCCGCGCGCGACTCGACCCACCACGCCGGCTTGCCGCGATTCTCCAGGATGACGCGGATGAATCGAGCATACGCGTTGCGCGGGCCTAGAGCGTCAACCTGGCGCGCGAGCGCGTCCCACGAAAAGCCGAAGGTCTCGATCAAATCGGCGGTCTCGACTGGCAGCCGCAGGCATCGCGAGTACATCACGGCGCGATCAAAAATTATGATCAGCGCGATTACTCCCAGAAGGAGCAGCGGATAGACCATCGCTCCGCCGAATTGGAGCGCCACCCATGCCGCCTTTATTTCACTCATAAGCTGGCCTCAGCCGGAGTATGTTTAATACGCGCCCCGGCATACTGAAACTGATTCTCACTTTCGCTCAAGCTTGCTATACACTTCGTCTCCGATCAAGCCGAAGAAAATCGCACCTCCTACGGAGTCGCGCCCGATCGCCCTAACGGCGGCAGCGGTATCGTGATCCCGCCGTAAACTGCGCGGCGCGGACCATAGCCGGGCTCGAATATTCCGATGCCGGTGCCGTTGCGGAGCTCGTTGATATGGTCGAAGGCGTTGACCAGCACCACGCGAGTCTTGACCTCGCCGAGGTTGGGCACCTGCCATCCTTTCTCCGCCGCCAGATTGATCTGGTAATTCTGCGCCAATTCGTCCGTATTGGCGAAACCGGCGCGCAGTCCGCTTCCGTAGAGACCATCCAGGCTGAACAAGTAACTCTTCCAATGATAAGTGATTCCTCCGGAGGCGGTGTATTGCTGAGTATGATCGAGAAAGATGTAGTGGCTGGAAATATATGTGACTTCAGCCGGCGAGAAGTTGAATTGGCCGGTGGCGAGGTCATTGCCCTGCGCCACCGAGTAGGTGAAGTTGGCGCGCACGCTCAGATTTTCCCAGTTGTAAACGGCGCTGCTTTCCGAGCCATATATTCGTCCACGCTTATAGTTGAATGGCGCAAAGATCGGCACGAAGCCGAATTGCCCCAGATCGATCAGGTCCTGCGAGAGGCGAAAATAGGCATTCTCTTCCAAGGTTAAATTCTCGCCGAAGTGATGCAGGACACCCGCATCCCAGTAATAGTCTTTCTCTGGAAGCAGGCCCAATCCTCCGGGTGAAACCGCCGCGGTGGTATCCTTAAAAGCGTCGAAACTTCGCGACGAGATCGTTTCGAAATCGGGAGTCTGGAAATAACGGGCGAACCCGGCATGCAACACTGTATTTTTGCCGAGCTTATATAGTAAGTTGACGCGCGGGCTTATCATATTGTTATTGATAACTCCGCTTACGTCATCCCATCGGACTCCAGTAGTCAGAGTGAATTGTTCGTTGATTTGCCAGATGTCCTGAAGATAAACCCCGTAGAGCATGTTGATATTGTTGGCATTCTCGACGATGCTGATAGGCTTGTCACTGGTTTGAACTCCGTCCACCGCTGGAAAAGCCAGCGTTGTGTCGTCCAACTCGACGCCGTACTCGCCGAGATAGAAACCCGCACCGACGTTGTGTGAGCCAAAGTTCTGCAGATCGAACTGGCGGGACACATCGGTCTGGAGAGTATTGTCGAACTCGGTATGGTAGGAGGTCGAAGCAACTCCCTGATAGATCAAATCGCCGACCGGATCGGGATTGAACTTGATGCTGCTGTAGGCGCCGGTGTAGGCGACCTGATAATTGATTCCGGCGCCGATCACGCCGCTCAACGCCAGCACTCCGAAGTAGTAATCCTGGTCGAGGCTCTCGTTGATCGCGGTTGAAGGATAGTACGCGGGGTTTGTTCCGGCGAGATCATAGAGTGGCGGAAGCCCCGGCTCGGTGGGAATCTGGCCGTTGTTGACCGAAACCCCGGTGATCAGGCTCAACTTCGTGAGCGGGCTGATCTCGTAAGTAAAGTATCCGAAACCTTGACCCTGATTCGTGATGTTGTGGAGTGGAGTCGGACCCGGCGTGGCCGAGCTGAAGGCCAGATTGCTGTGAAGATAGGTTCCAGTGAAGTAGTAGCTGAGCGGCCCCTCGCAGCCGCCATATTCAAAGCTCGGTTGCGCGGTTTCCCGCTGCCCGCCATAGAATCCCACGTTCCCGCCGGGACTGGAGCAGCCGTCCTTGGTCTCCATGTCGAGCACGCCGGCGTCGCGGTAGCCGTAGGTCACCGGCAGGACTCCATCGATCAGGCTGACGCGCTTGACGAAGAAGCTGTTGAAGATCTGTCCGAATCCGCTGAAGCTATCCATCGGCATCATGACGCCGTTGATGCGCCATTGAAGGTCTTCGTGTTCGCCGTCGACATGAATCTGCCCTTCGTCGTCCTGAACCACTCCGGGCATCTGGAGGAAGACCTCGTTGATCGGGGTATTCTCGCCTTGCGGAAGCGCGTTGATGTCGTGCTGGGTCAAGAGTGTATTCGCTGTTGCCCGTTTGTGAGACAGCGTTGGGCTGAGGATTGATCCGGGTCGTCACCACCTGCAGGCTCAGCGCGGTTTGAGCTTGCAGGGCGATCTCCAGATTGGCGGCGCCATTGGATTTGACCGTCACTACCGAGGCTCCGGTCATGAAGCCGTTCTTGTTCGCCACTATGGCATAGGTGCCGTTGGCTATATTGCGAAACGCAAAGGCGCCGTTACGATCGCTATGCGTTCGCGCCAGTATATGGCCATCGGCGGTCTGCAATACTAATTGAACATCGGCCAACGGACGGCCAAGGGCATCCTTAACCGAGCCGGTGATGTTTTGCTGTGCGGCTTGTGCCAACTGCATAAAGACAAAAGTCATTGCCAGCAGCGCTATTGCTGCTACTACAAACCTTCGCATCTTAAACTCCCCTCAGGTAGTGCCGCGCCGCGCCTCGCCGCGCGCAATGCATGCGTGGCAGGACTCGCGGATGGCGGTTGCCACGCGGCCCAGTCGAACGAATTTCCGGAATGTCAGTGGAAAATCGTCAACCGGCGACTACTGGGGGAGCCCGGCCGAAAAGCAGCGATTCAAATTCAAACGGTACCAGCGGCTGTGCCGCAACTATCCGGGGCTCAACGATCGCGATCGGATGCCCAAACGCGGGCGTCGCCGAAAGCGCGGAAGGAGTATGGCAATGATGCAGACAGATCGGACAGAGATCGGGCTCGGCGGCGCTCGAGGAGCTCTGCGCAGTGGCCTTCGCTGCGGCCGACGGATGAAAGTGCGCGGCGCCGAGCAACTGCACGACGACCAGCAGCGCGAGCGCAAACCAGCTAACGCCGCGCATCGTCGCACCGCGATACTTTCCGCGCGCTGCTATCAACGTATTTCCGCCATTCGGTTCACGTGACTCTCGAAACGGCCGCGCGATTGCGCCGACCGGCCCTAGATTATGCCCGCGCACTCAAGCGACTCAAGCCCGCAGAAACTATCGATATGCTTCGCGGCGGTGGGCGATGCGGACGATCAGCACGACGAGAATCCGGTCGTGAATTTCGTAGACGACTCTGTAATCGACAACGCGAATGCGCCACAGATTCTCCCGTCCGGCAATCTTCTTCGCGCCCGGCGGACGCGGATCGGTCTCGAGCGCGTCGATCCGTGGGCGCAGCCGGAGCTGAAGCTCGCGCGAAAGTTTGCGGAGTTCGCGGTCCGCGCTGGCACCGAACTCGACCGTGTACGCCATCGCGGCTTCAGCCCAGTTTGAGTTCCTTCTTTATCCGCCTCCACGGGATTGTTCCCGTGCGTTTGATTTGTCGCAGCGCGGCGCGGGCCGCCTTCAGGTCCTCGCGATCCTCGATCTCCTCGAGCAGCTCCATGTCCTCGAAGGGAACGACGGCCGCGAGCGGGCGGTTGCGCCGCGTCAGTACGACCCGATCCTTGCCGTAGGCGACTCGATTGATCAGATCCGAGAAGTGCTGGCGGGCCGCGACCGTGCTGATCGCTTCGCCAACAGCTTTTTTCCTGATTGCCATAGCGCGCTCCTTACGATCCGGGAAACTGGCCTAATTGTACATCTGGGCGATTATGTACACCAGCATCAGAAGCCGAATCAGATCACGCCCTCGCCCTTGAGCGACTCGAGCTTCGCCGCGTCGAGGCCGAGCAGCTCGCGGTAGACCTCCGCGTTGTGCTGCCCGAGCAGAGGCGCGGGCTTCACTTCGACCGGCGAGTCCTCGAGCCGCACCGGGCATCCGGGCATCGTGAAGTCGCCGCGCTGCGGATGCTTTACCGTCACGATCATGCCGCGCTCGCGCATGTGCGGATCGTTCAGCAGCTCGAGGCTGTCGAGCACCTTGCCGCAGGGCACGCCCGCCGCGCCGAGGATCTGCATCACCTCGTGCTTGGTGCGCTGCGAGGTCCATTCGGTAATGATCGCGCTGAGCGCGTCGAGATTTTTGAATCGCGAGCGCGCGTCCTTGAAGCGTTCGTCCGTCGCAAGCTCCGGGTGCTCGAGCGCGGCGCACAGGCTGTTCCACATCTCGGGCGTGGTGCAAAAGATATAGCAATAGTCGTTGGGACCGCCCGGAGCGCATTTGAAGATATCGCCCGGCGCGCCGAGCCGGTTGCCGTTGCGCCCCGCGGGCTTGCCCGAGGTGTACATCCCCATGATCGCGACGCGGCAGAAATTCAGCACCGCCTCCTGCATCGCGACTTCCACCTTCTGGCCCTTGCCGGTTTTCTCGCGCTGGATGTATGCGGCCAGCACTCCGATCGCCGCGTGCATCCCGGTGCCGGTGTCGCCGATCGTCGGACCCGGCTTGAGCGGCGGCGTCTCCGAGGTGCCGGTCACCGACATCGCGCCGCCGGCGGCCTGCGCGATCATGTCGAAGCTCTTGTACGCGCTATACGGGCCCGAGGTGCCGAAGCCCTTGATCGTCAGGTAGATCAGGCGCGGATTGATTTTGCGAAGCTGCTCGTAGCCGAGGTCGAGACCCTCGAGCGTGCCGAGCGAATAATTCTCGGTCAGGATGTCGACCTTCTTGACCATCTCGATAAACATCGCGCGGCCGGCCGGGCTCTTGAGGTTGAGCGTGATGCCGCGTTTGTTGGCGTTGAGCAGCATGAAGTAATACGAGTCGAAGCCGGGTTTGTCCGCGAGCGACCAGCGTCCCTGCTCGCCCATTTTCGGCGACTCGACTTTGATCACATCGGCGCCGAGCCACGCCAGCATCTCGGTGCACGACGTGCCGGCCTCGAACTGGGTGAGATCCAGTACCTTGACGCCCGCCAATGCTTTTTCCATCGATGCTCTCCTCTTATTGAACGCGCGCGCAGCGCCATGAAGTCGGCCGCGCCCGATGGACCTTTGTAGCGCCGCACGAGCGCCATCGGCAAGCCACGCGCATCGCGCAAGACCCGATCGACAGTGCCGGCGCTATTGGTTCGAGGCCGCCGTCTGATAAATCTGGAGAGAGCATGACGATTCCTGCGCACACAAAGCTGGCCGCGATTCGCGAGGAGCTTAACCGGATGTTCCTCGAGCGCGGCGATTTGATCGACGGCGCGTTAGTCGCGCTGCTGTCGCATAGCCATGTGCTCTTGATCGGTCCTCCCGGCACCGCGAAGTCGATGCTGGCGGAGGAGCTCTGCACGCGGATCGAGGGCGCGAACTATTTCCAGTGGCTGCTGACGCGCTTCAGCACGCCCGAGGAAATTTTCGGCGCGGTCAGCCTGCGCGGCCTCGAAAACGACGACTATCGCCGCGTCACCGCGCACAAACTGCCCGAGGCGCATATCGCGTTCCTGGATGAAATCTTCAAAGCGAATTCATCGATTCTCAACGCGCTGCTGACGGTCGTTAACGAACGCATCTTCCACAACGGACGCGAGCGAATCGGCGTGCCGCTGGTAACGATGTTTGGCGCGTCGAACGAGCTGCCCGACGAAGAGGAGCTGACCGCTCTTTACGATCGCTTCATGCTGCGCTTCATGGCGGATTATATCGTCGAGGATTTCCGCTTCCTCAAGATGCTCGAAGGCTCCGCGCCGGCGGCGCGCACGCGGCTGAGTTTCGCGGAGCTGGGTGAGCTCGGCGCGGCAGTGCGCGAGGTCGCGATTCCCGGCGCGATCCTGCGCTCGATCGCCGAGCTTCGCCGCGCGCTCGCCCATGAACAGATCATCGTGTCGGATCGGCGCTGGAAGAATTCGCTCGCCGTGATGCGCGCGCACGCGATCCTGCTGTCCCGCACCTCCGTGACCGAAGATGATCTCATGTTCCTTGAGCACGTGCTCTGGAAAGATCCCGAGGAGCGGCCCAAGGTGACCGAGGCACTGCGCCGGATCGTGCGCGGATTCGAGGAGGAAGCGCGCGAGCTGCTGATCCAGAGCCAGGAGCTGCGCGAGTACGCCGAGCGCCGATGGGACAGCGAAGAGCTGCGCCAGCGCGCAATCGTCGAGGCGCATGCCAAGCTCGCGAATATCCTGGTCAAGTTCGATAACCTGCTGCGCGAGGCGGCCGAAGGCGGCCGCACGATCGCCGGCGGCGACGCGATGCGCTCAGAAGTCCGCGAGATTCAGCAGGCGATGCTGCGGCGCACGCTGGACGCCTGACCCGCGCTATGCCGGCAGAGGAATCCACGCCCGCGATCGTCCTGCGCGCGCGCGACTACGCCGAGTCCGACCGAATCGTCACGCTGCTCACCCGCGATCAGGGCAAGCTCGCGGGAATCGCGAAGGGCGCAAAGGCCTCGCGCCATCGGTTCGAGCGCAAGCTCGAGCCGTTCTCGCACGTGATGCTGCATTTTCGCCGACGGCCGCACGGGCAGCTTGTTTTCATCACCCGCGCCGAGGCGGCAGAGCTGGCGCAATATCCAATCGATGAAGATCTCGGACGGATCGCGCTCGGCGCGTACATGCTCGAACTGAGCGACGCGTTGACCGCGCCCGAAGGCGAAGCCGCGCAGGCCTACGGGATTCTCGCCGACGCGCTAGCGGCGCTCTCGGGGGCTTCGGCCGACGCGGCGCTAAGGCAGGCGTTCGAGTTGCAGATTCTCGGATGGGCCAGGCTTTGGCCTCGATTTTCACCGCTGCCGGATCTGCGGCGACGAGCCGGGCGCAGAGGCCGGCGCGATGTACTTCGTCGTCGGACGCGGCGGCGTGGTCTGTCCGCGATGCCGCCCGAACCTTGCCGAGGGCGCGATCAAGCTGCGTCCGGAAACGGCAGCGGCGCTCGCGCGCCTGGCTGGATCGCCGCTCGCCGCCGCGCGAGGAGCAACGCCAGCCGGCAGCGACGGCACGGCGGCGCTAGCGCGATTCATCAACTCGACTCTCGATCGCAAACTGCGCAGCGCGGAGTTCCTCGACTCGATGCTCGACAGCGGCGCCTAGCGCCTCAACACGACGGAGAGCCATGCAATTCAACACCGACATCTTCACCAAAGAGAAAATCTCTCTCGCCGGCCGCGAGGAATATATCGTGCGCGGCAAACGGCATCTGTTCGGCCTGCTGCCCAAGGCTTTCGAGGGCGTCAGGCAAATCGGCGTGATCGGATGGTCGTCGCAGGGGCCGGCCCAGGCGCGCAATCTGCGCGATTCGCTGGCCGGCACCGGCATCCGGGTGAAAGTTGGACTGCGCGCGAACTCGCCGTCGATCGCGTCGGCCGAAAGCGTGGGATTCAGCCGCGCCGACGGCACGCTCGGTGAGATGTACCAGGTGATTGCGGAATCAGATCTGATTCTCTTGTTGATCGCGGATGGAGCACAGGCTGAGAGCTATCGCGAGATTTTCAAAGCGATTCGGCCCGGCGCGACGCTCGGGTTGTCGCACGGATTCCTGCTCGGTCATCTGAAGAATGTCGGGCAAACGTTTCCGGACAACATCAACGTGATCGCCGTGTGCCCCAAGGGGATGGGACCGTCCGTGCGGCGGCTGTATGAGCAGGGGCGCGAGATCGACGGCGCCGGAATCAACGCCAGCTTCGCGATCGAGCAGGACATCAACGGCCGCGCAACCGACTACGCGCTGGCATGGGCGGTCGCGATCGGATCTCCGTGCACGTTCCAGACCACGCTCGAATCGGAATTCAAGTCGGACATCTTCGGCGAGCGCGGGATCCTGCTCGGCGCGGTCCACGGAATCGTCGAGAGCCTTTACTATTGGTTTCGCGGACAGGGACACTCGCCGGAGCAGGCGTTCGTAAATTCCGCGGAAGCGGTCACCGGCCCGATCTCATCGACGATTTCCGAACACGGGATGCTCGCGGTGTACGAATCGCTCGACTCCGCCGGGAAGCAGGCGTTCAAGCGTGCCTATACGGCGGCGTACCGGCCGGCGTTCGAGATCCTGCTCGAGATCTATGACGAGGTCGCCTCGGGAAACGAGATTCGCAGCGTCGTCGCCGCCAACCAGCGGCTGCAAACGCTTTCCGATGAGCAAGATCGACGGCAGCGAGATGTGGCAGGTCGGAATCGGGGTGCGCGCGAACCGCACGCGCTACCAGATTCCGCTCGAACCGGTCACTCCCGGCATCTACGTCGCCACGATGATGGCGCAGGTCGATCTGCTGAAGGAAAAAGGGCATCCGTATTCGGAGATCGCCAACGATTCGATTATCGAGGCGGTCGATTCGCTCAATCCCTACATGCACTACAAGGGTATCGCGTTCATGGTGGACAATTGCTCGACCACCGCGCGGCTCGGCACGCGCAAGTGGGCGCCGCGATTTGAGTACGGATTTCGCCAGACGACTTTCCCGGAACTGCAGCGCGGGACGCCGCCGGATGACGCGCTGTTCGAGAGCTTTCTCAAGAACGACATCCATCAGGCGCTCGCGGTCTGCGCGGAACTGCGTCCGCCGGTGAATATCGCGGTGGTTGATTAGCGGGGCTTCTCAAAGATGCGCGGCGACTGCTCCCATCTCGCGCGTGTCGTAGCCGCATAGGCCTGCGACCTCGCTCGCGAAGCGTGACGAGTTCATCGCCTCGAGCATCGCGCGGACCGGCACCGACGACATCTCCCCTGCGGGCACCGCGAGATCGTAGCGCTCCTCGCGAATCGGCACGAAGCCGAGTCCGTAAGCCTCTGCCGCGACGCGAATCGTAACACCAACGTCGCCCTGCCCCGCCGCTATCGCGAGCGCCACCTCAAGGTGCCCGCCGACCTCGCGATCGTAACCCGCTATCGCCGACGGCTTCAGCTTGAGCGCGACGATCGCATCGTCCAGCACGATTCGCGCGCCCGCGCCTCGCTCGCGATTGACCAGCCTCAGGCGAGGCCGCCTCATATCTTCGTAGCCGCAAATCCCAAGCGGATTTCCTGGCGCAGTCGCCAGGCCGAGTTCCCAGCTCGCAAACCGGATGATTGCGGTGCGCCGATTCTTGAGCGCGCGGCGCACCGGACCCAGGTTGTATTCGCCGCTTTTGGTGTCGCGCAGATGGACTCCCGCAACGTGCGCGCGTCCACCAAGAAGCGCGTCGAGCGCGCCCATACTCCCGCGCGCGAGCGCGACGATCCTGACCGGAGCATGCCGCCGCGCAACCCAATCGGCCAGCAGCGACACCGCGGGATCGCATCCGGCGACAATCAGCGTCGCATCGATCTCGGCCGCGGACACGTACGCGGAGACTGACGCGCTGCGGCCCGCGACCCCGGTCACGATTCCGTCGGCCGCCATCAGATGATGCTGAACGGCGGCAGCCGGAACCGCAACGACGCGGCCGCCTACCCGCGCAAGAGCTACACGCGATCCAGCAGCAAGCTTCGCGGATGCGGGCACGGCAGCGGCGATTTCGTCGGGCGACTCGGCGCCGAACAGCTCCTCGACGGTCGCGCCGAGCTCGCGTGCAAGGGCGATCGCGACGCCGACGCCGGGCTGATACTGCCCCGCCTCGATCGCGCCGAGAGCCTGGCGCGAGATACCGGCGCGGCGCGCAAGTTCGTTCTGGCTGAGTCCGTGCGCGGTGCGGGCGCCCCGAATTTGGTCATAAAAGTGGGCCATAATCCTTGCCTTTTAGCCATAATGCTGGCATAACACCACCGCAATGAAAATGCCTACGCGATTTCTACTACTCGCGATGCTCGCCGCATCGATAGCCTCCACCGCATTCGCCGCGCCCGCAAGCGCGCAGTCCGCGGCGCCCTCCGCGGCAGCTTCGCCGGCGGCGGCTCCGCAGCCTCCGCCCAACCCGGGAGTAGGCGGCGTGCTTCGCTACGTCATCCCGAGCCTCGCCGCTCCGGCGACGCCTCCCGCGCCGGAAGAGCCGGTCGAGCCCGGATTCAGCGGCGCGCTCATGGGCTTCGTCAATAGCTGGCTCAACATGGTCTCGCGGACCCAGGCCGAACAGCCCCACTGGATCACGCCGTTGGTGACCGTGACACCGCGACTCGAGCAAGAGTATCGCTACGATCAATTTTTTCAGTCCGCGCGCAACGGCGTCGCGACCGACAACTTCGGCGGCAGCAAAGGCCTCGAGCTGATCCCGCAGGAAAATATCGAGACCATCATTGGCGTCCCCGGATTTCTCAAACGCAACATCCCGCGCAACACCGACGGTTTTGCCGATTGGCCGTTCCTGGTGAAATTGCGCCTGCTCTCGGCCGACGAGGAGCACGGCAACTATATCGTGACCGCGTTCATGGGCTTCAGCGTTCCGACCGGATCCAACGTCAACGGCAACGGCCACGGGGAGTTCACGCCGACTCTCGCGTTCGGCAAAGGCTTCGGCGATTTCGATTTTCAATCGACGGTCGGGGTGACGTTTCCAGCCGGCGGCCTGGATCGGCTGGGGATGCCGCTGGCGTGGAACACCGCGTTCCAATACCGCATCGCGAAATACTTCTGGCCCGAGGTCGAAACCAACTACACCTGGCAGTCTTACGGAGGCGACACCGGGCACAACACGCTGTACCTGACTCCGGGAGTCGTGATCGGGAGAATCCCGATTCATAACCGCGTGGGACTTACTTTCGGCGCCGGCTATCAGGTCGCGGTAACCAAATATCACAACTACAACCATAACGTCGTCCTTACCGCGCGGATTCCGTTCTGATCGGAGTCATCGATGCGCACGTCACGATTCGAGAATCTCCGCCGCACGCAATTGCTGGCGATCGCGATCGTTATTGCGCTTTGCGCGATCACTATTCCGAGTTTCGTGCGCGCCGCCGAGTCCGATCACGCCGCGGTAACGATCTTCCACGCCGACAGTCTGAACGGCTATGTCGCCGCCGTCGCAAAAGTCTACAAGGCCGCTCATCCCGGCGCGAAAGTCCAGACCGAGAGCAGCGGCAGCCTGGACGCGATCCGAAAAATCATCGACCTGCACCTGCCGTGCGATATTCTGATCACCGCCGATTGGCGGCTGCTCCAGACGCAGCGGCCGGGAATCGATCATTGGGCGGCGCTCTTCGCCGGCAATTCGATGGGCATCGTGTACACCGCGCACTCGAAATTCGCGTCGGAGATAAACGCAGGCAACTGGCGCGAAGTGCTCGCGAGGCCGGGCGTGCGCTATGGGCATTCCAATCCCGAGCGCGATCCGGCAGGCTACTGGACCCTGGTCGTATGGCAACTTGCCGCGCGCTTCTACCACGACCCCAAGCTCCCGGAGCAGCTCGCCGCAGGATGCCCCCGCGCGAACATCCGTCCGCACAACATCGATCTGATCGCGCTGCTGCAAAGCGGCGAGCTCGATTACTATTTCGGCTACGCGTCTGACGCGCGGTTGGGCGACCTCAAGTTCCTCGCGCTGCCGCCGCAGATCAACCTGAGCGACATCAAGCTCGCATCTGATTACGCGAAAGCCAGCATCGAGGTCGGAAGCGGACCCAATCGCAAGACCATCACCGGCGCTCCGGTCGCGTACGCGGCGACACTGACGACGAATCCCCCCAATCGCGAAGGTGCGCTCGATTTCATGCGTCTGATGCTGGGCGACGCGGGCCGCAAGGCGGCGCAGGACGCGGGACTTATCGCGTATCCGTCGGGACTCGCGTGGGATCCTTCGCGCCAGATGCCGCCGGAGCTGCGCTCGATAACGAAGCCGCTTGAAACGAACTAGGCGCCGGCTTCGCGCGCGGCCTCGTCTTGCGCGCCGCCGATCACGGTGGGCGGCGCGAAGCGTCCGGCGTCGTGCTCGATCACGATAATTCCGCAGTTCGCAGGGATGTGCGCTCCCTCCCATCCTCCGGTCACATGCGCCCATAGCGCGCGCATTACGCCGCCGTGGCTGACGATCACGACCTCGCAGTCGGAATAGTCGCGCGCGATTCGATCGAGCACCGGAGCGCTGCGCTGGCGGACGTTGAGGTGGCTTTCGCCGCCGGGCGGGCGCCATTGCCATGAATGAGCGGGATCGAAGCTCGGATCCTCGCGCACGACTTCGTACGGCTTGCCCGCGACGGCGCCCAGGTTCTGTTCGCGGAACTCCGGCTCGATCTCGACCGGCAGATCGAATTGCTCGGCGATGATCCGCGCGGTCTCGCGGGTCCTGAAGTAGGGACTCGCAATTACCTTGCGCGGATGAAAACTGGTTTTGATTCTGCGCGCCGCCTCGCGCGCCTGCTGGCGGCCGAGCTCGGTAATCGCGGCGTCGGGCGAGCTCGTGAAATGGCGAATGCGGTTGCCTTCGCTCTCACCGTGGCGAACCAGAATTAGTTTGCCCATATGAACTGAGAGCCTCCCCGGCGTTCTTTCTAGCTCACGCCGAGAGTTATGTCATGCACAACGCGGCAGTTTGATTAGCCGATGGTCTTTAGGAAGTATCGAGGCCGTAAGAAATCACGGATGAGGGGGCACTGCATGAGGCGTCAACTCGGAGCACGGACGCCTCGGGATTCCTCGCCGGAGCCTGCCCTGAGCAATGCCGAAGGGGCTCGGAATGACGATTGCGGGCTCGGCCGAGGCTACGATACTCATGCCACGTCCACTTCCGTCATTTCGACCGAAGGGAGAAATCCCGAGGCGGTCATGCACTCACTTGCGAGTCGCATGCACGCTGCGGTACGAGCACGAGGTTTTCTTCGGCTCTCGCGTGAGGGAACTACGCGCGCTGGCACAACAACTCATCGCGAGCGGTGCACCGCTCGGTTTCTACGGCTTCGTGTCCGCGTCCGTTATCGCGTCGGGCGCGGGCGGGACGGACGGACGGGTCATCGCGCGGAACGCTTCGAGCAGATCGATCGGGAGCGGGAAGATCGTGGTCGAGTTGTGATCGGTCGCGACCTCCTTGAGCGTCTGCAGATAGCGCAGTTGCAGCGTGATCGGACTCTTGCTCATGACTATCGCCGCGTCCGCGAGCTTCTGCGAGGCTTGGAACTCGCCTTCCGCCGCGATCACTTTCGCGCGACGCTCGCGCTCGGCCTCGGCCTGCGCGGCGATCGCGCGCTGCATGTCCTGCGGCAGATCGATATTCTTGAGCTCGACCAGCGTGACCTTCACGCCCCACGGCTCGGTCTGCGAATCGACAACTTCCTGGATGCGCGCGTTGAGCTTGTCGCGCTGGCTCAAGAGCTCGTCGAGCTCGGTCTGTCCGCCGACCGAGCGCAGCGTGGTCTGCGCTAGCTGCATCGTGGCGAAGAGGTAATTTGCGACCTCGGTCACCGCGCGCGACGGATCGACCACGCGGAAATACAGCACCGCGCTGACCTTGACCGACACGTTGTCCTTGGTGATCACGTCCTGCGGCGGAATATCCAGGGTGACGGTGCGCAGATCGATCCGCACCATCCGCTCGAGGATCGGGATAACGAAGATCACGCCCGGACCGCGAAACGGGGTCAGCCGCCCGAGCCGAAAGATCACGGCGCGCTCGTATTCGTTCAGGACCTTGAGCCCGGAGAGAAAAACTATCGCGGCGATGAAAACGATTACGCCGAAACCTGTCGCCATCGGGATTCTCCTTATCGGAATTCGCGCTCAGGACGCGCGCCGCACTTCGACCTCGAGACCTTTGACGGCGGTGACGCGCGCGCGGGTGCCGGGCGCGAGCGCCTCGGGACTGCGCGCGCGCCAAATCTCGCCGTGAACGAAAATTTTTCCAGGCACGCCGGCCTCGATCGCCTCGCGCACCTCGCCGATTTCTCCGACCATCCCTTCCGCTCCGGTCTTGGCGACCCGCCGGCGCTCGCTCGCGACGATATAACCGAGCCCCAGGATGATCACGGTCAGCGCAACCGCCGCGCCGTAGATTATGTCGCGGTTGACCTCGAGATTGGTCTTCGAGGTGTCGATCAAAAACAGCGATCCGATCACGAACGCCGCGACTCCGCCGAGTCCCAGAATTCCGTAGCTCGTGACGAACGCCTCGGCGACCAGCAGCCCTACTCCAAGGAAGATCAGCAGCAGACCGGTCACGTTGACCGGCAGCACCTGGAACGAGGCGAAAAACAACAGCAGGCAGATCGCGCCCGCAACGCCGGGAAGAAAAACTCCCGGATGCGCGAATTCAAAATACAACCCGAGCAGTCCCGCCATCAGCAGCAGGTAAACGATATTCGGATCCGACAACGTGTTCAGGACGAGCTGGCCTATAGTCATCGCGCCGCGGCGGACGGTGGCGTCTGCGAGATTGAGTGTGATCTCCTTGCCGCCCGCCTGCACTTTGCGGCCCGAAGCTTGGACCAGCACGCTGCGCAGATCGGGCGCGACGATATCGATCACTTTTTTCTGCAGCGCCTCGCGCTCGCCGATCGCGAGGCTGTGGCGGACGGCCTGCTCGACCCAGTCCTGGTTGCGTCCGCGCTGCTGCGCGATACTGCGCGCGAAGGTCGCGGTGAAGTTCTCGATCTTCTCGCCCATAACGCCCTTGATATCCGAGCCGCCTTCTTCGACCGGATGCGCCGCGCCGATCGTCGTCCCCGGCGCCATCGCAGAGATATTGGCCGCCTCGGTGATAAAGGTCCCGGCCGACGCGGCGCTCGCGCCCGATGGCGCAACGTAAACGATCACCGGCAGCGGAGCGGCAAGGAGGCTCTTTACGATCTGCTGGGCGGAGCTGAGGAGTCCTCCTGGAGTATCGAGCTCGATCACGAGGGCGCCAGCGCCCTCGCGCGAAGCCGAATCGATCGAGTCGTCGATAAAACTCGCCACCGCCGGATTGATCGAGCCATCGATCGTGATCAACTCGACCCAGGTCTGCGCCGGATGCGTGTCCGCGCGCGCACGCACCGCAAGCGTCAAAAAAAGAGCTGCCGCGCCGAGCATAACGAGGATCGCAGTGATCGGACTGAGATGGCGGCTCGGGATCATGCGCCTGCGCGTCCCGGAATCGGCCGCCCGAGTTCCTTCAGAACCTGCTGAACGTCTTGCCATACCAGCCGCTTGTCACTCGGGTTGCGCAGCAGATATGCAGGATGAAACGTCGGCATCATGCGGACGCCGCGGACGTCATGCCAATTCCCGCGCAGCCGGCTGATGGGAGTCTTGACCTTCAACACCGCCTGCACCGCGAAGGTACCGAGGCCGACGATCACGCGCGGCTTGACCAGCTCGATCTGGCGCATCATGAATGGCTCGCACGACGCGACCTCGTCGGGTTCGGGATTGCGGTTGTCGGGCGGGCGGCACTTGATCACGTTGCAGATATAAACCTCGGCGCGCTTCATGCCCATCCCGCGCTCGATAATGTCGGTCAGCAACTGGCCGGCGCGGCCGACGAACGGCTCGCCGCGCGCATCTTCTTCGGCGCCGGGACCCTCGCCGATAAACATCAGCTCGGCATGCGGATCGCCGACTCCGAAGACCAGGTTCTTGCGCAATCCCCAGAGTTTGCAGCGGCGGCAATCTCCGATAAACTCGCGCAACGCTTCGAGCGATTCAGTCTTTTCCAGTCCCGGATATTTCGAGAACATCTCGCGCGGCGGCGCCACGACGGCAGGTGTAACTCGGTCCTGCGGGCGCGCGATCTGCGGCACGGCTTGCGCGACGGCGGGCGGGCGCTCGGAAGCGGGCAGACCGTCCAATCCTTCCTCCCGGAGCTGCGCGACGTAGTCGGTCAGCGTAGCAACGATCGTCGCGCGGTCCGGATGCGGTTTCGCTTCACTCATAGTCGGCGAGCATCACGCCAGCCGGTCCTGATGATAGCCAATATAGAGCGCGGTTCCGACTGACCCGCCAACCGAGAGAATCAAATAAATGATGATGAAGCCGACGGTCGGATGGCCGTTGTCGTGGAGCGACCAGAACAGCGTGAGATTCACCGGAACATAGAACGCGTACAGGACCGAGAGCGGCTTGAGCCATCGCTTCTGCGCTATCAAACCATACGCGTAAATCGCGAGAAAAATTCCAAAGATCGGACCGCCGATTGCATTTTGACTGAACGTCGCAAGGCGATGCCCGAACACCACCAACCCGAGATGCGGGTCGTTGTGATGCTGAAACGGCTTGGTGAAATCGGACAACGCGAGCACGGCGAACAGAATCGCCATCGCGGAAAGAAACCAATCGCGGCGCGGACGCATTACGCCGGACGCGGGACTTCCGATCGTCGCCATCTGAATCCTCCCCTGAGACTGACCGACCTGCTGTGGCATCACGCGGAGGCATCACGCGCGAAGCCGGTTAGCGAACGACTCTAAGCCGCCTTGACTTCGCCGCGCGCATCGCGGCGAGACGATCAAGGATCCGATCGGCGACCTCGTCTTTCGACAGTATCGGCAGACTCTCGACGCTGCCGTCGGCGCCAAGGAACGTGACGATATTGGTGTCGACACCGAAGCCCGCTCCCGTCTGGGTTACGTCGTTGGCGACGATCAGATCGAGCCGTTTGCGCGCGAGCTTGCTCTTTGCGTTCGCCGCAAGGTCATCGGTCTCGGCGGCGAAACCGATCATCAGGCGCGAGCCTTTCTTCGCCGCGATTCGCGGAAGCTCGTCGGCGATCGAGATCATCTTGAGCTCGATTCCTTTGGGATTTTTCTTGAGCTTGCCGGCCGCCGGATGCGCCGGACGGAAGTCCGCAACCGCCGCAGCCATCACCAGAGCGGAGGCCCACGAGAAATGGCTCGAAGTCGCCGCGAGCAATTCAGCCGCGCTGGTGGTGTCGATCCGATCGACGCCATACGGGGTCGCGAGCGCGGAGGGTCCCGCGACCAGGCGCACCTCAGCGCCGCGGCGGCGCGCGGCGGCCGCTATCGCGAAGCCCATCTTTCCCGAAGATCGATTCGAGACGAAGCGCACCGGATCGATCGCCTCTTGCGTAGGGCCGGCAGTGACAAGAACGCGCTCGCCCGCCAGATCGCTCGGCGAAAGAATCCGCTCGAGCTCGGCGATAACGATCCCGGTGTCGGGCAGCCGGCCCTTGCCCTCGTAGCCGCAAGCGAGCTCGCCCTCGGCGGGCTCGATAATGGTCGCGCCGCGCGCGCGCAGCCTGCCGAGATTCTCGACGACCGTGGGATGCGCGTACATGTGCACATTCATCGCGGGCGCGAATGCGACCGGCGCCTGCGTCGCGAGCAAAACGGTGGTGACGATATCGTCGGCGATTCCCGCCGCCGCTTTGGCGATCACGTTGGCGGTCGCCGGCGCAATCAGAACCGCGTCAGCGGAATCGGCGAGCCGGATATGCCCGATCTCGGATTCCTGGGTGAGACTGAAAGTATCGGTAGCGACGGGACTCTGCGCGAGCGTCTGGAGCGTGAGCGGCGTGATAAACTCCTGCGCGTTGCGCGTCATCGTCACGCGGACCTTCGCTCCGCGCTGCACAACGGCGCGCACGATTTCGGCCGCCTTGTACGCGGCGATCCCGCCGCTGACGCCGAGCACGATCGTCTTATCCCGCAGGATGCTCATCGTGACTCGGATTGTAGGGCGGATATGAGGGCTAGTGGAAGACAGCCGCGGGCCATGATCGCTGAGACGTTGCGTAGGATAGCTTGATTGCCGATACTTCAGGATGTGCGTTCGCCCACCCAGCGCACCCATGAAAGCTGCCTTTTGACGGTGTTCCACGGGCGTTCATCGGCGGTCCAGCACTCGCAGCGCTCATACTCTGCTAATGCGAGATAGTGAGCGTCGTACGCACTCGAGAAGCGGAAGCGCTCCGTCAGTTCAAGTGATCGCGGGTGCACCGAACTGATTTGCTCGAGCACAGGCCCACTTTCATGGAAGTAGTGGAGTCTCTCCTTGGCCTGCTCGAGCGTTAGCTGCCGCCGCCGGAGCCGCTTGCCAAGAACGTTCGTCACCTCGTACAGGAATAGCACGGGCGCCAAAAGCGAACGATCATCGTGATGCCACTGGCCGAGAAGCGCGCGTGCCTCGGCGCTGTAGGGTTCGTCCTCTACCCATTTGACGGCCAGACTCGCATCAACCACGATCGCGTTCGAGCTCATAACTCGCGATAGCGATTTTCGCGGTCCTCACGGATTAGATCGGCGGAGTCTTCGGGAAACGGCGCGGCCTGTTGCGAGCGCAATGCGTCGGCGCGGCTCAATGTCTCGCTCGTGATCGATCCGTCAGAAGGCTTGATCAGAAAATCGGATGAAGGGACGGCCAACTCCAGAACCCTCATAACGTAGACCGATATCGGCATCTCCTGCGAAGCGGCGGCGATCTTGATCCGCCGCTTGAGGGAGGGGCTGATATCAACAGTGAGCCGAGGCCTCGACCCGCGGGAATTGGAGCGCTTTGGGTTGGCTGATTTCCGGTTCATGGGGTTAACTTACCACAAAGACAAATTGGTGTCATGGCGACACGCGCGCGAGCCAGCATCATTGATCCGATTTCCATTCCACGTCCGGACGCAGCCGATAGACGCCACAGTCGCGCGCGAGAATCCGGTAGCCGATCATCTCGCGGCGCAGCGTGGCGGCATCTTCGTGATGGCGCTTCAGGATCGCATTGACCTGCGCCTCGCTGTACTCGATGTCGGTGGCGAACTTGCGCGCGAGCCATCGGAGGATGATCCGACGCTTCTTGCGTGCGACCGGAATAGAGGTCAGGCGTTCGCCGTCGAGAAAATTCGCCAGCACCTCGCGCTCACCGGCCTCGGCGGAAGTATCGGCGGCAATCCGTTCCAGCGATGGGCGGCTCAGTAGCGCGCGGCTGCGGCGATGAAGCGCGCCCTCTTCGAGCCGGTACCATCGGGTGGTGCCCTCGGAGCGCACGCTCGCCAGACCAACAGTCTTCAGGATCGCGAGATGGTGCGAGACGGTAGGCTCGCGCAGCCCGAGCGCGCGAGCGAGTTCCTGCACGCTGTATTCGCGCGCTGCGAGCAAACCGACAATCCGCAACCGGCTGCGATCGGCGAGCGCGCGGAAAAACTCGAGCGGCTCGGAAGAAGTAGCTTCGTTCATTACGCTTGATTTATCGACTGGCATCTAATTAGATATATATCTAATTAGACCGCGATCGACAAGGGCTTTAGGTTGCGGATTCGACGGATACGTTATCGAACTGAGCGCTCAAGCAGCTCGGTCGAAAGCGCCTTCTTCGCGCGCTCTCAATCGTAATATTCGAGCCCCAGATGCGTGATTAGTTCTTCGCCGCGCATCCAGCGGAGCGTGTTCTTCAGCTTCATCAACTGGATGAAGATGTCGTGCTCCGGATAGACGTTGGGCGCATGCATCGGAGCCTTGAAGTAGAACGACAGCCACTCCTGGATTCCGCGCATGCCGGCGCGATGCGCCAGATCAAGGAACAGCACCAGGTCGAGGACCAACGGAGCGGCGAGAATCGAGTCGCGGCACAGGAAGTTGATCTTGATCTGCATCGGATAGCCGAGCCATCCGAAGATGTCGATATTGTCCCATCCTTCTTTCGCGTCGCCGCGCGGAGGGTAGTAGTTGATCTTCACCGAATGGAACAGCTTGCCGTAAAGCTGCGGATAAAGATCGGCCTGCAGGATCTGATCGAGCACCGAAAGCTTGGTCTCTTCCTTTGATCGAAATGAGCCCGGGTCGTCGAGCACTTCGCCGTCGCGATTACCGAGGATATTGGTCGAGAACCATCCCGACATCCCGAGCATCCGCGCCTTCAGCCCCGGTGCGATCAGCGTCTTCATGAAAGTCTGCCCGGTCTTATAGTCCTTGCCGCATACCGGGACGTTATTGTCGCGCGCGAGCTCGAGCAGCGCGGGCGTGTCGGTGGTGAGATTTGGCGCGCCGTTGGCATACGGAATTCCGAGCTTCAGCGCGGCGTAGGCGTAGATCTGGCTCGGCGCGATTTCGGGATCGCTGTTTGCAAGCCCCGCCTCGAATGCCTTTAGCGATTGATGAACCGCGGCAGGGCGATGAAAGACTTCCGTCGAGCCGCACCAGACCATCACGAGGCGCGCGGCGCCGGTGCGTTCCTTGAAGCGCCGGATGTCGTCGATCAGCATCTCAGCCTTGTCCATCTTGGTCCGCGCTTCTTTCACGTTGGGACCGCTGATGCGCCGGATGTAATCGGGATCGAAAACCGCATCCATCGGGCGGATTTTTTCCAGCGGCGCCCGCACCTGCTCGAGCATCGCCGGGTCGAGCACGGCCGCGTTGCGCGCCGACTGGTAAGCGTTGTCCTCGAAAATATCCCATCCGCCGAACTCGAGATCTTCGAGCCGGGCGAGCGGAACGAAATCCTTGATCAGCGGAGTGCGGCCCTCGCTGCGCTTGCCGAGGCGGACGGTCGCGAGCTGGGTGAGCGATCCGATCGGCACGCCGAGTCCGCGCTTGACGGCCTCGACTCCGGCGATAAACGTCGTGCTGACCGCTCCGAGTCCGGGCAGCAAGACTCCGAGCTTGCCGTCCGCGGGCGCGATTCGGACGGGTTCTTTGGTATTCAAACTATCCCTTCTTGAAGCGCGACGGATAATCGGCGTTGAAAGTCTGCTCGGGATGCATTTTGCGCGCGCGCTCGATCAGGACTTCTTCGGTTTCGGGAATATTCGGATCGGGAATACAGCAATCCACAGGGCAGACCGCCGCGCACTGCTCCTGATCGAAAAAGCCGACGCATTCGGTGCACTTGGACGGAACGATATAATAGATATCTTCCTTGATCGCCGGGCTCGATGCGCCGTCGAGTTCCCATTGCGCTCCCCCTTCGTAGATCGCGGTATTGGGGCATTCGGGCTCGCAGGCGCCGCAGTTAATGCATTCCTCAGTGATCAGTGTGGACATGATTCAGGCTCCTGGAACTCCAGCGGATCGCACGCGTTTCGCGGTCCGTTGTTTTCTTTATCGAACGGAAACAATATCGGCGCATCCGGACGCGGGCAAGGGCATTGTCACTGAGATGCAGTTGGCGGCATCGCGGCGACGACGCGGCGTGCGAGATCGACGAACGCGCGGCTCGCGGGATGATCGGGGCTTTTGATCACGAGCGGCATTCCGTCGTCGCCAGCGCCGCGGAGGTCGGGATAAATCGGAATCTGCCCGAGCACGCTTATCCCCTCTTCCGCCGCGATCTCCTCGCCGCCGCCGTGGCCGAAAAGCTCGTCGCGCTCGCCGCAATCGGGGCATGAGAAGTAGCTCATGTTTTCGACCACGCCCAAGAGCGGACAATGCACCTGCCGGAACATCTTGACCGCGCGCATCGCGTCGAGCACGGCTACATCTTGCGGCGTCGTTACGATAATCACGCCATCGATCGCGACTTGCTGCGCCAGCGTCAGTTGCGCGTCACCGGTGCCGGGCGGCAGATCCACGATCAGGAAATCCTGCGTGCCCCAAAGCGTGTCGCGCAGGAATTGCCGCACCGCCCCCATCACCATCGGACCGCGCCAGATAACGGGAGCTTTCTCGCCAAGGAAATAGCCGATCGAGATCAGCTTCACACCATATTTTTCGATCGGATAGAAATTCTGGCCGCCCGCCGACTTGGGACGCTCGTCGATGGTCGCGAACATCATCGGGATCGACGGTCCGTAGATATCGGCGTCGAGCAGGCCGACGCTCAGGCCCAGTTGCGCCAGCGCGCAGGCGAGATTCGCGGCGACGGTGGATTTGCCCACGCCGCCCTTTCCGCTCGCGACGGCGACGACATGCTTCGTGCCCTCGAGGCGGACGCGGCCGGTTTTCTCGCCCAGCTCGGGCTCGACGCGGCGCACGCGCAGCTCGACTTTGGCGACGCCGAGATCGTGCGCGAGTGCATGATGCACCCGCTCGGCGACGCGCTGCATCACCTCGTCGCGCGAGGAGACTTGGCGCAACATGAGTGAGAAGCCGCCGCCATCAGGGAGCGGCGTCACCTGCTCGACCAGGCCGAGCGTGGCGATATCGGCCGCGTAGCCGGGATAGGTCACCCGGCTCAGCGCCTCGAGCACTGCTTCGACTGAGACTTGTTGCGCCACTTATACGATTATCGCAGACATATTAGAGATTTGAAAGTCACGGGTTCGTTATTTGATAGTTTCGCCATTTGCGAAACTTTCAGTTTATCCAGATAAAACAAGGCTTAATCGCCTAAAATCGGTGGGTTCGTTTGATCAGATTTCCCTTGGTCAACCGAACCCGCCTTTCAGAGCCGAAAATAAATTCGGCGCGGAGTCGGAAGTCTGGGCGGGCGACCCCCGCATCCCAAAGCTTGAAGCATCCGGCGGCCCAAAACAAGACTCAACTGTTCAGCCTTGTAGAATCCGCGAAATAGTCTGTGGGGCCGAATCAACCAGCCAGCGGGGCGAGGCGCGTCGCGATAATCGCGCGAGCTTCGTCGGCGATGCGGCGGACGATCTCGCCGGCGGGAAGAATCTCGCGCACCTGAGTCACCGATTGGCCGGCGTACCACGCGAGTCCGCCGAGATCGCCCTCCATGTCTTCGGACGGTGGCGAGACCGAGTAATTCGCCATCGGCAGCTCGAGGCCAGGGCGGACGAGCTTCGCGCTCGACAGACCTTCGCGCGGACGGCGGCCCGATTCCGGGCAGCCGGCGCGCTCCCATTCCTCGACCAGCGGAGTGCGCAGCGTGCGATGCGCGGCGTCGGGCCATCCAACGTCGTAGAGCTTGGTATGAAAGGTCTCGGCGGCGTGCGCGGCGACGATCCGCTGCTTGTAGTCGGGATGCGCAGCCGACTCCTTTGAGGCGATGAACCGGGTGCCGAAAACCGCGCCGTCGGCTCCCAGAGCCAGCGCGGCGGCGAGCCCGCGTCCATCGGCAAGTCCTCCGGCGGCGAGCATCGGCAGATCGCCGATCGCGTCACGGACCTCGGGAACCAGCGCGAGCGTGGTAACGATTCCGCGCACGTGGCCGCCCGCCTCGAAGCCCTGCGCGATAATCGCATCGGCGCCAGCGGCCTTTGCGCGGGCAGCCTCGTCGGCGGAGCCGCACTGCCATACGACGGTGAGTCCGAGTTTCTTCGCGGCGGGAATCTGTTCGGCGGGATCGCCCCAGAAGAATGTGACGGCTTCGACCTTTTCGCGCGCGAGAACTTCAAGCGATCCTGGGCGCATGAACGGAATCAGCAGATTCACCGCGATCGGCTTATCGGTGAGCGAGCGCGCCCGCGCAATTTCAGATGCGATCGCTTCGAGAGTGAACCCGGCCAGAGCGATCGTGCCGAGGCCTCCGGCCTCCGAGACGGCGGCTGCGAGCCGCGCGTGCGCGACGGTGCCCATCCCGGCGGAGAGGATCGGGAGATCGATTTTGAACAACTCACAGATGCGGGTGTGCAGCATCGGCGCGTTCCCTCGATGTGGGCGATATCATTTTGCCGCGCGGCCGATGCGGCGGCGCGGCGTCTTGCGGGCGGATCTGATTTTTCCGGCGCCTTCGCGACTCGAATGAGCGCGGTAGTATGCGGCCAGGACGGCATGCATCCGCGACTGATAGCCGCGCCCCTGACGCTTGAACCATTCGAGAATCTCGCGATCGATCCGCATCGAAACGGGAACCTTGCGCGCGGGCATCACGAGCGTCGCGTTGCGGAACCATTCAGCGTCCAGAATCGGCGCCGCATCGGGATCAGATGCGACGGCTTCTTCGATCTCGCGATCCGTGAGAGCGTCAACTCGCGCCCAGTCAGTTTTACCGCGATGACGAGCCAGCGAGCGGGTATCGGCGAAAATACGCTTCACGCTCATACTTGTGTGACCTCCTTGCTGAAATAATTCTCATCGCCTCGCCCCGCCAGGTATAAACGACTGTAACCGGCACATTGGCCAGCCCGACCGCAATAAATCTCGTTTCACCGTAGTCGCGGCGGTTGTCACGCCATTCCAGCGTCGGACCGGCGAAGATTCAGATTGCGTCGTCGAAGTCGATGCCATGCTTGACCTGATTCGAAACCGCTTTCGCATCATCCCACTCAAATTCCATTGTATGTACTATACGTCAATACATCAAGCAGGTTTGTGCGCCCGGATCGAGAGGGTCAGCGGGATCGGGTCGCCCTTGATGCGCCACCATCCGTCGGCATCTTTTTGCATGAAGGGAAAGATCGAGAAACAGCACGCCGGATGCTCGTGCACGAATTCGATTTGCAGGCCCGCATCGATCAGAGCCGTAACCACGCCGCCGGTCGTGTACATCCATTCGTGGGTGCCGTGTGAGAGCGTCACGGAGTTGTCCGAATAGTCAGGCCCCGGAGGAAAATTCTGCTGCGCAGTCTCGAAATATGAGATTCGCGATTTCAGCTCCCTGGGGTTGTCTGTGTCGAAGCACTGCGTCAACGGATGAAATTCCGAAATATAGAAAATGCCGCCAGGTTTGGCGAAATGCGCCGCCACTTGTGCCCATCGCTTAAGATCGGGTAGCCAGCAGAGCGCGCCGTAAGAGGTGAACACGATGTCGAACTGCTCCTTCAGCACGTTCGGCGCGTCGTAAATATCGGAGCAAACAAAAGTCGCGGGAATCCTGAGCTCGGCGCTGAGCTTGCGCGCCGCCGCGATTGCCTGGTCCGAGAAATCCAGTCCGGTGACGGTCGCACCGAGCCGCGCCCAAGACATCGTATCCATCCCGAAGTGGCATTGCAGATGCAGCAGCGACTTGCCGCGTACATCGCCGACTTCTTCGCGCTCGATCGGATAGAGGTGAAGCTCGCCGTTGCGGAATTCCTGTACGCGATACCCGGCCGAGTTCACGTGCACCGGAACCCTTTCGTTCCAGTTCGCAAGATTGATTTTCGTCCGGTCGTCCATCGGAGATACTCCAAAGAGTGCATGGCGAGATGCTCGTCCAGCGATTCAGGGTTTGCGGGCGCGCAGGGAAAATATCAGCGGCAGGGGGTCGCCCTCGACGTGCCACGTTCCGTTGGCGCGGCGTTTTGCGCAGGGATAGAGCTGCCAGACGCATTCGCGATGCTCGCGGAAGAATTCGATTTGCAGTCCCGCGTCGATCAGCGAGTTCACGATACTGCCGACCGTGTGAATCCATTCGCGGGGGCGATGCTGGACGATGTGAGTCGGATCGGCGTAGTCAGGGCCGGGTTCGTCGACGATAACCTCTTCGCGAAAGTATCCGAATTCGAATTTCGGCGACGACGCTTGCGGTAGATCCGAGAAGACCGACGCGAATGGATGCAGATCCGCGATATAGAAAAAGCCGCCCGGCTTGACGAAATGCGCGACAACTTCGGCCCATCGCCTGAGGTCTGGCAGCCAGCAGATCGCGCCGTAGGATTGAAACACGATGTCGAATTTTCCGCTGATCAGTTGAGGCGCGTCGTAGATATTGCCGAGAATGAAGCTCGCCGGAATAGAGAGCTCGGCGGAAAGCTTGCGCGCGAGATCGATCGCCTGATCGGAGAGATCCAGACCGGTGACGGCCGCGCCCAGGCGCGCCCACGACATCGTGTCGAGCCCGAAATGGCACTGCAAATGGAGCAGCGATTTGCCGCGGACCTCGCCGACCTCGGCGAGTTCGAGCGGGAACAGGACGTTCTGGCCGCGCCGAAAGCCTTCGAGGTTATAAAACGGTGCGCGCGCGTGGATGTCCACCACGCTGTTCCATTTGTCGCGATTCGCTTTGAGCCAATCTTCCATCGATCGATCCGATGCCTGCGCGCGCTCTCTCTTTCTGCCTTGAACGAGGAGAAGATTAGGGGCAGCCAGCTCTGGGCTACGGGCGTTCCGAGGAATAGTCCCACGAGATGACGCGGTCGGGCTTGAAACGCACGATCACGACCGGGCTGCCGCCCATCGCTTTGGCGTAGCGCTCGCCGGTCTTCGCGCCGAGATAATGCACTGCCATCCGCTTGAGTCGCGCATCGTCTTTGGCCTCGGTCATCGTGACGCGGCCTTTCAGGATCACGCATTTGTAGGGCGCCTTGCGCGTATCGACCACCAGCGTGATGCGCGGATCGTGAGCGAGGCATTTGTATTTGAACGCGCTCGCGGCGGTGTGAAACACGACCTCGCCAGAGCGATATTCGTACCAAGTCGGCACCGCATGCGGCGCTCCATCGGGCGCGGTCACTGCGACCACGGCGATTTGCGGCTCTTTCAGGAGCTTGTCGATTGCGTTTTTTTTCATCGGCATAGCGATAGGTTCTCCTGTGTCTGGAATTAAGGGGGAACCCGAAGATTACGCGGATTCACGTAATGAAGAAAAGCGCGGCGCTCAAGCCGCCATTCGTATTCCATCGTTGCGCGTCCTGGTGTCATTCCCGCGCGTGGCTGCCGCGCGAGGAATCCCGAGTACATGACGAGCACTCCTTCCAGGATGTTCTACGCCATCGTTAGCGGAGTCCGGGATTCCTCGCACGCGGCAGCCACGCGCGCGGGAATGACACCCTGAGCGTCTAAGATGTGCGCTGCTATTTGCCTTTGAAGACGGGTTTGCGTTTGGCGCGGAAGGCGCTGGTGCCCTCGCGGACGTCTTCGGACGGGTTCGTGATCATCACGGAGAGCGCGGCGTCCTCGAGGGCGTTGGCAAGCGTCATCTCCTGCTGCTTGTACATCATGCGCTTCGCCATCCGAATCGCGAGCGGCGGCCCGTCGGCGAGTTGGCGCGCGAACTGCATCGTGCGCGCCTCGAGTTGTGCGTGCGGCACGACTTCGGTGACGAGGCCGAGCTCGAGCGCCGTCTTCGCGTCATAGACCTCGGCCAGCATCGTCATTTTGAGCGCGCGATCCATCCCCATGAAGCGCGGGAAGAAATATGCGCCGCCCTCGTCGCATAGAAGGCCAAACTTGAGCGCCGTGTCGCCCAGCCGCGCCTGGTCCGACGCGATCCGAAAGTCGCAACACAGCGCGAGCGTCAACCCGCCAGCGACCGCGGCGCCGTTGACTGACGCGATCACCGGCTTGTCGAAACGATTGAGCGAGAGCACGAGCTGATGAAAGCCCTCGCGCATTTCGAGCAGATGGCCCATCGGATGGCCGTGGAAGCGCGAGCGGGTGTCGGGCGAGCCGCTGATATCGCCTCCGGCGCAAAAGGCGCGGCCGGTGCCGGTGATAACGAGCACGCGAACGGCATCATCCTGCCGCGCGAGATCGATCGCGGCTAGGGTCTCCTTTACCAGCGGCTCGCTATAGCCATTCATCCGCTCGGGCCGGTTTAGTGTGATCTTGGCGATCGCGTCGTGCGCGTCGTAGATGATCGTGTGGAAGTCCATGAGCATTTACCTCCGTCGGCCGGATCGTTTTGGTAAGCTCGAAATTAAACCCTGCCGTAACCATCGTGGCAGTCTCTCGCGTTGATATACGATCTTTCCCGTGCGCAGCTCCATCAACCGGATCGCGGGATGACGCGTCGACGAATTGTCGAGGATGTGCGATTGGTCGGCCTTAAGCACCGCGCGTTTTAGATTCTCAAGGCTACGCGTATACCTACGGCGAATGTCCACCTCCGGCACGTCGTGGCCACCATTTGCTACGCGTATTCGGACGCGGCTTATTGCCAGCTCGACGTTTCTAAGGCCGATGTAGATTAGCCCGATCCGGTAACCGGAATTTCGAGCGCGAGCTATCGTGGCGAGAATCATTCTGCCAGCGAGAGTAGTCTCGCGCGCAAAGGATCGGCCAGACTCAATTAGCATCCGCTCGCGCGTGATCGTATCGATTCCGGCACGCCGCTGCGTACCGATTGCATCGCTCTGCCCAAGCTGAGCAGCGAACACGTCAGGATTGAGCAGCTCTTCGACTCCGAATCCTGCCAACAACTGCCGCCCTGTGGTGCTCTTCCCAGCGCCGTTTGGCCCAGCGAGTAGCCACATCCACGGCCCGTTCCTCATCGCGAGCCGTTTTTCTTCAAGTCATCGCGGACCGCCCTTTGCGCGGCGTATTCGATCCGTTCTCCGAAATCGAGAAAATGGTCTGGCGTCTCCATCTCGAGGAATGGAAGCGTGCGGCACTGACCGTCGATATCGTACACGACATCCAGCGACATGATTAGCGAAACGAAACCGAGAGACGGATTCCGCTTGCGTTTATCGTGAATCCAGCGGGCGACGGCCGGCAGAACCTTCGAGCGGTCCACTCCAAGGATTGGAGTATCGTCGTAGATCAGGAGATCGTGGCGCGTCAGACCCGTAGATCCGCAATAAGAGTCAAGCTTGTCAAGCTTTTTTTCGATACTGCCTTGGATTAGACACAACCAGAGCTGATAGTAATCATTGCCAGCGCTGGGGTTGAGCAAGAGCGGTATTTCGACCAATTCGGACCCCATTCCCAGGTGGAGGCTCGCCCCTAATCGTTCCTCCGCTTCTCTCTCCGCTTCGTCCATTTGTCGCTGCAGTTCCCATGTCGTAGCCCTCGTGACTTCGACGGAAACTGGCGCGTGGCCTGCCTCTGCCACAGAAAAATCCGGTTCCCGATTTCCCGTTAGCTCGACGACTTCAACTGGAAAATTTATTAGTGCATGGTCGGACCGCGCCCGTAAAAACAAGCCGAGCGCGTAGCACTCCTCAGAACGCTTTTGGCGTCCAGAGCGCGCCGGTACATCTCGGACCTCGCGCCAGAACTTTTCGATGTCTGCGCGCGTGCGAAAGCGATGCCTGATTTTTGTCGCGTTGCTCAGATCTATCTCCCCTTGAAGGTGGGTTCGCGCTTTTCGAGGAACGCCTTCACTGCTTCGCGATGGTCTTCGGTGCGGCCGGTCATGGTTTGGCCCCAGGCTTCGCGATCGAGGAGCTGGCGGAAGTCGTGGTTGATCGCTTCGTTCAGGTTCGCCTTCATGTACCTGTATGCGATAGTTGGGCCGTTGCCGATTTTCTTCGCGAGCTTGGTGACTTCATCGCGGAAGGCCGCAGCCGGGACGACGCGATTCACCAGACCGATGCGCAGCGCTTCGGCCGCGTCGATAATATCGGCGGTGAAATAGAGCTCGCGCGCCTTCGCAGAGCCGACCAGGCGCGTGAGCGACCAGGTGCCACCGTAATCGCCCGAGAATCCGACCTTGGCAAATGCGGTGCCGAGGCGAGCGTTGTCGGCGGCGATACGAATATCGCACGCCATCGCGAGGCTGAGGCCCGCGCCGGCGGCCGGTCCGTTGATCGCCGCGATGGTAGGCTTCGGCATCTCGTGCAGCATCAGCGAGGCCTCTTCGCCGTGGCGCAGGCCTGCGACTCGATCCTCGATCGTCGGCGCGGGACCGGCGGATTCGTTGCGCTCGCGCATCCCGCCGATATCGCCGCCGGCGCAGAAGCCGCGGCCCGCGCCGGTCAGCACGACGCATCCGACGTTCGAGTCGTGCGCGGCCTTCGCCAGGTGCTCGACCAGCGCGGACATCATCTCGCCGCTCATCGCGTTGAGTTTGTCTGGGCGGTTGAGCGTCAGATAGAGCACACGATCTTTTAGTTCAGACAGGAGATGATCAGTAGCCATCGTAGCCTCCAAATCGATTCGGTTGTTTTTGGTTTCGGCGATTATGCTTTCGTGGTGATGAATTCGTACTACTTCACGGCGGAGATAGTGTCGAGTGCCGCGGCGAGCGCCTGGGTGCCGTCGAGGTCATGGCCCATCGCGGCAGCGGTATTGAACATCGAGGCGGCAAGCCGAAGGCCCGGCAGCGCGATACCCGCGTCGCGCGCGGCCTCGGCGACCAGGCGCAAGTCCTTGCGCACCAGCTTGATGAAGAATCCCGGCGTCCAGTCGCGTGCGATAATCTTCGGTCCGAGCGCCTTGAGCTGCCACGAGGCCGCGGCGCCGGCGCCGATAGCCTCGAGCACGCGCGCGGGATCGAGTCCTCCCGCGCTGGCGAGACACAGCGCCTCGGCGGCGGCCTCGAGCGTGATGGCGACCGCGACCTGATTGCACAGTTTCGTCATCTGTCCCGCGCCCGATGGCCCCATCAACGTCACGCGATGCCCCAGATGCTCGAGGATCGGGCGCACGCGCGCGAAGGCATCCGGGTCGCCGCCCGCCATGATCGTCAGCGTGCCGTCGCGGGCGCCAACGTCGCCGCCTGATACGGGAGCATCAATGTAATCGACGCCGCGCGAATGCAGTCGCGCCGAGATCGCGCGCTCGGCGGCGGGCGCGATCGTGCTCATGTCGATAACGGTCTGCCCGGACGCGAGCGCCGGCTCGATCTTCGCAACGACGGCTTCCACGTCGGGTGTATCGGGCACCATGATGAAAACAATCGCGGCTCCCGTCGCGGCCTGCGCGGGATCGGCGGCGACGATCGCGCCGTCAGCGGCGAGTGCGCGCGTCTTTTCGGGCGAGCGATTGAAGACGCGCACGCGATGGCTCGCCGCGACAAGCCGCCGCGCCATCGGCGCACCCATGATTCCAGTTCCAATCCACGCGATATCCATGCGCCAATTGTAGATCAGAATCGGCTCGGATCATGAATCGATCGTGGTGCTCTATCTGGATTTATCTCTCTCCCAATCTTTTTGGGAGAGTAAATTTCAGGCGGTCACTGCGATTTTTCCGCGGATGCGGGCGACGCTGGAGAGGTCGTGCTCAGGAACGCTAGCGGAGCCCATAGCGTGAAGACGAATCCCAGCGCCGGGCGATGCCACATCCAGATAAGGCCGTACAAAATGAAAATTGCCGCGAGCGCCGCGTCGAACGCCGTGTTGCTCGCGCCGATGTCGTTGCCGATTCGCCCGAGGGTCCGCGCTGCGAGCATCGCGGCGAGCAGGATAAGGCCGACGATCACGTAGCTCGCGCCATGCGGCCATGCGATCAGGAAAAACAGAATCGTGAAAAGGACGAGGCCGCCGATTCCGAAAATCCGGAAGCTCGCGCGCGTTTGCAGAAGATAGACGAATGGCTCGAAAGGACCCGGATTGATTCGCATCGCCGCCCTACTCTACTCGACGCACGCTCCCGCGCAACGTCGCCCTTCTCAATATGATCAGCGCTGACCGGTCCAAGTGGGCGACGCGACCTGGCGCCAGCGGGCGCGAATTGCTTCGTAGTCATCTGAGGATAGTGGACCGAGGGATGCGGCGCGGGCGTTTTCCTCGAAGCGGCCGAGCCTGGCCGTCCCGACTAGGGCAGCGGTTACGCCGGGGACTGAGAGGGTGAAGCGCAAAGCAGTCGCCGCGGCGTCCTTGCTGGCGAGGAAGGCATAGTCGAGCTGTCTCAGCCGCTCGCGATACGGAGCGGCGTAGGCGTCGCGGTTGTCGGCGCGCCAGGCTGCGTTCGCCAGCGAGCGTTTCGCGATAATTCCCATCCCGCGCGAGTGTGCCTTGGGAATAGTCAGATCGATCGCTTCCTGATCGGCGATGCTGAGCGAGGATTGCAACGTGTCGAAGATGTCCAGCTCGACCGCGGCGCGCGCGCTTTCGGCGTCGGCGCTGAGCCCGATAAACCGCGTCTTGCCGGCGTCGCGCGCACGCGTCAGCACCTCGAGCACGCGCGGACTTGCGAGCGCGGCAAGGTCAGGGCTGTGGAACTGCATCACGTCAACGTAATCGGTGCGCAGGAGCTTGAGGCTTCGATCGATCGTATCGGCCAGGATCTTCGGCGTAGCAAAGTGATCGCCCCATCCGCTTTCCGCGTGGCCGCATTTGGTCATCAGGATGATTTCTTTGCGCCGAGGGCCGAGGGCGCGGCCGAGTTGCTCCTCGCCGTCGCCGTAGCATTCGGCGGTATCGATCAGGTTGAGGCCGGAGTCGATCGCGGAATCGAGAATCTTCGCGAGTGAACGCCAATCGGTGCCGCCGCGTCCGCTCTCGGAGCCGCCGAAACCGACCGCGCTGACGCTCAAGCCCGTGCGTCCGAGTATTCGATGCTCGATTGGAATAGGAAGAGAATCCAAGATTTACTGATCTATACGGACTGAGCGGCGCGAGGCAAAGGCCGCGGCTGCCCGCGGAAGGCCAATCGAAGACGGGCGGCGCATGCGAATCAAGCGCGACTATCCTCGCTCAGTTCATTGCGGACGAGAATGATGTCTTCACCTTTTGACCATCGTCAGGAATCGATAACAGCGTGCGGCGCGAAAACGATTCGCCTAACGCATACATCTTTTTTAAAGGTTCGGTTCTATTGCCCGACCAGTTTGTTCAGGTCGCTGAGGAGCGCCTCTAACCGCAGCATTCGTTGGTCAAGTGGCTCGCGCTCCTCGTCGCGCACCTCCCCGTAGCCGCGCATATATTCTGGTCTGCATTCGGTCAAATCAATCTCGAGAATTGACAACTTGGTCGAGAGACGCCGACGATTCGAAACCGTTTCGACGCTCAGATTATAACAATCCTTCGCATCCTCGATCGCCGCACGAATCTCCTCGAGCTTTCTCCGCATCGCAAACTTTGCGGATTCAGGGAGGTCGTTCTGATAATCGGTCATCACGCGCCGGGGAGCTTTCGATGCGGGCTCAAGCGCGCGTTCGATCTCGATTACCGCGTCCTCAACCGCGCGCATCACGATCGAGAGCCTCAGTGTGTGCGAATAGTTCATTGACAGCGAACCATCATGGTCGTTTCCCGTCATTTCTCTCAGATCGCCCAGGTCATCATTATCGCCGCTAGTGTGCCCAAGGTTGCGCTATACACAAATGCAATGCGGCCAGAGAAGCCCGTCCAAAGAAATCCAACCACGATGCTGGAGACGAAGTCGCCAACGCCGCTCGTTGCATTCAATACGCCGAATCCAGCGCCGCGCGAGTCGGGCGGCAACATATCGGTCGCGACCGCTGAATCGAGCGTCTCCTGCGCCGCCATCACCGCGCCCTCGAGAACAAAAAGGATCGCCAGTACACCTACGCTGTGTGGTCCGATGGCAAAGCCGACGGCGGCGATCGCGGCGACTACGTATGCAATCGCGAGCAGTAGACGGCGGTCGATCCGGTCGCCTATGGCTCCGATCGGATAAGAGAACGCCGCATGTGCCGTGTTGTGGATGACGTAAAGGCCGACAGCGATGCTCATTGCCTTGGGTGACGATCCGAGCAGTTGCGCAGCCCGGAGCACCAGCATGCTGTGGGCGAAGTCGCCGACTCCAAACAGCAAAATCGTGACGAGAAACGTTCGGAAGGGGGATGGCAACGCGACATCCCAGCCCTGAAACTTCTTCGCTTGCGTCACGGCCGCGCCATCAGGTTCGCGGACAAAGAAATAAAACGCCGCAGCCGCAAACGCGCCAGGCACGAGACTTACCAGAAAGATGTTGCGGAACCCGATTCGATGGAGCAGGAACATCGCAGACAGCGGACCCAGGATCGCTCCCAGAGTATCGGCGGTTCGATGGATCCCAAGGGCCGCGCCGACCCTCGTGCGTGGCACCGAATCGACCAGCAGATTGTCACGCGATGGCCCCCGCGTTCCTCTGCCGAACCATCCGACTGTCCGTGCTATCAGCAACTCGATCCAGGTCGTCGCTGCAGCAAACGATCCGGTTGCGAGACCCGTTACCAAATATCCGAGGCTCGCTATCTTTTGGCGCAAACCCTTACGGTCTGCGATCCTGCCGCCAAGCAATTTGGCGAACGTCGCGGCTCCGTCCGACGCACCTTCGATAATCCCCAGCGCCGAAGGCGATGCTCCAATCGCGGTCAGGAACAGCGGCAGGATCGAGGTTGCCATCTCATGTCCGAGATCAGAGAGCAGACTTGCCAGACACATCCCCGCGATGTTCCGGTTGAACAGCCGCGTGCCGGAATCGAGGTCCTCGACTTCGCGAATTGCAGGCTCTGATTGGCGATCCATTCGCGAGTAACCTCGCTCCGCATTTGTGGAGATGGTAATCCTGCCAGTCGCTTAGAGCCGGTCGTCCCCGCGAGGCGGGAGTGTCAGGAGCATATCGCCGCCCAATTTTCTGAGACCGGCCTGGTGCGCATCGCGCTCGTCTGCTGACATAAGGCCGCGCCGGATCGCGTCGTGCTTCAACGCGTGGTGGCGCATGTCTTCGGCAGCCCGCAGCAGCGCGCTCGCGCATCGTGACGACAGCAAACGGGCGCCGTTCAAATCCGATTCGAGGTGAAGTGCGATCGCCAAATGCGGCAAGCATAAGGCCGGAATCTCGCTGCGTCCGTCTGAATCGAGGCTCCGAACGATCTCCGCGACCGACTGCTCGGTTGCGTCTCGCGCGATTGCGCACGCACCGCAACTCTCCCGCGACGGCGCCACAGCGGCAATGTCGCGAGCCAGCTCTTCGATCGATACCGCCTCTCGTGCAGCACGTTCCAGACGAGCTGCAAGCGCGTCGAGTAGCGCGGGATAGGCCCGCGCGATCGCGACCGGCGAGGTCATGCTGGTGTAAATCCACGTGTGCATCGAACAGAAGCCGCCGTTCTTCGCGTGGCGGTGTTGAACGTCCGCATCAACGCTCAAGTCATATTGCAGCTTGCTCAAGTGGTCGAAAACTGCGCGAAGAACTATGCGGCAGACGGGGCACCCTTGCACCTTGACGGAAGACGCAGCGCTATTCTCGGGCAGTGATCCACGGTCAGCGCCGTCATCGAGTCGCCGTCTCAGTTCTCTGGCTCGTTCCAGAAGCGTCTCGAACACCTGACGACTCTTTTCGATTCCCCCCGATGCGAGAAGTTTTCTCGCGCGAGCCACTTGAACGTCGATCGCCTTCTCAGTTTCGCGACCCAGTTTCTCCGTATATTCCTTCAGGCCGACGCGGATCATCGCATCGACACGAGAGCGGTATTGGGTGAGCAGGTCGCCGAGCGCAACGGCAAATTGTCTCTTCATCGCTGCGGGGAACCAGCGCTCGGGAGCCACGTAAATCCACCACGGCAATCGCGGTCTCCACTCGATGCGCGCGATCGTGCCCAGCCCCACAGAAGGCGGCGCCGCCTCGGCCTCCTCCGCACAGAGCTTTGAAAGGTCGCGAGTGCTGCCGTCATCATTCATCGCGATATCGAAGACTTCATCTGGTAGAGCGAGAAGGTCGGCGCGGACCGGACCGGCGTTCCGGTCCAAATGCTCGTTCAGTGCCGCCTCGTAAACTTGTAAATCGCGCGTGAGCGTGCCCGCACAAAACGCCGACATGTTGCGCGCGAAAGTATCGAGCGTATTCGGCCTGGAAAATATCCTGCCGGTAAGAAAGTTCGGCGCGAATTTCAAAGTCGCGCTTTGCTTGAGGCTCGTGAACGCGAAGTCGAGGCGCCGTTCAGCGGCTCGCAACGCATCATTGCCGAGCGTTCCAAGGCGGTTCACGAGTTCCGCGCATCGCGCTTTGAGGACGGCGGTCTTTTGGTCGAACCCGGAGAGGGTTTCGGATATTTCCGAAGCAGATCGTTTCGAGTCCGCGGCCAAACCGGCGTGCATGCGCTCGCGTTGCAGCAGAGCGACGAGGCGGTCCATCACGCGCACAGACAATTGGCGCGTCTTATCCCCGGCCATGAATGCCGCCAGCGCATCTTCCAGTTCAATCAGCCCGGACTGGGCCAAGGCGTCTGAATCTCCATGCAGTTTTGCTTCGAGCGCGCGCTTGGCCGACACCGCGAACAAGGAGTAGCGCCCAATCCCCGGTTCGCGGTCGAGCCGCTCGCGGACGAATCTGATGACTTCCTCGGCCTCGGACTTCGATGTGAGATCGAGTTTGTTCAGGACGAAAAATACCTTACCCACCGTTGCGGTGACGGTACGCAAGAACTCGATATCCGCCTCGCTTACCGCGAAATCGAAACTGGAGACAAAAATCGCCGCATCGATCTCGGGAAGGAATCGCTCGGTGGTTTTCGTGTTTGCGACGATCGCGGAACCAACGCCGGGAGTATCGATGAAGTAGAGGCCGTGGCGGAGGATCTCGGCTGGCAACCGGATCTCCGCGAGCACCACACCCCGCTGATTGCCGGGATTTCCACGTTCGGTTACATACTCCGCCAGTTGATCGAGTCGAATCTCCTGGGGGAGCGGCCATCCCTCGCATCGAACGAGAACGCGTTCCCGTGGCGCGTAACTGACGGTCGTGATGACGGAGGTATGCGGCAGAAGACCGGTGGGCAAGCCCTCGAGAGCCAGGATCGCGTTCATCAGGCTGCTCTTACCGCGGCTGAAGGGACCGACCACGGCGAGATTGAAGCGATCTTCAGCGAGACGCGCCAGCACCGACTGAAACGCGCGTTCACCTTCCCCATCTTTATCTTTGCCGCAGGTGAGCATCGCGGTCTGTCCGATCGCCGCGATCTCGAGTTTGAGATCGTCATAGCGGCGGACGGCGTCACTCGCGGTATTGGAGATCTGCGACGCTGCTTGCGGCATCGAGGTCAACTCCCGGGTGCCTGTATGGTTAATGCCCTTGCCGCGATCCGGCGCAGCGATCGCTTGAAGCGGGCGCGCGCGAAGTCATTCGGGATCAGGTCCATCGGTCCTTTGATTGCCTGTTCGACGAACTCGCGCGCGATTGCGAAATGAACTATCAGGCAGTCCTCGACTTCACGATGAAGCGGCCACGCGACCTGACGCAGCAGCGCTACCATCCGGCGCGCGCAATCGCGCTGGTCGGGATAGGTCCCCGCGGTCAGGCCAATCGCACAGGCGCGGACCGCGATCTCGTCGTCTGAATCCGCTGCCAACCCTCGGACGCGGTCCCAAATGTCGCGAGTGACGCCAAATTCGAACAGCAGCATCAGCGCGCTGCGGCGCCGACGCACACTAGACGGAATTTCACTGCCCCAAAAGTTTGCCACGGGTCGTAGGGAGGCCTCGATGAGGGCCGGTGCGGCCATCTCTCCGAGGATTCTCAAGGCCTGTTCCGCGGCGCTACGGCTGACGTCGTCGGCAAGAGCTTTGATTACGATCGGGATCGATTCCTTGCGGCCATAGCCTCCCAATGCTTCGATGACGCCAGGCACCGGATGCTTTCGGCCCACCGTCATCAAAATCTGATAAGCGTCTTCGTCTTTAGTCGCGCCCAAAAATCGGGCGGCCGTTCCCAGCACGGCTTCGTCTCCGAACCGCTCGACCGGGTCTGACGCCGATTGCCATCCCCGAACGTACTCTTTCAATTCGCTCGTGGCTCTGAGCGCGGCCAGCGCCTGAACGGCTCGCATCCGCGGTTTGTAAATCCCCGTGAAGTCTCGCTCAAACAGAAGTGCACGCAGGATCGGAACCGCTGGAGCACCGATGCCGATTGCCTCAATCACCGCGCCGTCCCCGTCGTGCAGCGACCGCAGGTGCCGTCCTAAATCAGTGAGTTTTGAGGAGTCCGCCGTGATCGCGATCGGCGCCGGCGCGGCGTCTCGATGACTATTAGTACTCACGGCGCCGTCCCCGTGCGAAGCACACAGATGAGATCGTGCTTTACTTGCTCAGGCAACGGGAGCGCCAGAATCTTGTGTATAGTTTTGTTGACTGGATATTCGTAGGCCTTTAGCTCGATATGATCATCCTGCCAGACAGCGTAGCGAGCGCTCGCGCCTCCAACTTTCGATTGTCCAAGGCTTCCCGGATTAGCTACGACGCGCTCGCCGAAGACGCGTACGAACGGCAGGTGCGTATGGCCCGCCAGCAGAACGTCCGCTCCTGAGCTGGACTCCTCATCTCGGGCCCACAGAGGAGAGTCTGGCGGACGGTATTCGTACAAAAGATCCGACGGGGTCGCGTGGCAGAGAAAAAATACACGGCCATCTAATTGGCGGCAGGCGCAAGTGGGTAGGTCGCGAAGAAACTGCTTGTCGCCGGCACTCAAGACTGAGGTGGTGTACTTACGTGTCGCCTCCGCCATCGCGGTGAATCGGGGAGAACATCCGCAGTCCGTTCCGAATCCGACCGCGTTGTCATGGTTGCCTCGAATGACGGTCGACGCGTGAGATCGGACGAATTCGATCGTTTCAGCCGGATCGGGACCATAATCGACCAGGTCGCCCAATACCCATAACTCGTCATAGTCGCTCGGCAACGCTGAAAGAGCTTCGAGGTTCGCATGCAGGTCGGAGATGATGCAGATTCGCATGGGGATGATTCGCTCCATTCAATTCCGGTTTGAAGATTTTACGGAATTTGGATCCTGTGCTTTTGCCGCGGCAATAAACTGCTCTCGATCGGGTTCGAGGTCGCGCCTCAGAGCCTCGCCTGCGGCATGCGCGAGTTTGAGTCTGCGGTTTTCCTCGGCGAGCATTGCGTTGCGGTAGCGCAGACTTGCCGCTTCGCTCTCGAGGTCAGACAGGTGTTTGAGCTGGCGCGCATCCTCCCATCGCCCGAATTCCGCGGCGTCACTCTCCGTGCTATCGGAGGAATCGAGGACTTCCGCCGAAGGCTCTTGCTCAACTGGGACAGCCAGGTAGGCAAGCGTCTTAGATATCAGCGATTCCAACTCCGCGCTGTTGCGCAACTCTGCTTGAGCTAGAGCGTTGCGCAAGTGAAGCAGCTTTGCCTTCTGGACGTGTGCAAAATTAGCTCCCGCATTTTGTTCAGCGATTGCCTTCACATGCCTGCGGCAGAACAGCGGCGCTGATTCGAGAGCCTTCTGGAAGCGCATCCCACCGTCCAAACGACGAATCGCTCGCACCAGCCGGAGCTCGATTTGGCACAGCCATGAGCACACTTCGCAATCGGAACGGCCAGCAAGGACGGATTCGATCGCGCTGCGAGTCAGTCGCGCCCTTGCCGTCCGGATAGCAAGCGCGGACAGGGCCATTTCGAGATGCGGGCCGCACAGGACACGGGTCGAAACGCCGCTTGCGCGCAGCCGTTCGAGCCGCTGTTGTTCCCGCCATTTCAGTACGGAGCACAGCGGGCACGACGCGCCCTCGAACTTCTTGAGTAATTCCCGGAAATTTTTTGTCAGGCGCTCGAGCACTTGCGGCCTCCGATCAGCTGTCGTCGGAGCGGTCTCGAGATCCAGAGCTTCTGGAGTAAAAAACTCCTGCCCACGGGTCTCTACCCGCTTGCAGGAGTCATTGGCCTGATGGCAGATCAGCGGACTCCACCGCCTACAGTTCAAAGTTAAGACTCCGGTTGACGCCGGTCAAGCTTTATGAGGAAAATCTCGCGATCAAAAGCGCCAGGATTAGCGCGCTGAGGCCGTAGAGAACGTACGCGTTGAGAATGCCGTGATGCATCCGCGCGAAACCTTTTGATACCCACAAGGCCGCATCCGCGATCGGGTTGAGAATCAGACGGTCAAGTACGTGATTTTCTCCGCGCGTGCGTCTAATCGCGGCGCGGAAATGCTTGCCTACCGTCTCTCTGGTGTCCTCCACGGTGGTAGGCCTGAAGATCGCCTCAAAAATCACTCGCACCGGGTTCGAGAATCCCGTACCAGTGTAAGTCATTTCCGGGAGCAATCTCCGGATGCCGCCGTCCCATACCGTGCGCCGCTCGACGGCGTGGGTGCGAGCAACCACTAATCGAAAGACGACATAAGTAAGCAGCAGCATCAACGCCAAAACCACTGCCATGTACGACGTGGACATCGCGAACACGATCGGGTTGGCTTTGCCGCCGCGATGCATCACGACCAGCCCGCGTCCCGGCAAAACGCTCTGCCCAAGTTGCGCGCCGATCGCGTGAAAGTCGGTGACGAAGGATGCGGGCAACTCGCCGTGATGAACGTTGCCCGCAAAGAATGGGGGCACCAAAGCATCGGCGGCCTGTGCTTGCTGCGCGATCGGCGCGATCGCTCCGTCAAGCACCGGAATCACATAAGTCGGAGTCACTCCCAGCACGAGACAGAGCACGGCGAGAAACGCCATCGGAATTATCGCAGAGGCTCGCGCCGGCCGACTCTGCGCGACAGATTCGGAGCGCGGCATTCCGAGGAAGCTCATCGCAAACGCCTTGACGAAGCAGGTCACCGCGAGCGCCGCCGTCAGGGCGAGGATCGCGCCACACAGCGCAAAGACGATTTTCACGCCAGTCGAGGCAAGTCCAGCGCTTTGCAGCATCGTCTGCAGCGTGAGCCATTCACTGACGAATCCGTTGAACGGCGGCAGCGCCGCGATCGACAGGGCGCCGACCAGAAAGAATAACGCGGTCAGCGGCATCGCCTTTATCAAGCCTCCAAGCCGATCGATGCTTCGCGTCCCGGCATTTGAATCAACCGCACCGGTCGCGAAGAACAGCAGGGCCTTATAGATCGAGTGATTCGCCGTGTGGTAGAAGGCTGCCGCGAAGGCGATCGCCGCGAGCGATGGACGATTCGACGCCACGAAGATAAACCCCGCGCCAAGAGCCGCCGTGATGATGCCGGCGTTCTCGATCGAGCTATGCGCGAGCATGGTTTTGAGGTCGTTCTGGGTCGTCGCGTAAAGAATGCCGAGCAATGCGGTAACACTGCCGATTATCAGCGCGACGATGCCGGGACCGATCATCGCAACTGGAAGCAGGTCGCCGTTCACTCTGACGATTCCGTAAATGCCGAGGTTCAAGGTTGCTCCCGCCAGCACCGGAACGAAAGCATCCGGCGCGGCGGCGTACGCTTGCGGCAGCCAAAAATTTACCGGGATGAGCCCCGCCTTTACGCCGAAGCCAAAGAACGCGAGCAGAAAAACGGCCCATCGTGTGTATGCGCTCAGCGTACCTGCGCCAGCCTTCATCGCGACGAACTCGAGCGAGCCATTTTTGGCGAGCGCGATGAATGCGAGCGCGATGAGGAGCGTGCCGCCCTCGCCCACCGCAAGCATGATATATCCCGACCTTATGTGCTCCTCATCTTCGTCTTCATAGTTCACCAGCAGATAGATCAGGATCGACATCAACTCCCACAGCATCAGGAAGGAGACTGCGTCGGCCGACAAGGGAATCAGCACCAGCGTCGCGAAGAGCGCGAAATATGGAACGCTAAAAGCGCGAAGACTGTACCGGCCAGCGTATTGACGGAGATTGCCGGCGGCGAAAATCGAACCGGGAAGAAGTATCAGTCCCGAGATAAAAAGAAACAGCGCCGACAGCCGATCGAGCGAGAGCGTGAGCGTCGCCAACGATGGAATACTCCACAACGTCGAGTTAAACGATGCGTCGGCAAACAGAGAGGCTCCGCTGAAGCAGAGTAAGACGGCAGCCGCGCACGCTCCGAGCCATCCCACAATCGCCGGCGTTAGCCGTTCATCAACCGCCAGCGGCAACAGTATTCCGGCGATGCACAACGCCAGGATGATGATCAGCAGCAAGCCCATCGCGGTCATCCCGACGTTTTCCCTGTCGAGCCGCTCACAGCGCAATGCGAGCTGGCAGAAGTTTTACGGCCCACCGCCACCAATAGTCCGTGCAGGATAGCCAGCGGCGGCGGCGGGTTGCCCGGCACCTCGACATCGACCGGGAGCAGTTCCCCCACTCCGCCCGCACACATGAAGCTCCGGCCAAAAATTCCTCCCGATAACGCGCACGCGCCGACAGCGACGACCTTCTTTGGACTCGGCATCGCCTCGTAAGCCTTGAGCAGTGGCGCGCGCATGTGCTCGGTCAGTGCTCCCACGGCGAGCAACACATCTGCATGCCGGGGAGACGGAGTTAGAAAGAATCCGAGCCGATGCAAGTTATAGTAGGGATTGTTGAGCTGTCGGACTTCATTCAGGCAAGCACCGCAGTCGCCTGTGTCGACCACGAGAATCTGAACCGATCGATCGAATGCGTGACCGAACCGCCGATTTCGATCATCCGTAGCCGAGACTTCGGTTGCCCACTCGTAACCGCCTTCCCAATCGATCGGTCGGTCGGTGTCGCGCGCGCAACGGATGCAGTGGATACACTGGCGCAGGTTCACGTCCACGCCAGCCGGCGCGAGTTCAAGCGCGCCTGTAGGACAACGGGCCACGATGGATTGCGCCTGCTCCGCGGCGAGCCTGGTGGCCGCGGGCAGGCCGGGCGACGTTCCAGCCGCAGTTTCCAAGGCGCGCGGATAGGGTGTGCTCTTGATGCCGGTTCTAAGACCTTTGATGACCCATTGGCTCATGGTTGTGCCCGACTAGCGATCGTTCTCGTGAACCGAGAGCGCGAACGTCGCCAGGATTATCGGAAAGTCCTGGAACGCAAATCTTTCGGCCGCGAGCCTGAACCCATGCCAGTTTGCGAACGACGGCGTGATGATTCGGTATCGATCGACCACGCCATCCTCACGAAAACGAAGCCAATGCATCGCGGCCCCCCGTGGTGCTTCGACCCAGCCCAGCGCGGCACCATGCTTCCATCTGAAATCCGGCGCGCGAAATCGGCCATCGGGAATCTGTTCGGCGATCTTCGAGATAATCCGTACTGATTGTGCAGCCTCCTGAAAGAATAGCCGCAGCCGCGCGAAGCCGTCCCCTTCGGTTTCACGTGGAACGTCAAACTCAACGCCCTCATAACCGGAATATGGCTGCGCCTTCCTCAGATCCCGAGAAACGCCGGAGGCACGGGCGATCGGTCCGACCAGCCCGAACTCGCGAGCATCGTTCGCCGAGACATCGCCAACCTGTTCGAGGCGGTCGAGGAAACTGCTCGAGGTGCTGAGCATCCGCTCGAAGAGTTGAGAGCTTTTCACCGATATTCAGCACCTGCGCCGCGACCCTCCGGCAGGTTGCGTCATCAAGATCTATCGTCAGGCCGCCGAAGATGTTCAGGCCGAACAGATATCGATGGCCTGTCAGAGCACAGGAGATCCGCAGCAAATCTTCTTCGAGGATCGCGGCCTGGGCAGCAGCGACCGCAAGTGCGGTGGATTCACAGATGCCTTCGATCACGCCGACGTGGTGGCGCAGGCGTTCGAGCTCGGCGGCGAGTATTCTTAGCGCGCGGCCTCGTGGCGGAACCTCGATCTGGCAGACGCGCTCCGCGGACTGACACACCGCAAGCGAATGCGCGAACGCCGAAGTCCCACTGATACGCTCTGCGATCAGCAGCACGTCTTCGGCGCGCCGACCCTCCGCGATTTTTTCCAACCCGCGGTAGGCGTAGAAAAGGCGCGGTTGCGCACGGATCACATCCTCACCGACGGTTTCAAGCTGAAAATGCACCGGTCCGGTGGCCGCCGAATAGATAGGCCCTACCGGCATCGAGAACGCGCCCGCTTCTTCGACGATCTGGCGGGGTTTCCACGTCAAATCGGGTTCACGATGAAGTACCGGTTCGCCTGCAACGAAGCTTTTGCGCATCGGAGAGATACCCTCATGCCAGGCGTCGTCGTGAAGCACGAAGTCACCGAGACGAGGGTGTCCCTCGAAGACCAGCCCGAACAGGTCCTCGGCCTCGCGTTCGTGCCAATCGGCGGCGTGCACCAGCTTGCTGATGCTGGGTACCCGATCTTCGGAAGGGGGGAGATGAGTAAGAACGTGCAGCCAGCCTGCGTCCGAGCCTCCGTAGAATAGATAGCGCAGCTCCCATTGCGCTAACTGCTCGACGACGAGGCCGCCAAAACTGTAATTCATCTCAGAGAATAACCAGTTGCAAATCTCCGGCAGTGCACGAGGCTCGCACTCGATCCGATAAGCGGATTCGGCTCCGTCCTCGGGGCTCGGGCGAACGCTGCGGTTCCATCGCGCGGTAGCCTGTTCGAGCACTTGTCGGAGTTCGGGTGGCATTGATCACCTCGTCAGTCCGTCGGCAGCCATCTGAAGAAGAGTATGCAGCGACTGCGGCATGTAGAACCCGAGAATGATGATCGGTATCGCGGCCAGAATTAGCGTCAGAACGCAGCTCACTGGCAGTTTTACCGGCACAGTATTTTCCGCCGTCGATTGCGGCTGTCCGAAAACCATCCGGTTGAGGTGATAAAGAATTCCGAAGAACGCGACGATTACGAATCCAGCGAGTAAACCGGTTGCGAGGTAGTGTTGGGCCGCGATTCCGGAGCGCAAGATCGAGAACTCACTCAGAAAGACCGCCAGCGGCGGCGCACCGGCGATCGCAATTCCTCCAAACAGGAGCGCCGCGCCCGCCGGCGGTGAGGTTCGTATCAATCCCCGGACGTCCGCGATTTGCCGCGTGTCCACTGCAAGCAAGGTGGCGCCCGCCGCAAAGAAGCAAAACGACTTGCTCAGCGTATGATTTAGTATCTGATATACAGCCCCGTAATGGCCGGCGGCGCCGCCAATCCCGGCCGCGGCCAGAATGATTCCCATGTGCTCGACTGTGGAGAATGCGAACAGCCGCTTATAGTCAGTCACTTGAATGATAAGAAACGCGGCGATACCTACTGAAAATAATCCGACGGCCATCGCCCAGGCGTCGATATCGATTTTGCCAGACGCGTTCAGTACCGGGATGAGGCGCAATATCACGTACAGAATAACCGTGGTCTTGATACCGGAAAGCAGTGCGCATATCGGGCTCGGCGCCTGGCTGTGCGCATCGGGCAGCCAAGTGTGCAAGGGAACCAACCCCGCCTTGGCGCCAAACCCAACCATAATCAAAATGAATGCGGTCTCGAGCACACCCGGCGAAACCCTGGGCGCCAGTACGATCAGCGTGTGCCAGGTGTAAGGTCCTTCCGCGTATCGGCCGCGCGTCGCGGCATACAGTGCAAGGAATCCGAGCAGAGCGATCGCCCCTCCCATGATCGTGAGCACGGAATACTTCCACGCGGCCTCCAGAGCTTCGCCAGTATTCTCGAATGCGACCAGGTAAACGGAAAGAATCGTGGTCAATTCCACCCCGGTCCACACCAGGTTAGGCTCAATGAGCATGGGCACCGAGAGCATCGCGAAGACAAACAAATTGTAATTGGAATAGTAGCGGCGCAGATGACGGGAGCTCTTTTCGCGCGCGATATAACCCCACGAAAAAAGCGCCGCTGTGCTTCCCACCGTCGCAACCAGCAGCAGCACCAGCGCGCTGAGTCCGTCGATCGCAATCCAGTTCCGTATCGCAACCACCGATTCTCCCGCCACGATCCGTAGCGCTGCCGCGATCGTCAAAGCCAGCACTGCGACGCATGAAGCCAGTGTCACCGCCGGAGCGACCCGGCGGCCGAGCGGGATTGCCGAAATCAACGCGGCGATTAGCGGAAGGGCGAGAATCGCGAACAGGATCATTTTCCGGTACCTTCGCGCAGAGTCCTGAAGCCGCCGACCTCAGTCGTTCCGACGCGTTCCTGCGTCATTCGAGTGAGGATTCCGATCACCAGCGCGATGATCAGCATATCGAAGGGGAAGACCATCTCGATGACCAGCGGCAGCGTCGGCGCGATCGCGAAGCCACAAAGCAGGGCGCCATTCTCGATGCCGAAGATGCCAATCAGTTGCGGTACAGCTTCGCGCCGAACCGTTAGCGTGTAAATGCCGATGAAGATCCCCGCGAGGCCAATAGGCAGATTGATTTCCGCCAAACTGCCGGCCGCTGGTGGCAGATATCCACTCAGAAAATAGGCCAGCAGTGTGAGCGCGAGTGCAATCAACAGCGAGCTCGGAATATTCAATACCTGATCGATCTCGCGCCTTCGGAAAATGGCTTCGGGCACCATCCGTCGCAACAACCGCGGAATCACAATCGGCTTTACCACCACGTCAAGCGCGGCCACCGCCAACAAATCTGGAGCATGCAGACCGAGGCCGAGCAACAGCGCCGATGCCACCAGACATAAAGACTGAGTGATATAGAATCGCTGGCAGCCCTGCATCTGCCGCGTTGCCGCCAACCCGAACGAACTCATCAGGAACAGCCCCGCGGCCAATCCGTTCAGCGAACTCATCAATGCGTAGTAATTCGCCATCTTGAGTCTCTGGCTAAAAGCTCAGTAGCCCGGTAATCATTGCTACCACCGACGTTACGAAGGCCGCGCCCAGAAATTCACTGACGCGGAAGAGCCGCAATTTCGAGAGTGAGGATTCGATCACGACCAGAACTAGGATAAAAACGCCTACCTTGAACAAGATCAGCGGCGCCGCCAGCAGGACCTCGGCGATATTCTGGCCGCCGGCAAGGCCCCACGGCGTTACCAACACGTTGACCAGGATGCACATCAGCACCAACAGCTTCATCTGTCCGCCCCATTTCATCAGCGCCATCCCGGCGCCCGAATACTCGAGGCTTTTCGATTCGTCGATCATCGCGAGTTCGAAATGGCCGGTCGGATTGTCCACCGGAATCCGGCCAGCCTCGGCGATAATGAGCATGATAAACGCAATCACCAGCAGCACGTGCGACGGTGCAAGAAAATTCGCAAACGGCGTCACCCAATGCTGCTGAACGATGTAGGGGATCGTCGAGCCAGCCACGAATGAGACCGTAAAAAAGACAATCATGAAAACAGGTTCCGCAAGGAAGCCGACCATTCGGGTTCGACTGGCGCCCATCGGGCCGTAAGGATTGGCGGTATCAACCGCCGCAAGCGTCGCAAAGAAACCGCCCAACGCCAGCACGAAACCGGCACCCAGCATATCGCCCATGAAGGCAAAAAAGAGCGGATAGCTGGTAAGTACCGGAATCAGCGTGGTAACGAAGATCGGTGCGACAAAAACTACATATGGCGTGAAACGGAATATCCAGGAAGCTTGTTCCGAAACGACCTCGTCTTTGTTAAACAGCTTCCGCAGGTCGCGATAGGGCTGAAAAATGCTGGGACCGCGCCGCGATTGAACGATCTCCTTGAGGCGTGACAATACGCCGGAGATCAGCGGAGCAAGTGCGACAACGAACAGCACTTGAAGCAGGTTGAACCCGATCGAACGCGCCATCGTCCGCTACGCTCGTTCCATGCGGCGTTGTGTCTCGCCCCTCGGCGCGAGGCCGGCGCCGATTTGCGAGAGATTTCGACCAAACAGGTAGGGAACCTGAGAAACCAACCCCTACCGGTTTACACCTCGGTAGGGGTTATCAGCCCTGCTCAGGAAAGGGCGGTTGCGGCGGTGAACCCCATCACCAACTCTGCCCGCAGAAGTCTAGCAAGCGATGCGTTGCAGTCAACTCAAATCCAGCCGCCGAGTGCAATTCCCCCGACCGCACCTCCGAGACCTGTCGCCATACTTCCGATCAGGTAGAGCATCCCATATAGCATCTCGCCATCCTGGAGCAGTCTCATTGACTCGTATTCGAAGGTCGAAAAGGTGGAATAACCGCCGACGAAACCGGTCGCCACAAACAGTCGCCAGTAGGGACCGATCCCTGCTCGCACCTGAGCGAGCGCCAGGAAAAACCCGATAATGAAGCTGGCGGTGACGTTGATTACATAAGTCCCGTAGGGAAAAGCGCTTCCGAAACGACCAGCGAACCAACCGCCAACCAGATAACGAGTGACCGATCCGATAGCTCCACCAGACCCAACCAGAAGGACTTTCTCCACGCTACGAACCTTTCGTCGGTGCGCCGCCAGCCAGGAGCGCTCTCATCATTTCGGTGCGTCCGACGATCCCGACCAGTTCATTGTCCGCGTCCACGACAGGAAGGCGCTTCACCCGTTTTTCCGCTGAAAGCGCGAGAGCGCTGGCTACGGGCATTTTCTCCCGGACCGTGATCACGCCTCGCGTCATCAGCTCTTTCGCCGAACGTGCGCGCAGCTGCTGGACGTGCTTGCGGGCAACGCCGCTGATTCTTTCGATCGGGACTTTAGAGACCAGGAGCTCCATCAGTCCTGGCCAATGTTCACGGCTTACCTTGGATATCAGGTCTGAGTCAGCGACAATCCCAACCACATGCCGTTTCGCGTCGACCACCACTACCCGTTTGTGAGACGAGGAAACCAGCAGCTCAAAAATTTCTTCCACGGTCGCGGATTCGTTTACCACTGGAACCTCACGCGTCATCACCTCGCCGACCGTGGCTTGTGCGCCGATGCTCCGGGCTTCCGGGTGCCATTCGGGCAGATGAACGGCAGCGATCGTATTCAAAATATCGAGCCGGCCCAGGATTCCGACGAGCTTGCCATTGCCGTCGACTACCGGCAGCCGCTTCAGGTGTTTTTCCACCATCACCCTCGCGGCCCGGCCAAGAATCGTTTCGGGGTCGACGGTCACTACTTCACGCGTCATGACCTCCGAGACCTTGCGCGCCGGGTTCTCCAGCGACTCGTGAATTTCGCGCACGAAGTCCAGATCGGTCGCTTTCTTGAGACTGATGGTCACGTTCATGCCGCCGCGCGTCAGCAGGTCGCTGTCGCTAACCATGCCTACGACCTTGCTCTGATCGTCCACGACTGGAACGGCGGTAAAGTCCTTAAGCAGAAGCAATTCCACAACTTGCGTGATGGGGCTGTCGGGATGCACCGTGGCGACTTCGCGTCGCATTACCTCGGCGACCCTCACGTCGGGCAGGCCTTCTTTAAAGGGTGCCCCGGATTGAACAACCTCCACGTCCTGAATGGTGATCAAAGCGGCAGGAGCCATTTCACGCAGCGGCTGCAGAACTCGCTCGATTCGCTCGGCCCGGTCCACAACAGTAATCATCAACGGCTGATCCAATGATAGCCTCAGAATTGCAGCAGTATGTATCAGGCTGGATGCCCCAAACCCGGCGACCCCTCGGATGGCGGTCGCGCCGCTGCATCCCTCGCGCCGGAGCATCTCGATAATCGCCATGTACAACGCTTGATGACGATAGTGATCGGTTTCGGTCACGAACACGGTCAGTTGCTTACCTCTACCCGTGAACATAAGTCAGCGCTCTCCCAATCGAATTGAGTCGCAGGCGTGCCCCGCCGAAACGATCTCTCAGAAGGCTGTCATGTTCTGAATATGAGCGGCCACAAAGGACTCCGTCTCCTGCGGCAGAGCCCGTTCAAAAAGAAAAGCCCCTACCGTGTTCAACACCAGTAGGGGTCATCAGCTCACTCAAGTGGGAGCGGTTGTCGGTGGAACCCCATCACCGTTGCGAATACCATAAGACAACTGCCAAGGCCGTTAAGTCAAGATCATTGTTGCACGGCGCGCTTGCATTCTCTTCGTCGAATGACAGAGGTTTGAATCCATGAACGAATCAACTATCGAAAGCGTTACTGCGCGCGAGATCCTCGATTCCCGCGGCAATCCCACAATCGAGGTCAGTATGCGGCTTCATGGTGGTGCCATCGGCCGCGTGGCGATTCCGTCGGGAGCTTCCACCGGCTCGCTCGAGGCATTCGAGCTTCGCGACGGTGATTCGCGCCGCTATGGCGGCAAGGGAGTTCTCAAGGCGATCTCCAACGTCGTTGAAATCATCGCGCCGCGCGTTCATGGCCTGGATGCAGCCGCTCAGGCCGATCTCGACCGCGTCCTGATTGACTTGGATGGTACCGAGAACAAATCGCGGCTTGGCGCTAATGCAATACTTGGCGTCTCGCTTGCGGCAGCGCACGCGGCGGCATCAGCGCGCGGGCTTCCGCTCTATCGCTATTTCGCTCCGGACGCGGACCTTTTGCCCGTGCCGATGATGAATATCCTAAACGGCGGCAGGCATGCGGAGTCAGGTGTTGATTTTCAGGAATATATGGTCGTGCCCGCGGGAGCACCTAACTTTCCCGAGGCGTTGCGGATGGCGGCCGAGATCTTTCACGCGCTTGCTGCGGTGCTCAAGTCGCGCGGTTATTCCACCACCGTCGGCGATGAAGGCGGCTTTGCGCCGAGGCTCCGCAGTAACGAAGAGCCAATAGAGTTGATCCTCGAGGCAATCGTGAAAGCGAATTACCGTCCGGGCAAAGACGCCTGGATCGCGCTTGATCCCGCGGCTAGTGAGTTCTACGAAAATGGGAAATACGTGTTTGCGCGCTCCGACGGAAAGTCGCGCGACGCCGATGCGATGACCCAGCTTTTTTCCGATTGGATCAGCCGCTACCCCATCATATCGCTGGAAGACGGGCTCGCGGAAGACGATTGGGCCGGTTGGGAATTTCAAACGCGGGAGCTGGGACATCGCGTCCAAATCGTCGGCGACGACATATTCGTCACCAATCCTGGCATCATCCGCCGCGCGATCGCGCAACACGTGGCAAATTCCGTGCTCATCAAACTGAATCAGATAGGAACTGTCACGGAAACCCTCGAGGCGATGCGCGTTGCCCGCGACGCGGGGTATACCTGCGTGATATCGCACCGTTCCGGCGAGACCGAGGACACCACGATCGCGGATTTTGCAGTCGCCACCGGCGCCGGCCAAATCAAGACCGGATCAGTCTGCCGGGGCGAGCGAATCGCGAAATACAATCGGTTATTGGCGATTTCAAAGGAGTTGGGAACAAAGGCCCGATACGCGGGAGTCAATGCATTCGCACGGCGATAAGCTGCCGCGCCGGTAATGGCAAATTCGCCCGCGCACGACGAAACGCGGGAACGCGGTGGAGTCCGCTGAAACGCTGCCGCCCGGTCGGCACGCCAATGACTCCTGCAGGCGGGGTCCTCCGTGGACGCAGTATTCGCGTCACAGCTTGCCTCAAATGCGTTACAACTGATTAACGCCGTTAGAAACGAGGTCCGTGAACCTGCATTGACGGCGCTTCCATGCGGCTCGATGCACTCGGCCAATGCCGAGTGTCCAATGGCAAAAGCATTGGGCGCCTTGATCTTGCCGGAGGAGCGTCGTGTCGTCTTTTGCTACCCTTGGTACGCGTCCGCCGCCGCCAAGGTCTGGCGAGTTCCCTTCGCCGATACCCTCCTGATGTCGGTGACCATGCCGGACGCTATCTATGACTTCGCGATCGCGTTTCGCCGCGGCCGTTTCCCCGATCTCTTGGAATAAGCCAAAGCTGGCGGGCGAACCGATCGCTCTGCTAGGTTGATCGCGAAGGTGGTGGAGTCCACCAAAATTGCCGCTCCGAGCGGGCGGCCGATGACTCCTGCGGTACGGCGCCGCAGGAGTTTTTTTATGTCATTGATCCGGCGACCTCTGAGTATTCGATCTCGCTCAGTGGAATCATGCCGGCGTAACGTTGGGAGAGCCTTCAAAATGGATATCAGAAAGATTTCAGCGGGAGACAATCCTCCGTCCGAGGTCAACGTCCTAATTGAGATTCCTCAGGGCGGAGCGCCGATCAAATACGAGTTCGATCCGGCCTCGGGTTGCCTCTTTGTCGACCGCTTTCTGCATACTCCCATGTCCTATCCTGCCAACTACGGACTCATTCCGCACACGCTGTGCCGCGACGGGGATCCATGTGATGTGCTGGTTGTCTCACAAGTTCCCATCATCCCGCTCGCGATCATTCGATGCCGCCCAATCGGCGGCCTTGCGATGGAAGACGGCGATCAGAAGATCATCGCGGTTCCCGTGGACAGATCAAACCCTTACTACATTGCGGCCCAGACACTGTCCGATCTTCCGCCAATTCTGCATGAACAGATCAGCCACTTCTTCAACCATTACAAGGATCTCGAAGAGGGCAGTCGCCTCAGAATCTCGCATTGGATGGAACTCGACGAGGCCTTCGAATACATCAGCGATGCGGTCGCGCGAGCAGCGCGCGACGTTAAGCGGGAATAAGAGCACCCCTCGGGTCGCTGATACCTGACTCGAGGGGGCGTCTGATCTCTTGCGCGGGGACCAATACCTACTAGAATCAGATTAGGCGGTGGAGTTCGCCCTAATCGTCGTTTTCCGGTGAACGGCCAATGACTCCTGCGGCAGATTGAGCCGTGGGAGTTTTCATTTCCGCGGTCTCTCTGTGAGATAGTCAGGGAGAGCAAGTGGAAACGCTTCGACAACAAGCGCTCGACATCTCTGCGAGCAACGCGAAATTCCCGCGTCATCGTCCGCTCCTCTCGTTGATCGAAGCCGCTCGAGAGCTAGGAAGCCAACACGTGGAGCGCGAAGCTCAAGCGCTGGCGGAGCGCGTGACCGATAGACGCTTTTTCCTCGCCTGTCTGGGGCAGTTCAAACGCGGGAAGTCGAGCCTCGTGAATGCGATGGTGGGAAACCCCGTATTGCCGACAGGCGTCGTTCCCGTCACAGCCATCGTCACGATCATTCGCCACGGCCCGATACTGCACGCCCTGGTCCATTTCGAGAACGGATCGCGCCAGAATGTTCCCGCTCAAACGATCTCCGACTACGTCTCCGAGGAACGCAATCCCGGAAACCTTCGTGGTGTGGCGGTTGTCGAAGTCTTTGTGCCCAGCCCGTTGCTTGCTTCCGGCATGTGCCTGGTCGACACGCCCGGCATCGGCTCGGTGTACGCCGGCAATACCGCGGTGACCAGGGCATTCGTTCCTCACATCGACGCGGCTCTTATCGTGCTCGGCGCTGATCCGCCGATATCAGGCGACGAGTTGGCGTTAATCGAAGAGATAGCACCCGATGTCGGCGAGATCTTATTTGTTCTCAATAAGGCGGACCGTCTGACCCCCGCAGAATGTGGGGAAGCGGTAGAATTCGCTCGGCGCACTCTGGCGCAAACGATCAAGCGCCAGCTGGGTGCAGTGTTTCAGGTCAGCGCGTCCGAATGGCTCAGTGGCATAGGTCCGTCACGCGACGCGCCGGCATTGTTAGCGGAGCTAGAGCGGCTCGCGCGCGAATCCGGGCCCGCGCTGGTGCTGGCGGCGGAGGAGCGCGGGATCCGGCGGCTTTCGGCCGAACTCTTGCGCGAATGCGACAACCAGCGCGACGCTCTGATCGCGCCGATCGAGGAATTGCAGGAACGCACAACGCGGATGCGCGAGGTGATATCCGACGCCGAACGCTCGCTCAGCGATCTGACCCATCTGTTCAGAGCCGAGCAGGAGCGCGTAAGCCGGCGTTGCGCCGAGCGGCGAGACGAATTCCTGGCCCGCGCAATTTCCATCGCGCGCAAGGAATTCCACCAGCTAATCATCGAGGCCAAACAGCAACGCGGATCCGCGCTTCACAACCGCGCTACCGAAATCGCTCAAGCGATTTCACGCCAACTTCTGACTCAGTGGCTCGAAGAAGAGCGCCCCGCTGCCGAAGCGATGTATCGGGAGTCGGCGCGGCGGTTTGTGACCCTCGCCAACGACTTCCTCACTCGCATTGTCCAATCGGGCGGCCCGATGCTGGCGGATTTGCCGCAAGCACTAAGCGAAGAGTCGGGATTCCGGGTTAAAGGCCGCCTGTACTTCGGCGAACACTTCGGCTTCCCGCGCCAGACGCCGGTAGAGCGAATCAACGGTCTGTTCATGTCCCGTTCCAGTCAACTCGAAGCCGCGGAAAGAAAGGTCGCCCGATATCTTGACACCTTGCTGTCGCTTAACAGCACCCGAATTTTGAACGATTTCGATGAGATAGTCCGCGAAAGTGGACGGCGTCTGGAAGCTGAAATCCGAGGCATGCTCAACGAATTGCGGGCGACAGCGGAGACCGCGCTCGCTCGCGCGGAAACTACGCGTGCCGCCGGAACCGAAGCCGTCAGGTCAAGCCTAGAACATCTTGAACAGCTCCGCGAGAAGATTGCCCTCGCAACACGACAGGCGGCCGAACCATCTATCGACGTTGCGGAATTGTAACTATATCTCCGTTGTATGCAGTGTTTCGCGAAAGCAATCGGCCGCCGTCCATTGCGGATGAACCTCGAATCCACCTCAGCACCATGACATTTCACAGCATACTATTCCAAAATCCTCAGGATCGCATAAGTGCCGAATCACGCGAAGCGCCGGCATGCTTTGTTGATCTAAACCTGGACCAGATAGTAGACGCTGTTACGGCTGGCAAGGGCGAATACAATCTCACGCCCTTCTTTTATTTCCCGCTAACGGACATCGACGCGATCGAGTATCGTCACGAGATTACGCGGGATCTCGAGAACAGCGCTGTCTTCTCGCATATCATGAAGTTTGCGGACGCAATGCGATCGATGCGCGAGCATCTCGTCCAGGCGGAAAAGCTTCATCATCGACATCAGAAGGAAAGATGGTTTCTCGACGCAGTCGGGATCTATTGCAATGCTGTAAACCAACTCTCAGACGATTTAGCTGCCGCGGACTTACGATCGCGGGGCTTTCTCGCGTTCCGCGAGTGCCTGTTGAACTACAAAGCCTCGGCGCGCTTTATCTCGCTCCTCGCGGACACCCAAACACTTAATGCCAGTTTGTCCGCGATCAAATACACCGTACTCATAAGGGAGGGCTCTTTCACTGTTCGCAGATACGATTCTGAGACGGACTACAGCGTTGACGTGGAGCAGACCTTTGAGAAATTCAAACAGGGCGTGGTTAAGAATTACACGGTGAAGTTTTCCGACCCACCCGACATGAACCATATTGAAGAGAAAGTGCTCGATTTCGTAGCTCTGCTGTACCCCGACGAATTTCGTGAGCTCGATGCATATAGCAAAAAGAATTCCTCATTCCTCGACGAATCGATTGGCGGGTTCGACCGAGACATTCAATTTTACATCGCCTACATGGACTATATTGTACCGCTCAAACGCGCGGGCCTGAAGTTCTGCTATCCGACGCTTACGATGGGTGACAAGGAGGTCCGCAGCCACGAAGCATTCGATCTGGCTCTGGCCCATAAGCTTGCAGGCGAAAGTCTCCCTATAGTGTGCAACGATTTTCATCTCAACGGCGAGGAACGTATCCTGGTCGTATCCGGTCCGAACCAGGGCGGCAAGACGACCTTCGCCCGCATGTTTGGACAACTGCATTATCTAGCGGGCATAGGATGTCAGGTTCCTGGGAGCGAAGCTCGTCTCCTTTTATTTGACCGGCTCCTGACGCATTTCGAAAAGCAAGAGGACATCAGAACACTACGCGGGAAACTCAAGGATGACCTTTTCCGCATTCACAGCATCCTGAATCAAACGACCCCAAATAGCATCATTATTATAAATGAGATTTTTACCTCAACCTCACTGAGCGACGCGATCTTTCTGGGAAAGAAGATAATTGAGCGAATAGCGGAACTGGACTCGTTCTGTGTCTGTGTCACCTTCGTCGATGAGTTGGCCGGTCTTAACAGGAAAACTGTGAGCATGGTCAGCACGGTTCTCCCCGAAGATCCTGCTACCCGGACCTTCAAGGTGGTAAGACAGCCTGCTGATGGACTCTCGTATGCGATCTCGATCGCCGAGAAATATCGACTGACCTACGAATGCCTGACGGAGCGCATTCGATCATGAAGGCGTTTCTCATGTATCGTGATCGAGATTTCGACCTCGAGCAGGCGTTGCCATCCAACCAGGAGGAACTCGCGCAGGACCTGGAGTTGGGGGCGTTGTTCAACGCTATGGCGCTCGGTGACGGCTTCCTCTTCGAGGTGGCAAAAAGAGCGGTACTGGCGAGCGTGCGAGACCTTGATACAATCCGGTATCGCCAGGACATTCTTCGAGACTGCTTGAAGAATCCGGTCGTAATTCGGGACATTTACAATAACTCGGTAGAATCGATCGGAAACGAGAAAAGGAACTTTTGGTTTTTCGGCAGTCGATATCCCAGTTCGATACTTAGTAGATCGGTCGATGTACTACGTATGTTCGTCGACAATCTCCGAAAGCTCAGAGATCTCGCTGCCGAATATTCTGATCGATGTCAGTCTGAAGGGTTGGCCGTTCTTTTCGCAATGCTTAGGAAAGAGCTGACGGACGACTATTTCGCCGACATCCATGAGCACCTGAAGCAGCTAGCTCTCGGCGACGGAGTGTTTATCAGCGCGGGACTGGGAAAAGGTAATAAGGGCGTCAACTACACACTTCATAAACCACCCAAAAGCGATAGTTGGTTAAAACGGATCTTTGCAGAAGTGCCTCCAAGCCATACCTTTCATCTCCATCCCCGCGACGAGTCCGGCTTTTCCGATCTGTCGATATTGAGGGATCGTGGGATCAACCTCGTCGCCAACGCACTTGCGCAATCCACCGATCACATTCGCAGTTTCTTTACCATGCTAAGGGCGGAGCTGGCGTTTTACGTCGGTTGTCTGAATTTACATGACCAGCTTTCCAAAGCGGGCGCGCCGCTATGCTTTCCCGAACCGGCGCCAGCAAACGACCGCAGACATTCGTTCAAGGGATTGTATGACGTCAGTCTGGCTTTAACCATGACTCGCAAAGTTGTCGGCAATGATGTGAATGCGGACGGCCGAGACCTTGTGATAATCACGGGCGCCAACCAGGGCGGCAAATCGACGTTTCTGCGCAGCATCGGTTTGTCTCAGTTGATGATGCAATGCGGAATGTTCGTGCCCGCCGAGTCCTTTTGCTCCAAGGTCTGTACCGGCTTGTTCACGCACTATAAGCGAGAAGAAGACGCCTCGATGAAGAGAGGGAAGCTCGACGAAGAACTCGCCAGGATGAGCGAGATCGTCGATGAATTGACCCCCAACGGGATGGTGCTGTTTAATGAGTCATTCGCGGCAACGAATGAAAGAGAGGGATCGGAGATCGCGCGGCAGATCATTCGGGCACTGTCGGAAAAGCGGATCAAGATTTTCTTCGTAACCCATTTTTATGACCTCGCAAATGGATTGTGGCGGCAGTGCAAGGAAAACGCGATGTTTCTCCGCGCCGAAAGGCAAGCTGACGGAGAACGAACTTTCAAACTGATCGTCGGCGAACCCATGCAAACCAGTTACGGCGAAGATCTGTACAACAGGATATTTGAATCCGAAACAACGGACGAAGCGGACGCTCGGCCTCCTCACCGCGCAACGATGACATAGCCTCGTATATGCCGAGGCAAACGACGGAGCATTGGCGTCAAAAACCAGCATCACACCGGCCGGCCTCGAACGGCACCCACGCGGCACTGAGACTTCCCGGTTATGATAAATGTTGCGACCGGGTTCGCGCCGTGGGCAACATGTTTGCGCCGAGCCGCAACGGCATCGCAATAGCGAGCCCACTGTATACGCTTTTGTGACCCGAATTGGCCCGAATCGGCCATTTCGGGTGGCAGCGAAACCCCGAAGGAACCTATCTCTGTTTAGCCGCTACTCTCGCCGGGCGATAATTTCTTTATTTTTGTGGCCGGCACCAAAACCGGCACCAGACGAATTCTCCAAATTTCAGCCTCGCGTAAGTCCTTGATTTAATTGGTGGGCGGTGCAGGTTTCGAACCTGCGACCCTCGGCTTGTAAGAACGACGATACGCTATCCACAGGTATCCGCCGTGGTTCGCGCGCGTCCATAGCTCGCTCAATTTGTTCAATAAATTCGCGAGTTTCCGTCCGCTGGCGTCCGCGTGGGCTGGCCGTCAGTTCGGTCGTCGGCAAATAAACAGCGTTATAAAAAGTGCGTTTTGCTTCCATTGGTCGTCAAGCTGGCCGTCAGAAACGCGCAAGAGGGTGGTGTATGTGCGCATTTCATGATCAACATGATCAATGTGATCATTAGCTCAAAAAGCGCAAGAGAACAAAAGAGAATTTAGGTAGCTTGCCTGATCATGTTGTAAAAATGACATGATCAATTGATCATAAAATATGATCAGGGGGGTGAAAATGGGCAGAGACATAAGACCAACGACAGGCGCGGAGTGGCTGAGCCGCAAGGATGAATTCATCCGCGCTCGGGACCGCTTACTTGACTTCGCGCAGCGAGGAACGGGTCCGCGGTATCAGTGGATCGTCGCCGACTGGCTCAGCGTACATCCAGCGCGGGACGGGCAAATTCGCCAGGCGGGCACAGGGCACGTCTTTGAAAGCTTCGGCCTCGACAAGTTGGAGTCAGACGTTCACACCATCTTAGAGGAATGCTGGGAAAAAATTCGCGAGTTACGCCTAATGTTCCTTGGGATCCGTCAAGGTGATCCGACGACCGCCGTAGGGTTGGACTTAAGCGGCCTCACCGAGAAAGAGACCGTCTTTATCGCGGCCGGCCGCGATGATAGCCAACGTCGTTAAAGATCGTCGCGTGACGCCGCCATCACATTCTAGAAAGTGTACTAGATACTGTACCAGAAAGTAGCTATTCTCTGCATATTGACGGTAATTAGCTACAGTGATACAGGATGAGAACAGAGGGACAAAACATGAAGAGTTTCGGACAAACGGTGGCGAGCGCGCTCAAGGATCTTCGCGTCGAGGCAGTCGGGTTGGGCGAGCGGATGGGCTTCGATCGTCGCGCAACGTGGCGTGCAGCGAACGCTGAGCTCAATCGCTGGGAGGAAGCGCATTCCGATGATTGGCCTTATCCGACGGGCCGGGCTCGCGCGGCACTCGCGTTGTCTCGAATTCTCGATCGCGCATTCATAGATGAAGCGGGTTCCGTCAAAGAAATCGATCGCGAGCTCGCGGTACTTCGTAGGCTCGCTGCGCGCGCAGCGGCTTAGAGGCTCTTTGCTCACGCCGCTCGTCGCGAGCGAGCAATCTCCACGCCGAGCCTGCGCCCGCAATAGTCAGTACCGTCCAGCGCCTTGATCGCGGCTTCGGCTTGCTCTGAATCGTGAATCGTCACGAAACCATAGCCGGCCGGTTTGCTGTTTTCGCGGTAATAGATGACTTCCGCGTCGCTTGCGCCGAACCGTTTGAAGATCGACAGCAACTCCGCGTCATCTGTTGCGTAAGGAAACCCGCCGACGGCCTCGGCGCGAAGCTCCGGGGAAAAACCGGGCCAAGCGTTTTTGTTGTAATAGCTACTGCGCATTGAGTTCACCCGTCCGCCAGTTCGCGACGATCGATGATGACGATCTTTCCGTCGCGCAGAATCGCGATGCCCGCGTACATCGGGTCGTGCCCTCGCACGACAGCGCCCGTGACGATTGCGAGCATATCGCCGGGCTGTAGCAGACTTTTCAGCCGCGCGATTTCCGATTCGCGCAGATGGAAAATCTCCGGCCGTTTCTTATGTTCGTAAAACAGTGTTTCCAATTGTTCGTCCATCGACGGCGGTTCCGGATCCGCATTACAGCGCCAGCACGGTCGCTCGCTAGGCGCTGACTCGGCAAGCAGGGCGCGGATTTCGTCCGCGTGCGCCGCTGCGCGATGGATCAGATCATCGGGTACGCGCGATGCAGGTCGCACTTTGAGATCGACGACGATATCCGCGCCGAGCGCGCGGATCGTTTCAAGAATTTGCGATGCTTCGCTGATCATTAGCTTCCTCGCGTGGCTGTAAAGTTTTTTCGTCGCTCGGCAATACGGTTTCGCGCTTGAGATGCAATACTTCGATCCGCACGCCGGCGATGCTTTTCAAAATCGTAATTGTCGATCGACCGCGATCTTCGCCAGTGCTGGCGAGCAATCGTTTTTCTTTCAGTCGCTTGCGCAGCACCGCGCCGGGGATCGAAAGTCCGGTCCCATCCGTCGCAACGCTGTTTGCGGCCTTGAGCGCGGCATCGCAGTTCAGAAAAAGCTCGTCGTTATCGATCCAACCGACGCAGGCGCCGAGCGGCTGGAGACGGCCGGTCAACCTGAGATCGTCGCCGCGTTCGCGCGCCCGAAATTCTTCGAGACGCCACCCGCACGCCATCGCATCGGCGGGGATCGTGCCGTCGATCGCAGCCAGGTGCGCAGCGCCGGACGCGAGCGCCGCGCGTAGCAATGTCAGAAATCGCGCGCATGGTTCTGTGTCGCGGAGGTGCTTCCCGTGCTCGGCTGAAGCCTCGATCAGTCCGTTCCAAATTCGATCGAGAAATGTGTCCGCGAGATACTGCGGAACCGCGCCCGATTCGACCGCGAATCGAAAAAATACCTGCGCACCGAAATGTAAATCAGCAACGATCCCCGGCGTGCGGCCGTGGTCTCCGGCGCTGTACGCTTTGGCGCGCAAATCAGGCATTGCGCTCTTGAGTTCGGCGCGAACATCCACCAGCCGCGGCGCGAGCCATCGCAAGTAAGCAGCCGTCGCCGATGCGTACAGTCCGGTTGCGGCGCGATCCTGCGCATCTGTCAGCTTGTCCAGGTCCGCAACGTCGCCTTTAGAAACTTCGATCGTAAGCAGGCGCCCTTGTAGCGATTCACCACGAAAATTTTCTTCGCCGGTTGAAATCACCAGTCCGCGCGGCATCTTGATCGGGCGCATCGAAGCGTCCGACGCCAAACGCCCGCGCCCGGCCGCGTTACCACAATCGCGAAGCAACGCCGCGGCGTCTTTGTGCTGTCGCGCGATATCAACGCGCGTTCCCGTCGGCACGAAATCATCGACGACGATCGGCGCATCTTTCGCAATGAACGCGAGCGAGCGCAGAAAATTTGCGGTACTCGACCAGCTTCCGGGCAAGTGACGGGCATCGAAGCCCGCTCCATAGTGCTGCATGGTGAGCGCGGCCAGCTCAGTCTTGAAATTTCCCGTCCTGCCCGTCAGCGCGAGCGCGAAATCCACCGGGCCGAGCGACGCGCGCCACGCCGCGCAAAAGAGTGGCACCGTTATCCGATCAGGCGCGAGCTCAAGCAGCCCGATCGCGGCCGCAATCGCTTCATGCAATGCCTCGCCGTCCGCTGGCGCAGGTAGTTTGAAATTTGCTAGCGCGCTCGGGAGCTCGACTTCGATCTGGGGCACCACGCCATCCGCGCCGACCGCGCCGTCCGCGTGCAAGAAGAGCCAATCATCACCGCGCCGCGTCCAGCCGGTATGAGCATAAACCGTGCGGCCCGCGATTGTGCCGCTCAAACGGGTAATCGCTTCGCGCAGCTTTCGCTCGCTGCCTTGCGACGCGGTGAGGTAGGCTTGCGCGCCCACATGCTCCGCGATCCAGGCGAGCGATCCAAACTTCGACGCGGGAACCCGAAAGCGCGCGGTGCGGCCGTTCAGGTTTGCTTCAATCTCGTATGCGCGCGACTTCTCAGCGCCGTCATCACACGAAACGTCGCCGATGATTTGCGCGTCGAAATTGCACAACGGGATTAACTGTTCTTCGCCCGCATCGGTGCGCTTGATCGAAAAGATCCGGCCGTCGATCGACGTATACATGCCATCGCGGCGGGAAAGGCTGTCCGGTTCGCTCACCCTCTTACTCCGACGCCGGGCGCGCCTTGAGCCGGGCAATCTCATCGAGCGGGATCCGCAGGACGCCGCCGATCGTCACGCCGCGCAGCTCGCCGGCGGACAACATTTCGTAAACTTTCGAGCGCGAAACATCGATCAAACGCGCGAATTTCGCGGGCCGCAGCAACTCGGCTTTCGGATCAATCGTCGTAACCATATAGGTTCTCCTTATCGCCGCGCGGAATGTCTCACAGTCCGCGCGTGCCATACTGGTTTCCGTTTGGACGGCAGAACGTCCGCCGCCGAGCGCCCCGAAGTATGCGCCCTTGACATACGCGCTTGGAATAGTCATATTACTTTCGTATGACGCAACCAGCCGGAATTTTGCGGATCGCCAGCCTGTACACGGGCGCCGGCCTTGGCGGCCCGATCGATGGCTCGACCGTATCGGCGCCTGAAACATTAAGGCTCGCTGGCGAGCGGATCGTTTGGAGTCCGAAAGCGGCGACACGCAAGATCGAGGTCAGCCGAATCCTAGAGCGCTTCCTCGCACTCGAAACGCCCGCGCCCGGAAATCAGGACGTGATCGAGTTCGCCCGCGCCTACGGGCCGCTATGGCTATGTGAACAGCACAATTTTGTCGCCTACCATCAGCCGATCGAAACGATGGGTTGCAACGTGTTACCAGCGTTCCCCGACGCGCCGCATCCGGCTTCCGGCCCGTCGCTGATTTGCCTGCCGCGCAGCGCTGGGACGCGGCCGATGCTCTTTTCCGAGCCTGTAGCCCAGTGGCGGACCCTCGCCGTCAACGCTAACCGCCTGCTCGACGCCGCGGCGACGATGCAGCGCGGCGGTAAGATTGCCGCGGAAACATGGCAGGGAATCGACGGCTACGCGGCCGAGCATCCGATCGCTCAGTATCTTTCGGATCCACGCGCGCGGCTGGCGGAGAATCTAGATCGCTGGCTCGCCATCGCGGACGTGCGCTTTCGCATCGGCATCGAAGACGGAAACATCCGGCCGCAACTAAGCGCGAATCGCTATACAGGATCAGTCCTTGCCCTGATCGCGCTAGAGCTCGTCGCCGCAACGGTTCGCGCGGCTGCAATCGCGCGATGCTCAGCCTGCGAGCGACTGTTTTTCGCGTCTCCGAGCCAGCCGGCGCCAGGCGAACCCATCGGACACGCAACCGCGCGGCGCATCTATTGCTCAACCTGCCGTGCGGCCAGGCGTACCAGCGCGCGACGCTGCACGGGCTGCCCGCGATCGTAAAAAGCTGCAAGTCGATAGCCCTAGCCCCACAAAACCAAGCAAAGGGAGAATCCAATGAAAAAACACCGCGGACGTGGCGAGGGTTCGATCACGCAACGCAAAGACGGCCGTTGGTCCGCCATCGTGTCGCTCGGCTGGCGCGACGGCAAGCGCCAGCGCAAAACCATCTATGGGCGGACGCGGCAGGATGTGGCGACGGAATTAACCTCGCTGCTCGGCAAACGCGACGCCGGAATTGCCCTGCCAACGCGCGGCGCCACCGTCGAGCAATTTATGGCGCGATGGCTGGAAACTGTCCGCAATTCGATCCGTCCGCGCACGTATGAGAAGTTCGAGTCCGTCGTGCGGCTTCATATCGTTCCGGACCTTGGGAAATTCCGACTCGAAAAGCTGACGCCGGACGCGGTGCAGTTACTGCTCAATGACAAGCTCAAGGCTGGCGCGAGTCCGCAAAGCGTTCGCCATATTCGTATGGTGCTCGCGCTGGCGCTCAAGCAGGCCGTCGGCTGGGATCTACTGATCCGCAACGTCGCGGCTATGACAAAAGGCCCAGCCCTGGAACGGACGGAGATCCATCCGATGACATCGGACGCGGCGCGGGCGTTCCTCAAGAGCACGGAAACCGCGGCGCTTGGCTCGCTATACGTGCTGGCCTTTACGCTGGCGATGCGGCGCGGCGAGGTTTGCGGCTTGCGCTGGGACGATGTGAACCTCGACGGGCGCGAGCTACACGTCCGGCAATCGCTACAGCGGGTAGGCGGCCGGTTGCAGCTTCTGCCGCTGAAAACCAAAAGCTCGATCCGCACGATCACGCTACCAGATCGCGCGATCGCCGCGCTCAAGCGCCAGCGCGTCCACCAGATCGAAGAACGGCTCGCGGCTGGTACCGATTGGCAGGGAAACGCGGATGGCCTTGTATTCACGTCGCGGCGCGGCACGCCACTGGAACCAAGCAACGTGTATCATCGGTTTCAATCCGCGCTCGCCAAAGCAGGACTGCCGATCGTGCGGTTCCACGATATTCGGCATACTGGCGCGACGGTGCTGTTTGAGAACGGCGCCAGCGCCAAGCAGGTTCAGGCGCTGCTCGGGCATAGCCGTGTCGGTACAACGTTGGACACCTATACGCACATCACGCCTGCTACGCTGGACGACACCGCGGCGCGGATCGACGCGATCTTGGGATAGTTCCCGCCGGGACGAAATATGATCAATGTGATCAGGACATGATCAGGGCAGGCCGCGAAAAAAGCCAATAAAGACGCGGCCTTTTACCCTACTTGATCATATTGATCACATTGATCATTAAAAAATAAGTATCACTCTCTATGTAAAGGCCAGCCAGTCGCGCCATTCCTTGCGTGCGTCGATAGCTCGCAACTCCGCGCCAGGCGCCACTTTCGCGCCGCGCCGGCCGCATCCGCACCGCGAGCTTGTGTGCACTTCCGATACTCATTGGTCGTCAGATTGGCCGTCAAACGCTGGAAACGCAGTTTGACGCCGCGCCGCGACTCGCGAAAAACATAGCAATTGCTTAAGAAAATTTGGTGGGCGGTGCAGGTTTCGAACCTGCGACCCTCGGCTTGTAAGGCCGATGCTCTACCACTGAGCTAACCGCCCCCATCGCGAAAAGAAAAGCCCCGCCCATCATGGGCGGGGTTTTATATTACTGAATTCGAATGGCTACTGGCAGCCGCGAGTGCGCGCCTCTCCGATCAGGACCCTGTGCTGGGCGCGGCCGCTCCTTCCAGTCCTTCGTTGAGCGAGTCCTTTAGCTGCTTGCCTGGTTTGAACTTGGCCGAGCGGCTCGCCGAGATTTGAATCGTCTCTCCGGTCTTCGGATTTCGTCCCGCTCGCGCCTGGCGCGCCGAGACCGAGAAAGTCCCGAAGCCCGAGATATTTACGCGGTCGCCGCTCTTGAGCGCCGCGATCACGTCGTCGAGCACGATATTCACCGCACGCTCGGCGTCGGCCTTGGGAAGTGGAAGCTTGTTCGACAGTGCTTCGATAAGTTCGGCCTTGGTCATGGCTCTGCTCTATTGCGGCTTGGGCCGCCGGTTAGGCCGTGTCCCCCGATCATGCTGGAATCACGGAGCCCCAGTTTCTTTGCGCCCCCCGGTTATTGCGAGAGGTTCGTTGGCGACGGCGCCGCGTCTTCATCGTCGTCGGCGGCGATCGGCGTCTTACTCTCCGTATCGTTCAGGAAAGCCGGATTGACCGACGGCGGCCGCGGCTTGAAAAACGCCTCGGGATCCGTCAGCACCAGCGCGTGCCGCAGCACCTCGTCCATGTGCTCGACCTGGATCAGCTGAATCCCCTTAAGGATCGCCGGCGCGATCTCGCTGATGTCCTTGCCGTTCTCCTTGGGCATCAGGATCGTCTTGATTCCGCCGCGATGCGCCGCCAGCACCTTTTCCTTGAGTCCTCCGATCGGCAGCACGCGTCCGCGCAGCGTGATCTCGCCCGTCATAGCAAGGTCGTTACGCACCGGCGTGCGCGTCAGCGCCGAGACCAGCGCGGTCGCCAGCGTGATTCCGGCCGAGGGGCCATCCTTGGGAATCCCGCCCTCGGGAACGTGAATGTGGATGTCGATCTTATGGTAGAAGCTGGTATCGAGTCCCAGCATGTCCGAGCGCGAGCGCACGTACGACAATGCCGCCTGCGCCGATTCCTGCATCACGTCGCCGAGCTGCCCTGTGATCGTAAGCTTGCCGCGTCCGGGGACGATCGTCACCTCGACGCTCAGCAGCTCGCCGCCAAGCTCGGTCACCGCAAGCCCGGTCGTGACGCCGACCTGAGGCTCCGTCTCCGCGATTCCGTAACGGAATTTCGCGGGTCCGAGATACTTCGCGAGGCTCGAGGACGAAATCTTGACATGCGCATTGCGATCGGTCTTGACCACTTCGACCGCGACCTTGCGGCATACCGAGGCGACCTCGCGCTCGAGGTTGCGCACTCCTGCTTCGCGCGTGTAGTGGCGGATAATTCCGAGCAGCGCCTTGTCGGAAAACTCGATATTCTCGGGCTTGAGGCCGTTGGCCTCCATCTGCTTGGTGACCAGGTACTTCTTCGCGATTTGCGCTTTCTCGGTTTCGGTGTAGCCGGGAATCCGGATCACTTCCATCCGGTCCTGGAGCGGACGCGGGATACGCTCGAGCGTGTTCGCCGTGGTGACGAACATCACCTTGGAAAGATCGTAGTCGCAATCGAGATAATGGTCGTTGAAGGTGAAGTTCTGCTCCGGATCGAGCACTTCGAGCAGCGCCGACGACGGATCGCCGCGGAAGTCGGTTGACATCTTATCAACCTCGTCCAGCAGCATGACCGGATTCGACGAACCCGCCTTGCGGATAGACTGGATCACCTTGCCGGGCAGCGCGCCGATGTAAGTACGGCGATGGCCCCGAACCTCGGCCTCGTCACGCACGCCGCCGAGCGACACGCGCACGAACTTTCTGCCGGTCGCGCGCGCGAGCGACTTGCCGAGCGAGGTCTTGCCGACTCCCGGAGGTCCGACCAGGCACAGGATCGGTCCCTTCATCTGGCCGACCAGCGTCTCGACCGCGAGGTATTCGAGGATGCGCTGCTTGACCTTCTCGAGGCCGTAATGATCTTCCTCGAGGATTCGTTCGGCTTCCTTTATATCGAGCTTGTCCTCGGTGTACTCGAACCAGGGCAGCGCCAGGAACCAATCTAGGTAATTGCGCACGACGGTCGCCTCGGCCGACATCGGCGACATCATCTTGAGCTTCTTGATTTCGCGCTCGCATTTTTCGCGCGCCTCGGCCGGCATCTTCTTCTGGCGCAGTTTCTCTTCGAGCTCCTGGATTTCGTTCTTGAACTCGTCCTTCTCGCCGAGCTCTTTCTGAATCGCGCGCATCTGCTCGTTCAGGTAGTACTCCTTCTGGGTCTTCTCCATCTGCTTCTTGACCCGGGAGCGGATACGCTTTTCAACCTTGAGAATTTCCAGCTCGGAGCGCATGTAGCCGAGAATCTTTTCCAGCCGCTCGGCAGGATTGGTCGATTCGAGCAGTGCCTGCTTGTCTTCGAGCTTGATTCCCAGGTGTTCGACGATCTTGTCGGACAGGAATCCGGGATCATCGACCGCCGAAATCGAAGCCACCATCTCCGGCGGAATCTTCTTGTTGAGCCGCGCATAGTTGTCGAAGGTCGATACGACTGAGCGCATCAGCGCCTCGACTTCGGGCGACGGCTCGTACGCCTCTTCGATTTCCTCGGCTTCGACCTGGTAGAAGTCCTCGTCGGGAAGGTAGCGCAGGATTCGCGCGCGCTTCTTGCCTTCGAGCAGGACCTTTACGGTTCCATCGGGCAGGCGCAGAAGCTGCACCACGATCGCGAGCGTGCCGATATTGTACAGGTCCTGGGGCGACGGCTCGGCGATCTTGGCGTCCTTCTGCGACACCAGCAGGATCGGTTTTTTCTGCTGCTCGGCGGCTTCGAGCGCTTTGATTGACTTCTGGCGGCCCGCGAATATCGGGTACACCGCGTGGGGGAATACGATCAATTCGCGCAGCGGGAACAGCGGAACCACATTCCCGGGTGCGTCGCGATTGTCTTTTTTGTCGTTACGAAACAGCATCTGTGTGGATCCCGAGTCTCCCTCGCGTCAGGCGGTTTCAGCGGTCTTCTGATAGACCAGAAGCGGCTGCTCCTTCTGCGTCACCACTTCCTCTGAGATCAGAACCTCCTTGATATTCGGCTGCGACGGTATATCGTACATCAGGTCCACCATGATGCTTTCCATGATGGCGCGCAGTCCGCGTGCTCCGGATTTGCGCTTGAGCGCCTCGCGCGAGATCGCGCGCAATGCTCCCTGCGTGAACTTCAGATGCACGTTCTCCATGTCGAACAGCTTTTGATATTGCCGCACCAGCGCATTCTTGGGTTCGTTCAGGATGCGCACCAGCGCTTCCTCGTCCAACTCGCCCAGGGTTGCGATCACCGGCAGGCGCCCGACGAACTCGGGAATCAGTCCAAACTTGAGCAGGTCTTCAGGCTGAACTTCGAGCAGCAGCTCGGAGACGGTCTTGGGGTCGCGATGCGTCAGATCGGCGCGAAAGCCCATCGTCTTTCCCGCGATCCTGCGCCGGATTATATCGTCGAGCCCGACGAAAGCTCCGCCGCAGATGAACAGGATATTGGTTGTATCGACCTGCAGGAATTCCTGCTGCGGATGCTTGCGGCCGCCCTTGGGCGGCACCGACGCCATCGTGCCTTCGATTATCTTGAGCAGCGCCTGCTGCACGCCCTCACCAGAGACGTCGCGCGTGATCGAGGGGTTGTCGCCCTTGCGCGCGATCTTGTCGATCTCGTCGATATAGACGATCCCACGCTGGCACCGCTCGATATCGTAATCGGCGTTCTGCAATAGCGACAGGATGATATTCTCGACATCCTCGCCGACGTAGCCCGCTTCGGTCAGCGAGGTCGCATCGGCGATCGTGAACGGAACCTGCAGGAAGCGCGCGAGCGTCTGCGCCAGCAGCGTTTTGCCCACGCCGGTCGGGCCGATCAGCAGGATATTGGATTTCTGCAGCTCGACGTTGCCGGTCACCATCTGCGAGTCGATTCGCTTGTAATGATTATGAACCGCGACCGAAAGGATTTTCTTGGCGCGTTCCTGGCCGATCACGTATTGGTCGAGAACGCGCTTGATTTCCGCGGGTTTCGGTACCGCCGACGACTGGCTAAAAGCCTCTTCGCCGTCCGTCTCTTCGGCGATTATGTCGTTACAAAGATCGATACATTCGTCGCAAATATAAACCGTCGGTCCGGCTATCAGCTTGCGTACTTCGTCCTGGCTCTTGCCGCAAAACGAACACACCAGATTGCCCGAACGGTCGTCATGCTTGGCCATTACTGCCTCCCGCGGTTCACTTGGAGGGCCTCCGGCTAACGATTACCTCATCAATGACTCCGTATTCAACTGCTTGGTCCGGAGACAGGATGAAATCGCGGTCCGTATCCTTCTCGATTTTCTTGACGTTCTGGCCTGTGTGATGCGCCAGGATGAGGTTCATTTCTTCGCGCGCGCGGACCATCTCGCGCGCCTGGATGTCGATGTCGGTGGTCTGGCCCTGTGCGCCGCCATGCGGCTGATGCATTAGGACGCGGGCGTGCGGCAAGGCGTAGCGCCGCCCCTTAGCTCCCGCAGCGAGCAGAATCGCCGCCATGCTGGCGGCCTGGCCCAGGCACAGCGTCGACACCCCGGGCTTGATGAACTGCATCGTATCGTAAATCGCCATCCCGGCGGTCACTTCTCCGCCCGGCGAATTGATATAGAAGCTGATTTCCTTTTCCGGATCTTCGGATTCGAGGAACAGGAACTGCGCCGTGATCAGGTTGGCGACGTTGCCGTTAACCTCGGTGCCGAGAAATACGATGCGGTCCTTAAGCAGGCGGGAATAGATGTCGTAGGCGCGTTCACCGCGGCCAGTTTGTTCGACTACGATCGGTACCAGGCTGCTCATAAACCCTAACCGCGTCGCAGCCGGAACGCTCATGAGGTTAACAGGCCGCTGACGCCATCAAATTGTATCCACTCCGCAATACTTGGGCAACGTCCGCCGGTTTTCAAAAAGCGTTTGTCCACTTGACTCACGCTTTCTCCACACTCCCGGCGTCGCTCGGCTCGTCCTCGACGTGCTCGCGCTGGGCGCGCGCCATGACTAGGTCCAGCGCCTTTTCGCGGCGCATCGTGACGCGCAGCCCCTCGCGGTTGGCTTCTTCGCGATAAAACTCGGCCGCGCGATCGCGATTGCGCCCCGATTGGGTGACGATGAGCGCCACCCGGTCGCCCAACTCCTCGTCGCTGACCTCGATATTTTCCTGGTCCGCGATAGCGTCAACCACCAGCGCGGTCCGCGCACGCTTCTCGGCGCGCTGCTTCAGGTCATCCGTCGATGCCTTGACGCGTTCCTCGACCTGCTCGTGCGGGATACCGCCCGCTTCGAGCGTGTTGTGCAACTCTTGCTCCATCATGCGCTGTTCGCGAGCGACCAGAGATTCTGGCAGCTCCACCGGATTGCGTTCGATCACGAGATCGAGAAGTCCCTGGCGCGCGCGGGAGTCGGCCTCGTCGCGCGCATGCTTCTCGAGCTCCTCGCGCACGCGCGTGCGAAGTTCCGCGAGATCCTTGCAGTCGCCCTGGTCCTTGGCGAACTCGTCGTCGAGGTTGGGCAGAATCCGCTCGTAGATTTCCTTGGCGTTGACGCGCCATTCGACGGTCTTTCCCGCGAGCTCTTTTTCCGCATAATCCTGGCCGTAGGTCTTGACGCCACGCGCGGTCTTGCCGACCTCGGCGCCGATCAGGATTTCGTCGATCTGGTGGGCGATCGCGGTCTTCGACGCCTGCAGTATCCGCTCCTGCACCGGAACTCCTGACAGCGCCTTGTCGCCCTCGAAGCCTTCGACCGTGGCGAGAACGTAGTCGCCCTCCTGGACTGTGGTGCGGCCTTCGATTTTCTTGAGCGTGGCCTGGCGCTCGCGCAGCGCCTGGATCGTGCTGTCGATTTCTTCTTCCTTGACCTCGATCTTGAACTCGGGAATCTTGAGTCCCGCGTAATCCTTTACGGTCAGCTCGGGCCGCAGATCGAAGGTCGCGCTGAACTTGAGCGACTTGGCGAGGTCGGTCTCTTCGGTGACGATCTCCGGTGCGACCACCGGCTTGAGCGAGTTTTCTTCGAGCGCTTTTTCGGTGTATTCGCGCACCAGCTTCTGCAGCACTTCGCCGCGAACCTGGTCGCCAAAAAACCGCTCGAGCATCATCCGCGGAGCATGGCCGGGGCGAAATCCCTTGAGCACCACGCCGCGTTTTAGCTCATTGTAGGCCGAGTCGAGTTCGCGCTTGATCTCGTCGGGTTCGACTTCGATGGTAAGTTTGCGCCGCAGCGCCGAAGGGGTATCGATATTTACTTGCATGGCGTCTTGAACCTTACAGATAAACACACGCCTGCCTCGCGATTCAACCGGAAAGGATCAATTTCGCGCCGGCACGCAACCGGGAGAAGTCCCAATCGAAGGGCCGCCGCATGTGGCGAGGCTCCGGAGCATGGACGCCTCGGGATTTCTCGCGATGGCTCGAAATGACGACCGTGGATCCTGTGGAGGACTCGATGACTAGGGCATAGAACCCACAATCGTCATTTCGACCGAAGGGAGAAATCCCGAGGCGCACATGCTAATGACCGGCGAAATGGCGAGGAGACTCCTCGATATCGCCGCATCCCTCGCACGCCCGAACTACTCATCGCGAATCACGCATCGGGTAGGGTCAAAATTACCGACTCTCGCGACACCTAGGTTATGGACATCGTTTCGCAGAAAACCTAAACTGCCCCAGATGCGCTCTGCGGATTGAATTCGCCGTGATCGTCTATCTACGACCGATGAAGCAGCGAATAGAAGATAGCGCGCGCAGGCCGCACCAAAACCCTGAAAATTTCGGGAGATCGAACGGACGATGAGTGAAGCGAATATCGCACTGCCAGCCCTAAGCAACGGGCAGGTAATGATTCTCTGGCTGATTCTGATTTCAGCCTTCGTCGGACTGGGCTACGGACTGATCCTGGTCCGAACGGTCCTCAAAGCCGATCCCGGACCCAAGTCGATGACGGACGTTGCCGACGCGATCCAGACCGGCGCGATGGCCTACATGAAGCGGCAAATCTCGACGATGATCTTTTTCGTCGTTGCGATTTTTATCGCGCTGTTCCTCATGTACCACCACGTCTATCACGACCTGTGGCTATCGCTCGGAATCTCGGTGGCGTTCCTGATGGGTGTCAGCGCCTCATACGGCGCCGGCTACGTCGGAATGGGATTGGCGGTCAAGGGCAACGTCCGCAGCGCAAATGCGGCGCTCACCTCGTTCAAAGGATCGATGGAGCTCGCGTTCAAAGCGGGCGGCGTCTCCGGGATGTTCACCGTTGGCCTTGGACTGCTGGGCGCGACGATTATCTTTCTGGTCTATCAGCAGGACGCGATGAAGGTGCTGATCGGCTTCGGCTTTGGCGGATCGCTGGCCGCGCTGTTCATGCGCGTCGGCGGCGGAATCTATACCAAGGCGGCCGATGTCGGCGGCGACCTGGTCGGCAAGGTTGAACAGGATTTGCCCGAGGACGATCCGCGCAACGCCGCCACGATCGCGGACAACGTCGGCGACAACGTCGGCGATTGCGCCGGGATGGCGGCCGACGTGTTCGAGTCCTACGAAGTCACCCTGGTCGCCGCGATTATCCTGGCCGCATTCGCGGTCAACGAACCCGACTTCAAAGCGGCGTACGGAGTATTCGCCGGCGCGTTCGCGATGAAGCTGATCATGTTCGCGTTTATCCTGCGCGGAGTCGGCGTGTTCTCCTCGATTCTCGGAATCATGGCGGTCAAAGTGCCGGCCGGTTCCGCGATGCGCGATCCGATGAAGCCGATCAACAATGGCTATATGGTTTCCGCGTTCGCCTCGGTCATCGGGTTCTTTATCGTCAACTATTTCTACATGCAGGACCCGCGCACCGGAGCCACAGACTGGCGCTTCGCCTGCTGCGCGACCTTCGGGATTATTCTCGCGATCGTGACCCTGTGGCTCACCAACTATTTCACGCATCCCGACAAAGGCCCCACCACGGAGACCGCAATCTCGGCGCGCACCGGCCCGGCGACGCTCATTCTCTCGGGTCTCGCCGAAGGACTCGAGTCCTCGGTCTGGGCGCTGGTGGTGATAGCGATCACGATTATCGGCGCGATGGTTCTGTTCCACGAGTCGCTCGCGCTGCAGTTCTACGGTATCGCGCTGACCGGACTCGGACTGCTGACGACGACGGGCTTTATCCTCGCGATGGATACCTACGGACCGATTACCGACAACGCGCACGGCATCTTCGAGATGGCGGGGATTCATCAGGAAGAGGCGTCGCGCACGCTCTCCTGGATGGACGCGATTGGCAACACCACCAAGGCTCTCACCAAGGGACTCGCGATCGCGACCGCGGTTATCGCGGCCGTGTCGCTGTTCCGCTCATTTATTGATGAAGCGCATCTGGGCGCGATCGGCGTGCAGATCAACATGCCCACCGTGTTCGTCGGCCTGATGATCGGCGGCGCGGTTCCGTTCCTGTTCAGCTCGTTCGCAATAAAGGCGGTCAGCCGTGCGGCCTACCAGGTCGTGTTCGAGGTCCGCCGCCAGTTGCGCGAGCATCCGGGAATCATGAAGGGCACCGAGCTTCCCGACTACGCCAAGTGCGTCGATATCGTCACCGAGACCGCGCAGAAGGAACTGCTGGGCCCGGGAATCCTGGCGATCTTCGCGCCTCTGCTGGTCGGCTTCGGACTCGACGCGGGCGCGCTCGGCGGATTCCTCGGCGGCACGATCCTGACCGGCCAGTTGCTCGCGGTCTTCATGTCGAATGCGGGTGCCAACTGGGACAACGCGAAAAAGAAAGTCGAGGACGGCTTCCTGGGCGGCAAGGGCACCGAGATCCACAAGGCCACGGTCGTCGGCGACACGGTCGGCGACCCGTTCAAAGACACCGCCGGCCCAGCGCTGAATCCCATGATCAAGGTGATGAACCTGGTCGGCATTCTCGCGGCGCCCTTCTGCACCACGGCAATCAACAACGTGACGCTGACGCGCGTCGTGGTAGTGATCGTGTCGATCGTGCTGCTTGCGGTCGCGGTAGCGTTCTCCAAGCGCGGCTCTCTTGCGGGCGAATCGGCTGAGCAGGGCACTGCGAAAGTCGCGGCATAATAATCCACTCCCCGATTCCAACGAACTTACGATAGGGCGGGCGTCGCGCAAGCGACGCCCGTTTTCATTTTCACTTGCCGCCATCGCGATCAGAGTGGGAGCGATTCTCGCCACCGCGAATCGTGTCGATTTCCAACGATTCTCCGGATTGCGTCTCGAGTAACGCCTTTACGACGTGACCAAGCGTTGCCTATCGCGTGACGAAGCAGTTCCTGATTTCTCCCGAACCTTACTTCAGGTATCTGTTCTCGGAGGAGTCCGACGATACCTGGTGCGAACCCTTGCCGAGGGTCGCGAAGACAATGGCGAGGCGAGGTTTGCGAATGAAGCGTTGGTTTGCTTGTGCCCTTGCGGCGGTGATTCTTGGGATTCTCATTCGTGTTGGGAGCGCCGCGGCGGCGGGCGAGGCGATCCGGGTGCAGGGAGGACCTTGGATGCTTGCCGGGCGCGCGTTTGCGAGCGCGAAGGTTTCGGCGCATCCGCATTTGATCGTCGTGCTGCATGGCGATGCGCCCGGGACGAACCCCTCCTATCAATATGTATTGGCGGAACGCGCGGCGGCGGCGATTGACGATGTCGTGGTCGTGGGATTGCTTAGGCCTGGATACAAGGACGGCAAAGGTGACGAGAGCCAGGGGCGTCGCGGATGGGCGCTCGCCGACAATTACACGCCGCAGGACATCGGCAGCGTTGCGAGGGCGGCTAAGGCGCTGGTCGATCGCTATCACGCCGCCGATCTCACTCTGGTGGGCCATTCCGGCGGTTCGGCGATCGCCGCGGATATTCTCGCGCTCTATCCGCATCTGGCCCGCGGCGCGCTGCTTGTATCATGCCCGTGCGACGTTCCGGCCTTTCGCTGGAGCATGATGAAGCTGCAATGGAATCCTCTGTGGCTGATTCCGGTCAACGCCGTTTCGCCGCAGGCTCATGTTGCGCAGATCCCCAAGGACACGATCGTGCGCATGGTCGTGGGCAGCGCCGATCCTGTAGCGCCTCCGCCGCTGACCTTCGCCTTCGCCGACGCGCTTAAGGCTGATGGCGGCAATGTGCAGGTTATAGTGCTCAAGAATCTCGGACACGAGATCTTTCTCGAGCCCGCGGTGCTCGAACAACTCGGTAGCCTGATGAATGCGGCGCTCCCGCATTAACGCCATCTGATCTCACTGAGTACTCGCGGGCGCGCGTGTGCGACTAGCTATTGCGTTGCTCTATTCTCGACGGTAATCACGAGTCCTGGCATCACTCGCAGAATTCCGAATAGCGACGGCAATCCTCGATTGACGAGATGAACACCGTGCGCTGTAGCCAACCGATTTTCCAGGGAACATCGCTCGATCAGCGATATCGGTACGAAGAACGACGCTGGCAGCGTTTCCGGCTTCTCCTTCGGACGGGCTTGCGCCTGGTCCGGCAAGCTGCCCAATTGCACGCGCTTCATCTCGTTGTCGAGTTCATGTCCGGTAATCTCTACTTCGGTTTTTTTGGCGTCCGCTCTTCCCCTCTCGGCATCTGTCCTTCCCCGCTCGCGATCGACTTTCGCTCTCTTGGCGTCGATTCTGCCCTTTTCGGAACTTCGCTTCTGCCAATTCAGTGTTCGGTCGATGGCGCCCGCGAGGGCGTCCGTTCCTGCTATGACAGGAGCAGAAATCACACCGGTCCCGCAGGCAGCGAGTAAACGCAAACCGCTGACGATCAAGCCGGGGCCGGTTGCGAAGAAATCCACCGAGCCTGCGGCAACCCGTACCGTCGGCATGACCGCGTCGGCGCCAAAAGAGCGATTCGCCGCCAGAAGCGATGTGACCAGTTCGGTCAGCGCCAGTGAGGTCGCCGCGATCTCAGAAAGCGGCATCTTACCGTCGGGAGCATGGCGCATCGCGGGGTGATTAAATCGGACCAGAAATTCTTCCGGCTCAAGCAGACTATGATCGAAAGGCAATAAGCCGCTCTGAACGAGCTGGACCATCTCTCGATCTGAAGGATCGATCCTTCTTAAGAGGTATGGGAGTATCCTGCCGCCGTTTTGAGTTGCCCAGGAATCGGCGTCCTCCACCGGTCCTTCCTCTTCCTCTCCACGCAAGAGCGCTGGCCTATCGTCGTGTATCCCCGCCTCGCGGATGATCTCGAGCCGATCGGGTTCGGGGAGCTCAAGTATGAGCTCTCGCAATATTTCGCTAGACATGAGGAAGGAACCTCTAAGGCATGTTGCCCTGACGGCTTCGCGTCGAGGGTACCTTTATTCATCTTCTATCCGGAAAAACAAAAAAGCCAAGCACATAAAGTGTTCCGGCTTGTCCAGACGGATAGTCGAGCGACTCAGGTGGCAAGCTCACATTTGTGGATTACGAGAGGTCACCAGATAGACCTTCACGGCGCGACTCAACCAGAAAATCTCTCAACCGTTCGGGGTCTACCACCAGATGCCGGTCTTGCTGGGAAATCAGGCGCTTCTCTGTGAACTCGCGCAAATGCTCTGTTACTCGAGGCCGAGTGGCGCCGACCAGCTCAGCCAGGTCGTCATGGCGCACTGGCACCGACAATCGTACTCCACCACCGGTGTTGGCAACGCCGAAGTCTTCGATCAGATCGAGCAAAACGAGCGCCAGGCGTTCCTCGAGCGTGCATCCGACCAGGTTAGAGCAGCGCAGATGCACCCGGTCCCAACGCCCCAAAAAACCGTCGGCCATCTGCTTAAAGGCTGTCGCTCCGATCCCAAGGCAGATCTTCATGAATCCATGCAATCCAATCGTTCCGATCTGGCAGCTCGTAACCGCCTCGCAGCGAAAGTTATAGGTAATCCCGGTTACTGCCGATGGAAACGCGGGAATCAGCCCTGGCGCCAACATGATCGCGGTCGTTCGGCGGCCTCTGCGATTGTCGCAGGTAATGCGAGCAACCCCGGAGAGCAAGATGTAAGCCGATTCGACGGGAGATTTGTCGGAGAAAATGGTGCTCCGTTTTTCGTGACGGGTAGTCGTCAGCCCGCCGGCCAGCTTCTCCAGCTGATCGGCTTTAAGCCAGGAAAGACCCGCGAGTGCCTTCAGGCTTCGCACTTTCTGCGCACGCGTGGGTCCCACCATTATGGTGACAGTTACAACTCCATGCGGGATGCGCCAGAGCATCCCGTTCCTTGGAGAACTGGGGATCACAAATTTAAGTGCCGATTTCGAGCCCTCACGGAGGGCTCGGTTCGTCGAGGGGTTGGTCCGGGCAGACCAGCAGGAGCCAGAGGCCGTTCCGGCTGGCAGCGGCCGGTGTGCGGGTCCTAACGCTGAAGAGCGTCGGACGCTGGCGCCGTTAGCGTCGCGCTGGTACCTCCGACTAGCTCTTCGCGCCGTCGAATAAGTCGGTGAATCCCGCCGGAGCGTATGGGCCTATGACAACTTGCTCGAGCACTCCGATGCCGGTCCGCTTGCCGTCGCTCGCGCGAACCACCTGCTGCACGTGAAGGTTTTCGGGCGCGAGCAGGTTCAGTTGCCTAGGATCGAAAGACTCGTGGCCGATCTCCAATTCTCCCTTCCATCTGCCCTGGCCCCATTGAGGATGATTGTAGCCGAGTCCTTTCATCTGAAATCTGAGAATCGGTTCCAGAGCGATGGTCCGGGTGCCGCCGTCTAGATCGACCAGATCGATCTCGGCCGACTTGGCGAGCCGCGTACCGGGCAGATACTTCACGCGATGCCGCGCGGCAGCCATCCGCTGGTCTCGTCCGTCCTCGACGCCGGGAACCTCGGCCTCGCTGGCGTAGAGGGGCGCGACGATTCCTTCGCGAATCAGAGCCTCACCGCGAGGACCGTCGAAGAAAATCGCGTGGGTTATGTGATCGTCCCAGAAGAGCGGCGCCCACAGAAAAAACGCGCCGCCCGGCCGGACCGGAGCACCACCGGTTTCCGGCTCGCCGACGTTACGTACGCCCCAGGATCGATCTTTGGTGCCGCGGCAAATCTGATCGCTCACCACGATCTCCCCGTCCGGGTGCCGGATGCTGCCGCTCCAGCGGCCGAACTGATCAAATCGTGTCGCATCCATTATTCGGCGCTCGCCGGACCAGAGTATCTGGCGGCCTTCCTTGATCGACGCGGTGCGCGCCGAATAGGTCAGGTCGCACGAGATGCCGCTGGGATTCTTGTCCAGCACTACGCGAGTCCTGCGCATCGGCTCGATGACTTCGAGGCGGAACGGTCCGGCTTGCATCTCGGTGCGCTCGGCTGGCGCTCGGCGCGACGCGAAAAAGCAGTGCTGGCGCGAATTGGGTTTCACGACGCTGAATGCGCAATCGAGTATCCCGCGATGAGGATAAATAGCCATCCCAACGCCGAAATAATACGAGCCGTCCTGGGCGTATCCGTTGAACCAGGTTCGGTCATAAGCGTTGCGGTCGCTGGTCGCGGGATGCGCCAGCGGCTCCGGAGTTTGATGGACAGGAAAATCGTCGAGCTTGTTGAGCATGGTAATTCCTCAGTGCGACCGCGTTAGCATCGGGCAGAACGCGATATTCAATCCTCGACCGCACCAGCCATTAGTGCAAATTACTTCCGGCGAGCGCAATTGCCGGACGCGTTGAAAAAATATTCAAATCGTGTTTAGAACTCCAGCATGCCGGCGCTGGAAGACCTGCTCGCTTCGTATATCAAGCTGAAGTTGCCGCACGCCACTGAAATCAAGGTTGATGAGCTCGAGCAGATCTCCGGCGGAGCTTCGCGCCAGACTTATCGCTTCCGGCTCTCCTGCCGCGAACATGGAACCTCGCGCGAGCGGCGCCTGATCCTGAGACGCGACCCGTCCGACAGCCTGATCGACACCGATCGAAGAATTGAATTTGCCGCGTACAAAGCGTTTTACGGAACCGAGGTTCCGGTGCCCGAGGTTCTCTGGCTCGAAGATGATCCCGTCCACCTGGGCAGCGCGTTCTTCATCAGCGTGGAAATGACGGGGCTCCAGACCGCACCCGCGCGAATCATGACCGAGCCGTATCTTTCGCATCACCAGAAGCTGGCCGAGCAGGAATGGTCAATTCTCGGCAAGATCGCGTCGATCGATCCGCGCGCGATCGGCCTCGTCGGCACGATGGATTGGGTCGAGCCCGATGCGTGCTGGAAGCGCGAACTCGATTACTGGGAGGGCGTGCTCGATTCCGACGAACTGGTGCCTCAGCCGATCGTCCGCGCGGCGCTCCGCTGGATGCGGCGTAATCCGCCGCCGCCCGCGCAGAAAATCTCCGTCGTGCATGGCGACTACCGCACCGGAAATTTTTTATTCGACGAACAGGGGCGCATCCACGGGATTCTCGACTGGGAGATGTCGCATCTGGGCGATCCGCTCGAAGACCTCGCCTGGAGCTTCAATCGAAGCTGGTGCTGGGGCCACGACGAGCGCCGCGGCGGCCTGATTGAGCGCGAAGGCGCGATCGCTATTTGGGAAAGGGCCAGCGGCCTCAAGGCCGACCCGGCCGCGCTGCATTGGTGGGAGCTGTTCGCGAGCGTGAAAGGCCAGGGCATTTGGGTCTCGAGCGGGCACGCGTGGGAGACCGGCCAGAACAAAGATCCGATCCTGGCCCTTTGTTCGTGGTCGTTGATGAACAGCCAGGATCGCGCGGTCCTTGAGCTGATGGGGCGTCTCCGATGAGGCCCCGCGTACCGGAAGTATTCGCGACCACGGCGGCCGATCTGATCGAGCGCGTCGTCCCCGCAATCAGCCCGCCGTATCATCAGGGAACGATCGGGATGATTTCGACCATGCTCTCGCTGGTCGGTGAGGAATGGGATCGCGCGGCCAGCCGGCGCATCGAGGAGAACGATCGCCTTCGCGAGATTTTCCGCGATGCGGCCCTCGTCACAAAGAACCCGGCTCTCAATGCTCGGCTGACTCAACTGGCCGAGACCAGCGACGGCGACTTCCTGATTTCCGCGTTGGAGACGGGCAACTGCACGCTGCGTGCCGCACTGATCGAATTGCACGCGCAGATCGAAACGGAATCCGGACCGGAGGCTCGCAGGATCGAGGAGATCATCTGGAAGGAGCTCGTGCGTTCGACCGAACGCCGGCGTTTCTCGAGCGCCCAGTTCTGAGTTCGCGCGTCCGTCCGACGATCCGCAAAGACCGGCCGCTTGACGCCTAAATCTAATTAGAGTTAGAATTCTAACTATCTTCAAAGAACATCGAGGCCGAATGCGCCCAGAACGCCAGCGAGCACTTCTCGAACAGTACCTTGGATTCAGGGACGGCGAATGGACCGACGTCGCGAAGGCGAGCATGCGCAACCCCGCCGGCGCCTACGTCGATCCCGAACGTTTCCGGCGCGAGATGACGGTTTTGTTTCGCAAGCGGCCGGTTCCGGTGGGACTGAGCTGCGAGTGCAAAGACCCGGGGTCGTATCTGACCGCCCGCCTCGGCGGCATGCCGATCGCGGTCGTGCGGCAGCCCGATGGCAGCTTGCGCGCGTTTCTCAACGCATGCCGTCATCGCGGCGCTCCGGTTCTGTCCGGCAGTGGCGCGGGATTGCGCGCAATGGTCTGTCCCTACCACGCCTGGAGTTACAAGCTCGACGGAAGTTCGCTCGGGCGTCCGCAAGACTGGGGATTCGACGACGTTGCGCAAGCCGATTGCAACTTGCCGCAAATCGCCGTCGCCGAAAAGTACGGACTCATTTACGTCCGTCCGCTTGGCGATGCATCAATTTCTATCGACGATCTGCTCGAAGGGATGCAGACTGAAATCGCGGAATATGATCTCGCAAAGTATAACCACTTCGAGACCCGGAGCAGGGAATGGAACTTCAACTGGAAACTGGTGATCGATACTTTCACCGAGAACTACCATATTCCCGCGCTGCATCGCCGGAGTATCGCGCCGTACTATGACGACCGGCACTCGATCTGGGACACCTACGGACTTCATCAGCGAACCGTCAACTTCCGCAGAAGCATCGACAAGGAAATAGCGGAAAAGCCGCCGCAGGAAAGGCTGATACTGCCGCATACCACGGTCGAATATTTCCTGCTCCCCAACGCGGTTCTGACGCATCAACTCGATCACGTCGAGTTGTGGCGAGTGACTCCGCTCGCGGTCGATCGTTGCCTCGTGTCCACGAGTCTCTACGCGCCCAATGCGCCCGCGACGGATTCCGCGAAACAGCATTGGAAAAAGAATCTCGACATGCTGCTGCAAGTCACCGAAACCGAAGACTTTCCGATGATGGCGAATATCCACGCGGGGCTGGCGTCGGGAGCGGTGAAGGAAGTGATCTACGGAAAGATCGAGCCGGCGCTGTCTTTCTATCATCAGTCGATTAATCAGTTGCTCGCGCAATCCCGGGACGAATGATCGATGGATCTCGGCCTGAAAGGAAAAGCGATAATTGTCACCGGCGGCGCTTCGCACATCGGGCAGGCGATCGTGTTCGCATTCGCCGGCGAAGGTGCTCGCCTCGCGATCATCGACAAGGACGCCGCTCAGGCCGAGCGAACGGCTGCCAACGCGAGGACCCGCGGCGCATCATTCGCGGGCGTCGTCAGTGCGGATTTGACTGAGCACAGCGCCGCCGATGAGGCATGCCAGCATGCGATGCAACTGCTTGGCGGAATAGACATCCTGGCCGCCAACGTCGGAGCCAACTGGCCCAAGTTCTTTCTCGAGACTCCTCCGGATACGTGGGATCATCTCCTGCATCTGAATCTCGGCGCTACGATGTCCTGCGTCAGAGCGGTTTTGCCGCGGATGATCGAGCAGCAGCGCGGCTCGATTGTCGCCACTGCGTCGACCGCGGCGTTCGGCGAACCGCGCCAGAGCGTCTATGCAGCGGCCAAAGCGGGAGTCGTGGCCTTCATCAAAACGATCGCGCTCGAATACGGCCGCTACGGAATCCGCGCGAACCTGGTAGCGCCCGGACTCGTGCTTCCGGGCGAAACCGAACAATTGGGCGCCGAATCGATCTGGCGCGATCGCGACGCGATCATGAACAACGCGCAGACCGAATATGTCGTCAGAAATACGCCGCTGCGCCGGCTGTCGAAGCCGGAAGATATCGCCAAGTCGGTTTTGTTTCTCGCTTCCGACGAAACCGGGCGCCAACTGACCGGCCAGATGCTTACCGTCTCTGGGGGCTTCGCGATGCGCTGACGGCGCTCAAGGGACAGACCAACACTGGGGCTCGATCCTGGGAAGAGACCAAACATGCCGGCAAAGTCACTACGCGCTTATGCGCCAGCGAAACGCGAGCGATTGAGTTCACGCGGCGAACTCAAACGAAAACAGATTCTCGACGCGGCGGCAAAAGTGCTCGCCCGGCGCGGTTACGTCGCCACGCAATTGTCCGAAATTGCCGAAGAGGCCGGAACCCAGCCGGGCAGCCTGTACTATCATTTCGAATCGCGCGAGGAATTGATCGAAGAAGTCCTTCACGAAGGCGTGCGCCTGTCGTTCGCCCGTGCACGCGCGGTGGCCGACGCGATGCCGCCGGGCAGCACGCCGCTCGATCGGCTGGCGGCGGCGCTGCGTGCTCATCTGAAATTCCAGCTAGTAGAGAGCGACTACGCGCGCGCAGTTTCGCGTTCGATCGGCCAACCTCCTGAAGACATGTGGGGAAGGGTCAACCGGAAATTTCGCGCATACGGAAAATTCTTCGACGGGCTGATCGCCGCGGCAATCGACGCTCGCGAGATCGACCCCGAAGTCGATCGCCATGCACTGCGAATGCTGATCATCGGCGCCACCAACTGGGCCGCGGAATGGTATCGGCGCGATGGTTCGTCAAGCGCGGACGAGATCGGCAACCTGCTCATCAGGTTACTGCGCCGCGGTGTCGGAACTGTGCCCGATCGGAGAGGCAATTCTGGAGACAACAGCGATGGATGATTCAGCGAAGATTTCAGCGCAAGCCGATTCAATCTTCACCGATCCTGACGCATACCTCGATCTCGACACCTGGCACCGAACCGCGGCGTGGCTGCGCAAACATGATCCGGTCCGCCGGGTCGAAGCGGAAAACTTCGAGCCGATGTACGTTCTGACGCGGCACGCCGATATCATCGAGCTCGAACGCCAGCCGGAGAAGTTCCTGAACACGATGCAGCCCGTCCTGATGACGCGGGCCGATCAGGAACAAATACTTAAGGGTGGCGGAACGCTGAAGACGCTGGTCCATATGGACGGACCCGAACACGATTCTTATCGCGGCGTGACCAACGACTGGTTCAAGCCGAACGCGGTACGGCGACGGGTCGAAACGCGCCTCGCGGAGCTATCTCGCAAGTATGTCGATCGGATGATGGAGCTTGGCGGTGAATGCGACTTCGCCACCGACATCGCGCGGTTTTATCCGCTGCAAGTCATTATGAGCATCCTCGGAGTGCCTGAAAAGGACGAACCGCTGATGCTGCGGCTTACGCAGAACCTGCTTTCCAGCGACGATCCGGATTTGCGCGGAGGCGAGACTCGCGCGGAGTCGATCAATACCGGCGTTGCGAAGTTCGCCGAATACTTCAAGGATGTCACCGCCGCGCGCCGCGCCGCGCCCATCGGGGACCTGGCTTCGACGATCGCAAATGGACAGATAGACGGGCAGCCACTCGATGAGGTCCAGACGTTTGGATATTACGTAATCGTCGCGACTGCCGGGCACGATACCACGTCGAACTCGCTGGCGGGCGGCTTGCAAGCGCTGATTGACTATCCCGAGCAGCTTCGTCTGCTTCAGCAGGATCCAAAGCATATCGACAACGCAGCCGACGAAATTATCCGATGGGTAACCCCGGTCAGGCACTTCTTGCGATACGCACAGGAAGACTATTCGCTTCACGGCGTCACCATCCGCAAAGGCGAGCGCGTGCTGCTCTCGTACCTTTCAGCCAACCGCGACGAGACGGTGTTTCAGGATCCTTTCCGGTTTGACGTGACCCGTGCGAACGCGAACCAGCATCTTGCGTTTGGCATTGGGGTTCATTTCTGCCTGGGGGCTCATCTGGCGCGGATGGAGTTGCGGGCGTTTTTCCGCGAGCTTCTGCCCAGACTGGAATCGATCGAGTTTACCGCGCCCGTTGATGACATCGCCGGCACGTTCATCGGCGGACCCAAGCGAATGCCTATTAGCTACCGAATCAAGCCGCACGCAGGTTGATCGAATGACTCCGGACGACTGCTGCAATGCGGGTCTGAACGCGCCGCTACACGGCGGTATAGCCGCCGTCAACGACGAACTCGGCGCCGGTCACGAACGAGGCTTCATCGGAAGCGAGGAACAACACCACGTAAGCGACTTCCTCCGGGGTGCCGGCCCGTTTCATCGGCGCCATCGCTGCGATCGCATCGAGCTGCTCCTGCGGCAGGACGTCCGTCATTGGCGTTTTGATCACTCCCGGATGAACCGAGTTGACGCGGATACCCTCGGCGGCATAGTGCGCCGCAGCGACCTTGCTCAGGACACGGACGGCGCCCTTGGTCCCATGATAGGCCGCCGCACCGGCGGAGCCAATCAATCCGTAGATCGAAGAGATGTTGATGATCGAGCCGCCGCCGCGTTTTCGCATCGCTGGAACCGCGGTCTTCATCCCGAGCCATACGCCCTTCTGGTTCACCGCGACCACGCTGTCCCATTCCTCTTCGCTGGTGTCTTCGATTCGGCTGAAGTTAAGGATGCCGGCGTTGTTGACCAGGATGTCGAGGCCGCCGAACTCGCGCTCCGATGCCTCGAGCGCGGCGCGCCAATCAGCGGCGCGGGTGACGTCGAGATGAATCACCAGCGCCGCCCGCGATCCAGCTCGGCGGTTAATCTCCTCCGCGAGCTCGCGCGCCTCACGGTCGAGGACATCCGCTATAACCACTTTCGCGCCTTCGTTGACGAAGAGTCTCGCTTCGGCCGCGCCCTGCCCTCGGGCGCCGCCGGAAACCAGCGCGATTTTTCCTTTGAGACGATCCATACTGTCTATACCTTCGTGCTGCGCCAATTGGCGTTTGCATCTTCGATCGAACGGTCGTAAAAGGCAATGGTTCAACCAATGGTTTTGGAATTTCGCCCCGCGTGAGGCCGTCATGGAACAAACCCTTTCCGAAGTAGATGAAAAAAATCGCTATCGCATCGAGACTCCAGGCCACCAGGGGTGGGCCCGCAGCGCGCGGCCTGGAGATCCGGACAAGTATCTGATGATCTCGGCCGATTGCCACGCCAACGAGCCCGGCAATCTCTGGCGCGATCGTATCGACGTGAAATTTCGCGACCGCCTGCCCCACGTCGAAGTCGATGCGAACGGCGAGAAGTGGTTCATCGCCGAGGGCGTCGGCAAATCGCGGGTGCGCGCGCGCATGATCGGCGACGTCCCGCGCGAGGGCGGCGAGGATCGCCTGCGCGGCAGCGTCGGTGCGGATCCGAAACAGCGAATTCTGGATCAGGTTCGCGACGGTATCGATGCCGAGATTATCTTTCCCAATAAGGGCCTGATGATGTTCGCCACCAAGGATGCCGCGTTCGGGATGGCGCAATGCCGCGTGTGGAACGATTTCGCGTGGGAGATGTACGGCGAGTACAACGGCTTCATGTCGCCGGCCGCCGCGATCATGAGCTCGGATGTCGCGCTCGCGATCGAGGAAATCAAGCGGGTCGCAAAAATCGGATTTCGGTTTCTGACGCTTCCGTGCAAGCCGATCTTCGGCGGACACGACTCGCGCGATCCAAATTATAACCTGACTATCTACGATCCGATGTGGGCGGTGATCCAGAACTGCGATCTTCCGATCACGTTCCACGTCTCGACCGGACGCGACCCGCGCGTTGCGCGCAAGGAAGGAGGCGCGGTGATCAATTACGTGTCTCATTCGCTATCGCCGACTATCGAGCCGGTCGCGAGTCTGTGCGGCTCAGGCGTCATCGAGCGATTCCCGAAGATTCAATTCGCCGCGGTCGAGAGCGGCATCGGATGGGTGCCGTGGGCGCTCGACGCGATGGACGAGGCGTATCGCAAGCATCATCTGTGGGCCTATCCAAAGCTCAAGCGGTTGCCCAGCGAATATTTCCGCAGCAACGGCGCTGCGACATTCCAGGAAGATCGCGCCGGGCTCGAGCTCGCGGAAAAATGGAACCTGGTCGACAACTTCATGTGGGCCAACGACTATCCTCACGCCGAAGGAACCTGGCCGCATTCCGCCGAAGCGATCGAGCGCGAGATGGGAAATCTGAGCGACGGCGCGCGCGCGAAGATCCTCGGGCTCAACGCGGCGAAGATGTTCAAGTTCGATGTTGATGTACTGCTTGAGCGTCGCGGCATGTCGGCATCGGCGCAGCACTAACCGATCCGCCGTCGCGGAACGGAGGTCATATGATCGAAATAGGCGTTTTCCACAATGGCGCGTCCGACCTGCCGGTGATGCGGACGCGGTCAGGAGTCGCGATCAACGACGGCAATCTCGCCGAGGTTCATGAATCCAGCCAGCGCGGACTGATCGGGCAGGTGCGGCAGGGAATTCTAGCCGACCGGCTCGGCTTCAACTACTTCTTCATGACCGAGCATCATTTCCAGCCCGAAGGCGCAGAGTTCAGCCCTAATCCGCTCCTGGCGGAAACCGCGATAGCCACCCGCACGCGGCAGATTCGGCTTGGCCAGGCCGCCAATATCGTTACGTGGTGGCATCCGATTCGAATCGCCGAGCAAGCGGCGATGCTCGACGTGATCAGCAACGGACGCCTCGAGTTCGGAATCGGACGCGGCTACCAACCTCGCGAGGCCGAGGTTTTCGGATGGCCGTTCGCGACGATCCAGGACCAGGAACGCAACCGCGCGTACTATCAGGAAGCATACGAGATCATCATCAAAGCGTGGACGCAGCCGTCGTTCTCGCATCATGGGCAGTTCTTCACAATTCCGCCGGTGTTCACGCGATGGAACCATCAGCAGACGATCGCATACTTCGAATCCGGCAAAGCCGGCCGCAAGCTCGAAGAGGTGCTGAGCATCGGCGCACCCGATCCCTACGGCGGCGCCAATCCCGTGATGCAGAGCGCGACGGTACTGAAGGAGCTGCAGGTGTTTCCGCAGCCACTTCAGCGGCCGCATCCGCAAATGTGGGAGCCGCTCACGACCGAGCGCTCGATCAAATGGGCCGCGGAGCGCGGCCTCAACGGATACTTCATTGTTGAACCAAACTCGCGGCTCAAGAAGAACGTCGAAATTTTTTATCGCGAAGCGGAAAAAGCAGGATGGCCGGATCGGCTCGGGCGCGGACGGCTCAAGTACGGATGGGACGCGGAAAAGCGCCGCGGCGTCCTCACCGGCCGCTACATTCACCTCGTGCTGCCCGGAAAGGATCGCGAGCGCGAGCTGAAGCGCTACAAGGAAGCGCTCGAAGTGCAATGGGACTACTACGGGCCGTTCGGATTCGCCTCCGTCCTCGCGGACGCCGACGAGGAGAAGCTCGATCCGGCCAAGAAGGTTCCGCCCGAGCTGCTGCTCAAGAAAGAGGTCGCGCTGTTCGGCACCCCTGCCGAAGTGACCGCGCAGATCATGCGCGTAAAAGAAAGTTGCGGCTACGAAGATTTCGCGTTCAACGCATGGTTCGAGAAGGGCGGTTTTCACGGCAAGGAAATCGAAGATCAGATGCAGTACTTCGGCGAAGAGGTGAAGCCTCTGCTCGCGCGCGCCTGCGGCGGCCAAGTGCAAAATCCTGTACTTGGTTTGGACTTCGAGGAGCGCCGCTGAGTGGCCCGTACGAATGTCAGCAAGATGTGGGCTCTCCCCGGCGCTTGCCTGAGTGTTCCGCGCTCGGCGCTCGTGCAGGGCGGCGATAGCAGCATGGTGAAGCTGCCGTGCCCATCGTTCCTGATTGAACATCCCAAGGGACTGGTCCTCTTCGACACTGGATGCAACCCGCGTCTTATGGATGATCCAGTCGCCTACCTGGGAGAAATGGCGAATACCATGACAATCGAGTGGAGCAAAACCGAGACGCTGGACAAGCAGATCGGTAGCGTCGGCTACAAAGCCGAGGACATCAAGTATGTAGTGCTGTCGCATACTCACTTCGATCATGCGGGCGGCCTTAAGTATTTTCCACGGGCAAAGTTTATCGTCGGAGCGAACGAACTTCGTTATGCATATTGGCCGGATCCAGACCGGCGATGGGTATTTCCAGTCGAGGACTATCTACCGGCACGAGGCTTCGATTGGCTCGAGCTCGATCGCGATTTCGATCTTTTCGGAGACGCCAGTATTCAATTCCTGCTCACTCCCGGCCATACCCCCGGAGAATGCTCGCTGCTGGTTGAGCTTCCTCACCAGAACATCCTGCTGACCGGCGATACCGTACACCTTCGCGAAGGTCTCGAAAAAGAAGCGACCATGCCGCTCGATACTGATCCAAATCAGTCGATCGCATCGATTCGCCGAATCAAAGCTATCCGGGACATGCACGGCGCGACACTTTGGATAACCCACGATCCCGATGACTGGGCCGAATTGCCGCGCCTGATCGAGTAGGGCGATGCCAATATACGAATGGCGGTGCGTCAAATGCGATCGCACCTTCGAGGTGATCGCTTCGTTTCGCAACGCATCTCGCGGCAGGCGATGCCCGCGATGCGGCGAATCTTCGGAGCGAGTCGCATCGAGCTTCGCGATTTGCGGAGGCAGCAAATCTCCAGGGAATGGATCGCCTTACGTCGACAGAGGCGCGATCGCCGCAAAAGTTCCAAACTTCGCCCGGCTCTGCGCGATGGATGACTACTCGGCAGCCCGCATGGCTGCTTATAGATCCGGAAATGGTGCTAAGTTCGACGATCGATCGGCAGCGCAGACTGAACAGAACAAATCGCGCGGAGTTGCTGAAATCGCCGGGACTGATAAATAGATAAGTCATTGGAGGTGCTGAATGGCTAATAGAGAAGGCCGATGCCTATGCGGAAATATCCGCTATGTGCTGAAAAGCGAACCGTCGATGACCGCCGTTTGTCACTGCACTCATTGTCAGAGGCAGAGTGGCGGCGTCTTTTCGACCAATCTCGCGATTCCCGAACGGGATTATGTGCAACAAGGTGAAACCAAAGTCTTTCAGGATAAAGGCGATAGCGGACAACCCGTATATCGCCATTTCTGCGGCGATTGCGGTTCTCCGATCTTGTCAAAGGTCGCGGGTATGCCTGGAGTGGTCCTGGTCAAGGCGGGAACACTGAATGATTTTTCCGGAATCACTCCGGTGGTCGAAATCTATACAGACCATGCCGCCACGTGGGTCGCTCCGATCGCCGGGGCGAAGCGCTTCAAGCAATCCGCCGGCTGAGTTCGCGGTCACGCTCTTTGGATCGAAAATGAAACCGCCATTCGATCTGGCCGGGCGCGTCGCTATCGTGACTGGCGCTGGTTCCGGCATCGGCCGCGCGACCGCATCCCTGTTCGCCAATCTCGGCACCAGCGTCATCGCGACAGACATCAATCTTGCCACGGTCGAAGAGACCGTGACCCAGATCGCGACTGGCACGGCGATCGCGCTCCGTCATGATGTAACCTCGGAGGCGGATTGGGCGGAGGTCTTCGCCTATCTAAGAAGCCATTTTGGGCGCCTCGATATTCTGGTCAACAATGCGGGCGTGATGATGTCGGCGCCGTTCGAAGGCGCACCGATCGAGCATCTGCGGCGGCAGCAGAGAATCAATGTCGAGAGCGTATTTATCGGCATGCAGGGCGCAATCCCGATAATGAAGCAGAGCATCACGCAGCACGGCTCCTCGCCTTCGATCATCAATGTCTCGTCGATCTACGGCCAGGTTGCCGGCGCGCAGTTCGCCGCGTATAGCGCGAGCAAAGGCGCGGTGAAGATGCTGACCAAGGCGGTAGCGCACGAGCTCGCGGCCAGCGGCATCCGGGTGAACTCCATCCATCCGGGACCGACAGCGACGAATCTCGCCGCTGACTGGGATCCACCGCGCGACGCCGAAGGCAAGCTGATCCCGCCGGAGATCGTAATCTCGAACTGGCTGAGACTGATTCCGATGGGACGTTTCGGCGCGGTCGGCGACATCGCGCCGGTGATTGCCTTTCTGGCCAGCGACGCTGCCAGCTACATCACCGGCGCGGAACTCGTGATCGATGGAGGCTACACTGCAATCTAAGCTGCTACTCAGCGGCGGGCGGCTTCAGTTGCGGCGCGACCTCGCGCGCGAATAGCTCCATCGAGCTGCCGCTGCGCTCCGGCGCAAGTCCGGGCAGATGCATCCCCAGGACGACGTGCGTCGTCCTCACCTTTCCAAGCGACTTGTTGAGCTTCGACGCGACCTCGTCGGGACTTCCGACCAGCATCGGAAACCCGAGCGGCGAATCGCGAAGTTTCGACGGCTCCGGCAACGGAGGCTGCCCCGCGCCGAGATAATCATTCGCCTCGGCGAGCCATCGGTTGTACCAGCTAATCATGTAATGAAGATGATCCTGCGAATGCGCCCAAGCCTCATCGGTGGTGCGCGCGATGTAAGCGAAATGGAGTTGCGCCGCAGAGAAATCTTTCGGATCGCGCCCCGCTTGCCGGAGCGCGGCGTCATAGGTCTCCTGCGCGGCCTGATTCGCGAGCCCCATGAAGTGGCATCCCATCCTTCCCGCGCGCTCGATCGCTTTCGGCGCGCCGGCTCCAATCCACAGTGGCGGATGCGGCGACTGCACAGGACGCGGCGTCAAACGGACGTTCTTTACGTTGTAATGCCGCCCCGCGAATGAAAAATCTTCTTTCGTCCACGCACCGCGGATCACCTCGATCCCCTCTTCAAGGCGACTGGCTCGGGTTTTTCGATTGACGCCGTACGCGGCAAATTCTCCGGGAGCATATCCCTGGCCGACGCCCAAATCGAAGCGGCCGTTTGAAATGATATCGATCGTCGCCGCATCTTCGGCAACGCGCACGGCGTTGTGCAGCGGCAGCAGCACCAGGTACGTCCCGATCCGAATCCGCTTGGTGATCGCGGCAATCGCGGACGCGATCGGCAGGATCGCAGGCGAGTACCCGTCCTCCGCGAAATGATGCTCGGTCAGCCAGACCTCGTCATACCCAAGGTCTTCGGCCAGTCGCGTCTGTGCGAGCTGGTCTGCGTAGAACTCCGCAACCGGCTTTCGCCACCTGGGCGGATTGCGAAACGGAAACAAAAGACCAACATTCAGATTCTTGCAAATACTCACGGCTGTTCACCCATCGTCAAATGTAAGAGACATCAGCGCCAGCCGTCGGCCTGCCAACACGATAGAGACCAGGCGCCACCTTGGGCTGCTATCGCGGCCACGTAGCCGTGGCCGGCGGTCAGCTCCCGCAAAGACCAGCGAAGAGCTTCGGCGGAATCTGGCCGAGTGCTCAATAACGCCGCAGGCTCCCCGGGAGTCAGCGACACATCGAATTGATCCAAAGGCAATGACAAGCCTTCACCTCTGGCCTTGATGTAGGCTTCCTTGCGGGTCCAGCAGAGAAAGAATGCTTCTCGGCGCAACTCCGCGGGAAGAGCGTGGAGCTCCGCTATCTCCCTGCCCGAGAAAAATCGCTCCGCGATCTGCTCTGCTTCCAAATCGCGGCGGACGAATTCGAGGTCGACGCCAACCTCGCGATTCCTCGCGACTGCATAAAGCGCCATCCCTTGGGAATGCGACATGTTAAAGCGAATCGTAGCTTCTCCGGACTCCGGGGCAAGAGACGGCTTTCCGTGTTCGCTGTAACAGAACGAAACGGACTCCGGTGGTCTATTCAAGTAGCGGCCGAGTAAAGCTCTAAGTACGCCGTGCGCGATAATAAAGTGCTCGCGATCACGCTGGAAGTAAAAACGCTCTGCCTTTCTCTGCTCATCCACTGCCAGAGTATGCAGGTAGTGATCGATCGATGCTGCAGGCTCGTTCAGGACGGCTCGCCAAACCTGTATTTCGTTGCTTTCTATATTCAGTGCCGGCGGTGGATAGCCCCACGACGCGGCAGATGTAACGTTGGATACCGTCGTCATGTGACTCTTGCAGCGAGAACGATGCCGTCGTTTGAATCTGCCAGCCTTCCGAGATCAATATTACTCGCGCTCGGATTCCACAGTCCACCGACCGCGGAGATAGGGCACGCTAACAGGCCGCGCATCGTGTCGTGTCGTCGTCGTTCATGTTCCCGGGTTGCTTGCATGTTACGCGCGATAGCAGCGTCGATTGTGTACGCATGCTAAGCTTCTTCCTGCGCGAGATTTTCATCATGGAAACCAGCACCGAAAAACAACATACACTCGCGATTCTGGTGGGCGGAGGTCCGGCACCCGGAATCAATGGCGTAATCGCTGCCGCGACGATCGAGGCGATCAATTGCGGCCTCAATGTTCTTGGGCTGCGTGACGGCTACAAGTGGCTCGCCGAAGGCAATACCTCGCACGCGGTGCCGCTGCGAATTTCCGACGTGAGCCGAATCCATTTTACGGGCGGCTCGATTCTGCGCACCTCGCGAACCAATCCCGCCCGCGACGACGCGATGCTCGAGCGCACGGTCGGCGCGCTCACCACGCTCGGCGTTCGCTACCTGATTTGCATCGGTGGTGATGACACGACTTACGGCGCGGTCAAGATTGCCGAGCGCTCGCAGGGACGCATCGGCGTCGCCACGGTCCCCAAAACCATCGATAACGATCTGCCACTGCCCGAGAATGCTCCCACGTTCGGCTTCGAGACTGCTCGCGCTGTCGGCACCACGATCATCGAGTCGCTGATGGAAGACGCGCGGACGACGCGCCGCTGGTACCTCGCGGTCACGATGGGCCGCAAGTCGGGCTCGCTTGCGCTAAGCATGTGTAAGTCAGCGGGCGCGACCCTGGCGGTTATCCCCGAAGAGTTTCTCGGTGAGCATTTCGATCTCGCGATCGTGGTCGATACTATCGTCGGTGCGATTATCAAGCGGCGCGCTGCGGGCCGCGACGACGGTGTGGCCGTGGTCGCGGAGGGAATCGCGGAGCGCGCAGATTCCAGCGCGCTTCCAGGCGCGTCGGTAGCCGAGCAGGACGCGTACGGCCACACCCATCTGTCTGATCTGTCGTTCGGCACGGTGCTGCGCGATCGCGTGCGCGCGACGCTCGCGGAGCTCGGCTCGGATTTGACGGTGGTGGCCAAAGATATCGGCTACGAGCTCCGATGCGCCAAACCCGTTCCCTTCGACGCCGACTATACGCGCACTCTCGGCTACGGCGCGGTGCGTTATCTTCTCGGCGGAGGCTCGGGCGCGCTTATCGCGATCGCCGGTGGCCACGTCACACCGGTTAATTTTGCCGATCTTGCCGATCCCGCGACCGGCCGCGTGCGCGTGAGGCTGGTTAACGTCTCGACCGAGAGCTACCAGGTCGCGCGCTCATACATGATTCGGCTCGAGCCCGACGATCTTCGGGAGCCTGCGCTCTCGCAGTTGGCCGCGCATACGAATCTCTCGGCGGCGGATTTCAAAGCCAGGTTCTCGCCCGCCGTCGCCGCGACGATCGGCGCCAGAACGCCCCGCACTGCCGGCGCCGACGAATAGCTTCCGCGCTCAGATATGATCGACGAATTCGATGATCGCGTCGGCGGTGTCGCGCGGATTGTCGAGCGGCACGTGATGGAACGCGCGCGGAATCTCCTTGTAAACCGATCCGCGAATCTTGCGATGCATCCGTAGCGACGGCCGCGCGCCCATCAGCGTGCTCTGCGCGCCGCGCAGAATCAGCACCGGCATCGTGACGCTCTTTATCCGAGGCTTGCGCGTGTGTCCCTCGACCTTGCGCCATGCACGCGTGCGCGGGTCCAGCCGAAATGCCCAGTTGCCGTTCTCGAGCTGCAACGAACCCATCCGCGCCAGCCGCTCGAGGTCGTCCTTCGTCAGATAGGTGTCGGGCGGCGAGAGCCGGAATTTGCGCTTGATATCATCGAACGACTTGAGCTCCGGACGCGGTCCGCCGCGCGCCCGCCGCCGCCATCGCCACATCAACCGCCGCATCAGCGGAGGCGGTCCGTTAGGCGAGTCGATCAGGATCAAGGCTTCGAGGATTTCCGGATGCAGCGTCGCGACCCATTGTGCGACCGCGCCGCCCATCGAATGCCCCACTAGGATTACCGGCTCGCCGAGATGATCGATCATCCCTTTGACGTCGCGCGTGTACCATTGCGGCCCATAGTGAGGAGGCTCCGCCCACCCGCTGCGGCCATGCCCGCGAAAATCGAGCGCGATCACTCGGCCGTATGGCACCAGCAACGGCGCGACGCTATCCCACCAATGAACGTGCGCCGCGCCGCCGTGCAGCAGGAGAAATGTATGCTTGTTCTGGTCGCCGCCCCAGTCAAGGTAATGAAGCTTGATGCCTTCGACTTCAACGAACCGGCTGGTCGGCTCCGGCGCTGCGGTAGCCGCTTGCTGTTGTGCCATTCCCTTAATCTTATTTGACGCGCTGATCCGATCATAGAATATAAAGAAGATAATCGCGCGTCGCGGCGCGACGCTGGCAGCGAGCGCCGCGCGCGTGATAGCAATGAAAGATTGAAGCGCGATCGGCGCAAGACCGTCATTAGTTGGAGAGAGAACCCATGAGCCTGAGACTCGAAGCCAAAAACGCAATCATCACCGGCGGCGCCAGCGGAATCGGCCGCGCCACCGCAATCCGTTTCGCTGAAGAAGGCGCTAACGTCTTTGTCGCCGACCGTCATCTGACCGCCGCCGAAGAAACCGCAGGAATGGTGCGCGCGCTCGGCCGCAAGGCTGTAGCCTTTCAGGTCGATACCAGCAACGAGGCGCAGGTCGCCGCGATGGTCACGCGATGCGTCGGCGAGCTTGGTGGCGTGAATATCCTGGTCGCCGCCGCCGGAATCTCGCACGCACGGTACGGAGAAGAAGGCACGCCCGCGTTTGGTCCGCTCGCTGAGAAGCCGCTGGCCGACTGGAAGAAGGTGCTGAGCGTCAACCTCGACGGCGTGTTCATCACCGATCGCGAGGTCGCGCGCGCGATGATCGCGGCGGGCAAGGGTGGCAGGATCATCAATATCGCCTCGGGCGCGGCCAAGCTGCCGACTCCCGGCGTCGGCGAGTATTCGGTCAGCAAGGCCGGCGTGTGGATGCTCACCAAGGTGCTCGCGGTCGAGCTCGCGGAGTATGGAATCACCGCAAACGCGATCGGACCGGGATTCATCGCCACCCCGATGACGGCGAATCTGACCACCGCCGAGGGCTTCATGAAGCGCCTGCTCGAGCGCGTGCCGCTGAAACACGTCGGAGAGGCGGTGGACGTCGCCAACACCGCGCTGTTCCTCGCCAGCGAGGAAGGCAGGTATTACACCGGCTCGATCCTCCATCCCGACGGCGGAGTCGTGATGCAATGAGCGCCCGCGGCCACGCGGACCGGCCGGTTTGCAGATTGATTCGGCCGCGATTGGCCGTTGCGATCGCGGCGCTCGCGCTCGCGATCTGCGTGTCGTCGGGCGCTCCGCGCGCTCAGGACATGGGCGCTCAGATGGGCGGCATCGCGTCGATGCCGCCGATGCAATCCGCTCCGGACCCGAACGGAAATCCGTCGGCCTCGGCAACGGCTGCGATCCAGTTTCCGACTATCCCGCGAATCACATTGCAAGTGTTGCCCGGCTACGGGGCCGCGCCGCTGCTCGTGGGATTCTATGTGTTGAATGCGAATCCGGACTCAGCGCCGCTGGTCAGCTATCGATTCAGCTTCGGCGACGGACAGATCTCGACCGAGCCGCCAACCGTGCTGTACCACAGCTTCACCAATCCCGGGACTTATACGGTGACGGTGACCGCAACCACCGCCGACGGCCAGAACGCAACCGCATTTGCCGGAGTGACCGTCACCCAGGCTGCTGATTGAATCTGGCGCGCGCTACTGACTCAGCACCGTTACCTTTCCGGTATCGATATCGTACATCATTCCGACGATTTTGAGCTCTCCGCTCTTGATCATCGGCGCGAGCGGCCCTTCGCTTGAAAGATCCTTCACGATCAGCAGCACGTTTTCGCGCGACGCGTTGTCGTATACGTCTCCGGGCATCGTTTTCGCCGCGGCGACCGCGGGCCTGAGCTCGCGCAGCATCGGACCCACGTCCTCGTCGGGCTCGTCGTGTCCTTCGACCGCCGCCTTGATTGCGCCGCAATGCGTATGGCCCATCACGACCACCAGCCGCGCGTGCAGATGAGTGACCGCGTAGTCAAGACTCTCGATCACGAGGTGATCGGCCACGTTGCCCGCGACGCGCACCACGAATAGATCGCCCAGCCCCTGGTCGAAAACGATCTCCGGCGCAGTGCGCGAGTCCGAGCACGCCAGCACCGCCGCGAACGGGTACTGCCCCTTGGCGACCTCGTCGCGGCGCTCCGTCGTCTGCCGCGGATGCTCCATCTTGCCCGCGGCGAAGCGGCGATTCCCGTCGAGCAGGCGCTGCAGCGAGACCGCCGCACTGACTGGAGGAACCTTACTTGGCGCGCCGATTGCGCGGAGAATACTCGCGGCCATGACCAACCCCGTGACGGCGACTGCGATCGCCAGTTTTGTGTTTTTCATTTAAGCCCAACCCTCTGTTTCGCGAGCGAAAAAATAGCAGAATCCGTGCGCGCGCGCATCGAGCCTCCTCTGATTCCTTGCCGCGGCGCTGGATTGACATTGCCCGCCCGCTTCGCCCATTTTGAAGCGCATATGATTTCGCGCAACCCTATCCAACTGGCTCTCGCCGCCGCAATCGCCCTCGGATTTGCTTTCACTCTTTGCGCCTGCGAATCGGCAACGCTGAAAGCTAACGAACAGCAGGTCCAGCAGCAGCAGGCGCAGATCGAGCAAAATCAGATGGAGATCCAGAAGATGCTGGCGCAGCAGCAGAGTTACGGCGGCGGAGCTTCATCCGCTTCAGCATCGGCCCCAATCGCTTCCGCCGGCGGATGCGACAAATCGATCATGGCCGAGGCGACTCGCCACGGCGGCGACAAGCTCGCCGCCGGCGATTTCACCCACGCGATCGGCTACTACCAGGACGCTTTGACGGCCTGCCCCAACAATCCGCGCGCCGAGCTGAACCTCGCGCACGCGTACGAGGCGGCAGGAAACCGCACCGCGGCAATCGACCATTTCAGGGACGCCGCGCACAGCACCGATCCCGCCGAGTCATCCGCCGAAGAGGAAGCGCGCAACGCGCTGGTGCGCCTCGGCTCAAATTGAAGCGGTCTAAGGCACCGGAGCTGCGTTGAGCAGGCCGGCGGCTTCGTCGAAGCCGAGCATCAGATTCATGTTCTGGATCGCCTGCCCGGCGGCGCCCTTGCCGAGATTATCGATCGCCGTAATTACGACCAGCGTGTTCGAGCGGCGGTCGAGCACGGTCGCGATCTCGCAGAAGTTCGTCGCGCGTACGTTGCGCAGCTCCGGCAGATCTCCCGGCTTGAGCATCCGCACGAACCGCGCCTTGGCGAAGCTCGCCTCGAACGCGTTGCGCACGTCATCTTCGGTCGTGCCGGCGCGCGGCTTCATAAAAATCGAGGTCAGGATTCCGCGCGTGATCGGCAGCAGATGCGGCACGAACATCAGCGCGATCTCGCGCCCGAGCACCGCGCCGATCTCCTGCTCGATTTCCGGCGTATGGCGATGGTTCCCCACCTTGTAGGCGCGGAAGTTTTCGTTGACTTCGGCGAACAGGTACTCCACCGACGCGGCGCGGCGCGCTCCGGTGGTGCCCGACTTCGCGTCGATCACGATCGACGACGGATCGATCAGGTCGCGCTTGATCAGCGGAATCAGCGCGAGCAGCGCTCCGGTCGGGTAGCATCCGGGATTCGCGACCAGCCGCGCCTCGCGCAACTCCGCGCGATGAAATTCGCTCAGCCCGTAGACCGCCTCGCGCGAGAGCGGCGGCGCGAGCTGATCGACGCCGTAGGCCGCGCGATGCACCGCCGGATCCTTCAGGCGAAAGTCCGCGGAGACATCGATCACCTTGACGCCGTTTTTCACCAGCTCGACGACGATCGGCGTTCCGATCTTCTCGGGCAGGCAGGAGATCGCAACGTCCACGCGTCCGCGGATAAACTCCGGGCGCAAATCCTCGAATGCGGGCAGGTCGGTTCCGGCCATATGGCGGTAAACGTCGGCGACTTCGCGCCCCGCGTAGTGTTCGGACGTGAGCGCCGCAATCTCGACGAACGGATGAGTTGCGAGCAGACGCACGGCCTCGATTCCCGAGTAACCGGACGCGCCCAGAACCGCGACTCTGACCCTATCGTGTGCCATCGGTGGGATCGCGCAAACCTCCGCAGAGAGTTAACCAACTAGTCACCCGTGTATCACGAATCCATCGGTTGTGACAGTTGATAGAGGTTGTTGATGATGGGTCAGTTTGAGAATTGAAGCGACGCTCAGGTGTCATCCCCTCGCGCGCCAGTCGCGCGATGGTTACTTGGTGTCGAACTCGAAGACCAGTTCGCCTCCCGGCGTATCCGCCGCCGCGGCGAGCTTCTCGAGGTAAAGCGCGATCACGCCGTCGTCGGGCCGCTCTGCGCGCATCGCTTCGAGCGCGCTGCACGCCCGCCGCGGATCGCCCTGGCGCAGATTCTTGAGCGCGGATTCAAAGCGATCGTAGTACGAGGGATCGGCGCCCTTGGCTGCCGCAACCACCTCCATGATCGGCACCGCGTTGCTCTTGCCCTTCACTCTGACCAGCCCGATATCGCGCGCGATATAACCGTCTCCCGCGGCGGCGTAAGTCTCCTTGCTGACCAGCAGATGCACCTTGAACTGGCGGGTGAGGCCCTCCAGCCGCGACGCGAGATTGACCGTGTCGCCGATAACCGAGTAGTCGAAGCGGCGAGCACCGCCGAAGTTTCCGGCGATCGCCTCTCCGGTCGCGATTCCCACGCCGATATCGATCGTGGCGAAGCGCGGGTCGTGCTCGCGCATCGACTTGAGCTCCGCCAGCATCGAGAGCGCCGAGTCGATCGCCGCGCGCGCGTGATTCGGAATCTCGAGCGGCGCGCCCCAGAACGCCATGATTCCGTCGCCGCGAATCTTGTCCACCACTCCGCCGCTCTCGAGGATGAAGTCGGTCATCTTGGTCATGTAATCGTTGAGCAATGCGACCAGCGCGGCCGGATCGGTGCGCTCGGAGAGCCCGGTGTAATTGACGATATCGGCGAACAGGATCGTGACGATCTTCCGCTCGCCGCCGAGCTTGAGTCCGCCCGGGTTGTCGACCACAGACGCGATTACATCGGGATGCAGGTAATGCTCGAAGGCGTGGCGCAGACGGCGCTTCTCGCGCCCTTCTGTCCAGTAGCGGTAAATAGCGAGCGCACCCGCGACGCCGCCGGCAACCGCGATCGGAAACACCACTCCAGCCAGAACGCCGTGCTCGATCAGCAGGTACTGCGCAAAGCCAAAGTACGCAGCGATCAGGATGAGCACCGCCGCAAACGCGATCGAGGCGGTCAGGTACGCAACCGCGAGAGAGATCGCCACTCCCAGCAGAACTGCCCAAATTCTCTCCATCGCGATCGTATTCGTGCGGCTTGCGTCGATAAAGTCATGCGCGATCACGTCGTCGATCGCGTTGGCGTGGATCTCGACCCGCGGAAACTCAGCTCCCGCCGGAGTAACCGAGCGGTCGCCGATCGCCTGCGCCAGCGCGCCCACCAGCACCACTTTTCCGGATAACGCATCGGGCGGTATCCGATGCTCGATCACGTCGATCGGCGAGTAGTGTGGAACCTTTCCGTTCACGCCGCGAAACGTGACCGTCATCCGTCCCATCTCATCCGTCGGAATGACGAGATTGCCGAGAGCCACGCTCGCTACGCCCGCGGGGATCAGATTGAGTTTGAGTGGAGCGCCGTCGTAAAAGGCTTGGGCGACTGCGAGAAAGAATGGAATACACTTCCGCCCGTGAAACTGGACTACGGTGAGCTCATTGCGAATCTCGCCGTCTGCGTCACCTTCGATATCGTAGAATCCCGTCCCGCGGGCCGCGCTGTTGAGGATCGGCGTCGGCGGAAGGTACGCGTCGGCGTGCATGATTGGCCCGGCGCCTCCCGGAGCGGTATGCGTCAACGCGTATGCGAGTGGCGGCGGATCGAGCGCCTCTGACAGATAGCCGGCCTGCGCTCCGCCGGCACTCTTGTTCAACTGGTGAAACGCGAATGCGTAGCCCAGAAAGGTGTTGCCCTGCGCCTTGATCGAGTCGGCGAATTTCTGGTCGTGGTTGTGGCCCAACGCCTCCTGGATCTGCGCGTCGCTGAGGCCGAGTCCCGTGAGCCGCGACGCGATCTCGCGCCGCGCCGCGACATCCGAGTCGGCTTCCGAGAACAGCAGATCGTAGCCGATGACCTTCGGCTTGTACGACGCGAGCGCGTCCTGAAACTGCGCCATCACATCGCGCGACCACGGCCAATGCCCCAGCGCCGCGATGCTTTTTTGATCGATTCCGACCACGACGACCTGGTTGGTCGGCGGATGCGGCGTGCGCGCATTCATCCGCAGGTCGGTGATCTTGAGCTCCGCGAACGTCAGCGCGCCCGGATAGATCATCAGCAGCGCCAGCATCAGCGCCGTCACCGCGATTCCGACGATAAACGTGCGCCATGAGAATGGCTGATGAAAGCGTGGCTTTCTCGATTGCGGCGGCATCGGATGCGGCTCTTCCCAACCGAGGATAGCGCGCGACGGCCGACGCGGCTAATCCCGCGCACCTGTCAGATTTGCGCTCTATTCGAGAAAGCCGAGCTGCTTGTAGAAGCTGATCTGCCCGTACTGATGCGCCGAGCCGTAGCCCGCCTGCGCGCTGAATCCCACCTGCCACGGCCGATAGTAGACGCCCAGGTCGGGTCCGCCCTCGCCTTCCGGGCCGGCCAGGAATCCGCCCAGGTAAACCGCGCCGCCGCCGCCGGCCATGAAAATCCAATGCTCGGTCGACGCGACGATCGCCTGCACGTCGATCGACATGCTGGTCACGTCGTTCTCGTAATTGTACATCGTCGAGGTCGCAAAATTGATCGGATGCTCCGAATGCAGGAACAGCCAGCTCGAAACGTCGCCCTCGATATCGGTCGCGTGGCTGTCGCCGAAGTCCTTGCCGCCCAGCACATAGATATGCGTGCCGGGATAGATTGTGATGTCGATACCGCCCTGCGCGCGTCCGAAGTTAAGCCGCGCCTCGTGCCCGGTCCCGGGAGCGAGAGGATTGTCGAAGCCGCCGCCCTCGAAAAGCTGATAACCGGTAAGACGCGCGACCGCGCCGATGTACGGCGTCACACTCTGTTCGAGCTGAAAGCCTTCCTGAATCGTGGCGTACTTGTCACTGGCATAGCCGCCGCCAAAACCAATTATGTCGAGCCGGCCGGGATCCTGAATCGTAAAGAAATTTGGATAGGTGCTGTCGAAGAAGTCTTCGGCGGCAGCCGGACTGACTGCAACGATCGTCGCGCCGATCATTACGACGGCCGCAACCATATACGACACAAGTCGGCAGGACAGTTTGCGCGCCACTCGATTCCTCCTCAGATGCTGCAAATAGGCGATCATCAGCGCGGCGGGGGCGGAGGAGGAGGCGGCGAGGTATTCATGTTGACACACATCGGGCAGGCCGGCGGCGGCACCGGAGCCACCGGTGTAATCACGCCGACCGAACTGGCGCCGCCAGCCGCTCCGAACGAGGACGCTCCCGTCATCCCCAGCGGACCCGAGCCGGTCGGTGCCAGAAAGCACGGCACGGTCGCTTCGTATCCAGCTCCGACATTGACCCCGCCGCCCGGATTACCTGCGGTGGCCAGGTTTACTACTCCGTCCTGAACCGCAACGTCGGTAAAGTTATGGCAATCGCCGAAGGTCGGACGCGCCGCCCCGGACGTAAAGATCGTATCGAATCGGGTGCCGCGCGCGGCCGCGACCGCGTTGGGCGTATGCACTTCAAAATTCGGCGCGGCCGCGCCGATCGTATGATTTACGAACGAACGCAGCTCGCCTCCGAACAAACTGACCCGGGTAGCCACCGGCGAGGCCGTCTGCTGATCGACGACGATATTGCTCGAATCGCCAAGCTCGAGCGTGCTCTGATCGGTCAGCCGCACGATCACATGGCCGCCGACTCCGGTCAGGAGCCGATCGCCGACATCGACCGGCGTGCCCACAGCACCACCGAGCGTGGCGGCGCCCCGCTGAATCGTGACCGGACCCGAGGACGATGTGATAGTTCCCGCGACCGTCACCTGCGCAAAGGCCGCGCGCGGGGCGAGCATCAGAGCGAAAATGAAACCGAGCGCAAGTATGAGGTTGATGTGAAGAGGCGGTCGAACTCTCAAGGCGCGCATAGCGTGGTTTTCCTTTTCGCTCACCGCATTCTTCTATTCGCCCCGCGATGTACTGTCAAATCAGATTGGCTAAATATCGACCACGCAGGCCTCCAGGTACGTACTTCTGCGTACACGTCGGAAGCGTTGATCTCTTTGCTTTCATAGAGGCTGTCGATAAACGCCGAGTTCCCGTTCGTCATCCTGAACGTAGGTCGCCGGAGTGAAGGATCTCCGCGAAGCGATTAGTGCGAAAAACCCTCGTTGGTTGCACTAATCGCTTCGCGGAGATCCTTCGCCTGCGGCTCAGGATGACTACAACGGACGGTCTGCGAGAAAATCGACCTCTTTGCTTATTGATGGGTAGCATCGCAGCACAACCACCCGATTTTCCTCCGGCTCCGCTCGCGGCCCATGAAGTGAACGACACAGCCCACAACTTAGGTAAGGAGCAGGAGATATATAGCTATAATGGCGCGGGCGTCTCGCCCGTGGGAGACGGGCGCGCCGCAGGCGCGCCCCACTAATGAATTCTCTGAAGTGGCACCGGCTTCAGCCGGTGCGGGGCCACAGGCTAAAGCCTGTGCCACTAATCCGGAGCCAGTCTCTGTGAGACTAACGCTTCGAGTACTGAGGACGCTTGCGCGCTTTGTGATGCCCGTACTTCTTGCGCTCGACCTCGCGCGGGTCGCGCGTCAGCATCCCGGCCTTGCGCAGCGCGGGCCTTAGCGTCTCGGAAGACGCAACCAGCGCGCGCGAGATCCCGTGGCGGACCGCGTCGGCCTGAGCCGAGATCCCGCCGCCCTCGACGCTGACAATAACGTCGAATTGGCCCTTGGTCTCGGTCAGCTCGAACGGCTCGATAATCCGCATCCGCGAAGTGTCGCGGGGGAAATAGTCGTCGAGGGTGCGATCATTGATCGTGAAATTCCCTGAACCGGCAAGCATCCGCACTCGCGCGATCGCGGTTTTGCGCCGCCCGGTCGTCCAAATGATATTTTTCTTTTCTGGCATGTGACGATACGCGCCTCGCTTCAGACGGTGACGGTCTCAGGCTTCTGCGCGGCATGCGGATGCTCCGCGCCGCTATAGACCTTGAGCTTGGTGAAGAGCCGGCGCCCGAGCCGGTTCTTCGGCAGCATCCCGCGCACGGCGCCTTCGATCAGGCGCTCGGGCCGGGTCTCGCGGACTTTCGCCGGAGTGGTCGAACGGATTCCGCCCGGCCATCCGGTGTGCCGGTAGAAAACCTTGTCGGTCTCCTTCGACCCGGTGAGCTTCACCTTCGCCGCGTTGATCACCACCACGAAATCGCCCGCGTCTTCGTTGGGCGTAAAATCTGGGCGATGCTTCCCGCGCAGGAGGCTTGCGGCGCGGGTCGCGACTCGTCCTAACACGCGGTCGGAGGCGTCGATGATTAGCCAGCGGCGATCCCGCAGCGCATTCTCGCGCGACACGCTCTTGGTCTGTTCGGTCAGTTTCAAGTTCTTCCACCCGCATCGTTCGCGCGCCTGCGGCGTGCGGCGATGCAATAAAATTTGGCGGGGCCGATGGGATTTGAACCCACGACTTCCGACGTGACAGGCCGGCGTTCTAACCGGGCTGAACTACGACCCCGCCTGAACCATCCTTTGTTACATTTTCCACGCCGCGGAGCAACTTGCGCGGGCGATCGGTAGTGGTTCAGTCTGAAATTTGCACCGTTAGCGATGCCGATTTGTCATTCCCGCGCGCGTGGCTGGCGCGCGCGAGGAATCCCGAACCAAGGGCCTCGGCATGTAGTATTGGCGTTGAGCATGGACGCCCGGCAACGAGAAGCAGGTCTGAGGGGCAGAGACACCATCGCAATTCTCATCTTGATCTTGCAACCTTACTAGGAGATGTCGCCATGGCACAGACGGCTCAGGATATCGAAACTCGCAATAAGGCGATCGTTCAAGCCAGCTTCGACGGCTGGAGGGCTGGGACCGGCAGCCCGTTCGACCTGCTGGCAGACGATGCTATCTGGACCATCGTCGGCCATTCGGTCGCTTCAAAGACCTACCACGGCCGGGAAGCCTTCATGAGTGAGGTCATCCAGCCGTTCAACGCCCGCATGAGCGTCGGTCTGAAGCCGGCAATCCGCAACATCTACGCCGACGGTGACACGGTCATCATCTTCTTCGACGCCAGCGGCACGGCGCGGGACGGCAAGCCATACGCCAATACGTATGCCTGGTTCTTCGACATACGTGACGGCAAGGTGATCAAGGCGTCGGCCTTTTTCGACAGCGTCGAGTTTAATGAGTTCTGGCAGCGCGTCACCCCTGCCGCTTCGAAATAGCGATCGTCGAGTGCCGTGCTTGGTTCTTGTTACGTCATTTTTCAGCGCGCCGCGCTGAAAACTTAGCGCAGCCATATTCGGGAGCTCGCTTGACGAGACAGCGGCTTCGATCCCCCGAACCCCTTCGCGCACAGGCGATTCAGCTCACTTTCGCGGCACGCCGCTTCCCTAACGATCGTTCGGGTTTTTGCCAGATTTGTTCATGGCTGAACTGTTCAGCCTTATGCCCTACTTCACTTCGTGCAAAGCTGATCGCGTGGAAGCGATCCGCACATCCGCCGGGAGCTATTTGTCTGCCTTTCTCCACGAGAATCTTTCCGCGATCAGGCGCAGGCATCAATCCAGCCACCAAGACACCAAGGCACAAAGAACTGACCCATTTCCGCGCGCCGCGCGCGGAAATGGGTATTCGTGTCTTGGTGTCTGCGTCTCCCTTGGTGCCTTCGTGTTTAGTTTTTTGCTCCGAAAATCGATGACCGAAAAAGCTGCTGAAACGAACCCAATGTCGCGAATTCGGCAGCATTTTCAAGGAGTTTATTTTTTAAACCATTAAAAAAGATACCAAACGAACCCACCGCAAATTGACCGATCTCAAAAATCAAAGGCCCTACCTTGCCCAAAAATCGCTCGACACGCCTCACAGATGGCAAAGCAAAAAGATGAGCAGCTTGTCACCTGTTAGTAATCATTATTCTCCGATGGTCACCTTTAGCTCTGTTTAACATTGACATGGCACTTGATGATTTGTAGCATGCCCTCAAATTTTAACCTGCTTGCACTTGTCCGACAGACCCTGCTGGGAGAACATCATGCTACGGTCGTATCGAGTAGCTTTTGCAGCACTGCTTGTTACATCGCTCCTGATACCAATCCATAAAGCGAAAGCTGCCGAGCCGCCAAACTCCAGCGCTGCGCTGGTCCGGATCCCCGGGCATGTGCTGCCTGCGCTGTCGAAGGCGACGGTGGTCCCGGCGCCAAACTCATCAAGCGCGGCGAAAGAGCCGATCACGCTGACGATCGTGCTGAGGCGCGACAATCAGGCGGCGTTCCAGAGATACCTGCGCGAGATCTACGATCCGCACTCGAAGAATTTCCATCACTACCTGACGCAGCGGCAAATCGCCGATCGCTTCGGCCCGTCGCGCGCGTCGTACGGCGCGATGCTCGCGTATCTGTGCGCGGCTGGATTTCGGCTGGTCGAAGGATCCAGAAATCGCTTGACGATTACAGTCAGTGGCACGCGCGGTGTGGTCGAGCGCGCGTTTGATGTGCGCATCGCAGACTACAAGATCGGCGATCGAAACTTTTTCGCCAATCAGAGTGATCCTGCCCTGCCCGCGTCGCTAGCGAAGAATACTCAGACCGTAATCGGTCTGTCCGACTTGGCCGAAGTCCAAAGACCCAAGTCCGCTCTGATCCTCAATGCGCCCAGCTATTATGCGAACTGCTACAACAATCCCGCAGCCGGCACTTTGTGGTATCCGTCGAAAGCGCAATGCCTGCAGGATTATACGAACGCCGTCTCCTCGTATAATGCCTATTGCGGACAGTTCTGGGGCCTCTTCGGGGCATTGCTGCATGCGATCAACTCCGGCCTTTGCGTCACTCTTCCGAGCACGCCTGCCTCACCGATGGTCAAAACCAAAACCAAGGTCGCCCACAGCACGGCCGCGGTGGACGGGACCGGGCAAAAGATCGGTTTGCTTGAATTCGATTCTTACAACACCTCGGATGTCGCCAACTTCCTGGCCCTTACCAGCGGGTCGAGCAGCCAGATCGGCAACCTAAGCGAGGTCCAGGTCAACGGCGGAGCGCCAATCGGCTCCGGCGAGGACGAGGTGCTGCTCGATATCGATACGGTGATGACGATCGCCCCGGGAGCGCAGGTCGTAGTTTACTCCGCGCCATTCTCGGGCGCGGGATCGAGTTTCCAGGCCGTGCTCAACAAGATGATCAACGACAACGTGACGATCATCTCGAACAGTTGGGCCTACTGCGAGGACCAGACCACCGCGGCCAACGTCGATAGTATCGACACGATTTTCCAGAACGCGGCGGCCGCCGGAATCAGCGTCTTCAACGGCGCCGGAGATACCGGCAGCACCTGCCTCGACGGCAGCGCAAACACTGTCGCGGTGCCGTCAGATTCCCCGAATGCCACCGCGGTCGGCGGAACTTCGCTGATTCCCGGCAGCGCGGGCACGTACCAGAGTGAAACCTGGTGGAACGGTGCCAACGCGGTTCCGCCCACTGGCACCGGCGGCTACGGCACCAGCAAGTTCTTTTCCGCGGCCAATTACCAGCAGGTCCTGTTCGGATCCTCAAACCGCTCCGTGCCTGACGTCGCGGTGAGCGCCGACCCTGACACCAACGGATTGCCGCTGTGCCAGGCCGACAATGGCGGATGCCCTTCCGGCCTGCTGTATGGAGGCACCAGCGCCGCGGCGCCGATCATGGCCGGGATGAGCGCGCTGCTTAACCAGGCGCAGGGGAAAAACCTCGGTCTGCTCAATCCGAGCTTGTACTCGCTCGCTAACACGAACGCGTTTCACAGCGCCGCATCGATGGGCAGCGACTACGCGCATGTCGGACTGGGTTCGCCCGATCTCAGTGCATTGAATCTGGCCCTCAGCGGCGCGAGTCCCGGCACGCCGACCGCCGCGAATTCTGTCTTCATCATCAACCCGAGCAGCGTGGGCGCCGACGGAACCACCACCGCGTCGGTGCTGGTGCAGCTTCGCGACGCTAACGACAACAGCGTCAGCGGCAAGAACGTCACCCTGGTCGCCAACTCCGGGAGCGCGACGATCCTGCCCGCAAGCGGAACCTCGACCGGAAATAATGGCACCGTCAGCTTCACCGTGAAGGACCTGAATACGGAGACCGTGCCGCTGACCGCGACCGATACCACCGACGGGATCGTGCTTACGCAGCAGCCAGCCGTCACCTTTGTTGTTCCGCTCGCGGCCTCAGCCGCGCTCAGCGCATTTCCAACCTCGGTTACCGCCGACGGCGCGAGCCCAACGGATATTACGGTAACGCTCGAGGACACGCTGGGGCGGCCCTCACCGGGCAAGCTGATCCAAATCGTCCAGAGTGGCGGTAACTCCGTGATAAGCGGACCCAATCCGCCGGTCACCAACTCAAGCGGTCAGATTCAGTTCACCGCGGTCGATTCCAACAACGAGACGATTACCTATTCCGCGACCGACGTGACCGATGGGAATCTGCCGTTCCCCGAAACCGCGCAAGTCACCTTCAGCAACGCACCCGAGGCGGGATGCTCCAACGGCAATATCACGCCCGCGCCGGGATTCGAGGTCACTCCCTACGTCACCGGGCTGGTCGCGGAGAATTACGCATACGGCGGCTTTGTGAGCGCCGGCGGATGCACCGGCGCGGCCGCACTCGCATTCGACTCGTCGGGCAACCTGTATGTCTCCGACGCGCCCACCGGCAATATCTATAAAATCCCTCCGGGCGGCGGCGCCGCGAGCGCGGCGAATCTGCTCGGTACGACACAGCCCGGTATCGGGCAGCTTATCTACGACGACGGCGAGCTGTTCGCCGCGCAAGGAGCCACTACCGGCAATGCCTTTACCGGCGGCGTGGTCGAGGTTGATCCTTCCACCGGCGACGAGATTGGCACGATTGCGACCCCAATCCCCTGCGCGCAATCTATGGCGGTCGATCCGCTGAGCGGCGATCTGTTCGTCAATGACGCATGCAACGGCAGCGCCGCGAATTCCTCGCTGTTCCGAATCTCCGACCCCACCGGCACGAGCCCGGTGCTATCGACTTACGCAACACTGCCGGGGGTGGCGAACTACCAGATAAGCTTCGCGCCCGACGGCACCATCTACGCGGTCGGCGGTCTCAATTTCAGCGAAGGATATGCTGGTCAGATCTATGAGATCGGCGGGACCAACACGACGCAACCCGCGACGGTGACGACGCTTTCCGGGCCAGCCCCTGCATCTGAGATGCTGCTCGCGTCGGGGTCGAATCCCAACGGCGGCGCCAACTTCCTGTTCTTCAACACCGACGTTGGAACGGCGTCGGTGAACGAGCTGGCAACCCTCGATCTGACGACCAATCCGCCGAGCACCAGCACGGTCCTGGTGAACAGCGGGCTTGGCGAGCCGCAGATCGATCTGGCGATTATCGGCCCCGACGGATGTCTGTATGCGGCCGCGGGCGACGCGGTGTTCCGGATCACCGACACCACCGGCGCGTGCAACTACACCTCAACTATCGCGAGCCCGTCGCTGGTGTTGAGTCCTACCGGAATCACGCCCAATCCGGCGCAGGGCAGCTCGCAAACGCTGACCGCGAACTTCCATTACGTTATCGCGCCTGCAGGCACGCCGGTCAATTTCGCGATCGCGGGTGCGAATCCTCAGATTGCGAGTGCAAATACCAACGCGAGCGGACAAGCGTCGTTCACCTACACCGCGGTTCATCAGGGCGTCGATACGATCACAGCCACCGCGACAATCGCGGGGTCGCCCATATCCTCGAATCAATCGGTGATCACGTGGGGACCCGGCTCGGATGTGACCTTCCTCAGCCTCAATCCCAGCCCGACCAGTGGAACGCAGAGCCAGTCAGTCAATCTAGTCGCATCGCTGACTGATACCTCTTCGAGTCCTGCGGTCCCGCTGGCAGGCCAGTCGATCAGCTTTACACTAGGAGGCTCAACCTGCGGCGGCATGACCAACGCGAGCGGGATTGCGACCTGTGCGGCGAACACAGGTTCCATAGGCACAAAAACCCTCAGCGCAAGCTTCGCCGGCACCTCGCAATACGTGGCGTCGAGCGCCTCGACGGGGTTCAACGTCATCGCACCGGCGAGTACTTCAACTCCGACGCCGACTGCGACGCCGACTCCCGTCGCAGGCAAGCTGCGAGTCTCGCCGAAGAGGCTCAACTTCGGCACCGTCGATGTCGGATCGAGCAAGGTCAAGTCGGTGAAGATCACGAACCTCGGCAAGATCACGAAGAAGAAGCATCCGGTGCCGATCCTGATCGAGTCGGAGTCCGGCGCGGCGAGCCCGTTCAGTATCAGCCAGGCGTGCGACGACGACGATCTCGGACCGCGCTCCAAGGGGGTCAAGCCCGGCACCTGCGAAGTCTCGGTGACCTTCACCCCAAGCGCGGAGACGAAGTACGAGGGCACGCTGATGATCAAGGACAACCTCGAGCCGGGCTTCGGCCAGAGCGTAGCTCTGAAGGGCGCAGGCAAGACGCCGAAATGAACCGGCGGAAATTGAATGTTCCTGATGAATGCAGATAGACGCGAAGGCCCGGAAGCAATTCCGGGCCTTTCGTCTTCCAATTCAATTTGTACCCTCGAGTTTCACATTGTTCCGTTGCGATACGACACTCATCCGCGCTAGGAAAAACGCCATCGTAAGCGCTCTTTGCGACTAGCCTCATACGACGAGAAATCAGGTGGTCTCGCAAAGAAGCTTTGTCCGGCTGAGGTAGTTATCGTCCGTACCTGCAAACCAGGGGGAAAAGCGTATGTATCGTCGGGTCACGCCGGTCCTGTTGCTACCGTTGATATTGACTGTCGCGTCGCTCGCCGGAGTTGGGGTCTCATCCGCGGCGCCGGGTCCGGATACGCATAAAGCCAAGGCGATGGTTCGGCTGCCGGGACATGTGCTGCCGGCATTGTCGGAAGCAACCGTGATTTCAGCGCCGAGCGGCAAGTCGCGTCTGGCGAGACAAGACGCTCAGCCGATCGCGCTGACGATCGTGCTCCGGCGCGATAAGCAATCGGCCTTTGATCGCTACCTGGAAGAGCTTCGCGATCCGCACTCGAAAAATTTCCGTCATTACCTGACGCAGCAGCAAGTCGCCGACCAGTTCGGTCCGAGCAGCGATGATTACGACTCGGTGCTCGCCTATCTGCGGGCGAATGGATTCCGCCTGGTCGAGGGCTCAGAGAATCGGCTGACGATAACCGTCGCCGGCACGCGCGGCGATGCCGAGCGCGCGTTCGACGTGAATATCGGCGACTATCGAATCGGCAAGCAAACTTTTTTTGCGAATCAAGCGGACCCGGCTCTGCCTCGAACGATAGCCTCGAGCGTGCTGGCGATCAGCGGGCTTTCGAATTATGCAGCGCCGAAACCAGGCCGCGAAGCGCTATTTCTTGCGGTCTGCTCTGTTATCGCTTCCGTCCAGGCGATCGACACGATTAATGACCCGCCGACCTATCAGATGTGCTTTCTCAAAGACCTCGCGGTCTGCTTCAACACCCAGGCCGCCGCGGCCGGTTATAGCCGTCGGCTCCCGGTACCAAACGTCTGTAACGCGAGTCCCACGCCAACACCTGCACCTGTAACAAATGAGTTCGTATCGGCGCGGGCCAAATCGGGCGGCGCCAGTCTGCCGGATGTCTCGGCTTCTCCGTGGCAATCCGTTGACGGCTCCGGCCAGACAGTCGGGCTCGTCGAGTTCGACAATTTTAATTTAAGCGACGTAAGCAACTTTCTGAATTTGATCGGAGCGCCGGAAAGCCAGATCAACAATATCAGCGAAGTAAATGTTGGCGGCGGCTCTCCTATCGGTTCCGGCGAGGACGAGGTACTGCTCGATATCGACGCGGTAACCGCTGTCGCACCCGGCGCCCAAATAGTGGTCTACGACGCGCCATTCGGCGGCGCGGGCAGCAGCTTCCAGGCCGTCTTCAACAAGATGGTCAACGACGGCGTTTCGATCATCAGCAATAGTTGGGCCTATTGCGAGGACCAGACCACCGCGGCCGACGTCGACAGCATCGACGCGATCTTCCAGAATGCCGCCGCGTCTAACATCACCATCTTCAACGGTTCCGGAGATGGCGGCAGCACCTGCCTCGACGGCAGCCCTAACACAGTGTCGGTTCCTGCGGATTCTCCGAACGCGACCGCCGTCGGCGGCAGTTCACTTACCTCGGGTCCCGGCTTCACTTACGGCTCCGAGACTTGGTGGAACGACACGAACACCACTCCACCGGCGGGACAGGGCGGATTCGGCACCAGCAAGTTCTTTGCGGCCCCGAGCTATCAGAGCGTGCTGACTGGATCGTCGATGCGAATGGTTCCCGATGTCGTCGCGAACGCCGATCCATTCCACGGTGTTCAGATCTGCCAGGCGGATAACGGCGGATGCCCCAACGGCCTGCAGTACGGTGGAACCAGCCTCGCCGCTCCCGAATGGGCCGCATACACGGCGCTGCTCAATCAGGGTGTGGGCCAGAATGTCGGGTTCTTTAATCCGACACTGTATTCACTCTCGGCCACCGCGGCTTTCCATAACGCGGCGTCGCTCGGCAGCGATTTCACCCACGTCGGATTGGGTTCTCCGGATCTCACTGCGCTCTATAGCGCGTTGACGGGGCAATCCGCCGGAGCGGTGAGCGCGTCCGCTTCGACGGTCGCGCCTTACCTGCAAAACGGGGTCCAGCCGGCCGGCGCGATCGGACCGGTCGGCGAGCCCGATGACGGCACGACGGCATCACTGACCCTGGTCTCTTTGTACGACAGCAACGGCATCCCGGTGGCTGGGAAAACCGTTACGCTGACCGCTGCCGGAAGCAGCGCCCAGATCACGCCGGCATCCGGGGTCTCTGACGCAAACGGCAACGTTTCATTCCAGGTGACCGATTCGATCGCCGAGACCGCGACTCTCGTCGCGACCGACACCAGCGACGGTGTGCCGCTTGCCGCGCAACCGTCGCTCGTCTTTGTGACGGCGCCCGCAGCTTCGGCCGGCCTCACTGTGTTCCCGACCTCGGTCACTGCCGATGGCGCAACGCCGGCCGACATCACGGTGACCTTGGAAGATTCGAAAGGCCGGCCAAGCCCCGGCAAGCTCATCCAGATCAACCAGACCGGCGGCAATTCGGTGATCAGTGGGCCCAACCCGCCCGTTACCGACAGCACCGGAACGATCGAATTCACCGCGGTTGATTCCAACAATGAGACGATCACCTATTCCGCAGTCGATGTAACCGACGGCAACCTGCCGTTCCCCCAAACCGGCACCGTGACCTTCAGCAACGCGCCCGAGGCCGGATGCTCGAACACGTTCGTCGCGGCGCCGGGCTTCGTCGCGCAGCCGTATGCGACCGGATTCGTCGCGGAGAACTTTAGCATTGCCGGCCTGGATATCACCGGATGCCCGGGCGCATTCGGCCTGGCTTTCGATAGTTCCGGCAATCTGTACGCGGTTGACCAGCCTACCGGAGACATCTACAAGATTCCGCCCGGCGGAGGCGTGGCTAACTCGCAGACGTTGCTGACCCAGACTGCGCTCCCGTCCCTTGATGAACTGGCGATTGACGGCGATGGAAATCTATACGGCGGCCTCAACGAGACCGGCAACGATCCCACTGACGGCGCGATTGTGCAGATCGATCCGTCCACCGGAGTTGTCTCGCGGACGGTCGCGAGTGGACTCACCTGCCCGGGTCTGATCGCAATCGATCCGCTGAGTGGAGATATCTTCGCCGCCGACAACTGCTCCGGAGACGGCCTGAACAGCTCGACGCTATGGCGCGTGTCGAATCCTTCCGGCGCGACTTCCGTTTACGCAACCCTGCCAAATAATCCGAACGGCACGGAGGCGTTCGCGCCCAACGGAACCCTCTATGTGTTAACCGGCAGCCAGATCGCGCAGGTGAGCGGCACCAATCAATCTCAACCGGCGACGGTAAGCGTTGTCCCGAACCTTTCGTCGTGGGGTCTGGGACTTTTGGCCCAGGGCGTCCAGGCCAACGGAGACGCACAATTTCTGATCGCGAGCTTCAGTGCCGTTGGAAACGTGCCGGGCGGTATCGGAACGTTCGATCTGACTTCATCGCCGCCGGCGATGAGCAGCACTCTCGTAACCGACAACGGCCAGGCCGTCGATATGACCATCGGACCCGACGGCTGCGTGTATGCGGCGCGTGGCGTGGCGGTTTTCAAGATCACCGACACTACGGGAGCATGTACTTATGCCGCGGCGAATCCGGCGGCGTCGCTGAGTCTCACGCCAATCGGGATAACGCCGAACCCGGCGCAAGGCAGCTCGCAAACCTTTACCGCGAGCTTCCATTACACAACGGTTCCCGACGGAACCCCGGTGCAGTTAAACGTCAGCGGTGCGAATCCGCAAGCCATACAGGCCAACACCGCCGGTGGCAGCGCGTCGTTCAGCTATACCGCAGCGCATCAGGGCGTCGATACGATCGTCGCCTCAGCGGCGCTCGCCAGCACGATCGTTACCTCGAATCAGGCGGTGATCACTTGGGGCGCCGGATCCGATGTCACATCGCTGACGCTCAATCAGAGCCCGACCAGCGGACCGCCGAATCAATCAGTCAACCTTGTCGCGGCGCTGACCGATGTCTCCGCGACTCCGCCTGCTGCCGTAAGCGGCCAGTCGATCAGCTTCTCGCTCGGCGGCTCAAACTGCGGCGGGACCACCAATGCGAGCGGTGTTGCGACCTGCTCCGCGAATACAGGTTCGGTGGGGATAAAGACCCTCAGCGCAAGCTTCGCCGGAACCTCGCAATACGTGGCGTCGAACGCCTCAACCGGTTTCAACGTCATAGCACCGGCGGCAACTCCGACGCGGACTCCAACTCCGACCGCGACGCCGACCCCGGTCGCAGGCAAGCTGCGCGTCTCGCCCAAGCACCTCAACTTCGGCACCGTCGACGTCGGATCGAGCAAGGTCAAGTCGGTCAAGATCACGAACCTCGGCAAGATCACGAAGAAGAAGCATCCGGTGCCGATTCTGATCGAGTCCGAATCCGGCACGGCGAGTCCGTTCAGCATCACTCAGGCGTGCGACGACGACGATCTCGACCCGCGCTCCAAGGGGGTCAAACCCGGCACCTGCGAGGTCTCGGTAACCTTCACTCCGAGTGCGGAGGCTAAGTACGAGGGCACGCTCATGATCAAGGACAACCTCGAACCGAGCTTTGGCCAGAGCGTAACTCTGAAGGGCGCAGGCAAGACACCGAAATGACCTGACGCCATCGACGCGTTCGCGCAAACGAGTTTTGCGCATCACCGCCGATCTTTCTCCGCGCCTCAAACGCGGCGGAAGATCGGCGTTTCTTTTCTGTGGTACGTCTCGAGGCTGCCAATTTTCTCGCGGACGCGCAGTTGTTTTCATCCTGCCATGAAAGTGTGTGGGAGCGATGAGAATCGTAATCTCAGCCAAGCCCTCCGACCGTCATTTCGAGCGCTGCGCGAGAAATCCCGAGGCGTTCATGCTTAGAGTCCACAACGCGTGCAGCGGCCTCTCGTCGGAATTCCTCGCGCGAGGAATCCCAAACGAGAGGGCACTACATGAGGCGTGGACTCGGAGCATGGACGCCTCGGGATTCCTCGCCCAGGGCTCGGAATGACGATCAACGGCTCGGCTGAGACTACAATAGTCATCGCTCCACCGACTTTCATGGCAGAATGACGGAGATAAACTCGGCAATTATCGACACTCCGGTTTCAGGCGCGGAATATCACGCGCGCGAATTATAGAACTCGCGATTCCCAAATCCTTACTTGCCTGCGCCTTGACCCTAACTTATCCTTTACCGAAGTCGACCCGAGTTGCGGCAGTTTCTCTAAACTCACGAGCCCGCCCGTATTAGCTGGGCTCTGCATGTTGTCGATCGCCTATGTGGATTGTCCGTCTTGCCCTGCGCCGTCCGCTTTCGGTTGCGGTGATGGCGCTCCTGATGCTGGTGCTCGGAACGCTGTCGTTCGAGCTGATGAACGTCGACATCTTTCCCGCGATCAATCTGCCGGTCGTGTTGGTGGTCTGGAACTACCCGGGGCTGTCGGCCTTCGATGTCGAGCGGCGGATGGTGTTTATCAGCGAGCGCGCGTACTCGACCACCGTCAACGGCATCGAGCATATCGAGTCGGAATCGATCAACGGGCTCGGAATTCTAAAGATTTACTTCCAGCCGGGCACTGACATCGGCGCCGCCATTTCGCAGATCAATGCGGTTTCGGAAACGATCCTTTCGATTCTGCCGCGCGGCGTCCAGCCGCCGCAAATTATTTCCTACAACGCGACCAACGTTCCCGTCGCGCAGTTGAACATCTACAGCGATACGCTTTCGACCAGCAAGCTGTTCGACTACGGACTCAACTTCATCCGTATCCAGCTCTTTACGATTCCCGGATTCTCATCGCCGGCGCCGCTGGGCGGCGTGCAACGATCAGTACAGGTCAACATCGATCCGACTTCGCTCTACGCCAACGGGATGTCCGCGTACGACCTCGGCAATGCGCTGGCCTCGACCAACGTCGTGATCCCCTCGGGCGCCGAGAAGATCGGCAACTACGAGTACAACGTTGATCTCAACATGAGCGTGCCGACGGTAAAGGACTTCGACCGGTTACCGCTGAAATACGTTAACGGCTCCCCGGTCTTTCTCGGTGACGTCGCGCCCGTGACTGATACGCATCAGCCGCAAACCAACGTGGTGCGCGTCGACGGCCAGCAGGCGACCTACCTGATGGTGATCAAGCACGCCGACGCTTCGACGCTGACCGTGGTCGACGCGGTCAAGGCCAAGATCCCGCTCATCCGGGCCACCGCGCCCAAGGGACTGAAAGTCTCGCTGACTTTCGATCAATCGCAGTTCGTGCGCGCCGCGTTGTGGGACGTCGTGCACGAAGCGGTTATCGCCGCCACGCTGGTCGCACTGATGGTGTTGCTGTTCCTCGGATCGCCGCGCAGCATGCTGATCGTCATCACCTCGATCCCCCTCTCGATTCTTACTTCGATCATCGCGCTCAACCTCTGCGGACAGACGATCAACACGATGACGCTCGGCGGAATCGCGCTCGCGGTCGGGATGCTGGTCGACGACGCGACGGTCGAGATCGAGAATATCCATCGCAACCACGCGCTCGACAAGCCGCTGCTGGTCGCGATTCTCGACGGCGCCTCGCAGATCGCGACGCCGACCTTCGTCGGCACGCTCTCGATCTGCATCGTGTTTTTTCCGGTGGTGCTGCTGACCGGCGTCGCGAAGTTCCTGTTCACTCCGCTGGCGCTGGCGGTGGTGTTCGCGATGCTCACGTCCTACCTGCTGTCGCGGACGCTGGTGCCCTCGATGGCGCGGTATCTGCTCCCGGACAAGAACGAGGAACATCTCGGGCACAGCCGCGCGGCCAACTTCGTGCGCGCATTCGATCGCGGTTTCGAGCGCATCAAGGAGCGCTACCGGATCTGGCTCGCCACCTTTATCGGACGCCGCGGGCTGGCGCTCACCTGCGTCGCGATCTTGATCCTGCTTTCGCTGGGGCTGCTGCCGATCGTCGGCGAGGATTTCTTCCCGACCGTCGACGCCGGCATGATGCGGCTGCATCTGCGCGCCCCCACCGGCACTCGCGTCGAGCACACCGAATATCTGGTTGACCAGATCGATCAGACCATCCGGACGATTATTCCGGCGGGCGAGCTCGAAAGCATCAGCGACAATATCGGACTGCCGATTTCCTATGACCTCGCCTTCTATCAGACCGACAGCATCGGCCCGATGGATGCCGACGTGCTGATCCAGCTCAAGCCCAAGCATCAGCCAACCGCGATGTACGAACAGCGGATTCGTGATGCGCTGGCGACGAAGTATCCGCAAGTGACCGCCTATTTCCAGGCCGCCGATATCGTCAGCCAGGTGCTGACCTTCGGACTGCCCGCCGCGATCGACGCGCAGGTCAACGGCAACAACCTCCAGGCGGACTACGACATCGCGCTCAAGCTCGAAAACCGGATGGCGCGAATTCCGGGCGTGGTCGATATGCGCATCGCCGAGCCGCTTGATTACCCGAGCCTGGAGGTCAAGGTCGATCGCACCAAGGCACTGCAGTTCGGAATCACCCAGCAAGAGGTCACCTCGAGCGTGCTCGCGATGCTCTCCGGCGCGCAGCTCTTGCAGCCAAATTTCTGGCTCGACCCGATAACCGGAGTTAACTACAACGTCATCGCGCAATCGCAGGAGCATCTGTTCGACTCGGTCGCCACGCTGCAGAATATCCCGCTGAGCTCGCCCGGCACTTCGACCAGCAGCGCGGCTGCCGCCGCGATGCCGGCCGTTGACGGCGCCACGACCGCGCAGCCCCAGTTGCTCGGCAACCTCGCAACCATCAGCCACACCTGGGACCCGGCAGTGGTCGCGCACTACACCGTGCAGCGCGTGATCGATGTCGATTGCAACGTCTCGGGGCGCGACCTCGGCGCGGTGACCAACGCGGTGCAAAAGCAAATCGCACAATTGGGCAAACTGCCCGCGGGCACCGAGGTCGTGATCCGCGGACAGAGCCAGGCGATGAGCTCGTCGTTCATCACGCTCGGCGAAGGGCTGATTCTCGCGATCGTCCTCGTGTACCTGCTGATGGTCGCGAATTTCCAATCGTGGCTCGAGCCGTTCATCATTATGATGGCGGTGCCGGGCGCGCTCGCGGGCGTGCTCTGGATGCTGGTGCTGACGGGCACGACGATCAACGTCGAGTCGATGATGGGCGCGATCATGGCGGTCGGCGTCGGCGTCGCCAACGGAAATTTGCTCATCACCTTCGCCAACGAGCTGCGCGAGGACGGCTACGGTCCGGTCGCCGCGGCAATCGAGGCCGGGCGCATCCGCTTTCGCCCGATCATCATGACCGCGCTCGCGATGATCCTGGGGATGCTGCCGATGGCGCTGAGTCTCGGCTCGGGCTCGGAGCAGAACGCACCCCTGGGACGCGCCGTGATCGGCGGTCTTTTCGTAGCAACGCTTTCCACCCTGTTCGTGGTGCCGGCGGTCTATTCGATATTCAGCCGCAACATGATCGGAAAACATCAGCGCGACGCGGAGATCGAGGAACTCACGCTGCCCGGCGCGTGAGCGATGGCATCAGATGGAAGACGACCCCAGGCAGTACACGGCCAAAGCCTCCGGCAAAATCTTTGTCGTGGGATGGATCGGCGCGATCGCGCTGGTGGTGATCGCGACCGCCGGTCTCGTGCTCGCGCGAGAATTGTGGATCGGCCGCCAGACCAACCAGCTTGCGCAGCAGGCCGCAATCGGACCGCACGTGCTGGTCGCGAAAGTCGGCCGGATGCCTACGACGCGCGACGTCAAACTGCCCGCGACCACGCGCGGCTTCGACGAAACCGAAATCTACGCCAAGGTCCCCGGCTACATAAAATCGCTCCGGGTCGATAAGGGCGATCGCATCCATACCGGCGAGCTGATCGCGACGATCGAATCGCCGGAAACCGATCAGCAGGTCCGCAACGCCGAGGCCGCCTATCGAATCGCCAAAGTCACCGATGATCGCAACCAGGTTCTGGTCCGCGAGGCGGTGATCTCGCAGGAGATGGCCGACCAATCGCGCGCCACGATGCTGCAGGCGAAGGCGACTCTCGCGCAGTCGATCGCGCTCCAAGCCTACGAGCGCGTGACCGCGCCGTTTGACGGAATCGTGACCGAGCGCGACGTCGATCCCGGCCATCTGATTCCCGAAGCGACCAGCTCGACCAGCCTCGCCGACGCGATCGTGCACGTCGCGCGGATGAAGCCGCTGCGCGTCTACACTTACGTTCCGCAGAATGTCGCGCTGTTCATCCGCAACGGCGACAGCGCCTCGGTCACAGTCAACGAATATCCGCAGCGCAAGTTCACCGGCACTATCACGCGCCATCCCGAGGCGCTGTCGGCGGATTCGCGCACGATGCTGGTGGAAATCGATCTGCCGAACACCGATGAGGCGCTCTATCCGGGGATGTACGGCAGCGCGGAGTTCGTCGTGTCGATTCCGGCTGGAGCGCCGCTGGTCCCCGACGAAGCGCTGGTGTTCCGCGACGGCAAGGTGTTCGTGCCGGTGGTGAAAAACAACCTGCTCCATCTGACTCAAGTGACGCTCGGCTACGACAACGGAATCTCGGTCGAAGTCGCCAACGGCGTCGACCCTGACGCGATGGTAGCGCTAAACGTCGGCCAATCCGCGCGCGACGGCGAGCGCGTCCAACCAGTCGAGCAACAACAAACCGCCTCGCAGTAATTCAGATCGCTAGGCGAGCGGCGGTCAGCCGATTTTGGAGAACATGTTCAAGCGCGGCCGAACGGTTTGCTGCGGCCGGGCGCGATTGGCTCTCCGCTGTCGCGTTCTTTTACGGCTTGTTTGAAACCCGCCTCTTCGGCGCGCTGCTTGAACCATACGCCTTCCGGACTGTGGCGCGTGATTCCGTCGAAGATCGTGGCGAACATCTGCGTGTTTGCGAGTCCCATGTTCTCGAACGCCTGGTTGATCATCAGCTTCTGCATCATCAGTTGATTGCGCGGGATTCCCGCCATCCGGTTAGCGAGTTCATCGACGCGCTGATCCAGTTGCGCGCGCGGCACCGATTCGAGACACAAGCCCAGCTTCGCGGCCTCGGGACCGAAAATCAGATCGCCGGTCAGGAGCATCCGCTTCGCCTTCTCCGCGCCGAGGCGGTAGAGCCACATCGCGGTGGTGGGACATCCCCAGACTCGCGCGGGCGGATATCCGATCCGCGCCTCGTCGGCCATCACGACGATATCGCAGCACAGCGCGATATCGCTGCCGCCTGCGACGGCGGGTCCGTTGATTTTCGCGATCGTCGGTTTGTACGAGCGCCACAAGCTCATGAAGTCCTGCGTGTTCTGGTACATCCCGTAAAAATCCGCCATCGGATCCCATGGCTGCGCCGCTTCGCCGGAACCGAGTTGCGATCCGGCCTGAACTCCTGGACGCTCGGCGTAGTCGACCAGATCATAACCCGCGCAAAATCCCGCGCCCGCACCGGTGACGACAATCACGTGCACCTCGTTGTCAGCATTGGCGCGGCGCACCGAGTCGGCGATCTCGCGCGGCATCGCGCCGTCAATCGCGTTCATCCGATGAGGCCGGTTGAGGGTAATCATCGCGACGCGCCCGTCGGCACGATAGAGAATCGATTTATAATCCACCGCTGCTTCCTCCCGCGGACCGATCAGCAGAGATCATAGATAACGGCAGCGCCGTTATTCAACGCGGGAGATGCGAGGCGGGAATCTTAAACCGCGCCGGCACGCGATTGATGCCGGCGCGGGATTGTCACGGGTTGCCTGGTGGAGGACTTAAACTCGGCTGGCCGTTGGGCGCGGGGTTGGCCGAATTCATTCCCGTTCCGGGACTCGAACCGCTCATATCGGAACCGGAATTCGAGCTTCCATTCGTTGTGCTTCCGCCGTTCATGCCGCCCGACGAGCTCGAGCCGTTCGAGTTCGAGCCGCCGCTGCCCATGCTGCCATTGCCGCCCGACGAGCCCATCCCGCTTCCTCCAGCTCCTCCGGCTGAAGCTCCGCCAGCGCCGGCACCGGCGCCGCCAGCGGCTTGTCCCAGAGCGAAATTGGGAGTGAACGAGACCATCGCCAACGACAGCGCCGTTCCGAGTAATACCGCGGGGAGAAGATTCTTCATTTCAATCTCTCCTTGAATTTTTTGTCCGTCGAGTTAACAACGGCATGAAGTCAGCAACCGCCATGCCATCGCAATCGCGCGCGCCGATGCAATTATTTGAGGAGCGGTAGATGCGATCGTCGGGCCAGGAAACGCCTGCTGCGCGAGATGATTGGGAAGGCGGTAATTTCGTCTTATCGACTGTTAGCCCGGCGGCGCGAGCGGAATCATCACGGCGATCTTCCATCCCTTGGCCGTGCGAATCACGACATAGCTGACCCGCGCTCGCAGCAGGACCGATTCGTCAGCGCGATAGCGCGTCACCTCGGCGAGAATCATCGCCTGATCGTCGCCGAGCGGCGAGACCTTCAGAAGATCAACCGCCGAACGCGCCCATCCGCGCGACTTCAGATCGATAAACGCATGCGCGCTGTATTGCTGGAGCTCCGGCTCGCTCGCATACGTGGCGATCTTCTCTCCGCGGATCAGCGAATAACCCGGCGCGAAGGAATCCGCATAGCTGTCGATGTCCTCGCGATTGAAGGCGTCGATATACGCGCGGTAGAAGGCCTCTACCTCGGCGATAATTTCTTCTGTGGTTGGCACGGAGATGCGTCAGGCTCTGAATCCAAGTGGCGCGAGAATCCGCGCTGCCGCCGCGGCCAGCGCCGGCGAGCCTCGGCCCATCACGGCGAAGCGCGGATCGGTGGTTTGTCCCCGGACGTAGCGGACGTAAATCTGCTCGCCGACAGTCGCGCTCTTCCAATGCGCCCACGCCCAATAAAATGGAAGGTCGCTCAAGTCGCGGCCGGTCCGCCGCGCGTAGCGATTCGCCAGCTCCTCGCGCCCGAGAAACCCGCGCTTCAGCGTGCGCGGCTCAATCTCCGCGATCGCGAGCAGCTCGGCATCCGAGCGCTCGCGCCAGTAGCCGAGCGCGATTCCGAGATCGATCATCGGATCGCCGAGCGTCGACATCTCCCAATCGAACACCGCGACGACGTTGCCGGGCGCGTGCGCGTCGAGCATCAGGTTGTGCAGGTAGAAATCGTTGTGCAGCAGCGTTGGCGGCTGCGCGCGCGGCATGTGATCGAGAAACCACGCGCCGAGCTTCTCCATCAGCGGCACTTCGCGGGTCTTGGCCGCTTCCCAGCGCTTCATCCATCCGACGATCTGGCGTTTCAGAAATCCTTCCGGCCCGCCCAGCTCCTGAAGCCCGATCGCCGCGTAGTCCACTCCATGCAGATCGGCCAGCGTGTCGATAAAGCCCTCGGAGATTTTGCGGAAGGTCTCGGGGTCGTCGCCGAGCTCGGCGGGAACCGGCTGGCGATTCTTGAACACAATTCCGCGCCTGCGCTCCATCACGAAAAACGGCGCGCCAATGATCGACGCGTCGTCGCAGAACAGCCACGCGCGCGGCGCAGGCGCGAACGCCTGCCACAATCGCGAGAGCACGCGGAACTCGCGCGCCATGTCGTGGCCGCCAACCGGCAGAGGACCGAAGGGAGGACGCCGCACGACCCACTGATGCTCCCCGAATTCGAGCAGATAGGTCAGATTCGACGAACCGCCGCGAAACTGCATCACGCGCATCGGAGCGTCCGCGCCCGGAATTCGATCGCGCAGGTACGCGGCCAGAGCATCCCAATCAAGCTGCTCCTCGTCGCGAACGGGGCCGTACTCGGCCGCAAGATCGGTCTGCTCAGGCATCGTGACCCTAGTATGAATCGGCGTGCGTGCGATTTTCCAGTGGCGTGTTGCCACTGTATTCAGAGCCTGTCGACTTTGTCGCAGACGCTCCGTAGCCGTCATCCTGAGCCGCAGGCGAAGGATCTCCGCGAAGCGATTAGTGCAACCAGCGCGGATTCTCCGCACTAATCGCTTCGCAGAGATCCTTCACGGAGCCTGCCCTGAGCAACGCCGAAGGGGCAGCCTCCGTTCAGACCCTCACGGGTCCGAAGGACCCATCACGCGGGACGAAAGTTTAATGCAGAGTGGGAGTAAGCGTGGGCCTAACCGGCGCGATGCCTTCGCAACGCTCATATACGTTCGACTTTCACGGCAGTGACTTACCAGATCATGGCACAAGAGATAGTGGCGCGGGCGTCTCGCCCGCGCCACTATGGCTTTGCTCTTTGAACACAAGACTCACACCGCCCTGACTTTCATGGCAGGACAAGAACTCGCCATTTATCGTAGTCAGGAGCGAGGAGCGGCGAACTACTCCGCACAAACTTGAAATCACGGCTTGTGATTTCAACGCACGACCAGGCTTCAGAATTTTTCCTTGAACGGGCGAACCTCGAGCTCCGTCGTCCAGGCGCTTGGATGCTGATGCGCCAGATGCCAGTAGGTCTCGGCGATCGCGGCGGGATCGAGCATGTCTTCCGGCTTGAAATTTGGAATCGTGCGGCCCGGAATGTCGATGACGCCGTCGACGTTGATCCACGCGACGTGAATTCCCTTGGGACCCAAGTCGCGCGCCATCGATTGCGCGAGCCCGCGCATCGCGAATTTCGCCGGGCCGAATGCTGCGGATTTCGCTCCCGCCTTCACGCCCGCGGTCGCTCCGGTGAACAGAATCGCGCCGCGGCCGCGCGCGAGCATCGCGGGCACGACCTCGCGCGAGGCGAGAAACGCGCCGTATGCGTTGACCCGCCAGTTCGTTTCAAAATCCTCCGGCGAGACTTCGAGCACATTGCCAAATTTCCCCGATCCCGCGTTGTACAACAGCACCTCGGGATCGCCGAGCTGTTCGCGAATCAGCTTGAACGCGGCCTCGACCTGCGCACGATCGCCGATGTCGGCGGGCACCTCGAGCACGGTCGCGCCCGGCGCGGCAATCTCTCCCTTCAGCCTCCGAAGATAATCCGCGCGGCGTGCGTTGATCGCGACTGCGTAGCCCTGCGCGAAGCGGCGCGCCAGCGCCGCGCCAAGACCGGGGCCGACTCCGGTAACGACCGCGACCGGACGTTTGCTCGATTCCATGCTCCTACTTTACGTAGAGAAAGATTCCTTCGTAGATCAGCGCCGGCTTGTCGTTGCCGACCACGTGAATGACGCTTTCCTGTGTGACCTGGGTTCCCTGGGGACGCGGCTCGACGGAGATAATCCGGTTGCGCGCGTGGACCTTGGCGCCTGCCGGAACCGGCGAGATGAAGCGCAGCTTGTTCGCGCCGTAATTCACCACGTTGCGCTGGCCGACAACTGTCCATCCGGAATCGATCTGGATTCCGGGCAGGAGGCTCAGCGTCAGGAAGCCGTGCGCGACCGGTCCGCCGAACGGGCTCTCACGCTTGCATCGCTCGATATCGATATGGATCCACTGATGGTCGCCGGTCACGTCGGCGAACTGGTTGATCCGTTCCTGCGAAACCTCGATCGGCTTGCTCCACGGCCCGAACTCCGGGCTGATCTTCGTGCGCAGCTTCTCCACGTCGTCAAAGCGAATGCTCTCCATACTTTCCTCCGGAACTTCTCAGAATTTTTCAGCGATCGCGCGCGCGGAGAAATTCGATTAGCGCAGCGTGCAGATTGTGCTTGGCCCTTTCGCCGCCACCGAGCTTCACCAGCGCATAGCGTTCGTCGTCGTCGAGGGTGCTCCACGCGGACTGGGTAATCGGCGCGCCGAGCTCCGCGGCGCGCGCGGCCAACTGTGAAGGAAGCTCCGCGGGCGGCCATGCGGCCTGGCGAGCGTCGTCGGACAGCTCGGTAGGACGGCTGCCCGCCCGGGCCAGCACGGTCTGGTCGATAAATGATCGGAGAGCCGCGATTTCGTCGGCCGAATCTGCGGTGGCGTCGCAGATCTTGAGCCTCTCGGAGCGGGTCAGCTTGGCCCATTGCGCGCGGCCGATCTTTACCCCGGCAGCGTCGAGCTTGCGCCGCGCCGCCATCGGCAGGCAACTGAGGGTCTGGTAGATTTCCGCCTCGAACTGGAACTTACGATTCATGGCGCGCCTTGATCGAAGAGCGTAGCCTCGACCGTTTCATTCTGCAACTGGATGAGGCAGCCACGCGCCAGCGCATTCACGATCTTGATCTTTTGGAGGGGGGTGGCGGCTGCGGTAGTGTCTGACCGCAGCCGCCGTACCGTTTGCTTAGCCCGGATTTGGCTTTAACTTGTTCGTAGTTAGGGGCTTGTCCGGGCACGGTGGCCCAAGTGGAAGCGCGCCGGAACGGGATCACGCGAACCGAACCTGAACCACACGGCAGAGGGTGTAACCTTTGTCAAAACCCGTCTTGCAGGACGCCGGGGAGGTGACTCGCATGGCAGGGTTTCGTTTCGGAATTGCCTCTACTTTAAAAAGCGTTCAAACCGGTGGAACGATCGCCGCAGTTTCCGCGGAACTATTCCAGACGGCCAACCGAGCGAATCGCGCATGGCGCGAAAAGAGCGGCGGCGGCCGCGACCTGGTTTGGTCGCCGACCGCCGCCGGATTCAGATCATCAGGATAGCCCGAGTTAGATTTCGTATGAAATAGTGAACTCGAGCAGATTCTCGCGCTGCGAACGGCTCAACAGGAATGGATCCGTATAGCGGCCCGAGCGGCCCAGAAACCATGCGGTATTCACTCCGAAGAGTACGTTACGCGAATAGCGGTACACGTTGGTCGAGGTGAAGGCGCCGACGTTGTCGTCGATATCCCACTCCGCGACGTTGGTCGCCGTGAGCTGTCCGTTCATCAGCCAGTTGGTGAAGGCTACGAAGGCGAAGTTGCTGTCCTCGCGCACTTTGCCGGTGAAGTTACCAACGTTCGGTGTCGCGTCGGACGGACGATCCGGGTACCACGTGTTGACATATTGAACCGTGATGAACGTGTGCTGCTTCGAGAGCCAGGGTATGTACGTCGGACGGTCGCCTGCAACGATGAAACGCGTCATCTCGCTGCTTACGATCGTGCTTCCCGGCCCTGCCGCATCGCCCGCGGGACTGGCCTGGTTCATACCTACCGAAGGCGCGTACAGCGTGTCATAGCGGTAAACGATGTCGGTCAGGTCCTTGTCGTAGTAGGTGCCAGTCAGTCCGAAGAAGTTCTTGCGCTTGAAATCTTCGGCAATCAGAATCTTGAACGTTCCGGCTTTCGGAATGCCCGCACGCGGAGGCCCGTACGCATAGTGGCCGAAATTGATGAACTCGCCCGGTCCCACCCGGGTGTAACCCGGAACCCCTAGAGCGTCAGCCGTAGCAGCAGTGCACGAGGAGCAGAGCCCCGAAGTGTTTTCCCGCGCTTCGTACAAGTAGATGAAGCTTGCCTGCAAGCCGTTGCCGATCGGCAGCAAGCTCGACAAGCGCACGCCAAATTCGCTGTTCTGCAAGGAGTTGGACGGGTAGTGATACGCATCCTGCACTACTTCGTCATAAAACAGGCCGCCCGAGTAGATCATCGGCTTGGCGCCCAGGTCCAGATAGGTCTGGTTGCGGTATGCCTGCCCGTTCTGGTTGAAAGCGGGGGCGGGGCTCTCCGCAGCGGGTGCGACCCACGGGTTCCGCGCATCGGTGACGTTCACGATGTCGGTATCGCCCTGGAAGTCCCCGGGGATCACGAATGCCTCGATTTCGTTGTTCGCGGTTTTCTCGAAATCGGGCAGGATGTAATTGAACTTGATCATCCGCAGATTCTTGCGCTGATCTTCCGCCGCTTCAGCGCCGTAGAAGCCGTGGTAGGTCGAGTCAATCGGGTTGGTGATTTCCGTGCCCGACAACGCGTCGGCTTCCGACCAGATGACTTCCTGCTTGCCGATTCGGGCTGAGAAGTTATCCGTGAAGTTCAACTGCGCATAGTATTCGTGCAGGTCGTCGCGAAAATACTGCTGTTGCAGTTGCGACTGCGTGTACGGCGTCCAGTCGCGATTGGGCTCCGCGCGCCCTTCGTCCTTGATTGATCCGACAGCGTCATACCAAGGCCGATAGAATGCGAAGAAGTCCGCGTCCTTCAGGAACAGCGTGTCGAAGCGGCCGAGGAATTTGTAGTTCTTTACAAAGTGGTAATCGGGACGGATGTCGCCGAGCTGCCGGACTTCATCCACGTCCCAATGGTTGAAGTCGAAGCTGCCGCCGTTCTCTGTCGCCGCTGTGCCCGGCACCGCAGTAGTAGTGGTGGGCGTCGGATGCGTCAGTGTGGTCGGCGTTCCGTTGTTATTGCTCGAAGCCTTCACCCCAGCGCCCTTCCTCTCGGGTCTCGAAGAACCCGAACACCGAAAAGTCGCCCTGGGTGATCGTCGCCATCGCGGCCGAGGTCCATAGCGTGGCGACCGTAGCGACCGAGGCCACCAGCAGCGTGCGCCAGCGGGCCCGGCCTTCCGAGGTTCTACCGGTCATGAAACTCCTCCTCCCCCCGACCCTGTGCCTGTCCCCCAGCGCCGGGCTCTCTCCCTTGGAAGCGGCGTGCGCGGCTATCTGACGCCGCCCAAACTCGGCGGAATAGGGTCGCACGCAAAGACCAAAATTAGGTCTTCGTTAAAGGTAAGGGTTCAATCCGATGGAACATCGATGTTCCACCTGGAAGATCGATGGTTCACCGGGGTGCGGGTCGGGTCACAGTTCCCATTGGAGCGCAGGGCGGCTCTCGTCGCGGTAGACGCATTGGAGTCCGGTTTTGATTCGGGTCGCCAGGTACGCGCCCAGCGCAGGATGATGCTGCCGGATCTTTTCGATCGAACGGCGGATCGCGCGGGTGACGTTGAGCCGCGAGCGTTGCGCGACCGACGCCGCCCGCCGGTCGCGTCCGCCCAGGCCCACCGCACGCGAGAGCTCGCGGGTCAAAAACGAAATCTCCTCTTCCAGCTCGAAAGCCCGCTCGACATTTCCCTGCGCCTTCGCTTCGTCGAGAAAACCGCGCAAGTCATTCAGGCGACGGCGATAAGCTCCTTTCGCGCGGGCGTCGAGCATCTCACCCGCGTCGCCTGAACTGTCGGAATGCAATCCGGCCGCGGAGAGTTCTTCCTCGCTGATGCGCTGCGTGGGGCGCGCGGCGAAATTCGCCACCGCTTCCGATTCACTGCGCATCTCGAGTTCGGTCGCGGGGAACTCGCGGCCGGGATAGCGCAGGAGCTGCGCGATATAACGCATCCCGCGCGAGTCCTTCAGGCGCATCGTCTCGCCCGCGTAGGCGAGCGTCCAATACTCGCCCTCACTGCGAAACCGCGCGCACGCCATGGACGCCGGCCGCGGCGCGTCGGATGCAACCGCCAATCCCAATCCGTCCGGTCCGCTCAATGCCGGCGACGAATTATCACCGTCATCTTCATCGTGCTGATCGTCCCGGTGATCGCGATCCCCCAGAGCGTGCGCGATCGCGGCCAGTACCGCCGCACTATCGCCCAGATAAGGCAGATGCGCGCTGCCCGCCAAAGGCACGAAACAGCCTTGCGGAATTCGCGCGGCCAACTCGCGGCCGGCCAGATAAGGAAAAGCGGAATCATTAATTCGGTGGATAACCGTGGTCGGAACCTTCAGGCTGGGCAGCAGATCGGCCACATTGGCCCCGTTGATAAACCGGGCGATCGCCTCGATCACGTTGGCGCCGGTGCTCGCCTGCCGATACATCGCGGCGAGCATTTGCAGAGTTGCGCCATCAGCATCGGGCGCGTGCAGGTCGGCGACCAGCCGCGAGGCGAGATCCCAGCGATCCGTGATGAGGGCGCACAGCGCTTCAGGAATTTTCCCGCCGGATTCCAGATGGCTGGGATCGGCGAAGGTGCCGAACAATATCAACTCGCTGACACGCTCGGGATGCCGCGCCGCATAGGCAATCGCCAGCGGGCCGCCGGCATCGTAACCGAACAGCGCAAAGCGCTCGAGCTCAAGGTTGTCCACCACCAGCTCGAGAATCTCGAGCTCGGAAGCGGCCGAGAAATCGGTGCGCGTCCAATCCGAGAGACCGCATCCAAGAGAGTCGTACCTGACCACGGTGTGATGCTCGGCGATCGACTCATAGAAGTGGCGAATCGGAGGCGTTTGCCATTCGCCGTCGAGATGGCTTATCCACGGCGGGGTCCGTACGATCGCCGGTCCAGCGCCGACGATGGAATACGCGATCCGGGTTCCCTGCGGAGCCGTAAAAAATTGAATCCGCTGATCCGTCTGCATCAACACAATCCCCGCCTGGCTTGCGGCGCGGCTGGCTCCAGAAGCGGCCATGGCGAAATCGGCCTCGCGCGCAAAACCATTGCATCAACGGGCGTTTTGAAACTCGGGCGATTTTCGCTCCGCTCCGGTTCCGGCCGCCGTTCAGCTATGTTCTTCGGTCATCCGGGACAATCACGGATGCAGCCTGTGATGCAGCCCCTCATCCAGGGATGCCGTGCAGCACTACAACACGCTTCCCATACATTCGCTATGCTTCACCTCGAAATGATCCGAGTCAACTCCCGAACGTGTGTTAGGTTACCCTTTTCGCAAACTATTCGATCGGTAGAAAACACTTTCGCCTGACTGTATGACGCGGAAACGGCGCGCGAGTTGCGCAAGACTTTCGCGGGAGCCGCGATTGATGACGCCACGCCCGGCAGGCTACTCTCTTCCCAATCCAGAGGTGACACGATGGACGCGAAGGGCGCAGCGCGCGAACGAGTCGAGCAATCCCGCGGCAAGCTGGTGGATTTGAGCCATCGGATTCACGCGCATCCGGAGCTCGGCTTCGAGGAAGAAAAATCCGCGCGCTGGATGTGCGAGTATCTGGCCGACGCGGGTTTAGCCGTCGAAGCCGGAGTCTGTGGGATGCCGACCGCGTTCATCGCACGGGCAGGCTCGGGTCCGCTGCACATCGCGATTTGCGCCGAATACGACTGCCTGCCCGGAATCGGCCACGCATGCGGACATAACATTATCGCCGCGATGGCTGCCGGAGCGGGCGCGGCGGCGGCGCGCGTCGCCGACGACCTGGGCCTTACAATCAGCGTGATAGGCACGCCGGCTGAGGAGATTGGCGATTCGAGCGGGAAAATCCTGCTGCTCGAACGCGGCGCTTTCGACGGCGTGCACGCCGCGATGATGACGCATCCGTCGCCGATGGACATGGCGGAGCCGCCGATTATCGCGATCGCGACTTTCGACGTTCACTACACCGGCAAAGAGGCGCACGCATCGGCCTTTCCCGAGGCGGGCATCAATGCGGCCGACGCGTTGACGATCGCGCAAACGTCGATCGGGCTGTTGCGCCAGCATATCGGCCACAACGACCGCGTCCACGGCATCGTCACTCACGGCGGCGAGGCGCCCAATATCGTTCCCGCGCACACCAGCGCGCGCTACATGGTTCGCGCGAAGAATTTGGGCGAGCTCGAGCGCATCAGAACGCGCGTGACCAACTGCTTCGAGGCCGGAGCGCTCGCCACCGGCGCGAAGCTCGAAATTCGCGGCGGCGGGAAGCCATACGCCGAGATGGTGCACGATCACGGTCTTGCCGAGATCTATAAGCGCAACGCCGAGCAGGCGGGCCGCACGTTTTTGAACCTGCCCGGGATGGATCGGGCGGCGGGATCGACCGACATGGGCAACGTGTCGCGCGCCTTGCCGTCAATTCATCCGATGATCGGCATCAACTCGTTGCCCGCGATCAACCATCAACCGGAATTTACCGCGCACTGCATCAGCGCCGACGCGGATCGCGCCGTGTTCGACGGAGCGCTCTCGATGGCGTGGACTATCGCCGACGCCGCAACCGACAAGGCGACCCGCGAGCGATTGCTCGCGCGAGACAATCGTCCGTCGGTCGGCTGACGAATCACGCTTGAGAGCTATTGCGTGCCGAGCGTGGTCGAAGAGGCCGCGGGCGCATTCACAGTGGGCGGCAGCCCCGCCGCGTCATCGTTTATGATCTTCAGCACGAACTTGAATGGCGCATTGGTGACGGTTACCCCACCCTGATAGGGATTGGCAAGTTCCGAGATCGCCATGATGGTGAGCCCGATGAGCGCCGCGAACGTGCCGCTCATCACCGCCTGCTGGGTAAATCGATGGGAGCCAAAAAAATACGAGAACCCGATCGTTATGATGCATCCCGCGTAGATCACCAGCCACACCACCGATGGAAGATCTTCCTTGTAATAGACGTAGCGAAGCTGGCGCGCGTCGCTGAGGGCGTCCATCTCATCCAGGCATTTCGACAACGCGTCGGTCTCGAGAGCGTTGCGTGGATTGAAAGCGAGCAGCACGTCCCACAGGCGCCCTTCCCCGTCCAGCGAGCGCTCGAATTCTAGCGTCGCCATCTGATTCCATTCATGATTCACGACCTGACTCGCGTAGAAGCGCGTCGCCTGCTGCAGCTCGGTCCGCATCGGATTCTGAAAGCCCTTGGACAGGCTGTAGAGGTTGGTCAGCGCCAGCGCTTCGGCCTGCGCCTTGTTGTCGGCGCGCTCAAAGCGTTGCCAAGCCGCGACGATCACGAAGGCGAGGACCACCCCATAAAATGCGCCGACTACGCCAAAGGTGTAACCCGTGACCTCGTGATCATCGCGCAGGATCTGGGCTGGCACCAACCGTCTAACGATGTACAGCCCGAGAATCGTCCCGCCACCGAACACCCCGATCACCAGGATAGCCTGCCCCAAGACCCCAAATCCGTGGATTACCTGCACCGCCAGCCTCCCCTCGCCCCTTCACCTTCTCCGCCGCGCTGCCTATCGCGCGCATCGGGGACATCGTACTTGATATATGATCATTGTGCAGCCCTGCCCGGCGCGGCGCGTTTGGACGGATTTGATATGCTGCCATCGCGACGAAATGACCATCGCGAGGAGAATCGACTTGATAAAATGTGCTCTGTTTATTCTCTGCCTGTGCTCGATCTCTGCGTGCGGAACTCTCCAGCATGACACCGCCGACTTTCGGGCCGATAACGCCGCGATGACCGCCGCGTCCAAAAAGATTATTGTCTCCAACACCGCCGAGGTCCCGGGGCATCCTAATTTCACTACCCTCGGAGCGGTTCAGGGCTACTGTCTTAAAGACCCCCACGGCAACACGCAGGCGGTCCCCGGTGACAGCATGCGCCTGGCGGCCTACCGCCAATATGGTGACCGCGTGGGCGCGATAACCGGAGCGCACGCGTGGTTCGTCCCCGCGGGCGATGAGACCAGCGCGGTTTACGAACCTGGCAGCCATCAGGGATACTGGAGATGCGGCGGGACCGCGGTGAGCTTCCCTCCCGCGTCGCCACCGCAATAGTCATCTGGCGAGGATGATGATCGTCATCTTGATGGGCGTGTCCGGCTCCGGCAAAACCACGGTCGGGCGGATGCTGGCAAGCGCGCTCGGATGGGATTTTCGCGACGGCGACGATCTCCATCCCGCGGCCAATCGCGACAAGATGAATTCGGGCGTCGCGCTGACCGACGATGATCGGCGGCCGTGGCTCGCGGCAATCCGCGCGATGATCGACGAATATCTCTCGCGCGGACAAAACGTGGTCGTCGCATGCTCGGCGCTCAAGCGCTCGTACCGTGAAATGCTCGCCGCCGATCCCGCTCGCGTCAGGTTCGTATGGCTCGACGGCTCGCGCGAGCTTATCGCACGCCGGATTTCAGCGCGGCGCGATCATTTCATGTCGGCTGAATTGCTCGCGAGCCAGTTCGCCGATCTGGAAGAGCCGGCCGACGCTCCGCGGATCGACGTTGCAGCACCGCCGGCAGAAATTATCGCCACGATCCGGCGCTCGCTCGCGATTTGAAAACGAGTTTCGCTGCGCCTCCCAGTGCTGTCATTCCCGCGCGTGTGGCTGCCGCGCGAGGTATACCGTACGAGGGGACATTGCCACGCGTGGTTCGGAGCACGGACGCTCCGGGATTCCTCGCCTATGGCTCGGAATGACGGATGTGGGCTTGGTGCATGGGTATAGTAGCCTCATCCGAACCCTCAATCGTCATTCCGAGCCGTAGGCGAGGAATCCCGGGGCGTCCGTGCTCCGAACCACGCGTGGCAGCGTCCCCTCGAATGGTATACCTCGCGCGGCAGCCACGCGCGGGAATGACACATCCCTCGGCCGAAAGACATCAATTCAAACTGGCCCACAAGAGCCCGGAGTGACACGGGCGGCTGGTTGTGTCTAATATACGCAAAGTCCCCTGCCCGCTTCCGCGGTTGCTTCCGGAAAACGCAGGGCTTGGGAAAAAGGATGCGGCGTGAAAGCGGGCGACAACTTCTTTAACTTCTACAATCATGATTTCGTGCGCGTCGCGGTCGGAATTCCCGCCGTGCGCGTTGCCGACCCGGCGTTCAACGCCGCCCAGACGATCACGCTGATGCGCGAGGCTGCTGAACGCCGCGCGATCGCCGTGCTGTTCCCGGAACTCGGACTCACCGCCTATAGCTGCGACGATCTGTTCCAGCAGCGCGCGGTGCTCGACGCCGCCGAGGACGCGCTGCGCACGATCCTTGACGCCTCGCGTACGTTGAATCTCGTCGCGGTCGTCGGGATGCCGGTGCGGGCGGACAATTCGCTGTTCAACTGCGCGGTCGCGATTTCACGCGGACGCATCCTGGCCGCGATTCCGAAAACCTATCCGCCAAATTACCGCGAGTTTTACGAGCTCAGGCAATTCGCGCCTGCCCCCTCCGCGCTCAGCACCGAAATCGATCTTGCCGGCCAATCCGGCATTCCCTTCGGCACGCGGATCCTGCTGCGCTGCGAAGAGCAACCGTGGCTCGTGATGCACGCGGAGATCTGCGAGGACCTGTGGACGCCGATCGCGCCGTCGGCGCATGCGGCACTGGCGGGCGCGACCGTGATGCTGAATCTTTCCGCGTCGAACATCACTGTCAGCAAGGCCGACTACCGCCGCGAGCTCGTCGCGAGCCAATCAGCGCGATGCGTCGGCGCATATCTCTACTCGGCTGCCGGACCCGGCGAATCGACCACCGACCTCGCATGGGACGGACACGCGATTATCTGTGAGAACGGCACGACGCTGGCCGAGTCGCAGCGCTTCAGCGACACGCCGCAACTGGTCGCCGCCGAGATCGATCTCGAGCGCCTGACGCAGGAGCGGATGCGCCAGACCAGCTTTGGCGATTGCGCGCGAGTCGAACGCGCCGCGGGTTTTCGCTCGGTCGGCTTCTCGCTTGAAATTCCGCGCCGCCAACGGATGCTGCTCGAGCGCGGCTACGAACGTTTTCCTTACGTGCCGTCGGATCCGGCCGGCCGCGACAATCGCTGCGCCGAGGTTTACGAGATTCAGGTCCAGGGACTTGCCAACCGGTTACGCTATGCGGGAATCGAGCGCGTCGTGATCGGAATTTCCGGCGGACTCGATTCCACTCACGCGCTGCTGGTGTGCGCTCAGGCGATGGACCAGCTGCATCTTCCGCGGCGCAATATCCTTGCCTACACGATGCCGGGTTTTGCAACCAGCGCGCGAACTCTCGCGCAGGCGCGCGCCCTGATGGCGGCGCTCGGATGCACCGCCGGGGAAATCGACATCCGTCCGAGTGCGCAGCAGATGCTCTCGGACATCGGGCATCCGTTCGCCAAGGGCCTGCAGATTTTCGATGTCACCTTCGAGAATGTTCAGGCCGGCGAACGCACCAGCCACCTGTTCCGGCTCGCCAATCTCAACTCAGCGCTGGTGGTCGGCACCGGAGATTTGAGCGAGCTCGCGCTCGGATGGTGCACCTATGGCGTCGGCGACCATATGTCTCACTACGCGGTCAATGCGAGCGTTCCCAAGACTCTGATGCAGTACGTGGTGCGATGGGTCGCCGAGACCGGACGGCTCGGTCCCGACGCGGGCGCAACGCTGCTCGAAATTCTTTCGACTCCGATCAGTCCAGAGCTTATTCCGGGGCGCTCGGCCGACGGCGATCCGGAGCAGCGCACCGAAGCGATCATCGGACCGTACGAGTTGCAGGATTTCAATCTCTACTACACGCTGCGGTTCGGCTACGCGCCGCCCAAGATCGCGTTCCTGGCATACTCGGCGTGGCGCGACCGCACGCTGGGGCGATGGCCCGCGGTGCCCGAGAACGCGCGCAACCAGTATCCGATCGGAAAAATAAAGTCTTACTTGAAGATTTTTCTGACCCGGTTTTTCGCCCAGAGCCAGTTCAAGCGCTCGTGTATTCCGAACGCGCCCAAGGTCGGCTCGGGCGGCTCGCTCTCTCCGCGCGGAGATTGGCGCGCCCCTTCCGACAGCGGCGCGGAGGCGTGGCTCGCCGCGCTCGAATTGGTTCCGGGCAGCGACATTGTCGCCGCGCCCAAGCGCCGCTCACGTGGCGGCCGACGGTGAGATCTCCTCGAGCGTCATCCCGCGGGTTTCCGGAATCCAGCCCATCACCACGATAACGCCGACGAGCGGTCCGACCGCGAAAACCGCCGCCGCGTTGCCGAGGCCGCCCATCGGGTCGGCCAAAAGGCCGACGATCACCGGCGACAACGCCCAGCCGAATTGTCCGAACACCTGAACCGTCAGCGAATATCCCGCCGCGCGAATCTCGGTGGGAAACAACTCGGCCGACAGCGCGCTGGTCGCGGTGCGCGCCGCCTGGTACGTGAACATCGTCGCGATAAACCCGAACATCAGTCCGCGGAAGCTCGCTGAATGGAACAGCAGCGCCATCGCGAGTCCCGCGCAGACGTAGAAAAAGCTGGTGGTGATGCGCCGCCCGATCCGATCGATCGCCCATCCCGCGAGCAGGCTGCCAACGCTGCCCATCAGGTAAGCGATGATGACGGCGACTCCGACCTGCGCGGCCGACCAGTTGTGCTCGCGCCGCGCGTAGAGGCTGAAGAACGTGATCGTCGGTCCGCCGATAAGCCCGATGCTGTTCCACAGAATCGCGACCACGATCAGCCGCGAGCGGTAGGAGCCGGCGATCTCGCTGATCGAATCCCTAATCTTCGACCATAGATGACCGCGCTCGATCCCTTCGCGGATTCGCGCCGCGGTGAGCGCGCGAAAGCGCATCGTCTCGCGCAGACCGCGGCGCAGAAAGATTGTCAGAAGAAGAGGCGCGATACCGATGAAATACATTCCGCGCCAGCCCCACTTCGACGGCGCGACGTATCCATAAAGTCCGCCCGCGGCGGCCACGCCCAGGAACGCGACCGTGAGCAGGCCGGCAATCGCGCGGCCCCGTTCGTCGTCGGGAAACTCCTCGCTGATCATCGTGACCGCGACTCCGAACTCGGCCGCGAGGAACAATTGCGCGACAGTCTGGAAGATCGTGAACGTGACCATCCCGCGCGAGATTGCGGTCATCAGCGTAAAGACGGCGTAGAAGAAAACCGAAAGCGCGACGATCGGCTTGCGTCCGTAGAGGTCGGCGCTCGCGACCAGCAGGAATGAAACCAATCCGCCCAGGCGCACGATGGTCGCGACCAATCCGATCGACGCGTCCGACATCGCGAAACTGCGCATGATGTCGGGCGTGCACAGGTGGAAAATCGTGATGTCGTAGCCCTCGAAGATCGTCGCCGACATCAACAGGCCGAACAGCAGCGGCAGGTAGCTGCGCGGCGGATGGAGCGCATCTGCCACCAAGGCGGCAGCGGGAGGTTCAGTAGCGCGGTCCATCGTAGGCTATCCGCATACGCGCGCGGCCGTGCGCAGGCAGAGTTCTGTAAAGGTTTCAGATCGAGCGCGGCTCGGCAAGTAAGCGCAGGGAGCGGCCGGTTAAGGCTTTGTGATGGGACGCGCCGGCGGCCCAGAGAAATGGTCGGCGCGAGGCACTGGCACGAATTCGTTGTCGAGGGGAAACGCGACGCCGCCGTGCAGGTCAACGCGCCGACCAAACCTGGATCGCCGCCCAAGGGGTGCGTTCTGGGATACAACCAGAGCAAGAGCCGCGCCGATCGGCGGCGCCATCTTTGGTGAAACAGGTTGCGTGGAATATTCGATTCTCGCCGCGACAGATGGCAAAAGATTGACAGTTTGTAGCATCGCGATGGACTTCAGTTGCAGCGCTGCACCTGACTCTTCTTACCGACATCGCGTCGGTATGACCCTCATACTGGAGGCGGTCAGCCCCCTCGACGGACGGAAATCGATGCGCTAGAGCCAGACGGCAGGTACAAGCAACGCGCCAGAATCTCGCGCGGGAGGAATCACGATGAGCGGACAGATGATCACCATCGAGGCGCACGACGGCGGCCGCTATTCCGGCTATCTGGCACTGCCACCCGGCGGGCGTGGACCGGGACTGCTGGTCTTTCAGGAAATTTTTGGCGTCAACGCGCATATCCGCGCGACCGTCGAGCGCTGGGCCGCCGAGGGCTACGTGGCGCTCGCACCGGACATCTTCTGGCGCGTCGAGCCGGGTCTCGATCTCGATTACACGCCGGAGGGGATGCAGAAGGGGCGCGGCGTGCGGCAGAAGCTCGACCTCGAGCTGGTGATGACGGATATCGCGACCAGCCTTGCGGCGCTGCGCGCGCAGCCCGAGTGCGTCGGCAAAGTTGGCGCGGTCGGATACTGCTTCGGCGGGCTGCTCGCATACCTGACCGCGGCGCGGACCGATATCGACGTGGCGATTTCGTACTACGGCGGCGGAATCGAGCAGCGCGCGGACGAGGCCAAATCGCTTCGATGCCCGATAATGTTCCACTGGGGCGAAAAGGACGGCGCGATTCCCGCGCCTGCGCGCGAGGCGGTGCGCGCCGCGCTGGCCGGCCATGACGACGCGGAGTTCTACGTCTATCGCGACGCGCAGCACGGCTTTAACTGCGACCTGCGCGCGTCATTTCATCCGTTCGCGTCGCAGCTCGCGCGCTCGCGCTCGATCGGACTCTTGCGCCGCACGCTTGGTCCGCGCCTTGATCTGTCCGCGCTATGGGATCGGCACACCGACCTGGAATTCTCCACTCGCGACGCCGACGCGACGATGGCCACCATGACGCCCGAGCCGTACGTGAATCATATTCCAACCTTGACCGGCGGCTACGGCTACCGCGAGCTGCACCGTTTCTACAAATACCACTTCATCCCGACCCTGCCCGAGGACACCAAAGTCGTGCCGCTCGCGAGGACGATCGGGCCGGATCGGATCGTCGATGAATTGCTATTCTGCTTCACACACACCAAGGAAATCGATTTTCTGCTGCCGGGCGTCAAGCCGACCGGCAAGTACGCCGAGGTTCCGACGATCGCGGTCGTCGAGTTTCGCGGCGACAAGCTCTACAACGAGCATATCTATTGGGATCAAGCGTCGGCTCTGCGCCAGATCGGCGTGCTCGAAACCGATGGGCTTCCGATTTCAGGAATCGAACAGGCGAAAAAATTGAGCGGTGAGGACGTTCCTTCAAACGCGATGATGCCGTCGTGGAAGAACAGCGCCGGCAAGGAATAGCTACGCGGCCATCGCTCCGCTAACATCGCGCAAGTGGATATCAAACGAGTTTGCGTTTACTGCGCGTCGAGCCGCCGCTGCGACCCCGCGTATCACGAGGACGCCCGGCGCCTGGGAAGCATCCTGGCCCGCGAAGGAATTGCGCTGGTCTTCGGCGGCGGCAGAAACGGCTCGATGGGCGCGATCGCCGAGGGCGCGCTGGCGCAAGGCGGCCGCGTGATCGGCGTGATTCCGCAATTCATGGACGAGCTCGAATGGGCGCATCGCGGCCTCACCGAATTGATCCTGGTGCGCGACATGCACGAGCGCAAACGCCTGATGATCGCCGAGGTCGACGCGGTCGTCGCGCTGCCCGGAGGGTGCGGCACCTTCGAGGAGCTGGTCGAAGCAATCGCGTGGAAGCGGCTTGGTCTATATAACGGTCCGATCGTGATCGTGAATACCAATGACTATTACCGTCCGTTGATCGAGATGCTCGAGAAAGCGGTGCACGAGCGCTTCATGGACGAGCGTCATCGCGCAATCTGGAGCGTGGTCAAAGATCCGGAGCAAGTGCTCGACGCGATTCGCACCGCGCCGCCCTGGTCGAATGACAACCGGCTATTCGCGGTCCCATGATTGAACAGATCGAATAGTAACTTGCTATTGCGCTAAGCGCGCAGCAGGAAGTCGCTCAGATCCATCGCGAAGGTGCCGTCGGTCAGGCTCATGGATTTGGGCGAACGCTTGAGCTGCAGCTTCTCCAGGTCCTGGTCGCGCGGCAGGATATAAATGATATCACCCGAAGAGAGCGAGAGCAGGCGCACGCGCTCGTCGCCGCGGCGTTCTGTCCCTGCGACTTCGTAGGGGCTCACGTGATAGCCGAATCCGCGCGCGCGCATCGTGTAGTCGTCAACTTCCTCGACCACGCCGACGAAGATTCGGGTGTTGTCGTCGCGGAACAGGCGCTTGTCCACCAGCACTATGCGGTCGCCTTCGCGTATCGTCGGCATCGTAGAATTCTCCCTCGGCCCTGCCCTGCTCATCCCTCGACACCGATCTTACACCCGCCGCAGTGCGAAAACGATGCGGGTGCGGGAATATGACGGACTTGATGCGGGGAGCACTCGGCCGTCATATTCCCGCCGCATCGCGCGGCGCCCTCAGGCGCTCGCGTGCATTTCGGCTGCGCCCGCAGCCTGGGTCTGCGCTGACTCCTCTCGCGCCGCCGACGACGCCATCCATCCGCGGATGACGTCGCTCAGCTCGCGCGCGCGTATCAAATCAAGTCCGAAGCGAATCGGCAGCGAGCGCGGCAGCGCCTCGATCGAATCGCGTCCGCGCGGACGGCTGGCAATCCGATCGATGAGCCGCGTGGTGAAGGTCCGGCGCGCGCCGCGCAGGTTCGGGTCGTTGTAAATCTTGACGATCAATTCGGCCGCAAGCCGCATCGCGTCGGCAAGACTGATCGCCGGGCTGCCAAACTGGTCGAGCGCCTGCCGCAGCGGAAATTGATCCGGATTCCACATCGCAACCGCGCCCGCGCGCAGGATCATGTCGATCGTAGGCGTGCTGAACGAATAGCCCCATCCGGAGAGCTTGGTGTTGGTAATGGCAAGCTCGGCCGCATCCAGGCATCCGGCGCGCACGCGCGCCTGCAAGGCCGACGAGGTCCATACCCTGCGCACTCCGAATTCCGACTTCGCCATCGCGGCGAGAATCCGGTCGTCGGTCCACAGCACATGCCCAGGCATCGCCGCGACGACGACGCTCTCCGCGCCGTGGCGCCCAAGCAGCTTGACTAGGCGCTCGCGCCGATCAGCATCGATCGCGGCAAGCGCCGAGCCGTCGCGCACGCGGCACACCGACTGAATACTGTCGGCAAGCGCCTTGAGCTGAACGTCGGCGCGCAGTTTGCTGTCATGTCCGTTGGAGCTGAGCGAGGTCGAAAATCCCGGCGGCAGCCGCAGAAGAGTGTCTTCGAACTGAAGCCTGCGCAGCTCCGCGAGCGTCGCCTGCGAGACCACGAACTGGCGCGGCCACGTCGCGAGAAGGTTCAGCCGTCCGAGCATGCACAGCGTTGCGATTGCGGTCAGATCGATCACGACCGCGTTGGCGCGATCGAAAAAGCCCAGCGCCTCGTCGAGCTCAGCCGGCGTGCCGAGGCAGCACTTTATCGACGCATCCGGACGCTGCGCCAGCACGAACATCGTCTGCAAATCGTTGACGCCCATCCGCTCCGCAATCGCGTGAATCGGAATTGGATTGTTCAGGTACACGCGCTCGATCGAGCCGAGCAGCTCGTCGCGCCGACCCGCGGACGGAAGCAGCGTCTCGAGGGCCTCAGGCAGGGCGGCCCAGTCAACCGCCTCGGGCGCGACCGGCTCCATCTTGATCTCCGGCTCTCCGGGAAAGCGTTTGGCCCATCCCGCGGCGCAATCCTGGAAGCGCCAGGCGTACTTGCTGATGATCTGCTTGACCACTCCGGTCTTGCGGCTGAAGCGGCCTTCGGGAAGCTGGAACTTGTCACCGACGCGTTTGCCCTTGAGCGCTTTCGCCATCGGCGAGTTCGGTCCGTATTCGTCGACCGATTCGTCGGGATCGTTCGCGTCTTCGAGCACCAGCCATTTGTCGGCGTTGGTGTCCTGCTCGACGAAGCAGACCGCGGCGCCGTTGGAGGCGGTATCAAAATCCGCGATATGCGGCATCGGCCCGATCGGTCCGAGCGCCGCGAGATAAGCGCGATGCGCCTCGATGTCATTCGGATGACGCCGGAGCAGATCGTAGGCGTAGCTCAGCGATTCACTCGCGCGTCCGCCTTCGCGCATGATCCGGACCGCTTCGCGTCCGAACGCAACCGGAACGCTGCGCGCGGGAGGCATCGCGGTCGGATCGGCAATCACCAGCTCGTGGCGCCCGATACGATCGGCGGCGATCGAGCGGCGCAGGCGCATCACCGCATCCTCAGGATGCTGCGCCAGATGCTGCTGGATCATTTCGATCGCGGCTTCCGGATCGGATTGCTCCAGATGCTCGAGGCTGGCCTCCGCCGATTGATCGGACGTGCTCGCCTCGGCCGCGCCGCCGCGAGCCGCCGCGGTGATGATATCGGTGCGGCCCAGGCGCGAGGCGCATTCGACCAGGCGGCGGCTGTCGCCCGCGTGATCGCCGGTCGCAAGCGTTTGCCACAGCGGCAGCGCGTCGCGGTAGCGGCCAAGGTCGTGCAGCAGAGCTGCGAGCTGGCGGCGGTCATCGGATGAAGTATCGGCTTGATGCGCCGCAAGCGCCTCGTCGGCAAGTTTCGAGGCTTGATCGAATTTGCCCTGCGCCAGCCGCAGATTGGCGCGCAGGATCAAGAGTGCGAGCGGCGCGATTGCGCCCTCGGGCAGTGCGGACAGCATCGCATCCGCCTCGTGCCAACGCTCCAGTCGCCCGAGCACGTCGGCCGCCGCGGAAACCGCGAACGGAAAATCACCCTTCGGAACCAGGCCGGGCCGCGCGATCGCGCGCGAGAGCATATCGGCGGCAACCTGCAGGTCGCCCGGCTCGTCGCGCTCGCGCAGCGTGATCGCGAGGTCGTATTCCGCGTCGTCGCGTCCGCCGACCGCTACCGCGCGGCGGAAAACCTCGATCGCCTCGTCCAGGTTGCCGCGGCCCCGCAACACGATTCCGTATTCGACCAGGCCGTTGGCATCCTCGCGCTTGAGGGTATGCGCCTGCTCGATATCCTTGCCCGCGCCTTCGGTGTCGTGAAGCGCAATTCGCGTCTGCGCGCGGCCGATTAATCCCTGCACCTCGTTTTGCGCGGAGCCTTCATGCTGCGCGAATTCAATCGCCTGAGTGAAGCAGCCCTCGGCCTCGCGCACGCGCGATTCTTCGCTCGGCGGCGCGGCCGGATCGGCCCCGTCGGCGGATTCGGTTGGTACGGGAGCGGATGCGCCTGAACTCAGTTCAGCGAGCAGGATTGATTGACCGAGGATCAGCCAGGGATCGGACTGTCCCGCCATCGCCTGTGAAGCCGCGCGCGCGTAACGCTCCGCGCGCATGTAGTCGGCGCCGGAGAGCGCGCGCCGCGCCATCACCATCGCAACTTCTGGATCAGCTCCAAGCTCGGGCGCAACGTTGCTCTCGAGCGCGCCGGCGTCCATCGTCAGAGGCGCGTTGTTGAGCCATAGCGCAAGTGCGCGGCCGCTCGAGGGGAACTGCATCCGCAGCCGGTCGGCCAAAGCATGCGCGCGATCGCGCTCGCCCAAAAGCTCGTGAGCCAGAGCCTCGTTGGTGCAGGCCTGCTCGTCCTCGGGCGCGAGCGATCGCGCCGCGATAAACAGCATCGCGGCTTTGCGCGCCTCACCCTCGCGCAGCCAGGCGACGCCCAGATTCGTCAACACGCGAAACTTTTGCGCCGGATTAAGCTCGCTCCAGCGCTGCTCGCGCAGCCGCAGCAGCGAGAGCCGCGCCATCTGGAACGAGCGCTGGCTGATAAACTCGGCGGCCGCTGCGATCTCCGCTTCGAGCGCGTCGGGCGGCATGCCGTTAGGCTCCACCACGATCGCGTTGGCGTCGAGCCGCACCAGCGAATCGGCGCGGGTTATAGCCTGACGCTTGGCTGCGGAGCCGAACTCCGTCAGTATTTGAGGATACTCGTCGAGCAGCTCCTGGATATCGTCCCAGGTGATAACCTCGATCGCGCTTGCGCCCGAGCCCTTTTGCGCGCGGTTGAGATCATAGAGGATGCGCTGCAGGCTTGCGCCGCGCGGCGCGGTGGTCGCGATCACGAAACGGCCGATGGGCAGCCCGAGACTCAGAGCACGTTCTGCGGCGTCTTTGATTTCATTCGCCGAGAGGGCGCTGTGAACCTCGCGCAGCTCGCATCGGACCGCCGCAAGCCGCGGCCGGCCGCTGATTTCGAGCAGATGAATTCCGCGCTCGCGGCGCTCGGGATCGTGCATCCGTTCGATTTGTCCGAGTTGCCAGTGGCGCCGCAAAAGCCGCAGACAGAGCCGTTCAAACTCATCCGCGGTCCTGGGCAGTGGATAGCCAGCACCTGATATAGCCATAGTGTAGGATTAATTAACACAGTGGAGGTCATGGCGAAAGAGGCGAGGCTAAAGTCCAACTTTCGGCGTCTATGCAGCGCTGATACCATAGGGAGTTTCAGCGATGCTTACGCTTGACAATGTTACCAAGGCCTTTGGCGCGCGCAGGATTCTCGACCACGTGAACTGGTCGATGCCCGACGGCGCGCGGGTCGGGCTGGTCGGCCTCAACGGGGCCGGAAAATCCACTCTGCTGAAGATGATCGCGGAGGTGTATCCGCCCGACTCGGGCCGGATCGCGCGGCCGCAGAAGACTCGCGTGGGATACCTGGCGCAGGACGCGCCCGAGATGGGCGGGCGCACCGTGCTGGCGGAGACTCTTTCGGCGCTGGAGCGGATGCAAGCGCTCGAGCGGCGCGGGCGCGAGCTCGAACAAATCCTCGCGCGGGAGCATTCGGGACCGGTGCACGACTCCGCGCTCGAAGAATATGGCGAGGTGCTGCACGAGCTCGAGCAGCACGACTTCTATAGCGCCGATTCGCGCGCGACCGCGGTGCTGTTCGGGCTCGGATTTACCGAAGAGGACCTGACTCGCGACGTGGCGGAGTTCTCCGGCGGAATCCGGATGCGCATCGCGCTTGCGAAGCTGCTGCTCGACGCGCCGGACTTCATGATGCTCGATGAGCCGACCAACCATCTCGATATCGAGGCGCGCAACTGGCTTGAGGATTTTCTGGCGGGCTACAGCGGCGGGATTATCCTGGTGTCGCACGACCGCTACTTCCTCGACCAGGTGACCAATCGCACGGCCGAGGTCGCGCGCGGAAAGATCACCGACTACGTCGGCAACTACTCGCGCTACCTGGTGCAGCGCGAGGAGCGCTTCGCGCTCGAAATGGCGGCGTACGAAAATCAGCGAGACGAGATCGAGCACATGGAGCAGTTCATCAGCCGCTTCCGCTACCAGGCGAGCAAAGCGCGGCTGGTGCAAAGCAGGATCAAGCAACTCGAAAAGGTCGAGCGGCTCGAACCGCCGGTCGGCGCGGAGAAGCCGCCCGCGATCGTCTTTCCCGCGTGCGAGCGCAGCGCGCGGCGCGTCTTCGAGCTCAAGGGAGCGGTCAAGAAGTACGGCGAGCTGACGGTCTATGACGGGATCGATCTGACGATCGAGCGCGGGCAGAAGATCGCGCTGGTCGGACCCAACGGCGCGGGGAAATCCACGATGATGAAAATTCTCGCGGGCGTCGAGGAGCTTTCGGCCGGCGAGCGTATCGTCGGAGAGAAAGCCGCGCTCGGCTACTTCGCGCAGAATCTTGCCGAGTCGCTCAACTACGACAAGACCGTGCTGCGGGAGCTGAGCGATTCCGCCGAGGCACTGACAACGCCGCAACTGCGCGGCCTGCTCGGCGCGATGCTGTTTTCCGGCGACGACGTGGAAAAGCGCGTCGGAGTTTTGTCGGGCGGCGAGCGGGCGCGGCTCGCGCTGGCCAAGGTCCTGGCGCAGCGCAACAACTGCCTGCTGCTCGACGAGCCGACCAACAACCTCGACATTATCGCCAAGGACTCCCTGCTCGAAGCGCTGCGGCGGTTTCCGGGAACGGTGCTGCTGGTCAGCCACGATCGCTTTGTGCTGAACGAGCTCGCGACCGAAGTGATCGAGGTCGGCCAGGGACACGCGACGCGGTATCTCGGCAACTACGATCAGTACCTGGAAAAGAAAGCCCAGATGGAAGCGCGCGAATCCGCCGCGGCCGCTCCGTCGCCGGCATCAAAGAGCGAGAAACATCGCGCGGAAAATCCGCAGAGCAACAATCATTCAAAGAACGATCACGTTCAGAAAGACAATCGCGAAGCCGAACGCCGGCGCGATCGCGCGCTGAAACAGCGCAGGCAGATCGAAGACGACATCGAAAAGAAAGAAACCGAACGCGCGAAACTCGCCGAGGAGATGAACCGGCCCGATTTCTACCTCGCGCGCAAGGACGCCGACGAGCTAATCGCACGCTACGAAAAGCTCGGGCGCGAAATTGAAAAGCTCTACGCCGATCTGGTGAAGTTCGAAGAACCCGCGCCGCAATAAATCGAGTCAATAGAGCTCGAACTTCGGTAGTGGGTCAGTTTGACTGGTCGACGATCTTCCGTCGCACGCCATTAGGATTCCACGTTGCGTGTTGTGCGGTTGTCATTCCCGCGCGTCGCTGCCGCGCGAGAGCCTGTCCTGAGAGTTTGTGATTGTTTGTGGCGAAGGTGAGCGCGATCTGATCAAATGAGGCGCAGGCTGAGTGGAGGAGAGGAGGCGGAGAAGGTGGAAGCACTGCGGCTGCGACAGGCAAATCGGCAACAACTTCGGCTGGAGGCGACCGACCTGGATTCGCTGATCGAGGCGGAGCATCCGGCGCGAGCGATCTGGCGCGTGCTGGAGGGGCTGGATCTGTCGAGGTTTTACACTTCGATCAAGGCGGTGGCTGGGGGACCGGGGCAGGACGCGACCGACCCCAGGATCCTGATCGCGCTGTGGCTGTATGGGCTCAGCGAGGGGGTGAACTGCGCGCGGGAGCTTGACCGGCTGTGCCAGCGGCACCACGCCTATCGCTGGGTCTGCGGGGGCGTCACGGTCAACTACCATCTGCTGAGCGACTTCCGCAGTGAGCACGGCGCGGCGCTTACGGAACTGTTCAGCCAGGTGCTGGCGGTGCTGATGCATAAGGGACTGGTGAGCCTCAAGCGGGTGGCGCAGGACGGGACCCGGGTCCGAGCGAGCGCGGGCGCGGGGTCGTTTCGGCGCGCGCCGAGTCTGCGCCAGTGCCTGGCGCAAGCCCAGGCCCAGGTGGCGGCGCTGGAGCGCGCGGCCACGGGGGAGGCTGCACCATCGCGCCAGCATCTCAGCGCCGCGCGGGAGCGCGAAGCGCGGGTGGAACAGGCGTTGAAGGAATTGCCCGCGGTCGCCGCGCTGAAGAAAAAGCGCAAGTCTGAGCCACGAGTATCCACCACCGATCCCGAGGCGCGGGTGATGAAGATGGCCGACGGCGGCTTTCGTCCCGCGTATAACGTGCAACTTTGCGGTGACGTTGAAAGCCGGATCGTGGTGGGGGTCGCGGTCACCAACCAGGGCACCGACAACCAACAGTTGGAGCCGATGCTGGCGCAGCTCGAGCAGCGCACCGGGTGCCTGCCGCAGCAGGTGCTGATCGACGGCGGGTATCGAGACCTCAAAGGCGTCGAGCGGGTAGCCGCGCGCGGGGTGGAAGTGTATTCCCCGCTGCTCAAGGGCAATGCGACTTATAAACTCGACCCGGCCGAGCCGCATCCCGAGGATAGTCCGGTCATCGCTGAATATCGCCGGCGCATGGCTTCGGCCGAGGGCAAGCAGATCTACCAACAGCGCGCCGCCACCGTCGAGACGCTTAACGCCGACTTGAAAACCTACCGCGGTCTGCACCGCCTGCTGGTGCGCGGGAGCGGCAAAGTTCTCACCATCGCGCTGTGGTCGGCGCTCACTTACAACATTTTACGGGCTATCAGCATGGGCTGGCTGTGAACTGAAAAACTACCAAGCACCAACCATATAACTAGTCCACCACCGACCCTGTTGAACCGCTCGCAGACTCAGCCTGCGGCGAATTATCCGCCTAATTGCCAATTCGCTCACAAACTCTGAGCAACGCCGAAGGGGCTCGGAATGACGAATGAGGGCTCGGCTGGAACTACTATACTCATGCGCCAAACCCACATCCGTCATTTCGACCGAAGGGAGAAATCCCGGGGCGGCCATGCTCCGAACCGCGTCCGCGTGCAGTGCCCTCTCGCCCGGGATTCCTCGCGCGCGGCAGCCACGCGCGCGGGAATGACAAGCTGGTAACGGTACAAATCTCAAACTGACCCACTGCCCGAACTTCATTGCTCGTCATCCTCGACGAACGCGCGCAGCCGGACCAGCGCCGAGTCCCACTGCTGCGAAATCTGATCCAGGTATCGCCGTACTTCGGAGAGCCGCTTCGGCCGCAGCTCCCAGATGCGTTCGCGGCCGTTGCGGAAGCTGCGTGCGAGGCCGGCCTCTTCGAGGGCGTGCAGATGCTTCGTGATCGCCTGGCGCGAAACCTCCGCGCCGTCCGCCAGCCGCGAGATCGATTGAGGACCATCGCCGCAGAGCCGCGCGACGATTCGCAGGCGCGTCTCGTCACCCAGCGCGGCGAAGATTGGCGCGGCCTCGGCGAGCCTCGCGGCGGCGGTATGCGCTCGTGGCATGGCTGATGAGTCAGGCTCAGGCAGCCATCGCGAGGTACTTCTCGATCAACTGCATCTGAGCGGTCCAGCCCTGCTCGTTGCTGGAAAACGCTTTCGCGCGCCGCTCGATCGGAATCCGATCGAACCCCGATTCGGTGACGGTCAGCATCGTGCCGCCCGGCACCTCTTCGAGCTCAAACTCGACTAGCGTGGTCGGCTCTTTCGAGTAGTCAACTCCAGGCTCGACGGCGTACGGATGCCATCGGAACGAAAAAATCCGCATTGGCTCGACGCGGTCCACCGAGAAATCAAATATCTTTCCTTCGTAAGCCGCCTGGCTCTTCGCGATTTCGGCGTCCACGGTGGTCGGAACAAGCCTGCCGGTCACGCGGGTCGCCGGAGCAAAGGGGCCGTCGAACTTCACGCCGAACCAACTGCCGAACTGGCTCGAGTCGCTGATCGCGCGCCACACGCGTTCGTGCGGTGCACGCAAGATGATTTTCTTTACGATGCGATCGGGATTCATTGATGCGCAACCTCCGAGTTGCACATACAATAACGGCAGACCGGACAAAATGCAACCAATCGGTTGCATACGTTTCAGTGATGCGCCGCTCCGCGCTCGCTTCAGTCGAGTCCTCTGAAATAGGCGCGGACGTCGTCGGAGAGGAGCTTCGGTTCTTCCATCGCCGCGAAGTGGCCTCCGCGCGGCATCTCGGTCCAGCGCTGGACATTATATACGCGCTCCGCCCAATGGCGCGGCGGCAATATCAATTCGCCGGGAAATATCGCGACCGCGGTCGGCGCTTCGATTTTGGTGCCGGGCTTGAGGCGCCACGGATGATGCCGGGCCTCGTAGTACAGCCGCGTCGACGAATTGATCGTCTGCGTGATCCAATACACCATCACGTTGGTCAGCAACTGATCCTTGCTGAAACGCGATTCGACTTCGCCCTTGCAATCGCTCCAGGTGCGGAACTTCTCGATAATCCACGCGGCCAGTCCCGTGGGCGAGTCGTTCAAACCATACGCCAGCGTCTGCGGCTTGGTGCCCTGGATCCATTGGTAACCCGTCTCGTGGGTCCGGAACTTTTCCATGTTGCCGAGAAAAACTTTTTCCTCGGGCGTAAGCTCGGCCGCGCTGCGCCCTTCGGCCGGACCGATCGCGATCATGTTGATGTGGATTCCGTAAAGGCTGCGCGCGTAAACCTCGCCTATTCGCGAGGTCACCGCCGCGCCCCAATCACCGCCCTGCACCGCGAAGCGCTTGAACCCCAGCACCTCGGTCATCAGCTTGAAGAAGATATCCGCGATCGCCTGGATATTCATCGCGCGGGCGCGCGGATGATCGGAAAATCCGTAGCCCGGCAACGACGGCGCGATAACCGTGAACGAATCCTTCGCGTCGCCGCCGTGCGCGGCCGGATCGGTGAGCATCGGGATGATGTCCAAGAACTCGCAGATCGATCCGGGCCATCCGTGGATCAGCAGCAGCGGTTTCGGATTCGGACCGCGGCCCGGCTCGTGGATAAAATGGATTCCGAGTCCGTCGACCTCGGCGCGAAATTGCGCGAGGCGATTTATCCGCGCCTCGTGCGCGCGCCAGTCGTAGCGCGTGCGCCAGTAGTCCACGACCTCGCGCATGTAGACGAGGTTCGAGCCGTACTCCCATGCGGTCGCCGGAACTTCGTCGGGAAAGCGCGTGCGCTCGAGCCGCGCGCGCAGGTCCGCCAGTACCTCATCAGAGACCGCGATCTTGAACGGTTCGACGCTATGTCCCATCAGCCATCTCCAGTGTCCGCCGCCGCCGAGTGATCAGAGCAACCCGGCGCCGTGTCATCCAAAAGTGCTACAGGGAAAAGCGCCGAGGCGTCAAGGCAGAATTGACGCGGCAAAAGGACGGAGCATCCGATCCAGAAACAAGAACGGCGCGAGAGGAAAGTTGTGCGGGCGCGTGGTGCGATTTTGGGCAAAGTGGTGCCCTCGATTTTTGGATTCGGTCAATTTGCGGTGGGTTCGTTTGGTATCTTTTTCAGTGGCTTAAAAAATAAACTCCTTGATTACGCTAGTGATTTCGTCCGATTGGGTTCGTTTCGGACGCTTTTTTGGATATCGATTTTCGGACCGATCCAGCACGACTCTCGAGGGCTCGGGCAGATAAGCGGGCAGGCTCGCGATCAGGACAGGAAGTGGAGGCAGGACGCTTCCACGTGATCATGCATTTTAACATATCGGCGCGGCGTGACAAGGTTTGAACGGTTCAGCCATGAACAAATCCGCAAAATACCTAACGATCGTTAGGACAGATTCATAATCGCGCGTTGCTTCGCACCGCGCTGAAATCGGTCCCTCACCTAACCTCTCCCATTCCGGGCGAGGAATCAGACGGGCGCGCGCGGTGGCATCTCAAGGAGGTTTCGTGCGATAGGAGCGTAATCATTTTCGCTCAGGTCACGGAGGAATTACGATGGCAGACGGCAGGCTCGCGGGCCGAGTAGCGGTAATTACCGGCGGCGCATCGGGAATAGGAAAGGCAACCGCGGAATTGTTCGCGAAGGAAGGCGCCAAGGTTGTAATCGGAGACTTGCCGACCAGCGCGGGCGCGAAAGTCGCGGAAAAGATCGGCGCGACCTTCGTCGCGATCGACGTGAGCAAATCGGAAGAGGTCGAGGCGCTGGTAAAGACCGCGACCGACAAGCACGGCCGGCTCGACGTGATGTTCAACAACGCGGGAATCGGGATCGGCGCGCCGCTGCTCGGGACCAGCGCCGAGGATTATCATCGCACGATCCGTATCGACCTCGACGGCGTGTACTGGGGTTTGCAGGCGGCGGGAAAGGTGATGGTGCCGGCGGGGCGCGGCGCGATCGTCAACACGGCGTCGGTCGCGGGACTGATCGGATCGAGCGGGCTCTCGGCCTACAACGCGGCCAAGCACGGCGTGGTGGGACTCACGCGCAATGCGGCGCTCGAGTTCGCGCCGTTCGGGGTGCGCGTCAACTGTATCTGTCCGGGCGTGATCGAAACGCCGCTGGTGATGGACAATTTCGCGGTGGTCGAAGGCGCGCGCAAGATGCTCGACAAGATGCATCCGCTAGGCCGGATGGGCCAGCCGCAGGAAGTCGCAAAGGCGGTGCTGTTCCTCGCCTCCGACGACGCATCGTTCATCACCGGGCACGCGCTCGCGGTGGACGGCGGGATGATGGCAGGAATCGGCGGCGGCACCGCCTTCGATCCGTGAGCTGAGCGATACGCGCCGCGAATCTGCGAGAAAAGAACGACCTCTCCCGACGGCTTCGCCGCCACCCTCCCCGCACGGGGAGGGAAACTCGGTGCGCACGACCTTAGGTTGCGATCGACGCATGCGATCGGCGCAGGTGATTGGTTCCCCTTCCCGTGAGAGGCGGTCGATAAACGTCAAGGCCTTGTCCGTCATCCTGCCATGAAAGTGTGTGGGGCGACGAGTATCGTAGTCTCAGCCGGAGCCCTCGATCGTCATTCCGAGCCCTGGGCGAGGAATCCCGAGGCGTCCATGCTTCACGCCAACACCCACATGCAGAGGCCTTTCGTCCGGGATTTCCTTCGGCCTTGCTCAGGACAAGCTCTAATCGCGGCCAGAGAAACGCCATACTTAAATATGGACGTTTGTACAGCCATCCGAGTCGATGTTTCTCATCCGGCCGATCAGCGCGCTTCATGCACAAGAAGGAAGTGGAGCACTATGAAAAAGAAACTGCCAAGCTTCAAAAGCGATAAGGAAGCCGCGAAGTTTGTCGACCAGGCCGACCTGACTCAATACGACCTTTCCGGGATGCGGCCGATGGGCTTCGAGTTTCAGCCCAAGAGCGAGCGAGTAAACATGCGCCTGCCGCGCCAACTGCTCGACGCCGTGCGAGCCTCAGCGGCCCGGGCGAGAGTTCCGTACCAGCGCTTCATCCGCCAGGCGCTCGAGGACGCCGTGCAGCGCAAACGCGCGTGACAATTTGAAACGCGTTCGCGTGGCATCGGCTTTAGCCGGTGCGGACCACAGGCTAAAGCCTGTGCCACTAAAACTCAGTCATGTTTCTTAGCAGGAAATCGCAACCCAGGGCGGTACGAGGCGCCTACTTCGGGGCGAGGGCTTGTTTGACGAGGTCGCTTGCTACTTTGCCGTCGAGTTGGGGGCCGAAGCGGTCGCGTAGCGCTTTCATCACGGCGCCCATCTGGGTTGCGCCGCCCGCGATTATCTCGTTCACCGCGGTGCTGACTTCTTCGATTGGGAGCTCGGGCGGCAGGTAGCCCGCGAGGATCTTTGCCTCGGCCTCGTTCTGCTCGATCAGGTCGGCGCGGTTCGCTTGTTTGGCGAAGCCGAGCGCCTCTTCGCGGCGGGCGCGCTCGCGCTTGACGAGCTGCACGATCTCCGCATCGGTGGCTTCGCGGCGGACGTCTTTTTCGACGCGCGAGATTTCCGAGAGCAGGCCGCGAATCGCCATCATCCGCCGCGTGTCGCGGCTCTTCATCGCGGTCTTCAGATCTTCCTGGAGCTTTTGTTTCACAGTCTCAATTATGCGCACGCTCGGGCAGCGAACGCCCGGTAGTAACTCGGCTATGCACTTTCCCAGTCTTGTTGATTGATGCCTGAAATTCGAAGAATGCGTTTGATGAGATCGATGCTGATATCGCCGCGATGCGGATTTGGCACGCGCACACTGAATCCGCCGGTCTTACTCATGTATTGGTGGTTACCGCCGGCGAAGGAACCAGCGTAACCAAGGGCTCTCATTTTTCTAACAAACTCGCGACGCGAGCATGGATAAAGCGCCACTTAGGATTAGTCGTCGGCAACCTTTTGCAGGTTGTCATAAAGACTAACGTCACCCACGGCTGGTACGTGATTTCCTGTCTTGATGGCTACTTCAATCCATCCGTCCAACGCTTCGTGGAGATCCTTTCTGGTCGCCTCAATGTTTCTTCCCGTCGCCCATAGCCCTGCAAAACCCGGAATAGAGGCGAACCATCCTCCATCTTCCATTTTCTCGTACTCGGCATGATCCATCGCCGCTTCGAGATATCGAAGGTAGGTTGCCATATTCCGATTATAATCAGCCCTCTAAAGCCAGACAATCCTGACGCATAAATCGGCGCCAGCTATTTGTTCTTCGCTCCCGCGGCGGCGGCTACGTCTTCCCACTTGGCAGGCTCCGAGGCGGTGAACTTCGTGCCTTCAACCTTGTAGTTGAAAACCAGCGCCTTTTTGTTGCCGGTCGCTTTGCCCTTTCCGGTGCCGTTTTTGGCGAGCTTGTATTCGCTCCCGGTCAATTTGGCGACTACGGTAAGGCCGCCGCCCTTGTTGGTCGGGATGTAGCTGAAGGCCGCGTGTTCCAGATCGATATACGGCTCGCCCGAGGTCTTTTTGTCACTCTCCTGATCGAGGAACGGATCGGAGTCGGACGCAACCGCGTCCTGCAGCGCCTTCTGCTGCGCGGACGTGAGAGGATTGTGCATCGAGGGACCGGCCGCGACCGGCGCTGCCGACGCGCCGCCGCCTCCTCCACCGGTGTTCAGTTCCTTCTTGACCTCGATCGCGCCCGCTCTCATCGGAGCCAGCACTGCGCACAGCGCAATTCCCGCGATCGCAAGCTTAAGCGCCGTCAAAACTCCCGTCCTGCAAGTCATCGTCGTCGTACCCCCGCTCGAGCGCGGCCCTCCACAAATGGTCCGAAAAGGTTCGGGAAGAAGATTAGCACTTGCGCGGATAATGCAAAGAGCCGCGCGCAGAGAAAACACCAAGGCACCAGGCGGCCACAAAGACACGAAGGCACGAAGAAAAATCCAACCGGCCACTAAGGCACAAAGACACAAAGAAGCGGCAGGCTTTCCTGCGGGAAAGCCTGGCCGTTTTTTTCTTCTTAGTGTCTTGGTGTCTTAGTGGCCGGTTGGGTTTTTGTATCTTTGTCGCCGCCTGACCGGCGAGGTTTGACATTGCGCCGGGTTCCGCGCTATGAGCTAGAATTCAGAATATGAATGATGCTTCATCATCGATGCCGAGGGTTCGGCGATGAGCGTGCGCGAGCGGCATCGGCGCGAGCGTGAGGCTCGCGGCCAGGCGATCCTGGCGGCGGCGGCGCGAGTCTTCGCACGGCACGGACTCGAAGGCGCGACGATCGAGATGGTCGCGCGCGAGGCCGAGGTCGCCGTCGGCACGATCTATCTTTATTTCGCGTCGCGCGACGATTTGTACCTGACCCTGGTGGCCGAGCGCGGCGAGAGCCTGCGCGCCCGCTACGCCGAGATTCATGCCAAGCGGCTGAGCCCGCTGAGAGAGCTGTACGAGATCGCGGCCGCCTACCTCGACTACCTGCGCGAATCGCGCGAGCTGTTCATCTCGCAGCAATCCGTCAGCTACGCGCAGCTCGAAAAGCGCCTGCGGAGGCCGTCCGAACTGCGCCATTTCCGGCGCGTGATGGCGCAGAGCCACGAGGTATTCGCGCTCTACGAGAAGACTATTCGCCGCGTGGTCGAGGCCGGGCTGATCGCTCATCCGATGGGCGTGACGCGGACCGCCGCGATCATCTGGGCAACGCTCAACGGCGCCTTCATGCTGATGGGCAACGACAGCTTCTTCCGCGACGTTACGGGGCTATCGACCGAGCACTTTATCGAAGAGGCGCTTGAGTCGCATCTGGCCGGCGGGAATCACAACGGCGTCGCGCGCACCGGCGATTCTTCGGAGCGCAAATCAAGGTCTGTGGGAGCGGCGCGCAACGGCGGAGCCAAAAATATAACGCAGCGAAATCTAAAGGATCGAAATATTAAAGAGCGGATCTTGGACGAGACCGATGCGATCGCCTCGGCCTCGTAAAGGCGCGGCGAACGCCAAGGAGAAAAGCGCATGAAGTTTACGTGGTTCCATCTGATGCCGTACCGGTTCCTGCCGGAAGACTTCAAGGACAAGTACCGCAGCGTGTGGGTCGATATCCCGCGCAACCTGTACGATCCGAAAGTTGGGCACAAGCTCTACAACGATTATCTCGATCAGCTCGAATACGCCGACAGCGTGGGCTTCGACGCGCTCGGCGTGAACGAGCATCATCAGAACGGCTACGGGATGATGCCGTCGCCGAACATCATGGCGGCGACGCTTACGCGGCGCACGAAGAACGCCAACCTGGTGGTGCTGGGCAACTCGATCGCGCTGTACAATCCGCCGGTCCGCGTCGCGGAGGAATTCGCGATGCTCGACGTGATGTCGGGCGGGCGCCTGGTCGCGGGGTTCCCGGTCGGCACCTCGATGGACGACAATTTCTGCTACGGCGTAGTTCCCGCTCAACTGCGCGAGCGCTATTACGAAGCGCACGACTTGATCGTGAAGGCATGGAAGGAGAAAGACATCTTCTCCTTCAACGGCAAGTACACCAAGTTGCGCTACGTCAACCTGTGGCCGCGCCCCGTCCAGCAGCCGCATCCGCCGATCTGGATTCCGGGCGGCGGCTCGGTCGAGACTTGGGACTTCTGCGCCAATCACGACTACCAGTACAGCTTCCTGTCGTACTTCGGATACCTGGCGGGCAAGAAAGTCGCCGACGGCTACTGGGACGTGATGGCGAAGAAGGGCAAGGAGCTCAATCCATACTCGATGGGCTTCGCGCAGATCGTCGCGGTCTCGGAGACCGACGAGCAGGCGGAGAAGGACTACGCTCCGCACATGGACTACTTCTTCAACCGATGCCTCCACGTCTATGACGGATTCGCCGACGCGCCGGGCTATCGCACCGTGAAAACGATCAAGGCCGGAATCCTGGGCCAGGTCGGCGATCGCGCCGCGATGGTGCGGCAGGACCTCAAGTGGAAGGACTTCGTCGAGCAAGGCTACGTGATCGCGGGATCGCCCAAGACCGTGCGCGAGCGGCTGCGCGAAGCGATGAAGCATATCCATTGCGGCCATCTGATGGTGCTGATGCAGATCGGCTCGATGCCACCGGAGTTGGTGCGCAAGAACACCAGCCTGTTCGCGACCGAAGTCGCGCCCTACGTGCGTGACCTGTGGAGCGAGTACGAGGACAAGTGGTCGCCGAAGCGGATGCCGCAGGATGAAATCTCGACTCCGGCCGCGGTCCATTTTGATTCCAAACCGACCAACGGCGCGGCCAAACGCCCCCTGGCCGCATCCCATGTGGAGGCGCGCAGCGCGAAATGATTACGACTCATCAAAGCCAAGGCGGCAAATACTCGATCGAGCTGCATACGTACGGCAGCGGCGGCGAGCCGCTCCTGTTCCTGCACGGCGCCGGAGGGCTGATGCCGCAGGAGCCGTTCCTCGAAGAGCTCGGACGCGACTTCAAGGTCTACGCGCCCCACTTCCCGGGCTACGGCGAATCGACGGGGACCGAGCATATCGACGATGTCTCCGACGCGTCGCTGTTCTACCACGAGCTGATGGACGAGCTGAAAATTCCGCAGGCAAATATCCTGGGCCATTCGATGGGCGGGATGCTGGCGGCGGAACTGGTCGCGCTCGATCCGCATCGGGCAAAGAAGTTGGTGCTGGCCTGCCCGGCAGGCTTCTGGATCCAGGAGCATCCGATACCTGACTTCTTTGCCGCGCCGCTGAACGAGATCGCGGGGCTGCTGTTTCACGACCCGAACTCGCAGGCGGCGAAGATGATGACGGCGATTCCGGAGGACTTCAAAGCGCTCGAAGTCATGTACGTCGAGCGCGTGAAGCGGCTGGCGACCGCAGGCAAGTTCCTGTGGCCGATTCCGGATCGCGGACTGTCCAAGCGCGCTTACCGAATCAAGATACCGACGCTGCTCTTATGGGGCGAGTCCGACCGGCTGATCCCGCCGGTCTATGCCAAGGAGTTCACCAGCCGCATCAAGGGTGCGAAACTCGAAACGATCAAACAGGCCGGGCACATGCTGATGTACGAGCAGCAACCCGCATTCGTAAAGGCGGTGCGCGACTTCCTGAAATCCTGATCGCGCTTCGTCTCGAGGCTCATCTGATCGCGGCCGCGGCGTGAACTCGCCGCGGCCGCGATACTTTCGCGCGGCGGCGTTTCGTTTTCTGGCACATTGGTCGCAGTCTGACGCGAGGCTGATCAGCCTCGCGCACGCGAACGCCCGCCTCGGACAATCAAAGCGCAGCACAGATACGGCACGCCTGATGCTCTCCCTTCCAGAGGGATCTATGCATAACCGCGTGAAGTGTCAGATTCCCTCTCCTTGTCCAGGGAGAGGGCAAGGGAGAGGCCGATCCTCGATTCGCGCGAGCGCGTCGGGCCAGATTCTCGTGATCCTCGCGATAACGATCCTGGTGATACTCGTCGGCGCGGGGCTGGCGGTGGACGTCGGCTATATGCAGCGCCAGAAACAGCGGATGCAGGTTGCGGCGGACGCAGCCGCCGTCGCTGCGGCCTCGGCGCTCATTACCAACGCGGAGAGTCCTGCCGCCGCTGGCGACAACGACGCCACGCTCAACGGGTTCACCACCACGGCCGGCACCACGGTCACGATCAACAATCCGCCGCTCAGTGGAAACTTCACCAGCAACGACAGTTATGTCGAAGCGATTATCGATCAGCCGCAGCCGACCTGGTTCTTGGGCCTGCTCGGGATCAAGACCATGGACGTGAGCGCACGCGCGGTCGCCGGCACCGCGAACGCGAGCGGATGCATGTACGTTCTCGATCCCTCAGCCTCAGGTGCGATCACGGCCAACGGCAATGGCAATATCACGTCGCAATGCGGAATCCTCGACGATTCGAGCAGCAGCACCGCGCTTATCGCCAACGGCAACGTCACTATCACCGCCAGCGCGATCGGCGTGGTCGGCAACACTCTCGCCAATGGCAACGTGGTGCTCACGCCGAAGCCGGTGACGGGAATTCTGCCGGTGTCGGATCCGCTGGCGGGTGTGCCGGCTCCGTTCGTAGGTCCGTGCACCTACAACAATTTTATCGTCAACTCGAATCAATCGGTGCAGATGAGCCCCGGAGTTTATTGCGGCGGGATCATCCTGAACGGTAACGCCAAGGCGAATTTTGCGCCCGGGGTTTACGTGCTGGCGGGCGGCGGGATGATCGCCAATGGCGGATGCACTCTCACCGGCACCGGCGTCACTTTTTATGACACCACCGGCAGCAGCGGATACGGACCGATCACACTGAATGGCAGCGTCACCGCGACGCTCAGCGCGCCGACCTCGGGTCCGCTCAAAGGAATCCTGTTCTTCCAGGACCGCTCGGTCACCAACGGCGCCGCGAGCATCATCAATGGCAGCGACACGGTGAACTTCACCGGCGCGCTCTATTTTCCGACCACCGACCTCACTTACAACGGCGGCAGCAACGCCGCCTACTCGATCATCGTCGCCAAGGACCTGATGGTGAACGGCAACATCACGATGAACGCCAACTATTCGTCGCTCACTGGAGGCTCGCCGATTCAAAATGCGACGCTGGCGGAATAAGGCCGCGCGCGGCCAGAGTATCCTCGAAGCCGCGCTCGTCGCTCCGATCCTGATGTTCATCCTGCTGGCCGTGGTCGAGGCGGGACGCATGATGTACTTAAGCGTCGCGCTCGAGCATGCCGCCGACGCTGCCGCCGAGTACGGCGCCACTACCACCACCGACGGCGATCTAACCGGAATGGAATCGGCGGCGACCAACGACGTGCAGGCGAGCGGCCTGTTCAACAAGCTCTATCCCTCGAACGCCTTTGCCTCGACCGCGACCAATTTCTGCCAATGCGCCAACGGCGCCGCGACTTCATGCACCAGCAACAACTGCGCCTCGGGCGAGTTCGCGGTGTTCGTGCAGGCGAAGACCACGGCGACCTACGCGACGCTGGTCAACTATCCTGGCCTTCCTGCCGCGTTCACGATGAGCGCGCAGGCGACTTTGCGCGTGCAGTGAGCGAAAGAACCAAGATGAGCGCGCGCCGCAGGAGCTCCGGACAGGCAACCACCGAGTTCGCGATCGTCGGCGCGGTGTTTCTGACGCTGCTGCTCGGAATGATCGAGTTTTCCGCCGCGATGTACGCCTATGACTTCGTCTCGTACGCCGCCAGCCAGACCGCGCGCTACGCGATGGTTCGCGGAAGCACCAGCGCGTCGCCCGCGCAGTTGAGCGACCTCCAGACATACGCGCAGAGCCTCGCAAGCGGCCTCAACACCGCCAATCTCTCGACCACCGCTGCGTGGACGCCCAACAATCAGCCGGGGAGCGTGGTCCAGGTAACGGTCCAGTATAATTTCCAATTCGTCGGTGGGCTGTTTCCGTCGGCCACGTTCCCATTCACCGATACGGTCCAGATGCGAATCGCGCGCTGAAGCTTGACGCGCGCGCGCCCGGTTTCCGGCGCAATTGTGCGCGGACGGGCCACCGCGAAGGTGAAAATCCTACACTTAGTTGCATAGAAGCTACAGTAGGTAGCGTTAGTGCCGCACCTGACGCCGCAAGAGCGCCGAATACGCAGCTACTTACGCTGAAATATGCAGGCGCGCCTTTTGCTTCTAGGACAGAGCCATATTTATGCGCGCTTCAACATTCTTCGCGTACCTCTTTCGCGCCGCTTCTGTCAGCCCGTGTGGTAATCGCAAGCCTCCGCGCAATCTTAAGCGCCGCAAACATTCCTTTTTTTGCCAGCGCGGCCAGGCGATTCCGCTGGTTGCCGCCGGGATGACCGTGCTGTTGGGCATGGTCGGCCTGGGTACCGACATGGGCGTGCTGTGGAACACCAAGCTCAAGATGCAGGCCGCCGCAGACGCGGCGGCGATCGCGGGGGCGCAGGCTGAACTCAACGGCAGCACCACCGCCAGCGCCGAGGCGCTCGCGGCCGCGCAGCTCGACGGCTTCCAGAATGGAGCCGCCACCACCGGCAATCCCAATTTGGTCACGGTCTCGGTCGGCGATCCGGGCAGTTCCTATCCCGGCGGCGTACAGGTAACCGTTTCGCAGACCCAGCCGACCTACTTCCTGCGGGTGCTGCCAGGATGGTCGTCGATCGCGGAGTCGGCCACGGCGATCGCGATGCCGACGCCGACGGGCTGCATCTACCAGCTCGATCCTACCTCGAGCGGCCATTTCCTGTTCAACGGCGGCACGGTCGCGTCGAAGTGCGGAATCATGATCGATTCGCAAAGCAGCAGCTCCGCGCTGACCGTCAACGGCGGATCGCTTTCGAGCACCAACGGAATCGGCGTGGTCGGAGGCGACACGCTGAATTGCAAGAGCTGCGTGTCACCTGTGCCGGTCACCGGGATGCGTTCGTTCTCGGACCCGCTGGCAAGCCTCAGCACGCCGTCGGCGCCCTCGAAGCCGAGTGCGCCTTCCTCAACCTGCACCAACGGACAGAATATAAATATCAACTCGCCGGGCACCTACAACGAACCCGCAGGATGCTACAGCAGCGTCAATTTCAACAGCTCCTCGGCGACGGTTAACTTCAGCAATTCGGGCGCGTACGTTTTCCCCAACGGCCTCAATACCAACGGCACGGTCAGCCTGAAGGGCGGCAGCAGCTACTATTTCGGCGGCGGCCTCAGCATGAACGGCGGGACGATCGACGCAAGCGGGAGCGCCAACTACTGGTTCAACTCGGGAATCAACAGCGAGAACTCGATCCTGCTCAATGGCACCGGCAGCTACTACTTTGGCAGCACGATCAATATCAACAACGGAATCTTCAATGCCGGCGGCACCGCTTCTTACTACTACAGCAGCGGCATCAATGCCGACGGCAACACCACGGTCGATCTCGCTCCGGGATACTACGGCAGCGGCATCAACGAGAATGGCAGCGGCACGACGGTCAACCTGAGCCAGAGCGGCCTGTACTACTTCAACGCCAACTTCATCGTCGACGGCGGCACGGTCCAGAGCGAAAATCCTTCCGACAACGACACCACCAACGTGACGATGTATTTCAACAGCGGCACGCTCACGATGAACAGCTACGCGACGCTCAATCTGACCGCGCCCACTTCCGGACCCGACGAGGGCGTTCTGTTCTTTCAGAATCGCACCGACAGCAGCGCGGTGACTCTGGACAGCAACTCGACCTCGACCCTGAACGGGATTCTATACCTGCCCGACGCACAACTGACCTTCAACGGCGGATTCGCGGATTCGTACTCGATCGTGATCGCCTACGACATCACTGTAAACAGCGGTTCGACGTTCAACGTGGAGAATAACTACTCTAGCCTCGCCGACGGCGCGCCGATCCAGCAGGTCAGCCTTGTTCAGTAAGCATCAAAGTCAGATTCGGCGAGTCGCTGGCCACCGATCCGGATGGCTCCGGCGCTGGAGCCGCGGCCAAAGCACCGTCGAAATGGCAATGAGCGCCGGGTTCCTGATCCTGCTGCTGCTCGGAGCTTGCGACCTCGGATACCTGCTGTACATGCAAATCGAGATGACCGACGCGGCGCGCGCGGGCGCCGAGTACGGATCCTCGAGCCTGATCGCGTCGAGCGATGTAAGCGGAATGACCAGCATCGCGCTGCAGAACGCGGGTGCGGTTCCCTCCGCCTCCGCGACCGCGACCAGCGTATGCTGCGCCTACGGCTCGGGGACAGGCTGCACGGCCGAGTCCACCTGCTCGAGCAACCAGCAGATGTTCGTGCAGGTGAGCACCAGCGCGAAGATCACTCCGCCGATCTCGTATCCGGCGATAGGACTTCCTGCCACGGTCACCATCTCGGCCTCCTCGAATATGCCGGTGGTCCAGCCAGCCGCCAGATCGTCGTAGGACGAAAGGGTTTTTTCATGAACCTTCGCGGAATCAGAGTCGATAGCACGCGGCCCGAATGCGTCCGCATCCGTGACTGCTGGCGGCGCGGCCAGACATCAACTGAATTTGGAATGATCGCGGCTCTGCTGCTCCTTCTGCTGTTCGGCATTATCCAGTTCGGTTCGCTGTTCTATGACTATTGCCTGGTCTCATACGCCGCCGGGAGCGCGGCCCGCTGGGCGATGGTGCACAGCTCGACCAGCGGCAACTCGAGCACCTCCGATACGACACTCAGCGGCTATGTCGATGGGATCATGACAGGACTGGATTCCTCGAAAGTCGTAGTGACCTCGACGCCCGACTGGACCACCGCGCAGGCTCCGGGCGGCAAGGTTTCGATCCAGGTCTCGTACACCTATACGTTTCCCTTCAAGGTGAGCAGCCTCAGTTCGATCAATCTTTCAAGCACGGCGCAGACTGTCATCACCAATTGACGCGGGTCCGCCTTCAGCACCGGGCAGGCGGCGCGAATCGCGCGCTGAGCGCGGCATCCGCGAGCGCTTGACGCCGCGGCGGCACAGTTTTAAATTGCAACCGATATGAAAATCTACGAATTCACCCAAGCCCCGAATCCGCGCCGTGTTCGTGTCTTTCTTGCCGAGAAAGGAATCCAGGTTCCCTACGAGCAGGTAAACATCGCGACCGGCGATAACCGCAAACCCGAGTTCCTCAAGATCAACCCGATGGGCGGGCTGCCCGTGCTCGAACTCGACGATGGAACGCATATCGCCGAGTCGGTCGCGATCTGCAAGTTCTTCGAGGCGCAGAAGCCCGAGCCCGCGCTGTTCGGAGTCGACGGCAAAGATAGGGCCGTGGTCGAGATGTGGAACCGCCGGATGGAGTTCGAGATTCTCAGCATGGCCGCCGGCGCATTTCGCAACACCAGCGATTTCTTCAAGGGCCGCATCCCGCAGTCGAAAGAGTACGGCGAGATCTGCCATGCCGCGGCGATCAAGCGGCTCGAATGGCTCGACAAGGAGCTCGCGGACCGGCAGTTCATCGCGGGAGATCGCTACTCGATCGCGGATATCACAGCGCTAATCGGGATCGACTTCGGACGCACCACCGGCATCAAGATCACGCCCGAGCAAAAAAATCTCAAGCGCTGGCACGAAGCGGTCTCCAGCCGCCCCAGCGCGAAAGCGTAAACGCTGGTTCGCCTGTCTTCGCCTCTCCCTCCGGGAGGCCCCGGGAGGCCGCGGCAGGCTTCGCCACGCGAAGCCTGCCGCGGGTAAGTTGGCATGCGCTGCGCGCATCCTGATGGATGAAAATCGGATGTCCTCGGGCGAGGGTGCTTCTCAGGCAATCGACCTAACCCCTATCCCCTTCCCGCACGGGAAGGGGCACACTGGTCGCAAGCGTTCGAGTGCTCTGGCGAATTCCCGGCACCAATAGCGACGCTCCGCGTGCCAGTCTTGCCATCGAGGTTCGGTTTCTGACTCCCCTTCCCGTGCGGGAAGGGGTCGGGGGTTAGGTCGTTCTTTTTGGCCTGCGCCGCAGCCACTCTCATTGTCCCGCAACGCGCGAGAGGTGCAGTGACTTTCTTCATAGGGAAGCCTTGCTCGATACGCGGCCCCTGCTGGATTCCCCTCCGCGCCGGAGGGGCTAGTAACCGCCTGCTGCGCTCTTTAATCGCACGTCGCCTACGCGCCGCGCTGAATTCGGTCCCTCACCTAACCGCGTGCCAATGGCACCTCACTTTCAAGGCGAGGGATCGGACAGCGGGCGAGGGATCAGAACGTCACGGCATGATTGGGGTGTAGAGAATGTACAGCATGAAGTACACGATCACTCCCGTGACCGAGACATACATCCAGAGCGGCCAGGTCCAACGCGCGATTCTCCGATGCGATGCGAAACGCCCGCGCAGTGCATAGGACACCGTGATCAGAGCGAGCGGCACGATCACGATCGCCAGAGTCACGTGCGGGATCAGAATCGTGAAGTACACCGGACGAATCCATCCGATCCCGCTGAAGCGGATCTCGCCCGCGTGCGCGTGAAAGGTCAGGTACGAAATCAGGAACAGCGCCGAGACCACGAGCGCGCTCAGCATGCACGCGCGATGCGCCGGCACATTTTTGCGTTTGATGAAGATGAACCCCGCCGCCAGCAGCACTGCCGCGATCGAATTCAGAATCGCGTTGGCCTGCGGCAGAATTGAATACGGAATCAACGCCGCTTCCGATTGCCGCTACGACGGGGGTGCCGTCGCCGGTTCGGCCGCGATCGGCGCGGTATGGCGTGCGTGCGCCCACGCGCGTTTGCTCAGATCCGGCCGCAGCATCAGGTAGCAGAACGCGACCAGGATCATCGGCGTCGCCGCGATCACCCATAGCCCCTTGTGCTCGGTCGCCAAATGCATGAAATACATCGCGACCAGAACCGCTTTGGCCATCGCGAGTGCGACCAGCAGCCCGATCTTGATGTCGGTCGGAAAATTCATCGCATAGACCAGCAATTCGACGGCGGTCAGCACCGCCAGGTATATGAAGACCGCGATATAGCTCGGGCCCGTATGCTCCGCATGAGTCTCATGCGAATTAATTGCCGCTTCAGCCGCCATAGTTGATCCTTGCGCCTCCCCCGAACAATTCGCGCGCCGGCGCGAGCCCTAGATCAGGTACACGAAAGTGAAAATCAGGATCCACACGAGATCGACAAAGTGCCAATAGAGCCCCGCGATCTCGACCAACCCCGCCTTGCTCTGCGGAATCTTGCCCATCAGGCCGCGAATCCAAATCACGGTGTTGTACACAACGCCGCCGAACACGTGGCATCCGTGGAATCCGGTCAGGATGAAAAAAGTCGCGTCGAAGAGATCACGATGAATCGACATACCACGTTCCATCAACAGGTGATGCCACTCGAACGCCTGCATCGTGAGAAACGCGACGCCGCCGAGCATCGTCAGGAACATGAAGGTTTTAAACTTCGACTGATTGCCGTTCTGCACGCCATGGATCGACTCGACCATCGTGACGCTCGAGCAGATCAGGATGAACGTCATGATCGCGGTAGTGGTGATTCCCAGATAGTCGGCCGGGTTGGGCCAGTTGACGTTGTTGTAACGCAACGCGCCGTAAGCGGCGATCGCCGCGCCAAAGGTCATCGCGTCGGCCGCCAGAAACGCCCACATCCCGAGCTTGCCGGAGTTGCCCGGCGTTATTGAAGGTTCGTACTCATCCAGCACTGCCGCGTGCACCGCGCCATGCGCGTGCGGATCCGCTGCCAAAGCCTCACTCATCATCGTCTCCCCGTCGAATTCGAGTCATGCGCGAACCGGTCTAGCGCCTCGAGATCACCTGCGGCACTTGTTTGCGGATCGAGCGCCGATACGCGCCATACAGGATCGCGCTGATGGCCGCGATCGTAATGTACGGGCCAGCCAGCATGAAGATAACGCTGGTGTTGAAGGCGTGGATCGCGTGGTCCCCGGGCGACAGGCCGCACATCGCGCATGCGTTCGCCGCTCCGGCCGCTGCGGTCAGCATCGCCGCCGCCTGCGCCACGATTCCTGTTGCTCGCAAAATATTTTTCATGTTCCCCTCGCTAATACCGCTTGCGAAAACTTCAATTCACAATCACATCAGATAAACCAGAAAAAACAACAGCGGCCAGACCGCGCACACAAAATACCAGTACACCGTGCACAGCTCGACCGGCGACGCGTTGCGCGCGTTGTAACGCCCGCGCTGCGCGGCGAATGCGACCGCGCACAGCCAGATGACTCCGGCCGCGACGTGCAGGCCGTGGAGTCCGATCAGCAGATAGAACGTCGCGCCGTAGCTGCCGCTCGAGAGCGTCAGCCCGTGCGCGACCAGCCGCACCCATTCCGATCCCTGCACCGCCAGAAAGGTGACGCCGAGCAGCCCCGTGATCGCGATCCAGCGCCGCAAAAGCCGCTGGCGGCTCTGATGCACCGCGCGCAGCGCCATCGTCATCGTCCCCGCGCTCGCGAGCAGCACGAAGGTATTGACCCAGGTGACGTCGATCGGCAGCCGCGGCTGCGCAGGCGGCGGCCAGAACGGCGCCTGCATGCGGAAAATGATGAACGACCCGATGAGCGCGCTGAACAGCATCGTCTCAGTCGCGATCACCATCAAGATCGCGAGCATCGCATTGCTGATGAAGCGGGACTCGGTCTCGTCGCCCGAGCCGCCGCCGCGCCGCGGTGGCACCATCATCGGGCGGATTTTTGCGGTCGTAACGCTCACGCGCTCATCGCCTCAGTGCTTCACCAGAATCGTCACGATCGACACCATCACCAGGAAAACCATCACGCCGAGAATAATTTTCAGAACCCGGCGGTTCTCTTCTTTTACGTCTTCGCGGCTGACCAATGCTGGCATCGCTTTCGCCTAGATTTTATCGATCACCATCATCAATAGAATGATCGGCAAATAAATCAGGGACGCGAACAGCAGCCGCCTGGCCGCCTGCGCGCGTCCCGGCGCGCGAACCATCGCTACGCCGAATAGCAGCATCGCGGCTCCGCCGATCACCGCGATCGCGCCATACACTATGCCCGCCGCTCCCATCATCCACGGTAAGATACCGAGCACGAGCAATCCGGCACTCGCGCCGATCACGACTGGATCAGACGGATTGCCCCAGCTTCGATCTGCGGGAAGTAGATGGATTCCGGCGCGGGCGTAGTCCTCGCGATAGAGCCGGGCGACCGCGAACGTATGGGGCAACTGCCACAGGAACATGATCCCGAACATCACCAGCGGCTGAGCCGCAATGCTGCCGCGGGCGGCCGCCCATCCGGCGACCGGAGGCAACGCACCGGGAATCGCGCCGATCACGTCGCATAGCCATGAGCGCCGTTTGAGCGGCGTGTATGCCAGCAGGTAAATAGCGGTAATCGCCGCGGTCGTCGCGGCGCAAAGCAGATTCGTCGCGGCGATCAGGTAGGCGAACCCAATTGCGCTCGCGGCGCATCCGAACACCAGCGCCTCGATCGGGCGCAGCCTGCCGTCCGGGAGCGGGCGATGCTGCGTGCGATGCATCAGCGCGTCGGTCTCGCGCTCCATGTATTGATTGAGCGCGAGCGTGCCGCCGGCGGCCAGAGCAGTGCCGACGATCAAATTGAACGCGAGAAGGAAATCGAATCCGCCCGTCCCGCCGAGATAGAACCCCGCCAGCGTCGTGACCAGCACCATCGCGACCACGCGTGGCTTGGTGAGCTCGATAAATGCCAAGAGCCGCGCGCGAATCGCGCCGGCTTCGGCTTCCATCATCGCTACTTTGGCGTTCACGCCGACACCTGATGCCCGAGCGAATGCTGTTCGCGCGCAATGCTTGAAACCGCCTGTGCGGCTCCGCCTCGCGTTGCGATTCCATAAACATGATACGCGCGAATCGTGATCGTGAGGCTGGTCGCGAGCACTGCCGCACCGATCAGCACGTGGCTGGTGGTCGGGATGACGGCGCGACCGCTCCAGATGGTTATCGCGCCCAAGCAGATTTGCATCACCAGCAGCAGGAAGAGTCCGAGCGCCGGATGACGCAGTTCGGGTTCATTGCGATGCGATCGCAAAACACGAGCGACCGTCCAGATGACCAAGATCGTCACGAGCACGGCGCCGCATCGATGCGCGAAATTCACCGCGATGTATTCGTTCCAATAGGGTGGAATCAACTGGCCGAAGGCGAGTGGAAAATCCGGAATGGCAAGCCCCGCGCCGAGATGGCGCATCACCGCGCCAACGAGGATTTGCAGATAGATAACAGCGGTCGTCACGCCCGCCAGCATCGCCAGCGGAATTCGCACCGGCTCTTCGCTGCGACGCTCGGTGCGCGTCCAGCGCGGATTAGTGAAAATCGCAATCGAAACCATCAGGCAGAAAAACGCCTGCGCAGTGCCCGCGTGCGCAACCGCGATCGGCAGCGGCAACTCGAACAGCACCGTGATACCGCCCAGGATCGCCTGCACGATGATCAGTCCAAATGCCGCGAGGATCGTATTGCGCACCCACTTTCGCGGCTCGACGCGCCACGCCCACGCCATCAGGATGAGCGTGAGCGTCACCACGATTGCGGCGACGACGCGATGCCCGAACTCGAAGCGGATTCCGCCCTGCCACGCTGGTATGAGCTTGCCGAATGCGAGCGGCCAGTCAGGCACCGCGAGCGCGGAGCCGGTCGAGGTCACGAGGCCCCCCACGAAGATCAGGCAGAACGTCGCACCCGCCGCGAGCATCGCAAAGCGATGCAGCGCGCGTTCGCGAGCAAGGGAGATTACGCTGTCAGCTTCGATCGGCAAAGCGTCTCCTCAATCCGCCGCCGCCGTCTCGTGTTCGGCGACCGCCCACTGCGGAAGATAATCCTCCGCCGACTCGGGCGAGCTGTATTCGTAAGGACCGCGGAATACTTCCGGCACCCTGCCCGGCCAGTTGCCGTGTCCCGGAGGCGACGGCGCGCTCCATTCGAGCGTGTTGGCATGCCACGGATTTTCCGTCGCCTTCTGGCCTCTGTAATAGCTCCAGATCATGTTGGCGAGGAGAAGAAACTGCGCGGAGCCGAGCACGAAGGCGCTGACCGAGATGAACATGTTGATTGGCTGGATCGGTTTCAGAAAGTCGTACTGCTGCGGGTTGTAGATTCGGCGCATATGGCCGGCCATGCCGAGAATATGCATCGGAAAAAAAGTGCAGTTGAACGCGACGAACGTGATCCAGAAATGAAGCTTGCCCAGAGATTCGTTCATCATACGTCCGAACATTTTCGGATACCAATACGTAATCCCGGCGAAAATTCCGAACAGGCTTCCGCCGAACAGGACGTAGTGGATGTGCGCGACGATGAAGTAGGTATCGTGGATGTACATGTCCACCGGCGTGCAGGCCATGAAAATTCCCGACAGTCCGCCGATCACGAACATCGCGACGAACGACAGCGCATTGAGCATGGCGGCCGTGTAATGGATGTCGCCCTTATATAGTGTGCCCAGCCAGTTGAAAGTCTTAATCGCCGACGGCACCGCGATCACCATCGTGGTGATCATGAAGCTGGTGCCCAGTTCCGGATCCATTCCGGACTGGAACATGTGATGACCCCACACCATCCAGGACAGTCCCGCGATCGCGCAGATTGCGTACACCATCGCGCGGTAGCCAAAAATCGGCTTGCGCGAGAAGGTCGCGATAACCTCCGACGCGATCCCCATCGCGGGGAGGATCATGATGTAGACCTCGGGATGCCCAAAGAACCAGAATAGATGCTGCCACAGGAGCGGTTCGCCGCCGCCCGCGGGCAGGAAGAAATGCGTTCCGCCGATCCGATCGAACAACAGCAGCGCCAGCGCCGTGGTCAGCACCGGCAGCGCCAGCAGCAAGAGAATCGCGGTGATGAATAACGCCCAGATCACCAGCGGCAGGCGGAAGAAATGCATCCCCTTGGTCCGCATGTTGATGATCGTCGTGATGTAGTTGATCGAGCCCATCAACGACGACACGCCGAGCACGATGATACTGATGCACCAGAGGTTCTGGCCCCAATCGACGCCGGTGTAGATCGGCACCGCACTGAGCGGCGCATACGATGTCCACCCGGCGGCGGCGGGACCGCCTGACACGAAGAACGACGACAGCATGATCACGCCGGCGACCGCGCCCACCCAGAACGAGAGCATGTTGAGCTTGGGAAACGCCATGTCGCGCGCGCCGATCATCAGCGGGATCAGAAAATTGCCGAAGCATCCGACCAGGATCGGCATCACGACGAAGAAGATCATGATCGTCGCGTGCATCGTGAGCGTCGAGTTATAAGTCGCGGCGGTTATAGCGCTGTCATTCTGGATCGACTGCGGAAGAATCTTGAGGAAGCTGAACTGGGTGTCGGGCCACGCCAGGTCCAACCGCATCAGCATCGCCATCAAGCCGCCGATCGCCATCATGAACAACGCCACGAATAGGAACTGGCGTCCGATCATTTTGTGGTCTTCTGAAAAGATATAGGTGCGCCAGAATCCGAGCTCGTGATGCTCGGCGTGCGCGCCTCCAACCGCAACCGCTGCCGTGCTGCTCATCTGAGCCAATCTCCTCCGCGCCATATCGCGGCGAACTCATCCATTACTGGTTGCCGTTCGCGTACTGATCTTTGAGCCATTTCTGAAAGTCCGCTTCCGATTGTACGGTCAGCGTCCCCTGCATCCCGGAGTGTCCGAATCCGCACAGCTCCGCGCACGGGATCGCGTAGGTGCCGACTTCCTTCGCCTCGAACCACACCTCGATCACGCGGCCCGGCACCGCATCCTGCTTGAGTCTGAGGTTCGGCACGAAAAAGCTGTGGATGACGTCCCTTGATGCGAGGTTGATCCGCACCACCTGGTTCACCGGCACATGCATCTCGTTCTCGACCGTGACATCGTCCTTGGTGCCAAGTTTTCCGTCGGGACCCGGATAGGTGATTTCCCAGTTAAACTGCTTGGCCGTCACGTTGTAGAAGACCTGCCCCGGAGGCCCGTTCTCCTTGATGTCGGCCCAGGTCGAGCGGCTCATCATCGCGAGGATGATCAGGATCACGGCGGTGATGCTGGTCCAGGTGACCTCGAGGCGCGTGTTGCCCTCGATATACTCAGCTTTGCGGCCGGGCCGATGCCGGTATTTGAACAGGAACACGACCAGCGCGATCATCACCGCCAGCCAGGTCACCAGGACGATCCAGAAAATCAGGATGAACAGGAAATCGATCCGCGGCCCGAACGTGGAAATATCGTGCGGGAAATACATGGATTCCAGCATCTTAGAAGCCTCACCCCCTGCGCTCTAAAGCGCACGTCCACGCACCACGGCCCATCGTAAGGGCGCGGCCCGGACGGCGCGCACGCAAACCCGGATTCATAAAAGCCGCGCGATTATGCGCATCCGCGATCCGTTTAGTGAAATGAAAAATTCTGTCCCAGCTACAATCCAAAGCTTACGCAAGATAGCAGCGGCTGAGAGGATTTTCCAGTGATTGCGGGCGCTTTCGCATCTTCAGCGGTTTTCCGCGGATTTCTCCAGTCGTGCGGTAAAACGGCATCCGGCGGATAGATCGCTATCGTTCGAGGCGTTCCATTCCTGATGAATCAAACCCACGACGCGCCGGGACCTTGACCATTTGGCGATGACCCGCCTTTCGGCTAGAACTCGCTAGTTGCAGATAACGGAGGTCGAGCGTTTATGGCGGATCGGGTTGCGACGTTGGCCCTGGGATTCGAGCGGCAGGTCGCGAAGTACGGCGATCGGAAGTTTCTCCAGGAAAAGCGCAACAAGGAGTGGCAGAGCCATTCGTTCAACGCGGTTTCCGCCGCGGCCGGCCGCTTGCGCGCAGGTCTGATCAAACTGGGAGTTCGCGCCGGCGACCGTATTGGAATCCTCTCCGACAATTCGCCGCAATGGATCATCGTCGATCAGGCCGCGATCGGACTCGGCGCCGTCGTGGTGCCGCTGTACACCACCAGCGGCGTCGAGGAGACCCGTCATGTAATAGGCGACTCTGGCGCGAGAATTGTCGCAGCCAACGGACCCGAGCACGTGAAGAAGCTGCTGGCGATGGCGCCGTCGATCCGCGAGATGACCGCGATCATCGCGATCCATCACGGCGCCGAGCCTCACCCGGCCGCGAACGGCGGACCTCCGGTGCTGACGCTCGAATCGGCCAGCGCCGATTCCCCCGCGCCGGTCGTTCAGGGCTCGCCCGACGATCTGGCGACGATCATCTACACCTCCGGCACCACGGGACCGTCCAAGGGCGTGATGCTCACGCATGGGAACATCCTGGCCAACTGCTACGACGCGCTCGAGGCGCTGACGCTCAGCGATACCGACCAGACTCTTTCGGTGCTGCCGATTGCGCATTCGTTCGAGCGCACCGCCGGATACTACGCGGTCACGATGGCGGGCGGATCGATCGCGTTCGCCGAAGGGCTGACCTCGATCGCGGCGAACCTGCAGGAGATTCGGCCGACCGTTCTGCTGGTGGTGCCGCGGCTGCTCGAAGTGATTTACAGCCGCGTGATGAAGCAGGTCGAGTCTGGACCCGTCTTTAAGCGCGCTATGTTCAACGCGGCGGTATCGGTAGGCAAACAGGCCGCGGAGTATCGGCATCATGGCAAGAGCGTGCCGCCGCAGCTCGCCGCTCCGATGGCGATATTCCGCAAGCTGGTGTTCGCGCGGATCAACGCGGTCTTCGGCGGACGGCTGCGCTATCTAATATCCGGCGGAGCGCCGCTGCCCAAGGAGATCTTCCGCTTCCTCGCGGCGGCGGAGGTTCCGATCGTCGAGGGCTACGGACTCACGGAGGCGGCGCCGGTCGTGTCGGTGAATCTCGATCGCGGGCGCACCCGAATCGGCACCGTCGGCCGTCCGCTCGCGAGCGTGCAGGCGAAGACCGCGCCCGACGGCGAGCTGCTGCTGCGCGGACCCAACGTAATGAAAGGCTACTACAAGCGCGAGGACGAGACGCGCGAAACGATCGACGCCGAAGGATGGCTGCACACCGGCGACATCGCGAGCATCGACGCCGAGGGCTTCATCGCGATCACCGATCGCAAGAAGGAGATCATCGTGCTCTCCGGCGGCAAGAATATCTCGCCGGCGAACCTCGAAACTCGCCTCGCGACCGACCCGTATATCGCGCAGGCATGTGTGATCGGCGACCGGAGAAAGCACCTCGCCGCGCTGCTGGTCCCGAACCTCGAAAATCTTGGCGACTATCTGAAGAGCAACGGACTCGACGCGAAGCCGCCCGAGGAGCTGGTTGAGACGCCCGCGATCCGCCAGCTATTCGGATCGAAGCTCAAGGAGTTCAACAAGCCGCTCTCGGACGTCGAGGCGATCTCAGCGTTCACGCTGGTCGCGCGTCCGTTCTCGCAGGAAAACGGCGAGCTGACCCCGACGCTCAAGCTCCGCCGCAAGGTAGTGCAGGAGCATTATCGCGAGCAGATAGAATCGATGTATCGGGATTGAAGAGTGATATTCTGAGATACATTCGATCCCAATGCCCGAATATACCGGCAGATTTGAGTCCACCGTTCCTTACTACGCGCGGTTTCGTCCGCGCTATCCGGCGGCGCTGTTCGAGCTGATTGCGAAGCGGCGCGGGCTGGACGGACGCGGGCGTCTGCTCGACCTCGGATGCGGTCCCGGGTTTATCGCGATCGCGATGGCGCCCTATTTCGCCGAGGTGGTCGGCGTCGATCCGGAACCCGCGATGCTCGAAGCGGCGCGCCACGAAGCCAAACGCGCGCGCGTGGCGCTGACGCTGGTTGCGGGAAGCTCGCAGACGCTCGGCCCCGAGCTCGGCGCGTTCCGGATGGCGACGATGGGGCGCTCGTTCCATTGGATGGACCGCGACGCGACGCTCGCGAGGCTCGACACGACTATCGAGCCGGGCGGCGCGATCGCGCTTCTCGGCGAGCGGCTGCTCGACGCGCCGGAGAACGGCTGGCGCGCGGCGTGGGAAATCGTATCGCGCAAATATGCCACGGCGCGCGCGTACCGTCGTCACTGGACCAATCCCGCGTGGGAGCGGCACGAGACCGTGGTGCTGCGCTCGCCCTTCTCCGTGATCGACCGAGTCGCGGTGACGGGCAGGCGCACCTCTAGCCTCGAGGATCTCATCGGCCGAGCCTATTCGATGTCCTCGACCTCGATCGCTTTCCTCGGCGAGCGGCGCGAGGCCTTCGAGCGCGAGCTGCGCGCAGCGCTGCTCGGGTTCTCGCCCTCGGGAATGTTCGACGAGATCGTCGAGAGCGAAGCGCTGCTCGCCTCGCGGCCTGGATGAAGCGCTGACACGATTTATTCTGGCGTAACGGCGATCAGATCATCGACCTGGCGCAGGCTCGGGAACATCCACATCCAAAGCGCGACCACGCCGATAGTGCCGATTCCGCCGATCACCACCGAGGCAACGGTGCCGAACCACGCGGCGGTGACTCCCGACTCGAACTCGCCGAGTTCATTCGAGGTGCCGATGAACAGCGAGTTGATCGCGCTGACCCGCCCGCGCATCGCGTCGGGAGTCGCGAGCTGTGTCAGCGTATGGCGGACATAGACGCTGATCATGTCGGACGCGCCCAGCACGATGAGCGCGGCGAGCGAGAGCGCAAAATCGCGCGAGAGCCCGAACACGATCGTCGCGATTCCGAAAATCGCGACGCATCCGAACATCGTCAAACCCGCGCGGCGCTTGAGCGGAATCCTCACCAGGCCAAGGCCCATCACGGCGGCTCCTAGAGCGGGCGCGCTGCGCAGCAGGCCCAGTCCTCCGGGGCCGACGCGCAGGATATCGCGCGCATAGATCGGGAGCAGCGCGGTCGCGCCGCCGAGCAGCACCGCGAACAGATCGAGCGAGATTGCGCCCAGGATAATCGGCTGCGTGCGGAGATATTTGATTCCCGCCGTCACCCGCGCGAACGCGCTTTGCCCCGGCGGCGGAGCCTCGTGAACGCTCTGCGTATGGATCAGCGCGAACGCGAGCGCGACGACCGAGAACATCGCAAGGCACATCCCATAAGCCGCGAGCGCCCCGAAAACATACAGCAGTCCGCCGAGAGCCGGACCGGCGATCGTCGCGATCTGGCGGGCCGAAGAAGTCCATGCGACCGCCTCGGGAAACTGCTCGACCGGGACCAGCAGCGGCAGGAACGCATCCGACGCCGGCCGCACGAAGGCGCGCACGACCCCGAGCAGCGCGAGCACCACATAGAACGGCGCGATCACGCGATAGTCCGCGAAGGCGAGCACCACCAATGCGCCCGCGCAGACAGCCTGCACGACAAATCCAATCGAGAGAATCGTGCGGCGGTTGCGGCGATCGGCCAAATCGCCCGCGGGCAGCGCGAGGATCGCCATCGGCAGAAACTGCGCAAGACCCGCGTAGCCGAGTACTATCGGCTCGCGCGCGATGTCGTAGATCTGCCAACTGACCGCGACCGATTGCGCCGCCGACGCGAGCGACGCAAGAAACATCGCGAGCAGGAACAGCTTGAAATCGCGGCGGGCAAAGACGCTTTCGCGGCGCTCCGGCGAGGACTCGAATGACGGCTCCGAAAGATCCATGACGCGATTCCTACTGACGCCACAGCGATCGCCGCCAGGCAAGTGCACTGCGCGGCTCTCGAAGGTGTCATTCCCGCGCGCGTGGCTGCCGCGCGCGAGGAATCCCTGAGTGCGCTAACGCTGCTGTAGTAACCTTCCCGGAGGAGTGCTCGTGATGTACTCGGGATTCCTCGCGCGGCAGCCACGCGCGGGAATGACAATAGTGGCGCTCAGCGGAGTCCGGGCTCATAAAATCTGTGCCCACCGGCGTTGCAAAGGCTGTATCTTCGTCTCGTGCAACAGCATAGGATGCCGCTATAACGGTCGGATTGTTTCCTTCATCTGAATCCGGGAATTAGCCCGGATTTTCTGTTCGAGCTTTCCCGGCACATACCTAACGGAGGGCAAATAATGCCCAGCAAGTTGTACGTAGGCAATCTGGCCTACACGGTTTCCAACAGCGACCTCGAGTCACTTTTTTCGCAGGTCGGACAGGTCGCGAGCGTCGCGGTTATCATGGACAAGTTTTCCGGCCAGTCGAAGGGATTCGGCTTTGTCGAGATGACCAACGCGGAAGATGCCTCGAAAGCAATCCAGCAGTTCAATGAGACGGAACTCAAGGGACGCAATATCAAGGTCAATGAAGCCAAGCCTCGCGAGTCTGGCTTCGGCGGCGGCGGCAATCGCAGCGGCGGTGGAAACCGCAGCGGCGGCGGCGGACGCGACCGCTGGTAGGATAACATCCCAAGGGCGGGCTTCGGCCCGCCCTTTCTTTTTCCCGGCTCTGCGCGCATGAGTACATGAGCGACCTGATCCACAGGAACAAACCGCATGAATGAAAAACGCCGCAAAGAACAACTGCGAAAACAAAAACAGCAGGACAAGGAACAGCGCAAAGCCCGGCGCCTGGCTGAAAAGAAAACCAATCCCGGCGGCCTCGACGCCGACCTCGAGGGTATCGTCGCTGGTCCTCAGCCCGGCCAGATCATCGACCTCGACGAGGATTTGCCGGCCCCCTCGGTGACGCGTCCCAACGAGTGAGCGCGCTGGCAGCAGGGTCCGCCTATCTCGATTCGCGATCCGCGAAATCTTTAGAAATCAAATACTTAGTGGGTTCGTTCAGTCGATTTTCCGATTGGACCATAATAAAACAATATTTTAATTCAGGTTGAAGCCGCACGTTGTTGCCCTCGACGAAGAGGCCGCCGGGACGGCGGCCCTACTGTAAGAAACACTAGCGTCGGCCGCGCCGGCATTTGCCGAGGACCGTTTAGCGCGCGCCTGGTGTCGCGGTTTCCATCGCGGGAGTGCGTGACACCTCGGGGCGGCGGCCGGAGACTTCCGCGCCGGCGTGGCGCTCGAGCGCATAGTACATAAATGCCGAAATTAGCGAGAGAATGCCCGTCAGTATGAAGGCGGGAGTGAAATCCTGGGTCGATAGAACTGTCGATTCGTGGAACCACAAGCTGAAGTGCAGTACCAGCGCGGCGATCGTGATGCCGAGACTGAAAAAGAACTGCTGCGCCATGCTCGCGAGCGTCGATGCGCTGCTCATCGCCTCGAACGGCACGTCGGCGTAGGCGAGCGTTCCCAGCGCGGTAAATTGCAGCGAGCGCAGGAATCCTCCGATGAACAACGCCGCCACGATCACCGTGTGCGGAGTCGACGGACGGAACAGCGCGTAGCTCGCGAGGATTAGTGAGCACAAGATGCCGTTGCTGATCAGCACGGACTTGAAGCCGAGCCGCTGAATAATTGGCCCGGCGGTCGGCTTCATCAGGAGCGCGCCGCAAGCGCTGGTGAAGGTCAACATCCCGGAAGCGAACGGCGTCAATCCAAACACCAACTGCAACAGCATCGGGAGCAAAAACGGCAGCGCGCCAATTCCGATCCGGAAGAGCCCGCCCGCGACTGTTGAAATCGCAAAGGTCGGGATCTTGAGTAATCTAAGATTGACTATCGGATGAGGAATGCGCCGGGCGTGAAAAACATATGATCCAAGGCAGATGCCGCCGGCCGCCAGCACACACATCGTTACGCCTGCCGGTACGATAGCGCGGCCGATCGTCTCAAAGCCAAATACCAGGCCCGCCAGGCCGAGACCGGTCAAGACGAAGCCGCGCAGATCGAGGGGCCCTACCTCCGCGGCGCTCACGTCCTCGATGAACATCGAGACCAGCGTGATGCCGAGAATTCCGATCGGCACGTTGATAAAGAAAATCCATCGCCACGACCAGTAGGTCACGATAAAGCCGCCGACCGGAGGTCCCACCACCGGCCCGAGCACCGCGGGCACGGTCAGGTAGGACATCGCGGTGACCAGGTTGGCCTTCTCAACCGTTTTAAGAACGATCACCCTGCCGACGGGCACCATCATCGCGCCGCCGAACCCCTGCAGGATACGCGAGAAGACGATCGTCGAGAGCGATCCGGACAGGCCGCACAGGACGGAGCCGAACGTGAAGATCACTATCGCGGCGCGAAAGACCGTGCGGCAGCCGAACCGGTCCGCCATCCATCCGCTGATAGGCACGAAGACCGCGAGGCTCAGCATGTAGGCGGTGATCGCGAGATTCAGCCTGATCGGATCCTGATGCAGCGACGTCGCCATCGCGGGCAGCGCGGTCGAGATAACGGTGGAATCGAGCATCTCCATGAACAGCGCGCATCCGACGATCAGAGGCGCAACTAATTCGGTCGGTGCCGAACGATTCGTTCCGGAATCCATCGAGATGTATCTGATTCGACGCCAAGACGTGGGTCAAACGCTGCAGCGATCAGGACCGCGATGCCAAAGTTCCAAAAATCCTGAGCGGAGATCGTCTGAGAGATCGACCTTCCAGAGATTGAAATGGCGGCGCGTCTCAAACCAAATCGAAAAATCGATTTCTATTTTCTCAGTCAACTATTGATTTGATAGGATGCCGAAGATGCGCGTACCGGAACGAAATCTCGCCGATGTGTGGGGCCAGGGCTTTACCATCGTCGAGAACTTTCTCGATCCCGAGACGCTCGCCGCGGCTCAGCAGGCTCTGTGGGAAATCTATCCACGGCCCGAAGACTATTTCCGGACTCCCGATGAATTTCCGGAGTTCAGTCGCGGCCAGTTTGCGGGACTGCGGCTATTCCCGTACGGTTCGTGGGCGCTGAATCATCTGGCCGTGAACCCCGACCTGGTCGACGCCGCCGAGCGCCTGCTCGGAACTCAGGACCTTGAAATCTACAAGATCGAGTTGTGGGCGAAGTACGCCGGAGCCGCCAATTACGATCAGGCTCATCATCGCGACTACGGAAATCACAGTCTGGTCGTGCCGCGTGCGGACCGGCGGCACACCCAAATGACCACCTTCATAATGCTCTCGGACGTGACCGCGGAAGACGCGCCAACCAAGCTGGTTCCGCTGAAGTTCAGCCGGGAGCTGCCGCTCTCGACTCGCCAACTGCCGCTCGGCGAACTTTTCGATCATGAGGTCGCGGCAACGGCTCCGGCGGGAAGCCTGCTGATCTACAAGACCGACGTCTTTCATCGCGGCTCCAATTTCACCGGCGTTCACCGCTCGCGCTTCATGATGCTCGTCGATTTTCAGCAGCGCGGCTGGCGCTGGCAAGGCAAGATGAGCTGGCCGCATCGTGCGAATATGCCGGGCATGTGCGAGGCGATCGTGCGGATGACGCCGCGCGAGCGCGATCTTTTCGGCTGGCCGCCGCCCGGAAGCGAATATTGGAACGAACAGACAATCGCGGACGTCGCTGAGCGATATCCCGGATTGGATATGACGCCCTACCGCAAAGCGCCCGCGGACTGATCGCGCGAAAGCTCAGCGCGCCGCGAGTGCCAGCATCACCTCGGTCCAGCCGTCGACTACGAAATCAATTCCGATAAACAGGCCGATCACCCATAGGCCTGAAACCGGCCACGAAGCTGCGATCGAAATTCCGAGAATCAGCGAGATCGCGCCGTTGAAGATGAGCCATCCGCGATGATGTATCGGCGTGCCGAAGGCGACGAAGAGGCGGAACGCACCGGCCACGATCAGGATCATCGCGATCAGCAGCGTGATCGTGATCGCGGCGATATGCGGCTCGGCGACGATCAGCAGGCCCGCGACCACGTAGAGAATCCCGGCGATCAAGTTGATGAAGAACCCGCCCCATCCGCGGCGCGCGAAGCCGTGAACCACTTCGATCACGCCGCTTATCACCAGCAGCCATCCGAGCAGCAGCATCGAGACCAGCGTCATCGCGAAAGTGTCGCCGAGCGCGATCACTCCGCAGATGATCAGCAGGATGCCGATCACCAGGAACCACGTGCGATGCGCGCGGACTTCCTCGATTCCGGGAACGACCAAGAGACCGGCCATGGCGAACCCTCCTTCGGTGTCGGCGATCAGTCCATTATCTCGAATCAGAAACCGGGCGGCCGCGGACATCCGCCGACCAGGCCGGCCAGGCGCTTGGCGAGATCAAGCGTCGTGCGATCTTCGAGGTACGGTCCGACGATCTGGATTCCAATCGGGAGCCCGTTCTTCAGGCGGCCGACCGGAATTACCGTCGCGGGCAGATAACATGCTCCTGCCGGCGCCATCCAGGTGGTCAGACTCCAATAGGGCCGCTGTTCACCGCCGATCGTGGCTATTCTGCTCGCCATCGGCTCTGAATGATCGTGAGGAATCGCGGCGCACGGCATAACCGGCAGCAACATCGCATCCCACTTGGTGAAGAATTCTTCCCAGCGCTTGCGCATCTGCAGGCGGCGCTCGTTGTAGCTGAGCCATTGGCGATGGCGTATCGCGAGCAGGCGTCGAGTGCGGGCCGCCGGCGAATCGCCGGGAGTCGCGGCGTATTCATCGAGGCGATCGTTGGGCACTCCGCCCGCGAGCGCGGCCTGCAGCAACGCGGAGAAAGTTTCCGCAACCTTTTCGAGCGTGAACTCGGGACGAGCGTCGTGATCGACGCGCGCGCCTGCCGTCTCGAGCGCCTGCGCGGCTTTCTTCGAGCAGCTCGCGAACGTCAGGCTCGACGCGGCACGCGGGATCATCGAGCCACGCGGCGATGCGATATTCCTTCAGCGTACGGCGGCGCGGCGCAGGCAGCTTCAGCCGCCACGCGGGATGCTCCCAGCGATTCGGGCCGGCCATGATATCGAGGCCGAGCTTGAGATCCTCGACCGTGCGCGCCATCGGTCCTGCCACCGCGAGATCAGCCATCGTCAACGTTCCCGGAGGGCCGGGAATCTGTCCGTGCGCGGGAACGATCCCGTAGCTCGGCTTATGCCCGACGACGCCCGACATATGCGAGGGCAGACGAATCGAGCCGCCGATATCGCTGCCCAGTTCCAGCGGCGTGAATCCGCAAGCAAGCGCCGCAGCCGATCCGCCTGACGAGCCGCCGGGAGTGCGCGAGACGTCATGGGGATTGTTGGTGGTTCCGAAGACCTCGTTGTAGCTTTGCAGGTCGCCGGCATAAATCGGCAGATTGGTCTTGCCGAAGATAACGGCGCCAGCCTCGCGCAACCGCGCGACAGGCCACGCATCTTCTTTTGGAATGAAATCTTTCAGCTCCGGCGCGCCCGACGTAGTGCGCATCCCGGCGGTCTGAAAGGAATCTTTGATCGTCATCGGGACGCCGTGCAGCGGACCGCGCACCTCGCCACGCGCGAGCGCGGCATCAGCGGCGTCGGCCTCGGAGCGGGCGCGATCGCCGTCGATCGTCACGACGCAGTTGATAGGCTTATCAAGCGCTGCGACGCGCGCCAGAAAATAGTCGAGCGCCTCGCGGCTGGAAATCTCGCGCCGTCGGATTTTTCTCGCAATAGCGGTAGCGCTCAAATGGGCAAGCTCGGACACGGCGGCCTCCTCCTCGGTATGTAGCTGCTCAGCTTGTCAGTAACCGATCGGAAAAAGAAGTCAAGCGCGGCCACGTCTCGACCACGGCGAGTCCGCGCTCTCGTAGTACCGGCAAGCCGGCTTTGGTACCGTTCCCTTTGCGTTGAGGGGGCTGTCGATGAATGACGCGGCGCGATCTGTAAGGTGCGGATTCTGTGAGCGACCTAACTGAACGCGATTCCGATCGCGCGGATGTTCCCGCGCGCGGCCGCGTGTTGACTTGTACCTGGGCGCCCACGGTTGTGGCGCGCAGCGACGAAACGCGCACCGGCGCGGCGCTCAGCGAGCGGCTGCTCGCGCCAGTGCGTCGCGCGGAGGAATTGGGAATCGACTATCTGCTGGTCGCGCAGCGATGGTGGGGTTCAGGCGAGGAGACCGAGCGCTCGACCTACGATTGTCTTGCGATGACCGCGTTTTACGCGGCACATACCAGCCGCATCCGCCTGATCACGGCGGTCCATCCGGGCTTCTTCGAGCCCGCTCCGATCGCGAAATGGGGCGCGACGATCGATCAGATCAGCGGCGGCCGATGGGCGATCAACGTGACCTCCGGATGGCACGAGGTCGAATTTGGGATGTACGGTGCGGCGTTGCTGGAGCACGACGATCGCTACGCGCGCTCTCGCGAATTTATCGACGTGCTGCGGGGCGCGTGGAGCAGCGAGCGCTTCAGCTACGACGGGAAGTTCTACCAGGTGCGCGATCTCTCAGTCGATCCGCGCCCGCGTTCGCGGCTCGAAGTATTTCAGGGCGGGCAATCTCCGGCCGCGATCGCGCTTGCGGCAAGCCATTCGGACTGGATGTTTCTCAACGGAGGCACGCCCGAACGAATACGACAGATCATCGCGCAGGTGCGCGCGCTCACGGCCGCGACCGGCCGCCGGGTGCGGTTCGCCCTGTATGCCATTCCGCTGTGCCGCGATACCGACAGCGAGGCGCGGGCGGAAATCGAAGCGATGCTCTCGAAGCTCCCGCCCGATCTGCACGAGCGGCGCAAGCTGGCGCACTCGGGTGCGCAAGGGATGTGGTCGGCGAACGCGGACAAGCTCGCGATGCTCGACACGAACGAAGGCTACTTGACCGGACTAATCGGAAGCCCGCAAACGATTCTAAGCCGGATGGCGGAATTTCATACGCTGGGAATCGACTGTTTTCATCTCGCGTTAATAGACGAACGCTTCAACCGCGAAGTCTTGCCGCGACTGGCATCTCTGACTCGCCCGGAGCTGCGGCCAACCTGAAGAGCGAACTGAATGCCCCGAGCGAGATTCGAAACCACCCCGTCGATTTCGCGCTAACCTCGCTGAAGTCCGCAACATTGCTGCCTTTTCGAAGCCCCTGTGGGTCGTCGCCTATATGATCGACTATGAATGGGATTCATCGCCGCCCGCAGTGACAGAGCTTGACGCGAAAGGTGCTGATGCGCGACGGTCTGACCGCACTCCTGACTTTAGGTAGGAGTCTTCGGGGGGACAAATGGGAACCTGTTCCTTCTGTGGTCAGAACGCTGGCATTCTTCGCAAAGTCCACAAGGAGTGCCAGCAGAAGCACGATTCTGGCTGGGCCGAAATGCTCAACATCGCCGCCAACGCGGCCACCAGCGGAATGAATCTGGATCATCTGGAAGACCGCCTCAACGCCCGGGCCGCGCAGTGCTATGTCTCTCATGATCAAGTCCGGCGGGTTCTCGTTCTCGGTTGGTCCCGGGCAGTGAATGACGCGATCGAGCAGGGAGTGATTCCAGAAGCCACGGATCATGCGTTATCGCAATACGCCCAGACGCTTCGTCTAAACGACCAGGAGCTCGACACAGACGGCGCTCGGAATCGCCTCGTTCTTGCCGCGGTCCTGCGTGAAGTAATGAACGGCAGAATTCCGTCCCGCATCTCGGTCGATAGACAGCTACCTTTCAACTTGCTGAAGTCTGAGACTCTGGTCTGGGTGTTCTTCAGGTGTGCATATTACGAAGATAAGGTTCACACGCAGCGCGTTGGCGGTTACCAGGGCGTGAGGCCTGCGCGTCATGAAGGGTGTTTACTATCACGTTGGCGGATTCCGAGGCCGATCGATTCAGACACACGGCTTCGAGCAAGTCGACCGCGGAGCTTTTGGCGTCACCAGCAAGAATTTGTATTTCGCAGGACCGCAGAAGACCCTGCGCATTCCTTACCCCAAGGTGATTTCTTTCGATCCATACTCGGATGGAATCGGTATTCACCGCGACGCTTCCAACGCGCGGCCTCAGATCTTCGTTACCGGAGACGGTTGGTTTAGGTACAATCTTGTGGTCAACCTCGCGAAGCTCGCTTGACGGACCTCGTGCCAGCAACCGGCACCAGCGGGTACAGGCGTAATCTGAGGGCGAGTCGCTGATCTTGAAAAGTGGCGTGGCCTATTTTGCCCTGCGGCGCGAATCACTCGCCACGCACTCAGCTGCGGAGGGATCAAATAGTGATTCTCCGCCGTGTTCGCCCCCTCGGTGCGGCACCACGCGGGGCCTGGTGCCGCCCCACACGTTCTCTACGCGAGGCCGAGTTCTATCAATGGCCCCTTATCCGATACAGGAAGGCGTTTCACCCCCGCCGTCAGCTTGTTTTGTCCGGGCGGACGTTCCAGCGAATCGACCAGGCCGAGCGATTTTCCGTGCTCCCTCAGCGCCGGCATCACCTCTTGAGCGAGCAGCCTCATGCTTGTCTGCCTATCCTCGTTGCTGACAGGCCCTTGCGCGGTCCAAAGCACGATTGTACCGACGCGTAAGCAGCTAAGCAGCACCTTCAGTTTTTTAGTGACGTTCGCCGGGTTCCCAACAATCATCAGGTGATGCTGCTGAGCCAGCTTATAGTCGGACTCGGTGTTGCGCCGAACTTCTTCAGGATCGACTGGATGACTTTCGATCGGTTCGTTCAATTTCCTACCGTTGATTCCGAGCCAGTTCGCTTGTGGCTGTTGGGCGAGAATCCGGAGCGCGCTTTTCGAGATATAACCTGGTGGGAACGTATGCTCCGGGCGTGAGAAGGCGTGCTGTCCGCCGCCGAACAGAAAGCATTTCCCCAATTCTTGCGCGCGTTGCTCGGTCTCAGCAACGAAACAGGGGATGACGTAGCCGAAGTTCTCGGGACCGGCCTGGTACCCGCACTTCTGCGCTTCGTCAGCATAGTATTCCCACAGATCGCAGGTGGGCCCGAGCGTCGTTCCGAGGCCGAAATAAGGATAGCGCTTCTGAGCGCACCATCGGATGGTCTCTGGACTGAGCACGCCCGGAATCACAAAGGGGGGATGCGGCTTCTGGTACGGCAGTGCCCACGGATTCACGTGTCGATAGTGAAAATGCTTGCCCTCGTAGCGCCAAGGCCCGGGACGCGTCCACGCCTGGATGATAAAATCATGTGCTTCTTCGAAATACTCGCGATTGTACGCCGGGTTTGCGTTGTTAAAGAACTGCTCGCTGCCTCCGCCCCGGACCCATCCGGTGATAAGGCGTCCGCGCGAGATTAGATCGATTTCCGCTAGCTCCTCCGCCATCCGCAGCGGATGCTTAATTACCGGGAGGGGGTTTCCAATCAGCAGGATGCGCACTTTATTCGTAACCCGTGCCAGGATCGCGGCTTCGACGTTCATGACGGAGCCCATGCAGTACGTATTCCCGTGATGCTCGTTGAGCGCGATGACGTCGAACCCGAGTTCTTCGGCGTAGCAGTTTTCGTCTATGTAGTAGTTGTATTCGTTCGCAGCGATCTCGCTATTGTAATACTTGTTAGATACCCCGAAATGGGCACCGTTCTTGATAATCACCTCTTCAGGGACCCATCGTACCGGTCGTTGTGAGAAAAATCCGATTTTCATGAAAGCACCTCAGGCAGTGAGAAAGCGCATCACCGCGCGTTCGAACTCGGCCGAGTTTTCGATTTCCGGGCGATGGCCTACGCTTGGAATAGTCACTATTTCAGCCTGCGGCAGCGCCTGCTTGTACGCGTCAATACATCCACGCGGCACCACACGGTCGGCCGTGCCATAGATCAACAGGGTCGGTGTCCGTACGCCGCGGAGCAGATGCGGAAGACTGGGATTATACATGTACGGCTCCCATCCGAGTCGTGCCGTCTCCGCGCGCGCATCTTCAAACGCTTCGAATACCTCCGGTGTCATCTCTCCGCCGTAAATGCGGGCGAATTCGGGAGTGTTCGCCGGATCGGCGACCGTGGCGAGCAGATGGCTCCGAATAGTCATTGGAAATATGTCCATGATCTCGCCCTCGGCGGGCCTTAGTCCCATCGGTGCGACCAGGATCATTTTCGAGAACATTCGCGGGTCGGCGGCAGCCATCTCGGCGGCAATAAATCCGCCGGCCGAGAATCCGATCACGTCGATCGGCGACAGACTCATCTCACGCAGCATCTGTGAGTAGAATCCCGCGAGGTCGCGATAGGATCGCACCCAGTCGAGCCGCGGCGTCTTCCCGAACCTAGGCTGCAGCGGGATGAGCACGGTGCGCTGGCGGCCGAGGCTTTCATTCCACGTCATCCATCCCGGATAGCCGAGCTCATCATGAAAGATCAGGAGGGGCTTTCCGCTGCCGCCCTTCAGGACCATCACTGGTTGCCCAAGCACACTCACGGTTTCTTCACTCGTGGTAATCATACAGCTCCTCACTGAATTCGAACCCACTATTCATTGGGCCTGCAACGCCGCCGCGGCCATCGAGTCCGGATCAAAGAATTTCTTATCGACCGCGCCCATGTTGATGTACCAGCATTCCCGCTCCGGCGTTCCAAGCCCCGGCAGGTAACACATCTCGTGTTCGCCAGCATAGACATCAATAGCCAGTTCGCCGACCATGAACTCTCGCTTGTACGGATAAATCGCGACGCGCGCGTCTGGTACCGGCCGATCGCGATACGCCAGCCAATAGATGAACGCCTGGAACAGCTGGTCCTTGCGGTCATACGCGTCGATATAGGGCGCGAACCACATCTCCGAGTCCATGTACACGATGCTCTTCGAGCCCAGCCATTCTGGAAGCTGCTTACGGTCAGGGCTCGCCTCGACTATATAAATGTGACGCATCTCCCAATTCTCGGGACATGCGGAACCGCCACCGTCCGTCGCGCAGCGGACCTCCGGCGAATGCTCTGCGTGAGCGACCGCGAGCATGTTTTTCTCTCCGAGGTACCGAAAGTTGAATTCCTGTATCTTGGCGTTGAAGCCTTGGTAATGATCCGGATTCCAGGCCCCTATCCCGGTCGGACCACTCAGGATCGCCTCATGCCAGCGTCGCAGGCGGCGTGCTCCCGGCGTCCAGATCCACGAATCGTCGCGCCTGTTCGGATCGGCGTATCGATACCTAAGAAGGCCCGTGCCGCGTCCGGTCGAGGGCGCGAGTAGCGGGTAAATCCCGAACAGCCACAAGCGATCGCTCTTCAGGAAATCCGGATCGATGGGAAGCGGTTCGACTTCAGTGCGTCCGACCAGATTATATCCAGCATAATGCCCGATTTGTACGTACTGGATCGGGTCGAAGGCCTTGTTTGGGGCGGCATAGGTATCCTCGCAGTCGTAGAACCGCAGGTCGTAGTCGTCGGTGGCGAGCGGACGATTCTGCTCGTTCCACATGATCTTGACTGCCACGTCCGGGTCGTTCGGGTCGATCAACGGAAACGGCTGGCCGGCGACGTAGCCGAGCATGGTTTTATGGTCCGCAGTGAGCCGCACCTGAGCAGCGTATTGCTCGGTCGCGTCTTTGTAAGGTGGGGGCCAGTCGACGCGCTCGGTCGGGACGATCTTCATCGACATTCCGTGTGTGGCCGCCTGGTATACGCCAGCCGATACCAGGTCCCTGATCTTGTCGGCCTTTTCATAAGTGATGAAATCGCCGGGCTTGACTTGAGCGAACGAGGGCGACGCTTGAGAGAGCAGCAGAATTGCCAAAGGCAACCAGGTTCGACACTTAACGAAGGTTTTCATGACCTGCCTCCAACTCGTGTTTTTCACGCTCAGCGCGCTGAATTTCGACTGCGTCTGATAATTCACTCAATACGGTTAATAATTTACTCAATGGCGCTGACAATACACTCAATGTTCGAACTCGTCAAGCGAAGGCCGCATTCGCCGCGGAGATCGTTGCCTGGCCGCCGTTCAGCCTTACGTTGTTCGTGGTGTGGCGCGCCGATTTCGAAGGTTACGCGGGGAGTCTCAGGCCTTTGGAAATACAATCTGCTTTCCGCTCGCATTGCTCGTAACAATCCGACGCGCAAAGGTCGGCGGCGCTCGAGGGCGCAAAGTGCGGCGATCGGAATCAAGGCAGTGCGTCCGGGCTTCATTCGGACCGAAATGGTGAAGGCGCTCGATCAGGATTGGATCAAGGAGAAGTCGAGTCCCACGTCGCGCACTCCAGGCTTAACGAACACCCCGATCGTCCCGCCCCATCCGCGGCTTTGAAGGCGGCGTACGTCTTTGCGAGCTCCCGGAAGTCCATCGCATTGCGCGTGCTCAGCTGATCGCTCGCGACTGCGAGCACACTTTCGTAGCTCGAACCCAATGCGACGAAAAGATAGATGCCCGTACCGAACCGCTCCGAAACGCCGTCAGCCGCGCTGTGGTTTGCCCCGCAGCAAAGTTCCTTCGGAATAAAGACGCGCGATTTCCTCTGGCCGCATTCCAAGCAGTTCGCCCAAAATCGCGTCGTTATGCTCTCCGACTTGCCCGGCGACGACGTTGGTGCGATCGGGCCATCTCGAGAACTTTACTGGCATGCCGGGAATGTCCATCTCGCCGAGGGTTTTGTCTTTCACCCGTCGCACGGTTTTACGCTGCCGCAAATGCGGATGCGCCATCGCCTCGGCCAGGTTGTAAACGGGAGCACACGGCACACGTTCATTGTCCAGCGCTGAGACGGCGCTATCGCGATCGGGAAACGTCGCAAGCCATTCCTCGATAATTTCTTTCAGCGCCAGATTGTTCTTCAAGCGATCGACAGGAGTTGCGAAGCGAGGATCGTTGGCCAGTTCCGGCTTGCCAATGGCCAGCCACAGTCGCTGGATCTCGTGCGGCAGCAGGACCAGGAATACGTAACCGTTGTTCGCCTTAAAGACTCCGGATGGGCTGCCGTTGGGGTGCAGCGAACCAGTTCTATGCGGAATCCATTTGCCTTCTCGCATCGAGACAACCGGCACTGTCGAATCGTTCATGTGGAAGTACGTGTCGAGCAGTGATGAGTCGAGGTACTGGCCCTCGCCCGTGCGCATCTTATGAATCAGCGCGAATCCGACGGCCATCGCGGACGCAACTCCAGCCGACACGTCGCCAATCGCCATCGGTGTCAGTACAGGAGTCCTGTCTGCCTCGCCAATCTGATCGGTCACCGCGGCCAGGGCCTGACCTACATGGTCGTAGCCTGGCTTGTAGGAGAGCGGGCCGCTCTGACCGGCCACCGAGAGCGATAACATGATCAAGCCGGGATTGATCTTGCTGAGAGTCTCGTAACCGAAGCCCATTGCGCCGATAACCCCGGGCGCGAAATTCTCCGCCACGACGTCAATCTTGGGAATCAGCTTGAGAATTATTTCCTTCGCCTCCGGACGTTCCACATCGAGCGCGAGATTGCGCTTCGAGTGGTTGTGCTGGAAGAAGTAGGTGCTCATCCCGTCCCGCGCGATTGCGAACTGCCGGAGGTGATCGCCTTCCGCTGATCGTTCAAGCTTGATCACGTCCGCACCCATCTCGGCCAGAATTCGCGTGCAGGTCGGTCCGGCGACCAAATGCGTAAAATCGAGCACGCGAAAGCCTTCGAGCATTCGCGGGTGGTTCGGTCCATCCGCGCCAGAGCTACTGCGTTCGTTCATAGGAAACGCTCCCCGAATTGATCATCGAGATCCGGATCAAACAGCTGATTGTCGCCGCGCGGCTGTCGCCTGCACGAGCTCTTCTCAGAATCGAAACCACTCAAGCCGTATTTGACAATTCACTCAATCAGATTGATAATACACTCAATGTATGATGCCGTCAAACACCATTTCGATAAACACATTGTTTCGGCAGGGAGGAGAAGCGGGCTCGCAATCGCTTGCCCGCATAATTGACAAAACGTTCAGTCATCAATATGAAATTGCATGTGCAAAAGAAATCCAAAACGCCCAAACGCGCACATGCACTCGATAAAACGCATCGGCGCGCACTTCTACTCGAATGTGCAATTCGCGTTTTCGCGCGGCGCGGGATCGGAGCAGGCCGCCACGCTGAAGTCGCCAAGGAAGCGAAGGTCTCCGTTCCGACCGTATTCTTTTATTTCCCCACGCGCCGCGCTTTAGTGCGCGATGTGCTGAAGGAGATCGCTCGTTTTTTTTCTGAAAACACGGAACAGGTCTACGCTTCCGAGCGACCTGCCCCGCAAGTCGTCATGGAAGAGGCGCGACACTACGCCGACCTGGTACTCAGTCACCCCGATCACGTTCGCGTTTTGCAGGAATGGAGCACTGCGATTCGCGATAAGCCCTTATGGTCCAAATTCCTGGAATTTCAGCAGCACGAATTCGACACGATCGAAAATACGATTCGCAAATGGCGCCGTGAGACTGGCCGCGACGAAGGAAACCCCGACGATGACGCTCGCGTCCTCACCGCGATTGGATACATCGTTACCCAAATGCGGCTCACCAACGTGCCGGACGAGCGAATCGAACGGTTTGTTCGCACCGTGGTTCGCGACACGCTTGGCGAAGTGCCCGCCGAACCGGTTTTCCGCTCTGTTAACGAACCCTCGCTCAGCGGGGATAGGCCGCCGCTGGCAGCGCGAAAAAATAGCAAGAGGAAGGCAATCAACTGAACGGGGGCGGCGCGATAACTTTCCAGGATCCGTTCAACGAAAAATCAGACTGCGAGGTGTATCAGCGCGATCTCAGTATCGGCGATAAGCCTCCCACCCATCATCAAGCCAAATTGGCCAGGGGCACGCCTACTGCGCCACCTGACCCCCATCCACCGGCATTGGCAAACCGATCACGTAGGAGGCGTCCTCCGAGCAGAGAAACACGACGACTTTAGCGACCTCTTCCGGCTTCCCAATTCGTCCGATTGGCTCCATGGCAGTCATCTGCTTCTCGCTCATCCCGGCGCCGGCCACGAGAGCCCGCTCCATCATGGGAGTGCGAATGAAGCCTGGACATACTGCGTTTATTCTGATTCCGCGCTTCGCGTATTCGAGCGCCGCTGATTTCGTTAGACCCGCTACCCCGTGCTTGCTGACGACATACGGAGCGGCGCCTGGCGAACCGACCAGCGCGCCGACAGAAGCGTTGTTGACTATACTGCCGCCACCCTGTTTGAGCATTTGAGGTATTTCGTATTTCATGCAGAGGAACACGCCGGTCAGGTTTATGGCCAGGACCCGGGCCCAGTCCTCCTCGGCGCAGTCGGCGACTTTCAATCCGAACTTGCCGGTGATACCTGCGTTGTTGAAAGCGCAATCCAACCTTCCATAGGTCTCCACGGTCTTGGCAACCATTGCTTCGACCTGCCTGGACACCGCGACATCTGTCTCAATGAACAACGCCTGGCCGCCTGCATTCCTGATCGTACGGGCAGTCAGCTCTCCGCCCTCTCGATCGCGATCGGCGATCGCGAGCTTTGCTCCCTCTTCCGCAAACGCGATTGCTGTCGCACGGCCCATTCCCGAACCACCACCGGTGACTAGTGCTACTTTGTCCTCGAACCTGCCCGTCATTTGCCTGCTCCTTGCCCGGCTGTATGCGGTTCGCCTCGCGAACCACTTCCGGGGTTTGCTATGGCGGCGCTCCGACTGGAGCAGCCGCTCCACCTCGGCTCCGCTGTATCCGGCCTCGTTGAGAATCTCCCGCGTATGCTCTCCGTAGTCAGGCGACACGCGCGGCGCTTCCTTCGTGCGCCCCTCGACGAACGCGCCGCACCTCGGCGCGACCAGCTTCGGGCCGATCGAAGTTTGTGGAATGCCCCATCAAATAGCTTCGAAACAAAAGGAAGATATGACCTCCGCTGCCCATGGACGGCTTATCTGATTGAGCGTATTGTCAATTGCATTGAGTAAATTGTCAAGCGCGGTAGTCACCCGCTCATCATTCAGACCCCCTCATTTTGACTTGGTTTCTCGCCAATAGGTCACTTTTGAAGCGAGCAGACTTTAGGGCCACCCGCCGCGAATCTAATATCGAGAATTCGACCGTACGTTACGAGGCCCGCGTCCTGAACGGGAAACACCCATGCTTCGTCACGGCCGTCGTTGTGGTGTTCGTGCCAGAGCATCGCGGGCGTGGTGAACGCTGAACCGTCCGTCCAATCAACGCGGATCGGTTCTTTGATGTTTCCCTGAGCGTCAAGCTCGCGCCCCATCAGAGTGTATCCGTTGCTGCACCCGCTGATTGCCAGATCCAGAGCAACTGAATTGTGACGGTGGGGAGGCCGGACGATTCCGGGCGGGACGATTTGAAGAAGCGACCATAGAACCGGTGTTACGGTTCGGGTAAGAGAGCAAACGGGATTGGCGAGGAGAATGCCAATCCGGTTGCGCTTGCGAGCGCCCGCCTGCTGCGCAATGCGTTCTACCTCACTTCGCAGCCACTCTGCTTGATACCTGACGGGATTGAAGGTTGGTATGGTTGGTTTGACGCCCAGGTAACACAACAGAGGACTGTCGTTCACCCAGTAGAGCGCGCTCTCGTTTCCTGCTTGAAAGGTTATGCTCTCCGAGGCTGGCAGGGTAATTACGTCGCCATCTGCCCAGTTGTTGAAGCCGCATGGGGTGCCGATCACGCCTCGGCCGCGGAGCACATAAAAAAGATGAGAACTTGCTTGAACGTCAGTCGTTAATGTCGTTCCCGGCTCGAGACGCACAAAACTGGCCAGGCAATTTGGACTGGTCGCCGGGTAGTCAGTCATCAGCTCTTTTGAATTATCCAGGTGCACGATCCCGCTCGGGCCGGTGAGGTGGAGGTCCGCAGGAAATCTTCTGATGGGCACCTCGGGCATCCTGGGATCAGCAGCTTGAAGGTATTCGAAACATGCGGGCTTTTGCCATTTCATGGTTTTCATAAGTCTTCTCGGGCGAACCGTCTGAATCGCTGCGTTGAAGGCTAAAGACACAAGCCTACCCGACGGTTTGAAGAAGCGAGTCCGGGTTCGGAAGAATCGGCGGGCAGCTGCTTTTGACGGCTCGATCTGTGAATTGCGATACGCGCATTCGGGACAACTTAAGGCGGATAAGCCAAGCGATCGCAGCGCATAGTCAATGCATCCCCACGGGCATCTTCAAACATAAGGATATGCATATGGCTTCATGTGTTTGGTTCGCCGAAACCAGCGTCTCCTCGCGGCGCAAGCGCGCGGGCCGGCCAGTCCATTTCTCCGCCCCTTTCGCCAAGCTATGCATCAGCCGATCGCGCACCAGCTCTGTAATCGGCATCGGCGCAGCGCGGTCTCCGAGGGCACATCTGTTTGTCTGGTTGCTCCGCTCGGCGGGTCCCTTGTTCTGTGTCCGGCTTTGCCATCCCTTCTGCCACCTTCATTCTCCCGCTCTAGAGGGACTCCGGTTCACCGCCGATGCGCTGAAGTTCTGAACGCTCATTTGTAGACGATGTCACCCGCTTCGCGCCAAATCCGCTGGATGGTGCTCGCATCACCCGCCATTCGCGAGAGCATCTCGAGGTCGCCGCCCGCTGAGAAAGCTCGTCCAGCACCGGTGATTACGACCACGTTGGTCTGATCGTCTTCATCGATATCTTTCCAGACACGGCTCAGCTCCCAATGCAATCGGTCGTTGGTCGCATTGAGAACCTCCGGACGATTAATCGTGATCAGCAGAATTCCTTTTTCGCGCCGCTCAAAGAGAAGATGCTGGTACTCTTCATCCTTCACGTGAACACCCCTCGACCGTGCAGATCGCAATGATTTTGTTCGCCACCGACTTCACCGCATCGCTAGTAGGATCGCGGCAAGCCGAGGACATGCTCGCCAACAAAGTTCAGTGCCATCTCCTGACTTAACGGTGCGAGCTTCGTGAGACGGCATTCGCGAAAATAACGTTCCACGTCATAGTCGCGGATATAGCCATATCCTCCGAACGTCTGTACTGCGCGATCGCATGCCTCGAATCCGGCTTCGGCGGCGCGCAACTTCGCGATGGCAGCTTCGGCGGCGCAGGGCTTTCCCTGATCGAAGAGCCACGCCGCCTTGAGCATCATCAGTTCCGCGACTTCGACTTTGGCGTAAGCGTCGGCGAGCGGATGCGCGATCGCCTGGTTCTGACCGATAGGGCGTCCGAACACGACGCGCTCTCCCGCGTAGCGGACCGCTTTGTTGAGCGCCGCGCGGCCCATTCCGATCGCCTCCGCCGCGACCAGTATGCGCTCGGGATTCAGTCCGTCGAGCAGGCAATGGAATCCGCGCCCTTCCTGTCCAACGAGATCGTCGGCCGACGCTCTCAGGTTGTCGATAAAGAGCATATTGGTATCTACCGCTGCGCGTCCGAGCTTGTGCAGTTCGCGCACTTCGACCGCCGCGGGATTGAGATCGGCGAAGAAGAGACTCATACCGTCCGTCTTCCTGGCGACCTTCTCGAATGCGGTCGTGCGCGTCAGCAGAAGCATCTTCGATGCTTCCCTAGCCTTGGTGGTAAACACTTTCCGCCCGTTGATGACGTAGTGATCGCCTTCACGTCGCGCCGCGGTCGTAATGTGCGTAATGTCGTTGCCGGCGTCGGGCTCTGTGACGGCAAAGGCGACCTGCACTTCGCCGCTGACCACTTTCGGCGAATACCGCCGCTTCTGCTCTTCGGTCCCATGGAATACGAGCGGATTGACGCCAAAGATCGAGAGATGAATCGCGCTCGCGCCCGCCATCGCAGCACCCGAAGCGGCAACTTCGCGCAGCACGAGAGCCGCTTCTGTGATACCTAGACCGCTGCCGCCGTAAGCTTCAGGAATCGCGACGCCCAGGTATCCCGCCTTCGCAATCGCGTAGAAGAACTTGTGAGGAAATTCCGCGCGCGTATCGCGTTCACGCCAGTATTGGTCCGGAAAGTTCGCGCACAACGCGCGAACTTGCCTGACTATCTCTTTCTGTGGCGCAGTGAGCTCGAAGTCCATTAATTTCTCCGCTGCCGCAGGTTGATCATCGCGAGAGCCCAGCCGACGCCAGCACGCGGCGCGCCTGCTTAAGATGGGGCATGTCCATCATCTTGCCGTCCAGTGCGACGGTGCCCGCGCCCGAGGCAAATGCCTCGATCACCCTTCGTGCGTGCTCGATTTCCTCGGACGATGGGGTGAAAGCAGAATTGATCGGCTCGACCTGATCGGGATGAATCGCCAGTTTGCCGGTGAAGCCGGCGCGCCGGGCGGCTTGAGCTTCGCGGTAGAGCCCCTCCGGATCGCGAAAGTTCAGAAAGACGGTATCGATCGGCTCCACCTCGGCGGCAACCGCCGCGAGAAGACAGGTTGATCGTGCGAGCCGATAGGTGAAGTCCAATTCGCCATTCTCGTCGAGATTCGTACTTGCTCCGAGGGCAGCTGATAGATCCTCGGCACCCCAGGTCACACCCCAAAGCCGGTTCGTCGATCCCGGGAAGGTTCCCAGATTAAACACCCCGGCAGGCGTTTCGGTCGCAATCGGCATGATCCGGATCGATCCGGGATCGATTCCGTCACGCACTTCGAGCGCCGAAAGATAACGATCGATCCGCATGAGTTCGTCCGCCGATCTGACTTTTGGGAGCAGGACACCATCGGGCGCACCCGCGACGATTGCCGCGAGATCGACCACCGCCTTGGGCGTCGAGGGCGCATTGGTCCGCACCCACAGCTGCATTCGGCTGCGATCGCGATGGGCCGCAAGGTACTCGCGCACCATTCCGCGTGCGAGCGGAAGCCGTTCTTCCGCGACCGCGTCTTCGAGGTCGAGCAGGAGCGCATCCGCCTTGGAACCTTCGCTCTTGGCCAGCTTGCGTTCGCTGTCACCGGGGACAAACAAGAACGACCGGATCACGATCGCCGCTCCCGGCGCCGCATCAGGGCCGCGCGTTTGCAGTAGGCGACTTCCTCGTCGCGCTGATTGAGGGACCTGTGCTCGATTACCACGATTCCCGCATCGGGACGTGACTTGCTTTCGCGCATCTCGAGCACCTTGCTTTCGGATCGCAGCGTGTCGCCGATAAACACCGGATGCGGAAAGCGCACGTCGTTCATGCCGACATTCGCGATCGTCGTACCGAGGGTGGTATCGCCGACCGTTACTCCGATCATCAGCCCGAGTGTGAATATGCTGTTGACCAACCGCTGTCCGAACTCGGTGTTCTTTGCGAATTCGACATCAAGATGCAGCGGTTGCAGATTGTGAGTCAGCGCGCTGAAGAGGAGGTTGTCGGTTTCGGTGACCGTGCGCGTGATGGCATGCCGGAACACCTGGCCGACGCTGAATTCTTCGTAAAATAGCCCGCTCATAAGCATCATCCCTGTTGAGCTAGCGTGCCGCGGTGGCGACCGACTCGGCTTGGTACTGGCGCGCGCTCTGCGAAAGTTTCGGCATCACGTACTTGCCGATAAGCTCCACGGTCTGCATCACCTTCTCGTGTGGAAGCGCGCCGACCTGCACCAGCATCAGCAGCAGGTCGACTCCTTTCGACTCGTACATCCTGGCGATGCGCAGACAGTCCTCGGGATCACCAACCATAACCGCTCCTGACTGGATGCGCTTTTCGATGTCGGCGGCGGAGAACCGATGGTCTCCGATTGCGACCGCATGCTCGGCCATCTTTTTGTACCACTCGTAGCCTTTGACCTCCTGTTTGGAGAATGGAGAGAAGAGTTCAGCGCCTTTGCGCACAGAAAAATCTATCGGGTCTTGCGCAAGCATCTTGGCTTCCTCCCGGGTTGGGGCGCAGATACAAACTGTCGAGGCCGCGGTGCGGTCGTTCACGAATGCGCCAACTGGTTCGCAATTACGGATGGCTTTCTTGTAGGCCGCGATGAGCTTGTCGAGGACGCCAGGCTCCGCGACGCCGAACCCGAGCGCGCCAATCCCTTTGTGACCTGCCACCTCCCACGTCGTCGGCTGCGTCGCGGCGAGCCAAATAGGCGGATGCGGCTTCTGCACGGGCTTCGGAATCACTTCGCGCTCGGGCATCTTGAAGTACTTGCCGTCCCAGCTGAAGGTCTCCTGCGTCCACATTTTTGGGATCGCCGCAATTGCCTCCTCCCACATAGGGCGCGAATCCTCAGGGTTAATCTGAAACCCACCCAGCTCCGCCTCGGTGACGGAGCGTCCGGTTCCGAACTCGACCCGCCCGTTCGACATGATATCGAGCACCGCGATTCGTTCGGCGATCCGCGCCGGATGGTTGAAGGGGATCGGCAGCAGACACACGCCGTGCGCGAGCCGGATGCGTTTGGTGAGCTGGCTCAGAGCCCCGTACCAAACCTCGGGCGCCGACGAGTACGACCATTCGGTCAGGAAGTGATGCTCGACGGTCCACACCGAGTGATAGCCGAGCTGGTCGGCCATGCGGACCTGCTCGGTCGCCTGGTGGTAGATGTCGTACATGAAGCCCTCATAGTGAGGGCGGCTGCGCTGAATCTCGTACTGAAGTGCAAACTCCATCGTTGATGGCCCTCCGAGTTGCGGCCCAAGCCTGGAAATGCGGCCCGCGCTAGCCGTTACGCGATCGAGCCGAGCCGAGCGTTTGATAATTCACTCAATACCGTTAATAATTTACTCAATTCGGCTGACGATACACTCAATACACGGAGTCGTCAACTGAAACGGCGGCGGCAGTGTTCTGTCGCGGAACCAAGGTTTGCGAAGCGGCGCGACTACTTTCGGTTATGGTGAAGTGCGCGCCCGAGTGCGTTGTCGCGATCGGTTTTGAATTGCCTTGACACCGTTGCCGACGGGGCCGAGAAATCGAACCCGTGATACGCCCCGGGATAAACGCGCAGCTCTGTATGTATGCCCGCCTGGATGAGACGCTGCGCGTACTCAATATTCTCGTCCACGAAGAGATCGAGTGCGCCAACCGCAATATAGGCTGGCGGCAGATTTGCCAAATTTCTCGCTCGCGCCGCAGCCGCATAGGGCGATACCTCATCGCCGCCCCCGTCACGTCCCAGGTAGGCTTTCCAACCCAGGCGGTTGCGCTCGCGGTTCCATACACGCGGATCGGTAATCGCATGACTGGCAGGGGTGACGTTACGATCATCAATCATCGGGTAGATGAGGAGTTGAAAAGCGACTTGCACTTCGCCACGGTCTCGCGCCAGCAAAGCCAGGCCCGCCGCAAGGCCGCCTCCGGCGCTGGCGCCCCCGATAGCGATACGTTCAACGCCGAGCTCCCCGGCGTGTGAGGACAGCCACTTCAGCCCGGCATAGCAATCCTCGACTGGTGCGGGAAACGGGTGCTCCGGCGCCAATCGATAGTCGACCGATACGGTCAGGCAACCGACTCTCTTGGCAATTTGCCGCATCAATCGATCATCTTGCTCAATGTCTCCCAGCATGTAGCCGCCGCCGTGAATCCAATACAGCGCGGGAAGCGGGCCCGGCTGGTCGCTTGGGCGACAGATGCGGATCCGCACGTCAGGACTGCCGGTTTGTGGCACAAATTTATCTTCGCTGATCACCCCCTCGATCGCGGGCAGGCTCCCCACCATCGTTGCGACCATCTTTTTCAGCCCGGCTCGGGCGATGTGGATTTCGTTCAGATCCAGCCGGTCGACCGGGAAGTTCTCCAGAACGGCTCTGAGCTCGGGATCCAATTGGTCGATGAAGTTCATTGCGCGGCCGCCTCACTCGCTTCAATCTTGACAATTCACTCAATGTGATTGACAATACGCTCAATGATTCGAAAGCGTCAAGAGAACGGCGCGCGTATCGATTGCGCAGATCCGAAACCTGTCCGCAAAGTTCCAATCTGACGGAAGCCCCACAGGAGTTATCAATGTCAGCGGAGAATAAGGCCGTCGCGCGCCGTTATCTGGAAGAAGCGTTGAATAAGGGAGATCTGCAGCTGATTGAGGAATTGATTGCCGTAACGTTCATCGATCATGGCTCCGGCTCGTCATCGCCGGAGGCAAAGAGTCCGGCACGCCTGGCGCAACAGGCGGCGATGGTTCGGGCGAGCTTTCCGGACCTCCATATAACAATCGAAGAAATGATAGCCGAGGGCGATAAAGTCGTTTATCGCTACTCGATGCGCGGGACCCATCAGGCGGAGTTCATGGGCATCGCTGCGACCGGCAGGTCGATCAATGTGACGGGGATTCGTATCTTCCGGGTAAATGACGGCAAGATCCAGGAAGCGTGGGAAGGTTGGGATGAGTTGGGCTGGATGCGGCAGTTGGGCCTCCTGCCTGCTTGAGCAATCACAGGAAAATCCTGAAGTATCCTTCGGGCGTGGTCCTCATATCAGAGACTGAGATTGACAATGTTGGTTTTGCTCCTGTGCGGCGTCGGAGCCGCATGATCTCATCAGCGCGCCCTAATCTTCAGCTCACAATCCCTTGCCGAAACTTGGATTGCAAACGGCTCATGAACTGGAACTGAAATCGAGTCCACTCGGATGAGCGACTTCTCGTGCGCTCGCTACTTGAGATCTGCGGCGCGGCAAACCGGCGCTAAGCCCCATACCTGTACCAGACCTAGACTCTTCAATTTCGCTCGGCGATAGAAACCTCGGCTGAGCTTCGATGATGGTCACGGACGAAGTTCCAGAATTCGGTCGCAGGGTGGCACGGCCGGCTCCGAGTCCTAAGCAGCGATAGTTCGGTGAAGATCTCCAATCCCTGAATTCGACGCCGGACCATATCCTGAGGTTGATGCTCCCGGAACCATCCGCTGGGATGCGAAATTGGCCGCCGTAGCGCTCTACCGCAACGCCGTTACCCTCCGGGGGAATGACTAGCTCGGCGCTTTTGACGATCCATTTCTCGCGAGCCAAGCCATCGGCACGCCGCAACAAATCGTCGAACGCGTAGAGCGCCTGCAGAAGATGACCGGCGTGAAAGAGATCATGCTGGTCTTCAACTACGGCGGCATGTCTCACCGGGAATCGCTCGCCAGCATGAAACTGTTCGCGAAAGAGGTTCTGCCAGTCCTGAAACGGATTCCAACACCTCTGATGACCGAACAATCGAACCAGGATGCGCCGGCATCTGCCAAGTGATGATCCGACATGGTTGGCCCGGAGTAGACCTCCGCGGTTCGTATCTATTCAAACATCGTTGATCGGTGAATGGGATGAGCATTGTAATGTACGAGCGTGTCGGACTCGAGGAACGCCGTCCGAGGGCGTTTCGCGCGAGGTGGTGAATCCGCCGGGGATCAAGCCGGAGGCATTGACGCTCGGTCTGGAGAAGTTTCAGCAGGAATTCATTTCGCGAGCGTAGCCTCCGTGTCATCGCTACCCTTCTTGAGCCGTAATGGCGTAAGGAACACAAGATGAATGGACCGCTGGAAGATGTAGTTGTCCTCGATCTCACGCAGCAGCTGGCTGGCCCGGGCGGTACGATGCTGTTGGGTGACATGGGCGCTACTATCATCCGAGTCGATCCGCCTCCTGCCCAGGTAGTTGCGGACGTCGCGCCTTCGGGCATGGTGGCAGGTGAGAAATACCTGCGGCGGGTGGATCTGAATATCGGGCGCAGCAAACGCAGCATCTCACTCGATCTGACCAAGCCCTTTCCCGCCCTAACTCGGACTTCAGGGAGGGCCAATCGAGGCGCGTCGGCAAAGCGGGAGAGTGCGTCAAAGATCGGCCTAACTACGCATGAGACGCTTGGCCCCTCGGTGAAGAGGCCTTCATCTTTCGCGCGCCTGGGCGAGGTTTGTCGGATTCGCTGCGGGCGTCTTCACGTAAAATTTCCGCCAGGCGTTTAACGCCGGGGCCTGCGTCCTCAGGGTCGGCAAGCACGAGGTAGATTTCACCATACATGTCGCCGCCTCCTTGTAGCGGCAACACCTTCAACTCGCCGGCGGCAAGCTCCTCGCGGATCTTCTCTTCGGGATACCGGGCGAAACCGAAGCCCATTCGCGCCGCCTGGAGCGAGGTCGCCATGTGCCCGACAGTCCAGCGTTGCTCGGCCTCGATAAAGGCGCCCCGTTTGTCGCGCTTGATGCTGGTATCGCGCACTACGAGTTGGCGATGCTTGCGGAGATCGTTCATCGTGGCGCGCCGACCGAGTTTGAACAGCGGATGGTTCGGACTCGCGACCGGGACAAACGCGAGCCGCATCAGGGACTCTCCCGTGAATCCCGCCGGCACGCGCGGCGTGAGCGCAAGGTCCGCCCTGCGCTCCAGCAACGCCTCAGGCGCTCCGCCGATCATGGTCTCGATAACCTCGATACGAGTATGCGGAGACTCGCTTCCGAAGCGGTCGAGACATTTGAGCAATAGCCATGTCGGGAAAACGATCTCGACGGCGATGGTGATCTCCGCCTCCCATCCAGCGGAATTACGATGCGCGGCTCCTTCCAGGCTCGCGGCCTCATCGAGCAGAACCCGCGCGCGCAAGTAGAGCATCTGGCCCGCGGGCGTGAGCATCGCCTTGCGCCCCTTGAGTTGAAACACCTTCACGCCCAGCAACTTCTCGATCTGCTGCACCGCGTACGTCACCGACGATTGGCTCTTATGTATCGACTCGGCTGCGGAGGCATAGCCGCCTTCGTCGACGACAGCCACGAGTGCACGCCATTGTTCAAGGGAGATCGAAGGGTTCGGCGTCATTATCGGATGCCTCGATGGGTATGGGCTTATTTTTGAACTTTTCTATCCACTAGATGAATATTACATTTTGCTTCATGGAAACACTAGTAAAGATCAGCACCAGCATTTTCGGCGAAAACGGCTCCGCGGACGCTGATTTCATCAACCAATCGTTAAGGAGATCGGTCACATGGAAAAACTGAAGAATAAGGTCGCTGTGATTACCGGCGCGACTTCCGGCATGGCCCTCGCCACCGCCAAGCTCTTCGTCGAAGAAGGGGCCTACGTCTTCATCACGGGCCGGAGGCAGGAGGCGCTCGACGAGGCCGTCAAGCTGATTGGCCGGAATGTAACCGGCGTGCGCGGCGACGCGGCCAATCTCGACGACCTCGACCGCCTGTTCGATACAGTCAAGCGGGAAAAGGGCAAGATCGACGTCCTGTTCGCGAGCGCCGGCACGGGCGAAGCCGCCAAACTGGGCGAGATTACCGAGGAGCACTTCGATGCGGCCTTCGGCCTGAACGCGCGCGGCACGCTGTTTACGGTTCAGAAGGCGTTGCCGCTGTTCAACGATGGCGGATCGATCATCATGACCGGATCAGTTGCTTCGGTGAAGGGTTTTCCTGGTTTCGGCGTGTATGCGGCGAGCAAGGCGGCATTGCGCTCCTTCGCACGCACGTGGCTCAACGAACTGAAGGGCAGGAAGATCCGGGTGAACGTGCTGGGTCCGGGGCCGATCGCCACACCGATGCAGGAAGAAGTTCTCACCAAGGAGGCGAAGGAGATGTTCGAGTCCCTAATCCCGCGGGGAAAGATGGGTCAACCTGAGGAAATCGCGACGGTCGCGCTGTTTCTTGCTTCAGACGATTCGAGCTTTGTGAACGGGGTGGAGTTGTCCGTCGACGGCGGCTTGTCGGCCATCTGAAAGGCGGGGGAATCAATATCAACACGGATCGGAGAAACATTATGAGCTACGCAATTGTAGGATTCGGAAAGATAGGCCAGGCCCTCGCCCACGCCTTCGCCCGTAAAAACATCGACGTGACCGTTGCGAGTCGCCGGCCCCCCGAGGCGTTGGCGCCGCAGGCTCGGGCGATTGGACCCACGGTAGTCGCCAAGTCGCTGCGGGATGCACTCGAGGCCGACACAGTCATCTTGGCGGTCCCGTTCGGAGAACATCGCGAGGTTGCAAAGGCCCGCCCGAGCTGGAAAGGCAAGACGGTCATCGACACGATGAACGCGTTAGTTCCACCTGAGGAGCTGGACGGTCTCCCGTCCTCCGCCTTCGTTGCGAAGTCGTTCTCCGGCGCTAAGTTCGTGAAAGGTTTTAATCACCTGCCTGCGGCCACCCTGGCTGCCGATCCGATTGTCGAGGGCGGTCACCGGGTCGTCTTTCTGTCAAGCGACGACGAGGACGCGATCGGTCCCGTGGCGGCCTTGGCTAAACAACTCGGGTTCGCACCTGTCAAGCTGGGAAAGCTCAACGAGGGTGGCTGGCTGGTGCACGCACGCGGCCGCACTTGGGGTCAGCTCATCTTCCAGGACATGTTCAAGAAAGAACAGTGATAGGCCAGGCCAGCCAGCAGAGTATCCGATTAGATCGGACACGATCCGATGTAAGGGAAATGGAGAGATTTCGATGAGCATAGGAGAAGAGAATGTCCAGATTGTGAAAGATTTTTTTGCAGCAATCGGCCGCGGCGATAAGCAAGGTCTGCTAGCGTTGTCTGCCGAAGATATTGAGTGGATCATTCCGGGCGAGGATTGGCCGCTGGCCGGCACGCACCGCGGGCACGCGGGATTGGCGGATTTGCTTCAGAAGGCTTCCGAAATGGTGGAAACCTCAACAGAGCCCCGCGAATTCGTAGCGCAGGGAGACCGGGTTCTGGTCGTCGGCTTCGCTACGGGGAGAATCAAAGCCACGAATAGGACGTTCGAGGACCATTGGGTCTTCGCCATTACCGTTCGAAATGGCAAACTGACAAACATCCGGGAGTATATCGACACGCAAGCACTGGCGCGGGCCTCCGAGACTGCCGCGAGCCCCAGGCTCTAACGCAGGGACACCGACACCACACGAAACGGTCGATTCGGCCGAAAAAGCACGCTTTTTCACCGCTCGCGACCAGGCCGCGGCGGCCCTCCGATACGTGCGGAAATCGCGTACACTTCGCGCACACCGCGTGATTATCCCGCACCATCGCGAGGCTTTTTCGCGCCCCGCGGATTGAAAATCAACGGCTCGCCGCATCGACCTGTTCTCCCATGTCAAACACCGATCCATCCGCCGCCGTCACCGGACGCATTCCGCGCACGCGCCTGCCGTCTCCCACATTGAACGGTCGCTTGAGCGCGCCCGCGCGTTCCGCGACCCGCGTTTTGAACGCCCCCAACGCTACCGGGTCCGGCTCTTTTCCTTCCCCTGACGAAGTCAGTTCCGGCTCCTTCGCGCGCGTGCGCGCGAATACGTCTTACGGTTATGGATATAAGACCCTTTGTTACGCGCCGCCGAGGCGTCAGAAATGTCACCCCTTCGGATGCTCACGCGTTTTCGGCCCCAACGCACACTTTGCGCACACTCGCGCCGATGCGGCCCGAGTGTCGCTCGAAAAGTCCAGCGTTTGCCGAAAGTTTTTATGCCCCGTGCGGGATTCGAACCCACGGCCCCAGGATTAGGAATCCTGTGCTCTATCCATCTGAGCTAACGGGGCTTCGCGCGTTGTTCAACGATTAGCCGACGCGCGCGGGCCGGGCAACGATCGCGGTCGCCTATCGCGATCGCGATGCATCGGTTACTGATTATCGAACGCGCGGTCCGGAACGCCTCGCGTTCGTGATGCTTATCGCTTTAGGCAACGGCTCGCTCGCTTCTTACCCGCCCGGCGGAGGGCATTGGTCGTGGTTCCTGCAGTATCCGCTCGGACTGCGCGCGCTGGGACATCAGGTGTTCTGGATCGAGCTTCTGAAATCCAGCGGCGACCGGACGCGCGACCTTGCGCTGATCCGCGATTTCTTTGCGCGTATCCGCGCCTACGATCTCGAGGATTGCTGCGCGCTACTCCTGCTCGAAAATCCTGACATCCAGGACCTCGGGGGCGCGGAGGCTTTCGGGATGACGCGCGCGGAAATCGCTCGTCGGATCGCCGATGCCGATTTGCTCTGGAGCCTTAGCTGCGCGATTCGCGAGCCGCTGTTGTCGCGCTTTCGCCGGCGCGTGCTGATCGACACCGACCCGGGCCATCTGCAGGTCTCGGCGCTTAGCTGGGACCTCGGAATAAATCGGCACGACGCGTTTCTGACCGTCGGCGCTAAGATTCACGATCCCGATTGCGAGATCCCCACGCTCGGCGTGCAATGGCGCCCTGTCCTGCCGTTCGTTTGTCTGCCGCTCTGGGAGCGGACGGCGGCGCCACCGGCGAGCGCGCCGATCACCTCGATCACGCAGTGGACGTGGGAGCAACTGCCGTACGCGGGCCGGATCCTCAGCGCGTCGAAGCGCGCCGCATACCTACGCTACGCTGAACTCCCGCGGCGGTGCGGACGCGCGTTCGAGCTGGCGGCCAATATCGGCGACAACGATCCGGCGGGAGATCGCGCGACGCTTACCTCTGGCGAATGGACGATCGCCGACCCGCACGTGGTCGCCTCCACGCCGGAGAATTATCGCGACTATATCCGCCGCTCGCGCGCGGAGATTCTGTGCCCCAAGCCGATCTACCGGGAGCTTCGGACCGGATGGTTCAGCGATCAAAGCGCGTGTTATCTCGCCAGCGGGCGCCCGGTGATCGCGGAAGAGACCGGCTTCAGCGAGCGTGTCGCGCCGGGACGCGGGCTCGTTTCCTTTACCGATATGGCGGGCGCGATCGAGGCGGTGCGTGAGATCGACGCCGACTACGCTGCCCATAGCGACGTGGCGCGGTCGCTGGCGTGCGAGTTCTTCGATTCCGCGAAATGCCTGCCCGCGATGCTCGGCGCGTCGGCCTGAGCTCGCGCACGCCAGCCCCCCGTTTCTCCGTTTGTCGCGGTGTAATACAAATAGTAGTGCGAGATGCGGCCGCGGTTCTTGAAGACCGCGACGCCGTTCGCAGGATCGAGAGGGACCTCAGATGGCACACCCCACCCGCCTGATTGCTTGTGGATGCGCGAGTCTCGCGCTCGTGCTGTGCGCGATCGCCGGGTCGGCGCGGTTCGCGCGGGCGCAGGACGATTGGCAGGTGATCGAGCGCCACTCCGATCAGAAAGCGCCTGACGCCGCATCGAGCGCGCCCGAAGACCCGGCGCCCGCGGCGAGCGACGGCGTGATCAACGCGTGCGGAGAGCGAGCGCGTCCCGCGACCGAGCCCTACAAGTCGATCGTCGCGCAGCTCAACGACATGTACGGCACCAGCTATCCGGTTTACGAATCGGTAGCCAACATGTCGCCGCACGCGAACAGCAATGGATGCATTTTTTACAACCGCCAGTTCCTGTCGGCGCTGCTCGGCAACTGGATGAATATCACCACCGGCGACGCGCGCTCGCCGATGCTCTACGCGATCTTCGCGCACGAGGAAGGCCATCTCCAGCACGACGACTTCGCACCGAGTAATCAATACGTCCCGCAGGAGAGCAAGGAGCTCGCGGCCGACCAGTTCGCCGGCTACACGATGGAGAGGCTCGGAATCCGCCGCCTCGATCCCGACGAGATCACGAAGTACTACCAGCTCACCGGCGACGACTTCGTGGGCGCGCACGGCGGCCATGGCACCGGCGAGCAGCGCTCGACCGCGTTCCAGGACGGATGGCATCGCGCGGAGGTCGGGCTGCCCGAGGAAGGCTCGCGTCCCGCCGGCTTCGGCGATCCGTAACACAAAACGCCTGCCTGCGATTGCGAGCGCGTGCGCCGCGCGTGATAATCGAACTTCAGACGTTTTGCGATGAGTTCAATACAAGCTGCAAATCCTGTTGCCGCGAGGGTCGCTGAACGCGCGGTTGTGGCGCCCGCGATCGAGGCGAGCGCGCTCGGTTTCAACTACGGCGCACGCGCGGCGCTGACCGACGTGTCGTTCTCGATCGCGCGCGGCGAAATTTTCGGATTCCTGGGGCCCAACGGCGGCGGCAAAACCACGCTGTTCAAGCTGCTCTCGACCCTGGTGCCGATTCAGTCGGGACGTGCCCAGATGCTGGGGCATGACCTGGCCGACAACACGATCGCCGTGCGGCGGCGGCTCGGCGTCGTTTTTCAGCATCCGAGCCTCGACGGGAAGCTGACCGTCGCCGAGAATCTGGCGCATCATGGGCGCCTGTACGGAATCTGGGGGCGCAAGCTGCGCGAGGACGCGGCAGCGGCGCTGCGCCGGCTTGGGCTGGCGGCGCGTGCGAACGATCGGGTCGAGACGCTTTCGGGCGGCTTGCAGCGCCGGGTCGAGCTCGCGAAGTCGCTCTTGCACAAGCCTGAGCTATTGCTGCTCGACGAGCCGAGCACGGGACTCGATCCGGCGGCGCGGCGCGAGTTTTCAAACTATCTCGGCCATCTGCGCGATCGCGACGGCGTGACCGTCGTGCTCACGACGCATTATCTCGAAGAAGCGGAGCGATGCGATCGAATCGCGATCCTCGACGGCGGGCGGCTGGTCGCGATGGCGCCGCCCGGAGAGCTCAAGGCGCGCGTCGGCGGCGACGTGGTGGTTATTCGCGGCGCGGCGCCGGAGGCGCTGCAGCGCAAGCTGCTCCAGCGCCTCAAGCTCAAGAGCCAGATCGTCGACGGAACCGTGCGTATAGAGCGCCCGCGCGGGCACGAGCTGGTGCGTGAAGTGGTCGAGGCGTTCGGCGACGAGATCGATTCCGTGTCGTTCGGCAAGCCAACGCTCGAAGATGCGTTCGTGCATCTGACCGGGCATCAGTTTTTCGCGGAGCCCGCCGACGACGAGGAAGCGTAAGCGCGTGATGGAAATTTTTCTTCAGGCAGGAACCTTATGGTGGCGCGAGATTTCGCGCTTCGTGCGCCAGCGGAGCCGCCTGACTGGCGGCCTTCTGCAGCCGCTCGTGTTCTGGCTGCTGCTCGGCGCGGGACTCAAGGCGTCATTCAAGCCGAGCGGGATGCCGGCGGGGATGAACTACGCGCAATATTTTTATCCCGGCGTGATCGTGATGGTGCTGCTGTTCACCGCGATTTTCGCCACCATCTCGACGGTCGAGGATCGGCACGAGGGCTTCCTGCAGGGCGTGCTGGTCGCTCCGATCTCGCGGGTGACAGTGGTGCTCGGGCAGGCGCTCGGCGGGACAACGCTCGCGCTGATGCAGGGAATCATCTTTCTGATCCTCGCACCGTTCGCGGGAATCCATCTGAGCCTTGCGGCGATAGTTTTCGCGACCGCGATGATGGCGCTGATCGCGTTCACTCTCACCTGCATGGGGCTCATCATCGCGTGGCGGATCGACTCGACGCAGGGCTTCCATGCGATCATGAATCTGATTCTGCTGCCGATCTGGATCCTTTCGGGAGCATTCTTCCCGGCCGAGGGCGCTCCGGCGATTCTGGCCTGGACGATGCGCCTGGATCCTCTGAGCTACGGGATGTCGGCGCTGCGGCAGGGACTCTATCTCGGCGAGCCGGGGATGATCACGCGGCTGCCGGCGATCGATTTCTCGGTGGCGATTACGATCGCGTTCGCGCTGGCCGCGTTTGTCGTCGCGAGCCGCGTCGCGCTGCGTGCCTCGACGATCTAAAGCGGATCGAAGTACGGCTCGACGCGGCCCTCGAAGTGAAACTCGCGCGCGAGCGCGACCCATCGAAGATCCTCGCGATGCAACTCGCGCGGCAGATCGTCGAGCGCGAAGAACCGCGCGTCGAGCGCCTCGAGCGGACTCGGGCGCAGCTCTCCACCTTCGATCGTGCAGTAAAACAGCATCGAGTAGATATGCCTACGTGGCGAGCCGAACTTGCGGCTGTCGATAACCGCCATCAGGCGCTGGGGTTTGACGATGAGACCGGTCTCCTCGCGCGCTTCCTTGGCGACGTTCTCGGCGGGAGACAATCCCACATCGCAGAAGCCGCCCGGATACCACCACTTGCCGGTCGGACGCTGCATCATCAGGAGCTCGCCGCGCGCGTTGAACGCGATCGCGCCGCATCCGACACCGGGCGTGACGTAACCGTCGTAGCCATCGATCACGTCGTCGCGCCATCGTTTGCGTATCGCGTCCTCGTCCGACGCGCTGCCGTGCGCAATCGCGGCGCTCAGATGCGCCGCCTCATGCAGCAACTCCTCGTAGCGCTCGGAATCGTAGCCGTCGGGTTTGAAGGCGAGTCCGGTGCGCGCGATCGCGGCCACGCGTTCGACGAATCGTGCGAGTTCGATAAACAGCTCCGAGTCCGGCATCGATACTCCTATGAAGAGTGAAATTCGCGCGCCGGTACGCTGCTGAACAAGTCGTGAAAAGCGCTCAGCACCTTGCCGATCGCGAGGATGACGCAGGCCAGGACTCCGAGCGCGACGATCAGCACGATCGCGCCCGCGACGATTCCGATTATCGCGGCGATCACGGACAGAACGATCGAATGGCTCATGCCGTTATTATAGCAGCGTGCGCGCTCAGCGGTGCGATGAATTGCATACCGACCAGGCGGCATCCGCCAGCGCAGGCACCCGCTCGACCAGTCCTGCGAACAGGGGATCGTCGGCCTGTCCGCGCACGAAACGCGAGTAGCTGCCCTCCATGATGATCGCGAGCTTGAAGATCGCGAACGCCTGGTAGAAGGCGAAGTCGCTCATGGTGCGGCCGGTCTTGCTTTCGTAGCGCGCGATCATCTCGCGCCGCGGGAGCCATCCCTCTTCCGCCGCGATGCTCGAAACGATCCCGCTGCGCGAAGTCGCGTCGGCGGGATCGGGCCAATAGGTCAGCATCCAGCCGAAATCCGCGAGCGGATCGCCGATCGTCGACATCTCCCAGTCGAACACCGCGAGCACCTGCGCCTTGCGCGGATCCCACATCACGTTGTCGAGCTTGAAATCGCCGTGCACGATCGTCGCCGGCGGCGAGGCGGGTAATCGATCGCGCAGCCAGTCGCGGACTTTCTCCATCACCGGAAGCGGACGGGTGTATGGGAGCGTACGCTCGAGCTGATCGACCCAGCGCTTTAGTTGGCGCTCGAGGTAGCCGTCGGGACGCCCGAAGCCCTCGAGGCCCGCTTTTCGCCAATCGACGGACTGAAGCGCGATCAGCAGATCGACCATCCCCTCGCTGACCTTGCGGCGCAATTCCGGAGTGTTGGCGAAATGCTTTCCGTCGGCGCGAATTACCTCGCCGCGCATGTACTCCATCAGATAGAACGGCGCGCCGATGTATGACGCGTCGTCGCATCCGGCATACACACGCGGCACCGGCACGACGGTATTCTGCAGCGCGTTCAGCACCCGATACTCGCGCATCACGTCGTGCGCGGTCGGCAGCAATGGTCCGCGCGGAGGACGCCGGAGCGCCCACGAGTTGCCGGCGAAGTGAACCAGATGGACCTCGTTGGAATGTCCGAACGAGATATTCTCGCATCGAAGGCCCGAGGGATCGCCAAGTTTGCGGTCGATGATGAAGCGGGCGAGACCGTTTAGATCGACGGTCGCATTCGGACCGGTTTTTTCGGTCACGGCTTCGCCCGGATTGCGCGGAAGTTCGGTGCTCATGACCGCTATTTTCTTTCCGGTTTAAGGCTGCCCGTCAAGCGCGGCGCAAGAGAAGGGCTTGAGCGGATCGGGCCTCGCGCCGGCGCATGCGCGCGCCGGCGCGAGGACCTATGCTTCCGCTCCTCTCCCGGACGCCTCAGTAACGCCGGGCTCCATAGCGGAACGCGCGGACTCGTGGACCGCGCGAAAGTCTTACGGTGACGAAAATCGCCGCGCCAAAACATAGTGCGACCAGCGCGGCAAATGCCCCCGCGCCAGCCAACAGCGGAAGACTGGAATTCAGACTTATCGTGGGAGCGTCGGACGAAGATGGCAACAGAGAATCCAACGTCGCCGCCAGAGCGTGCTCCGCGGCAACGGCCTGATCGATCAGATCATTCGCGCTCGCTTGCATCTCGGGAACCGACGCGGCGTCGAAAACGACTCGCATCTGGGTCAGCGCTCCGTTCAATGCCTGGGCAAAAAATCCGTCGACATCAAAGTCAGCGCCTTGCTTGACCGGAGAATCGGAGGCGATTCCCGAATGTTTGACGATTTTCCGCGCGGCATGCATATGAGGCGCTCCAAAAGCTTTAATTGCGGCCGTGGGCGCCGTCTTTTCTGAAACCGGCGTGCTCCGGACCGGGAGCAACCCTTCGCCGTTAGCGAGCAGCAGAGAAACCAGGGCGGCACCGAACAGGAGCTGAGCCGCCTGGCGCAGGCGACCTCTGTTCAGGTATCGGCGCGCAGCTCGGGGGACACCCTTAACCCGTGATTCGAATTCGCGCTGCCTCATATCGTTAACCCCGGACGCATTTGGATGAGATAACTCTACTATCAGTAGCAAAAGATGTCAAATGAGAGACTGAACGTTATAAGGCCCATTGAGCGGATTTAAGACTGCCCTGCCAAGCTCGGCACGCGAGCCCGCGTTTGCGAAGAGACCGTCTTGCGCCGCCCGAGGATGCGCCTATACAAGAGACTCCGATGGACCGCGCGGCAGACGCAGTGGGAATGGAAGAAAAGCGGGCGAGCCGCGGAAAAATAGCGGCGCTGATCGCGCTTGCGCGGCCATACCAATGGATCAAGAACGGCCTGGTGCTGGCGGCGCTGGTCTTCAGCCGGCGGCTGTTCGATTTCAAGTACGCCGAGATGGCGGTCGCGGCGACGGTTGGATTCTGCGCGCTCTCGAGTATCGCATACATCATCAACGATATAGCGGACCGCGACGCCGATCGGCTTAACCCCGAGAAACGCGATCGGCCGCTGGCGAGCGGCGAGATCGAGGTGCGCGAGGCGGTAAGATTCGCGATCGTGCTGGGAATCATCGCGGCAGTTATCGCGCTCTCGCTCGGCCGCGGGTTCGCGGGCGTGGCGATTTTGTATCTCGTGTTGCAGTTCGTCTACTCGATGTGGGCCAAGCGCGAGGTCGTCATCGACGTGATCGCGGTCGCGATCGGATTCGTGCTGCGGGCCTTCGCGGGCGGCGTTGCGATTGGAGTGTACGTATCGCCCTGGCTCGCGTTTATCACGTTCGTTCTCGCATTGCTGCTGGTGCTGGGACGCCGCCGTCACGAGTTGATCACGCTCGGCGACGGAGCGACGGCCCATCGCGGCGCGCTCGCGCAATACAGCGTGCGGCTGGTCGATCAGATGATCTCGATCGTCGCGGGCGCGACCCTGGTCAGCTACATGATTTATACAGCCTCGGCCGAGGTCGAGACGAAGCTCGGCACGAGCCATCTTTATCTGACGGTCCCGTTCGTCGCCTTCGGAATCCTGCGTTACCTCTACCTGATCGACGAACGCAACGAGGGCGGCGACCCCGCGCGCCTCCTGATCGGCGACAAACCGCTGCTGATATGCGTGATCATGTGGATCGCGGCGGACCTGATGCTGCTTTATTTCTAAGCGCGCGCTTCTGGAAATAGCGCTCGCCTTCCGGTCTTCTCCAGAAAGTACGGATAGACTTCGCCGATCAGGTAGACGGAACCCGTTACCAGCACGACTTGCGGCGATTCGGTTTCGCGCACGACTCTCGCGATTGCGTCGAGCGGATCGGGCTCGATTCGCGTAGGCGCGTGGTGGGCGAAATGCGGCAGGAGAGTTTCGGGCTCGATTGGATTTTTCCATCGCGCCCGCGTCAAGGTGACATCGCTCACCCGCGGCGCGAGCATCGCGGCCATCCGCTCCCACTGTTTGCTCGCAAGGCATCCGAAGACCAGCCGCGGGCGAATCTGCGGGCCGAGCTCGACGCTGATGGTTTCCAGCAGCGCGGAGATCGCAAGCTCGTTATGCGCGCAGTCGAGGATCACCATCGGCTCGCGCTGCGCGATATCGAATCGGCCAGGCCACTGGACCTCGCGCAGGCCGCGGCGGATTGCTTCTTTGCCGATCGCGATTCCCTGCGCGCCGAGCGCCTCGATCGTGGCGAGCGCGATCGCGGCGTTCTCGTGCTGGAAGGGGCCGGCCAGGCCAAGCTCGACGTCCTCGAGCTCGAGCGCCATCCCGCTGTAGTCGAGTCGATGCGCCGGAGCGTGCGAGTGGAACGAGAAATCGCGATCGATCATTCGCACCGCACTCTTGCGCTGCGCGGCGATCGAACCCAAAGTGGCCCGCGCTTCGTGGTCGCGCGCGCCGATCACGACCGGAACTTCGGGCTTGATGATCCCGCCCTTTTCGGCCGCGATCGCGGGAATCGTGTAGCCGAGATATTCCATGTGATCGAAGCCAATCGGCGTGATCACGCTCAGGATCGGCGTCACGACGTTGGTCGAGTCGAGCCGTCCGCCGAGCCCGGTTTCAATCACGGCGAGATCGACCAGCTCTTCAGCGAAGTACAGGAACATCATCGCGACGGTGAACTCGAAAAAAGTCAGCGCAAGCCCCGCGCGCTCGTAGATCGCGCGCAGGTTTTCGATATAGCCGAGCATCCGCGCGGGCGGCATCTCGCCGCCGTCGATTCGGGTTCGTTCGGACAGATTGACCAGATGCGGCTTGGTGTAGAGGCCGGTGCGAATTCCCGCCGCGCGCAGGACCGCGTCAATCATCGCGGCGACAGAGCCTTTGCCCTTGGTGCCGGCGATATGGATCGCGCGGATACGCCGGTGCGGATCGCCGATCAGCGCGAGCGCCGCTTCCATTCGCTCGAGCTTGTAGATCTCGCCGCGCGACTGGAGCGAGTAGAGCCAGTCGATAGTCTTGCTGAGCCGTGCTTCCATCACTGGCCGGATTTTACAGCGTCGGCAGAAGTCTAGGAAGAATCGCCGCGTTCACGGCGCCTGGTTGCTGAAGACGATCGTCCCGGCCGCGGCGAACATCCCGCCGACGCCGTGCGCGATCGAGATCTTCGCATCCGGCACCTGTGCGGGCGCGACTCCACGCAACTGGCGAATACTTTCCTGCATCGCGTACATCCCGTACATCCCGGAGTGCATGTAGCTAAGTCCGCCGCCGTTGGTGTTGAGCGGAAGGACGCCGCCCGGCGCGGTGTTGCGCTCCTGGATGAATGCGCCCGCTTCGCCCGGCTTGCAGAAACCGAGGTCCTCGAGGCCGTAGAGGGGCAGATGTGCGAAGGCGTCGTAGATCATCAGGTGATCGACGTCCTTGTGCGTGATTCCCGCCTCCGCGAAGGCTTCCTTTCCCGAGACCCGAAACGCCTTCGAGGTGGTGAAGTCCTCCATCTGCGAAATCATCGGCGTCTCGACGCTCTCGCCCGTGCCGAGGACGTAAATCGGATTGCGCGGGAAGTCTTTGGCGCGTTCCGCCGAGGTCAGGACGAGCGCGCCGCCGCCGTCGGTGACGAGACAGCACATCAGCAGGCGGAACGGATAGGCGATCATCCGCGAGTTCAGGACGTCGGCAACCGTGATCGGATCGCGAAAAGACGCGCGCGGATTCTTTCCCGCCCATTCGCGCTGAATGACCGCAACCATCGCGAGCTGCTCCTCGCTGACGCCATAGGTTTTCATGTAGCGCAGCACGGGAATCGTGAAGACGGTGGGCGGTCCCATCGTGCCGAACGGCGCCTCGAATTGTCCTGAGAGGCTCGCGGGCGAGCCGCCGCGCCTGCCCGTTCCGATATGCGAGCGGCCGCTCTCGCCGTGCGTGATCAGCACGGTCGAGCACAGCCCCTCGTTGATCGCGGCGGCGGCGTGCCGCACGTGAATCATGAACGAGCATCCCCCGACCGAGGTTCCGTCCACCCAGGTCGGCGTGATTCCAAGATAGTGCGCGATCGAGGTGGGAGACTCTCCCGCGGTCGCGACGCCGTCGATGTCAGAAGGTTTCAGGCCGGCATCGGCGAGTGTGTTGAGCGCGGCGTCGGCATGCAATTGGATTTGTGAAAGATTCGGGATGAGACCCATTTCGGTCGTCTCGGCGGCTCCGACCACGGCTACGGATTTGCGCTTCATGTCAGGCTCCCGCCGGTTTGAACAGCGCCAGCGTGATGTCTTCGGTCTGCTTCTCGAACACCGCTTCCAGCGGCATGTCGAGCACGAGCGCCGCGGGGGTCTGCGCGCATCCGACGATATTGGTCATCATGCGCGGACCCTCGGCGAGCTCAACCACGGCAATCGCATACGGCGGAGTGAAGCCGGGCGCCCGGCGATGGTTGATCACGTAGCTGTAGAGTTTCGCGCGGCCGCTCGCCTTGAAGATCGAAACCTTGCGCGAGGCGCATTTCGGGCAGAACGGGCGCGGCGGAAAATAGACACGGTGGCATTTGTCGCAGCGCTGCAGGCGCAACTCGCCGTTACGGGTGCCCTCCCAGAAATGCAGCGTTTCGGGCGTGGGAATTGGCAGCGATCTTTTGAATTCAGGCAAGGTACGACTCCTCCGATGACGATGTCGTCCGGACCGAGCGCGCGCACGCAACCCGGCCAGCGGTGTATGAGATTTTTTTGGGCGTTACTAACTTCCTACTGCCACGAAGAGCCCCATGCAACGCCGCGTCCGCTATTTCGATCCAGCGGCAGAAATTGCGAGCCTCAATAGCGTTTACTTCTTTCCAGCTCTCACGCCTTTCGGACGAGTGAGGATCGCGAGCAGGCGCGCGAGGGTGAAGCGCATCTGATGGCGGACGACGATCGCGTCGAGCATCCCGTGTGCGATCAGGAATTCCGAGCGCTGGAAATTCTCGGGCAGCTCCTGGTTCGAGGTCTGCCGGGTCACGCGACGGCCGGCAAAGCCGATGAGCGCGTCCGGCTCGGCGAGGTTCAGATCGCCGAGCATCGCGAACGACGCCGCGACGCCCCCGGTCGTCGGATCGCAGAGCACCGAGAGGTACGGCAGCCGCGCGTCGCGCAGCCGCGCGATCGCGGTCGAGACCTTCGCCATCTGCATCAACGAGAGCGCGCCTTCCTGCATCCGCGCACCGCCCGAGGCGCAGAACACGATCACGGGCAGCCCTCGACGCGTCGCGAGGTTGAACAGCCGCGCGAGCTTCTCGCCCACCACCACGCCCATGCTGCCGCCCATGAACTCGAAGTCCATCACACCGATCGCGACCGGGCGATCCTCGATTCTACCGACGCCGACCACGACCGCGTCGTTGCGTCCGCTCGCCTCGCGCGCCTGGCGCATCCGTTTCGGATACGGCTTGGAATCGACGAACCCAAGCGGGTCGCCAATTGCGAGGTCGGCGAACATCTCGTGCCAGCTCCCGCGATCGACAGTGATCGAGAGGCGCTGGCTGACGGTGAGGCGAAAATGATGCCCGCACTTGGGACAGACGTTCAGATTGCGCTCGACTTCCTTGCGGAACGAGATTTCCTTGCACGTCGGACACTTGCTCCAGATGTCGTCGCTGGGGGTCTGCGCCGGTGCCGCGGCAGGAGGTGACGATTGTGGTTCGACGGTGGGTTCGATTTCTTCGCGAGCCATGCCCCTACTCTACTTTGACGCGCCGGGGTTTGCCGAGACGCCGCGCGCGCCGCGCATCGCATTTTTCATCGCGCCGACGAGATCGCCGATCGCGCTGATCATCCCACTGTGTCCGTGCTGTTCCGCCAGCATCGAGATCGCGCTCCCGACCGCGACCGCGTCGGCAAACGAAGCCACGCGCCCAGCCTGCTCGGGGGTCGAGATGCCGAAGCCCACGCCGATCGGCAAATCGGTGACCTGGCGCAGCGCGCTGATGTGCTCGGCAAGATCGTCGGGCAGATGCGAACGCGCGCCGGTCACGCCGGTTACCGATACGTAATAGAGAAAGCCACTGGCGCGCGCGACGATTTTGCGATTGCGCTCGAACGGCGTCGTCGGCGCGAGCAGGGAGATCAGGTCGAGGCCATTGGCGCGCGCGGGTTTCGCGAGCGGAGCGCTCTCCTCGGGCGGAAGATCGACCGCCAGGATCCCGTCCACTCCGGCGCTGGCCGCGTCGCGCGCGAGCTGCTCGCATCCGTAGTGCATGTAAGGATTGTAATAGCCGAACAGGATGATCGGAATTTCGGTTTCCTTGCGCAGCTCCGAAACCATCGCGAGGATCGCGGCGAGCGACGCGCCGGTCTTGAGCCCGCGTGCGATCGCGCGCTGATTGGCGGGCCCGTCGGCCATCGGATCGGAGAACGGCACGCCGAGCTCGATCAAGTCCGCGCCGCGGCGTTCGAGTTCGAGCACGAGCCGCCGCGTGGTCTCCATATCGGGATCGCCCGCCACGATAAACGGAATCATCGCCGCCTCGCCGCGAGCGCGAAGCTCGCGGAACTTGCGCGCGATTCTTTTCGGATGACGTGCCATCATGCACCCTCCCTGAGTGACACGCCGAGAGCGCGCGCTACGGTGCTCATATCCTTGTCGCCGCGTCCGGACAGGTTGACGACAATCACCTGATCTTTCGGCAGCGTCGGCGCGAGCTTGGCTGTGTAGGCGACCGCGTGCGAGCTTTCGAGCGCCGGAATAATTCCCTCGGTCTCGGACAGGAGCCGAAACGCGTCGAGCGCCTCCGCGTCGGTGACGGCAGCATACTCCGCGCGGCCGACGTCCTTCAGATGCGCGAGCTCGGGGCCGACGCCCGGATAATCGAGTCCCGCCGCGATCGAATGCGTATCCCGAATCTGGCCGAGCTCGTCCTGCAAGAGCAGCGTGCGATTCCCGTGCAGGACGCCCGGCGTGCCGCTGGTCAGCGTCGCGGCGTGGCTGGGGCCGTTCAGGCCAAGTCCGCCAGCCTCGACGAAAATCATCCGCACGTCCTTGTCCTTGATAAACGGATGCATCAGCCCGATCGCGTTGGAGCCGCCGTTGACGCAGGCGATCAGAACATCGGGAAGGCGCCCTTCGTGCTTGACGATCTGCTTGCGCGCCTCGCGTCCGATCACGGTCTGGAAATCGCGCACGATCATCGGGTACGGATGCGGTCCCGCGGCCGAGCCGATCAGGTAGTAAGTATCGCGCACGGTCGCGGTCCAATCGCGCAGCGCCTCGCTCATCGCGTCTTTCAGGCTCTTCGTGCCGGAATCGACCGGGTGGACTTTCGCGCCTAGCAGCTTCATGCGAAAGACGTTGAGCGCCTGGCGCTCGACATCGACCGAACCCATGAAGACCTCGCACGAGCGCTGGAACAGCGCCGCAAATGTCGCCGTCGCGACGCCGTGCTGGCCAGCTCCGGTTTCGGCGCTGATGCGCTGCTTTTTCATGCGCACGGCCAGAAGCGCCTGGCCGAGAGCATTGTTGGCTTTGTGCGCGCCGGTGTGGCACAGGTCCTCGCGCTTGAGATAGATTTTGGCGCCGCCAAGTTTCGCGGTCAGGTTCGCGCAGAAAAACAGCGGCGTCGGACGGCCGACATACTCATGCGAGTATTTTTCCAGCTCGGCGTGAAATTTCGGATCGCGCTGCGCCTCCTTGTAGGCCTGTTCGAGCTCGAACAGCGCGGGCATCAGGGTTTCGGCGACAAACTTTCCGCCGAATTCGCCGAAGTGGCCGTGAGTGTCAGGAGATGCGGGCATTTGCGATGAAGCTCCTCAGTTTAGAGTGATCTTTTTCGCCCGGCGCCGATTCGACGCCGCTGGCGCAATCGAGCGCAAACGGTAAGAGAGCGGCGGCGGCGCGGGCGTTCTCCGGGACCAGTCCTCCGGAAATAATCACACGCGACAAATCGAGTCCGGCAAGCTCGTCGAGCGGGCGCGCAACTCCGGTGCCGCCGTAAAGCGACGGATGAAACGAATCGAGCAGCGCAAAGTCGGCGCGCACTCGCGCTATCGCCGCAGCCGCGTCGCCAGCGCGTAGGCGGATCGCGCGAATGACCGGGACGCTCCATCCGGAGAGCGCTGCGTCGTCTTCATCGCCGTGAAACTGGAGCATATCGAGCGCGAGCGCAACGCGGCGCTCCTCGATAAACGCGCGAGCGGCGTTGACGAAAACGCCAACCAGAGTCGCGCGGCAGCCGATCGTGGCGCGGATCTCGAGCGCGCGTTCCAGATCGATCGAGCGTGGACTCGGCGCGTAGAAATTGATCCCGATCATGTCGGCTCCCGCCGCGATCGCCGCCGTCGCGTCCTCGACGCGCGTGACGCCGCAGATTTTGATCCGGACCGTCATCGCACATCGCTCCGTTCGCTGAGCGCGTGCGTAAGTGCATTGAGCCGGGCGCGCGGTGAATCGCCGCGCAACAGATTTTCGCCGATCAGAAAAGCCCGCGCGCCGGCGGCGTCGAGACGGCGAATATCGGCCGGACTGTCGATGCCGCTTTCTGAAACTATGAGCGCGTCGCCGTGATAATCCGCCAGCAGGCGCTCGGTGACGGCGATATCGGTCACGAACGTATGCAGATCGCGGTTGTTGATTCCGACGAGGCCGGCACCGATCCGCTGTGCCTCGTCCATCTCTGGCGCGTCGTGGACCTCGACCAACGCCGCAAGGCCGAGTGAAGCCGCAAGCGCGTGAAGCTCGCGCAGTTCCGGCTCGGACAGCATCGCGGCGATCAGCAGGATACAGTCCGCGCCGGCCGCCCGCGCTTCGTAGACCTGGTACGGATCGAAAATAAAATCCTTGCGCAAAATCGGGAGAGCAACGGCGGCGCGAGCGGCGCGCAGATCGAGAATCGAGCCCTTGAAATGGATGTCGGTAAGAACTGAAAGACAGGCCGCGCCGCCGGCCGCATATTCGCGCGCGACCGCGGCCGGATCGAGGTCGGGAGAAACGTCGCCCTTGCTCGGCGAGGCGCGTTTGATCTCGGCGATAATCGCCGGACGCTTCGCCCGCAGCGCGGCAACGAAATCTCGCGGCGTGGAGGCCCTCTCGGCCGCGGCGCGCACGGTCTCGAGCGGAACGCGTGCGCGAACGGTAGCGACTTCCTCGCGCTTGGCCGCGAATATCTTGTCGAGTATCGAGCTCATCGCCGATGCTTCCCCGGTTCGCCACAGCTTGCACGGATCAGCTTATCAATCGTAGCGAGAGCTCGGCGCGAGTTGATCACCTCGCGTGCGATGCGCACGCCCTCACCGATTGAATTCGCTCCGCCGCCGACGTGAATTGCCGCACCCGCATTGAGCGCGAGCACGTCGCTCGCCGGACCCTCGATACCCGATAGCGCGCCCCGCAACATTTCCGCGGAGGCCGCAGCGCCCGCAGCGCCGATAGAAGTCAGAGCGGCGCGCGCGATGCCAAAATCCTCGGGAGCGATTTCGTACTCGCTAATGCCGTCGTCCGCGCGAACCTCGGCGACCATCGTCGGCGACGAGAGTGAAATCTCGTCCAATCCATCGCGGCCCGACACCACGATCGCGTGGACCGCGCCGAGCGCCGCGATCGCCTCGGCCATCGGACGCAAGAGCTTGCTGTCTCCTACTCCAATCAGCGTACGCGTGGCCCGCGCCGGATTGCTGAGCGGTCCGAGGAGATTGAAAATCGTGCGCGTCGCGAGTACGCGGCGCAGAGGAGCCAGCTGCGCCATTACTGGATGATAAGCAGGCGCGAGGATGAAGCAGATGCCCGCCTCGCGCACGGATCGCGCGAGGGCTTCAGGACCCGGATCGATATTCACGCCCAGATGCTCGAGCAGGTCGGCGGCGCCTACTGTTCCCGTGATCGCACGATTGCCATGTTTGGCGACCGCAACTCCGGCCGCGGCCGCAACGATCGCCGCACCGGTCGAAATGTTGAAGGTCCCCGCGCCGTCGCCGCCCGTCCCTACCACGTCGATAAGATTGTCGTCGCCCAGATCGAGAGCGCGCGCACGCGAGCGCATCGCGCGCGCCGCTCCGATTAGCTCGCCTGCGGATTCGCCCTTCAGCTTGAGCGCGATCAGAAACGCCGCGACCAGCGCGTCGGGCGCGGCGTCGCCGCCGTCGAGAATCTCAGCGAACGCGCGCTCGGCGGCCGCAGCCTCGAGCGAGCGGCCGACGATAACCGCGTCAAATCCGTGGCGCAGATCGCTCGTGTTCATCGGCCAAGCCCGTCCAGAAAATTCGCGAGCAGATGCTTTCCCTCGGGCGTGCCGATCGACTCGGGATGAAACTGCACGCCTTCGACGCGCAAGGTCTTGTGCCGTATCCCCATCAATTCGTTCTCGGCCGTGCGCGCGCTGACCTCGAGGCAGTCGGGCAGCGAATCGCTTTCGACGATCAGCGAATGATAGCGCATCGCGTCGAACTTCTGTGGAAGCCCGGCGAAGATCGTGCGGCCATCGTGAATGACCGATGAGGTTTTGCCGTGCATCAGGCGTCCTGCGCGGACGACCTTGCCACCGAACGCGTCGCCGATGCACTGCATGCCCAAACAGACACCGAGAATCGGGACCTCGCCGCCGAGCTCGCGCAGAATCGCGAGCGAAACGCCCGCCTCTTTGGGAGTGCACGGACCGGGCGAGATCACGATCGCAGCCGGACGCATCGCGCGCACGGCCGGTACATCGATCGCGTCGTTGCGCCTGACCGTCACGCCGGCGCCAAGCTCGCCAAGGTATTGCACCAGGTTATAGGTAAACGAATCGTAGTTATCGATCATCAAGAGATTGATTTTATGATCCGGCATCGCCGTTTACCTCGCGCCTCCCACGGTCTCGAACTCGCGCGCCGCTTGCAGCGCACGGACCATCGCGCGCGCCTTGTTGACCGACTCCTCGAACTCCGCGGCCGGATCGGAATCGGCGACCACGCCACCGCCGGCCTGGATGTAAACTCGGTTATTTTTGATCAGCAGCGTGCGCAGCGCGATCGCGGTGTCGGTATTTCCGGTGTAGCTGAAATATCCGACCGCGCCGGCATAGACGCCGCGCCGGGTGTTCTCGAGCTCGTCGATTATCTGCATCGCGCGGATTTTCGGCGCTCCGGACACGGTGCCCTGCGGGAAGGTCGCGCGAAACGCGTCGAACGCGTCGCACTCCTGGCGCAGCTTTCCGATCACGTTCGACACGATGTGCATCACGCTGTAGTAGCGCTCGACGATCATGTACTCGGTGACCTTGACCGAACCGATCTCCGAAACCCGGCCGACATCGTTGCGCCCAAGGTCCACCAGCATCACATGCTCGGCACGTTCTTTCGGATCGGCGAGCAGCTCGGTTTCCATCGCGCGATCCTCCTCGTCGGTCTTCCCGCGCGGACGGGTGCCCGCGATCGGCCGCAGGGTAACTTCGCGCCCCTCGACCCGCACCATCACCTCGGGCGACGCGCCGACCAGAGTATGGTCGCCGAGGCGGAGGTAAAACATGTAGGGCGACGGATTGATCGCGCGCAGGCTACGGTAAATGTTGAACGGATGCGCGGTCAGCGGAGCCTCGAAACGCTGGGAAGGAACCACCTGGATAACATCGCCGGCTGCGATGTATTCCTTGGCGGCGGAGACCGTCGCCATATACGCCTCGCGCGTGAGATTCGAGGTGACCGTGGCCTCGGTGGCCGATACTGACGCGGCGCCTTCGAGCCGCGGCGGGACCACTGGCGCTTTGAGTCGGGCGACGATCTCGTCGATCTTTATCTGCGCGCTCTGATACGCCGCGCGCGTCGATGGAAACTCATCGACAGGGACATTCGCGATGATCCGCAGAGTCTGCCGCACGTTGTCGAACATCAGCATCGTGTCGGTGAACATCATGTAGAGATCGGGCACGCCCAGATCGTCGATGGCGGTTTCGGGAATCCGCTCGAAGCAGCGCACGATGTCGTAGGCGAGGAAGCCGACCGCGCCGCCGAAGAAGCGCGGATTTCCGGGCAGCACGGGCGCGCGGAAGCGGGCGACTTCCTGGCGCAGCTCGTCGAATGAGTTGGTAATCGAGCGCACCTCGACGCCGCGGCCGGGCCGGATGATATCCAAGCGGCCGGCGCGCGCCCGAACGACCATCGAGGGCTCCGTGCCGAGAAAAGTATAGCGGCCCCACTTCTCTCCGCCGCGAACGCTTTCGAGCAGGAACGAGTAGTCGCCGCGCGCGACCTTAAGGAAGGCAGAGACGGGAGTCTCGAGGTCCGCGGCGATCTCGCGCGCCACCGGAATCAGGTTGTAACCCTGCTGTTTCAGTTCTTCAAATTCGCGCTCAGTCGGTTGAAGCATCGTACCTTTCTCCTGTACCGCATCCGCGTCCTTTTCTTCCGCCCGGCAGATAAAGAAAAAGGGCCGCCGGGTTTTCGCCCGCGGCCCTTTTAAGATTCTGGTTTTGTTCGATCCGCTACAAAACCGGCGCGCAGGCAAGTGCGACGACGTCCCAACGCCAGTTCGCCCAAGCCTTGCCGATAGTGCAACGGTTCATTACCAAATGAGTATCCACGCGCCGCGCCCGGTTGTCAATCCGGGCGCGGCGCGCGCACTGCTGCGAGATGATTCACCTCCGCTGTTGCACCTCCTTGTGCGCCTCGACGGCGGCGCAAGACCGGATCGCACGCCCTTCCCATATTTCGCGATAGGCGCCGACGACTTCGGCCGGCAGATTCGGGATCGCGCGGGCAACGAATTCGAGCTGCACCATGTTGAGCCGGTTGCTCGATGACCTCGGAGCCAGGTAGCGGGCGCCGAGCCGAATCATCTCGATCATCTTGTGCAACTTCGGCGCTTCGGCTTCATCGAAGTTCAGCTCGCCCGATGCGCGCTCTTCATCCGCGTCCTGATAGAACAGCGCGGGACCATAGATCAGGTTCCACACCTCCGACGTATTGAAATCGATCTTGTCCTCGGCGGCGAAGAGCAACTCCTGCACGGTCTTGTTGGTGGTCCAATAAACCTGCGGCTGCAGGCGATGGATTTGCGCGGCGAGGCGCGCATCCACGAAGCGTGTCGCGACGGAGTAATACTCTTCGACGAGGATTCGCCTGGTTTCGTGATCGAGCGAGCGCTGCACCAGGCCGCCGTACAGCATACGGTGCAGACTTTTGTACACTGCGGCGGGATAGCGAACGCGATTGGCCATCGCGAATCCAACCTGCCCGACGGGACCCATATTCGCGAGCGCGCGCCGAATATCGCCCCGATCCCGCAGCAGCTGATCGGGGTCGCGCACCTTGCCGGGGTTGTCGAAGAAGTCGTCGATCCAGTGCGACGCATAAGTGAGAAAGGACTTAGCCTGGATTTCCTCCCATCGGCCCGCCGACACGATCGCGAGGATGAAGGCATGGACCTCGACCTCGTCGTAGCGATGAACTGTGCTGGTGGCCAATCCGAATTGATCGAGAAGTCCGGTATCGGCGAGCAGGCCCACGAATTCTGCGTGTCCAGCTTTGACCGCGGCGAGCAGTTCCCGCCATTCGGGGACGGTCTGGTACAGGCTTTCGAAATGCGAACTGCTCAAGACTGATTGCTCTGCATAGTTGTTGATCATCGTCATAGCTCCTCCTTCACGAATTCAATGCTGCGCACCGTGTGGCGACGCGGCTCCATTGCCATTGGCGCGATCGAGCGGGGGCACCGCCGTGAGAGGCGTACTCTCTTCTCGCTGTGGCACCTGGATCTCGCGCGCCGAGGCGGGCGCGGGCGACGGCCGATCGAATCGCAGCACTTGCCGCCCCTCGCGGTTTTTGAACAGAAACTCGAATCCGGACCGTATGTACTCCTCGAGCTTCTCGCCCTGAAGGATCATCGGCTGAACCCAAATTTCCTCTCCATCGATAGTCTTCGCATACGGCCACAGCACGGGGTCACAGGCATTGACGAAATTCAATTGGGCATAGGAAGTGCCCAGATTTACGGGGCGAAGCATCGGATAGAGGAGGATCGCTTTTGCCTGGCTAATACCCGCGACGACGGCCGAGGCGACCGCTGCGATTCGAGCGATGCCCTTGGAAAGCGACCACAATTCGCTACCTTCCAGAACCGATCGGGGCGGAAGGTGACTGAGATCGGGCTGCGAAAGAGTCTGCGGGAACGTAGAAAGATCGTGCATGATAAAACCTCCGACCATTCGCTCCGGAGGCTCGCCATCGTTTTCGAATATCCCGTATATATTTCCGAACGCGAGATGCGCTTGGCCGAGGTGGGAACGTGGGGTTTCACACCATCTGATGCCCCGCGTCGCGCGGGCTTCTGTTAGACAATTCGCGAATGCTTGCCGTTCCAGTTCTGTCGTCAAAAGGCGCAGTTCCATCGAAATTCTCCTGTATCGGGGACTCCCCGATCATTCTGGTTTCTGTTCAACGTCTCCTGTGAACTGCCCGACCGAGCTGGAGGAGCGCGGGCGCCCCAGCGTAAAGGTTGGACGAGAAAACAGGGGTGATCCCATTTGTGGGGATTCAGAGGACCGCTTAACATGGCCGATTTAAGGCAAATGAAACGCCTTGGCGCAGCAACACAAATAGATACTTGTGCTGACCACTGGTTTGCCAATAACAGAATGGCCCGACGGCAAGCCAACCTTCCCGCCGCCGCCAGTCGCCTGACGAGCCGGGCGAGATATCAGGCTTCGCCTTCAGTTCGAACTCGTGAGACTGGGAGGTTGATAACTAATTGTTGACAAGAGTATCATTCCGAATAATGGGGCAGCGCATATGGCCGAAGGTAGATCAATTCGAAGTCTCGATGGCCTTATTCGTGAAATCGTCAAGTACGCGCAGCCGCGCAGCGCCAAGCTAGTCGCGCAAGACGACATGGAGAAGTCTTTCCATTCCCTCGTCAGACTCGACTACACGGCCGCCTTGAGCGAGCATTTTGACCGGCGGCAGCTGGGGGAAATACTTGCCGAAATGCACGCTGCGCTGCCGAGGCTGAATCGAGAGGTTTTCGCGATATTAGACCCGCGCCGGTTGGCGCAGATTGCGGCAGCTATGGGCGCGGTCCTACACGCCAACGCTTTCGAGGGTGGAGAGAGTAAGTCTTTGAGGGGTTTCTACGTTCACGACAGTGATCTCATCAACCGACCGCTGATAGGTCTCAACACCACGAACCATCCCGTCGCAGTAGCAGCTACGTTCTGGCACGAAATTGGTCACCATCTGACGCGCAAAATTTTCGGCGATTCACATGAGCGACTTGAACTGACATTCAATACCACTTACGAAAATCACTTGATCGATCCCCGAGAGATCGCCGCAGATATGCTGATGGTCTTAGCGTGTTATCCTCAGCCCGCAGCCAAGCGGGTCTTCGGAGCTCCCCGTGCTGAGGTCAGACAAACTGATTTCGAAACTCTGATCTCGAGGGTCAGACCTTATTTGAGCTCGGCCACGGGTTTCGACTTCTCGAAGGAATTTCCAGCATTGGAGAGCCTGCATTACCTGGCAGGAATTGTTCACCTAGCCAAATTGCGCTCAACCCTGCTCAACGAGTACGGAATATGACCAAGAGAACGCTTGGGGTGGTGGTGAAAGAGGCGCGCGTCGCGATGGAAATGACGCAGCGCGAGCTTGCGCGCGCTATCCGCGTCAAGCCAAGCCATATCGCGTATATCGAGAGCGGCAAACGCAGGCCGTCGCTGACACTGCTTCGTCGAATCTCAACCACGCTGGGGCTCAATCCTCGCGAATTGCTGTTCCTGGCGCATCCGGATGCGCGATTCCTGGCGGGTTTTCTCGAGCACCCCGGCGGCATCAAGCGAGCCGACGATTCGTGGCAGCGATTCTCCTCGAATCGTGCGCTACTGATTCGTCACAAAGTCACCGACGCCGAGCTCAGGGTCCTGAAGCGGGTCAGCCTGCTCGAGCACGTATCCGATCCGCGCCACTTCGTATTTGTCCTGAATGCGATCCGTCAGGCTGCCGTCCGCGACGAATCATAGCCGCATCGGCCTCGCGCCTTCAGTTGCCGTTGTAGGTCGCGCGGTACTGCTGATGCAGTTTTTCCTGCGCGGCCTGCGCCTCTTCCTGCGTGGCGTATGGGCCGACGCTCACGCGATACCACGTCTGCCCGTTCAGGCTCGTCGCGGTTTCGGTGGACGGAAAGCCGAGCGCCTTCAGCCGCCGCGTCATGTCGTCGGCACCCGCGCGATCCATCACGGCGTCGATCTGGATATTGAACGGATGCTTGCGTAGCGCCGGCGACGGCTCGGCATTGGCGACCGTGCGCGGGCTCGCAACCGCCATCGGATGCGCCAGCTCCGGCGTGCGCGCGGCCGGAGTCCCGACCGCCTCGGGCGCGAAAGACTTCGGATGCGTCACAGGCGCGATCGCCGCGAGGCTCGGCGCGGCCGTCGGAGAGCGCTCCGCCTCAGGCGCTGCCGCAGTCGGCGTGGGTTCGAGCGCCGGAGGAGTCGGCACCGGGAAGACCGACGCGACCTGTGTCGCGTCGGCGGTATTCTGCCGCGCCATTTCGTAGCCCGCGATCAGCCCGAGCGCAAACACTGCGCCCGAGAGTCCCAGAAGCCCCACCAGAATTAGAACTGCGCCGCCCGCCCTGATTTCGAATCGCATCGCCGCCTCACATCCGCTCCGGTGCGCTGACACCGAGGATCCCCAACCCCGCCGCGATCGCGGTCCGCACCAGTCCAGCCAGATAAAGCCGTGCAAGGCTGAGCTCGCGATCGGGTCCAATTATACGATTCGCAGGCTTGTTGTAATAGCGATGGAACTCGCCGGCGAGCTCGAGCAGGTAGAACGAGATGCGATGGGGCTCGAGCGCTTCGGCCGCGCCCGTCATCACCTCGGGCATCCGGACCGCGCGTTTGGCGAGATCGAGTTCCTCGTCCGAGAGCAGCGCAAGATTGACTGCGGCGGTGTCGGGGGGAAGCGCGAGGCCCGATTTTTCGCCCTCGCGGAAAATACTTGCCAGGCGCGCGTGCGCGTATTGCACATAAAAGACCGGATTTTCCGGCGCCTGCTTCTTGGCCAGCTCGAGATCGAAATCGAGCTGGCTATCGGATTTGCGGAACAGGAAAAAGAACCGCACCACGTCGGCGCCGACCTCGTCGATAAGCTCGTCCAGCGTGACGTAGGTCGCCTTGCGGGTGGACATTTTGATCTTCTCGCCGCCGCGCGTCAGCGTGACGAACTGGTAGATGATAGCGCGGATGGTTGAGACGTCATGGCCGAGCGCCTTGACCGCGGCGATCACCTGTTGATGCTCGGCAATATGATCCGCACCGAAAATATCGACAATAAGATCGAAGCCACGCTCGAGTTTTTCTATATGGTAAGCGATGTCCGGCGTGCGGTATGTCGGCTCATGCTCCGCTCCAGAACGCACCAGCACCTCGTCCTTGGGCAGGCCGATTGGCGCGCCGCGCAGCCATACCGCGCCATCGCGTTCGGCCAACAGCTCGCGGGCGCGCAGATCCTCGAGGACCTGATCGACTCGCCCGGCCTTCATTAGATCGAGTTCGTTAGCAAAAACGTCGAAGCGGATTTTGAGCCGCTCGCAGGTGCGCAGGATATCGGCGAAGATCGCCTTGACCGCCGCGGCGCGAAAAAATTCGAGGTCCTCGGTTTCGGCCAGCTTGTCGCCGTGCGATGCGCGCAGCTCCTTTGCGATATCGCGAATATACTCGCCCTGGTAGCCGTCTTCGGGGAGCTTCGCGTCTATACCCAGCTCCTGCAGATAGCGCGCGCGCACCGACTCGCCGAGCAACTTCATCTGGCGGCCGCCATCGTTGAAATAATATTCGCGCGTCACGTTGAATCCTGCCGCCTCGAACAACCGCGCGATCGTGTCGCCCAGCACGGCGTTGCGCCCGTGCCCGACCGTTACCGGCCCGGTGGGATTGGCGGAGAGAAATTCAACTTGCACGCGATCGCCGGCGCCGGGACGAAGCTCCCACTTGCGCGGACGAAAGTAAGTCGCACCCTCGCGCACCGCGCGCCGGATTTCGCCATGCCAATACGCGGGCGCCATCCGGAAGTTGATAAACCCCGGGCCCGCGATTCGAACCTCCGCGATTTCCGGCGGCAACTCGAGCGCGTCCTTGATCGCCGCCGCGATCGCGCGCGGCGATTTGCCCTCGGTCCGCGCCATCGTCATCGCGACGTTCGACGCAATATCGCCATGCGTGGAATCCTTCGGTGCTTCGACTCCGATCGTTGAGGGAGCGGACGCAAGCTGGCCTCTCGATCGCGCCCGCTCGATTGCGGCGCTGAGGCACGAAACTACAATTTCCTTCATCTCAGGGTTGCCGTTCGGATGTGGTGCAATCGTGCCAGATACGGGACGCCGTGTTAAGCCGCCGCCAGTGCGCGGCTTGACGCTCGGCGAGCCGCGATGCGACCCTCGGCGCTGACGAGGAATACGACGATGAATCTCGAACTGGCAGGAAAGATCGCCCTGGTGACCGGCGGGAGCAAGGGTATCGGACGCGCGACCGCGCTGACGCTGGCGGCGGAAGGCGCCGCGGTGATGGTCTGCGCACGCGGCAAAGAGGCGCTCGATGAGACTGTCGCGCTCGCACGCCAGACCGAAGGCGCGCGCGTCGTGCCGGTCGCCGCTGATCTCACAATCCCCGACGATATCCGCCGCGTGGTCAAGCGATGCATCGACGAGTTCGGCCGCATCGACATCCTGGTGAACAACGCGGGCAGCGCGCGTCCGGGCGAGTTTCAGAAAATTTCCGATAACGATTGGCACGCCGATTTCGAGCTCAAGTTCTTCGGCTACGTGCGGATGGCGCGCGAGGTGATGCCGCTGATGGCGGCGAATCGTTCCGGCGCGATCGTCAACGTGATCGGCACTGGAGGCCTCAGGCCGACCGCCGGATATATGGTCGGCGGCGCGGCCAACGCCGCGCTCAATCATTTCACCAAGGCCCTCGCCGACGAGGGCGCGAAGCATCGCGTGCGCGTGGTCGGAGTGAATCCGGGACCAATTTTGACTGAGCGGCTGCGGCTGTTTTCCGAGCGCGCGGCGCAAGGCCGCGACCTCAAGGAGGTCTACTCGCGGATGACGCCGCTCGGGCGTCCGGGCGAGGCGCAGGAGGTCGCCGATCTGATCGTTTTCCTTGCGTCGCCGCGCGCCGCGTTTATCCAGGGCGCGAATATCACGATCGATGGCGGCGCGAATCCAGGATTGATCGGATAGCCGCCGCTACTTCTTCTCGAACCAGTGCGGATCGTTCGACAGCGTCGGATATCCGTTGCCGAGCTGGATCAGCACGCCGTGCGAGGAACGCGGTGAAATGAATGCCTCGTAGGACGACGGCGACCATTCGGTTTGATCGACGATGCGCACGCCTTGCTGAACGAGCTGCGTGACCTTGGCTTTCGTGTCGGGAACATTGAACGTCAGGTGATGCATCCCCTCGCCGCGCGTGGCGAGGAACTTGTGCAGGAACGAATCGGCGCCGAGCGGCTCGAGCAGCTCGATTGTCAACCCATTCAGATCGAACTCCGCAAGCTTATAGCCGGCCTTGTCGCTTTCGGCCTCGTACATGAATCTCGCGCCGAGCACGCCCTCGTAGAACTTGCGCGCCTCGGCGACGCTTTTAACCGCGATCCCGATATGATCGAGCTTTCCGATCGGCTCCGCCATCGTAAATTAACCCGCCCTGCTAGATGAGGAATGATGTCAGCATCCATTACCTTCCAGCGCTACGCGCCGCAAGGCGCCAGCAGGGTGGGTCTGGGGCGCTCACTTCCCGGTTCCCGTCACACCCACCGTCTGCGGACTGCCGCTGGCGTCGTCAGAGATCGAGACCGTCGTTTTCTGGGCGCCCTTGGCGGTCGGTTTGAAGGTAATGGTCGTGGTGCACGACGCACCGGCGGCGAGCTGTCCGACGCAGTTTGGCGTAATCGAGAACTGTGGAAGCGTACTGCTTTCGCCTGCGCCAACTGAAGTGATCTGTAGCGCGACCGAATTCGGGTTGGTGATTGAAAAGGTCTTGGTCGCCGAGGTGCCAACTGTGACGTTCCCGAACGCGAGCGAGCCGGGCTTGATTGTGATGTCGCCGGACACAGCGGTTCCACTCAGACTCACTGTCTGCGACACGGCGTCGAGGTTAACCACCAGTCCACCGGTGCGTGCCCCGCCGAGATAGGTGGAATAGACCAGCTCTCCGGTGGACGGATCGATCTTCACCACGAAGCCGTCGAAGTAATTGGGCAGGCTTCCCAAGGCGATCGGCTCGACTGCATTGCCGGTGACGGTGAAGGTCGGCGAGCTGGTCACGCCGGCGAGATAGACGTTGTCCTGGGTGTCGAGCGCGATCCCGAGCGGCGCATTCCTCTCGCCGCCATTTTTATTAAGCCCGCCGAAGCAGCCGGAGAAGTCTATCGAGTTGCCGTCAGCGCTGAGCTCGACCAGGAAAGCTTGAGTGCCGTCCCCCACTGCGACGCAGCCGATGCCGGGCAGCGAGTTCGCGGTCTCCGGGAAATTGCCGACCTCGCCCGATCCGGTGACATATGCGACACCGCTTGCCAGATCCACCGCGATCGCACTTGCGGCAGTGTCGCCAGCGCCGCCGATTATGTCGGAATAGACCAGGTTCTGGCCGCCGGGAGCGAATTTGGTGACAAACGCGTTAGACGCCCCGCTCGGCGTCGAGGACCCCACTGGCTGACCCGGAAAATTATCCGACAACTGTTTTCCGGCCAGATAGGCGCTGGCGCTGTTATCGACCGCGATGCCGTAGGCCTCGTCGTTGCCGCTGCCGCCAAAAAAGGTCGAATACACAGGCTCGACGGTCGGATCGATTACCAATTGGCGGCTGCGATCATACGGCGCGAGCACGAAATTGACGCGCTTCTCACCGACTCCCGCATCGCTCAACGCATACCTGCCGTCGATCATGCGGCGCGACGAGCCTTCGCCCTGATACACCACCGGCTTCAGGAGCTTTATCTCGCCGCCTTCGGTGTCGATCACAAGGTTGCCGTCAGCGTCCACGGAAAGGTCGCGCTCTCCTCTGAACCCCAGTGAGATCTCCGAAGGATCCGCTTCCGGCGCCACGATTAGATCGCATTCGAGCCGCCGCTGATCGCCGTGCCATGCCAGGTCGACGCCCTTCCACACCTCATGCTCAATGACGCGCCCGTAGATGGGAACATTCTCATGCCAGTCGGAGCGATTGCTGCCGATCAAATAGTTGATATGTCCGGGAAGCTGCTCGACCGCCTCCATCTGCGGATGACTCGACGCGCCACGCAGATCGATCCACACCGAGTCACTCTTCGCGTTCTTATTGAAACTCGCGCGCCGCACAGACGCGGATTGTGCTGTACGCTCTCTCATCGAGATCACCGCGCCGCGGTTGGTGAAGAACAAGTTATGTGCAGAAGTGCGGGCGAGAAAGCGCACTGCCGATGCGCTCTGGCCGCGATTGGGCTCGAAGCCGATGGGACGGCTGATGCGTCTGATTTGCGCCACCGAGTGGGCGGGAGCGGCTTTCGATTCGAGAGGCGCGATGCCTGCAACCCGAAAGCTGAACAACGCGGGTAACTCCGCGACGCAAATCATCACGAACGCAAGCGCGGCCACCACGGAGCTTTTCAATTTAATGAAACGAAGTTTCGAGCGCATTCCCCCCTCCGCGACTACATGAGCTTCCCCTCAGCAGCGAGCGGCTCAGCGTGGAGTCGCTCTACGGAGCGTTACCAGAGGATGAGTATCAGGGAGATTAGAGATGTCCGCGCAATCGCGGCAATACGCAGTTGTACGTATCGAACGCAGCGGCCGTGAGGAGTGATCGGAGTGGCGCCGCGTGAATCTCGAAGATCCCGCGGCGCCACCGAAGTGTGCAGGGAAGATGATCTCGATCGGGCGCGCTAATCCACCGCGGCGTGCGAGCCGAAATGGACTCCCACTGACGACGCGTCGATCGTGGTGTCGCTCGCGCTCACTCCGCTGACGCCGGAGACCACGCAATCATAGCTGCCGGCCGCGAGGTCAAGCGCCAGCCCGGCGGGATTCACCGCGCGCGTGCAGGTCAGGGTCAGATTCTGTGACAGGCACTGGCCCGAGTTCGCGCTGTCGGAATAGTCGAATGTCATAGTGTAAACGTCGCTCGAGCCTTTGCTGATCTGGCCGGTCGCAGTGCCAGTGCATACGCTACCGACTGGCGAGCCTTCCGGAACCGCACCATTCGCGGCAGAGATCGTCAGCACACCGCCGCTCAGCGCTCCGGTTGGGTCGGACAGAATCGTGCCGCGGCCCTTCAGATCGACGTGCGTGGCTACCGAGCTATTCGTGATCATCTCAAAGCCGCTGACCTGGAGATTGAACTCTCCGCCCGGGCTCGAATGCTTCGCCATCGCGATTCCGCCGAATCCCGCCATCGCGGCAATCACGGCGGCCGCTACCATTATCGATACAGATTTACGCATTACCCCTCTCCTCGGTTGCAAATTGTGCTCTGAGCGTCGGCCTATACGCGCGAGCTGTTTATTGATTGGGTGACACCCCGTCCCGCAGTAGAAGACGGCGGCGCGCGGTGGGCGGTTACAGAAACTTGAGCTTTCACCCAAGAGAGATAAGTCGAATACGTAAAAAAGAAGCGGGCTCGTCCGGCGCGGAACCTCGAACGACGCGCGCGGACGAGCCCGTTGTGAATTTGCGGACGGCAGATGCTACTGGCAGATCGCGGTCACATCGATCTGATACATCTGCACGATCGCCAGAAAATCGCGCACGCTCAGTTCGGTGGTCGCGTCGGTAAACTTGCCAGTCGGGCATTGCGCCGACAGGTTGGAATTCGCAGTCGAGGTCAATCCCATCGGTGCGACCAGCTCCAGAAATCCCATATCGCTCGCTTGCGCGGTGACACTGTTACCTGGCACCACCTTCTCGGAATTTGCGATCGAGCTCGACGCGATACGCACGCATGCCGCAGTCGAGAAGATCAACGCCACAAACGGCAGGATCGTCACAAGACTGGTTAGCTTCTTCATCGAATCATCCCTCCATGTCAAAAATTGACGGCACCACCCATCCAAGATGCCCGCGAGGCTAGGCGCGGTCCCGAGTAGTGTCAAATGGCTCGCGGCTAAAGTCTTCCGCGCGATGTATTGACGTTGCGTGCGATGCTACCGTGGCCGGACCACGCGCGGGCCGCGGCGGAGAAAGGTATGGCTCAAACTGAAGATGCGGTCGCGCCGTTTTTCAGGATCTGGATCGCTCCACGCGATACTATCCGCCAAATCGTCGATACCGATCCGCGCCGCTCAGTGCTCGCGCTGGCCGCGCTCAGCGGCGCTCTCAGCGGGCTCGAGGGCTCGTGGCTTTCCGCAATGTCCGGACCGCAGACCATGTCGGCGCTGTGGCCGTTTTTGGTCGCGCTGAAAGTAGTGTTGTATGCCTTCTGGGGAATCGTTGGACTGTACCTCGCTGGATGGATAATCACGGCGGCCTGCCACCTGTTCGCCGGAGTTGCGACAGTGATGCAGACGCGCGCCGCAATCGCGTGGGCGAGTATCCCGGGAATCGTCGCGACCGGTCTCGGCGTGATCGCGATACTGGCGGGAATTGTCACGCCGCACTCGCTCGCGCCGGGAACATTCTCGTTCCCGCCGGGACTCGCAGTCTTAAGCGGAGCACTCGGGCTTTGGGGCCTGGTTGTCGAACTCAAATGCGTTGGCGAGGTCAACCGCTTCTCGGCGTGGCGCGCCCTCGGTGCACAACTGTTTGTCGGCGTAGTTCTCGGCGTGATTGTTGGCCTGGCGCTGGTCTATCAACATTTCCACTGAGCATTCAGAAAGTTGACGGGTTGGAATATTACCGCGTCGAAATATACTGATCTCTTTCACCCGCTGAGCGGAGAGAGCATGAAGATGTATTGCACTAGCTATACGCACGATCATCGGACTCGGACCGGTCGGGTTCAGCATTCGGCACGTGGTACCGGCTGGATCGCGGCCGTCGCTGCTTGCGCCGCAGCGGCTCTGATCTTCGCGCATCCTGTGCGTGCGGCCGCGCCGGATTCCGGCGCGCCGATTGTCAAGACACGCTCGGGCGCAGTCCGCGGCATCGTCGATGGAAACGTGCACGTGTTCCTTGGCATTCCATACGCTGCTCCTCCGGTCGGCAATCTGCGCTGGCAACCGCCCGAGGCGTACCCGAGCTGGACGGACACGCTCGACGCCTCGCGCGCCGGCAACTCCTGCATGCAAATGAGTTTTCGCCGCGGCGGTCCCGAAGGCTCCGAGGACTGCCTCTACCTCAATATCTACACGCCGAATCCTGCCGGCACGCGGCTTCCGGTGATGGTTTGGATTCACGGCGGAACCTTCATAACCGGCACAGGAGCGACGTACAACGGCAGCAAGCTTGCGGCCAAAGGCAACCTGATCGTCGTCACGATAAATTATCGGCTCGGCCCCTTCGGCTTTCTTGCAAGCCCCAGCCTCGATTCCGCTGGCCATCCGTCCGGCAACTACGGCCTGCTCGATCAGCAAGCGGCGCTGCGCTGGGTCAAGGAGAACATCGCGGCCTTCGGCGGCGATCCAGGCAAAGTTACGGTCGCGGGCGAGTCGGCCGGCGCGATCAGCATAGGACTGCATCTGGTTTCGCCTGCGGCGGCCGGACTCTTTGAGCGCGCGATCATCGAGAGCGGTCCGTTCCTTCACACCCGCACGCTCGCGGAGGCGGAGAAGCGCGGCGACGAGTTCGCGGCCAAGCTCGGATGCGACAAGGCGCCGGATGTCGCCGGATGCATGCGCTCGAAACCTGCGGAGCAAGTGCTGAGCGCGATTCCCGCTAATCCCCTCGGCGCAGGCAGGCCGGTTTGGGAACCGGTCATGGATGGCCATCTTATCCCGAGCCAGCCGGTGGACGCGCTTGCCTCGGGACGCTTTAACAAGGTCCCGGTGCTGAACGGATCGAATCGCGACGAGGGAACCCTGTTCCTCGTGTTTGCCAAACCGATCACCGCGCAGCAGTTCGAGGCGGACGTCCACGCGCGATTTGGCGACAATGCATCTCGCGTGCTGGCCGCGTATCCGCTCGCCAACTACTCCTCGCCGACACTGGCGGCGGCCGCGGGTTTTGGAGATGCGGTTTTCAGTTGCCAGATAGTCAAAGCCGCAGCGATGCTCTCCGCGCAGGTGCCCGTTTATCAGTATGAATTCAACGATACTCATGCGCCGCTTTCATTTTTTCGCAATGTGCCGTTTCCGCTCGGCGCGTTTCACGGCTCGGAGATTCAGTACGTATTCGGCGGCATCGCAGCGAATGGCGCTGCGTCGGCGGCGCAGCAAAAGCTCTCCGACGCGATAATGGGTTATTGGATCGGATTTATCACGTCCGGCGATCCGGGCGGCTCGCCGCAATGGACCCGCGATAGCGCGAAAAATCCGCGAATCCTGTCGCTGGCTCCAGGAGCGATCGGATACGAATCAGATTTCGCGAAGATTCATCATTGCGAGCTGTGGGACTCGATCCAGCGATGATCGCGTCCTGAGATCGTTCCTACTCTTGCGGCACAGGCGTCGCTACCGCGTTCGGCTGGGCCGCAGGAACTGCTGGCGCGGATGTCGGCGGACAGATCGGATTCACCGTGTAGGTTGTCGGATATGTCTTCCAAGCTGCACCGGTGACTCCCATGTCGATAACCAGAATCGAAACGATTCCCAAATCGATAAGAATGCCTAAGAGCGAAATTGGATCGAACTTGTCCCCCGTCTCTACAGTGCGCGTCTCACACCCCGGAGCCTTGGCTTCAATGGTGTAGGTCTTGTCGCGGTCAACGGTAGCCGTTGCCGAAGCGATCCCTACTGCCTGGTCGTCGAGGTAAAGTTCAGCCTTAGGATTGCCACTTTGGATATGGATTTCATCGGACGTGCCATGAAATAGGTACGCGCAAGAGCTATTGCAGAGTAGAGCAGTCGCAGCTAGCAAATAGAAGCTACTTCGGAGCTTTAGTCTCATCCCCCTTTTCCTTTCATGCAATCTAAGCTTATTGATATTATGATAGATTCTTTAATGCTAAACCTGCATACACAGGCAGTCAACTGGGATCTCAGTCGATACGCAGGCGATCGGCGAGACGGCTGAGGCGCTTGCGCTCGTCCTGGTTGCGGACCGCCTGCTGCAACGCCGCCTTGGTGCCGACCAGTACGCACACGCGCTCGGCCCGCGTGATCGCGGTATAGAGCAGGTTGCGCCGGAGCATCAGGTAGTGCTGCGGATGAATCGGGATGATCACCGCGGGATACTGACTGCCCTGGCTCTTGTGGACCGAGATCGCGTACGCAAGCCCGACCTCGTCCAGCTCGGCCTGGTCGTACTCGGCGTGCGTCTCCTCAAACACGGCGGTCACGCGCCCTTTCTGAGTATCGATCGTCGTGATGCGGCCGATCGATCCGTTGAACACGCCCTTGTCGTAGTTGTTGCGGAGCTGAATTACTCGATCGCCCTCGCGTAAAATCCTGTCGCCCGCACGCAGCTCACGCCCCGCCGGATTCAGCAGCGCCTGCAGCTCGCGATTTAGTGTGTGCGTCCCGAGCGGTCCGCGATTCATCGGCGTCAGCACCTGGATCTCGCGCGGATCCTTGATTCCGAAGCGCCCGACCAGCCGCTGCTGCACGAGTTGCTTGATCGTCGCCAGAACTTCCTCGGGTGCGGCGCGCTCGAAAAAAAAGAAATCGCCCTCGGGCGCATTCGAGATGTCGGGGAACCATCCGCGATTCAGTTTGTGAGCGTTGGCGACGATTTGGCTCTCGCGCGCCTGCCGGTACACTTCGCGCAGCTCGACCACCGGCACCAGGCCCGACGCGATCACATCCTTCAGCACGCTGCCGGGACCGACCGACGGAAGCTGATCGCGATCGCCAACCAGCAGCAGCGAGCAGTTGGGCAATAGCGCGGAGACCAGGCTCGCCGCCAGCTCGATATCCATCATCGAGGCTTCATCGACGATGAGATAATTCGTGCGCAACGGAAAATCCTTGCCTCGCAGAAACGAACCCGTCTCGGGCGCGTACTCGAGCACGCGATGGATCGTCTTCGCTTCGCGTCCCGTCGCCTCCTGAAGCCGCTTCGCCGCTCTACCCGTCGGCGCGGCCAGAGTAGCCTTCAGGCCGGCGTCGCCAAGCGCGAGAAGAAGCTGGCGCAGGATGGTGGTCTTGCCGGTTCCAGGACCGCCGGTGATAACGGTAACGGCGCTCGACAAAGCCGTCTTGATCGCGCGCACCTGCTCGAACGACAGTGCGATTCCCTCGGCCGTCGATGCGGTCGCGAGCGCGCGCTCGGCCACCGCCGCGCTCATCGGACGGCCCGCAGTCAGCGCGCGCAGCCGCTCAGCGATAGTCACTTCCGCGTCGTGCAAGCGCGCCAAATAGACGGCAGTGTGATCGCTCGCCTGCTCGACAAATATCTCGCCCGATTCGACCAGCAGATCCAGCGCCTGCGGCACCAGCTCGGCGTCCATCTCGAGGCCCGAGGCGAACTGCTCTTCCAGGTATTCGCGGGGCGCATGGACGTGGCCGTCGTCGCTCATGCGTTCGAGCAGATAGATGATCGCGGCGCGCGCGCGTTGAACCGAGTTGCGCGGGATGCCGAGCTTCTCAGCGATCGAGTCGGCGGTGCGAAAGCCGATCCCATGGATCGTCCGCGCCAGGATGTAAGGGTCGCGGCGCACGACCGCGAGCGAGTCCTTGCCGTATTGCTTGTGGATACGCCGGGCGTGCGATGCGCCGATTCCGTGTCCGCGCAGGAACACGCTCAGCTCGCGGAGCCCGGAGGCGTCGCGCCACGCCGTCACAATTCGCGCGGCAACGACCGGGCCGACGCCGTTTACCTCGCGCACCCGATGCGGAGTGTTGTCGAGAATTTCGGGCAGGCTCTCGCCGAAGTGCGTCGCGATTCGGCGCGCGAGTTCCGGCCCGACTCCCGGAATTTCTTTCGATAAGTACAGCTCAAGCGCACCCACGCTCGCGGGGCGCACCGTCTCAAACTCCGTCACCTTGAACTGCTCGCCGTAGCGCGGATGCTTTTCGAACGACCCGTACGCGCGAATTCCCGAGCCGATTTCGAGCCCGGCCAGGTTGCCAACCATCGTGATCGTCCGCGTGTCCCCGGAGCCGGCGTAGGCCTTCACGACCGCGACTCCGTATCCGGTCGAATCGTTTACATAGAGCAGATGGTCGAGCGTTCCCTCGACCATCTGCGCGCTATTTTCCGGTTCACTCACGAAGCCAAGGATTACGCGCCCCGCGAGGCGCGTAAAGGCGCGCGCCACGCGGATGCGAACAGGCGGCGCCGGGCGCGGCGCTCAAACCTCGATCGTCGCCCATTTGCCGGTCCTGAAACGCCAGGTCTTGAGCGTCGAGCGCACGATGTAATCCGCGAGCAGCGACCACCAGATCCAGACGATCGGTCCATGATGCCACGCGATCAGGATGGTCAGAAACAGGCGCATCCCGTAGAACCCCGCCAGCGATCCATAGAGCGGAAACTGAGAGTCACCCGCGCCGCGCAGCGCACCGGTGACCGTCCAGTCGATCGCCATCAGCGGCTGCGCCGCCGCGAGCGCGTACATGAACGCGACGGTGTACGCGATTACCTGGCGGTCCGCGATGAAGAGCGCCGCAATCTGCCACGCGAAGACGACGAACAGCAGGCCCATCGCGGACATCAGCACGATCGCCATCACCACCGAGGTCCATCCAGCCTTGCGCGAGAATTCACTGTCACCCGCGCCGAGCCCCTGCCCGACCAGCGTCGCGGCCGCGGCGGAAAATCCGAAGCCGGGCAGGAACGAAAGCGCAAGGATCCGGACGCCGATAAAATACGCGGCGACTTCCTTGTCGCCATAGCTGGCGATAAACGCCACATAGGCGACAAATCCGAACTGAATGACGAGCTGCTCGATCGCCGCGGGATTGCCCACTCGAAGAATGCGCCATCCAAGCCCAAAATCCGGCCAGAGATTGCGCCAGCGGAAATTGAGCACCATTCCATCGAGCGACAGCGCCCAGAAAAACAGCATCCCGCCGATCGCGATTGCGATGAGCGTCGCCACCGCGGAGCCGTCGACGCCCATCTGCGGAAATCCGAACTTCCCGAAGATCAGAACGTAATTCAGGATGATCGCGAGCACGTCGATAATCCCGCCGATCCAAAGCGGCGTGCGCGTATCTCCCGCACCACGCAGCGACGCCGTGCACATCAGGAACACGCCCTGGAACGGCTCCGCGAGCATCACGACTTGCAGATAGCGCGCGCCCATCACGGCCATCTGGCCCTTGACCTGGAACAGCGCCATGAGCGGCGTGGCAAATACGATTACCGGAATCGCGATGATCGTCGAGACGGCGACCCCGAAGATCACCGCCTGCTTCATCGCCTCTTCCGCGTTGTCGCGATCGTTCGCCCCGATGCATCGCGCGACCAGCGCCACTGCGCCGGTGCCGACCGCCGCGATTCCCGCGCGAACTGCACCCAGGATCTGCGTCGCCAATCCGACCGCGCCGACCGCCTCTGCACCGAGCCGCCCAACCATCAGCATCGCGGCCAGCCCCAGGATCGAATCCAGCGCGAACGAGATGATTACCGGCCAGGCGAGCGCCCACACTTCCGCCCGCATCCGCGAGACCGGCGGCAGAGTGATCGCGTCCCCTGGCCGGACTACGGCGTCAGGAACCGACTCCAGAAATTCCGACATGACTTCGGCCAGTAAGGCCAGTCCGATGCGGTCCAGTCAAGCGGGGCGCGGCGATCGGAACGTTCGACTGTTTATAACGGTAAAGATCGTGCGTCGACTTTCCGATATATTGCGCTATCGAGGTTGGGGATGGCGGCGGAAAACGATCGCGCTCGCGGACGGCCGGGCGCCGCGGCGCAGCCGGTTGCGATCTTCGGCGCGGTGTTCGCGGTCGCCGCCATTTTCTATTCATTCCACCTGGGCAGGGACCCGCTCGGCGCGAGCGAGGCGTACAGCGCATACGCCGCGGCGCGCCCCAGCGTCGGAGCGATCGTTCATATCCCAATCGCGGACGATCCGGGCAAGCAGCTTCTGTACTACATCGTCTTGCACTACTGGACGATGATCTTCGGCGCGCGCGAGACGGGGCTGCGGGCGATGTCGGTGGTCTTCGGCCTCGGCACGATCGCGATGATCTTCGCGCTCGGACGCGATCTGTTCGACGATGCCGCGGGTGCCGGCGCGGCCGCGATGTGGGCGTTCAATCCGATAGCGACGGTGTTTTCGTACCGGGCGCGGATGTACACGATGCTGATCACTTTCGCGCTGGCGCACGTGTATGCGCTACGCCGCACGCGCGAGCGTTCAAGCGTCGGATGGACGCTCGCCTGCGCGGTAAGCGGCGCGGCTGTTATCTATACCCATCTCGGCGGCGCCGCGATTCTCGCCGCCGAGGCGGCGATTTTGCTCCGCGATTTCATGCGCGGCCGGCGGCGTATCGCGCCGTGGCTCGGCCTCGCCGGCGCCGCTGTGCTTTTCGCTCCGTATCTTCCGATTGCGAGCGCGCAGAGCCGCGTGCTGATCGCGGGGCACTGGCTCGACTGGATCGGGCTGGCCTACCACTACTCCGTCGCGACGAAGCTGATCGTGGCAGTGGGCGCTATCGCAATCACGTTATGGATGGTATTCGGCCGCGCGTTCGAAGCCGGTGACGAGCCGTTTCGATTCTGCCTGCTCTGGATCGCGCTTCCGATTCTCGCGTTTTCCGCCGGATCAATAACGGTGCGGCCGATGTTCCAACTGCGTTACGTGTCTCCTGCGCTCGCGATGCTACCGGTGCTCGCCGCGGGATTGCTCGCAATGGCGGGATCGCGGGTGCGCAATGCCGTCGTAGTGGCGGTCACCGCGCTGATGCTGACGGCCGCGCTTGCAGTTCGTCTGGAAATTCAGCCGTGGGGCGCGGCCGCGCGGATGGTCGCCGATACCGACCGTCCGGACCAGCCAATATTCTTCGAGTCCGGCTTCGTCTCCTCGGGCGCGGCACTAAAGGCTCCCAATCTGGGATTTCCGCACGGTTACTACTCGCTTCCGTTCGATTACTACTTCAAGGGCGCGAATCCTCGCCTCACGATTCCGCCCTACGATCCCGCCGCCGCCCGCGCGGAGATCGAGAGTGCCGCGGCGCGCGCGGGAGGCGCATGGCTCGTCACCTGGATGGACGACGCGGACGCACGGGCGGAGCTGCCCAACCCGGCGCAATTCACCTCGACGCTCAGGGTGCGCGGCGATCGGATGATGATGTTTCAGATCGTCCCGGCGAGCGCACCGCCGCGGTAGAGTCTCTATCAGGGTTTGTCTGGCAACGACGGCGCGGCCGGCGGCAAATCGAGCGGGGGACCGCCGATACGAATCGGCACGATCACAAGGCTCAACCCGTAGAGCTGCAGCCAGCTCTGAATATCCAGCGACGTATGATTGTTCAGAAAGCGTTCGCCGAACCGATCGAGATCATCGGTGAATACAAGCTTGCCGGCGAAATACACGACCTGTGTGAACTCGTGCGCGATCTCAAGGCACAGGCGGCGCAACTCCAGCACCACGTCCGGACCAATCGCCGAGCGCAGCTCTGGATGCAGCCCCAGGTCGCCGGCGAAACGGCAATATTCCTGCAAGTCTTCATTGATTCTTTCTTCGAGCGCCTTAACCTCTTCGGGCCCCTTGAGCAGCGCGGAATCAACCTCCCCCACCGACACGAACACGACGTTGCGAAACTGATCGTGGAACAGGCGCGTGATCGTCAGCAGCGCCGATAGCCCAAGGCCGTTGAATCCACTGACCAGGATAGCGGCGGTCGGAGCGGCGGGATCGTACGGCGCGGGCTGCTTTTTCTCGACCTGGTAGAGCTGCGGAAGAATCTCGACCTCCAGCTGATCGATCGCCCTTTGCACCCGCACATAATGGTGATGCACCGCGTAGCAGATCGAGATCAGTGCGCCGGTTATCAGTACCGTGACCCATCCGCCCTCGTCGAACTTGAGCGTCAGCGTGAGCAGCAGGATCGCGAACGTGAACAGGCATCCAATCCCGTTGATGCACAGGCGCCGGCGCCATTTCGGATCATTTTTGCGCTCGCGCCACCAGTGCACGCTCATCCCGAGCTGCGACAACGTGAAGGTCACGAACACGTTGATCGCGTAAAGGATCACCAGGATTCCGACTCGCGCGTGAGTGCCGGTAAGGATCAGGACCGCCGCCACTCCCATCGCGATCACGCCGTCCTGCGTGACCAGGCGGCCGCTCAAGTTCGAGAAGCGCCGCGGCAGCCACCTGTCCGTCGCCATCGTGGCAAGAACCCGCGGACCGTCGATAAACCCGGTCTGCGCGGCCACGAACAGCAGCGCGCCCTCGGTCAAAAGCGCGAACGTGATAATCGGTGCGCCGACGCCAAAGCCCGCGAGCTTCCATCCGCCAGCGATATGCTGAAACATCACCGCGTTGAGCGTCATCCCGCGCTGCGGCTCGACATGTTCGAGCAGATAGGCAATCAGAATCCCGCCCGCGATGAATGCGAGCGAGAACGCCATGTACAGCATCGTGCGCTTGCCGGTCACTGTACGCGGCTCGCGCAAAATCGGCAGTCCGTTGCTCACCGCCTCGATCCCGGTGTAGGTTCCCGCGCCCATGCTGTAAGCGCGGAAGAAGATCGCCGCCATCGCGAAGAATCCCAACGCATCGAAACCGTGGCGAGTCTCGGAAATCGCGCCGTGCATGATCACGGGGAACTGCCCCGCCCGCGAGAGCAGCGCGTACCCGACCAGCCACAAATGCATCACGACGAACGCAAGGAAGATCGGCACCAGCGATATCACCGATTCTTTCACTCCGCGCAGATTCATCCCGACCATCAGGATGACCACAAGGATGCAAACCCAGAACTTTAGCCACAGGAGATCGGGCGGCAGGAAGCTGAAGATCGCGTCAGCGCCGCTCGCGATCGAAACTGAGATCGTCAGCACATAGTCGATCACCAGCGCGCATCCCGAGACCACGCCCGCATAGGGACCGAGCAGCTTGGTTGCGACCAGGTATCCGCCGCCGCCGGTCGGGAAAAGATCGATCGTCTGCGAGTACGAGGCGGAGATGACAAACACCGTCAGCGCCGTCATCAGGGCAAGGAATATCGCCAGATACTGATGCGGCCCCAGCGCGAGGAACGCTTCCTCGGGTCCGTAGCACGACGAGCTCAGCCCGTCCGAGCCGAGGCCCACCCACGCTAAAAACGCGATCAATGAGAGCGAGTGGAAGATTCCGGGATCACGCACGTCGCGCGCGGGGCCGATAATAACCTCGCTCAGCGTGCGATGGGATTCGGGTTGCGAATCGGTTCTTCTGAAGCTCTTGGGATCCATCAAAAATTCCCGCAAAACGCGCGGGGCAGCGTCAACCTAGGGGAATATCTGCGAAGGATCAAAGCCCGGCCTCAAATCGAATATCGGGCGCGCTCGAGGCCGAGCTGATAGCGCGCCGCATCGATCAGATTCTGCATCAGCGCGACCACCGTCATCGGTCCGGTCCCGCCGGGATTGAGCGTGATCCATCCGGCGACTTTCTTGACTTCTTCGAAATCGACATCTCCCGCGAACTTGCCGGGCCCGACGCGCCGAAAGCCGACATCGATCACGCATGCGCCCGGTTTCACCATGTCCGCCGTGATCAGGAAGCTGCGGCCAACATCCGCCCCGACGCAGGAGACAAGAATATCGGCCTCGCGGCAGATCGCTTCGAGATCTCTCGTGTGCCGATGGCACCAGGTCACGGTCGCGTTGCGCAGCCTGCCACCCAGGATCAGCGCCGCAGGCTTGCCCGCGATATCGCTGCGTCCGATTACTGTCGCGCGTGCCCCATCGACCGGTACTTTGTAGTAATCCAAAAAGGTCAGGACTCCGCGCGGCGTGCAGGGTACGAAGGTTCCCCAATGTCCGCGGTAAAAGCCGCTGACGCTCGCGGCGCCAACCCCGTCGAGATCTTTCAGCGGCGCAATCGCGTCAAACAGCCGGAAGCGATCCACGCGCTCGGGAACCGGAAGCTGGAGCAGAACGCCCGTGGTCTCCGGGTCGCGGTTGATTCCGTCGATAACTTCGAGCAGGCCGTCAGTGGTCGCCTCGGCGCCGGCGATTCTCAGAATGTTGGCTCCGAAGCCCAGCTCCGACGCCATCTTGATCTTGTTGCGGACGTACTGATGCGACGCGGGATCATTGCCGACCAGGATCGTGACCAACTTCGGCACCACGCGATAACGCTCGGCCAATTCAGCCGCATGCCGCCTGAGCTCGGGCACCAGATGCGCCCGCAGCGCGCGTCCGTCCATGATTACCGTGGTCATTGCGATACACTCGGCGATTCACTCGAATATAGCACGCCGCCAAGCGGGGCAAGCCGCTGTGGATAATACGCGCTGCTGTGGGAAGACCCGCGCTGGTTGCCTCGTTGGCGATCTTGCGCTCTGTTAAATTATCGCCGATGAACGCGCCCATGCGCACCGCACTCTTTCCCCTCCACCAGAAACTCCACGCCCGGATGACGGTTTTCGGTGGTTTCGAGATGCCGGTCAGCTATGCCGGGATTATCGAGGAGCATCGCGCGGTTCGAGCGTCGGCGGGGATCTTCGACTTGAGCCACATGGGCGAATTCGAACTGCGCGGTCCGCGCGCGCTCGACCTGCTGGAGCGCGCGTTCACCAATTCGGCCGCGCGCATGCGCGTCGGACAGGCACAGTACACGATCATGTGTGCGGAAGATGGCGGCACGATCGATGATCTGATCATCTACCGCCTCGGCGACGAGCACTACATGCTGTGCGTCAACGCGTCGAATATCGCCGCCGACCGCGACGCGATCCTGGCGCTCAATACCAGCAGAGCGGAGTTTCGCGACCTCAGCGATGAAACCGCGCTCGTCGCGATTCAGGGACCGCAGGCTGTCGCGCTGTCAGCGCCACTCGCGGATTTTCCTCTCGCTGAGGTTCCGCGTTTCGGCGTCGCGCAAGGCTCGGTTGCGGGCGCGAAATGTATCGTGGCGCGCACCGGCTATACCGGCGAAGACGGATTCGAGTTCTTCACCGCGCCCGATGATGCGCCTCGTTTGTTTGAAGCATTGCTCGACGCGGGCCGGAGCTTCAGCGCCCTGCCCTGCGGACTCGGCGCGCGAGATACCTTGCGGCTCGAAGCCGGACTTCCGCTCTACGGCCACGAACTCGATCGCGCGACCTCGCCGCTCGAAGCTGGACTCGGCGTGTTCGTCAAGCTCGAACGGGATTTCGCCGGCGCTGCCGCCCTGCGCGCCCAACGTGAGCGCGGTCCGGCCAAGCGCCTGGTCGGCCTGCGCACTGACGACGGCCGCAGCATCGCGCGCCAGGGTTACAAACTCTTCTCCGACGGGCGCGAAGCGGGAGTCGTGACCAGCGGCACGTTTGCTCCGACAATCGATCGCCCGATCGCTATGGGCTATCTAACGACCGGCGAGATTCATCCACCACGCGCGAACATCGGCGCGCTGGAAGTGGAAATACGCAACCGCCGAGCCGCGGTGACGATCGTGCCCCTTCCATTCTACCGTCGGCCGTCGATGAAAATGAAAAAGGAAGCAAGGTTATCTTGATGAGATTCATGCCGCAGACCGAGGCGGATATCGCCGCGATGCTCAAGACCATCGGCGCGCCGAGCCTCGACGCGCTAATTGCGCACGTGCCGGAGAGCCTGCGCAGCCGCGCTGCGATCAATCTCGCGCCCGGCTGCGGCGAGGCGGAGGTTGCCGCCGAGCTTTCCTCGCTCGCCGCGATGAACACGGGCGCGAGCGGCTACGCGAGCTTTCTCGGCGCGGGCTACTATCATCATTACGTTCCCGCCGCGGTCCGCGCGATCACCGCGCGCGCTGAATTCGCGACCAGCTACACTCCCTACCAGGCCGAAGCCAGCCAGGGCACCACGCAGGCGATTTTCGAGTTCCAGACGCTCATCACCCAGCTCACCGCGATGGACGTCGCCAACGCCAGCATGTATGACGGCGCTTCGGCCGCCGCCGAGGCGGTACTGATGGCGCGTCGCGTGATGCCGAAGCGGCGCGTGGTCGCGCTGTCGCGAGCGCTATGGCCCGACTATCGCGCTACCATCCGCACATATCTGAGCGCCCTCGACGGAGTCGAGATCATCGAGATCCCGTTCGATAACGCGTCCGGCGCGACCGATCTCTCCGCGCTCGAATCGATCGCCGGCGACGCTCTCCTGTGCATGGTGCTCGGCTATCCGAATGCGTTCGGCGTGATCGAGCCGCTTCGCGCCGCCGCCGATATCACGCATCGCGCGGGAGCAATGATGATCTCCGCGACCGCCGAAGGCCTTGCGCTCGGACTGCTGAAGCCGCCCGGAGAGCTCGGCGCCGATATCGTAGTCGGCGAGGGCCAGAGTTTTGGGCTAGCACTTCAGTTCGGCGGTCCCGGCCTGGGCTTCATGGCCGCGCACACGGCGCATCTGCGCCAGATGCCGGGACGGCTGGTCGGACAGACTCTCGATCGCGATGGGCGGCGCGCGTTCTGCCTGACCCTCTCGACCCGCGAACAACATATCCGCCGCGAACGCGCGACCTCGAACATCTGCACCAATCATTCGCTGTGCGCACTAGCCGCCGCGGTTTACCTCTCGCAAATGGGCAGGAGCGGATTGCGCGAGCTGGCGGAGCGCAACGTCGAGCTCGCCCACGCGGCGGCCGACGCGCTTGCCGCTCGCGGAATCCGCAGGCGCTTCAGCGGCCAGTTCTTCAACGAGTTTACGATCGCTGCGCCGCATCCCGCTGCCGCTCTGGAAGCGGCCGAGCACAAACGGATTCTCGCCGGCGTCGCGCTCGCGCCGGACTATCCCGAAATTCCCGACGGCCTGCTGATCGCCGTAACCGAAATGAACCATCGCGCCGAGTTCGACGCGCTCGCGGAAGCGCTAACGGAGAAGCTCTGATGGCGTCGGCCGGAAAAATCTCGCGAGTCGTTCCGATCCACGACGCCGCTGTCGCCGCGCACGACGCCGGAACTCAACCTGTCGGCACTCCGCTGATCTTCGAACTCTCCTCCGACGGCCGCAGCGGCGCCGACCTTGCCCCGCGCGCCGCCGGCGAGCGATCCGGCGCGGAGATTCTCGGCCCCGAACTCTGCCGCGACGATTTGCGCGGATTCCCCGAGCTTAGCGAGCCGCAGGTGATGCGCCACTTTCTGCGCCTGTCGCAGCTCAACTTTGCGCAGGCGCTCCAGTTCTATCCGCTCGGCTCGTGCACGATGAAGTATAATCCCGTGCTTAATGACGAGATGGCGGCGCTCGGCGGATTCGCAAATCTGCATCCGCTCGCGCCCGCGCATCTGGCGCAGGGAGCGCTCGAGTTGATGGCGCGCCTGGAAGCCGCCCTGGCCGAGATCACCGGGATGGACGCGATATCGCTGCATCCCGCGGCCGGCGCGCAGGGCGAGTTGACCGGTCTTCTATCTGCGCGCGCGTACCATCGAAAGCGCGGTGAGTCGAGGCGCAAGGTGATCATCCCCGACACCGCGCATGGCACCAATCCCGCCAGTTGTACGCTTGCGGGATATGAAGTCGTGGTCGCGAAGTCGAACAGCCGCGACTTTATCGAAGCGTCGGAAGTGCGCCGCCTGGTCGATAGCGACACCGCCGCGATGATGGTCACCAATCCGAATACGCTTGGAATTTTCGAGCCGCAGATCGCCGAGATCGCGGCCGCGCTGCATGAGAAAGGCGCGCTGCTCTACATGGACGGCGCGAACATGAACGCGCTGATGGGTGTCGCGAAGCCGGGACATATGGGCGCGGATATCGTGCAGCTGAATCTGCACAAGACCTTCTCAACTCCGCACGGCGGCGGCGGTCCGGGCGCCGGACCGATCGGCGTCACGCGCGCGCTCGAGCCGTTCCTGCCAGTGCCGCGCCTTGCGAAAACGGCGGACGGGTGGACCCTCGATAGCGCACGCCCCGATTCGATCGGACGGATGCGCTCGTTTCACGGAAACTTCGGGATGCTGGTGCGGGCGTACACCTACATCCTGGCGCTGGGCGGCGACGGGCTCGCGCAGGCGAGCCGGCTCGCGATCCTGGGCGCGAATTACTTGCGCAAGCGGCTTGAAGATCATTTTCCCGCCGCGTCGGTGGAACCCTCGATGCACGAATGCGTGCTCGAGCACGATCTGGAAAAGCGCACCGGCGTCTCGACGCTCGAGATCGCCAAGCGCCTGCTCGATTTCGGGGTGCATCCGCCGACGATCTATTTTCCGCTGGTGGTGCATGGCGCCCTGATGATCGAGCCGACCGAAACCGAGACAAGGGAAGTGCTCGACGCATTCGTCACCACGATGGAGCGAATCTACGCGGAGGCGCTGAGCGATCCCGAGTTGGTGAAGACCGCGCCGCACTCAATGAAACTCTCGCGCGTCGATGAAGCCGAGGCGGCGCGCCGCCCAATCCTGCGCTGGCAGCCGAAGTAAGGCGCACGCCGCGCTTTACTCGCGATCGGTGCGCCGGAGCAGCTCGAAAATCAGCGAAAGATTTTCGCTGACTGTATCGCGGAACATATCGATCAGTTCGGGCTCGTCGCCCGGTATCGGCATCGCGGCAAGAATCGCGTGGCTGGACTTTTTCAGGCGCTCGGCAAATGCGGGAGCGTCGCCGGAGAGCTTGGCAACTTCGCCCGCCAGCGCCGCGACGGCGATATTGGTCGCGACCAGTTGCAGCGCCTGCTGCGAAACCATTTCGACGATCTGCTCGTCCAGCTCCGGCGTCTCGTCTTCGGACTCGGCGCCGCCGGGCAGAATCAATTGCGAACCTTTGCGATCGCGATGGTTAGGTGACACGGTGGCTCCTTACGCGGCGCGCACATTTGCTCGAACCAATGACCGCGCCGTACTGTTGTCGCGCAACCCGCCGCCATGCGCAAGCCGGGCAGTGCGACTCGCCCAACTCAGCGACCTCGCGTAAAGCTGCATCAATCTTCGCGCAGTTCGCCAAGAGCAACGGAGAATTTCACCTTACCACGCAATTTTAGCAGCCGTTCGTACGCGTCGTTCGCTGCCAGCAGCTCCAAGCCCTTGTGAACGGTGTCGCCGATGCCGGTTCCAGTAGCCTCTTGGGCTTTGGCTAGCAATTCGTCACGCACGCGTATCGTAATTTTTCGCTCGGCACTCATGGCACACGAAGTACCAGCCGGAGATACCGCAATCAATGCAAGGCGTCCGCAAATACTCGAAAATCGAGGGCTGGTGTCATTCCCGCGCGCGTGGCTGCCGCGCGCGAGGAATCCCGTAAGGAGGCCACTGCATATCGTGTGTACTCGGCGCATGGACGCCTCGGGATTTCTCCCTCCGGTCGAAATGACGGATCTGCGCATCGGTATCGTAACCTCCGCCGAGCCCCATCCGTCATTCCGAGCCCCAGGCGAGGAATCCCGGGGCGTCCGTGCGCCGAGTTCATGCCTCATGCCCTGCCCTCTCGTACGTGATTCCTCACGCGACAACCACGCGCCGCAATGACAAGAGCGAGCGCGGCACTCAACGCCGCGAGGTTGACGCCGTCAGCCGGAGAGCGCGGGAGTAGTCGGCGGGAGTGTTGACGTTGAGGAAGCTCAGCAGCTCAGCGTCGAGTGCTCGAATCTCATCTTCGCTGACTCGCCGCGTCGCGATCGCGTCGGCGATCGTGCTCAGCCGATTCTCGCCGCGCGCGGACATCGCACGCAATGCGGCGGCGGCTTGTCGTCGATAAGCCGCGTGGAGCGGCTGGAGTCTCTCGCCCACGAACGGAATCACCACGTCGTAGCCGGGCAGCATCGCGAGCAGAGCGGCGGCGACGCGCGCGTCGAGCATCGGCAGATCGCACGAGCAGGCAAACGCTTCGTCGGCGCGGACGGCATCGAGACCGCGGGCGAGCGCGAGCACCGGACCCTCGTACTCGCGATCGTCGCGGATGATCCGCGCACCCGGAGGTATCGCGAGCGGCGCTCCGGCGGCCTCCGGGGCCGCGACAACTACGATATCGTCAAAGAATTTGCCAAGCTCCGCGATGGTGCGCTCGAGCAGCGTCGAATCGCCGAATCGCAGCGCCGCCTTCTGCTGGCCCATCCGCGAGCTTCGCCCGCCGGCCAGCACGATCGCCGAGCGGAGGATTTCGCCACGCAGACTCATCGGAAGATTCAATTCGAGACGCGATTTGCGCGCAGCTCGGTTGCGACCAGGCGCAACGCTTCGGGCAGAAACGCGAGCGCCAGATGGCCCGCACCCTCGAGCACGACCCGGCGCCCGAACGGCATGCTTTGCGCGATGATCCCGGCCGGAGCGGGCACGATCGGATCTTCGTCGCCGAAGATCGCGAGCTCGCGCGGCGCCCATTGGCCAAACAGGTACGGCGAACCCAATGTCACGATCGAACGCACCGCCCCGCGCCGTGCGGTTAGCGCGTACAGGCGCGCGATACTTCCGCCAAGGCTGTGCCCCACCAGGTGCGCGCCACCGGGCGCGACTTCATCGACCATCGCGGAGAGCTTCATCGCCGACGACGTGATCGTCTGGCTGCGCGGGTACTCGAAGTAGAAAATATTGTCCATCCCTGAAAGGCGCAGATAAGAAGCCAGCGCGAGCAGGTTCGAGCGCCCGCCGCCATAGCCGTGAATCAGGATCACCGGCTCTTGGGGCGCAACGCATGCGATGGCGGGCGCATTGCGCGCGATTTGGTCGAGCGGATATGACGCGAGCAGCGCGCCCGCCGCCGCGATTTCCTTGAGCACCGTACCCGTTTTCATATCGCTTGAGCCCTGCCATTCCCGCTTTAAAACCTAACCATCGTATGATCTCCCTACAAGGCGATGCGAGACGCGTTTGCCGCAGGGCATGGTATCGGCGCACAATTCGCCCGTCAGACACCGTTGCTAAACGCGGCCAGGCCCGGCCGGGGAGAGGCAGCATGAACAATCAAACATCGAGGGGACCCGTCGGCGGATATTTTCGCGGCAAATCGATCGTCGTGACCGGAGCGTCGAGCGGAATCGGCGCCGACGTCGCACTCGCCTTCGGCGAGCAGGGCGCCAACGTCGCGCTGCTCGCGCGGCGCACGGCGCCGCTTGAAGAGCTCGCCGCTAAGATCATCAAGGCGGGAGGCAAGGCGCTCGCGCTGCAATGCGACGTGACTGATCGCGCGCGGGTGTTCTGGGCTATAGAGCAGGCGCGCGACGCGTTCGGCGGCGTCGACGTTCTGATCAATTCGGCCGGCGTTCTGATCCCGGACCCGGTTGAGCAGATGCGGCCGGAAGATCTCGAGCGCATGATGACGACCAATCTTTATGGAGCGGTCCACGCGATGCACGCCGTGCTGCCGATCATGCGGCGGGCCAAGGCCGGCAATATCGTGAACGTCGCGTCGCTGGCCGGCCGGCGAGGGGTTAGTCCGCTTGGCGGGTACAGCGCGACCAAGTTCGCGCTGGTCGGACTGACCGAGGCACTGCGCGTCGAGCTCTTCGGCTCGGGGGTTCATGTCTCGCTGGTGATGCCGGGCGTGATCGACACTCCGATGGCGCGGATTGCGCAAAAGAATTCGGAGTCGCTCAAGGGGCTGCCGACGATGATGGCGATGCCGGCGCGATGGGTCACGTGGGCGATCCTTGCGGCCGCGACCTTTGGCCTGACCGAGGTCGACGTTCCTCCCGGCGCGGCAGTGGCGGAGAAACTCGCGTCGCTGTTCCCCGGGGTCACCGACACAATCATCAGTGTGGGTTCGCGGATTCTGCAGAGCGCGACGGCGATGGCCTCGGGCGCGGCCAAGCCTCCACCGGGCAAGCAGCCATAGCAAAGTAGATTTTTCCTACATAAAGTAGGGTTTTGCGAGTTCTTCGAAATCGCCGTACATCAGCCATACATTGGCGTTATCAACGTACGGATATTTGACCGGCGCCTTGCCGACGGTCTTGAGCCCGAGCTGCTTGTAAAGCTCGTAGAGCGGCTCGACCGGATTGGTGATGATAAGTTTCGGGCGGCGCGAAAATAAAAACAGCTTGGCCGTATCCGACAGCGCGCGCATCAGGCCTTTGCCCTGAAAGGTCGGATCGACCACCATCCCGCCGAACTCCCACACGTCCTCGGAATAGATCCCCTTGAAAATCTGCGGAGGATACAGATGCCCCAGCGTCAGTGGCGCGTCGGCAAGGCATCGCGCCCAGAACGCGGCGACCAGCGGCGGCCGCTTTTTCTCCTGCCCCGGCTTCACGTGATAGAGGCCGAAGTGAAACGCGAGCGGCCAAAGGATCATCGTAACGCGCTTCTGATGCACGTTGAGCATGTCCCAGGTGCGTTTGTGCAGAGCGTGAAGCTCCTTGAAGCCTTGCGTGGTGCCGATGGGCCGAACGTCGAGGCGGCCTTCTATATCGAGGACCTTGGGGGCCTTGGGCGGCGCCGGCCTCGCTTCGGAGGGCGTCGGCGCGGGCTGCTCGGTGCTCTCGGACGGGGGCGCATCAGCGTCGAGCGCGACCGACTCCTTGAGCGCGGACGCGACAGCGCTCTGCACCCGGCGCGAGGTTCGCGGCGAGATCATCGCTTCGATAAGGTCGCCGTCCTTCTCCGTCGCCATTGTGAGTGCCGTCCCTGAGTCTAATAGATGCTGAGGCTTTCGGTCACAATTTTACGCCGCGCAATTCATCCATCGTCAAAAGTTTACACGAGCACTTATAACGCGATGCGAGCAGGAACGAAAGCGCGTAATCAGAGTTGGTCATCATCTATTAAACCATCTCAAAACACAACAAACGTAGATAAATTGGCAAAAAAGAAAGGCGCCCTCGCGGACGCCTTTCTACCTGAACGTTCTTTTCGAGCTAGAGCTTGGTATAAACCTGCTTGATCTGCGTGTAGAGCTCGAGCGCATGCTTGCCGAGCTCGCGCCCGAAACCTGACTGCTTGTAGCCGCCAAACGAACCCATCGGATCGATCATCCCGTAGGTGTTGATCCATACGGTACCCGCCTTGAGAGCGCGCGCGACCTTGTGTGCGCGGCTCAAGTCCTTGGTCCACACCGCGGCGGCGAGGCCGTAGGTCGTGTCGTTGCCCTGGAAGACCACGTCGGCCTCGTCCTTGAACGGAATCGCGGAGGCTACCGGTCCGAAGATCTCTTCGCGTGCAATTTTCATCCCGTTGTTGACGCCCGAGAAGACCGTCGGCTGCACGAAATAGCCGCGCTCCTGCGGTCCGGCTGCGCCGCCGGTCATCGCCTTGGCGCCCTCATCCTTGCCGGACTTCAGGTAGCCGAGAACGCGATCGTGCTGTTCCTTGGACACGAGCGGTCCCATCCGGGTGGCCGGATCGAGTCCGTTGCCGAGGGTCAGTCCCTTGGCCATCTGTGAGAGCGTGTCGGTGAACTGATCGTACATCGATTCCTGCACGAAGACGCGCGAGCCGGCGCAGCATACCTGGCCCTGATTCATGAAGATGCCGAGCATCGAGCCGAACGCGGCCGCCTTCATGTCGGCGTCGGGGAAGATGATGTTCGGTGACTTGCCGCCGAGCTCGAGCGAGACGTGCTTCAGATTTCCGGCCGAAGCTTTCAGGATCAGCTTGCCGACCTCGGTCGATCCGGTGAACGCGACCTTGTCGATATCCGGATGCTCGGCGATCGAGCTGCCGGCGCCGGGGCCGAATCCGGTGATGATCTGCACCACGCTCTCGGGCAGTCCGGCTTCGAGGATCAGCTCGCCCAGGCGCAGCGCGGTCAGCGGCGTCTGCTCGGCGGGCTTCAAGATCACGACGTTGCCGCATGCGAGCGCGGGAGCGATCTTCCAGCTCGCCATCAGGAGCGGGAAGTTCCACGGGATGATCTGGCCGCATACACCGACCGGTTCGCGCAGCGTGAAGCTGAACATCTCGGGGTCGGAAGGATTCGTCTCGCCGTAAATCTTCGAGGCCCATCCGGCGTAGTAGCGAAAGGTCTCGGCCGCGCCGGGGATATCGATATTCTTGGACTCGAAGATCGCCTTGCCATTGTCGAGCGTCTCGAGCTCGGCAAGTTCCTCCGCGTTCTGGTCGATCAGGTCGGCGATCTTGAGCAGGAAGCGGGTGCGCTGATGCGGTCCCATCGTGCCCCACTTGCCCTGTTCGAGGGCCTTGCGCGCATTCTTGACGGCCTCGTCGACGTCGGCCTTGTCGCCTTCGGCGACGATCGCAAGGACCTCTTCGTTGGCGGGGTTGAGGGTCTCAAAGGTCTTGCCGGATTTCGCCGGGACCCATTTGCCGCCGATCAGAAGCTTTTTGGGGCCGCTCTTAAGAAATTGGAGAGCGGCGGGATTTTTCGCGCCACGCGCGGCGGATTCAATCGAAGGTGATGCTGCCATAGCGAACTTCTCCTGTATAGTTTTGCTCTGGTGTCAGTCGTCGTCGGCGGGATGTCCGCTCCCGAATCCGGGCGAACGAACGCTCAGAGGGATCTGCTCAACTCTGGGATCGTAGTCGATCTCAAGCTGAGTAGCAAAGTGCAACGAGCAGGTCGCGGCGTCGAGCTCCGTATACGGCCACGTGCGCCGGTCTATGGGCAGCGGAATGAACTCGGGATTCCTCGCGAGGGAGTACGCGGGAATCCGTCGAATCGGATTTCAGATGTCGTCCGGATTTTGGTGCTTAACCGACCCAGTGCAGTACGGCAAAACACAGCAGCATCAGGGGCAGGCCCGCCAATAGACCTACTCGTGCCCACTCCCGGCTGGAAATTCCAAGACGGCCTGCGGCGACGATATTGGGAATGTTGCCGGGTATCAGCATGCCTCCACTGATCAATAAGCCCATCAAGACGGCCCGCTGTTGGGTCTGCGTGAGTGAAGGACCAATCTCGGCCGCGGTCAGGGTGGCATTATCGACCAGCGCCGAAATCGAATTCGCCCAGAACAACGCCCACTGCGGCATCCGGGCGATGTAGAGATCAACCAGAGGACGAAGCCCCCAAGAGAGGCCGACCAGGCCGACGACAAACAGGTATACCTTGGCGGCACGAAGCGCGATCTCCGACCAGCGCTCGGTGTAGAGCTCCGCATTCAATGAATGACCGTACTTGGCGGGCAGGAACAGACTGATTCCACCAACGATCGCGATGCCTGCCACGACCAGCGGTCCCAATAGGCGGACTAGATACCAGAAGTCAACTTTCAGCGCCGCGATCGCGATCGTTCCGAGAGGTTCGCCCACGGGTGTCAGCGCGGCCCCGAGACCGATCGAGAAGCAGGCAAGCACAACCGCGGCGATCTCGCTGCGCCGATCGAGCTTTAGCAGAGTTATCGCCTCGACTAGAATCAGCGCCGCTATCACCGCGGTAATAACGCTGGATAGCAGCCCCAAGACCACGATCAGACCGAAATATATCCACTTGGGGGCAACCAGCTTGACCAGTCTTTGGAACGCGCGTTCCAAAGACGGCCTTGCGAGCCGGGCCACCGCACCAAAGAGGAGGATCGCAACCGTCAGCGCGATTGGCTCAGTCAGCGCCGCATAGAAGAGGTTTTTTCCCCATTGTCCCGTGATCGCCGAAGCGAATGCTCCGGCAATCAAGAAAAAGATTTCGATGTTCTGCTCAATGGGTTTGACCAGAACGGGTCCCAGCAATACCGCGAGAAGAACCAGTCCAAGCCCCACCACCATCACGCCAATCCGGCAGGTCTCAGACCGCGTCGTTGCCGTGTTCGCGGGTGCGAATGCGAATGACGTTGGCCAAATCGGTGACGAATATCTTTCCGTCGCCAATCTTGCCGGTGTGCGCCTTGAGCATAATCGCGTCAAGAACCGCCTGCAGCTGATCGTCCTTTACGACCACGATCATCAGCAGCTTGGGCAGAAAATCGACCACGTACTCCGAACCCCGGTACATTTCGGTGTGCCCTTTCTGGCGGCCAAACCCCTTTACCTCATACACCGTCAGACCGGTGATGCCGACGGCCTGAAGTTCCTGTTTCACCGGATCGAGGGTAAAGGGCTTAATGATTGCTTCGATCTTTTTCATCTTGGGTATCCCTTAGGGGTTTGCGGCCGTTCACTGAGCGGCGCCCGCCAAATCAACCAAACCACGGCAAGTGCCACACCAGCCACCGCCGGTATTGGCGGAGCGCCAACCAGAAAAATAGCCGTCAACAAGCCGATCACCCCGGTTCCGAGAGTCAGTGCGATGTACCGGTACCGGGTCAGAGGTGTAATAACTTGTGGCTTGGTCATGTGCGGTTCCTTGATCGGCCCAAAAGCTTGCTGAAATCGGGACGCCATGCGCGGCGCGGGTCGCGCCGTTGTTCGGCGGCAAGCAGATCGCGAGCGATTTTCTTTTGCTCTGTGGTCTGGGCGAGATCGAGGGCGGTCTGCAGCTCCTGTTTTGCCCTGGTCGGCACCCCGACGCGCTGGAACAACTCCGCCATGCGCAGATGCGCGTAGAAATTCTGCGGTTCCAATCGCAGCGCATTTTCCAGCGCCTCCTCTGCCGCCGGTATTTCGAGCGCCTTGGTAAGAGTTATCCCCAGAGCCAAATACGAATAGAAGGATTCCGGCGCGAGTTCTACGCTCTGGCGCAAGAGACCCGCGGCTTCGTCGAGATGGTTGCGCTCCAGCGCGTCAATCCCGCGCACCAGCAGACTGTGCGCGTCGCGATCGATCGGGGTTGGGCGCTTATCAGCCATGAAGTGGCTTTCACCAGCGGTTTGTAAATTTATCACGCTCTCCATAGGATTGACTACTTGTCGAAAATGCTTTTGCCAGGTTTGATGAACATCCATCCGGCAAACACCGCGAGCATCAGCACCGCGAACACGATTTGAGCTACCATTCTATCTCCTCCTCGTTTATGTTCTCCGCGCGCTTAGTCTGCCGCGGTCACTTCGACTGAACGGCCGAGACCCGGAGTGACCAGCTGGAATTCCGGATAGCCAAGCGCACCCATCTCCGGCAGATCCAGGCCTTCGAGCTCGCTCCTGGCGCCAACGCGCTGGCCAATAACCCCGTCAACCAGCCAGTTGAATAGATATGAGAGCGTGAAGACGATTCCGACCAGGGTTGCGCATCCAATGAGCTGGGCCACCAATTGTCCCGGGTCGCCATAGAACAGCCCGGTGACGGAGCCGTTCACGCCGTTCCAGCTCCCTCCGTAGTTGCTGGTGCCGTCAGCAAACAAACCCACCGAAATGACGCCCCATAGACCACAAGTGCCGTGAACCGAAATTGCCCCCACGGGATCGTCAACCCTCAGCACGCGTTCCACGAATTCTACGCTGAGGCAAACGATCATCCCGGCCGCGAATCCGATGATCGCGGCGCCGACGGTGTTAACAAAACCGCTCGGAGCAGTAATCGCTACCAGCCCCGCCAGCAGGCCATTGCCAGCCATCGAGGCATCGGGCTTGCCGAATCGAATCCACATGTAGAGCAGTGAGGCGATCGAACCCGTACACCCGGCCAGCATCGTGTTAACCGCGATCGAGCCGATTCGCAGACTGCCGTTGCCTGATGCGCCCAGCGTGCTGCCTGGATTGAATCCGAACCAGCCGAACGCAAGGATGAAGCATCCAATCAGAACCATAGTCATGTCGTGGCCAGGCATCGGATTAGGTTTTCCTGTTTTGTCGTACTTGCCGATCCGCGCTCCGATAATCATCGACACCGCCAAAGCCGTCATGCCGCCGACCGCGTGAACGACGCCCGAGCCGGCGAAGTCGCAGTAGCCATGTCCAAGCCCATAATTGACGCCGAGTTGCGAAGTCCAGCCGCCGCCCCAAGCCCAGTTTCCGTAGAGCGGATATGTAATCGCGCCGAGGAAGAATGTCGAAACTGAGAATGCGGCGAACTTCCAGCGTTCAGCGGCCGCACCGGTAACGATGGTGGTGGCGGTGTCCATGAAGACCATCTGGAACAGGAACATGACCATCACGCCAACGTCGTACGCGCCGCCACTCAGGAAGAAGCCTCGTTCACCGAACAACCCCCACGGCTTGCCTCCAATGAAATTGAGCGTAAATTCGCTGTTGAGCGGGCTCAGACCGCCTAGATTGGAGTTTGGTGCACATCCGCCCTGCTGAAGCGCGAATCCCATTACCCAGTATGCGAACAGTCCCCATCCATACACCATGAAGTTCATCATGAATGTATGATTCGCGTTCTTTGCGCGGCACAATCCGGTCTCGACCGCCGCAAATCCCGCCTGCATGAACATGACCAGGTAGCCAGTGACTAGTGTCCAAATGAAGTTAGCGGCGATTCTGTTTTGGCCGACGGTATTGACTATGTCCGCGAGTGAGAGTCCAGCTTTGGAGTCGCTGACGGGAATGTCATTTACGGTTCCAGTGAGCGTGCCACCGGGATCGCCTTTCGCCAGATCAGCCGGAGAGGGTCCGCTTATCGCTTTTATGGTCGAAGTAGTAATCAGCGCCGGCGGCGCGGCAGGCGTAGCCGCGGGGGATGGCGCCTGGGCGAGCACTATTGAACTCGGCAAACTCCAGGAAAAGACCAGGAACAAAGCCACCAGCATCGATAGCCGATGGCGCGCGCGATTGATCCGTATCAGCATTGGCGTCTCCTCACACCTTCCAGACCGCGTTTTTCAGATGCGCACGATTCACAATGGCAAGCGCGCCTATTGCGGCTATGATAAATCCGCCCAGCGCAACCAACAGCTGTGCGTACACCCCAGGCACTTTGACGCTCGCGACGGCTATCAACCATCCGAGCACGCACACCAGAAGCCCCAGAACCTTCATTCGCGCTCTCCTTTGTTCGGCTTAAACTGAGTATTCGGCTTTCACCGCGATCGAGGCGGAAAATTATTCATTTTCCGCTTTCGATGTGTTCCAGCGGTTTGATCCGGATGAACCAGACCGCGGACACGATGAGACTAACCGCGCCAACAATCACGAATATGGGCCCCAGTGCAAAGAGCCCTGCCGGCAAAAACGTGAACCCAACGATAAAGAGGAAAAGCGACCATCCCTGTTGACTGTTTGCGCCCATCGGGCAAGCTCCTCCATTATCAATAGTCCGCGAGCTCCCAACTCACGGATATACGCATCCACGATAAAGATCGTAGCCGTGCGACGATCCAAAAAATTGCCTAATGTCGGATTGCGAATTGCAATGCCTATGCCAGATAGAAAAAATCGATTAGAAATTGCGCAATAGCAAATTAGCAAAACTGACGTAGTAAACTTTATCCGTCTTTAGCTTTAGACCGATTAGTGGATGCGACACGATCTATCGATCGATAAGATTGTGAACGATGCCTATCCATGCGCCTGATGCGCGTTCGACAGGCACCGATCAGTCAACTATCGCGGACGGGAGTTCAGTGGTGAACGATCGAGAGGTATGTAGCTATTCGACTTATGATTGATCCGAGCCGTCTTGATCTGGTTTCGCCACCAGACCATGGCGAAGTGCGTAAACAGCTAGCTCGACCCGGTCACGGATCTCGAGCTTTTTGAAGATATTGTTGAGATGGGTTTTGACGGTTGGCTCTGTGATAGAGAGGCGCTCTCCAATTTCCGCGTTGCGGAGCCCGATGGCCAAATACTGCACAATCTCGACTTCACGGCTGGTGAGCTGCTTGGAATCGGACGCGCCCCATTGTGCAGCGATCTCGGCTTGGAGCGTAGGCGGCATCCAGACCATTCCGTTGGCGACCGCTCGAATTGCCTCGATCAGAGTTTGAACGGCGAACCGCTTCTGAACTACCGCTCGTGCTCCCAAGCGCATCGCGGCGATGGCATTTTCTACGCTCTCGCTCGCGGTCAGCACTAACACTTTGGTTAGGGAGGCCAATTCTCCAATATCGCTGAGCGCCCAGCGATCCATCTGCAGATCAAGCAGAAGGATATCACAAGTTGTGCCAGCCAGCGTTTCCTTGAGTGCGCTGGCCTTTTCAACTTCCCCCACGATCTGAAAATCGCGCTGGCGCCTCAGCAATGATTTCAAGCCGCCTCTGAAAAGAGTGTGATCGTCAGCTATGATCAGGCGAATTGGGGTGTGCATGGTGTCACGATGCCGGGAGTTTGATCTCGAGGTGAGCGCCCGGATTTCCCGGTTTGATGGCGAGACGGCCGCCGAATTCGGTGACGCGCGAGGCGATGGTCCACGGCGGCGGAGCCAGATTGACGAAGCCCACCCCGTCATCATCTATTGCAATTCGGATCACGCCTTCTAGTTGCTCCACCTTGATCTCCGCGAAGCGTGCCTTTGCGTGTTGCTGGGTGTTTCTGACCCCTTCCAGAATAATTTGAATGATGTGCTCGGCCAACCGGCCGCGCGCGGCGAACGCCGTCTGGACGCGAAACTCCGTGTCGGAATGCGCGCCACTTTCCGTCGCCATATCCCGTCCTGCCTTGGACAGGGCGCGAACGTAGCTACGAACTTCGTCATATTCATTCGATACCCCGACTTGTATCTCCCTGATTTCTTCCAGGGCGTCGATCGGCTGATTGCTCTTCAACATATCTCGGCAGGTGTCCAGGCGTAGACTTATTCCAGCCAGCGCTTGCATAAATCCATCGTGAAGGGAACGCGCGATAGTCTGCCGTTCGGACTCCGCCTCGAGTCGGTGAATACGCACTTCGAACTTGTCGCGTTCGCGCCCAAAGAAATCGATCAGATAACCGGCGATTCCAAGATAAGCGGCCCGCATCAGGTACGGATTGGTGATCGCGATGCCGGAACGAGCAATCACGCCCAGATACAGGACGACGCTTATCGAAGTTACGATGACTCTCGAACGGAAATCAGCCCAGCATCCCGTCGCAATGATGGCGAACAAGAACAGGGCAAAGGCTGGGCTCGTTGGCCCCTCGGTAAAGAATGCAAGAACCCCCGCGAACAGGATGTCGAGCCCCGCAGTGACTTCCAACAACCGACGCGTCGCGAATCCTCTATTGAAAACTAGATATGCGGCCAGCCCATAGCTAAAATGACACACCAGCGTGATGAGCATGTAGGTTCCGATGCCAAATAGTCCGCCGGTAGTTGGATCAATGTAGATTGACAGAAGCACCGACACGGAAAGAGCGATACGCGCCCGCGCGATCATGGCGCCCAGAGTCATCAAGTCATTGGTTTCCACAGTGCCCGATCTCGTAGCCTCCGATCGAAGGAGTGTCGCGCGCACTAAAGGGGCACTTCACGATGATCGCTGTTCCCCACCGCCGACAGCAACGGATGTGCCGCAGCCCTCAGGAACGCAGTATCTAGTTCTGTCGATGTAGATAAATCAGTAGAAAGTGCTAGAGCAAGTATCTCTAAAGAGACAAATTCTGGCGCATCCAAGATCATCGGTCGGGTTAAATGATCTTCAAGTTCCGAGCAATGCCTATGGAACAAGCACGATGCTTCAGTTCATAGCGGTTCGACGAATTTCGCAGAGGGTATCCTCAACGTCGTGCCCGGGGCAGATAGTTCGTGCTCGCAGACCCGCTCATTGCTTGCGGACGTGAGTTATCGGCGGTACGTGACCTCTGCCTTCGGTCCGGATATCCTTGTACCGCGCCGGTTTTCGCAGGCTACGGCGCGGGGGATCGATTGGTCGAGCAAACTGAAGGGGCTTCGCAGCGCAGAACGATTATCGCCGGGATGGCGGGGAACATCCTCGAGTGGTACGACTTCTCGGTTTACGGATTTTTTGCCGAATCGATCGGGCAGAACTTTTTCCCCTCGCATAGCCGCAGCACCTCGCTGATGGAGGCGTTCGCCGTGTTCGCGGCGGGCTTTCTGATGCGCCCGTTCGGAGCGCTGATCTTCGGCCATATGGGCGACCGCAAGGGGCGCGAGCACGCGCTTACGCTTTCGGTGCTAGCGATGGCGATCCCGACTTTTCTCATCGGACTGCTTCCGAGCTACGGCCAGATCGGCGTCACCGCGACCGTGGCGATGGTGATCCTGCGCCTTGTGCAGGGCTTGTCAGTCGGCGGCGAGTACACAACTTCGGTCGTGTTCATGGTCGAGCGAGCGCCGAGCGATCGCCGCGGAAGAATCGGCGCGTTCGGCGCCGCGGGCGCATTCGGCGGCGTGCTGCTCGGCTCGGCGGTCGGCGGAATCGTGGCGGCGCTGATGCCCTCGGCGGCGCTGCATCAGTGGGGATGGCGGATTCCGTTTCTGGCTGGTATCTCGATCGGCGTGGCCGGATATCTGATGCGCCGCGAGCTGCGCGTGGGCGCCACGATCGCGCACGCCGCGCCGCCTCCGCTAGGCCAGGTTCTGCGCGCGCATTGGCCCACGATTCTCCAGGTGACGAGCTTCAAAGCGCTCGACGCGGTCGGCTTCTACCTGATGTTCGTGTACGCGACGACTTATCTGACCGAGATCGTCGGGCTGTCCAAGGGACACGCGATGGCGATCAACACGCTCGGCATGGCGGCCGCGATAATCGCGCTGCCGATCGCGGGCGCTCTGTCGGATCGGTTCGGACGCAAGCCGCTTGCGCTCGGCGCTGCTCTCGGCGTGCTGCTCTTCGCGCGTCCCTTGTTCCATCTGCTGTGGCATCCGCGGCTCTCGGTTCCCTTGGCCGGGCAGATGGGCTTTGCGATGATCATCGCGATGTTCGAGGGCGTGTCGGCGGCCGCGGCCGCCGAGGCGTTTCCCGCGAGCGTGCGATGCGTCGGCGTCGCGATCAGCCACAACCTCTGCATGGCGATCCTGGGCGGGACCGCGCCGATGGTGGCGACCTACCTGATCGCGCGCACGCATGACGAGTTCGCGCCGCCGATGTACCTGATGCTGGCGGCCGCGATCTCCGCGATCGTCGTACTCACGATGCGCGAAACCGCGAAGCTTCCGCTGGCGGAGTGACCGGCGCTTTGCCCGCGCGCGCCGGGGCGGATATTCTCGCACGCGAAGCATTTCTTCATCGCGCGATCTTTAGAGTCTCACGCTGCACGATGACCTGGAGTGAATATGGCAATCAGGTTTGAGGCGACGGTTCCGGCCTTCCGCATCTTTTCAGTCGAGAAGGCTCGGGAATTCTACCTTGGCTTTCTGGGTTTCACCCTGGACTGGGAGCATCGTTTCGACGACAACGCACCGCTGTTGATGCAGGTCTCCAGAGGCGGGATCGTGATTTATCTGAGCGAGCATCGTGGCGATGGATCGCCCGGCTCTCAAATCACGGTATTCCTAGGCGGTATAGATGAACTTCACGCGGAGCTGAACGCGAAGCGTTATCGCTACATGCGACCCGGGATCGAACAAGCGCCATGGAATGAGCGCGTGATGGGAGTGATCGATCCTTTCGGAAACCGGATCTTTTTCGCCGAGCGCAACCCCGCGTCCTAGCTGCGCCGGCAAGAGTCAGACGTGGCCGTCAAACAGACACCCCTTATCGCGCAGTACTTGAGCGTCAAGCAGCGTGTGCCCGACGCGATCCTGTTTTTCCGCCTGGGCGATTTCTACGAGATGTTTTTCGAGGACGCGGAGGTCGGCGCGCGCGTGCTCGATATCCAGCTCACTTCTCGATCGAAAGACGGCGTGCCCCTGTGTGGGGTTCCGTATCACGCAGCCGAGCCGTACATCGCCAAGCTGATCAAGGCTGGCCACAAGGTCGCGATTTGCGAGCAAGGCGCGCAGGACAAGGGCGCCGACGGCAAGCCGCGCGGAATCATGACGCGGCAGATCGTGCGCGTGATCACGCCCGGCACCGTCGGCGAGGAGACGGTGCTGGTCTCAGGAGAGAAGAATTATCTCGTTGCGGTCGTGCGTGACGGCGCCCCGAGTGGCCAGATCGAGCAAGGCCGCCCTCACCCGCGCGGCGATTCGCCGCGCCGCCCTCCCCCGGAGGGAGAGGCTGTGATCAGAGGCGGCGGATTTGCGATCGCGGCCGTCGATGTCTCCACCGGAGAGTTTGTTGCGGCGCGGATCGGTAAACGGCATGGGCTGAGAGAAGAGCTGGCGCGGCTGGCGCCGCGGGAGATCGTCTTTTTCGCGGGTGATCCGGAACTTAAAGTAATCCTTGAAGAGCTGGACGCACCGATAACCGCGCTCGATCCAGACGCGACGGCCGAAGCAAAAACGGCGCTGGCGGCGCGTTTTGGCGCAGCCGCCGCGCTCGACGAGCCGATCGCCCTCGCGGCGGGTGCGGCGCTCGTCTATCTGGAGCGTAACTTCGGCCACGACCTGGCGCATCTGGCGCCGCCGACGGTTTATCAGGCCGCCGAATATATGATGGTCGATGAAACCACGCGGCGGCATCTCGAGCTGACCGCCTCGAGCGACGGCGCGCGCCGCGGCTCGCTGCTCTCGATCCTCGACGAGACCGTCACCGCTCCAGGTGCGCGCACACTGGCTAACTGGATCGTCTACCCGATGCTCGCGCCGCGCGCGATCGCGGATCGGCACGACGCGGTCGCCGAGTTGTTCGACGCCGACCTCGGCGGCGCGGTCGAAAATGCGCTCAAGCGAATCGGCGATCTCGAGCGGCTCGCCGGACGGCTCGGCGCGATGCGCGCGTCGCCGCGCGACTGTATTCACCTGGCGCGGGCGCTCGGCGCGGCAGCTTCTCTTCGTGACTGGATGCGCGAGCACACGAGTCCGCTGATTCGCGATCTGGCGGCGGGGATCGCGCCTGATCCCGCACTCGCCGCCCTGATCGACGCAACCCTCAACGACGAGCCTCCGGTGAATCCGCGCGACGGCAATCTGATTCGCGCCGGCTACAGCGCCGAGGTTGACGAGCTGCGCGGGCTGTCGTCGGGCGCGCGGGAGGTACTGGCGCGGCTGGAGGTTTCGGAGCGCGAACGCACCGGAATTGCCTCGCTCAAGGTCCGCTACAACAACGTGTTCGGTTACTATATCGAGGTCACCAAGACGCACCTCGAGCGCGTGCCGACGGACTACGAACGCAAGCAGACGATCGCGGGCGGAGAACGCTACACGACCGCGGCGCTCAAGGAACTCGAGCGCAAGATTCTCTCGGCCGAGAGCGGACTCAAGGAACTCGAGCTGCAACTCTTCACCGGCCTGCTGCGCGACCTGCAATCGCATAGCGCTGAGATCATGGCGGCCGCGCGCGCGATCGGCGAGTTCGACGCGCTCGCGTCGCTGGCGAAAGTCGCCCGGCGGCGCGGCTACGTGCGCCCGGCGATGAACTCCTCGCGCCGGATCCGGATTCGCGACGGACGCCATCCTGTTCTCGAAGCCGGGATGCGCGCGGGCGAGTTTGTGCCCAATGACCTCGACGCCGATCCCGACACGCGCCAGCTCCTGCTGATCACCGGACCGAACATGGCGGGCAAATCGACCTACCTGCGCCAGGTCGCTCTCATCGTGATCATGGCGCATCTCGGGAGCTTCGTGCCGGCGACCGAAGCGTCGATCGGTATAGTCGATTCGGTAATGACCCGAATCGGCGCGCGCGACGAGCTGCGCCGCGGCGAATCGACTTTCATGGTCGAGATGAGCGAGACCGCGCGGCTGCTCGGCGGCCTCACCGATCGGAGCCTGCTCTTGCTCGACGAGGTCGGACGCGGCACCAGCACCTTCGACGGCCTTGCGATCGCGTGGGCGGTCGCCGAATACCTGCATGATTCGGCGCGGGCCAAGGTGCTGTTCGCGACTCATTTCCATGAGCTGACTGACCTTGCGCGCGAGCGTCCGCGAGTGAAGAATTTGAGCATGGCGGTGCGTGAGTGGGGCGGTGAGGTGCTATTTCTGCGCCGGGTGATCGAGCAGCCCGCCTCGCGCAGCTATGGAATCGAGGTCGCGCGGCTCGCCGGCCTGCCCGACTCGATTATCGCTCGCGCCCGCGAAATCCTCTCCAACCTCGAACAGGGTGAGCTCGACGAAACCGGCGGCGTGCGCCTGGCCCACGAGCGCAGCGCGGAGCACGCCACGCCGCAGCTCGGCTTGTTCGCTCCGACCGAGAGCCGCGTCGTCGATGAATTGCGCGCTCTCGAAATCGATCGGCTGACTCCCGTCGAAGCGCTCAACCTGCTCGCCGCGCTACGCGCGCGGCTCAAAAAAGACGGCCCCTGACGCCCGAGGGATCATGCGGAGGCGGTGGTGAGGAGCGGAAGAAAATCGGGCGCGCACGCGAGGATGGCGGCGCTCGCAATTGTTGCGGGGATTTGTGCGGCGATCCTTGGCGCGCGGGCGGCGCGCGCTTCGCTCAATTCCGCCGCGCTCAACTCCGCGACGATCACGCGAAGCGGAGCGGTGTCCGAACTGCGCTTCGGATTTGCCGGCGTCGCACCCAGATGGAAGCTCAGCGCGCACGGGCAGGAGCTCTGGATCGATCTTCCGCACACTCGCTCGCAGGTCCCGCCGCGGCCGGTCTTTGGCCGCGAGACTCAGCCAATCACGGCGCTGCGCGTGCTCGATACCGGCGACGACGCCGCGCGGATCGTGCTCGAAGTTGACGGAAAGATCGACTACGCGATCGCGCGCTGGCTGCATCAGATTGTCCTGCGCGTCGCTCCTGCCGGCACGGTGCCGAACCTCGCCGGAGCGCTGCTGGCGATGCGCGAGCCGAACGACGCGCCCTCGCCTGCCCGGCTTTCAGCTCCGCGCCACGCGCCGATCCCCGTGTCCCGTGAGATCGCGCCGCCGTCGGCGCCGATAACCGGCGTTCCGCAGGATCATCAGCGCGTGCGCGGGCATCCGCTAGTGATGATCGATCCCGGCCACGGCGGCTACGATCCGGGTACCAGCTCGGCCAGTGGAATCCAGGAGAAGACGCTCGCGCTGGAAATCGCTACCCGAGTCGCGAGCGCGCTCGAGGCGCGCGGAATCAACGCCGCGATGACGCGCACGACCAACGTCTTCATCCCGCTCGGCGGGCGGACGAAAATCGCCAACGACGCGGACGCCGACCTGTTCGTCTCGATCCATCTGAATTCGAGTCCGAATCCGGCGACCACTGGAATCGAGGTCTACTATCTGAACAACACCACCGACCGCGCGACGATCCGCCTGGCGCGGATGGAGAATTCGCAGGCCGCGCGCGGCTATGGCGCGCCCGCCGAGCCCAACTTAAACTACATCCTGACCGACCTGCGCCAACAGTATAAGGCGATCGAGGCGGCGTCGCTCGCGCGGATGATCGATGCGCAGGCGGTGGCGGATTTGGATGCGGAATTCGGAATCGACGTGAACGCATTGGGAGCCAAGATGGGTCCGTTCTACGTATTGGTCGGCGCACAGATGCCGTCGGTGCTGATCGAGTGCGGATTCCTGTCCAACGCGGGCGAGGCGGAGCGCCTCACCTCGGCGCGCTACCAGCAAACTCTGGCCGACGGTATCGCCGACGCTATCGTTCACTACCTCAAGGCCGACGTCGCCGTGGGCAATCTGTGAGCGGCGGAATCCGAACCTCGGAGGCAGCGCGGCCCGCTCCGCGCGGCGAAGATTTTCTGCTGCGTGAGTTCGAGGCGACGCGCACTCCGGGCCTGACCGCGCGCGCCTACGTCGCGTCGGTGCGCGAGGAGCTGGGCGAGATTCACTTCAAGGGCGCCAGCGGCAGCGAGATCGTGCGGCTCTACACCGCGGCGATGGACGATCTGCTGCGCGCGCTCTATCGCTATGCCGACGCCGAGCATGGCCGCCGCTTCCCCAAGCTCCATCAACGGATCGCGATCGTCGCGCGCGGCGGCTACGGACGCAGCGAGCTGAACCCACAATCCGATGTCGATCTGCTGTTCCTTCACGACTACAAGCGCGGCCCGTACGTCGAGATCGTAACCGAGATCATCCTGCACGCGATGTGGGACGCGGGCCTGGTCGTCGGACACGGCGTGCGCACCGCGCGCGAATGCGTGCGGTTGGCCAACGACGATCTGAAAGAAAAAACCGCGCTGCTCGACGCGCGCTACCTGGCGGGCGACGAAAAACTCTACGCCGATCTCGACAAGCTCCTGATCGCCGAAGTGCTGAATCGCAACCAGCAGAAGTTTTTCAAGGCCAAGCTCGAAGAGAGCCGCGAGCGCCACGCGAAGTATGGCGACTCGATCTACCTGCTCGAACCGCAGCTCAAGGAAGGCGAAGGCGGCCTGCGCGATCTGCACACCGCGATGTGGCTGGCGAAGGTCAAGTACAAGGTTCATTCGCTCGACGAGCTGGTGCAGAAGGCGGTTATCATCGACGACGAGCGCGCCAGCGTCGTCGAGGCGCGCGATTTCCTGTGGCGCGTGCGCAACTCGCTGCATTTCATCAACCATCGCCATTTCGATCAGCTCACCTTCGAGATGCAGGAGCGAATCGAGCCGATGCTGGGGATGGCGCCGCTCGACGGGCAGACCGCGGGCTCGGCGCTGATGCGCGCGTACTACCAGCAGGCGAGCACGATCTATCAATTCGCCGAGGGCCTTATCGCGCGAGTGGTCGAGGGCCCCGCAGCGCGCGGCTTTCTGCGCCGCACTCCTGTCCGGCAAATCCGCCCCGGTGTGCTGGTGCAGCAGAAGCTGCTCGCGATCGGCGACCCGGATCTGTTCAAGGAAGATCCGCTCAACCTGATCGCGATCTACGCCGACTGCCAGGCGCAGGACGTTCGAGCTCTCGGGCAGCGCGTACCAGCTTGTGCGCGATAACCTGGGATTGATCGACGATGCGATGCGCCGAAACCCGGCGACCGGCAAAGCCCTGATGCAGATTTTGTCGCATCGCGGACGCGTCGCCGACACGCTCGAGGCGATGCATCGCGCCGGCGTGCTGGGCGCGATCATCCCCGAATTCGGAAATCTCTACGCGCGCGTGCTGCACGACCTCTACCACATCTATACCGTCGATCGTCATTCGCTCGCCGCCGTGCGCGAGCTCGAGCGCCTGCGCGCGGGAGAGTTCAAGGATGCGACTCCTTTGCTCACCGAGGTCGCGCGCGAGCTGGATTGCCTGCCGCTCGTGTTCCTCGCGCTGCTCCTGCACGACATCGGCAAGGGCCACGGCCATGATCATCACGAGCTCGGCGCGACGCTGACCGCCGACGTTTCGAGCCGGCTCGGACTCGATCCCGAGGAGATCGATCTGGTGGTGTTCCTCGTGCGGAACCATCTGATGATGTCGCAGGTCGCGCAGAAGGGAGATATCGACGACCAGCGCACGGTGGATGAATTCGCGCGCCAGGCCGGCTCGATCGATCGCCTGAAAGCGCTCTACCTGCTGACTTACGCCGACATGCGCGCGGTCGCGCCCAAGGTTTACAACAACTGGCGCGACATGCTGCTCTCCGATCTCTACATGCGCGCGCTCAAGCTGATGGAGCAGCGCGATCGCGAGGCGGTCGATCCCGCCCGGCGCCTAGCGACGGTGAAAAACGCGGTGCGCGAGCAGCTCGCGCCCTCGGGCGCGCCGAAAGAGGAAATCGAGGCGTTCCTCGACGAGATGCCCGAGCGCTATTTCTTCACCGTTCCGGAAAATGACATCGCGCTCCATTTCGATCTGATGCGCGCGCTCGGCGACCGGCCCGTGGTCACCCGCAATCGCCATTTTCCTGACCTCGAATTCAGCGAGTTTATCGTCGTGACGCGCGACCGGCCGGGACTGTTCTCGATGATCGCGGGCGCGCTCACCGCGAATAATCTCAACATCCTCTCCGCGCGAATCACTACCCGCGCCGGCGGAGTTGCGCTCGACGTGTTTCGCGTGTCGCATCTGATGGGCGGGGGCGTGATGGCGATGGAGGAAGATCGGTGGCAGCGCGTGCAGCGCGACCTCGAACGCGCAATCACCGGCGAGCAGGATATCGCGCAGATCGTCGCGGCCGCTCATCACGTCAAAGACGCCGGCCGCCGCTTCACCCGCCGAGTCGCGACCGAAGTCACTCTGGACAATCGCACCTCGGAGCAGTTCACCGTGCTCGACGTGTTCACCCAGGACCGCGTCGGGCTCCTGTTCACGATCACGCACACGCTGTTCGAGCTCGGGATGCGGATTCATCTGGCGCGCATCTCGACCAACGCCGACCAGGCGCTCGACGTTTTTTACGTGAGCGATCGCGACGGCGAAAAGATCACCGACCTCGCGCGGATGCGCCTGCTCAAGGAGACGCTCGAAGCGCGGCTGGCCGAAAATCCCGCGCAAGGGAGCGGCACGCCTTGAGCGATCTCGCCTGGAACGAATTGATCGACGCGCATCTGGATCGGCAGGCGGCCGAGCGCGGCCTCGCGCGCCATTCGCTCGAAGCCTACTCGCGCGACCTGCGCGACTTTCATGATTTTTGCGACAAGCGCGGCGCAGAGCCGAAAAGTCTGGACGCCGAGCTGATCACGGCCTACCTCGAAGACTTGGGCGCGCGCTACGCGGTCTCGACCCAGCGCCGTCATCTGGCGAGTATCCACGGCCTCGCGCGCGAAATGGTCGAGCGCAAGATTATCGAGCGCGACCCCGCCCCGTCGGTCAAGCTGCGGGCTCATCCGCGCAAGCTGCCGTGCACGCTCACGCAGCGCGACGTTCGAAATGCTGATCGAGGCGATCGATACCTCGACCACGCGCGGCCTGCGCGACCGCGCGATGCTCGAAATGGCGTACGGATGCGGCCTGCGCGTCTCGGAGCTGGTCAATATGCAGATGACGCAGATAAATCTGCGCGAGGGCGTGATCGCCGCGTTCGGCAAAGGCTCGAAGGAGCGGCTGATTCCGATCGGCGGCGCGGCGTCGCGCGCGCTCGTCGCATATCTGAAACGTCGCGATGCCGAGTTGCGGCAAGCGTCGGAGGGCACGCGCAAGCGCAGCGCCGCGATGTGCCGCACGAGCGCCGTATTCGTCACGCGGCTCGGACGCGCGATGACCCGGCAGGGATTTTTCAAGGCGCTCAAGCAGTGGGCGTCGGGCGACCCGCGCACCGCGTGGATCAGTCCGCACACTCTGCGCCATTCGTTCGCGACTCATCTGCTCGAAGGCGGCGCCGACCTGCGCGCGGTGCAGGAGATGCTCGGGCACAGCGATATCTCGACCACGCAGATCTATACCCATCTGACCCGCTCGCATCTGCGCAAGGTCCATCGCACTTTTCATCCGCGCGCCATCCGCGAGCAGGCCGCAAAAGGCGGCGACTGACTTGGGCGACCTGAACGGAACTATCGCGACCATCTGTATTGTCGCGCTGCCGATAATTTTCGCGATCATCGCGCACGAGGTGATGCACGGCGTGGTCGCGCTCTACCTCGGCGACGACACGGCGTTGCGGGCGGGACGCCTGACGCTGAATCCGATCTCGCACGTGGATTTGTTCGGCACGATTATCCTGCCGTTCGCGTTGTACCTGTTCGGATTGCCGGTGCTCGGCTATGCCAAGCCGGTGCCGGTGGATTTTCGGGTGCTGCGCGGAGGACGAAGCGGGATGCTGAAAGTCGCGGCCGCCGGACCGCTGACCAACTTCGTGCTCGCGATCGCAAGCGGCCTCCTGCTGCGCGCGCTGCTGGACCGTCTGTACAGCCCCGGCAGCCTCGAGATCGTGCGGCCGCTCGCGATGATGCTGCGAGCCTCGGTGATCGTCAACGTCGAGCTCGGCATCTTCAATCTCTTCCCGCTGTTGCCGCTCGACGGCGGACGCGTGCTGTTCTCGGTCCTGCCGATCGGCGCCGCGCGCCTGTATGCGCGGACCGAGCGCTATGGCTTTCTTATCCTGCTGCTGCTCCTATATACCCATTGGATTGACGCCGCGATTGACCCGATCATGAGCGCCGCGATGAATGCAATTTCCTGGCTGGTGCAGCTTTGAGCGACGATTCGACCACCGCTCCGCGCCTCGAAGCCGACGGCTCGCCGCGCTTCAAGCTGCCGATCTACGAAGGGCCGCTCGACCTGCTGCTGCATCTGCTCAAACGCGCCGAGCTCGATCCGCACGACGTCACCGCGAGCGTGATCACGGAGCAGTATCTCGCCTACCTCGAGCTTCTTGATCAATTGAATCTCGACGTCGCGGGCGAGTACCTCGTGATGGCAGCGACGCTCTTGCTGATCAAGTCGTTCTCGATGCTGCCGCATCCGGAACTCGCCGACGCCGAGGAGGCCGAGGACTTAAGGCGCGACCTCGTCGCGCGCCTGCTCGAGTACCAGCGCTATCGCGAGGCGGCGGAGAAGCTCGGAGAGCGCGCGATCCTCGGGCGCGACGTTTTTGCCGCGCCGGGCGAGCCGGTTCCCGACGCCGACTCCGACGCCCCACGATTCACCGTGTCGATCTTCGATCTGGTCGAGGCGATGGGTGCGGTGCTGAAGCGAATCGCCGACGCGACCCCGCGCGGAATCGTGCTGCGCGATATCCCGGTCGCCGAGTGTATCCCGGCGATTCTCGCCGCGCTCGAAGGCGGACGCAGAATCGAATTCACGGCGCTGTTCAGCGACCTGCGCGACCGCCCGATAGTGATCGCGACCTTCATGGCGCTGCTGGAACTGATTCGGCGCGGCGAGATTGCGGCCTCGCAGGACGAGCGCTTCGGCCCGATCATGCTCGAGCGCCGCGCCGCAATCGGCAGCGCGCAATCCGCATAAGCGTTTGAGGACGGTGGAATCAGGTGGAAGAGGAACGGCTCAAATCAATTCTTGAAAGCCTGCTGTTCGCGGCGGGGGAACCGCTCTCGATCGCGCGCATCGCGGCGGTGCTCGACAACGTGCCGAAAGCGGAGATCCAGAATTCGCTCGCGGCGCTCGGCGCCGAGTACTCCGCGAATAATCGCGGACTCGCGATCGAAGAAGTCGCCGGAGGCTTTCAGCTTCGCACGCCGAAAGAGCACGCGCAGTACGTGCGCCGCCTGCTCGCGGCGCGTCCGCCGAGGCTCAGCCGCCCGCTGCTCGAAACGGTTGCGATTATCGCCTATCGCCAGCCGATCACGCGCCCCGAAATCGAGCAGTTGCGCGGCGTCGATACCGGAGGCGTACTCGAAACCCTGCTCGAGCGCCGCCTGGTAAAAATCGCGGGCCGCAAGGAAGCGCCGGGACGCCCGATGATGTACGCGACCACACCCGAGTTTCTCGAAGTGTTCGGCTTGAAGGATTTAGAGAGCCTGCCCGACTTGAAAGAGTTCCAGGAAATCGAACGCGCCGTCGAGCAGACCGAAACCGGACCAGTCGAAAGCATCGAGACCCATCCCGAAGACGCCGATTCCTCCGCGCCGGAATCTTCCGCAATCGATACCGCCGCAGACGCCGATGCGCCGCCATCAGAAAATGAACCAGAAAAACGCGGCGACGAGAACTAGCGGCGAAGAACATGAAAAACGCGCGGTTCTTCCCGCACGGCCGGATGCGATCAACGGGCGCCTGAACCACGAATCCCAGCGCCGCCGCGGCCTCCGCCATGCGCTGGTCATAGGTAACCAGGACTTCCAGCTCGGCGGCAACCCGTTGCGCCGCCGCAAGGTGTATCGCGTCCAGCGATCGGAGCACTCGGGCGTCGAGCGTCGCCGCGCTATCCAGCAGCGAATCGTCCAGACGTATGAGATGAACCCGGTCAAGGACCAGTCGCGCTCTGCGCAGGGCTGCGGGTCCGAAGTGACGAACGGCGCGGGGCACCTCGGTTCTCGCCAGCGAGCACGAGATTCGATCGCGATGGCTCCTGACGAAGCTGCCAAGCGCCCGCGATTCAGGCTCGCGCACGACCAATTTTACGATTGCGGACGAGTCGAGATAGATCATCGCTCCGTGCTGCCTGCTCAGCGTTCGTGCCTGCGCATGCGGGCAAGACGCCGCGACGCGGTCTCCTGTCCCTTGGGGACAGGCAGCGGCTCGCCGAGATCCTCGAGAGCCCTTGCGGGCGCGCCGCACGCTGCCGACGCTCTCAAGTAAGCCGATCGTGTCCTTTGCGGCCAGCGGGACAAGTCGCGCGACGGGCCGTCCGCGTTCGGTTACCTCGACCGCAACTCCACGGCTGACCTCGCGTACGATCGCGGCGGCGTTCTGTTGCAGCATTCGAATCCCGACCGATTTCATGTGCGTCATTGTAGCACATCGTGAAAGGGTTCCGAATCGATCTCTATCCGGAGGAAATAGATCGGATGATTTATGAGCTGCGCGTATATCACTGCGTCCCTGGCCGCTTGCCCGCAATCATCAAGCGCTTCGACACCGTAACCTGCCGGCTGTTCGAGAAGCACGGCATCAAGCAGGTCGGATTCTGGACCGTCGCGATCGGCGAATCGAGCTCCGATCTGGTTTACATGTTGCAATGGGAATCGCTGGCCGATCGCGACAAGAGGTGGGCCGCCTTCGGCGCCGACCCCGAATGGATCGAGGCGCGCGCCAAATCGGAGGCCGACGGTCCGATCGTCGCCTCGATCACCAACAGCATCCTGATGCCGACCTCGTTTTCCGCGTTGAAGTAAGCGCGCGCCGCCGTCGGCGATGCGCGCTGGACGGCCTGAACGAATCATGGCGACGAGAGACTTGACCGATCGCGCAAGGAGGATCGCATGTCTGAGGTAAACCTTTCGCTCGAAGGTAAAGTCGCGCTCATCACGGGCGGCTCCAAAGGCATCTGCCGCTCGATCGCGCGCGCGTTCGCGGAACACGGCGCCGATATCGCGATCGCAGCGCGCGGCCGCGAGGCGCTCGAAAACGACCCGCCGCGAAATCGAGGCGACCGGGCGCCGATGCATCGCGCTCAGCGCGGATATGTCGCAGGAGGATCAGTGGGCGCGCATCGTCGATGAAACCGTCTCGGCGCTCGGCGGCGTCGATATCCTCGTCTATGGCGCCGCGGCCGCCGAGAAATATGCTCCGATAACTAAATCCACCAGCGCCGGATGGGACCTCGTGATGCGCGTGAACCTGAAGGCGGCCTTCATGGTTTCCAAGCTGTGCCATCCGCACATGAAGCGACGCGGCGGCGGATCGGTAATCCACATCACCTCGAACGAATGCTTCCGCCCGTCGTTCGGATTGGGGAGCTATTCGATCAGCAAAGGCGCGATGGTGACGATGATGCAGGTGTGCGCCAAGGAATGGGCCGCCGATCAGATTCGGGTGAACTGTATCGCGCCCGGCCTGGTGCGAACCGAGCTGGCCGAGCCGCTGGTCAAGATGGTCGAGAAAAGCGGCCGCTATCCGAATCCGCTGAAGCGCATCGGCGAGCCGAACGAGATCGCAGGCATCGCGCTGTATCTCGCGGGTCCCGCCGGAGCCTACGCCACCGGCCAGACGTTCGTCATCGATGGCGGCGAGTTGGTCTATGCTCCGCTCGACAATCAATGAACGACGCCTCGGAGATTCCGCGGGCGTCCCGGATGAAGCCAAAGTGGATGTCCGAGAGGATATTCTCGCCGCGCCCCGGGGCGTCGAACTAGCACCCGCCACAGCCCCCCGCCACAACCTGACCGGCGACCCCTACTTCACCGACGGCCTGCGAGCCTTCGCAATCCTATCCAAAACCCGCACACCCCCGCTCTCCTATCCTGGCTCGCGCCATCTTCCCCAAAGCCGCCACCGCCCTGAAGGAGATTGTTGGCAGATTTGTTTAGCTCCGGTTAGTGTCCTTAGAATCGAAAAGGACAAACACACGCGCGGGAAAAACAGATGGCAAGAAAAACCGCACCATTAAGCGTCCCCGACGCTCCAGAGAAAGATCAAGTTAACTCCGTGGGCATCGATTGCGAAAAGCGTCGGATAGAGCGGGGGAAACTTCTTATTGAGGCTTTTACTCTGGCTGCTGTAGTTTTCTACGGGATAGTCGCTTATTGCCAGTGGAATGCGATGTTGATCGCCAACGCAAATTCCGGGCTAAGCGCGAGTGCCGCGATGAGCGCTTCGGCCACTGCTCAAGCCGCTCTTAAGGATGCTCGTAACGATTTCAGGGAAGACCGAAGACCATACATTTGGTTGACGAATAACGGCATCGGCTCGCCCGAGTTTGTAATGGAAAGGAATAAGAGTGGTTTCGGACAAGTCTTGTGGGATTGGCATTACGCCAATTACGGGCGTAGTCCCGCCTACAATGTGTCCTTCCGACAATATATGAAGCTGGGCGCCCAGCCATTCGAAATATCGTATGGCCAAAAGCAATCCAACTCTGGAGCGCCTATCCCGCCGAATAAAGAGGATTTTGCGACCGTAGTATCGAAGCCAATCAAGCCTGAGGAGTTCGAACAATTGATGACGGCATCCGCCAATCAGGGCATCTCGATCCGATTGAGTATCACTTATGTCGATGAGTCTGGTGTGCCTCACGAAAGCTCGGTGAGGCTGAATCATTTGAATACCGGCGCGATCAGTTATTCCGAAGCCGAAATGAAATAGCATCAACCAAGCGCCGACAGAATAATGGCTAGGCGCCGAGATAGGAGATCGCCGGAATCCAGCCTGTCACGTCGGCCGCCACAATGATAATCACCCAATATCGCGACGAGGCTTAAACTGTTGCGGAATTCAAGACACACGGCGTTTTAGATCAAGTCATTCTATTGTAAGTCGGCGGCCCCTCGAAGGCCATCAAACAATCGGAGAATGGTTCGGTCGCCGTCGGACGTTTAAGTGGTCGGCTAATGGAAATGCAAAATTGTGTGTCATGCGGTCGCTTGAATACGTCTCGATATCGCACGACTCCGACAATCCAAATCTTCAATGTCCCATTAAAAAAAGTTTCAGCTTCGACTTGTTGAAGAATCAGACGGACATAATGATCAGGGGTTTCTTGATTCGGCGGGACGGGCGTAGGGCCATATGCTGTCTCGCCACGATAGGTAGGCGTTTCGGGCAATGGGTCTTTAGTTCTTATCCCATGAATTATTCCGCCAGTGATCCAGCCAACACTGCGACCGGTGTTCGTTCGTTTGAATTGGACAGAGAGTGCGTAGGTTTCGCTGCTGTCGAGCCAATACAATCGTGCTTGAGTTGGAATCATAAATATCCAGGCACGTTCGAGTTGAGTCTGTCCACGTCTAGTAAGAACAAAGAGGCCAACCGTCACACCTACATATGGAATAGTCAAAAGGAACAGTGCCCAAGCAGGTCCGTTTGGCCCATTCCACCAATATCTGTAGGGCTCCTGATGTATTATTGCGATTATCTGTTTTGCTTGTGGGGCTGGAATCTCTTTTACAACAACTGTCGTCGATGGGCATCCTTCGGTGGTAGCGCCGTTCCTAAGATAAGTGCGCTGCTTCTGCGACTGGGGCGTTTGTCCGCTCTTTTCAGCATTTGTTGATGACGGGATGGCATTTGATCCGACGAGTAGGAGGAAGACCAAACCGATCGGGATCAGCAGAGACAATGGCTTTAATCGCATCTTCAAAGCTCGATTGGGAGCAGCGATAACCGCTTCGCGTATTTTTTGGTATGGCACCATCCTTAACCGCAATCGCTACTGACTGCCTCTGTCCACAAAGAGTCTGCTCACCTTGACACCGTGTGGTTACGTGCTAGAATGTTCTGTCGAGGCTCGCCGCCTCCTGCGGTGCCTCTTCGCTGGCCCTTCCTTGGCCGCCGGGCGTCCGCTGACGGCGCGAAAAAGTGGCTGAAATTGAGGTACGGAAAAGTCACCAAACGAAGCCATTCGAAGCCACTTTCTTCAGCATTTTCAAGGGATTTATTTTTTTAAGCACCTGGAAAAGATACCAAACGAACCCACCGCAAAACGTCCAATATCAAAAAATCAAAGGCACTGCTCTGTCCGCAGCGGCGCGTGCAAGGTCCAAGAGCATTCGGCAGGGTCAGTTTTACGGCGGCCGTCATTCGCGGGCTGCTGCTGCACGTGTTTTGTTCCATGAGTGTCATTCCCGCGCGTGGCTGCCGCGCGAGAGCCTGTCCTGAGCCTGCCGAAGGAAATCCCGTTCTTATTCGCCGACCGTCTGCCACTGGCGGGTGAGTGCAAGTGCGCCTCGGGATTCCTCGCACGCGGCAGCCACGCGCGCGGGAATGACACTTGGGCTCAGAGCCGCCAATTCTCAAACTGACCCACCGCCGAGCATTCAAGTTGCCTGCGGCCTTCATCCTCGACATCGGAGATCTCAAGGACCGCGCCGCCTAGCTGCCCGAATCTTCGAACACGTCGGCTACCGGGCTGTAGTTCTCGAAGCGCGTGTACTGGTTCAGGTAGGTCAGCTTAGCGGTGTCGGTCGGGCCGTTGCGCTGCTTGGCGATGATGATCTCGGCGACCCCCGGTTCCTTGGTGTCGCGATGATACATCTCGTCGCGGTAGATGAATCCTATTACGTCGGCGTCCTGCTCGATCGCGCCCGACTCGCGCAAGTCCGCGAGCAGCGGACGGCGCTCGGGCCGCGTCTCGACCGCGCGGTTCAACTGCGACAGCGCGACCACCGGCACCCGAAGCTCCTTGGCGAGCGCCTTGAGCGAGCGCGAGATTTCCGAAATCTCCTTTTCGCGCGACTCGCCCGGCCGCGACGAGCGCATCAGTTGCATGTAGTCCACGATGATCAGGCCCAGGTTGCTGTTCTTGTCGCGCATCAACCGGCGGCACTTGGCCTTGAGCGTGATCGGCGAGATGTCCGACGAATCGTCGATCACGATATTCGAGGCGCTCAAGCCGGTCCGCCGCCTCGATCAGCTTCGGAAAATCCTCCTTGCGGATAAACCCGGTGCGGACCTTCGAGCTGTCGACCCGCGCCTCCGAGGTGAGCAGGCGCAGGACCAGTTGCTCCTTCGACATTTCGAGCGAGAAGAACGCGACCCCGACCGGCTTGTCCGAGTGCATCGCCGCGTTGGCCGCGATGTTGAGCGCGAGCGCGCTCTTTCCCATCGAGGGGCGCGCGGCGATGATGATCAGGTCCGAGGGCTGGAAGCCCGCCGTGATTCGATCGAGATCGTGAAACCCGGTCGGCACTCCGGTCACCATCTCTTTGCGTTCGTACAGCCGCTCGACCATCTTGATCGCGCTGACGGTCAGCTCGCGCATCCCGAAGAACGCGGGCTTGATGCGGCGCTCGGAGATCTCGAACACGCGATGCTCGGCGCTGAGTCGAGGAACTCCTCGACGTTGGCGGGCGCGTCATAAGCGCCCGACGCGATCTCGGTCGCGATCGAGGCGAGGCTGCGGAGCACGGATTTCTCGCGCACGATTCGCGCGTAGTGAGCGATATTCGCGGCGGTCGGCACGATCGACGCCAGCTCCGCGATATACGCGGCGCCGCCGATCATCTCGAGCTTGCCGCGCGTGCGCAGCGCGTCGGTCAGCGTGATCGCATCGACCGGCTGGCTATGGTCCGACAGCTCGGCCATCGCGCGGAAGATCTCGCGATGCGACTCGCGGTAGAAATCTTCCGGGGTGATGGTTTCGAGCGCGAAATTGATCGCGTCGTTGTCGAGCAGGATCGCGCCGAGCACCGATTGTTCGGCTTCAAGATTTTGCGGCGGAACGCGCCGCAGGATGTCATCCGCACCGTCTGCCACACCACCACCTCCGACGCGCGCGAGCGTATGTAAGGCCGGCGATTATGCGGAAACCAGCGCGCGCCATCAAGTGACTTTTTTCAGATCAACACGATGTCCCCAACGTGTGAAGAGGTTATCCACCGCGTATCGACAGCCGTTGTCCGGCGCGGCTGCGCGGCTTTTTGCGCGCCAGCATCGGCCCGACGAGCATCCCGAACAAGAATCCACCGACATGCGCCCACCACGCGACTCCGCCCGCGATCGCGCCATGCGAACCGGCCGCGATTCCCGCGTAGAGCTGAACTCCGAACCACAGCAGCAGATAAATCGCCGCCGGAATTTCGATTTTCATCAGATAGAAAAAAATCGGCAGCACGGTCAGGATTCGCCCGCGCGGATAGAGAATGAAATACGCTCCGAGCACGCCGGCGATCGCGCCCGACGCTCCGATCACTGGAACCGTCGACGCGGGCGCCATCGCGACGGTCGCGATCGCAGCGGCGATTCCTGAAGCGAAATAGAAAGCGAGGTAGCGCCGCGATCCCATCCGGTATTCCACCGCCGCGCCGAAGATGAACAGGTAGAGCATGTTGCCGGCGATATGCCAGACGCCGCCGTGCAGGAACATCGAGGAGAGAATCGTCGCGAGCGGCGCCGCGATCGCCTGAAGCGGCGCGGCGGCCTGCGGATGCTCCAGCGCGGCGGCCGCACCGGACACGCGCACCGGGACCATCGCGAAGCGCGCGAGGAATCCGATCGCGCCGGAACCAAGCATCAGTTCGTAGATGAAAACCGCCAGGTTGGCGACGATCAACGCCGAGTTCACCAGGGTCAGGCGGCGCGGCGCGGCGCTATCGCGAAGCGGAATCATTTTACGGCAGCCAAAGATCGGCGGTATCGTACAGGCTGCTCGTGGGCAGAAGCGAGACGCATCGAGAGACCGCGTCGCTTGAGGATCGCGGCGATGTGTGCGAGAAAGTTCGCGAGCCCGCGTGCGCGCGTGTTCGAGATCAAACCGGCGCGCGCGGGTTCAGCTAGAGGAGGTAAGGATCATGGAAGTTGTCTCACAGGAAGTAACGGTGACGACGGGCGCCGAGAAGATGCCGGCGCATCTGGCGCGGCCCGCGTCGGGCGGACCCTACCCCGCGCTGGTAGTGGTGATGGAAGCGTTCGGGCTCAACGCCCATATCAAGAGCATCACCAACCGCTTCGCGGCCGAGGGCTTCGTCGCGATCTCGCCGAACCTTTATTTTCGCCAACCCAACAACGTGGTCGCCTACAACGATCTTCCGAGCGCGTTTCGCCTGATGGGATCGATTAACGACGATCAGATCGTCGCCGACATGACCGCGTCGATCAATTTTCTCAAGACGCAGAAGGACGTGAAGCCGGCGTTCGGAACGGTGGGCTTCTGCATGGGCGGCCGCGTGAGCTTTCTCACGGCGTGCCGAAATCCCGACGTCAAAGCGACCGCGCCGTACTATGGCGGCGGGATGGTGACCTCGCGCCAGGCGGGCGTGACGCCGCCGATCGCGTATGTCGAGGGACTTAAGGGTCCGGTGCTGGCGTTCTTCGGCGGCAAGGACGCGTTCATTCCGATCACGGAAGTCGACGCGTTCCGCGACGCGCTCAAGAAATCCGGCAAGCCGGCCGAGGTCGTGTTCTATCCCGACGCCGACCACGGCTTCATGTGCGACGACCGTCCGTCGCATCATCCGCAGCACGCCAAGGAGGCGTTCGCCAAGACGATCGCGTTCTTCAAGCAGAACCTTGCGTGAGGATTCGATTCATCGGACGAGGCGAGCGCGATCACGATCGGGCGCGAGCAAATGCGGGCAAATGAATGATGGAATGCGGGCCGGGCTTTCCCGGCCCGCGATCTTTTTGCTCGCAGCCGCCGCGATTCTGTCTGCGGCCGCGTGCTATTCGTCGAACTACCGGAAGGAGCTTGCCGCGAACACGGATTTGATCTCGGAGCTCGCGGACAAGCTCGCGGACTACTGCACCGCGGGCTTCATAATCGAGAACCGGCAAGTCTCGTCGGAAGAGATGGGCGAGTTTTATTACGCGCTCAAGAAGGCGCGCGGCCTGTCCTCGACGACGACGCGCGATTCCGCGCGCGCCTCGTATCGCGACTTCGCCGCGATGCTCGACGCGTACCAGAGCTTCGTCCGCAACGCGGACGAGTACCGCCTCGCGAGCGTTCGCAATCCGGCAAAGCTCGCCGCGCTGATGCGACAGCATCAGGCGGTCGAGTCCGCCGCCGCAAAAGTCCGCGAGGACCTGGCGAAGGAGAAAGGCTGACCCGTCATCCGCCGCCTCATCGGCGCCTGAATCGTTGGTGTGCACAGATCCATCTTGAGTGCGGCCGTGGTCCGCTGCATGCTAGTGAACAGTACAACTTCGGAAGGGGCGAACTTATGCGCAGGCACGTTACGCTACGGAATGTCAGAGCAAAAGAATTGAGTGCGGCGCTCCGCCGACGCTTCCACCTTGTACCTGATGAGGAGGTCAGTGTCACCGTTACCAGAGCGAGCGCGAGAAAAACACCACGCCAGAGCGATCCATGGATCGAGATTCGGGGGACGCTGTCACCCAACGAGGCCGACGAAATGATCCGTGCGATTCACACAAGCCGGCGCAACAAGAGTAGTGCTCTCGAGATCGATGCCCTGTGAATTGGCTGCTCGATACGGACACAATCGTCTACTACATGAGGGCGATGCCGGCGGTGGTCGGGCGGCTTGAAGCGACGCGCATCTCAAGCCGTTATATTTCGCTTATCACACTTGGCGAGCTCTACTTCGGGATTTTCCGCTCCGCACAGGTCGAGAAAAACTTGCGCAGGTATCGCCGATTCTTTGCGGGGGTGAAACTCCTGCCTTTCACTCCGGCAATTGCAGAGCGGTTCGGAGCCATAAAAGCCGACCTCGCAAGACGCGGTGAAATGATCGCCGATCATGATCTGTGGATTGCTGCGCACGCACTCGTAGAACGGGCAACCCTCGTGACTAACAACCAGAGCGACTTCGCGCGCATTCCAGACTTACGAATCGAAAACTGGGTTAAGTAGGCAGCGCAGCTTTTGCAGGAGAATGGCTGAGCCTCGCGCGCTGTCTGATTCCTCGCCCTGAAAGGGAGGTGCCACTGGCACGCGGCAAGGTGAGGACCGTTGATCTTGAGTCGCGCTACTGCGCGACCATAGATTTCTTCTTTTAATCGCGCGTCGCTTCGCCCGCGCGATCAAAATGAAAGCTCAGCGCAAGGCCGCCCTCACCCGCGCGTCACGGCGATCGCTGAAAGAAGCAATCGCCGTGACGCTTGCCCTCTCCCGGAGGGAGAGGGCATCTCAGAGAATGCCCGAACTCACTTCCATGGATTGCCGTAGCGGTCGAGGCATACTACCTCGCTCACTGGGCGGCGCTTTATCGGGCCGAACTTGTCGCTGGGATATCCGATCGGCATCAGCGCGTAGGTCGATACCTCGGGCGGTAGGCCGAGCACCGCGCGGACCTCGTCTTCGTAGAATGCGTGAATCGTCGTGAGGCAGGTGCCGAGGCCGAGCGCGCGGCAGGCTAGGATGATGTTCTGCACGGCCGGATAGATGCTCGAGCCGCTCATCCGCACCATCCCGCGCATCTTTTCGAGGACCTCGGGCGGCAGCTTCGGCGCGGGTCCCGAGGGCGCGGTCTGCTTGAGGCACGCGACCAGCAGAACCGGAGCGTCGGCCATGTGGTTGACCAGATAGGTCGCCGAGGCCATCAGCTTGTCGAAGGTCGATTGCGCCATGTGCTCGGGCTTGGTGCGATTCGCGTAGAGCGCGAACAGGATGTCGCCGCCCTTGCGGTAGATGTCGCCGAGCTTCTTGCGCTGCGCCGCGTCCTTGACCACCACGAACAGCCACGACTGCTCGTTGCTGCCCGAGGGCGCGCGAATCGCGGCGTCGAGGACTTTGGTCAGCACCTCGTCGGGCACGGGATCGGGTTTGAACCTGCGCAGCGCGCGCGCCGAGTACATCGCTTCAAAAAGATCCATCTCAGCCATGAGGTTTCTCCCAAGTCGAATTGCGGTCAGCCGAGTATCAGACATCCGTGCGCGAAAAAAAAGGGCGGCCCGATTCGGCCGCCCCGCGAAAACTCTAAATCGAGCGCGTGATCATACGGGATGATGCGTGCCCGGAGGGCGCTCGGTGCTCATCAGGAACTTCATCACCTTTTTCGCTTCGGTGGGATCTTCGACCATCGGGCCCGGCTGATCGTGATGCTTCATGATCTTGTCGTCGGCGTTGAACTCGCGCACCGTGGTGCAGAACTCGAGCAGCAATCCGTTGGGATCGCGAAAGTAGATCGAGCGGCACCATTCGTGGTCAACCACGGCGGTCACGTCGACGCCGCGCTCGATCAGCGTCGCGCGCTTGGCCTCAAGCTCCTGGAGCGTGTCGCAGTTGAACGCGAAATGATAAAAGCCGCTCGGTAATCCCTGCGCGCTGTTGATGTCGGTGGCCCACTCGGTCGGGATGCCGGGAACTTTTTCGGGGCACATGAACGCGACCAGCGAGCCGTCGCCGGTGTTCATGAAGACGTGCTTGATCTTGCCGCCGCCCTGGGTCTCAAGGATGTCTGCCCACGCGATTTCCCATCCGAGTTTCTGCGTGTAGAACTCGACCGTGCGGTCGATATCCAAAGTCGCCAGTCCAAGATGATGAACTCCCGTACGTTTCATCGCGGAACCCTCCTCTGAACGATAGTTCAGACCGACTGCAGGATAATTTAGCATCCGGGCACGGGGGTTAGTCAAAGCCTCCCGAACGATCGTTCAGTAAGTCGAGGTGCGCGAGCAATCCGGGACGAAAGGCCGTTGCCTCAGACGCGGGCTCGGAGCACGGACGCCTCGGGATTTCTCCCTTCGGTCGAAATGACGATTGTGGGCTTAGTGTATCAGTATCATACCCTCAGCCGAACCCACATCCGTCATTCCGAGCCGTAGGCGAGGAATCCCGAGGCGTCCATGCTCCGACTCCGTGCCTCATGCTGTGCCCTGTCGTCGGGGATTCCTCGCGCGGCAGCCACGCGCGGGAATGACAAACAATAATCGTTCAATAGCCGAACCGATCAGTCGAGGCGGATGAGTTTGTGCTTGATCGCGTAGCGGACGATTGCGGCGGTCGAGTGGAGGTCGAGCTTCTGCTTCAAGTTCTCGCGATGCACCTGCGCGGTCTTGGGACTGATGCCGAGGCGCTGCGCGATATCCTTCGTAGTGGCGCCGTCGCCGATGAGGCGCAGAACCTCGCGCTCGCGGCGGGTAAGGCGCGGGCCGCCCTTCTCTCCAGGCGGGAGCGGATGCCGCAGGCGTCCGAGCACGATCGGCGCGATCGAGGGACTCAGGTAGCGCCGCCCCGAATGCACCGCGCGCACCGCCGCCACCAACTCGCTGGAAGCGTCGGTCTTCACCAGGTATCCGGCAGCGCCCGCCTCTCCGAGAGCCTCGATCACATATTCCTCGTCGTCGTACTGGCTCAGCACCAGCACCTTGGTCGCGGGACAATCGCGCGCGATGCGATGGGCGGCAGCGAGGCCGCCGAGACCCGGCATCCCGAGATCCAGCACCACGACGTGCGGATGCAATCGCTGGGCGAGCTGGATTGCGGACTCGCCGCTGGCGGCCTCGCCGACGATCTCGCATTCGGGTTCGAGCACGAGCCGCAGCGCCTCGCGAAAGATGCGATGGTCGTCGGCGAGCAGAACGCGGATGCGGTCGTGGTTATCGCTCATGCGGGCTCCGGAATTTCCGCGCGCAGAATAGTGCCCGAGGGACCCGACTCGATCTCGAGCTTCCCGCCCATCAGTTCGAGCCGCTCGCGAATACCGCCAAGACCCGCTGTCGCGTGCGCGTCCGAACGCGGCGGCATCCCGCGGCCGTTGTCGCGCACGATAACGCGCAGACAGTGCCCGTCGCGCTCGACCGCGACTTCGACGGTGCTCGCTCCCGAATGGCGCGCGACGTTGGCCAGCGCCTCGCGCGCGACCTGCCAGCATAACCGCTGCACCGCGGGCGAGATTCGCGCGGCGCCCTTTGCGGCCAGCAGATGAACCTCGATTCCCTGCTGCCGCATCCGTTCGGCCTCAGACTCAAGCGCGTCGGACAGCGTGACGCGCCCGAGCGCGGGCGGCTTGAGCTCGCGGATTCGCGCGCGCAATTCCTGCGAGATTTGCCCGAAAAGGCTTCGCGCTTCTTTGCCGCCGCCTTCGAGCGCGATTTGCGCCGCCGCGAGCAACTGCGCCTGGTCGTCGTGCAGGTCGCGAGCGATACGCGCGCGCTCGTCGTCGATCGCGGCGTACATCCGGAGCGCCAGGCGGCTGACAAGCGCGCGGTACTCTTCGAGCGCGTCTTCGGCGATCCATGCGCGCATCAACGGCGCGAGCCGCGCGCCGAACGCCTCGGCTCGCGCGGCAAACCTGTGCGCCCCGATATCGCCTTCGGCAAGTCCGATCACGGCGGGCCCCGAGGAGAAGACAATCCATGCGCTGCCGAAAATTTTGTCCTCGCGGAGAGCGCGCGGCGCGGCGGAATCGGACAAGCGCGCAATCGTCTTGCCGGTGCGCGCGCATTCCGCGATCGCCGAGGATTCCGCGAGCTCGCGCGGAGGCGCAACCGAGCGGGATGCCGCCGCGACTCGCAGCGCGCCATCGCTCGGCGCGGCGACCAGCCATCTTTCGCATCCGAGCGCGCGTGCCACCGCTTCGCCCATCGCGGCGATGCGCCCCGCTCCTTTAAGCGCCACGATTTCCCGCACGGTGCGCTCCAGAGACTCGCGCTCGACTTCGCGCGCGGCGCCAGCCGCCTCGATTTCCGCGCCGCGAGCGAGAACCGCGGCGCCGCGGTCGCGCCAGAAGCCGCGCGAGCGCGTGCTCTCCGCGCCCGCCACAGCGGCCAGCGCGGCACGAGCGGCGAGTTCCAGTATCGCTTGAGTTTTTGGAGACGAGCGGCCGGTGTCTTTCGGATGCGCGAGCGCGACCCGCACGAGGGTCGCGCCTTCGCGAAGCGCAAGGCCGAGCACGCCCGGCGCAATTTCCGTAGCGCGAATGTCCTGCGCCGTGCCGCGAGTCCGCTGAGCGAACGCGGCCAGTGCGATCCGCGCGGCGTTTGCCGCTTCGTCTGATGCGGTCGCCGCAGCGACGGTGTCCGCGGCGCCACTCGGAGAATCCCACGCGACGGCGCATGCGCTAGCGCCGAGCGCAGTTCGGCCCAATTCGGCTATTTTGGTGATCGCCGCGCAAAGCTGTGCGGCTTGTTTTGCGCTTTGCGGCGCGGCACTCGCCGCGCGAGGAACTTCATGCAGTGGTTTAGCTTCGCGCACGCCATCCCCTTTTTCTGGCGGAGCGATTATCCTACCGCGATTACATCTAATGACCCGTCTGCTTGCCCAAATCCCGTCCGAGACGATCCATCCGCTGTCCGAATTCAGTCCAGTCTCCCGCCTTGAGCGCGTCGAGCGCACGCGAATAATCCGAAGGTGCGTTACCCATCGCGGCCGGTACCGACGGCGGCTGCGGCGCTTTCACGGCGGCAGCCGGAGCCGCTGGCGCCGCTGCGCCGACGGTCGTGACGGTTGGCGGCGCCACGGAAACCGGCTCGGGACCAAACAGCGCGTGCATCGTGGAATCGAGAGTCTCGCCCATCACCACTCGATCGCTGTACGACGCGATCACGCGTTGCAGCTCGGGGAGCTGCCCGTTCTCGGCACGGATATAGAGCGGCTCGACGTAGAGCAGGGAATCCTGGACCGGGATCACCAGCAGGTTGCCGAGCACGACCTTCGAGCCCATCTGATTCCACAGCGCCAGCTCGCGCGAGATGTATGGATTCTGATTGATCCGCGCCTGAATCTGGTACGGCCCGTAGAAGAGCTTGTCTTTCGAGAACGAGTACTCGAACAGATGCCCGTAGTCCGAGCCGTCGCATCGCGCGGCCAGCCACGAAATCATATTGTCGCGTCCCTGCGGCACCATCGGCAGCATCAGGATGTACTCGGCGTGGGACTCGCCCGGCAGCCGCATGATCACATAGTAGGGCTGCATCGGCACCGTCTCTCCGCCGAAGTTCTCGCGCGGGAATCCCCACAGGTCTTCGCGGTTATAGAACACCTGCGGGTCGGTCATGTGGTAGGTGCTGTAGATGTCGGCCTGGATGAGGAACAGGTCTTCCGGATAACGGATATGCGCATGCAAATCCGGGGGCATCGAATCAAGCGGCTTGAACAGGTCGGGAAAGATTTTCGCCCAGGTCTTGACAATCGGGTCGTCCGGATCGGACACGTAAAAGTCCGTCTTCCCGGAATACGCATCGACCACAACCTTGACCGAATTGCGGATGTAGTTGATCCCGTCGCCGTTGCGCTGGGAGTAGGGATAATGATCGCTCACCGTGTATGCATCGACGATCCAGACGATATGCCCGTCGTGCAGGACCGGATACGGGTCGCGATCGAGATGCAGGAACGGCGCGATATATGAGATCCGGGTGACAAGATTGCGCCGGATCATGATTTTGCTCTTATCGACGATGGTCCGGGTCACCAGCAGGTTGATGTCGCGGAACATGAAGCTGAACAGCAGCCGGCGCCAGAACCCCGCAATCGGCACTCCGCCCGAACCTTTGTAGTACGCGAACACGTTGTCGCTGCCGCTCGGATAGTCGAATTCGGGCGTCGACGCGTTCACGACGCAGTAGTTATCCGGCTCTTCGCCAAAATATATTCCGGGCTGATCGATCTTGAGCCCCACGTTTGAACTCGCGGGAATATCCTTGACGTAGAAAATCGGCAGACCTTCGGAATCCTTCGAGTTCACCGGGCTCATCGCCATGCCGGCGCCGTGGGTGAATTTCAGATGCTGGTTGATCCAGGTCTGCGCGTTGTCGGGAAGCTGCGCGACGTTCAACTCGCGCGCGGAGAGCAACACTTCGGTGTAATCGTTCTGGATATTGTAGCGGTCGATATCGACGTCCTTGAAGTCGTAGTAGAGCCGGATTTCCTGGAGCTGGCGGTAGGTTGCGAGCAAGGGACGCGGATCCCACAAGCGGATATTCTTGATCGTCGGCGCGTCCTCCTGAATCGAGGTCATCGTGAGCTTGCCGTTGCCGCCGAAGGGTTTTACGTCCACGCCGTCAAGCTTGTACGCCCGCCGGGTCATCTCGATGTTCCGTTCGAGGTAGGGGCGCTCGACGTGCAACTCGTCGGGCTTGACGATCAGGCGCTCGAGCACCGGCTGGAGAAAATTCAGAATCAGAGCGGGAGCGAACACGATCACCGCCGCGATCACGGGGCGGCGCAGTCCCTTTACGCTGAAATTTGAAAAACAGATCGCTGCCGCTATGATCGACAGCAACACCAGCAGCCACAGGCCCGGACGCCACAAAATCGAGTCGACGTAGCGCAGGCCGAAGACCACACCATTGGTGTGAAACAAAAGTCCGAAACGCGCCAGCCAATAGCTCATCGCGCGCTGCAGGAAAAAGAATCCCAGGATGATCGAGAGATGCGCGGCCGCGCCCGGCGCGACTCGCGGCGGCGATTCGCGGAAATCCAGCGCGCCGCGCACCCAATAGACCGCAACCGCGGCCGCACCCGCCAGGAAAATTATGAGCAGGAACAGGTCGCGGAAATCCTCGAGCAGCGGCAGCGTGAAGACGTAGAACCCGACGTCATTGCCGAAAGCCTTTTCAGTCACGCCGAACGGAACACCGTAAAACGATTTGAGGTAGATGTCCCAGCTCGCGGCCTCGCCCTGCGCGGCGAGAATTGCGAGAACGGCCGCGCCGATCACGACGATAGTCTTCCACGGCACGCGTTCGCCGAGCGCGCGAATCAGCTCGGGAAGATTCACCTCGGTCATCTGGTCGGGCCGGCGCACAACGTGCAGCCGCTCGCGATCGCGGCTGAGCGCGACCGCAACCAGGCCGCTGGCCGCGATCGCGACGAACGCCACCAGCCATACGCCGAGGAAGATCAGGACCTCGGCGGTCACGGAAATCGCGAACACCTGCTCGAAGCCCAGCTCACCGAACCACAGCAGGTCAACAAAGAAGGTGTCGGCTATCGAGAGAAGGACGAGTGCGGCGATTACTATCGCGGCAATACCGAACAGAATTGTTCTCGGACGCATCAGGGTGTCTGGTTACTCGAAGTGCGGTTACTCGCCCCGTGCGATCCGGCTAACGTGCTCACGCACCAGGTCGGGCGGGCACAGCCAGACGAACAGTTTGAGGGCGGCGAAGGCCACCAGGATCCAGTCAAGTTCGCCGATGAGCGGGATGAAGTCGAGCTCGAGGGCGGGCGGCGTCAGCATCAGGAGGAAAGCGAGCACCGGCACCGTCTTGGGCAATAGCGGGACACGCGAGTCGGCCATCAGGCGCCAGAACACACGCACGAACTGAGGCAGGAAAGCAAAGAATCTGCCGACCGTCATCGGCGACAGAAATTGCATGCGCAGGAATTGCCGGAACATCTAGAAGATCCCCACAGGCGTTACTTTAGCACACGCGCGCCCCCAAGATGCCATCCATTTACGGACCGGACCCGCGCGGATTTTCTGGTACAATACGCGGCGGCTGGATTAGGATAAGGAGGCTCGCGGGTTGAAACGGCAGATGACACTGGGCGACTTTCTGGTCGCATACCTGCGCAAAATCGGCGTCGATACGATTTTCGGAATCCCGGGCGATCTCGCGCTCAAATTGTTCTTCGCCTTGGGCAAGCGCCACGGCATGAGGATCGTCACGCTCTCGCATGAGCCGGGAATCGGCTTCGCCGCCGACGGATACGCGCGCGCGACCGGCAAGATCGGGGTCGCGTGCGTCACCTACGGCGCGGGCGGGCATAACATGGTCAACCCGGTGGCGGGATCGTTCTCGGAGCGCGTGCCGATCCTGATCTTCTCAGGCGGTCCGGGCGAAGAAGAGCGCAAGCTCGGCACGCTGATCCATCATCAGGCCCGCGAGATCGAGTCGCAGCATCGCATCTTCCAGGAAGTCACCTGCGCCTCGCGCGTGCTGACCGATCCACACACCGCGGCGCAGGAGCTGCACGCGGTGGTCCGCGCCATCTGGGCCGAGCAGCGACCGGGCTACGTTGAGATTCATCGCGACATGGTCGATCGCGTGATCGAAGTGCCCGAAGAGCTGATCGAGTGGGACGGCCGTCTGCACTTCAGCGAATCGGATTCGCGCAAGGTCGAGGAAGCCGCGCGCGAGGCCGCCGAGATGTTCAACGCGAGCCGCCACCCCGTCTTGATCGCGGGAATCGAGATTCATCGCTACAAGGCCGCGCATGAGTTGGTCGAGCTGGCCGAAAAGATGGGCGCGCCGGTCTGCACCACGGTGCTCGGCAAGGGCGCGTTCCCGATGGACCATCCGCAATACATGGGCGTGCATGTCGGGCCGATAAGCCCCGCTCCGATCGTCGCGCGGATGGACGAGGCTGACTTCGTGCTCAACCTCGGATGCCTCAAGACCGACATGAATTTCGGTAATCGTCCGCCGCGCGTGATCCAGGACCAGTCGGTATGGGCGGTCGATCGCAAGGTGGACGTAAAGTATCACACCTATATCGACGTGGGCGTGCGCGATTTCGTGCGCGCGCTGCTGCGCCAGAAGCTGCGCCATCACGAGGAGCGCGTCGCCTACGCCGACAACCTGGGCGACGTCTCGAAGGCGGAGACCAGGCAGATTCGCGTCGCGCAGATCCTTGTCGCAGTCAACGAATTTCTCGCGACGCATAAAAATTATCTCGTCGTCACCGAGTCGGGCGACATGCTGTTCGGCGGACTCGACGTCCGCGTGCCGCATCACAGCACCTATCTGGCGCAGGGGTTTTACGCCTCGATGGGATTCGCGGTGCCGGCCGCGATGGGGGCGCAGATGGGGGGAGGGATGCGGCCGATCGTGCTGTGCGGCGACGGCGGCTTTCAGATGACCGGTCCGGAAATCTCGCACGCACCGACCATGGGCATCAATCCGATCGTGGTGATCATCAACAACGGCGGATGGGGCATCTTCCGGCCAATCGTCGAGCGGCGCGAGCTGCTCGACCTGCCGCCGTGGCCCTATGCGAAGCTCGCGCGCGACTTTGGCGGCGCGGGCTTCGAGGCCCACACCCTCGCGCAGCTCCGCCGCGCCCTCGCGTCGGCGCATCGCTCACGCTCGTTCGCGATTATCGACGTGCGCGTCGAACGCGACGATTTGTCGCCGGTCTCGATCAAATATATTCGTGCGGCGGCTAAACGCTCGCAGGCTCCAGGTGCGCGCACCGGGCGCGGGAGCAAACTCCTATGAGCGACTCGGCCGACCGTCATCGCGCGCGGCATCGCGATTTCAAGTGGAGCGTGCCCGAGCATTTCAATTTCGGCTCGATCGTCGATCACTTCGCGGGCGACCCCAACCGGACCGCGCTGTTGTGGGAAGACCAGGACGGCAAGCGCGCGCGCCTGACCTACGCCAATATCCGCGCGCAATCCAATCAGATCGCTGCCGTGCTCGCGGCTCTGGGACTGCAGCGCCGCGATCCGATCCTGCTGGTGCTGCCGCGCGTCACGATGTGGCAGGCGGCGTATATCGGCGCGCTCAAGATGGGCGCGATCGTGATTCCGTGCACCTCGATGCTGCGGGAGAAGGACCTCATCTATCGCGCGAATCATTCCGGGGCCCGCGCGATTATCGCGTCCACTGAAAACGCCTCGATGGTGGCGGAGCTGCGTAGCCAATGCCCCGGCTTGAATCATTTTCTGATCACCGGAAGCTCGCGTTCGGGATGGCAAGGATTGCCGGAGCTAATGCAGCAGATGCCGACTGACTACAAGCCAATAGCCACTCGCGCGGCTGATCCCGCGATTTGCTATTACACTTCCGGCACCACCCGCGAACCCAAAGCCGTTCTGCATAGCCACGCCTACACCTGGAGCCATCAGTATACCGGCCGAAACTGGCTGGACGTGGCGGCGGACGGCGTCCACTGGACGACCTCCGACACCGGATGGGCTAAAGCCGCATACGGAGCGCTGTTCGGCCCGTGGATGAACGGGGTTGCGACGTTCATGTACAACGGCCGCTTCGAGCCCAAACGCGAACTCGAGTTGCTCACGCGTTACAACATCACTACTTTCTGCGCGCCGCCGACTGAGTATCGGATGCTGATCAAAGAGGATCTGTCCAGATATCAGTTTCCGAAGCTCCGCCATTGCACCGGAGCCGGCGAGCCGCTCAATCCCGAAGTGATCGAGGTCTGGAAAGATCAGCTCGGGCATGTGATTCACGACGGCTACGGACAAACCGAAACCATCATCCTGGTGGCGAACATGCCCGGAATGGAAGTGAAACCGGGCTCGATGGGCCTGCCATTTCCCGGACACGACGTGCGCGTCGTCGATGAAGACCTGCGTGAGGTTAAGGACGGCGAGGTCGGACAGATCGCGGTTCGCGTCGCGCCCGAGCGCCCGCCCTCGTTGTTTTTGGAGTACTGGAAGAACCCGGCCGAGACCGCCGCGGTCTTTCAAGGCGATTACTATCTGACCGGAGACCACGCGACGCGCGACGCCGACGGATACCTGTGGTTCGTCGGGCGGGCCGACGACGTAATCATTTCGGCCGGGTACCGCATCGGCCCATTCGAGGTCGAAAGCGCGCTGCTGGAGCATCCGGCGGTGATCGAATCGGCGGTGGTGGCGAGTCCCGACGCCGATCGCGGCTCGATCGTGAAGGCGTTCGTGCGGCTGAACGCGGATGCGCGCAAATCCGACGCACTCGCGCGCGAGCTGCAGGAGCACGTCAAGCGCATCACAGCGCCGTACAAGTATCCGCGCGAGATCGAGTTCGTCGACGAGCTGCCGAAGACAGTCAGCGGAAAGATCCGCCGAGTAGAACTCCGCAAACGCGAAGAAGACCGCAAGCGGAAATAGCCACTGCGGAGCGCGCTTTAACCGCGCAGATATCGTTCGATCTCTCGCTCGGTGAGCATCTTCATGCCGCGCACCTTGCGGCTCCAGAAATCCTGAATGCTAGCAAGTTCGCGCTGCAGCCGCTCGGCGCGTGCGATCTGTTGAGACTTGCGCGCGGGATATTTGGGAGGATCGCTCTTCATGCGACTTCATCGTAAGGCGATAATGTTTTCTTGTCCAACAACCCTATCGATCGTCAGTTTGTGCCATAGGCGAGAAATCCCGAGACGTCCATACTCATCGCCAACGCCTCATGCAGTGCCCCGCCCGTGATTTCTCCCGGAGCCTGCCCTGAGCAACGCCGAAGGGGTCGAAATGACGATTGAGGTCCATAGTCATAAAGACCCCTGCATGATACTTGCCTCATCATTAACCAGGACTCTGCGGTGACGCCTGCGGTAGCGCGTTATGGAAGCCGCTTTGCAGCATCAGGGCGCCGACCGCGCGCGAGAGCGCTACTGACATCGATTCTCCAGGGTCCGTTTCGAGGGGCAGGAAGACTTCGCCGCCGACCGGCGCGGGCGGCTCGTCTTCGGTCCCCAGGATCTCGCCGGTGTAGAGGTCGGGATTCGCACGCGAGGACAGCGTGAACTTGATCCGCACCTTCGCCTTCATCTCGAAATACTGGCCGTGCACAGTTTGCTCGGCGCCGAAGCGCTGGTTGATCGAGGCCTCTTCAATCGAGGTCGCGAGCGCGTAATCGACTCCCACCGGTAGCGAAGCCGCGCCGTGCCTGAGCGGTCCGCTCGCGACCGGCTTGAGCCCCGCGTCGGAGAGCGCGCGGATCACCGCAGCGGTAACCACGCCGCCAAGATTCTCGGCATAGAATGAACGCTCGAGCGAGCCTTCCGCCGAATAGACTCCGCCAACGGGCACCCGACCCGCCGCGATCGCGCCGTCAGCCGGCAGCACCGCGATTCGCACGGGACCAAAAATCCGCTCGGAGCCGGGCACGAAGCCGGGCAGATAGTGCAGCCGCAGCGCTGGTGCGGATTTGCATCCTGCCACGATTGCGATTGCGGCGACCGCGGCTATCGCGAGTGCGGCGCTAAGCCTCGGACGAAATTTGCGGCTAAACTTCGGGCGGTGCCACCGGCTGATGCCGTTCACGCCACCACATGAATGCGAATGCGCCCACCACCAACAGGACTGCAAACGTGACCCACAGTGAAGCGACGTGCGCGACATGAAGCGCGTGATAAAGTTCATCGCCAACCAGATAACCTACCGTGCTGATAAGCGTACACCAGACCATCGCGCCCAACACGTTCCATCCGAGGAAGCGAAAAAACGGCATCCCCGCCGCACCTGCCATCGGACCCGCCATGAAGCGCACGCCCGCGATGAAGCGCGCCATGAAGACCGCCTTGGCGCCGTGCGTCTGGAAGAAAATCTGCAAACGATCGTAACGCTGGCGCGCGAAGCTGAAGTTTGCGGCCAGGCGGACGAGCAGCCGCTGTCCTCCGGTGCGCCCGAGGATAAATCCGCAGCAATCGCCCGTGACCGCGCTGGCGATCGTCGCCAGGTAGACGAAGCGCAGATCAAGGATTCCCCGTCCGGCCAGAAACCCCGCCGCGAGCAGGACGGTCTCCTCGGGCACTGGAACTCCAAGGTTCCCGACGAACACGCATACGAAGATGCCGAGATAACCCCAGGTCGCGAGGACGTTGGCGATATGCTCGGGTTTCAGAATCTCATGCATGCGCTGATCCGCGCGCCCGATGCCGTTGTCGGCCTTTCGGATGGGTTATAGCTTGCCTAAGTGTGTGTCGGAACGTAAGAGGGCTATAGTGATGCGCTGCGAGTCTGGTTGAGAGCCCGCGCCGCGCGGCAATTCCGGAGAAACCGAGTCAAGGGATCAACGCGAATTGTGGGGGAATAGCCAGAAACTCTTGGCGAGGACTGCGATCTATGTCGCCGGAGTTTTTCTGCTCTGCGCCGCGTCGATACTGGCGCTTCGCGCTCCCTATCAGAGTTACATTTTCACCACGCCGATTACCGGACTGTGGGAAACGCTGCCCGCAACAACGTCAGCCGGCCTGAGACTCGGAGCCTTCTGGGCGGTCACTTCAGCGGTGATCGGCCTGATTTGCCTGCGCCTCGATCCATCCCTCGGACTTAGTGATGCAATCCTCGGCGGTGCGGCGGGGAGCTGGATATTCGCTTTTTTCGCGGGCAATCTGCTTGGTCCGCTCGGCCTCTTTCGCACTTCCACGATCTGGATCATCGTCGCGATTGCGGCGATCTGGATCGCGCGCAATCCGCCTAACGTTACACTGCGCACGCCATCGACGGGGCAGAAGCTCGCGATGCTGGCGTGCGTGCTTGCGGCTGTCAGCATTCTCCCTTTGCAACTCGGGTCTCCGGTACCGCCATATCTGGACACGCTCAATCTCCCGGCGGCGGTTCAACGAATCCTGACCTTTCGGCGTTATCTGCCATTCAACAATGACCCGTATGGCCATTGGTCACCCGGCATCCAGACTCCCGGCTTGGAGTTGTTCGACGCGTTTCTTGGATTTGGCGCGAATATCCGGCTGGGTGTGCTCGCCGTTACTGCGGGGATGGCGCCGATGGCGATGCTCATCCTCTTCGCGGTTTATCGCCTGGGCCGCAGCCTGGTTAGCGATCTCGCGGGCGGATTCGCCACTATCCTGCTTCTCGCGACGACGCTGCTGATGCGCGCGCAGCAGATGCGTGGCACCGCGGTTGATTTCGCACTGGTCGGGATCGCGATAGCAATGTTCATCGATCCGCGGCGGCGCCCGTTGACAACGGGAATCGGCGCGTTGGCTATCGGCACCGCTATAGCTTCACACGCTATCGACGGATTCATCGGCTTCGCAACTCTTGCGAGCCTCTTGCCCCTGCGAATCTTGGAAGATGACCTCCGGAGCGCCGCACTCGAGGGCGCGTGCCTGTTCGGCGCACTGCTGTTCGCGATTCCCGAGTTCGCGGTCGCGCTCCGATTTCCGCTGCCCTACCCTGCCCTTCCCGCAGCACAGCTCGCGGGAGGGCTGGTCATCTGGTGGGCGGCAAAACGCATCGGGCCGCGGGCAGCCACGACGAGTACATTCGCACTATGGATCGAACGCGCGATCGTGATTTGCGCGCTTATTCTTTTGCTGTGGCGTCCTGCTCCAGCGGGTTTCCTTCACGAACTCCCTTCCGATTTTCCGCTGCCATATCTACTATGTATTGTAGGGCTGATGGTGGTAGCGGTTCTGCAGAAGACTGCGGCTTCGCAGTTTTACCCGATCTGCATAACATTTCTGATCTGCGCTGGTGCGGAATATCTCATATCCAGCAATCGGTTCAGTCCTTCCGGGGCGCAGGCTCAGTTCGCACTCTCGGACGTAGTATACAAAATTGCCGAGTATTGGTACCCATTTCTGATTGTATTTCCGGCCGCTGCGTTGTGCGAATACCTATCCAGTCGCGTACCGTCCCCGCTGATCGCAGCTATTCTTCTGGCGCTCATAATCTTTCCCTGGTTTCCGCGTCCGAAACTACATATCGCTTATTCCGAACATTCTCTAGCCGAGCAGTGGGCGGTAAACCTCCACGATGCCAAGGTCGGATGGTGGCAAGGCAGCTCCGATTCGAGATGGATTCAAAGTACGGCGGAAGCGCGCCTCGCTGAGACTCTGCGCACCGAAATTGCAGACGGACGAATCACGCCGCAGACTCACATTGTTCAGGTGACCCCCCAGAACCCGGGCTGGCCCGACGTGCTTACGTTCTCGGTCTTCACCGGAATCAATGACGACCCCTATATTTTCGGAACGCACGAGCCTTTCGACGAACGCGGATACGCGAATAGCCGCATGCGAACTATCGCGACGCTCCCGGCCGCCCTTGCGCAGCATCCACCATACATTCTGGTGCGTGGTGAACCGCCTTCATGGCTCAGGTTACCGCTGCCCGAATATACTGAGATTTTTCATGACGATGATATCCGGCTCTACAGGCTAAATACTATTGCGTCGCCAGCTCGCAAAACAGGGAGTTGATATAGCGCGCCGGCAGAGTTAAGGACCCCTCAAGCCCCAGATATGTATTTGCCAGATGCCGAAGGCGACCAGAAAGATCGATACGCAAATCAGGATTTTTGTGAGCTGATCGGTCCGGCGCGGCATCCCGATCGCCATCATCACCAGCAGAAATGGAAAGGCCGGGAGATAATGACGAGTTCCGAACTGGGCAAAGCCATTCGCATAGCAAAGCAGGCTGGGTACCGAAACCAGCACCGCCGCCAGCCCCATCATCGCAATAGTCAATCGTTTGAAACTCGGTCGTAGCGCCAGCACGAAGGCGGGACTCGTCAGCGTGATCGCCTGTCCCGAGAAAACCGGATGGATATAGGGAAAGTTGCTATTTATCGTCGGCGCCATGAACAGCACTGTATACAAGTTGCCGGGCAAATAACGCAGCGAAAAGACTGGCGCGCCTTTGGGACCGGTGAGCATCACACCTTGATCAAAGAAGCTGCCGAAGCGCGCTTCGTTCAATCCAACGAAGATGACTCCCACTGCCAGGTATCCCGGAATCATCTCGAGAATGTCGGCGAAGGTACGGCCTTTCGCCAGCAACAAAATCGCATACACCGGCGCCGCGAGCGCGAGGTCATATCTGCCCAGCGTCGCGATCGCCGCCCAGATCCCTACCCATAGCGGACGCGCCTCGCCGAAGAGCTCGATGAGCGCGAGCAGTGTGAAGACGATCGAGGTGTTCATCGGGAGCGCCCAGGTGGTCCCGAGCGTGGTCTCGTACCACAGCACGTTTCCCAAGCCGAAGAAGACCGTGAGCCACACGCGCGAATTGAGACTAAGCCGGAATCGTCCGAGCAAGATCCACGCAAGCGCGATCGCGACGGCGCCCACCACGACCGAAAATTCCGTCTGGTTCGTGTCCATCCCCCAAATCGCCGTAAACGGCATCAGCATGATCGCCGGCAGCGGCGGATGCAGCGCATAGCTGTAAGGCCCGATCTGCACGTGCTCGAGGAAGGATTGCGGCGCGTCGATATAGGTATGGCCGTGGATGAAGGCGACCGCCTGGCGCACCTGCTCGTTGAACGGCGACGGCGGATACATCGTGACCGCATAGAAAGCCAGGAACGCGACAAATACCGCAACGCCGACCCATCCTTCGGCCGACAGCGCCGAGCGGATCTTGACCACCGCCGGGCCGCCGACGCCGCTTTCGGCTCCGTGGACCATCGCAAACCCGGTCAGCGCGAGCGCCGCGGCGATATAGATCAGAAAATTCGAAGTGCGATTCTGGCTTAGGAAATTCGGCAGAAACACAACTACTGCCGCGATCGCGGCAAGCAAAAACCCGCGCGCAGCTCTGAAGAACTCCGCATCCCGCTGAGCGCCGCGATCGATCTCCGGCCGTACCGCATCCGCGCCGGATGAGTTGACCAGTTGTGAGTAGGCCTGCTTCACGTTGCGTGGAAATCTAGCAGATTCGCCTTGAGAACTTTAGCTGTGCACGGCAGCGCCCGATACCGCTATCCAGCGCCTTCGGTAGTTGCTAAAACCGCGACACCAGTGAACTACTCCGCGCAAGAAGAAATTGCCGCCGGGGCGGAAACCTCGCCCGCGCTTTCGGACAGGTCCCTCGGTATCGGAAGGGCCGCACGTCTGCTGCGCATCAGCAGCGACGACTGGGAGACCATCGGACTGGTTCTCGCCGTCAACGCTCTCCTCTTGTGGTACGTGGTTGTCATCAACGAAATACGCAACGACAAGTGGATCAAATCGCTGTCCGACACGCTCGCCCTGTTCAATCATTGGGACGTTGGCCAATACACGAACATCGCCACCCTGGGCTATGGCGCCACCGGCGATGCGCGGATGCGTCTCGCGTTTTTCCCACTCTATCCGTGGCTGATCCGCGTGACGGGAATCGTCGTGCACAATCCGCTCGTGGGCGGAATGATCGTTTCGGCGGTTGCGTCGATCGTGCTGGGACTCGCGCTGTGGCGGCTGGTGAAGCTGGAGTATGGGCCCGACACTGCTCATCGCGCAGTGTGGTTCATGTTCATTTTTCCTTCATCATATTTTCTGCATCTGACCTATACCGAGAGCCTGTTCATCGCGCTGGTAGTATTGTCGTTCCTGGCGTGTCTGAAGGATCAGTGGTGGCTTGCGGGGCTGTACGGAGGGCTCGCGACACTGACGCACGATATGGGGATAGTGCTCGTAGCGGCATTGGGCATCGAGGCGCTCAAGCAGCTTCGCGAAACGCGCCGATGGAACAATCAATGGTTATGGCTGGGATTGATTCCCGCGGGCTTCGCGCTGTTCATGTTCGTGAATTGGCGAATCGCGGGAGATCCAATCGCCTTTATGCACGTCAACGGCGAGCACTGGCGTAATCATCTCCGGAGTCCTCTAGCCGCATGGAATCAAGCCCGAGTCGTCACCTGGATGAATCCCGCGAACGCTCAGATGATGGGGGTGCAGGTTACTATTTTCGTTCTGCTCGGCCTGGTGACGACCGTCGTGTCGGCCCGCTATTTGCGCGCGTCGTACACGGTCTGGATGGCTGCCAACTGGATCATAATCGCCAGCCAGACGTGGGACATCAGCTCGCCGCGCTTCACGCTCGCGATGTTCCCGATCTTTATTCTCTTCGCTCTGGCAGGCAGGCGGCTCCTCTGGATGCGCGTGATTACGCTGTGGTCTCTATTATTTCTCGCGCTGTTCGCGGGCGAGTTCGTAATGGGGCATTGGGCGTTCTGAACAGACTGCCGCGCTGCTAATTGCTGTCGTTCACGATCTCTTCGGGCGGCAGGACGTTACGGAAGAATAGCCAGTAGAGAAATGTGTTGAGCCCCTGCATCACGGCGGCGAACTCGAGCGGCAGCGACAGGTACAGATGCTCCATGAACAGGCCTGCGATATACGGTCCGACCGCGGACATCACTTGCGAAGGGAAGTTCGCGAAGCCGGACGCGCTCGAGCGCTCGGCCGGCGGAATCACTCCCATCAGGTAGGACTGCCGCACCGGGATCGAGAGCATGTTGAAAATCGCGCGGATTCCGTAGAGCGCGACCGCCCACACGAACGTCGGCATCAGCACGACCATGAACAGCAGCACGGTCGAGATTCCACGCGTCCATACGACCGAGCGCACCGTCCCGAGCATCAGCGCGATCCGCCCCGCCATCAGGTACGGAATCGCACTCAATATGTTCAGCACGAAGAACGCCTCGGCCAGCTCCGCCGAGCCGACGCCGAAGCGCCGGTAAAACCAGTACACGACGAACGGCCCGAGCATCCCGATCGCGAGTCCGTTGGTCGCATTGGTAATCATGAAGCGGATGATGAGCTGCCACGACCGTGGCGACAGTCCCAGGCGCAGCCCCGGAGTATTGGACGCCACGGCGGCGGACGCCGCGGTCTTTTGCGCGTGGCGCGCGGCGGCGTGGTCCTCGTGCACCGGGATCACCGCGAACGCCATCGCGAAGCCGAGAACGCCCGCGAAGACGAACAGGAAGCGATAGGTTTCAAGCTCCGGCATCGCGGCGATCCGATGCAGGACCGACGGCAGGCCGGCGAGCAAGGTGCCGGCCGCAGCCGCCATCACGCCTACGAATGAGAACGCGCCGAAGACCCGAGTGCGGTTGTAGTCGGTGGTGCGTTCGGCGACCAGCGCTTGCACCGCGGGGTAGAAGAGTCCCCACGCGCCGCCGGCCAGCGCTCCGCCGCGCCCGATCGATCCGATCGCGGCAAAAATAACGATCCAAGTGAAGCTGGCCGAGAACGCGAATCCGATCGCGCCAACACCGAGCAACACCGAGACTCCCATCAGGCAGTTCTTGCGTCCGAAACGGTCGGCGAGCATCCCCACCAGCATCGAGATTCCCGCCGCCGCGACCGCCGAGAATCCCAGCAGTATCCCGAGCGCCACCGCGCCGTAGCCGAGCGCCACCAGGTACAGCGGCAGGATGATCCCGAGGTAGCCTTGCGAGATGCTGCGCAGCACGCGCAGAACGAACAGCCACGCGAGGTCGCGGTTCAGCCAGGCGAGTCCGAGTATTCCGCCGTCAGGCGGCTCTGTGACGCTGGGGGCGGCGGCGAATGCCGCGGCGGCGGCTGCGACCGGATCCGGTGTACTCTCGACATTCATCCTGGATTTGAGCTTTGGCTGGCGCGCACGGATGCGACGCTCAACTCATCCGGGCATTTTTGCGCCGGTCTCGAATCCAGATCAATGCGTTCCCGCCCCGGAGTCGGTATCTTCTGGAACACCGCGATTTGGGAGCATGAATATCAGCGGCAGCGTGATCAGCAGCATCGGGACTAACAGCCAGAAGCAATCGTTGTAGGCCATCATCGTGCTCTGTCCGTTGATCATTGAGCTGAGCATCGCCAGGTCGCGGCGCTGGCCGGGCATCGATTGCAACCCATTACTTGCCAGAAATCCGCGATAGCCCTGGTCGGTTGTGCGAAACGTAAGATTAGTTGCACTGATCGAATCCACCAGCATCGAGCGATGGAACTGCGTGCGGCGCGCGAGCACCGTTGCCAGCATCGCGTAGGCCACGTTGCCCGACACCCGCCGCGCCAGCGTGGTCAGACTCGAGGCCGAGGTCATCAGCGCTCGCGGGATGCTGCTCAGCGTGACCGTGCTGGTGGTGACCATCGCCGCGCCCATCCCGATTCCGGTCATGATCAGAATCGGCATGAAACTCCAGAAGCTCACCGCCATCGAGAAGTGTCCGAGCTTCCAATAGCCGAGCGCCAACAATCCGATGCCGAACCCGACCAGGATGCGCGGGCTCACGTAATTGTAGAGCCGCCCCACCACCGGCATCGCCACCATCATCGCCGCCGCCCGCGGCATCAGCACCATCCCGGCCTGATAGGCGGGATAGTTCATCAGGTCCTCGGTGTATTGCGGCAAGAGAAAACTTGATCCGTACAATGCGAATCCGACCAGCGCCCCGATACTCGTGCCGACCGTCAGCGGCAGGTTCCGGAACAAGCGAAAATTGATGATCGGTTCGTCGTGCTTCATCTCCCAGACTACCAGCGCAACCAGCGAGAAAGTGGCCAGGATCGCGCCGCCGAGGACCCAATTGTTCGCGAACCAATCGACTTCTTCGCCGCGCTCGAGCACTACCTGAAGCGCGGTCAACCCGACCGTCAACAGCGCGATTCCGCCCCAGTCTATTTTCAGGACGCCGCGTTTCAAGTATGGCGGGTCGTGAACAAACGCGCTGACCATCAGCAGGCCGACGATACAGATCGGCACGTTGATATAGAACACCGCCTGCCAGCCGTAGTTATCGACCAGCCATCCTCCCACGACCGGTCCGATCGCGGGCGCGAGCACCACGCCCATGCTGAAGATCGCCATCGCCATTCCCTGCTCTGCGGGAGGAAACGACTCGCGCGCAATCGCCTGCGAACACGGCATCAGGCTGCCGCCACCGATTCCCTGCAGCACGCGATACACGATCATCTGGGTCAGGGTCTTCGAGGTGCCGGCCAGCACCGAGCCGATGATGAAAATAAACATCGAGGCCAGGAACAGCCGCTTGCGTCCGAGCAGCGTCGTCCACCACGCCGCCATCGTGATCATGATGATCTCGGCGATCGAGTAGGCGGTCGAAACCCAGGTGATCGTCAGCAGGTCCTGGCCGAAGCTGCCCATCATGTGCGGCATCGCGACGTTGACCACCGTCGCGTCCATCACCGACAGGAAGGTGCCGATCATGACTGACGACGCGACCAGCCATTTGCCGGGCGCGAGCCGGAGGCCGGTCGGCGGCGGCGGCAGAATCTTGGGATGCGCAGCTTCGGTTGCCATCGCGATACGCGCGCGCCGCCACGAGCGGCGCACCGATCTATTCTATCAACAATGGAGCAAGACCCAAGGAACCGGTCACCCCGCTCCAGTCAGTAATTCGAGCGGGGGACCGTCGGCGCTCGGACGGCGTGGCGCGATTCGGGCGTGATAATCTGCTAAGTGAAAATAGGGCGGCGGTTATGGCTGCGAAGGAAGATCAGAGGTGAAGCTGTCGATTGTCGATCAATGTCCCGTGCCGGAGGGCTTCACCCCCGCCGAGGCGCTGCGCAACACGATCGATCTGGCGCAGCTCGCCGATCGTCTGGGTTACGAGCGCTACTGGATCGCCGAGCATCACGCGACCGGATCCTTCGCCAGCTCCGCGCCTGAGGTTCTGATCTCACGCGTCGCGGCCGAGACCGAGCACATACGCGTCGGTTCGGGCGGCGTGATGCTGCCGCATTACAGCTCGCTCAAAGTCGCCGAGGTTTTCCGGATGCTGCATGCGCTGTATCCGGGCCGCATCGACCTGGGAATCGGACGCGCTCCCGGCGGCAGTCCGCTCGATACATTCGCGCTCCGGCGCGAGCGCACGCGCAGCCCGATGCCCGACGACTTCCCGCAGCAGATGGCGGAGCTGATGGCGTTTCTCTCCGCAAGCTTTCCCGACGAGCATCCGTTCCGCGAGATCGCGGTCTCACCCGCGATGCCCGATGCGCCTGAAGTATGGCTGCTCGGCTCGAGCATGTGGAGCGCGGCGGCGGCGGCGCAGTTTGGCGTGCCGTACGCATTCGCGCACTTCATCGATCCGACGTACACGCGCAAGGCGATCGAATACTATCGCGAGCACGTCAACCGAGGCGGCGGCGCGCTCGCCGGACAGACGATCCTCGCGCTCGGGGCGATCTGCGCGGAGACCGAGGAGCAGGCGCATCGCCTTTATTCGAGCGTGCGCGCATGGGCGCAGCGCCTCCGCCAGGGCGGAGGACGCGGTCCGATTCCGACTCCTGAGCGCGCGCTGACTCAGATTGGATCAACCTACGGACGGCTGCCGAACGACACCGGCGAATGGCCGCGCGTCTTCGTCGGCGACGCGAAGCATCTGCACGACGAGCTCGCGCGCATCGCCGAGGAGCTGCACATCGACGAGATAATGATCGTCACGGTCGTGCACGATCATCAGGCGCGCCGCCGCTCCTACGAACTCCTCGCCGACGCCTTCGCCCTCACCCCGCGCACCTCTTCTGAGTCCCTCTCCCGATAAGTTTGAGGGTGTCGATTTTCTCGCAAACCCGCCGCTGGTGTCATCCTGAGCCGTAGGCGAAGGATCTCCGCGAAGCGATTAGTGCAACCAATCCGGGCTTTGCGCACTAATCGCTTCGCGGAGATCCTTCGCCTACGGCAGCCTTCGTTCAGGATGACGGACAAGAATTTGGCATTTATCGACAGCCTCAAAAGATTGGGAGAGGGTGTCGCGCGCCGCGCGCGACGGGTGAAGGACCGACAGCGAGACTCTTTTGATGAACTTTCGTCGCTACTCGAAAAACGCGCAAGGCACAGAGGTTCGGATCGGCGCGAACAAGCGAGAGTTACAGCAGTGCGGGGTACCAGATTTTGATTCTGTAGGTCCCTCACCCGCGCGTCACGGCGATTGCTAAAAAGAGCAATCGCCGCGCCGCGCCGCCCTCTCCCAATCTGGGAGAGGGAGAATCTGAAGATTAGTTGCCCTTGAGCGCCTTGATATCGTCTAGCAGGACTTTTTCGTGGCCCTGTGGATTCACTTTGGCGTAAGTCTTCCGCACGACGCCCTTGGGTTCAATCACGAAGCTCGAACGCTCCCAGAACTTCATGCCGTTCCATTCCGCCTGGTTGATTCCACAGGCCTTGATCAGATCCGATTTCGGATCGGCCAGCAGATCGATCGTGAAACTGAACTTGTTGCAGAAGTTCTTGTGCGAGCTCACGTCGTCGGCGCTGACGCCCAGCACGGTGACGCCGGCCTTGTCGAAGTCAGCCTTCGAGGCGGTGAACGACTTGCCCTGGATCGTGCAGCCTGGCGTGTCGTCCTTGGGATAGAAATAAACTACCAGCCATTTGCCGGCGAAGTCGCCGAGCTTTACGGTTTTGCCGTCCTGGTTGGGCAGCGAGAAATTCGGAAACGCGCTTCCTGCTTCGAGCATGATTCACCTGGTCCTTGCTGTGCATGTTTGATCGCCGCGGCGCAGCGGCCGCATCAACCTTATAGCACGGCTACACGGTTTCTCGCCTCACTTACGCGTGGCCATCCGGTTGTCGATTTCATGATCGCTCACGTCCTCGATATGCGCGGCGATGAACCAGGTGATGCCGCATGGATCGACCACCCACGCGTTGCGATCGCCATACGGCTTGTCGGTGGGCCCCTCGACCGATTTCGCGCCGGCCGCAAGCGCGCGCGAATAGGCCGCATCAACGTCATCGACGTACAGGTAGATCGAGGCCGGCGCGGGCTCGGTCTGCCCGACCATGAACATCGAGTCGCCGATCCGGAACTCGCCGTGGATGTGCCCGTCGCCCGTGTCATGATAACGGGTTTCGGTCCCGCCGAACGCGCGCGTCACGAAGTCGATCAGCTTGCGCGCGTCGGCAACGTACAAGTACGGCGTCGCGGTGTGAAATCCGTCGGGCCTGCGTTTTACTGATGCCATCGTAATCTCCTTGAATAGCAGAGTGTTCGTACTCGCCGAATCATCCTGCGCGAGGATCGTCGTCGAATGAAACTTCGGTGGTCTTGTTGGGGGTGCCGAACAGGATCGTCACCCACGTTTTCGGTAGCTGGCGATGCCATATGCCGCGCGGACAGACGAACGCGTCGCCCGCGCGAATCGTGCGCGCTATCGGGCCGTCGTCGGTCAGCGCCGTCAATTCGACCTCGCCGTCGAGCGCGTAGAGCAACTCGTCGCCATCAGGATGCCGCTCCCAGGGGGTCTGTCCAGAAAACCTCATCACGCCGAGGCTCAATCGATCGAGATCGGCCAGATGCAAATACGCGGCGTCGGCTTCCTCCGCAGTGGTCTGCTCGGTGATCGCTAGCGGAATCGCGCGTGCGGCGGCTGCGCTCACGTCGTAGGAGGGAATCGCGGCGCCCGCACTTGGCGGAGCAACTCGCGCCGCTTCGGGCGACATCGGAGCGACGCCTGCCACGCGCGGATCGGACGAGTCCGAACCTTCGGTGCCGGCGCCCGGCGTCAGCGAAAGCTCGGAAACGAAAGGCCGCGGGATCTGGCGATGCCACAATCCACGCGGGCAGATGAAGATCGATCCCTTGTCCGCAAACGATGTGACCGGACCCGCGTCGGTCAGCGTGACAACCTCGGCCGCGCCATCAACGATATATAGCATCTCGTTGCCGCCCGGATGGCGCTCCCAATGGGTGGGCGTGCGCGCGTACGAGGCGACCAGCGTGCAGTTATTCACGGGCTCGAGAAAGCGCATCGAGGAATCGGGCAGCCCGGCGAGCGCCGCGCCGATATCGTGCGGGAAGAACGGAGGACGATGCTCGATATCGTCGAGGATCGCGTAGATCTGCGCCTCGGTGAATTCCCGCGTGATCGCGGGCGTCAACGCCGGCGCGCCGGATTTTGCCGTCAGCTCGCGCCTCAGGCGCGCCTTGAACTCACCGCGCGGAAGATCGCGCAGCTCAGAGGCGATACGCATCAGTGCCGCAACTTTCGGATCGAGCTTCACGTGTGGATCATCCGGGCTGGACATTATGGCCTCCACGGCCATATCGAGTTGTTCCGACAGGCTCGTGCGTTTAGCCATTGGAGTCACCAATCCGTTTCCTGAGATTGTGCAGCGCACGGAACTGAAGCTGCTTGATCGCGCCCTCGCTGCGGCCGAGCACGGCCGCTATCTGGGCGATACTCTTCTGCTCGGCGAAACGCATCGTGATCACGCGGCGCTGGTCGTCGGCGAGTTCGTCGACCATGCGGAACAGGCGCGCGCGATGCTCGAGCTCCTCGGGCGGTGGCTCAGGCTCCGCGTCAGGCGGCTGATAGCCGCGCGCGCGAGCCGCATGCGCCGCGCGATCGGCGATCGCGTTGGCGGCAATCCGGTAGAGCCACGCCGCGAACGGCACGCCGCGCCACTGGTAGCGGTCGAGATTCTCGAGCGCGCGATGGAAAACGTCCGCGGTCAAGTCCTCGGCTTCCGCGCGCTCGTGAACCCGCCGCGCGACGTACGCATAGACGCGGGGAAAATTCTCTTCGTACAAGCAAGCGAAGCAGCTCGGATCGGTCTGCGCGGCCGCGACCATCCGCCGCTCTTCTGAGTCGTCCGCCAAAACTGCCGCCCTAGCCCGCGCCATGTCGTTACCTATTCATATAAACGCCCGCCGCAGCAAAAGGTCACGCCTGACCTCCCGGGTCCCTCGCCGTGAAAGGGCGAGGGACCAGGCAGGGAGCGAGGGCTACCGTATCGATTCGGAAATCTCCAGGCCGGCGGCGCCGCCGCTGCTCTCGATCGTGCGGATCGACGCGATTCGTCTTATGCCGGCAACTCCGGCTATGAACTCGAGCACGTTGATCGCTACCACGATCCAGAACACCGCCATCACGACTTCCGCGGTGCCGGGCAAAACGCCGCGGATTATTCGCGATGCAGCCCACGCTCCGATAGGCGAACCGATCGTGCCGAATAGATGCAGGACGACGCGAGCCCATCGCGGGCACGCGACGTACGTGCCGAACTGCATCTTGAAGCGCGGCTCGCCGCGCAGCAGGTATGCGTACTCGTAGCCGACGCCGAGGACAGCGGCAGCCGAGATCTTCACCAGCGGCTGAAGCGTCGCGATCCACAAAAGCGCGCCGATCAGCGCGAGCACTATCGATAACTCCCGCACGCTCAGCCAGAGCAGCACGGCGCCCAGCGCCAGCGCGATCAGCTCAATCGTAATTCCGGCGCGCACCGAAATCGTTTTGCGCGGCGTGCGCAGATGAAGCTTGCGGCTGACTCGATTTACATCGTCGCACAGCGCGGCGCGCACCGCGGCGGGACGCCGTTTGAGCTCGCGGACGTAACGCTCCCATGGTCCGGGGCGGTAATGGCCCTCGTTCAGGTTGTGCTCGATCTGTAAAAGCCCGATGCGAAGATCGTCGGGCGCGGCGCTTGCCTGCGGGCTCGGCCGCGAATCTCCGTCGCCGATCGAACCCATCAGCGATGGAAAAACGCCGCCGCCAGGAACGCGACGATCATCAGCAGCCCATACTCCATGTGGAGCTGGACCGAACGCATCAGAGCAAGGTTGAGTCTCTTCGCCGCCGTCTCGCGCATCACGATTTTGATTTGGCTAATCGCGCGCGGAACGGTCAAAAACGCGATCAACCCAACCCACGGAATCGCGCCGGCAAGAATAGCAAGCAGCGTGGTCGCGTAGGCCAGAACGTCGAGCGCGACCAACTCGTAGTTGGCGCCCGCGCGCCCGAGCATCGTGGCGAGAGTGCGCTTGCCATGAATGCGATCGCTTTCGATATCGCGGATATTGTTCGCATGCAGGATTCCCGCGACCAGGAAGCCCAGCGGAATCGACGCCGCGAGCGCGCTCCAGGTGAAATGCAGCGCCATCACGTAAAACGAACCCACCACGATCGCGGGTCCCATGAAGAGAAAAACGGTCAACTCGCCGAGTGCGATATATGCAAGCGAAACCGGGCGCGCGGTGTAAAAGTAGCCGGCCGCGACCGACGGAATTCCGATCGCGAGAATCGGCCATCCACACAGATAGACCAGGACGAGTCCCGCCGCCGCGCCAATCGCGAACGCCGCGATTCCGCCGCGCCAGACTTGGTCGGGCGCGAGCAATCCGCGCTGGATAACCATGCTCGGGCCGAGCGACTCATTGGAGTCGGCGCCGCTCTGGAAATCGTAATAGTCATTGATGAGATTAGTGCCAGGCCTGGATCGCCATCGCGCCCGCCAGCGCGAGGATCATCCGTCCGGGCGAAAAGAAGCCGTCGCGCGCCGCGATCGCTACGCCGAGCAGGACCGGAATCGCCGCCGCACTGAGCGAAGGAGCGCGAATCGCCTGGATCCAGACTCCGAAGGCGCCGGGACGCGCGCCGCCGCCGTGAGGAATTGCCGATACGTCTGTCATCTCTTAATCCGCTTGGCGATCCTACAACAGGACCTTGTCTTCTCTGAGCTGTGCGATCTCGTCCGCACTCATTCCGAGCAGTTCGGAGAGCACTTCGCCGGTATGCTCGCCGATCATCGGCGCGCCGAAGTAGCGCGGCTCGATCGCGCTGAAGCGCACCGGCAGCGTCGGCACCGTCCGCTCGCCGACTTCGCCATGCTTCAGCGTCGCCAGCATCCCGGACGAAAGAAACGCGTCGTCGTGCATCAGATCCTGCGTATTGTACACCGGTCCGGCGGCGAGATCGCGCTCGCGCATCCGCGCGACAAGGTCCTCGCGGGTGAAATTCCGCGTGCGTGCGGCGACCTCGGCGTCGAGCGCGTCAACATTGCGCAGCCGCTCCGACGTTCGCGAGAACTTGGGGTCCGTCGCCATCGACGCGACGCCCAGGATCTCGCACAGCGCGGCAAATTCCGCGTCGGAGGAAACTGCGATCGCGACCCACTGATCCTCGCCGGCCACGGGATAGACTCCGTGCGGCGCCATCGCGCTGTCGCGATTTCCGACCGGCCCCGGATCGCGTCCGTTCATGAAATGCTCGAGCATCGCCTCGGGGATCATCGTCGTGACCATCTCGGCCATCGAGAGATCGAGATATTGCCCCTCGCCGGTGCGATCGCGATGGTACAGCGCGGCGAGCAGGAAGAAGACCATTCCGGTGCCGACCGCGAAATCCGGCCACGTCCCGCCAATCCCGCACGGAAAGCTATTCGGGTATCCGGTCAGATGGCACAGGCCCGCGTAGGCCTGCGTGGTCGGCCCGAAACCTACGGTGCGCGCGTATGGACCGTCCTGTCCCAGCGGAGTTCCTGACAGCATGATGATATCGGGACTAATCTTGCGCAGGTCTTCGTAGCCGAGGCCGTACTTGTGCATGTTGCCGACGGTGAAATTCTCGGTCACGACGTCGCTCAGCTTGACCAGGCGGCGCGCGATCTCCTGAGCCTTCGGATGCGCCAGATGAAGCGTGATTCCGCGCCGCGAAAAATTTATCGAGTCGTAGATACCGCTGCGGTTGAAGCCCGGCACTCCGTCGGTGCCGGTCAGGAATCGCACCAGGTCCGGCGCCGAAGTCGATTCGACCCGAATAACGTCGGCGCCGAGCGCACCCAGCCACGCAGTCGCGTGCGGCACGGCGAAGATCCACCCAAAATCGAGAATTCTGATTCCCTCGAACGGCAGCCGCGCCATCAGATCACCTTCGCGGCCCGCAGGCTTTCGAGTTCGCTCGATAAAAGCCCCAGCCGCTCGACAAAGATTTTGCGATTGTGCTCGCCGAGGCGCGGCGCGCCGCGCTTGATTCGCCACGGCGTCGCGCTCATGCGGCACGGCGCGCCGGGCATCCGCACCTTCCTCGCGTCCGCGTGATCATGATCGACGAAAAAGTTTCGCGCCTTGTATTGCAGGTTGTCCGCGACCTCGGCCGCGGTATGCACCGGAAAGCATGGAACGTGCTCGGCCTGAGCCTTCTCGAACGCGGTAGTGCGGGTCTCGTTCGAGAGCCAATCGATCACCGCCGCCTCGATCGCGTCGATATGCGCGGCGCGCGCGACTGGAGACCCGAACATCTCGGCCTGCATCCATTCGGGATCGCCCATGACTTTTTTCCATCCGCGCCAGAACCGGTCGGTGCCGGCATTGAAGCTGACCCATCCGTCGGTCGATGGATAAACCCACTGCGCGCCGCGTTTGATGCGCATGCGGGTGCGCTCGTAGATCGGCGCATCCGGCGACTCGTGCGAATAGACACCGATATTCGGCCGCAGCATCGAGACCATCGCAAGCCATTGGCTCGCGTCGATATGCTGGCCGCGTCCGGTCCGCTTGCGATCGAATATCGCCGCCATCGCGGCTGCCGCGGCGGTATATCCGGTCAGATAATCCGCCTGCCTCCCCGCGAGTTTCAGCGGAGGCTCGTTCGGCGGATCGGTCACCTGATGCCACGGCGTCTCGAAGCCGACCCCGCTCATGTGAGTCGCGACCAGGTCGCCGCCGCGATAGTCGCGATAGGGAGAATCGGCGCCGAAGTATGTAACCGACACGGCGATCAGTTTTGGAAATCGATCGATGAGCGTGCGCCAATCCAGGCCGAGTCGCTCGCAAATCGCCGGCGCATTCGGGTTCAAAACGATATCCGCGCGCTCGAGCATCCGCATCAGCAGGTCGCGCCCGCGCGAATCTTCCAAATCGAGCGTCACGCCAAGCTTGTTGGCGTTGAGAAACAGATGCAGCCCGCCCGTTTCGGGATCGGGCTTCTCATCGCGAAACGGACCAAGCTGGCGCTCGCGCGCACCGGCGCTCGGCGGCTCGACCTTTATAACCTCGGCGCCAAAGTCGGCGAATGATTTCGCCGCCATCGCCGCCGCGAGAAACGGCATCGTGTCGAAGCACGGCAACTCGACGACGTGCAGTCCGTCGAGCGCTTCGGGCGCCTCGGTGTGTTCCGCGGAGCACGGCATCAGGCATGCTCCTGCGCAATACGATCGATAAGCCCGACGAGCTCGCCCATCGAGGTGATCACATGGTCGGGCCGAAAGCTCGGATGCGTCCGCAGGTAATCGGCCGACGCGGTGCCGGTCGCGACCGCGACCGACGCGCCGAATCCCGCCTGTGCGGACGCCATGATGTCGCGCGGCTCGTCGCCGACGTACATGCACGCTCGTGGAATGATCGCGGCGCGCGCGGCGGTCTGGCGAAGGAGCTCGGTCTTGTCGAGCAGCTCTTTCATCGAGGAGACCGGCTGCGTGACCACCTGGTCGAGATGCGCCGCAATCCCGACCATCGCGAGCTTGGCGACGAGCTGCTTCGGATCGCCGGGGCGGCTGGTGATCACGGCGGTCGCGTAGCCGCGGCGCTTAAGCTCGGCCAGAGTTTCGACCACGTGGGGCAGAAGCTCCAAGCGCTCGGTCTGATCGATCTCCGTCATAAAGTAGGCAAACGCGAGCTTCATGTACTCGGGCCGTTTATTTTCGGGAACTCCAAGCCATAGGTCGGAGTTGCGCAGCGCTTCGTGATAGCGCTCGCGGGTAAGCTCCGGCTGATGCCCGAAATCACGCAGCGTGTTGCGCGCGGCGATATACAGCGGACCATGGATATCGACCAGCGTACCGTCCAGATCGAAAAATATCGCCTTGAATTCCTGCGCTGACAACCGGATTACCTTCGCGCCGCCAAACGAACCCAAACGAACCCCAAACAAACCCCAAACAAACCCAATGATCGCGGCGGCCGTGATGCTTCTGCCTCTAGAAGCCCTTTGCTTCGGCGCTTGTCAAGCGTGGCTAGCCCGCGCGCCGGACGCCGGCGCGCGCGGACGCGGTTGGAGCCTGGCGCTGATAAAGCAGCAGGTATTCGCGCCGGCCGCCGATAACTCTTTTCACGTACTCGCGCGTCTCGCGGTAGCCGATATTTTCGACCCATTCGTCGTCGGGGCCGGGAAATTTACTGGTCCAGTTCTGCACCGCGTGCTCGCCGCCATTGTAAGCGGCGACCGCCTTGAATTCGTCGCCCCCGAACATCGCGAAAAGATTTTCGAGGTACGAAGTCCCGAGCGAGATGTTGAGCTCGGGATCGTAGAGGTTGAGTCCGCCGCCGGTTTGCATCCCGCTCTGCTGCGCCACGCGCCGCGCGGTCGAGGGCAGCAGTTGCATCAGGCCTTGCGCGTCGGAAACCGACTTCGCGTGCGGATTGAACAGGCTTTCCTGCCGCGCCAGCGCCAGCACCAGCCACGGATCGAGCGAGCGTTGGCGCGCGGCCGAGCTGAACAAGTTCCAGTACGCGCGCGGATAGCGGATTCGTTCGGCCTCGGCGGGACCAAGGTCGCCGCGTTTCTCCATCCGGACCGCGGCGCCGATCGCGTCGTACCACGCGCCGGCGGAGATCAGTCCGGCAAGCACGAACGCGCGGAGATTTGGATCGCCCGCCGACTCGCTTTCGAGCGCGCGGAACTCTCCCGCCTCGAGTTCCTTCAATCCGACGGAACGCATCGCGTCGATACGGCTCAGATGGAAGCGAACGAGCGCCGAGTTGCTCGACGGCACTCCCTCGAACGACGGATCGGGCGCCGAGGCCGCGGGCAATTCGGCTGTGACTGCCGCGACGCGGCGGCTCGCGAGCGCGGGATAGTAGTTGCTGTCGATACTGCCTGCCAGCCGCAGATAGATCGCGCGCGCCCCGGCGGCGTCGCCGCTCTTCTCGAGCGCGCGCGCGTGCCAGTAGTCGAACATGTCGCGGTCCGCGACGCTGCGCGCATGCGGGCGCATCGCGGCGAACATCCGCGCCGCGGACGCATAGCGGCGGGTCATGTAGTAGGTCCACGGCGCGCGAAAACGCGCCTCCTCCGCGGAATCGCTCGACGGATATTTGCCGTACAGACGCGCGTACTCGGCGCGCGCCGCGTCGTAGTCGCGAAGTTCTTCGTAGATTCGCCCGATCCGGAGCATCGCACCCGGCGCCAGTGCGCTTCCCGGAAAATCCGCAACGATTCGCTGGAACGCATCGCGCGCGCGATTCGAATCATCCTCGCGCCAGTAGAGCAGCGCGAGAGCGTTCAGCACCGAAGCGGCCGAGGGACCCTCCGGCGCGAGAGCAAGATACTTGAGCAGCGCGCTTTTCTCGCGCGCCGGATCGCCGTGCGAGGCCTGTGCTTCGAGCCACAACAGCTCGGCGCGAATCGGAGTGGGCGGATTTGTCGCAAGCGCGCGCTCGATTTGGGCCATCGCGAGCGCGGGCTGCCCCTCGCGCAGCAGCAACTCGGCCTCGCTCTTCTGGTATTCGAGCGTCGCAGTCGGCGCGAGCGCGGGATTCGCCGCGAGCATCATGTACGCGAGCGTACGCGCATCGGTGTCGGCGCCGCTGTGCGGATAAAGATTCCGCAGCTCCATCGCCTGCGCGTACGCGTCGCTCTGGCGCCCCATAGCCGCCATCGCCATCGCTTCGGTCAGGCGGGCATTCTGTTCGAGCGCGGTGCCCGATGACTGAGTCGCCAGATGCGCCGCGACCGACGCCGATTCCGACGCGCGCCCAAGCTTCAAAAGCGCGCGCGCGAGTTCGAGTTCTCCGGGTGGAGTCATCACGCTCTGCGGATAAGCATTTCGCAACCGCTCGAAGGTCGTCGCGGCGCCCGCGAGATCGCCCTGATCGCGCTGGGCCGAACCCAGGTAGAAAAGAGCGTAATCGGCGAGGGCCGGAAAGTCATTCGCCGCAAGATTCAGTTTGCCAATCGCGCCGGACGCGTCGTGCGATTGGTACGCGCGGTAGCCGTCGACGAATGCCTGTCGCGCGTCCGCGGGCGCAGTGTCGGGTGGTAAAGCAGGAGCGGTCGCCTGAGCGGGAGCTCCAGAAGCCGTCACAGACGGCTCGGCGCTCGCGGAACGCGAATGCACCACCGCGCTGGCGCATCCGTAAAGCACGATCGCTCCGAGAATTGTCAATCGCACGCGGCGACGCAAAATACTTTCCATCTGATCGTGGTTAGCGCACGCGCCGCGCCTCTTCAATCGACCGTCGTTATTTCGCGCCACTGGCCCGCGACGCGCCGGTATCGCTATTCTTGGCTCGCAGCCGCAAATGACTTCATCACCGCAATGGCCAAAGCTGATACTTGCCTCGGGCTCGCCCCGACGCCGTCAACTCCTGGCCGCCGCGGGGATCGAGTTCGAGGCGATCGAAAGCGCGATTCCCGAGCGCCTCCGCGACGGCGAAACCGCGCGCGATTACGCTCCTCGAATGGCGCGCGACAAGGCGCTCGCGGTCGCGTCGAGGTTCTCAGCGTCGATGGTGCTGGGCGCGGATACCGTCGTCGAGTGTCTCGGGCAGGTGCTCGAGAAGCCGGTGGACGAAAACGACGCGCGCCGGATGCTCGCGATGCTGTCGGGACGCACTCATGCTGTCGTGACCGCGTTCGCGATCGCGCGCGGCGCGCAGATACTCGCGGCCGAGGCGGTCGAAAGCCGCGTCACCTTCCGCACGCTCAGCGCGGCCGAGATCGACGAATACATCGCGGGCGGCGAGCCGTTCGACAAGGCGGGCGCATACGGAATCCAGGGCGTCGGCGGAGGATTTATCGCGGCGGTGGACGGCCCGCGCGACAACGTGATGGGCCTGCCGGTCGACAATGTGCTGGCGGCTTTGCGGCGCGTTGGGTTCGTTCAATGCTGACGGCGAGCGAGATCGCCAAACGGCTGGCCGGCGTGCGCACGCGAATCGCCGATGCGACTCGACGCTCGGGCCGCGGGGCAGACGTGGTGACTCTCGTGCTCGCGAGCAAGACTCAGCCTCCCGAGGCGATTCGCGCCGCCTACGACGCGGGCGCGCGCGACTTCGGCGAAAACTACGTGCAGGAGGCTGCGACCAAGCTCGCGGCGGTTGGGACGCTCGGCGGTGCGCGATGGCATCTCATCGGACATCTGCAGACCAACAAGGCGAAGCTCGCCGTTTCGATTTTCGATCTGATTCAAAGCGTCGATTCCGTACGCCTCGTGTCCGCGCTTGCGAAGGCTCATACGGCGCCGCGCGTCCGCGCGCTGATTGAAGTGAACCTCGGCGGCGAGGCGACCAAGACCGGGACCGCGCCGGACCGCATCGAACCATTGATCGAAGCGGCGCGCGATCGGGTGGAGATCATCGGACTGATGACAATCCCGCCGCCCGGCGCTGCGCGGGAGTACTTCGTGCGGTTGCGCACGATGCGCGATCGCCTTGCGGCACATAGCGGCCTTGCGCTAAGCGAGCTTTCGATGGGGATGACGGACGACTTCGAGATCGCGATCGAGGAGGGCGCCACGATGGTGCGGGTCGGCCGCGCGGTCTTCGGCGAACGGATGCGATGAAGAAACTCGGATTTATCGGCGGCGGCAACATGGCCGAGGCGCTGGCGCACGGCTTAATCGTGCACAAGGTTTTCAAGCCAGCCGATCTGATCGCGTCCGACGTAGCTGCGGCTCGGCGTAACTACTTGAAGCGCAAGCTGAAGATCACCGTCACTGCGGATAACCTGGAGGTGATCGAGAACTCGCGAACTATTCTGTTCGCGGTCAAGCCGCAGACGATAGACGACGTGCTCGAATCGATCGCGGCGGCGCTCGGCCCTAACCCGAAGCATCACCTGTTCATCTCGATCGCCGCCGGAGTGCCTATCGCGCGGATTTGCGAATACCTGGGTCCACGCGCGCGCGTGATTCGTGTGATGCCGAATGCGCCGGCGATGGTCGGCGAAGGGATGGCGGCGATCGTGCGGAGCCGCGGCGCGAGCAAGTCCGACGAGGCGGTCGCGCTCAAGATCTTCGAGTCAGTCGGCGAGGCGGTCGCGCTGAGCGACGAGAAGCTCCTCGACGCGGTCACCGCCGTCTCCGGCAGCGGCCCGGCCTACGTCTACCTGTTCGCCAAGGCGATGATCGACGCGGCAGTCAGCGCGGGGCTTACTCGCCCGCTGGCGGTCACGCTAACGCTCAAGACGATTCGCGGCGCGGAGGCGGTGATGCGCTCGTCAAAGCTCGATGCCACCGAGCTGATAAAAGTAGTTGCATCGCCGGGCGGCACGACGGTCGCCGCGCTGCGCCGATTCGCCGAGGCGGGATTTTCTGATATTGTTGCTCGCGCGATTCATGCCGCTGCCGATCGCTCGCGCGAACTCGGCCGCGCGCGGTAGCCCGTCAAGCGAACCTGATAAACGCCGGAATAAATACCTGTGACTTCGCCCAGTCTCGTACTTTTTATCGCCAACACGCTGTCGAGCATCCTCACGATCTATTTCTGGATCGTGATTATCGCCGCGCTGCTGACCTGGATCGAACCCAACCCATATAACCCGATCGTCAGGTTTCTGTATTCGGTCACGGAGCCGGTCTTCGACTGGATCCGCGAACATATGCCAGTCTTTTTCGGCGGAATCGATTTTTCGCCGATCGTCGTGATTATCGTGATCGAATTTTTTCAGCAGTACCTGATTCCGAAAGTCGCGATGCTCTTGATGTACGGCACGACGTGACTGCCGCCGCGCGTGACTCGCAAACTCCCGCATGGATACGTATCGGGCGCGAGTCAGTAACCGTCGATATTCGCGCCCGTCCCGGAGCCGGGCGCAGCGAAGTCCGGCGCGCAGATCAATTCGCACTGGTGATCGCGATCGGCGCGCCCGCAGAGAAAGGCAAAGCCAACGACGAACTGATCCGGATGCTCGCGAGGCTCGCCGGAGTCGCCCGAAACGAAGTAAGCGTGATTCGCGGCGCGACGGCGCAAACCAAATCAGTCCGAATCGCAACCAAGGAACCGCGCACTGTCGCTGCGCGATTTCTGGCATATGGCAGTCTGAGTTAGTCGCCGCCAGCACAGAATCGGCGAAAGATTATCGAAAATTGCGGACGGCGCGTTGACACGGCCTATTGTGGTGATTAGTTGATCATCAGAGGCTGACGCGAAACCATCAGCACTCTGGAAGCTAGAATGCCAATCTACGAATACAAATGCCCCAAATGCGGCGTGATCGAGGTGATGCAGCGAATCACCGAGCCAGCGCTTAAAAAATGCCCTAACTGCAAGAGCAAAGTTGAGCGGCAAATCTCGCTGAACTCTTTCGTGCTCAAAGGCACCGGGTGGTACGCGAGCGATTACGGCAAGAAGACTCCTCCCCCGCCGACTTCCGACAGCGGCAGTGGTTCAGGCGACGGCGCCGCGAACGGGTCAGCGTCCAACGGTGAATCGAAAACGGCCGAGTCGAAAACAGAATCCAAGGCCGAATCGAAGCCAAAGAAGGAATCGAAGCCATCGACGGAGAAAGCGGCCGCGGCGAAATCCGCCGATTGACCGCCGCTATCGTATCGTCCGAGCCGTAGGGTAGCCTGCCCTGCGGCTTTTTTGTTTCAATGGCCGCGAGCGCGGACGAACCCGCGCTCTTGAGAGATCTTTGTCCGATGCGAGCGCTCGAATTCGACGGCCAGCTCAACTATCGCGCCGATTATCCCGATCCCGCCGCCGTGGGCGAGAGCCTCGTGCGCGTGCGCGTCGCGGGAATCTGCGGCACCGACCTGGAACTCATGCGCGGCTACATGGCGTTTCGCGGAATCCCCGGCCACGAGTTCGTCGGCGAAGTCATCAAATCCGCCAATCGGGCGATGATCGGCAGGCGCGTCGCCGGTGAAATAAATGCCGGATGCGGCCGCGCGAGCTGTCGATGGTGCCGCGGCGCGATGGGACGGCATTGCCCGGAGCGCACGGTCCTCGGAATCCTCGGCCGTAACGGCGCGTTCGCAGAAATGCTCGCGCTGCCCGACGCGAACCTGTTCGCGATTCCCGATTCGATTCCCGACGAGCTGGCGGTCTTCATAGAGCCGCTCGCGGCGGCGTATGAAATTTTCGAGCAGACGCATCTATCACGCGATCGAAGCGTCGCCGTCTTTGGCGACGGACGCCTTGGCGCGACGGTCGCGCTCGCGCTGCGCGCCGAGGGTCATCTGCCCGTCGTCCTCGGGCGGCATCGCGAGAAGCTCGATCGGCTTGCGCGGCTTGGACTGGAAACGAAAGCGGAATCCGAATTTGTGGGCAAGTTTGACGTGGTCGTTGATTGCACCGGCAAGTCCGATGGGTTCGTTCGCGCGATCGCGATCACAGTGCCGCGCGGAACGATCATTCTCAAGAGCACCGCGGCCGCCGGAGCCGAGCTGAACCTCGCGCCGATCGTGATCAACGAAATCAATGTTATCGGTTCGCGATGCGGCCGGTTCGCTCCTGCAATAGCCGCGATGGAAGCCGGCAGGATCGACCTGCGTGCGCTGATCGACGCGGAGTATCCGCTGGACGAATGGCGCGCCGCGTTCAGTGCGGCCGAGAATTCGTTGGCATTCAAAATTCTGCTGAGACCGACGTGACTCGCGCCAATTCAGATCGGCGCGCCGCGCGCGGCGCCAATTCGATCACGGTCGGCGTTGATACCGGAGGCACCTTTACCGACTTGGTCGCGATCGTGAACGGTCGTCTGCGCGTGCATAAAGTTCTCTCGACGCCAGACGATCCTGCTGCCGCCGTGATCAGCGGGCTGGAAGCGATGCTTGCGGGCGCTCGTCCCGACCTCGTCACTTACAGCTCGACCGTCGCGACTAACGCGCTGCTCGAAAAGAAAGGCGCGCGAGTTGCGATTATCACCAACGCGGGCTTCGAGGATCTGATCGAGATCGGCCGGCAGAATCGCGACGACTTGTACGCGTTGGCGCCTTCGCGGCCCGAACCGCTGGTGCCGCGCGCGCGGCGAATCGGAGTCGCCGAGCGCACTCTATTTGACGCGAAGATCCTGCGGCCGCTGACGCGCGCCGAACTCGAGCGCGTGCGCCGCGCCGCCCAGCGTAGCGGCGCCGAGGCGTTTGCGATTTGCCTGCTGCATTCCTACGCGAATCCCAGGAGCGAAAACGCGCTCGCGCGTGCGCTCGCGCCGCTCGGGCGTCCGCTGTCGGTGTCGCACCGAATCCTCGCCGAATACCGCGAGTACGAACGCTTCTCGACCACGGTCGTCAACGCGTACGTCGCACCGCGGATGGCGACGCACCTGGCGAACCTTGAGCGCCGCCTTTCCGGCGCACATCTCAGGATCATGCAATCAGGCGGCAGCGCGATCGGATCCGCGCTCGCGCGCGCCGAGCCGGTGCGCACGATTCTGTCGGGGCCGGCCGCGGGAGTGATCGGCGCCGCCGCGATGGCGCGGGAGATTGGCACCGACCGCTTCATCACCTTTGACATGGGCGGGACTTCGACCGACGTATCGCTGTTTGACCGCCGCGCAAAAATCCGCACCCTGAGCTATCCGAGCGGCTACGCGGTCCGCACGCCGGTGATCGATATCCACACGGTCGGCGCGGGCGGAGGATCGATCGCGCGGGTTGACGCGGGCGGGTCTCTGCGCGTCGGGCCGCAGAGCGCGGGCGCCGATCCCGGTCCCGCATGCTACGGACGCGGCATCGCACCGACGGTCACTGACGCGGATCTGTTCGCGGGGCGGCTGGTCGCCACGAATTTTCTGGGTGGCGCGATGCGCCTTTATCCCGAACGTGCAGCGCGCGCGCTCGGATCAATCGCCCGCGCGATGAAGACGACGCCGCTCAGGGCCGCGCGCGGCGTGATTCGCGTGGTCAATGCGAACATGGAACGCGCGATCCGCGTGATCACGGTCGAGCGCGGATACGACCCGCGCGACTTCTCGCTGCTCGCGTTCGGTGGCGCGGGCCCGATGCACGCCGCGGAGCTTGCACTCGACCTTGGCATCCGGAGAATCGTGATGCCGCGAAACCCCGGCCTGCTATGCGCGTGGGGAGCGGTGGGCGCTCCGCTGGGGCGCGAATATTCGCTGACGGTGCGCGCCGCCAATCCGTCGTATCGGGCGATTGTTGCGCGCGCCTCCGCTATGCAGCGCCGGGCGCGCGACGAACTTCGCGCCGAGGGCGTTGCGCCATCCGCGATCACGACCGAGATTCATCTCGACCTGCGCTATCTGGGACAATCGTACGAACTCGAGCTTCCGCTTACGCGTGATTTTATCGGCGCATTCCACGCCGCGCACCGGCGCGCCTTCGGACATTCAACGCCGGGCGCACCGGTCGAGATCGTGAATATCCGGCTGCGCGCCCATGCGGGTGGAATCGCCGTTCCGATTGCGCGGATTGGGCCGCAGCGCGTAGCGCCGTCGCCGATCTCGCACGGGCAGGTGGTGGTGGGCGAGCACGCGCGAAACGTTCCGATCTATTCGCGCGACGCGCTCGGTGCGGGCGCGCGAATCCACGGTCCGGCGATCGTCGTCGAGCTGAGCTCGACCGCGTACGTCGCGCCGGAATTCACGATGCGCACCGACGATTACGGCAATCTTCATTTGGAGGCGGACCGATGAAACTCGATGCGGTCGCGCTGGCGGTGATGAACAGCCGCCTCTCCGCAATTGCCGACGAGATGGGCGTGGTACTCGGCCAGACCGCTTTCTCGCCCAATATCAAGGAGCGGCGCGATTACTCGTGCGCGATCTTCGACTCGCGCGCCGAGCTGGTCGCGCAGGCGGCGCATATCCCTGTCCATCTCGGCTCGACTCCGCTCTCGGTCCGCGCCGCCGTCGCGCGGCTGGACTTGCGCCCCGGCGACGTTGCCGCGCTCAACGATCCGTTCGCGGGCGGAACGCATCTGCCGGACCTGACTGTTGTCACGCCGATTTTTCTCGGCCGGGAGTCCCGGCCGTTCGCGTACGCGGCAAATCGGGCGCATCACGCGGATATCGGTGGGATGGCGCCGGGATCGATGGCGCTCTCGACCGAAATCTACCAGGAGGGTTTTCGCCTTCCGCCGGTGAAGATTGTCGAGGCGGGCGTGATCTCGCGAGACGTGCTGGCGCTGTTTCTGGCGAACACTCGCGTGAGCGAGGAACGCGAGGGCGACCTGCGCGCGCAGCTTGCCGCGCTGAGCGTCGGCGCGGATCGTCTGCGCGCGCTGGTGAAAACCTCGGGACGCGCGAGAGTCGCTTCTTCGATGAACGCGCTCAAGGATTACTCGGCGCGCCTGATGGCGGCGGCATTGCGTGAATTGCCGCGCGGGATTTATCGCGCGCGCGATTTTCTCGACGACGACGGCGTCGGCACGACGCGCATTCCGATCGAGATCGCGATCCGAATCGGCGGCGGATGCGCGATCGTCGATTTTACCGGATCCGCCCCGCAAGTGCGCGGATCGGTCAACGCCAACTACGCGATCACGCTTTCGGCAACCTTTTACGTGATGAAATGCCTCGCCACCGAGGCGGTGCCGGCCAACGAAGGCCTGATGCGCCCGATCGAGCTGATCGCGCCGCCCGGCTCGATCGTCAACGCGCTCGCCCCCGCCGCGGTCGCGGGCGGAAACGTCGAGACCTCGCAGCGAATCGTCGATGTGCTGTTTCGCGCGCTCGCGAAGGCCGCGCCGGATCGGATTCCGGCGGCGAGCTCGGGCTCGATGTCGAATCTCACCGTCGGCGGGTTCGATAGTTTTCGCGCGCGCCATTTTTCCTACTACGAAACGATCGCGGGCGGCGCCGGAGCCGCGCCCGGAATTCCCGGCGCGTCGGGAATTCATACTCACATGACCAACACGTTGAACACGCCGATCGAAGCGCTCGAAGCGTACTACCCGATGCGGATAACCGAATACCGGATCCGGCGCGGCTCCGGAGGACGCGGGCGCGCGCGAGGAGGCGACGGATTGGTGCGCGAGCTGGAATGCCTGGTCGATTCGAGCGTGAGTCTTCTGACCGAGCGCCGGACGATCGCGCCATATGGACTGGCCGGCGGCGGCGACGGTGCAAAGGGCGCAAATTTTCTGGTACGCGCCGGACACAGGAAAAGACTGCCCGCCAAGACTAACGTGTCGCTGGGCGCGGGCGACCGCGTGAGAATAGAAACTCCAGGCGGCGGCGGATGGGGCCGCTGAGCGCGCCGCGCGGCCGCGATCAGATGATGCCGTCCGCTTTGAGCCGTTTGCGCGCGGCGGCGTCGATACCGAGTGATTCCAATATCTCGTCGTTGTTTGCGCCTAGCGACGGAGCCGGTCCGAACGCGGGTCGGCGTGCGCGAGAATTTTGCCGCCGGACCGACAATCGGCGCGCTCGCCCCACCCTCCTGAGCGGTTGGCTGCATCATGTCGCGCGCGAGCACGTGCGGGTCGCGCGCCGCGTCGGCGTAGGTCTGCACCGGCTCGCACGCGATCGCCTCGCGCGCGCAAATCTCGACCACCTGCTCGACCGTGCGCTCGGAGCACCATCGCCCAACCATCGCATTGCACTCGCCGCGATGTGTGATGCGCTGCGCGATGCGCGCGTACTCCGGATCGTCACCAAGCTCGGGCCGTCCGACTAATCGCGCCAACACCTTCCAGTGCGAATCGAGCAGCGTCCCCAGCATCACGATCCCGTCGCGGCAGTGAAACGTATTCGCCGGTACCGAGAATCCGAACTCGTTGCCCATCCGCGGTGGCGCAATTCCGAGCGCGCCCAAGGTCGGATAACCGTTGGATTGAAAGAGCATCGCGTCGAGCAGCGCGACGTTGCAATGCTGCCCCTCGCCGGTAATCGCGCGATGCCGCAGCGCGGCGAGTGCCGCGATTGCACCGTGGAGTCCGGCCAGATCGTCGCATAGAAAAGTCGGCGCCTTGATCGGAGTGCCATCGACGGCGCCGTTGAGCGACATGAAGCCTGACAGCGCCTGCGCCAGCGGATCGTAGCCGACCCGATCGTGAATCGGGCCGAACTGCCCGAAGCCGCTGATCGAGACGTAGATGATGTCGGGCTTGACGCGGCGGCATTCGGCGAACCCGACGCCCCATTTGTCGAGCGTGCCTGGACGAAAGTTCTGCACCACGATATCGCTCTGCCGTGTGAGCGCGAGAAAAATTTCACGGCCGCGCGACAAGCGCAGATCGAGCGTCAGGCTTCGTTTGTTCCGGTTGACGGTGGCATGCGCGAAACTGACAGGAGGATTAGTGCCGGGAAGGAACGGCGGCAGGCGGCGTGCGACTTCACCTTGCGGATCTTCGACCTTGATCACGTCGGCGCCAAGGTCGGCGAGCACGCAGGCGCACATCGGACCGGCCCAACTGGTGATCGCTTCGAGGACACGCACGCCGGCCAGCGGGCCCGGAATATCGCTGCGCGCATCGCGAAAGAATTCAGATTTTTCCATCGCCGCTCCCTCCGTCGAAATCGCACGCGAATCCTACTGCGCGCGGATGTCATCCGACAATCGCTCCGATGGCGCAGCGGCAGGCGCGCGCGTAGTTTTAGTTGTGCGCGTATCGGGAGGAAAAATAGGGATGGCGGAAGCGCAGTTCTATGTTGGCGTGCATGGTGTGATCGCTAACCGCGGGCGGATACTGGTGCTGCGACGCGCGCCGACGATGGGCTACGCTCCGGGAGCGTGGGATCTGCCAGGAGGGCATCTGGCAATCGGCGAGAGCGCCGAGGAGTGCCTGCTGCGCGAGGTGAAAGAGGAAACCGCGCTCGACGTCGCGCTCGAAGGACTTCTCGGCGTCAACAGCATGATCGGGCAGCCATACCTGCAGGTGATATACGCATGCCGGCTCAGCGTTTATCAGGCTGTGCGGCTGCGGCCCGACGAGCACGTCGAGTCCTCATGGGTGAAGCCCAAGGAGCTTGTCGCGATGGATACAATTCCGTACCTCGCGGGAATTCTGAAACGCGGGATGCTTGCGTATTTGAAGTAGCACCGCGCGCGAGGTCATTTGCTCCGCGCGAGCATCCGGCCGCGCCAGTAGCCCAAGAAATTCGCGCATTCCAGTTCATGATAGATCGCGCGTTCGGAGTCGCCGCGCAGAGCGGCGGCGGCCATCCGGGTGGCGTTGCGAATCAGCTTGCCGGGATAATTGTGATGCCTGCCACCGGCGAACGCGCTCCCCACTCCGTACGCGAAGCTCTTGCTGCGCAGGTACTCGCGCGTCATTCGCTCGGGCGGAATCAGGTGATTCACGATCGCGCGCGGCGCAAAACCCATCCGTCCGCCGCGCGCGATTATGCGCGCGAAGAGCTCGGTGTCCTCGCCCGACATCGGATTACCGCCGACGTTGCCAAGGTCCTCGCGGAAATTTCCGAACCGCCTGAGCTCGGCGCGCCTGAGTCCGACGTTGGCGCTGAAATAGTTCGCAAGATTCTCCGCGCACTCCGGGGGCTCGGCTTCGATTCGTTCGCGGTCATGCACCGCCAGCTTGACCCACAGGCTTCGTCCGAGCCACAGCGGCGGCGAAGAGATCCATCGCGGCAGGACCAGTCCACACGCGCCGTCGAGCTTGCGTGTCGTGAGCGCGGAGAGCATTTCTGCCGCCCACGAAGTTTCGGCGAGCGCGTCATCGTCGATAAAGAAAATGAACTCGGACTGCGACTCCGCGATCGCGCGATTGCGGGCGAAACTCGACCCAAGGCGCTCCTCGAACACGCAGCGGATCGGGAAGTGGGCAGATTTCGCGCAGGCATCAACCGCGGCTGGCGTTGCGTCGGTCGAACCGTTGTCGACCACGATACAATCGAGCTCGGCGCCTGGCGGAATCGCGAGCTCGGCAATACTGCCGAGCGTCGCGCTGAGCGTGGCAGCGCGATTGTGAGTCGGAATCGCGACCGTGATCGTGGTTGCCAATTGAGAGTCCCCCGCGCCAGGCGCGGTCCCGATAATAGCCGAACCGCGCCAGCCGCCGGAAATTCCGGCATGCGGGCGCGGTTCGGGATACTCTCAGCGGTTGTGCAGCCTACTTCTTCTGCGGCGGAGGAGGCGGCGGCAGCGCTGCCTGCGACGGCGCTCCGCTGGCAGCGGGAGACGCTCCAGCGGCCGGCGTCGCCGACTCCGTTGGAGTTGGCGTAGGCGGCTTGGGTAGCGGCGCGCTCGACTGCGTAAAGACAATCGACGTCACGTTGAGATCGGGAGTCGCCTTCTGCTGGATGTCGGGTGGCGCGCTCAGCTTGAAACCAAAATTGCGCGTCTCACCCGGGACGAACGGCAGCACCGGACGCGCGAAATCTGTGAACTCGAGCGGCGTCGCGACGGGAACATGAACCTCGGTGAAGACCTGTTGCTTCTTTTTGCCTTTGCCTTCCGAATAGGTGACGGTGAACTGAACTTCGTCGATCGCCTTGTCACCGCTGTTGGTCATTTTGCCGAAGATCGCCGGCACGCGTGACTCCGACATCTTCATGTCCACGTCAGACAGTACAATCTTTGGAATATAGGCCTGCGCGTCGGGAATCTGGTTCTTGGCGTTCTGAACGTCGGCGAGCTCGCGATTGTAGATGAATTTGGTGCCGGCGTTGCCGGTGGCCTGCTCCTTGTCGAGCTCTGCGATAGCCTGCTGATAGAGGCCGATCGCCTTGTCGTAGTCATGCTGATGATAAGCGGCGATGGCGTCGGTGTGCAGTTTCTTGATCTTGTCCTGGTTCGGAAAATCCACGAAGACTTTCCATTCACCACCCTGCTGCACCAGCGCGATATTGTCGTCGTAGGTCAGCTTCGGATAACTCTTGTCGTTGATCTGCTTCTGCGCCACCGCGTCTGGCGTGTCGTTGGGTCCGAGGGTCGCGTCGATCGTACGCTCCCACAGTGGCAGGTCGGGCCGCGTCACATGCACCACGACGTTGGCCTTGTCGCCGTCAACCTTGGTGTCTCCAACTTCGAAATCGACCGCGTGCAGGATGGTCTTGAACCAGTCCTTGCTGACATCGGGCGCAAGCGGAATCTCGCTCAGGAACTGGTCCATCGTGCGATCGACCTGATCCTGATGCGTCAGCGCCTGGTAGCAGGCGGGATAGTTGTACAGCTTGAGCGAATCGAGATAATTCCCGGCCGCGCGCTGCGGCGTATGACCGCATCCGACGATGACCGCCGCGCACAGCGCGGCTATCGCGAAGCTTCTGGTTTGAGCAAGTTTGATAGTCTTCAAGAAACCCACCTCCACGGTCGGCAAACGCTAGGATTCTAATGTCTCGGCGGTCAAAAACAAGGGCGTGCGCGAGACTCCGCGCTACGCCTGCGCCGGCATCTGCTTGAGCTCGACGACGTTTCCTTCCGGATCGCGTACGTAAAGCGACAGCCCCATCCCGCGTGCTCCGTAGCGCTGGACGGGCTCGCCCAGCACTTCGACGCCGATTTGCCGGAGCTCCGCGGCGATCGCCGCGAGATCGCGCGCCTCTATACCGAGGCAGAAGTGATCGACATTCGCGCCGTCGTCTACGCGTGGATGCTCCGCCGGAATGAGATCGATCATGCCGCGTCCCGCACGTAGTTGTATCAGTCCAAGCTGCGCAATCCGGCGTTCTTCGCTCAGGCCCAGAACGCGAGTGTAGAATTCCAGCGTGCGCTCGATTGTGCGGCATCGCAGCACGACGTGATCCAGTTCCGCGACTTTCAGCTCTGGGAGCATATTGGTTGTTCTCTCGTCAGGCGCGCCTGCTTTTTCAGCGCTCGACCGGCATCCTCGCCTCCACCCATTCGAGCATCCCGCCCTTGAGATTCCAAACCCGGTCAAAACCGAGGCCGGTCAAAATCGCCGCGGCGGTGGCGCTGCGAACGCCGACTCTGCAGATCGCGACGATATCGCGCTCGCGAAATTTCGTGAGTTCACCTGCGCGATCGGCCAATTCCGCGAGCGGGAAGAGAATCGCACCGGCAATATGGCCCAACTCGCCGTGAAATTCGCCAGCCCCGCGCACGTCGATCAGCACCGGCGGACTCGCACCGGCCATCCTGTCGCGAAGCTCCGCCGGCGAGAGCTGCCGAACGGCGTTAAGTTGCGCAAGATCCGGAAACTTTATCTGACCCGCTTCGACCTCGGACTGATTGGGCTGCAGCGCTTCCTGGATTCCGTCGGGCAGCGGCAGTCCAAGGTTCGACATTATTGCGACATACTCTGCGCGGGTCTTTCCCGCCAGCCGCGGGTTCGATCGCTTCTCCTCGCCAATCGTCGATTGCTTGTGGCCGCGGTAATCATGAGCGGGCAGGACGACGGTCGCGTCTGGCAGCGTGAATAGCCAGGAGGTAATCGAGTCGTATTGCTGACCGGCGTCGCCGCCAGCGAAGTCCGCGCGTCCGGTTCCGTGGATCAGCATGCAATCACCAGTGAGCACATGACCGTCCGCCTGGAGGCTTATCGAATCGGGCGTGTGGCCAGGCGTATAAAGCACGCGCAGGATCGTGTCGCCGAGCGCAAGCGTCTGTCCATCGTCGACGTGAATCGCAACCTGCGGCGACGGCGCCCGGCGATGCATCACCACCGGCGCCCCGGTCAGATCCGAAAGCTCTGTGGCGCCGCTGCGGTGATCGGCATGAGTATGCGTGTCGATGATGAACTCGAGATCGAGGCGGTGGTAGGCGAGAACGCCAAGGTAGCGCGCGATTTCATCGCGGCGAGGATCGACCAACGCGGCCTTGCGCGCCGCGCGCGACGCGATCAGATAGCATTTGCACTTGGCGTAGTTGAGCTCGAGCAAGAGCGTCGCGTCACTCATGGTTTGGCACTATATAGCCGTGCGCGGGCTAGTGTGAACTACCAATTTGCCGCTTGATTAACGGCAGTGCGGCCCAGATTATGAGGAACCGGCTGGCGCTGAATCCCACCCGCCGATCAAAACATTCTCCACCTCTGATGAATCCACACAGTGCAATTGCTCTCGCGATTTTCGCGCTGACCTACTTCGTGATCGCGGCCGGTGAGCTGCCGTTCCTGCGTATCGATCGCACCGGTGCGGCGCTGGCGGGTGCGGTCGCGATGGTGGCGGCGGGTGTGCTGTCCGAGCAAGCAACCCTCAGGGCAATTGACTTTCACACTATCGCGCTGCTGCTCGGGATGATGATCGTCGTCGCGAATCTGCGCCTGTCGGGCGCGTTCCAGCTCTTCGCGCGGGCGCTGCTCGACCGCACCGAGACCGGCTACGGATTGCTTGCGATGACGGTGGCGGTGTCGGGCGTGCTCGCGGCGTTTTTCATCAACGACGTTGTCTGCCTTGCGCTAACTCCTCTGCTGATCGACGCGACCGAGATGCTGGGCGCCGAGCCGGTGCCGTTCCTGCTCGCGCTGGCGACCGCGAGCAATATCGGCAGCGCCGCGACGATCACCGGTAATCCGCAGAACATGATCGTCGCCGGTTTTGCGCATCTCGGATACTTGCCGTTCGCGATTCACCTGGCGCCGTCGGCGATCCTCGGATTGATTATCGACTTTGCGATTCTGGCTTTCGTCTATCGCGGATCGCTGGAAAAACTGCATCGCGCGGCTCGTATCGAAACCCCCGTGCTGCCGGATGCGAACCGTTTCCTGATGATCAAATCCACCGCCGTTGCGATTGCCGCGCTGGGCTTGTTCGTCGCCGGATTTCCGACCCATCTGGTCGCGATGGGCGCTGGCGTGGTGCTGCTGTTCACGCGCCGAATCCAACCCCAGCGCGTGTACGCCCTGATCGATTGGACGATGCTCGCGATGTTCACGGGGCTGTTCATCGTCGTGGCGGGGTTCCAGACTACCGGGTTGCAGAACGACCTCATCAAATGGACAGGCGTGGCGGCCTTGGCGAATCCACTCACGCTTTCTGCCGTGACCGCAATCCTCTCGAACCTGGTAAGCAACGTGCCTGCGGTACTGCTGTTTCGCCCGCTTTATCCACTGCTCGGTGGCACGCGCGAAGTCGCTTTCGTGATCGCGAGCTCGAGCACGATGGCGGGAAATCTAACCATCGTCGGATCGATGGCGAACCTCATAGTGATCGAGCAGGCGCGCTCGCGCGGAGTGTTGATCAGCTTCGGGGATTATCTGCGGGTCGGGCTGCCGATCGCGATACTGACGCTGCTGATCAATGCCGCGGTTCTGGCTCTGCATTTTTGAGCGCGCGTTCGGGTCGCGGCGGAAACTCGAAGCGCCGCACCTCCGCCGCGTCGACCGCTTCGGATACCATCCGCGCGAAATCCAGCCGCGACTCCGCCGCCTCGACCTCGTCGAGCCGCGCGTGAGTTTCCGGATGCGCCGGCACGAACAGCGTGCAACAATCCTCGTCGGGAAGAATCGAAGTCTCAAACGTGCCGAGCAGGCGCGCCTGATCGATAATCTCGTTCTTGTCGCTGCCGACCAGCGGGCGCAGGATCGGCATGCTCGCGGCGTTTTCGATCACCGCCATGTTGTCGAGCGTCTGCGAAGCAACCTGCCCCAGGCTCTCGCCGGTGACTAGCGCGGTCGCGCGCGTTTTCGCGGCCAGCACGCAGGCGATCCGCACCATCAGGCGCCGGTAGAGGATCACGCGCAGCGGACGCAGCGAACTCGCGACGATCTCGCGCTGAAAATTCCCGAATGCGACCAGCGCCAGCGTCGACGACGACTGGTAGCGCGTCAGATGTGTTACCAGCTCGCAGGCTTTGTCGCGGCTCGCGGGAGAGACGAGAGGATGCGCATGAAAGTGCACGAAGTCGAGCTTGAGTCCCCGCCGCATCATCCGAAACGCGGCGACCGGCGAATCTATTCCGCCCGAAAGCAGCGCGACCGCGCGGCCCGACACACCCAGCGGCAATCCACCCGCGCCTGGAATCTTCCCCGCCGACACGAACGCACCGTTAGCGAGCATCTCGATCGAGATCACCAGCTCGGGATGATTAAGATTGACTTCGTAGCCCAGCTCGTCCTGAACCGCGCCGCCGACTTCGCGATCGATCTCCATCGAGTTCATCGCGAAACGCTTGTCGCCGCGGCGCGTGGTCACCCGGAACGTACGCGCCGGATGCTCCCTCGCGCGCGCGATCGCCTCGCGCTTGATCGCTTCGATCTCGAGCGGGACCTGGTAGCTCAGCGAGAAATTCTGCAGGCCAAATACCAGCCCCGCGCGCTCGATCACGGTGGCATCGGCAACGCCGTCGGGAATCTCAGCGAGCACGCGCGGACCCTCGCCGCGCATCTTGCCGATCCCGACGTCGGCAAATGCCGCGCGCAGGTTGTGGCGGAGTTGATCGACGAAGCGCCACTGGTTGCGCCCCTTGAGCGCGATCTCGTGATATCGGCCGATTAGATAACGCATCGCAAAATTCAGGCGTGCCGCATCGCAGGACGCCGCGCATCGGAGCTTAGCTGCGCACTCGCATCGAACCAAACCCCAAGCCTTGCAAGCGCGCCGACGCCGCAGGATTATCTGATGCGATGGAGCCATCGCGCGCAAACCTTCCAGTGGACGGATTTTCAGACCCCGCAACGGCGCCACTCGCATGAGCGCCACTGTCGACTTCGCCGCCAACGTCCAGCGGTTGCGATCGCATCTTGCGAAGGCCCAACCTCCTCCGCGCGATCTGCTCGCGAACAACCGTAAGGCCGCCGCCGTCCTGATTCCAATTCTCGAACGCGCGGGCGAGCTGCGCGTCGTGTACATCCGCCGCTCCGACCAGGTCGAGAGCCATCGTGGACAGGTCGCCTTTCCGGGAGGCCGCGTCGATTCCGGCGACGCCACGCCGCTCGCCGCCGCGCTGCGTGAAGCTCATGAGGAAGTCGCGATTCCGCCGCATGCGGTCGACGTGCTCGGCGCGTTCCCGGTCGAGAGCACGCTCACCAGCGGGATCATCGTAGCTCCGTTCGCAGGCGTGATAGCGGCGAGCACTCCGATGCGGCCAAGCCCCGACGAAGTTGCCGAGATCTTCGAGGTGCCGCTGAGCGCGCTGCGCGACCCGCGCTTTCGCGGCGATTACGAATGGAGCCGCGACGGCAGCAACGCGCACGTTTCAAAATTTCCCGCGATCCTCTACGGCGGACAAACCATCTGGGGACTCACGCTCCGGATCACGCTCGATCTGCTCGCGATCCTCGAAGCGTAACGCGCGCCTCGCACGATAGCGCTAACTCGCGGCCACGCTAGGAATTCTGGACGGGAGTCCGCTGCATGAGATGTGTACCCGAAGCATGGCCGCCTCGGGATTTCTCGCCGGAGCCTGCCCTGAGCAACGTCGAAGGGGCTCGAAATTGACGATTGCGGGCTCGGCGGAGGCTGCAATACTCATGCACGAGCCGACATTCGTCATTTCGACCGAAGGGAGAAATCCCGAGGCGTTCATGCACTCACCCGCGAGTTGCGCAAAGGCCAAGGGCCGAGCGCTGGATTCCTCGCGCTGAAAGCTTCCGCGGGAATGGCACTCGGGACACTGCTCCTTGTATTTGCACTGTTAATGTAATAATCATTCTATATGGCGAGTTTGCAGATCGTTCCCGCCGACGGCCGCGCGGCACGCGGGCATCGCGCTCGCGCCGCGGTCGCGGCCGCGATGCTCGATCTGCTGAATGATGGTGTGATCAAGCCGACCGCCGCCCAGATCGCCGCGCGCGCCGGCGTTTCCTTGCGGCTGGTTTTTCATCACTTCGGAGATATGGAAGCGATTCTCGCCGATGCCGCCGATTTGCAATTCGAGCGTCTGCGCCCTTTACTCCGATCGGTTTCGTCCTCGCTCGCGCTGGACCGCCGTATCGCGGAGTTCGTACGAATTCGTGCCGAGCTTCATGAGACGGTCTCGCCGGTCCGCCGCGCGTCGATTCGGCTCGAGCCGTTCTCGCCCGTGATCGCCGAACGGTTGGGCAACGCGCGCGCGCTTCTGCGCAAGGAGAGCGAAATCGTATTTAGTAACGAACTTCGCGCGCTCGAAGCCGCCCAGCGGCGCGATGCGCTCGCCGCTCTCGAGGCGATTAGCGCCTGGGAAACCTGGGAAGTGATGCGCTTGCAGCAGGGTTTGAGTCCCACGCAGGCGCGCAAGGCTATAGCACACGCGATCGCAGCGATTCTGCGCAAGCAATAGGAATTTCATCCAACGCTTTAAGAATTGATCGCAAGGTTAAACAACGAGATGGGACGCAAAATTCTTTTCATCACGACCGATCAGCAGCGCTATGACTCGCTCGGATGCAACGGAGGCAAGATCGCACGGACTCCGAACATCGATCGCCTCGCCGCGACGGGCATCAACTACCACCGCGCGCACAACCAGAACGTGGTCTGCATGCCCGCGCGAGCAACGATGCTCACGGGCCAGTACGTGCGCACTCACGGCGTCGTCGCTAATGGCATCGCGCTGCCGGCCGACGCTCCGAACGCTGCGGCATGGCTTCATGAAAAGGTGGGGTATCGCACCGCGCTGCTCGGCAAGGCGCACTTCGAGCCCGCTTTCGACCTGCAAGGGCGATGGTTCGAGAACGCGATGGCGCGCAAGGGCTCGACCGGACCGTATCGCGGCTTCGAGCGGATGGAGCTCGCGATGCACGGTCCCGTCGGCGGATGGCATTACTCGCTGTGGCTGCAGCAGAAGCATCCGGAGGATATCAGCGGTTTCGCTCCGCTTCTGACTGCGCAAGCCGGCGGCGATACCGGTGCGCCCGAGGTCAAGTACAACCCGATTCCGCGCGAGCACTATCATACCGACTGGGTCGCGGAGCGAACGCTCGCGTATCTCGATTCTCTCGATTCGAAAGACGACTGGTTCGTGTGGATGAGCTTTCCCGACCCGCATCATCCGTGGGATCCGCCGGAAAAAGAAGCGCGCCGCATCAACTGGCGCGATCTCGATCTGCCTGCCGGTTATCCGCGCTCGCGCGAGCAGGCGGAAAAGATTCTCGCGCAGAAACCGCGTCACTGGCTCGACTGGTACGAAGGCCGGTTCAGCAATCCCGAGGGCGGACCGATGAGCTTCGTGCCCGTGCGGATGACGCCCGACCAGGTGCGCGAAGTCAACGCGATGACTCACGTCGAGAACGAGCTTATCGACCAGGCCGTCGGGCGCGTGATGGCGCGAGTCGCGGAGCGCGGATGGGACGCTGACACCGACGTAATCTTCACCACCGATCACGGCGAGTTGCAGGGCGATTTCGGCCTGCTCTACAAAGGCCCGTACCACGTTGACGCGCTGATGCATCTGCCGATGATCTGGCGGCCCGCACCGTCGGCAACGATCGCGCCGGCGGAAATCAGCGAGCCCGTCGGCCAGCTCGATCTCGCGCCGACATTTTGCCAAATCGCAGGCGCTCCAATTCCCGATTGGATCGAGGGCAAACCGCTTCCGACCGCATCCGGCTCCGGCCGCGAGCGCGTCATCACTGAATGGGACAGCCAGTTCAAGCAACTCGGGATGCATCTGCGGACGATCTATCGCGACGGATGGGTCTGCACCGTCTACGAGAAATCCACCCGCGACGTTGGCTACGACGTTCGACCAAGTACCTGCGATGCTGCGGGGCACGCAGGCAATCCTCGACATTCGCTACGATGGCACCGAGGGCGAGCTCTACAATCTGAAGGACGATCCGAACCAGTGGCGAAATCTGTGGAATGACGCCGGCTGATAAGAAAATGAAATCCGACCTGATCGCCGACCTTTACGATCATCTGCCGAAGCCGCGCGACCCGCAGCTTCCGGTTGAGGCGCCCGCGTAGGAGGCCTTCGCGATGCTTCCATTGAAACTGGCGGGCGGCTACGGATCGCCGTATTCGCGCAAGATGCGCGCGGTGCTGCGCTATCGGCGAATCGAATTTCGATGGATCATGCGCGGCTCGTCCGCCGACGTGGGAATTCCGCCGGTTCCGGTCGCGCTGATTCCGGTGCTGGTCTTCCCCGGTGAGAACGGTGCGCCGGACGAGGCGATGATCGATTCGACTTTCCAGATCAAGCGCCTCGAAAGGATTTTCACCGAGCGCTCGCTCGTGCCGCCTGACCCGGCGCTCGCGTTCCTGCACGAGCTGCTCGAGGACTACGGCGACGAATGGCTGACCAAGCCGATGTTTCACTACCGATGGAAGTACGACGCCGATATCCACAAGGCGTCGCAAGTCCTCGCGCTCGACCGTGATTTGCATCTGGATGACGCGCGCCGCAAAAAAACTTCGGCGTATATCGCCGAGCGCCAGATCGCGCGCCTCGGCGTGGTCGGCTCCAACGACGTTACGACGCCGGTGATCGAGGACAGTTACCGCCGCTTCATTCATCTGCTCGACGAGCATCTGAAGGCGGGCAACTATTTTCTCATGGGTTCGCGGCCTGGCGTTGGCGACTTCGGAATCTTCGGACAGCTTAGCCAGCTCGCGCATTTCGATCCGACTCCTGCCGCGCTCACAGCGCGCGAAGCGCCACGCGTTATTTCGTGGGTCTCGCACATGGACGACCTGTTGGCGCTCGAACCAGCGGATTGGCCCTCGCGCGAGGCTCTTCCGCCAACGCTGCGCGGATTCTTCACTGAGATTGGACGCGTGTACGCGCCGTTCCTCATCGCGAACGCGCGCGCGATCGCTTCGCGCGCCGCGCGAGTCGAATGCGAAATCGACGGACGTCCGTGGACGCAGCAGCCGTTCCCGTATCAAGCGAAATGCCTCAAATGGCTGCGCGAGGGACGCGCCGCGCTGTCGCCTGGCGACCGCTCATTCATCGATTCCTATCTCGACGGGACGGGTACCGAGGCGATTTTCAACGCGATAATTTAGTTTCGCTTCCGTTGAGTCAGGTCATCAGCTCGAAATACGATCGTTCAATCAGATCGCCGCGGGCGACGCCGAGCGCGGTGAGCAACTCGTCCACCGCGGCGCGGCTGTTTTCGGGGTCGTCGCCTTCCGCGATAACCGCTTCGATTTCGCCGAAGTCGCCAAGGTCCGCAACGCGATCGAGATGCAGCCGCACATTCGCGCGCATCAGCAGGGTTCGATCCTTTCGCACCTCCGCCAGGGTTCCAAGCGCCGCGGCAAGCATCGTGCGTATCGCGACGGGATCGGGCAGCAGCACAATTTCGTAGCGGCTCAACTGGAGCTCGCCGCTCGATTCACGTCCATAGTAGATCAGCGCGCCTCGGGCCTCGTCCGCGCCTTCGCGCAACTTGAGTTTGCCCCGCGCGACGCGGAAAAACGTGTCGCGCTGGCGGAGAATTGCGCGCGCCGTATATCCGATCGCTTCGGCGCTCGCGCGGGCGCGAGCGTGATCACGCAGCGGAAATTTTGCTTCCAGATTTCGCATCCGCATCGCAGGATTATGCGCATTTGTGGATGCGCGGAAAAGATCGGGATTCCTCGCACGCGGCAGCCACGCGCGCGGGAATGACAGCAGGGAAAGGCAAATGCAGAGGAGCGACCGCCGCGCAGGTAGAACCAGCAGGCACCGGCCCGCGCCGCGAGTCGCGACTGGATCAAAGGGACTCATCCCACACGGCGCATCCATGCTCTGTCATTCCCGCGGGTGGCTGCCGCGCGAGGAATCCCGGACCTTTCCCGCTACCATTGTCGACTTAACTTGACATCGATTGAAAACCCCGCGTACGCTCGCTCGACTCAAGTAGCATCGTCGTCAGGGCAGTGGCGCACCAGAAGACAATCAAATCGCACAAGTCCGTCGATCCCGACGACGCAAAGCTCGTCGCCGCCGGTTTCGACGCTCACGCGCCCGCCGCCGAGGCGCTGAAGACGCTTGACGAGATTCGCGCGAGCGTCGGTGAGGTCGCGTTCGCGCGCGGGCTGGGGCATATCGCCGATCCTGCCGCCGCCGCGATTCTCGCCGGGATGGAGACCTCCGCCACGGGCGTGCTACGGCGCGAGATTCGCCGCGCGCTGTTCAAGCTCCGGCAGCGTGGAATCGACGCGCCCGTGACCGCGCCTTCAATCGAGCAGGCCGCGCACTCCCCGGCTGCCGAGCGCCTCACTGCACTGTTCTCTCCGATCGACGGCGATGGCGCGCGCATCATCTGGATCATGAAGCCGCGCATGCAGGGCGGCGTGACGCGGCTGTGGGGACTCGTTTCCGAGTCCGACGGGCTGATCGGAGCGATCGCGGCTGGCCTCTCGCGCAAGGAGCTCAAATCCGAACGCGAGGAACTCGAACGCCGCGCCGGGATGCGAATGATAGAAGGCGACTGGAGGCTTGCGGATTTCATTCTGTGCGAGGCGTACCGCCGCACGCCCGAGGCGCGGCGCGCGCGGGTCGGTAATTTCCTGGCGCTGCGCGCCGAGATTATCGCAACTCCGCCGCCCGCCGAACTCACCCATCCAATCTACGAGGAACTCGGCGACATTCCGCCCGAGCCGGCGCTCGATCTGCTCAGAGAGCCCGAGCTGCTCGAATGGCGGCTGACTCCGGCCGAGATTGGTCCGTACGTCGAGGAGCTTGGCCGCGCGAACGAAAGTGTGATCGTGCTCAACGAGATTCAGCAGCGCGAGCGAATCAACATTATCGTCGAGCGCGCGGTCGGCGAACTGTTTTCGGGTGCAGCCAGAATCCGCGCACGCCGCCGGTTCGAGGACCTCGCCTACTACATGCTGCATAGCGGCCGCCGCGAGCCGGCGGCGTGGGCGGCCGCAGCCGCGAAACAGATTCGAAGCGGGTCCGACCTGAAACGCAGCGTCTTCTTCCAAAGCATGGTGCGAACCCAGCTTGGCGCGATTGTCGCCGAGGAGCAGCAGCACGCGCAGCAGGAACCCCGGCTGATCGTAACTCCTGCCGAAGCGATGCGCGCGAGCGACGCCGCGCGCCGTCGCCGCTGAGCCCTACTCGACTCCGAGCGAGTATCCGTAGTGAGTGCGGCGCCATCCGAGCCGCTCGTAAAAGCGATGCGCCCGCAGCCTGCGCACGTTGGTCGTCAGCGCCAGCTTGTAGCATCCGAGGCTGATCGCCAACGCGGAAGCCGCCTGCATCATCGCCTCTCCAACTCCGAGCGAGCGGGCGTCGGCCGCGACCACGACATTCTCGACGATCGCGAACGGCTTGAGTCTGTGACCAAGATGCGGCAGCACAATCAAATGCACCGTACCGACGATCCTGCCTGCGCTCTCCGCGACCAGGATGCGATGATTGCGATCGCGCGCTAGCCGCCGAAATGCGGCGCGCATCCGCGCCGGCGCCACCTCGAGCTCCGAGTAAGTGTCAGGATGCAGCTCGCGATAAAGCGCGACGATCGAAGGAATATCTTTTTCCCTCGCGCGCCGCACCGTAACGCTCATGCTGCGTGCCGAACCGGAGCTCTTCGTACGTATTGCCCGTGGCACAGAATCTCTCACTTTCCGATCGCACTCCGTATGCTTCGCCGCTGCCGGTGTCAGCCTTATGCGGCGAATCTTTTTCCGCTACGATATGCGCCGGACGGAGCCAGGTGGATTCGTCTTAGCGGCAGCACGAGCGATCACAGAAATTGCCGAAACGAAGCCATCAAATACTCGATTCTAAAGGATTCTCTCATTTTGACAACTGAAACCAAGTCCACTTCGGAGGCCTTTCGACGGCGTTCATCCGCGACGGCGAGGTTCCCGCGATGATCGCCAAGCGTCCACTCGACGGCGTGCGCGTGCTCGATCTCACTCGCGTCCTTGCCGGACCATTTTGCACCATGAACCTGGCGGATCTTGGCGCCGAGGTAATCAAGATCGAGTTGCCCGGCCGTGGCGACGATTCGCGCCAGTTCGCGCCTACGCTGCCGACCGGCGACTCGGGCTATTACTACAGCGTCAATCGCGGCAAGAAGAGCGTGACGATCGACTTGCGCACGGCCGAGGGCGCGGCGCTGTTTCTCGAGCTCGCGGCGAAGTGCGATGTCGTGGTCGAGAACTTCGCGCCCGGCACGCTCGAGAGATTCGGAATCGATTTCGCGCATCTAAAGGCGGCGAACCCGCGCGTCATCCTGTGTTCTATTTCCGGCTTCGGACAGACCGGACCGATGGCGTCGGCGCCCGCGTACGATATCGTCGCGCAGGCTCTGGGCGGCACCATGAGCATCACCGGAGCGCCCGACGGCGAGCCGATGCGATGCGGCGTCTCGGTGGGCGATCTGTCGGCGGCGCTTTACGGAGTTATCGCGATCCTGGCCGCCTTGCGCGTGCGCGACCGCGACGGCGGCGCGCAGCATCTGGATATCGCGATGCTTGATTGCCAGGTCGCGATGCTCGAAGACGCGCTCGCGCGCTACTCGGTGTCGCACAAGGTTCCGGGACCGCTCGGCACGCGCCATCCGTCGATTACGCCGTTCCAGCAGTTCCGCGCCTCCGACGGATTTTTTGTCGCCGGTGCTGGCAATGAAGCAATCTGGCAGCGGATGTGCGACGCAATCGGGATGCCGGAGCTGAAAGAGCATCCGCATTTTGTTGCGAATCGAGATCGGACCGCGAACCATCCCGAGCTCGAAGCAATTCTCGCGCGCAAGTTCGCGACCGCGCCGCGTGCGCACTGGCTCGCCGCGCTCAGCGCCGCCAGCGTACCGTGCGCGCCGATCGCCAACGTCGAGGAAGTCACGCGCAATCCGCATCTGGAAGCGCGCGCGATGATCCTGCACGCCGATCATCCCGGCTTCGACGGACTGATCGTTCCGGGGTCGCCGCTGAAAATCGCCGGCTCGCAAGCCACGCCCGACACCCGCGCGCCCGAGCTCGGCGCCGACACCGAAACGGTTCTGCAAGACCTGCTGGGCGGGGACAAATCGCGCCTGTCGGAGCTCAAACGAAAGAGTATTATATGAGGATTCCCAGCCTGTCTGGATTGGGCCTCGCCGCGGTGACCGAACAAGTATGAAGCGATCGAACGTACGGGGACGAGGTTTTGTGCGCGGCGTGCTGACGCTCGCGCTTGCGTTGGCGATGCTCATCGCGGGGCAGGCGCTCGCATCCGCTGCCGAGGCCGACAGCGCGCCGCTCGACTTTCAGCTGCATACGCTCGACGGAGCGTCGATGAAGCTCAGCCAGTTCCGGGGGCATCCGGTGATCGTCGATTTCTGGGCGACCTGGTGCGGTCCGTGCCGCCGCGAGATTCCCGAGCTCAAGAGCATTTACTCGCGCTACCATAAATCGCGCGGGCTCGAGGTTATCGGCGTCGCCTGCGACACCATCCAGGGCGACGGGATTCGCGCGGTGGCGCCGTTCGTCGAGGAGTTCAAGATCAACTATCCGATTCTGGTAGCCGATGACGCCGTGATTGACGCTCTCGGCGTCGAGGCTATCCCGACCACGCTATTCATCGGACGCGACGGCCGCCTCGTTTCCCGCGTGATGGGTGCGGGTCACGCCGGCGAATTGACCGCGAGCGCCCGCGCATTGATGGACGGCGCGAAGCGCACCAAGAGCCTGCCGAAGCCCGACGGCAACGCGGTCGATTTGTAGCCAGTGGATTTGATTCGCACACTGCCGATAAGATAGACGGTTGAGACGTATGGATACGAATGAGGTTCAGAACTTGATTGCCGCGGGAATCCCGGGAGCTCGCGTGGAAGTCCGCGACACCACCGGCGGCGGGGACCATTTTGAAGCCACCGTCGTGAGTCCCGTGTTCGAGGGCAAGGGCCTCGTGCAGCGGCATCAGGTGGTTTACGCGGCGCTGGGCGAAGCGATGCGCGTGCGGGTGCATGCGCTCACACTCAAGACATTGACTCCTGCGGAATCGGAAAAACGGAGGTAGATGCCGCCATGGCAAATGTGACCGAACTGATTGAATCGGCTATTCGCGAAAACAAGGTGATGATTTTCATGAAGGGCAATCGCAGCTTTCCGCAATGCGGATTCTCCGCTGCGACCGTCCAGATTTTCGAAGAGCTGGGCGTCCCGTTCGCGACCGCCGACGTGCTCGCCGACCCAGAGCTGCGCGACGCGATCAAGCGCTTCAGCAACTGGCCGACGATCCCGCAGGTCTATGTCGACGGGAAATTCGTCGGCGGATGCGACATCGTCCGCGAGATGTACGAAAACGGAGAGCTCGAACCGCTGGTGAAAGCCGCGGTCGGACAATCAGCACAGCACTAATCAAAATTGCTTCTCGCGACGGGGCGTGGCCGGCGACGGTCGCGCCCTTTGCGCTCTAGGGCAGCGCGATCGCGCCGCTACGAACGGCCGCGCATCGCGTCCATGCTCAAAGCGCCAGCGCCCATCGAGGCGACTATCAGCAATCCGCCCATGATCGCGATGTTCTTCATCGTATTGACCTGATTCACCATCCCACCCGGCAGGATGTGGAACAGAATCGTGACCGGAATCAGGAACAGAAAGAGCACGATCGCCGCGATCCGCGAGTGGAATCCAAACACCAGCATCAGGCCGCCCGCCAACTCGATAATTCCGGCGACGTAAACCAGCAGCTCTGAGATCGAGCCTGGAATGTGATGCGCAGCCATGTAGCTCGCCATCGCGGCTCCGTGGCCAAGCTTGGTAGCGCCGCTGAGAATGAAAATCACGGCGAGAAGAATGCGGCCGACGAGCGCACCCGTTTTGTCGAGTCCCCGCATAGCGACCCTCCTTGACCGACGGTTAATAGCATCCGCACCGTGCAATTCCCACGCACAAGACGCAGCCGGATCACGCGCTGCTCGATCCGCTTGATCCGATATGCGCGGACAGCAACGCTAGCGTTGCCCACGCAGCCTCTGAATAGGATCCAGCGCACGTGGAACGCGAGGACAAGAAATTGAGCGAATGGTTCGAGCAGGATTCATTCTGGGAGACCTTTGGAGACCTCATGTTCGGCCCGCGGCGAATTGATATCGCGCGCGGCGAAGTCGATCGGATGATCGAGCTCACGCATCTCGCACCGGACGCGAAGGTTCTCGATCTATGCTGCGGCGTCGGGCGTCATTCCCTGGAATTCGCGCGGCGCGGATATTCCGTAACCGGAGTGGATCGCACCAGCTCGTACTTGCAACGCGCTCGCGAGGCCGCGAGCAACGAGGGCCTCGCGGTCGAATTCGTCGAATCCGACATGCGCAAATTCTCACGCCCGAATACTTTCGACTGCGCCCTTAACGTTTTCACCGCATTCGGCTATTTCGATGATCCCGCGGACGACCGAACCACGGCCGCTAACGTACATGCCTCGCTGCGCGACGGCGGGCGATTCATGCTCGACATGAACGGCAAGGAAACCCTGGCACGGATATTTCGCGAGCGCGATTGGCGCCGCAGCCACGACGGCAGCATTCTCCTCGAAGAGCGCCGCCTGCTCGACGGATGGTCGAAGATCGAGACGCACTGGATCCTGCTTGACGGGAACACGCGCCGCGAAGCGAGGCTCTCACTGCGTCTCTATTCTGGCGCGGAATTGGCGTCGTTACTGCGTGGAGTTGGTTTCCGAAGCGTCGAGTTATACGGATCGCTGACTGGAGCGCCGTACGATCACGCAGCCGAGCGGCTAATTGCAGTCGCGACTAAATGAGAATCCGTCAGCCCATCCACCAGCGGACGCGGCCCGTGTCAACGTGCACGAAATTTGAGTTGGGATAGTAGCCGACTCCGCCGCGCTGCAACGACAATGCCGCGAGCCTTACCGTTCTGAGGTTGCGCCCCGGCACGTGGATGTCGATTGCTTTGCCCTGCACGTGCATGCTGTGCAGCGCCACGCCTTCGGTCGTGTTGAACAGCATCGCGTTCGTGATCGGAGATCGGTAGCCGGAAATCACTTCGTACGGAGCGCTGGTATGGAGCCGCGTGCGCAGCGCAACGAGCAGATCGAGCAGCTTCGGATCGATCGGCTTTACTTCGTCGCGGCGGTAATCACGCAGAATATAATTGATTTGTTCGAGTCCCCCTGGAACATACTCGCCGTGCTCCCAGTAGACCGCGTGCAGACGCTCGCCGGTGTGCAGATTGTTGAAGCTGAGCGAGCGCGCCGATTCGTCCAGGTGATGACGATTGTGGCGCCGCACGCGTATCCGCGCCCACGCCGATGCGGGAATAACCATCGGCGCCGCGCCAACGATTCCTGCGCTCACGGCGCTCGTGATGAAGCGCCGGCGCGAGATTGATTGATGCTCGTCGTCTCCGCTTTTCATTTTCCTATCCCCACCTCAATGCCCGCCGTGACGTCGCGCGCGATCCCGTCGGAGCGGTCGGTCACCTCCCCTGCGCGGGACCAATCAATTAGATCGCTCAAATGGTCGGAGTCTGCAAGCTTCCGAACATAGCCGATTCCGCTGATTCCCTTCTTGTATGCGTCGCGATTCACTTCGAGGTAGATATGCCCGTCGCCAGTTCGCGCCAACATGATCGGCTGATAGATGATCACGCCGCGATCGCCCATATCCACCGACTGGTAAAGCGCCTCGACATCCGCCGGATTCAGCCGGATACATCCGTGCGTGTGAAATCCGTAAATCCCCATCGGCGAGTTGGTGCCGTGAATCCCAATCGAGGGCAGGTTGATGCCGATCCAATAGTCGCCGAGCGGATTATCCGGGCCCGGCTGCACGACGCTTACCGGAACCTTGCCATTGGCGAGCATCTCCTCGCGGACCGAATCTGGAACGCGCCAGATCGGCGCTTCGCGCATCTGGATAATCCTGAACTTGCCGGTCGGCGTGCGCCACTGCGGAGCGACGCGCCCGACCGCAACCGGATAGTCCCCCTTGAGCGCGTAGTCCTCGAAGTAAAACAGCATCCGCTGCGGAAGGTTGATGACGATTCCGTCGACGAACTGGATCGGCACGATATGGCGATTGTCGATATGCAGCGCCTTGCCCGCCGTCATCGTCGAGCCGAGCGCAACATTGTTGTCGGCCGCGATTACCGCGGCGCCCACGCCGAAATGCGCGCCGAGGCGAATCCAGTTGTCGCCCTTCTGAATTGTATAATCGATGCTCTGCCCGACGATCTGATTGGAAAGCGGTGCCAGCTCCTGCGCCTCTGAAACTCCACCAATCATCAGCGACAAGATCGCGATGACTATAAGAATTCTGCGCGCGAGGAAGCACCCAACCACGTTGTGGAGTATGCCGCCGCGATGCACTCGAGTCGAAACCGCGGCTGACGGCTACCTGACGGACTTCTTGAGCGCCTGCTCGACCCCGGGCATCCGTTTCGGCAACCTGCCCTCTTCCGACTCGCGGAGAAACGGCCCGACGCCGAGCAGCAGGTGATGCGAGTGCGCGTTGCGGACCGAGTTGCGAAATCCCATCTCGTCCTGCGCGTTGTTGATCGCGAACTTGAGCATCCTTAGCGTCATCCGATCGCTCTCGGCAATCCGCTCGGCCAGAGCCAGCGTCTCGGCCTCGAGCTTTTCGCGCGGAACCACGATATTGACGAAGCCCAGCCGGCAGGCCTCTTCGGCGCTGACGAACCGGCTCTGAAACAGGATTTCCTTGGCCTTGCGGATCGGCAGATCCCACGGAATCGAAAAGTATTGGAGCAGCGAGGGCAGGAATTGCGCGTCCTCCGACGCAACGATCAGGTCCATCGCCGCCGCGAACATCCATCCGCCGAAAATACAGTAGCCTTGCACCATCGCGATCGTCGGCTTATCCAGGTCGCGCCAGCGCATCGTGTTGTCCAGGAACAGCTTTCGCGAGCGCGAATATATCGCGCGCAATCCTTTGCCGTACGGACGGCGCGCGGCGTCTTCCTTTTCCTCCGGCGTTCCGAGATCGTGGCCGGAGCAAAAATGTTCGCCCTTACCGGAGAGCACGATCACGCGGATCTCGTCGTCGTCGTTGGCGTCGGTGAACGCCGCATCCATCTCTTCGAGCAGGATGCGCGACTGCGCGTTGCGCCGCTCGGGCCGGGCAAGGATCACACGGGCGATTCGTCCGTTCTTTTCGTACTCGATATGCTTGTATGCCATCGTAGATACTCCTTTGCGGACGCCGCGGTCGCCGGTTCTCGATGCGCCTAACTTAGGACAAGGCGCCCCGCATGACCATCGGCGCGCCGTCCGCACTTTGCTTGAACATGATGCGTCAGTTAGCTTCAGAGCAACCGTTGCCCGGAGGTATTCAACGATGGCGCTGTGGAAACCGGACCAGACCTTTTATCCTTCCGCCAAGATGGCGATGAATGCGCCGCGCGAGAAGCTCGGCTACGTTGTGACCTTCAACCCTTCTCCCACCGACGGCCGCCGCGACGCGCTGTGCGTGCTCGATGTCGACCCGCAATCCGCCGAGTATGGACAAGTCGTCGGACGCACCGAAACCGAATTTGCCGGCGACGAGCTGCATCACTTCGGATGGAATGCATGCAGCGCCGCGCTGTGCCCTTACGCGCCTCATCCGCATGTCGAGCGGCGCTACCTTCTGGTGCCGGGGCTGCGCTCTTCTCGAATCTATATCTTCGATACCAAGCCGGACCCTCGAAAACCGAAGATCGTCAAGATCATCGAGGCCAAGGAAATCGCGGACCGCACCGGCTACAGCCGGCCGCATACTCTCCACTGCGGGCCTGACGCGATATACGTGAGCGCGCTTGGCGCTCCGAACGGCGACGGTCCGGGCGGAATTTTTCTGCTCGATCACGAGAGTTTCGACGTGCTGGGGCGATGGGAAGTCGATCGCGGGCCACAGTTTTTCGCCTACGATTTCTGGTGGCACTTGGGCTACGACGTGGCGATTACCAGCGAATGGGGCACGCCGAACATGATCGAAACCGGCGTGCAGCCGGAACTGCTGCTGGGCGGCAAGTACGGCCACGCGATCCATCTGTGGGATTTGCGCAAGCGGCGTCATTTGAAGACGCTCGATCTCGGCGCCGAGCAGCAGATGGCGCTCGAGCTGCGCCCCTCGCACGATCCCACCAAGACTTTCGGCTTCGTCGGGGTTGTCATCTCGACCAAGGATCTTTCGGCTTCGGTCTGGATGTGGAATCGCACCGGCGACGACTGGTCGATCAAGAAGGTAATCGAAATTCCGGCCGAGCCCGCAGATCCTGCGGTGCTGCCGCCCGCGCTCAAACCCTTCAAGGCGGTGCCGCCTTTGGTCACCGACATCAACCTGAGCCTCGACGATCGCTTCCTGTATGTCGCATGCTTCGGCACCGGCGACCTGAAGCAATACGACGTCACCGATCCAGCGCACCCGAAGCTGACCGGAACGGTTCGTCTGGGCGGAATCACTTCGCATGCTCCGCATCCTAAAGGCGGCGCGCTCAACGGCGGCGCGCAGATGACTGAGCTTAGCCGCGACGGACGCCGCGTGTACGTCAGCAACTCGCTGTACAACGCGTGGGACGCGCAGTTTTATCCCGAGGGCGTCCGCGGATGGGTCGCCAAGATCGACGCGAATCCCACGGGCGGTCTCACGCTCGATCCAAAATTCTTCACCAAGTTCGACAGCGAGCGGCCGCATCAGGTTCGGCTGGAGGGTGGCGACGCCTCTTCCGACTCGTTTTGCTATCCGTGAGTAGCGCGTGGCCGTGGGTCGCGGTTGCGGCCCTCGGCGCTTATCACGGCATCGACCCTTCGATGGGATGGTTGTTCGCGGTGGCGCTCGGCCTCCAGGAGCGCAGCCGTGCAAAAGTCATTGGCGCGCTGATTCCGATCGCGATCGGGCACCTGGTCTCGATCGCGGCGGTCGTGGCGGCGATCTCGCTCCTTCAATCCTCGTTCCCGTTCGCGATGGTACGGCCAGGCCGGAGCGGGCGCGCTGATCATCTTCGGATTGTTCCGCTTTTTCTGGCCCCGAGCGCATCCGCGATGGGTCGCGATGCACGTGAATTTCGGCGATTTGGCGCTGTGGTCGTTCCTGATGGCGTCGGCGCATGGCGCGGGGCTGATGTTGTTTCCGATTCTGCTCGGGATGAACGCTCCCGCCGGCGCGCCGATGCATCATCACGGCATGCCGATGCTGCCGCAGGCTCATCCCGTGGTGACGGCAGCGGCGGTCGTCATTCTGCATACCGGTGCGATGCTGATCGTGATGGGCACAATCGCGGTCGTCGTATACGAGAAGGTGGGGCTCAAGATTTTGCGCAGCGCCTGGATCAACCTCGATACCGTATGGGCCGGCGCCCTCGTCGCCGCAGGCGTGCTCTGCCTCGTGATTTGAGACCCTGTCGCACCCGCTTTAATTGCCCGCGCGCCCGTGCCAGCATCTAGGGTATGCAGTCCTTGGGCGTGCTGCTGATCGAAGACGAAGAGAGACTCGCCGGCAATCTCCGCCAGGGCCTTACCGAAGAGGGTATCGCCCTGGATTGGGTCAAGTCCGCCGAGGAAGCCGCGCAGATCCTTGCGCGCAAAACCTACGACCTGATGGTGCTCGACATCGGACTGCCCGGGAAAAGCGGCGTCGATTTTTTGCGCGAACGCCGTGCTGCCGGCGACACCACACCTGTCCTGTTCCTGACCGCGCGCAGTTCGGTGGAAGATCGCGTGACCGGACTCGACAGCGGCGGCGACGATTACCTGGTCAAACCGTTCGCGTTTGCGGAGCTGCTCGCACGAATTCACGCGCTCGCACGGCGGCGGCCGGCGGCGCGAACCCCAGTGCTGAAGGTCGGCGATCTCGAATTCGATACGGTCAAGCGCCGCGCCAAACGCGCTGGCAAAGCGATCGCGCTTTCGCCGAAAGAGGCGATGCTGCTGGAACTGCTGATGCGGCGCGCTGGTGAAACCGTCACCCGCGACATGATCGCCGAATCGGTGTGGGATTCCGACTACAATGTCTTCACCAATCTGATCGAGGTGTTCGTCAATCGGCTGCGGCAGAAGATCGACGATGATGCGAAAAACTCGATGATCACCACCGTGCGTGGCGTTGGCTACGTGATGCGCGCGGGCTAGCTCGCGCGCGTTGACGGCCGCAATGAGCATCCGGCTCCGGCTCACGATCTATTGGGCGCTCGTGCTGGGCGCGATCCTGTTGATTGCCGCGTTCGCCGCCCTCAAGCTCTTCGAGCGCGAGCAGTATGGCGCGCTCCACGCCGCGCTGCTCGAAGAAGCCGACACCAGCGCCCACGAGCTCGCGGTCGCCGACCGTCCGCGCGCCGCCGCGCTGATGCGCGGGCTCAGCCTCGAACGCGACCTTGGCCCGCGCCGTCGCGTGGTGCTGATCACCCAGGGCGGCGTAGTCGCCGATTTCGGCGCCCAGACTATTCAGCTCCCGAATATCCCGGTGGGAAGCCGCTTTCGCGGCATCTCTCGCGTCGCCAAGGACAATTTCAGCTTTGCGATCAAACCGCTGATGTTCTCGGGCGAGGATGCGCTCCTGATGGACGGCGCCGATGTGACCCCAATTCGCCAGTCGGTAAAACGTTTGCGCGATACGCTGTTGCTGGTGGTGCCGATTCTGTTGATCCTGTGCGTTGCCGGCGGCTACCTGCTTGCGGGCCGCGCGCTCGCGCCGGTCGCGTCGCTTGCCGCCTCGCTCGGCAACATCCAGCCGCACGATTTGAATCGCCGCCTGCCCGCGCCCGAAGCCTACGATGAAATAGGAAAGCTCACCGACGTCATCAACGCCCTGCTCGACCGCCTCGAAAGCGCGTCGGTCACCGAGCGGCGCTTTGCCTCCGACGCCGCGCACGAGCTGCGCACTCCGTTGGCTGTCCTGCGCACCGGGCTCGACGTGGCGCTGGCGCGGGAACGGTCCGGCGCCGAAAATCGCGCGGCGCTCGAAAATGCGCATCGCGAGGTGATTGGCCTGTGCAAGATCGCCGAGGAGCTGCTGATGCTCACGCGGCTCAACGGTGAAGTCGCGATCGAGCGCAAACCGGTCGACCTGCGGGCGCTGGTCGCCGAAGTCACCGCGACGGTCGAGCCGCTTGCGACCGCGAAAAATGTCGAGTTGCGCACCGCCGAGCTCGCGTCGACGATCATCGAGGGCAGCGCGCCGCATCTGCGTCGCCTCGTGATCAACCTGATCGACAATGCGCTCAAGTTCACGCCCGCCGGCGGCAAAATCGAGATCGGCCTGGTCAATGTCGAGGGACGCGCGATCCTCCGCGTCGCGGATACCGGACCCGGAATCGAACCCGCCGAACTGCCCTTGGTCTTCGAGCGCTTTTTTCGCGGCGCGCACGCCGGCGGCGAGGGCAGCGGACTGGGCTTGAGTCTGTGCCGCGAAATCGCACGCTATCACGGCGGGCAAATCGCCGCCGCCAACCGGCCCTCCGGCGGCGCGGTATTCGTGGTCAAGTTGCCGCTGCGCGGGACTCGCGCGCTGCAACCCTCTGAAAGCGCTCAGCTCACGGCCAAGGTCGCTTAATTTCCATTCACTAGGCTTGCGTCCGCCGTCAATGTTAATTTCCGGACCTATGACGCATCCGCATTCTCATATCCGTGTGGCTGCGGTGACCGCCTTGATGCTGCTGCTGGCTGCCGGCAGTGCGATGGCTGCGCCGCTGACGCTCAAGGAAGCGATCGATCGCGCCCTGGTGTTCGCTCCGTCGATCGCGGTGGCTTCTGGAACCAGCGACCTGACTGAGGCGCACGCACGCGAAGAGCGCGCCCCGCTATTTCCGAGCATCACCGCCGGAGCCGAGTATTCCCAGTCGCCCGGCTACAACGAAGTGGTCACCAATCGCGGCATGTCGAGCGCGCTGCTCGCGCTGAACTACACCGCGTTTGATTGGGGCCGCCGCGAGGCTCGCTACCGTGCCGCGCGCTACGTCAGTGAAGCCGCGACGCTCGGCGTTGCCGCGGCTCGCGCGCAGATCGCTTTCGATACTCGCAGCGCTTACTACGAGCTGCTGCGCGCCCACGCTACCGAGCATGAAGTCGCGGGCAGCGTACAGCGCCTTAATCGCTACGTCGCGACGGTCGAGCAGTTGCACGGCACGGGCCGCGCGATCGCGAACGACGAGCTAAAGATTCGCAGCGCGCGCGATGCAACCGAGCTCGCGCTTGCCAGCGCGCAGGGCGAGGTGCGCCGCGCGTCGGCAAATTTGGGTTCGTTAATCGGCGACTTTGATGCGACCGATATCGCGATTGCCGATCCCGACGGATTGCCCGCCGAGCCCGAAAGCGATATCGCGCACAGCCCCGCGATGCTGGCGGCGCAGCGCGCGATTTCCGCCGCCGACCTGCAGGTTCGCGCCGCGCGCGCGGAACGGCTGCCGACTTTTCAGATCGCGCTGACCACCGGAGCTCTCGGGGTCGATCCGCCCACTACTATCAACCACGATTACGGTGCTTCGTACGACGGGGTAATCTCGGTGCCGGTGTTCGAGGGCGGGCTAATCGACGCACACGTCGATCAGGCCAGGGCGAAGGAGCAGACCGCGCATGCGCAGTTCCGCCAGACCCAGTATCTGCTCGAACGCCGGCTCAAGGATGCGGAGCTGCGCTACCAGCAGGCGAACGAGCAATTAAAAATCCTCGCGCAGGCGCAACCCACCGCCGACGACGCTTTCGCTCTCACCTGGACGCGCTTTCTGGGCGGCGGCAGCGCCACCGTGCTCGAGGTGCTTGATGCCTACCAGCAGTCCGAGCAGCTTCGCGTGCAGCGCTTTGTCTACCAATTCTCCGCGCGCGAGGCGGTGGCTGAATCGCTATTGCTGGCCGGAAGGTTCAGCGATCGAATCCAATTTCAAACTCGCGCGGACCGCACTCGCTCTCGGCGCGGCGCTTACGATTTTCGTCGCCGCCGGATGCCGCGGCGCGCATTCCAGCGACGACGAGAGTACCGAACCCGCGCCTCCTCCAACCCTGTTGGTTACGGCGGCGCGCGCGGAGACTGCGCCGATGCGCAAGGAGTTGCACGTGCTCGGCACCACGGTCGCGCTCACTCGCGTCACCATTCGCTCGCCCACGGCCGGCCGTGTGAGCAATATCCATATCAAGAACGGAGATCTGGTCCGCAAAGGACAGGTGATCGCACACGTCGTCAATCGCGAGATCGACGCCGCTCGCGCCGGACTCTCGGTCGCGCAGAAGCTCGATCCTCAGGACGCGTCTGCGCTCGGCAAATCGGTCGGACGTTATGACAAAGGTCCGGGAATTCCGGTCATAGCGCCCGAGTCAGGCGTAGTCGCCGCGCCGCCGGTTGTGAGCGGCCAGATAGTCGCCGACCTCGATACGATCGCCGAGCTGGTCGATCCCGCGAGCATCTACGTCGACGCTCGTGTGCCAATTGGCGACGTGCATCTGCTCCATCCGGGGATGCCCGCCACCGTCACCTCGCCGCTGCGCCCGGAGGTCGAGTTCCCGGCGCGTGTGGCCGCCATCTTTCCTTCCTTCGACATGCAGAGCGCGACCGCACCCGTCAGGATTGATTTCGTGCACCCTCAGGGAATCTACGAGACCGACGCGCCGGTCGAAGCGCGCATCGTGGTGTCCGAGGTTCCCGACGCAATCGTGGTTCCGTCGGTCGCGTTGTTCCAGGACGCGGGCGTGAATCACTATCATGTCTTCGTCGTCGGCGACGACGGCCGCGCGCATCGCGTCGATGTAACCCTGGGAATCCGCAACGGCGACCGCGTGCAGGTTATCGGCGGGGTCAAGGCCGGCGACCGGGTGATCACCTCGGGCGGCTACGCCTTGTCTGACGGCCTGCAGGTCAAGGTCGGAGCCGCACCCTAGCGATGCGCCCCGTCAACTCGACCCTGGCGGTTCTGTCGGTCCTTGCGCTGAGCGCACTCGGCATCGTGCTCGCGTTTTCGATCCCGAGCTCGGTATTTCCCGAGATCACTTTCGGCCGTGCGATCATCCTGGCCGACAGCGGCGATCTCCCCTCCGAACAGATGCTGGTGAGCGTCACGCGTCCGCTCGAAGAGGCGGCCTACGGCGTCGTTGGCGTAAGCCTGGTTCGCTCGACGACTACGCGCGGCAGCTCGGAAATCGACGTAACCTTTGATTCCGCGGCCGACCCTAACACCTCTTTTCAGCTCCTCAACGCCGCGCTGAGCGAGGTGCGCGCGCGCCTGCCCGACGGCACCGATATCAACACGCGGCTGCTGACCAGCGGCACTTTCCCGATCATCGATGTGAGCATGAGTTCGCCCTCCCGCAGTCTTGCCGACCTGACCGATATCGCGCGCTACGACGTGGTGCCGAGCCTCCATATTCCCGGCGTTTACCGGGTCGAGTTGGTCGGCGGGAAATACCGCGAGTTCGTCGTGCGGCTGGATCCGACGCGGATGCTTGAGCATAGCCTCTCGCCGCAGGAGATCGTTGACGGTCTCGCCAAGGCCAATATCGTCGCTTCCGCGGGCCGCGTGCTCGATTCGCATCGGATGCTCCTGACGGTGGTGTCGGGCAACGTGCACGACGCGATGCAACTCGCAGCGTTGCCGGTCGCCGCCGCGAAAGGCACGCCGGTACGAATCAGCGATATCGGGGAGGTCGGGCTCGGAATCCGCGAGGATTATATCCGCACCACATCCGAGCATGGACCCTCGGTACTGGTGGGAATCTCGCGCCAGCCCGCGGGTAGCACCGTCGCGATCGCGGCGCAGACGCGCGCGATTGTCGCGACGATGCGCCAGCGCTATCCGGACGTTGATTTTTCCTTCTCCTACGATCAATCGCTCCTGGTCACCGAATCATTCCTGAGCGTTCGCGACGCGATCGTTTTCGGATTGGTGCTCGCGGTCCTTGTAGTGCTCGCATTCACGCGCAGCTTCGCCAGCGCCGGCGTCGCCGCGATCGTGGTGCCGTGCACGCTGGCGATTACGTTCGTCGTGATGAAGGCAGCGGGGCTGACTTTCAACATGATGACGCTCGGCGGCCTCGCCGCCGGAATCGGCTTGTTCATCGACGACGCGATCGTGATGATCGAGGCGATCCATCGCGCGCGCTCCTCCGGAACTGCCGCTATCGACGCCGTTCCCACCGCGCTCGGCGAGCTGTCGCGCGCCCTGGTCGCCTCCACGATGACTGTAATCGTGGTGTTCGCGCCGCTGATATTTGTAAGCGGCGTGACCGGCGTGTTCTTCCGCTCGCTGGCCGCGACGCTCGGAGCGGGCCTCGCCATCTCGCTCGCGCTGGCGCTCTACTTCACTCCCGCGCTCGAAATGATCCTCGAGCCGATTCGCCGCAAGAGCCGCGAGCCCGGCCGTATCTTCAGCCGGGTCCGCGACGGGTACCTCCTCACCCTGCGCCCGGTGATGCGGTTTCCCGTCCTGTCGATTCTGATCGCCGCGATCGCGATCGGCGCGGCCGCCGTGATGTACGGCAACGTGGGCACCGATTACCTGCCTGAGCTCGACGAGGGCGAGTTCGTGCTCGACTACATCACCCCGCCCGAGAGCACACTGGCCGACACGCAGGCGATGCTCGGGCAGATCGAGAAGATCCTGCTCGCGACGCCCGAGGTCGCGGCGTTCTCGCGCCGCACCGGCACGCAACTCGGCTTCCAGTTGAGCGAATCGAATACGGGCGATTTCTCGGTGCGGCTCAAGGCCAATCGCAGCCGCGGAATCAACGCGGTGATCAATTCGGTCCGCAACCGCGTGCTCGCTTCCGTGCCCGGCGTGCAAATCGAGTTCTCGCAGATGCTGCAGGATCTGCTCGGCGACCTGTCGGGTACACCGCAGCCGGTCGAGGTCAAAGTCTTCGGCGCGGATCAGAATGAGATCGAAGCCACCGCGCGCCGCGTCGCCGACGAGTTGCGCAAGATTCCCGGCCTGGTCGACGTCTTCAGCGGCGTGGTGCTGAGCAGCCCCGAAGAAGAAGTGCTGGTGAACGAATCCGCGGCAGCGCGCTACGGACTCTCGGCCGCCGATATCCAGACCGCTCTGCGCACGATTGTCGAGGGAACCGTGGCGACCAATATCCGCCAGGGCGATCGGCTGGTCGGCGTGCGCGTGCGTTATCCCGAGCAGTTTCATCTCGACCTCAGCGCGCTGTCCGAAGTGATGCTCAAGACGCCGGCCAATGGCCGGGTGCCGCTCTCCTCGGTCACGAAATTTGATTTCAAAGGCGCGAGGACCGAGCTCAATCGCGAGCGCCTGCGCCCCGTCGTTCATGTCACGGCGCGCCTGTCGGGAATCGATCTCGGGACCGCGATGAACCGGGTGCGCGCGACCCTTGCGAAGTTTCCGCTCGCCCCCGGAATCAGCCTCGAGTACGGCGGCCTCTACACTCAGCAGCAGCAGGCGTTCAGCCAGCTCGCGCTGGTGCTGATCTCCGGAACGGTCGCGATGTTCCTGATCCTGATCTGGGAATTCGGCCGCCTGACTCCGGCGCTGGCATGCCTGATCGCGGCGGTAGCGTCGCTGGCCGGCAGCTTCCTCGGCCTCGACCTCACCGGCATCACGCTCAACATCTCGTCGTTCATGGGGATTATCATGGTCGCCGGCATCACGGCGAAGAACGGAATCCTGTTGCTCGATTCCGCCGAACGCGAGGTCGCGCACGGACTCGCTCCGGCGCAGGCGCTCGCCGACGCCGCGCGCATCCGGATGCGCCCGATCCTGATGACGACGCTTGCGACCGCCGCCGGGCTGTTTCCGCTCGCTCTTGGCCTCGGCGCGGGCGCGAAGGTGCAGCAGCCACTTAGTATCGCGGTGATTGGAGGACTGATATTCGCGATGCTCCTCTCGACGCAGATCGCGGGCGGAATTTATCTGCTCGGAACGCGGCAGCGAACGATCGATTAAGCACGCGAAATTTGGGTTCGTTCAGATCACTCCCGGCCACAACCGGAAGCGGACCTTGTGATGGTAGGCGCGGTAGGCGGGCTCGATCGCGAGCAGCCCTTCTTCCATCTGGATTCGCCAGACCAGGAACGGAATTGACGCGACAATCAAAAGCACGTTGCGCGCGGTCGGATACGAGAACGCAAATCCAATCGTGAGGATGAGCCATCCGAGATAAATCGGATGACGCACGCTCGAGAACGGCCCGTTCGAGACGAGTCCTCGATTCGCCGGCAGAATTCCGAAGCTCCGCCCCATGTAGATTCGCGCGATCTGCGAGAGCGCCACGCCGACCAGCTCGAGCGCGATTCCCACGATCGCCAGCAGCCCGTCTGACGGCGAGACCGGGCGCATCAGGCACGGAATCACGAGCATCCCGGCAGAGGCGGCGATCGCAGGCACCGTCACCATCGCGGTTTTCGGCGGCAGGCGGATGAGCGAGAACGCTCCCATGATGACCGCGCCGATAATCCAGATCGCATTGGCGAGATCGATCGGAGCCTGATTCGCACTCGGCAGCGCCGCAACGAAGAACGACGCCGCGAGCAGAACGTTGCCAAGGGCATGTTTCAATCCCGCCGAAGAAACGACACGCGGCTTGATCGAGACGGGCGCCGCAATCAGCGGGACGGTAGCTTCCAATTGAGACATGAATTCTCCGTATGCGAGCAATGTCCTCGCGCAATCGCCAATACGTCCCGAATCAGGACATCAAAGACCGACACGGAGAGAAGGGGGAGCAACCGACGTGCCACCGTTGCCGGAGAATTGAAGGTCTCGTATAAGTGGAGGGGACCACCGGGATGCCGAGGTGGCGAAATGGCAGACGCAGAGGACTCAAAATCCTCCGTGCGCAAGCACATGCGGGTTCAAGTCCCGCCCTCGGTACCATCAATCTCTCCTCGACAAAATTCATTCGAGTCTCATCGAGCGCTCGCGACGTACTTCGGATCGCCCGGAGTCATGGTTTCTTGGCGCTACCGTGATTCCTATGGTCCTTGAGCTTTTCTTCGACGTGGCTGACCACGTGTCCCGAATCTTGTTCGACGATATGCTCGTAGTACCGATCTCTGACTCGGTCGATTATGCGACGAGAAGGCGCCAGCGTCCGGAGTCGTGATGAAATTCATCGCCACTCACGCCTGACAGAAGCGGCTTCCCGCCGCGTTTGTCGCCTGATTTCCACGGTATCCTCGAACGCTCGGATACCCCCATCGAATCTGCCGCAGATGCGCGAATCGTACGCTTCATTGAGCCACACGTGGGGCACGGCTTCTCATTCGGTGCTTGATAGGAATTGTCGAGCTCCTGATGACAGTTTCTACATTCCAGCATGAGAATAATCCTAACTCAAAAGTGGCGAATTACGTACTAGGGTCCGGATGCCTTAGGTGAGACGGCCTATCGCCAGCGTTTTTTCTGCCCCCTTCGGTACGGAAGGGGCCGGAGCTCGTCGTTGTCACGTGATGCGCTGAGCCTCTCCACGTAACCCCGCCATCCATTACCACCTGAGGCGCGGGGCGCAGTATAAATGACGTTGGCTGTGGCGCTGTAGGCGTCCGGGCCATGCGCGAAAACTATCAGACCGTTCAAGGAGTTGGCTGCCGTTATGATGACTGGAGAGCAATACAAGAAATCGCTTGACGATAATCGCGAGACTTTTTTCGAGGGCGAGCGGGTGCGCGATTTGGTGGGGCATCCGATCCTGGGACCCTGTGTCTCGCGAGTCGCGGCGGGATATGACCGATGGTACTCGCCCAAGCCCGATGCGGTCAGTCCCCTGATGTCGATTCCGCACTCGGCCGAGGAGCTGAAGGAGCGGATCCCGCTTCAGCACGAATCGGACATCGTGTCGGCCGTCACCTATCAATCGATCATGACGCTCACCACCGCCGCGACGCGGATCGCCGATGCGCTGCCGGAAAACGCCGACCGTATCCAGCACTACGTCAAGGGTGCGCAGCGCCGCGACGTCCGGATCGTCGAGTGCATCACCGACGCAAAGGGAGATCGCAGCCGCCCTCCCGGCAAGCAGGACGATCCCGATGCGTACACGCACGTGGTCGATCGCCGCAAGGACGGCGTGGTGATTCGCGGCGCCAAGCTTCACATTACGGGAGCGTCGCTCAGCCACGAGCTGATGACGATCCCGACCAAGGCGATGAAGCCCGGGGAGGAATCCTACGCGATCGCGTGCGTGGTGCCGGTCAATGCGCCCGGGGTAAAGATCGTCAATACCACCTATGCGCCGCGTCATCCGGACCCGCGCGACTTTCCGATCTCCTCAATTACTCACATGCCCGAAGGCTTCGTGATCTTCGACGACGTGTTTGTCCCGAACGAGAGGATCTTCCTCGATGGTGAAGTGAAATACGCCGCGATTTTCGCGCATTCGCTGGGCCTATGGGAGCGGCTGGGGGGCCTCTCCGCGATGGCGGAAGAAGCCGATCAACTGGTTGGGTTCGCCCAGCTAATTGCCGAGGCGAACGGTCTGGCCGGCGAGAGCCACATCAAGGAGAAAATCTCCGAGATGATCATCCATGCGACCCTGGTGCGCGCCTCGCTCGAAGCCGCCGTCGCGAATTGCAAGGTCACCTCCGAAGGCGCTTTTCCCGACGAGCTATACACCAACGCGGGCAAGTACCATGCGGCCGCAAATTACAACGTGATGGTGCGTCATCTGCACGACATTTCGGGCGGTTCGATTCTGACCGCTCCGGGAATCGCCGACTTCGATAACGAAGTCACGGGTCCGCTCCTGCGCAAGTACATGGGCACGATGACCGGAGTGGATGGCGAGTATCGCGCGCGCCTGTTCCACGCGATTCGCGACCTGACCGCCGACGCGTACGGCGGATGGAAAGCGGTCACCAACGTGCAGGCGGGCGGCGGACTTTACGCACAGCGTATCGTCACCCGCAAATACTACGATTTGAAGAGCGCGAAGGAGAAGGCACTGCACATAGCGGGAATAAAAACGCCGGGCCAATAATATCGGGAACCCGCTCAAAGGAGCGCGCGATGATCAAATCGTACAGACGGGCGAGGAATGCGGCCCGGGTTGGGGGAATCGGGATTATAGCTCTAATCATGACTTCAACCTGCGCCCGCGCTGCGAACTCGCGCGGAAGCTGTAGCGATGCGACAATGCGCGGCACCTACGTATATGCCTATAGCGGATACACTGTAGCAGGAAGCACGCTCACGAGCTTCGCAGTTGCTGGTCTGGCCGTCTTCAACGGAGACGGTACTTCACACGGCGTCTGGACAACTACCACCGAGGGTCAACCGGCTACGCGCTTGAGTACATTTCAAGGCGCGTACAGCGTCAACTCCGATTGTAGTGCAACTGAAACTGATACTGATCAAAATGGCAACGTCTTCCATTACGATGATTTCACCGGACCCGGCGGCGAGGAAATCAGTTTCATCGAGACTGACCCGAATGTAGTTAGCTCTGGCACCGAGACGCGGACGCGAAAAGATTCGCGTCCTTGAGAATCATCCGGAATTTCAGCGTGATCGGTGCAATCGTTAGATCCTGCGCCTCTCGCAGGCTTCGATTAGCGCAACAGGAATACGCGGATTGGAGGCCCAGTGGGCGTGGACATAGGATCCGAGAACGCGATCGATCTGGTAGCCTTCCCGAACCGGCTTTCCGCCAGGCCGACGCGTGAGATCAAAGACTCGCGTCAATCGTTGCTCCTCGATTTCGATATTCGAATAGCGAAACTGATGGCCTTTGAAGCGCAGCCCCGCGCGGCCGAGAATCGAATCTTCAACTGCTTCGACTTCCACATAGCCCAACGCCTGCAATCGCTCGCACATCGTCGTTTCGCCCGGTAAGACGTTACACATTGGATAGGACATTCCATCCAGCGTGCGGAGCGCCGAGCATAGGTACATGAGACCGCCGCACTCGGCATAAACTACGCCGCCCGAATGAGCGAAGTCCTCGATGGCGCGCCTCATCGACTCGTTCGCGGCAAGTTGCGATGCGTGAACTTCGGGGTATCCTCCGCCTATGTAGAGACCGTCGACCGAAGGCAAGTGCTGGTCATGAACCGGAGAGAAGCGAATCAGCTCCGCGCCCGCGTTCTCGAGCCGTCGCAGATTGTCTTCATAATAAAAGTGGAAGGCTTCGTCGAACGCGAGGCCAATCCGGCACTTTGGAATCCGCGCAGCGACTGGTTCAGGTAAAGATATCGACAGAGCGGGAGCTTGCCGCGCAATCAAGATGATCGAATCGAGATCGCACCAGTCGCGAACGATCTCTCCCCACGACGACAGGATTGCGTCGGGAACCGTGCCTTCGTCGGCGGTGCGCAGGCCCAAGTGACGTTCCGGGAAACTCGACGAAGGATTTTCCGGCATCGCTCCAAGCACCGGCGGCCTGTCCAGCGCATCGCGAAGAAGTTGCAGATGCGATCTGCTACCGACGCGATTACAGATTAGGCCAGCTAGACGCACTTTCGGATCAAACCCGGCGAAACCGTGGGCAATCGCTCCGATCGTTCGCGCCATCCCCGAGGCATCGACCACCAGGAGCACAGGAGCATTCAGCCACTTCGCGATCTCGGCGCTCGATCCCTCGTCGCTATTTGGCGACGCGCCATCGTAGAGCCCCATCACACCCTCGATCACCGCGATGTCGGCTCCTTTCGAGACGCGCGCAAAAGTTCCCAGGACCGCGTCGCGTCCCATCATCCATCCGTCCAGATTGTGTGACGGCGTACCTGCCGCGCGCGCGTGGTAGGTGGAATCGAGATAATCCGGGCCGCATTTGAAGGCGGCGACTTTCAGGCCTCGCGAACGGAGCGCTCTTATCAGGCCAACGACGAAAGTGGTCTTGCCGACTCCGCTGGCCGTTCCTGCGACCAGGATTCGCGGTATTATTAGATTCGCCATCGGAGCACTATAATTATTCCTTCTCCGGTACAATTCGCGAGCGCCGATAGCCGTGGTTGAGTCCGCCGTATATAAGCGCGAGTCGACGAAATCTTCTGTGAGCTATTGCACGGTAATCAGCAATCTGATTTCGGCGTTCGAATCGACCGCGACGCCATTCCTCAATGCCGGACGGAAGCGCCACTGCCGAAGGGTTTCAAGAATTATATCGTTGAGGCGCGAAAAATCGGTGGGTTTGGTCAGCGATACAATAGCCTTACCATCGTGAGAAACCTGAAATCGCGCGACGGCAACCGCCTCGAGCACCTCGTCACGCATGTCATCCGGAATAGTCGGCACCGGGGCATAGATCGCCTCAGGTCCGCTGCCACCGGTGCCGAAGCCTCCGCCAGCTCCGGTGCCTGAACCGTCGCCTACGCCGTTACCGACGCCTAATCCAGTTCCGCTCCCGATACCTCCCTCGCCGGCCGCGCCGGCGCCACCCGGCTGGTTCGATGCTGGGTTCGCTGCGGCCTCCGGCTGGGAGCTTGCTTTGGGAATTTCTGCCTCCGGGACGTAAGGGCGTGGCTTCGTTTTTTCTGTCTCGTATGTCGTTCGCGAGTTTTTCGCCTCCGGCTCGACTTGATGTGCGCGAACGGCAGGCGGCTTCTTCGGTTTGGACTTGGCTATTGGCGGCGCCTTAGCTGCTTTCGGTGCCGATGAACTCTCGCCAGCGCTGGAGGAGCCTCCGCCACCACCCGCCAGTCCAGTTGCCGGTAGTTCGATGATCCTTGCGTCAAGTGTCTCCAAATCCGAGGAGGGCCGCGGAGTAAACTCCAGAAGAATACCGAAGGCAAGTAGTAATGCGCCCCAGACGACTAGCGATACCAGCATCACGAGCGGCAGGCGCTTCCATGGCTCGTCGAGGGCCGGAAATCTCGCGCTGCTCGGAGGCGTCATCTCGTATCCTGATTGATTGTAGCTGGTCGCACCATGGGTTCGTTCGGTGAATAGTTGGCTCCGGTGCGGCGCGACGCGGTGAAACACCAAGTCTGAACATCGTCGGACGCTCCCGCGGCCACCACCGCACCTGACTTCATCATCGCGATGCGATCCGCGTACCGTATGGCCATGCCCCTGCGCTTGAGCGCGACGGCTGTGTAACGCCTTCAACGATCCGAACGATGTACGGGAAGGGTCGTGAGATCGGAATCAGATGCCTAAATGCGCGGTGTAGTGCGCCAAGAGGAGATCGGATTCCGACTGTCACCGTCCCCACACCCCGGAGGATCGCTGAGCAATTTTGTTGGAGGGTGGGTCTCCTGACTTTCGGCTCTCCTGCACGTCGCAGGTTTCCTACTTGCGGCACCTTCCCACTCCGCTCATGGGAGCAGTGGCATTGTCGCCGCTTTCGTTCCGATTACAGTGGCGGGGGCCGTGCCGGCGTTTCACCGGCTTCCCTCACCTTCCAACAAACGCTTGAGACTTTCCCAGAAGAAAAATTCGGTGTCAACAGTATCTCTGGAGTGGCTCCTCGTCATGGCACTTCGAGTATTCAGAACAACGCAATTAATTTAGAGCTCTCGCTTCGTTCCGGAGGCGAAGTTATTCGCTGGAGGCCTTCCCTCTTTGCCGTTTCGCTTGACAGGATCTCATCGTTCGTTTAGGTTCCCGTCTCACTCGGTGAACGGGAAGCCGGTTAAAATCCGGCGCTGCCCCGCAACTGTGAGGGGTGACGAGGACCCACACCAGCCACTGCGAAAGCGGGAAGGCGGGTCCAAGGATGAACCCCAAGCCAGGAGACCGACCGAGTGGATCTCAACGGTTTGCCTTCCGCGGGGAGGGTCAAGTTGGTTTTCGTCTCCGGCACTCAGAAGTTCTGACGCCTCGCCAACCGTTCCCGTGATTCCGCAGAAGGCAACCTCTACGAGGGTGGAGTGTTGTCTATGTTGCCGAAGCGTGTTGGGTTTGTTCTTATTCTCACTCTGTTTGTCGCCACGATCTGGCCGTCATATTCGCGTGCTCAGTCTTCTCCAGCGCCAGCTTCGCCGACGGCTTCTCCAACCCCAAAGCCCCCGAGCGCTGGCCCGCAGGCCGCCAATAGTCAGCCATCGTCGGCCAGCAGCGCCGCTCCTTCTCCAGCCGCAAATGCTGCGGGGCAGGCTCCGACGACCAAACTTCCCGATATGGTCATCACCGCCACTCGCGTCTCTCAACCGATTAGCCAGATCGGAACCACGGTGACCGTCATACATGCGCAGCAGATCGACGATCAGAAGATTCAGCAGACCAGCGACGCGCTTCGCGAGGTGCCCGGAGTCCAGGTTACGCAAAGCGGAGGGCCTGGCACGGAAGTCGATGTGAGTATCCGTGGATCGAGCAGCTCGCAGGTCCTCACGCTCCTCGACGGCGTCGAAGTCAATAACGGCGGTTCCGGAGAATTCGATTTTTCCAACCTGACTACTGATAACACCAACCGAATCGAGGTCATCCGCGGAGCTGGCGGCTCACTCTACGGATCGTCCGCGATTGGCGGCGTAATCAATCAGATCACCGAGGAGGGCACCGGTGCTCCGAGGTTCAGTCTTCTCTCCGACGGCGGAAATTGGGCCACTCAGCGCCAGGTGGCGACGGCCAGCGGCGCAATTGATCGGCTCGGATATTCTGGATCGGTATCCTACTTCTCGACCGGAGGATTTCAGTCCGCAAACGGCCAATATGACAACCTGTCGCTGACCTCGCGGCTCGACTATCACATCACCGACGACACCACGTTGCGCGCGTTCGCCCGCTACACCGGGGCCGACGTGGGTCTGCCGGAGTTTTCCAACGACGATGTCGGAAATCCGCTCGATCCGACAGCTCATCAACGGACCGAATTCATGCTGTTCAAGGGCGAAGTCGAAAGCCATCTAACCGAAAAGCTTCTGGTCCGATGGAACGGATCTTTCGTGCGTGACGAGATTCGAATCAACAAGACACCGAGTCCCGCACTGCTCAATGGAGAGTCCGACGATATCCCGGATGAAATTCGCGCGACCAACGCCGAGGCGATCTACACCTGGCTTCCCGGAGCCGTGACTCTGGTTGGTTTCGACTTCAAGGATCGATGGGGCCGCGACGGCGATTATTCGACCTACCCAGGTACTCCGCCTTCGGTAACCGTATTCCACGCAGAGCGGCAGGAATACGCGGGCTATCTTCAGCAGCAGCTCAGCCTGTTTCACGATCACCTGCTGCTCACCGGAGGCTTCCGAGTTGACGGCAATAGCCAATTCGGAAAGGAAGTCAGTCCCGCATGGTCAGTGGCTATTCCATTTCCCAAGTACGGCGTTACGCTGCGCGGCAATTACAGCGAAGGCTTTCAAGCGCCGACCTTCGACGATTTGTATTACCCCGGCTTCAGCAACCCGAAGCTCAAGCCCACGATCTCGAGCGAGTATGACGGCTCGATCGAGAAGAGTTTTGGCGAATTGGCTAACTTGACTCTGACATACTTCTCGCGGCGCACGCATAATCTCGTCGCCGATAAGGTATGTGCGATAAGCAGTGACTGTCCTTTTGGTTTCCTCCCGGCGAACATCGGCCGTGCGGATGTGCAGGGACTGGAAGTGGTGCCATCGGTGCATCCGCTGAAGGGCCTCTCGCTGAGCGGAAACTTCACCGTGCTCGACTCCACTCACGCGCCGTTGGTCTCGGGTCTCCAGCCGGTGCGCGTGCCGAAGCGCTCAGGAGCCGCGGTCCTGGAGTACAAAACGCCGGACCTGTTCAAGCATGGCGACCAGTTCACCTCTGTTCTGGCGTATCAATTCGTCGGAGATCGCGACGATCTGCAAACTCAGCCGCCGTATGGATATGAGAATCATGGCAGCTATCAACTATTCAACTTGACCTTGTCATACAAGCTCGGCGACGGCTTGGTGCCTTATCTAAGTCACGAAGAAGGCTTTGTTCGAATCCAGAATCTGTTCGACCGCCATTACTCACAGGCATTCGGCTTCCCGTCCCCGCCGATAAACTATGAGGCGGGAATAAAGATAGGGTTTATGCCTTGAACGCCGCGATGGCTCCGCTCGATGGACTCGCGCGAACGTCTCCGATCGTTTCAGTGTACAATAGGCTGCGGATTATCCATCCGAATTGGTACGTAGAATTGGTTAGGCGGTATACAGACGGTTGGATTCCAGGCAGCGGCTAACAGGGAACGTCGAGTTATGCGAGTGCTGACTCGGTCGCGGGGTCGCCGGCGATGCGGCTGTGCCACATTGTGCGAGGTTCGCGCATGTCCCATGGGGTCGCTTGATGCAGTAGGCAGCGGTTGTCCCATACTACTGCGTCGCCTTTGGTCCATTGGTGATGGTAGATGCGCGGAGGTTGGCAGGCGAAGTCAACCAACTCTTGCAGCAGGCGTTCGGATTCGGCGGAGTCCAGGTTCGGGATGCCGTAGGCGTGGCGGCCTATCACCAGCGACTTGCGGCCCGTTTCGGGATGGACTTTCACCAGCGGACGCAGCGGCACGGGACCGTCGTGGAAGCCGTAGCCGCTGTAGTCGCTGCCCGGCTTCGGCGTGTGCCCGATTTTCGCCTGGCTGTAGCGGAGCGAGTGGTACGCCGCGAGATGCTCGATCTTCGCGCGCGTCGCGTCATCGAGCGCGTCGTAGGCTGCGCGCATGTCGGCCCATCCGGTCGCTCCGCCTGACTTCGGAACTATGTCGGCGGTGAACACCGCGCCCTTGGCCTGAACCGGCATGTAGGTGCTGTCGCAATGCCATCCCATGTTGCCCTTGAGAATTTTCAGGATGTCGTTGTCCTGATCGACGATCAGCGTGCCGTCAGGCTTGACGTTGCTGAGCGCCGCGATCGCGAACTCGAGCGGTCCGAAGCGCTTGGCGAAGGCGACCTGCTCGTCGCGGCTCAGATGCTGCCCCGGAAAAATCAGGAGCGCGTACTCGAGCCACGCGGCATGGAGATCATTCCACGCAGCATCGTCGAGGGCGGCGAGCTTCACGCCCGTCACTACGGCGCCGAAGGTGGCGTTTAGAGGCTCGATATCGAATGCGCGTGCCATAGCGTCCCCGCCTGAAGGCTATCGAAACTACCCCCGCCTGATCAAACCAACCGTTACAGGTACGGAAACGCGAGAAGGCGGGGCCGGAGGATCCGGGCCCGCCTTCAGTCAGGAATTTGCGTGAGACCGTGCGCGATCCCGCAAGCCGGCGTTGAGGACTATCCTATTTGGATTTGCCGCAACAATCCTTGTAGGCCTTGCCGGAACCGCACGGACATTTGTCATTGGGCTGTGGCATAAAACATCACCTCCATCCGTTTGATACCCCATTTTCTGGCGGCACCCTGTGAGCGTCAATAAGAAAATTTTGCCGCGATCGCGACCCCGACTCATGACAACCATCCACCGCGAAAATTCGCGCGCCTCAATCCCTCGACGACGTAGGGGCATCGCCGCATCAAGTCCCACAGCAAGCCGGTGCGGAAATTCTCGATCATCATCACGATCGGCCCCTGATTCAGTCCGTAGTGCCACGGAGATATCCAGCCGCAGGTGCGTCCGCTTTCGTCGGGGTAGGTAGGATTGAAGGTCGCCTTGAAGCCGTATGGGTTCGTTTCGCGCAGGCGCAACTCGTTGAAATGCCTTACCGTCGGCAGGACGATCTCGGGCGCGAATGGCAACGACGCGACGACCGCCCATGGCGCGATAGTGCCGTCGTCGGGGCCGAAGGGCGCGCCGCGGGCCTCGTAGCCGAAGAAGTTGCGCTCGATTCCGGCGACCCGCAAGGTCATCGGTCCGGGACCGTCGCTCGCGGTGATTCCCCAGCAGTGCTCGCCGTAATGCGCGAACTGGTGGGGGTTGCGAATCGCATAGAGTTGCTGGACCTGCGTCGCACGGCGGCTGTTCTCGAAATAGTCGATGCCCTTGTCGCGCATGAAATCGTCCTGAATCCCGCGCAGATCAAGCCACAGATGCGACAACTGATGAATGAAGAGCGGGCCCGCGTAGAGAAACTCGATATCGTAGATGCTCTTCCATTCGTAGGTTGAGCTCCACGCGCGGTAGCTTTCGGCGGGCAGCGGAAATGTCGGCGAGCCAAGCGCCAGCGCATACAGGATCAAAGCCTCGTCGTAGCCTTCCCAACGGTACTTGATGAATCCGGTTTCCGGATGCCATCCGTGGCTGACCGTCAGGCCATTGTTCTGCGCCCAATGCCAATCCGCTCGGCGATAAAGCGAATCAGCAAGCTCGCGAATCTCCCGTTCGTCAGGAGTATCGCGCTCGAAGTACATCGCGGCGGTCAGAGCGCCGGCAAGCAGAATCGCGGAGTCGATCGTAGAGAGCTCGCACTTCCATACGCGCCTGCCGGTCTCCATATCGAGGAAATGATAATAGAATCCGCGATATCCCGTCGCGTCCGGCTCCGCTCCCTGGGGACTAGACCAGAAAAACCGGAGCGTCGCGAGCGTTCTCTTGATCGCGTCCTCGCGAGTCAGAAAAGCGCGCTCGACTCCTACTGGATACGACGCGAGGGCGAGTCCGGTGGCGGCGATGCTCGCGAGAGAATCTTTTTTGGTCTTATCCAGTATCAGGCCATTCTTTGGGTTCGATTCATGCAGGAAATAGCCGAGCGTTTCCCGCTGGAGCTTGTCCAGCATCGCGTCTTCGGACCAATCTCGAGAACCGGCGGGAGTTTTCAGAGGCATTGCAATTGCAAAATCAGTCGAATTCGCGCGCTTGCCGCGATTGAGCGAGGTGGAAGAGAGCAAGAGATGTCTATATTCTTGCGCCCGAAGGGTCAAATGCGTTCCCGATTTCGCCACACGGCAGGGTAATCCAGATTGCGCAATCAGGTCGGGCCGCTCACTACTCTCGAGAGGGTCAATATCGCGGTCGCGATGACCTGGGCCGCTGGCTTTGTCGATCTGGTTGGCTTCGTTTCGCTTTACGGGCTCTATACCGCGAACATGACCGGAAATACGGTCGGGATGGCGCGGCATATTTCCGAGCTGCAATGGACCGGCGTGGTGCGCCGCGGATGGCCGATCGCGATGTTTGTTTTCGGGCTGTTGCTGGGCGCGTTTATCTATGAGGCGGAGGAACGCCGGAAGATCAAGGTTCCATTTCCACCGGCGATCGGCCTCGAGGCTGTGCTGATCGCGATCTTTATCGCGGCGGGAATCGGAAGCGGCTTCAAGGCGAATATTCCGCCGCAGCCGGCCGGCAAGTTTTTCGTGATGGTGGCGATGCTGGCGATCCCGATGGGGATCCAGAACGTCGTCATCAGAAAGGTCGGCGGGATCAATGTCTATACGACATTCGTTACCGGGACATTGGTGAAATTCGCCGAAAGTCTGGCGGAATACCTGTTCTGGATACGCGATCGAACCCATCGCCGTTTTCGCAGCCGGATCGGGAAGGTGCTTAGGGTCTCCCCGCGCACGATTCCCTTTCAGCATGGCGCGCTGACTCTCGGCTTATGGACAGCTTATCTTACCGGCGCCGTGTGCGGCGGTTTTTCGATACAGCAATGGGAGCTCCTGGGAATGATCGCACCCCTCACGCTGCTCCTCTCTATCGCCCTGTATGGTGCTTTTCGTCCGTTCCTATCGCTGTCGAACGACGAATGGTGAACCTGGCCGCGCCGAATTGGCCGTACCCCTAATTCAAAATAATTCCAGCAAAAACCCGCTCACGGACGTAGGATGGATGTACGCCCGCGCGGACGCTGATTTCGCGTCCAAAGCGGGTTTGCGCAGGTTTATTGGAGTCGCGGTAGTTCCCGACCAATCGCAACCGGGTGCCTGATGGATCGCGTCCTCCCGACGCGCGTGTCGCATCGGCACTGCCGCGCTGGCGCTTGTTTTTGTCCGCTCGCGAACGAAATGAAACGATACGAGATGAAATCAGACCTCTCGGCGCTTCTTTATTCTGAGGAGCGCGCGTGAATCTGCTGTCTTTTCGGGCGCTTAAGGCCCCCTCCTCCGTCTTCACCGCCAACGCCGACGCGCCGATCCTCGCCGAATTGTTCGGAATCGAGCGTCTGGAGCAGCACGCCGAGAGCCTGGCCGCAGCGCAGCCGGTCACGATGAATCCGAAGACCGGGCGGCGGCTGGCGACGCGCCTGCGCGACAACGGCCGCGTCTTGCTGGCCGCCTATAGGAGCATCGCCGCCGCGATCCGCGAAGAACGCGCCATCACGCCGGCGGCGGAATGGCTGGTGGACAACTTTCACGTCGTCGAAGAACAGATTCGGGAAATTCGCGACGACCTACCGCGCGGCTACTACCGTCAGTTGCCGAAACTTGCCGACGGCCCCCTGGAGGGCTATCCGCGCGTGTTCGGAATCGCATGGGCTTTTGTCGCGCACACCGACAGCAGGTTCGATCCGCAGATGCTCGCCAAATTTGTGCAGGCCTATCAGCGCGTGCAGCCGCTCGCGATCGGCGAGCTGTGGGCGGTGGCGATCACGCTGAGAATCGTTCTGGTGGAAAACCTGCGGCGCTCGGCTGAGCGAATCGTAAATAGCCGCGCGGCTCGACTGCATGCCGACATCCTGGCCAATCGGCTGCTCGGAATCGGCGGGCGCAAAGCGGAGCCCGCGGAAACCGTTCTCAAGGGGCTCGATCACACGCCCTTGCCGCAAGCCTTCGCGGTTCAACTGGTTCAGCGCTTGCGCGATCAGGATCCCAAAGTCACGCCGGCCCTTTTGTGGCTGGACCGGCGGCTGCTCGCGCAGGGAACCACGGCCGACGAAAGCGTGAACAGAGAGCATCACGAGCAAGGCGCGATGAACGTGACCGTGCGCAACGTGATCACGAGCATGCGCTTCATGTCCGCCGTCGATTGGGCGGATTTTTTCGAGAGCGTCAGCCATGTGGACGCGGTGTTGCGCCCGAACAGCAACTTCGCCGCGATGGACTTTCCGACCCGCGATCTCTATCGGCATGCGATCGAAGAACTGGCCCGCGGCACGCACCGCACCGAGATCGAAATCGCCCGACTCGCGATTGCGGCTGCCAAGCGCGCGGCGCCCGAAGGTCCCGGCCGTGGCAGCACGACTGTTCGGCGCGAGCAGGATCCGGGCTACTACCTGATTTCGGCCGGGCGCAAGTTGATCGAAAAAGAAATCGGATTCCATCCGCCCTTGCGCGATCGTATCGCTCACGCCAACGCGACCGCGGGGCTTTTGGACTATCTCGGCGCGATCGCGACCATTACCGCCATCATTGTGATTCTTCTTTTTTACGCGCTTCGGGAATCCGGCGTCCGCGGATGGACCGGAATTATCCTCGCGATCCTTTCGGTGATTCCCGCCGCCGATGCGGCGGTCGCATTGGTGAACCGCGCCGTCTCATTCTTTATCGGCCCGACTCCCCTGCCCGGCCTCGAGCTTCGCGACGGGGTGCCCGCATCGCTGCGCACGATGCTCGTGGTGCCCACGCTGCTGACGACGCAGCAGGAGATCGAGGAGCAAGTCGAGCGGCTCGAGGTGCACTACCTGGCGAGCCAGGACGGCGACCTTCGATTCGCACTGCTCTCGGACTGGACCGACTACACGGCCGAAACTGCGCCCGGTGACGAGGAGCTTCTGGGCGCCGCGGCGGCCGCGATCGCGCGCTTGAACGAGCGCCACGGACCCGCGCCGGATGGCGAACGATTTCTTCTGCTCCATCGTCGGCGTTCCTGGAATGCCGCGCAGGGAAAGTGGATGGGATGGGAGCGCAAACGCGGAAAACTTCAAGAGCTGAATCGGCTGCTGCGCGGTGCTACCGACACCAACTTCATCGCGATTGGCGGACAGCCCCCTATCGTGCCGGCCGGGGTTCGCTACGTGATCACGCTCGACGCCGACACGCGCCTGCCGCGCGGAGCCGCCAAGCGGATGGTCGGGAAGATGGCCCACGCGCTCAACGGTCCTGAGTTCGACCCCGATTGCGGCCGGGTGGTCGAGGGCTACGGAGTGCTTCAGCCGCGAGTGACGCCGTCGCTGCCGACGGGGCGCGACGGCTCGATCTTTCAGCGGGTTTTCTCCAGCGCCAGCGGTATCGATCCTTACGCGTTTGCGGTTTCCGATGTGTACCAGGATCTGTTCGGCGAAGGATCGTTCAGCGGAAAAGGAATCTACGACGTCGATATTTTCGAAGCCGCGATGAACGGCCGCGCGCCGGACAACGCGCTGCTGAGCCACGATCTGTTCGAGGGAATCTTCGCGCGCTCCGGATTGACCTCCGATATCGAGGTGGTCGAGGAATTTCCGCCCCGCTATGACGTCGCCGCGGCACGGCAGCATCGATGGGCCCGCGGCGATTGGCAACTGCTTCCCTGGATTTTCGCGCGCGGGTACCGATCGAAGCCAAAGCGGCGCTCGACCGAACCGATGCATCGCCGGCGCGTCATCCCTCTGGTCGGGCGATGGAAAATGATCGACAACCTGCGCCGCACATTGTCGGCGCCGGCCATCTATCTTGCATTCATCGCGGGATGGACTCTCGCGCCGATCTCCGCCGCAATCTGGACTGGGTTCGTTCTCGCAACGATTGCCACTCCCGCGATGCTGCCGGTGCTGCGCGAGCTGGTACCCCGGCGCCTTGGTTTCTCCAAGCGCACTTACCTGCGCGCGGTCGCCTCTGATCTCTCGACCGCGGCGACGCAGATTGCGATGCAGATTACTTTGCTCGCGCATCAGGCGTGGCTGATGACCGACGCGATCGCGCGAACCCTCTACAGGCTATTCGTAAGCCAGCGGAAAATGCTCGAGTGGAAGACCGCCGCACAGGCCAAGATGGCGAGACGCCTCGATCTTCGGGGATTCTATCGCAGCATGGCCGGCGGCGTCGCGCTGGGCATCGTGGCCGCGGCAGTCGCAGGATTCGCGGACCGCGGCGGCGGCTGGATCGCGGCTCCGTTTGCGCTCCTGTGGGTAGTATCGCCGGCGATCGCGCGATGGATCAGCCAGCCGCCCCGATTGCAGGGGTTAAAGCCGCTCCCCGCCGCCGACGCGACCGCTCTCAGACTGGCCGCGCGCCGCACCTGGCGCTTCTTCGAGACGCTTGTGACGGCGGAGGACCACATGCTTCCGCCCGACAACTTCCAGGAAGATCCAAAGCCCGTGCTGGCGCATCGGACCTCGCCGACCAACCTCGGCCTATACCTGCTGTCGATCGTGGCCGCGCACGATTTCGGCTGGCTCGGAACGCACGCGACCGTGGAGAAAATCGAAGCCACGGTCGAAACTATGACCCAGCTCGAAATGTTTCGCGGACATTTTTACAACTGGTACGAAACGCGCGACCTGCGCCCTCTCGAACCCAAGTACGTTTCGTCGGTGGACAGCGGGAACCTGGCCGGCCATCTGATCGCGTTTGGAAACGCCTGCCGCGAGATAATCGAGCGCCCGATCATCGGTTCGTCGTGGCGGTCTGGAATTGAAGATGCGGTCGCCCTCGTCCGCGAGTCTCTTCCAGCGCTGGCCGGCGATCTCCGCACTTCCAGCGTAACTCCCAAACAGCTTGGCGAAGCGCTCGATACGCTCTCCGCGATGCTGCAGCCACAACCGCAAACTCCGGCAGCGGTCGCGGCACAGTTGGCGGAATTAACGCTCCAGGCCGATTCAGTCATCGACATCGCGCAGACTCTCACCACCGAGCGCGGCGACAGCGACAGCGCCGGGTTACTGGCGTGGGCGAACGCCATCCGCACCTGTATCGATAGCCATCAGCGCGAGGCCGAGCTGCTGATGCCGTGGGCGATCGCGCCGTCAACCGCGACTGGCTCGAAAGCGATCTGCGGAAATCTTCCTGAAGGACTCTTCGGCTCTATCTTCGATTCGATCCCGACTCTCACCGAGCTGCCGGACCGCTGCGAGCAGGCGCTCGCGATCCTCGCATCGCACAGGGTGCAGCTGGCGGCGAAGCCCGGCACGACCGCCCATTCGCTTGCGCAAATCGATCTGCTCGCAGCCGCATTGAACCACTCCTCCGAGGCGGCCCGAGCGCTGGAGCGCAGACTGACGGCGCTCGCCACGACCGCCGGAGACATTTTCGACGCGATGAAATTTGATTTCCTGTTCGACCAGGCGCGTCATCTGTTTTCGATCGGATACCGCGTCGCCGACGGCAGTCTCGATTCCAACTGTTACGACCTGCTCGCGTCGGAGGCGCGGCTGGCGAGTTTCGTCGCGATTGCCAAGGGGGACGTCTCAGCCCGGCACTGGTTTCGCCTTGGGCGCGGCATGACGCCGGTGGACCGCGGTTCGGCGCTGATCTCGTGGTCGGGCTCGATGTTCGAGTACCTGATGCCGTCGCTGGTGATGCGCGCGCCGCTGGGGAGCCTGCTCGAACAGACCAACCGGATGGTGGTGCGGCGGCAGATGGAATATGGCGCGCAACTCGGAGTGCCGTGGGGAATCTCGGAATCGGCATACAACGCGAGAGATCTCGAACTCACTTATCAGTACTCGAACTTCGGAGTGCCCGGTCTGGGGCTTAAACGCGGACTGCGGGAAAACGCCGTCATCGCGCCGTATGCGACGGCGCTGGCGGCGATGGTCGATCCCGAGGCGGCGGCGCGGAACTTCTCGCGGTTGCGAGCGGCCGGCGGCCTGGGCCGATACGGCTGGTACGAAGCGCTGGACTATACGCCCTCGCGAGTTCCGGAGGGCGAGACGGTTGCGATCGTGCGCGCCTACATGGCGCATCATCAGGGGATGACTCTGGTAGCGATCGCGGACGCGCTTCTGGGAGGCGTGATGCGCACGCGGTTCCATTCCGATCCGATCATCCAGGCGACGGAGCTGTTGCTGCAAGAACGAACTCCGCGCGACGTTGCCGTCGCCCGGCCGCGCGCCGAAGAAGTCAACGCGGACGCCAATATTCGCGGAATCACTCCGCCGACGATCCGCCGCTTTCATTCGCCGCATGATCTGATCCCGCGCACGCATCTGCTGTCCAACGGCAGGTACACGGTGATGCTCACCGCAGCCGGATCGGGCTTCAGCCGCTGGCGCGATTTGGCGGTCACGCGATGGCGCGAGGATGTCACCTGCGACTCCTGGGGCTCGTACATCTTTCTGCGCGACGTACAGAGCGCAAAGGTCTGGTCGGCCGGATACCAGCCGAGCGGCGTCGAGGCGGAAAGTTACGAAGTCGAATTTTCAGAAGATCACGCCGAGATCGTGCGGCGCGACGGCACGATCAGAACGACGCTCGAAGTAGCGGTCTCGCCCGAAGACGACGCCGAGGTCCGCCGCGTTTCGATCTCGAATCTCGGGAGCCGCGCTCGCGAGATCGAGCTGACCTCGTATGCCGAGATCGTGCTCGCGCCTGACGCCGCGGACGCCGCGCATCCGGCTTTTTCCAAGATGTTCGTGCAAACGGAGTTCGAGGCCGAGGTCGGCGCTCTTCTGGCCAAGCGGCGGCCGCGCTCGCCGTCGGACCCTCAAATCTGGGCGGCGCATATCGCGGTGGTAGAAGGCGAATCCGCGGGCGGCGTGCAGTTCGAAACCGACCGCGCGCGTTTCCTCGGACGCGGGCGCGCCACCCGCACGCCCATCTCAGTGATCGACGGCCGGCCGCTCTCCAATACGATAGGAACCGTCCTCGATCCGATTTTCAGTCTTCGCCGCAGCGTGAGAATTCCGGCGGGCGCCACCGCGCGGGTCGCGTTCTGGACGATGGTCGCGCCGACGCGAGCGCAGGTCCTCGACTTGGTGGATAAGCATCAGGACCCGTCCGCGTTCGAACGAGCTGTGACGCTGGCGTGGACCCAGGCGCAAGTCCAGCTACATCATCTGGGAGTCGGTTCCGACGAGGCGCATCTGTTCCAGCGCCTGGCGAATCGCGTGTTCTACTCCGATCCGACGTTGCGGCCTTCCGCGGAAGTCTTGAAACGGAACGAGGGCGGACAATCGAAGCTCTGGTCCAGCGGAATCTCGGGCGATCTTCCGATCGTGCTGGTTCGGATCGACGAGGCTGAAGACCTGGAAATCGTGCGTGAGCTGGTGCGCGCCCACGAGTATTGGCGCATGAAACATTTCGACGTCGATCTCGTAATCATGAATGAGCGGCCGCCTTCCTACGATCAGGATTTGCAGAGCGGGCTGGAAGGTCTCGTGCGTGCGAACCAGGCGCGTCCGTCCGGGGAAGGAGCCGCGCGCGGAAAAGTGTTTGTGCTGCGTGCCGACCTGGTTTCGGCGGAAGTGCGAAATATCCTTCCCGCCGTTGCGCGCGCGGTGTTGCTGAGCCGCCGCGGCACTCTCTCTCAACAACTCAAACGTCTCGAGATGATCTTGCCGGCAGCCGCACCTCCGCCTCGCCGCGCGCCGATGATTCGCCAGACCGGAGCTGCACCGCCGCGGCCGGTGCTCGAGTTTTTCAACGGGCTGGGCGGGTTTGCCGCCGATGGACGCGAGTACGTGACCATTCTTGGTGAGGGACAATGGACGCCGGCGCCGTGGATCAACGTGATCGCCAATCCCTCGTTCGGATTCCAGGTTTCGGTCGAAGGCGCGGGCTACACCTGGTCGATCAACAGCAAGGAAAACCAAATCACGCCGTGGTCGAACGATCCGGTCGGCGACCGGCCCGGCGAGGTGATCTACGTTCGCGACGAGGACACCAATGAGCTCTGGGGCCCGACCGCATTGCCAATTCGCGAGGAGGCGGCACCCTACTTGGTCCGCCACGGCCAGGGCTACACGATATTCGAGCACACCTCGCACGGAGTTTGGCTCGAGCTCGAGCAGTACGTACCGATCGACGACTCGATCAAAATTTCGCGCCTGAAAATACACAACCTGCAAGCGCGTTCGCGGCGGCTCGCCGTCACTGCGTACGTCGAATGGGTGCTCGGAACGGCGCGCGGCGCTTCGGCGCCCTTCATCGTGACCGAGATCGATTCTGCTACCCACGCGATGCTCGCGCGGAACTCCTACAGCATCGAATACGGCACGCGAGTGGCGTTCGCGGACCTGGGCGGCGATCAACTCTCGTGGACCGGCGACCGCACCGAGTTTCTCGGGCGCAACGGGAGTCTCGACAACCCTGCCGCGCTGGCCGGCGCCGCGCAATTGTCCAATCGAGTAGGCGCCGCGCTCGATCCATGCGGCGCTTTGCAGACTCGCGTCGAGCTGAAAGCAAATGGCACCACGGAAATAGTTTTCTTCCTTGGTGAAGCGGCAACCAGGACGGATGCGATATCCATAATCGCCAAATACCGCAAGACCGATCTCGATGCGGTCCGCGCCGCGGTCACGCGTCAATGGGACGACGTCCTCGGCACGGTCCAGGTGAAGACCCCGGACCGCTCCGTCGACATCATGCTCAACCGGTGGCTGCTCTATCAGACCCTCGCATGCCGGGTGTGGGCGCGCTCCGCGTTTTACCAAGCCAGCGGAGCGTACGGCTTTCGCGATCAGCTTCAGGACGTGATGGCGCTGGCGGTGCCGCGGCCCGCGATCATGAAAGAGCATCTGCTGCGCGCGGCGTCGCGGCAGTTTACCGAGGGCGATGTTCAGCATTGGTGGCTTCCGCCGTCGGGCCAGGGCGTGCGCACGCGGATTTCCGACAACCGTATTTGGCTGCCCTATGCGGTTGCTCACTACGTCGAAGTTACTAATGATCATGCTATTCTCGGGGAGATAGTTCCTTTCCTAGAGGGTCCCGCTCTGCACGCTGGTGAAGACGAAGCGTACTTCCTGCCAACCGTTTCCGATGAGCACGCTTCTCTCTATGAACACTGCGCGCGCGCGCTCGAGGTCAGCCTCGCAGTCGGAATCCAGGGCTTGCCGCTGATCGGCTCGGGTGACTGGAACGACGGAATGAACCGGGTCGGCGACGCCGGCCGCGGCGAGAGCATCTGGCTCGGATGGTTCCTCTTCGATGCGCTGTCATCGTTCGCGCGGTTGGCGGAGGAGCGAGGAGATCAGTCCCGGGCCACGACCTGGCGGCATCATGCTATCGAATTGCGGAGCGCTCTCGATCGCGAAGGATGGGACGGCGGCTGGTACCGGCGCGCTTACTTCGACGACGGGACACCACTCGGTTCCGCTTCGAGCCTCGAATGCCGCATCGATTCGATCGCGCAATCATGGGGCGTTATCTCGGGCGCGGCGAATCCGGCTCGCGCGGCCGTCGCGATGGCGGCGGTTGATGAGTATCTGGTTGGGCGCGACGGCGGCCTGGTCCTGCTATTCACGCCGCCGTTCGATCACACTCCGCTCGATCCGGGATATATCAAAGGCTATCCACCGGGCCTTCGGGAAAACGGCGGCCAATACACACAAGCTGCGTTGTGGTCAGTAATCGGATTCGCGATGCTCGGTGACGGAGACAAAGCGGCTGAGCTGTTTTCGATCCTGAACCCGATTAATCACTCGAATACGCGCGCGAGCATGCATCGCTACAAAGTCGAGCCCTACGTCGTCTCCGCCGACATATACTCGACCTCTCCCAACGTCGGACGGGGAGGATGGACGTGGTACACCGGCTCGGCCGGATGGATGTACCGGACGGGTCTCGAGTGGATACTCGGATTTCGTCTGCGGGGCGAGACGCTAGTGCTCGATCCGTCGATACCGAGTGGCTGGCGCGGCTACGAAATCACGTTCAAGTATCACTCGGCCCGCTACGAGATCGCGATCGAGAACCCGCGTCGAGTCAGCCGCGGCGTCAGCGTTCTGGAACTCGACGGCAAGGAGATGCAGTCGCGGCAGATTCCTTTGGTCGACGACGGCGCGATTCACCATGTGCGCGTCGTGCTCGGATAGTCGAATCTTCATGCTTCTCAGGGATTTCGTAGTCGAAGAAAAGGCGAAGTCGAGATAATGCGCGAAGATACAGTAAAAGGCCGCTCAATTTCGATTCTCTGAGGTGGCATGACGATTGCCTGAAATTTGCTTGCATCTCGCAACGCGCGTACGACTAAATTTATTTCGGGGCCTAGTTGGAATAGCCAGCTTCAAGAGCTATACGATTCCATCCGAGTCCACTTGGAGGATTCCGCGATGCCGCCTCGTTCAGTATCAACCGCCAGCCTGACCTTTGGACTTGTCTCGATTCCGGTACGCCTGTTTCCGGCGACCAGTTCCAAGACGGTCAGGTTTAATCTGCTGCACGCCAAAGATAAGAGCCGAATCCAGGAAAAGATCTTTTGTCCGGTGGAAGAGCAGATCATCGATCGCAGCGAACTCGTGCGCGGCTATGAAGTCGAGAAGGGTAAATACGTCACGTTCACGGACGAGGAATTGAAGAAGCTCGAAGCGCAGGCGGATCACGCGGTCGAGATCTCCGAATTCATTCCCGTCACCGAAGTCGATCCGGTCTATTTTGAAAACTCATATCTGCTCGGATGCGAGCCGACCTCAGCCAAGGCCTATCACCTGCTGAGAGAAGCGATGGCTAATGCCAACCGCGTCGGAGTGGCAAAGTTTACGATGCGCGGCAAAGAGCGGTTGGTTCTGATCCGACCATTCGAAAAAGGCCTGATGCTCCATACGATGTACTACGCGGACGAGGTGCGCTCATTCAAAGAGATCGATCATGGCGCGGACGCGCCGGTCAAGGAATCGGAACTGAGCCTCGCACAGCGGTTGATCGCCGACCTGACGGAAAAAAAGTTCAATCCCGAAAAATACAAGGATACTTACCGCGAGCGTGTAATCGAGGCGGCCGAGCAGAAGATGGCCGGTCACGAGGTCACCGAGTCCGCACCCGAAGTACGCAAGGGCCAGGTGATCGATCTGATGAGCGCGCTCAAACAGTCGCTCAAGAAGCGAGGCGTCGCGATCGGTTCGGATCGCAAGGAAGACGAGGAAGCCGCCGAGCCGGCCGAACGCAAAGCGGCTCAGGGATCGCGAAGGGCGCCTCGCACGCGCCGAGCCCGCTAGAGCCGGCGTCCTCGGCGTCATCTCGCACACGCGCTAGTCGGATGAAACGCGGGCGCTCTCGCGTTTCGAACAGTCTTCTCGATGCCGTTAGGCAAATACCGCAGCAAACGGAGCGCCGATCGCACGCCCGAGCCGTTCGGTGGCGCAATCCGAGCGCATGGCTCACAGGCGCGCGGAATCTTTGTTGTCCAAAAGCATGCCGCGCGCCGTCTGCACTACGACTTCCGGCTCGAGATGGAGGGAGTTCTGCGTTCGTGGGCGGTGCCAAAGGGTCCTTCGCTAAATCCGGCCGATAAGCATCTTGCGGTCGCGGTTGAAGATCATCCACTGGAGTATGGCGACTTCGAAGGCGTGATCCCCGAAGGAAACTATGGCGCCGGTGCGGTAATCGTGTGGGACCGCGGCGAGTGGAGCGCACAGGATTTTACGGGCAACGCGGCGGACGCGGTCCGTGCCGGCAAGCTCGACATAGTACTGCGCGGGTACAAGCTGAACGGCGCATACACGCTGGTGCGAACGGGAGGACGCCGGACCTCCGATCCAAAGGACGAGAAGAATTGGCTTCTGATCAAGAAGCGCGATGAATTCGCCAGCTCCGACGACGTATTGGAAACACATCCGCGCTCGGTGCTGTCCGGACTCACGATCGAAGAGATGCGCGACGCTCCCGCCGCGGGGCGCAAGGTCGCGGAGTTCCTCGCGCGGCAGGGTCTGGGCGAATTCTCCAAACCTCTGCGCCGCGCGGATTTTCCGCTGATGCTCGCGAAGCTGGCCGATAAGCCCTTCGACAGCGAGAAGTGGCTATTCGAGCTGAAGTACGACGGCGTGAGAGCACTGGCTATCCGCGACGCGGGTTCAGTCCAGCTATTCGCCCGCAGCGGAACTGATATTACCAATCGCTATCCGGAAGTAGTGCTGGCGCTGAAAGCCCATCCTTTCGATCGCTTAGTCATCGATGGAGAAATCGTCGCGATTAACGACGACGGGCATCCGGACTTTCAGCTCTTGCAGACGAGAATGCATGTCAACGATCAGCGTCAGATCGCGCGGCTCAGCTATGCGGTTCCGGTCCGCTATTTCGTCTTCGATCTCCTGGCGTTTGGTCGCTACGACACGCGCTCGCTCCCAACCGAGCAACGCAAGCAATTGCTCGGCGAATTAATTATGGGTGACGGGCCGGTACGCTACTGCGACCACGTGGTGGCGCGCGGAACAGATTTTTATCAAGCCGTCGCCGAGCACGATCTGGAAGGAATGATAGCCAAACTCCGCAGTGCGCCGTACCGCGGCGCACGCAACGGAGATTGGCTCAAGATCAAATGTCCACTCATCAGAACTTTTGTGATCGGCGGCTACACCGATCCCGCAGGCACCCGAACCAACTTCGGTGCGCTGCTACTGGGCCAGTACGAACCGGGCGGGACATTGCGATACACGGACAAAGTCGGCACCGGATTCAATCGCGACACCCTGCGCAAGATCCACGCGATGTTGCTGGAGCGCGCTCAATCGACATCGCCGTTTCGAAAGCCCATGATCGACGAACCCGCTACGGAAAAGGGCGCACGCTTCGTGCGGCCGGAGTTGGTTGCCAAGATCAGATTCAGCGAGTGGACCGATCACGGCGGTGTACGGCAGGCAAGCTTCCTTGGACTCGTCGAGGGCGGCGATCCTCGCCAATGCCTCTACCAAGGCCCTGACGCACTCTCAAATCCCGCAGAGGAAGCGATCGCTGATATCAAGCCGGGTGAGAAACTCGACGGTCTGGAGCGTAATGGGAAGATTGAGCAGCCGATCGCCACGGTAACCAACCCCGAGAAAGTGTTCTGGCCAAAGGAGCAGTATACCAAGGGCGATCTGGTCGCCTACTATCGGTCGATTTCAAAGTGGATGCTGCCCTATCTGAAGGATCGCCCGGTAATGCTGACACGCTTTCCAGATGGTATCGACGGAAAGATGTTCTATCAGAAAGACGCGCCCGCTTTCGTCCCGTCCTGGATTCGGACCGCCAAGATCTATTCCGAGGACTCGCAGCGGGAAATAGCCTATTTCATATTGGACAGCGAAGAGGCTATTGCCTATGTGGCTAATCTCGCGGCGATCACAATTCACATTTGGTCCTCGCGCGTCACGAGTCTCGAACATCCTGACTGGCTGCTATTTGACATCGACCCTAAAGGTTCAACGACGCGTGCCGCGGTACAGGTCGCGCAGGAAGTGGCTCGTATCCTGCGTGAGGTGGGATTGGAATCGTGCCTGAAAACCTCGGGCCAGATGGGCCTTCACGTGGTAGTCGGCTTGGCGCTTAAATATACTTACGAGCAGGCCAGGATGTTCTCAGAACTGGTTGCGCAGGCAGTGGTCGATCGAATTCCTGAAATCGCGACGATCAATCGGAATCCAGGCACCCGGAAAGGCCGAGTGTATATTGACTATCTACAACTCGGCCATGGAAAAACTATCGCGGCTCCGTTCTCAGTGCGTCCCGTTCCGGGAGCGCCAGTGTCGGCGCCATTGAGTTGGGCGGAACTCAAACCGACTCTCGATCCAGGCTCGTACAATATCAAGAACATGGTAGCGCGAATGACGCGGTTGAGACGGGATCCTTTCCTTGAAGCGCTAACGCAACATGCGAGCCTGGAGGAATCGATCCATCGGCTCGAGCCGTTGCTCTCGGAGACACAACAACGGCACCAGAGCTGATTAGCCACCGCCATCAGGATCGGTCGCCAAAGATTCGTGCGTAAGTCTTCTGCGTAGCCGCGGCCTGTTCCTGAGCTTTTCGGCGCTCTTCAGGAGTCGCCATCTGCGCGATCATCTTGCGCTCAAGCGCGAGCCCTTCTTGCAGCGGCAATTCGACACCGCGATTGATCAATGCCTTCGCCGTCTTGAGAGCGTAGCCCGCGCGCTCGATGTAGACTTTGGCTATCTTCTCGCAGTTGCTGATCAGATCAGCAGCAGACGCAATCCGATTGATGAGACCGACACGCAATGCGTCCTCCACTGACCATGGAAGTCCGCTGAAGATCATTTCCTTGGCAACGCCGGGACCAACCAGGCGTGGAAGTCGCTGCGTTCCTCCGCCTGCGGGAAGCGCGCCGAAACGAATCTCGGGAAGACCGATTGTTGCTGTGTCAGCCATCACACGAATGTCGCAAGCGAGCGCGATCTCGCATCCTCCTCCCATGGCGGCGCCATTAATCGCGGCGATCACCGGAACGCGGGAGTCCTCGATGGCGCTGAACATATTTTTTAAGGGTAACCCTCGCCGCTCGGTGCTCTTGGCCTCTGCACCACCCGCCCGCGACTCACTGGCACGACGCGCCATATCTCGGAGATCAGCGCCACCGCAAAAATGGCGAGTGCCTGCGCCAGTGATGATCACCACTCGGTATTCGGGATCCGCTTCGACCACCTCCATCGCGCTGACCACCTCTTGCGCGAGCTGGAAGCTAATAGTATTTGCCCGGTCGGGACGATTCAGCGTCAAATAGCCAATTCCGTCCCGGCACTCCAGGATGATTGTTTCGTAGTTCACGCGCGTATTCTCCTCTTAATGATCCTGAGCTAGACAGCGAAAGAATAACCGCCGTTGACTGGAATGGTTTGGCCGGTGATCCAGCTTGATGCATCCGAGCTGAGAAACAGGATCATATTGGCCGCATCCTCCGGCTCGCCGATTCGTTTAATCTGATATACCTTCAGAATCCGCTTGAGCGCTTCCGGATCGGACATGCCGCGCTCGGTAGCCGGCGTCCGCGTCGCACCAAGCGCGACGCAGTTTGCGGTGAGGTTGAAACGACCCGCGTTCTTCGCGATGGCCCGCATGAATCCTGCCGCTCCGGCTTTCGCCCCGGAATATATTTCGAGGTGCGGCTCGCCGACTCTTCCCGCGTCTGAAATTACGGTGACTATTTTGCCGTAACCGCGCTTGATCATTTCAGCTCCCGCAATTCGCACGCAATTCAGGACGCCGAACAGGTTGGTGCCGAGGAAAGGTTGCCAGTCCTTTGGCTCCTGCTCCCAGAAGGGTTTGCGCGCGACCGCACTCGGGTCGGCGCCGGCGTTGCCCGCGTTGTTGACGAGGATATCGACCGAGCCGAACTTCGCCTTTGCCTGCTCGAACATCGCGGTCACCGAAGCGAAATCGGTTACGTCGCATTGAACGGGCAACGCCTTGACGCCGAGCTTTTCGACTTCCGCCGCGACCGCCTCTGCGCGCTGGAGGCGAAAATCGTTGACGACGACACCGCCCGCGTTGTTCTCGGCAAATCGCAGCGCCACGGCGCGGCCAACTCCTTGTCCCGCGCCAGTCACCAGTCCGATTCGTCCCTTTAGATCGAGGATATTGTTAGCCAACTGATGGCCTCCTGTTTAATGTCGAGCTCGTTCTATGTGCGAAATCAATCAAGTGAGCACACCGGCCTTCTCCAGTTCGGTGATCTCTTCGTCGGAAAGTCTACAGACCTCACGCAGCACCTCGCCCGTATGCTCTCCGACTCGAGGCCCGGGGCGCGTAGTCACATGAGGCGTGCGATGCAGCCTGAATCGCGGCCCTTCGATTTCCACGTCGCCGATGACCGGATCGGCAATCTTGCGAAAGTGATTGGCCGCGCGCAGATGGGGATCGCGTGCTAAATCGCCGCCACGAGAGACCACGTGAGCGGGCGCGCCCGCACTTTGGAGCTGGCGTTCAACTGCTTCCGCATCTTGCGGTCGTGTCCAATCCGCTATGGCACTATCAAGTTCAGCTCGATTCCGGAGCCGACCAATCAGAGTATCAAATCTCGATTCTGTGAGTATTCCATCAACGCCTATACGCAGAGCTTCCCAGTGCTCGCTTTGAGACGCGTCGATCGCCACCCAGCGATCCAGACCCGCGCACGGGTAGATGCCATGCGGAGATCTGAGCGGCGACCCCGCTGATCCGCGACGCATCGGAACAACGCCGTTAGCCGCATACTCGTAGTACGCGGGCAATACGAATTGGATGCCCGCCTCGGCTTGCGCGACATCTATGTAGCAGCCTTCACCGGTGAGCGATCGGCGATGAAGCGCGGCCAGGATGCTCGCGACGATAAATCGCGGAGCGACGCCGTCAGTCCACGGCCCAAAGGTGCCGAATGGAGGCCGGTCGGGCCATCCCAGCAGAAAGCTCGCGCCGGACATCGCGGCGCCCATTGTACCGACGCCACTGGTGCCGGACGCATAGGGTCCCGTCTGCCCGAGGATGCTGGTCGAGAGCATTATAATGTTGCTCTTGCGCTGCCGCAGATGCTCGTAGTCGAGTTCGAGACTCTTGAGCACTCCTGGCGTGAAGCTCTCCAATACTATGTCCGCCCAGTCGACGAGACGCAGAATGATATCGCGTCCGCGTGGCGCTTTGAGATTGATCGCGGCGCTCCGCTTGCCCGCATTGAGGTTGTGATAACTGACCGAACGCTCCGGGCCCGGTTTACCATCTTTGAACGGACCGAGCGTGCGAAGTGGATCGATCCTGCTCCGACTCTCAATCTTGATAACGTCCGCGCCAAGATCAGCCAGGTAGCGGCCGCTCACTGGCCCGACCATCACCCAACTGAGGTCGAGAACGTGGATACCTTCCAGTGGCGAGCTCATCGCATGCCGCTCCTGTTCCTATATGATCCCGTGAACGAACAGCGCTTGCAGTTCGGTCGGGGAGATTCCAGCCTCAAGCTTCAAAACCTCGGCGGTATGCTCGGAGAGCGCCGGCGCGGCTCTTTTGGTTTCGATCGAAAAATTCGAGAACTGCGCGAATCGCGCAGGCGCATCGATCTCGCGTCCATCTGGTCCGATCTTCACCGGCGTCCACAAGCCGCGTTCGCGATATTGCTCCGACTCGGCGACGTCTTTCATATCCATCACCGGAGCCGCGAGCAGCCCGAGTTTTCGCGCAGCCGCACCGAGCTCCGCCTTGGTCTTGTTCCGGCAGAGCGACGTCACGCCCATCACCAGGGCGCGAAGCTGATCAGGCGATGCGGTTTTCTTGCGGACATCGGCGGGAAAGGTGATCCAGTTCACCTCCGCGATTTCTTTGGACAGATGCCCCTCTTCCGCCGCCCATTTCGCCAGGCGCTGCGTCATAGGCCCGAACGAGGGACCAAACGCGGGAACCGTGACGATCATGTAGCCGTCGGCGCATTCGTAGATGCTCGGAATTCGCGCGTCGGGCGCCAGACCGGCCGCACCCGAGCGCGTCAGCTCCGGATTTCCGGCGCCGACCGCAAGCGGCACGCTGAGCGCACTCATCATCGCGGCGATCCGCGCGGAAATCTCGGCGTGCTGTCCACCGCCGTCGCGATCGCGCGCGAGCAGGCAGGCAAGCGCCGCGATCGCCGTCTCCGCCCCTGCTTCCATGATCGACTGAGGGACGCTATGGAAAAGCGGCGGCCGATCTGGATCGCCGGTCATCGCGGGCGTCCCGGTAGACGCCATCACCAATAGATCGGAAGCCGAATACTCACTCTTCGGCCCGGATCGCGCAAACGAGCTGACGGTGCATCGAATAGTTTTCGCAGTCAGCTCGAAGTCGTCGAGCGGCGCGTGGCCGCCAACGCCGGCGGACTCGAGAACGATATCGAATCTTTCAGCGAGAGCGGCGAACAGACTGCGTCCGTCGATACTCTTCAGGTCGAGAGTGATTGCGCGCTTGTTCCGATTGAGCGCCTGCCACGTTAGGCTTCGCTCGATTCCGGGAACATCATCCAAAAATGGCTCCAGCCGCCGGCCTGGCGCTCCGCCAGGCGGCTCGATCACAACGACGTCGGCGCCGAGGTCGGCAAGGATACTGCCTGCCAGCATCGTCCCAGGTGACGAAAGCTCAAGCACCCGCACGTCACGCAGCATCAGGCACGCCTCCGTTTCTGCGCCAACATCAGCTCGAGATTGCAATTTAGCTCGCGGCAGACCGCGGCCAGATTGAAAGCACCTGGTTTGAGCAGATTCTGAATTACCAGGCCGCGCAGCGTGCCGACCAGTATCGCAGCCTGCGCCGCGGAATCGACTTCGCGCCTGATTTCGCCTGATCGGATTCCTTCCTCGATTCGATGCTGGATCGCCGCGCGGAAATATCCGTCGGCATCCGCGAGATCAGGTTTGATTTCCGGCACCGGGCCAAGCGCTTCGCCAATCAGAACATAGATCGCCATCCGCTCGACCGACGTCGCTGCGCGCAGGTACTTCTCGCACGTCAGTTTGAGCGCTTCGATCCCGCTCTTTTCTCCAAGCACTGGCGCCAGCGACTCGGCAAAGTCACGTTGCAACTGCCGGACCAGCGTCGCGATGAGCTTCCCCTTTGATCCAAAGCGATGACTGACGAGGCCGTGCGTATAGCCCGAGGTTTCGCCGATCTGGCTGAGCGTCGTACGGCTGCTGCCCTGGCGCGCGATCAGTTTGGCAGCAGCCGCCAGCATTCTGCTGTGCGAGAGCTGCCGACGCTCGCGCTGGGTGCGTCGGACGGGCGCGTGCGTATCTCGTTGGGCGTTCATCACCGGCGACCATAACATATTTGTTGACTGATTAGCAAGAAATATCGTATGGTCCGGGAACCACATCACCTTGCAGGAGACCCCCGATGCCCGAAACTATCGCTCCGCCATCCGACCTTTATTCCGCATCCCCGGACGGAGTTCCAAAGCTCAACGGAGGACGCTGCCGCGCGTGCGGCTATGTCTTCTTTCCTCCGCAATTTTACGGATGCGAGATTTGCGGAGCGTCCGGTGACGAGCTCCAACCGTTCGCGCTCAAGGGCGAGGGCAGGTTGCGATCGTTCGCGACCGTTCATCTTCATCCGGGCAAAGGGATCGTAGCGCCATTCACCGTAGGCGTAATTTTGCTCGACGACGGGCCGGCGATCCGCGCGCTCCTGACCCAGAAGACCGACGTCGGCCTCAGGATCGGCGATCGGATGTACGCGACGATTTTCAACGCAGCCTCAGGCGAAGGTAACGGCGGCGCGAATGAGCTTCGCTTCAACCGGCGGGAGTCAGGCAAATGAAAAAGACCTTGCGCGAATTGCGACCCGTCCGTGTGGTTGGAATCGGACTTCACAAATACCAGCATCTGAGCGACACGACCTACGTCACGCTCGGCTTGACCGCTGTGCGCGCGGCATTGGACGATGCCGGAATCGAATGGCCGGCGGTTGAATCCGCATATACCGGCACCGCGCTGGTCGGGATGGCGGCGTCGCGCCCGATGCTGCGCCATCTGGGCGCGACCGGAATCGCAATGGCGCAGGTGGAGAATGCATCGGCGTCGGGCTCGACCGCGTTTCGCCAGGCCTGTCTTGATGTCGCCAGCGGCATCAGCGATGTGGCGCTTGCTATCGGAGTGGATAAACCGGCGATGGTGAACAGTGCGCCGAGCAAGACCAGGATTCGCGATCTGGTCGGAGCGCGAGTCGTGCCGTTTACTCACTTCGCCCTTCTGGCTAATGAGTACATGAACCGTTACGGAGTTAGCGCTGAACAAGTCGCGCAGGTTGCGGTCAAGAATAATCGCAATGGCGCCAACAATCTTTTCGCACAGCGGCAGCGCGCGGTAACCCTTGAAGAGGTGATGGCCGGTCCCGCGATCTCCGGCACGCTCACGCGGCTGCAATGCTGCCCGGTCGGCGAAGGCGCCGCGGCAGTGATCGTCGCTTCCGATGACGCGATCGAGAAGCTGAAAATAAATCGGGCGCGCGCAGTTCGAGTGATCGCATCGGTCTCTCGCAGTGAACGCGTTTATCGGGACGCGAAAAACAATGATGCGGAGCTGACCCGTGAGACTGTCGCGCAGGCGTACGCGGAGGCGGGTATAGGCGCCAAAGATCTCGACGTGGTTGAGCTGCACGATGCGTTCACGATCGAAGAGTTGCTGTATGTCGAGGCGATGGGCCTGTGTGGCGAGGGCGAAGGCGCGGCGATGATCGGCAGCGGAGCGACTGATATAGGAGGCAAGTGCGCAATCAGCGCGTCGGGAGGCTTGATCGCCATGGGCCATCCGATTGGCCCGACCGGTGCGGGTCAAATCGTGGAGATCACGCGCCAGCTTCGCGGCGAGGCAGGCGTGCGCCAGCAACCCGACGCGAAAATCGGCCTCGCGCACATGGTCGGCGTGGGCGCGGTGTGCGTCGTGCACATTTTGCAGAAGGACGCCTGAGCGATGCTCTCGAATCGCATCCCTGAGAAAATTGCCGGGCGGCTCAGGCTTCCGCTGATCGCGGCTCCGATGCTCGCGGTGTCGGGACCCGAGCTCGTAATAGCGGCGTGTAAGGCTGGAGTGATCGGCGCGTTTCCGCTTGCCAATGCTCGATCGCCTGAGGGCGTGGAAACGTGGCTCTCGCAGATCGAAACTGCGCTCGCTCGCGCGGCTGATGAGAATCCCGAGCGCCCGCCTGCTCCTTTCTGCGCGAACCTGATCATCAAACGCGCCGAGATGCGCTCAGAGCTGGCGGCGCTGGTCAGGCATCGAGTCGAGCTCGTGATCACCAGCGTCGGTTCGCCGGCCGAAGCTATCGGCCCGCTGCACGATTCCGGATGCCAGGTCTTCTGCGACGTCGCAACGCTGCATCACGCCGAACGTGCTATCGCCGCGGGGGTGGACGGATTGATCCTCCTGACCGCGGGCGCGGGCGGCCAGACCGGATGGCTCAATCCCCTCGCGTTTGTGCGCGCGACACGTCAGATGTTCAACGGCCCGATCGTTCTGGCCGGTGGAATATCGGACGGCAACATGCTGTGGGCCGCCGAGGTGATGGGCTGCGACCTCGCGTACATGGGAACCAAGTTCATCGCCACGCATGAGAGCCTGGCCGCGCCGGCGTACAAGCAGATGCTGGTCGATTCAGATATGGACGACGTGATGCTCACGCAGGCGTTCACGGGACTCGACACGAATATGCTGAAGCCTTCGATGCTTGCTGCGGGACTTGACCCCGCGACTTTGCCGCCGCGAGTCTCAGTCGAAGAAGCCGCGCGGAACTTCAGCAGCAAGGGTGATTTTCCGGGACCTCGCCGCTATCGCGATATCTGGAGCGCGGGACATTCAATTTCCGGTGTCACAAAAATTCAGAGCGCCGCCGAACTCATCGATCAGACACGGGAAGAATACGATCAAGCGCGCTCTCGGACAGCATCGATGCTCACGACCGCGTGAGGCGCTCACAACTCGGCCTTGAACACGTCGCGCGCGGCGCCGGCATACGAGATGCGCCTGATTTTCACTCGCACCATTCGCAACTTCTCGCTCCCGAAAAACGGAGCTTCGAAGGGATTTTTCTTCAGGAAGATCGCTTTGAGCGGCTCCCATTCCGGGCCGTCCCTCGCAACCTCTTGCGCGATTCCCTGGATCGAAGCGCGCGCAACCTGAAATGTCGCGACGTTGCCAATATCGCGATTATCGACCAGCACGGTCACGTTAGGATTGCGCATCAAGTTCTGAAACTTGTCCGCCTCGCCGCCCATGATAAAGAGGAGGTCCGGGACGTCGGTCTCCGCAAATGCTTGCAATGTCGCGGTCGGCCACTCACCGCCTTGAGTGACGATCACCGCGACGTGTTCCTGCGCCAGCAGTGCCGCCAGTTTCTGCTTTTGCTCCGTATCCACGTATACCCTGTTCAGAAGCCGCGCCTATCACCTGATATCGCGCGAAGTATATTCGAGGATCGCGCGCGCGATGATGAGACGCTGAATCTCGCCCGCCCCTTCGTAGATATCGAAGATACGCCCGTCACGGAAGCATCGTTCCAGCGGATGGTCCTCCGATAAAGCTTCGGGACCGAGTATATCGATACAGCCCTGCGTGATCTTTCTCGCGGCGTTGCCTCCCGCCGCTTTTGCGATCGAGGCCTCGACTTTCGGCGGAACATCCTGCTGCTCGAGCCACTTGGCGCGCAGGACAGTGAGTATAGCCGCCTCATATGTCGCTTCTAGGCGGATGAAGCGATCGGCTACTGCCGAGCGGCTCCGCGCTCCCTTACTATAGCTAATCTCGATTCCGTTCTGCTCCAGCTTTTCGCGCGTGAAATCCAGCGCCGCTCGGGCCACACCCAACGCCATCGCGCCGACCATCGGACGCGAGTCGTTGAACACCGTCATCGTGGATTTGAAATCTCCCTTGATATGGTTGAACTCGGGAATACGGCAATCCTCGAACAGCAGATTGCACGTATCGTGGGAGCGGATACCAAGTTTTTTGAGCTGCGGCCCGACTGTGTAACCGGGTGTTCCTTTCTCGACCAGGAACGTCGTCATGCCACGGCTTCCGTCTGGTCCGACGAATCGCGAAAAGACCATTGCGGCGTCGCTCGACTCGGCTTGTGAGATAAAGATTTTTTCTCCGTTGATTACCCATTCTCCGGTTTCGCGATCGAACGTCGCCGTGGTTCGAATATTCGCCGGGTCCGAGCCTGCGCCGGGCTCAGTTATTGCGATCGCTATTGTGTGATTCTTCCACTTCTCAATCTGTTCGGGAGTCGCAACGTTCTTGAGCACGGTGTTGCCGAGTCCCCATTTGCTGCGGTGCAATGCCATTCCGCCCGAGTAGATCTCCGACATGACCAGCGAATGCAGAATCCTCGAACCGCTGGTCTCCGCGGCCATTTCCTCTGCTAAATCTATAGGATTTTTCTGTCCGGCGGCTTCCGGGAATTCTGCCGGCGGAAGCTCGTCCTCGTGCTTGTCATAGTAATTAGCGTGGCGCCGTCCGATCTCAGCCTGCCGATGAGCAAGCGTTAGCACTTCCTGGTCTGCGGCAGTCAACTCAAAATCTATCATCGCACGATCCTCCAATGCTCCTGTTGGCGCTATACACCTACTGCGCCTTCCATCACCGACAACGTACGCGCGTCGCGATACCACATCTCGACTGGATTATCGCGCAGGTATCCATGACCGCCGAGCATCTGCACTCCTTCATCGGCGATCCACATCGCCTGTTCGGCGGCATAGGTGTATGCGAGTTGCGCCTGACGGGTGGCATTGCCGCCGCGTTCGAGAATCGACGCCGCCTTCCACGTGATCCAGCGCATCGCGTCGGTCTCAATCCGCATGTCGGCGAGCCGAAATGCGATCACCTGTTTCTTCGCCAACGCATCGCCATGCACAACCCGCTCTTTGGTATAGGGCATAACGAACTCGAAGACCGCGCGGCTTATTCCAGCCATGATCGCGGCCAGAGCGGTGCGCGCGGAGTCAACGATTCCCTGCACGTCGCATCGGGCTGTTCCGCCCAGGCGCGCATCCGATCCCAGTTCGACATTTGTGAATCTCACGTCGGCCATCTGCAACGCACGCAATCCGAGCCCGGGCCTCTCGCCGCCGACCACGACGCCTTTTGTCTGCCGGTCGACAATGAAGGCGTCAGGCGCCCCGTCGCAGTTGGCGACGACCAGAAAATGGCTGCACTGATCCGCGAGCGGAACCATCGTCTTGACGCCGGACAACCGGTATCCACCTGACGTCTCTGACCGCTGAGGTTCGCATCGCAGAAACGTCGAAGAGGAAATCGGGCTCCATGATCGCCACGCCGGCGCAGTGATATTTGTCGCCGGCAAACAGAGACAGGAGGCTTTTCTTTTGCTCAGCCGAACCATGAGCGGCGATCGCACTCGCAAACCCCATTGGCGCCGCAGCGGCTATCGCGAATGCGGCATCCGCCACCGCGAGCTCTTCCAGCAGCAGCGCGTTCAGGGTCGCGGATCGCGCTCCGGCTTCGGCCTGGGACTGGACGATTCCAGTCGCCCAGATCTCTTTCAGGATGGAAGCGGGGATCGCCGCCTGTTCGTCGGCATTGCGCGCGGCCGGCCTGAGCGAGGCTTCCGCCAGCTCCCGGACCATCGATTGCGCGAGCTTCTGCTCTTCGGTTAGTTGAAAGGAGATCAAATTGAGATTCCTCCGTTGAATAATTTTCCGGGCTTCCGGACCTTTCCGTCGGCCATCCCGCGGCGCTTGACATTTTGACGGCGCCGGGTCAGGATCGCAATGGTTCAACCAATGGAGCATAGCCAAAACTCGATTGTCAAGCGCGGCGCGCTCGCCTTGCAGCCTCCACGCGAGGCGGTTCGCAAGACCTCGCGCGGCTCGGGCCGTATCGAGTTCCGCCGCATTCACACTCCGCGCGCGTTCGAAGAGATCGCCGATCAGATTCGCAGGGAACTGGCGGATCGCCGCCTGCGCGCCGGAGATCGGCTCCCGCCCGAACGGACGCTGGCGGAACAATTCGGGGTCTCGCGAAACACCCTGCGCGAGGCGCTGCGCTCGCTCGAAAACGCCGGCCTGTTGCGGCTCCAGAAAGGCGCATCCGGAGGCGCCTTTGTGCGCGAGAGTACCGGCGACGCGATCGTCACCGGCCTTCGCGACATGTTCCACCTGGGCGCGATCGCGCCTGAGCATCTGACCGAGGCGCGCGTGCTGATCGAATCAATCGCCGTGCGCGCGGCATGCGAACGCGCCACCGCGGAAGACATCGACGCACTCAAGGCAAACCTCGCCGCGGCGGAGAGTGCCGCTCGCGCAAAAACCGATTTCTATGCCCAGGCGGCGATCCATCTTGATTTTCATCGCATCATCGCGCGCGCGACCAAGAATCCAGTCATGGTGATCGTGATGGAGGCGCTGATTGATGTGATGCAGCATTTCATTCAGGCGATCGGACAGACCCGCAATCCGTGGGTGCTTCCCTCGCGCCGCCGATTCATGAAGCACTTCGCCGCGGGCGATTGCGATGCGGCCGTGACCGAAATGGAACAGCATCTGGAGCGGCTCAATCGCCATTATCTGTCGCTGAAAAAAGAACAAGGCCGCGCCGAGGCTGCTGATGCTTAACGAGATCCTCGGCGGCGTGCGAGTGCTCGACTTCACGACCATCGTGTCGGGACCCTATTGCACCCGCCTGCTCGCCGATCTTGGCGCGGAGGTGATCAAGCTCGAACCGCCCGAAGGTGATTTTATTCGCGTGCAGCCTCCGCTGCGCGATGGCAAGAGCGCGTATTTTGCTCACCTGAACTGCGGCAAGAAGAGCCTTGCGATCGATCTGCACCAGCCCGAGGCGATCGCGATCGTGCACGAGCTCGCAGCCACTGCCGACGTGATCGTCGAGAATTCGCGGCCCGGGGTGATGCAGCGGCTGCGTCTCGATTATGAGGAAATCGCAAAGCTCAATCCGCGAATCGTTTACTGTTCGATTTCCGGGTTCGGCCAGCATGGGCCGTGGGCGACGCGCAGCGCGTATGCGCCGATGCTCCATGCCGCGAGTGGCTTCGACCTGGTCAACCTCTCCTATCAAAACGGCCTCGAACGTCCTCTCAACACCGGCATCTATGTCGGCGACGTGCTCGGCGGCACGCAAGCCTTCGGAGCGATCCAGTCCGCGCTGCTCGCGCGTGAGCGGACTGGCCGCGGCGACTACATTGATCTATCAATGATGGACGGCGTGCTTGGGATGCTGATCTATGAATTCCAGGAGGCGCAGTTTCCGCAGCCGCGGCGCGCCAACACTTTTCAACCGACCCGCGCGAAGGATGGATTCGTGATGATCGCGGCGGTCAAGCCGAACAACTTCGCGGCGCTGGCCGGCGCCGTCGGGCATCCCGAATGGATGGACGATCCGCGTTTCGGAACGGTCAAGGGACGCGCTCGGCACTGGGACACATTCATGGCGATGCTCGACGAATGGGCCTCTACGCGAACGACTGAGGAATGCGAAGCGATTCTCACCAAGGCGAGTGTTCCCTGCTCGCGCTACTTCAGCGTCCGCGAAGCGCTCAATCAACCGCACGTCGAAGCACGCGGCAGCTTTACCAGGATCGACGATGGCGCCGGAGAGCTGAAGGTGCCGAACCCCTCGTTCAAGTTCACGAACAGCGCCTCGCACGCGCGCAATCACGTTCCCGCTCTGGGCGGCGACAACATCGAGCTGCTATCCAATATACTCGGATACTCAAAGGGACGCATCCAGGATCTTTATGACAAACGGGTTCTACATGACGATCGGACTCGTGCTGCCAGCGGTATTTCGAAATGACTATTCACGGGACCGGTCCAGAACGGGCAGGAGTACGCTCCAATGGGTGATATTCTCGCAATCGGAATAACCCACTATCCACCACTGGCTGGAAGCGACGAAACAATGTCATGGATTCTGAAGCGGATGCTCCAGAACCCTAACCTGCCTGAGCAATACCGGCGAGCCGAAGGATGGCCCGAGGCGATGCGCACCGAATGGGGCGCCGACGAAGGAACCGCCGCGGCACGCACTCATCGCGCGCAGCTGCTTCAGGCGCTGCGCAAGGCACGCGCGCAGATCGACGCGTTCCGTCCCGATCTGATTGTCATTTGGGGCGACGATCAATATGAGAACTTCCGCGAGGATGTGATTCCGCCCTATTGCATCTATGCGCACGAGTCATTTTCGTTCGGAGCGCCCGCCAACAATGTCTGGAAAGAATCGCCTGAAAAGCGATTCAGCGTGCCGGGCAACGTCGCGGCGGCGAAATTTTTGGCGAGCGGACTTATCGATGAAGGCTTCGATACCGCATATTCATATAAGCCACTGCATAATCCGCTGGGTCATGCGTTCGCGAATGCGGTAATGTATCTTGACTACGATCGCAAAGGATTTGACTATCCAATAGTTCCATTCGCGATCAACTGCTACGGAAGAAGAGTGATCGCACAACGCGGCGGCCTTCCGATGTTCGATCATCCGCCATCGGAAGCGCAACTGGATCCTCCGGCTCCGACTCCCAGGCGATTATTCGATCTCGGCGCGGCGACTGCTCGAATCCTTGCGAAGAGTCCGTGGCGGGTCGTGCTGATGGCTTCGTCAGGATGGTCGCATGCGTTCCTGACAGCAAAGAACCACTTTCTCTATCCGGACACTCCTGCGGATAGGATGTTGTTCGAGGCATTGCGCGCGAGCGATTTCGACACCTGGCGCAATTATCCGGCAGCTTCGGTAGAGACGAGCGGGCAGCAGGAAATCCTGAACTGGATGTGCCTGACTGGCGCGCTTTCGGAGCTTCATCGCAAGCCGAAGGAGATGGAATTCATCGACACCTGGATCTTCAACTCGTCGAAGTGCTTCCTGATTGCGCCGCCAACTTGAGCGCGATGGTGTGAGCTTCGGAGAACCTGAATGAGGTTGGACGGAAAAGTCGCGCTGGTTACAGGTACCAGTATCAATATCGGCGGCGGCATCGCCGAGGGCCTCGCGGCCGAGGGCGCTGCGATCGTATGCGTCGATTCGCGAGAGGCAAACGCCGCCGACTGCGCGCGTTATCTCAAAGACACCGGAACCCGCGCAATCGCACTGACTGCCGACGTGACCGATGAAGGCCAGGTGGCCGCCACAGTCAAAGCCGCATGCGACGCTTTTGGCGGAATCGATATCCTGGTGAACAATGCCGCGATCTTCAACAAGAAGGGTGTGCTCGATATGCCTCTCGAAGAGTGGCATCGGCAGATCGCCGTCATCCTGACCGGCGCATTTCTGTTCACCAAGCACGTTGCACAGTCGATGATCGAGCGGAAGCGCCACGGCGCGATCATCAATATAATCTCGACCGCCGGGCATCAGGGCGAGCCGGGCAACATAGCATATTGCACCGCGAAGAGCGGACTACTCAATTTTACCCGCTCGGCCGCGATCGAGCTGGTCGCACATGGTATTCGGGTCAATAGCCTGACGCCGACCGCGACCGATCCATCGGAATCGCATGAGCGCGCGGCGCGATGGGGCCGGCAAGTGCGTAATTCCGACGAAATCAAGCAGGCCTTCGAGACCTTCCGTACGCGGGTGCCGATGCAACGCCTGCCGAGCCCGCGCGACTACGGGCGCGCCGCGGTTTTTCTCGCATCGGATGATTCGGCGATGATCACCGGCACCGACCTGCGCGTCGATGCGGGCGCGATCGCGCGATATTGGGCGTGGGAGCCACCAAGCAAATAGCCACTGGCAAATGGCTGTCAGCAGCGGAGAAGCGATATGAAAAACTCAGACGAAGCTTTCATCATGGAAGATCAGGACGCGGGATTGTTCCGCGTCAACCGGCGCGCTTTCACCGACCCGCAATGCCTCGAGCAGGAGCGGCACAGGATATTCGACAAGTGCTGGATCTATGTCGGCCACGAATCCGAGGTGCCACACGCTGGCGACTACCGCTCGCGCAACGTCGCCGGACGGCCGCTCGTCATGGTGCGTGGCGACGACAACGTGCTTCGCGTGCTGCTGAATACGTGTACTCATCGCGGAGCGATGGTTTGCCGGCAGAAATCCGGCAACGCGCGAACTTTTCAATGCCCGTACCACGCGTGGACCTATAATTCGCGCGGCGAGCTGGTCGGCGTTCCCGGCGAAGATGCGTACAGCGACGCTTTCAAGCGCGCGGATATGGCGCTCGCTGCTCCCGCGCAGGTGGACAACTACCGCGGATTCGTATTCGCCTGCTTCGATCCGGCGGCGCAACCGCTGTACGAGTATCTGGCGGGGGCGCGTGAGTATCTTGATCTGGTCGCCGATCAGTCCGCGCTTGGAATGAAGATCGTCGCCGGGCAGCAATCATACAGCGCGCGCGCCAATTGGAAACTGCTGGTCGAGAATAGCTACGACGGCTATCACGGCCTGCCGACGCATCAGCGGTACTTCGGTTTTCTGACCGACATCGGAATTGATTTCAAAACCTCGGCTCTCGGCTTTCCGGCGCGGCAGAAGGTGGTTGATCTTGGCAACGGCCACGCAGTCCTGGAGTACCAGAGCACCTGGGGGCGCCCGATCGCGCATTGGGTCCCGCCCTTCGGCGAGGAACGCAAACCTCACTTCGCGGAGATCCGCCGCCAGTTTGAAGAGCGCTTCGGCGCCGAGCGCGCCCGCCGCATTTGTGAGACCAGCCGCAATCTGGGGATTTTTCCAAACCTCGTGATCAACGATATCATGGCGGTCACGGTTCGCACCTTCTATCCCGTATCGCCTGACTATATGGAGGTGAATGCCTGGGCGCTGGCGCCGGCGGAAGAAAGCGCTGAGGATTCCGCTCTTCGCCTCGACAACTTTCTGACCTTCCTCGGTCCGGGGGGCTTCGCCACCCCCGACGACGTCGAGATGCTCGAGTCATGCCAGCGCGGCTTCGCCAATCGCGAAGTCGGATGGTCGGACATCTCGCGCGGCATGAAGCGCGAGGAGCCCGCGCTGACCGACGAATTGCAGATGCGCGCTTTCTGGCGGCGATGGAATCAATTGATGACGGAACCCCAGATCCGCCGCGCGAGGAAAGCCGCATGACTGCCGCGCAAACGCCGAGCCGCCAGGAAGTCGAAGATCTCCTCTACGAAGAAGCCGCTCTTCTCGACGAGTGGCGCCTCGATGAATGGCTCGAGCTCCTCACCGAAGACGCGGTGTATGAGGTTCCGCCGACCGACGTTCCCGAAGGCGATTCGCGCAATACTCTGTTTATTATCGCTGACGACGCGGTCCGCATCCGGTCGCGCGTCAAGCAGTTGCTCGGCAAATCGGCGTGGGCCGAAAATCCTCATTCGCGCACCCGGCGGTTGATCACGAACGTGCGAGTGCTCGGCGCCGAAGGCGAGATTTTTCTGGCTAGCGCGAATTTCTCGGTGCATCGGATGCGCTATGAATCAGTTGATACCTACATCGGCCGCTACGATTACAAGCTCGTCCGCAAGGACGGCAAACTGAGAATTCGAGAACGAAGAGTAGTCCTCGACAATGAGGCTCTGCGCCCGCACGGCAAGATAAGCTTCATTCTATAGTACGCATCAAGCGATTGATCATTCGGCTGGGAGAGCGCGATGGACGTGATCGACATGCACAACCACTTCATCGCACCCGAAGTGATCACCTTTCTCGCACGTGAGGGGAGGCACTTCGCCACCCGGATCGTTGAGCGCGACGGCCGCAGATTTTTTCTGATCCAGGAAAAAGCGATGCGGCCGATCGACGGTCCGATCTCGGATGCCGCGGCGCGCTCCGCCGACATGAATCGCGAAGGGATCGCGACGCAGGCGATCTCGTGCGTTCCATTCCTCATGTATCCAGACGCCCCGCCCGATCTCGGACTGGCTATTGCGCAGGTCAACAACGACGCGATGGCCGCGCTGGGCGCGGCTGACTCTCGGCGGTTTCAGCCGCTCGCATCGGTTCCGATGCAAGATCCTGTCGCGGCGACAAAGGAGCTGGAACGCGCGGCCGGGCTGGGACTTCGCGGAGTCGAGATTCCGCCGAAGGTGGTCGAGCGGCAACTCGACGAACCCGATTTTGAGGTCTTCTGGTCCGCGGCCGAGGCGCTGCGAATGGTAGTATGTATTCATCCGTTCGAAGCCGCACCCGCTGGAGCGCTCGGTCGCTATTTTCTAGGCAATCTGGTCGGCAACCTCTATGATACGGGGCTGGCTGCTGCGCTACTAATATACGGCGGAGTGCTCGAACGTCATCCCGATCTCAAGATAGTGCTTTATCATGCTGGCGGTGCGCTGCCCGCACTCGTCGGCAGACTCGATATGGGATACCGCCTCGTACCTGAATGCCAAAAGGCGATTCCCCGCGCGCCGTCGACTTACCTGCCTCAGTTCCATTTCGACATCATCGCCCACAACCGCGAAATGCTCGGGCATCTGGTTCGGACCTACGGTCCGGAGCGGTTCGTCGTGGGCAGCGACTATCCACTTCCCGCCGGACTTGCTCATCCTGTCGCCGAGGTCAAAGCGCTCGGGCTCGATAAGACCGCAGAGGACAAGATACTCGGCGGCAACGGCCGCAGGCTTCTCGGGCTCGATTGAGCTCGCCCTGGTTCTGCCCGACTGGCGCACAAAGCCTCCGATACGTAGAATCCGTGCGAATGGATTGCGCACACGCTGGCTGTACTTAATAGCGAGGATTCCACGACGATGGCTTCAACAACGCTGCGAATTGGTCTGCTGGGAGCGGCGAGGATTGCGCCCGACGCGCTGATCAAACCCGCCAAAGTTGTCGACGGAGTCGAGGTCGCCGCAATCGCCGCGCGAGATCCCGCGCGGGCGCGCGAGTTCGCCAAAGCTCACGGCATCGCGCGAGTGCTCGCCAGCTACGAGGCTCTCGTCAACGATCCGGATCTCGACGCGATTTACAATCCTCTTCCCAATTCGCTGCATTGCGAATGGACGGTTCGCGCGCTGCACGCGGGCAAGCACGTGCTGTGCGAAAAACCTCTCTCCTCCAACGCCGCCGAGGCCGAGCGGATGGCCGCGGCTGCCGATCAGAGCGGACGGGTGCTGGTCGAAGCGTTCCACTACTATTACCATCCGCTCGCGCATCGCGTGCGCGAAATCCTGCGCGACGGAACCTTGGGCAAGCTCAGCCGTCTCGAGGCTAAATTCTCGGTCCCCTTCATTCCTCCTACCGACATCCGCCACAATCTCAGCCTCGCAGGTGGCGCGACCATGGACCTCGGATGCTACCCGCTGCACATGATTCGGCATTTCTCAGGAACGACCCCCGTCGTTAAGGCCGCACGCGCGAGGATCGGTGCTCCCGGAATCGACATCGCGATGGAAGCCGACCTTGAGCTCCCCGGCGGCACAACCGCCCGCATGAGCTGCTCGATGGAGCCGACCGCGCCGCTTCAGGTGATATTCGAGGCAATCGGCGAGCGCGGCAGCCTGTCGGTCGTAAACCCTCTCGCGCCGCATCGCGGGCATCAACTGACGCTCAAAACTCCCGCCGGCGAAAAGCAGGAGACCTTTCCGCTCGAACCAACTTTCACCTACCAGTTGCGCGCCTTCGCCGACGCCGTGCGCGGCGGTCCCGCGATGCCGACCGACGGACGCGACGGAATCGTCAGCATGCGAATTATCGACGACGTCTATCGCAAGGCGGGACTCCCGCTGCGCGGCGCGTGACGCGCGATCACCGCAGTGGTCCTAAGAATTTTCATTGTCCTGACTTTCGCCGCGGGACTTGAAGTCGGCGGCGACGCCCTGGTGCGAATCGGACTCGGCGGACGCGCCGCCGCGATGGCCGCAGGAGCGGTCACGCTGTTTGCTTATGGAATTCTGGTCAACAAGAGCGGACTGGATTTCAATCGCCTGATGGGCGTCTACATCGCGATCTTTTTCGTGGTCTCGCAGGTGATCTCTTTCATCCTGTTCAAACAGATTCCCGACGATCGCATCCTGCTCGGAGGCGGATTCATCGTAGCCGGCGGCCTGCTCATCATGCTGATGACGTGAGCGTTACAGGTCCGTGCGCCGATCCTTGTGCCGTTCGAGGTACCAGCATGGCTCGTGGCCGAGATGCGGAAACGGCGAATTGACGCATACTTGGTTCTCGGAACCGTTCAGGATGTACTGGGTCTTTCCGCTCTTCAGCGGCACCGCAAGGAATTTGTTGACCCGCACCGACCCGAACGCGTCGCGCGAGGCGGGAATCTTGTAGCGAATCGAAAGGTCGTCGCCGAGGTACAACACGCCGATCAGTACCAGCAAACCCATCAGCACGCGCCCGGCATTTGCCGCAAGCGGCATCCATCGCTCGATCGATTCGTTCATCTGGATGAATCTTCCCCCGGCGCCACAGCGCTCGCAATCGCCGCGCGAGCACTCCGCTTAACCAACCGCTTGCGCAACTATCGCCCAAAGACGCAAAACTATCACGATGAGCGTCAATCCCGCCGACTCGCAAATCTACGGCTCGCTCTTCGGCACCGACGAGATACGCGCCCTGCTCTCCGATCGCGCCCATCTGGCCGCGATGCTCGAGGTCGAGGCCGCGCTGGCGCGCGCGGAAGCCTCGCTCGGAATCATCCCGCACGAGGCTGCTGAGGCCATCACCGCGGCGGCGCGAATCGAGGTTCTGTCGTTCGATAAAATTGCCGCCAGCACCGCAACCGTCGGCTATCCGGTCGTCGAGCTGGTTGCTGAGCTGGGACGCGCAGCCGGCGTTGCTCGCTACGTCCACCTCGGTGCGACTACCCAGGATATCGTCGATACTGCGCTGATCCTGCAGATGCGTCGCGGCGTGGCGATTATCCGCCGCGATCTGATCGCGACGGCGCATGCGTTGGTCGAGCAAGCTATACGCTACCGCGATACGCCGATCGCCGGACGCAGCCATCTTCAGCACGCGGTGCCGATCACGTTCGGTCTGAAGTGCGCGACCTGGGCTGCTCCGCTCGCAGATCATGTCGCACGCCTGGATCAGGCCGCCACTCGTGTCTTCAAGGTGCAGTTCGGAGGAGCCGCGGGAACCCTCGCCTCTTTAGGTTCGAACGGTCCGGCGGTGGCGGCGGCTCTCGCTCGCGAGCTTGATCTCTCCGCGCCCGATCTTCCTTGGCATGTGACGCGCGACGGCCTCGCCGAGATCGCCGCGATTCTTGCGGTGGTATGCGGCAGCTTGTCGAAATTCGCGCTCGATATCGTCCTGCTATCGCAGACCGAAGTCGCCGAGGTCTGCGAGCCTCACGCAGAGGGCGCGGGATCATCGAGCACCATGCCACAAAAGCGCAATCCCATCCTGAGCGAATATATCCTCGCGGCAACTCGCGCGGTGCACGCGCTGGTTCCGATCGTTTTCTCGGCGATGACGCAGGATCACGAGCGCTCGACCGGGCCGTGGCAGAGCGAATCGCTCGCGATACCGCAGATTTTCACGCTGACCGCGGGCGCCCTGGCGCGCGCGCACAAAGTCGCCGCGGGAATGATCGCCGACCCGGCGCGGATGCGCCAGAACCTCGACGCGACCCGCGGCCTGATCATGGCGGAGGCGATCGCTACGGTTCTGACTTCGGCAATGGGCCGCGCCGCGGCGCATCACGCGGTCTCGCGCGCGTGCGATCGCGCCCGCGAGGAGAATCGCGCTCTCGCCGACGTGATTGCGGAAGATGCCGGCATCGGACGCCATCTGTCGCGCGAGGAGATCGAGCGCGCGATGGACCCGGCAGGCTACCTGGGCTCGGCCGGGATATTCGTCGATCGCGTTGTCGCGCGTATCGCCGCGTTGAAATAACCGCCTTTTGCCATCCGAATCTGCGGCCTACCCGTCCGGCTGTGCCTAATTGAACATATTACAGCGGGCAAAAATCTGCTTACAGTATGCTTGGGCTACTTGACAGATTGTAGGATTACATGAACAATGGCGAATTATGAGAACGCTCCGCTCACTCACCGGCGTGCGCTTAAGCCGGGGCGTCGGCGATGAGGCCGATGCCGAATCAGCTCTCAGCTTGCTGCCGCTGCCATGTCCGGACCCTTCCGACGAGCTTTCGCGCGCGGCGACGGGCGCGCATGCGCATCGATGCGCCAGCTGTGGCGCGCGTTATCGATGCAGCGGGGCCGGCGAAACCGGTTTCTGTACACCTGTCTGTCCGCCGTGCCATTGGGTCGAATTGGGCGGCCAACTGACCGCTCATAGGGCTATCGTTTCGGCGCTGGAACGGAAACGGCGGGAAATCGAGAAGTCGGCCGGGCGCGCGGCGTGTCTAGAGGCGCTGGAGAATAGGCGCCGTTCCAGTTCCATCGCGCTTGGGGCGGCAGATCCGGGCCGCACGAATCGCGTTGACGATGTTGGTGCGGCTCGGGATTGAATTCGAACAGTGAAACGAAGTTGACGCGCTCGACGGGGACTGCCGAGCGCGATTTTGGAATGAGCTGGAATGGAATTGGACCGCTGATAGCAGCGGCATCAAGGAGGGCACGGTTAGTCATGGTCAAGGCGAGTTTTGGGGAAGTAATCCGTGAACGGCGGCGGCAGATGGATCTCACTCAACGGGAGGTGGCGGATCGCGTGGGCGCCTCGACCCCCTACATCGGCCACCTCGAGTCGGGCAAACGGCATCCGTCGGAAGAGGTCGTCGCGCGGCTGGCCGACGTGCTGGGCTTCGATTGCAAGGATCTGTTCTTCCTTGCGAATCCGAAAGCGCATGCAATCGTTGCTTCGCCGGCGGAGACTTCCGCCAGTTCGGCGTGGGAAGAGTTCAGGCGCAGTGAACAACTGCGCAACTCGATGCACGTGACCTCGCAGGAAATGGAAATGCTCTCGCGCGTAGCGCTGATGGGCGAAGTGCGCAGCACGCGCGATTTCCTGTACATCCTGAATACCGTCCGCCAGGCGCTGAATTCTCAATGACGGACGACGGGCTCAACGCTGGGCGGACAATCCGCCCAGACACTGAAAGTGTGTCAGTTCTGCGACAATGTCCCAGACAGACGTTGCGTTGTGACATCGGCCAAAAAGCGCCGATTCCCACTATTAGTAGGTTATGGGCTCCAGGCACCCATATATTGTGCGGCACAAGACTTGCGCTTAAGATTTTGCGTTCGATTTACTTGTATCGCCAGTTAGTTCTGATCATACTACTCCCTGATTTTCGGGAGGGGTGTCTCATTTAGAGACAGAGATTTGGTGCCCGTATGAGCGCAACCCTAATTTCGCCTGAACTCGGAAAACGCATCTCCAGCCGCGGACCCGACGCGATGGCTTCGCGCGAGGTGGACGGATTGATTTCGCGCCTGCTCGACGAAATCAAGGTGCCGTTCAATTCGATGGGCAAGCGCGTGTTGGCGCAACTCACCGATCTGAAGAAAGTTCTTTCGGCGAACTATCTCGAGGAGCCCGCGATGCCGGAGCGGCGCCTGGTCCGGGAACTCGCCCAGGTGATCGACAGCGATATCAAGTCGTACGACGGGCGCTGGAACAATCTCGACAGCCCGGAAGTAATCGACAAGCTGTTTCGCACCTTCGGTCCCCGCGAGATCGAGCTGCGCGCCGAGCCGTATCGCCAGGGCGCAGGCCTTTCTCTGCGCGGATTTTTCTGCCGCACGAGTATCGGCGATAGCAGCAAGTTCGTAATCTTCGTGAATACCGCGCATCACCCCGCTGCGGTCGCCGCGACGCTCGGCCACGAATTGGGACATTACATCTACGGCTCTCTGGTCGGAGAAAAGGCCTCGATGACGGCCTTCATGGAGGGCACCTTCTCTAGCCATCTCAAGGAAGGCGACGAATTGTTCGCCGACAGCCTCGTGGCGCTGGCCGCTTATAGCAAGGAGTTGATGAACGAGATCGGCGCGATCGGTGGAGTCACCCCGGGTTCGTCAGACGAGCTCTTCCGCCGGATCCGCAAGGCCTACAGCCTGATCGGCGCGCGCTACAACGTGAATCTGAAGAATGGAAAGATGCCGTCAGCGTGGCGCGTGCGCTACATGACCTCGATGACGCACTTCTTCAAATTGCGCTGCGCGCTGCACCAGTCCGCCGGACTGTAAATCTCCGCCTTCTCTCGCCGAAATATTTCAGAGCGACGCATACACTGCGTCGATCAGCCTGTACGTCCGCGGATCCATTACCGTGTCGGAACCCATCTGGTTCATCGCATAGCCGAATCCGATTTTCGTGTCCGGATCGGCGAAACCTAAAGAGCCGCCGGCGCCCGGATGCCCGAACGCGTGCGGATTCGGTCCGAGCCGGGCACCGTCGTGCGACAGCATGAAGCCGAGTCCGATACGCGAGGTTTGTTGCAGAACTTCGTCGAATCCAAACGCCTGCTGCGTATAGGCTCGCACGATACTCGCCGGACTGAGCACGCGGTAGCCGTCAACCTCGCCGCCCCGAGCGAGCGCGCCGTACACGCGAGCCAGCGATCGCGCGGTAGCGTGTCCATTGGCAGAAGGCAGTTCCATCGCGCGGAACGCGCGGCTGTTGACGACCTTGGGATCGAGCACCACCGTCGGGGGATTCATGATCGCCCGGGCGACCATCGACTCGGGGTTCTTGAGCATCTCTTGAAACGGGTTCGGCTGTCCCGGCGGAGGTGGCGGCGCCGGCACGATCTTCGCCACGCGCGCATCTTCCTTGGCGTCGAGTCCGACGTGCGCGTCGAGGCCGAGCGGCCCCGCGATCTCGTCGCGGAAATACGCGCCCATCGTCTTTCCGCTGACGCGGCGAATCACTTCACCCACCAGCCATCCATAGGTGATCGCGTGATAGCCGTGGCGAGTACCCGGCTCCCACCACGGTTTCTGCTCGGCGAGCGCGGCGCACATCGCGTTCCAATCATAGAATGTCTCGGCCGCGAGTTGCTTGCTCACCGCGGGCAGTCCCGCCTGATGGCTCAGCAGGAATCGCACCGGCAGCTTGTCTTTGCCCGCCTGTGCGAATTCGGGCCAGTAGCGCGCGACAGGAGAGTCGAGATCGAGCTTGCCCTGATCGACCAGGCGATGCGCGCAGATCGCGGTTAGTCCCTTGGTGGTCGAATAGACGTTGACCAGCGTGTCGCGGGTCCATGGCCGCGTGCGCGCCGCGTCGGCATGACCGCTCCATAGATCGACGACTGGCGCGCCGTCCAGCGTCACGGCGACTGCCGCGCCGATTTCACCGCCATTCTCGAAATTCGCCGCGAAGGTTTCGCGCACGCGCCGATATTTTTCGCCGCAGGTTCCTTCAATCTTTGGAGCCATTGCCTTCTCTCTTCGCGCGCCCTCTACAGCGACGCGTATGCCGCATCGATCAGCGCGGTCGCGCGCGGATCGATCAGGATTCCCGCCTGCATTTTGTTCATCACGTATCCGAATCCGACCTTCGCCTGCGGGTCGGCGAATCCGAGCGAGCCGCCCGCTCCCGGATGCCCGAACGCGCGCGGGTTCGGCCCCATCGCACCACTCGGCTGCGACATCATGAAGCCCAATCCGAATCGCGTCGAGATAAACAGAACCTCGTCGGTGCCGTACGCCTGTTCGCTGTGGCATCGCACGATACTGTCGGGGCTGAGCACGCGGTAGCCGTCGACTTCGCCGCCGCGCGCGAGCGCACCGTAAAGCCGCGCGAGCGAGCGGGCAGTGGTATGGCCGTTGGCGGCGGGAAGTTCGCAGGCGCGCCATGCGCGGCTGTTCACCAGTCCGGGAGCGCCCAGCACGGGAGGATTCGCGAATGCCTTGGCGGTCACCGACTCGGGATTCTTCAGCACCTCGGCGAAAATATTTGGTTCGCCGGGTGCCGGCGGCGGCGAGGCGATCATGTTCGCGGTGCGCGCGTCATGTTCCGCGCCCAGCCCAATATGAGTATCGAGGCCGAGCGGCTTCGCGAGCTCGTCGCGGAAAAAAGTTCCCGGAGATTTTCCCGTGATCCGGCGAATCACTTCGCCGACCAGAAATCCGAACGTCAGCGCATGGTAGCCGTGGCGCATTCCGGGATCCCACCACGGCTTCTGCTCGGCCAGCGCCGAGCACATCGTGGCCCAGTCGAACAACGCGTCCGGCGCAAGCGGTTTGCTTACCGCCGGCAGGCCGGCGCGATGGCTGAGCAGAAACCGCACCGGAATTTTTTCTTTGCCCGCCGCCGCGAACTCCGGCCAGTACTTCGCCACCGGCGCGTCGATATCGAGCTTGCCCTGATCGACCAGCCGATGCGCGCAGATCGCAGTCAGCCCCTTGGTGGTCGAATAGACGTTGACGATTGTGTCGCGCGTCCACGGCCGGGTTTTTTCCTTGTCGGCGTGGCCGGCCCATAAATCCACGACCGGCTTTCCGTCGAGCGTCAGCGCGACCGCGGCGCCGACTTCGATGCAGGATTCGAAATTGGCCGCGAACGCATCTTTGACCCGATTGAATTTGGGGTCGCAGGTTCCTTCGATCTTCACCGCCATCGTCAGGACCTCACTCGCATCTCAAAATTTCCGCGCGCTCATCACGCGCGGTTGGTGCGCTCGTCATATCACGCTCGCCTCGATCGCGACAAAGCCCGCGCACCGAAGATCCGGTCATGTGGCGGGCTAAAAAAAGGAGCGGGATGACCGGCTCCTTGACTATGCGACCGTATCAGGGGCGCGCGGCGAAATTAGTTGTGACGGGCCTGATACTTGTCTTCCTTGTTGACGAAGTGATTCGGACGCTGTTTGAAATCGTGGCGCGCCTCCGGATGATTGTGCAGATAGCTTCTTAGCTGCGGATGACTTCTGACCCACTTCTGGTTGTCGATCAGCTTCGGATCCCGCTGCAGCTCCGAGGCTATCGCAGGATTTTTCGACAGGAATTCGTCGGTGTTGCGAAATGGATGTCCCGCGATCGCCGGGAACGCTATCGCACCGGCAAACACTATCGTGGACAGTACGGTCAACGCACTCTTCCCAATCTTCATTGAAACAAAACCTCCATCCCTTGGTATTTTTGTACGAATGCGCCCGCGCGCGGTTTCGATACAGTTGAAGGGATTTATGTGCCTTCAGCTTACGGAGATTGGGTGGCGCGAGCCATAGAGGGAGGTTTTCATTTTGATCGCGGCAGCGAAAGCGAGGCGCTCATTACCTTTGCGCGGGTGAAAAACGCTAGACTCGCAGGGCGGACGAGGCCAGCGAACCATGAAAAGCGATCTCAAACATCACGGCAGTTGCCATTGCGGCGCGATAGCGTTCGAGGTGACCGGCACGATTGAGCTGGTCGAGGAATGCAATTGTTCAATCTGCGCGAAAAAAGCCTATCTGCACTGGATCGTCGCGCGCGACGCGTTTCGCCTGCTGACGCCGGAAAAAGATCTCGCGACCTACTCCTTCAACACCGGCGTCGCGAAGCATCACTTCTGTCCGCGATGCGGCGTAGCGCCGTTTTACATACCACGCTCGGATCCGGACAAGATCGACGTGAACGCCCGATGCCTGGACGGAGTTGATCTGAGCACTCTCGAAATCAGGCGCTTCGACGGACGCAACTGGGAAGCCGCGTTTCGCGATCAGCGCGGCGTCGATCCGGAAGAACCGGCGCGAAAGTAGCAAAGTAAAGAGGACCTGACGATGGCATCACTTGGATTCACACAAAACGATTTCCGGATTTTCGAGATCGAAGGCTTCAGCGCCCGGATGGAGCAGATCGCCGCGCGCGTGCGTCCGCGCCTGACGCGGCTCGGCACCGAGCTCGCTCCCGAGCTCGGGCGCAAGGTGCACATGGAGTTTTTTCCGCACGTCGCCAAGCACATGCGGCGAACGGTGAATCCTCCCGCGGAGACCTGGGCAGCGTGGGGCCCGTCTCCGAAAGGCTACAAGCGCTACGGTTACCTGGCGCTTTGCATCTCAAAGCTTGGGATTCATGCGCGAGTGGTCGTCAAATCGGATGCGGACAACCGGCCCGAGATCGCGCAGCGGATCGCGGCGAAAACCTCGGCGCTCGCGAAATCACTGCGCGGCACGAAGATCGCCCGCTACGATCGATGGGACTTCGCCGAACTGCCGGAGGAGCAGCCCGCCGACGAAGAATTATTCACCGCGATGTCCGAGGCGCTCAAGAAAAAGACCGGCGCTATCGACTTGGGCTTCGGATGGCCCGTGCGCGAGGCCCTGCGCATCGACCGCGCCGAAGTAATCGACGCGTTCGGCGAGCTGGAACCGATCTACAGAATCCTGCGCTCGGTGGTTTGATCGCGCGACTGATCTTTTTTGCAGTGGCAGCCGATGGCTCATCGGATCACGCGGAGCTTCATCTGTGCGAGGTCGGCAGCAGAACAGCACCCTCACCCGCCGCTTCGCGGCACCCTCTCCCGGGGGAGACTGTCGATAAATGCCGAGTCCTTGTCTGTCATCCTGAACGGAGTGAAGGATCTCCGCGAAGCGATTAGTGCGCAAAGCCCAAGTTGGTTGCACTAATCGCTTCGCGGAGATCCTTCGCCTGCGGGCTCAGGATGACACCACGGAGGGTTTGCGAGAAAATCGGCGGCCTCCCTGGGGGAGAGGGAATGTGGATTGTCTCGCCCTCTATGAAGCGGGAGTGGCAAACGGTATGGTCGATATTCTGCTGAATTGCACTTTAGGCCGTGCTCCAAGCGGCCGTTGGAACGGGGATTCATGGCAAGCAAAGGAACCTGTAAAGCTACGGATTGCAAACACGAGGCGGTCGCAAAGCGCTACTGCCGCAAGCACTATCGGCTCTGGCGCGCGGGCGAGATGCCGAAGGCACGCTACAAGACCTGCACCTTCGAGAAGTGCCGCAAAATGCGCTTTCGCCTGAGCCTGTGCGAAGAGCATTTCGCCGCCAAGACCGGCAAAGGTGGCGCAGCCGCCGCCGCGCCAGCGGCAGAAGCAGAGGCTCCCGCGGCCTAGCGCGTCACGAATCTGCCTGCACGCTCGCGGGTCGCGCGGGCGTGCGCACGCGGTCATCGCAATGGCAAATCTGATTGTCGCGGGAGCAGCGGGCCGGATGGGCAGGATGCTCATCGCATTCGCGGCGCACGACAGCGCGCACAAGATCGTCGGCGCGGTCGAGGCCCGCGGGGTCGAGGTGCTCGGCAAAGACGCGGGGGATATCGCGGGAGTCGGCGCGCTCGGAATCAAAATCACCGACGACTACACGGCGCTCGTGCGGCCGGGCACTGTCACGCTGGATTTCACCACGGCCGCGGCGTCGATGGAGCATCTTGAAGCGGCGGTAAAGGCGGGCAGTGCGATCGTGATCGGCTCGACCGGATTTTCCGCTGAGCAGGAAAAGCGCGCCAAAGAGATTGCGCCGCGTACCGCCGCCGTGATCGCGCCGAACATGAGCGTCGGGATCAGCGTGCTCGCGAAAATCGCCGCGGAGGTTGCCGCGATTCTGCCCGACTTCGACGCCGAAGTGATCGAGATCCATCATCGGACCAAGGCCGATGCGCCCAGCGGAACCGCGATCGGACTCGGCCGCGCGATCGCAGCGGCGCGCGGGCAGGAGCTTGCTCCGCACGCGGTCTACGGCCGTGAAGGAATTACCGGGGTGCGTCCAAGTGATCAGATTGGCGTGCTCGCGATTCGGGCCGGCGACGCCGTCGGCGATCATACGGTGATTTTCGGCGGACAGGGCGAGCGCCTGGAACTGATTCATCGCGCGCAGAGCCGCGAGTCGCTCGCGCGCGGCGCGCTACGCGCGGCGGCTTGGCTCGAGCATCAGAAACCCGGACTCTATTCGATGCGCGAGGTGCTCGGGCTGTAGAGCTCGCGCCGCTTTCGCACTGAAAGAATTTTACGGCTGTATCGGCTTCGCGTGGCCGTGACCGTTGCCGGCCGTGTGTCCTTTCGCCTCGGCGGCGACGCCCAGCTCGCCCATCTCCTGCCCGTCCATGTCGAGCGTTGCCCATCGCTCGACCAGCTTCAGGCGCAGCCCCCGATGCCCTTGCATAAAGAACGCGGCCATCGCGAGCAACGCGAGAATATTTCCCGCCACGATTTTCCACCATCCGAGCTGCGACACCACCGACGAATCGAGCACCGTGACGAAGCCGACGAAAAACACCTCGAACACGGCGAAGAGCAGAAATACTCCGAGCGCGAGGAACGGCTCCCATTCAGAGGCCGCCAGCAAAATCGCGATGCCGAGGCCGAAGGCCACGAACGCGAAAAAGTGCAGCACGGTGTAGCCGAGCACCAGCGCGACCGAGGCGTGCGCGGTAGCGGCGCCGTCGGCGCCCTGGAAAATCATCGCGCCCAGAATCGTCGGGGTCCGGAACAGATCGCCGCTCGCAAGGTCGTAGCCGAGAAACCAGATTGCGACCACCACGCCGCCGACTACGCCGGCCAGCACGCCCTCCCGCGCGACGCGGAGCCATCCGGAGCCGAACAGATTTTTCGCGAGCCGCGGATGGCGCCAGAAAAAGTACGCCAGCATCGCACCGGTCGCGAGCAGGTTGCCGACGATAATTCCCCACCACGTCAGGGCAGCCATCACTTGCGGTCCGAGGAACAGCACGACCGCAACGAAAAATACTTCGAAGGCGCCAAAAAAAATCAGAACTGAAATCAGGAACGGCGGCTCATTCTCCGCCGCCTCGAGCAGCAGCGCCGCGACCACGCCGACGATAATGAACGCCGCGAAATGCAGCAGCGAATACTCGGCGACCAGCCGGATCATGCTGTGATGGAGCAGAGTCGGATTGCGCAGTCCATGCAGGAGGGCCGCCGCGAGCAGCGCCGGTGTCTCGAAGCCGTGGCCGCGCGACAGGTCGAAGAGCAGGAACCACAGCGCCACCACGAGTCCGCCGATAATTCCCGCGGTCGCGCCGTCGATGATTATTCTGGTCCGGGAATGTTGCATCTCTCTCCCATTCGAGCCGCGAGTCTCTGGAAAATCTCTACTCCGATCGACAACTAACTCTCAAGTGCAAAACAATCAGTGGTTGCCGCGCGCATAAGCATTTCTGCTTTGTCCGCGGCGATCGAGTTAGATACGCTTTTGATCTGAATTAGCGGCGGCCACGGCATGCCGACGGTACATGAGCGAGAGACCGACAGCGTCTGAAACGAGCATCACTCCACACGGGCCGATTTATCGCTTTCTCCGCGGCGAACACGCGCGGCTCGATCGGCTGCTCGATGCCGCCCGCGACTTCGCGTCGCCGTCCAGTGCGGAAGCTTACGCGCAATTCCGGCGCGCGCTGCTTCGGCATATCTCGATGGAGGAAAAAGTGCTGCTGCCCGACGCCGAGAAGCGCCGCGGCGCGCCGCATCCGCTGGCCGCGCGGCTGCGGCTCGATCACGGTGCGCTGGCGTCGCTGATGATGCCCTCGGTGTCGCGCGCGATCCTGCGAGCGCTGCACACGATACTGGCCGCGCACAATCCGCTCGAGGAATCGCCCGGCGGTGTATACGACGCCTGCGAGCGGCTCGCGGGAGCCGACGCCGCGCGGCTGCTCGCCGCGATCGAGGCCACTCCCGAGGTTCCCGTGAAGCCGCATCTCGATAGCGAAAAGACCCGAGCCGCCGTGCGCCACGCGCTCGAACGGGCGGGCTACGACCCTCGTCTGCTGGACGAATGAGTACTCAAGGAGACACCGATGGACCGTGAACTCGACCGCGCGCTGATGACTTTCGACACCGGCGCGGAGATCGCAAAGCTCAAGGCGGGCGCGCAATGGCAATCCGGCACCCGCGCCGCGATCGTGCTGGTGAAGAACGACTCGATTCGAATCGTGCTGGTCGCGCTGCACAAAGGCGGCCTGCTGCATGAGCATCGCGCGGAGGGGCCGATCACGCTCGCGGTGCTGGAAGGCTCGATTCGCTTTAGTGTCGGCGCCGATTCGCACACGCTCGGGAGCGGCGCGATCCTCACGCTCGGCGACGGAATTTCGCACGAGGTCGAGGCGCTCGAGGACAGCGCGTTTGCTCTGACCGTGATCCAGCCGAACCGGCCGGCGCACGCGTGATTTATCGCGCGAGCCATACGCGATAATATGAAGTCCGATGCCTGAGTCAGCGCAATCTTTTTCGACATCCGGCGGCCGTCCGCTGCCGCACCATCCGGATACAGGAACGGCGAACGCCGACCCTCTTGGGATCCGGCGGGTTCCTGTCGCGTTCTTCTTCGTGTCGGTGATTTTCTTCGCGATCGGCGTCTGCGCGATACCGTTCGCGGTCCCGTACGCCGCGGGCTTTTTTTACCAGGCGATCGTGATCGCGGTGGTGCATACCTTTACGCTCGGATGGATCACGGCGGCGATCATGGGCGTGATGTATCGTTACGTGCCCGCGCTGACCCGCGTTCCGATCCGGTCGCCGCGCCTCGCGTATGCGCAACTGGCGATTTTCACGATTGGCGTCGCCGGGATGGTGGTGCACTTCGCGATCGGCGCGTGGGTCGGATTGTGGCTCGCCGCGATCGCGGTCGTCGTGAGCATCGTGATGTTTGCGGCGAACATCGTGCCGTGCCTATGGCGCCAGTTCGGGCGCGGCGTCGCGGAAACCGGGATGCTCCTCGCGATCGGATTCCTGCTGCTCGCGGCGATGCTCGGCGCGATTCTGGGAATCGACAAGACCTACGACTTCCTCTCGGGAAACGTGCTGACGAATCTTTCGGCGCATGTGCATCTTGCGGCCGTGGGATGGGTCACGATGGCGATATGCGCGGTGTCATACCGGATGCTCCCCGCGTTTCTGCTGCCGAAAGCCACGCTGCCGCGCCATGCGATCTGGCAGCTCTACGCGCTCGCGACGGGGGTGCTCGCACTGGCGGTATCGCTCTTCTTCGGGCTGGGTGGAGAAACGATTTTCGCGATCGCGATCGCCCTCGCGATGGGCTGGTATATCGCGATAGTCGCGCGGATCGTCGCGACGCGGCGGATGCCGATGGACTGGACTCCGCGCCACGCGCTGGTGGGAGCGGCGAGCCTCGCGATCGCGCTGGCTCTCGGAATCACGCTGACGATATTCGGCGGCGACAGCGTGTGGGGCGCGCGAATCGCGCCTGCCTACGGCGTCGCAGGCCTGCTCGGATTTTTCTCGAACTTCATCATCGGGATGTCCTACAAACTATTTCCGGCGTTCGTCACGCGCGCACGGCAGGGCCGCGGATGGACCGCAGTGACAATCGATGAGCTATCGATCGTCCGCACGCGATGGTTCGTCTTCGGCGCGTTCGATGGCGGCGTCGCGCTGATGATCGCGGGATTTCTTTTGGGCGCGACCGACCTAATCCTCGCCGGCGCGATCCTCACCGCGGCCGGCGGAGTAGTCTATTCGGCGACAACTCTATGGACGCTAAGCTACGCCTTCCGCCCCGCCGTCCCGACGGCAGCCGCACAGACCTCTTTGCGCGTCCTGCCAGAATAGCAAAGCTATTTCCGTCCAGAGTTTCCGCGCCGATCCCGCTGCTCGATTGAGTTTCAACCAGAATAAACCCCATACTTATCCCGGAGCTGGAGAGGCTCGTACGGGCATGCCGGTTAAGCAATCAAGGCACGCGATCATCGCACGGCGGCCGACCCTTTTTGCCGACAGGGTGGGTCGAGGTATCGTGGCCACCAAAACCGCAGAGCATCAGAAGCAGTTAGGCATCTATCTGACACCCACCGCCATCGCTGATTTTATCGCGTCAATGATCGAACAGAGATCGGGACCTCTGCGCATTTTGGATCCGGCGGCCGGATCGGGAACCTTGTTGTGCGCCGCGATCGAGAGACTTGCTGATCGGCGCGATTCGGCTGACTTGCTTGAAGTTGAGATAGTCGCGTACGAGATAGACGAAGAGCTGGCCCGTGGGCTGAAGAGAGCTCTCGAATTCGCCGCAAAGTTTGCATCAGCACGGAACCTTCACCTCCGAAGCAAGGTCGTACAGCAGGACTTTCTATTGGCCCATGCCGGCGTGTTAAGCACCTCCGGACAGTTGTTCAAGCCGATGCAGTCCGAACCCTTCGACCTCGTTGTGGCGAACCCCCCTTATTTCAAATTGGCTAAATCGGACGCGCGCGCACGAGCGATGGGCGCGGTGGTTCATGGACAGCCGAACATTTATTCATTGTTCATGGCGGTCGCTGCCGCGTTGCTACGCGATGGCGGGCAGATGCTATTCATCACTCCACGGAGCTTCGCATCGGGCCCTTATTTCCGGCTCTTCCGCGATCGGTTCTTCGAGCTGGCGCGTCCGTCTCGAGTCCACGTCTTTGACTCTCGCCGCGAAGCGTTCGAACGTGACGCGGTGCTGCAGGAGAACATCATCCTGAGTGCGATCCGCGATCTCGATTGGTGGAAACGCCGCGAATCGTTTCACCTGTCGATCTCGACGAGTCACGGCGTTAAGTTCCTTAATTCCGTCGAGCCACAATCAATCCCGCTCGCACAGGCTCTGGATATGAGGACCCCCGATCGTGTTCTGCGTGTGCCATCGGCCCAATCCGCCAAAGAGGCAGTCATCGAGGTCGAATCCTGGCCCAGTAGCCTGCACAACTGCGGCTTGGAGATTTCGACCGGCCCGGTTGTGCCGTTTCGTGCAATCGATCTTCTTGATGTCGAAGGTGATCTCTCGCGCGCTCATACGCCGCTGCTGTGGATGCAACATGTTCGCGCGATGCGCGTAACTTGGCCGGGCAAAATGCGCAAACCACAGTACATCAAACGGAACGCAGCCAGCAGGTCCTTGCTTGTACCCAATAAAAACTACGTGCTGTTGCGACGGTTCAGCGCGAAGGAGGAGACGCACAGACTAATTGCCGCGCCGTGGTTAAAGCGAGACATCGCGAATGCGATGATAGGAATCGAAAACCATCTGAACTACATCCACCGGCCGGGCGGAGAATTGGACGAATATGAAGCGTGGGGACTGGCGGCGTTGCTGAACAGTTCAGTACTGGATGCCTATTTCCGCGCCTCCAATGGCAGTACCCAGGTCAGCGCGACCGAACTCAGGGCGATGCCCATGCCCACCAGCGAAATATTGCGGGAGATCGGACGCCGCGTGCGGGAATCCGGTGATTCGATAGAGGAAATCGATCACGCGGTGCGCGATTCATTGAGTGCTGGAACTTGAACGCGCGCATCAAGATCAAGGAGGCACAGATCATCCTCGCTGCGCTCGGCATGCCTCGCGCCCAGCAGAATCGGATCTCGGCTCTCACCCTTCTGGCCCTTTGCGGCCTTCGGCCTCAGGATGAATGGACCGAAGCAAAGAGAGAAGCTCGTACCATCACCAAAGGGATAATGGACTTCGTTCGCAGAACGTACCATGTGTCTTACGCGCCCAATACTCGCGAGACCTTTCGGCGCCAGGTGCTTCATCAACTCGTGTTGGCCAATGTCGCCGACTACAATCCCTTCGCGCCCGAGCTACCAACCAACAGTCCCAGGGCACATTACTCGATCTCCGAGCCCGCCCTCAGGGTAATCGTCAAGTTTGGCGGTCCGGATTGGTCGCGAGCGATTAACAGATTTGCGCAAGCCAGCGTCCCTTTGACCGAGGTCTTTGAAAGAAGACGGAAGGCCACCGGCGTTTCGGTTCGCTTGCCCGACAACAAGGTCCTCGAGCTCTCACCTGGAAAGCACAACGAAACTCAAAGAGCTGTCGTCGAGCAATTCGTGCCGCGGTTCGCAACGGACGCAAGACTTCTGTACTTGGGCGATACGGCAAAGAAGGCACTGCTCGTTAGAGCACCTGAGTTAAGAGATTTACGCTTTCCAGTCACCGAACATGACAAGCTCCCCGACATCGTAGTTTACGACGAAACGCGCAACTGGCTATTTCTGATCGAAGTCGTGACATCGCAGGGACCGATGTCACCGAAACGAGTCCTCGAACTCGAGCGAATGCTGGCCGCCGTGTCCGCAGGAATCGTATATGTGAGCGCGTTTCCCACGATGGCGGAATTCCGGAAGCATCTGCGCAATATCGCTTGGGATACCGAGGTCTGGATTGCCGAGATTCCGGATCACCTCATCCATTACAACGGCGACCGCTTCTTTGGACCACGCGAACGGCGCGAGCGCTAAAAGGGTTCCGGCCCCTAAGCTCGCGCGCGAGGACCTAGTAGGCGCAGAGGCGGGCGGGCGGAGGCCGGTGGCGTGGCGGTGATCATGGGTTCGTCGCGGTCTTCGTTGCGGGACCATCTGTAGAAAATCACCGTGAACACCATCATCAGGTAGGTGCCTTGTCCGATCCACATCAGCAGGCCGCCGAGGATTTGGTCGTCGAGCGGCCTGATGCCCCAGCCGTGCGGCCCTTCGAGATACCACGGATAGATCACGTGCGTCGCGAGCGTGATCGGCGCCGCTACCGCCGTCATCGGGATCATCAGCAGGAACACGTAGAGAATCTGCGCCGGATACGAAAGCCGCGGCATTTCTGGCAGCGGGCTCAGGATCGGCCACCACAGCAGAACGCCGGTCACCATGAAGCACAGGTGCAGAAAGATGTGGAAATTTTCGTCGCGGCACATCTTGTCGAAAATCGGCGGAAAGTGCGCGGTGACGAACACCGCCGAGAACAACAGGAACGCGACTACCGGATTGGTGAAGACTCGCGCGATCGGCTTCACCGCGCGGCTCATCACCCACGGCCTGAGCATCCAGTCCGGCGTCCCGAGTAGCAGCATCGGCGGGATGACGAACGCCTGCACCAGATGCTGCAGCATGTGCATGAAGAAGATCCGATCGTCGGCGTATTCGTCGAGCCCGGTGTGCGTATAGAAGATTACCAGCAGCGCCGCGGTGAACCATCCGACCTGCCTGCGCGTCGGACGCCGCCCGCACAGCCGGCATCCGAGCCAGTAAAGAATCGCGAGCGCCGCGACGCCGATCGCGATGCTCGGATGCTCGCCCAGAAGATCGTCGAAGTCCATTGCCTAAATCGCCTTAATCGCGGTGATGCGCAAGGTACGCAAACAGCAGCATCAGCGCGAACAGCAGCACGAACGCGACCAGCAAACCGAACAGGAACAGCGCGCTCAAGAGCCAGCTATCGTACTTGAGGTGCATGAAGAACAGCGCGATGAGCGCGAACTTCGCCGCCGCCAGCACCAGCAACACCGGCACAATCACCGCTTTCAACGCAGGGACGTAAAAAACGGTGATCTCCATCCCGGTCAGCACGCACAGGAACGCCGCCACGATGACGTAGATGCCGACGCCCGGATGATGCGGATGCTCGACGTGGCTCTCGCCGTTGCCTTGCGTCTCGATCGCTCCAGCCGTTTGCGTCGCCTCGCTCATGCGCCCTTAACCTGCTGCATCAGATAAACCAGCGTGAAGATGATCACCCACACGATATCGACGAAGTGCCAGTAGAGTCCCGCCATCTCGACCGAGAGCGAGCGCGACTTGTCGAATTTTTTGCTGAACGACGCGAACCACACCGTCGCGAGCCACAGCACTCCGACGCTGACGTGCACGCCGTGAAATCCGACCAGCGTGAAGAAGCTCTGGCCGAACAGGTCGGTCTGCATCGCCAGCCCTTGATGATAGAAGTGCGTGAATTCGTAGGCCTCGACGCCGAGGAAAACCAATCCCAGGAGGATCGTGATCCCAAGCCACAGCCGCATCAGGCGCTTCTGGTTTTGCTGGATCGAGTGCAGCGCCAGAACCATCGCGAGGCTCGACATCAGGAGCGCGAAGGTGCTGATCGAGGTGAGAGGAATCTCGAGGATGCTCGCGCCGGGGCCGCCGACATTGCGGCTCTTGTACACGACATAGGTCGCGATCAGGCTCGCGAAGAACACGCACTCGGAGCCGAGAAAGGTCCAAAGCCCGGCCTTGCGCAAATCGACGCCGCCGGTTGACGAGGCTTCCTCTTCGCTGGCGTGAGTCTCCTGCCCGTAGCGCGGATATTCCAGGCACATCGCGACCACGCACAGGAACATCATGCCGCCGCCGATAACGATGATCCGCCACCATCCGATGATCAAACCCACGCCCATCAGCGAGAGACCCAGCGCGATCAGCAGCGGAAAGATCGACGGCGCCGGCATGTGGATCGGCTCCGTCGGCGGCGCCTTCATGCTCTCCGGCACCGGCGGAACCTGCCCCGCCATGAACATCGCGACGCCGCGCGAGCCCGCGCGCCCGTACTTCATTACCCAGTAGGCGTCGCGTCCGCGGACTTCGGGAACGTTGGCGAAGTTGTACGCGGGCGGCGGCGACGTGATCGACCATTCCAGGCCACGCCCGTCCCACGGGTCGGCGGGCGCGTTCTCGCCGCTCGCGGTGCTCTTGATCAGGTTGACGTACATGATCAGGAACGCCAGTCCGAGAATAAACGCGCTCACCGTTTCGAGCTGATTCAGATGGGTCCAGCCAAGTCCGGGGCCGTAGGTATAGATGCGCCGCGGCATCCCCCACATCCCGAGGAAATGCATCGGAAAGAAGGTGCCGTTAAAGCCGATGATCGTGAGCCAGAACTGCCACTTCCCGAGCCGCTCCGACAGCATCTTGCCCGTGACCTTCGGCCACCAGTAGTAGATCGCGCCCAAGAGCGCGAACATTACGCCGCCAAAGAGCACGTAGTGAAAGTGCGCGACGACGAAGTAGGAATCGGTCTGCTGCAAGTCAACCGGCGCCGCGGCGTGCATGATTCCAGACAGGCCGCCGATCGTGAATTCGACGATCATCGCAAGCGCGAAGTAAAACGCCGTGGTCATCCGGAGCGATCCGCCCCACACCGTTGCGATCCACGAGAATATTTTGATCCCGGTCGGTATCGCGATCAGCATCGAAGTGATCGCGAACGCGCTGTCCGCCACCGGCCCCATCCCGGTCGCGAACATGTGATGCCCCCACACGCCGTAGGACAAAAATGCGATCAGCACCATCGAGTACGCCATCATCGGATAGCCGAACAGCGGCTTGCGCGAGAACACCGGCAGAATTTCGGAGATCATTCCGAACGCCGGCAGCGCCATGATGTAAACCTCGGGATGCCCGAAGAGCCAGAACAGATGCTGCCACAGAATCGGAGTGGCGCCGTATGCGGCGACGTAAAAGTGCGTGCCGAAAAAGCGGTCGAGCAGCAGGAACACCAGCCCAACCGTCAGCGGTGGAAACGCGATCAGGATCAGTACCGAGGTGACCAGGATCGACCACACAAACATCGGCATCCGCATGAACGTCATGCCCTTGGCGCGCATCCCGACGATTGTCACGAAAAAATTAAGTCCGCTGACGAGCGTCGAGACGCCGAGCGTGAGCAGTCCGACCACCCAGAAGTCTAGATTGAGCCCGGGAGAGAAGTAGCGCTCGGTCAGGTTCGCGTAACCGAACCATCCGGCATCGGGCAGTCCGCCCCAGAGCCATCCGAGATGCAGAAAAATCGCGCCGCAGAGAAAGATCCAGAAGCTCAGCGCGTTGAGGCGCGGAAACGCAACGTCGCGCGCGCCGATCTGTAGCGGCATCACAAAGTTGGCGAAGAACCCGACCTCCAGCGGCATCAGCACCAGGAAGATCATGGTCGTGCCGTGCATCGTGAAGATTTCGTTGTAAACCGAGGCCGAAATGAAATGGTTATTCGGCGACCAGAGCTGGACCCGGATCAGCATCGCCTCGATTCCGCCGATCGCCATGAAGATCAGGGCGCTGGCCGCATACATCGCCGCGACGCGCTTGTGATCGACGGTGGTCAGCCATCCGATCAGGCCTCCGCCCTGCAGATAGTTCTGCGATTCGACTGGCAATGCTTTCGGCTGGGCAGCCATCAACTGAGCTCCCTTACTTCAGACTCTCGAGGTACGCGACCAGGTCGTTGAGTTGCGGGCCGCTGAGCCCGAGCGCCGGCATCTGCGCGCCCGGCTTGACCTTTTCGGGATTGATAATCCATTGCGCAACGTCGGCGGAATTGTTGGCTTCGATCGCTCCCGCCATCGTCGTGCGGCTTCCGAAATGAGTCAGGTTCGGCCCGATATAACCCTTGGACACGCCGTTGATCATATGACAGGTGGTGCACGGGCTGTTCGAGAAAATCTTTGCCCCTTCCTGCGCCGCAGGATCGGTAATCGAAGCCACCGCGATCGGCGCGGCGGACTGCGCTTTTTCCCACTCAGCAAACTCTTGCGGCGTCTCAACGAACACGCGGAAGCGCATGTTGGCGTGTGACAGACCGCAGAACTCGGCGCATTGGCCCGGATACATTCCGGGCACGCTCGCCTCGAAGGTCAGCTCGTTCAATTGCCCCGGCACGACATCCCGCTTGCCGCCGAGCTGCGGCACCCAGAAGCTGTGGATCACGTCGGCCGATTGCAGGTTGAGGCGAATCGGAACGCCGGTTGGAATATGCAGCTCGTTGGCGGTGACGATATGATCCTTGTCGCCGTAGCGAAATTCCCACCACCACTGATGCGCGACCACCCGGATTTCAAGCGCGCCCGCGGGCGGAAGATTCGGCTGCGAACGGAAAATTGTGCGGACGGTCGGGATCGAGATCATCAGCAGGATCAGCGCCGGCCCGAGCGTCCACGCGACTTCGAGGGTCAGGTCCGAGCTTGCCGATGACGGCGGCGAGGCTTCACCGACCCGGGTCGAGAAGACAAAGATCGCGAGCAGGAACGTCGCGATAACAACCGCGAATACCAGCGCGTCCCACAGCGTCACCTCGATAAACAGGCGGTAGATCCAGTCGGCGAGATCGGACTTGGGCGCGAGCGTCGTCATCGGCAGCTCGGCTCTGCGCGCGCAGCCGGAGAGAATCGCGGACGCTGCCAGGATCGCGGCGGACATGAATGTGGTGGCGCGCTTCATTCGTGCCCCTCCACCCACATTTCCTGAGTTGCGGAGGCCGCCAGCCGGTCGAGTCCGGGCAGCGAGCACAGGACGAAGGCGCCAAAAAATCCGAGCGTCACCAGAATCTCGACCCATCCGAACGGCACCACGTGCGGCGACAGCGACGGCACCACCAGCACGTAGCGTTCGAGCCATACTCCCACGACACCGCCGAGCGCCACCGTGCCCAGGATCGCGGGCGTCTTCTTGGGCCGCACTCCGAGCAGCACCAGGAACGGGATCACCCACATCAGGATAACCACGGCGTACGACAGCGCCTGCCACGGCGGGTAGTACACTCGCACCACGATAAAAAAAGTCTCGACCGGAATATCGCCGTACCAGATGACGATGTACTGGGCGAAGAGCAGGTAGATCCAGAAGACCGAAAAGGCGAAAACGACCAGGCCGATATCGCGCATCACCTGGGGATTCTTGAACGCGTTATTCCCGCCCAGGAGTACGCGCATGATCACCGCGACCAGCGCCATAGCGGCGGCGGCGCTCCAGAACGCTCCGGCGAAGAAGAACCAGCCGAACAAGGTGCTGCGCCACGCGGGCGCCAGCGACATCACCAGGTCGAAGGCGATAATCGTGTAAACGATCGCGAAGCAGATCGCGAGCGCGGGCGCGACCCGCCGAATCGGATTCGGGACCAGCAGAATACTCTCGGAATCGCGCTGCCATTCGGTGGCCGCCTTGGTGCGCGAGAGCCGCACCAGCCACAGGCTCAGGACGGTCATGATCGCGAGGCCGATTCCGTCGCGCGCGAACAAGAACGGAGTATTCAGCCACGCCGCCTTCTGCGCGATCGGATGCAGCACCCACGGAAAGATCAGGGTTCGGCCGAAATAGAGTCCAAAGAACAAAACGAACCCAAGCGGGATGAACCCCGCGAAGGTCTCCGCCAGGCGATACTGCGTGGTTCCCGCCCAGCGCCCGTTGCACAGATAGAACGCCGCCAGCATCACCACCCCGCCCTGCGCGATCCCCAGCCACACGAGTAGATTGACCAGGTAGGCCTGCCACGCGCGCGCGGCATTGGCGCCCCCGACGTTCATCGCAAATCCAATCACGCCCGCGGCGACGAAAATCGCCATCAGGACCTTGAACGCGGTCCCGGCTACCGGACCGGCCGGAGCGGGAGGCGCGCCGGATGGGAGCGCGGATGCGGGTTCGGCTTGCGCGCTCATCGCACATCCGCCTCGCTTGGCCAAATCGATGGAAATTTGGGGCTACGCCGCCTCACGCAAAACCTCTTCTGCACCTGCATTCCTCAGAATCGATTCGATATTCTCAATCCGCGCGCTGTCGGCTTCATCACAACTAACGACCACGCCAAAGCGATCCTCGCTGAAGCGCGACTGGTATCCGCGCTTGCTCTCGAAAGCGGGAAGTCTGGCGTTGATCAGAAAGCTGCCGACCGCGGAGATTCCGCCGAACAGAATCATCAGCTCGAAGCAGATGATGATAAACGGCGGCCACGAGATGATCGGTTTGCCACCTGCGACGAGGTTCCATTCCCACGAGGTTCCGATCGTTACCGCAAGTCCCGTCAGCACGCCGAGGATCCCGCCGGTCAGGACGACAGCGCGCACCCTGCTCTTCGGCTTGCCCATAGCGTGCTCGATTGCGTGGCTCGGGAAGGGATAGAAGACGTGAAGGTCGCGCACCTGCGCATGGCGCAGATCCTCGATTCCGCGCACGCAAAGCTGCTCGTCGGCAAATGAACCGATTATTTCCATCGCTCTGCCAATGCCCTGTTCATGCCGCGCTTGACGAACCTTTTTTGACCGCCTGGCGGAGGAACTGGATGCCCTCCTTCAGCTCGGTCATCGAGACGATCGGCACAAATTTCGCGAACAGCGAGAACAAACCCAAAAACCACGCGAAGCTGCCCACCGTGATCATGATTTCCGTGATCGACGGCGTATAGAAATGCCACTGCGCGGGGTTGAAATTCGTGGTCAGAGAGCCAGCGATAATATCAAACCGCTCGAACCACATACCGATATTCACGAAGATCGAGATGATCCATAGTGCCTTCATGTTCACCCGGATCCGCGGCGAGAACAGCAAGAGCGGAATCAGGCAGTTGCACAGGATCATCACCCAGAAGATCCAGCCCCACGGCCCGAAGTAGCGCATGTGGAACGTCATCTGCTCGATCTTGTCGCCCGAGTACCAGACCATGAACGACTCGGTCGCGTACGAGTAAGTCACGACCAGCGAGGTCAGCAGAACGATCTTCGCCAAATTGTCGATATGCCAGGGCGTAACCAGGTCTTCGATATGCAGCCACTTGCGCATCGGGATGAGCAGCGTCATCACCATCGCGACGCCCGAGAATATCGCGCCCGCGACGAAGTACGGCGCAAAGATCGTGCTGTGCCATCCGGGCAACTGCGCCATCGCGAAGTCCCACGACACAACGCTATGCACGGAGACGACCAGCGGCGTCGCCAGGCCGGCCATCAGCAGGTAGGCCATCGCGAAATGGTGCCATTGGCGATCCGTTCCCTGCCATCCGAGCGACAGGACCCCGTAGAACGTCCGGCGCCATCCGGTTGAATGCTCGCGCGCGTTGGCGACGTCGGGAATCAAACCCATGAACAGGAACAGCGCGCTGATCGTCAGGTAGGTCGAGACCGCGAACGCGTCCCACACCAGCGGCGAGCGGAAGTCGGGCTGCAGGAACCGTTCGTTCGGATAGGGCAGCAGCCAGTAGGCGAACCATACGCGGCCGAGGTGAAGCAGCGGCATCAGGCCGGCCGTCGCGACCGCGAACAGCGTCATCGTCTCGGCTGCGCGATAGACCGCGGTGCGCCATCGGGTGCGAAACAGGTACAGGATCGCCGAGATCAGCGTGCCCGAGTGCGCAATTCCGACCCAGAACACGAAGTTCGTGATGTACATCGCCCACATGACCGGCTGGCGAAGTCCGGTAACGCCAAGGCCGGTGTAAATCTGCCGGGTCCAGAGGATCGCCGCGATCGCGACCAGCGAAAAGCAGAACGCGATCCAGATCCAATATGCCGTGCCCGGAAAGTCCATCACCCGGAGCACGCCGCGGTCGATATCGCGGAAGGTCGGCGTGGTCGGTTCTGAATTGCGGCTGCCACTTACGCCTTTCCTTTCACGCGATAGAGGTCGCGCAGATAAACGATCGCGGGCTGGGTGTTGAGCTCTTCGAGCATGAGATAATTGCGCGGCTTGTTGTCGTCGCGCCGCCGCATCATCGCGCTCTGCTTGTCGTTCATATCGCCGAACGTGATCGCACGGGCCGGGCATGCGCCCTGACACGCGGTGACGATCTCGCCGTCCTTGAGCGCGCGCTCGTCGTCACGCGCGTTGATCTCCGCGTGCTGAATCCGCTGGATGCAGAAAGTACATTTCTCCATCACGCCCGCGCCACGCACCGTCACATCGGGATTCAGTTGGAGATTGAGCGGCTCCGGCCATTCCGGCACGAACCAGTTGAAGCGCCGTACTTTGTAGGGACAGTTGTTTTCGCAATAGCGCGTGCCGACGCAGCGGTTATAGACCTGCCCGTTCAGCCCCTCCTGCGTGTGATAGGAGGCGAACACCGGACAGACCGGCTCGCACGGCGCATGATTGCACTGCTGGCAGAGCATCGGCGTCAGATACAGATTGGGCGCGTTGTCTTTGTCTTCGGGGAAGAACCGCTCGATCCGGATCCACGACATGATCCGGCCCTCATCGACCAGCTCCTTGCCGACAAACGGCACATTGTTCTCCGCGTAACACGCCGCCACGCACGCGCTGCATCCGGTGCACGAGTTGACGTCGATCGTCATTCCCCATTTGTGATTCGGATAGGGGAACGGCGGGTACATCTCGTATGGTTCCGGCGCGAGCGACGCTTCGGGCTCGATGCCGTGGCGGAGCTCGTCGAGGCTCATCGCTTCGACGATCGAGCGCCCGAGCATATCGCTCTTCCCCAGCGGCGAGACGAGCTTGCGGCTGCGTCCGGTGCCCTTCGCCGTCACCGCGATCCTAAGCGAGCCTTCCGCAAGGATCGTCCACGGATTCGCGCCGACATCGGTCGCGTAGCGGCCGTACGCGCGATGCCCCTGTCCGAGAGGAACGACGATCGCGCCCGGATGCACGTTGGCCGAAATCAGCGCGGGCACCTCGATCGCGCCGTGCTCGGTGCGCAGCTCGACGAGCTCATCCTTCGCGATTCCGAGCTTCGAGGCGGTCGCGGGATGAATCTCCGCCCAGCTATCCCATACGATCTGCGTGACCGGCTCGGGGATTTCCTGGAGCCACGGCTTGTCCGCGCCGCGTCCGTCGTAAAGGAAAATATGCGGAAAGGCGACGAAGGTGAGCCCCGAAGACGCGCTATCTCCCGGCGGCGGAGTTTTGAGCGTCGCGGTCGATAGCTTGACCGCAACCGGTTTGGCTTCGTTATAAAGACCGCCCTCGCGCCGCACCTTGGTCCAGAATTCGGTCTGAGTGTCGTGGCTCGCACCTTGAGGAGCCAGCGCGAGCCACTCGGCTTTGACCGCGTCGGCGGAGGTCGGCCACGGAATTTTCGCCTGCGGCGCTTTCGCGGCCGCGGCCAGCATGATGTCGCCGGCCGCGCGGCTCGCGAAGACCGGCTGCATGACGGGCTGCCCGAGACCACGGACTCCCGGACGCGGAGCGGTATCGCGCCACTGCTCGAGCGGATGATGCGCCGGCAAAAGCAGGCTCGCCATGTTGGCGGTCTCGTCCGGCACGGTTCCCATCCAGACCACAAAGCCCACGCGCTGAAGCGATTCGGCCGCGCGCATCGTCGGTGGCATCGTGAAGACTGGGTTCGTTCCGTTAATCACCGCGACATCAACTTTGCCATCGCGCATCGCGGACATCGCGGCGCTCAAGTCGCTCGCGGAAGTGACGGGCTCGGCGTCAGCACCGTCGAGGAACAGCATCGTGCGGCCGATATTTCCCGTCGCAGCGTTCAGGATGTATGCCGCCAGATGCAGCGCCTCGTCGTCGCCAGATGCCATCGCGACCGCGCCGTCGGCCTTGCCGAAAGCCTCACCCATCGCATTGATCTTCTCTGCGGGAACGCCGGTGCGCTGGCTGACGGCGGTGGGTTCGTATGCCGAAACCATCGTGGTCAACGCGTTGAGGTCGAGGCCCGAATTCTGCGCAATCCAGCGCTGCGCGACCAGCACATGCAGCACGCTCCACGCGATTTGCGCCTCGGCTCCGGGTGCCGAGGGGATCCAGTCGTCGCACTTGGCGGCGGACATGCTCATCCGCGGGCCGACGTAAAACGAATGGCCGATAGTCAGTTGTCCGCGGCGGGTCTTGGGTGCCCGGAAATCCGCGTACTGCCGCGCGAGCTCGACCGGCGAGGATCCCGTCTCCAGGAAATCGGAACCGAAAGAAATCAGGGTTTCCGCCTGATCGATCTTGTAGATCGGCAAGTCGCGGCGTCCGAACAGGGTTTGGGCGGCGTTGCGCGCGGCTTCGTTTTCGAGCGGCTCGTAGAAAATCGCGCGGTTCGATCCGTACGCGCCGAGGAATGCCTGCGTGATCTTCGCAAAGCTGGGACCTTGCGGAGCGCCCAGAAACGCGACCCGATTGGGGCCAGCTTTGGCCGCAGCCCCAAGATGATCGGTCAACAACTTTTCGGCCGCATTCCACGAGATTTTGGTCAGCTTGCCGCCGTCGCCGCGCAGCATCGGATCGGTCAGCCGATCCGGATTGTACAGCCCCTGAAGCGCGCCCTGCCCGCGCGCGCAGATCGCTCCCGCACCGATCGGATCGGCGGGATTACCTGCCAGCGTCGTGACGCGTCCCTCACGCACCGTCGCGATAATGCCGCATCCTGCGGAGCACTCCGCGCAGGTGGTCGCGTAGTAGCTCGGCATCCCCGGCAGGACGTTCTCATCGGGAACGACGTAGGGGATAAGCTTGCGCGCGGCGGGCTCGCATCCGGGAACCGCTGCGGCGGCGCTTGCGGCCGCGGCCAGCTTGATAAAAGACCGCCTGGACAGACCCTCAGGCATTTCGTTCCTCGCTCGATCTCCTCGCTTTAATGGTGACAGGACACGCAGTCGAGGCTCGCCTTTCGCTGCGTATGACATTGGACGCAAAAGCCCATGTTGATTTCCTTAACCGGCACCACTCGATCCATGTTCTGAACATCGCCGTGGCATTGCTGGCATTGGATACCGGCGTGAATATGCGGGCGATGCGTAAATTTCACGAAATCAGGCAACGTATAGACCCGGTTCCATCGAATCTCGAACGGCGGCTGAGCATGATCGTTCCATGCCCGCGTGACCGGCTGGATTCCGCCCACGATGCCGCTGCCGTGGCATCCTACGCATCGCTCGACCGGCGGGATGCCGGCGTTCTCGGAGCGGCGGGCGTACTCATGGCAGTACTGGCAAGGAATCTTGTTGACCCCGGCGTGAATCCGATGGCTGAACGGTATTGGCTGGACCACGTCCATCCGGGGCAGCCACGGACGCTGGGAGAAAGCGATCACGGTCACGCCCGAAATCAACAGGACGGCCGCCAGGGGGAGGAATATCCGGTTCATCTGTGCTACTTGCGGTCAAACTGCGACCGCACGCGGACTTAAGATGAACCGCGCACTCGGCCGAAGCTCTCCATTCATGGCCCTTCCCCGACCCACGCGTTCCCGAACACAAGTATCGACGCTTAGAGATACTTGCTTACTCTGAAGTGCGCGCGCAGTTCCAGCGCCTGAATGTTAATTTGTCTAACACTGCAAATGTTGCAAATCAAGCAAAGGTAATAGAAGGACCGTTCGACGGGGCTCGCTGGGCGGCAGGAAATTCTCTCTTGACAAGCATTTCATCCAATGGAGACAAGGGTTTTATTGAAGCTTGGGCTCGCGGGAATCTTCCTGCTCCGATGATGAATACCACGTCGCTCTCCGCCGAAGTCTCGGCAACAGGACGCAGATCAATCCACAGGATAGGAGCGCGCGAGTCATCGCGACGCCGGGTTGTGGATTGCGCCTGCACTTGTGGGCAAATTCGGGTCCAAGCAGTTTCGGACACGAGCGAAGTATGGTAGTTACGTGGTGACCGCAGAAATCGGGGTTTTGGCCTTAAGGTGCAGATAAAGACCGCCACCAGACTGGGACTTCTTCCGCCGTACCTGTTCGCTGAATTGGATCGGCTAAAGAAGGAAGTCGCAGCCAAGGGCGTCGATGTGATCAGCCTCGGAATCGGTGACCCCGACCTCCGCACACCACAACATATTGTGGAGAGCCTTAAGCGCGCGGCTGATCTCCCGAAGAATCATCGCTATCCCGACTACGAAGGCCTCGAGGAATACCGTCGCGCCGCCGCCGGGTGGTTCGAGCGCCGCTTCGGGCATCGCTTTGACCCCGCGCGCGAGGTCTGCGCGCTTATCGGATCGAAGGAAGGTATCGCGAACTTCGCGACGGCGGTCGTCGATCCTGGCGATATCGTGCTGATCCCGGATCCGGGTTATCCGGTCTATTACTCGGGATGCGTTTTCAACGGCGGCGAGCCCTACTTCCTTCCGCTCAAGAAAGAGAATGGGTTCGTTCCGGATTTCGCTTCGATTCCCGACGAGGTCGCGCGCCGCGCCCGCCTGCTGTGGCTCAACTATCCCAATAATCCCACAGCGGCGACCGTCGATGCCTCGTTTTTCGACAATGCCGTCAAATTCTGCCTGAAACACGACATCATCCTTGCGCACGACAGCGCCTACTCTGAAATCGCGTACGACGGCTACCGCGCGCCGACCGTCTTCGATGCGAAAGATTCACGCGAGTGCGCAATCGAGTTCCATTCGCTGTCGAAAACATTCTCGATGACCGGATGGCGATGCGGATTCGCGATCGGCAACCCGCAACTCGTCGCGGCGCTGGGCAAAGTGAAGACCAACGTCGATTCCGGAGTCTTCCAGGCCGTGCAGGAGGCCGCGATCACGGCGCTCGAAGGCGGAGACGGCGACAAGCTCGCCGAGTATTGCGCGATCTACAAAGAGCGGCGCGATCTGCTGGTCGGCGCGCTGCGCGCGATGGGCCTCAAGTGCGAACTCCCGCGCGCGACTTTCTATGTCTGGGCGGAAGTTCCAAAAGGTTATACCTCGGTTTCGTTTACCGAGCGCGTTCTGAAGGAGGCGGGCGTGGCGATCACGCCCGGTTCAGGATTCGGCAGGGGTGGCGAGGGGTTCGTTCGCTTTTCACTGACCGTGTCGAGCGAACGATTGCGAGAGGCGGTAACCAGAATCAAAGCGCTTCGGCTGTAACGGTAGGGAATGCCCAATCGGGCTTTCATCGGAATAGGTACTAACCTCGGCGATCGGGCCGCCAATTATCGGGAGGCAATCGCGCGGATCGCGCAGATTCCCGAGACCAGGCTCGTGCGCCAATCCTCGATCTACGAGACCGAGCCGGTCGGCGAGGTCAAGGGTCCGTTCTTAAACGGCGTGATCGAGGTCGAGACCGAAATCACCGCCGACGTGATGATGCGCAAGCTGCTCGCGATCGAGCGCATCATGGGCCGAAAGCGCGTGCGCGGAAAAAAAACGTCTCGGGGAAAGTACCGTCCCCGCGTGATCGATCTCGACCTGCTGTTCTTCAACAAGGAAGTTATCGACTCGCGCGTCCTGACCGTTCCGCATCCGCGCCTGCACGAGCGCCTGTTCGTGCTCGCCCCGATGAGCGAGCTCGCACCCGCGCTGATTCATCCCAAGCTCAACAAATCAATTTCAGAAATCATGTCAGCGCTGAAATCTCCGTTCCGCGTAAGCCTCGCCCGCGCCGAGCTCTTGCGCCCGCAGCCGGCCAAGCGCCCCGCCCTCACGCGTTGATTCGCGCCTCCTGATAATCCACTGGCGCTCGACCGTCGCGTATTCTTTAACCTGAAGCGGTTTCCGCTTTGGAGCGGGAAGTAACGGAAATGGACATTGAGGCGCCCGAATTTAGATCCGCAGCGGAGCGGCGCACGACTCTCTCTCGGTCGAAGAACGAGAGTTCGTCTGCGCGGCCTTCCCTCAGGGCGCCAAGATCGTGTCCGCTCATTTTTTCGACAACTACGATCTTCCCTGCCCTGTGCTCGTAACCCTCGAATTGGCGGATGGAACGACGCGGAAGGCGGTTTTCAAAAAATCCAGGAGATCCCGGCGTCATCATGAACCGGAGATTTTGCAGATCTTGAAGGATCTCGGGTTTCCGGTGCCTGCGGTTCTAAAGAGTTCGCCCGGCACTGACGCGCGATCGGAGAAGCTTACATTGATGGAGTTCCTGCCCGGCATAAATCTGCAGAAACTCAGCATGTCTTCAACCAGCAATCTGCGGCTCGCCAAGCGGTTATTGATCGAAGGCGTCGTACGCCTCAACGCACTCTCGCCGCAGCTTGAAGCGAGCGCGGGCCGGATCCTTCCAAAGGCCGGATTGACGGATATTCTGCGCACAATTGAATCGAGAGAAAGTGCATGGAGCGAGCATGCGCTTTTCAGAGACGCGATATCTCATTTGAGAACCGGCCTGCCGGACGACGCACTGGTTTTTTCAAATAGCGACTACCAACCGGGCAATTTCCTGACCGATGGAAAAACGCTGACCGCTTATCTTGATTTCGAAGAGGCTAAATTCGAAGACCGGCTGATCGGATTTGCCAAATACATGATCTACGACGTCGCTCCGATGAACCGCGCCGGCCTGGTCAGTGACTATCTCGCATATGTCGGAGCGAGTCCGGCAGATTTCGCGCCGCGTCTTGCCCTCGGCTGCCTGCGGACGCTTCAAAACGAAATCTCGCCCACGGGCGGAGACCGCGAGATGACGGCCTATCGCGCGCGAGTGCTCGATCTTCTGGACAAGTCTCTTCGCGCACCAGCCACTATTCTCAGTTAGCCGCCAGATCTCCGAACGCCCGCAAGGCGGCTCATGGAAGAAGCATTAGCGCTGTCATTCCCGCGCGTGGCTGCCGCGCGTGAGGAATCCCGGTCGAAGGTCCGCTGCATGTGGCCCCGGCTTGGCGTATGGACGTCTCCGGGATTCCTCGCGGCAGCCACGCGCGGGAATGACAGCAGTGCGACGCGCTGAAGATGAAGACTGGCGAGTGGCGGCATAAAGCATCGGTCGCCATTTTTGCGTTAGCCGATTGTCTTCTTGGAATTCCGAGCAAGCGCGAAATGGGCGTTTGAAATCACCTTCGAATCACGTTCCAACCGTACGATTCTCTCGAGCGCGGGTATGGTGCGCGGGTCCGCTGGTTGTAAGCCGAGCAGATGAACCGCCGCGCGGCGGACGCGGACGCTCGGGTCATCGCAAGCCTTTCGGATTAACTGCGCGACGATATCGATCGGCAATGGAGCGGGCTTGCACGGCTGGCATCCGATAGCGTGTACCGCATGGCGGCGCACCTCGGCGGATTTATCGTCGAGCGCGCGGATCATCGCCGGGATCATTTTGGGAGTGGCGTTGTGGTCGAGAAAACCGGCGCACCATTTTCGCACTTGAGGGTCATCGTGCTCCAGCCCGGCGATCACGCCGTCGTGAGCGGCCGGCCCCGCTTCTCTCAGCACCTTCTGGGCTTCTCCCCAATCCGCACAGGCTGACAGTTTCTCGACGAGTTCATTGCGCTTCACCATCATGACGATAACTCCCTGGTAGTGTCCGCCAACTGACTACCAAAGGCTCCCCGCGGGTGCGCAAGGCGGGGGGGAGGGGGTCAGGATTAAGTGTCATTCCCGCGCGCGTGGCCGCCGCGCGTGAGGAATCCCGTGCTCGACCGCCGGCCTCTATGCAACTCGCGAGTGAGTGCACGAACGCCTCGGGATTTCTCCCTTCGGTCGAAGTGACGATTGATGACTCGGCGGAGACTACGATACTCATGCGTCGAGCCCACATCCGTCATTCCGAGCCATAGGCGAGGAATCCCGAGGCGTCCATGCTCCAAGCCCACAACTCAAGCAGCGGCCTCTCCTCCAGGATTCCGCGCGCGGCAGCCACGCGCGGGAGTGAATAGACTTGTAATGTGTATGATAGCGACGTAGCATACACATCAAGACACCCAGGATGAAAGCCATGCGAACTAATATCGTGATTGACGACCAATTGATGAAGCGGGCGATGCGTGTTTCGGGCGCGGCCACCAAGCGCGAGGCGGTGGATAGCGCGTTGCGGCTCCTCGTGCGGCTCAAGCAACAGGAGGGGATCCGACGGCTCCGCGGCAAGCTGAAATGGGAAGGCGATCTTAACGCGATGCGGCGTGACCGTTTTCCGAAGCGATGATCCTGGTCGATTCTTCGGTTTGGATTAACTACTTCAACGGCCGGACTATCGCCCAAACCGATCTGTTGAACCGGCTGCTCGGAACCGAGGACCTGCTGATCGGCGACCTAATCCTTGCCGAAGTTCTGCAGGGATTCCGTTCCGATCTCGATTTTCACCGGGCGTTTAGACAGCTAGATGCGCTAGAATATCGTCCCATCGGTGGCCGCGAGATCGCGATCGCGGCCGCCCGAAATCATCGCAAGCTCCGAGCTCTCGGAGTGACGGTTCGCGCCACTATCGATACGCTAATCGCGACCTTTTGCATTATCGAAGGCCACGAGTTGCTGCATTGCGATCGCGACTTCGATCCCTTCGAGAGGTATCTCGGCTTGCGCGTGGTCCGCGCGTAACAAACCTGATCAGGAAAGCTTAGTTCGCCGAGGCGCCGGTGCGCAGCGCGATCAGCTTGTCGAGCTCGATCTTGAGCCGCGGCAGCACGTCGTCGTAGCTGAAGAAGCCGACCTTCTTGTCTTTCTTCTTCAGATTCACCGTCGTCGGCCCGCACCACAGGCCCAGGTCGGCGTCGTCGGTCTCGCCCGGGCCGTTGACGCGGCATCCCATCACCGCGATCGTGATGCGATGCTTCGAGGCGTACTCGCTCAGCACCTTGACCTGCTGGGCCAGCTCGACGAATTTCTCGTTCTCGACCCGCGAGCATGACGGGCACGAGATGATGTTGAGGCCCTTGCCGAATTCCGGCACCGAGATGAAGCGGCCGGCCTGCACGTCGCCGATAATCTTGTGGCCGACGATCACTTCCTCGTGCTTGCGCTCGTTGGGCAGCGTCAGCGATACGCGAATCGTCTCGCCGATTCCCTGCGCGAGCAGCTTCTCGAACGCGATGCGGGTCTTGATAATGCCGTCGGGCGGAAGTCCCGCCTCGGTTACGCCGAGATGAATCGGCACGTCGGGACGACGCTCGGCGAAGCGGCGATTGGCGTCGATCACTTTCTGCGGCTCGGAGTCCTTGAGCGACACGACAAAGCGCGTGAAGCCGAACTCGTCCATCAGGTCGCAATGATACGCCGCCGACTCGACGATCGCGCCCAATTGATCGCCCGGATACTTCTCCAGGAACGAGGGCGCGACCGAGCCGCAATTGACTCCGATACGAATCGCGACGTTGTTGTCGCGCGCGACCTCGACCAGCCACTTCACTTTCTGCTCGATGGTTTTCTTCTTCTCGATATGATGCAGATGGCCGGGGTTGTAGCGGATCTTGTCGACGTACGGCGCGACGCGATCGGCGATGCGATAGTTCTCCTGCAAATCGACCGAGAGCGTGATGCCCTTAGTCTGCGTGCGGATTTCCTTGATCGCGGGAATCTCCTTGTCCGAGTCCATCGCGATCCGCACGATCCCCGCGCCCGCATCGGCGAGCTGATGCGCCTGCGTGACGGTCAGATCGATATCGATCGTGCGCGTCGCGCACATCGACTGCACCACCACCGGGATTTCCGCCGCCCACCTTGATTCCGCCGATTTCCATCGTGCGGGTCTTTACGTGCCGAAGCTGCCTGCTGATCCATTTGGATAATGTTGCCTGCTGATAATGCTGCCTGAAAATCACTCCCGGCGCGACGGCGCCGTTTAGTGCTTGTGCTCTTCGGTTACCGACATCGCGATCGCGCCGTGGCTGAACGCCGCTCCCGCGCGCATCGCGGCCGCGACCCACACCGCCTCCGCGATCTCCTCGTCGGTGCATCCCTTCTCTTTCGCGCGCGCTCACGTGCGCCTCGATGCACCAGGGGCACTGCGTGACGTGCGCCGCGGTTATCGCCATCAGCTCCTTGGTCTTCGACGGGATCGCGCCGTCTTTGAAGACGACCTGATCGAAGTCGAGGAAGCCCTTGAACATGTCGGGCGCCATTTCGCCGGAGTTTGCGCAGATGCTTGCGCAGTTGTCCTTGCTATAAATAATCAGCCCATCGTCGATTCTCCCGGGCCGTGATGACGGGCGGCCCGCGCCCGAAGGAAAAGCGCGAGTGTTGAGTCGACGGCGCTCGCCGCGCCGCCGTGAATCTCACGGTGAGTATAGCCAGAAACCCTTGGAAAAGAGCGCATCGGCGATCGCGCATCCGCGCTGTGCTCAATTCACTGAAGACCTCACCCTTATCTGTAAAGATAAGCCCGATCACCGCTACTTAGCGAAGATTTTGCTCCGCGGGAGGGCGATAACGATTCAATGCTTGCATGACCGATCAGGATCGCTCTAACTTCGTCTTGCCGTCCAGCAGGATTAGCGCGGGCGAGTGGCAGAATTAGGATGTCTGTGATCGTGCATTTGACAATATGCCGCGAAGCTCCAGATAGATTTTGACGGGTTTCGCGGCGGAGGTCGAAGGAAGATGCTCCCGTCCGAAAGCCGCGATGCCACGCACCGACGCGCGTCCGTTCCCCGACGTAATTCTGCAGCAGCCAATTCTTCGAACTGATTGGTACGCGATCGCTTTCGAGCGAGCAGCGCCTGATGCTCGCGGTGCTGGCCGACGCGATCAATATCGTGCAGGATTTCCATCATTCGGAAACCGCGCGCAAACGCGGCCCGTTCGCCGAAGCGTGGAGTTGGATCTTCGCGCAGGGCGCGAAGTGCCCGCTCGCGTTCGAGAGCGTGTGCGACGCGCTCGGGATCGACGCCGAGGCTCTCAGATGGCGCCTGCGCTCGCTCGTCTCCGGCGACAGCAACGGCGCTCGCGTGGCGCCGCTCAGATTGCGGCTCAAGGAAGCCAGCCGCGTACAGCGCTTGACCATCAATCGCGTCCGGCGCCGGCGCAAGGCGCGAATCCGTCCGCTGCGGCACAGCAGGTAAGCGCGCGCCGCTCGGCGCGCATCGCTTTCAATCCCAGGCGAATTCCTGCTAGCAATTCGGCCAGCGATTCCATTCTTGTATTTTTTTTCCGCGTGCGAAAATTCGCGCGGCGGTGATCCACGCTAGAGGTAGTTTGCGCGATGGACGATCGTCCTCTTTCCGGTATCAAAGTCGTGGAGCTTGCGATGTGGGTGGCAGGACCATCAACCGCCGCTGTGCTGGCCGATTGGGGTGCGGACGCGATCAAGCTCGAAAATCCCGATGGCGGCGATCCGATTCGCGGAGCAACCAGCCGCGCGATGAACGATCCCAAGCTCCGCGTGCGTCCGCCCTACGAGCTCGACAATCGCAACAAGCGTTCGGTCGCGGTCGACGTGCGCAAGCCCGACGGACTCGAGTTCGCGCTTAAGATAATCGACCGCGCCGACGTGTTCGTCACCAGCCTGCGCCTCCAAGCGCTTGAGCGGATGAAGCTCGGCTACGATGCGCTCGCCGCGCGCAACCCGCGCCTGATCTACGCCTCGCTCAACGGCTACGGGCATCGCGGACCCGACCGCGATCGCCCGGCGTACGACTACGCGGCCGCGTGGGCGCGATCGGGCCTGATGGCGACGATCCAGGAGCCGGGGGCGCCGCCGCCGGCGCAGCGTCCCGCGATGATCGATCATGCGGTCGGGCTCGGACTTGCCGGCGCGATCTCGGCGGCGCTCCTCGCGCGCATCCGCACTGGCCGCGGCCGCGAGGTGCGAATCTCGCTGTTCTCGATGGGCCTGTGGATGAACGCGAGCGACCTGACCGTCGGCTTGATGACCGGCACGAGTCCCGCCAGCGAGAGCCGCGACCAGCGGATCAATCCGCTGTGGAGTTCGTACGCGTGCAAGGACGGGAAATGGATCTACTTCGTACTGATCCAGGCCGACCGTTTCTGGGCGCAGTTCTGCGCTGCGCTGGGCCATCCCGAATGGCAAAATGATCGGCGCTATGCCGACGCGTCGGCGCGCGCACAGAACTGCGCCGCGATGACCGCCGAGATCGACGCGGCCGTCGCCACGCGAACCCGCGACGAGTGGGCGCCGATTTTCGATCGCCACGAGCTCATCTGGGCGCCCGTTCATACCGGAGCGGAAGTCCTGCGCGATCCTCAGGCGCATGCGATCGGCGCGTTCGCCGAAGTCGATCATCCCGCGTTCCCCGGCGCGCGAATCGTGAACAGTCCCGTCCATTTCGGCGGCGTAGAGCCGCGAGCGCATCGCGCGGCACCCGAGCTCGGCGCGCACACCGAGGAGGTCGCGCTCGAGGTCGGCCTGACGTGGGAGGAGATCGCGCGGCTCAAAGAGTCAGGCGCGATCGGCTGAAAACTGCGTAGCCTCGCACCGTCTCGAGCTTCACGGCAAGCGAGCCCTTCCAGAAAAATATCCAATTATTTCAACTACTTAGCTCATTTTTGGTTCTCGCGTTGACTGTCCGCGCGCGTGCTCCGTATGATTTGGACACTCCCCCTCGTTTTCCGGAGGTCCGGCCGTGCGAATGATGGTCCCGCCGAAAATTCATCGGCGCTCAATCGACCGTGAACTGGTCGAATTCTTCCGCAGCCATCGCAAGGCGTCGTTCAACCGCGCGGTCGCGCGGCTGTGCCGCTACTTCGCGGTGCGGCGTCCGCGAATTTCGTGGTTCGAGTATATCGATTGGGGCAAAGCCGCCGGCAAGACGTACGAGGACGGCCGAATCCATCTGGTGCATCCGGAAAATTGGAAGCAGGGCCGCATCCATAACAGCGAGCGGATGTGGGTGCAGATGATCTATCACGAGATGGGTCATTACCTGTTCTGGACCGACGCCGAGCGCAAGGCCGACGCCTTCATGCGCCGGATGGTCACCGGACTGCGGACCGCGCGCAAGGCGCGGCGCGCACCGGCCCGCGGATCGCGCAAGCGGCGCGCGCATACCGCGAATACGTCGCGGGCGGCGTCGGCACGGCGAGCACGGCGCATCAAAGCGGCGTAGAATCAATTCGCGATGGCGAACAAACCCAACGTCGAGAACCGTTGGTGGGTCGAAACCACCTTCAAGAAACCCAAGCAGGCAAAAGCCGAGATCGAGATGCCGGAGCTGCCGGTCGCGATGGCGTTTTACCAGGTGGCGCGCGACTACGATCAGGATCGCGCCAAGGACGACCTCACCGACAACAATTTGCGCATCGCGCGCCAGGCCAATCCCGCGCAGGGCGAATGGGTTTACGTCGCGATGACGGAAGAGCACTACCCGCCCCATCTGGTCAAGCGGGTCAAGGACGAATTCCGTCTCCCGCGCGAGGCGCGCGGAATAATCCTCGACCACGGACGCCTGGTGCGGCTCCTGATCTGCGGCCCCGGGCTCGAAGACTGGATGCTCGACGTGACGCTCGGCGACGAGCCATCGGTCGACGCATACGTGTGGAGCGTGATGTACCGGGAGCGCACGTTTCGCCGCGCCGAAGACGCGCTGCATCAGGCGCGCAGGTGGGCGATCAACCTGCTGCAATATCCTCCTCCGCGCGACGAACCCTTCCGCGGCGCACTGCTGTAGCGGCGATCCGACACGCGCGCGTCCAATGCCGCGATCGCGGCGACAATGAAATATCTTCCCCTGATCTTCCGCAACCTGCTGCGCAATCGCAGACGCACGCTTTTGACCGTGCTCTCGATCGGCGTGTCGATCTTTATCTTCGCCGCGCTCATCAGCCTGCCGGCGGTGGTCGATCAGATTCTGCACGATTCGGCAAGCGACCTGCGCGTGATCGTCCACAACAAGGCCGGTTTCGCCTATGCCCTCCCCGCTGCCTACGAGCCAGCGATCGAGGCTATGCCGCACGTCGCGGCGGTCAGCGGCTACGAAGTATGGGTCGGCAATTACGGCAAGACGACCGATCTGATCGCAGGCGCAGGCGTCGACCCTGACGCATTGCGCGAGATTTTTCCCGATTGGGGCGTCTCCGCCGCCGTGCTGGATCAATTGAAGCGCGAGCGCTCCGGATGTATCGCGTCGGCGGCGACGATGAAGCGCTACGGATGGAAAGTCGGCGACACGATCACGCTCAGCGGCGTCATGGGGACGCTGCAAGTCAAAATCCTGGGAGCGCTCGGCCCCAAAGGTCCGCGCAGCGCGCTGATAATGCGGCGCGACTTTGTTGATCAAGCATCACCGGTGCACGGCCAGGTCATTATCTATTTCGTCAAGGTGGATCGTTCGGACTCGATCGCCACGGTGATCAGCGAAGTCGATTCGCGCTTCGCCAATTCGGCATTCGAGACCACGTCCGAATCCGAGATCACGCTCGGGCTCAATCAGCTTCGCAGCTTCCGGTTGCTCTTCGACGGAGTGAAGATTCTGGCATTCATCGTCGTGATCGTAATCGGGATGGTCGCCGCGAACACGGCCGCGATGGCGGTGCGCGAGCGCAAGACCGAGCTTGCCGTGATGCGCTCGCTCGGTTTCCCGTCGCGAACCATCGTAACGATGCTGCTGGGCGAGGGCACGCTCATCGGATGCGCCGGCGGCGCGCTCGGATGCGGGCTGGCCTACGTCGCGCTGGCGTTGATTCCGTACGCAGGCAAAGTGCTGGGACCGTTCGCGGAGATCTTGCGCATGTTGCCGATAGTCGCAATCGAGAGCTTTCTAATCGCAGCCGCGATCGGACTGCTCAGCGCGACAGTCCCCGCCATCCTCGCGATGCGCCGCGACATAGCCTCCGAACTCCGCGCGCTCTGACCGGTCTGCGAAAAATCTTCGCGAATCGATTAGGCCTATCGACAAAAGAGCAAAGCAATCAGTGGCGCGGGCGTCTCGCCCGCGCCACTATATCCTGTGCTGTGACTGCTCATTCACTGAATGAAAGTCGAGAGAGGATTGGTGGCACAGGCTTTAGCCTCAATACTGTTCACTTAAGGAGTTTTATAGCTCGAGGGAAGGAGGCGAGGAGGGGCGCGCGGGGAGTGGGGAGAAGCGGAAACTTGCCGATCTTGCGCTTGACCGCGCGGGGATTACGCCGGTTGCGGCTGGAGACGACGCGTTCTTGCAGAATCTCCGCGAGGGCGCGGTCATGCAGCGCCGTTCGGTGTTGCGGGGGGAAAAGCGTTGCAGACGGAGAGTTTACGGCGGACCACGCGCACCGCATGCAGGAAGGAGAGGCGGTCGGGATCCTCGTTGGCCGTGAGCGCCGCTTCATGGATTAGGTTGCGAATGGCGAAGTGCGCCATCATCAGCCCGTAGAACTCCTGACGCACCAAGTCCGGAGTCTTGCTGCGCAGGACGATCTTGCTGCCGCGCAGATGGGTCTTGAGTTCATCCAGGGCGGTTTCGATTTCCCAGCGCTCCTGATACAGGGCCGCCAGTTCCTCGGCCGGCGCTGCTCGGTGATCTAAAATGCTGGTGACCAGCCGATAGCGGGGCTCGGCCCCGGCCACCCCCTCGAGCCGGTAGTCGATGACTCGCACCCGGATCCGCTTGCTCGCGCGCTCGCGCTCGCGCTGGGAAGGATAGAGGGAACTGAGATAGGAGCCGTCGGGCAGCCGCTTTTGCCCGACCAAGCGCGTATTCTGCTTGATCCGCCAGACCAGCGCCGCGCCGGTCCCCACGGCTTGACTCCACAGCGCGAAGCCGAAAAACATCCGATCGGCCATACACAACATGCCTGGACGCAAGCCTTCAAGCACGGCTTTGGCCAGGGTAATTTCGCCGGTCGCGTAGCCCGCCATCCGGCTGCCGAACAACACGTGAGTGCCATTCTCCACCAGCGCGACAAAGCGGATCTGGGGATAAGCACTGCGCCCGCGGCTACTTGGAGGGCGCCCAAAAGCCGCCGCGTTGGCCCGCTCGTCGGCCACCTCCAGCGTGCTGCCGTCGAGGCTCACCAGCCGCCGGCCACGATACCATGCGCCCTTGCTGGTCTTGACCGCGATCGGTTTGACCACCGCATCATGCAATCGGCAAAGCGGCTCCCATCCCAGCCGGGTGCGCGCTTGCGAGATGCCCGACTTGCCCGCCACCTTGAGCTCGGCCGAGGGGTCCACCAGCCATTGCAGACCCTCCAGCAGGCAGCGCAGCACCTCGCGATACGAACACTGCATGTATAGCGCCAGCGCCACCACGTAATACACCACCACCTGCGCCGGCAAATCGCGCTGCCGCTTGCTGGCCTTGTCGGTCGCTGCCAATACCGCCTGGATCCCAGCCTTGGGAAACGTCTTACTGATCACGCCCAGGCTGATGTAGTCCGTTACCCGGCTCCCTATAGGTAGCCGCCCGACCATTCTTGCCATCGTCCCATCCTCCTACTCCACAATCCTTACGATGGCATACAAATCCTTAAGTGAACAGTATTGGCTTTAGCCTGTGTCCCGCACCGGCTAAAGCCGGTGCCACCTGGTGCCTACTTGTCGAACTGGACGGTGGCGGTGCCGGTTACCAGGCGGTCGGCTTCTTCGTTTTCTATCCAGACGTCTATTTCCGCCGTGCGCTCCGCGGGCGTCGAATGGGTTACGAATCCGTTCAGCGTCAGCGTGTGATCAGGTTGCACGGGCACGCGATAGGTCGTGCTCATTCGCACCAGGCGGGCTCCGCCTTCGGCGCCGATCCAGTCGGTCACGAATTTCGAGAGCAGGCCCAGACTCATGTTGCCCGGCAGGATCATTCCGGGCAGCCCTTCTTTCTTCGCGCCTTCGTCGTCCATAAAACGCGGCGCTTCGATTCCGCCCGCGCGCGCGAATGCGCGGCATTGATCCTTGCTCACGAAATGCTCGGAGGGTCCGAGCGTGTCGCCGATTGTAACGTCCGCAAAACTTTTCATGATTCGAGCCGCGATACGCCGATAGCTACGGGCGGTTCATGAAGCGATGGTCGATATGCGCGACGACCTCGCCCTTCTGGTTTTTGAGCGTCGAGCGGATCACCACGAACACCATGGTTCCGGTGCGCCCGGTCTTCTCGTAAATTTCCTTGACCGCCGAGCTGAGCGTGACCGCGTCGCCGGGGCGGATCGGCTCGACGAATTCGACGTCCTTGCCGGCGTCGAAGCCGCGGCGGCCGAAGCGCGGCACGTTCTCGAAAAAATGGCGACCGTTGCGGAACATCGTGGCGAATGACGGCGGCGCGACGATCCCGCCGAAGGGGCCTTTCTTCGCCGCCTCCTCGTCGGTGTAGAGCGGATTGGTCTCGCCGATCGCGGCGCAGAACTTCGCGATTTTCTCGCGCGTGACGGTAACCGGATCGGTGATTTCAAAAACCTTGTTGATCAGCGCCGGATCGTATTCCACAGCCATCGCGATTTATCTCGTTTCCTCGGCCACCGCATGCGCAACCGGTTTGCGCCTGGGACGAAAATCGACCGGCTCGTAAGCGCCGGTCTTGAGCTCGCGCACCAGGTCGTCGATCGATCGGATCTCGGCCGCAAAGCGCGTCGCGCACAGGCCGATCAGGCTCACCAGGTGGCTATCCGATCCGCCGACCGCGCGGTAGCCGAAGCGCGCGACTAGCTCCGCGCTGCGCTCGTCTTCGCCCTTGCGCGAGCCGCCGTTGAGCACCTCGACCGCGACCACGATTTTCCAACGGCGGCTGCGTCGCGTAATGCTCGTAGAGTCCGATATTCGGACGCCCCGGATGACACGGCACCGCGACTCCGCCGAGCCGCGCGACTTCATCGACGAGAGTCTGCGCGTCGAGCCGGATATTGGCGAAATCGAAGCGCGCGAGGATGTCGTCGTTGACGCCGAACACCAGCACGTGGCCGTAGTTGGTCTCGACTTCCGACGCGCGCAGCACCATCACGCCGAACTGGTCTTCGAGCGCGCGATAGTCGGCCTCGCGGTTGAACTGGCGATGCTCGGTCAGGACGATTCCGTCGATCGGACGCTCGGCGCGCCGCAGCCGGATCCAGTTGAGGTACGCCTCTACCGGTGCGCGGCTGTCTTCGGACGCATCGCTATGCGAATGCAGATCAAGGGTTGTGCTCAAGCGGCTAAGTTCCTTACCTCGCCGGGCGAAATTTCGCGAGCGTCACCTCCGGGGTGACATCCTCGTATACGACCTCGACGGGCATTCCTATTTTAACCTCTTCCGGGCGGCATTCCACCAGATTGGTCAGCATCTTAAGCCCCTCGTCGAGCTCGACGTAGGCCATGATGTAGGGCAGCGATTCGCGAAATCCCGCCGCCTGATTCTGGTAGGTCGTGGTGAAGGTATAGACCTTGCCGCGCCCCCTGGCGCGAATCCATTCGGTGCGCGTCGACAGGCAGCTCGTGCACAGCGCGCGCGGATAATAGCGGATATCGCCGCAATCGCGGCACTTCTGTATATACAGCTCGTGGCGTTTCATCGCTTCCCACCACGGGCGGTTTTCTTCATCGAGATGCGGGAGCGGCTTCGCGTATTTTTTTTCTTTCTGCTCAGGCATGGCTGTGACCTTACTGATTGAACCTATTGATTCGAGAGGATAAGCGTCGCGCCCGAGTGGCGCGTGCCGAGCGCTCCGCCGGTGCCGTGCACCAGCGCGGTTTTGCAATTTTTCACCTGGCGCGGACCGCATTCGCCGCGCAGTTGTTTCGTCGCCTCGATCACGAGGAAGATTCCGCGCATCCCCGGATGATTCGACGACAGGCCGCCGCCGTCGGTGTTGATCGGAAACGCGCCGTCGTAGCGCAGCCGTCCGCCGCTGACGAACGCGCCGCCCTCGCCGCGCTCGCAGAAGCCCAGGTTCTCGAGCGTCGAGAGCACTGTGATCGTAAACGAATCGTAGATCATCGCCATGTCGATATCTTTGTGCGACACGCCCGCACGCTCGAACGCGAGCTTGCCCGATTGCGCCGCCGCGATATCAAGATAATCGCGCTGGCCGCGCGCCGCGTGGCGCACCGCCTCGCCGACGCCGAGAATATAGACCGGATTTTTCTTGAGGCTCTTCGCGCGCTCGGCCGAGGTGATAACGAGAGCGCCGCCGCCGTCGGAGATGATGCAGCAATCGAGCAGATGCAGCGGCGACGAGATCACGCGCGAGGCGAGCACGTCTTCGACCGTGATCGGGTCGCGATACTTCGCCACCGGATTCATCGACGCATGCAGGCGCATCGTGACCGCGATCTCCGCAAGTTGTTCCGAGGTGGTGCCGTAGTCGTGCATGTGGCGCTGCGCGATCATCGCGTACGCGCCAACCGTCGTGACGCCGAAGGGAGCGTCATACTGATCGGGCGGATCGCCCGAGCCGCCCGCGCCTCCGGTCCCGATCGCGAAGCGAGACGAGGCAGCCGTCGAGCCGTAGACGACCACGCATACCTCGCACAGTCCCGCAGCGATCGCGGCGGCGGCGTGCGCGGTATGCGCGACGAACGACGACCCGCCGATCGCGGTCGAATCGACGTAGTTGGGCGTCAGGTTCAGGTAATCGCAGAACCCGATTATCCCCATTCCGCCCATGCCCATGCCGGTGGTGGCGAGGCCGTCAACGTCCTTGATCGTGAGGCCGGCGTCGTCGAGCGCGCCGCGCACGCTCTCGGCCATGATTTGGAACATCGACTTGTCCGGAGCGAAGCGGGTCGGATGCTCGAAAACTCCGGCGACTGCGGTTTTTCGGGAAAGACTCATGGCGGAAATCCTTACTTGAGAGCGCTTACTTCAACTCGGCGAGAAACGAATCGACGGCGGCCTGCAGCTCGGCGGGGCGCTCGTGCACGATCACGTGGCCCGAGTCGGGAATAGTCACGAGCTTCGCGCCGCGGATTTTGCCGCGGATAATTTCCGCGTCGGCGGGCGGAGTGCCGAGATCGTCGGCGCCCGCGACGATCAGCGTGGGCTTGTCGATCTTCGCGATCGCGTCGCGCAGATCGACCCTCATGCACGCGGCGACGTCGGTGTAGCGCACGCGCGGGTCGGTCCGGATCTGCTCCATCCAGCCTTCGCGGATCACGTCGAAGTTTTCCTTGATCGTTTTGGGCGAGTAGCCGTCGGTGGTGAAGCCCTGCGGCGCGCGCCCCATCATCACCGCGCGCAGCCCCTCGACCAGATCGGGCGGCAGATTGAACTTCGCGGCCGTGGCGACGAGGACCAGCGCCTGCACGCGCGCGGGATGCCGCAGCGCCATCTCCATCGCAACCGCGCCGCCCATCGAATGCCCCATGATTACGGCCGAGCGCAATTTCAGCGCGTCCATGAACGCCGCGACGAAGTCCGCGTAGTCCTGCACCGTCGCGAGGCCCTCGACTCCCGCGGAGCGGCCGTGGCCCGGAAGATCGAGCGCGACCGGGCTGTGGTTTTTGCCGAGCGCGTCGACCTGGCGATGCCACGAATGCGCGTTGGAGCCGGCGCCGTGGATCAGAATAATCGCACGCCCGTGGCTCAGATCGGGCACCACATCGGGAAGCGTGGTCGCACCGTGATAGAAATAGTAAGTCGCGTGGCCCTTAACGTCGGTGTACTTGGTCGGCATCGCCGCGTATCACTCCACTTGGCTTCGTTTGAAGGTTAGCTATTAGGTTAGCCGCGCGCTTGTCAAACGGCGAGGCGGGCGGACAGTGGGTCAGTTTGAGATTTGCACCGTTCGCGACTTGTCATTCCCGCGCGCGACGAATCCCGCACGAGGGGCACCGCATACGCCCGGCTCGGAGCATGGACGCCTCGGGATTTCTCGCCTATGGCTCGAAATGACGGCCGGGGGCTCCGCTGAGGCTACGATTCTTATGCACCAAACACTCAATCGTCATTTCGACCGAAGGGAGAAATCCCGAGGCGTTCATGCTCCGAGCCAGCATAACATGCTGCGGCCCTTCGCCCCGGGATTCCTCGCGCGCGGCAGCCACGCGCCCGGGAATGACAACCGCAAAACGCGCGCAACAGCGGAATCCGAACGGCGTACGACGGAGGACCATCAATGAATCAAACGGACCTACGACCGGCGATCTAGCCCATCACGCTTTCTTGAACGGGCGCGGTTCGAGCTTGGGGAAGCGCGGATCTTCCTCGCGCGGAATCACGTCGGAGGTTCGGCAGAGCCACGCGAGAATCTGATCGCGAAAGGTCCGCTCGCGCTTTACGTGTTCTGCACGTCCAGCGAGGTTGGTCGTTTCGAGCGGATCGTTTTCGCGATCGTAGAGCTCGGGCTTCTCGTAGAGCCGGTAGATGTAGGTCCACTTGTGATCACGCCTCGCGATCGCGCGGCCGTTTGCCGCCGGATCTTCATGCTCCAGAGCGGCCTTGCGATCATACGGGAACGGCGCGTGCTCGAACTGTGGCTCTTCTTCGATCAGATAGCCGCCTTCGGAGAAAGCGGCCTCGCGATGATGCACGTTGTCGCCGCGCAGGAGCGGCACCAGGCTTTTGCCGAATTGGGTATACGCGGGACTCTGCTCCGCTAGCTCGAGCATCGTCGGCGTCAGGTCAACCATCTCGGCCATCTCGTTGGAGACCTGACCTTCCTTGATTCCCGGTCCGGCGAAGATCAGCGGATTGCGGAGCAAGCACTCGCTGACGCCTGCAGGCCATTTCTCGACCAACCCGAAATCTCCGGCGTATTCACCGTGATCGGTGAAGAACGCGGTGACGGTTCGCGGCGCGAAGCCGGCGCGATCAACCGCCCGCATCACGCGCCCGAGCTGGCTATCGACGCGCGCGATCATCCCGTAGTAGGTCGCGACAATCTCGTTGTAATCGTCGTCGTCGAGGCGGCCTAGTTCGTACCTCTCGTGCATCGCACGCATGTAGCGCGGCTTGTCGTCGAAGATTGCGGGCGCGCGCTTCGGCAGTCCGCGCCGCGGATGCATCGAGAACCATGGCTCCTCGACCTCGAACGGCGGATGCGGATATATCAGCGCGGCGAACAGCACCCAGGGCTCGCGCGGCCCGCTCGCGAGCCATTGCTCGGCGCTCTGCGCGGTAGCCTCGTCAAAATCGAGCACGACTCCGTCAGCCGCGCGTTTGCCGTGATAGAACGAATAACGAAGCCGATGACCGGCAGGAAACGGCGACGGCATGAATCCGGATTTTGGCTTGACGATCCATCCGGCAAAGTCGGTGCTGGCCTCGGTGACTCCGGGCGCAAAGGTGTCGCCGCGCTGTCCCACCCACGCGACGTTGTAGCCCGACTCCTTGAGCGACTTGAGCAGGTTCGGCTCCCACGGCTTGAGCAGGTTGGTGAGCGTGCGATGGCCCTGCACGTGCGGGTACCATCCGGTGAACATCGAGACGCGGCTCGGTCCGCACAGGCTGTGCTGGGAAAAGGCGTTGGAGAAAGTAGTCCCGCGCGCGGCGAGCGCATCGATATTGGGCGTCTGCACGATGCGGTTGCCAAACGCGCCGACCGCGTCTGCGCGCAATTGGTCGGGCATGAACATCACGAGGTTGGACCGATCACTCATCGCTCATGGATGTTCGCACGCGGCATCGGGCAATGCATCCGCGAGCGAATCAGATTCCGGCGCTATTTTCCGCGATTAGAGGAATGAGCGAAAGATGATCCAGGCAGGACTCTGCGCCGCGGAATCCGCGCTTGCAGAGCGCATCGGCTCTGCGCTCTACTTTCTGCCACGCGCGACTTTTGCGGTGCGCGAGCGACGTCCACGCTGAGGCATGTCGAAGTCAGTTATGGGTCCCTGCGTGTGTTCCCATTTTTCGATGGCGGTCTTGTTGAATCGCCACGCGCTGCCAACCCGAAATCCGGGAATCCGCCCCTGCCGAAGCAGGCGATAAATGGTGGTGGGATGAACCCGCAAATGCCGCGACAACTCGGCGATTGTCAGTATGTCACTGTCTCCAGCCATCGCGCCTCCTTTCCTCGTGCTGACCTCGCAAGCGAGATTGCGCAAGCGCCGCCGCGAATCGAGGGATGGGGCCAAGATTCCGGTCCGGTCATAGTTATGTCAAGGGACAATAAGGGGCATTAAACGCCGCGCTGGCGGAAAATTACACGCAATGGGTCCTATCCACACGGCGGCATTAGAGAATATCAGGACAATCGCGGCAGTGTGCCGCAATCAGAATCCTTGTGGGAGACCAATTAAATGGCTTATGAAGCGATAGAGACGAGAAATGACGGGGCGGTCTGCTGGCTGACCTTCAATCGTCCGCACAATCTGAATGCGCTTAGCGGCCAGATGGTTACCGAGCTCGAGGACTTCCTGCGGCGGCTCCCCGGCGACACCAAGACTCGCGTGGTTGTGATGCGCGGCGCGGGACGAGCCTTCTGCGCCGGGCTGGACTTGAAGGAGCAGAACCGCGGCGGTACCGGGCTCGGCTCCTCGACCACCGACACGGTCGAATCACAGCGGCGCATGAGCGATCTGGTGGTGGCGATGCGCCGGGCGCCGCAGCCATTCATCGCGGCGGTGCGAGGACCCGCGGCGGGCGGCGGCTTCGCGCTCGCGCTGGCATGCGACGCGCGAATCGCCGGCGAATCGGCGCGCTTCAACGCGGCCTTCATCCGAATCGGCCTTACCGCATGCGACATGGGCGTCAGCTACCATCTGCCGCGCGCGGTCGGAACCGCGGTCGCAGCCGAGCTGATGCTGACGGGGCGGTTCATCAATGCGCAACGTGCCTTGGCAACAGGGCTGGTTTCGGAGCTGCATCCCGACGCGGAGGTTGACGCAGCCGCCGCAAAGCTCGCGCTCGAAATGACCGAGACCTCGCCACTGGGACTGCGGATGACCAAGGAATGCCTGTGGGCGAGCGTCGATGCGGGCAGCCTGGAGCAGGCGATCGCGATGGAAGATCGCAACCAGGTGCTGTGCGTGCGTGCGGGATATATCGAAGAGGGAGCGCGCGCCTTCGTCGAGAAGCGCAAGCCTCACTTCAATGACCGCGCGTAGCGGACAGTGCAAAAAGAGAAGCCGCGCTCAAGCGGATGCATCAGCGCGGCTTCTTAAAAGCACCTTAATTTCGCGCAAAAGCTAGCGCATCGCGACTTCGGTTCGGGGTTTCGTCGTCAGCCGCGCGACCAGGAATTGGTTGGCGTTATCGCGCCAGACCCGAATCTGGATTCTTTGACCGGGCTGATGCGCTGAAACCGCCTTCTGCAGATCATCCGCATCGGCGACCATCTTGCCATCGAACCCACGGATCACGTCGCCCGCGCGCACGCCAGCCATGTACGCCGGCGAGCCGATTGCCACGTAAGAGATTTTTGCTCCCCAGACGGCAGGGGCGTAGTCCGCCGCCGCGCCGAAATAGGCCGGGCCTTCTGCCGGAAGTACTTCTGGATGGAGGAAGAACACGCTGGCCGCATGAGTCGCGTGCCGCGCAACCGCCATCACGTACTTGGCTTCGTCCAAGCTGTAGACATCGCCCGCTAGATAAATATCGCCACGGCTGCCCGCAGATACGCCGATATCCCAGAAGCCCTGATCCGAGAGCGCCTGATGGACCCGCTCGTCCACTTCATCAGGAGTTGGCGCCTGACGCCGAGGCGAGATTGCGGCGACCTCGACCTGTCCCGAGGGCATCGCAGTCACGTTTTCGTCGATGGCGACCTCGTTGTACGGATCGCGGCCTGCCGACAGAGTCGTCATCGCGAGACTGTTCAACGTATCGTTGGGTCCGGTGCGGAAAGCGGTCCCGGCAATGAGCAACGCAATGATTCCTACCGCAGTGGCCCCCAGCGCATAACGCTCGAGCCCCCACTTGGCGAGGAAGCCAGTCGGCGCGTCGCGCCATGGCTCTTTGCTGGCGTCCGGGCCGAAATCTGCGTCCATGTCATCATCAAGTTCGGACGGATCAGCGGCCTCCAGATGCACCGCCATATCGTCGCCCATCCAGACGTAAGCCGGGTCGGCGAAGCGCTCTGTGCTGAGTGATTTCTGCGCGAGTTCAGCCGTGTAGGCCGGTTGCATCCAAGGGGCGGCGGTGGATTCTGCAAGGGCCCAGCGCTCAAATTGTGCAACATAATCGGGGCTTTGGGCTGATTGCGCTTCCGATAGCTCGCGCTCGGAACGGAGTTTATCGATCCGGAGGAACATCTCGTCGATGTTCAAATAACGAATCCGGGTCTGGCTTTGCCTTTCCATAAAAATGCTTCCCGCCATGGATCAGGTGCTCACGCCCCACTCTACCTAATACATGCCTACCCTTTTTTAGCAAGCGGAGCCGCTTCATGCCACCCCTAATCTGTCAAGTATTCACTGTGGATGCGTATAGATGCAAAGCCCTCAGCCCCGGTGGCTCCCGCCCTCCCTCCGCCTGCTAGATAGCCTCGCTGACCGCGTCCTCGCGCATCGTGGGCTTGGGCCGCGACTCGATCGGGAGGTAATGCCTCGTCTGCTCGCCGATGTATACCTGGCGCGGCCTGGCAATAGCCTGCTCGGGGTCGCGGACCATCTCGGCCCACTGCGCCATCCATCCCGAGGTGCGGGGAATCGCGAACAGCACCGGGAACATCTCCATCTGAAAGCCCATCGCCTGGTAGATGATACCGGAATAGAAATCGACATTGGGATAGAGCTTGTGCTCGACAAAATAGTCGTCCTGCAACGCGATTCGTTCGAGCTCGACCGCGATGTCGATTAGCGGATTGCGGCCGGTGACCTCGAACACCTGCTCGGCCATCTGTTTCAGAATCTTCGCGCGCGGGTCGTAGTTCTTGTACACGCGATGCCCGAAGCCCATCAGGCGGCGCTCCTTATTCTTCACCGCCTTGATGAATGACGGGATGTTCTTGACCGAGCCGATCTCCATCAGTCCGCGAATCGCGGCCTCGTTGGCGCCCCCGTGCAGCGGACCGTACAGAGCGGCGACCGCCGCCGCGGCGGCCGCATAAGGATCGGGCTGGGAGCTGCCGACCGCGCGCATCGCGTTGGCCGAGCAATTCTGCTCGTGATCGGCGTGCAGGATGAACAGCACGTCGAGCGCGCGCTCGAGCACGGGATTGGGTTTGTATTTGAGCTCGGTCATCTTGAACAGCATCGAGAGGAAATTTCCCGTGTAGCTCAGATCGTTGTCAGGATAGACGTAAGGCAGACCGCGCGTGTGGCGGTAGGCGAATGCGGCCAGCGTGGGAATTTTGCCGATCAGGCGGCGAGTCTGGAGCCGGCGCGATTCGAGGTCGTGGATATTTTTCGCGTCGGGATAAAACGTCGAGAGCGCGCCGACCGTTCCCACCAGCATCCCCATCGGATGCGCGTCGTAGCGGTAGCCCTCCATGAAAGTCTTGATGCTCTCATGGACCATCGTGTGAATCTTGATGTTGTGCTCCCAGCGCAGGTAGTGCTCGCGGTCGGGCAGCTCGCCCTTGACGATCAGGTACGCGGTCTCGAGGTAGTTGCTCTTCTCCGCCAGCTCCTCGATTGGATAGCCGCGGTAGCGCAAGATTCCCTTGTCGCCGTCGATAAAAGTGACCCGGCTGCGGCACGAGGCCGTGTTCATGAACGCCGGATCGTAGGACATCAGGCCGAAATCGTCGGGCGAGGTTTTGATCTGCCTGAGCGCCGCGGCACGGATGACGCCGCCCTCTTCGATCGGGATGTCATAGCTCTTGCCGGTGCGATTGTCGGTGATGCTGAGCGTTTCCTTGGCCATGGCGTCATCCTCTTTTGGTTATCGAAATCACTGTACGGCGTTTCTCGTTCAACATATATGCAGTAGTCGATAATGGGAGTCTACGACATATTCGCGCCGCCGGGCAACCGCCCCGCGCTCGCTTTGCCACAATCGAAATGGCACCCTCGAACGCGGACCTGTTTCGGACTTGGGCGTGCTCCGGCGGAGCCGAGCGCCGCCGCAGGGAATCTGACCAGATGATCGACAAGCTGCTCGCCGGCGTTTCGGCGTTTATTATCGCGACGATTTCGTCGCTTGGATACGGCGGCGTGCTCCTGATGATGGCGATCGAGAGCGCCTGCATCCCGTTTCCGTCGGAAGTGATCATGCCGTTTTCCGGCTACCTGGTGCACACCGGGCGCTTCGGCCTGCAGCCGGTCGCGATCGCGGGCGCTTTCGGATGCCTGCTCGGCTCGTACATCGCCTACTACATCGGCGCGAGCGGCGGCCGATGGTTTCTGCTCAAGTACGGGCGCTTCGTGCTGATCGCGCCGCACGAAATCGAAATGGCCGACCGCTTCTTCGCGCGCTGGGGCTCACCCGCCGTCTTCATCAGCCGGCTGTTGCCGGTGATCCGCACCTTTATCGCATTTCCGGCTGGAGTCGCGCGGATGCGCCTGTTGCCGTTTACGATTTATACGCTCGCGGGATCGTATCTGTGGTGCCTGATCCTGGCGTACGCGGGAATGAAGCTCGGACAGCATTGGGAAGACCTCGCACCGTGGTTTCATCGCTTCGACGGCGTGATTGCGCTTTTAATCGTCGCGGGCGCCGCCGCCATCATCTACAATCGAGTCAGAGGCATCATGGCGGCGCCACAAAGCGACGCCGCCGGAGAATGACTCAAGCTTCACGAAAGCGAAAAGAGGAACCCCGCGATGGCCGAACAGCAGCAATTTGCGCCCGACGAACTCGAGGAAGTTTTCACCGCGATCGATTCGACGCAGGTGCAGATGGCGTACGATCTCCTCACCGAGGCGGGCTTCGAATGCTGGGTCTTCGACGGCGACGGCTCGCGGATGCTCGGTTCGACCGTGGCGATCCTCGCGCGCCTGATGGTGCATCGCGATCGCGCGGCGGACGCGCGCAAAGCTCTTAAAGATTTGGGCTTCGGCGACTAGGCGACCCTCCGTCAATCCTCTGATAAGTATCGCAGTCTCATCCGAACCCCCGACCGTCATTTCGAGCCATAGGCGAGAAATCCCGGGCGTTCGTGCACGCACCCCCGAGTAGTCCGCAAGCCAAGGGCCGAGTACGGGATTCCTCGCACGGCAGCCACGCGCGGGAATGACAGGCGCAAAAACATCCCTCCAATGCCCGTCTCGCGCTGCATCGAGCGATAGATTAGGCTGTCGGTCTCGCATCTGATTCTGAGCTTTCGGTCTCGGAGATTTTTAAAGTGAAGCAAACCCCTTGCCACCGACCGTATCTTGCGGTCCTGGTGGCCCTGTTCGTGCTAATACTCATCACGCCGGCAGCGCACGCCGAGCTGGCCCCGCCGCGACAAAAGCCGGAGCCCTTCCAGGGGTTTACTAAGTATGAGTGGTACCGCGCACACTACGACGTGAATCCCGACGGCACGCATGTCGAAGAACAGAGTTGGCAAATGAAGGTGCTTTCCGAGCAGGGCATCTCGGACGCGAACCAGGTCGCAGTGACCTTCAGCGATCGGCTCGAGAAAGTCGATTTCCTATACGCCTATACGCTCAAGAAAGACGGACGGCGGATCGACGTCCCGGCATCCAACTTTCAGGATCAAACCAATACCGGCAGAGGAACCGCCGCGCCGATGTTCTCCGACCTGCGGACCAAGACCGTCGCTTTTCCTGATGTCGCGGTCGGCGATTCGATAGTCGTTTCGTATCGATTGACGCAGCGGGAACCGACCTATCCCGGCAATTTCTCGCTCTTGCAGTCGTTTTCCAAATTTGAAGTTTACGACAAGGTGGAAATCAGCCTGAGCGCGCCAAAGTCGTTGCACCTGCAAGTATATACTCGCGGAGTGCAGGGCGGAGAGGTTGCCGAAAAAGATGGACGGCGGAACTGGCTCTGGACCTATCAGAACGAGCAAATCGCCAAGCCTGAACCCGCTTCGGTTTCGGCCTATGACTATGGACCACTTATTGCCGCCACTACTTTCAAGGACTACGGCGCTATCGCCGCCGCCTACAACGCCAGGGCCGCGTCGAAGTCTAAAGTAACCGAGCAGACGCAAAAACTCGCGGATGAACTGACTAAAGGACTGAGTACTCCGCGTGAGCAGGCAAAAGCGCTATATGAATGGGTATCCGCGAACGTCGACTATGCTGGGAACAACGTCGGAGTAGGCGCCGTGGTGCCGCACGAAGCCGATCTGATCATGACCAATCGGATGGGAGACTGTAAGGACCACGTGACGCTTCTCCAATCGCTGCTGGCAGCGAAGGGAATCGCCAGCACGCCTGCCCTGATCAACGCCAGATCGGCCTACACGTTGCCAAAAGCGCCCTGTCCCGAATTATTCAATCACGTCATTACATACATACCGAGTCTTAATCTGTACCTGGATTCAACCGCGAAATATACTCCGTTCGGGCTGCTGCCGCCCGAAGAAGCGGGCAAGCCTGTTATCTTTACCGCGGATTACAACGGGATCCAGCACACTCCGCCGTTCGACTTCAAGCGTGAAGGCAAAGACTTCAATACCGTCCTGACCATTCATCCCGATGGCTCAGCCGACGGAGTAACCAGTATTCGGGCGGAAGGTTACAGCGCCGTAATAGCCAGATTCGAGATCAGTTATCTGCAGCCCAATACAGAGGAGGACCTGCTTCAGCGCGCTCTCGCTCGCAGCGGATATACGGGAACAGGATCCTTCGTAAGAGGCAAGAACAAAGATTTTGCGGATATTTATAACTACAGTATTAGATACCAATTCGACGATGCGATGAACTTGCCTGGGCCGGGCGCAATACCCATTAGAATACCCTTCCCTGAATGGGGCAGCGTTGCGACCGCGCTCGAGGGATTCGCCGATTCAGACCGAACGGTGGATTTTGCGTGCAGCGGCCAGACCTCGAAAGAGGAATTCACGATTTATTTTCCGCCCGGAGTGAAGATCATGGCGATGCCCAGAGACGTTCACTTGAGCGGCGCCGATTCGACCTACACCGCTATATACAAACAGAGCGGAGAGACCGTCACCGTGGCGCGCGAGCTCGCGGATCACACGCCGGGGCCGGTGTGCACTCCAAAGGATGCGACCCAGTTCAAGCCGTTCGCGGATGCGGTCCGCCGAGACCTGCGCGCCCAGATCCTCTATGAGTGAAACTGAAGGCGTCTGACGATGGCATCGGATTGGTGGCGGCGGGCGATTTTCTACCAGATCTATCCGCGCAGCTTCGCCGACTCGAACGGCGACGGTATCGGCGATCTGGACGGAATCACCGCGCATCTCGACTATCTCAATGACGGGACCGCGCGCTCGCTTGGAATCGACGCGCTGTGGCTGAGTCCAATCAATCCGTCGCCGCTGCGCGATTTTGGCTACGACGTAAGCGACTACTGCGGCGTGCATCCCGAGCTTGGCGATCTTGCCGCCTTCGCTCGGCTGATCGCCGAGGCGCACCGACGTGGAATCCGCATCATCCTGGATCTGGTTCCCAATCACACCTCGGATCAGCACGAATGGTTTCGCGGATCGCGTTCGTCGCGCACAAATCCCAAGCGCGATTGGTACATCTGGAAGCCGGGTCCACCGGACCGCCCGCCCAACAACTGGGTCAGCATCTTCGGCGGCCCCGCGTGGAAGTACGACGACGCGACGGGCGAATGGTATCTGCATCTGTTCCTCGAATCGCAGCCCGACCTGAATTACCGCAATCCCGCAGTTGTCGAGGCGATGCAAAACATGATGCGGTTTTGGCTCGACCGCGGCGCCGACGGATTTCGCGTCGACGTGATTCACGGAATGATCAAGGACGCGCAGTTCCGCGACAATCCCGCGCTGATCGCCGTGGAACCGGGTACGCAGAGCGACGTCGCGCTCAAGCAGCAGCATCTGTACGACGTTGATCAGCCCGAGGTGCATGAGATAGTGCGCGGGTTTCGGCGCGTGCTCGACGAATACGGCGGCGACCGCGTTCTGGTCGGCGAGGTCTGGCCGCGCGACAACCGCTCGCTGGCCGATTATCTCCGCCCCGACGAATTGCAGCAGGCGTTCAACTTCCGCTTCCTGTTCTGCCCGTGGAGCGCGGCGAGTTTTCGCGCGCAGGTCGCGCAAGTCGAGGAATTATTTCCGCGCGGCTCGTGGCCGACCTACACGCTCTCGAATCACGATTTTCCACGCCACATCACGCGCTACGCCGACGGCGCTTTCACCGCGGCGCGCGCGCGGCTCGCGGCGGTGATGCTCCTCGCGCTGCGTGGCACGCCGTTTCTCTACTACGGCGAGGAGCTCGGGATGCCCAACGTCGAGATCGCGAGATCCAAATGGCGCGACCCGGTCGGCCGGGACGGATGCCGCACGCCGATGCAATGGTCCGGCGCGAAGCACGGCGGATTTACGACTGGAGAGCCGTGGCTTCAATGCGGCGACTACTCCGTGGTCAACGCCGCGCGCCAGATGGACGACCCCGCGTCGATGCTCTCGTTCTATCGCCGGATGATTCGCGTGCGGCGCGAGTCCCGCGCGCTCGAATCCGGCGACATGAAAATTCTGGACGCACCAGCCGATTGTTTTGTGTTCGCACGCACCACCGGCGCGAGCCGCGCGATCGTCGCGCTGAATTTCTCGAACGCGCCGATCGAGATCAACGTTCCGCGCGCGAAGATTCTCATCAGCAGCGATCCAGCACGAGCATCTGGGGCAATTGCCGGCGCCGTAACGCTCGCACCGCTCGAGGCGATCGTGCTCGCACCGGGCTGAAGTAGTGGGTCAGTTTGGGATTTGTACCGTTACCAGCTTGTCATTGCCGCGCGCGTGGCCGGCCGCGCGCGAGGAATCCCGGACGAGAAGGCATTGCACGTGAACGCGGCTCGGAGCATGGACGCCTCGGGATTTCTCCCTTCGGTCGAAATGACGGATGTGGGTTTGGCGGATGAGTATCGTAGTTCCAGCCGAGCCCGCAATCGTCATTCCGAGCCCCTTCGGCGTTGCTCAGGGCAGGCTCCGGCGAGGAATCCCGAGGCGTCCATGCTCCGAGACACGCGTATGCAATGCTCCCTCGTACAGAATTCCTCGCGCGCGGCAGCCACGCGCGCGGGAATGACAAGCTGGTAACGGTACAGATCGCAAACTGACCCACTACCCTACGAGGCTGTCGATAACTGGCGAGTTCTTGTCCGTCATGCTGCCATGAAAGTCGATGGGGCGATGACTATCGTATTCTCAGCCGAGCCGCCGATCGTCATTCCGAGCCCTGGGCGAGGAATCCCGAGGCGGCCATGCTCGACGCCAACACCACATGCAGAGGCCCTTCGCCCGGGATTCCTCGCGCGGCAGCCACGCGCGGGAATGACAACCGAACCTGTCTTCGTAGGGGCGGCTCGCGAGCCGCCCGTCTTCCGCGCAGCCTGTCGCTATACGCTAACTTTCGTCCCGCGTGGCAGGTCCCTCGGACCCGTGTAGCTCTGAACGAAGGCTGCCCTTTCGGTGTTGCTCAGGGCAGGCTCCGTGAAGGATCTCCGCGAAGTGATTAGTGCGCAAAGCCCGGATTGGTTGCACTAATCGCTTCGCGGAGATCCTTCGCCTACGGTTCAGGATGACACTCTTGGGGCATTTGCGAGAAAATCGACGGCTCCCTACCGAGGCGCGTTTGCGCGAGTCGGCGGGGCTGTTTAGGATTCCGCCATGCACAAACCGCGTTTTCTCGACCAGATGGCGCTCGAACTCGGCGATCGCTACGCATTCACCGGCTTCGTCCGCGGACGCCGCCCGTTCCAGCCCGCGCACGTCGAGCCGAACTGGCCGCGCGATCGCAGCGCCGAAATCAGGCATATCAAGATCGAGCTGGCGCTCGATTTTGAGCATCGCCGAATCTCCGGCACCGCGACGCATCGCATCGCCGCGATTGCCGACGGTCTCTCGACGCTTCGAGTTCGACGCGAGCGAGCTCGCGATCACTGCGGTGCGCGCAGGAGGAGAGCCGGTCCCGTTCGAGACTGCGAACCAGAAGCTGCGAATCACCTTCGCGCGCCCTCTGGCAGCGGGCGACGAGATTGAAGTCGCGATCGATTACTCGGCAACCCCGCGGCGCGGGTTGTACTTCGTCGGCCCGGATGACGCTTATCCCGATAAGCCGGTCCAGGCATGGACCCAAGGCGAGGACGAGGACTCGCGCTACTGGTTTCCGTGCTACGACTACCCGAACAACCGCGGCACGAGCGAGGTTATCGCGACCGTCCCGGAGAAATTCACCGCGGTGTCGAACGGCGCGCTGATCGAGAACCGCCACGACCCCGCAACGCGCACCCGCACTTTTCATTTCCGTCACGACGTTCCGCATTCGGCGTACCTGATCACTCTGGCCGCCGCTGAATTCGTCACGATTGAAGATCGCGCGGGCGCGACTCCGGTCCTGTACTACGTGCAGCCGGGACGCGAGGACGACGCGCGCCGCGCATTCGGCAACACGCCGAAGATGATCGAGTTTTTCGAGCGTAAAATCGGCGTGCCTTATCCGTACGCAAAATACGCGCAGGTTGCCGTCAGCGATTTCATTTTCGGCGGGATGGAAAATACTTCGGCGACCACGCAGACCGCCGACACCATGCACGACGCGCGCGCGCATCTCGATTTCACCAGCGATCCTCTCGTCGCGCATGAGCTGGCGCATCAATGGTGGGGCGACCTGCTCACCTGCCGCGACTGGTCGCACGCGTGGCTGAACGAGGGCTTCGCGACCTACTTCGAGGCGATGTGGTGCGAGGAAAATCTCGGCGCCGACGAGTTCGCGTGGAACCTGCGCCAGGATCGCGGCGGCTACTTCGACGAGGACGGACATCATTACCGCCGCCCGATCGTGTGCAACCGCTATCGCGCGCCGATCGAGTTGTTCGATCGGCACCTGTACGAGAAGGGCTCGCTCGTTCTGCACATGCTGCGGCGCGAGGCAGGCGACGCGCTGTTCTTCAAGGCGCTCAATCTCTACTGCACGCGGCATCGCGGGCAGAACGTCATCACGCAGGATTTGCAGCGCGCGTTCGACGACGCGACCGGCCGCAATCTGGATTTTTTCTTCGACCAGTGGGTTTACAAGGAAGGCCATCCCGAGATCGAAGTCACAAGCGCGTTCGACGACAAGCGCAAGCTCGCGAGCGTCACCGTCAAGCAGACGCAGAAGACTTCCGAGACCATCGGACTCTTCCGCCTCTCGGCGACGATCGCGCTGATGGACGCCGACGGCCATGAGACGCGCCATCGCGTCGAGCTCCGCGAGCGCGAGCACGTGTTTTTCTTTGCGAGCGACAAAGCGCCCAAGGCGGTCCGCTTCGATCCCGAGCATGATCTGGTCAAGACGCTCAAGCACAAGCGCGGACGCGAGGCCCTCGAGCTTGAGCTCACGCATGCTCCTGAAGCCATCGGGCGTTCCGCCGCCGCGCACGAACTCGGGATCGAGGGCAGTCCTCAAGCAACCGCCGCGCTGCGCACAGCGTTGCTCGGCGATAAATTCTGGGGCGTGCAAGCCGACGCGGCATCCGCGCTCGGCGAAATCAGAACTGATGCGGCGCTCGACGCGCTGATCGAGGGTATCGCCGTGGCGCATCCGAAGGCGCGGCGCTCCGTGATGCGCGCGCTCGGCGAGTTCCGCGCGAATCCGCGCGCGGCCGAGGCGCTCGCCGCGGTGCTGGAAAAAGGCGACGCGAGTTATTTCGTCGAAGCCGAAGCGGCGCTCGCTCTCGGCAAGACGCGCGATCCGCGTGCGTTCGATCAGCTCGAAAAAGCTCTCGAACGTCCATCCTATCTCGACGTGATTCGCGCGCACGCTCTGGCCGGAATCGCCGAGACGCGCGACGATCGCGCGCTCACCGTAGGGCGCAAATGGTGCGCGTACGGACGTCCGCCGCGCGCGCGCGTCGCCGCAATCGGCACGCTGGCGAAAATCGCGCGCCACAAGGAACCCGCACGCGACGAGATTATCGACTTTCTCACTCCGCTCGCCGACGATCGCGAGTTCATGGTGCGGATGCGATTGCCTGCGGCGTTCGAGGAGATCGGCGACGCGCGCGGAATCGCGCCGATGCGCCGGCTCGCGGAGCGCGACCTTGACGGCCGTATCCATCGCCGTGCCAACGAGGCGGTCGCGATCCTCGGCGAGGGGCGCAGCCATATAGAGGAAGGCAACCGCCTGCGCGAAGACATGGACAAGATCCGCGAGCAGAACAAGAAGCTCCAGGAGCGGCTGGAAAAGCTCGAAGCCGCGACGCGTCCGCGCGAGAGCTGAGCAGCCCGATTCCGTCTGCCGCCCGCTCTGGCGCTGCGCGCTCGATGCGTGGCATACGGAGGAAATGGACGCCAAGATTTCGGTATGCCTGAGCTTCGATTTTGACGCGCTGTCGCTATGGATCGGCGGGTTCCGCGCGCGCTCCCTGAGCGCGATCTCGCGCGGCGAGTTCGGACGGGTCGGCGCGGCGCGAATCCTGGACCTGCTGCGGGATTTCAAAATTCCCGCGACCTGGTTCGTACCGGGACATAGCGCGGAGACCTTTCCGCGAATCGTCGAACGAATCGTCGCCGACGGCCATGAAGTCGGCAACCACGGCTACCTGCATACGCATCCGAAAAGCCCCGCCGATGAGGAAGAAATTCTGGTGCGCGGCAACGAAGTGATCCAAAAAATTGCAGGACGCCACCCAATCGGCTATCGCTCACCGGGCGCGGGACTCAGCGAGAATATGGTCGCGATGCTGCTGAAGCACGGCTTCGCGTACGACTCGAGCCTGATGGGCGATGATTTTTCGCCGTACTATTTGCGCGCGGGCGACCAGGCTCCCGCCGACGGCGCGTACGTTTTCGGAAAAGACACCGGCGTCGTCGAGCTGCCGTTCACATGGGGCCTCGACGATTTTCCCGCATTCGAATACGTGACCAGCCGCGCGGGAATTCAAAGTGGGCTCGCGTCGCCGAACGCGGTTTACGATATCTGGGCCGGCGATTTTGATTATTTGTACGAGCGCGTCGGCTCCGGAGTCTACACGCTGACGATGCATCCGCAGGTGATCGGCCGCGGCCATCGGATGCTGATGCTAGAGCGGCTGATCAAGCACATACAATCCCATCGCGGAGTGACTTTCGCGACGATGGCGGAAGTAGCCGCCGACTGGAAACGCACGCATCCGCCGACGGCGTCGTAAAGACGGTTTGAAATCGCCAACTCGTTAGTCACGTCCCATTCGTCATTTCGACCGCAGGGAGAAATCCCGGCCTCTGCGTACCCACGCGCTTTTCAGTATGCGGGCGTGTGCAGGAGTCCCGGGATTTCTCACTCCGGCAGCCTCCGTTCGAAATGACGAATGGGAACGCTGTGACTCTTGGGATCGGTGCGAGCCCGTACTCTTCTCCTAGATGGCGCCCCAAACGAAAACGGCGGCGTGCTTGATGCGCGCCGCCGTTGCGGTTGTGGTTGATCGTTCGAGCTTACGCGTCGTAGTAGAGCGCGAACTCGTACGGATGCGGCCGTAGCCTGATCGCGCTTACTTCGTTCAGCATCTTGTATTCGATCCAGGTCTCGATCAGGTCCTCTGTGAAGACGTCACCCTTCAGCAGGAACTCGTGGTCGCGCTTCAAATTTGAAAGCGATTCCTCGAGCGACGCCGGCATGCTCGGCACTTCGGCCAGCTCTGACGGCGTCAGCGCGTAGATATCCTTGTCGAGCGGCTGGCCCGGATCGAGCCGGCGTTGGATTCCGTCGATCCCCGCCATTAGCATCGCGGAAAACGCGAGGTACGGATTGCAGGTCGGATCGGGGAAGCGCACTTCGATTCGCTTGGCCTTCGGCGACGGCGAGTACATCGGGATTCGCACCGAAGCCGAGCGGTTGCGGCTCGAATAGGCGAGATTGATCGGAGCCTCGAAGCCCGGCACCAGGCGGCGATAGGAATTGGTGCCCGGATTGGTGAACGCCGCGATCGTCGGCGCGTGATGCAGGATTCCCGCGATGTAATGCATCGCGAGCTCCGACATCCCGGCGTAGCCGTTACCCGCGAACAACGGAGTCTCACCCTTCCAGATGCTCTGATGCGTATGCATCCCGGTGCCGTTATCGCCGAAGATCGGCTTGGGCATGAAGGTCGCGGTCATCCCGTGGCGCGCGGCCACGTTCTTCACGATGTACTTATACCAGGTCAGCCAGTCCGCCATCTTGGTCAGCGGCTGGAAACGCATGTCGATTTCCGCCTGGCCGGCGGTCGCGACCTCGTGATGCTGTTTCTCGACGCGGATTCCGACCCGCTCCATCTCGAGCACCATCTCAGTGCGGATATCCTGCAAGCTGTCGGTCGGCGGCACCGGAAAGTAGCCCTGCTTGTTCCTGATCTTGTAGCCAAGGTTGAGTCCGCCCTTGACCGCATTCTCCTTGCCGGAGTTCCAGTTACCTTCATTCGATTCGATATGGTAATAGCTCGCGTTCTGCGTGGTATCGAAGCGGACCGAGTCGAAGATGAAGAACTCCGGCTCCGGTCCGAAGAACGACAAGTCGCCGATTCCGGTCGACTTGAGATAGGCTTCGGCTTTGCGCGATATATTGCGCGGATCGCGCGAGTAATCGGTGCGCGTGATCGGATCCGAGATATTACAGATCAGCGACAGGGTTGGATCCTTGGTGAACGGATCCATCACCGCCGTGTCGGGGTCCGGGATCACGAGCATGTCGCTCGCGTCGATCGCCTGCCATCCGCGGATCGATGATCCGTCGAAGCCGAGGCCCTCATCGAAGGCCGCTTCGTCCTTGAATTCGGAAATCGGCGCGGTGAAATGCTGCCAGGTGCCAAGCAAGTCGATAAACTTTATATCGACCATCACGACTCCCTGATCCTTGATCATCTGCAGAACTTGTTTTGGCGTCATCGAACCCGTATCCCTCCTGGCTATTTACAGCCGTAGCGCTTGTTATGCGGAAGCATCGAAGCGGCGGATGCCGCTCACTCGATCGTTATCGTCAGTGAATCCTGGATAGGACGTCGGCTGCGCGACGCAACGGCGGCATCCCAAAGTTGTTTCGCATGAAACCATGACAAAGGCAACGCCTGTGATTTGGTCAATTGCCGCCAGTTTAGGCGTCATCCTGCGCACGCTTGAGCGGCCCTCCCAACTCATAGCCAACCGCTTCCGCCCTTCTTCCGATTATCGCGCGGCGTTGTCATACCGCAAACTTCAAGAGAGCAAAATAGATGCCCAAACCGACCAGCCCGATTGGGATTCCGATTCGCGCCCACGCCACGCTGCCAATCTTGAGCGCGCTCGAGCTGATGATATTCGGGATGTTCCCGGGTATCAGCATCCCGCCGGAAATCAGCAGCGCCAGAATCGCCTCGCGCGCGCGCACCAGCGTCATGCTGTGAACCTCGAGCGCGACCAGCGTCGCGTTGTCGAGCGCCGCCGACACCGTGTTCGCCCAGAACAGTTCGTCGTTGCTGAGCCGTCCGACGATCTCGACCGCCAGCGGAGCATACGCATAGCTGACCAGCACCAGGCCTGCGATAAACGCATACACGCGCAGCCCCTGCACGAGCGCTGCCAGTGGTGATTCTTGCACCCCTGATTCCGCCGTGGCGTCGAGGTAATCTCCGCGCGCGAAGATCCCGGCCGCAATCGAAGCCGCCAACGCACCCGGAATGATCCACGGCGCCAGCAGATCGAACAGCCCCAGAAACGGGAGCTTGAGCGCAGAGGCAGCCAGCGTCGCCAGCGGCTCGCCAATCGGCGTCATCGCCGCACCCATCCCGATCGCGAAGCACGCGGCGACCGTCACTCGGACGCGCGCCGCACCCTCGAGATGCAGCAGCCGGATAATCTCGACCAGTACGATCGCCGCGACGATCGCAGTGATAATGCTCGAAGCCATCGAGAGGATAAAGATCGAGACTCCCGCCAGGATCGCGCGGCTCGTCCGCCGTCGCAGGCGCGAAAAAGCTCGGTCGAGATATTCGCGCAAATACCCAAACGCAATCGCCGCGACGATCACGGCAAGCGTGATCAGGATCGGCTCGGTCAGCGCGTGCTCGACGACCGTGCGCTCGAAACCTCCGGCCAGGATCGTTGCGACTACGCCGATCACGAGAATGTAGATTTCGATATTGCGCTCGATCCAGTGGATCGCGAGCGGACCAAACAGCATCAGCACCAGAACAACAATTGCAGCAGGCAGATTCATCGCGGCGTGAATGCATCTCAATAACAGAGCCGCTCTGCCGGCGCGAGACGCCTGAAAAAGCCGGGCGGCGGATCCGAAGCGAATCGGTCCGCCGCCCATGCTGCTTTGACTCGGCACTCCCCCGAGCGCGGAGACCTAAGTTAAGTTGTGCGCCTCTCTAGAATGCATAGATCACCGCCGTGGACATCGTGTCCTGTCCGCGCCACATGTGCTGGACGCCGGTGACCGGGTTGACGAAGTTGTTGTTGGCGAACGAGTTTACGTTCGAGTTGTCGTGCCGGTATTCCAGCCGGACCACCAGACCCGTGACTTCGGGCACCTTGTACGACACGGTCTGCGTGAGCTCCCACAGAGTCTGCGCGGTGCCGTTGGTGCGCGCGCCGTCCTTGTCCTGGAAGAATTCACCGCGGCTCGCGAACTCGTACTGGTTCCAGTCGTACACGATGTACTGCGCGAAGCCCTGCCACGAGGCGCTATGCCCGTTGATGACGGGGCCGTCCTCCGACCCGTACAGGTATTCGCTCTCGAGGGTCAGGTTCGGAACGAACGCAGGCTTCCAGGTGAGGATCGGATCGATCGCGCCCAGGGTCTGGTTCGAGGAATGAATCGCCTGCGATCCGATGCTGCCGTTGACGACGAAGCTTAGCGACTTGTCCTTGGTGTTGAGCGTGAGCTCGCCTTCTCCGGTCGGTCCGCCATTGTTGTTGGCGGCAGGATCATCCCAGCCGTTGTTCAATCCCGCTGTGACTGAAACGTAATCGTTGAAAGTGTAAGACCCGCGAATTCCAGTATGGGTCAGCGGTTCGCCGAGCGTGAACAGCAGTCCGCGCGTTTCGTTGAAATTCTGGTTCTGATACGTCGGGATAATTTCCGCGCCGAACAGAGTCACGAAGCGGCCGCCCTGCAGGCTGATCCCGCTCCCGAGCGGAGCCGTGTAGGTCAGATAGTACTGGGTCGGATCGATGAACTGTCCGCCCACGTGCGAAAGGTTCGAATAGTTGGTCGCCGCCGAGATTGAATTGGCTACCTGGCCAAAGTTGATGTCCGTCACAAAGCCAACCGTGCCATCCTTTTCGATATGCAGGTTGCCCTGGGTGAGCTGAAACCCGTCTTCATCCCACGCGCGGAAGGTGTTCACGTTGCCGTTGGGCTGATTGAAGTTGTGCTCGTAGCCGACGTCGACCAGGCCGTGGATACTGACGCCGAGATTCTGCTCGACGTTGGTCTTGAAATCGCCAAAATTCTTTTCCAGCAGCCCCACATGCTCGCCGACAGTCTGCGGCTTTGCATTCGCATCGGCGGGCGCCGCCACCACGATCTCCTTCTCGATCTTTTTTACCTCGCTTTGCGTATCGTCCACCTTGGTCGCCAGATTCGAGACCTGACCGCTCAGCGCGTCAAGCCGCTGTTGCTCGCTGGCGGTCGGCGCGGCGGCCGGACCTGCTGCCCATCCGGACGATGCGATTAGCAATGCCACCATTGCAGATCCACCGACAGGGCCGATCCTCGAAATCGCTCTCTTAACGATCCGATGTTTCACTCTGACTCCTCCCTCGCGGAATTAGGCATGAATTTGCCCGCCGACGAACGTTCGGCGCGTTCATCGCGGGACGGCTTACAAGTTTCGTACCCGCGTGACAATATTCCATTCGAATTTGAAAGTGCGGTATCTCGACCGTCGTTCATCGATAATGGCCGCCCGGTGATGCTCATAGCGGATGCATCTGCCACCTGAATGCTCACTGTGGGGACGGAATTAATTCCGTCCTCCACCTCGAACGGCTACAATGATTTCGGCTATCCGAGTTCCCTGAATTTCGGACTTTCGGTCATCCGATGCGCAAGAGCACGCTGGCAATCCTGATCGTCGCCACCGCCTTTGTGGCATTCGTCTTCTACTCGCTGTTCAAAGTCGAGCCGGTGCGCGTGGTCGCAAGCCACCTGGAGCATCGCGGCGGCCAGGTATTCGTCGACGGCAGCCTCAAGAACACCGGACCCGACCTCGGACCGCTGGACGTCGAGGTGCATTACTACGACGCCAACGGGCGCGCGCTCGGGCAGGACAAGATCGTCGTCTCGGGGATGAAGACCGGGGCCGAAGCGCACTTCGCGACTCCACCGCGAGCGCTGGGTGACGTTTCCGAGTTCTCGATCTACCTGAATCACGGGCGCAATCCGTACGGGAATTGATTCAGCGGCGTCAATTTGAGATGAATAATACTTATTTATGGAGGAACTCTAACTTAAGTGAAATCTGCATAAGCGTTTCTAAACGCACCATTTTGGTGTCAGAAGAGGCTCCATGATGGTAAAATACTACAAAACATCAGGCTCATCTTTCCGGTTTTAGTTGTTTGCCTTTAAGGCGACCCGATGTTACTTACAGTTAGTCACTTAAAGAAACCTTTTTGTTCGAGGGGAAGCGCGGCCCGCCTCCGGGGCCAAAAGGTTCAAAAGTCAAAGAGGGATACCTATGGCACGGACCAAGGAACGAAATTTCGGGCAGGTGATTCGCGAACGGCGCCGCCAGCTTGACCTCACCCAGGAAGAGGTCGCGCGCCGGATCAAAACTTCGACTCCGTACGTCGGCCACCTGGAGTCCGGAAAGCGCCATCCGTCGGACAAGATCGTCACGCGGCTGGCGGAAGTGCTGGGCCTCGATCGGCGGGATCTCTTTTTCCTTGCCAATCCGCGTGCGCAAGCGCTGCTCAATCCGGAACCGGAAACTCTTGCCAGCTCGGCATGGGAAGACTTCCGCAAGAACGAGCAACTGCGCCGGATTCACAATATCTCCGGCGAGGAGATGGAGATGCTCAGCCGGGTCGCGCTGATGGGCGACGTGCGTTCGCCGCGCGACTTCCTGTATATCCTGACCACCGTTCGCCACGCGGTCGGCCGCTAGCTCTCGGGAGCCCACCCAAGTCCAGCGCCGCGCGAGCGCATGGATCCAGATACGAGGTCCATGCGCTCACGCGGCGCTTCTCGTTGGCGCGCCGCGCAAAGGGTGGTTAAGCTGCGGTCGCATCGATTTCATGCGACCGTATCCCGAATCACCCGCACCCTCGATCTCGCCATCGCGAATTCCGCGCCGTTACATCATCGTCGGGCTGTATTTTCTGGCGACGATGCTCTGCTACGTCGATCGCGTCAGCATCTCGGTCGCGATCATCCCGCTCGCGCGCCGCTTCGATTACGCGGCCGGCGCTCAGGGGCTGATCCTGTCGGCATTTTTTTGGGGATATTTCTGCACCCAGCTCGCGGGCGGATGGATGTCCGATCGATTCGGCGGACGCCGCGTGCTCGGCGCGGGCGTCGCCATCTGGTCGCTCGCGACGCTTTTTACTCCCCAGGCCGCAGCGATCTCGTTTGCGGTGCTGTTCGCGATCCGCGTGGTCCTGGGTCTTGGCGAAGGCGTCAACTTTCCCGCGATTCACAGCCTGACCGCGCGCTGGATGCTCGTGTCGGAGCGGGCACGTTCGCTGTCGCTCAACTTCAGCGGGATGTATCTGGGGACGGTGCTCGCTCTGCTTGCGAGTCCGATAATTATCACCGCATTCGGATGGCCCGCGCTGTTCTATATTTCGGGCGTGCTCGGACTTGTGTGGGTGATGGCATGGATGCTGGCCGCGGCCGACCGCCCCGAAGACTCGCGCCGCATCTCGCCGGCCGAGATTGCCGCGATCACATCGTCGCGCAATGCCGAGGCGCGCGCGGGCCGCGTGCCCTGGGCGAAGATCGCGCGCGAGAAGGCGGTGTGGGCGATTGTGCTCGCGCATTTTTGCAGCAACTTCGGCTTCAACATCCTGCTGCTGTGGCTCCCGACTTATCTGCATCACACTTTCGGCGTGACGGTTGCGCGGGTCGGGATATATTCGATCGTCCCGTGGATCGCGACTTTTGTCGTCGTGAACTCCGGCGGATGGATCGCCGACGCGATGCTGCTGCGCGGAGCCGGCGTCGGCGCCACGCGCAAGCTGATGCAATCCTGCGCGTTCGGGATCGGCGCGCTTCCGCTGATCGCGCTCCCGGCCGCGCGCTCGCCCGGCGCCGCGATCGCGCTCATCACAATTTCGGCGGCGGCCAACGGCCTCGGCCTCGCCGCCTACGGCGTCAATCATCTCGATGTCGGCCCGACCTACGCGGGCGTGCTTATGGGCATCTCGAACACGATCGCGGCGATTCCCGGAATTATCGGCGTCGCCGTGACCGGTTTTATCGTGCAGGCCTCGGGCTCATTCGCCGCGGTCTTCTATCTGATCGCCGCCGTCGACGCGATCGGCCTCTTAGGCTATCTCCGCTGGGCCTCGGGAGATCGCAAGCTGTAGCTGCGCATCACGTCCTTTCACCTCGCTCGCGCGCCTTTCTGGTCCCTCGCCAGTATGCGGGAGGGATCAGGCATGGGCGCGGGATTGAAAACTTTTCGTTGGCGCGTATCGCCCTGTCCGCGTTACCCTCACCACCGATGAGCGCGTCACATAAACTTTCGCCCTACCGATGGGTTATCGAAGTCCTGCTGCTGCTTCTTTTGATCGCACAGTCGCTGACCTGGCTCGCGCCCGCGCCGATCCTCGAGGAGATCAAGAACGGCCTCGGCATCTCGCTCAGCAGCGCGGGCCTGATCATCTCGATCATCGCGCTATGCATCGGCATCTTCTCGCTGCTCGGAGCGGTGGTGTCGGAGCGCCTCGGCGCGGCGCGCGCGCTGATCATCGGGATGTGGCTGATGGCGGGGGGACAGATCCTGAGCGGCTACGTTCCGAACTTCGCGGCGCTGCTCGCGTGCCGCGTGCTCGAGGGTATCGGCTACGGAATCGTGATCGCACCGCCGGGCACGCTCACGATGCAATGGTTCGGCGAAGGCGAATGGCCCTACATCAATATGATCAACTTCGCCTTCGGATACGTCGGACTGACCGCCGTTTTCCGTTTCACTCCTGCCCTGTTCGTCGCAGTGGGATCGTCGTGGCGCTCGGTGCTGCTGTGGTACGGCATCGGCTCCGCGGGGGTCGCGTTGCTATGCACCCTCTTCGGCCGCGAGCGCCGCACTCCGCTGGTCGATCCGCCTGCTGTAACGACTGAATCCGCGGTGGCGCGCGGCTCTGCGTTGGCGGAAGTCGCAAAGATGCGCGACGTGCTGCTGATCGCGGCCGGGCTGTTCGGCGGAATGTGGGTGTTCCAGATCTACACCGCGTTTCTGCCGCAGTACTTCCGCGTGTTTCGCGACATGACGATGTCGCAAGCGTCGCTGATGACCCAGGTGCTGCCGCTGACCGGGATGTTCGCCGCCGCGATCGGCGGAATCGGCACCGGCCTAACCGGCCTGCGCAAGCCCTTCACATGGCCGGTCGCGATCACCACGCTCGTCGGATGCGCCGGCGCGATCATGATTCCCGACCCGACCTGGATTCGGCTCTCGCTGGTGCTGGTCGGAATCGGCTCGGCGGGATCGCTCGCCGCGATCACGACGCTGTTGATGGAGCTGCCCGGAATGACGCCGGTCCGCGCCGGCGCCGCGATCGGATTCGTCTGGGCGATAGGCTACTTCGGTGCGTTCGTATCGCCGTTTCTGGGCGGAGCGCTAGCCGCACACATCGGACTGCGAGCCGTGATGCTCTCTTTCCTGGTATTTCAGTTCCTGCCGATCGTCGCGATGTATTTGCTGCCCGAGACCGGTCCTGGCAAGACCCGCTACGAAATAGCCGCCGCCGAGCAAGCCCGCGCCGAACAAGCGGAGCACGCCCGAGTGGACTGAAAAGAGACCGCCGAATCTTCCCTTCCCAATCTTTTGGGAGAGGATCCAACGTATCGCACCGCCGCCGGATTGTCCCTCTCCCAGATTGGGAGAGGGCGGCGCGGCGCGGCGATTGCTTTTTTGCAATCGCCGTGACGCGCAGGTGAGGGACCGACAGAATAAAAATTTTGCCGCGCCGCATCGCGATAACCACCACAGGTTTCGCTTTCCGAATGTTATTGGTTTGGCGCGAGCTTCGCGTAGTAGCGGAGAGTTGGCAATAGAGTCTCGCTGAAGGTCCCTCACCCGTCGCGCGCAACGCGCGCCACCCTCTCCCAATCTTTTGGGAGAGGGACTCAGGCGCAACCCTCACAGTTAGGCAAAGGTCTCCGAGAGGAAGACTTCAAGAGTTGCGAGATTACCTCGCGGCTAGCGCGGGCGGGTGGAATAGAGGCCGCCGAAGCCAGGGGGACGCCAGCCTTTGTTGGCGCAGGTCACGCAGACCACCGATTGCTTGCGGCGGCCGTCCTCTGCGCCCATCAGCGCGACCGCGCTCTCGGTCGAGACTGGTTTGCCACACGCGGCGCAGGTGACGACCAACGCCTTGTTGTCCTTGGCCTTCTCACTCGGCATCGTTTGGAACCTCAGCAGTCGGACCTCAGAACTCTAGTTTCGATCACTCAGGAAATACACCACGGGAGTTGGTCCCGAGCAGCATGCGCCGCCGCTCAGGACTCAGATCCGCCACACTCTCACGAATCAGCCGGGCTGCCGCGAGGGTCGAATCGATATGCGGATAGTCAGAGCCCCACAGCACGCGCTCCTCGCCCAGCAATTCCATCGTGGCGCCGATCGTGCGCTCTTCCGGCTCGGCGACTACCCAAATGTTGCGGCGAAAATAGTCAGACGGTTTGAGCTTGGTCGGAAAGGTCCATCCCAGATGCTCATACTTCTCGTCCATCCGATCCATGATGTACGGAGCCCATCCACAGCCCGCCTCGACGCACAGCACCTTGAGCCGCGGGAAGCGGTCGAACAAGCCGTCGGCGATCATCGTCATCGCGGCCGGCACCACTTGCGCAAATCCGCCCAGCGCGAAGCCATACACCGCGCGGAATTCGCCCGGCTGATAGAACTGTCCCAAAATTCCGGGCGCGCGATTGAAACGCACGATCACGTGCAGGCATACCGGAATTCCGGCGGCTTCGCATTCGCTCCAGATCGGATCGAAATCAGGATGCGAGAAGCGCTTGCCTCCGATCGTTTCGGGCGCGAGAAAAATCCCCTTGAATCCCAGCTTGAGGCATCGTTTGAGCTCCGCCAGCGCGGTGACGGGCTCCTGGATCGCGATATGCGCGATCGGAATCACGCGATTGCGCGCGCGCGTCGCGAAGTCGTTCAGCCAGTTGTTGTAGGCGCGCGTGTACGCGAGCGCCAGCGCGTCATCGGGCGTGTCCCACAGAATTCCGACGGTCGGGAACACGACGCCCGCGCTGACGCCCCATTCGTCGAGCATCCGCACGCGCTCCTCGGGCAGGTACGACGCGGGAGGGCATCCGTCGAGATATTTTTTCTGTCCCGGGACGAACAGGGACTCGCGCGGCAGATTCGCTCCGCCCAGGCCGGCGAGCACGCCTTTGAGCATCGGCTGATTATCCACCATCAGCATTTCCAGCCCGTCGGCGGGATCGATCGCGATCCGGATCGCGCGGTCGCGAAAGCGCGGCTCGATATAGTTCTGCCACAGGTCGGGCGGCTCCATCACGTGAGAGTCGCAATCGACCACGAAGTTCTGCGAGGTACTCATTACACTTAACCTAACACACGGTAGATCGCCGTGCGAAACGGCTTCGCTTAATGACTTAACGCCGAGCCGATTGCTATGCCTATGAGCAGGACCAGACCCAGGATGATCACGATCGCGAGCCCCGAGCCGGTTGCATGAGCGGCGGCCTGCTGCTGCGGAGTGATTGAATCCTCGACGTGCGCGGAATGAACCCCCGAGTGATAGCCGCTATGCGAGGTGTAGTAGATTCCGGTGCCGGGAATTCCGACCGTCTTGCGCACCCCGCGCGACCCGACCGTGACGTGCGCCCCGCGCATCCCAAAGGTCAGGCTCGGCCCCGACTTAGAAAGATTGACTGACAGCCCCGGAAAGATTCTCATCCGCCGATAAAATCTGAAATTGCCCATAGCCCCCTTTTCCGCGCTGGAGAGTTAGCGTGCAGCTAGAGGTTGCTCGGAAGACGGGCGGCTCGCGAGCCGCCCCTACGAAGGCAGGTACGATCGCGCTGTTCTGAGTTAGAGCGAGTTGGTCGATGAGCCAGCAGTCTTCCACAAAAATCGCATTGAATTCGTAGGGGCGCGTCGGGACGCGCCCGTCTCGGCGTGCCGAGGCCTCGCATTCGGACTGCAGGCGGCGCCCAGCGCTTAACAAGGTCCGTCACCTTACCTCTCGCTTTCAATTCTTGTCCCACGTCTGGTTCAACGACGGGTTTTGAAGAACTCGCGCAGGATTGCCGCGCACTCGTCGGCCATTATGCCGCCGTACACTTCGATCCGATGGTTCAGGCGGCCGTCGCGGCCGATGTCGTAGACCGAGCCGAGCGCGCCGGCCTTTTCGTCGCGCGCGCCATAGACGACCTTCGCGAGCCGCGCCGCGATGATCGCGCCGACGCACATCACGCACGGCTCGAGCGTGACGTATAGCGCGGCCTCGGTCAGGCGGTAGGCGCCGAGGGCGCGAGCGGCCTCGCGAATCGCGAGGACCTCGGCGTGTCCGGTCGGATCGTTCAACGAAATCGGGCAGTTATGCCCGACCGCGATAACCCTTCCGGCGACCGACACGATCGCGCCGACGGGAACCTCGCCCTCGGAGGCGGCCGCCCGGGCCTGGTCGATCGCCAGCTCCATCAGGGCGCGGTCTTCGCTCGAACAGGGTTTATCATCAATACTCATTCAATCCGTTCTTTGGCGCGGTCCGCACTGCTAATACCAGTTTGACATTTGCGAGCGCCGACGGCCAAGATCGGACGGGGAGCCTGCTTATGAAAAAGCATATCGGACCTATCGGATTCACCGCTCTGGCATTCGCGTCGAGTGTACTGGCCGCCGTCACTGTGATGGCCGCGGTCACGGTCAAGGACAACTCTGAGGCCGCCAGAGAAGCCGCGACGACGCACCTGCTCTACGATCATCCGATGACCCAGGTCCAGCAGGTCAAGGACGTGCACGTGATCATCAGCACGGACAAGATCATGCGCTCGTGCTGCATGCCGCCCAACCTGGTTGTCACCGGAAAAGTGGTTAACACGGATTCCCATCCGATCGACTACGTGAAGTTAGTGTTCAGTTTCGAGGATGATCACGGCAAGATCGTTCACGCCGAGACAGTTTACAACTCGAAAGCGGTGACGATGGACGAGGACGCCGAGGTCAGCCGAATCCTGAACGAGAAGCCGCACTTCGATCCGCTCAAGCCGGGCGCGACCGACCATTTCGCGTTTTCGATCCCGATGCCGATGCTGCCGCGGTTCGCGAAGGTCAAGCTGTACCCCGATGTCGTGACTCAGTAGCGCGCGGCGCCTGTCCGAGTAATCATTGCGGCATGGCGGAGCTTTTCGAGACTCGTCCGGCCGAATTGAAGGCGCGGCTCGAACGCGGCGAACGACCGTTCATCCTCGACGTGCGCGAGCCGGCGGAAATCGCGCTGGCGGCATTTCCGCGAGCGACGCATATCCCGATGAACGATATTCCGTCGCGAATCGGCGAGCTCGATCCGGAGCGCGAGACGATCGTCGTATGCCATCACGGGATGCGCAGCGCGCAGGTCGGGATGTACCTCGCGCGCAACGGCTTTTCGCACGTCGTCAACCTGGCCGGTGGAATCAACGCATGGTCGATCGAGGCCGACCCCTCGGTGCCGCGTTACTGACGCTACTAAACCGCGCCCAAAAGCGGGATAATCCGGCTCCAGGGTAGTGAGATTCCAATGACTTACCTCGCGGCGGCAATCCAGATGGCGGCGGCTTCGGACAAAGCCGCCAACCTCGAACGCGCCGAACGGTTGGTGCGCGTTGCGGCCGCGCGCGGCGCGAACCTGGTCGCGCTGCCCGAGATGTTCAACTGGCGCGGCAAGCGCGCCGAAGAAGCCGGTGCGGCCGAGACCCTCGAGGGCGAGTCGATCACGCTGATGGCGCGCCTCGCGCGCGAGCTGCAACTTCATCTGATCGCCGGATCGATCGCGGAGCGTGTCCCGGACCAGCCGCGCCGCTACAACACCTCGGTGCTGCTCGGCCCCAACGGCTCGCGCCTCGCGGTGTACCGCAAGATTCACCTGTTCGATATCGACCTGCCGGGGCGGGTCACCGCGCGCGAGTCGGACGTGAAGATGCCCGGTGCGGAAGTCGTCGCGGCGCCGACTCCGCTCGGAACGATCGGACTTACGGTGTGCTACGACCTGCGCTTCCCGGAACTCTATCGCCAGCTCGTGTTCGCCGGCGCGCAGATCATCACGCTGCCGAGCGCGTTCACTTTTCCCACCGGCGAGGCGCATTGGGAGACGCTGATCCGCGCGCGGGCGATCGAGAACCAGGTTTACCTGATCGCGCCGGCGCAGTTCGGACCGAATCCACACGGATTCAGCGACTATGGAAACTCGATGATCGTCGATCCGTGGGGACGGGTGCTCGCGCGCGCCGCCGACTACGAGGGCGTGGTGCTCGCGCCGATCGATCTCGAGTACCAGGAGCGTGTGCGGCGCGAGCTGCCCGCGCTCTCGCACGCGCGGCTGCGCGGCGATCGGAAATGAGGATCTCGCGGTCTCGCGCCGCAGGGGAATCGCCATGAAGAAAATCAGCGCCGTCGCAATCGCCACCAGCGTCGCCGTGGTTTTGACCGCGACTGCCTATGCTCACGACATGTCGTCGATGGATTCGATGCAGGGGATGCCGGGAATCACCTCGGTCAACGGGATGGGCTCCGATATGCACATGGACGAGCACATGCGCATGACCGACCTGCGCGCATCGACGCCGCAGGATATCGAGCGCGCCAACGATATCCTGACAACGCTGCGCCGCGTGCTCCTGCCGTATCGCAACTACCACGCGGCGCTCGCGCAGGGCTTTCGGATTTTCATGCCGACGGTTCCGCAGGACGTTTATCACTTCACCAACTACGCGTGGGCGGGCGACGAGTATCGGGGCCGCTTCGACCTCGCGCATCCGGGCTCGATTCTCTACGTCAAGCAGCCCGACGGGAATTACGTGCTGGTCGGCGCGATGTATAGCGCACCACCCGACTTCACTCTGGCGCAGCTCGATCAGCTCGTTCCGCTCGGAATAGCGCGATGGCATGAGCATACGGATATCTGCCTGCCCCAGGCGATCACGCTCGACGACCTGCTGCGCGGCAACGCCGGACAGAATCAGCAGAATCTTCCCGGGATGATTCCGATCGCGGCAAATCCCGAAGCACTCGGCCGCGATCGGGAGTACGGCGTGTTCGCCGATGGACGTTTTGGATTCACCGGAAAGATTCACACCGCGGCGGCGTGCCAGGCTGCGGGCGGACATTTCCTGCCGCTCGCGTTCGGATGGATGGTTCACGTCTATCCATTTGCGGGCGACGATCTGAAGGTCGCGTTCGGAACCAGTATCCCGAAAGTTGCCGCGCAATAGGCTCGCGCCGCCCGCAATTCGCGGCATCGGCGCGCTCACGATGCATCGCTCGCGCGATTTATTCAGCGACGCGCCTTGACGCGGAAGTCTAAGCGGGCTAAGCAGGCTTCTCACCCGCGATCGCGCATGATTGGCGCCACCGGCAGTCGTCGATCGCCGGGCACACGTTCAGCAGGCGCGGAAGTAGTCGAGGAATTAGTACTATGGCTGAGGGACCCCTGGCCGGTTTTCGCATTCTGGATTTGACGGCCGTCATTTCGGGACCGTTCTGCACGATGCTGCTGGGCGACCTGGGTGCGGACGTGATCAAAGTCGAGTCGCCCGAGGGTGATTCGCTGCGCCGCAACGTCGGGCCAAAAAGGAACGGACTCACCGCGGCGTTCCTCAATTTCAACCGCAACAAGCGCAGCGTCGTGATCGATATCAAGAAAGAGCACGGCCGCGATCTCGTGCGCCGCCTGGCGGTCAAGTCCGACGCGATCGTCGAGAACAATCGCCCCGGCGTGGCCGAACGGCTTGGTATCGGTTACGCCGATATCCGCCGCGCGAATCCCAAGATCGTCTATTGCTCGATCTGCGGCTTTCCGCCCAAGGGGCGCTACGCGAATTTTCCCGCCTACGATCCCGTTATCCAGGGCTACTCGGGGATGGAGCATGTGCAGGGCGGCAAGAGCGGCCAGCCGACTGCGGTCAAGATGGCGTTGGCCGACAAGGTCAGCGGAATCACCGCCGCGCTGAGCGTGGTGGCGGCGCTGCACGCGGCGCGCGCGCGCGGAGTCGGCCAGTTCGTGAAAGTGCCGATGCTCGAAGCGATGATGGCGTTCACGGCCAACGACTCGATGTACGAATACACGTTTCTTCCCGAGGCCGAGTTCAAGGGCACCGCGCCCAAGAGCTCGACGCTCGATCCGTTCCGCACCGCCGACGGCTGGCTAACGATCGCGCCCTTCACCGACGAGCAGTTGCGCCGCCTTTGCGACGCCGTCGGGCATCTGGAATGGTACGACGGCGTCGAGAACCGGATGGAGCGCGGGCGCGGAATCATGCGCGGACTCGCCAAGCTGTTCCCCGAGCAGCCGACTGCTCACTGGCTGCCGATCCTCGAGAAGGCCGACATCCCGTGCGGTCCGGTGCACAACTACGACACGCTGCTGACCGATCCGGAAATCGTCGCAAACGAAAGCTTCCTGGTTTACGATCATCCGACGGCGGGCAGAGTGCGCACGGTCAATCCGGGCGCGCGATTCAGCGAGACACCGGCCCGGATGTGGCGCACGCCGCCCAAGCTCGGCGAGCACACCGAGGAAGTCCTGCGCGAATTCGGAATCGACCGCACGCAAGTGGAAGAGTTGCGCGCCGCGAAAGTGATCAACTAGGCTAGGTGAACATCTCGGGCTCGCGCGAGCCGAGCCATACCAGGCCGCGGTACATGTAATGGACTCCCGAGAGCGCGGTGGCCGCGACCGTCAGGTACAGCAGCGCGTAGAAATAGTCCGGATAGAATTGGCCCATCCGCAAAAGCGCAGCGGTTACGCATGCGAGCTGAAGGAACGTGCTGATCTTGCCCAAGTAGCTCGGACGTACGGGAATTCGCTCGCCGGTGAAGAACGACAGCATCAGGTAGCCGAAGACGATCACGATATCGCGGATCGCAACCACGATCAGCAGCCACGCCGGGAAGTCGCCGTAGATCGTCATCACGACGAACGCCGACACCAGCATCAGCTTGTCCGCGAACGGATCGAGAAACGCGCCCAGCTCGGTGCGCGCGTCGAACCATCGCGCGACCGTTCCGTCCAGGCTGTCGGTCACCGCCGCGGCGACAAAGACATACAGCGCGGCCGTGTACCGCTGCTTGCTGAGGAGCAACAGAAAAATCGGAATCGAGCCGAGCCGGCACAGGGTCAGGATATTCGGCAGGTTGAGCAGCCGCTTGGTGACGGCCGGAGGATCCGTCTTCCTGACGAGTCTCGGCGGGGTCTGATGTGGTTGACCTGCAGCCATTCCGGTTCCAGTCCGCGCGTGATTCAGGCCCGCGCGAGCGCGGCTTTGCGCAGCCGTCCCGCAACCGTGGCGCTGACCAGCGCGCGCATCGCGACCTTGCCGTCGCTGTATTCTTCGCTTAGCACTTCGCCATCGCGACGCGCCATAGCCACCAGGTCGCCTCGGCTGGCCGCAAGCGTCACCACGACTTCCTGGCGCGAGCCGCTGAAGTGGCGCGCGATCGCGTCGCGCAACTCGTCGAGCCCTTCGCCGCGCAGCGCCGAGATCGCGACGATGTCGTGATCGGGCGCGACGTGCGGCACTTTTCCTTTTTCCACCAGGTCGCTTTTGTTCATCGCGATAATTCGCGGAGTTGCGCCCGCGCCGATCTCCTCGAGCACGCGATCGACGATCTCCATCCGCTCTCCCGCAAGCTCGGAACTCGCATCGACGACGTGAATCAGCAGGCTCGCGGTGCGCACTTCCTCGAGCGTCGCTTTGAACGCGTCGATCAGTCCGTGCGGCAAGCGATGAATAAATCCAACCGTGTCGGCCAGCATCACCGACATCCTGCCGGGCAGCTTGAGGCGCCGGATAGTCGGGTCGAGCGTCGAGAAGGGGCGATTCGCGGCCTCGACCCCGGCGCCGGTGAACGCGTTCATCAGCGTGGACTTGCCGGAGTTGGTGTAGCCGACCAGCGCAACCGTCGGATACGGAACCTCGAGACGGCGGCGGCGCTGGATCGTGCGCGTGCGTTCGACCTCGCGCAGGCGCGCGCGCAGTCGAGTGAGCTTTTCGCGCAGGCGGCGGCGATCAACTTCGAGCTGGGTTTCGCCGGGTCCGCGCGTGCCGACTCCGCCGCCGCTGGCCCCGCTGCCGCCACCACCTCCGCCTCCGGCGCTCCCGCCTCCGCCGCGCACGCGCGAGAGATGCGACCACTGGCGCGTCAGGCGCGGCTGCAAATAGGCGAGCTGCGCGATCTCGACCTGCAGCTTGCCTTCGAGAGTGCGCGCACGGAGCGCAAAGATATCGAGAATCAATTGGCTGCGATCGATCACACGCAGCTTGAGTTCATTTTCGAGATTGCGCGCCTGCGCGGGCGAGAGCGCGTCGTCGAAGATCACGAGCGTCGCCCCCGTCTGATGCGCCAGCTCGCGGACCTCGGCCGCCTTGCCCTTGCCGATAAAAGTGCGCGGGTCGGGAGCCTTGAGCTTTTGGCTGACCGTCGCCTCGACGCTGGCCCCGGCGCTGAGCGTGAGCGCGCGGAGCTCGGCCAATGATTCCTCGGTCGAGATGCCTTCGGCGGCGCCGAGTTCGATCCCGACCAGGATCGCGCGGTCCAGCCCTTCAGTAGTAGTGATGTTATGCAACTGCGTCAGCCGCCTTCGCCGAAGTGCGGCGTCGGTTTTGAGTCTATCAAGATGCGGCGTCCATTTTAATACGCTGTTTCATCGGTGGGTTCGTTCAGGCGATTTTGCGATCGGCCAAATCATTTTATCCAGTGAAATCAAAGATTTTCCGTACAACAGAGATAGTTCGTTTGAGGTTCTCCAAATCTTCGCTTAGAGCTCCGAAGGACGACATGGAAGCATTATTGCCGTGCCCTTTGGGTAGATTCGGGCAGGTTCCGGTTGGCGCATGGGGATTCCTCATTCGGCTCGTTTCGCGGCACTCTCTCCCGTTGGAGAGGGAATACAAAACGCGCGCGACGGCCACGCATGGGAACGGCGATCTTACGGCTCAGGCGCGGTGCGCTAGGCACAACTCCCACCTAGTGCCTCACAATAATTATAGCATACTGGGCCGACTCGGATAAGGCTGGATAGCTCAGCCATGAACAAATCCAGCAAGGCGATCACGGGCAGGTTTGTCAGAGAAAGAGTTGCCGAGTCGGCGCGCGAGCTCAGCATCAGAGGCTTTGCGCACTTCACACTCCCAGACTACGGCGACAGTCCAGCCGAGCTTCCGGAGCAGCTGCCGATTGTGCGCATCGCGCTCCCGATTGCGCCGGATTTTCTTCACCCAATAGCTACGATTCTGAGCTGGGAGCCTCCCCTTCAAACATCGATGATGATGCCAAAAGCACCCGTGAACGAGAAAGATGGTTTTCCGGCCGGGAAGAACAACGTCCGGCTTTCCGGGTAGCCGCGGATCATGAATCCTGAACCGGAATCCTGAGCGGTGAAGAACGGACCTTACGCGCAATTCTGGCTGGGTGTTTTTCGATCTGATCCCGGCCATCATCCGGCTGCGGGTGGCTTTACTTACCGTGTCCACACGCGACGACTCGAGTTTTTCGGAAGCTTACTGGTCTCCCCTCTTGAACTTTGACAGCAGCCACTTCAGAGCCGCGCGCTGATCATCGATGGTTCCCCTGCGTATCTGCTTGAGCAATTCAATCCGGTTTGGTTTCGGAAGCGAGGTGTTCTGCAATCCTTCATTGCAATTCGTGCAAACCGCCCTCAAGTTTTCGATCGTATCTGATCCGCCCTTGGACTTATCGATGATGTGACCCATCGTAAGCCTGATGGTGCGTCCAGGATGAAACTCATCCCGATCGCCAGCCGCAGCGCCGCACATTTGGCAGGTAAAGCCGTTACGCTCGAGCACACGCGCGCGGGTTTCTTTGGAGATTCCCCGCGCGAACGCGGGGAGCCGTTTATTAGTGATCAAAATGTATTGGCCGGGTTTGAGATCATCGCGATCCTTATGCGTGAGAATCTGATAGCCGTGCTCGTCGCGCAGCTCACGGATACGGCGAGCCCATTCCGAGACTCCGCCCCCCGCTTCCCGCAGTTCGCGGCCATTCAGAATTTTACCAACGTTCTTGAGAAGGTGCTCGCGTATTTTATCGCGTGATCCCATCAACGACGCTCAACCGAAGCCCCAACTGGCCTTGCACCCGGCTCCGAATCCCGCTTCCCAACGCCATGCGAATCGCTGTTCCGACCGCTTGCGCAACCGGCGGAGGAAACGCGTTGCCCACTTGGCGATAAGCTGCAGTCTTCTTTCCTGAGAATATCCAGTTATCAGGGAATCCCTGAATTCGCGCAGCCATCCTCACCGTCAGACGTGGCTTGCTCTTAACGGGAAACGATTCGGCGGGCGGTTCGTCTGCGACGCCTTTGCCGTCAACGCCGAGATCTTCCCACTGCCGCCGAGCACGAGTCGGGCCCAAATCAGGTCCCCCATGCTTTTTCGACCCGCCCACTAGTGTAGGCGCTACCGAATTCGCTCTCTTAGCCCAATCCTCCGCGCCCCGCCATCCGCGCGAGGCCATCAGGTCGACCAACGTTTCTCCTACGGTCCGAGAACGAGGCGATGGATCCGGCCAAGAGAAACGTGGAAACGCATACGGTTTTAACCCTACGAGAATGAACCGCGGCCGTAGCTGAGGAACCCGGAAATCACAAGCATTCAAGATCGTCCATGAAGTCTCGTAACCCGCGCGCGCAAGTCTCCGCACAAGGTTGCGTCGATAATTTGAGAATTTGTCCGAAGCCAGCCCCGGTACGTTTTCCAGAAGTATCGCTTTCGGATTAGCCTCTTCGATGATTCGGAGCGCAGCAGGAAATAGGTCGCGCTCATCGCGGTGGCCGAGCTGTTGTCCTGCAATCGAAAACGGCGGACACGGAACACCGCCCGCTATTAGATCCACCCCCGCGAAAGCGCGGCCGTCCAAACCTCGCACGTCCCCTTCGATAACGCGCCACGATGGCCGATTCGCGCGAAGGGTCGCGCAGGCATGCGAGTCGATCTCTACGGCTGCCGCACACTCGAAGCCCGCGCCTTCGAGGCCTAGAGCTTGGCCCCCTGCTCCTGTACATATTTCCAACACCGTCAAGCGCATACACGCACTTGGCTTGTCCAATCACATTCGGAGCGGAAATTCCACTGGCTCACCGCAACTGCACCGCGCCGGGTGTCAGCAACTGTTCGAGATCGGTTACGAAGGCGTCCGTTGGGGAGACGCGGAAACCGTCGCCGAGTACGAGGACGGCTTCGCGGCCGTCTTCGAGGCCCAGGTGCAAATAGGTTACCGAGTTTCCGCGATGGCGCCCGAGGGCCGCCTTCAGCGCGTCGAGGCCGCCGTTGTCGAGGCGATTCTTGGGCGCGCGGATTCGGACCTCGCGCACGGAATCGACCAGCGCGGCGGAGAGCGGACGGATCTCGTCGATGATTATCTGGGCGCGGTCGTCGTCAACATCGAGCTTGCCGCGGACCAGCACCGGATCGTCGCCCGCGATTAGCGACTCGTATTTCGCGTAGGTCTCGGGCCACGCGATCGCTTCGAGGATGCCGGCGCGATCTTCGAGCGAGAAGGTCGCGTAGCGTTTTCCGGACTTGTTGTTCTTGAGCTTCAGCGACTGGACCACGCCCGCGATATTGATGCGGCTGCCGTCGGGCACGTTGGGCAGATCGGCGGTGGTGACCTTGCTGACCGCCGCGAGCTCGCGCGCGTATTTGTCCAGCGGATGCGCCGTGATGTAGAAGCCGAGCGCTTCTTTTTCGTATTTCAGTTTCTCCTTGGGCTCCCATTCCGTCACCGCTTCGCGCGGCGCGAGCGTCGGCGGCTTGGCGCCCGCGCCGCCAAACAGGCCCATCTGATTGCGCTCGGCGTCGCTGTGCGCTTTCTGCGCGAGCTTGATCGCGTCCTCGGCGGTGGCGGCCAGCGCGGCGCGCGCGGCGCCGGAGAAATCGAACGCGCCGCATTTGATCAACGCGTCGAGCACGCGGCGGTTGATCGTCTGCGCGCCCACGCGGGTGCAGAAATCCAGCGGGCCCTCGTACGGTCCGTTGCTCGAGCGCTCGGCGATAATCGCCTCCGCCGCCTTCGCGCCGACGCCGCGAATCGCGGCCAATCCGAAGCGGATGTCGCCATCGACCACCGCGAACTTGACCTGGCTCTGGTTGATGTCGGGCGGCAGAATTTTGATCCGCATCTCGCGCAGCGACGCGATATTCTTGTAGGTCTTCACAACGTCGTCCATGTCCAGCGACATCAGCGCCGCCATGAATTCGTGCGGATAGTGCGCGCGCAGGTACGCGGTGCGATAGCTGGTCAGCGCGTAGGCGGCGCCATGGGCGCGCGGGAATCCGTACGCGGCGAAAGTCTCGATCTTGGAAAAAATCGCGGTCGCCAAATCGCGCGGGAGCCCGCTCTTGAGCGCGCCCGCGATAAACCCTTCGCGCTCTTTCTCCATCGCCGCCTTGTTCTTCTTGCCCATCGCGGCGCGCAATATGTCGGCTTGCTGGAGCGTGTATCCGGCGATCGCTTGCGCCGCGCGCATCACGTGCTCCTGATACACGATCACGCCGTAGGTGTCTTTGAGCACCGGCTCGAGCAGCGGATGGTCGTACTCGACCTTCTCGCGCCCGTGCTTGCGATCGACGAAGTGCTGCACCATCGTCTTGCCGTCTTCGATCGCGTCGAGCGGACCCGGGCGGAACAGCGACACGGCGGAGATCACGTCCTCGAAACAGGTCGGCTTCAAGTCGGACAGGAACCGGCGCATCCCCGAACTTTCCATCTGAAACACGCCGACGGTGTCGCCGCGCGCGAGCAGCCGGTAAGTGTCGGCGTCGTCGAGGCCGAGGGTATTTAAGTCGGGCGGCTCCTTGCCGGCGGCGCGAATCAGATCGAGCGTGTTCTTGATCTGGGTCAGCGTCTTGAGCGCGAGGAAATCGAACTTGATCAGTCCGACTTCGTCGACACTTTTCATCGAGTACTGCGTGATCGCGATTCCGCCCTCGGTGGTTTCCTTGTCCGCGTAGAGCGGCACCACCTCGGGCAGCGCGACGTCGGCGATAACTACGCCGGCCGCGTGCTTCGAGGTATGGCGCAGCAGCCCCTCGAGCTTGAACGCGTAGTCGAACAGCTCGGGATGCGCCTTGCGCTCGTCCTTGAGCCGCGGTTCCATCTCGAGCGCCTCTTTGAGCGGAAAATCGCGGCCCTGCTTGGGTGCGGGATAGAGCTTGACGATCTTGTCGGTATCGGCGAACGAAAGGCCGAGCACGCGCCCTACGTCGCGGATCGCCTGCTTTCCCTTGATCGTCCCGAACGTGATGATATTGGCGACGCGGTCGGCGCCGTATTTCGTGCGCACGTAGTCGACGACTTCATCGCGGCGCTCGAAGCAGAAATCGGAATCGATATCGGGCATCGACTTGCGTCCGGGGTTGAGCCAGCGCTCGAACAGCAGCCGATGCTCGACCGGATCAACCTCGGTGATCCCGAGCGAGTAGGAGACCAGCGATCCGACCACCGAGCCGCGGCCGGGGCCCGTCGGTATTCCCTGTCCGCGGGCGTAGCTGATGAAATCCTGCACGATCAGCAGGTAGCCCGCGAAGCCCATGTCGCGGATCACCGGCAGCTCCTGGTCGAGCCGCTGGTAATACGGCGCGGCGTCGAGCTCGCCGCCGCGCCGCGCGCGAATTTCCGCAAGCCGCAGCTCGAGGCCCTCGCGCGCGCGCCGCTCCATCTCGTCGCCGAAGTCGATCTTCTTGCCGTCGTCCGGCGTATAGACCGGGAAGCGGAACTTGCCGAACTCGAACTCGAAGTCGACCCGCCGCGCGATCTCCATCGTGTTGCGGAATTCCTCGGACTCGGCGCCGAACGCTTTCGCCATCTCCTGCGGAGTCTTGACGTAGAGCTCGTCGGTGTCGAAGCGCCAGCGCGATTCGTCGGCCATGGTCTTGCCGGTCTGCACGCAGAGCAGAACCTCGTGGGCCTTGGCGTCGTCGCGATGCAGATAGTGGCAGTCGTTGGTCGCGACCAACGGCAGCCCGACCGTCTTGCCGATATCGCGCAGCGCGTCGTTGAAGGGCGCGTGCAGCTTATTGTCCTGCAGTTCGAGGTAGTAGCGATCCTTGAAGACCCGCGCATACCATTCTGCGCACTCGCGCGCCTTGTCCATCTTGCCCGCGCGCAGCGCCCGCGCGATCTCGCCCGACAGGCATCCCGAGAGCACGATCAGCCCGGCGTTGTACTGTTCGAGAATTTCCTTGTCGATGCGCGGCTTGTAGTAGAGCCCTTCCTGGTAGGCCGCCGTAAGCAGCTTGCACAGGTTGCGGTAACCCTCGCGATTCTGGACCAGCAGGATCAGGTGATAATTGCCGCCGCCGTCGTAGTCGTCGCTGCGCGGAGGCTGGGTGCGATCGGTGCGCTTGCCGCCGGCCAGATACGCCTCGCATCCGATGATCGGCTTGATCCCGGCGGCGACGGACTTCTGGTAGAACTCGACCGCGCCGAACATGTTGCCATGGTCGGTGATCGCGAGCGCCTCCATCGCGGAGGATTTGGCGTGCTCGATCAGCGGACCGAGCTTGTTCGCACCGTCAAGCAGGCTGTACTGCGTATGGACGTGCAGATGGGCAAAACTCACCGCGGCACCTCCGCCCCCAACCGGCGGCGCGCATCGGGCGCACCGCCGAATACATTCCTGATGCAATTGCGCGGCGCAATTGCATCCGCCGCGCGGAAATTCGATCGCGCGGAACTACTTCTTCGCCGCCGCCTCTCCCTTCTTTCCGCCCGCGGCTGCGGGCGCGGCGGCGGCGCCTTCCTTGGCCGCGCCTTCGGCTCCAGGAGCCGCTGCGGCGGCGCCTTCGGCAGGAGCACCTTCGACGGGTGCGCCTTCCACCGCAGCCGCGACGGGAACCGCAACCTCGGCGACGGTAGGCGGCAGCACCGAGACGACCGCGTAATCCTGATCGTAGTGCGGCTTGGCGTTGTCCGGAAACTTGATCGCCGAGACGTGAATCACGTCATGGATTCCCAGCGCGGTGACATCGACCTCGATCGATTCCGGAATCTCGAGCGGCAGGCATTCGACCTCGACGGTGCGGACCAGCGGCTGGAGAATTCCGCCCTCGGCCACGCCCGCGGCCTTGCCGGTGAACTTGAGCGCGACCTGGACGCGGATCGCGCGATTCAGATCGACTTCATAAAGATCGGCGTGCAGGATTTCGCCGGAGACCGGCGCGCGCTGCAAGTCCTTGAAAATCACGTGGCGGCCGTCAAGCTCGGCCGACGCGGACTTGAGCCGCACGATACGGGTATGCGCCGATGCCGCGATGCGCGCCTTCAACTCGCTCGAGGCGATCGACAGCGAGGTAGGCTTCGAGCCCGGTCCGTACAGCACCGCGGGAACGCGTCCCTGATGACGGATCGAGTGCTTGACGCCCTTGGGCCGCACGGGCCGCGCTTCACAATTCAATTCTCCGGTTTCCATCGTAGTTCTTATGATAGGCGGCCGCGGTTCAACTGAACAGCGAGCTCACCGACTCCTCATTATGAATTCGCCGCACGGCTTCCGCGATCAGCGGCGCAACCGACAGCATTTTGAGCTTTTGTAACTCCGCCTGCGCCTTGGCGCGCAGCGGGATCGTGTTGGTCGTGATTATTTCCTTGATGATCGATTTGCCGAGGCGGTCGCACGCCGGATCCGACAGAATCGGATGGGTCGCCACGGCGAAGACTTCGCTCGCGCCCGCGGCCGAGACCACTTTCGCCGCCTCGGTGATCGTCCCGGCGGTATCGATCATGTCGTCGACCAGCACGGCGACCGTGTCTTTCACCTCGCCGACCAGGCGCATCCCTGCGATCTCGCTGGCGCGCTGGCGGCGCTTATCGATAATCGCGAGGTTGGCGTTGAGGCGGCGCGCGAATGCGCGCGCGCGTTCGACTCCGCCGGCGTCGGGCGAGACCACGGAGATATTTTGTCCGTCAAGGCGCTTGCGCAAGTAACTGATCAGCACCGGCATCGCGTACAGATTGTCCACCGGGATATTGAAGAAGCCCTGGATCTGGCCGGCGTGCAGATCGACGGTGAGCACGCGCATCGCGCCGGAAGTCGTGATCAGATCGGCGACCAGCTTGGCGCTAATCGGCACGCGCGGCGCAACTTTGCGATCCTGGCGCGAGTAGCCGAAATAAGGAATCACGGCGGTGACGCGCTTGGCCGAGGCGCGCCGCAGCGCGTCCATCATCAGCAGCAACTCCATGAGGTTTTCATTCGGTGGCGTGCAGATCGACTGGATGACGAAGACGTCGCCACCGCGCACGTTCTCGCGGACTTCGACCATCACTTCGCCGTCGGGAAAGCGGCCGACATCGACCTGGCTGAGCTTCACCTGGAGATGCTCGGCGACCTCGCGCGCGAGCGCGGGATTCGCGTTACCCGTGAATATCTCCAGCTCGTCCTTCGCCCTTTCCGACATCGTCACTCCCGCTCGTGTCCGTCAAATCCCGCAAAATCGTCCGCCGCGCCCGGCGCCAAATGGCTGGGCGGGAAGGATTCGAACCTTCGAATGCCAGGTCCAAAGCCTGGTGCCTTACCAGCTTGGCGACCGCCCAACGAAATCGTTATCGAAGGCTCCCAGAAATTTAGTGCGCGTATTCCGCCGCCCCAACAGTCGGCTAAAGATCGATCACGCGCCGGGATCGCGATGTTATTGGCGGGGGTTTTTCCTGTCAATCCACGTGGGCTGGAGGCTTCCACAAGCGGGTCCGTTTATCGGTATTTCGGACGAGTACGACCGGAAAATGAAGGCGCCGCGTTTCGGGGAGTAGCGCGGGGGTCACTAGCTACGCGGCGCCTTCCGGGTCTGCATGATTTCAGTGGCCGGCGTTTTTGAGCGCCTCTGGAGTGAAGAAGGAGTTGTTGACGACGCCCATGTCGATATACCAGCACTCGCGATCGGGCGCGGTGGGTCCGGGCATGAAGACGATCGAGCTGTTCGAGTTGGTCAGGTCGTAATCGACCAGCGCGAGCTGGAACATCCGCTTGTACGGATAGATCGCGATCCGGGCGTCAGGCACCGGACGGTCGCGATAAGTGTTGAAGGTCGCCAGCGTCTTCCACAGCTTGCCCTGGCGATCGTACTGGTCCGACGCGGTGATGAACCAGCCCTCGGAATCGACATAGAGGATGCGCTTCGAGATCGAGAAGTTGTTGCCCGGCTTCGCGTCGGCTTCGACCACATACAGATGACGCATCTCCCAGTTCTCGGGGCATACGGTGTGGTTGCCGTCGGAAGGGCATCCGGTCTCGGGCGAGGTCTTGGCGTTGACCACCGCGAGCATGTTCTTGTCGCCGAGGAATTTGTAGGTGTAGTCCTCGACCTTGGCGGCGAAGCCAAAGTAGGAATCAGGATCGATCGAAGAAGCCAGCGAAGCACCGCCCGAGCCGGCACCCATCCCGCCACCGTAAGAGCCGCCGCCACCGCCGCCCGAGGAAAACCCGGGCAGCATTCCGATCGCGTCGGTCAGCACGTCGACCGACTCGCGGCGCAGCCTGCGATTGGCCGGGTTAAAGACCCAGGTGTTGTCCTCGACCTTGGGGTCGATATGCCGGTAACGCACCATCCCGAAACCGCGCAGCTCCGAGGGCTCGAGGAATGGATAGAAGCCGAAGCGGTAGCGCACCCCGCTTTCGGCCGCGTCGGGATCGGTGGGAACGGGAGGGACCTCGATCCGGCCGACGTTGTTGTAGAAGGAGAAGTGGCCGACGGTGAAGAAGCTCAGCGGATCGCCACCGGCGGCGCTGTAGCTGGCGATTTCGGGGAAGCGCAGATCGGCGTCGTCGCTATAGAGCGGACGATAGCTGAAGTTCCACATCAGCTTGGTCGCCATCTCGGGGTCGTTGGCGTCGAGCAACGGAAACGGCAGTCCGGCGACGTAGTTGTGCAAAGTGCCGTCGGGCGCAAGCGCAACCTGCGCGTGATACTTCTCGGTCGCCGTGGTGTAGGGCGGAGGCCATTCGAGCTTCTCGCTCGGCACGATATCCATCACCATCCCGCGCTGCACCAGGGTGTAGTTGCCGGGACTCACGAGATTCTGCACCAGAGTTGCGTTGGCTTTCGTGATCACATCGCCCGGCTTCACCTGCGCATACGCAGGAACCGAGACCGCTGCCGCCAGCGCCAGTATCGCGGCTATTCCCAATCGTCTGGTGATCCGCTCCGTTCGATTCGCTCGCATCAGTGCCTCCCTGGATTGTCGATCGGCAACTCCCACGCGACAGGATCGTCCCAGCAATCAAGCCTAACAACGAATATTCGCCGATCGGTCCGGCACGAACGGCGATCGGCTGGAAACCGGCGGCAGTCGGCGTTCGCGGGCCGGTTACTGAAGCTGATTTGGTAGATGTTGCGAATTAGTCCGATGAGTATGATGATTTCGATCAGATGAGAACCGAGGAAATATGCCGTTAGATATCGACCCCGCCATCGGTGACCGGCTCGAGCGCGGCCAGACGCTGCCCGCGCACTGGTACGGGGATTCGGCGATCTACGCGGCCGAGCGCGAGCGTATCTTCAATCGTTCGTGGCAGTACGCCGGATATACCGAGCAGGTCGCCAAGCCGGGAGATTTTTTTACCACGCAAATCGGCGATGTCCCGATCGTGATTGCGCGCGACGCCGACGCGGAGCTGCGCGCGTTCGCCAACGTATGCCCTCATCGCGGCAGCGAAGTGGTGCTCGAATGCTCCGGCAACCGGCGCACGCTGCAATGCCACTATCACGGATGGACTTACAACCTCGACGGCTCTCTGCGCAGCGCGCCGCGAGCCAACGAGCAGGAATCGTTCGCGAAGGAGTCGCTCGGGCTGATTCCTCTAGGTCTCGAAACCTGGGGTCCGCTGATTTTCGTCAATCCGGATCGCAAGGCGGGCAAGTTCGGCGACGTGACCGGAAAACTGCCCGGGATCATCGCGAAAGCCGAGATCGACATGGAGCGCCTGCGGATGCTGCGGCGCGACCATTATGAATTCGCGGCGAATTGGAAAATCGTGATCGAGAATTTCAACGAATGCTACCACTGCCCGATTGCGCATCCGAAGTTCTCGGAATTTATCGATACCGACAAATACCAGTCCCACACCGAGCACGAATTTTTCTCGACCTACTACGGACCCTACTTCAAGCCGCGCGGCGCCGGCGTAACCTACGCGACGCTGTGGCCGAACGCGATGCTCGCGGCGTCGATCGATCCGATGGCGCTGCAAGTGATTTGCGCGCATCCGATCGACTCCACCCATACTCACGAGACGGTGGATTATTTTTTCGCCGAGGGCACCACCGACGCCGAGATAGCGGCCTACGCGGAGCTGAGCGACCTGGTGACGCGCGAGGATATCGTGTTGTGCGAATCGGTGCAGCGCGGGATGCGCTCGGGCGTCGTCGATCATGGCAACCTGATGCTCTCGCGCGAACGGGGCATCCAGCATTTTCAGAAGCTGGTGTACCGCTTTCTGAAATAGCGCCGTTCGCCGCCGCGACCGCGCCGTCCGCGCCGCGCATCGGGCCGCTTAGCCAGCCGGCGTGGACTTATCGGACTTCCGGCTGATAATTGTCGATTCAGATACGCGCGATGCACGAGACTCAGCAGTCCGGCGCCCAGCGGCCGATTCGAAGCGTAATCGTCGAGGACGAGGCGCCCGCGCGCTCGCGCCTGGCTAGATTTCTGCGCGCGCATCCCGACGTTGAGATCGCCGGCGAGGCCGCAACCGGCGCCGAGGCGATCGCGCTCATCGAGCGCGCCAGCCCCAACCTCGTGATGCTCGACATCAAGCTGCCGGATATTTCGGGGCTCGAAGTCCTGCGGCGGCTGCGCGACCGCCCGCACGTGATCTTTTCGACCGCATACGATTCGTACGCGATCCAGGCCTTCGAGGTCGAAGCTATAGACTTCCTGCTGAAACCCTATGAACAGGCGCGCGTGGACACCGCGCTCGAACGGGTGCGCGCGCGGATCCACGCCGCCGAGCCTCCACTGCAGATGAGCGAGCTGCTGCGCCGGATAAGCGGCGGCGCGGAGCCCGGGGCGCATCGGATCGCGCTGCACGACAAGGAACATATCGTGCTCGCCAAACCAGCCGAGATTTTCTACTTCGTGGCGGAAGGCGATGCGGTGTATGCGCGGGTGCGCGGACGGCGGCTCTCGGTGCGCCGCTCGCTGCGCGAGCTCGAGGCGATCCTGGAACCGAAGCGATTTTTCCGCGCGAACCGCTCTACGCTCATCAACCTCGACCTCGCCAGCGAAATCCATCCGTGGTTCGGCGGACGCTATGTCGTTCGCTTCGCCAGTCTCGAGCCGCAGGAACAGATCGAAGTCAGCCGGCGCCAGGCCCGGCTGCTGAGCGAGATGCTCAACTACTAGCGATGGCGATGAAGACAATCGCGCGCACGCGGCCCGCCTCGCGCAGCCTGCTCTATCCGCAAATCGTGTTCGCGCTGGTCGCCGGGATGCTCAACGTCCCGCTCGATCTGCTGGGCCAGTGGATCACCGGCATCGCCACGCCCGGAATCATCCGCTACTCCGAGTTTCACCTGGTGAACGCCGGGATCTTCGCGGCGATCACGTTTGCGGTCTGGCGATGGATCGTTCCCCGCCTGCGCGGCGTGCTGGTGCTGCGAATCCTGGTCCAGGTGATGCTCGGAGTGGTGCTGTTCGGCAACGGGATGGTGATCGCGTTCCATCTGTGGACGCGGTTCGCGCACATTCCGCCGGACGTCGCCAGCGTCTACGCGCTCTCGCCGGGGCTCGTCAACCTGGTCGTGATCGCGGGGGCAACGCTCTACATGATCCTCGGGGGACTCGCGCTCGACAGCGCCAGTCAGGAGCAACGCCGATTGCGCGAGCTGGCGCTGACGGCGCAGCTCGAAGCGCTGCGCAGCCAGCTCAATCATCATTTTTTGTTCAACTCGCTCAACGTGATTGCAGAGGCCGCCGCAGTCGAGCCCGCGCGCGCCGAAAAACTCATCCTGCAACTGGCCGGAGTGCTGCGCTACTCGATGGGCCGGAGCCGGGCCAAGATGGCTCCGCTCAGCGACGAGTTGGCGGCGGTCGCGTCGTACCTAGAACTCGAGCGCGCGCGTTCCGGCGACCGGATCAGTGTGCATACCGAGATCGCGCCCGACGTGCGCGAGATCCACGTGCCTCCGCTGCTGATTCAGCCGCTGGTCGAAAACGCGGTCGCACACGGATTGCTGAACGGAACCTGCGCCGGCACGATCTCGATCGCGGCGTGGCGTGGGGGCGACCGGCTGCATATCCGGGTCGAGGACAACGGCGTCGGCTTCCAGCCCAAGCGCGCCGGCGAGCGCAAGTCCGACGGCGTCGGGCTTGCGAATTTGCGCGATCGCCTGCGCGCGTTTTACGGCGAGCACGGCGAGTTCCATCTGCACAGCTTTGTCGGAGGCGGCACGGTCGCGGAAATATCGCTCGCACTCACGGGCCGCAATGATTCCGCGCGCCCGAACCGCGGGATCATCTGGAACGCGTTCTTTGGTTACATCGGCAGCGTCGTGCCGATCGCGGCGTTCGCGATCGCGCTGGCAGGATACGGCGCGAGTGCGGCGCAGGCGCTGCTGGCCGGAGAAGTCATCGATCTCGTTTACCTGCTCGCGGCCAGCGCGGCCGAAGAAACCAAGACCTTTGACCTCGCGATCGTGATTTTTCTATTCGTCGGACAAGTCGCCTACGTGGGCGGCGCAATCGATTCTTTCGTCGCGTACGCACCAGCCTGGATGTTCGCGTCGTGCGCCGCCGTCGCGATTCTGCCGCAGCTATTCGGAGCCGAGCCGTTCACGGGCTATTGGATGCGCCACGCGTATCCGGCGTGGATTCAGAAGAGCCCGTCGTTCGCGCGGATCACGCGGCATCTGGCCGCGATGTGGGCGGCAGGCTTCGCGATTGTTGCGGCCGCGGCGTATCGCACGCCCGCCGACACGCGCTGGCTCGCGATCGTCGCGGTGGCCGTTCTGGTCGGCGTACTAGCGCCGCTCAGCAAAGCCTATCCCGCGTTCTATATCCACCGGATCGGACTCGGCGTCGGCACCGCGGAGACCTTCATCCTCGGGCTGCCGTTTATCTTCGATCGCAAACGTGCAAGCCAAATCAGCCTTGCGGTCCAGTTCGTTGTTTCGGGCGCGGAGCCCGGAAGCTACTACGTCGAGATTCGCGACGGGCGATGCCTCAGCAGCCAGGGCGATTTGCGCGAGCCTGACTTGACGATCTACTGCGGAACTGAAAGCTGGACGCTGGTCAGCCGCGGCGAGTTGAGCGCCGAGCGCGCGGTCAAGGAAAATCTGCTCCGCTTTCGCGGCGCCGCTGAAGATTTCCGATCGTTCTTCCGATGCTTCCGGCTGACCGAAGATGCGGCCACCGTGCCGCCGCGCGGCGCTTCCGGACTCCGCGCCGCTGCCGGACAGGACGCTTAACCAGAAATCGTCTGGCATGCGACGACGAGCGCGTCTGGCGCGTCGCTTGCGATCAGCTTCGCCGCATCGTGCGCGGCAGCGCGGTCGGCAAATATTCCGAACACGGAGCCGCCGCTACCCGACATCGCGGCGGCAATCGCACCGCGCGCTTCGACTATCGCCTTGAGCTCCGCGATTCGCGCATACATCACGGCCGCGGGCTTTGCGAGATCATTCACGGTCAAGCCGCGCGAGATCCGGCCGCTCAGGATCGCTTCAAGATCGGCGGCGGGTATTTCGCCGCTCCAATCGCCGGGGGCGAGCGCTCGAAAAACTCTCGCGGTCGGCACCTCGATCGGCGGAACCGCCAGCACCAGATTGATCGGCGCGAGCGCGGGCAGCGGCTCGATCCGCTCGCCGATACCGCGCACACGCGCGGGGCGCGGGTCGAGAAAGTACGGCACGTCGGCGCCAATCGATACCGCGACGCGAACCAGACGCGCGTCGGATGCGACCGTGCACATCGCGGCGAGCATCCTGAGCACCGCGCCGGCGTCGCTCGAGCCGCCGCCCAGCCCGGCGCCCGCGGGCAGATGCTTTTCCAGCTCGATCATGATGTGCGCGCTCAGATCGTATTCACGCGCAAACGCGGTTGCCGCACGCGCGGCGAGGTTCAAGCCGGGGTCGCTCAGCTCCGGACGGTTGCATCGCAGATCGACGCGCAACTCCGGAGCGGGGCGAAGTTCGATACGAACCAGATCGCTCCAATCGATCGGAATGAAAATCGAATCGAGCTCGTGATAGCCGTTGGCGCGGCGCCCGGTTATGCGAAGACATAGGTTGATCTTCGCGGGCGCGCGCTCGGCCAGAATTTTTACCATCGGCGCTTCGCCCTCAATCGTTCTCTCAACGAAGCCGGCGCATCGAACCGGCGCGAGGAGGACCGGGGCCGCCAGGAAACGCCCCGCGCATCGCGCGGCGGGCGTCGTTCTGGATCACGGCGATCACGCCCCACAGGGCAACCAGCAGCGCCGCGAGCACCAGCATCTGCCCGGTCAGGAAGGTCGCATGATAGAAATCCATCCGCGCCGTGGCGTAGGAGACCGCGCGCTCGCGGTCAGTCAGGGGCTCCAGGACCGCGCCTCCCGCCGAGGCGTCAAGCTCGTCGAAGCTGCGATAGTCGGAGCCCGCCGCGGCATTGGGATCGCTCGCGATAATCTGGCTGTACTGTTGAGTGCGTTCGAGCCCGATGATCCAGTTGCCCGCTCCAAGGACGGCAAGCGCAAGTCCGGTTACAACTCGCCAATCGGTGTAAAGGTCGTGCAGCTTCATCGCGGAAAGACACGGGCTAAAAGCCCGTGCTCACCAGTCACGACAACAATAGGGCCCGGCCGCAGGGAAAACAACGCAGGCCCGGGCGCCACATTGCGTGCTTTCGACGCGTGCAGCTATGATCGACCGACGGACTACGATGCCTGCTGAGCCACAAGATCGCTCCCGCGTCGACGGCGGCGCAACCGAGGCGAAATTCAACCTCGAGGACTACCTGCGGCGCTTCGCGGCTCACGATGAGCTCGCGCTCTATCGGCTGATGACGCGGGTGGAAAACCGGATGCCCGAGTCGAGCGCGATTATCGAGCGTATCTATCCTCAAGTCGGCCGCGCGCACGTGATCGGAATCACCGGGCCGCCGGGCGCAGGAAAATCGACGCTTGTGAATCGTCTGATCGCGAAATATCGCGCGCTCGGAAAGGAAGTCGCGGTCCTGGCGATCGATCCTTCGAGCCCGTTCTCGGGCGGCGCGGTGCTGGGCGACCGCGTGCGCATGACCGACCACTACAAGGACCCGGGCGTGCATATCCGCAGCCTGTCGTCGCGCGGAAGCCACGGCGGACTCTCGCGCGCCGCGCGCGAAATCGTAAAGCTCCTCGACGCCTTTGGCCACGACGTGATCATGATCGAGACCGTTGGCGTCGGCCAGACCGAGCTCTCGATCATGGACCTTGCCGACACCACGGTGGTGGTGACGGTTCCCGAAGGCGGCGACTCGGTGCAGGTGATGAAGGCGGGACTGAACGAAATCGCCGACTTGTTCGTGGTCAACAAGTCCGACCGCGAGGGCGCCGACCGGGTCAAGGCGGAGCTCGAGCTGAATGTGCATCTGAGACCCGCCGGCGGATGGCGTCCGCTCGTGATGATGACGCAAGCCGCGGCCGGGACCGGCGTCGACGCGCTGGTCGATGCGCTCGGGAAGCATCGCGAGTACCTGCTGGCGCATCGCGACGACGCGCAACTGGCGGAGCGGCGCCGGCGCGAGTTCGTGGAAATTCTCGCAGCGGAGCTCGAAGACCGCGCGATCCGCTCGCTGCAGAACGGGCGCGCGCCCGAGATCGTCAAAGAGGTCGAGTCTGGACGCGTGAATCCTTACAGCGCGGCGCGGCGGATGATCGAAGATCGCGACGCTATGGAGCATCTGCTCTCCGACAGCGGTGACAAGAAGCGCTGAGCCATCGACAATGTCGAGCCGCAAACAAAAACTCTCCGGCCGCCTGTTCGCAATCGGCGATATTCACGGATGCCCCGACGAGCTCGACGCGATCCTGAAAGCGATCGCGCCGGTCGCGGGCGACACCGTGGTCTTTGTCGGCGACTATGTCGATCGCGGCCCGTGTGCGCGCGACGTAATCGAGCTCGCGATGCAGGTCGAGAAGACCGGCGCCGAGGGCGTGTTCTTGAAAGGCAACCACGAGGACATGATGCTCTCGTACCTCGGGATGCCGGGGAATTACGGCGAGTCGTTTCTGTTCAACGGCGGCGTCGCGACGCTCGAAAGCTACGGCGTGCGCGAAGACGATCTGTCGGAGGCGGTCCATCGCATCCCCGAGACGCATCTCGACTTCTACAAACGGCTCGCGATCAGCTATCTGCGGCCTCCGTACCTGTTCGTGCACGCGGGCATCATGCCGACGCGCCAGCTCGAAGAGCAGCAGACCGAAGACCTGCTCTGGATTCGGCAGGAATTTATCTTCAATCCGCATCGTATCGACGCGACGGTGGTTTTTGGCCACACTCCCATGCGCGGCGTGATGATCGATCTGCCGTACAAGCTCGGAATCGATACTGGCCTGGTTTACGGCGGAAAGCTGACCTGCGTCGAGTTCAACGAGGGCGTGCTGTACCAAGTCTCGCGCGGGAGCCGGCAGGTCAAATCGCGGGCGATTGCGCTGCGCTGAGAGTCTTTCGCGATATTTCGAGGACCGCTATTGTGAACAATTCACGGTGGCGGCGTAGCTCAGTTGGTTAGAGCATGCGGCTCATATCCGCAGTGTCGTAGGTTCGACTCCTACCGCCGCCACCAAAAACTCAGTGAGCCGCAAATAGATTTCCCCGCCCTGAATGTGGGCCCACGGGCCGTCGGCATCCACTGGCCGGAGCTCCACCGGCGCTACTCCTGACGATGATCGGCGCGGACTTTCTCGGTTATCACCATCGCGTTGATCGCCGCGCTGGGGCGCACCGAATACTCCGACGGCTTGCGGAGCATCCGGCAGCGCGGATCGAGCTTCGCGATCGCGGCGGCAACTCGCGCGCGGCTCTCGTTCAACTCGGGCCGCGGCATCTTTCGCATGCCGCGCTCCATCTGGATTTCGAGCATCGGCAGAACTCGCGCTTCGGGCAGCTTCATCACCCGCGCGACCGTCGCCGGACTCTCGTCGATCGCTCCGACCAGGTCGCCGGCGTATTCGCCCGTGCCGGTGCAGCCGCGAAAGATCTGCTTGCGCCCCGGCGTCGAGGCCTTGCCTGCCGAAAGCTTGAGGCGCGGCTGGCCGCGATACTCGACCAGCTTGTAGGTGAAGTCGCCGGCCGGAGCGTCGTCGCTGACCGCGAGCGCGGTGCCAACTCCGAAGGCGTCGATCGGCACTTTCGCGGCGAGCAGCTCTTCGATCTTGTATTCATCGAGGTTGCCGCTGGCGAAAATCGCGGTCTCGTTCAGGCCGTGCTGATCGAGAATTTTGCGCGCGCGCAATGCGAGCGCGCCCAGATTTCCGCTGTCGAGCCGGATTCCGGCCAGCTTCGCGCCCGACTCGCGCAGCTTCACGCCGAGCGCGGCGGCGTTCTCGACTCCGCGCACGGTATCGTAGGTGTCAACCAGGATCGTCGCCGGAGCCGAAAAGCTCGCGGCGAAATTCTCGAACGCCGCACGCTCGCTCTCATGCGCCATCACGAAGCTGTGGCTCATCGTGCCGAACACCGGAATTCCGTAGCGTCGCCCCGCGAGCACGCTGGCGGTTCCCGCAAAGCCCGCCAGATAGCTCGAACGCGCCGCGATCAGCGCCGCGTCCGCGCCTTGCGCGCGGCGCGCGCCGAAGTCGATCGCCCTGCGCCCCTGCGCCGCGCCGACGCATCGCGCGGCCTTGGTCGCCGCCATCGTCGCGAATCCGAGCTGATTCAGCGCCAGGGTCTCGACGATCTGGCCTTCGATCAACGGCGCGTGAATCTCGAGGATCGGTTCTCCGGCCAAAAAGAACGCTCCTTCAGGAAGCGCGCGCACCTCTCCGCTGAAGCGAAAGCCGGCAAGATAATCCAGGAATGCGGGTTTGAAAATTTTCAGAGATTCGAGATACGCAATCGCCGCCGCGTCGAAGTGGTAGACCTCGAGCGCTTCAAGCAGCCGCTCGATTCCCGCCGCGATCATGTAGCCGCGGTTCGGCGGCATCCGGCGCAGCGCCATCTCGAACGCGGCCTGCTCGTTCATCGAGCGGTCGAAAAACGCGGCGCTGACGGTCAGCTCATACAGGTCGGTGCACAGCGCGACTTCGTCCGCCTCGAGCCGCAGGTCGATTGGCATCGCGAGGCTCCCGCGCGCGCTCAGCGCGGCGGCTCCGGCGGTGCGGGCGGCTTGGGCGCGGGCGGCTTGCTATCGACTTCATGCACGACGCGCGTCTCGCGATTGCCCGAGTTGCGCAGCGCGTCGGCCATCGCTCGCAGGCGCTGATCGACCATGTAGTTGATCGTTCCGGGCTCATCGACGGCGCCCGCGCGCACACCGGTCAGAAGCTCGATTCCGTGATCGATCGTATCGATCGCGTAGATGTGGAATTCGCCGCGCTCGACCGCCGCGACCGTCTCGGGCTCGAGCATCAGGTTCTCGACGTTGGTCTTCGGCACCATCACGCCCTGCGTCCCAGTCAGTCCGATCGCTTTGCAGACGCGGTAGTAGCCTTCGATTTTTTCGTTGGCGCCGCCGATCGCCTGCACGTGGCCGTGTTGATCGACCGATCCCGTGACCGCGAGATCCTGCCGGATCGGCACGCCCGACAGCGCCGAGAGCAACGCGTAGAGCTCAGTCGAGCTGGCGCTGTCGCCGTCGATTCCAGAGTAGGATTGCTCGAACGCGATCGACGCGGTCATCGCCAGCGGATGCGTCTGACCGAAGCGCGCGCGCAGAAAGCCCGAGAGGATCATGATTCCCTTGTCGTGGGTCGAGCCCGAGAGCCGCGCCTCGCGCTCGATATTGATGAGGCCCGCCTGTCCGAGCGCGACGGTCGCAGTCACGCGCGAGGGACGGCCGAACGCGTAGCCGCCGACGTCGATTACCGCGAGCCCGTTTATCTGGCCGACCGCTTTGCCCGTGATCTGCACGACCAGCGTGCCGCGCGCGATCATCCGGCGAATTTCCTCTTCGATATGATTAAGCCGCAGTACCCGCTCCTTAAGCGCGCGCTCGACGTGCGCGCCCGAGACCTCGGCGGCATGGTCGGCGCGCGCAAAATAGGCGGACTCGCGCGCCAAGTCGTCGATCGGCTCGAGCATCGCCAGCACGCGGGTGCGGTCGCCCGCCTGGCGCATCCCGAACTCGACGATTTTGCGCAGCGCATCGCCGGAGAACGGCGGCAGATTCTCGCGCCGCGCGAGCGAGCCCACGTGGCCGGCATAGTGGCGCGCCGCGCTCGCGTCGGCGTCGATCGACGGGCGCATCTCGGCCTTGACCTTGAACAGGTCCGAGAACTCAGAGTCGTAGAAATAGAGCATGTTGTAGAGGTACGCGCCGCCCAGAACCACCAGCTTGGTATGCACCTCGATCGGCTCGGGCTTGAGCCCGCTCATCGAGAAAAACGGCAGCGGCTCGAAGGTCTCGAGTGTCATGCGCCCGGACTTGAGGCTTCGCTTGAGCGTCTTCCACACACCAGGCTCGACCACCGCGTCATCGAGGTCCAGGACCAGGAAGCCACCGTGCGATTTCAAAAACGACCCGCCTATAATCCGGGTGAAGTTGGTGCCCGAGCGCCCGAGCGGATCGATCCAGCGCTCGATCGTGCCGAACAGGTTGCGATAATTCGGCGCGTCCTCGCTCACCACCGGCGCGCCCTGGGTGGTCGAATTATCAACCATCACGTTGACCTGGTACTCGAACCATCGGGGGCCGTCCTCGGGCGCGGGCGGCTGCGGCTCCGCGCCGGGCTGCTGCGGGCCGGCCTCGCGGAAGCGATCCAGATGCGAGAGCATGTGATCGGCGACCTGATCGAGGTATCCCGTCACTCCGGGATTATTAAAGTGACGCTTTAAGTCTTCGGCCGACGGGATGATGAGCTTGGCGGCGAACGCGCGCTCGATCGCGCGGATATCGTCGACCAGGTCGCGCATCAGCTCCTGCTGGCGGCCGATAAGCCCGCTGAATTCGTTTTCGAGCTCGGCCTGCGCGCGCATCATCTGCTCGCGCTCGGCGTCGGTTTTCGCGCTCATCGCTTTCTGCAGCGCCTCCGGCGATTCGGGAACCTTGCCCTCGATCAGCGGGATGAAGATAACCTGGCCGCCAGGGCCGCCCTGGAGCGCGAAGCCGCGCTCGCGCGCGCGGGTCTCGATCTGTTTGAACAGCTCCTGCGCGCGCTGATTGTACTTGTCGCGCAACGCGGCGCGCTCGTGATCGAAGTCCTCGCGCCGGAAGGCTTTGGGCAATTGCTCAACGATCAGCGCGACCAGATCGCGCATCCGCTGCGCGAGCTCGCGCCCCTGCCCCGCGCGCAGATAGATCGCGCTCGGAGATTCAGGGTTGCGAAAATTGTTGACGTAGACCCAATCGCCCGGCGTCGGCATCGTGGCGGCTTTTTCCGCCAGCAGCGCCAGCACGGTGTCGCGCTCGATCCGGGTGCGCAGTCCGCTGACGTAGACGTTGTAGCCCGGCGCGTCGATTCCGATCGCGAGCTTGATCGCGTCGATCGCGCGGCTCTGCCCGAGCAGCTCCGCATCGCTGTCGGTCTCCGCGGCGCGCTTGAGTTCCGCGCCGTCGATCGCGACGCTGGCGCGAAGCTCCGCGGGACTCAGCTCCGCGGCGGCTTCTGCGGCTTTCGGCTCGATTGGGATTACAGGACCGGCGGGTGCGATATCTTCGGGCATGCGAGCTCCGGCAGGCAGGCGGAATTCAATCCGCCTTGAGCGCGATTTTTCGGGCTTTGTGCTTGGGGACGATTACCGTCAGAAGGCCGCGCGACCATTTGGCCGAGGCCGATTCGGAGTCCACATTTTCGGCGAAGGTGAAAACGCTTTCGAGCCGCCCAAATTCCGCCGCACCGGCGCGCACTGTCAGGCGCTGGCCGCGGCTTTCGATCTCGATCGACTTCGGATCGACTCCGCGCGAGGCCAGGCGGATCTCATAGTGATCAGGCAGATCGGAAACCTCGGCGCTCTCGAATCGGGACGCGGCTCCGCACTTCCATCGATCGACCAGCATCTCATCGAAGAACGCGTCAACCGCACGCTCGAAATCGCCGAAAACCAGATCACCCATCGTAGGTTTGGATTTTGGAGTTCGCGTCGCCACGCGTTCATTCTAATGCCGCGAGGCCTGCGCGGTCGAGACGCAAGAGCGGAGGATATGCGCGTGCTCTCGCGCGCGCTTGCCAGCCGCGATACGGCGGGCTATCGTTCGTTCGTGCCCACGATCTCCAAAGTCCTTGCCGCAACCGATTTTTCTGAAGATTCCTCGCTCGCCTTCAGCTATGCCGAGGATATCGCGCGCAAGTTCGCGGCCGAGATCGTCGTGCTGCACGTCGATCAGCCGCTCGCACCGGTGATGGTTTCGCCCGACCTGGGGCCGGCCATGGATGTCGGCGCGATGAGCAGAATCGCCGAGGAGCAGCGGCTCATCGCGCAGCGTGAGCTCGACAAAATCGTGCAGCGCCTGCGCGACGACGGAATCAAGGCCAAGAGCCTTCTGAAGGTCGGTTCTCCGTTTCTGGAAATCCTGCGCGCGTCGCAAACCGAGAATGCCGACCTGATCGTGCTCGGCACTCACGGCCGCACCGGGCTGGCTCACGTCCTGATGGGCAGCGTGGCGGAACGCGTGGTCCAGAAAGCGGCGGTCCCGGTCCTGACGATTCGTCATCCCGACCGCAAGTTCAAGCATCCGCTCGACAAGTAGAGAGCGCGAAGTAGGAAAAAGGGGGCGCAGGTACGCGCCCTTTGCGGCATCTTATTTGCCCTGATATTTTGCCGGGCGCTTTTCCAGAAACGCCTTCACGCCTTCCTTGAAATCGTCGGACTGCGTCATCGTGGTCATCGACTCGTCGTCGTCGCGAATCGCGGTCGCAAGGTCGGTGAACAGATGCTTGTACACCAGCTTCTTGGCGTGCGAGACGCCGAGCGGCGAGCACTTGTTCGCGATATGCCCCGCGACCTCGCGCGCGGTTTCCATCAGCTTGTCCGCGGGAACCACGCGATTCACCAATCCCATCGCGAGCGCCTCTTGCGCGTCGACCAAACGCCCCGTCACCGCGAGATCGACCGCGCGCGCGAGCCCCACGATCCGCGGCAGCATCCACGAGGATCCATGCTCGATCGCAAGTCCGCGCTGCACGAAGATCAGCCCCATCCGCGCCGTGTCGGACGCAATCCTGATGTCCTGGTAGAGGCAGGTGGTGAAACCCAGCCCCACGCACGGGCCGTTGATCGCGCCGATAACCGGCTTCCTCAGCGCCAGCAGGTAGGAATACTGATTGCGGTAATCGACCCGCTGCTGCGCGAGCCAGTCGTCCTGCGCCGCCGCCGCGTTTCCGCCGGTTGCCGACGCGCGTCCCGCCGAGATATCCGACAACGCGCCCATGTCCGCGCCCGAGCAGTACGCGCGTCCGGCGCCGGTCATGATGATCGCGCCCACGTTCGGGTCGCGTTCGGCGTCCATCAGGGCGCTGCGCGTCTCGACTCCCATCTTCGGAGTCCATGAGTTGAGCTTGGCGGGACGGTTGAAGGTGACCGTCGCGATTCTGTCCGACTTCTCGTAAATGATCTCTGCGAATTCCATCGTGAGCCTCCAGCGCGGTAGTTGCGCGATCAAAGCACTATCGCGGCGCGAAATCTAACCGCGCCGCGTTCTTTCCTCTGCGGACGGCGGCTGTTAGTAAAGACCGGTGATGCCCTCCGCAGTTCAACCTTCTTCTTTGGCGCGCGCTCGCCGCATCGCCATCGCACTTGCCGTATTGTTCGTCGTTTTCATCTCGACCGCGGTTGCGGCCGATTCTCCGCCCGACACTTCGGTCAGGGGCGCACATGCGATGGTCGTGGCCGAGACGCCCGAGGCCGCGGCCGCCGGAGTAGAGATTCTCAAGCAGGGCGGCAATGCAATTGACGCGGCGGCCGCCGCCTCACTCGCGACCGGAGTGACGCATCCAGCCTCATGCGGGATCGGCGGCGGCGGCTTCATGCTGATCTATCTGGCCCGCACCGGAAAATTCTACGCGCTGGACTATCGCGAGACCGCGCCGCTCAAGGCCACCTCGACGATGTACATCCGCGATGGCAAGCCCGACGAGGAGCTCGCCCGCAACGGCGCGCTTGCGATCGCGGTGCCGGGCGAGATCGCCGGACTCGACGCCGCGCTGACCCGGTTCGGCACGATGAAATTCCAGAAAGTTGCCGCGCCCGCCGTCGCTCTGGCGCGCAACGGCTTTTCGCTGGGACCGCATCTGGCGGGAGAGATCCAGCTGATGCTGCCGGAACTCGCGCAGGCGCCCAGCCTCGCCTCGGTTTTCCTGAAAGCGGATGGCACGGCACCCAAAGCCGGCGACCTGATTTTTGAAAAAACTCTCGCCGACACGATCGTGCATCTGGGCGACAAACCCGCCGAGAAGTTTTATCACGGCGCGTTCGCGGCCGAGCTCGCGAGCTTTATCGACGTGCACGGCGGAATCATCTCGACCGACGATTTCGCCGCCTATAAGCCAGTCTGGCGCGAGCCTCTGCATCGCGCCTACCAGGGCGACGAGGTTTACGTGATGCCGCCGCCGTCGTCGGGCGGCGTGGTGCTCGAGATGCTCGGAATGCTTGAGCCGGGGCATCTGGGCGGGCTCGGCGTCAACTCGCCGCCGTATCTGGCGCGCCTCATCGAAGTGATGCGCCAGGGATTTATCGATCGCGAACAATACAGCGATCCGGCGTTCGTCAAGGTTCCGATTGCGACTCTTCTCTCGCCCCAGCATATCGATCAGGCGCGCGACCGCGCGCTGCACCATGGCGTTCCCGAGCCACCACCCGCGGCCGCGCACGATCACGGCACCGCGAACCTCGCGGTAGTGGACAGCGCGGGCAACGTGGTCGTGCTGACGACCACGATCAACACGGTTTTCGGATCGAAGCTGATGGAGCCAAAGAGCGGCATCATCCTGAACGATGAGATGGACGACTTCGCGGTCGCGCCCAACGTGCCCAACGCCTACCGGCTCGAGGGCGTGGTCGCCAACGAGATCGCGCCGGGCAAGCGCCCGCTCTCCTCGATGTCGCCGACGATCGTCGTGAAGAACGGCAAGCCGATCATCGCAGTCGGCGGCTCCGGCGGACCGACGATCATTACCGGCGTGCTGCAAGTCCTGCTCGATGTGATCGATTTCCATCTGGGGCCGCGCGCGGCAGTAGAAGAACCGCGCATCCACGAGCAAGCCGAGCCGGCCACGGTAATCATCGAAGAAAAAATGCCGGTCGAGACTCGCGCCGCCCTTGAGCAGATGGGCTACAAAATCCGCGTAGTCCCGATGCTAGGCGCGGTCGGCGCGATCACGATCGCGCCAGGCAGCATCCGCGGCGCAGGCGACCCCAGAAAAGGCGGCATGGCCGCAGGCCAGTAAGCCAGTAAGACGGAATTTATTCCGTCAAATCGAAGAAGAGCCTGAGACGATGAATCCCTGGAAATCTCCGGAGCTGCACTTCCGAAGACGGCACCTGCCGCACCTTGAAGTTCCAGACGCCACTTACTTCGTGAGCTTCAGTTGCCGGAACAGACTCGAGCTCCCGCCCGAAGCGCGCGACCTGGTAATGGCTGAGATTCGAGCGCTAGACGAGGACGCCATCGATCTCGATGCGACGGTGGTAATGCCCGATCATGTGCACATAATCTTTCGGCTGATCGGGACGCTCACCCTCGTCCATGTTCTCAAAAGAATCAAAGGCCGCACGGCTCATCGAATCAATCAGATCACGGGAAGGCAGGGCCAGGTCTGGACGCAGGAAAGCTTCGATCACATCGTGAGGGACGAGGCCAAGCGGCGAGAGAAAATCGAATACGTTCGCGACAATCCGCTGAAGAAGGGATTAGTCTCATCTCCGGCAGAGTACAGATGGCTATATATCCGTATGACGGAATTTATTCCGTCGCCCAAGGAATTTATTCCGTCAGACAAGAATCGAGAGCACATTAAATCGCCAGCGAAAAACAAAGATTTGACGAAATAAATTTCGTCTTACACCCTTCCGAGCCGCGCGCCGACGCGATCGCGATCGCCGCTCCGACCCTGCTCGCAGCTGTCGTCTGCTTCTTCAATCTTTGGCGCTACGGGCTGTGGGAGCCGGACGAGGCGCGCTACGCCGAGATCGCGCGCGAGATGGTCACCGGCGGCGGTTACCTGATCCCGCATCTCAACTACGTCATCTATGTCGAGAAGCCGCCCCTGCTCTACTGGCTGACGGCGCTGTCGTATCACGTTTTCGGGCCGACCGAGTTCGCCGCGCGATTTTTCCCCGCGGCGTTCGCCGTCCTCGGCGTCGCCGTCACTGCGTACTTTGCGATGCGGACGTTCGGGTGGCGCCACGCGATCCTGTCGGGCGCGATCCTCGCGACGACGCCGCTCTATGCCGTGATGGCGCAAGTTCTCCTGACCGACATGATGCTGGCCGTGCTCGTCACAATTGCGAACTTCGCGCTGTACTTGCATTGGCGCGAGGCTCGCGGCGGCTTCGGCAAATGGTGGTGGATCGCATCGACCGCGATGGCGCTCGGCGTGCTCACCAAGGGACCCGTCGCGGTCGCGCTGCCCGTCCTGGCGATGCTGGCGTTTCTCGCGTGGCAGGGCGAGATGCGCGGCGCACTGCGCCGCTTCCACGCAGTGTGGGGCTCGATTCTGATCGCGGCGATCGCGGCGCCGTGGTTTATCGCGATGATCTTCAAGGTCCCCGGCTACTTCGATTTCTACTTCGTGGGCGAGCATCTGCGGCGCATCTTTCAATCGAGCTACAGCCACGGCGAGCCGTTCTGGTTCTATGCGCCCGCGCTCGCGGTCGGACTGTTGCCATGGTCGATGCTGGTGCCATTCCTAGTCTGGCGCGCGATCCCGCCAAATCCGGCGCGGCGCTTCTGCGTTGCTTGCGCGATCGTGATCGTCGGCGCGTTCTCGTGCGCGAGCGCGAAGCTTATTCCTTACATCCTGCCCGCGGCGCCGCCTCTCGCGATCCTGATCGCCGACGGATTGATCTCCTGCGCATGGCCCGAGCGCTCAGACTCCGCCCGGCGCGCGCTGCGTCCGCCCGATTCGCGGATTCTCGTCGAGAGCGGTCCGATGCTCGGGATACTGGGAGCATGCGTGATCGCCGCCGCCGTGCTCGCGCCGGTTTTCCACACGCCGTACCCGGCCTATGTCCAGCCAGCGCTCTACGCGATCGGCGCGATTCTCGTCACCGGCGGGGCGGTCACCGCCGCAGCATTCTTCACGCGGCGCAACGCCCTGGGACTCGGCGCGATCGTGATTACGACGGCGCTCGCGCTCGTCGCGGGAACCTGGGCGCGAATCGAGGCCGAGCCGCTGCGATCCTACGCGATCCTTGGGCGAGAGGTAGCCGCACGCGCCCCCGACGCGCAACTAATTTGCTACCATCGCTACGTCCAGTCGCTGGCGTTCTATACCGGACGGCGCGTGATACTAGTCGGGACCAAAACCGAGCTCGGCTTCGGCGCCGCGCTCGCGCCCGACGAGAAGGATTATTTTTTTATGTCCGACGCCGACCTGATGCGCCTGTGGAACGTGCCCGGAGCGAAGGTGATCGTGCTCGACGCGCCCGACCTCGAGCGGCTTCGTGCGCGGCTCGGCAATTTCACTTTGATCGGATCGGAATTTCACAAGCGCGCGATTTTGAAATCGAATGAATCCGCATCGCACCGCTGAAGCATCGCCGCCCGAAGCGACGGCAGCCGCGCCCAAACGGGCTCATCCGTACCGCGCGTTCGCGATGCGCGCCGGGCTGGGACTCGTCGTGATCGCGTTCCTGCTGTGGCATTACGACGCGCGCCCGGTGCTACGAATCCTGCCGCGCGAAAACCTCGGATGGTTCGCCGGCGCGATCGCGCTCTACGTCGCTGGACAGGTGATGTCGGCGTGGCGATGGCAACTGCTCGGCGCCGTGCTGCATGTGCATGAGCGCTTCGCACAGTACCTGCGTTTCTACTTTATCGGGATGTTCACGAATCTGTTCGTGCCGGGACTCGTCGGCGGCGACGCCGCGCGCGCGATCTACCTCGGACGCGACAGCGGCAGGATGGGCGAAGCGGTCGCCTCGGTCGTCGCCGATCGCGGGATCGGGTTGCTCGCGCTGTTCTGGCTCGCGGCTGCGATGGCCACGATCGAACATGGGGCTCTGTCGGCTGACGTGCTGCGCCCGACGATCGCGGTCGGCGCGGTCGCGCTCATAGGATTTCTCGCCGCGCCGATCCTCGCGCGGATCGTGCATCTGATGCCGCGGCCGATCCGCCGCGCCGGAAACATCGTGATGCCCTATCTGCATCGGCCGCAGACGATGCTGCCGGCAGTGGTGCTGTCGCTGATCCTGCAAATCTCGCTCGCGATCTGCCAGTGGATGCTCGCGCGCGGACTCGGACTTACGACGCCGCTTGCGATCTTTCTGCTCTGCGTTCCGATCGCAAACGTATTCGCAAGCCTGCCACTCACACTCAACGGACTCGGCATCCGCGAGACTGCCTACCTGATGCTGTTCGGGATGGCCGGCGTGCGCCACGACGACGCAATCGCGCTCGGCCTGCTCTGGTTCGCGGCAACGATGATCGGCGGCCTGACCGGCGCCATCGCGTTCGTAACGACCCCCGCCTCCGCCGCTGCAATTGCTGCGGAATAAGCTTGTTTATTGAAATTGCTACATTTTCGGACTGATTCTTGCGCATCGAGGCCCGCGCCCATATACTGAGCGACTAACCAAGCGGACAGGCTGGGGAGTTACTCGAAATATGGACGTTATGAAGACGCTTTTCCTGAACCCGCCCTCCTACGACGACTTCGACGGCGGCGCAGGTTCGCGATATCAGGCCACTCGCGAGGTCTGGTCCTTTTGGTACCCGACCTGGCTCGCCTACCCGGCCGGAATGATTCCGGGGGCGCGCCTGCTCGACGCACCACCGCATGACTATACGGTGGAGAAGACGATCGAGGAGGCAAAAGGTTACGATCTGGTCGTGCTCCATACCTCGACGCCGTCGCTCCGGATGGACGCGCGGACGGCAGAAGCTATCAAGGCCGCTAATCCAAACTGCATCATCGCATTCGTCGGAGGCCATCCGACCGCGCGTCCGGACGAAGTGCTGAAGCTCTCGCCAGGCGATCGATATCGCAGGCCGCAAAGAATTCGACCATTCGATGGTCGAAGTCGCACAGGGGATGGATTGGTCGAAGATCGGCGGCATCAGCTACCAGCAAAACGGTGTGATCAGCCACAATCCCGACCGCCCGACGATGACCGACGAAGAGCTCGACAAGCTGCCGTTCGTGACCGAGGTTTACGAAAAGAACCTCGACTACCTGAAGTACAACAGTCCCTACTGCCAGTATCCGTACGTCTCGATGTACACCGGGCGCGGATGCCCGGCGCAAGTGCACCTTCTGCCTGTGGCCGCAGGTGACGCAGGGGCATCAGCTATCGCGTCCGCAGTCCCGAGAACGTCTACGAGGAAGTCTCGGCGATGAAGGCCAAGTTCCCCAAGATGAAGGAACTGTTCTTCGACGACGACACCTTCACCGCCGATCCGGCGCGCGCGCGCAAAATCGCGCAGTTGCTCGAAGCCGCTGGGAATCACCTGGTCCACCAACTCGCGCGCCAACGTCGATTACGAAACCCTCAAGATCCTGAAGGACGGCGGCCTGCGCCTGTTCGTGGTCGGCTACGAAACCGGCAACGCGCAGATCCTGAAGAACATCAAGAAGGGCGTCGGCCTCGACCGCGCGCGCCGCTTCACCCGCGATTGCCACGAAATCGGAATCCTGATTCACGGCACCTTTATCCTGGGGCTGCCCGGCGAGACCAAGGACACGATCCAGGAATCGATGAGGTTCGCGCGCGAGATGGATTGCGAGACCATTCAGGTCTCGCTCGCGTCGCCCTATCCGGGCACCGAGTTGTTCGAGTACGTGACCGCCAACGGATTCCTGGCCGTCGATCCGCTGCTCGACGAGCGACGGCTATCAGAAGTGCACCGTCACTTATCCGGGCCTGACCAACGACGAGATCTACGGCTCGGTCGAGCGCTTCTACCGCAGCTTCTATTTCCGCCCGCGCTACATCTTTAAATCCGTGCGCAAGATGATGGGGTCGGCGGAGGAGACCAAGCGCCTGCTGAAGGAAGGGATGCAGTTCCTGTCCACGATGCGAGCGCGCCGCCATCAAATGAAACAGGAGGCAGCGGCCTGATCGCGGCCGCGCCCGCGTCCGGCTGCGGTCCGGACGCGCCCGCATAGCACTGACTTCGCTCCAATGATCATTCTGCGCACTTTCGCGCTGGCTTGCGTAATCGGTATCGATCCTCTACTACGTTGCGGCCGCGGTCGCCGCGGCGCGGTTCGCGAGCCGCGCCGCAAAACCTCCGGGTCCGCTTCCGAAGATTGCACCGCGCGTCGCCGTGCTGAAACCGCTGCACGGCCTCACTCGCGCGCTCGCCGACAATATCGTGAGCATCCTCGAGGCCACCTACTCGCGAATCGACTACTTCTTCGCGGTCTCCTCATATGAAGATCCCGCCGCGCCGATTCCGGCCGCATTGCGCGCCCGCTACCAGTTCGCCAACCTGACGCTGGTGGTCGGCGAGGAGCCGGATTGCGTGAACCTCAAGATCGCCAAGGCGATCAAGATGGAGGAGCGCGCGGAGAAGGCCGACATCTTCGTCATCAGCGACGCCGACATTTCCGTCGAGCGTGACTACCTGCAGCGCGTCGTCAGCGAATTGCTGTCCGATGAAAAGATCGGTGTCGTCACCTGCGCCTACCGGGCGCATCCGAATAACTCGATCACCTCGCGCATGGAAGCGCTGTTCATCAACACTGACTTCGCGCCGCAGGTGATGCTCTCCGAGATGATCGAGCCGATGCGCCATGCGCTGGGCGCGACGATCGCGATGAAGCGCGCCGCGCTCGAATCGATTGGCGGCTTTCGCGCGGTCAAGGACAACCTCGCCGACGATTTCTATCTCGGCCGGATGGCCACCGACCACGGATGGAAGGTAAAGCTGTCGTCGGCGCTGGTCACGATTACCGCCGAAGAAGATCAATTCACCCACTTCTGGAATCATCAGCTCAGATGGGCGCGAACCTACCGGATGGTGCGGCCGGTCAGCATGGCGACGATCGTCGCGCACGGACCGTTCTGGGCTCTCGTACTGGTGCTGGTCTCGAAGGCCAGCCTCGCGTCGATAGTCGCGCTCGTGGCGGTTATCGCCGCGCGAATCGCGATGTCGGCGTTCATGCTCCGCCGCGTGCTCAAGCTGCCAGAGCTAATGCGCGACCTGTGGCTGGTTCCGATCAAGGATCTCATCCTGACCGCAATCTGGTTTGCGAGCTTCGCCAGCAATAAAGTGCTGTGGGGCGGACGCAAGCTGATGGTTACGCGCGGTGGCGTGATGCACGAGATCAAGGCCGGCCAGTAGTCGGCGTGAGATGCTGATCTATCTTCTTCTGGCCGCGGTCGCCTCGATGTTCATGGGCGGCGGCCTGGTAATGATGAAGAGCCGCTCCGGGCATCTTCCGGTAGCTTCAGGAAAAAAGATGCTGCACGCGCTCGGCGCGTGGCTGGCCGACCCGATGTGGCTCGGCGGTCTTGGCGTTCAGACCGTCGGCTTCGTGATTTATGTGGTCGCGCTTTCACAGGCGCAGGTTTCGATGGTCTCGGTGATGATGCAGGGCGGCACCGCGATGTTCGTGGTGATCGCAGTCGTGATTCTGAAGGAACGCGCCGATCTGCGCGAATGGATCGGAATCACGGCGACCGTGCTCGGAATGGTGATGCTGGCGGCATCGTTGTCTGGCGGGGACGCCGAAGGCGCGCTCGACGTACAGGCGCTCACCGTTTTGTCGGCGGTGCTGATCGCGCTGGCGCTGGCTCCGATGGCGACGGCGCGGCTGCGCGAGACGGGAGCGGCGGCGGCGATTCTGTCAGGCGTCGCGTTCGGTCTAGCGAGTCTTTACACCAAGGGCACGACGACTGACTTTCTGGCACGGCCGGAGGTCGCGCTCGCGCTCAGAATCGGCGCGAATCCGTACGTGTATCTGCTGGTAATCGCGAATATCTCGGGAACCATTCTGCTGCAGAACTCATTTCACGACTCGCGAGGAATTATTGCGGTGCCGCTGTCGTCGGCGCTCTCGAACGTGGTGCCGATTCTGGGCGGCATCATCGCCTTTGGAGAGCATCTGCCCTCCGCGCCTTCCGCCGCGGTGATGAGAGTCGGCGCATTCGCGCTGACGGTCGCCGCCAGCGCCGTCCTGGCCGGCTCCCGCGACTCCCCGCTGGTAATAAGTGACCTGATTCCTCCTCCGCTGCCTGACATGGGGAAGGAGGCAGGCACGGGCTCGAAATAATCAAAACTTCGCCAGCGGGACCGGCAGGCCGGGCACTTCGGCGCGCATCTTGAAGATTGTCCCCTTGCGATCGGGATGCTCGGTGTTGTCGGCCGTGACTACATAGAGATCCATCAGGTCGCGTCCGCCGAAGGTCAGGCTCGTCACCATCGTCGCCGGAAATTTTATCCGCTTTTTGACCGTTGCGTCCGCGCCGATATGCACCACTTCGCCTGAGCGCACCGCAGCGACCCATACGCCGCCTTCCGCATCGACGGCGAGTCCGTCGGGCATGCCAGCAGGGAGCTTCGCGAAAATCCTTCGGTCCTTGACGCTGCGGTCGGCCGCGACGTTGTAAACCCAAACTGCCTGCGTGGGAGAGTCGGAATGATAGAGCAGCTTGCGGTCGGGACTCAGCCCGAGGCCGTTAGTCACCTGGATTCCGTCCCACAGCTTGGTCGCGCGCCCCGGCGCGTCGACGCGGAACAAGCTGCCCGGCTTGGGCGTGTTGTTGCTCAGCGGATCGAAGCTGAGCGAGCCGGTATAAACGCTACCCTGATCGTCGGTGGTCAGATCGTTCAGGCCCATCAGGGGTTTTCCGTCCCACTCGGCGAACAGATCGCGGCTCTTGCCGGTGGTCTCGTCGAACAAAATTAATCCGCGTCCGGTGGTGACCAGTCCGCCGCCCGCGTTGAACATCATTCCGCCGACACCGCGGCGTTTGGGAATAACGGTGTCAATCTTGCCGTCGGGATTTCGCCGGTAGACGCCGCCGTTGGGAACGTCGCTGAAGTAGAGCCGCCCCTGCGCGTCGACGCGCGGAGCCTCGAGCAGTCCGAAGCCGCTTGCCAATGTATCCATCGCCTGTCGCCTCCATCGCGGGTTTACCACGACGTGCGCCAATTCTGCGAGCGCTCACACGCTGGCGGGACGGGGATTGGCCGCGTCGGCAAGGCGCAGGCGGCGATGGCACAGGTAGATCAGGATCGGCTGCAGGAGCCGGGTGATCACCATGATCGCAATTGCGCCGCCGATGACGACAATCGCGAGCGGCTTCTGCGTCTGCGCGCCAATCTTGGTCGAGAGCGCGGCGGGCAGAAGCCCCACGCAATCGACCATCGCGGTCATGATGATCGCGCGGAAGCGCCGGTCCGAGCCCATAATGATCGATTCGAGAAACGGATGGCCTTCGTCCCAGAGCTGGCGAATATAAAAGCTCAGAAGAATTCCGTCCATCACGGCGATTCCGAAGATCGAAATGAAACCCACCGCGGCGGAGATGCTGAACGGCGTGCCCGTTATATACAACGCGACGATACCACCCAGGCACGCGACGGGTAGCTGCGCCATGATGATGAACGTGTCGATGAGCGAGGTGGTCGCGCCGTAGAGCACACCCGCGATCAGAAGCAGTGCGAATGGCACGACGATCATCAGGCGACGGTTCGCGGCCTCGAGTTCGCCATACTCGCCCGCCCATTCCAGATGCACTCCGTCCGGCATCTTCACCTGTTTCTTGATCGCCGCCTGGGCGTCGCTTATCGCGGAGGCCAGGTCGCGTCCGGTCACAGAAAAGCGCAGCGGCACGTAGCGCTCGAGCGCCTCGCGATAGATGAACGACGCGCCCTGCGCGCTCTCGACGTTGGCGACCTGCGCCAGCGGAACCTGTCCGCCGGTCGGAACGTTGATCCGAATCTGCTTGATCGCGTCGAGACTCTGGCGATACTGCGGTTTCCATCGCACGACCAGATCGAAGCGGCGGTCGCCCTCGAGCACCTGGGTGACGGCCTGCCCTCCGATCGCCGCCTGCACCACCGCGGCGACGTCGCCGGAATTGAGTCCGTAACGGGCGCACTCGGCTCGATTGGGTGAGATCACCAAATTGGGTTGGCCGAGGGAGCGCAGCACGAACACGTCGGTGATTCCGCGGATGCCGCGCAGGATATCGGCAATCCGGTTGGCGATCGATTCATCGGTATCAAGATCGTAGCCGAACACTTTGACCGCGTTCGAGCCGGCCTTTACGCCCGACAGCGCTTCATCGACGTTATCCTCGATATTCTGGCTGTATGAAAATCCGACGCCAGGAAACTGCTTGCGCAAATGCGCATCCATCTGGTCAACCAGATGCTGCTTGGTCAACCCGGCAGGCCATTTGTCCTGTGGCTCAAGATCGACTGAAAACTCGACACTGAAAAAGCCTGTCGTTTCAGTGCCGTCGTCGGGGCGTCCGAGTTGCGAGACAGCGTTGGTCACCTCAGGATAGGACAGGAAAATCTGGCGCATCTTGTTGGTCATCGCGGCGCCGTGATCGAGCGAGACCGTGAGCGGCATCATCGCGTGCGCCCAGATATTGCCTTCTTCCAGTTTGGGCAGAAACTCGCCGCCCAGGCGCGGGAACAGCGAGAACCCGGCCGCGATAATCAGGATAATCACGGCCAGCGAGAGGCGCGGCCATGATAGGACCCGCACAAATAGCCCGTGGTAGAAATGACGGAACGTCTCCCACACTGGATTGTGCGCTTCCTTGATTCCGCGCGCGAAGAAGAACGAGCTCAGCACCGGCGAGAGCGTGACCGCGAGCAGGATCGCGACGCCAAGCGCGTAGGCATAGGTATGCGACATCGGCGAAAAGATCGCACCCTCGACTCCACGCATCGTAAACAGCGGCAGGAACGCGATCACGAAGATCAGGGTCGAGAACAGCATCGGCCCGCCAACTTCCTGCGCCGCGTGCTGAATCCGCGCGCGCACGCTCTCGTGCTGATGCTCTTCGGCCGAGAGATGGCGATAGATATTCTCGATCACGATTACGGTCGAATCGATGATAATGCCAAAGTCGATCGCGCCCAGCGAAATCAGATTGGCCGGGGTATTGGACAGGTGCATAAGGGTAAATGCACCGAGCAGGGCGAGCGGAATATTGATCGCCGCGATAATCGCGGCGCGCAGATTGCCCAGAAAGAAAATCAGAACCAGGAAAACCAGCAGAATCCCGACCGCGACGTTTTCCATCACCGTGTGCAACGTCGTTTCGACCAAGCCGGTGCGGTCGTAATACGGCACCACCTGGTAACCTCTGGGCAGCATCCCTTCGGTGTTGAGCTGGTGGACTTTGGCCTCTACGCCCTTCAGGGTGGTGAGCGTATTGCCGTACTTGCGCATCAGAACGATACCTTCGACCACTTCGTTCTGATTATTCATTCCGACGATCCCGAGCCGCGGAGCGTACCCAACCGAGACATCCGCCACATTGTTCACGGTGATTGGCGTCGATTTGGTCGAGCTGAGAACGACGTCACGTATATCGTCGAGCGAGGTGATAAGCCCGAGACCCCGCACGTCGAAAGCCTGTTCACCGACGTTCAGGTAATTACCGCCGGCGTTGACGTTAGCGTTCTGAATCGCGGTGACCAGGGTAGAGAGCGGGATGCTGTAGTAATTGAGGCGCTGTGGATCTACATCGACATGGTACTGCTTGGTCAACCCGCCGAAGCCGTCGACATCGATTACTCCCGGAACGGTTTTCAGTTGTTTCTCGAGAATCCAGTCTTCGACCTCTTTTTGCTTGATGAGGTCGTGGTCGGCGCTTTGAACTGTGTAGCGATAGATTTCACCAATCGGGTTCTCAGGCGAGATTCCTGGCTGAATTCCCTGCGGCAGTGTGATGAAGCTCAATTGATTGATGGTCTGGATGCGATCCTGCTCGTAGTCGCTGTCCCAGTAGAAGTAGCAACGTATATCGGACAGGCCGAACAACGAGATCGAATCCATCCGCTGCAGGTCCAGCGTATTCGCCAGTCCGTACTCCGTCGGGACCGTGATCAGCTTCTCGACTTCCTCCGCGCTGAGCCCGTTGGGCAGCGTTAAGACCTCGACCATCGGCTGCACCGGGTCCGGGTAAGCCTCGATGTCGATCTGGCTAAACGAGTAGATTCCCGCCAGGAGCAGGACGACCGCCATCCCGATGACTACAACCCGCTCGCGCAGCGCGAGCCCCATGAGCGACTGAATCATGACTCGACTGAATCCGAGAGCGGTTTAGGAGCTCTCCCCGTGCGCCTGATGCCAAAGCTCGTCAACTTCGATTGTCTGCCCGCTGACGACGCGATCGCCGGCCTTGAGTCCGGAAACCACGCGCGCGTAACCTTTTTCCGCCCATGAAGCGATCGCGACCCTGCGCCGCTCCAGCCGATTGTCGCCGGCATCCACGTACGCATAGTAGCCGTCGGTCTCGAAGATCAGCGCCTCTTGCGAAACTACTAGCGCCTGACCGGGCCGCGTCACGATCTTCACCCGTGCCAGCATCTGCGGCTTGAGCTTCAATCCGGGATTTTGCACCTCGCATCGAATCTGCAGCGTATGAGTACTCGGATCGACGCCAGGACTGATGCGCGCGATAGTGCCGTGGAAAACCTCAGTCGGATACGCAGTAGTTACGGCATCGAGATGCTGCCCGACGTTGACGCGAGACAGATCATCTTCGTATATATCACCGGTTATCCACACGTCCTCCAGGGTTCCGAGTGAGTATAGCTCATCACCGGGATTCACCGCGCCGCCGCGAAGCGCCTTGTTCTCGACGACGGTGCCCGAGATCGGCGCGCGCATCCAGACCACCGGGTTCGGCGCCCTGATCGCCGCGATATCGGCATCGTCCATCCCGAGTAGCTCGAGCTTGCGCTTGGCGGCGGACACCAGCGACTCGGCAAGATTCACTCCGCCGCTCATTTCGGGAGCGCCGGTCAGAGTCGCGGTGGTCTTGGCCTGCAGCAACTCAGCCTCTGCGGTCATAAAGTCGGGGCTGTAGAGCGAGACGATCGGTTCACCGCGCCGCACGTTGTCCCACAGCGACACGCGCGTCTGCTCGATCCGGCCCTGCACGCGCGAGACGATCGTTGAGACGCGGCGGTCGTCGAAGGTCACCTGCCCCGTCGTCTCAGAACTCCCGGCAGCTCGACCTCGTGCACGTCGCTGAAAGTGGCGCCGGGCACGGTGGACAGCTTCAAGCTCATCATCTCGGGCTGGCCGCTCTGATGAACCAGCACCGGAACTTCAGCTTGAGGAGCAGGCGCGGCGCTGCTGTTGAGCGCGGGGCGGCATCCCGCGATCGCAAGTATCGCGTATCCCGCGACCGTCAATTGAAGAATGCTTCGCGTGGTCATTTGGGTAACGAGGTCCCGATTGTCTGTTCGAGCGCGACCTTGCCGGCCAGAAACTGGTTGGCGGCCTGCAGGTAATTGATGCGCGCGGTGTAGTCGCGTCCAAGCGCTCCGGACAGCGCGTTGAAATCGACTTTCCCGGATTGATACGCGATAAGCGCGACGTTGAAGTCCTGCCGCGCGAGTCCCATCAGCGAATCGCGATACAAAAGCGCGGTTTGATAGGCGAGCTGGGTAGTGCGAAAGGTCGAGGTTACCGCGGCCGCGGTCTGATTGCGCACCGAATCCAGATCGTCGCGCGAGGCGGCAAGGTCGTGCCGCGCCCTCTCGACATCTTCCCTCTGGTGCCACCAGAAAAATATAGGCACGTTGAAACCAACGATCAGCGAATGATCCTGGGTTTCGGAGGTTTGCGGCGCAAAGTTGGGCACCAAGTAGTTGTCGAACTGGTAGCCAACCGTAAAGTCGGGCAGGTATTCCATTTTCGCCAGATACAGCGCGGTATCGGTGTTGCGCTCGGTCAGCGCGGTTTCGAGAATCTCCTGGCGCACCTGCCATGCGAGATCCACCAGCGCATCGACGCGCGCGTTCAGCGGGGCAAGCACAAGGGTGCGATCGACCGATAGCGGATTGCCGGGCGCGCGGCTCAGTAGTTGATTGAGCGTGGTCTCGTCGTTCAGCACCGAGACTTCGTACTGCGCTTGTTGCTGGCGCGCCGCGGCGAGATCGAATTCGGCGCTGATAAAATCGGTCTGCGTGGCCTGATTGGCGGTGTACGCGATCTGCGTGACCTTCAGCACGCGCGAGAGATTGTCCAGGTTCTCTGCGTTGACATTGGACAGGGCGGAGTCGAGCACGAGTTGATAGTAGCCGGTCTCGACCGCGGCCCGCGTGTCGCGCAGAGAGGCCTCGTAGGCAAGCCGCGCGATCTGCGCGCTGCGCTTGGCCTGATCGGTCTGCAACAGCGCCTTGCCGGGGAATTGAAACGACTCGGTGACGTTGTACGATTGCTCTCCGGGGCGGCTGAACGGATTCTTCGGACTGTCAGTGTTGTAAAAGGTGAAGATCGGATCGTTGGGCGCGTAGGCCTGCTTTATCGAATGCTGCGCCGAATACCATCTTTCGCGCGCGGCCTTGACGGTGGGATTTGCCTGCTCTGCAAGCTGCACGAGCTGATCGACCGTCAGCACCATCTCAGCCGGCGGCGCGAGGGTCGGCTGTTGGGCCGCGAGCACAGCGCGAGCCGCGAATACCGCGACAACAGTCGCGGCTATGATTCCCAATCGCGGCATCGGCAATCTCCGAACGCGGCCTCCAGAGCGAGCATATGCGCCCGCTCGAATCCCCAACACAAACTTAATTAAACAGGTTTAGGGCAACGCGCGGAAGCATCGTCCGCGCCAAAAATTGTTAACGATTGTTTAGCGTAAAGCCGCTGTGTGATGCGCAAAGAAGCGCAAGAAGCATCTGCTCGGCAGTGCGAATCGGGCTCCCAGAAGTGGCCGACGGGTTATGCGACGTAGCTATTTCGAGGCGGTTTTTGCCGCCGCGCCGCCGCCCGCTTGCTGCAACGAGCGCACGTACATCACGACGTCCCACCGCTCGTGCGCCGACATCGCGTCGTCGTAAGAGGGCATCAGCAAAATCCCGTCGCGAATCACTCCGTAGATATATCCGTCAGGTAGATCCTTGCTGGTGCCGGAAACCAGATTCTTGGGCGGATCGTGCAGCAGGTGCGCAACCGGGCCGTCGCCGGTCGCGTTCTCGCCGTGGCATGGCGCGCAGTTGTTCATGAACAATTCTTTGCCGTGCGCGAGATCTTTCGGAGTCGCGGTGTACGGATTTTTCATCTTGACCGTCATCGCTTCCAGGGTCATCGGCGGCTCACCGTGATCCACAGGCATCGTGTCATCCGGCATCACGCGCGGAGCACGAGAAAGCGGCTGCACCGCGTCTCCGCGGTACATATCGATACTCCATGGAAACGACCACGCCACACCCGCCGAAAGGGCCAGCGCTCCGCAGAAGACGATCGACGCGCACAACGCTTGTCGCGCGCAGCGCAGACCTATCAACCCACCCCGGTTTTTCAAGGCTCGAACTCTCTACTTCTTCACCGTCACAACGCCGACCATACCCGCCTTCTCGTGGGGAACGCAAAAGTAATGATACGTCCCCGGCACGGTGAATGTGTAGCTGAAAGTTCCGCCCGGTGGCATGAACCCCGAGTCAAAGGTCTTGGCGCCGGCGGGCTCGGACGCGTCCTTCGGGTTCTGCGCGTCGTCGGGCACCAGGGTCACCGAATGAACCGTCTTCCCGGTGTTGATCCATTGAACCGGCTCACCGACCTTTACGCTCACGTGCGCAGGTTCGTACACCGCCGGTGTATCCGCCATCTTGATAACGACCGGCGCCGTCGTGGCGCCTGCGGGATTGGGCAGGAATGCGAGCGCCAGAACTGCGCCGATTGCAGCAAGAATCACAGCGATACGCAACCATAGGCGCGCACGCGTCAGGCGGGTCGAGGGTCTGAGACTCAGATCGATAACTCCGCTAGCCATTTGGCAAACCTCTAGAAATTGGCCGAAATTGCAGAACTTTTCCGCTTGATTGAATCGAAAGACACGATTGCAGCTTCAGCTTTGCATTAAGATAACTAATAATCAGCTACTCAATCAATCATTCTTCCTTAAGTATAGACATTAGAAGAGCGGAAGCAATAGCCTCCGCTCTATTAGGATTTGCGAATGATCTGGGAGCGGCCGCAGACTGCGGATCAGGCTGCGGCCGACGGCAGCGGTTCGCTCTTGAATTCCAGTCCGCGGCCAGTCGCGTCGACGATGACCTTCGAGCCGTCGCGAATCTCGCTGGTGAGGATCTTGCGCGCGAGCGCGGTCTCGAGCTCGCTCTGGATGAGGCGCTTCAGCGGGCGGGCGCCATACGACGGGTCGTAGCCATGCTCGGCCAGGTAGTCGAGCGCCTTGGAGGTCAACTCGATCACGATCTTGCGATCCTCGAGCCGCTTGCGCAGCCGCCCGAGCTGGACCTCAACAATCTTGCGAAGCTCGTCGCGTGCGAGCGGATGGAACACCACGATCTCATCGACGCGGTTTAAGAACTCGGGGCGAAAACTCTGGCGCAGGACGTTGAGGCACTCGGCCTTCATCTTGTCGTAGTCCTGGCCCTTGAATCCCAGGATGAGCTGGCTCGCGATATTCGACGTCATGATCACGACGCAGTTGCGGAAATCAACCGTGCGTCCGTGACCGTCGGTGAGGCGGCCGTCGTCAAGAAGCTGGAGCAGGATATTGAACACGTCGGCGTGCGCTTTCTCGATCTCGTCGAACAGGATGACCGAGTATGGCCGGCGCCGCACTGCTTCGGTGAGCTGTCCGCCTTCATCGTAACCGACGTAGCCCGGAGGCGCTCCGACCAGGCGTGAGACGGTGTGCTTTTCCATGTACTCGGACATGTCGATCCGGATCATCGCGGATTCGTCATCGAACAGGAATTCGGCGAGCGCGCGCGCCAGCTCGGTTTTGCCGACACCCGTCGGGCCGAGAAAAATAAACGATCCGATCGGGCGGTTGGGGTCCTTAAGTCCCGCACGTGCGCGAACCACCGCGTCGGCGACGGCAGAGACCGCCTCGTCCTGGCCGATTACACGCTTGTGCAGATGCTCTTCGAGATGCACCAGCTTCTGCATCTCGCCTTCCAGCAGCCGCGCGACCGGGATATGGGTCCATCGCGAAACCACTTCCGCGATATCGTCCTCGTCCACTTCTTCTTTGATCAGGCGATCGGCGCCGCTCGGTTGTTTGGCGAGCTTGCCTTCGTCGGCGGCGAGCGCCTTTTCGAGCTCGGCGAGCTTGCCGTATTGAAGCTCGGCAACCTTGTTGAGATCGTACTCGCGCTTGGCTTTTTCGATCGCGAGGCGAGTCTGCTCGATCTCGGCTTTGATTTTTGAAAGACTTTCGAGTCCGCCTTTTTCGCTCTGCCATTGGGCCTGCAGCGCGGAGCGCTTCTCGTTGGCCTCGGCGAGCTCCTTCTCGAGCCGCTCGAGGCGGTCTTTCGAGGCGGCGTCGGTCTCGCGCTTGAGCGCCTGCCGCTCAATTTCGAGCTGCATCACGCGGCGGTTGACTTCGTCCAGCTCAACCGGCATGGATTCTTTTTCGGTGCGCAGCTTGGCCGCGGCTTCATCGACCAGGTCGATCGCCTTGTCGGGGAGAAAACGGTCGGTGATATAGCGCTTGGACAAAATTGCGGCGGTCACCAGCGCCGAATCCTTGATCCGGATCCCATGATGGACCTCGTAGCGTTCCTTGAGGCCGCGCAGAATCGAGATGGTATCCTCGACGCTCGGCTCATTGACCATCACCGGCTGAAAGCGCCGCTCGAGCGCCGCGTCCTTCTCGATATATTTGCGATACTCGTTGAGCGTGGTCGCGCCGATACAGTGCAACTCGCCACGCGCGAGCATCGGCTTCAGCAGATTCGACGCGTCCATCGCGCCTTCCGCAGCGCCGGCGCCGACGACGGTATGCAGCTCATCGATAAACAGGATCACCTCGCCGGCCGCGTCCTGCACTTCCTTCAGCACCGCCTTCAGCCGCTCTTCGAATTCGCCGCGAAATTTTGCGCCCGCGATAAGCGCGCCCATGTCGAGCGCGACGACCTTGCGGTTCTTTAGGCCCTCGGGGACGTCGCCACGCACGATTCGCTGCGCAAGACCCTCGACGATCGCGGTCTTGCCGACGCCGGGCTCTCCGATGAGCACCGGATTATTTTTAGTCCGGCGCGACAACACCTGGATCACGCGCCGAATTTCTTCATCGCGTCCGATGACGGGATCGACCTTGCCTTGCGAGGCAAGCTTGGTCAGATCGCGCCCATATTTTTCCAGCGACTGGTAGGTCGCCTCCGGATTCGCCGAGGTGACGCGCTGATTTCCGCGCACCTGCTTGAGCGTCGCCATCAGCTTGTCATGGGTCAGACCCGCCTCGCGCAGTATCTTCGCCGCGGCGCCGGGTTCGTCGAGAATCGCGATCAGGACGTGCTCGACGGATACGTAGTCGTCCTTGAGCTTGCCCGCCTCCTGCTCCGCGCGCGCGAGCACGCGGCCAAGGCGCTGGGTCGCATAGACCTGCGCGGAATCAGAACCGCCGCCGGTGACCTGTGGAATCTTCTTGAGCTCGGCCGCGAGCTTGCTCTGAACGGCGGCGCGATCGACTCCGGCGAGGCTCAGGATCGAGCTGCCAAGGCCGTCGTTGTCTTCGAGCAGCGCTGCCAGCAGATGCTCAACATCAACGGCCTGATTATGCGCTGCAAGGGCCGCGTTTTGCGCCCGTCCCAGCGCTTCCTGGAGCTTTTCGGTGAATCGATTTGCGTTCATTCTTCTAGAAGGTAATCATTTTCCGGCCAACGGCAAGCCGAACGCTCAGGTAGAAATCGAAAGGAATAGCCCGACTGCTGATGAAGCTAGCTGGAGAAACTGTCTTGTCGGGCTCACGCACGCGCGTTTGGGAACTGTTCAATAGCCCCGAGCGGCTCTCGAAGCTTATCCCCGGATGCGAAAAGCTCGAAACACTGGGCCCCGACGAGTACCGCGGCACCCTCAACGTCGGTATCGCATCGGTCAAAGGCGTCTATTCCGGCAAACTGAAGCTCGAAGATCAACATCCGCCCGAGCATTACCGAATGATCGTCGACGGAAAGGGCAAGCAGGGCTTCATCCGCGGCTCGGGAACCTTGGACCTCGAAGCGCGCGACGCGAAATCCACCACTGTCAGGTACGCCGGCGACGTACAGGTCGGCGGGCCACTGGTGCAAGTCGGCCAGCGCGTGATCGATAGCGCGGCCAAGATGATGCTCGGGCAGTTTTTTGCCGCAGCCGATGCGGAGCTTAAGGCCGAAGCCGCTGGCACCGTCGCCCGCCAGGGAATCCTGATCAACTTATGGCGATCGATCGTCCGCCTGGTTGCTTCGATCCTCGGCCGCAATTAAACGAGAAAATCGCGCAGAAAAAGAAAGCGCGCGTCCGAGCCGGACGCGCGCCCCCTTGCAATGCGAGAATATCAGTTTCGGATCGCTACGCGACCGCGGCGCCGCGCGCAGGCGGACGCACCACGGCGGGCGCAGGCGCCGATGCGCTGGTGCGGAACAGCGGCAGCGACGGCAACAGATTAGCCTTCGGCACGCCAACCAGGATTCGCCGCCGGCCATCGCGAGCAAGCAGCCCCTGCTGCGTCATCTCCATCAGCAGCTTCGAGACCATCGGACGCGAGCTGCCGATCATCTCGGCCAGCTCCTCCTGTGCGAGCTCGGGCGTGAGCAGCACTCCGCGCGCATCAGGCACGCCGAAGCGAAGCGCCAGCTCGTTGAGCACGACTTCGAGCCGCTGCCGCAGCGACATCCCCAGGAAGGTTGCATACCGGTATGCGACCGACGACCAGAGCGAGTTGATCGATTCGGCAAGATGCAACAGTGTCTCGCCGTCGAGGCTCTTCAGCACCTCGGCGATATGATGGCGGGTGAATAGCGCGACGGTGCATCCGGTCAGCGCCTCGGCTTCGAAAAGCTGCGAGCGTTCCCCCGAGCTCTCGGAGAAATCCGCGTACCCCACGATATCCCCGGGTCCCGCGAGCTCGGTCAAAATCTTGTCGCTGCCCGGCCGGGTGCTGTGAACCTTGACCACGCCGCTCAGCACGGCGAAGACAACGTCCGCGGGCGAACCCTTTGCGAACAGCGGCGCTCCCTTTGGATAGCGGACGGGAGTGTACCTGTCGAGCAGCGCGGTGATTGCCGTGCGTGGCAGGCCCAAGCTCACCAACCGCGCAAGCAGTTTGTCAGTGGGATGCTCCATTCCTGGACTATTCATATTTCGACCCCTTGAGTTGATTGCGGCGCCCATTTTTTGACCTCCGCTACCCGACGGTCGCCGACAACCGGCTCCGCCACGCCCGCCCAACTGATGCTACCGTAAGTATCAACAGTTCGACGTGCTGGTAGCTCTAAATTCCTACACTTTGTTAATACATTCAGTGCAATCGATCAAGAGGCGCAATCTTGCGCAAAAACGCGCTTTATGCGCCAGCAATCGTCATTTCAGAAATCTTGATTGTCGGCGCAACCGTTGACGAGCGCCAATGCAGATCGTTTCCGATCATCTCGATGTTCAGGAACATCTCTTTCAAATTGCCCGCGATGGTTATTTCCTGCACCGGGTAGGCGAGTTGGCCGTCTTCGATCCACATCCCGCCCGCACCGCGCGAATAATCACCGGTCACCATATTGACGCCGAACCCGATAAGTTCGGTCAAATATAAACCCTGCTTGACCGAGCCGATTATCTGCTCGGGCGTGTAGGCGCCTGCTTCAAGATAGAGATTGGTGGTCGAAACCGTCGGCGCCTGTCCAACCGAACGCGAGGCGTTGCCCGTGGGTTGCAGCTTGAGTTTGCGCGCCGAGTAGCAATCGAGCAGGTAAGTTTTGAGCACGCCTTTTTCGACCAGATGCTTGCGATTGGTCGCGAGCCCCTCGCCGTCGAAGGGTTTCGAGCCCAAGGCACCCGGCATCCGCGCGTCGTCGATGATCGACACTTCCGGCGCCATCACCTGCGATCCCAGCCGATCGATCAAAAACGAAGCGCCCTTGTACAGCGACGGACCCGATGCGGCGCCCGCGAGCGAACGAATCAGTCCGGCGGCCATGTCGGGATCGAACACCACCGGCACTCGGGTGGTTTTGACCTTGCGCGAGCCGAGGCGGCGCAGAGCGCGCTTGGCGGCGGTGAGGCCGACAGCCTCCGCGTCCTCAAGCTTGGCAAAGCGGCGATTCGAGGTGTACCAGAAGCCTTGCTGCATCGCGGCGCCATCCTGCGCGATCGGCGCGACCACAAGGCTGAACGACGAGCCTTCGTACTCGCCAACGAAACCGTTGCTGTTGGCGAACAGAACGCGGTAGCGGCCGGAATCGAACTCCGCACCTTCGGAATTCTTGATCCGCGGATCGGCGGCGAGCGCGGCTTTCTCGCCTTTGCGTGCTATATCGAGCGCGCGATCGGCGTCGATTATTCCCGCGTCGGGATCGGTGAGTCCGAGATCCGGAATCGATTTCGGATGCATCGCCTGGTCGGGAAGACCGGCCCAAGGATCTTCCGCGGTTAATCGCGCCAGCGTGACCGTGTTGGCGATAAATTCGCTCAGCGATGAGCGCTCGACCTCGGCGGTCGATGCGGTCGCGGAAGATTGCCCCGCAAACACGCGCACGCCGAGCCTCCGCTCGCGCGAGCTCTTGAGCTTTTCGACCTCGCCCAGGCGCACCCCTGCGGCCAGCGACTCCGCGCCGACGAACAGCACTTCGGCCGCGCTGGCGCCATGCTTCTTCGCTTCGCCCAGAACCCACTCGGCGAGCGCGCTATCGAGTGTCTCTGTTGCCGGGCCGTTTCCATTTCCAGTTTGATTTTTCATGCGCGAGTGCCGCCCACCGTGAGACCGTCGATCCGTATCGTCGGAAGTCCCACACCCACCGGGACCGATTGACCGTCCTTGCCGCAGGTGCCGACGCCCGAGTCGAGCGCCAGGTCGTTGCCGACCATCGCGACGCGCGTCAGCACGTCGGGGCCGTTGCCGATAAGCGTTGCGCCCTTCACCGGGCGCGTCACTTCGCCGTCCTCAATCAGGTAGGCCTCGCTCGCCGAGAAGACGAATTTGCCGTTGGTGATATCGACCTGCCCGCCGCCAAAGTTGACCGCGTAGAGGCCCTTTTTCACCGACTTGATGATTTCCTCTTTGGTCGAATCTCCGGCGAGCATGAAGGTGTTGGTCATTCGCGGCATCGGCGTATGCGCAAAACTCTCACGGCGGCCGTTGCCCGTCGGCTTCATCTTCATCAGGCGCGCGTTCATGCGGTCCTGCAGATATCCGCGCAAGATTCCTTTTTCGATCAGTACCGTGCGCGAGGTCGGCGTGCCTTCGTCATCGACGTTCAGGCTGCCGCGGCGCATCGGAATCGTTCCGTCGTCAACCACGGTGCAGAGTTCGCTTGCGACTTTCTGCCCGATCCGTCCGGAGAAGGCGGAAACGCCCTTGCGATTAAAGTCGCCCTCGAGTCCGTGGCCGATCGCCTCGTGAAGCAGAATTCCCGGCCATCCCGGCCCGAGGACCACGACCATCTCGCCCGCGGGCGCGTCTCCAGCGTCAAGGTTGACGATCGCTTGGCGCGCGGCTTCGTGCGCGTACTGGCGCCATCGGTCACCATCGAGAAAATATTTGTACTCAACCCGTCCGCCGCCACCGAAACTCCCGGATTGGCGGCCGCCCTTGCCGTCCTCGGCGATTACCGTCACGTTCAGGCGGCATAGCGGCTGCACGTCGGCGGCGAGCTTGCCTTCGCTGGTGACGATCATGACGATCTTGCGCTCGGCCGCGATCGAGGTCATCACGTTCTTCACGCGAGGGTCGTAAGCACGCGCGGCAGCATCGATCTCGCGCAGGAGCCGAGCACGCTCTTCCAGCGGAATTTCGAGCGGCGTCGTCTCCACTTCATACAGCGCATGGCGCGGCGCCGGCGCTCCTACCTGCACCGCTGGAACGGTGGCGCGCTGGTCGGCGATTGCGCGGGCGGCTTCGGCCGCGAGCTGCATCCTGTCGATCGTGACTTCGTCGGAATAGGCGTAGCCGGTGCGGTCTTCGGCGCATACCCGGACCCCGACGCCGTGGCTGATGCTCTTCGAGGTGTGATTGACCATCGACTCTTCGAGCGCGAGCGCCTCCGCGCTGTGATACTCGAAGAACAGGTCGGCGTAGTCGGCTTTGCGTTCGAGCGCGGCGCCCAAAATCCGCTCGAACGCGCGGTCACTCATGCCGAATCGATTGAGAAAGAACTTTTCCGGATGCGCCAGTTCATTTGCCATCGGGGTTTGTCACCTTCACAATCAAGCTTATCAGACCGCTTCACACTCAAGAAGTTGGAGCGGTCAGCGGCGCGGAGATTTCGCAAAAGCCCGCGAATTCGCTAGGATTTTAATATGGTTACAGACGATTTCACGATTGGCGGCGACCTGCGCGTCAGCCGGCTGGGTTTCGGCGCGATGCGAGTGACGGGCAACGGTGTCTGGGGCGAACCGCCCGACCACCGCGAAGCGATTCGAGTGATCAAGCACGCGGTCGAGTTAGGCGTTAACCTGATTGACACCGCCGACGCCTATGGGCCCGAGGTCTCCGAGAATCTTATCGCCGAGGCGATCCATCCCTATCCCGCCAACCTAGTAATCGCTACCAAGGGCGGCTATACGCGGCCGGGTCCCAACTCGTGGGTGCCGAACGGACGCCCGAAGCATCTGCGAGAGGCATGCGAGGGCAGCCTGCGCCGGCTGAAACTTGACCGAATCGATCTCTACCAGCTTCACACTCCCGATCCGAAAGTGCCGCTCGAGGAATCGATCACGGCGCTCGCCGAACTGCGCGCGGAGGGAAAGATCCGGCATGTCGGGGTATCGAATTTCAGCGCCGAGCAGTTGAAGGCGGCGCGCAACATCGTCCCGATCGTCTCGGTCCAGAATAATTACAATCTGGCGCATCGCGAATCCGAGCCGGTGCTGGATTATTGCGAAACCGAGGGCATCGGCTTCATCCCATATTTTCCACTCGGCGCCAGCAACCTGCTCAGGAACAAGCGCTTGAAGGAGATCGCGGCGCGCGTCGACGCCACGCCCGGCCAGATCGCGCTTGCGTGGCTGCTCAGGCGCTCGCGCGCGATGCTGCCGATTCCGGGCACTTCGAGCCTCGCGCATCTGGAAGAGAATACGCAGGCGCGCAACGTCAAGCTCGACGACGCGGATTACCGGTCGCTCGATCGCGCCGCTCGCTCGATTTGAAACGACGAATAGTGATTATTGTATCGTCAGCGACCCTTCCGATGGTCATTTCGAGCCATAGGCGAGAAATCCCGAGGCGGCCATGCTCTGCGCCAACGTCACATGCACTGGCCCTTTCGCTCGGGATTTCTCCCTTCGGTCGAAATGACGATTGAGGTCTTGGTGCCATAGCTATCAAGACCTCTACCCGACCCTCACTCCTCACGCGAGCCGGCAATTCATATCGCATCGTTGCGGGCATCATAGAAAAAAGGGGCGGCCTGATGGTCGCCCCCTGTGAAAGAATCGTTGCGGTAAGGTCGTCGGTTCAGCCTGCGGCGGCGGCGCGGCGGGCGCTTTGCTCTTCTGTTTTCTTTGCCGATTTCTTGCGCGGCTTCTTGGCGGCGGCGCGCTCTTCGTTTCCGGTGAACTCGATAACCGAAATCGGCGCGGCGTCGCCACGGCGCACGCCAAACTTGATTACGCGGGTGTAGCCGCCGTTGCGATCCTTGAAGCGCGGCGCAATCTCGTCGAACAGTTTCTTGACCGCCTCATGCGATTGCAGGAATGCGAACGCGCGGCGATGCGCCGCCAAATCGCCCTGCTTGCCCAGCGTCACCATCCGATCGGCGAAGCGGCGCATCTCCTTGGCCTTGGCGTCGGTGGTTTGAATCCGCTCATGATGAATCAGCGCAAGCACAAGGTTCTTGAACAGCGCCTTGCGATGCGCGGAAGTCCGGTTTAGCTTTCGGCCCTGGTTAAGATGACGCATCGCCTACTCCAGCAAACTTGAGGTCGCGTGCACGAGCCGCGCTTACGCGGATTCGCGCCGCTCCTGCTCTTCCCACATGCGATCGAGTTCGCTGCGGGGCGGGAGATTTTCCAGCCGCATCCCAAGCGAAAGACTCATGTCGGTGAGCACTTCCTTGATCTCGTTTAGTGATTTGCGGCCGAAGTTCTTGATCTTGAGCATGTCCTGCTCGGTGCGCTGCACCAGCTCGCCGATATACTTGATGTCGGCGTTCTGAAGGCCGTTGAAGGCGCGGACCGAGATCGGCAGCCCTTCGACCGGTCGGTAGAGCAGTTCGTTCAGCGTAGGACGCTCCTGCGAGCCTTCGATGCCCGGAGCGGCCGCCCCGGTTTCGGCCTCTTCTTCGACGCCCGCGAAAATCGACATCTGGTCGCGCATCACGCGGGCGGCGTAGGTCAGCGCCTCGCGCGGGCCGATCGAGCCGTCGGTCCAGAGTTCAAGCGCGAGCCGATCGTAGTCGGTGCGCTGTCCGACGCGCGCGTTGGTGACGGTGAAGTTGACTTTCTTGATCGGCGAATAGATCGCGTCCAGGCGCACGGTTCCGATCGGCTCGTCTTCCTCGCCGCGCTCGGCAGGCACATAGCCGCGGCCGCGCTTGATCACGAGCTCCATATCCAGGTCGGCGCCCTTGTCGAGCGAAGCGATATGCTGGTCGGGGGTGAGAATCTCAAGGCTCGCGCCGCCGGTGATATCGCGCGCGGTGACGACGGCTTCTCCCTTGACCTTGAGCGTGGCGGTTATCTGGTCGCCCTCGTGCAGGCGCACGCGGACTTCCTTCAGGTTGAGGACGATATCGGTCACGTCCTCCTTGACGCCGGGCAGGGTCGAGAATTCGTGGAGCACGCCCTTGATCCGCACCGCGCAGATCGCAAAGCCCGGAAGCGACGACAGCAGCACGCGCCGGAGCGCGTTGCCGATCGTGATTCCGTAGCCGCGTTCGAGCGGCTCGGCGAAGAAACGTCCGTAGCTGGGCGTTAGTTCTTTTTCTTCGAATTCAACCGACTTGGGTTTGGTCAGATCTCGCCAATCGTTCTGCATAATTTCGCCGCTTCAAGAGCTGTTGGGACTTTAGCCGCAGTCGGGTCCGCCACGGACCCCGCAGGCAGCTCCGCCTCCGTTAGGGTTATCTCGAATAATGTTCCACGATCAGTTTTTCGCTGATCGGCATGGTCAAATCGCCGCGCGCGGGCAACGCCTTGAAGGTGCCGCGGAACTGCTCGCGCTCGAGCGCCATCCACGGCGGCGTGCCGCGCCGCTGCGCCATCTCGATCGCCTCGACGATCACCTTCTTGGTCCGGCTCTTCTCGGTGATACTCACGACGTCGCCGACTTCGAGCTGATACGACGGGATCGTCACGGTCCTGCCGTTAACCTGGTAATGGCCGTGGCGCACGAGCTGGCGCGACTGCGCGAGCGAGCTCGCGAAGCCGAGCTTGTAGACCGCGTTGTCGAGCCGCCGCTCGAGCAGCACCAGCAAGTTTTCGCCGGTGATTCCGGGCAGGCGCTCGGCTTCCTCGAAGTAATGCGAGAACTGCTTCTCGAGCATCCCGTAAATTCGCTTCACCTTCTGCTTTTCACGCAGGCGGATGGCGAACTCGGAAAACCGGGTGCGCGATTGTCCATGCGCGCCCGGCGGATAGTTGCGCCGCTCGATCGCACACTTGTCGCTGAAGCATCGCTCTCCCTTGAGGAAGAGCTTCAAGCCTTCGCGCCGGCATAGCCGGCATACGGGACCAAGATTTCTCGCCACGTGCCTTCGTCCTTCCTAAAAGGTGATCAGACCCTGCGCCGCTTCGGCGGACGGCATCCGTTGTGCGGTATCGGGGTCACGTCTTTGATTGAAATCACGCCGAGGCCAGGCGGCCTGCAGCGCGCGCACCGCCGATTCGCGGCCGCCGCCAGGTCCCTTCACGTAGGCGACGACGGCGCGCATCCCGACTTCCGAGCATTTGCGCGCGCACGCCTCTGCCGCCATCTGCGCCGCGTATGGAGTTCCCTTGCGCGAGCCTTTGAAGCCGACCGAGCCGGCGCTGGCCCACGCGATCACGAGTCCATTCTGATCGGTGATCGTGACGATCGTGTTGTTGAAAGTCGCATGGATATGCGCGACGCCCTCGGGCACCGAGCGCTTGGTGCGCTTGCGCCGCGGTGCGGGAGCCGCGGCGGCGCCGGCAGCGGCAGCCGCGCCCTTTTCCGCGCCAGCCGCGGGTGCGGGTGCGTCTTTGGTCTCTTTGATTTCGTCTGCCATCTGGTCTCTCGTCTAAAGCTCCCGGTCAAAACTTCATGGCCCGCGTATTACACGCGGCGGCCGTTTTACTTGGTCGGCGCCTGCTTTTTGCCCGCGACGACTTTGCGCGGACCTTTGCGGGTGCGCGCGTTAGTGTGAGTGCGCTGGCCGCGCACCGGCAGCGAGCGGCGATGACGGATGCCGCGGTAGCATCCGAGGTCCATCAGGCGCTTGATATTCTGCTGCATCTCGCGGCGAAGATCGCCCTCGACCTCGAAGTCGGTATCGATCACCTGGCGGATGCGGCTCTGCTCTTCGGCGCTCAGATCGTCGCTCTTGCGCGCGCGATCGACGCCCGCCTTGTCGAGAATCTTGACCGCGGCGGAGCGCCCGATCCCATAGATATAGGTCAGCGCGATTTCCATCCGCTTGTTCTTCGGCAGTTCAACTCCCGCTACACGTGCCATCGCAAAATTCCTTTTGAGCCTTCCGGCTATGACCGCGGCTCTAGCCCTGGCGCTGCTTATGGCGCGGGTTGGAGCACAGGATGCGCACGACGCCTTGCCGGCGCACCACTTTGCAGTTCTTGCAGATCTTTTTTACCGAAGCTCGAACCTTCATCGTTTCGTACCGTTTCAGCCGGCGCCTAGCGCTGCCGGTAAGTAATCCGGCCGCGAGTCAGATCATACGGGGACAGTTCCACCGTGACCTTGTCGCCGGGGAGAATCTTGATGTAATGCATCCGCATCTTGCCTGAAATATGCGCCAACACCTTGTGCCCATTGTCGAGCGTCACCCGAAACACCGCGTTCGGCAAAGCCTCATTGACCGTTCCCTGAACTTCGATCGAGTCGCCCTTAGACATTGTCCAGCTCGCTCAGGATAATCGGCCCGTTTGAGGTGATCGCGATGGAATGCTCGAAGTGGGCCGATAGTTTACCGTCTGCGGTTACCGCAGTCCACCCGTCGGCGAGTATCTCCAATTCGGCCGTTCCTTCGTTAACCATCGGCTCGATCGCGAGCGCCATCCCCTCCTGAAGCCGGGGGTTCGGCATCCCGCGCCGAAAATAATTGGGCACCTGCGGGTCCTCATGGAGCCGCCGGCCGATTCCATGCCCGGCGAAATCCGTCACCACCGAGTAGCCGGCCTTTTCTGCCACCGCCTGCACCGCGCGCCCGATATCCGAAATTCTGTTGCCCGCGTGCGCCTGCGCGATTCCCGCATACAGGGCCTCGCGCGTGACGCGCAGCAGGCGCTGAGTGCTTTCCGGCACCTGGCCGACGGGAACGGTGCGCGCGGAATCGCCGTAGAAGCCCTCGTACACGACGCCATAATCGAGCCCGACAATATCGCCCGCCTTGAGCTTTCGGCCCGACGGGATACCGTGAACGATCTCTTCGTTGATCGACACGCACAGCGACTTTGGATAAACCACGTCGCCCGGCTTGTAGCCCTTAAACGCGGGGCGCGCGCCTTTTTCAATCGTGAGCCGCTCAGCCAGCGCGTCGAGCTCCTGGGTCGCAATGCCGGGGCGCACCGCTGCGACCAATGCGTCGAGCACCTCGGCCACGATCTGGCTTGCGCGGCGCATGATTGCGATTTCCTCGGTGGTCTTGATCGTGATCATCGAGCGCTCGGGCGCGATTTGGCGCGCGCGGATTTGTTCAACGCGGTTTTTGACAGCAATCCGTCCAGCGTGGCTATGATGCGCGCGTCAACTTCTTCGGGCTTGCCCATTCCGTCGATCTGCGCCAGCACTCCCAGACTGCCGTAGAAATCGAGCAGCGGGCGGGTAGTCGCGTTGTATACGCTCAGCCTTTTGCGCACGGTAGTTTCGGAATCGTCCTCACGCAGATAGAGCTCGCCGCCGCACTTGTCGCATACGCCGGCCTTTTTGGGCGGCTCGAAAATCAGATGATACATCGCGCCGCACTTGGTGCAGGTGCGCCGCCCAGAAATGCGACGGACAATCTCCTCGTCGGGGACGCTGAGCGCGATCACTTTATCCAGCGATTTGCCGCGCCGCTTCAGCAGCATCGCACGCAGCGCCTCCGCCTGCGCGACCGAACGCGGAAAGCCGTCGAGGATAAAGCCGTGTTTAGCATCGTCGGCGCCGAGCCGGTCGTCGATCAGGTTCAACACGAGATCGTCGGGGACCAGCTCTCCGCGGTCCATGTAGCTTGCGGCCTCGACGCCGAACGAAGTCTTCTCGTGAACCGCGGCGCGCAGCAGATCGCCGCTGGAGATTTGCGGAATCCCCGCCAGCTCACGAAGCATCCGCGCCTGCGTGCCCTTGCCCGCCCCGGGCGGGCCCAAGAGTACCAATCGCACAGTCTACGCACCTTTGCGCGATTTCACCCGCCCGCGGCGCATGAACCCTTCGTAGTTGCGCGTGAGCAGATGGGTTTCGATCTGGGCGATCGTGTCGAGCGCGACGCCGACCACGATCAGGAGCGCTGTGCCGCCGAAGTAGAACGGCACGTTGAAGCGCGCGATCAGAATCGTCGGCAGAACGCATACGGCGCTGACGTAGATCGCGCCGCCCAGCGTGATTCGCGACAGCACGCGATCGATATATTCCGCCGTGTAGCGGCCCGGCCGGATACCGGGAATAAAGCCGCCGTATTTTTTCAGGTTGTCGGCAACGTCAACCGGGTTGAACGTGACCGCCGTGTAAAAATAACAGAAGAAGACGATCAGGATGACGTAGATCAGGTCGTAGGTAAATCCGCCCGGCATCAGGAAGGCCGAGTAATCCTTGAGCTGAGGCAAAAACTGCGCGACCGTCGCCGGGAAGACCAGGATCGACGACGCGAAGATCGGCGGAATAACTCCCGAAGTGTTGATCTTGAGCGGCAGATGCGACGCCTGCCCGCCGTACACGCGCCGTCCGACCACGCGGCGAGCATATTGAATCGGGATACGCCGCTGCGCGGTTTCCAGATAGACGATCAGGGCGGTGACGCCGACCGCTAACAGCAGGATGAAGGTCAGCGCGAAGACGCTCATTTCGCCCGATCGGACATACTGGGTCGTAGCGCCAAGTGCGCTCGGCAGCCGCGCGACGATACCGGCCATGATCACCAGCGAAATGCCGTTGCCGATACCGCGCTCCGTGATCTGCTCGCCGAGCCACATGACGAACATCGCGCCGGCCGTGACCGTGATCACCGTCATCGTGATAAACGCCGGCCCCGGCGAATAGACGACCGAGCCGCCGCCGGGCGCCTGGATCTTTTCGAGTCCGATCGCGATCATCGTGCCCTGCAGGATCGAAAGGCCCACCGTCGCGTAACGCGTGTACTGCGTTATCTTGCGGCGGCCGGCCTCGCCTTCCTTGTAGAGCTCGTCGATATAGGGCGACGCGACTTTGAGCAGATCAATGATGATCGCGACCGTGATGTACGGCATGATCCCGAGCGCGAAAACCGAGAATTGTTCCAGCGCGCCGCCCGAGAACAGGTTCACCCAGCCGAACATCGTGCCCGACGCGGCGTCGAAGAACGACGCGAGCGCCTGCCCGTCGATTCCCGGGGTCGGCACCGCCACGCCGAGCCGGAACACCGCCAGCATCATGGCCGTAAACAGCAGCCGGCGGCGCAGCTCCGGTATATGCGAGGCGTTTGATAACCCGTCAAGCATCAGGCATTGGCCGGGGCGATAAGCTCCGCGCTGCCGCCGGCGGCGGCGATCTTCTCGCGCGCGCTGCCCGAGAAGGCGTCGGCGCGAACCGTGAGCCTGGTCTTCAACTCACCCGAACCGAGAATCTTGATTTTACGTCCTTTGCGCGTGATTCCGCGAGCGGCGAGAGCGGCCGCGTCGATCGTCTCTCCGTCGGCAAAGCCCGAAAGGCTGCCGATATTCACGAGATCAAACTTCTCGCGCCGGGTCTCGTTCTTCTGCCAGCCGGCGAAATCCCTGCTTGGGCGTGCGGCGCTGCAGCGGCATCTGCCCGCCCTCGTAACCCGGCGGAGTATTGCCGTGAGAGCGCGAGCCCAAGCCTTTGTGCCCGCGGCCGGAAGTCTTCCCGTGCCCCGAGCCGATTCCACGTCCGATTCGCTTGATGCGATGCTTCGAGCGGGGAGCAGGTTTCAAATCGCTGAGATTCATCGCGTCCTCTGATTATTGCACTTAATGCGGATACGCGCGCCGCGCGAAGATCAGCTCTCGATCACGGCCACCAGATGCTTGAGCCGCTTGATCATGCCCTCAACCGGCGCCGTACGCTCTAGCTCGCGTTCGCTGCCGACCTTGGTGAGGCCGAGGCCGCGCATGGTCGCGCGCACGCGTTTGTTGGTCCCGATCGGGCTATGCACGAGTTTTACCCGGACTTTCTGGCTCATCTTAATCGACCTATCTAGATCAACCTGCCTGACTGATTACCCGCTCGCCTCAAGCCGCTTCGGGACGTTCGCCGGTTCCGGAGCGTGCGCGCAGCTTCAAAATATCCTCGGGGCTGCGAAGTTCGAGCAGCGCTTCGAGAGTTGCCTTGACCAGGTTGTGCGGATTCGAGGAGCCCAGCCGCTTGGTCAGAATGTTGCGGATTCCGCAAAGCTCGACCACCGCGCGTACTCCGCCCGCCGCGATAACGCCGGTCCCTTCGGCCGCCGGACGCAGAACCACGCGGCCCGCGCCAAAATGGCCGACCACTTCGTGCGGGATCGTGCCGTTACGCAGCGGTACGCGAATCAGGCTCTTCTTGGCGCGCTCGACGCCCTTGCGAATCGCCTCTGGGACTTCGTTGGCTTTGCCGAGGCCGAAGCCGACGAGGCCGTTATGATCGCCCGCGACCACCAGCGCCGAGAAGCTGAAGCGGCGTCCGCCCTTCACAACCTTCGCGACGCGGTTGATATGGACGACCTTTTCCTTGATTTCGAGCCCTTGCGGGTCAATGCGTTGCGCCACTTCGTGCCTCGATTTTCAGAACTTTAATCCGGCTTCGCGCGCCGCGTCGGCCAGCGCCTTTACCCGTCCATGATAGAGAAAGCCGTTGCGGTCGAACACCACGCTGTGGATTCCCGCGGCCCGGCATTTCTCGGCAATCGCCTTGCCTACCGCTTTGGCGGCGGCGAGATTGCGCTTGCTCTTGAGCGCGTCGCGCACCGCCTCGCTCTGCGTCGAAGCCGCCGCGATCGTGTTGCCGCTCTGGTCCGAAATCACTTGCGCGTAGATATGATTGAGCGACCGGTAGATCGAAAGCCGCGGCCGCGCGTCGGTGCCCGTCGCCTTGCGGCGCACGCGCTGACGGCGCAAACCTCGTTTTTCTGCCCGCTGTGATTGCATCGTGGTTGACTCTTCGTGCCCTGCTTATTCGCTCTAGGCCGCAGTCGATCCGGCGGCGGCTTTTCCCGCCTTGCGGCGAATCGTTTCGGTCGCGTACTTGATTCCCTTGCCCTTGTAGGGCTCCGGCGGCCTGAGCTCGCGCACTTCTGAGGCGACCGAGCCAAGCAACTGGCGATCGGCGCTCTCGAGCGTAATCAGCACCTGCCGCTCGACCTTGGCCGTCACTCCCGGCGGCAACTGGTACACAATCGGATGCGAGTAGCCGAGACTCAAATTGATCTGAGCGCCCTTTGCTTCCGCGCGGTAGCCGACTCCGTTGATCTCGAGAACCTTGGTGAAGCCCTTGCTGACGCCTTCGGCCATATTGGCGATCAGCTTGCGCGTCAGTCCGTGCAGCGAACGCTCGAGGTTGGTATCACCCGGCCGCTTAACCGTAAGCTCGGCGCCGTTGATCTCGACCGTGAAGCCGGGCGGCAACGGATGCGAGAGCTTGCCCTTGGGGCCCTCGACTTTGAGCGTGGTGCCGGAAAGTTCGGCTTTCACGCCCTTTTCGAGTTTTACCGGTAATCTTCCTATGCGCGACATCGACGGCTCCGTTTACCAGACCCGGCAGAGAATTTCGCCGCCCACGCGTTTGCGGCGCGCCTCGCGCCCGCTCATCACGCCGAGCGGTGTCGAAACGATATGCACGCCCATCGCGCCGCGCGCCTTGGAGATCTCGTCGGCGCCGGCGTAGCGCCGCAGGCTGGGCTTGCTTACGCGCTCGATTCCCTTGATCACCGGCTCGCGCGCGGCCGAGTAGCGCAGCTTGATCACGAGCTTGCGCTTGGGATCTTCTCCCGCGGGCTCGACGCCGTCGAGGAAACCCTCGGCGACCAGCACGCGGCAGATCGCTTCGCGCAGCCGCGAGTGTTCGAGCGTGACCTCATTGTACCGCGCACGCATCGCGTTGCGGATTCGGGTCAGCAGTTCTGCGATCGGGTCGGTCCTCGACATTATTCCCTCTACCAGCTCGCCTTGACGACGCCGGGAAGCTGTCCTCTAAGAGCGTATTTGCGCAGGCACAGCCGGCACATCTTGAAGCGCCGGTAATAGGCCCGCGAGCGCCCGCATAGCGGGCAGCGGTTATGCGTCCGCACCTTGAACTTCGGAGTGCGTAACGCCTTGATTCTGAGACACTTCTTAGCCATCGATCTTTGTGTCCTGCACCTATGCCTGCGCGGGCTCCGACACTGGCGCGGGCGCGGCCGCCGCAGGCTGTCCTTCGCGCTCGGCCTGGTTCCTGAACGGCATCCCGAGCGCCTTCAGCAGGGTCAGCCCCTCGAAGTCGCTGCGCGCGCTGGTGGTGATTGAAATCGTAAGTCCTTTTACCTTATCAACCTTGTCCAGATTGAGCTCGGGAAAAATCGTATGCTCGCGCAGGCCGAGCGAATAATTGCCGCGTCCGTCAAAGGCCTTGTCGCTGATTCCGCGAAAGTCGCGCACGCGCGGCAACGCGACGTTAACCAGCCGGTCGAAAAATTCCCACATCCGCTCGCGCCGCAGCGTGACCATCGTTCCGATCGGCATCCCCTGGCGGAGCTTGAAATTCGATATCGCCTTGCGCGCGCGCGTCAGCACCGGCTTCTGGCCGGAGATTTGCGCGAGCTCCTCGACCGCGAGGTCGAGCACCTTGACGTTATCGCGCGCCTCGCTGAGCGCCATGTTGATCGTGATCTTGGAAAGGCGCGGCACCCGCATCTTGTTTTCGATCTTCAGCTCGCGCATCAGCGCCGGCACGATCTCGCTCTCATAGCGCAGACGCATCCGGGCCGGAATTTTCGGCTCGGGCTCGCGCGGCGCCGCCGCGGCGGCCGCGGCTTGTTCCGCACGCGCCGCCTTGTCCTTCGCGGCCTGAGCCTTTTGCGCCTGCCCCTTGGCGGCAGCGTCCGGGTTCTTGGCCTTTTGCGGCTTTTCGGTTTTGTTGTTCTTGTCGGCCATCAGTCGTTACCCACCGCTTCGCCGCACCGGCGGCATACGCGGGTTCGAGTCTTGTCGTCGCCGAGCTTCACGGCCAGGCGCACGGGCGCGTTGCATCGATCGCAGAAGAACATGACGTTGGCGATATTGAGCGGCGCCTCTTTTTCCACGATTCCGCCGGGGCTCGCCGCGCCGCGCGGCTTCGAGTGGCGTTTGACGATATTCAGCCGCTCGACGATCACCCGTCCGCGCTCCGACAGCACCCGCATCACCTTGCCGGTCTTGCCGCGATCGCGCCCTTTGACGACCATCACCATGTCGTTCTTGCGGATCTTGTATTTTGCAGCGGCCGCCATCTCACAGTACCTCTGGTGCGAGTGAAATTATCTTCATGAACTTTTTTGCGCGCAGCTCGCGCGCGACCGGCCCGAAAATTCGGGTCCCGATCGGTTCGTGCTGCGCGTCGATCAGCACCGCCGAGTTGCCGTCAAAGCGAATATAGCTGCCGTCGTCGCGGCTGATCTCGCGCGCGGTGCGCACGATCACGGCGCGGGCGACCTCGCCCTTTTTCACTTTGGCGTTCGGTATCGCTTCCTTGATCGCGACCACGATCACGTCACCCACCGAGGCGTAGCGCCGGCGCGAGCCGCCCAGCACCTTGATGCACATGACCTTGCGGGCGCCCGAATTGTCGGCGACGTTCGAGAACTGTCTGCACCTGAATCATCGCGCTTGTCTAATCCTCAGCCTGCCGCCCGCTTGACTACCTTGCTGATGCGCCAGCGCTTGCTCTTGCTTATCGGCCGCGACTCGACGATCTGCACGCGGTCGCCCTCGTGGCACTGGCTGGTTTCGTCGTGCGCCATGTAGCGCTTGCGCCCGCGCATCCGCTTTCCATACAGCGGATGCTCGACCAGGCGATCGACCTGGACCACCACGGTCTTGGTCATCTTGGCGGAGACCACCGTACCTTCGCGCCGTTTGGTTCGCTCACGCATCGAGTTACTTCGCTTTCGCGGCGCCGTCTGCGCCGGCGGACTTCTGTTTGATCACGGTCAAAATTCTCGCGAGCTCGCGCCGCGCGACGGTCAGCGCCGCCGACTTGTCAAGCTGATTGGTCTTCAGCTTGAGCCGCAGGCGGAAAATCTCCTCGCGCGTCTCGCGTTCCTTGACGCGCAGGTCGCCCTCGTTCATCTGCCTGATCTCGTCAAGCTCCAAGGCCGCCCTCCTCGCGTTCCACGACGATCGTCTTGATCGGCAGCTTGTGCGCGGCCAGGCGCATCGCCTCGCGCGCAGTCGGCCGATCCACGCCTTCCATCTCGAACAGGATTCGTCCGGGCCGCACCACCGCGGTCCATCCCTCGGGTCCGCCCTTGCCCTTGCCCATCCGGGTTTCCGCAGGCTTCTTGGTAAAGGGCTTGTCCGGAAACACGCGAATCCATACGCGACCACCGCGTTTGATATGCCGGGTCAGCGCGATACGAGCCGCTTCGAGCGCGCGCGCATCGACGCGCGCCGTCTCGGTGGCTTTCAAGCCGTAGTCGCCGAAGGCGAGTTCGAGCCCGCGCGATTCGGCGCCGCGTACACGGCCCTTCTGCATCTTGCGCCATTTAACTTTTTTGGGTGAGAGCATGGTGATGCTACTGCTGCTGGGCGGCCTGTCCGGTGCGTTTGGCTTCTTCTTCCTGGCGGGTCAGGATTTCGCCGCGGAAGATCCAGACTTTGACTCCGATAACTCCGTAGGTCGTGCGCGCTTCGGCGAATCCGTAAGCGACGTTGGCGCGCAACGTCTGCAAGGGCACGCGGCCTTCGCGATACCATTCCTGGCGGGCGATTTCGGCGCCGCCCAGGCGTCCGGCAACGTGAACTTTGACTCCCTGCGCGCCCATCCGCATCGCGCGCGTGACCGCTTCCTTCATCGCGCGGCGAAACGCGACCCGGCGTTCGAGCTGGAGCGCGATATTCTCGGCGACCAGTTGCGGATCGAGATCGGGGCGGCGGACTTCATGGATATTGATAAAGGTGTCCTTGCCCTTCATCAGCTTGGCGATATCCGCCTTGAGCTTGTCGATCTCGACGCCCTTCTTGCCGATCACGATTCCCGGACGCGCGGTATAGATATTCACCTTGGCCTTGTTGGCCATCCGTTCGATCTCGATCTTAGAGATTCCCGCGTGGTAGAGGCGGCGCTTGATAAACTCGCGCAGCTTGATGTCCTCGTGCAGGAGCGCGGTGTAGTCGTGACTCGAAAACCAGCGCGAGTCCCAGCCCTCGATAATTCCGAGCCTAAGCCCGCGCGGATGTGATTTCTGGCCCATCTATAATCCTCAGCTAACGCGAGTCCTCAGCTAGCGCGCTCGTCCACGATCACGGTCAGATGGCTGGTGCGCTTGAGAATCGGCGTTGCATGCATATGAGCGCGCGGCAGCGAACGCTTCAAAGTCGGTCCGGTTTCGGCGGTCGCCCGTTTTACGAACAGCTTGTCCTCGTCCACGTTCTGCTGATCGCGCGCATTGGCTACAGCCGACAGGAGCGTCTTCGATACGAACTTCGCGCCCTTTTTGGGCGTGAATTCGAGGATCGACAGCGCCTGCCCGACAGGCTTGCCGACGACCAGATCGCACACCAGCTTCAGCTTGCGCGGCGAAATTCTGATGTACCGATGACGCGATAACGCTTCCATGATTGCAGCTCGTCTCTATCTTCTTCTCAGTATTTGGCGCTCTACGCGCCCGCCTTCGCCGCAGCCGCTGGCGGCGCCGTAGGCGCGGCGGACTGCTTGACTTCGCCCTTGCGGTCGCCCGCGTGGCCGTGGAAAGTCCGCGTGCCGGAAAACTCGCCGAGCTTGTGCCCGACCATATTCTCGGTGCAGTAGACCGGGATGAACTTGTGGCCGTTATGCACCGCGAAGGTGAGCCCTACCATCTCGGGCAGGATCATCGAGCGGCGCGACCAGGTGCGGATAATCCGCTTGTCACCCGCCGCGGCGGCCGCCTCAGCCTTCTTTTTCAGATGCCCGTCGATAAACGGGCCCTTCTTTACTGATCGTGCCATGGCTTAAGAATGCTTCCCGCGCGGCCGGCGGCTTACGATATACCGATCCGACGGCTTCTTTTTACGCGTCTTGTAACCCTTGGCCGGTTGTCCCCACGGCGACTGGGGATGATTCCCCTTGGAGCGGCCTTCGCCGCCGCCGTGCGGATGATCAACCGGATTCATCGCAACTCCGCGGACGTGTCCGCGCTTGCCGAGCCACCTCGAGCGCCCGGCCTTGCCGATCGAAATATTTTCGTGGTCGAGATTACCGACCTGTCCGATACTGGCGCGGCATTCCGCCTGCACCATCCGCTGCTCGCCCGAGGGCAGCTTGAGCAGCGCGAACTTGCCTTCCTTGGCCATCAACTGGGCCGACACTCCCGCGCCGCGTACGAGCTGCGCGCCCGCGCCCGGCTTGAGCTCGACCGCGTGGATAATCGTGCCGAGCGGAATATTCTTAAGCTTCAGCGCGTTGCCCGGCTTGATATCCGCGTTCTCGCCCGACTCGACCTTCGCGCCCACTTTGAGCCCGTCGGGCGCAAGGATGTAGGCCTTGGTGCCGTCGGCATAGTGGAGCAGCGCGATATTGGCCGAGCGATTCGGATCGTATTCGAGCGACGCGACGACCGCGGGCACGCCGTCATGCGTGCGCTTGAAATCAATCGTGCGCAGGCGCCGTTTGTGTCCGCCGCCGCGATGACGCGAAGTCATCCGGCCGCGATTATTGCGTCCGCCCGTGCGCTTTACCGGCTCGAGCAGATTCTTCTCGGGCTCTTTTTTCGTGAGCTCCGAGAAATCGGCGATCTGCATGAAGCGCTGGCCGGGGGTGCGCGGATTTAGCTGGATTACTGCCATGTTCGTATCGCTTCTCTAAACCCCTTCAAAGAACTCGATCCGATCGCCTTCCTTGAGCGTCACGTAAGCTTTTTTCCAATCCGAACGGCGTCCCTTGATCGCACCGCGCCGACGGTTCTTGCCCATCAGCTTGATCGTCCTGACCTTGAGCACCGTCACCTTGAAAAGCTGCTCGACCGCGTCGCGAATCACGTCCTTGCTCGCGTCGAGACGGACCCGGAACACGACCTGGTTGCTCTTCTCGCCGACGAAAGTGCCTTTTTCGGTGATGAGCGGCGCCATCACGATTTGCTCGAGGCTCATCGCGCGTCACCTTCTGATTGCTCCGCGTCGGCGTCCTGGCGCGAAGTATCCGCAGCCAGCCGCGTCTCGATCGCACGCGCGGTCGCCTCGGTCATCACCAATTCGTCATAATTCAGCAGATCGAAAACATTGAGCCCGACGGCCGCGAGAATCTTGTGCGCCGCGAGATTACGGGCCGCGCGGTAGAAAGCGGTGTCGGCTTCGCCAATCACGATCAGCGCGTGTTTCACTCCGAGCTTTTCCAGAAACGCTTTGGCGTTCTTGGTCTTGGCTTCGGCGAGCTCGAACGATTCGACAATAAAAACTTTGCCCTCGCGCGCCCGATCAGACAGCGCCAGGCAGAGCGCGCGGCGCCACGCCTTCTTGGGCATCTTGTAAGAATAATCGCGCGGGACCGGTCCGAAGATCGTGCCTCCGCTGCGCCAGATCGGCGAGCGAGTCGATCCCGAGCGGGCGCGGCCCGTCCCCTTCTGGCGCCACGGCTTGCGTCCGCCGCCCGAGATAAGCCCGCGCGTCTTGGTGGACGCGGTCCCCGAGCGACGCTTGGCCAGTTGCATCTGGACCGCTTCGTGGACCACAGAATTATCGCCCTCGCGCCCGAACACCGCGCCGGCGAATTCGATTTCGCCGGAGCGTTCCTGCGCCGCCGAGTAGAGCGGAAGTTTCACCGGATTATGTTTTGCGCGCCGCTCAGCCATTGGCCGCCACCACATTCGCGTTCGCACGCCGGCGCGGACGCGCCGCATGCTCGACGATCACGACCGCGCCGTCGGGACCCGGCAGCGCGCCGGTAATTACAATTGCGTTTTCCTCGGGCAGGATCTCGACCACTTCAAGATTGAGCACGGTCGCGGTCTCATTGCCGAGCTGCCCCGCCATCCGAAGTCCCTTGCGCACACGTCCCGGATAAGAACGGTTGCCGATCGAGCCGCCGTGGCGGAAATACTCGTGGGTGCCATGCGAGCCGGGAAATCCGGAAAAGTGATGCCGCCGGATAACGCCCGCGTAGCCGCGTCCCTTGGAGACGCCCTCAACGTCGACCTGGTCGCCGGGCTTGAACACCTCGCCGGCGTTGATCGCCTGTCCCAGCTTGATCTCGCCTTCGCCGCGGCGCTCGAACTCGACCGTGCGCACGCCGGGCGCGATATCGGCGGCCTTGAAATGGCCGCGCAGCGCGCTGTTGACGCGCGAGAGCTTTTTCTTGCCCCACGTCACCTGCACGGCTTCGTAGCCGTCAGTCGGCTTGGTCTTGAGCTGCGACACGGTGCACGGTCCAAGCTGGACGACGGTCACGGCGCGCACGCGCCCCTGCGCGTCGGCCACCTGCGTCATCCCGAGTTTCTTTCCAATCAATCCGGTAAGCATCGCCGCTACTCGAGCTTGATCTCAACGTCCACGCCGGCGGCCAGGTCGAGCTTGCCGAGCGCGTCGATGGTTTGCTGGGTCGGTTCGAGCACGTCGAGCAGCCGCTTATGCGTGCGGATCTCGAAATGCTCGCGCGACTTCTTGTCAACGTGCGGAGATCGGTTGACGGTGAAGCGCTCTATCCGGGTCGGCAGCGGGATCGGACCGGCGACCCTTCCGCCGGTACGGCGGATGGTATCGACGATCTCGCGGACCGACTGATCGAGCAGGCGGTAATCGTACGCCTTAAGACGTATGCGTATCTTGTCGTTCATCCTGGAAAACCGCGCCCGATTCTCAAGCGCTCAGTTGCATCCTCTATAAATCCGCAATCGCTACTTGAGTATTTTCGAGACCACGCCCGCGCCTACGGTGCGGCCGCCCTCGCGAATAGCGAAGCGCAGCCCTTCGTCCATCGCGACCGGCGTGATCAATTCGCCCAGTATCTTGATATTGTCGCCCGGCATCACCATCTCGGTGCCTTCGGGCAGCGTCAGCACTCCGGTAACGTCGGTGGTGCGGAAGTAAAACTGCGGGCGATAGCCGGAGAAGAACGGCGTATGCCGTCCGCCTTCGTCCTTGGTCAGGATATACGCCGAGCCCTCGAACTGGGTATGCGGCGTAATCGAGCCGGGCTTCGCAAGCACCTGTCCGCGCTCGATATCTTCGCGCTTGACGCCGCGCAGCAACACGCCGATATTGTCGCCCGCCTGCCCTTCGTCGAGCAGCTTGCGGAACATCTCGACGCCGGTCACGACCGTCTTGGTCGTGTCCTTGAAGCCGACAATTTCGATTTCCTCGCCAACCTTGACCTTGCCCTTTTCAACGCGGCCGGTGACGACGGTGCCGCGGCCCGAGATCGAGAACACGTCTTCGATCGGCATCAGGAACGGCTTGTCCGTCTCGCGCTTGGGCTGCGGGATATAGTTGTCGATCGCGTCCATGAGGTCGAGGATCGGCTTGCAGTTCGGACAATCGTCTTTGCCGCATCCGCAATTGAGCGCCTTGATCGCGCTGCCGCGAATAACGGGAACGTCGTCGCCCGGATAGTTCTGCTTCTTCAGCAGGTCGCGGACTTCGAGCTCGACCAGGTCGAGCAGCTCGGGGTCGTCGACCATGTCGACCTTGTTCATGAACACCACGATCGCGGGCACGCCGACCTGGTAGGCGAGCAGGATATGCTCGCGCGTCTGCGGCATCGGACCGTCATTGGCGCCAACCACCAGGATCGCGCCGTCCATCTGGGCGGCGCCGGTGATCATGTTCTTGATGTAGTCGGCGTGGCCCGGGCAATCCACGTGCGCGTAGTGGCGCTTGGCGGTTTCGTACTCGACGTGCGCGATCGCGATCGTGATACCGCGCTCGCGCTCTTCCGGAGCCTTGTCGATCTGATCGAACGCGGTGAACTGGGCGAGCTTCTTGGACGCCAGCACCTTGGTGATCGCCGCGGTCAGCGTGGTCTTGCCGTGATCGATATGGCCGATCGTGCCAACGTTCGCGTGCGGCTTAGTACGTTCGAATTTAGCCTTGCCCATCGTATTTCTCCCGGGTTCTGCCCTGGTCCTAGGCGCGCGCCCGCGACGGCTGGTCGCCGTCGGCGTTGCGCGCCATCAGTTCCTGAAAAATATTCTGCGGTACCTGTTCGTACGCGCCGAATTGCATCGTGTAATTCGCGCGGCCCTGGGTAATCGAGCGCAGCCGCGTCGAATAGCCGAACATCGTGGCCAGCGGCACTCGCGCCTCGATCACCTGCGCGCCCGCGCGGCTTTCCATATCCAGAATCTTGCCGCGCCGCGAGTTCAGATCGCCGATAACTTCGCCCATGAACTCCTGCGGCGTCACCACCTCGACGTCCATCACCGGCTCGAGCAGCACGGCGTCGGCCTTTTCGCAGGCTTCCTTGAACGCGATCGAGCCCGCGATCTTGAACGCCAATTCGGACGAGTCGACGTCGTGCGACTTGCCGTCGAGCAGCGTCGCGCGCAGATCGACCATCGGATAGCCGGCCAGCACGCCGTTATCCATCGCCTCTTTGACCCCGTTTTCGATCGGCTTGATGAAATTGCGCGGAATCGCGTCGCCCTTGGTGCCGTCGACGAACTCGAAGCCCGCGCCTTTTTCCATCGGCTCGATCCGCAGCTCGACCACGCCGAACTGGCCGTGGCCTCCGGTCTGGCGGACGAACCGGCCTTCGGCCTCGGACGCCTTGCGAATGGTTTCGCGATAGGCGACCTGCGGCTTGCCGACGTTGGCGTCAACCTTGAACTCGCGCAGCAGCCGGTCGACGATAATTTCGAGATGCAACTCGCCCATCCCGGCGATCAGCGTCTGCGAAGTTTCCTTGTTTACCGACACGCGGAACGAAGGATCCTCTTTGGCGAGCTTCTGCAGCGCCTCGCCGAGCTTCTCCTGGTCGGCCTTGGTCTTGGGCTCGATCGCGATCTGTATAACCGGATCGGGAAACTCGATCGACTCGAGAATAATCGGCGCGGCCGGATCGCATAGCGTATCGCCGGTGGTCGTGTCGCGCAGTCCGAGCGCGCAGATATCGCCGGCGAACACTTCGGAAATCGCTTCCTGCTTGTTCGCGTGCATCCGCACCAGGCGTCCGATCCGTTCGCGCTTGCCGCGGGTCGAATTCAGCACCGACGACCCGCTTTCGAGCTTGCCCGAGTAAACCCGGACGAACGTCAGCGTGCCGATATAAGGATCGGTCATGATCTTGAACGCCAACGCGGAAAACGGCGCGTCGTCGCGCGGCCATCGCTCTTCCAGCTTGCCGTCAACGTTGCCGACCACCGGAGGCAGGTCGAGCGGAGAAGGCAGATAGTCCACCACCGCGTCGAGCATCGGCTGCACGCCCTTGTTGCGAAACGCGGAGCCGAGCAGCACCGGCGTCACCGCCATCTTGAGCGTCGCCGCGCGGATCGCCGCGCGGATCTGCTCCGGCGCGGGCGCCTTGCCTTCGAGATACAGCTCCATCAGATGCTCGTCGTGATCGGCGAGCGTCTCGATCATCTTGTCGCGATATCCTGCCGCCTGTTCTTTCATCGCGGCGGGAATCTCCTCGACCCTGTAGTTGGCGCCCAGGCGATCTTCGTCCCAGATAAGCGCGCGTTGCTCGACCAGGTCGATCACGCCGGTAAACTTGTCCTCGGCGCCGATCGGAAGCTGGAGCAGAAGCGGAACCGTCTTCAGCTTGTCGCGCATCTCCTGCACGACGCGCTCGAACTCGGCGCCGACGCGATCCATCTTGTTGATAAACGCGATCCGCGGAACGCGATACTTGTCGGCCTGGCGCCATACGGTCTCGGACTGCGGCTCGACGCCGCCGACCGCGCAGAACACGGCGACCGCGCCGTCGAGGATGCGCAGGCTGCGCTCGACTTCGATCGTGAAATCGACGTGCCCGGGCGTGTCGATGATATTAAAGTGATGCTCGCGCCAGAAGCAGGTGGTGGCCGCCGACGTGATCGTGATGCCGCGTTCCTGCTCCTGCACCATCCAGTCCATCGTCGCGGTGCCTTCATGCACCTCGCCGATCTTGTAGTTGATGCCGGTGTAGTACAGCACCCGTTCGGTAGTGGTGGTCTTGCCGGCATCGATGTGGGCCATGATGCCGATATTGCGCACCCGTTCTATTGGCGTGGTACGAGCCATGAATAAGAACTCGACTGTTTACCAGCGATAATGGGCAAACGCCTTGTTGGCGTCGGCCATGCGGTGAGTGTCTTCGCGTTTCTTGACGCCGCCACCGCGATTTTGCGCGGCCTCGAGGATTTCCGCCGCCAGCCGCTCGCGCATCGACTTCTCGCCGCGCGCGCGCGCCGCCGTCACCAGCCATCGCATCGCAAGCGAATTGCGCCGTACGGGCCGAACCTCGACCGGGACCTGGTAGTTCGCGCCGCCGACGCGCCGCGAGCGCACTTCGACCGCGGGGCGCACGTTATCGAGCGCCTTTTTGAACATCGCGAGCCCGTCTTCCTTCGAGCGTTCCGCGACCAGCTCGAGCGCTCCGTAAAGGATGCGCTCGGCGGTGGATTTCTTTCCGCGTTCCATCACCACGTTTACAAACTTCGCAACCGTGCGATCGTGAAACTTCGGGTCGGCCGCGATCTCGCGGACTTTAGCTTGTCCTTTGCGTGACATGGCGGTTACTTCGGCTTCTTCGATCCGTACTTGGAGCGGCTCTTGCGCCGTTCCTGCACGCCGATCGAATCAAGGGTGCCGCGGATCACGTGATAGCGCACACCCGGCAGATCGCGCACGCGGCCGCCGCGGATCAGCACGACCGAGTGTTCCTGAAGGTTGTGTCCCACACCCGGAATATAAGTATTAACTTCGATTCCGTTGGACAGCCGCACGCGCGCCACTTTGCGCAGGGCGGAGTTCGGCTTCTTGGGCGTGGTGGTCTTCACCTGGGTGCATACGCCGCGCTTCTGGGGCGAACCCTCGAGGGCGCGCGCTTTCACTTTGAAGCGCTTCTTGACGCGCGCTTGCCGGATCAACTGGTTTATCGAGGGCACGTTAAATTCCGTTCGTCCGTAACTTCTCGTCCATTAGTGCAATCAATTAACTTAAGCACGACTTCCGTATCGGCAACTCCGCGTCTTCTGTTCCCCGAGTGCGCGGACAATTCCGCGCGGCCTTCCGCTTTTGCGATGTCCCCCGGGTATCGGTCGAGGTGGAAACGCGTGAGTTCAAACAAACCCCCCAAGGGCGGGACAAGCCCTTGGGGGAACTACAAGTATGTACGCGCAGTCCGCGTGCGTGTCAATCTCCGACGGGTGCCGCGGCCGCTTCAAGCTCGCTTTTCGCGCCTTCTTCGGGCTCGGCCACGCCTTCGACTTTGAGCTCCATCCGGTTGTAGGAAGGCAGGCCCGTCCCGGCCGGAATCAGGCGCCCCATGATCACGTTTTCCTTGAGGCCGACCAGCCGATCGACTTTGCCGTTGATCGCGGCCTCGGTCAGCACCCGGGTGGTCTCCTGGAACGACGCCGCCGAGATGAAGCTTTCTGTCGAAAGCGACGCCTTGGTGATCCCGAGCAGGAGCGGCTCGGCGATCGCCGGCTCTCCGCCCTTGTCGAGCACGCGGGCATTCTCTTCGTCGAAGCGCCATTTCTCGACCTGGTCTCCGACCAGGAAGGTGGTGTCGCCGACCTCCTTGATTCGCACGCGCCGCAGCATCTGGCGCACGATCACTTCGATATGCTTGTCGTTGATCCGCACACCCTGCAGCCGGTAAATCTCCTGGATTTCGTCAACCAGATATTTCGCCAGTGCCTTCTCACCGAGAATCGTCAGGATGTCGTGCGGATTCGACGAGCCTTCCATCAGCGGCTCGCCCGCCTTTACCAGGTCGCCCTCATGAACGCCGATATGCTTGCCCTTGGCGATCAGGTATTCGCGCGGCTCGCCGACTTCCGGCGTCACGACGACCTTGCGCTTGCCCTTGGTGTCCTTGCCGAAGGAAACCTGTCCGTCGATTTCCGAGATGACGGCGAACTCCTTGGGCTTGCGCGCCTCGAACAGCTCGGCGACTCGCGGCAGACCTCCGGTGATGTCCTTGGTCTTGGTGGTTTCGCGCGGCAGCTTGGCGATCACGTCTCCGGCCCGGACCTCCGTGCCCTCGGCAACGTTGATATACGCGCCGACCGGCAGGAAGTAGCGTGCGAAGAGGTTCGAGTCGGGAATCTTCGCGGTCTTGCCCGAGCTGTCCTTGATCGAGATACGCGGGCGCACGTCGAGGTCTTTGAACTCGACGATTACGTTTGACCGCGCGCCGGTGCGCTCGTCGACGACTTCGTTCATCGTCTTGCCGTCGAGGATATCGCCGAACTTAACCACGCCGTCGACTTCGGTGATGATCGGGGTGGTGTACGGATCCCACTCGGCGATCATCTCGCCCGCTTTGACGTGGTCGCCGTCCTTCTTGTACAGCTTGGCGCCGTACACCAGCGGATAGCGTTCGCGCTCGCGCTCGCGCACGTGGCCGTCTTCGCCCTTGATCTGCGCGGCGACAGTCACTTCGCCGTGACGGGACATCACGATGTACTTGCCGTCGCGGCCCGCGCGCACTACGGCGTTGTGCAACCGGATAACGCCCTCGGTGCGCGGTTCGAGCGTGGTCTGCTCGGCGCGCCGGCTCGCGGTTCCACCGATATGGAACGTGCGCATCGTGAGCTGGGTTCCCGGCTCGCCGATCGATTGCGCCGCGATCGTGCCGATCGCCTCGCCCAGGTTCACCAGATGCCCGCGGCCCAAGTCGCGGCCGTAGCAGCTCACGCATACGCCCTGGCGCGATTGGCAGGTCAGAACCGAACGAATCTTGATCTTTTCGATACCGGCATCCTCGATACGCCGGACTTTTTCCTCGTCGATCGTGTCGTTGGCGTTCACCACCACTTCGCCGGTGAACGGATCGGCCACGTCTTCGAGCGCGACGCGTCCGAGCACGCGGTCGCCGAGTCCTTCGATCACTTCGCCGCCTTCGACCAGCGGTCCCATGTCGATTCCGTCGAGCGTGCCGCAATCCTGCTCGGTGATGATCGAATCCTGCGCGACGTCCACGAGGCGCCGGGTCAGGTAGCCCGAGTTCGCGGTCTTGAGCGCGGTGTCGGCAAGACCCTTGCGCGCGCCGTGAGTCGAGGTGAAGTACTCGCCGACGGTCAGACCCTCGCGGAAGTTCGCCGTGATCGGCGTTTCGATAATTTCGCCCGACGGCTTGGCCATCAGGCCGCGCAATCCGGCGAGCTGGCGAATCTGCTGTTCCGATCCGCGCGCGCCGGAGTCGGCCATGATGAAGATCGGGTTGAACGAGGGGCCGGAAATCTCCTTGCCCTCTTTGTCCTTGCCGTAAACTTCGGTCGAGAGGCCCTTGATAACCGAAGAACCGATCTCGTCCTGCACTTCGGCCCAGATATCGACGACCTTGTTGTAGCGCTCGCCGTCGGTGATAACGCCGTTGTTGTACTGCTTCTGGATCTCGCCGACCTGCTTCTGCGCCTGGTCGAGCAAGGACGCCTTCTGCGCCGGAATCACCATGTCCTTGATCGAAATCGAGATGCCGGCCCTGGTGGCAAATTCGAAGCCGATATCCTTCAGCCGATCGGCGAAGATTACCGTCGATTTGTTGCCCGCGCGGCGATAGACGATATCGATCAGGTTTCCGAGTTCCTTTTTCTTGAGCGTCTTGTTGACCTCCGCAAACGGAACTTCGGGCGGCACGATCTCGTAGAGCAGCACGCGTCCGACCGTGGTCTCGATCCGCTCGTGCGTCGGCAGCGCGGCCGCGGGCGCCGCATGCTTGTCCTTTTTCTTGCGCACCGGAGCGTCGTGATCGACAGCCGGCTCGACTGGAGCCGCGGCAGGCATCCGGACCGTTATCTTCGCGTGCAGATCGATCTCGTCGTGATCGTACGCGATACGCACTTCAGAGGTGCTCGAGAACGATTTGCCTTCGCCGCGCGCAAGAGGACGCTCGCGCGTCATGTAGTAGAGCCCCAGCACCATGTCTTGCGTCGGCACGATGATCGGTTTGCCGGACGCCGGCGACAGGATGTTGTTGGTGGACATCATGAGCGCGCGCGACTCGACCTGCGCCTCGATCGACAGCGGCACATGCACTGCCATCTGGTCGCCGTCGAAATCGGCATTGTAGGCGACGCACACGAGAGGATGAAGCTGGATCGCCTTGCCCTCGATCAGCACCGGCTCGAACGCCTGGATGCCGAGCCGATGCAGCGTCGGTGCGCGGTTCAGCAACACCGGATGCTCGCGGATTACGTCGTCGAGGATATCCCAGACATCCTTGCCCTCTTTCTCGACCATCTTCTTGGCGCTCTTGATGGTCGTGACGTAGCCCTTTTCTTCGAGCTTGTTGTAGATGAACGGCTTGAACAGCTCGAGCGCCATCTTCTTGGGCAGTCCGCACTGATGCAGCCGCAACTCGGGGCCGACTACGATAACCGAGCGGCCCGAGTAATCGACGCGTTTGCCGAGCAGGTTCTGCCGGAAGCGTCCTGACTTGCCCTTGAGCATGTCGGAGAGCGACTTCAGCGGACGTTTGCTCGGTCCGGTGATCGCGCGGCCGCGCCGTCCGTTGTCGAACAGCGCATCGACCGCCTCCTGCAGCATCCGCTTTTCATTGCGGATGATGATGTCGGGCGCGTTGAGCTCGATGAGGCGCTTCAGCCGGTTGTTGCGGTTGATCACGCGCCGGTAGAGATCGTTCAGATCAGAGGTCGCAAAGCGTCCACCGTCGAGCGGAACCAGCGGCCGCAGGTCGGGCGGAATGACCGGCAGGATCGTCAGGATCATCCATTCGGGCCGGTTGCCCGACTCGCGAAACGCGTTGATAACTTTCAGGCGCTTGGCAACTTTCTTGCGCCGCGCCTCGGAGTTGGTCGCCTTCATCTCGACGCGGAGATCGGTCGCGAGCTTGTCGAGCTGGAGCTGCGAGAGCAGCGAGCGAATCGCCTCCGCGCCCATGTCGGCCTTGAAGCCGTCGGCGTACTGCTCGCGCGCCTCGCGGTACTTGCGCTCGGTCAGCAGCTCTTTCTGCGTCAGCGGAGTCTCACCCGGATCGGTGACGACGTAGCACTCGAAATAGAGCACTTTTTCGAGTTCCTTGAGCGTCATGTCGAGCAGGGTGCCGATCCGCGAAGGGAGAGAGCGCAGAAACCAGATGTGAGCGACCGGCGCCGCGAGATCGATATGGCCCATCCGCTCGCGCCGGACCTTTGACTGGATCACCTCGACGCCGCACTTTTCGCATACGACGCCGCGATGGCGCATGCGCTTGTACTTGCCGCAGTTGCACTCGTAGTCCTTGGTCGGTCCGAAAATCTTGGCGCAGAAAAGCCCGTCGCGTTCCGGTTTGAAGGTGCGGTAGTTGATGGTTTCCGGTTTCTTCACTTCGCCGTGCGACCACGACCGGATCATCTCCGGCGACGCGATCGAGATCCGGATCGAGTTGAAGGCGAGCGGGTTCTTGGGTTTTTCAAATACCCCGAAGAGATCTTCCATCCTTCGTTACTCCTTTATCGCGCCGGCTAGGCGCGCTCCGGTTCTTCAAGCAGCTCCATGTTGAGGCACAACGACTGGAGCTCCTTGACCATTACGTTGAATGACTCGGGCAAGCCCGGTTCGAGCGTGTTCTCGCCCTTGACGATCGCTTCGTACATCCTGGTCCGTCCCGCCACGTCGTCCGACTTGACGGTCAGCATCTCCTGCAGCGTGTACGCCGCGCCGTAGGCTTCGAGCGCCCAGACTTCCATTTCTCCCAGCCGCTGTCCGCCGAATTGCGCTTTGCCGCCCAGCGGCTGCTGCGTGACCAGGCTGTAGGGACCAGTCGAGCGCGCGTGGATTTTGTCTTCCACCAGATGATGCAGCTTCATCATGTACATCACGCCGACCGTGACCGGCTGCTCGAACGAGAGCCCGGTGCGTCCGTCGTAGAGCGTGGTCTGTCCGCTCTCGGGCAAGCCCGCCCGCGAAAGCATCTGGAAGATTTCCTCTTCGCGCGCGCCGTCGAACACCGGCGATGCGACGTGAACCCCGGCCGCGGCCTTGGCCGCGAACTTGTACACGTCGTTATCGGCCAGATCGTCGATAAACGCTCCCGTATCCTTGTCGGGATAGGCTTCCTTGATATGCCGCTTGAGCTGCGCGACGGTCGCGCTCGCGCGCAGATCGCGTTCGATCCGTCGCCCGAGCTCGAGCGCGGCCCATCCGAGATGAGTCTCGAGAATCTGGCCGACGTTCATGCGCGAAGGCACGCCGAGCGGATTGAGCACGATATCGACCGGAGTCCCGTCGGCCAGCGAGGGCATGTCTTCTTCCGGCAGGATGCGGGAGAGCACGCCCTTGTTGCCATGGCGTCCGGCCATCTTGTCGCCGACCTGCAGGCGGCGCTTGATCGCGACGAAGACCTTGATCATCTTGATCACGCCCGGCGCCAGCTCGTCGCCAGCCTTAAGGCGCTCGACCTTCGAGCCGTAATGCTGCTGCACCGTCTCGACGTTCGAGTTCATCGCGGCGATCGCCTGCGCCGCTTCCGCCTGCGCGGTCTCGTTCTCGACCCGGACTTGGCCCCATAGCGTCGGCGGCAGCTCTTCGAGCTGTTCGGCGGTTAGCGTGTCGCCCTTGGCGAGGAGCTGATGGCGCTCTTCGGCGTCGTCGGACATCACGCGCGCGGCGAGCTTCTTGCCCACCAGCGACCTCTTGAGCTTGCGGATCGTCTCCTGGCGGATGATGCGAATTTCTTCCTGCTCATCCTGCTTGAGGCGCTCGGCTTCCAGCGTCTCGATCTCCTGGGTGCGGTCGTCCTTGGCGACTCCGCGGCGCGAGAACACCCGCCCGTCGATCACGGTGCCTTCGACGCCCGGCGGCACGCGCAGGCTGGTGTCGCGCACCTCGCCCGCCTTTTCGCCGAAGATCGCGCGCAGCAGTTTCTCTTCGGGACTGAGCTGCGTTTCGCCCTTGGGCGTGATCTTTCCCACCAGGATATCGCCGGGGCGCACTTCCGCGCCGATCCGGATAATTCCCGACGAGTCGAGATCCTTGAGCGCCTCTTCGCCGACGTTGGGGATGTCGCGCGTGATCTCTTCCGGTCCGAGCTTGGTGTCGCGTGCGACGCATTCGAATTCCTCGATATGCACCGAGGTGAACAGGTCTTCTTTGACCACGCGCTCGGAAATCAGGATCGAGTCTTCGAAGTTGTAGCCGCCCCAGGGCATGAACGCGACCAGCACGTTGCGGCCGAGCGCCAACTCGCCCATGTCGGTCGAGGGTCCGTCGGCCAGCACGTCGCCGGCCTTGACGCGCTCACCCTTGACCACGATCGGACGCTGGTTGATGCAGGTGTTCTGGTTCGAGCGCTGGTACTTGACCAGGTTGTAGATATCGACGCCGGCGTCGCGCAGATCCTTGCTCTGCTTGTCGGCGCGCACGACGATTCGTTCCGCGTCGACGCTTTCGACCACGCCGTCGCGCTTGCCGACTACGGTGACGCCGGAGTCGCGGCCCACGGTTCCCTCGAGTCCGGTGCCGACCAGAGGCGCATCGGTCTTGAGCAGAGGGACCGCCTGGCGCTGCATGTTCGAGCCCATCAGGGCGCGATTCGCGTCGTCATTTTCCAGAAACGGAATCAGGGAGGCCGCCACCGACACGAGCTGATTAGGCGACACGTCCATGTACTGCACGTCTTCGGCGCGCACGACCGTGAACTCGCCGCTGACTCGCGCCGAGACGATGTCCTGCGTGAATTTTCCGTGCGCGTCGATAGGAGCATTGGCCTGCGCGATCGTCTTTTCTTCCTCGTCGAGGGCGGAGAGATAAACGATACGGTCAGTGACGCGGCTGTTTTCGACTTCGCGGTACGGAGTCTCGATAAAGCCGAAGTCGTTGACGCGCGCATAGGTCGAGAGCGCCGCGATTAGCCCGATATTCGGACCTTCCGGCGTTTCGATCGGGCATACGCGGCCGTAATGGGTCGGATGAACGTCGCGAACCTCGAAACCGGCGCGCTCACGGGTGAGGCCTCCGGGTCCGAGCGCCGAGAGCCGCCGCTTGTGCGCGATCTCCGACAGCGGATTGGTCTGATCCATGAACTGCGAGAGCTGCGACGAGCCGAAAAATTCCTTGATCACGGCGCTGGCCGGCTTGTAGTTGACCAGCTCCTGCGGCATCAGGGTTTCGATATCTTGCAGGCTCATCCGCTCCTTGATCGCGCGCTCCATCCGGACCAGTCCGATGCGGAACTGGTTTTCGACCAGCTCTCCGACCGCACGCACGCGCCGATTCCCGAGATGATCGATATCGTCCACCTGGCCGTTGCCGTTCTTGAGCTCGACCAGGTAGCGGACGACTTCGAGAATATCTTCTCGACGGAGAGTGCCCTGCTCGAGCGGCATGTCGATCTTGAGCTTGTGATTGAGCTTCAAGCGTCCGACGCGCGAGAGGTCGTAGCGCTCGGGATTGAAAAACAGGTTATTGAAAAAAGTGGTCGCGGTTTCCTTGGTCGGCGGATCGCCGGGGCGCAGGCGCCGGTAGATTTCGATCACCGCTTCTTCAGGCGTGCCGAGCTTGTCCTGCGCGAGAGTGAGGCGCAGCGGTCCTCCGCCGGCCTGCTCGTCGGTGAACAGCACTTCGATCTTTTTGATTCCGGCGACCTTGAGCTTCTCGACGATCTCTTCGGTCAGCTCCTCGTTGGTCTGGACGATAACTTCGCCGGTCGAAGGATTGACAACATCATGCGCGCTGACCCGGCCGAAGACTTCGTCGGGCGAGATTGGCACGTCATTGATCTTCGCGCTTTCCATCGCGCGCACGATCGCCTTGTTGAACTTGCGCCCTTCGCGGGCCAGGACTTCGCCGCTCTTGGGATCCTTCACGTCGCGGCCGACGCGCTGGCCGATCAGGTGATCGGGGATGAACTGCTTGGAGTAGCGCGCCGCTTCGAGCGTGAGAACGTCCTTCTGGTAGTAGTAATTGAGCAGGTCCTCGGTGGTCATCCCGAGCGCGCGCAAGAGCACGGTCGCGGGAAACTTGCGCCGCCGGTCGATACGCACGTAGAGGACATCGCGCGGATCGAATTCGAAATCGATCCAGCTTCCGCGGTACGGAATTATGCGCGCCGAGAACAGGAGTTTGCCGCTGGTATGCGTGCGGCCCTTGTCGTGCTCGAAGAATACGCCGGGCGAGCGATGCAGCTGCGAGACGATGACGCGCTCGGTCCCGTTGACCATGAAAGTTCCGTTCGGCGTCATCAGCGGAATCTCGCCGAAATAAACTTCCTGCTCCTTGACGTTCTTGATCGAGCGGCGTCCGCTTTCTACGTCCCAGATGACGAGCTGAATCTTGACCTTCAGCGGAGCGGCGTAAGTCATGCCGCGCTGATGGCATTCCTCGACGTCGTATTTGGGCGTGCCGAGCTCGTAGCTGACGAACTCGAGCGAGGCGGTTTCGTTGAAGTCCTTGATTGGAAAGACGGACTTGAACACCGCCTGCAATCCGGCGTCGTCCTTGCGATCTTCGACCGAAACTCCCGCTTGCAGGAATTCGTCGTAAGACCGCTTCTGGATTTCGATCAGATTCGGGATTTCGATAATCTTCTTGATCTTGCCGAATGAACGGCGCACACGAAGATTGCTCGTTACCTGCGACTGAGCCATTACCTACCCCGCCTTGCGTGCGCTGAAAATTCGCGCGCGCGGTGCAGCGCTAAAAGCCGTGAACGCACGGGTATTCCCCGCGTCCACGGCAGCGTCGAATTGACCGGGAGAACACGCGACGCCCGAGCCGCGCCGATAGCGCGCCCAAACGGCGAATTTCCCATCCGGTAGTCGTCGTGCAAAAACTACGGCTCTCCTACTTGAGCTCCACCGAACCGCCAGCTTCGGTAATCTTCTTTTTCAGATCCTCGGCTTCGGCCTTGCTCACGCCCTCCTTGACCGGCTTGGGCGCGCCATCGACGAGATCCTTGGCCTCCTTGAGGCCGAGTCCGGTGATTTCGCGCACCACCTTGATCACCTGGATCTTCTTGTCGCCCGATCCCGTGAGCACCACCGTGAACTCGTCCTTCTCCGCCGCCGGCGCCGCAGCGCCCGCAGCCGCAGGCGCCGCAGCCACCGCGACCGGTGCGGCGGCGGATACGCCAAGTTCGGTCTCGAGTTCCTTCACCAGAGCAGCCGCTTCGATCAGCGAAAGATTCTTCAGGTAATCCTTCACCTGATCGCGGCTGAGTTGTGCTTCTGACATTGTTCCGTTCTCTCCTTGAGTAAGTGGCGCGCGGGGACGGATGTGGGAGCGCCCCGAAAGCCTGATTTCCTAACTGAATTCTCCGCCGGCCATAGCCCGGCTAATAAATCCCGAGCCTTTTATTCCTGTGCGGCCGCGGGCGCCGCCGACGTTGTATCCGCGGCGGCGGGCGCTGCTGGAGCGGCCGCTGGCGCCGCGTCGCCGTTCTTTTTTCCAATCGCGTCGATCGCCCGCGCGAGCATCGAGCCTGGCTCGTTAATCAGGCGGACCAGTTGCGTCGCGGGCGCGTTCAGCAGCCCCAGGAGCTGCGCCAGCACGACTTCCCTTGGCGGCAGCGTCGCGAGCGTATTGATTTCTTCGGCCGTAAGCGTCTGCCCGGCCATCACCGCGCCACGCAGCTTGAACTTGTCGCCCAGGTCTTTGAAGCCGACGAGAGTCTTGACCAGCTCGACCGGGTCGCTCTCGGTCAGGATCAATCCGACCGGTCCGCCGAGCTTCTCGCCCAACGGCGCGTAGGTGGTTCCTTCGATCGCACGGCGCACCAGAGAGTTCTTCGCGACCTTCATCTCGCCGCGGACCGCCCGGATCTTTCGGCGCATCTCGGCGGTCTCGCCCGCGTTCATTCCTTTATATTCAGAGACCAGCGCGATACTGGCGCTGCCGAAACGATCGCGCAGGTCTTTGACTACCGAGGTCTTTTGTTCTTTTCTCATCGCCTGAATCAGGTTCCTGATAAATAAGCCGCGAGCTTAAGCCGCTGCTGCCTCGGCCTTTTGCGCCGACGCGATATCGACCCGCACCCCGGGTCCCATCGTCGATGACAGCGCGACGCTTCGGACGTAATTGCCCTTGGCGCTCGACGGCTTGGAGCGCACGATCGCGGACATCAGGGCGTGCGCGTTGTCGAGCAGCTTCTTCTCGCCGAAGCTCAGCTTGCCGATCCGCGCATGGACGACGCCCGCCTTGTCGACCCGGTAATCGACCTTGCCCGCCTTGACCTCGGAAACCGCCTTGCTGACATCGAAGGTGACGGTGCCGACTTTAGGATTGGGCATCAGACCGCGAGGGCCGAGGATTTTTCCGATCCGTCCGACTTGCGCCATCATGTCGGGAGTTGCGATCACGCGGTCGAAATCGAGCCAGTTCTCTTCCTGAATCTTCTTGATTATTTCGTCGCTGCCGACGAAATCGGCGCCCGCGTCGCGCGCCTCACGCTCTTTCTCGCCCTTGGCGATCACCAGCACCCGCGCGACTTTGCCGGTGCCGTGCGGAAGCACGACCGTGCCGCGGACATTCTGATCCGCCTGACGCGGGTCGACGCCAAGGCGCACCGCAATCTCGACCGTCTCGTCGAACTTGGCGATTTTGTGGCAGGAGACCATCTTGATCGCTTCTTCGAGCGGATAGCGCCGTTCCCGATCGATGTCTTTGGCCACCGCCTGATATTTCTTTCCTGCCATCGCGAATAATCCCTTGTGGTCCGCCCTTGAGTTAACGGACTCGTCAGTCGGTCACGTCGATTCCCATCGAGCGCGCGGTTCCGGACACGGTATTGACGGCCGCCGCGAGGTCGGCCGCGGTCAGATCCTTGAGCTTGGTCTTGGCGATCTCTTCGACCTGCGCCCGGGTGACTTTGCCGACCTTGTTCTTGTTCGGCATCGGCGATCCTTTCTCGACTCCGGCCGCCTTGAGCAGAAGAATCGAAGCCGGAGGACTCTTGGTGACGAAGGTGAACGAGCGATCGGCATAGACCGTGATGATCACTGGAATCACCAGCCCCGCCATCGCCTGGGTCTGCGCATTGAACGCCTTGCAGAACTCCATGATATTGACACCGCGCTGTCCGAGCGCGGGTCCGACCGGGGGCGAAGGATTGGCCGCGCCCGCGGGAATTTGCAGCTTTACTTGTCCGACTACTTTCTTTGCCACTTGGCTCTCACTGGGTCGAAATCAACCGCTCGACTGATTCGTGCGTAATGCCCGCGCGCGCCCGATCCGGCGTCAGGCTGATGATGCTTCAGGATTTCTCCACCTGCACAAAGTCGAGTTCCACCGGAGTTGCGCGTCCGAAGATCGAGATCAAGACCCGTACCTTGCCCTTTTCGGGCTTCACTTCTTCGACGGTGCCGTTGAAATCCTGGAACGGTCCGTCAACGACTTTGATCGCCTCACCGACCTCGAACAGAACTTTGGGTTTGGGCCTGAGCGCCCCTTCCTCCATCTGCTCCTTGATTCCGCGGGCTTCTGACTCGGGCACCTCGGGCGGCTCGGTGTTGTGGCCGACGAAGCCGGTGATCTTGGGCGTGTTCTTGATCACGTGCCAGGTTTCGTCGTCGAGCACCATGTTCACAAAGATGTAGCCCGGAAAGAACTTGCGCGAGGCGATCTTGCGCTGGCCGCCCTTGCCGAGCTCCTGCACCCGCTCGACCGGCACCAGCACCTCGCCGATCCTGTCTTCCATATGCATCGAGCGCACGCGTTCCTCGAGCGCCTTTTTGGCTTTCTGCTCGTAGCCCGAGTAGGTATGAACGACGTACCACTTCATCCTGGAGTCGGGGCTTGCTTTGGCGCTGTCGGTCTGAGGTTCAGTCATCGGTGCCTTGCGAAGCGGCGTGCGTTAAATCCGGTTGAGGTCGCGAACCGGCCGGATAAATCCGGCCGCGTATGCTCATCTCAGAAGCGCCCGCACGATACGGGTCGCGCCCGCATCGACCAGCCCCAGCCACAGCGCCATCACGAAGGTCAGTGCAATAACCACAATCGTCGCCTGCATGGTTTCTTTGGGCGACGGGTAATGGACCTTCGCAAGTTCGTTCCAGGATTCCTGAACGAAGCTAACGCCCTGGTTGAGGTAACTTTTTAGGCTATCCATTTTTACATCACCGTACAAGAGCCGCGCCGGCCGGGAATAATTTGGCGGGCCAGGCAGGGGTCGAACCTGCAACCCTCGGATTTGGAGTCCGATGCTCTGCCAATTAGAGCTACTGACCCGCTATTCACGCGTCCGCGCTTGCCCGGACTAGCTGACCTTATGCTCGCGGTGCAGCGTATGGGTCCGGCAGCTCGGACAAAACTTTTTGATCGAAAACTTGTCAGTATGTGTTTTGCGGTTCTTGGTGGTCGTATAGTTGCGCCGCTTGCAGCCGTCACATGCCAGTCCGATTAGTTCTCTTACTGCCGCCATCTTTAGATCCTCACGCGCGATCCGCTAAATTAGCACAATTTTTATTTTGGAGCCCACGACGGGAATCGAACCCGTGACCTCTTCCTTACCAAGGAAGTGCTCTACCGGCTGAGCTACATGGGCCCGGTTTTGCGATCTCACCCTGTCTCTTCCCGCGCAAACTCCCGGCGCGAGGTCGGATTGGAGCGGGAAACGGGACTCGAACCCGCGACCCCGAGCTTGGAAGGCTCGCGCTCTACCAACTGAGCTATTCCCGCTCTCCTAGCTTCGAGTATATCTGGTGGAGAGGGGAGGATTCGAACCTCCGTAGGCATAAGCCGGCAGATTTACAGTCTGCTCCCTTTGGCCACTCGGGAACCTCTCCGCTAGGCCTTTCCTTCCGTGCCAAGCCGATGGCGAGAATCGAACTCGCAACCTACTGATTACAAATCAGTTGCTCTACCGTTGAGCTACATCGGCAAATCGACGTTAAGGAAGGAAACTTATTAGACCCCTTTAGAAGAGTCAAGCTTGGGCCCGTCAGGGTAGTGTCTCAGTTTGTCAAACTGAGACACTACCACATTCCGACACCTACTGAGCCGCCTCCTGGATATCTTCTCGTCGACATCGAGGCCGCAGCGATCAATCAGCACATCTGAGGCGAAGCCGACTCACCAAATCGCCGTTCCCGGCGGGAGGTCGAGCAGAACCCGGCCCGCCGCTTCGTACACTGCCGGTTGCACGAGGACATGGGCGCCAACGACATGCGAATCACGAAAGCACCGCTCGAGCGCGCTCGACTCATGGATTGCCGTCGCGCCGCCCGCGCTGAACATGAGGTCCACTGCCTGGGTCGCGCGATTCACCGCGTCGACCGCCGCGAGCCACACCAGCGCTCGTTGCTCAGACGCGACAGGGTTGCCGGCAAGGAGGCTTTGCCAAACCTCATCAACGGTTTGATAAATAAAGGCGCGGGCCGAGCGCATAATCGCCTCGGCGCGCGCCAGATCGATCTGGATTGCCGCACGCTCGCGCAATGAATTCTTCTGACCCGTAGCGGTCTTCGCCTTGGCGAGTTCCTTGAGCGTGTCGATTGCATGACGAGCGATACCGATCGCCACCGGGCCCTTGGCGGCACCAAAACCCGCGATCATTGGGAATGCGTACAGCGGTCCTTGATCCGCTGGCAGCTCGAAGTTCATCGGTTGAGCGAATCCCTCTTCGACGAAGAGATTGTCGATCGCGAAATCGTGGCTGCCGGTGCCGCGCAGTCCCGCGACGTGCCACGTGTCGAGGATTTTGACGGAGGCGGCAGGTACGGCGACCAGCCACACCTCGGGAACGCCGTCGGCCCCCACCACGGACGTTCCGCCGTCATAGAGCATCGCAACGACGATAAAAGCGTCGGCCTGCTGGCATCCGCTGCCGAATCGCCACCTACCCGTCAGGCGATAGCCGCCCTTGGTCCGTTGCAGTTGCCCTGGAGGATTGACGCTACTCGCGACAATCGCGCGCGGCATCGATGCGACTAGTTCCCGGGCGCGCGGAGCATGGAAAAAGGCCGTCATCACGCCTGAGTCGAACGCGATCATCACGTTCCAACCGGCGGCGCCGTCGGCGTAGCTGATCTCTTCAATTGCGCGAAGAGCCTGTCCGATTGGTGTTTCCAGTCCGCCCAACACCGCCGGGACGCCCATCGACATCAGCCCAGAGCGGCGCAGCGCTTCGACGACCGGCGTCGCCAATTTGCGGCCACGTTCGGTCTCGTCGGCATGCGTACGGATGAGCTGCAATAGCTCGCACGCCGCGCCAACTGGATCGGAAGCGGCCACGCTCAGGTCTATGCTGCGTGAGTTGTCGTTCTCAGCCATGGCATGGAGCCTCTTGATTTCGAGTTAATCGGTGCGACCGACCGTGTTGACCTTTGTCAACACTGAGAGCCCAAACCAACCCCAGTAAACGCGGTGGTGCTGAATTAGCCCCTCCTTCAACTCCATCACCTCCACAAGATCCATCTGTTCGCCATCGGGTGTCGCCCGGGGATATTCCCACATGAGTTTTGTCCCGTCTGTGAAATATCCAGTCCGGAAGTGCTTTCGCTCAGCCGGTTGTCGCTGGAAAACGAGATGAATAAATCGGCGCAACTCCTCGTGTCCTTGGCAGATGCCGCTTTCTACGCCCAGCAGGTGGGCAACGAGAGGACTCTCAATTGTGGCATCAGAAGCGTAGAGCGCGAGAGCCGCGTCGAGGTCCTTCGCTCCAAGGGCCTGGTCCCATGCCTTGTAAATGCGCTCCACGGTGTCGGTCATGTCAGTCGTATTTTTCTCGCCCATCGTCCAATCTCCATACGGCGGTCTGATTTATAGACCTGCGTGAGCTCAATCAAAGCATAGGTACATTTCGACCTGCGTCGAAATGTTGAAAGACTTCGAGCCGGCCAGCTCTGGTATACTGCACGGCGTGAGTCGTGCCATCGCTACTCTCGACCCGGATGTTGCATCGGCGGCTGCACTGATCGGGGATTCCTCGCGTGCACTCATCTTGTCTGCGCTCGTGGAGGGGCGCGCCTTGCCCGCTGGTGAGCTGGCGCGAATCGCTCGAATCTCGCCACAGACGGCAAGCAGTCATCTCGACAAATTGTTCAAGGGCAATTTGGTGAGTGTCGAGGTTCAGGGTCGGCACCACTATTACCGCTTGCGGGATTCACGTGTGGCAGAGCTTCTTGAGTCGCTAGCGATAGTCGCACGCCCAACCCCGCCATTAACCTCCGCACAGCGCGAAAGGGCGGAGCAGCTGCGATTCGCTCGGACTTGTTACGGACATCTTGCTGGGTGGCTCGGCGTTGAGATTACGCGGGCTCTTTGCGTGAACAAGTATCTAAACGACGAGGAGTTGGGCTACCAAGTGTCCGCCGCGGGTGCCGCTTGGTTTCGGGGGATCGGGATTGAGATCGGTCTGATCAAGCGCCAGCCACTTACCAAACGCTGTCTGGATTGGAGCGAGCGTCGGTACCATCTGGCAGGTGCGCTTGGGGTCGCCTTAGCCCACCGAACTCTTGAGCTGCGTTGGATCGTGAGGGCTCGCGATAGTCGAGCGCTTCGCTTGACCGACCGCGGGAAAGCTGCGTTGCGATCTGAGCTTGGATTGGGGTCTTAAGACTAGGCGGTGTGGCTAGCTGTCGCTACTGGGTCGGTGCTATATCGGTGCGTTTATGTCGGTTGTGAAGATACGAAACGGCATTGATCGCGGCCTTCATTGGCGAAGAATTTCAAACTGAGACACTACCCCCGTCAGAGCGTAGATAAAGGCGCACTTCTTGCTGCATCAGATTGCCCCATCGGAAGCCGCCACCGAGCCCTGTCCGTCCGCGCTTTCTGATCGCCACCAGCCCCATTTCCAGTGCTAGGCGGCCGGTTCGAAGATGGGACACTCGCGTCTCATCTGAGACCATGGAGGAACCATCGCGAACGTCCCATCAAAGGCCGGAGTTCTTCGGCCCGAGCCTTAGCGCACGCAACGCCGTGTCGCGCCGGTCTTGAGGTCTCCACCTTGCCGCAAAATGTGCACGGCCGATGGCATCGCGATTGCTCCCCAATGCTTGGAGCTTCGCCCCGATGCGACGCGTTCGCTTGCGTCCTGCCGGGTGCGGCTTCGTTTATGAAGAATGATCCGACGATTCCTGAGGGCCCCGGCTCTGCCGCATCCTCGACCCCGCCCACGGCCACCGACGACAAGTTCCGGCGCATCTTCCAGTACAGCACCGACGCGATGTCGATTACGCGAATCGAGACCGGGCGCTACCTCGAGGTAAACGACGAATTCGTCCGGATGAGCGGATTTCCGCGCGAGCAGGTGATCGGCCGCACTCCGGAGGAGCTCGGCTTCTGGCGCGATTCGCCCGAGAGCCGCGCCTTCAGCGAACAGCTATTGCGCGACGGCGTGGTGCGCAATCATGAAACCTCGGTCGCCGTCAGCGGCGGACGCCATCTGACCATTCTCATCTCGGCCGTCTTTATCGAAGTTGACGGCGAGCAATGCTCGCTTGGCATCAGCCGCGACATCAGCGATCTCAAGCGCACGCAGGCTCAACTCCGGTACGCCGACGGCCGCCTGCAGGATGTTCTGACCAACGCGCCGATCACGATGACGGTGATGAACACCAGGTCCATAGTAACCGTGTCGAAGGGTGCGGGACTTGCCGCGATGGGACTTGCGCAGGACGAGATGGTGGGGCGCTCGCTTTACGACATCGTGCTGCCGGAAAGCTCGACCGCGACTCACGCGCGCGAGGCCCTGGCGGGTAAATCGCAGACCGCGATCGAGAATCTCAATGGGCATATTTTCGAGGTCTGGTATTCGCCGCTGCGCAGCGCACATCAACGCATCGTCGGCGCGATGTCGGTAGCGACCGACATCACCGAACGGATGCTGGCCGAGCAGGAACTGCGGCGTAAAGAACGATACTACCGCTCGCTTATCGAGATCTCCGCCGACACCGTGCTCGCAATCGACAAGACGGGGACGATCCGGTTCGTCGGCGGCGACGGGCCGCGCACCCTGGGCTATTCGTCGGCTCAGATTGTCGGCCGCAGCGCTCTCGAATTTGTTCATCGCGAGAACGCCGCCGAGCAGGCCGCGAACATCAAGACCGCGTTTGAGAATCCCGGCCGTGCGATTCGCTCCGAAGCTCGCATATTCGTACCCGACGGCAGTTGGGTTCCGGTCGAGTTCATGGCCCGCGTCTCCTCGGGCCCCGACGGAAATCCGATCCTGGTCGCTACGATGCGCAACGTCGCCGAGCGCAAGCGCGCGCAGGAAGAGTTCAGCCGCCGCGACGAATTCCTTCGCACCGTTATCGATGCATCTTCCGATCTGATCGTCGCGGTCGACCGCGCCGGGGTGCCGGTTTTCGTTGGCGGAGAGGGACTGCACGATATCGGACGCCACGCCGCGGATGTGCTGGGCCGCCCCGCGTTCGAACTCGAGCATCCCGACGATCTTGACGAGCAGAAGCGGATCGTGAAGTGGTGTTTCGACAACCCGGGCCAGACCGTCAACACCCAGGTGCGGCTGCTTGGAATCTCCGGCGACTGGATTCCGTTTGATTTCGCCGGACGCGTGATTACCGGCGCCGACGGCCAGCCGCTGCTGGTCACCACCGGACGCAATTTCACCGAACGCAAGCGGATCGAGTCCGAACTCGCCGCCGCGCGCGATGCCGCGCTGGCAGCCTCGCGCGCGAAGTCGGAATTCGTTTCGAGTATGTCGCATGAAATTCGCACCCCGATGAACGCGATCCTCGGGATGGCGGATTTGCTGTGGGACTCCGAGCTCAGCGCCGACCAGCGCCGTTACCTCGCCACCGTGATTTCGAGCGGCACCGCGCTGCTCGAGCTGATAAACGGCGTGCTCGATTTCGCCAAGATCGAAAGCGGACGGATGAGCCTCGAACACGCGAAGTTCGACCTGGCCGATTTGGTCGAAGGCGTGAGCGAGATGTTCTCGGTGCGCGCGGGCGAAAAGCAGCTTCAACTCGTGACCCGAATGAATCCCGCGGTTTCTCCGATCGTCGAAGGCGACGCGCTGCGCCTGCGCCAGATCCTGATCAACCTTATTGGCAACGCGATCAAGTTCACCGAAACGGGCACGATCACGGTCAGCGTCGCGCCCGCCGCAGGCTCGGGCGAGGGCCGCCCCGCGATGCTCGAATTTACCGTGGCCGATACCGGGATTGGCCTGACCACGCGAGAGCTGGCGAACGTCTTCTCTCCCTTTACGCAGGCTGATTCGTCGACCACGCGCAAGTACGGCGGCAGCGGCCTGGGACTTGCCATTGTCGATCGGCTGGCGACGTTGATGGGCGGCAAGGTATGGGTCGAAAGCACGCCGGGTACGGGCAGCAGATTCCATTTTACCGCCCACTTGGAACCCGCGGCAGCGGCAGATTCAGAAACGCCGGCGCCGGTCGCGCCGCAACTTGCACGCATCCTGGATCGACCGCTGCGAATCCTGCTCGCCGACGATTCGGCGGATAATCGGATGCTGGTCGAGGCCTACTTGAAAAAGACTCCCTACCGTCTCGATATGGCCGAGAACGGCAAAATCGCCTACGACAAATTTGTCACCGGACAACCCGACCTGATCCTGATGGACATCCAGATGCCGGTGCTCGACGGCTATGGCGCAACGCGGATGATCCGGCGCTACGAGGCTCAAACCGGCCGCGCGCATACTCCGATTATCGCGCTCAGTGCCTCGGCGCTCGATGAGTCAATTCATCGCTCGCTCGAAGCCGGATGCGATCTGCACGTCAGCAAGCCGGTCAAGCGCGCAACTCTGCTCGGCGCGATCGCCGACGCGGTGGAGGCAGCGTCAGCGAGCACGTAAGCTATCCGCGGCGGCAACCCGCCGCCGTGCGATCTCATAGAGAGCTACCGCCGCCGCTACCGAGACGTTGAGCGAATCGACTCGCCCGCGCATCGGGATTGCCGCCACGTAGTCTGCGGTCTTCTTGACGATCTCGCGCACCCCCGCGCCTTCGGAGCCGACCACGATCGCGAGCTTGCGAGCGGTGTCGAGCTCGTAAATCGACGTCGTTCCGCCAGGCGCGAGCGCGACCACCCAGTAGCCCGCCTCCTTCATCTGCTCGAGCGCGCGCGCGACATTGCCGCATCGCGCGATCTTCAGATGCACCCACGCGCCCGCCGACGACTTGATCGCCGCCGGGGTGATCGCGACGGTGCGGTCGCGCGCCAGGATCACAGCCGAAACGCCGGCGCCTTCCGCCGAGCGCATCAGCGCGCCCAGGTTGCGCGGATCGGTGACTCCATCGACCAGTACCAACGGGTCATAGCCCGCTGCGATTACCTCATCGAACGCCGCGTACGAATACTTCGAACCTCGGCGATTACTCCTCGATGACGCGCCTCGCGCCCGGCCATCCGGATGAGCGCGTCATCCTCGGCGCTAGCGATCCGTCCTCCCGCTGCGCGCACGCGTTCGATCTCGGCGCTGAAGCGGCGCTCGTCGCCGGAACGGATATGCAGCACGCGAACGGCGTTGGGAGCGGCTGCGACCAGCTCGCGCACCGGCTCGGCGCCGAACACGATATCGCGATCGCTTCCAGAGCGGCCGTCGCGCCGTTCAGGTATCGCGCGGTCATCGCGACGCTCCGGATTCTGGCTGCGCTCGCGAGCATCGCGCGGCGGAACATTGGTCGCGCGTGCGTCGCGCCGATCGAAGCGCTTGCCGTGAGGGTAGGTTTTCTTCATCGTCGCGAATCCTATCAGACCGCCACTGCCCACGCCTGATTCCGCCCCGTTATTCGCGGGGGAGGATTAAAGGAGGGGGTGCAGGTGACGCGGCCGCTTGCGGTTTCAATCGCGCGCGCCAACCTTTAGACTCGGATGATCGATTTGAACGATCCCGCGTGAATCGGGCGGCTGTATTGAAGCTCGCGTTTCCAAGAATAACGATTATCGACCGCTACGTTGCGCTCGAGGTGCTCCTGCCGTTTGGAATGGGCGTCGGCCTGCTCACCTTCACCCTGGTGACGGGACGGATGCTCAAGCTGACCGAGATGGTGGTGAATCACGGGGTCAGCGTCGGCGAAGTGGTCGGGCTTATAGCTTACATTATGCCGGCGTTCCTCGAATTGACGCTTCGGGATGGCGGTGCTGCTGGGCGTACTGCTCGGCTTCGGACGGATGTCGAACGATCAGGAGATGACGGCGGCCCGCGCCAGCGGAATCAGCCTCTACCGGCTGGCGGTGCCGGTGATGGCGGTCGCATTCGTGGTTTACCTGGTGGCGTCGTGGTTCGCGTTCTCAGTGCGGCCGTGGGCGGACTCGCGCCTGCAGGATCAACTCTACTACCTGACGCGGACCAAGGCCGCGGCGGGATTGCGCGAGAAAGTCTTCAACGACGATCTGCCGCGGGTCATGATCTACGTCGACAAGATCTCCGATGAAGACGGCAGCCTGCATGGAGTCCTGATCGCCGACTCGCGCGATCCTAAGCAGCAGAACACGATTATCGCGACTCACGGATCGGTCCTGCCCGACGAGAAGACCGGCGGCACCACGCTCAGGCTCTTCGACGGATCGCTGTTCGGTTCTGAGGCGGCGAGCGATCAAAGCCACGTCACGAGCTTTCGGGTTTACGATTTGACCATCCGCCCCAAGGAAGGCGACGCCGCCTCGCTCGATCGCGACGCCGACGAGCTCTCCTACGGCGCGCTCATTCAGCGAATCGACGCGGCGCGCGCGCGCGGCAAGCCCGACCATGAAGCCGAGACCGAGCTCGCCGCAAAATACATGGTTCCTTTCGCTACTCTGCTGTTCGCGCTGCTCGGGATCTCGCTCGGGCTGAAGCCCGCGCGCGGAGGCCATTCGGAGCGTTTTGGCGTCGCAGTGGCGCTGTTCTTTCTTTACTACTCGATCATGCGCGTCGGCAGGACGCTCGCGGAGCGGGGCTCGCTCAATGCCTACGTTGCGATGAGCATACCCGATGTGGTTTTCCTGGTTCTGGCGGTATGGCTCTTCGTCCGCGCCGCGCAGGACAAGGGCAACCAGGGGCGCGGTCCCGGCGACTTCCTGTGGGAATTCGTCGAGCGCTACGAGAAAAACCGGCAGGCCGCATGACGATACGCCCGCGCTTATCGCCGGTGATGGACCGCTTCCTGGCGGGCCAGTTCTTCGGCCCATTCCTGGTCTGTGTCGCGGCGTTCACCGCCGCCTACCTGCTCGGCGACATGTTCGACCGCGTCAACGATCTGATCAAATACGGCGGTCTCGGACTTATCGGTCTCGAATATTTCGCGCTCAAGATTCCGCTGATCGTATCGCAGATAACGCCCGTCGCGTGCCTTGCCGGCGTGCTGCTCGGCTTCGCGATTCTGAATCGCTCGGGCGAGGTTCTCGCGTGTCAGCAGCTCGGCATCAGCCGCCTCGAGATGGCGATCCCGGTGCTGTTCGTTGCCGTCCTGATCTCGATTTTCAACTTCGCACTCAGCGAGACGCTGGTTCCCGCCGCGACCCGCGAAGCGACCTACCTCTATCATGTCGAGCTCAAGAAGCGGCAGCTCGAAGGCGTGTTCGCCGACCGGCGTATCTGGGTGCGCCTGGGCAACGGCTTCGCTTCCGCCGACGCCTACGACAAGAAGAAACGAATGCTCAGCGGAATCACCGTCTACCACGTCAACAAAAGCTTCGAGCTGAGCAGTATCGTCCACGCGCAGAGCGCCGTGTGGAAAGACAATCAATGGGTTCCGTCCGACATCAGCACCTACTCGGTCGGCGAGAATGGAACCGTCACCTCGTCCGACGCCGACAAGCTGCGCGTCGGGCTGAAGCCCGCCGACTTTGAAATTCTGCGGCTTGACCCCGAGGAGTTCAGCCTATGGGAGCTGAACGACTATATCGCGAGCCTCAGGCAGAAGGGGCTTGATCCGGGCGGATATATCGTCGATCGCGATTTGAAATACGCGATGCCGATCTCGTGCCTCATCATGGTCGCGCTCGGGATGGCGCTGTCGCTCGACCCTCTGCCGCGCAACTTGAGCCTCGGGCGCAGCTTCGGCCTCGCGATCGCGATCGGCTTCGGCTATTGGCTCGCATTCGGAATTACCTCGTCGCTCGGACGCTCGGGCCTGATGCCGGCGTGGGTCGCCGCATGGCTGCCGAACACGACCTTCGCGCTGATTGCGTTTTCGATCTTCCTGTTTGGCGAAGAGCATTAAGAGGGCTGGCGACCGGGCCGCTTGTCAGCGATTCGCGCGCGCGCATACGATCATCGCGTGGCCGTGCTCGATGCGATCATCCTGCCGTCAATTGCGCCGCTTGAACTTGCGGGCCTCGAACTTTATCTGCTCGAGCGTCTGAGTGCACCAACCCTGATCGTCTTTGCGTCACCGGGACGTATGGTTTCGCTCGGACGCTACCATCTCTATGCGGGCGCGCTGGAGCGTGCTGGAATCAGCGCGATGCGGCGGCTCACGGGCGGCCGTGCGGTCGGCGCGGGCGATGGATGGATCTCCATCGCACTCATACTGCCGCATATCGGCGCCCTGCTTCCCGAGCGCGACGCTGCGCTCAAATCCGACCAGGTTATGAATCGCTACGTGCGCGGACTGCTCGCCGCCTTTCGCGCGCTCGGCGTGGATTGTTTCTACCCCGGACGCGACGCGATAACCTTTGACCATCGCGAGGTTGCGGCGTGCTCGTTCGAGGTTGCCGCCAGCGGCGCGATGCTGTTCGAGGCGACAATCGCGGTGAATCGAGGAATGGAAGAGCTGGTGCACGATCTCGATCGGCTCGACCCCGAGGGCGGCGTGAGCTGTGCGATGTACAGTCCCGAGAGCGCAACGACGCTTGCGCGTGTCCTCGGCCGCGATGTCGGATTCGCGGAAATCGCGCGCGCGATCCTCACCTGCTACAGCGATTTCGCGGGCTCGATCCACGAGCGCGCGCTCGAACCAGAAGAAAGCACGCAAGCTGAGCGCCGTGCGAGAGATCTCGCTGCGTCGCGATGGCTGCGCCTGTTTGCTGATCCGCAATCGTTCAATCGCAGCAATCGAATCGCGGCGCAGCTCGGCGCGGTCGAGGCGCGGCTTGAGGTCTCGGACAATTTCACGATCGAGCGGATGATGCTGACCGGCGACTTTATCGCCAACTCGCCGAGTATAGCCGAGCTCGAACGCGAACTCGTCGGCACGACTCTCGATCTGCCGTCAGTAACCCGCGCGGTGATGAACACGTACGGCAATGGGCGCAACTTTATTTTGGGTCTCGGCGGCCTGGAAAATCTCGTCCGGCTCATCGCGGAGGCCGCGTGAGTATCGCAACCGACGTGGATGAGATCGCCGTCGCGCTCGAGGACCCCGAGGCGCAACTCGGCGCGATCGCGCAGATCGCGCGCACTCCCGATATCCGGCTGAGCGACGCCGCGGTTCGCGCTCTCATTCGATGCCTCGGCGCGGAGAGCAAGGCGGTCCGCCGCCACGCTGCCGAAGCCGCTGCAATGGCGGTGCCGCATAGTCCCGCGATCGCGCCTGCGCTCCACGCGCTCCTTGCAAGCGCCAGTTCGCGCGCACGGTTTGGCGCCGCGTATGCACTGGGGCTTATCGGCGGTGACGCGTTCGATCTTCGCACCGCCGATGCGCTCTACGAGGCTCTCGGCGATTCCGACGGCGACGTGCGCTGGGCCGCGCACGATCTGATCCTGCGGCTCGGCGGCGAATATCCTGCGCAGATTCGCGCGGGCCTGCTCGCGCTCGCGCATCGCGGCGCTCCCGACGCGCGCAAGATGGCGCTCTATTGTTTGCGCGACCTGGCTCCCGACGGCGAAGAGATCCTCGCGGCCGCGACCCTCGCCAGCGCCGCCGATGACACGCACGTCCGCCTGGCGAGCCTCGCGATTCTCGCGCGTCTGCCGGCCTACCGCCCGCAGGCGTCCGCGATCGCGGCGCAAATCCTCGAGTCCGATCCGAATCTCGGCGTGCGCCGTGCAGCCGCAGCCGCTCTGGGGCTTATCTCTCACGCTTCGCCGCGGGTGATCGAAGCCCTCGAACGGGCCGCAAGCCGCGAGCTCGATTCCGGACTCTCACGGGCCGCGCGCTCCGCGCTCAAACGTCTTGCGGGCGGCGAGCCGGAGATTGAACGATGAGCGAGCCGTCGATCGCCGTGCTCGAAGAACCGCGCGTGCGCGATTTTCTCGGCGCCGCGCGAATCGCGCATCTGGCCACCGCCGACGCCGCCGCGTCGCCGCATGCGGTGCCGCTGTGTTACTGGTTCGATGGCGCACACTTTTATTTCGTGATCGACGAGAAACCCAAACGGCGCGGACCCGGCGGCGCGATCAAGCGGATGCGCAATATCGGCGCGAATCCTTCCGTTGCGATTGTGATCGACCACTACGAAGAAGACTGGAGCCAGCTCGCATTTGTGATGGTGCGCGGGCGGGCAACCGTCGTCGCCGACGGAGCGGAGTACATGCTCGCGCTGCGCAACCTGCGCGACAAGTACATTCAGTACCGTGCGATGGCGCTCGCGCCTGAGCGCAACCCGATCGTGCGAATCGATCCCGAACGCGTGAACCTGTGGGGCACGCGCTTCGCGTCGGCCGGCGGTGCATCATGAACGAGCGGTTTGCGGAAATTTCCAGCGCGCTCGCGGCCGCCGGACTCGACGGCTGGCTCTTCTACGATTTTCGCCTGAGCGATCCTATCGCATACCGGGTGCTTGGACTCTCCGAACACGGCACCACGACCCGGCGATGGTTCTGCTACATGCCGGCGCGTGGCGACGCGCGCGCTCTCGTCTCCGCGGTGGAGGCCCATCGCCTGGACGCGCTCGGCATCGAGCGCGTCGTCTATCGATCGAGCGCCGAAATGCTCGCCGGGTTGAGCACGATTCTCGGCGACGCGCGGCGTGTGGCTATGAACTATTCACCGCGCGGTGCGATTCCGTATGTGTCGCGCGTCGATGCGGGCACGGTCGAACTGGTCCGCTCGCTCGGCGTCGAAATAGTTTCAGCCGCCGATCTGATCCAGGAATTCGAAGCGACGCTCAGCTCCGCCCAGATGGAAGGCCATCGCCGGGCCGGCGCTGCGCTCGGCGCCGTCGTGGATCAGACCTTCGCCGAAATTGCGGGTCGCGTCGCGGCGGGCAAGTCCGCAACCGAGTATTCGATCCAGCAATTCATGCTCGAGCGAATCAGCGCGGCAAGCCTCGTCACGCGCGAGCCTCCGATCGTCGCCGTCAATGCGCACAGCGCCGATCCGCACTTCGGCACCGCAGAGCGAGATTCCGCGCCGATCGGCCGCGGAGATTTTGTCCTGCTCGATGTGTGGGCAAAAGAGCCGGGCGCGGATTCGGTATATGCCGACATCACCTGGACCGGTTTTGTTGGCGAAGCGGCGCCGGACGATCACGCGGAGATCTTCGCGATCGTCCGCGCCGCGCGCGACGCCGCCGTCGAGCTCGTCAAATCGCGTGTCGCCGCCCCGATACCGCTTAGCGGGCGCGAGGCCGACCGCGCGGCGCGCGGCGTGATCGAGCACGCCGGATTCGGCGCCAATTTCGTGCATCGCACCGGCCATTCGATCGGCCGCGAAGTTCACGGGATGGGCGCGAATCTTGACTCGCTCGAAACCGACGACGACCGCCGCCTCATCGATCGCACCTGCTTCTCGGTCGAACCGGGAATCTATCTGCCGGGCCGCTTCGGCGTGCGCAGCGAGCTCGACATGACTATCCAGGCGGGCCGTGCAGAGGTCTCCGCGCCCGCGCCGCAACGAGAGATCGTGCCGATCATGGCGCGCGGCGCTCGCAACTGAGAAATGATCCGCGCGATAATTTTCGATCTCGAAGGCACTCTCCTCGACGGCGATCGGCTCTATCCCGGCGGCGCCGAGTTCGTGCGGAAATGCGCCGAGCGCTTCCCGCTGATGCTCGCGACCGGAGCGCCGCGCCGCCACGCCGAGCATCGCCTGCGCCGCGCGAATCTGCGCGAGGCGTTTCTCGACGTGCTCGGCGCCGAGGACGCGGAGCGCGCCAAACCTGCTCCGGACCTGTTTGTCGCGGCGCTCGGACGAATTGGATTCCTGCTCCGCCAGCGTGATCCGGTTGAGCCTTCGCAATGCCTGGTGGTCGAGGATTCGAGCGCGGGAATCGAAGCGGCGCATCGCGCCGGGATGTACGTCCTCGCACTGGCGCACACCCACGCCCCCGCCGCGCTCGCCGCCGCGGACTTCGTGCATCTGTCTTTCGACGAAATCGACCTCGACGCAATCCTCCGCATCTGCGCATCCTGACCACGCGTGTTAACCTCGATCTCTATGCTGCGATAATGGTGAGTGAGGATCGTGCAGAGGTCTTCTTACCTATGGCACTGAGTCTCATTCGTCATTTCGACCGCAGGGAGAAATCCCGAACGAAGGGGCGCTGCATGTGGCGTTGGCGTCGAACATGGACGTTTCGGGATTTCTCGCCGGAGCCTGCCCTGAGCAACGCCGAAGGGGCTCGAAATGACGACCGGGAGGTCGCTGGCGATATGGAAATTTCATCGCTGTACCCTCTCCGTAATCCTCCCCCATGTCAGACAATGGGGGAGGAATCAGACAGTAAAGTGACGCGGAGCGAATCAAGATGACGGCAAGACTCTACCAGTTCGCGGGCAGTCCTTACTGCGCCAAGGTGCGCAAGATCCTGGACTTCAAGGGAATCGACTACGAGATCATCGAGGTCGATTATCTCGAACGCAAAGAACTGCTCACCGTCTCGGGCCAGATGATGGTGCCGGCGCTTACTCTCGACAACGGCGAGACGATCGTCGATTCCGCGCGAATCGCCTTGCGGCTCGAAGAACTTCAGCCCGAGCCGACGCTCCTGCCGTCAGGATGGCGCGGAATGCATCGGATGCTCGCCGATCATATCGATAACGTGCTCGCCGAGGTTTTGTTCCGCGCGGCGATTCCCGATAAGGCCGCGTACTACGCAAGTGAAGGAAAAGATCGCGGTGCGATGTGGCGGCTTATCCGCGAGCGTCACTACGGCGCGGGCTTCGTCGATCAGATGATCGCGAATCACGACGCCGAGACTGCGCGCGCGGTTACTGCTCTCGCGCCGCTAGAGGAAGCGCTTTCGGAGCGTCCGTTCATCCTGGGAAGAATCGGTCTCGCTGATTTCTCGCTCTACGGACAGCTCCGCCATTTCACCTTCAGCGGAACCAATCGGATTCCGCCGGAGCTCAAATCGGTGCTCGCATTCTACGGCCGGATGGATCGAATCTCTTCGGCACCGGAACCGGGCTAGGCTGCACCAGTAGGACCGGCGTCTCGCCGGTCTCTTCGAATCCGGATCAGCGAATCTCGTTCACCGCCGCGGTCAGAAATCCGCAGAAGACCGCGCCGGTCGAATCCAGCGCGACGTTGTAGAGCGACGCCGTGCGCCCCGGCACGAACATCTGGTGTCCTTCGTCCAGAAACGCCCACGCGACGCATATCGCGAGCGCAAGGTAGGGCCTGCTGATTAGCGGACCATGCGCCAGCAGCCAATACAGCACCGCGTATTCGGTGAAATGTGCGCACTTGCGAATCAGCGCATGCGCGACATCGAGCGACGTCGGCGAGATTCCCGGCATCAGCCAAACCAAAATCGGATCGATAATGTGCGAGGTGTTGGCCGCCGAAAACGCCGACGTTGAAAGCGTGAACATCACCGCGCCCCACAACACAACCGGCAGCCACTCGGCCAGGCGCGACGACATCGCGGCGGGAACGGCGGCGGAATCTCCGTTCATCGCGGCGCTCCCGAAATTCGCGGCGGCGCGGCTGACGTCCGGGTATAATGAAATAGCGGCTTCATTCGCGGCAGGTATCTATTGAGTATCAAGCAGGATACAGCCAATCCAGCTAGCGCCTCGCGCCGGCGGCTGCGCTAAAATCTTTTTCATGGATGAAGTCCTGACCGTCCAACGCACGCGTCCGACGCCGCCTTCGACCATCGTGATTTTCGGCGCCTCGGGCGATCTCGCGCGGCGCAAGCTTCTGCCCGCGCTCTACAACCTGGTGCATTGCGGCGGCGGTATCATGCCGCCCAACAGCGCTGTGCTGGGCTTCGCCCGGACCCAGATGTCGCAGGAGGAGTTCCGCAAGTCGTCGCACGAGGCGGTGCAGAAGTATTCGCGGCTCAAGGTCGAGGATGAGTGCTGGACGAAATTCTCCGGCTCGCTCGACTACCTGGGCGCGCTCGCAGCGCCCGATGGGATGAAGCAGCTTCGCGAGCGTCTGGAGCAGATCGAAAAAGCGCGCGGGCTGCCGCCCAATCGCGTGTTCTATCTGTCGATACCGCCCGAGGCGGTCGGCGACTCGGTCGCGCGCCTTGCCGATGCCGGACTTATCGCAAAGCCCGACGCGCCGCACTTCAGCCGCGTGGTGGTCGAGAAGCCTATCGGGCACGACCTTCCAAGCGCGCTCGAAATAAACCGCGTCCTGCTGAAGCACCTGGACGAGTCGCAGGTCTTCCGGATCGATCATTATCTCGGAAAGGAGACGGTGCAGAACCTGATGGTGCTGCGCTTTGCCAATTCGATCTTCGAGCGCCTGTGGGGCAGCCGCAATGTCGACCACGTGCAGATAACCGTCGCCGAGACCGAAGGCGTCGGCACCCGCGCCGGCTACTACGATCATTCCGGCGCCCTGCGCGACATGGTGCAGAACCATATTCTGCAAGTGCTGACGATGCTCACGATGGAGGCGCCGGTAACGCTCGGCGCGGCGGCGATCCGCGAGGCCAAGCTCAACGTGCTGCGCGCGATTCGCCCGATCCGCGCCGCCGAAGCGCGCGTGATGACGGTGCGCGGGCGCTATACGGCGGGCACGATCGATGGCAAAGCGGTGCCCGGCTATCTCGAGGAAAAAGGCGTCGCCCGCGATTCGCGTACCGAGACTTTCGTCGCGATGAAACTGCTGATCGACAACTGGCGCTGGTCCGGCGTTCCATTCTATCTGCGCACCGGCAAGCGCCTGCCGCGGCGCGCGAGCTCGATTATCGTGCGCTTCAAGGACGTGCCGCAGATCCTGTTCAATCGCGAGGGGCTGCTCACGCCCAACCGCCTGACGGTCCGCCTTCAACCTGACGAAGGCTTTTCCTTCGATGTAGTTTCCAAGCAGCCCGGCCTCGATGTCGCAATAAAACCGGTGCGGATGAACCTCAGCTATGAAAGCGAGTTCGGCGGTGATAGCTCTCCCGACGCTTACGAGCGCCTGCTGCTCGACGTGATGGACGGCGACCATACGCTGTTCCCGAGCGGCGAGTATGTGCAGAAGTCGTGGGAGCTGATGCAGGGGATCCTCGATGCCTGGAGCGACGGCGACCGCGTGCCGATCGAGGATTATCCGGCAGGCAGTTGGGGACCGCGCGGAGCTGAAAACCTGATCAGCGAGCCTGGCCGCGCATGGCGCGAGCCGTAATCGGTCCAAGCGAAACCACGGCGGAGGTGTGGCGTGGGACATGAGCATCATCATGGCGCCGACGGTGACGCGCCGATCGCGTGCAACCTCGGCGTCTTCACGCCCGAGCAGAAGCGGCGTCATCAGGCGCTGGCGAAAAAGCTTGCGGGCGCGGTACTCGAGCGGCGCGAGCTCGATCGCGGCTACGCGCTAAAGGTCGCGAGCGCAAAGATCGGCATCGCGGAAGCCGGCGAATGGATGCTGCTGGAGGGCAAGTGCTGCCCGTTCCTGGAACTCACCCTCGATCCCGAAGGGCTGGATTTCTGGATCAACCTGACCGGCCGCGAAGGCGTAAAAGAATTCTTAAAGCAAGAGTTGAAGTTTTGATTTGCTGATTCCTCCCCTCGTTCCGAAGGACCTTCCGCGCAGGACGAGAGTTAAGTGGGGTTTTCCGCTTCTGTCGCCTTTCACGGCGATAAATGACCAAGGTCATGGCACAGGAGATAGTGGCGCGGGCGTCTCGCCCGTGGGAGACGGCCGCGCCGCTGGCGCACCCCACCAATGAATTGCGCTTATCGGCAACGGATAGGTGGAGCGCCTGACGACGACTGAATGACTATTAAAAATCCTTAGTGGCGTGGGAATTGCCCTTCGGATAACATCGTCGGCGGCTTGAGAAGCAATGCACGCACGTATCGCCGCGGTGTCCGCCGCGAGATAGAGAAAATTCCGGGGAACGGGGAATCGGATTGAGCGAGAATATGAAGGTTGCGATTCTGGGTGCCAATGGCACCATGGGCGCCGGAGCGGCTGGTGTCTTCGCCGGCGCGGGATTTGAAGTCACGATGCTCGCGCGCGAGCGCGATAAGGCCGAAGCCGGAATGAAGGCCGCGCAGAACGCCGCGCGCGCCGAGGCCGTTGCCGATCGGATCAAGCTCGGCAGCTACGACGCTGACCTCGAGCGCACGATTCGCGAAGCGGGGTTCGTGTTCGAATCGCTGGCCGAGGATCTTGCGCTGAAGCGCCACTTCTTCGAGCTGGTCGATCGCTTCCGCACGCCCGGCGCGGTTATCGCCACCGGATCGTCGGGCCTCTCGATCGCGGAAATGTCCAAGGGCCGCAGCGAATCGTTTCGCAAACATTTCCTCGGCGTGCATCTGTTCAATCCGCCGCACGTGATCGTCGGCACCGAGGTTATTCCCGGCGCCGACACCGACGCCGCGATGCTCAAGGCCGTCATCGCGATACTGACTCATCGCCTCGGGCGCAAGGTGATTGTCACCAAGGACCGCCCCGCCTTCGTCGGAAATCGCGTCGGCTTCAAAGTGCTGAACGAAGTTGCGCAGCTCGCCGCCGAGCATGGCGTCGCGTACATGGATTATCTGGTCGGCCCGCAGACCGGGCGCGCGATGGCGCCGCTGGCGACGGTCGATCTGGTCGGATGGGACGTGCACAAGGCGATCGTCGATAACGTGCACCAGAACTGCGAGGACGAAGCGCATCGATGCTTTGCGCTGCCCGCGTTCATGGATAAAGGAATCGGCGAGGGCCGCCTCGGCGACAAGACCCCAGAGCGGGGAGGCTTCTACAAGAAGATGGGCAAGGAGACGCTGGTGCTCGATCCCAAAACCGGCTCGCACGAGCCTCTCGCGCCTCCCGCGCGGATCGAATTCGTCGAGAAAATGAAATCGCTCAATCACGTCGGCCGCTACCGCGAGGCGATGGCGATCCTGCGCGAGGCTCGCGGCGCCGACGCCGACCTCTGCCGGCGCGTGGTCCTGGGTTACGTCAGCTACGGGCTGAACCGCGTCGGCGAGGTGGCCGCGTCGGCGGCGGACGTCGATTCGATCATGAGCAACGGCTTTAACTGGGCGCCGCCGACCGCAATCGTCGATCTAATCGGCGCGCGCGAGACGATCGCATTGCTCAACGGACTTAAGCTCGCGGTCCCGCCGGTGCTGGAGCATGCGGCGCGCAACGGTGCTAAGATGTTTAAGGGCGGCATGCTCGAATATGGCCGCGCTTTTGTCGGATAAGGACGAGGAAAAAAATGTCAAAACCCGCGCCGATTTATATCCTGGGTGGAGCGCAGACCGACTTCGCCCGCAATTGGTCCAAGGAAGGAAAGCATTTCGTCGCGATGATGCGCGAGGCGGTGCTCGGCGGACTCGCCGCGACCAAAATCGATCCGAAAGAAGTTGAGACCGCGCACGTCGGCAATTTCGCGGCCGAGCTGTACGCCAAGCAGGGCCATATCGGCGCGTTCTTCGTCGAGATCGATCCCGCATTCAGCGGATTGCCGACCTCGCGCCACGAGGCCGCGTGCGCCTCGGGCTCGATCGCGATTATCGCCGCGTCGGCGGAGATCGAGGCCGGACGCTACGACCTGGCCTGCGTCACCGGCGTCGAGCAGATGAAGACCGTCGATTCGACGACCGGCGGCGACTACCTCGGCACCGCGGCATGGTACGAGCGCGAGGCCAAGGGAATTGAGTTTCCATTTCCGAAACTGTTCGGCCGCCTGGGCGACGAATACGATAAGCGCTACGGCCTGAAGGACGAGCATCTCGCGCATATCTCGGCCGTGAACTACTCGAACGCCAAGCGCAACCCCAACGCGCAGACCCGTAACTGGTTCATGAGCGAAAGCCACGCGCAGCACGAATCGAAGTTCAACACGGTTATCGGCGGACGCATCAAGATCAGCGATTGCTCGCAAGTGACCGACGGCTCGGTGGCCGTGTTCCTCGCCTCGGAGAAATTCGCGGCCGCATGGGCCAAGCGCAACGGCAAGCAGCTCTCCGATATTCCGCGCATCCTCGGATGGGGCCATCACACCGCCCCGCTCGAGTTCGACGCCAAGGTCGCCGAGAGCAAGGACAACGCCTACGTGCTGCCGCACACGCGCGCCGCGATAATCGACGCATTCAAGCGCGCGGGAATCGCGGGCGTCGAGCAGCTTTCGGGAATCGAGACCCACGACTGTTTCACGACGTCGGAGTACATGGCGATCGATCACTTCGGATTGACCAAGCCGGGCGAATCGTGGAAGGCGGTCGAGGGCGGCGTGATCGAGCTCGGCGGCAAATGCCCGATCAATCCGAGCGGCGGACTTATCGGCGCCGGGCATCCGGTCGGCGCGACGGGAGTCCGCCAGATGCTGGATTGTCATCGCCAGATCACCGACAGCGCGGGCGAGTACCAGGTCGAAGACGCGAAGAAATTTGCGATGCTAAATATCGGCGGCAGCGGCACCACGAGCTGCGTGTTCGTGATCGGTAAGTAGCCGCGGCGCTACTGCGCGCTTCTGAGCGATGGCGCGAGTTGATCAAGATCCGAGAGGATCAGGTCCGGCTCAATCCCCCAAGGGTCGAAGATGACCTTGGCGTCGCGCCTGATCCAGGCTGTGCGGAGTCCAGCAGTCTTGGCTCCGATGATGTCGAACGGATTGCTCGAGACCAGCCATGTGTCGCCAGCGGCTTGGCCGAGACGTCCGACCGCATGCGCGTAGACGGCAGGGTCTGGTTTGAAGCTCCTCACCTCGTCCGCGCTGACAACATCATCCGCTGACAACATCATCAATGAAGGTCAGCAACCCTGCGTTCGCCAGCACGCTTCGGACCGCGTTAGTTTCGCCGTTGGAAAAAGCAGCGAGAAAATGCCCGGCACTCTTTATCGAGGTGAGGCCGCGCGCGGCATCGGGAAATGCAGGCAGATGATTGTATCGCCCTATGAGGCTTGTGCGTGCCTCTTCGGAGAGAACGATGCCCAGAGCCTTTTCCGTAAAGAGCAACGCCTCCCAGGTACATACGGAAAACGGTCGGTACGCCCGCATCAGAGCTCGCCGGAATGAATACTCGAGCTGCTTGGACCGCCACAGTTCGGCGAAGCGCGCGGCTTGATCTCCAACCATGGATTTCAAATCGTCCGCTATGGCCAGCGGATTGACCAGCGTTCCGTACACGTCAAACGCGATCGCGCTTCGCATATTCATCTCTCCAGTTCAACACCGCTGCTTCATTTTCGTCTGGCGATGGTGATGATCTCGGGGCTCCTATCGGCCAGGGGTTGCCGGTCCCAATCCCCGAACTGCTGCTCGATCGTCAGGCCGGCGTCGGACAGGAACGCGGACAGCGAGTCAGGATCCAGGAACCTCAGAGTGCTACGGCTGACCTTCGGCCGGTCCCAGTTGGGACTGGTGAATGTGTGAGTGAAAGAAACGAGGTCCCCGTCGATCGGCGCCTCTACCTTGCGAGTCATCCGCACCACGGTGCCGGAGGCGTCGGTGATCTCGGACGGCTTCGCCACAGTCCAACGCTCCCATTCTCGAACCAGCGGATTGCGAGTTTCGAACGCGAAGCGGCCGTCGTCGGCGAGGGCCGAGCGTATCGCGGCGAGCGAGATTCGCAGAGCGTCCTCATCGACGAACACCTGGAATGCATGACCGCTCATCACTACCAGGTCGAATTCTCGATTCCACCGCACGGAATTCAGGTCTCCCAAGACCCACTCGATATCCGAGCGCCTACGCGCCTGCTCGAGCATCCCAACCGCAGGATCAAGCCCGCACAGCCGTCCCGCATGACCGCACTCGCGCGCTCGATGCAATAACGCACCTGTCCCGCAACCGACATCAAGTACGGAACGCGCCGACATAACCAGCGGCAGGTAGAATTCCAGGTCGTTGCGCCTCTCCCACGGGTTAAACACGTCATACAACGCGGCGAGATCGGCATCCGAAAACAAACGATCGGTCATCGCGCCACGCTACCAAGGCAGTCTCGATAACTTCAATCGGCAATCCCGTCCGCTTCGGATCCTCCAAATTGGATAATGACAGAGTTGCGCGTCGTCTATATGATCGCGCGATGGACGAGCAGCAGCATCCGCCGGCGATGGGCGAGAGGGTTCCCGATATCGCACTTCCCGACACCGGCGGCAAATCGCGCCGGCTCGGCGAGCTAGCGGCGGGTGGACTCTGCGTGGTGGTTTTCTACCGAGGGCATTGGTGACCGTTCTGCCTTCGCCAGTTGGCGGATTATGCTCGCGAGTATGAAAAAATCCGTGCGGTTGGCGCTGACCTCGCCGCGATTTCCGTGGATCGGATCGACCAGGCGTCAGGCATGAAACGCGACCTCAATTTGCCCTTCCACGTTCTATGCGACACCGAGCGCAACGCGATCACGGCGTGGGGTCTTGTCAATCATCGCGAGGGCGATATCGCCTTCCCCGCGTCGTTTATCATCGACCGCGAGCTGCACGTGCGCTGGAGCGCAGCTGAAAGCCTCGCGAGCCGCGCAGTGCCTTCGGGAGTCGCGGCAGCGGTAATTGATCTTGCCACGAACCGCCCAACCTCTGGCGAAGTTCGCAAGCATACAATCTGGCCGGGCGCGATGTTCCTGCGGGCTGCGATGAATACGCTCGCACGCGGCTTCAAATCGCGCTAGCTCAACCCTTTTAGAGAAAGGATTCGGATTCTTATGCGCGTCTCCAGGATAGATCTCGCGAAGATGATTCTCGTGCGCGGCGCGGCCGCGATATTCGCGATCGCCGCGCTCGCGGCGCTCGCAGGATGCACCGAACCGATCACGGAGCAGCCGGTGGTGTTCACCAATTCGCTCGGCGATCAAGTGCAGGAGCTCGCGATGATATCGCCGCGCGCTAATCAGGCGGCCGCGGAGCTCACCGATGGGCGGGTCCTGATTTGCGGAGGCACCGTGAACGGAAATGTCGGCGGCGTCCTCGCTTCCGCCGAGGTTTTCGATCCGGCAACGCAGAAATTCTCGGCGACCGGATCGATGAGTGTTGCCCGGATGGGCCAGACCGCAACCGTTCTGCAAAGCGGAAAAGTGCTGATCGTCGGCGGCCAGCGGAACATAGGCTTTCGCACGGCACTCGCCAGCGCCGAGATTTACGATCCCTCAACCGGAGCGTTTACCAGTACCGCGCCGATGTCTGCCGCGCGCGAGGGCCATACCGCCACGCTGCTGCGCGACGGCCGGGTGCTGGTCGCGGGCGGCAGCAGCAACGGGACGGTTACGATCGACAGCGCGGAGATTTACGATCCTTCCGCCTGCCGCTGGATCTCCGCAGGGCATATGACCGTCCCGCGCGAGGCGCACGTCGCAGTGTTGCTTGGCAGCGGCAAGGTTCTGATCGCGGGCGGAGGACGCGGCGGGATGCCGGGCGGCTATATCTCGTATCAGAACGCCGAGATCTTTGATCCCGCCACCGGACGCTTCACCGCGATCGCGGATCGCATGCACAGCGATCGCGTCGGCGCCGCCGCGGTGCTGCTCGACACCGGCAAGGCGCTGATCATCGGCGGCAAGAGCGGCAAGGTCCTGTACGGACCGAGCGCGCGCAACATCGCCTCCTTCACGCCACTCGACACCTCGGAATTTTTCGATCCTGAAACCCTGACCTTCCTTCCGGCCGCGCCGATGCGCGTGCCTCACTATCTTGCCACCGCAACGCTGCTCGGAAACGGCAACGTGCTGGTGGTGGGAGGATGGCGCGTACAGGGCAACGTGATCGTTGGAATGATGGACGCCGAGGAATTTACTCCGGGAACGCCGGGCGAATACGAGAGCGTGGGTCCGCTCCACGTCGGCCGGCTGTTGAACTCCGCTACGCTGCTGCCTGACGGCAACGTCATGATCGCCGGCGGATTCGACCAGAATGGCAAAGTAACCTCGTCGGTCTCGTTCTATTCACCCTCGCGCCATCGCTTCGAGCGATCGGACACGCCTGCCGCGCCGGTGTCCGCGGCCAATTGAAATTGACGCAGACCTATCTTGAATTCCGTGCGACCGATTTCTCTTAAGCTGCCCGATAAACTTATGCGGGAAAGCAAGCGCTGTGCGCGTTCGCACCGCGCGCCGCGCTCAAGCCGCAGCCGACCCGCGATGAACCGGAATTTTTTCGAGCGCGGCGTCAAGTAAACGCTCGGCATGCCAGAGATCGTAAGCTTGCTGCATCCTCAGCCACAGTCCGGGACCGTTGCCGCAGAAGCGCCCCAAACGCGCGGCCATCGCGGGGGTAATGGACGTCTTCTCGGACATGATCCGATGGAGAGTCTGGCGAGTCACGCCAAGTTGACGAGCAGCCTCGCTAACCGACAGGCCAAGCGCAGGAAGCACGTCCTCACGCAGGATCGCGCCAGGATGCGTCGGCGGCCGCGCGTCTCTAACGATTCGCTTCTTCCTCATGGTTGGTTCCTCAATGGTACTGCTCCAGGTCAACATTCAAAGCGCGTGAGTCGCGCCATTCAAAAGTGATGCACCACGGCCCGTTTATGTGCAGGCTGTACCGCGGCGGCGTTCCCCGCAACGGATGGAAGTTGAACCCGGGGATATTCAGATCACGCAACGTCACCGCATGATCGAGAGCATCGAGTCTTATAAGCGCCGTGCTCCGGAGTTCGGCCGCCACCTTACCGCCATCGCCCTTACGAAACAGTCGCTCAAGCGCCTTGTGGCGGAAGCTTCCGATCACTTTTGGACTGTAACATCTATCGTTACACCCGTAAAGAATAACTTGGCAGACGATCCCGGCGCGTCCGCTTACGCGCTGTTGAGAATAAGGTCGGCCGACGCCTGCGGCCGGATGCGTTCGAGGTACCAGTCCTCGGCCGCCATCCAGGGTGTCATCCAGTCGCTGTCGTCAGGACCGCGCGCGAGCATCCGGCGGCGGCGCACCTCGCGCGGCGCGTCGACGAAAATGATCGCGTCGAGCAGGTCGCGAAGTTCGGGGCGGCTCGAATATACACCCTCTACGATCACGATCGGATTCGGCTCGACGATCACCCATTCTCCGAGCGCATCGCGCGTCCAGTCATGTCGTTGATACCTCGCCGTCTTGCCCTGCCGCAGCGGCGCGAGCGCCTGATCGCGCATTCGCTCCCACGGGAAATACAGTTCGTATGCTTTGGCAGGCGCGAGTTTTTTGTCTGAGAGTTGACGCAGCGGACGGAAAAAATCGTCGGTGCGAACGATACTGACGTTCGCCATGGAATCCTGAACGCCGCGCGCCAGAGTGGATTTTCCCGCGCCGCCGCATCCGTCAATCGCCACAAACACGCGCTCGCGGCTCGCCTGCCGCCGCGCGACCAGCGCGCAGGCCGCGGCGATCATCTCATCAGGATTCATCCATGCGCTATTGCCCGACGACCGCGCCGGCTGCGTATGCGACGTCAACCGGCATCGCGGCGGTGAGCGTGAATTGTCCGGTAGCGGGACTGTAAACTTCGGCGTTGTCCGAGCGGCCGCCCGCGATCAGCACGCTTGAGTCAGGAAGAATCGAGGCGACCCCGCCGACGTGGACACTTCGCATCGGCGAAGTCGCCGAGAACGCCTCTTTGACCGGATCAAATGTCTCCGCGGTCGCAAGTGACGCGTCGGCGGCGCTCTGTCCTCCGGCGATTAGTACTTTCCCGTTGGGCATCAGCACTGCGGCCTGGTATGCGCGCGCGACCGTCATCGTCCCGGCGGAGATGAAGGTCTCTCCCGCGGGATCGAAGACCTCGGCAGTGTCGCTGATTCCGTCCTCGGTCCATCCGCCGGTGATCAGAACCTCGCCGGCGAACTCTCCCGTGACGATCGACGGATCAAGCCAGGTCGCGGTCTGGTACGCGCGCGCCGTGGACATCGACGCCGTAGCGGTGAAGGCTCCCGTGCGCGGATCGTAAATCTCCGCGGATGCGAGCGCGGCCGCCTTGGCTCCCACTCCCCCTGCGATCAGAATGTCGCCGGCCAGTGTGCCCGATCCGATAAGCGAAGCCGTCTGCCACGCGCGCGCCTGGTTCATCGCGCCAGTCGCTGTAAAGGAGCCGGTCGCGGGATCGTAAAGCTCGGCACTGGCGAGCGGCGCGCCTGCGGCGGTGGAACGTCCACCCGCGATGAGAATTTTCCCGTCCGCCGGGCATCCGCATCCGGAGATCGTCGTGGCGGTGTGCCCGGCGCGAGCTACCGTCATCGCACCGGTCGAGGAAAATATCCCGGCGATCGGATCGTACAACTCGGCGCTGGCGATCGCATGCCCCTGCGCATCATCGCCGCCCGCGACCAGGGTCTGGCCCGCGCTCAAGTCCGCCGCCACAAAATGTGCGCGCGGCGAGTGCATCACACCGGTCGCGACGAAATTCATCTGGTTCGGATCGAACAGCTCGGCTTTGCTGACGGCAAGCTTGCCTCCGCCCTGCCCGCCCGCGATCAGCACCCATCCGGAGTGCCCCGCCGCGGCGCTGGACCTGCGCGCTCCTATCGGCGCCGGTCCGGAGGACGTGTGTAACTGGAATCCCGGAGGATTCGAGTTCGCAGCCGACGCGAGCGCTGCTCCAGAGCCGGTTGCGGGAGCGACGGGACCCGGGCTTCCGATCGCACTAAATGCTGCGATCTCAGCCGCAAGTTGCTGCGGGCTGGGGATGATTGGACTGATCGCCGTTCGCGCCGGGATATAGATCGGAATCGCGACGGCGTCGGCATCGTCGGTGTCGGCTTCCACTGTCCGCTCTGCTTGAGCCAACCCCGGAAGATTTATCAGTGTAGGAGGCGGCTCTTCGGGCAATGCCGGAAGGCCATGAGATTCATACGTGACAATTGCCGGTGCCGATGCGCCGATCGGCGTCGGCGCGAAATGATTGCGGCCTCGCACAAAGAACATCGCGGCCAGCGCTACGACGATTAGTAGGATCGAAGCAGACCTGATCAGGCGAATCTTTTGTGGATCTCGCATCATTTTTGATCGCGACGCGTGCGAAAGATCGTCCTGCGCGGATACTAGTACGATGGGCGTTTCACCGGAAGCGACGAATTTGCGGCCAATCCACAACCTGGTCGCTGGATTCCATTGGACCGGCCGCCATGATGGAATCGCGGCAGTATCGATGGCCGAAATATCTAATTCTGCCTCCGTGATGCCGCCGTCGGCCGATCGCGAGACCCCGATCACTCCGGCGCCGCGGCGGATCATGGCCAAGGAAGTCAACTGGCTGGGCGACGTAGTGATGAGCCTGCCGGCGCTGCGCGCGATTCGGCGCACGTGGCCCGCCGCGCACCTTGCGATCCTCATCAAGCGCGAGCTGGCCGGCTTCTTCGACGGCGCCGAATGGCTCGACGAAGTGATTCCGTATTCGGTCGCGCGCAGGATGAGCGGGCTTGGCGACCGGCTGCGGATCGTCGGCGAGATTCGCAAGCGCAATTTCGATCTCGCGGTTCTGTTTCCGAACAGCTTTGAATCCGCTTTGTGGACCACCCTGGCGCGAGTGCCGCGGCGCGCCGGCTGACGCGGCCGATTCGCGCAGCGCGATACTGACGATACGCGCGCGGCCGACATTCCTCGCGCTGCAGGCGCATCAGGTGAACTACTGGCTCGAGCTTGTGCGCACGACTGTCGGAGCATCCGGCGATGCAGATGACTTCGCGATCGAAGCGGCCCCGCCGCATCTCGAAAAAATGCGGGCGTGGCTCGGATCACAGCGCAAACGCCCAGATGCGCGGCTAGTTGCGCTCGCTCCTGGCGCGGCATTCGGTCCCGCCAAGGAATGGCCCGCGAATCATTACGCGCGCCTGATCGATCTGCTCGCCGAGCGCTACGCTGCCGAATGCGTGATGGTCGGCGCACCGGGCGAGCGTGCGCGATGCGCCGAAATCGCGGCGGCTTCGCGCAGTGGCGCGATCGTCGCGGCGGGCGAGACCAATATAGGCGAGCTGCTCGCACTGCTTACGATCGTGGACGGATTTATCGGCAACGACTCCGGCGCGATGCACGTCGCAGCGGCGCTCGGACGGCCAACCGTAGGAATTTTCGGCTCGACCAATCCGGTACGCACCGCACCGATGGGCGCGTCCGCGCGCGTGATTTGGCGTCATCTCGAATGCAGCCCGTGCCTTGCGCGCACCTGCCGCTTCGGCCACTACAATTGCCTGGTCGATATCGCGCCGGAGGAAGCCGCGAGCACTCTCGCGGAGTTGGGCGGCATAGCGGTTTCTAATACTCTCGATCACCGGTGAAAAAATGAAACTGAGCGAACTCGCCCAGAAGCTGGGCCTTGAACTCCGCGGCGACGGCACGGTCGAGGTCTTCGCGCCCGCGCCGATCGAGGCGGCCGCGCCCGGAATGATCATCTTCGTCGCGAGCGCGAAGTACGCACCGGTCCTCGCGCGCACCAGCGCGGCGGCGGCGATCGTCGCGCCCGAGTTCGCCGAGAATGCGAAGTGTCCGGTTCTGATCAGCGCGAATCCCTACGCCGATTTTGCGCGCGTGATCGAAATCTTTTTTCCACCTTATCGGCCGGCGCCGGGAATCGATCCGACCGCGAAAATCGCGGCCGACGCGAGGATCGGCGCCGACGCGTCGATCGGCGCCTTCGCGGTGGTCGGCGCCGGAGTCACGATCGGCGCGCGCGCCGTGCTGCATCCGCACGCGGTCATATATCCGAACGTGCATATCGGCGACGACTTCATCGCGCACAGCCACGTCGTCGTGCGCGAAGGATGCTCGATCGGAAATCGCGTGACGCTCCTCGACGGCGCGGTGATCGGCGCCGACGGCTTCGGCTTCGTCGAGAACGCAGGCGGCCTGGTCAAAATTCCGCAGGTCGGAATTGTGGTGCTGGAAGACGAGGTCGAAATCGGCGCGAAATCGACCGTCGATCGCGCGACGCTCGGCGCGACGATCCTGCATCGCGGGGTCAAGCTCGACGACCAGGTGCATATCGGCCACAACTGCGAAATCGGCGAGTACTCGCGCTTCGCCGCGCACGTGGGAATCGCCGGCTCGACTACGATCGGCAAATGGTGCCAGTTCGGCGGACAAGTCGGATGCGCCGATCATGCGAAGATCGGCGACCGCGTGCTCGCCTCGGCCCAATCCGGACTGCACGGCCAGATTCCGAACGACGCGATCGTCGCCGGCACTCCGCACGCCGACATGAAGTACTACCGCCGCTTTGCCGCCCTATGGTGGCGGCTGCCGGAGCTGTTCCGCCGCGTGCGCGCGATCGAGAGCCGCGCGGGAATCGATCACGGCGACTAAGCCGCGCGAAAGTTTGACGGGAATCCCGTGCGCACGATTGCCAGATGGACCGCGATTGTCGCGATCGCCGCGCTCGGCCTCGGCGCCAGTGGATGTCCAATCCTGATGATCCCGGGTCTCGCATATTCCGGCTATCAGTACGAAAAGACCGGGCACCTGCCCGACATGCCTGTCGCCTCGCCGTCTGCCGCCTCGACCGCATCTCAGTCAACTCCGGCGGACAGCAGTATCGAATAGAGCCGAGCGTCCGTGGCACAACTTAAATTCAGCCTCCGCGCGCGAGCGCCATTTCGCCTCGACCATACCGTGTGGGCGCTCAGGCGGCGGCCGCACAACGCGATCGATCGTTTCAACGTCGGCGTGTGGCGCCGCGTCCTGGCGATTGGCGGTAAGCCTGTAGCGCTCGCGGTGCGGCAGATTCGCGCGGGTGCGCGCCCCGAGATCGAGATCACCGGGACCGGCGCGGGAGCGGCGCGCGCGTCACGCGCCGAGATCGAATCGATCGTGACGCGGACCCTCGGTCTCGAGCGCGACCTCGCGCCATTCTACCGAATGGCCGAGCGCGATCCGGTTCTGGCGCCTATTGTCTCGCGCCTCAGCGGGATGAAGCCGCCCCGCTTCCCAAGCATCTTCGAGGCTTTCGGCAACGCAATCAGCGGCCAACTGGTGTCGCTAACGGCTGGTCTTCACGTGCTCAACCGCGTCGCCCACGCGTACGGTCTCGAGGCGGAATGCGATGGCGTAGTGATTCATTCGTTCCCGGAGCCGCGCCTGCTGGTGCGGAGTAATCCTGATCAACTGCGAGCGCTGGGGCTCAGCCGCCCCAAAGCGCGCTACCTCATCGATCTCGCGCGCGCCTCGATGAATCCTCGCGATCGCGACTTCGGCTCGCTCGAGGCTCTCGATGACGCCGCGGCAATCGAGCGGCTGTGCGCGCTCGCCGGCGTCGGGCGCTGGACGGCGGAGTATGTTTTGCTCCGCGGACTCGGCCGCGTGCATGTTTTCCCCGGCGACAACGTCGGCGGACAAAACGGCCTCGCGAAATTTCTCGGCATCGATCGCAAGCTCGATCACGCGGATGTCCGCAGGCTGCTCGCGCGCTGGCATCCATACGCCGGCCTCATCTATCTTCACCTCCTGGTTGACGCTATTGCTGAGCGGGAGGCAGTGGGTCAGTTTGATTGACCGACGGTTCTTTCCGTATGACCATTCGGAATTCCACGGTCGCGACCGTTTTATTGTTGTCATTCCCGCGCGTGGCCGCCGCGCGAGGAATCCCAATCGAGAGGCCGCTGTATGTGGTGTTGGCGTTGAGCATCGCCGCCTCGCGATTCCTCGCGCGCGGCAGCCACGCGCGCGGGAATGACATGTCGGCGTCGCCGATGTTGCTAATCTCAAACTGACCCGCTACCCAGCGGGGCCATGAATCCTAGTTGGATCGCGCAAAATGATCGGCAGGAGAGAATTCGATGGAGACCAAGCATATCAATCCGCAAACGCTGCTCGAGCCGCGCGGCTACACGCACGTCGTGACCGTCAACGCTCCCGGCAGAATCATTTTCATTTCGGGGCAGGTCGCGGTTGACAAGGACGGCAAACTCGTCAGCCCCGGCGACCTGAAGGGGCAAGTGCGGCAGGCCGCCGCCAATCTGAAGCTCGCACTCGAAGCCGCGGGCGCGACCACCGCCGATATCGTCAAGACCAATACCTATATCGTGAACTACAAGCAGTCCGATTACTCGGCGATGCGCGAGGCGCGCGCCGCGCTGTTTCCAGAGGGCACGAAAGCGCCCGCCTCGACGATGGTCGGCGTAACGGCGCTCGCGATCGACGGGCTGATGGTCGAGATGGAAGCGATCGCGATCGCGCGTTGAGCGCCGCGATGCCGTCAGAAGCGCGGTTTCCCGACGATCGCGACCCGACTCTGCCGGGGCATCCCGACCCCTATCCGCTTTTTCATCGCCTGCGCCGCGATGACCCCGTGCATTGGAGTCCCTTCGCGCAGGCGTGGATGCTGACACGGTACGCGGATGCGTCTGCTTATCTTCGCGATCGCCGCTTCTCGCGCGTGGCGTATCTGGACGCGATGCGCGCGAAGTTCGGCGCCGACGCGCCGATACTCAAGTTCCAGAGCGAGGAGCTCTCGTTCCTCGATGGCGAGAATCACTCTTGGACGCGCAACGTCGTCGGCAAGGCTTTTACCCCGCATCGGATCGCCGCGATGCGCCCGCAGATCGAGTCGGCGGTGGCGTCGCGCCTCGAGGAACTCGCGGGCGCGGGCCGTATGGACGTGATCGCGGACTACGCCTATCCGCTTCCCGCCGACGTTATCTCCGCGATGATCGGCGTTCCGCCCGAGGACTGGGCGATGCTGCGGCAGTGGGTGGACGGAATCATCGTATCGCGCGGAATCGTTCGCACGCCCGCGATGATGGCCGAGGGCGATTCGTCGGCGCGCGCGTTCGGCGACTACCTGCGCGCTCTGATCGCGCAAAGAAAAACGCACCCCGCGGACGACCTCATGAGCGCGCTGATTTCAGCGCGCGAAAAAGATCGCAGCATGACCGACGATCAGCTCGTCTCGATCACAGAGACGCTCTTCGCCGCCGGCCACGGCACCACGCGCAGCCTGATCGGGCTCGCGATCCTCGCGCTCCTGCGCAATCCGAGCGAGCTCGCCCGCCTGCGCGCCGAGCCGAGTCTAATCACCAGCACCGTCGAAGAAGCGCTGCGCTACGATTCCCCCACGCAGGCGCCGTCGCCGCAGGTCGCGACGCAGGATGTCGAGATTGCAGGCACGACGATTCGCAAGGGACAGGCGGTATCGGTCCTGCTCGGCGCGGCCAACCGCGATCCCGCGCAATTCCTCGATCCCGACCGCTTCGATATCACGCGCAAGGACAATGACCATCTCGCCTTCAGCCTCGGACCGCACTATTGCCTCGGCGCCAGCCTCGCCCGCGCCGAGGCGCAAATCGCGATCGCGGCGCTCGTCGCGCGAACCTCAAATCTGCGCCTCGCCGACAACGAAATCCTCTACCAAGTCGCCGGCCGCTTCCGCTCTCCCGTCGCGTTGGAAATCGAGTTCACTCCCGCCCCAAGTTGACATCGCCAACGCTGCGTCATCAAATGACGCGCATGACCGGCGACCGTTTGATGCTGATCTGTCATTCCCGCGCGCGGGTGAGGGTGCTGCTCTGCCTAGATCGAGCACAATCCGAAATCGGGATTCCTCGCGCGGCAGCCACGCGCGGGAATGACAATCAAACAGGTCAAAACGCACCACAAGCGGGCCGGCAAGTAGAGGCGCTTGACTCGCCGTCGACATTAAGGCGCAAATAATAACATCTAGGCTTAAAATATTTACCCGTTGAATTGACGAGCGCGGAGGCGGACGCAGGAGGAGGCAGTAGCAAAAGATGAGCAAAATTGAAGAGCAGTACAAAGCCGCGACGCCCAAATCGGCCGAGATGGCCTCGCGCGCCGAGCGCGTCCTGCCCGGCGGCGACACCCGCACCACCGCGCACTATCGCCCCTACTCGCTCACAATCGCGCGCGGAGAGGGCCCCTTTCTGCACGATATTGACGGTAATCGCTACATCGATCTGCTCGGCAACTACACCAGCCTGGTCCACGGCCACGCCTATCCTCCGATCGTCGAGGCGATAACTCGCGCGGCCAAGGACGGCACCGCGTGGCCCGCGCGCTCGGAGGCGCAGGTCGCGCTGGCCGAGCTCTTGTGCAATCGCGTCGCATCGGTCGAGCGGGTGCGTTTCTGCAACTCCGGCACCGAGGCCGGGATGCTCGCGTGCCACGTCGCGCGGCGCCTGACGGGGCGCAAGCTGATCCTGATGGCGCGCTACGGCTACCACGGCTCTTACGACGATCTCGAGCTCGGACTTGTCGGGCACGACGGCGAGCGCACGATGCTCGCGGATTTCGGCGAGGCGACCTCCTTCGAGGCGCTGCTGACCGAGCGCGGACAGGAAATCGCGGCCGTGTTCCTCGAACCGGTTCTCGGCTCAGCCGGAGTTGTCGCTCCGCCCGACGGATTTCTCGAACGCGTGGGCGAGGCGGCCCATCGCGCGGGCGCGCTGTTTATCCTCGATGAAGTGATCACGCTGCGCCTGGCAACAGGCGGCGCGCAGGCGATTTTCGGCGCGAAGCCCGACCTCACGATGATGGGCAAAATTATCGGCGGCGGACTGCCGGTCGGAGCACTCGGCGGCAGCGCCGAGATAATGTCGGCGTTCGACCCGCGCGAGCGCGGCGCGCTGTTTCATTCCGGCACCTTCAACGGAAATCCCGCGACCTGCGCGGCGGGAATCGCGTCGGTGAAAGAGCTGACGCGCGAGCGGATCGACGCGATGGAGAAGCGGGCGAAAAAGCTCGCCGAGGATCTGAAACGCGCGGCGCGCCAGGCCGAGCTGCCGTTCTCGGTGCGCCAGTTTGGATCGTTGATGAACGTTTTCTTCCTGAACGAAGCGCCTGCCGCGACCATCAACCGCGAGGACTCGCGCACGATCGCAGCGTTCCATCTGGCCGCACTCAACCAGGGCCTGTTCATCGCGCCGCGCGGGCTGATCGCGCTCTCGACGGTGATGACCGACGACCTGATGACCGAGGTCGCCGATCGCGCCGCCAAAGCGATGCTCGAACGTCGCCCGCGCCGCCGCGTAGAGCCGTCAAAGATTCACGCCGCCGCCTTTAGCTCCGAGGTGCAGTGCGCGCACTTGGTCGCCGCGACCGGAATATCGCTTAAGCAAAACGGGCATTGCTTGATCGTCGGCACCGCGGCGGGCGCGGGCTTGCGCGTCAGCCGTTCGAGCTGCTGCACCAGGATGAACATCGCGAACGCCACGATCACGAAATCAATTATCGTGTTGATAAATGCGCCGTACGCGATCGTCGGCGCGCCCGCCGCCTTGGCCGCCGCCAGCGACGCGTAATGCGTCCCCGAGAGATTAAGAAACAGGCTCGAGAAATCCACCTTGCCCAGCGCGAGGCCGATCGGCGGCATGATCACATCGCCCACCAGCGAGGTGACGATTTTTCCGAACGCGCCGCCCAAAATAAATCCCACCGCGAGATCGACCACGTTGCCCTTCATCGCGAACGCTTTGAAATCCGACATCATAGACATGGTTTTTCGAGCCTCCTGCTTTCAGGGTGCGGGTTTTGCGATGGTCCATGACATAGCAATCCGCACTCGCGTAGCGCGAGAGGCAAACATGCGGACGCGCGCGGGCGTTGCCGCCGCGCGCGCGTCGCGTAATGTCGCGAAGGATGGGATGTTTCTCGATCAGGCCGCCGAGTCGAGCTCGCCGGGAATCCGCGCGGACGCGATCCTGCTCCGAGCGCCGCGACGCATCGCACGCGCCGCGCGCAGCTCCTCGCGCGAGGGCGCGCGCACATCGGTCGCGAGGCCCAGCATTTCGAGCCCGCGAATCACGATCCATCCCGCGTCAGGCTCGCGCCAGCTCCATCCGAGCCGCGCCGAGCCGGGCCGCGAATGATGATTACGATGCCAGTTCTCGCCCTGGAAAAAATGCACCAGCGCGAGCCATCGCACGTTGCGGCTCGAGTCCTCGCCGATCTGAATTCCCGGCTCGGTGTGGCAGACGCTGTTGACGAAGCATTGCGCATGCAGTCCGAAGCAGAGCCGAATCGCGCCAAGCCAGAAAAATGCGGGCCATCCAAACGCCAGTCCACCAAAATACGACACCGCCAGGATCGCCGGCTGGAACCATCGGAACGCACGATATTCGACCCCGCCCAAATCCGGGCAGTAGCGCTCGACCGGAGGCTCGCCCGCCTGCCACAGCCATCGCAGATGCGCCCACCAGAATCCGCCCCACACCGGGCTCGAAATATCTTCGGGCGTGTCGGCTTTCGCATGATGCAGCCGATGGCCCGCGGCCCACGTCGTCGGGGCGCCGGAGCCGTTGAACATCGCGAAAAAAATCAGGATGCTTCGCACCCACGGGTGAAGCGTGACCGAGCGATGCGCGATCGCGCGATGATATCCGACCGTCGTGCCCAGCCCGCCGATAAACACCAATGCGATCGCGCCCGCCAGCACTCGCCATCCGGGCAGCGGATACATCACCAGCCCGACAACGGCAGTTATGTGGATGAGAACGATCCAGAGAAAGATCGAAAGGTCGCGCCCCTTAGCATGCCACCATCGCTGCTCCCAGGGCGCCTGACTCTGCGCGACAGCCGCGCGAGCTGCATTCGTATTCGTCATTCTTTATTTTCTCCGCGGTCTCCGCCCGCATTATAAATGTTCGCGAACGGAGCAAGACCGGCTCGGGACGCGAAAGGTTGCGCTTCACCATCGCATCGCGCCCAATTCACGCGCGACACGCCAGCATCCGCACATTTCTCGTATGGCAACCCTCGTGGCCGCTGGGAAGGAGGGATGTGCTGACCGCCAAGGCCCTTGACTGTAGCTGATAAATCCCGCGCGTGCTACACGGGCCCCGCGGGATGCACGCGGTCGCCTGATTGTAGTAGCTTGCGCCAATAGCGAGGTGAACTATGGCGTCGCAGATAACCGAGCGCGTCGTTCGCGCATCCAATATCGACTTTCATGTTCTCGAGCAGGGAGACGGTCCGCTGATCCTGTGCCTGCATGGATTTCCAGATACCGCCTATTCGTTCCGGCATCAGATGAAACCACTGGCGGACGCGGGTTATCGCGTCGTCGCGCCGTTCATGCGCGGCTACGCGCCGACCGGTCTCGCGCCCGACGGCCGCTATGATTCGGGCGCGCTCGGCGAAGACGCGCTCAGCCTGATCGCGGCGCTCGGCTATAAGGACGCGATTCTCTTCGGGCACGATTGGGGCGCCGTCGCCGCCTATCCCGCCGCTGCCGCCGAGCCCGCGCGCGTAACCAGGCTAATCACCGCTGCGGTTCCCTACGGAACATCTTTTATCAAGGCTCTGGTGACGAATTACGCGCAGGAAAAGCGCAGTTGGTACATGTACTTCTTCCAGGGCGCATTCGCTGAAGCCGCCGTCAGTCACGACGATTTCAAATTCCTGGAAAAGATGTGGACCGATTGGTCGCCGACCTGGAAGTTCACGAAGGATGATATCGAGCCGCTGAAAAAATGCTTTCGCAACTCCGCCGCGCTGTCGGCCGCGCTCGGATACTACCGCGCGACGCTCGGCGCGATGATGAAAATCCCCGCCGACGCGATCGCCGCGGCCTCCGCGCCTCCGCCGTCAATCGACGTTCCCGCGATGATGCTGCACGGCCGCGACGACGGATGTATCGGCGCCGAGCTGCTCGAAGGAATGGAGTCGTTCTTTCCCAAGGGCCTGCGCAAACACGTAATCGCCGGCGCCGGCCATTTCGTCCACCAGGAAAAACCCGCCGAGGTGAACAAGTTGATTCTGGATTTTCTGAAATCGTAAACCGAGTGCAAGAATATCCGCTGTCAAAGCCGGCCTGAGGATTCTCCGTTCTCTCCGATGCCGCTGTTGTCATCCCGCCATGAAAGTCTGTGGGAGCGATGACTATCGTAGTCTCAGCCGAGCCGTTGATCGTCATTCCGAGCCATGGGCGAGGAATCCCGAGGCGGCTATGCTCCGAGTCCACGCCTCATGCAGCGCCCTCTCGTTTGGGATTTCCTTCGGCCTTGCTCAGGATAACAGACAAGCTTCACATTTATCGCCAAACCCCTCTGCCAGTTGGGGCCGACGACTCGCCGGCCGGCCCGAAGCGTCAACCTTTTTCGCTTTCCCGCGGCGCGCCTTCCAGCAGGTTTTACGAAGATTACAAGGCTGAACAGTTCAGCCTTATGCACTTTGCCGCTTTTGTGTATAATAGATGACATGATGACGCCACGGATAAACTTTCTGTCAGCATATCTGGGGCGTCGCCGCGAGTCTCGCAACCGCAGTATTTACGTATCCTGATCGCCCGCGAAGAATCGGCGAATCAGATGACAAAAACGTCGCCAAAAATACGATCGAACCCAAAATTTTTCAGCGTCTCCGGGGATAATTTTTTCAAGCCACCATAAAAATTTACCAAACGAACCCACCGCAAATTTAGTCCGCCATCCCGCCCGCAACGGGCGTATGTATCGCTATGTCCCGCGCGCTTCCAGATCGGCAAGCCGCTGCGCTAGGCTCCGGTCAGAATCGGCGGGCACCGCCGCTAAGGAGGATGCCAATATGTCAGGCAAGCTCAGCTCCAAAGAAATCCACGCCAAGCTCGGGCATCCGGTGATCGACGCCGACGGCCATTGGCTCGAATTCGGTCCGTCGATTTCCGACTACCTGAAGCGCGTCGCCGGCTCCCGCGTGGTCGACTCGTTCCGCTCGCGCAACGAGCGCGTGCAGCATGCGCTGACGATGACCCCGGAGGAGCGGCGCGACCAGCGCCGCGCACAGGAGGCGTTCTGGGGCGTGCCCGCCAAAAACACCCGCGACCGCGCCACCGCGATTCTGCCGCGCCTGCTCTACGAGCGGCTCGACGAGTTCGGCTTCGACTTCACCGTGCTCTATCCCACCGCCGCGCTCGGGGTCGCGTTTATTCCCGACGACGAGATGCGCCGCGCCACCTGCCGCGCCTTCAATCTCTACGTCGCCGATCAGTTCCGCGAATTTTCCGACCGGGTGACTCCCGCCGCCGCCATCCCGATGCACACGCCCGCCGAAGCGATCGAGGAACTCGAGTATGTCGTCAAGACGCTCGGGCTCAAGGTGATCCTGATGGGCAGCATGGTCCGCCGCACGATTCCCGCGGTCGCGCGCAAGACGCCCGAGGCCGCGCGCTACGCTCCGTGGTTCGACGTCCTGGGGCTCGACAGCGAGCACGACTACGACGCCGTGTGGGCCAAGTGCGTCGAGCTGGGCGTCTCGCCGACATTTCATACCGGCACGCGCGGCGTGGGCTTCCGCGTATCGCCCTCGAACTTCACTTTCAATCACATCGGCCATTTCGCCGCCGCGAGCGAGGCGGTGTGCAAGGCGCTGTTCCTGGGTGGAGTGACGCGGCGCTTCCCGACGCTCAACTTCGCGTTTCTTGAAGGCGGCGTCGGATGGGCCTGCAACCTGTACAGCGATCTGATCGGTCACTGGAAAAAGCGCAACCGCGAGGCGCTCGAAGAGGTGAACCCCGCCAATCTCGACCGTGCGATGCTGCGCGAGCTGATCCAGAAATACGGTTCGGCGGAGCTCGCCGCGCGCGTCACTGGAACGAGCAAGATTCTCGAGGGAGTAGGCTCGGCCGCAACCGGCGGAATCACCGAGCTCGATGATTTCGCGGCATGCAAGATCAAACGCGCCGAGGATATCCGCGAGCTGTTCACGCGCAATTTCTACTTCGGATGCGAGGCCGACGATCCGATCAACGCCTGGGGCTTCAATACTCACACCAATCCATTCGGCGCGCGCCTCAAGACTCTGTTCGGCAGCGACATCGGCCATTTCGACGTAGTCAATATGGCCGAGGTCCTCGAAGAAGCATTCGAGCTGGTCGAAGACAAGCTGATTACTGAAAACGACTTCCGCGATTTCGTATTTACTAATCCAGTCCGCTTCTGGGGCGAGACGAATCCGCACTTCTTCGACGGAACCGTCGTCGAAAGCGCCGCAAGAAACGTCCTGCGCGGCACCCCGCACACTGCGAGCGTAAATGCATAGCGCCACGCGAGCAACTCTATCACTGGTTATGCGATACGAAGACAAAGAGGCCACCGGGACGGCGCCCCTACTGAATACGGAATTCTCTCCTTCAGTAGGACCGGCGTCCTGCCGGTCATTCCAGGCGCGACACGCCACCGCGTTCCGCTTCCGGATCCTGTCTCCTTGTGACGCGTCGATAAACGCCGAGTCTTGTTCGTCCTCCTGAACGGAGGTTGCCGCAGGCGAAGGATGACGACAACGAACAGTTTGCGGGACACTCGAAACCCTCCTTGCCTAAGGAGCAAGCGGGCGGAGACTAACTAATGGAGCAATCCAAACGCGGCCCCTTGCTCACGATCCTTTCGCTGCTCTTTATCCTGGTGGCGATAGAGGACCTGCTCAAGCCGTTTCATCTCGAAGGGCCGACCACCGGCTTCGTCTTCTTCGGCACCCGTACTCATGGAATCGGAAATGCGATTCTCGGCCCTCTATTTGGTATCTTTCTATTAGCATATGCGATCGGAATAACGCGGATGAAAAAATACTCAGTCCCGCTCGGCTTCATATATGCGATCTATGTCGTATTGAATATAGTACTATTTAGTATTCATCCTCCGGCCGGCGATCACGACTCGGCGGCATTTCTGATCGCGTTTCTTATTTTGGCAATAGCTATTCCATGGATAGCCGCGATTATGCTATGGCGCCGCCGCGATGAGCTAAGTTAGCTGTGGCCGATGTCTGAAGATTCAGTCTGCTCCGCGATAGCGGCGGCGCTATTTGCCGCCGCGATACTGGTGTTCGTTGCGTCAGGGTTCGCGCGCGCGCAAGGCAATACGCCACGCCGTCCCGGTAAAATCGACGAGATACCGGCGCCCGCTTCCGACGCCGAGCTGGGCTACTTCGCCAAACCGCAATATATCGGCAACGCCTATTGCTACGCCTGCCACATGGACACCGCCAATGATTTCGCGAAAACCAGGATGGGCCAGTCGTTCCTGATTCATCCGCGCAACGATCTCGAACGCAAGGGATGCGAAGGATGCCACGGGCCGGGCAGCAATCACGCGATGCTTGGCGGAGGGCTCGGAGTCGGCGGCCTGATCGAGTTTCACGACGGCCCCGGACAATCGGCCGCTGAAGCCAATCGCGCCTGCCTCAATTGCCATCAGGACATGTTCTGGCACGCGCAGACGCACGGCGCTGAGCTGCTCGCGTGCTCCGACTGCCATATCGTGATGACCAAGATGAGCCCGACGGCGCAACTTCGGCCGCCATACGTGGCGCCATGGAATCACGCACGCGGATGGGGCGGCGCGGCGCTGGCGGGACTCTTCGCGGGTGTTCTGACCGGCGCGATTTTTCGCCGCCGCAAACGGACGGATCGCGAACAGGTAAACTATAATGAGCGCGCTTGATTTCGCGCGCGGCCCTGGACTTCATTGGGCGCTCGTCATCATGGTGTTCGGATTTTTCTGGCGCGGCGCGAATTTCCTGATTCGGGGCGGCGAGCGCGATCTCTATTGGGCGCGAAAAGGGTTTCACGTTCCCGCCGAGCGATGGCATCTCGACAGCTACGCGATGCACGCCGGATTGATCGTGGCGACACTCGGCTTCGCCCCGCACATACTGCTGGTTCGCGAACTCACCGGAATCAGTTGGCCCGGGTTGCCGATCGCGGTCGTGCTCTTCGCCGGAGTAGTGACGATCGTCGCGATGCTCTCAGTCCTCGCCTACCGGATCTCAGCGCACGAGCCGAGCGCGTTTTCAGCGTTCGACGACTACTTCAGTTGGATCGTGGTTTTCGCCGCGGTAGCAACCGGGATGCTCGCCTATCCGCACGTCGGCGGCGCCGCGCTGATGGCACCCTATCGCGCGCTTCTGACCGCCCATCTGCTGAGCGTCGAGTTACTAATGGTCTGGCTCCCGTTCGGCAAGCTAGCGCATCTCGCGCTGATGCCACTGGGCATAGTGGCACTTCGCCTCGCGCGAATGCTGCGCCGCCCCACCGCACGGACCTCCGCTGAACAATGACCTGCTGACCAAGATTGTCATCCTGAACCATAGGCGAAGGATCTCCGCGAAGCGATTAGTGCAACCAGCTTGTACCTTCCGCCCTAATCGCTTGGCGAAGCTAGCGCGCGGCCAGATGCTCAGTGATCGCGCGGCGGCGGGAGTCGTCGATATATTTCAGAAGCTCGATCGCGAATGCTCCGTCGAGCTTTATCAGTGCGAAATCCAGCGGACTCTTTAGATATTGAAAACGCACCAGGTCGCCCTCGCTCGGATCGCGCATCCGAAGCCCGGTGAAGAAGAAGCCCTGGCGCTCGAGTTCCGCGGCAAGCGGCGGCGCGGCAGGGCTGCCCAGCGGCAATTCGACCGTGATCTCTTCGGCGCCGTCGTAGTTGAGAAATCGATCGCGCGCTTCCTGAATCTGCCTGGCGCTGTCGGCTCCGGGCTGCGTTACGGTGATCTTCGCGCGCTGCTTGTCGGCCTCGACCGACGTCTCCATCGCGCCGGTGGCGGAAGGAGTTCCATGCTCGCCGAAGGAAATCTTGCGGCCGAGCAGCCCGAAAATACGCGCCGTGATTCCCTGGTGATGCTCCGCCAGGAACGCCTGCGCGGGCGGCGGCGCGCTCACGTATTTGAAATAGTCCAGAAAACTCAGTCGCTGCGGATAAACTCCCTGCAGGTTGTCGGCGCTCGGCGGCAACGCTCCCAGCACGATCCCGGTCGGATGCGAATTGAACCGCTCGCAGGTGCGCTGACTATATATGTGATGGGTCACCGCGTCGCTCGAAAGACCCAGCACACCGAGCGCGCTGGCAAGTCCTTCGAGGTAGCCGTGCATCCGGTCGAGCAAATGATGATGCCGATGCTCGGGCAGGACCATCGCCTCTCCGGTTTCAGCCACCACCGCCAGATGCGGCCGCTCGAGCGCACAATGTCCGACGACCTCGTTCGCTTTGTCGAGTGCGACCACCGATACCAACTCGCCCCTGGCGTTGAGTTCGAGCAGGCGATCCGGGTGATAAACTTCGGCATGAATGTACGACGGTCCGTTGACGCGCGTCGCGAGAGCGGGAATCTCCCGCGCGTCCGCAGGCGTAAGCCGCCGCACGGTGTAGGTCGATTCGAGCGGATCGATCGCCGCAGCCGCAGCGCTGGTTGCATTGGTTGATTCTTTTGCCACGCTGCGACTCTACTCGATGGCGCCGGAAATGTCAGCCGGGCGGGCAGGATAGCGCGACAACGGAATAAGGACCGCAAATGACGCGAGCGCACCGACGAGCGAATATACAATCGCTCCGCGGTAGCTGCCCGTATAGTCAATTATCATCCCCGCGATCGGCGGACCGAGCAGCGCGCCCACGCCGCCGCTGGTGTAGAGAATCCCCATCACGGTTCCGAGCCGCGCGACACCGAACAGCTCCGCCAGTACCGCCGGCGACAGCGCCACGAATCCGCCATAACCGGTGCCCATCGCGATCGCGAACACGACCAGCGTCGCGTATGAGCTGCCGAACAACCATAAGCCGAAGCTCGCGGCCAGAAGCAGATAGCAGGCCTGGTAGAGACGGATCGTGCTGGTCCTGTCCGCGATCGCGCCGAGACCGAGACGGCCAATCACGCTGGCGCCACCGATAATACTAATCAGCGCGGCGCTCGCGATCTCGTTTGCACCATGATCGTGCGCGAACGCCGGCAGATAGACGAACGGCACGAACAGCGCCATCGAGGAGAGGAACGAATTGAGGTAGAGCAGCCCGAACGCGGGCGTGCGGACCGCGGCGCGCACGTCGATCGCGCTCGGCGTGACGTGCACCGGGGGACGCTCGGCTGTCGCGGCGCATCCGAGCAACAACACCGTCGCGGCGACACCGAGTATCAGGTCGGTCTCGCGCCATCCGAGCCGCTGGATCATCGCCGCGCAGGCGGGCGCGACCAGCACGGTGCCGCATCCGATTCCCGCGACGGCAATACCGAGCGCGGAGTTGCGCCGGCGCAGGAACCATCCGCCGACCACAGCAACCATCGGAACATACGCAGTAGCTATTCCGATACCTACTCCGAGACTGTAAGTGAGGTAGCCAATCCACAGGCGATCGATGAACGCGGTCAGGACCAGTCCACAGCCCATCACGATCGCGCCCGCGCCAACGACGACTCGCGGCCCGAAGCGATCGCTCAAGTGGCCCGCCTGGCCATCCGAGCACGCACCATACCAGGACGGTCAGCGAGAAAACCGCGGAGGTGCTGCTGCGGCCGGCGCTGAATTCGGCCGCCATCGGCTTGAAGAACGCGCCGAAGCTATACGCGATTCCGTAAACCACGAACATCGCGACGAACGCCACGGCGACCATCCGCCACGACCGCGCCGAATCGAATCGCGCAAGCTCGCGCGCCGCCTCGATCGCAGCGGCGTCAAAACCAGACGACGCGATAATGGATTCGTGATCCATGGCGCATCACAAAGTGGCCGATGCCTGCCGGCCATGGCGCCGTGTGCCCGCCCGCACGATCCAAATCGAGACCGCGGCCAACACGATTCCTGCAATGACGTTGACAAGGTAGTGGTTTCCTTGCGAAGGGGCCGACGCGAGCATCAGGACATTGAGCGCCAGCATAGGATAGAACGACTTGAGCGGCGGACGATGTACATAGATCATTAAAATCGCCGTCACCGCGTGGAACGAGGGCATCGAGATCACGCCCTCTAGATGAGCGAAATGCGAGACGCTGCCAGCTCTCAGTGCGATCAGCACCGGCGTCCACGGCGGCGCAGCGCCGGGCACAAATGGCCCCAGCGCCGGCGCGAAGCCGGCAATAAGCGCGGCAGTAGGCAGTGAGATAAGCTCGTTCCATAGCAATTCGGAATTGCGATCGGGACGGCCGGTGTGCGCCAGGTAAAGAACCGAAAAAAGGATCTGCGGAATGAAGCTCAAATAAGCCGCCTCGAGAACGACTTCCAGCGCGCGATGCGAGCTCACGAACCGATGCCACGCAAACCAATCGAAGCCTAATAACAAATCAAAGCGGACGAGAGCGTGGTCGCACAGCGGCTTCGCCCAGGTTGCGGTCAGGTAGGTAAAGATAGTTCCGGCGGCCGAGAATGCGACCCAAAGCGCCGCGTAGTGACCCGCGTCCGCGAGGCGTTGATTGCGCCCCGTGAGCCCGTAAAAGAATCCTACTGCGAGCAGAATCGCGATGGTGGCGCCGATACTCGGCCAGCCCTCGAAGGTCCAGCCCTTGTGCGTGAACCAGATCCAGTCAATCGCTCCAAGGATCAAAATGACCGCCCACAAAAGGACCAGATTGCGGCGCGACGCGCCTTCCGGACTGAAGGCAACCGCCCCGATGCTCGCAGGCTCGGGCATTTGTGGCGAGCCACTCATAGGTGGCGGAATTGTACAGAAAAACTGGTGCGCCGTCGCGGACTTGAACCGCGGACCCGCTGATTAAGAGTCAGCTGCTCTACCAACTGAGCTAACGGCGCACCGATCGAGATGCTTTCGTAGCAGGATATGTGGGGTGAGTGAAGGGATTTGAACCCTCGACCACTGGAGCCACAATCCAGCGCTCTACCAACTGAGCTACACCCACCACTGCCTGAACCGATCGAAGCGGCCCGGCTCGAGGCCCGCAAATTTCCATGGCGCGCCAGAAGGGATTCGAACCCCTGACCCGCGGCTTAGAAGGCCGCTGCTCTTTCCACCTGAGCTACTGGCGCTAAATCGGGGCGAGCCGATTTGAACGGCCGACCCCCTGCTCCCAAGGCAGGTGCGCTACCAGGCTGCGCCACGCCCCGTGAAGGTAGGAATTAACACACGGATCGAAACCTCTCAACGGGCATCGCGAAATGGCAGCGGCGTCAGATCAGCCAACCCTCTTTCATCGGGAGCCATTAGCGCTCGGCGCAATGCGCGGTTCTCATTCCCGCGCGTGGCTGCCTTCTTGCCGCTAGGCTCTTCGCCAATCGGAGGTCAGTGCATGGACGCCTCGGGATTCCTCGCGCAGCGCTCGGAATGACGGACGTGGGCGCGGCGCATCATTATCGTGGCCTCAGCCGAGCCGCCGATCGTCATTCCGAGCCTTGGGCGAGGAATCCCGAGGCGTCCATGCTCCGAGTCCGCACTTCATGCACTGCCCTCTCCTGCGGGACTCGCGCTCGCGTGTGGCAGTGTCGAGCGCCAAGATATCGAATACGGAAACCTTGATTACCTACCGCGCCATCCCGCAGCGATCGTGCTGCTACGAGCAGCCATCCGGCTGCGCGAAAAGCGAATCTTTTGGGTGGTCGACCGCAGAAGTCGCATCGTGCAAAAACACTGTAAAATCGCGTAGAAAGCTCGATATTCGCCAACTCGATCGCCTCGCGAATCGCAATTCGCGAAGAGTTTTTCGTCCATCATCCTTGATTTTGTTACTTTTTATTCGCGGCATCGGTCTTGCTTTCTAGTCTGGCAGCGCTGCAAATCTCCTCCCCCGAGAACCAACAGCGCCTGTCCCCAAGCACGGCCGGGTTACTGCCGTAGGCTCCCCACCCGCGGTCCCCAACGGTAACCCGGCCCTTTTTCGTCCTCAATTCCTCCGCGACGATTCCGCTCACAGCAGCGCGCGGCGCATGTCGGCGAGCACCGAGCCGAGATAGGTGATGAACCGCGCGGCCATCGCGCCGTCGATTACGCGATGATCGTACGACAACGACAGCGGCAGCATCAGGCGTGCGACGAACTCGCCGTCGCGATGGACGGGCTTCATCACCTGCCGCGACACGCCTAGGATCGCGACCTCGGGCGCGTTGATGATCGGCGTGAAGGCGGTCCCGCCGATTCCGCCGAGGCTCGAAATCGTGATGCATCCGCCCTGGATGTCCATCGGCCTGAGCTTGCCTCCTCGGGCGGCGGCCGCGAGCGCCGCGGTCTCGCGCGCGATTTGCACCACGCCCTTTTTATCGGCGTCGCGCAGGACTGGCACCACCAGGCCCTCGGGCGTGTCTGCGGCGAACGCGATATTGAAATATTTTTTGAGGATAAGATTGTCGCCGTCGAGCGACGAGTTGAACTCGGGAAACTCGGTCAGCGCCGCGACCATCGCCTTGATGACGAAAGCGAGGATCGTCACGCGCACTCCGTCCTTGGCGTGAGTCTCGTTGATCTCGCGGCGCAGCGCTTCGAGCTCGGTTACGTCGGCCTCATCGAACTGGGTGACATGCGGGATCATCACCCAGTTGCGCGCGAGGTTGGCCTTCGCAGCCCTTCGGATTCGCGAGAGCGGGCGAGTCTCGGTCGCGCCGTAGCGGGTGAAGTCGAGCTTGGGCCACGGGAGCAGATCGAGCGCCGCGCCGGCGCCGCCTCGGCCGCCGGCCGCGCGGGTGAGCGCGGATTTTACGAATTTCTCGACGTCGGTGCGGAAGATTCGGCCCTTCATCCCCGAGCCGGTGACGAGCGAGAGATCGGCACCGAGCTGACGCGCGAATTTTCGCACCGACGGACTCGCGTGCGGCTTCATGCCCGGATGCTCGGATGGTTCGGCAGGTTCGGAAGGCGCGGCCGCCTTCCCGTCGGGCGCGGCGTCGGCCGCGGCAGGAGGAGCAGCGGCGGCAGGCCGAGGAGCTTCGGCCGCGCGAGGTTTCTCGCGCTTGGGCGCAGGCTCCTTGCGCAGCTCCGCGGGGGTGTCAGTTGGTTTCGGTTCCGGCTTTGCGGCGGTATCTGCTTCGGTTTCGAGCACCACGATCGGCGAACCTTCTGAAACCTTGTCGCCAAGCTTTACCTTGAGCTCCTTGACCACGCCCGCTTGCGGTGACGGCACCTCCATCGTGGCCTTGTCCGATTCGATCGTGATGAGGGAATCGTCGGCGCGGACACGGTCGCCCGGCTTGACCATAACCTCGATCACGTCGACATCGGTGAAATCGCCGATGTCCGGAAGCTTGATATCAACGAGCGTTCCCATCGCGCGCTCTACACCGTAACCGGATTGGGCTTCTCGGGATCGATCTCGTACTTCTTGATCGCGTCCGCGACCCGCGCGGCGGGAATCTGCTCCTCGTCGGCGAGGCTCTTTAGTGCGGCGAGCGCGACGTAGTGGCGATCGACCTCGAAGAATCTCCGCAACTGCTTGCGATAGTCGCTGCGGCCGAAGCCGTCGGTCCCGAGCACGCGATAGCGTCGCCCGACGAAGGGCCGAATCTCGTCGGCAAAGGTCCGGATATAGTCGCTCGCTGCGACCACCGGCCCTTGCCGCTCGGCGAGGCAGGTCTCGACGTAGCTTTTGCGTTGCGGGCTTATGGGATGCAGCAGATTCCAACGCTCGACCGCCAGCCCTTCGCGCCGCAGCTCGGTGAAGCTCGGGACGCTCCACACGTCGGCGGCGATTCCGAAGTCGTCGCGCAACAGGTCGGCTCCCGCAATCACTTCGCGCAGGATTGTTCCCGATCCCATTAGCTGCACGCGCGGCGCTTTGCCGTCGCCACCGTCGCGCAGAAGGTACATCCCCTTGAGGATTCCCTCGCGCGCGCCCTCGGGCATCGGCGGATGCACATAGTTCTCGTTCATCAACGTGATGTAGTAGAAAACGTCTTCCTGTTCATGGAGCATCCGGCGCAGGCCGTCATGGATGATCACGGCGAGCTCATAAGAGAAGGTCGGGTCGTAGGCGACGCAGTTCGGAATCGTCGAGGCGACGACGTGGCTGTGGCCGTCGGCGTGCTGCAGGCCCTCGCCGTTGAGGGTGGTGCGGCCCGAGGTCGCGCCGAGCAGGAACCCGCGCGAGCGCGTGTCGCCGGCGGCCCACGCCAGATCGCCGACGCGCTGAAACCCGAACATCGAATAGAAAATGTAGAACGGGATCATCGGCAGGTTGTGGGTCGAGTAGGAAGTCGCCGCCGCGATCCACGAGGACATCGCGCCCGGCTCGCAGATACCCTCCTGCAGAATCTGGCCTTGCTGATGCTCGCGATAGAACATCAACTGCCCGGCGTCCTCGGGTTTGTAGAGCTGGCCGACCTGGGAAAAAATCCCGAGCTGCCGGAACATCCCTTCCATTCCAAAGGTGCGCGATTCATCAGGGACGATCGGGACCACGCGCGGGCCCAGGTTCTTGTCGCGCAGCAGGGTCGCGAGAATCCGCACGAACGCCATTGTGGTCGAGATTTCGCGATCGTCGGTGCCCTTGAGCTGCGCCTCGAAGGCTGTGAGCGGCGGAACTTCGAGCGCGGCGGATTTGCGCCGGCGCTGCGGAATCGGTCCGCCGAGCTTCTCGCGCTGCTTCTTCAGGTATTGGATCTCCTCGCTGTCTTCGGGCGGACGGAAAAACGGCGCGTTCGCAATTTCCTCGTCCGGCACCGGAATCTTGTAGCGGTCGCGAAATTTCTTCAGCGCCGGCAGCGTCATGTGCTTGGCCTGATGAGCGATATTCATGCCCTCGCCCGACGCGCCCATCCCGTAGCCCTTGACGGTCTTGGCCAGGATGACCGTCGGCTGCCCCTGGTGCGCGACCGCGGCCGCATACGCGGCGTAAATCTTCACCGGGTCGTGGCCGCCACGGCGCAGCTCCCAAACCTCGTCGTCGGTCATGCCGGAAACCATCTGGAGCAGCTCCGGATATTTTCCAAAGAACTCGCGGCGCACGTACGCGCCGTCCTTGGCCTTGAACGCCTGGTACTCGCCGTCCACGCACTCTTCCATCCGCTTGTGGAGCAGCCCGGTCTTGTCGCGGGCGAGTAGCGCGTCCCAGTTGCTGCCCCAAATCACCTTGATCACGTTCCATCCAGCGCCGCGGAAGTTCGCTTCCAGCTCCTGGATGATCTTGCCGTTGCCGCGCACCGGACCGTCAAGGCGCTGAAGGTTGCAGTTGATCACGAAAATCAGGTTGTCGAGCTTCTCGCGCGAGGCGAGCGCGATTGCGCCGAGCGATTCGGGCTCGTCCATCTCGCCGTCGCCCATGAAGGCCCATACCTTGCGGTCGGCCATGTCGGCGAGGCCGCGGCCCTGCAGGTACTTCATGAAGCGCGCCTGGTAGATTGCCATCAGCGGACCCAACCCCATCGACACGGTCGGGAACTGCCAGAACTCCGGCATCAGCCACGGATGCGGATAGGAGGAGAGGCCGTGGCCGCCAGCCTCGCGCCGGAACCCCAGAAGATCCTGCTCGGTGAGGCGTCCTTCAAGAAATGCCCGCGAATAAATCCCGGGCGACGAGTGTCCCTGGATATAGATCAGGTCGCCGCCATGATGCTCGGACGGCGCGCGCCAGAAATGGCTGAAGCCGATATCGTAGAGCGTCGCGGCGGATTGAAAGCTCGCAATATGTCCGCCCAGCTCTGAGGTCACCGCGTTGGCACGCAGGATAATCGCGACCGCGTTCCAGCGGATGATCGATCGGATACGGCGCTCGATCTCGCGATTACCGGGCGAGCGCGGTTCGAGTTCGACAGGAATCGTGTTCACGTACGGCGTGTTCGCGTTGTAGGGAAGAAACGCGCCCTTCGAGCGCGCCTTGTTGATCAGATTTTCGAGCAGGAAATGGCCCCGGTCCACGCCTTCGGCGTCGATCACCGCGTCGAGCGCGTCGAGCCATTCGCCAGTTTCCTCGGGGTCGATATCGGTTTGGGTTTCCATCGGCTTCAATACTCCCCTCCTCCTCAATGATGCGCCGAACCTTCGCGCGAGTTGAGTCCCTTACTCGCGCGAGAAGCGAAACGAGATCGAGCCCAGCTCGCGGTAGTCGGCGTGAAAAACGTCACCGGGCCGCGCGGCGATCGGACGCGTGAATGATCCGCCCAGAATAATCTCGCTCGCAGCCAGACTCACTCCGTGCGCAGCGAGCTTGTTCGCGAGCCATGCGACGCCGTTCGCCGGATGATTGAGCACCGCGGCGGCAACGCCAGACTCCTCTAGCTCGCCGTTACGATACAGGACGGCGGCGACCCATCGCAGATCGATCTTGAGGGGACGAACAGGACGGCCTCCGAGCACAATTCCCGCGCAGGCGGCATTGTCGGAAATCGTGTCGAAAACTTTGCGCGGCGCCTTCGATTGCGGATCAATCTGATCGATTCGCGCATCGATAATCTCGATCGCGGGCACCACGTAGTCGACGGCGCCGAGAACCTCGAAGATCGAGCAGTTTGGGCCGCTAAGCGGCTTGCCGAGCACGAACGCCAGCTCGACCTCGACCCGCGGCACGATAAAGCGCGTGAATGGAATCTCGGCGCCGTCGGCGAAAAACGTATCGTCGAGCAACGCTCCGAAATCGGGCTCGTCGATCTGCGACGACGCCTGCATCGCCTTGGACGTGAGGCCGATCTTGTGGCCCCGAAGCGTGCGTCCGGCTGCGAGCTTCATCGCGACCCAAGCTTGCTGAATCGCGTACGCGTCTTCGATCGTAATCTCGGGATACTCGAGCGAAAATTGCCGTATCTGGCGCCGGGTCCGCTCGGATTCTTCCAGCCGCCGCGCCAGCTCCTCGATCGTCGACTTTTTCAGCATCGCTAGATCTTCCTCGCTCTCCTTCGATCGTGCGACTGCAAGGCTCGCTATGCAATCGGCGGCATGGTGACGGACGCGGCCGGAATCGTCTAGAGTATTCGTATTCACCGCAGGGAAGGATGCCCATGGCATACATCGAAGGCCGCACGATCCACGACGCTGACGCTCATATCATGGAGGCACCGGATTTTCTGGACGGCTACGTCGCTGACGAATACGCGCGCGAAATCAAGCGCCAGAATCTGTTCAGCGCGCTCGGCGAAAAGCAGGGCCGCGACCTGTTCGCGATCGTGCGCGGCCGCCACGACGATCCCGAGTGGCTCGCCGAGGGCGAGCGCCAGATCATGTTGCGAAAAAATTACGAAGCGCTGGGTTCATGGCGGCGCGAGGATCGTCCTCGCGCGCTCGACAGCCTGGGCTTTGCTAGCCAGCTCATATTCACCACGACCTTCCTGGGTCTGCTCAACCTCGAGCACGGAAGCGATCCGAAGAAACGGGCGGAGGTCGCGCGCGGATTCAATCGCGCGATGATCGATTTCTGCTCGATCGACCGGCGGATGCTCGCGTCGTGCTACGTGCCGCTGGCGGATTTCGCGGAGGCTGACGCGATCGCGCGCGAGGCGATCGCGCTCGGCGCGAAGGCGCTGCTCATTCCTTCGCGATGTCCTAAAGGGCATTCGCCGAGCCATATCGGCTTCGATCCGGTGTGGGCTCAGGCGCAGGAAGCGGGAATTCCGATCCTGTTTCACGTCGGCGGCGGCGGAACCCTGCTATCGCCGGATTATTTCGTCAACGGGATGCCACCGGTGCCGGATTTTCATGGCGGCGACGGCAACTTCCGCTCGGTCGATTATATGGCAATTCCGTATCCTCCGATGCAGACGCTGGCGACAATGATCTTCGACCGCGTGCTCGACCGTTATCCGCGGCTCAAGTTCGGAGTGATCGAGCAGGGCGCATCGTGGCTGCCCGGATGGATGCGCGCGATGGATTCGGCGCATACGGCGTTCATCAAGAACGAAGACCGGCTCAAGAAGATGTCGCTGCGGCCGAGCGAGTTTGTCCGCCGGCAAGTTCGGGTGACGCCATATCCCGCTGAAGAGACCGGATGGATTATCGCCAACTCCGGCGATGAGATTTGCATGTTCTCGTCGGATTATCCCCACGTCGAGGGCGGGCGAAATCCGCTCAAGCGTTTCGAGGACGCGATGATCGCGACGTCCGAAGCCGCCAAGCGCCGTTTCTACTGCGACAACTTTATTGATCTGATGGGAAATGGCCTCGCATCCGACTTGCGCCGGTCCGACCGCACATCTGCTGGTCAAGACTCACCTAAATACTAAGTCGCTGGGAATAGGTAATAAATTCTCGTTCTCAATCGCAGTATGTTGAGAATACGCGGCGAATCGTGTCCAGATCGCCGCGTCCGTGGATTCTGTCACCGATCTCTCCATTGATCCGACCCAGACTCGTGGTGAAAACCTCTTGACCACAAGCTACTGCCTGCGATATTGGTGCAGGAGCGAGTATTAGAGCGCATCACAGAGCAACCAGCCGCCACAGGTGTGGTCGGCGCTGTTTTTGTGCGTCGGCGACGCTGGCGCTTGGGGAATTCGCGCAACGCTGCGATCGGAATCGAATAGTTTATCGCGCATAGCGTCTATGTACTCACCGCGACGCAACTTTCTCTGGAGTCATGCGTCTTCAGTTATCTGGGGCGCGTTGTTGTCGTGGACCGAGTGCTTATAAGGCGATGATATCTGCATGAACAAAGTATTATCGCTCTTTGATGTGAGTTAATGCGTATTTTATTAACTGAGGAAGACAGGAGGGGAGAATGAGTAGCAGTGTATGTTCGACGCGATGTTTTTCCGGTCGCGACCGGCTAAGCCGTGCAACAACGGCATCATTCTGCGCCATCATGATGCTGATGGCGGTTGTGGCGGCTGGGTGCGGCGGTTCGTCGTCGTCATCACCTCCACCACATCATTTTTCGTTTACCATAGACGAGGGGCTGTGGGTTGCCAACGGCACAAACGTGCTGGAGTTCACCTCTCCGTTCACGTCGCGAACTCCCAACATCACGCCGACTACGGCGATCACTCTCAACAGTACCGGCTTCCTTTCCACGCAGGGAGTACTGTTTGACACTTCAGGCGACCTATGGGTTATAGACGGCGGCGCCCTCGCCACTTCCTCAACGGGAGATGCCTTCCCCGCGCTGGATGAATTTACCGCCGATCAGATACAAACGGGCGGCACTCTGCCCCTCACGCCCGCGGTGCAGATCACAGGTGACGCGACTACTCTCGGGTTTCCTCAGCAGGCGGTATTCGACTCCGTTGGCAATATCTGGGTCACGGATAACAGCGCCGGCCAGGTAGATGTATTCGAGGCGAGCCAACTCGTGGATGGAGGAAACGTCGCTCCTTTTGCGACGCTTACTACCACTACTCAGACCGATGTCTTCGATGGTCCACTGGGTATCGCTTTCGACTCTTCGGGTGACCTATGGGTCGCTAATAATGCCGACACGTCTATCTTCGAGTTCAGCGCTACCACAGTGGCAGCCGTCCTAGGCGGCGGCACACAGTCTTTCGAGCCGGATGTCATATTGAGTAGCGCGGACAACTCAATCGAAGGACCGTGGGCGCTGGTGTTCTCATCGCTCGGAGATCTATGGTCGAGCAACGCCAATAGTCCTTTTACGGTGGTCGCGTTCGATGCGGCCGATCTGGGGACGACGGGGAGCCCAACCCCCGGGGTGACGCTCAGCCCGGTGAACGTCAAGAAGGTGCCAAGCCTCAATTCGCCCAACGGACTCGCGTTCGATGATGTCGGCGATCTTGCGGTGGCGAACTCAATTCCGACGTTCAGCCTGGCGATATATGCGGCCGATCAGCTCGGCAGTAGCGGCGCGACCAAACCAGAGGTTCTGATCTCTGGCAGCAATACAGGACTGGTCGCACCTGCCGGAGATATTTTCGGTCCGCTCATCCAATAGAGGACTGATTGATAGAGGACTGATTGAACTGGCGCTTGCCAACCGCCGCTCCTCCAAACGGAGGAGCGGCGGTTCTTTTGGCGGTAACGATCTATGGGATCAACAAAACCCTGCCTACTGCCTGGCGGCTTTCGATATAGGCGTGCGCGGCGGCGGCCTCTGACAGCGGGAAGGTCCGGTCGATAACCACCTTGAATTCACCGCGCGCCGCTTCGTCGACCAAGCGCTGGATCATGTTGTGCGCGCGATCAGTCGCTATCTCGGCGCCGAGAAATACTCCTGTGAGCGACCGATTTCCCGGCATCAACGGTGATACATCCACGGTCATCGCCTCGCGTCCCGCAGCTCCGACCATCGAGATTCGGCCCCGGTACGCAAGCGACATGATACTGCCCTGGAGCGTCGCGCCGCCGACCGGATCGACTACCAGGTTCACGCCCTTGCCCTCGGTTATTTTCATCACCGACTTGGCGACATCGTCGCGGCGATAGTTAATACCGTGATCCATGCCAAGAGGCTTGAGCCGCTCCAGGCGTTCATCGCTCGAGGCCGTCGCCAGCACCTTCGCGCCCGCGCGTTTGGCAAGCTGGATCGCGGCGACACCCACACCGCTGGCGCCCGCCTGGACCAGCACGGTCTCGCCGGACTTCAGATGGCCGAACTCGAACAGGCAATCGTCGGCAGTGCCGAAAGGGACCGGAATCGCCGCCGCGAGCTTGATATCGAAGCCCGCTGGAACAGGCCAGGCGTTGCGCGCGGGGACCGGCCGCAAGGCCGCGTGCGAGCCGAAGTTGTAGACGGTAGTTACTTTCTGGCCGACGCGAAGGCCGGTAACTTCGGCTCCGACCTCAACTATTTCACCCGCCGCCTGGTAGCCGACGATATGAGGCTTGGTCAGCAGCGCGCCGTGCCAGCGATTCAGCGTGTCGCCCCCTTCGATACTGACCGCCTCGACGCGAATAATCACTCCCTTCGGATGGCATACGGGGTCGGGCACATCTTCGTATTTGAGAACCTCGGGAGTTCCGTTCTGGTAATAGACTGCGGCTTTCACTTTTGTTTCTCCTATGGCCGCACTCCTGGCGGCTGCATTTTTGAACTCGACTGGGATCGCTAACCCGCAGCGCCACGCTCGACGAGAACTCGCAGCCGCCGCGGCAGGGCGCTGCGGAATTGCATGAGATCGCCGGAGACAGGATGGGGAAACTTCAATGCGTATGCGTGAAGCGCGAGCCTGTTGGCAGGATCGGTGCGCGCTCCATATTTTTTGTCGCCCGCGATCGGATGGCCGAGACCGGCCAATTGCACTCGAATCTGATGCTTGCGGCCGGTTTCGAGAGTCAGCTCGATGAGCGCTTTGCCTCCGTGTTTGTCGCGGACCCGATAATGCGTAATGGCCAAGTCACCGCCATGTTTCACTCTGCGAACCAGCATCGAGGCGTCCTCGAGCAGATGGTCGGTCAACGTTCCCCTAGTCTCCTCCGGCACGCCCTCAACCACGGCCAGATAGGTCTTTGTGACATTCTTCCAATCTTTCTGGAGCGCGGACTGAATCGGCTCGGTTCGCGCAAACACCATCAGTCCAGAAGTCTCGCGATCGAGGCGATGGACGATAAACGCCTGTTGCGTCTCCGATCCGGCGAGCGCTTTAAGGTATTCGTTTAATACTCGATGCGCGGTCCTCTGCTTCTCCGTCTCCGAGCCCATCGACAGCAACCCCGCGGGCTTGTCGACTACGACGACAGCCTCGTCCAGGTGGACAATCTTGAGCCCGTGGAGCTCCACCTTGCCGAGGCGGCCGCTACGAATCGCGACGTTGACGATGTCACCGGGTTCCAACTGGGTGTCATGCCGAACGTTTTTCTTTCCTCGAACCGTTACCGCGCCAAATCGAAGCAGGTCCTTAGCGCGTTTGCGCGAGCGCGAGGGCTGCTGGCTCACAAGATAAGCCAGCAGTTCGCATCTGGAATCGACTTGAAAAACAATATCTCGCGGCATGACGACATTCGTGCGGTCTATTCAATGCTTGTGGCACTCAACCGCCTGCATCGCGCTGCGACTGACTATTACCAATCACCTGAGGTTTAAGGTACCGCCCCGCCCGATGCTCGACGACGACGATTCCGCAGTTTGCGGGAACGTGCGCGCCCACCCAATCTCCCGTCACATGCGCCCACATCGAGACCATCACGCCGCCGTGGCTGACCACCACAACGTCATCGGCAGGGAAACGCGCGACCAACTCGTCGAGAATCGGACCGACTCGATCGCGAACGTGTTCATAGGATTCGCCCCCGGGCGGGACCCATCGCCACGGCCGCGAATGGTCATAGTCGGGCGCCTGGAGAATTGATTCGTACGGTTTGCCCGCGAACTCGCCGGTTTCCCGCTCGTGCAGTCCTTCGCGAATCTCGAACGGGAGCTGCAACACTTGCGCGATAATCATCCCCGTGTCTCGCGCGCGGACGTAGGGACTCGCGATGACGATCAGCGGATTCGCCACCGTGCGGATGCGCTCAGCCGCCTGCCGCGCCTGAAGGCGGCCTAGCTCGGTCAGCGCCAGCGTCATTGGCGTGGTGGTGAAGATCCGGGTGACGTTGCCTTCGCTCTCGCCGTGGCGCACCAGTATCAGCTTGCCCATGTCGAGGTCCCTCGTTCCTCTACCGCTTGAAATCAAAAATGAGATGTTCCTCGGTGAAGAAGATCGTCGAGCGCGCAAAGTCGATGAATTTCGATTCGTCCTGCAACAGCAGCTTGCCCGCTTCCTGGCCCTCCGGCGTACTCGACCCGGCCTGCATCTCCTCGACGCTATCCCACCAGACCTCGGTGATGCCGTCGTAAGGCTCGGCCATCTTGCGCGATTGCGATACCGCTGCGCCCGCGTCGGGTAGGATCGTATGGCTTTGGACGTATTTTCGCGCGCCGATTGCCTTTGCGACGCGCGTCACCAGCGGTCCGTGCTGATGCAGCCAGTAGTCGTGAAATTCTTTTTCGGAGACGTCCGCGCGCTTTCGAATGACATAGACGAGCTTGATCATTTTCCCACCTCGAGTGATCTTCACTCCGAACTTCACTCCAATGATTGCCTCAAGCCGCCGCTTCGGAGCAACCTCCCAAGCCCGGGCGCGGCGCGCGATCGGGCCGCACCCTTGAATCCTGCCCCGTGGCTGGACTACGACTGGAACTCGACCTAACGGAGGACTGACAATGGCAAAGCTCTATGGCACCTCACGATCACGCAGCGCCCGCTCGCTGTGGGCGCTCGAAGAGCTGGGCGTCAAGTACGATCACGTTCCGCTGACCACGACGGAGACCAAGTCCGCCGAACATCTCAAACGCAATCCGCACGGCCACATCCCGGTGCTCGAGGATGAAGGCGCGGTGGTTTGGGAATCGCTGGCGATCAATCTCTACCTCGCCGAAAAGTACGGCAAGGGCTCGCTGTGGCCGTCCGACATCGCCTCGCACGCCGACATCTACAAGTGGAGCTTCTGGGCGATGACTGAGGTCGAGCCGCTGCTGGTAACAATCCTTGCGAACCGCGTGCTGAATCCGCCCGACAAGCGCGACGAGAAAGCGGCCGCCGCCGCGCTCGCGGCATTGCAGACGCCGCTCAAAGCGCTCGATGAGTCTCTGAAAGGCAAGGACTACCTTTTGGGCAAGAACTTCACGATCGCGGATTTGAACGTCGCGTCGGTGCTGAGCTGGGCGCCGATGATGCGCCTGGATCTGTCCGCGACGCCAGCGGTGCAGGCATGGTTGCAGAAGTGTCTTGGGCGGGAAGCCAACCAGAAGGTCCGCGCACTGAAGTGATCACGAGCCCCAGAGGATTGTGATGGAGGATGATCGTTGATGGGTCCCATCGGGAACGGAATTTTTCTGACCAAAGGCGTCGGCAAGCATCGCGAGAAATTGAGCTCGTTCGAGTTGGCGCTGCGCGACGCGCGAATCGCGGAATTCAACCTGGTCAGAGTCAGCTCGATCTTTCCTCCGGGATGTAAAGTCATATCGATACAAGACGGACTCAAGCTGCTGAGTGCGGGCCAGATTGTCTACGCCGTGATGTACGATAATTCGACCAACGAGCCGCACCGGCTGATCGCGTCGTCGGTCGGCCTGGCGATTCCGGCGGACAAAGAGCAGTACGGGTATCTCTCGGAACACAAGAGCTTCGGCCAGACCGATCAGAAAGCGGGCGACTATGCCGAGGACCTGGCCGCAACCATGCTCGCGACCTCGCTCGGCGTCGAGTTTGATCCGAATGTCTCCTACGATGAGCGCAAAGATATCTGGAAGCTCTCCGACAAAATCGTCCAGACACGCAATATTACCCAGTCGGCGATCGGCGATCGCGACGGGCTGTGGACTACCGTGGTTACGGCGGCGGTCTTCGTCGATGTTCGCAACGGCAAGTAGTGAGTAATCGAGGGGAACTCGAACCCGGTGATCATCGCGCGCCACACTATTGACGCATCGTAGTGCCTGCTGATTCCGTCAGCGGCCCGGGCGAAGAACAGCGCCCGCGGCCTTGGCGCGCGAAGGGATCCGACGCCTTCCGCGCGCTGCGCCATCGCAACTATCGGCTCTACTTCTTCGGTCAGCTCATCTCGCTCGCGGGCACCTGGATGCAGAGTGCGGCGCAGGCGTGGCTGGTGCTGAAGCTCACTAACTCTTCGATGGCTCTCGGAGTTGTATCCTTCGCCCAGTTCCTGCCGATTTTGCTGGTCGGCCTGTTCGCCGGAGTTTTTGTCGATCGGGTCGACCGTCGCCGGATGATCATTGTCACGCAAATCCTGCTGATGCTGAGCGCGTTCATATTGGCCGCGCTCACGTGGACCGGAACCGTGCGCGTCGGCCACGTTATCGCGCTTGCGGCGTTCAACGGGACCGTCAGCTCCTTCGATATGCCCGGCCGTCAGGCCTTTCTGGTTGAGATGGTCGGGGTCGAGGACCTGGCGAACGCGATTGCGCTCAGTTCGATGATGTTCAACGGCGCGCGGATGATTGGTCCAGCAATAGCCGGACTGACTATCGCGTGGGTCGGAATCGGAAGCTGCTTTTTTCTCAACGGCCTCAGCTTTCTGGCCGTCATATGGAGCCTGTTCCAGATAAATGTTGTGCCGCGCTCTATCGCCGCCGCGCCCGCGCATGTCTTCAAACAATTGCACGAAGGACTGCTCTACATTTGGCGGCATCGTCCAATTTTCTACCAGATGGTGCTGGCCGGGGTGACCAACGGGTTCGGATACCAGTACCTGATCCTGGTGCCGCTGTTCGCGCGCAACGTACTGCATGGCGACGCGCGCACGTATGGATTCCTGGTCGCGATCCAGGGATTGGGGTCTGTCATCGGCGCCGCAACGCTCGCGACGCGGGTCACCACGCGCGGCATCAGGAATAACCTGATCGCGGGCCTGTTCATCTCCGGCATCGGCATCGTGGTGTTTGGAATGTCCAAGTGGATGGTGCTTTCACTATTCGCACAATTCGCGATCGGCATCGGGCTGACCAACTTCCGCGCCAGCAACAACACGCTGGTCCAGTTGTTCGTCTCCGACGATCTGCGCGGCCGCGTGATGAGCACCTATCAGCTCGCCAACGTCGGGATGACGCCGCTGGGCGCGCTCGAAGTCGGATACATGGGAAGTCACATCGGTCCGCGCAACACGGCGGCAATATGCGGGATCATCACGGTGCTTAGCGGAATCATATTGCTGACTCGGCTCAAATCGATCGGCAGCGACGCCGACCGCGCCATCGTGCAGGCTACCACCCCCTAGCGCGCGTCCCGATAGCACCGCGCAAGCCTCGCTGCGGGCACGCCCAACCGATAGAGCAGCGGAAATAGATTCATCAATACGGCGTAGTAGATCGGACGCTCGATGAATCGGCGCCCCGACACTATGACATTCGCCGGCACGCGAACGATCTTGCCGCGGCGTTTCAGCCTGCGGCTGAATTCGAGATCCTCCATCAGCGGCTGATCCGGATAGCCGCCAAGCTCCCGAAATATCCGAGCGTTGACGAAGATCGCCTGGTCACCATAAGGCAGCGAGGTGTAGCGCGAGCGTAGATCGGCCAGATGCAACAGGAGTTCGAGCCGACTCGTTTGCGCATCGGATATCGTCCAGGTCTTGAACGCACCCGCGATTGCGCCGGGCTCGCCGAGCGCGCGATCGACCAGCGCGGCCGCATCCGTCGGCAGTGACACGTCGGCGTGAAGAAACAGTATCGCGTCGCCCCTCGCGGCCTCCGCTCCGGCATTCATCTGGCGTGCGCGGCCGCGGCTAGCCTCGATCACCTTGACGCCGGGAAATGATCGCGCGATGGCCACCGTGTGATCGATGCTGCCGCCGTCGACAACGATCACCTCGCCAAACCCGACGAGCTCTTCCAATCTTCGTCCAATGCGGGCTTCCTCGTTGAGCACGGGGATCACAACGCTGATGCGCCTGCCTCGCTTCGAGCGGATTTGCTGAAGCGCGGCGGCGGTTGCAGGGACGGAGATTTCTCCGCGCGCGATCAATTCCTCGAGACGCTCGAGATCCGCCTGGCACGTCAATGTCGAACCAGCGCTCGAGCATCCGCACCCTCATGCCGTGCGAGCGCAGGCGCGCGGCGGTTTGCTCGCATGTGTCGCTCCGGCTCCACGGGAGGCCGGCCAACAGTCCACTGGGGCATCGGGTCAGCCCGATCAGATAGAAGCCGCCGTCGGCGCTCGGTCCGAGCACCGCGGCGCCATCCCGCAACCCCTCGCGCGCCTGCTCGAAGACTCTCAGCGGGAGGCCCGGCAAGTCACTGCCGACTACGACGGCCGCATCGGCGCCTTCGAGCGCGCGGCGTAGCGCGCGCTCCATCCGATCACCCAGATCGCCGTCGCCTTGCAGCCAGACTTCCGCTCCGATCGCCTCGAACGGCGGATCGTGTTCGGTAACTGCGAGGATCAGCTCCGCATCCGCGAGCGTTTGCAGTGACGCCCAGATATCTTCGAAAAATGCGCGCGCAAGATGGGCCGCGCCCTCGGCGCCGAGCGTCGGGATCAGCCGGGTCTTCGTCTCGCCGGGTCGCGGAGGTTTTGCGAAGACACAGATGCGCAGAGGAATGCCCAAAGTTGTATTGCCGTAGTCGCTTGATAGCGTCTATTGTGGACCTACTTCAATCATGCGTTACGAGAATTGGTCCAGGCTGCTTGCGCAAGTCGTCACCGCCGACGGGAAAGTTGATTACTCGCGCCTCGGCGGATGCCGCGAACAGCTCGACTTGGTGATCGCGGAGCTCGCCGCCGCCAGCCCCGAGTCTGCGCCGGATGCGTTCCCCTCCGACGATGACCGGCTCGCCTACTGGCTCAACGCATACAACGCTTTTACGCTGCATGCGATTATCGCCGAGTATCCCATAAGCTCAGTGTGGAAGACGCGCGATGGCGCGTTCTTTCAGCGCCGCCGTCATCTGGCGGGTGGCCGCGCGGTCAGCCTCGACGATATCGAGCATGAGATCTTGCGCGGGCGCTTTGCCGAGCCGCGCATCCACTTTGCGATCAACTGCGGAAGCAACGGGTGTCCTCCGATGCGCACCGCCGCGTTCGAGCCCGCAGGCATCCAGGAGACGCTGCGCGCGGCGACCGAGCAGTTCCTCGGCAGCGAATGGAATTGCCGTATTGACCGCGCGAATCGCCGCATCTACGTCTCGCGTATCTTCAAGATGTACGCGGAAGATTTCGCCGGCAAGGAAGGCACCGCCGAGGACTATCGCCTTGGCGTTATCGCATTCATCGCGCGCAATCTTCGCGTCGCTCCGGAATCGATCGATGGCTACGAGGTCCTCTACAATATTTACGACTGGGGACTGAACGATTCCGCGCGCGAGCCGCACCTCGGCCCGATTCTCTTTCACGAGCCTGTCGAACACTACTCCGCCGCCGACCGCGAGTTGCGCGAGTTGCATCTGTACGAAGGCAACTTCTGCAATCGCACTTGCGATTGGTGCACGATTAACGGTTCGCCTCACGGATGGTACGAGCCGTATTCGCACGAGGTGCTCGACCAAGCGGTGAAGACGCTCGCCGCCGACGGCAATCTCAAATTTTACGGCGGCGAACCGACGCTCCATGCCCGCGCGATTATCGACGCGATCAGCTACGTGCGTTCGCGCGGCTTCAGCGGATTGGTGACGGTCTTTTCCAACGGGATCAAGGCCTGCCGCCTGATCGAGATCCTCGAAAGTGACGCGCGCTCCGAAGCGGTGCTGAATTATTCGATCTATCATGGCCGCGACGCCGAGCCGCTGCCGCTCCACGCGAAAGAGCAGTTGGAAGCCTGGAGCACCGCCCATCCGGGCCGGATCTTCAAAGGCTACAAAGTGTTATTCCACGCCGGTGCCGGGGCGCGCCGTCCCTATGATCGCGACCGCGAGGCCGAATACCACGGCAAGGGAACCGGATGCGTGCGATGCTTCCCCGTGCTCACCACCAAGGGCCGCTTCCACGCCTGCCCGTTCGCGGCGGAGATCGATTCGCCTCACTACGACCTTGGAGGAGTCGGCACCAATCCGGCGAAGGTGCTCCGCAACTACCAGACCTTCCGCCGATGGATTGACGACACGCTCGACCCTGCAGCCCGCGAGCGCGAAATCAGCAGTTGCGAGATGTGCCACACGCGCCTGCCGGAACTACCGGTGCCGGCCTTTGACTGAGGATCGCGTTCGATGCGGTTCGAACGGAGCCACGAGAAATTGCTGCCGATGCGCCTGTTCCTTCTGAGGTTCGCGCGATGGACCAGCGTCGCGGCGGCCGTCGTCGCGATCTCGCTCGCAGTCGGCATCTGCGGCTACCATTATCTCGGCGGTCTGCGCTGGATCGATTCGCTGCTCAACGCGTCGATGATCCTCGGCGGCATGGGCCCGGTCGATACGATCAAAAGCGATGCCGGGAAAATCTTCGCGTCAGTCTATGCGCTCTACAGCGGGCTCGCGCTGATCGCGGTCGTCGGAATTCTGCTCACGCCGGTGCTTCATCGCTTCCTGCACAAGTTTCACCTGGCCGAGGAGTAAACTCCGCGATTGACATCGACGGCCCGCTTCCAGCAGTTATTGGAGTCGCAACCACCAGACGAGCGAGGCGAAAGACTATGAACGCGAACGACAGCCCTCTTTCGGGGCTCAAGGTGATCGACTGTGCGACTTACGTGGCTGGGCCAGCCTCGGCCACGGTCATGTCCGACTTCGGCGCGGACGTAATAAAGATCGAGCGGCCGCCCGAGGGCGACTTGTGGCGCACCTTTCCGCAGACGCCCGGCTATCCGAATTCCGAGCTGAGCTACACCTGGCTGCTGACCAACCGCAACAAACGCAGCATCGCGCTCGATCTCTCGCAGGACGCTGGACGCGACGCGCTTCTGACGCTCGTCGCCGGCGCTGACGTATTCGTCACCAATTACCAGATTTCGCTCCTCAAGAAATTTCGAATCACCTGGGACGATCTGCGCGCGGCGAATCCACGGCTCATCTATGCGCAAATCACAGGATACGGCGAGCGCGGCGAGGATGCCGACTCGCCGTCATTCGACGGCCTTGCCTACTGGGCGCGCTCCGGATTGATGGCCACAGTCACCGGCGCCGACGGCACTCCAGCCAGTGCGCGGCCCGCGATGGGGGATCATCCCACGGCAATGACTCTCTTCGCCGCGGTCATGCTGGCGCTCTATCGCCGCGAGCGCACGGGCCTTGGATCCAAGGTGAGCACATCACTGATGGCGGCGGGTGCATGGGCGAACAGCGTCGATATCCAGGCCAAGCTTTGCGGCGCGCGATTCCCCGAACGCAAGCCCGGCGATCGTCCGATAAATCCGCTCATCGCCGGCTATCCGAGCAGCGACCATCACGCGATGATCATCGCCCTGCTCGATCCCGAGCGCGAGTTCCCACGCTTGTGCCGCGCGCTCGGCGAGTCCGAGCTTGCAACCAATCCGCTTTTCGCCACGTTCGAAGCCCGAAAGGAAAACGCCGCGGTGCTCTATGCGATCCTGCAATCGCAATTCGAAGCCAAACCGCTCAGCGAATGGCGGCAATTGTTCCGCGAGTACGATATCAAATGGTCGCCGCTGCCGACGCTCGAAGAAGCGGTGGGCGATCAGCAGATGCGCGACTGCGGCGCGATCATCGATTTCGACTACCCGGGCGTCGGCCGTATCGAGACTGTCGACAGCCCGATCTTCGTCGACGAGAGTCCCAAGCGCGCCCCACAGCCTCCGCCGAGCTTCGCGATGCACACGCGGGAGATCCTCAGAGAAGCGGGTTACAGCGAGCAGCAGGCCGAACGCCTGATCGAAATGGGCGTGGCCGTCGCTCGCGATCAGAAATGACCTGAGGCCCCCGCGCCAGCGCCTAGCCAGGATCGTTACGCTTGCGTGAGCGCGGCCTCGCGCAACGCCCGCTCGCGCGCCATCCGGCCATACCGCCCGGTCCAGATAATCAATAGAACCGTCACGACGATCGCCATGGTCGGAGATATCGTCACGACGATGCCAGGGGAAAGCGTCAGCGCGAACACCACCCTCACCGCTGCTTCGAGGACGTAGCCTACGCCCCACACCACGGTGATCGTCCGCAGGGTCTTTCGAAAGCCCTCGCGTTCCCACCTCGCGTTCCACCATTCGATTCGCGCTGGATCGTCACCGGCCGCGAATTGGCGGCCGAAGTAGAACATCAAGGGCCTGCTCCACAAAAGCGACCATAGGCAGATCGCGCCAAAGACCGCGGTCAGCATCGATTCTTTCACGAGAATAAAGATCACATTGCCGGAGATGAGCGATGTGACGGTGCCAACCGCGATGAACAACAGGACCAGCGCTCCGATCAGATCGATCCGGCGCGTCTTCATGAAACCGATCGCGATGTTCGCCGCTGGAAAAATCGCGCCCGCCGTCAGCGCCGCGACTTCCGAAACATCGTGACGCGTCAGGATTTGATACGCGATTGCGGGCAGGCCCGCGTCGACGATCAGAGAGGGCAGCATCCCGCGGATAGTTGGCGATCCGGATTGAGGTTCGAAAGATTCGATATTTTCGGCCACGACTCGTTTACCTGGGTTCTCGTTTCGATTTTCGTCTCCGCAAACGGATAGAGTAAGCATCTCCAAAGCGCAAGCGCCCGTCCAATCCCGATCCGACGATTTCGCGGTTAATATAATATCTGACAGAATCGGCACACGGTGTTGGAGAACTCGCGGAGAGTGCAGTGACGGAAACTCGGGCAGCGGACGTCGCGATCGTTGGCGCAGGTATCCTCGGCCTCGCGCATGCCTACTTCGCGGCGAAACGCGGACGCTCAGTCGTGGTCTTCGAGCGCACGCCGAAGGCGCAGGGCGCGTCGGTGCGAAACTTCGGGATGATCTGGCCTGTAGGCCAGCGGGCAGGCGCGGTCCATCAAATGGCGATGCGCAGCCGCCAAATCTGGCAGGAGATTCTTGACGATGCGGGCTTGCCGTATCTTCCGACCGGTTCGCTCCACGTCGTTTATCACCCGGACGAGGCGGACGTCGCGCGAGAGTTCTGCGAGCGCGCTCCGGGATTTGGTTACGCCTGCAATTGGTTGCCCGCCGATGCAGTTTTGCGGAAAAGCCAAGCCGTGAATCCCGACGGATTGCTCGGCGGCATCTGGAGCTCGACCGAGATGACCGTCGATCCGCGCCAGATTCTCGCGCGGCTGCCGGCTTTTCTCACGGAGAAATATGACGTCCGGTTCCGCTTCGGGACCGCGGTGCGATCGATCCATCTGCCGGTCATCGAAACTGGCGCGGAATCATGGCACGCCAATCAGGTATTCGTTTGCAGCGGCGACGATTTCGAAACTCTGTACCCCGAGATCTTCGCGACAAGCGGAATCGATCGATGCAAGCTGCAGATGATGCGCACCGCGCCGCAGAAAGGCGGATGGCATCTTGGCCCGTCTTTGGCCGCGGGGCTTACATTGAGGTTCTATCCCGCATTCGAAATCTGCACCACGACACTGCCGAAATATAAAGAGCGAGTGGCGCGCGAGCGGGCCGAGTATGACTGCTGGGCAATACATACTCTGGTTTCGCAAACCGCCGATGGCGCGCTGACGCTCGGCGACTCCCACGAGTACGGCCTCGCGGTCGATATTTTCAACAAAACTGAAATCGACGAACTTGTGATGCGCGACTTGCGCAGATTCCTTCTCGCGCCCGATCTTTCGATCGCCGAGCGATGGTACGGCGTGTACGCCAAGCATCCGGAAAAATCCTACGTCGCGATTGATGCCGCTCCCGGCGTGCGCATAGTCACGGCGGTCGGCGGCTCTGGGATGACGTTGTCATTCGGCCTGGCGGAACAGATGACTCGCGAGATGTCTATCCAATGAAGACCGTATATTCCGGACCGGTGAAGGCAGTCGTCTTCGATTGGGCGGGAACCACCGTTGATCATGGCAGCCTCGCGCCGGTGCGCGTCCTGCAGCAAGTGTTCGCGCGGCGCGGTGTAACCATCTCCGAGGAAGATGCGCGGCGAGACATGGGCGTTCTGAAAAAAGATCACATCAGAAAAATACTACTTCAGCAGAACGTCGCCGCCCAATGGCATAAGGCGTGCGGCCACGAACCCGGCGATACCGACGTAGAAGCATTGTTCGCTGATTTTGTGCCACTGCAACTCGAATGCATCGTCGTGCACTCCGACGTGATCGACGGAGTTGCGGAAACAATTGCGCGCCTTCGTCATCGCGGGATCAAGATCGGCAGCACCACTGGCTATACTCGCGCGATGCTCGATTTGATCCTCGGTCCTGCCGCCGAGCAAGGCTACAAACCTGACTGCTCAGTCACTCCCGACGAAGTCGGCGCCGGCCGCCCCTTTCCATGGATGATCTTTGCCAACGCTATCCAGCTCAAGGTCGAGCCGCTCGCGGCGATCGTAAAAATAGGCGACACCGTCGTCGATATCGAAGAAGGATTACGCGCCGGCGTATGGACGATTGGCGTAGCCCGGACAGGCAACCTCGTTGGACTGTCGTCCGAGGACTTCGCCGCGCTTCCATCCGCGGAAAAGGCGTCTCGTCTCGACCGCGCCCGCGCGCAACTGATCGCCGCCGGCGCGCATCAAGTGATCGATACCGTCGCCGACTGCGAACCCGCCCTCGACGCGATCGAGACCCGCATACGCAGCGGCGAGCGCCTGTAGCCGCGATGCTGATGTATCGTTCCTGCGAGCGGGAAACCGCACTCAGTAGCGACCGTCGACAGGCCTGGAATCTTGTGCGTCATCTTGCCATGAACGTATGTGTGAGCGATAAGTATCGTAGCCTCAGCCGAGCCTCCAAATTGTCATTTCGAGCCATAGGCGAGAAATCCCGAGGCGTCCATGCTCAGAGCCCACACCTCGTGCAGTGGCCTCTCGTCGGGATTCCTCGCGCGGCAGCTACGCGCGGGAATGACAACCGCGGAAGCATCCCCACTCAGCAAAGTTTGCTCGGAGCGGGAGTGCGGACTTTTAGTGCAGGCCAGCCCCTCGCAACGCCTACTCGACTTTCCTAGCAGGATGACAGAAACGGATCGACTGCTGTCAGTAGCGTGGTGCGCGGCGCGAGATCGGGCCGGGATCGACGAGTGCAATGTGCGTAAGCGTCTGCTCGTCGTGGTTCATACGCCACGAGAGCATCTTCTGCGCATATTCCAGGACCAATCGCTGATGCTCTGGCGACTCGGCCAGATTCACGAACTCGCCCGGGTCACTCTCGAGGTCGAAAAACAGCGGCGGCAGCTTGGTGAAATGTACGTACTTGTATCGCGCGCCCCGGATGATGTTCATCGTGCATTGATGCATCGTTAGCCCGAGTGCGCGCTCCGCGGTGTCGTCGGCGGGATCGCGAAAGTCGTACTCCCAATGCGCTTCGGTCCGCCATTTGACATTCTGGCTTGCGCCGTGAAGAAAGGGAGCAAGCGAGTTTCCGTCGCATTGAATGGGAATTTCAGCGCCGATCGCGTTCAGCAGAGTCGGCATTATATCGACGTTCTCGGTAAACGATGAAACCACCGCGCCGCGAGCCGCATCAGCCTGCCGCCGCGGATCGCGCACGATTAACGGGATATGGTAAGATGCGTCGAAATAGCCGCCCTTACCCATTAGCCAGTGATCGCCCATCTGCTCGCCATGATCCGACGTAAATATAATCAGCGTCGAATCCCAACGGTCGCCGTCTTTCAAAAACTGGATGAGCTTTCCTATCTCCGCGTCAACCCGGCTCATCAGACCGAAATACACTGCCTTGAGTCGCCGAAGCCGCTTCTCGTTTTCAGTCGCGCGGAATATCCGGCGCGAAAGCTGGTACGCGAGCCATGGATGCTGCCGTGCCTCGTCGTCCGCCGTGGCTCGGCGCGAGAATTCCGGCACGAGCGCCGGATCGTATAGTGCGTTGTAGGGTTCAGGCGCAACCCATGGAGGATGCGGCCGGAGCAGCGATAGGTGCGCAACAAAGGGTCCCTTCGCATTGCGTATATACTCTGTGGTCTGACTAATCAAAAATGCGGTGTCGTCATACTCGGCCGGATACTTGAGCGGCTTGGGACACGGCGCGCCATCTTCATAATCGGGACCTTCTGACCTGTATCCATAGGCGAGACTGATATTCGCCGGAACTTCGAACCCTTGCGCCTTCAGCCAATCGGTCCACGGCGCGGGAGCGCCGAGCAGCAGACATACCGGCCGGATGCCCGGCAGCGGACCCTCGTAACTCTTGAGCCACGGATCATTCGCCGCGAGCGCGCGCGGATCCTGGCTGGTGTCGGTGTAGCCAAACAGCACCGGATCGTATCCGTGCGCCGCCGCTTCTTTAGCCCAGTTAGTATGACGCGCATCGAGCGGAGTGCCATTTGTCGCGGAACGATGATTCTGCAGATACATCCCGGTGTGCAGCGACGCCCGGCTCGGACCGCATGGCGCCGTGTTCGCAAAATGGTTCCGGAACAAGATTCCTTCCGCCGCGAGCGCGTCGAGATTCGGCGTGCGCACGACAGGATGATTCAGCGCTGAAAGACAATCACCGCGCCACTGATCGGCAGTGATGAACAAAACATTGAGTCGCGATGCCATTTGTCTCAGAGAAGTCTCGCGCGAACCCGTCTCTGCGTCAAATTCCTGAGTTCTGCCGGTTAAGACGCGTTAAGTTTGGGAGTCTGGATCATGCTGAGAAATTTTTTCACGTTCTGCCTTTCCTATCATTTATTTTGATATTGGGTGATGAAAATTGTAGCGGTTTCCGGTGGCATGAAATTGGCTGATTCTGTCGCATTATGGCTTCGAAAATTCGTCGTCTCGGGATCGCCGCGACATTGGCGGCGGCAATTTTATTCGCACCGGGATGTGCTCTGCTGGCAGGCGGTGCGACCGGCGCGGGCGTCGGCGCCATCGCCGGAAGTACCACTGACTCCAAGAGTAGCGCCGCTACCGTTGGAGGTCTTGGCGGCGCGGCAGGCGGCGCCCTGATGGGAGCTGCGGTCGGCGACCCTCTTGTTGGTGCGGTCGCAGGAGGTTTAGGCGGCGCTGCTACCGGTTACGAAGTCAAGAAGCACTCATCGTCAGGCGACTAGGCTCGTTGAGGCTCGGTCGAAAACGTAACGGATCTCCGGGGGCCCGGATCGGTCTCCTGCTTCTGCTGATCGCTTCCCCAGTGCTTCTGATCGGCTGCGGCACTATCCCCGACGTCGGCGCACTGATTCATTCGAAGTCTCTCTACCGCGAGAATTCGAACTTCGTCGGACCGCGAGGGCCGCTGACAGAAGCGCAGGGCCAGCAAATCATCGCCAAGCTAAACGAGCATCAAAAGACCCCGAGCGACATTCTCGCGCGGCATCTCGCCTTCGAGCAGGCGCTCAGCGATGTCCCCCTGGTGGTTGGCAACAAAACCATACTCCTGGAAAACAGCACGGCGACTTATAGCGCGATGCTCGCGGCTATTCACGGCGCCAAAGACAACATCAATATCGAGATGTTTACATTTTCCGACGGTCCGATCGGGCAAATGTTTGCCGATGCGTTGATCGAGCGGCAGCAACATGGAGTACAGGTAAACCTCGCCTATGACGGCGTCGGCTCGATCGGAACCTCCCAGAGTTTCTTCGATCGGATGCGGCAGAACGGAATCTCGGTGCTCGAGTACCGGCCGATAGATCCGTTGACAGCCAAGGTCGCCTGGACTCTGAGCCATCGGAATCATCGCAAAATGCTGATCGTTGACGGGCGTATCGCGTTCACCGGCGGCATCAATATCTCGGAGGTCTATGCCAGCGGGCCCGGCAGCCGCGGAGGCAACGGACCGCCGGAATATTGGCGCGACACGGATATCGAGCTCGAAGGCCCTGTGGTGGCGGAAGTCCAGCGGATATTCATCAACGAGTGGTATTACCAGAAAGGTCCCCCGCTCACTCCGCGTAACTACTTTCCAGACCTGAACAAGCGCGGCAATCACATAGTGCGGGTGATCGCAAGCGTGCCGGAACAATTCAGCCTGATCTACGTGACCTTGATCTCGGCAATAGTCAATTCCGAAACGAATGTATATATCACCGACGCCTACTTCGCGCCTGACCTTCAGATGCTGCACGCACTCGAACACGCCGCACGGCGCGGGGTGGACGTGCGGTTGCTGCTCCCGAGCCAGAGTGACGAAGAATTGATCGTGTCAGCCGAGCGTTCGCACTACCATGCCTTGCTCAAGGCCGGCGTGAAGATCTATGAATGGCAGGGAAAGATGCTGCATGCGAAGACCGCAACGATAGACGGAGTGTGGTCAACCATCGGCTCTTCAAATCTCGATTGGTGGAGCATCGCGCGCGACAACGAAATCAACGCGATTATTTTGAGCCATTCTTTCGGCGACGAGATGAACCTGATGTTCAAGAATGACATGGAAAGCTCGAAGCAAATCGAGCTCGACGAATGGAGACATCGCGGATTCTGGGAACGCCTCGATGAAACCGTTGCGCGGTTTATCGAACCACTCATGTGATTCGTCCTCGGCGCCGTGCTAGTTCATCTGATCGGTATGCGATGGATCCGTTAAGCGGTGATCGTCTATTCGCCGACGTAGAACATTACTGCGTGCTCGGCGATCATCGGACTGCGACTGAATGCGACTTCAAGACCGCGCAATGGATCGCGGATGAGCTTTCGCGGGCAGGATTCACGACCCGCTTCCATACTTTCACGGTCCGGCAGTTCTTCCTTCGCGGTGCGCGACTAGAGATCGCCGGACGCGACCTCGAATGCTTTCCGCTGTGGCCTCCGCGCGCCAGCTCCCGACCCGTTATCGCCAGGCTCGCTCGTATAGATGCGAAGCCATCAGAGACGAAGGGACGAATCGCGCTGGTCCGCTTCCAGAAACGCGGCGGTGATACAGTCTCGCCGCGCTCGCCGGCGGTAGAAGTCGTGACCACCGCGATCAACGCCGGCGCAATCGGTCTGATTGCGGTCACGGAAGGTCCTACCGGCGAGATTATTGCGATGAACTCCTTCGGCAATCTGCCGGCATGGCCGGTTCCGGTTTTTCTGGTTGCTCCCCGCGATCTGCCGAGGCTCGAGGCCGCCGCGCAATCCGGCGATGATGTATCAATGTTCATCGACGGTGACGCGAACGACGCCGCACCCGCGCGCAATGTGATAGCAATGCTTCCCGCTACAGATCCCGCTCCGGGCGAGCGCAAGCTGATGATCGTATCGACGCCGATCAGCGGATGGTTCCGCTGCGGCGGAGAGCGCGGGCCGGGCGTCGCGATGCTGCTTGGACTGGGGCGTTTCGTCGCCGCGCGAACCAGGAAATGCGATTGGCTGTTCCTCGGCCACTCGGGCCATGAACTCGGATTCGCGGGGATGCGCGCCTATCTACGCGATGAGCCGCCGCCGCGCGACCGCGTGAAATGCTGGATGCTGTTTGGCGCAGCCGTCGCGGTCTTCGAATGGCAACAAGGCCCCGGCGGACTCACGCGGCTCGATCACGTCGACGCGCGCCGCAGGCTGTACGCGAGCGAAGACCTGTTGAGCATCGCGCGCGATGCTTTCCAGCAAGTCCCACGCATCGGCCCGCTGGCCGACCAGGCGGGAGGCGCACAGCGCTTGCTGATCGAGAATAGCTATTCCCGCATGGGCCTTTCTCTTGGTAACTTCTTTCACCACCTGAAGAGCGACGGTCCTGAAATGACCTCGCCGGCGTTGCTGGAACCGCTCGCACGCGCATCGGCAATTGCGCTCACGATGGCGGAATCGAAATAAACGAACCCATCCGATGAAACTATTCGAAACGGACCGACCCAATCCTGACGACTACTACGCGCGCGTCCGCACTCTGCTTGAAGACTCGTACGTCGCCGCGGATGAACGCGGCGATGTCCTGGGTGGCTCGGGATCGTCGGGCGACATGGCGGGTTGGGAAGCCAAGCGGCGCGTGATCGCCCGCGCTTTCGATCGCGACGGCACCTGGCTCGACGTCGGATGCGCCAATGGCCTGCTGATGGAGACTCTCGCCGCATGGGTCGCGGAGGATGGGCATCGTATCGAACCCTACGGACTCGATCTGTCGGACCGGATCGCGGACAGGGCGCGCAAGCGGCTTCCGCATTGGGCGGCGCGGATCTGGAGCGGCAATGTGATGACGTTCGAGCCGCCGATGCGCTTTGACTATATCACCGCGCTGGGAGATGCGGTGCCGCCTGAAAGTCGGGGGATGCTGCTTCTGCGCTTGGCGCGCCTGTACGCCAAACCGGATGGGCGTCTGATCCTGAGTTGCTATAGACCCGGCCGTTTCCTGCTCGGAAAGTCGGCGCTCGAGGCCGAGTCGGCGGCGGAGATCTTACGCGCCGGAGGGTTTGAACCGATTGGCGAGGCCGAGGCGCGCGATTCTGCTACGAGCGCGGCCAAGGTTCGGGTTGCGTGGACCGATATCGGCGCACGAGGCTGATCAGTGTTGCCGAGCTTTGGTTTTAGCCGCTTTTTTTGCGGCGGCGCTGCGCTCCTTTTGGGTTCGTTTTGCTCGGATTTCGAGCCTCTCCACCTTGCTCAACTCGAACGCGAAGGCGTCGCTATATGGTCCCGCTCAATCGGGGTCTGGCTGATATAGAACTGGCGCGCCTGGCTATAGTGGTCGGCGAAAGACTCGGAACGAACCCGAAGTTTTGATCCCTACTCGTCGGACGGATACGACTGAAAGCCGGCGTCCGGATCCTCGCGAGGCCCCGCCTCCGCACCGGGCAATGAATTGGGTTCGTAGTTCACCCGGCTAGTAGGATTCACTAGGTCTGTGGCCGTCCTGCTGGAGCGTGCGGAAAGGACACTTCGGCGCATTGATTGGGATATTGGTGAGATGACCCCGACCTGGCCTTAGCTCTGTGCGATCTCTTGAAGATCCCGGCTATGGCGCTTCGCACGCGATCGATGGGGTCGCGGCGCTCGAGATGCTTGCAAAAGACGATTTACCCCACCTGATTCTGCTGGACCTGATACTGCCGCGGCTCGATGGATGGGGATTTCGCAATGCGCAGCTCGCCGACAAACGGCTTTTTAGAATCCCGGTAGTCGTGCTTTCCGCAGTCGGTGAGATCGTCAAACCAATCAAGGCCGATCACCTTCTGCGCAAGCCAGTCGCTCCCCAAACTTTGCTCGCCTCGGTCGAACGTTCCGTCGCCGACCGCCCATTTGACTCCAGGCTCGCACGAACCTGGTGAGCAATTTTTATAGAAGTTCTCGTATCTGCTTTTCCGAACCACGAACGCAATTCCGGAAACATTCGCTCTCGCATCGCTTTTCTTTCCGACCCTGACTTTGCCTGCCGTGGCACAACAGATGCCCGATCAAAGGTTCTCTCTTAATCCTCAATTTACGCCAGAGGTCTGGTAATGGATGACCGAAATCGCCGCATTCGCGAGCGAGCCTATCAAATCTGGGAAAGCAAAGGCCGACCTGAAGGTCGCCAGGATGAAGATTGGTACGAAGCGGAGAGTCAGCTCGATTTAAACGAACCCAACGATGAAGCCGGCCTCGAAGCCGCGCACGAGTACGAAAGGAAAGAGCGGAAGTTTGAACAGAGCGGACAGGTCGCTCGCAAGGCCGAGGAAGCCAGACGGGCGATTGACGGCCCCGAAGGCGAAATCCTCAAGCGAGCCGAGCAGGCAGGCAAAGACCGCGCGCGCATCCAGCGGTAAAGAAACCGCCGCGGTGTGTATCCAGGCAGCTAGAGGAGTTCCGGCTTCCTTCCTTGAGCGCATTACCGACGTGGCGCTTCCTTAACGATGCAGCCGCGGAACATCGCCTGCGCATTCATTGCCGGACGGTACTCCGAAATCGAGCGCGACCCTAACGGGTCTTCGTTCCAAACGGCGTGCGGAGTGCCGGGCGGAATCACCATCACCCTACCTCGCTCGAGGACGAACTCCTGTCCCGCTACGCGGCATCGCACTGTCCCCTCGATTACCTCCAGCCGCTCCTCCTGCTGCGTGTGTATGTGATCCCTCGGACGCGGCGTCACCACGCGCGCGATATACTCGCATCGGTACAGTTCGCCGGCGGTTTCTTCAGCCGACTTGAGGACGATCACTCGATCTTGCATCGCCGGACGTTCTGAAAGCTGTGTCATCGTCATGATCTCTCTCCTCAATAAAATTGTGGGAAACGCGATGAGAGAGAATCTAACACTGTGCTCGCGATTAACCGCGGGGCATTGCTGACAGCTACCTGTCAGTAGTGTCGAGCGGCCCGCGCGCGGCGGGCGAGATCCTGACAAGGGAATGTCAGGAGAGAGGAGGCTGTGGCGTCAGGATTTGCTGAGCAATTGGCGGAAAAGATCCCGGGCGGACTTGCCGGGCTCCTGAGTGAACGGCTCGCCCAGGAACTCGACCTCGCTCATGCGATCGGTGCGGAAAAAGCGGAAGTCGTTGCGCAACTCGCACCAGCATGCAGCCATCCAGAACGGTGGATAGAACCACAGGCTTAAAGGGCGTACTTTGCGCCGCGTCTCCGCTCCCTTCTCGTCGCAATATCGGAAACGGACCTTCCGGCCGCCGCGAATCGCCGCCCGCAGCCCCCCGAGATCGAACGTCACCGGCACCTTGCGCAGATCTTTCGGCGCCCACAGCGATCTATCCTCCAGCATCCGATGCAGATGCGGAGGCAACACGTTCTCGATCTTCGACAACGCAGCGTCGGCAGCCTGGCCCAACTCGGCGTCGCTCCAGTTTTGCACCATGCGCGCGCCGAAGACGAGGGCCTCGAGCTCGCTCTCGCTGAACATCAGCGGCGGCAAGTCATAGCCTTTGCGCAATGAGTAGCCGACGCCGGCTGCGCCCTCGATCGGGACGTCGCTTGCGATCAGGTCGGCGATGTCCCGATAGATGGTGCGCTCGCTCAATTCAAAGTATTCCGCGAGCGAGCTTGCGGTCACCACTTTGCGCCGGCGCAAGCGCTGGATTATCTCGAACAAGCGATCGGCGCGGCGCATCGTCTTAACCTAGAAACACTTTTTTCATTGTCGCTGGCCGACGGCAACCCCTGGAATCAGCAATAGGATGATTCGGCCCAGAGTAGATCATCTCGGACTCCGCAATATTCGGCGTGTGTGCTATGTATGAATACGCGGTCGCAATCAGCGCAGGGACCGGTCGAAGAGCACGTCGTAAACCTCCATCGCAAATCAGCGCACCCAACGAGGTCAAGGAAATGGCCAAGCATCCGATTCGATTTGGATTCCAGTCCGGGCAACAAAACGTCACTTGGGAGCGGATGCGCGACGTGTGGGGAAAACTCGACGGATGGGGCTACGACTCGCTATGGGCTTTCGATCACTTCTATCCGATCTTCACGCCCGACCCTGCCGGCCCCTGCATGGAAAACTGGACGCTGCTAGGCGCGCTCAGCCAGCACACCAAGCGCGCCCGCATCGGAGCGCTGGTCAACGGCAACACCTATCGCAATCCGTGCTTGACGGCGAAGATGGCGGCGACGCTCGACCAGGTAAGCGGCGGCAGGCTCAATCTCGGCCTGGGCGCCGGATGGAACGAGCTGGAGCATCGGAACTTCGGGATCGATTTCAAAACTCTCCGCGGGCGGCTCGAGGCGCTCGACGAGTCGTGCCAGATCATCAACGGGATGTTCACCCAGGACAGAACCACGCTCGATGGCAAGCACTACCAGGTGGCCGACGCGGTCTGTAATCCAAAACCGCTCCAGAAGCCGCGCATCCCATTGATGATCGGCGGACACGGAGAAAAATTCCTGCTCAAGATCGTCGCGAAGCATGCCGATATGTGGAATACGATGCATGCGAATCCGGCCGAGATGAAACGCCTGATCGACGTTATCGAGCGGCACGGCGACACGGTCGGACGCGACACCGACGAAATCGAAAAGACCATCATGCTGCCGCTGTGCTACAAGGCGTCCAAAGAGCGCGAGCAGATGATCTCCGGGGTCGCCGCGAGCATGGCGCAGATCACGCCCGAACAGGTGCGCGATCGGATCATGATCGGCAGCAAGGACGAATGCCTCGAAAAGATCGCGCAGTACGCCAAAGTCGGCGTCACGCACTTCATCTTCAACTTGCGCTGGCCGATCCTGGTCGAAGACGAGTTTCAGAAGTTCGCCGAAGAAGTGATTCCAGCAGTACGGCAGCAGTGAGGACCCGATCCATCAATCATCGGTGCAACCCCGCGCGATTTCAGTAGTAACCGTAACCGCGATAGTCGCGTTCCTGTACGGAATTGCCAATCAGGTAACCGGCAAGTCCGCCACCAACTCCGCCGATTACAGCGCCGGCGCCCGGAGCACCTACCGCTGAGCCGATCAAAGCGCCCCCGCCAGCACCAAGTGCAGCACCGCCCACTGTACCAGTCTCGCGCGGCGTGAAACCGCCCGCGTAGCATCCGGTTAATGTTGCAAGCGAAAGCGCGCAGATGAGCGCGAGAATGAGCGATTTAGCCTCTCTGACTATAGATAGTATTCGCATCGTGGATCTCCATACCATCACTACTGGATACGCATCGTTTCCGGTTTGGTTTCGAAACTGCGGCGTTCGGTCACGCCTCGCGCCCGGATGACTTGGGCGCGGCAGTTACCCGAGGAGTGCGCTAAACCCCGCCTACCGCGCGGGAGCGGGCTTGCCGGTGCCCTTCAGAATCACCGTCTGCGGATCTTTCTCGGCGTTGTCATTGATCATCAGCGTCGCCGACTGCTTGCCGATCGTAGTGGGCGCGAATTCGATCGTCAGCACGCAGTGTTCGCCGGGCAATAGCGTCGTCTGGCATTGACTCTCTACGATGAAACTTCCCGCGACGCTCGATTCCTCGTTCATCACGATCACCGGCAGCGCGGCCTTATGCTTGCGGTTGGTGATGGTGACTTTCTTCGGTTTGCTGATGGAATTGACTTTGACCTTTCCAAAGCCGACGGTTGCGGCCGAAATCGAGAGTTTCTCTGCGACCGGCGTGACCGTTGCAGTGGGAGTCGCGGTGGCTGTTGCAGTTGCTGTTGGTGTGCTGGTGGCGGTCGCAGTCCAGGTTGGAGTCGAGCTTGGCGGGTCAGTCGCGGTGGCGGTTGCAGTCGGCGTAGCTGTCGCCGTCGCGGTCTTGGTCGGCGTGCTGGTAGGCGTCGCGGTCGGCGTACTCGTTGCCGTCGCGGTTTCAGTCGGAGTTGTAGTTGGCGTGGCAGTGGCAGTTGCGGTTCGCGTGCTTGTTGCAGTAGCGGTCGCTGTCGCGATTTCAGTTGGCGTGCTGGTCGCGGTCGCGGTCTGAGTTGGAGTCCCAGTCGGTGTATTCGTCGCACTAGGTGTGGCCGTCGGTGTAGCGGTGGCGGTCGCAGTTGCCGTCTCGGTCGGCGTGCTAGTCGCGGTCGCCGTCCGAGTCGGAGTCGCGGTCGGCGTTGCCGTCACAGTCGGAGTCGCCGTCTTAGTCGGCGTAGCCGTGACGGTCGCGGTCTCGGTCGGAGTCGTCGCGGTTGCCGTAGCCGTCGGCGTAGCGGTGACAGTCGCAGTTGCTGTCGCGGTCGGCGTGGCGGTCGCAGTAGGAGTGGGGGTCGCGGTCGGCGTTGGCGTGGGACTTCCCGCGGGGAACGACATCACCAGGTTGAACGCGTTGACGGTTCCGATGCCGGTAGCGAAGTCCCATCCCGTGCCGGCAGGATACGCGGGTGAAAACTCCGAGTTCGAGGTCGACAGCACGCCGTTGGCGCCCGATGGCGTATAGCAATCGTGCGAGCCCGTGCAGTTTACGTCCATATCTCCCTGGGTCACGTCGTAGAAGACGCATGAGGTGGCCGCGGCGTTGCCAAGAGAAGAGTTGCACGCCGGGCTGCCGCTCGCGCCATACTCAGTCGCCGCGATCGAATAGTAAGCAGGATTCGGATTGCCCTGGCGCTGCTGGCTGCGCTGATTTGCGAGCGCCTGGATCGCGGCCATGATCGGAGACGAGACCGAGGTTCCGCCAAATCCGGCCCAGGTACTGGGGGCGCCCGCGCAAGAGGCTCCTCCGCGGTTCTTGCCCGGATCGGAATAGCAGACGACATAGTAGTGATTCCAGATTCCGTTGGCGGCGAACATCGACACGTCGGGGATATCACGCACGCCGTCACTCGGATTACCGAGCACCTCTTGCCAAACCGGTTTCGCATATCCCACGCAGCTTCCGCCGACGACGCCTTTGGCCGAGGGCGTGCCGCCGGCGCATCCGCTCGGTCCGCCGCTGCCCGAGGTTGTCGTCAGAAAGTCATCGCCGCTGGTCGCGCGCGAGCTGTTGCAGAAGCCGCTCGAGCCGTAGGCGGCGCTGTAGCCGAAGAAACTCGAGATCAGCCCGCTGGCGCACGAATCGTTCCAGGGAATTTCCGGAATGTAGGAAAGCGCGGAGCCGTCGGCGGTGCCGTTCTCGGCGTTCCAATAACTGCTATTGAGGCCCGCGAAAGTGTCACCGAAATCGGTTCCGCCCACCGCGACGTTGTAGGGCGTCGAAGCGAATCCGCTGACCGCGATACCGTGAGTCGCCACATCGTCGTCGGCGTCGGAACTGGCCGCGCCCTCGTCGCCCGACGACACGAACACCGACACGCCCGCGGCGGCAGCCTGCTGATACAGCGAATTGATGAACGTGTTTTCCGTGCTGCCGAGCTCCGCCTCGGACTCGCCGTAGCTGATGCTCACGATCGCCGGCGGGGTTCCCGAGGCGTTGAGCAGGTTTTCGAGCGCGATGAATCCGCCGAAGGTGGTGGCGGTATTTGCGCATGAGGCGAGCTCGATCGCGGCGCTGGGAGCGGCGGCGCTCGACCATTCCACGTCGATCTCCGCTTCGGCGTCGTCGGCGGTGGTTTTTGGATCGGTGCAGTTGTCCGCGCCGCTACCCGGCGGATGCACCTGCGTGAAGGTGCCGTCAGGGTAGGCGCTTGCGAGTCCGAAGTTCGTACGAAAAGTATTCCAGTCGGCGGTGCTGTATACGTCCGAGTCTTCGACCACGACGATCGTCTGTCCCTGCCCGGAATATCCCGCCGCAAACAGCGGGTTGAAATTGTAGATAGTGGCCAGGTCCGCGGGCACTACCGAGTAACAATCGCTCGCGCTCCCGGTGATAAAGCCGCAACCGGAAAAGGTGTATGCGGGCCGCGGCTTGTTCATCGCACGCGGCCTGAAGTCGTTCAGAGAAACGACGCCCACGATCGCGGGTGCCAGCGCGGCAGGAATCCGCGGATCGCTCATGTTGGCGATATGCGCGGTGCCGTCCACTTCGAGATCGTGAATCTCGGTATGAAAGGCCTCCCGCACCTGGCCAGCCGTCCCGGAAAAATCGATCACGTTCCGATTGGGATAGACCTCATTGACGCTGAGCCCGTGTGACGCAAGCCAATCCGAAATTTTCGCGAGGTCACCGCTGGCCAGTCCGTACTGCTCTCCGAATTCCTCCGCCGTGAGCCAGCGATGGTAGTTCGGCGAACCGGGATCTTCGAGCTCGTCGAGATACTTTTCGAGTGCTTGCCCCTGTTCTGGAGAACGCCGCAACTGGAGCATCATGTGCTCCATCGCAAAGTCCGCGGCTACCGGCCCTCGATCATTCGCGCGGTTCGCCTCGCGCCGCGTGTTTCCCGCGAGCGTGACGAGCACGTTTTCGTTGATTGCAGCGGTGATCAGCAGGTCCGCGCGCGGACCCGCGCCCACGGCAGCTCCGCCGCCGATCAGCACGATCAAGACACAGACAGCGAGCAGGCTCGCGCTTCTGAAGTACTCTTTCGTTGAGTTTCCCAGCCCCCGCACAGCGACTGAGAGATTAGCTGTTCTGGCAGCTTGTGCCTATCCATACGGCCTTTGGACCAATGTGTCATGTCTAGACAGATAGATGTGCGCAAAAGGAAGAACTCATGCCATTGATAAGACGAAATTAAGGCGAAATACAGGCGATCCAGGTTGGACGCACTCGATCCTGCGCGAATCTAACCGCTCTGCAGAGGTCTGTGCTATACGTCGCCACAGGATGAGGGGGCGATGGTCGCGCGGGCCTGTGGACTCAAGGGGACCCGCCCGAGAGGCAATCATGAAGTTCGGCGTTCTACAGTTTTTCAGTTGGCCCGATCGGCGGATTTCGATGCCGACGGTGTACGAACGGGCTCTGCAGCGAATCGAGATCATGGATCGCGGCGGCTACGACGCCGTATGGATCACCGAACACCACTTCAATGACTACAGCGTCTGTCCTTCGATCCCGGTCATGGGTGCGTATGCGGCGGCACGCACGAAAACGTTGCACATCGCGACCGGAGTCACCCTCGCGGCTTTCTACCATCCGCTGCGACTCGCGGAAGAAGTTGCGCTGCTCGATATTCTCTCAGGAGGACGAGTCTATTGGGGTGCTGGGCGCGGATTCGATCCGAAAGAATTCCGCACCTTCGGGATGACGCCCGAGGATAGCTATCCGCGGTTTCGCGAATCGGTGGAAATAGTGCTGAGCGCGTGGCGCAACCAGCGTCTCAGTTATCATGGAAAATATTTCTCGTTCGAGAATATCGAGTTGTTGCCGAAACCCTTGCAACAACCGCATCCTCCGATGTGGGTCGCCGCTTATTCTCCATCGGCAGTCGAATGGGCGGCGGAACAGGGATATTCGATCATGCTGGATCCTCATTCTCCCACCTCAGTCATCGGGGAAAAGATGGAGACTTGGCGCAGGCTGATGGTCGAGCACGGTCACAGCACAGAAGGACGCGTCATCCCGACTGTTCGCCTGGTGGCTATCGCTCGCACCGAAGCGGAAGCGACTGAGATTGCGCGCGAGGGGTCAAAATTCATGCTCCGCACTTATATCAATCCCCAGGGCGAACGCGGCGACAGCGCCACGATGCTGCAGCGCTACGTCGATCAGATGGTGATTCATGGCACCGCGGAAAGTGTAGTCGATCAGATCAGCCGTTTGAACGACGAGATTCATCTCGATTACATGATCACCGCTCCACTGAGCCATGAGACTTTTCTTTCTTTCACCGATCATGTCCTGCCGAAGCTAGCAACTTCGGATCCGGCAATTACTACTATAATTTAGTTACACCAATCGTGATCGTGAATGAGGTCAGTGCACAATTGTGAGTATAGAGCCAATTTATGATTTCAAGGGAAAGGTAGTCACGATCACCGGAGGCAGCCGCGGGTTGGGCCACGCGATGGCGCTGGCTTTCGCGAAGGCAGGTGCGAACATCGCGGTCGCAAGCCGCAAGCTCGATTCGTGCGAGGCCACGGTCAAGGAAATTCGTGCGCTCGGCCACGAAGGCTCCGCTCACGCGGTGCATGTCGGCAAGTGGGACGATTGCGACCGCCTCGCCGACGAGGTTTATGCTCGATGGGGCCGGTGCGACGTACTAATCAACAACGCAGGGATGTCACCGCTTTATCCTTCCCTCGCCGAGCACACGGAGGAACTCTTCGACAAGGTTGTTGGTGTGAATCTCAAAGGACCATTCCGGCTGTCGGCGCTGTTCGGTTCCCGGATGGCGGCGGGCGACGGCGGCGCAATCATAAATGTATCTTCGACCGCTGCGGTCCGTCCCTCTCGCACTACAACGCCCTACTCAGCGGCAAAGGCCGGCCTGAACGCAATCACGATCGCGTTTGCGCAGGAGTACGGTCCGAAAGTGCGCGTTAATTGTATCATGGCGGGACCGTTCCTGACCGACGTGAGCAAGGTGTGGGCGCACACCGAAGAGTTCAGGAACCGTTCGAGCACCTTTCCAATGCGCCGCGCCGGCGACCCGAACGAAATAGTCGGCGCGGCACTATACCTCGCAGGCAACGCCTCCAGCTTCACCACCGGCGCGATCCTGACGGTAGACGGCGGAGCCTCCCATCCGACCGGAGACTGAATGTCGATTTTGCCTGCACGTGCATTTTGCTGAGGAATAGAACTAGTTTGGCGTGACGCATCGGCCTCGCTTCATGAGGCCGCGTCTTGGAGAGGCTGAATGATTCCCTTTTCCGGCAATCCGCTTAATCGCGCGAGTTATAAGCGCACCGATCAAAACTGGATCGAGTCCAAACGGCGCGACCCGTCGTCGCTCGTTCTTCCGATGTGGCGCCTCGAGCCTTTTCTGCTCGAAGCGAAAATTTCGGATGGCTCGATCGAGCTCGGGCTGCTCAAGCCCGAAGTTGTGGATTCGCTCGCGAGCGCCGGCGCGGTGTGTATCTTTCTGGGCCTCGACGGCGACCGCGCCGTGTTTGCGCTCGACGTGTCGGAGGCCGGCGATCCGGCGAACACGGGACCGCTCGCCGGACTCGGATATTTCCGTGATGCCCGCGTCGCCGCGGCGACCGTCTCGCTCGAACACGCGGCGATCATCGCGCAGGCTAAGGCCCTGATCGACTGGCATCAGCGTCATGGCTTCTGCCCTCGCTGCGGCACTCCAACCAAACTGATGGATGCGGGCTACCGTCGGCTGTGCGGCAACTGCAACGCCGAGCATTTTCCGCGCGTCGATCCTGTCGTCATCATGCTCGCTACCGACGGCGAGGCGTGCCTGATCGGACGCGGCAAGCAATTTCCGCCCGGGATGTTCTCCGCGCTGGCGGGCTTTGTAGAGCCCGGCGAAACCGTCGAGGAGGCGGTACGCCGCGAGCTGATGGAAGAAGCGTCGGTGAAAGTCGGCGAGGTGACTTACTACGCGACGCAGCCGTGGCCATTTCCCTCGTCGCTGATGATCGGATGTTTCGCCAAGGCTCAAAGCCGCGACGTGAAGGCGGACGAGACCGAGCTCGCCGAAGTGCGATGGATCGAGCGCGGCACCGCGCGCAAGCTGATCGATGGCAAGCAGGTTGACGGCATCCGCGTGCCTCCGCCGCTCGCGATCGCCCATCATCTGATCAGGACCTGGGCTCTAGCCGACGAATGATTTCAGCGGTTCACGCTCACTCAGCAGCTTTCGCGGCCCACGGGCCGATCCCGGCGAATCGAGCCGGTGTAATTCTGGTGATGTAGCCGGGGATGTTGCGCATGGCGGCCGGCGGGAAGTCGGCCTTCGGTCCCAGGTAAATCGGCGCCAGACGCTGCAGAAGCGCTACAGCGCCACCCTCGGTCACGCGAGCGTCGCCGTAAACCACCAGATATTCGCGCAAGCCTTGTGGGTTCGTTTTGTCACTCAGCAGTGACAGCGCCACTCGGGGATCGCGGCGGATGTTCTTCACCTTCTGGTGAGTCGCCAGGTGGCCGATGACGAACTCATCGTTTTCAATTCCAACCCAGACCACGGTGACCTGCGGGCCGCCTTTCAAATTGAGCGTGGTCAAATGGGCGAGCGGTCCCTTTTCGATCAGTTCGCGCACCGATTGGGGAATGTTCATGGGTGTTTCTCCGTTGCGGAATATCAATCGCCAAGCAGCGACTCGGACTTCGACCTTACCGAAATTGCGTGCGTCGAGCATCCCGATGAAGGCTTCCGGGCGCTTTCTCCTTGGCGCGGAAGGATTCATGGTGGCTCCTCGGCGAAGCGTCTGATTCTCCGATCGCCCGGGCGGAGATAGAGCTGTACGCGAAACTCGGCCGACGATAGCCGGTGCGTCTAACGCGCCAGGTATCCCCCATCGACGATGAGAGGAGACCCGGTCACGAACGATGATTCGTCCGACGCGAGAAACAGAATCGCATTGGCGATCTCCTCGGGCTGAGCGTTGCGGCCGATCGGCTCAGCCCGCGATGCCGCGCGCCAGAACTCAGCCACTTCGGCCGGCGTGCCGCGTTTGAGAATATTGGTCTCGACGTTGCCGGGGCATACGCAGTTCACGCGGATGCCATCGGAAGCGTAGCGTGTCGCGAGCGACTTCGTTAGCTGCAGCGCTCCGGCCTTGGTGACGTTGTAGGCAAAGGTGCTGGCGCCTTCCATCTCCTGCCCGATGAAAGAGGAAATCGAAGCCAAATTCACGATCGCGCCCTTCTTCTGCTTCACCATGTGCGGAATGACGTGCTTGCAGCACAGAAACATGCTCTTCAGATTGACGTCCATCAGCCGATCCCACTCCGCGACGGTCATCTCAGTGATGTCCCTGACGAAATGAATCCCGGCGTTGTTCACCAGGATATCAATACGGCCGAATGCCGAGATCGCCTCTTGCGCAAGGCCGCGTGCGACGCCATCATCCGCCACGCTGCCGGCAACTGCGCGAGTGCTTTCTCCTCCTGCCCGCAACGTCACCGCTTCCAGCCCCTGTACGTCGAGGTCATTCAGCACGAGCCGCGCGCCTTCGCCGGCAAACGCAATGGCCGTCGCGCGACCGATACCGCTTGCCGCGCCAGTCACGATCGCAACTTTGTCCTGAAGCCGCATTGTTCACCCTCCCGCGTGCAATCTAGCGCAGAGGGTCGGCTCCCGTACAATTGCGCGCTCGAACTCAGACCGATCAGAAATCGCGCGCGCTCTTCGGTTCGACCAGAACGACCTCCAGCGGTTGATTCGAGGCGTTCTCGGTCCGCAGTGTTTCGGCCTCGAGCCACGCAGCGACACCCGCGGGAGCACCGCGCTCATCGGCCCTTCCGTCCTGAAAGAGGAGCTTCACCGACACGTCGGTGAGTGTGACCAGGACGCGCGGCGGATGCGCCACCATGACGCCCTTTTCGCGGGGAGCGAAGCCAAGGCGGACCACGCGCACTTTGTCGTTTTCAAAATCAATTTTGTACCGCGCCGGATCTACGCGGACCGCATCGAGGGCGAGAGCGTTCACGGATGGCGCAGCCTTGAGCTCGACTCGAATCTCGCGCACCGCATTATCACTCGCATGCGACAGCTCCTGCCGCGAAGCAGCGTCGCAATAGCGCGTCTTTAGCGAGTCGAGATCGATCCGGACCAGCGGCAACGCGGACGGCGTGTATATGCCCGGAGTTTGTCCCGCCGGGATACTGACGTTCACGATTCGCACAAATTCGTTTTCGAAACTGACCTGGTACGAATCGCTCATGATCCCTCCGCTATGCGATCTCAGAGTCCGAGCATCTTTCTCAGTTTCACCGCGCTGAACCCCAGCATCGTTTCGGTGCCGACGCGGCTGACGGGCACCGCCCGAAAGCCAAGGCGGACCAGCTCGTCGCGAGCGGAATCGTCATTGGCGATACTCTTCTCGACATAGCTGACGTGATGCTGCGCGAGGAATTCCTTCGCCTGATAGCACGCCGAGCATCCGGTATTGGTATAAATCACGACTTCCATAGCAATCTCCTTTTCTCTGCGGCTTGCCGCTTTCGTCGCGCGGCGAACGCTCGGTCGGACGAATGTGTCGGCACGCATTGTCCGCCGCAATCCTCGATCATTTTGCGCAAAGTGAGCCGGAGCCGCGTCAGGCGGCCGATTTCCTGGTTCATCTCGACTAGTTTCGCTTCCGCCTTTCGCGTGACCGGACCGCATTCGGTCGTCGATTTTACGCCGAGTGAAAGCAATTCCTTGATTTCCTTTAGGGTGAATCCAAGCCGCTTCGCCTCGCCAATGAAATGCAGGCGGTCGAGCACGTCCTCGGAATAATTTCTGTAACCTGAGAAACTTCGTCCCGGCTTCGCGATCAGACCCTGCCGCTCGTAGAAACGAATCGTATCTACGCTTACCGCGGCGGCGTCAGCTACTCGACCAATCGTCATTTGTGCCTCACGATAGACCCTTGACCATAGTCCAGAGTCAAGCCTCTATTCTGCGGCAATGCGGTCCGGTACTCAAAGTTCTGAGTTCGACATGTTGCTTGGCGAGCAGGTGATTGCGCTCAGTCCTCGAGCACGATCCATGTAGGCGCGTGGTCGCTCGCTTTTTCCCATCCGCGGACTTCGCGATCGACGCCTGCGCCGGCCAGACGAGGAGACGCCGAGGGGCTTAGAAGCAGATGGTCGATGCGCAGGCCCGCATCGCGCGCATAATTGTTTCTGAAGTAATCCCAAAAAGTGTAGATGCGCTCATCTGGATGTAGCTTACGCAACGCGTCGGTCCAGCCCATCGCAAGGAGATTAGCGAACGCGTTCCGCACCTCCGGCAGAAAGAGCGCATCCTTGACCCAGCGCTCGGGCTTGTACACGTCGATATCGGTCGGAATAACGTTGTAGTCGCCGGCAAGAACTACCGGCTCCGCCACGGCGAGCAGCTCTTGCGCGTGCCGCGTCAAGCGTTCCAACCACCGCAGCTTGTAATCGAACTTAGGGCCGGGCGCTGGATTGCCGTTGGGCAGGTAGAGGCATCCTACGCGCACGCCGTTGACCAGGGCCTCGATATAGCGGCTGTGCGGGTCCTGCGGATCGCCGGGCAGAGCGCGACGGCTCTCGACAGGATCTGCGCCTCGCGCGAGGATCGCGACACCATTCCAGCTCTTCTGCCCATGCCAGATCACGCCGTAGCCGGCTTCGCGAATAGCGGCTTCCGGAAATCTGTCCTGGGGCGCCTTCAACTCCTGAAGGCAGGCAACATCCGGCCTGGATTCCGCCAGCCAGCGAATGAGCGCCGATAGGCGAGCGCTGATACCGTTGACGTTGAACGTAGCAATCTTCATTGGAACTTCCGATCAGACCATAGCGGCATCTGAACCAAACCTGCCACATCGCGCCAATGGTTTGTAGACTTGCTTGTACCCAAGAAAGACGCCATCCAATTGCACTTTATCGACGGTCATCTGGGGCGATCTAACCGATTGTGCCGCAGATAACTTTTCAACACCAAGATATATCAAGAATTCTCGGGCGGCCTGCACTATTGTGGATAATTGGGGCAGAGTCTTTTGAGCAAAACGTGGATTCAAAATCTCGTAGCATACTCGATAGCCGCGGCAATCGTCGGCTACGCCGCGCGTGGAATCTCATGGAGCCAGGTTTCGGACGCGGGAAGCCATGCGACGCTCTGGATTTTTGTCGTTTCCAGCCTTGGCGGGTTTCTATGCTGGTTTATCGGCGAGACAGTATTGCTCTCGCGTCTGTTCAGTTATTTCCACCGTCGTACCGGAGCGCTTGAACTGCTTCCGACCATGGCCGCCGTCAGTTTCCTTCAGATTGTTAACTCTTATGTGGCGGGCGGGGCGCTGGTTCTCTTTCTGCACTCACACAAAGAAGCGCCGTGGATAAAAGCCGTATGGACGCTAATGTTCCAGGGCTTTTTGGACGCCGCGATGCTGGCCGCGCTCTTGATGGTCGCGATCGCTCTGGTGCCGACGTCGCCCATCCATCTTGCCTTCAACTATGCGGCAGTCGTTTTCGCCATATGCTGTCTGATCGCCTCGTTCTGGCTCTGGTGGGGGCAGGGGCTCGCTAGTAGCAATTGGCTGCGGTGGATCTACGATCGGCCTTCGATGGAGAGTTTCCGCGTCGCGTTGCCTTCGCAGTATATGAGCCTTCTTTCCATCAAGTTTCTAATTGTACTGGGCGAAGGCTTTGCGCTGTACGGGCAGCTGATGAGTTTTCATATCGGGGTTCCGCTGACACAGACACTGGCTATGACGCCGTTCATCGTGGCAATTGGCAATTCGCCAATCTCGCCGGGGGGAATTGGAACTACGCAGCTAATCTTCACCTTGGCTTTCGCGCGCTTCGCCAGTAAGGGCGACCTGTTCGCGCTATCGCTCGCTGTAACAGCCTTTAACATCGTCATTCGGATACCGATGGGGTTGGCGATGGGAGCGCCACTGGCGGAAGAAGCGGTCCAGGTCAAAGAGGAATATACAGTCAAGCGTGAAGTTGGATACCGATGAGGCTGACCACGCGGAAAATGGCTGCGCTCGCGGTCTTTCTCGGGCTCGAGTTACTAACCGCGGCCTCGAGCTTCTCGTGCCGCGGAGGATCAGTCAGCGCGCGCGGCAGTCGATCAAGTAGCGCAGCTCTTCAGTAGTAAATCCAGCATCGCCGCCGTGACAATGGAGATCGTGAACGCCGACGGACAACGCGATCTTTCGATGAAAATCTGGTCGCTCGGAGACGAAGTTCTTATCCGGATTACCAGTCCTCAGAATGAAGCAGGCACCGCTATCCTAAAGGAAGGCAGCGACATCTGGTACTACCTGCCGAAAACAGATCGCACGGTTAAAGTACCGGCCTCGATGGCGATGACTTCGTGGATGGGAAGTGACTTCACGATTGATGATCTGGTGAAGGAGAAATTTCTCACGCGTGATTATTCTGTTAGTACGTCTTTCATCGGAACACGCGGCGGGGTCGCCGTACGTGAATATACTCTGACGCCAAAGCCTAATGCGGCGATAGTGTGGGGAAAGATCGTTCTGCAAATTCGCCAAGCCGACTCGGTTCCAACTTGGCAGGGCTTCTATGACGAGGATGGGCAGCTCGTCAGAGAACTGACCTTCTCCGAATACAAGAAAATGAGCGGCAGGGTTATTCCGACACGTATGGTGATGAGATCGGCAAAAAAACCCGGAGCACAGACGACGATCGAGTACGATAATATCGCGTTTGATGTCCCAGTCGCCCAACAGATATTCTCGCTACCCAACCTGAAGTAATGAGCGGACTCCTGCTACATCTGGCCTGGCGCAACCTCTGGCGCAATCCCCGACGCACTTTTATCACGATGGCCGCGATCGCCCTTGGCTATGCCATGCTGTTGTTCGTTGCGTGTCTGATGGCGGGACTCAGATGGCAAATGATCGAGAATGGGACCTCTCTGGTCATGTCTCAGATACAAGTGCATGCTCCGGGTTACTATCCCAACCGATCCATTCAAAAGACCTTGGGCGGTGCCCAGGGAACCGATGTCAGCGCGTTGCTCGGCGAGATCACTGCGGATCCCAGGGTGCTGGCCGCAGCTCCCCGGGCCTACGGCTACGGCATGTTGGGCGCTGCGAATCGCTCCGCTGGCGTAGAGCTGATGGGGGTAGTTCCGGACCAGGAAGACAAAATCACTACACTGAATATTCAGATCACACAGGGAAGTTACTTATCTCCAGGAATGCCAAAGGGAGCGGTGATTGGAGATAAACTCGCCAGCACAATAGGTATCGCGGTTGGTTCGCAAATTGTTTTGCTGACTCAGGCAGCCGATGGTTCAATCGGCAACGACGTGTACACTGTGGCGGGAGTTTTCCATAGCGATCTTGATTCGGTCGATCGTGGCCTGGTCCTCATGTCTTTGCCTGCGCTGCAAGCGCTGCTGAATCTGACGCCCGGGAGAATTCATGAAATCGGAATAAAGCTGAAGGATATAACCGCGGCGACCAACGTGGCCGGCACACTTCAGGCTCAATTGGCGAAACGTATACCCGTACAAGTGCAAGCATGGCCCGAGCTGGCGCCGGAGTTGGCAAGCTACGTGCAGTTTAATCGCGCCATCACATTTGTTCTGTTTTTCATTTTCTTCCTGTTGGCGGTTATCGGCGTCATGAACACCATGCTGATGGCAGTGTTCGAGCGCACGCGCGAGATAGGCATGCTCATGGCTCTGGGAATGCGCCCTGTCGAAGTGATTGCTCTGATCCTCGCGGAGTCGGCAGGTTTGGCGATGGCGAGCCTGGTTGTCGGAGCGGCGCTGGGCGCTCCGCTCTTGTGGTATTTGCAAATGCATGGACTGAACCTGGGCGGCACTACCGGAGAAGTTATTTCTCTGGCCGGAGTAGTCGTGGGCCACCTGTGGTACGGAAGGCAGGATTACTCAGCGTATGGTGAAGCGGCGCTGGGGCTGGCCGTCACGGTTCTGGTTTCGGCGCTATATCCCGCTTGGCGAGCCGCTCATTTTCGCCCCACGGAAGCAATTCGTAAGGTCTGACTCGTGACGGATATTTTTCTTCTGATAAAGATCAGCTGGCGCAACCTGTGGCGCAATCCTCGAGGTACCGCGTTGACGGTCCTCGCGCTGGGTTTAGGACTTGCGTTGCTGCTGATTTCATTGGGTCTGCTCGATGGCGGCCATGAACAGACGATTGCCGACGGTGTGCGGCTAGGCCCTGGCGACGTCGTCATCCAGGCGAAAGGCTATCAAGCGAGCAACTCTGATGAACTCCTCCTTCCGGCCCAAGTAGTATTGAAGGTCGATGAGTATGTGCAGACCGGGGCTATGAAGACGATTGTGAAAGGAACGAGCCCCCGGATTCTAGGCACCGGACTTCTGACGTCCGCCTCCAATGCTTCCGGCGTTAGAATAACTGGAGTGATACCGCAGGACGAACAGATTGTCTCTCTGATCCCGAGGCGGATGGTTGAAGGTACATATCTGAGTAATGACAAACCTAAAGGAGTCGTCATTGGCGCTGACCTTGCTCGCAAACTCGAGGTGAAGACAGGTTCCAAGGTGGTGCTAATGACACAGGCCCTGCGAGCGCCTGGAACTCCAGCCTCGAACGGAGCCGGGGGAGAGATGCAGAGCACTCTTTTGCGCGTGAACGGTATTTTTCTAACGGGTCTGCAAGCGGCGGACGCAAACCTTGTCTTTCTGCCGTTGACAGCGGCGCAGACCACACTCGGAGTGACGGACGGCCGCGTGACCCAAGTGGTCCTTCTGCTCGAACGGGAAGGTGAATCGCCACTGGTCGCTGGCGCGTTGCGCAAAGCGTTGGCCGGAGCTCCGGTTGAGGTGCTGACCTGGCGTGAATCGCTGCCGATGCTTGCCCAAATACTGGGACTGGACCACGCTTTCAACTACGTCATGAATGGCGTGATTCTGGCAATGGTAGGATTGGGAATACTCAATACAATCCTGATGAGAGTATTGGAACGACAGTACGAATTTGGCGTCTGCAAGGCACTCGGTCTCCGGCCCAGGCAACTTGCGGCGATGGTGATAGGCGAGTCTCTGGCTCTCACGGGGATCAGCCTCGCCCTGGGATTGGCTCTGGGTTTGAGTGTAGAGCACTATTTTGCTACCGCGGGCCTGGACCTGCACTGGATATTCAGGTCGCGGCTACCGCCTGCGCTTGTGTTTGATCCGATTCTCTACTCGCGACTAAGTCTGAACCGAATTCTGTGGTCGGTTGGAATAGTATTTGTGATGGCGACAATCATTTCATTTTATCCGGCGTTCAAGGCTGCGCGAACTGAGCTGCCGGATGCATTGAAGGTGCTCTAGAGATGATGACGATATGACTCAGTGGGCAGTCGAGCTGAAGAAGGTGAGCAAGACCTACCGGACGGGGCCGATCGAGGTTCCGGCGCTGCGTGACCTATCTCTGCAGGTTGGCGTTGGTGAGTTTGCGGCTGCGGCGGGTCCGTCAGGTTCCGGCAAGACGACTCTGCTCAACCTTATTGGAGGACTCGACCGGGCGGATACCGGCGAGATATGGGTGGCAGGGCAAAACCTTCAGAGTTTGTCGTCGGGTGAATTGGCGTATCTGCGTCTGCGGAGTATTGGATTTGTATTTCAGACCTACAATCTGCTTCCGGTGCTTACTGCCTTGGAAAACGCCGAATTTACGTTGCTTCTGCAAGGGATGCCGGCGCAGCGGCGCAGGGAAAAGGTTGAAAACATATTTTCAGAGATCGGTCTCCGCGGAGTCGAGAATCGTCGTCCCGCGGAGTTGTCCGGCGGACAGCAGCAGCGGGTCGCCGTGGCTCGCGCGATGGTCACCGAGCCGGCATTGATTTTGGCCGACGAACCGACGGCGAACCTTGATTCCGCCAGTGCGATCGCGTTGCTCGATGTGATGGAGCATTTGAATCGTGCGACCGGAACGACTTTTATTTTTTCCACGCATGATCCGCAGGTCATGGAGCGGGCCCATCGTTTGATCCTTCTGCGAGACGGAAAAATTGTGAGCGATGAGGCGCGCGGCGTGGCTGTGCTCGCCAAAGAACCGACGCCGTCACCTGATAATCGGTGAACTAGCTAATCCAGGCGGCTCATCCAACGACTTAGTTAGAGGAGCGGCGGCCACGACCGGTCGTGTGCCAGCGATATAGGTGCGAATCAGTTCCGTCGTTACTTCGGGGCCGCCGACAAAGGTGGTGCCCTCCTGCTTGAGCAACCGGTAGGGCGGCGTCGCCTCGAAGTAGAGCGTATTTTTGGGTACGACGGGTTCGATGACGTGCAGGACGAAGCGTGGCCAGTTCGGCATTACCGTGGCAACGTCTACTTGTGCGGTCACGGCGAGCGCGGAGAAAGTGCCGCGGCACCCTGATTTCCTCAGGACCTTTGGCCCAAACCCGCTGACCTACATAGCTGTACGGCGTGATCTGCTGATGAAGCATACCTTCGGCGCCGTCGCGCGGTGCATCAAGCACGCGTAGGAACGCGACCCAGGGAACTGAGTCCGGATATAAATCCGGCGGCAGATCCGCCGCACCGGCCAACCGAAGCACAGCGGCATCGTTGCGCCAGAATGCGCTTTGCAGCGCTCGGCCATGATCGTACAGCGTCCATTGATACAACGTGCAGCCCTTACGATGATTGGGGAATAGCCAGAAAGCGACTTCGAACTGATCGGCGGATAAGATCGTCACCTCGAAATGAACCGTATCGTCGGCGGCGGTTTCGTTCCACGATGTGACTCGGTTCAGAACCTCGCCGGTACGGTTTTCGGTTTGCCGGGTTTGGTTGACCTCGGTTCCGATAGGCGGTGAAATTGCATCTGTGCTGGACTGTTCTGCGACCAGCCCGCTAGCGATAAGACCGCGATTCACCAGCCAGGCATCAATTGCGCCACCCGCGTTCGACTCTGTACCGGATGACAGAACAGCCTCCGTGCGCCCAACAGCGGGCCAAAGAGCTGGAACCGCCAGAAACATTATCAACAAAGAGATGAGAATCCGGACCCGAAACGATGAAATACTCATTCTGGATTTCGGGGCACCTCTGCTCGGGCGGAGAACACTCACCAGAGGCAACTTTTTATACATTCGGGCCTTGCTAAACCGCTGCGACGGGGAAATCAAGCCATCAGGCCGGCCGCGCGCCATTTGGGTACGGAAATCTGATCTACAATATTGGTATTGATCAGGAACTCGACTAGTTGCGCCGACATCTCGCGCTTGATGTGTGCGCGATGGGGATTGTGCTTTGCCATCTCAAGCGCTTCCGTCGGCAAGCCGAGGTTTTTGTAGATGTCGGGATGCACCAATTGTCTGATGATGATCCTGGTCGAGAGCAATCCGTAGCGTCGGATCATTGAGCGCCGGAACATTCCTACATGCGGCCAGCTCTGGCGGAGATATTGATGAGCATAGCCACGATGCCTCGCTTCCTCGAGAATATGAATTCTCGACAGCTCGCGCATCACAGGGTGGCACTCCGGATCCTGCTCGGTGCGGCTATGCAGATAACCGGTGACGTCTTCGGCAGCGAGCGTACTTAGCATCATTCCAACCCTTGAGGTCAGGTATTTGGTGAAAAACGCGATCAGGCTCGAATAGCGCGGCTTGTACCAGGGAACTCCGCAACGCTTGATAGCTTCACCGAACATCATCGAATGGCGACACTCGTCGGCGACCTCGATTTGCATCCAGTAGAATTCAAGGTCGAGCGGGCTTTCATCGATTAGATAATCCATCAGCTTGAAGGAAAGCTGGTTTTCAAACCAGATCAGGCCCGCGAAAGCGCTGCATGCCTCGTGCATTGAAAGCTTTACTTGCTGATCACGAGACATCTGATCCCACAGCGGTGTTCCGTAAAGAGACACCATGTCCTGGGGCATGTAGAAATATGAACAGTCGAAAGGGATGCTCCAATCGATATCTTTGTGGGGATCGAAGGACTTCCGCCGCGCCGCGTCGATGATGTGCTGCAAATAAGGCTGGCTTATCTCTTCGCGCATGACAACGCTCATCTTTCCGAAACGCTCGATGCGTCGGAAGAAACTCTCCAGGCCTTTGCAAGTCTAAAATGTAGCTTGTATCTAGCGAATCAGTGGCCAAAGGCGATTGGAAGGACCACCGTCGAATTCGACCGATCCGGCGTTCGAGCTTGTTCTCGAGCATTCTGAGTATGAGCGGGTTTCTGACAAGGGTCAAGGCGATTAGATTTGATCCTCGTCAGGATCTCCAGAGAACCTCGTAGACTTAGCGAGGCAGGTGCCGAGAACCTTGCAAACTCATGGCGGGCGTTACAATTATGTTCTCTCAAGAACCAAATCGGCGTGTATCTGAGGCGCGCGACAACTATTGCGGTAAGCTAATAACGTCACCGACGTGAAGCGGCCGCGAAAACTCTAAGCGCAGGGCCGCCAGTCATTATTCGGGCTATTGAGTCGGGCAAAGGCGTTTTCGTGGCTTTCCAAAATTCATCCAAAGGCTTCCCCAACAAGGCTTACCTTTGGGCATAGGGTGACCGATAGGTGCCCAGCGGTTGGCCCAATCTTGACCATAGAAACCGATCGTTCGCCGGAATCAGCATGCCATGCGCATGTTGAAGAATCAGAACATTCTGCGAACCTCTTCGTCGCTCGGCGAATACGGCGACTCAGGTACTAATGAATCAAGCTACTGGCAAAACATCGACTCTCGTCGAACTTCTGTCCAAACGAGCACTTCGGCAGCCAGACCTGCGTCTGTTTACGTATTTGATCGATGGAGAGATAGAGGGACCGAGTCTGACTTTGGCGGAATTGGACTCGCAGGCGCGAGTTGTTGGCGCGGCGCTTCAAAGCCGTGGAGCGCACGGAGCGCGCGCCCTGTTGCTCTATCCGCCGGGTCTTGAGTTCATCACTGCTTTCTTCGGATGCCTATACGCTGGAGCGATTGCGGTTCCTCTGCCCGCTCCAAACATGGCCCAGCCGCAGCGAACTCTGCCGAGGCTGCGGACCGTCGCAAACGATGCTCAGCCAATGTTTGCGCTCACCACGTCTGCGATCCTCTCCAGAGTGGACAAATTGTTCTCGCAAGCTCCTGAACTGCAGTCAGTGCGCTGGATAGCTACGGACACAATAGTGACTAGTGCGGCTCGCGACTGGCATGATCCCGGAGCGACCAGCAAAACGACAGCGTTGCTCCAGTACACTTCTGGCTCCACTGCTGATCCCCGAGGGGTAATAGTCAGCCATGGGAACCTACTCGCGAACTCGGCGCACATCAGTCACGCCTTCGAGATTACACCCGACACAGTATCAGTCACGTGGCTGCCGGCGTTCCATGATATGGGGCTTACTAATGGGATTGTGCAACCCGTCTTTGGCGGACGCCGATGCATTCTCATGCCGCCGCAGTCTTTTCTTCAGCGGCCGCTGCGATGGCTGCAGGCCATTTCACATTACCGGGCTAGTATCAGCGGAGGACCCAATTTCGCCTATGAGCTGTGCGCTAGCAAAGTCACGCCGGAGCAACGCAGCGCGTTAGACTTGAGCAATTGGAAGGTGGCGTACAACGGCGCAGAGCCAATCCGTGCGGCCTCGCTCGAGCGATTCACGGACACTTTTCATTCGCGCGGGTTCCGGTCGAAATTCTTCTACCCTTGCTATGGACTGGCCGAGGCGACGCTGATTGTGTCAGGTGGATTGATGGAAGACGAGCCAGTCCGATGCACTACTCAGGTAGCGGCGCTTGAACACAACAGGGTCATTGGGACTTCACCTAATCAGTCGAACGTCCGCACTCTGATCGGATGTGGTCATGCTATGCCGGACACAAGAATCGTAATCGTCCGTCCGGAAACCTCGATTCCATGTGAATCCGATGAGATTGGCGAAATCTGGGTCTCTGCTCCTAACGTTGCTGACGGATACTGGAACCGGATCGATGAAACAGAATTAACCTTTTGTGCCCGCCTCGCAAATACGGGTGAAGGGCCATTCCTTCGAACCGGCGATCTCGGATTTCTAAAAGAGGGAGAGCTGTTCGTCACCGGACGACTAAAGGATTTGATCATTATTGGTGGACGCAACCTCTATCCTCACGACATTGAATCCACCGTGGCACAGAGTCATGCGGCGATACGGCACGGTTCATGTGTGGCATTCTCGGCGGACGTCGCCGATCAGGAACGCTTGATAATCGTGGTTGAAGTCGAGCGCCGGTATCAATGCGCGGATGATTATCGGTACTCCGCAGAGCCGAATAGCGTGAACTGTGTGCGCGCCGATCGGAATTCCCTTTCTGAGTCGGTGAGCCGAGCCATCCGTCGGGCGGTAGCCGAGGAGCATGACGTTCGTGTGCATGTCGTCGTGCTTATGAGAGCGGGAAGTGTCCCGAAGACTCCTAGCGGCAAAGTTCAGCGCCGCGTATGCGAAGCGAGATTTCGGGACGGTACCCTGGAACAGCGCGCGGCGACTGAGTAATGGTTGAAAAACAAAATAGCACCGGCTTGCATGAAGAGGCAGCGGAAGCTAACCGGCTCTCGATCGAACATGTCGGCGCGGAAGCAATCCGGACGTTTCTGGTATCGAGACTCGCCGAGGTGCTCGGAATTGCACCTAACGAAGTGGATATTCGGGAGCCATTAGCCAGTTATGGTTTGGGTTCGACGGAGTTGGTCAGCCTCTCTGGTGATCTCGCACAATTGCTGGGCCGACAGCTTCCAGCCGAACTGGCGTATGAATGTCCGACAATCGAAGCTCTCGCCCTTCGTTTGGCACAAACACCGGACAGAGCGCTGACGACCGTCGGGGTGCTTCCTCCGCTTCCGGAGATAGATGGAGAATCGATTGCTATAATCGGAATTGGTTGCCGATTTCCGGGTGCTAAAGACGCTCGCGCTTTCTGGAATCTACTTCGCGATGGAGTGGATGCAATCCAGGAAGTTCCCGCGGAGCGTTTCAGTTTACGGGACTTTTACGATCCCGATCCTGCAGTTCCGGGAAAGATCGTTACGCGCTGGGGCGGCTTTATCCAGGACGTGGATCAATTTGATGCGCAGTTCTTCGGGATCTCGCCTCGTGAAGCGGCACGCATGGACCCGCAGCAACGCATTCTGCTCGAGGTAGCCTGGGAAGCGCTGGAAGATGCGGGGCAGGTGCGAGAAAAGCTGACGGGAACCTCCGTCGGCGTATTTATCGGGATCTCAAATACCGATTATGGCCGGATGCAATTCAATGATCCAACTAGGATTGATGCATACGCAGGTACGGGCAATGCACTAAGCATTGCCGCTAATCGTATCTCCTATGTATTTGATTTCCGTGGTCCGAGTCTCGCGATCGATACTGCCTGCTCTTCCTCGCTGGTCGCAGTTCATCAAGCGTGTATCAGCTTGAGAAACGGCGAGTCCACGCTGGCGCTGGCAGGAGGCGTCAATCTGATCCTGTCGCCTTCGATCACGATCAATTTCAGCAAAGCAGGAGCGATGGCGCCTGACGGACGCTGCAAAGCCTTCGACGCAGGAGCCAATGGCTACGTTCGTAGCGAAGGCGCGGGAATCGTTGTTCTGAAGCCGCTTTCCAGAGCATTGGCCGATCGCGATCCGATTTATGCCGTCATTCGCGGCAGTGCTGTAAATCAAGACGGGCGCAGTAATGGATTGATGGCTCCGAATCCTGTTGCACAAGAGACGGTAATCCGCGAAGCCTACCGCCGGGCTGGCGTCTCACCTGGCGACGTTCAGTACGTCGAAGCTCATGGAACAGGTACATTCTTAGGCGATCCAATCGAGGCGAATGCTTTGGGCGCCGTGGTTGCTCGCGACCGGCCTATCGGGCGCCCGTGTCTCATTGGCTCGGTGAAGACCAATCTGGGCCATCTCGAGGCGGCGGCCGGTATCGCTGGATTGATCAAGGTGGCGCTGGCGCTCCGGCACCGGGAGATCCCTCCGACCTTGCATTTCAAGGAGCCCAATCCTTATATTCCTTTCGATGATCTTCCTCTGCGCGTAAATACTACATTGAGTCCATGGCCTGCTCTCAAGAACGAAGGTATCGCAGGAGTGAGCTCGTTCGGTTTCGGGGGAACCAATGCCCATGTGGTATTGCATGAGGCTATTGGTCTGGCGTGGAGCCAATCAGATCAAAAGCGGCAAGCCGATAGTCAGTTGGCCGAAACTGGTAATACGAAGTCTGCATATATGCTACCGCTTTCGGCACGCAACCCAGATTCCTTGCGTTCGCTCGCTCAGATGTACCACGAATACCTGAAGAGTTCGGAAGCTACGACCTCTCTGTACGACATCTGCCACACCGCCAGTGTTCGGCGAAGCCATCATGATTACCGTCTCGCCGTCTCGGGACTATCGGTTACTCAACTGAGTGACAACCTGACAGCCTGCTTGCAAGAAAAGGATCGTTTCGCCCCGGCCTTCGCGCGGAAGATTTCCAGTCATGGCAAGAAGCTTGTTTTCGTTTTTTCAGGCCAGGGAACCCAATGGTTCGGTATGGGGCGAACGCTGCTGGAGCAGGAGGCTGTCTTTCGCGATTCAATCGAGCGTAGTGACCGCGCGATGTCGCCATATGGAAAATGGTCCTTGCTTGCGGAGCTTTCCGCGACCGACACTGCCCATTCCCGATTGAATGAAGTCGATGTCCTGCAACCAGCGCTGTTCGCGATTCAGGTTGCTCTTACCGCTCTGTGGCGCTCTTGGGGAATACAGCCGGACGCCGTAGTGGGTCATAGCATGGGCGAGGTCGCTGCCGCTCTCGTCGCCGGAGCGCTCAGTCTCGACGATGCCGCCCGGATAATCTGCATCCGGAGTCGTCTCGTGAAACCAACTATCGGACGCGGGGCGATGGCTGCGGTGGAACTGTCTATTGTTGACGCGCGGCGTTCTCTGGCTGGCTATGAAAATCTAGTATCGATCGCATCCAGCAATGCTCCCGTGTCCACGGTATTGTCGGGAGCTCCCGAAGCATTGGAAGCAATCGTGAGCCGTTTGCAACATCAACATGTCTTTTGCCGAATGCTCAAAGTTGATTTTGCCGCGCACAGTCCGCAGATGGAACCGTTGCGCGGTGATTTGGAGCGCGCATTGGAAGGACTTCAGCCTCAACCCCCCTCCGTACCGATCTATTCTACGTTGACCGGCGAGCTAAGCGATGGTTTGAAGTTCGATTCGCTTTATTGGAGCAGGAACCTGAGAGAACCGGTGCTCTTTTCATCCGCGGTCCAACAATTGATGAAAGATGGATATGACCACTTTCTGGAGATCAGTCCGCACCCGGTTTTGCTCAGTAGTATTCAGCAAGAAGGTCAACATGCTGGCAAGCAGCGCGTCGTGCTTCCGTCGCTACGACGCGATGAGGAAGAAGCCGGTGTGTTGGCTAACTCGCTGGGCGCCCTTTATACGCTGGGGTATCAGCCGGAGTGGAGCCGCATTTATCCAAACGGCGGCCGCTGCGTCGAGCTTCCAATCTATCCGTGGCAGCATGAGCATTATTGGCTGGACCAGCCTATCGGCGATAGCGGCGACGCGCCGACGCGTCAGTCGTCCGCAGAGGGCCGGACTCGTTCTCTTCTTGGGCGGCATTTCAGATCGGCGCAGACGGAAACTCACTTTTGGGAAGGCGATCTGGGTTCAAATGTACTGTCATATCTAAATGACCATCGTGTCGACGGCATCGCGGTACTCCCAGCATCGCTGTACGTGGGTATGGTTCTCGAAGCTGCGGCCCTGGCGTCCCCATCACGATCGCTTGTGCTGAGAGATGTCCAATTCCTTAAGGCGCTCTTCCTGGCCGATGGCGGCATGCGCTCGATGCAGGTGGTTCTGTCTCCCGGAGAGAACGGATCAGCTTCGGTTCATATCTATAGTCGCCCGCACGATATAGACAACGCGACCCTACCTTGGATTCTTCACGCGACCGGAAGGATTTGTCGTGACGAGACCCCCGCGACGGCCATGATTTTCGAACGCGACGCTCTCGCGGACATCCGGGAGCGATGCTCGGAGCGGATCGGAGGCGCAGACTATTATCGGAGGCTATGCGAAAGCGGGATGGTCTACGGCCCTAGCTTGCAAAGCATTACTCAGTTGTCGGGATGCCACGATGAGATGCTGAGCAGGGTGGACAGTACCGAAGAATCGGACGAGGAACTCAAGAGCTGTGAATCTTATCCCTCGATTATTGACGCGTGTTTCCAGACCGTCGGAGCGGCTATAGGCCCGGGGAATAAAACGGCGGGCGCCACTTACATGCCCACTCATATTGACGAGATCCGAATTCACACTGGCCTCGGTGGTAAGGTATGGAGCCACGCTCGTTTGCAGGAACGGAACGTCGATCGGGTGACAGGAGCGGTGCGGCTTTTGGACGAAACCGGACGCGTAGCGGTAGAGTTTCGGGGACTATGCTTCGAGAATATCAGTAGCGATTCAAATGCCTTACGACAGAAAGACCCTACCGACTGGCTATACGAAATCCAGTGGCGGCTCAAAGAGCATTTGCCTGCGCAGTCGACGCATGCAGAGTCCCGACCAGGCAGACGGAGCAATTGGCTGATCTTTGCCGATCGCGCAGGCGTCGGCGAAGCCCTTGGCTCGCTCATCAACGCGCGTGGAGATAGTAGTATCCTGATCACTGGTGGCGAAGCGTACGAGCGCATCGATGACCAGCATTTTTGCATTCGTCCCGACCGGCCGGATGACCTCCGACGGCTTATCGAAACTGTGTTGGCGCCTGGTCAGCCAAAGTGCGAGGCGGTGGTGCATCTCTGGAGTCTTGATTCTGACTTCCGAAGGGAAGCCACGTTGAATTCGTTGAACGCGGCTCAGATTGTTGGCTGCGGAAGTGTTCTGCAACTGGTCCAGGAGCTTGCTCGAGTCGAGCGGCGTCAACTCCCAAAGGTTTGGCTGATCACTCAGGAAACTCAGTCGGCAGGCGAATCGGTGATGCCCTTGGATCTCGCGCAGGCGCCTGTTTGGGGACTGGGTCGCGTCGTAGCCCAGGAGCACCCGCTGCTTTGGGGGGGACTGATTGATCTGGAAGTCGACGCGTCGCCTTATGGTGCGACCGCCAGTCAGTTGTGGAGAGAAATTTCAGAGCCAGACGGCGAGGATCAGATTGCCCTATGCGGCGATCTGCGATACGTCGCCCGCTTGGTCCGCGAACACAGAGCCCCGACGCTCGAAGCTCCCCTGATCTGGCGCACGGATGGCAGCTATCTGATTACTGGTGGACTGGGAGACCTCGGACTATCAGTCGCTCGTTGGATGGTAGAGCAAGGCGCGCGAAGGTTAATCCTGCTAGGACGGACGAAGCTTCCTGCCCGCGCGTACTGGAACTCGGCGAAACCTGGTAGCCGTGAGGAGCATCAAATCGCCGCGATTCGCGAGCTGGAAGCCCGCGGGGCAAGCTTGCATCTACCTTCGGTCGATGTGGCGAATGAAGAAGAACTGGCTACTTTTCTTAATGACTATCGGACAGAAGGATGGCCACCGATCCGTGGAGTAGTTCACGCGGCGGGAGTGTTGCGAGACGGACTTCTAGCGCAGCTCGATATGGCTGCGCTGGATTCGGTTTTGCGGCCCAAGATGGTAGGCGGATGGCTGCTCCACAGATTGCTCGAAGATGCGCCCTTGGAATTTTTCATCCTGTTCTCTTCCGTCGGTTCTCTTCTCGGCCAACCCGGTCAGGGAAATTACGCTGCTGCCAACTCCTTCCTTGATGCGCTGGCGCATCACCGCCACGCCTGCGGAAAGCCGGCACTGAGTATTAACTGGGGAGCATGGGCTGAATTGGGATTCGCCGATACCGCCGGCGGCAAACGTCTCACGACGCGTCTTGCGTTGCTGGGAATCAATAGCCTTGAACCTGCCGAGGCATTGAAGGTGATGGGACGGCTGCTGCGACAGTCCTCGACTCAAACCGCGGTCGTACCCGTTGACTGGAATCGGTACCTGCAGTTTTATCCGGACGGTACTCAATCGCCATTACTCTCTGAGCTTGCGCATGGCGAAGCGAGGAGTTCATCGCGCGCGGAATCTCCGGGAGACAAACGAGATGCAATACTCGCCGCAAAACCAGCGGTACGCCGACAATTGGTTCAGGCCTACCTGACTGAGATCGTGGCTCGTGTTCTGGCGATGCACACCTCCAAGGTGGATGTACTACAGCCTCTCAGTAGCCTGGGGCTCGATTCTTTGATGGCCGTCGAGTTGAAGAACCGGATTGCGCTCGATCTGGCAGTGAATGTGCCAATGGTGACTTTTCTTTCGGAACCTACCGTCGAGCAGGCGACTGACCGGCTTCTTCAGCTCCTCACGTCCGAAACGCCAAGCACATCAGTGCCTATTGCTTCAGCAATCGCGCGTTCCGCAGAAGAGCCGCTAAGCAGAGAAAATGATGAACACCTCTTGGAAAACCTCGACACGTTTTCAGATGACGAAATTACTTCGATGCTGACTGACCTATTAGCTAAAGAGGAGGCGAGTGGATGAGTACCACTTTCCAGCGAGTCGACGATCTCTCACCATTGCAGAAGCGTGCTTTGCTCTCTGAGCTTCTTCAAAAAAGGATGAATGAAGCGACGTCGCAGCATCCGCTCTCCTACAACCAGCAAGGAATATGGTTTCTTTACCAACTCGCTCCCGAGAGTTCGGTCTATAATGTCAATTTTGCGGCACGGATCACTGCGGAGCTGGATATTCCAGCATTGCGGCGTGCATTTCAGGATCTGATCGATCGACATTCGTCTCTGCGTACCACGTTTCCGGTTCAGCTTGGCAAACCAGTTCAGCGAATCCACGACTCTCGGAAGGTTCACTTCCAGGAGGTGGAATGTCGGTCTGGGTCTCCCGAGCAATTGCAACGCCAGCTAATGGAGGAGGCTCACCGCCCCTTCGACCTCGAGCGAGGGCCGCTGCTTCGAGTGAGTCTTTTCACGCGTTCGGAACGGGAGCACATACTCTTGCTGGTAGTGCACCACATCGTAATCGACTTTTGGTCGTTAGCGATCCTCCTCGACGAGCTCAGCACGCTCTATCCAGCGGAAAGTGCTGGCGTGAACCCGCCGCTGCGGCGTCGTGTCGCAGACTATGCCGACTACGTTCGTTGGCAGGCTGAAATGTTGGAGGGTCCTGAAGGCGAACGGCTATGGGCGTATTGGCGAAAGCAACTCGGAGGACAACTGCCAATACTCCAACTCCGAACGGACCGACCTCGACCCGCGATTCCGACTTATCGCGGCGGGTCGAATGATTTCACGATCAATGCAGAACTGAGTTACGGACTGAAGGAGCTGTCACGATCTCATGGGGCGACGCTGTACGCGACGCTTCTGACGGCGTTCCACATTTTACTTTCGTACCACAGCGGTCAAGACGATATCTTAGTTGGATCTCCGATGGTGGGGAGAAGCCGGCCCGAATTCGACGGCATCGTCGGCTTGTTTACGAATCCCGTCGTCCTGAGAGCAGATCTCTCCGGAAACCCGGCATTTCGAGAGTTTCTCGGCCAGGTTCGCCACACCGTGCTCGACGCTCTCGAGCACCAGGATTTTCCGACCGTTCTTCTGGTTGAGCGTCTGCGACCTCCGCGTGATTTCAGTCGTCCGCCACTGTGCCAGGCGATGTTCGTGTTGGACAAGCCGCACAACAGCGCGCAATCCGGCGCACCCAAATTTGCGGCTAGCGAATCCGGCCTTCGGATGAATCCCGGAGGCCTGGTTCTGGAATCAGTGCGGTTGGAGCGTCGCGCCGCGACCCTCGATCTCGTGATGCTGATCCTTGAGACGCAGGACTCGCTCGAGGTTTCTTTGCGATACAACATCGACTTGTTCGACCCGGCTACTATTGCCCGAATGTCGCAAAATTACGAGCTTCTTTTGCGCGGGATACTTCAAGAGCCGACCGTCAAAATAGACGCGTTGAAGCAGACCCTCGCCAACGCGGAGTTGCTACGCCAGACTGGCCTTCGGCGAGAACAAAAGACCGTTAATATTGAAAGATTGACTCACTTCAGGCGCAGAGCCGTTCTTACCGGTGCGAATGGGTAGTCACGGTCTGTGACAACGCGATTATACGAATGCAGACGCACGCAACAGAAGGGTTTCGGCTTTCACCGCAGCAAAGACATTTGTGGTCATTGCAGCAGGGCGGTGATCGATGCCTCTACCGTGCGCAATGCGCAGTCCTTATCGAGGGACAACTGGATCCCCAAGTCCTCAGCGCGGCTGTGCAAACCGTATTCGACCGATACGAAATTCTCCGTACTACAGTCCGGCCCGTGAACGGGACTGACATACCTCTGCAATGGGTAAATCAACGCAGTACTCTGTCGGTAGAGCAACACGACCTAAGCGCGCGCAGTTCATTATGCCAGGAAGAGGAAACAGAGACCCTGTTCAGCGATGATGGCCGAGCTCCTTTCGACCTAGCGACCGGCCCAGTACTTCGCGTCTCTCTGCTAACGCTCGCAGCTGATCGGCACATGTTGCTCATGAGCGCGCCATCGCTGTGCGCTGATTCAGTCTCGCTCAGGATCCTGGTACGCGAGATCGAGCGGCTTTATTCAGGCGCCGAATGCCACCAGGCGGCACACGAACTTTCTCAGTATGCTGATCTCGCGGAGTGGCAGAATGATTTACTTGAATCCAGCGCGACTCGGGAAAGGATAGAGTACTGGCGCGATGCACGGGCCTCGGCCACTCGTGCTCCTAGGTTACCCTTCGAAAGGCCGTCTCCTCTACGTACGGCAAAATTCGACCCTCGCCTTGTCGTCGCAGCGATCGATCCGCACTTGACCGCGACAATCAGAAAATTCGGGGCCGCGCATAATACCTCTCCTTCAGCACTTTTCATGGCATGCTGGCAAATTCTGCTTTGGCAACTGACATCCGAATCCGACTTCACGGTGGGTCTGGCATGCAATGGACGTACTTATGAAGCGCTACAGGGAGCTCTCGGACTGTTTGCCAAGACGTTACCCATTACATGTCATATCGACGGTCGGCTTGGTTTCAACGAAGTCCTGAAAAGGGCCGACGAGACAGCACGTGAAGCTGTCGAATGGCAGGAGTATTTTGACCCGGAACAATTTCCGGCTCGAGAACGAAAAGGCGAGACGCTCAGTCCCTTTTCAATCATTATTGAGTTTCGCGACGAACTGCCGAGCCACAACGGCGGCGACGTGATATTTTCCATTCAGAAGGAGTATTGCTGCTCTGAGCGGTTTACTCTGAAGCTCTCTTGCATCCCGAACGGAGATGAGCTCGTCATCGAACTCCACTACGATGCCGATATTTTCAATACTGAAGACGTATCCCGACTGACTCAGGAGTATCTGACTTTAGTGGAGAGCGCCTGCTTTGCTCCGGAAGCCCCCATCGCCAGACTGAGTTCAGTGAGCCAGGCTGAGCGCCGCCAACTGTTGACGGAGTTCAACGATGCGCGGACCCAGTATCCTGAAGGCTATTGCATCCAAGAGCGCTTCCGGCAGGCGGTACAGCGTTCGCCGCAGAATATTGCAGTTGTGTTAGGGGACCAGCGTCTGACCTACGCTCAGCTTGATGCTCGCGCCAACCACCTCGCCCATCGTCTGCGGGAACTCGGTGTAGGACCGGAAGTGCCCGTTGCGATCTGCATGGAACGCTCGCTCGAAATGATTATCGGACTGTTGGGCATTCTTAAGGCTGGCGGAGCCTATGTTCCGCTGGACCCGGATTATCCCCTCGAACGAATACTCTACGTGCTGAAAGATGTCCAAGCGCCGGTGATGTTGACACAAGGGAGTCTCAGCGACCGGCTTACCGGCCTCGGAGTCGAGGTCGTGTGTGTGGATTCCGACTGGGAGAACATCGCAAAATACGACGACGAAGCGCCGATTATTGAGTCGACCGCCGCGGGCCTCGCCTACGTAATATATACTTCAGGTTCAACTGGGCAGCCGAAAGGAGTGATGGTTGAGCACCGCGGACTGGGTAACGCCATAGACTGGATAATCAGGACGCTAAATTTGTCGTCCAATGACCGATGTCTTTTGAAGACCCCCATCACTTTTGACGCCGCCGGCCGGGAACTTTTTCCGGTACTGTTGGCCGGGGGAACGCTGGTAATCGCAGACCCCGGTGGTCATCGTGATAGCCGATACTTGGCCGAAATCATCCGCGACCAGCGAATATCCATCCTTCACTGCGTACCATCGATACTGCGTCTTCTGTCCGACGAGCCCGCGTTGGAAGAAAGTCCGGCGCTGCGCGGAGTCATGTGCGGGGGCGAAGCTCTGGCAGCGCAGATTGCCACGCGGTTCCTGGGTCGCTCCGAGGCCGTCCTATACAATGTTTATGGACCGACTGAAGCGATTATCGATTCTACATGCTGGCGATGTGAAAATCCCGCTACTGGGTCGACAATTCCAATTGGACGGCCGATACAAAATGTTCAAGTCTATATTCTGGACGACCTGCTCAATCTCTCGCCGATTGGCGCCGTCGGAGATCTGTACATCGGCGGCAGCGGCTTGGCGCGAGGATATGTTGGTCGAGCGGATCTGACAACCGAGAAATTTATTCCGGATCCCTTCAGTCACGTGCCGGGAGGCAGAATATACAAAACCGGCGACCGTGCGCGTTATCTTTCTGACGGAAACATTGAGTATCTTGGGCGCATCGACGGTCAAGTGAAACTTCGCGGTTTCCGGATCGAGCTCGGAGAAATCGAGAAGTCGCTTCGACAGCATCCTGCGGTACGAGATGCGATCGTTCTGGTTCAGGAGTCCGACGCAGGCGAAAAGCGCTTGGTGGCCTATATCGCCACTGCTGATGGTGCTCGTCCCAACACAACTGAGTTGCGCGATTTTATAAAGACCACACTGCCCGAGCATATGATTCCGGCGGTCTTCGTGCTGCTTGATGCCCTTCCGCTGAGCGCCAATGGGAAAGTAGACCGACGCGCACTGCCGAAGCTCGACGCAAGGCGGCCGGAATTGGATGGAGGGTTCGTAGCGTCCCGCACCCCTACCGAAGAGCTTCTGTGCCAGATCTGGGGCCAGGTCCTCGGCGTGGAGCGCGTGGGGATTCACGATGACTTCTTTCAGCTAGGTGGGCACTCACTACTGGCTACTCAGGTAGTCTCTCGAATCCGCGAAGCGTTCCATGTGGATATGCCGCTGCGCCGATTGTTCGAGGCGCCCACCGTCGCGGCGCTGGCTGCGAGCATCGACACAGGCGGCGAAATCGGGCGTCAGGCTCCGCCGATTGTGCCTGTCTCTCGAAGCGGGGATCTGCCTCTCTCGTTCCCGCAACAACGACTTTGGTTCATCGACCAACTCGATCCGGGGAGTTCTGTCTACAATTTTCCCGTTGCCGTTCATCTTTCGGGATTGCTCAATGTGGCGGCATTGAAGCAGAGTCTCAATGAAATCGTGAAGCGACATGAAGCACTGCGGACGACGGTGGCTACCGTCGACGGTCGCCCGATTCAGATTATAGCAGCGGCCCTCAGATTGCCGTTGCCGATAGTAGATTTGAGAGAAATGCCTGAGGCTGAGCGCGGACTCGAGGTCCAGCGCCTGGCGGTCAATGAGGCATCGCGGCCTTTCGATTTGGCCGAGGGTCCTCTTGTGCGGGCTACCGTTCTGCGGCTCGGCGACAACGAGCACGTCGGGCTCCTGACGATGCATCATATAGTTTGTGATGGCTGGTCTACAGGAATCCTGATTCGTGAGCTGGCGGTTCTCTACGAGGGAGTCTGTCTCGGAAGGCCTGTGCTATTGCCGGATCTCTCTATCCAATATGCGGATTTTGCCTATTGGCAACGGACCTGGCTGGAAGGTGAAGTGCTGGAAATCCAACTTGACTATTGGAGACGGCAACTAGGTACCGCGCCGGCTCTGTTGGATTTACCGACGGACCATACCAGGCCTATGGTTCAGACTTTTCGCGGTGCCCATCAGTCGGTACGAATAGCGCAAAGTCTCAGCGCTGGATTGAAAGCGCTCAGCCGCCAGCATGGTGTGACTCTGTTCATGACCTTGCTCGCGGCGTTCAAAATTCTTTTGCATTGCTATACCAGCCAGGACGACATCAGCATAGGAACGCCAATAGCCAACCGAAACCAGCTCGAGCTTGAGGGTTTGATTGGATTCTTCGTTAATACCCTGGTGATGCGTACGGACCTGTCCGGCGACCCTGATTTTCCTGAGATCCTGCGGCGAGTGCGGGAGGTCTGCCTGGGAGCATATGCTCATCAGGACCTGCCCTTCGAGAGGCTCGTCGAAGAACTTCATCTGGAACGGAATCTGAGCCGCAATCCGCTGTTTCAGGTGATGTTTGTGCTGCAGAATAGTCGCTCAGAAAAGGTGGAATTGCAGGGCCTCACTCTGAATCCGCTCCAAATCGACGGCGGAACTACTCACTTTGACCTCACGCTGCATATTGCTGATGCTGGCAACGAGCTGGTCGCAACCATCGCCTACAACACTGATTTGTTCGACCCCCCAACCATCGCTCGTATGCTTCAACGATTCGAGATTGTGCTGCAGAACGCGTATACCTCTCCGGAGCGCCATCTGTCGGAGCTAGAGCTTTTGACCGAAGATGAGCGTCAGCTTCTGATAGAGTGGAACGATAACCGAATCTCCCAACCAAAGGCGCTATGTGTTCATCAGCTCTTTGAAGCTCAGGTCGAGCGCACCCCCCACGCAATAGCAGTTCGTTTTGACGATGAACAGCTCACCTACGGACAGTTAAATTGCCGGGCGAATCAGCTCGCCCATCATCTGCGCTCGCTGGGAGTGGGCCCGGAGGTGCCGGTCGGAATCTGTATTGAGCATTCGCTCGAGGCGATTGTCGGGCTGCTGGGTATTCTCAAGGCCGGCGGAGTGTATACTCCCTTGGACCCCGCATACCCGAATGATCGAATCGCCTTTATGATGGACAACGCCGAGGTCGCAGTGCTGCTGACGCAGGCGGGGCTGCGGTCACGGTTGCCTGAGCGCGATGCCAAAGTGGTTTGTCTGGATTCGGACTGGGAGGCGATCGCGCACGAGAGCGCGGAAAACCCAAGCTGCGCGACCATGCCCGAGAACTTGGCCTACGCGATCTTTACCTCAGGATCCACCGGTGAGCCAAAAGGAGTTCTGGTTTCACATCGTTGCACGGCAGAGCATTGCCTGAACATTAATAGGTACTACGAACTCACCGCAGACGACAGAGTATTGCAGTTCGCGTCACTGAGTTTCGATGTATCGCTGGAGCAAATTCTACCTACCCTTTTCGTCGGCGCAACGCTGACTATAATGCGTACTGACGTGTGGGATATAAGTAAATTTCATAACATTATTGCGAAGGAACAGCTCACGGTCTTGAATTTGCCAACCAGCTACTGGAACGAACTGGCACGAAAGTGGGCTGACCTTCCGGAGTTGACGCCGGCAATTCAGGCGCGGCTATTCGTCATAGGCGGTGATACGATGCTGCCGGAGTTCCTCGACCTATGGCATCGATCACCGATGAGTTCGATCCGTCTGCTTAACGCCTATGGACCCACGGAGACGACCATTACGGCGACCGCCTTCGATGCAACCGCGCAGTCGCAGCAGAGTTCGAAGCGTCAGAAGGTGCCTATCGGTCGTCCCTTACCAAACAGGGAAGTCTATATTCTGAACAAATACGGAAATGCGGTACCTGTCGGCATTCAGGGTGAATTGTATATTGGCGGCGCCGGCCTCGCGCGAGGATATCTTAAGCGGCCCGATTTGACGGTCGAGAGATTCATCCCCAATCCATTCAGCGCCGAAGCGGGTGCGCGCCTCTATAAGACTGGCGATCTCGCTCGCTACCTGCCCGACGGGAACATCGAATTTCTTGGCCGTATGGATCATCAGGTCAAGATTCGGGGATTTCGTATCGAGCTAGGGGAAATCGAAGCGACTCTTCGTCAGCATCCTGCTGTGCGCGAGGCTATCGTCTCAAGCCGGGCCGATGCTTCTGGAGAACAGCATCTGGTGGCTTATATAGTCACAGAAGGCAAAGCGCTCGCGTCGGATACCGATTTGCGGAGCTTTCTCAAAGAGAAGTTGCCGGACTATATGGTCCCGAGGACATTCGAGCCGCTCGATAAATTGCCGTTGATGCCGAACGGAAAGGTTGACCGGAGTGCGTTGCCGGAGCCCAAGCAAGGACGATCAGAGCGGGGCAGCGGGTTTGTCGCGCCGCGCAGCGCTTTGGAACTCCAGCTAAGTAATTTGTGGGAAGAGGTTCTCGGTGTTCGGCCTGTCGGTGTAAAGGACAACTTCTTTGAACTGGGAGGACACTCCCTGGCAGCGGTTCGTTTGTTTGCATTGATCGAGAAGAGGCTTGGCAAGAAAGTTCCATTAGCTACTCTGTTTCAGGGAGCGACGGTTGAGCATCTGGCGAGTATTATCCGCCAGCATCACAAGGAAGCTGCACCTGCTTCCTTAGTTCCTATCCAACCGAATGGCAAAAGAAGTCCTCTGTTCTTGATCCATCCGGCGGGCGGGCACGTGTTTCCATACGTTCACCTCGCAAATAGCCTCGATCCCGATCAGCCGTGTTACGGGCTCCAAGCGAGAGGACTGGAGGAGAACCAGGGGCCACACACCCGGATCGAAGACATGGCCGCGTTCTACATCGATGCAATGCGTTCGGTGCAGGCGGAGGGTCCCTATTTTCTCGGAGGATGGTCTATGGGAGGAGTGGTAGCGTTCGAAATGGCGCAGCAGCTTCTTGCCCAGAGGCAGCGGACGGCATTCCTGGCACTACTGGATACGAGGATTCCCGACGCCAACGAGGAATTTGCTGACGCGGATTTCGAGGTGACTCTCCTGGTTGATTTTGTCCGCTATTTCGGCCTTTCGCTCGATCCTCGCGACGCTCTTGCCCGCCTGCCTAAAAATGAATTGCTGGAGCGCGTGCTCGAATATGCGAAAAGAGCAGGCCTGATGCCCTCGGATATTGAAGTATCCCAAGCACAACCGTTCATCGATCTGTGCAAGGCAGATTTTCGAGCTACACAAAAATACGTTCTGCATCCCTACCCGGGCCGAATTACACTATTCAAGGCGGGTCAGGAACTCGGAGGACCTCCGTCCGACCCGACCTTTGGCTGGAGTGATTGGGCCAGCGGCGGAGTGGATATCCATGTAGTTCCTGGCAACCACGCCACGATGGTTTACAAACCCTACGTTGCAGAGTTGGCCGAGCAGCTAGGGGCGTGTCTGGATCAAGTGCGAGCGGCGGAAGACTGCACGGGTGAAATAGTCAATATACAGAACGAATTGGTGAGGAACGATAATGAACCAGGACGAAAACGAAGACTCGACAATCTATAGGGTCGTACTAAATCACGAAGAACAATACTCTATATGGCCGGACGGAAAGAAGAATCCTCCCGGTTGGACAGACGCCGGCAAGGCTGGCTCTAAGACTGAATGCATGGCCTATGTAAAAGAAGTCTGGACCGACATGAGACCGCTCAGTCTCAGAAAAGCGATGGGTCAGCAGAACCGTCCGCCTTCGCTGTCAAAGAGCTAGTCTGTATTTTACTAGTCGTGCGGCTGGAGTCTGAATGATCCGATCAACCGGCAATTCCAGTGTTGATTCCTGGACTTCAGTTCGCAGGACTGGTCCAGAGCCTCGTCTGCGATTGTTTTGCTTCCCGTATGCGGGAGCCAGCGCTTTGATATACCGCACGTGGCCGGAGGGCTTGCCATCGGATGTCGAGGTCTGCCCCGTCCAGCTTCCCGGGCGCGGTGCGCGTTCGACGGAGCCTCCATTCACGCGACTCTCGCCGCTTGTGGAAGCCTTGGCGCAAGCTCTGGCGCCTGTACTTGATGTACCTTTTGCCTTTTTCGGCCACAGCTTCGGAGCATTAGTCAGTTTTGAACTGGCCCGCAAGCTCCGCAGGGACTGCGGGGTCAATCCCGTTCATCTTTTTATATCTGCGAGTCGAGCGCCTCAGATCTCTCGGCGAGGTTCTCCGGTCCATAGCCTGCCGGATGGCGAATTTCTCGCGGAGATGCGCAGGCTGGATGGTACGCCGGCTGAACTGCTGGAAAATAAGGAATTCATGCAGATCATGCTTCCTCTCTTGCGCGCCGATTTTTCCGTCTACGAGACCTACAAGTACTTGAATGAGCCAGTCCTGGATTGTCCGATCTCAGCATTTGGCGGCTTGCAGGATCGCAGGGTGAGTAGCGTTGATCTTGAAGCGTGGCACGCCCAGACGAACGCATCTTTCTCGCTCCAGATGTTTCCGGGCGATCATTTCTTTTTGAAACACCCTCTGGTTCTGCGCGCGCTCGCCGAGGAATTGCAATGATTGCTTCGGAAACGGTTATCTGAAGCCGGTAGCGGCCAGTTCGCGTGTCGGATTGGAGATACCCACCCAACCCTCATGGCACCCGCGGCCCGCTCTTTATCGATTCAAGTGGAAATAGTGCCGAGCGAGAGATGTGCTCGATGGCGGAGAGGGGGGGATTCGAACCCCCGGAACCACTAGGGCTCACGTGATTTCGAGTCACGCCGGTTCAGCCAGACTCCCGAACCTCTCCGCAACCTGCCAGCATTTATGTTTGCGCCCGCACAGTCAAGCAAACGCCATCCCATCTGTTTTTCCAGCCCCTCTCCGCCGGCAGAGGGCGCCGCTTAGCGACGGCAGCACGAAATCTACCATTTGGACGATTTTCCTCTCATTCCTCCGATCCCTAAGCATTTTCGCAATCAGTCGGAATTTGCTAGGGTCAGGTATCTCTGCGCGTTCTAACCGCGGCCCGAGGTACGGAAAGATGAGCGACATATCCGAGCGAATCACAACCACCCTCGAAACCGTTTTCCAGCGCTCCTACGCGATCGACGCTCCCGATCTGCGCCGCCTCTATGAAAACGCGAAGCGCGATCAGTGGAATGCCGCGCGCGATATCGACTGGGCCAAACCGGTCGATTACGAGGCCGGCATCTTCGCCGACGAATTGATCGACGGCTACGGCACCCCCGCTCTCGCGCGGCTCGATCGCAAAAATCTCGCGCAGCTCAATCTCGAATTCTCGTCGTGGCGCCTCTCGCAGCTCCTTCACGGCGAGGAAGGTGCGATGCTCGCCTGCAGCCAGTTGGTCGATATGGTTCCGTCCAACGACGCGAAATTTTTCCAGGCCACCCAGGTGGTTGACGAAGCCCGCCACGCCGAGGTCTTGAGCCGCTATCTGATCGAAAAGTGCGGCGGTCGAATCTATCCGATCACCGGCAATATCAAGACCCTCTTCGACTATATCCTCGGCCAGGGAAAATGGTTCGTGAAGACCGTCGGCCTCCAGCTCCTGGCCGAGACCTTCGCGGTCGCACTCTTCCGGATGCTCGGCGAGACCGCCAAAGATCCACTCCTGCGAGACATCTGCAAACGCATCCTCGCCGACGAATCCCGCCACATGGGCTTCTCCGTGCTGAGCCTGCCCGAAGCGATCAATAGTCTCAGCTCGGGCGACATGCGCGAACTCGAGGAGTTCACTCGCGAGGCGATCCAGCTCGTCCTGACCGGCCAATTTCCAGCCGAGGCGTACGAAGCCATCGGGATGAGCACCACCGAGATCGGCGAGGTCAAGCGTGCGCGCAAAGAAGTCGCTCGCGGAAATGACTACACGCTGTTTCGCAAGCTCTTCAAGCGCGAGATGCATACCACCGTCGTCACCAACTTGCGCAAGGTCGGACTCCTGAACGAGCGGACCTCGACGATGCTCCGGGATATTGGGATCGACCCGAGCCTCTCGGCTCAAGCCGCCTGATGGCTACCGCGCTAAAGATAAAGGCGGGCGCCGACTGGCGCGCGATGCTTGGAGATCGGCTCGTCAGCGCCGAGCACGCGGCGGAGCAAATCAAATCCGGCGATCGCGTCTGCATGTCGATCGCGCAGGCGACTCCGTTCATGATGTGCGCCGCCGTGTCGGCGCGCCTGATGGAGATCGAAAACGTGGTCGTCAACCACGGCGCCGCGGTGCACGATTGGAACCTGCCCGGCCTCGGCGAGCGCTTTCAGCTCCAGTCATTCTTTATTTCGCCCTACGATCGCGAACTGTACTCGCAGGGCCTCGCCGACTTCACACCCATTCAGTATTACCGCGAAGGCCATCTGCCGCCCTCCCTCGACGATTTCAATGTTTATATCATGACCGTCGCGCCGCCCGACGCCAACGGCTTCGTCAACTTCGGCGATGTCCAGATCATGTCGAAGCTGCTGGCTCGCAACGCGAAGATGGTGATCGCCGAGATCGACGAGAGCTTCATCCGGGTTGGCGGCGATAATCAACTGCATATTTCCGAGATTGACTATTTCGTCGAACGCACTTTTGAACTTCCCGCACTCTCGCTGCCGGTTCCCTCGCCCGACGAGCAAAAGATAATCGACACGGTATGCGGATTGGTCGCGAAGGAGTTGATCCCCGATCGTGCCTCGATCCAGGTCGGAGTCGGCTCGATGTCCGGCGCGATAATGCCGCATCTGGCTAATCATCACGATCTGGGTATGCAGACTGAGATTATCCCGTTGCATACCGCGCAGCTCGTGCGCGACGGAGTATTGACTGGCAAGTACAAGAAGATTTTTCCCGAGTTGGTGGTCGGAAGCGGATTCGCTCCGCTCACCCCTCGCGAAGAACTCGATTATGTAAACGGCAATCCGCGCTTCCAGCTCTACGATTTCAACTTCACCGACGATATCCGCCTGATCGCGCGCGAAGAAGGACTCATCGCCATCAACAACGCGATGGCGGTGGACCTGACCGGGCAGGCCAACAGCGAATCGATCGGACCGCGGATGTACACCGGCACCGGCGGACAGACCGCCTTCGTCACCGGAGCATGCCTGGGCGGCGGAAAAACCGTGATCGTCGTGCCCTCGAGCTCGATCGTGAAGGGCACTCGGCTCTCGCGCATCATGCCTACGCTCGAGCCGGCCAGCGTCGTGACCGCCCCGCGCGGCTTCGTGCATCACGTAGTGACCGAGTATGGAATCGCGACACTCAAAGGCAAAAGCATCCGCGAGCGCGTAAACGCGATGATCGCGATCGCTCATCCGGATTTCCGAACCGAACTGCACGCCGAAGCAAAGCGGATGTACAATTTCTGAGCACGGTCCCCGCTATCAAATCACTACTCCTCATCCAGCGTTACGAGAGCCTGGTTTCCAAGCACACCAAAAAACCGACCTAACCCCCTACCCCTTCCCGCACGGGAAGGGGAGTCGGAAACCGATCATCGATGACAAGCCTGCACGCAGATCATTGCTGGTGGCGACGCGCCTCTCCAAGGCTCACTGCATAGGTTCCCCTCCACAAGAGAGGCTGTCGATTTTCTCGCAGACGCTCAGTTGTAGTCATCCTGAGCCGCAGGCGAAGGATCTCCGCGAAGCGATTAGTGCAAAGAACCCGCGCTGGTTGCACTAATCGCTTCGCGGAGATCCTTCATGGAGCCTGCCCTGAGCAACGCCGAAGGGGCAGCCTCCGTTCAGGATGACGAATAAGAACTCGCCATTTGTCGACAGCCTCCAAGTAAAGAGGGGCAGAAACCGATCATCGATGACAAGACTGTACGCAGACCGTCACTAGTGGCGGCGCAAACGTGACATGCCACTCGAACGCTTGCGGGAAGGGGACAGGGGTTAGGTCGATTGCCTGAGAATCAACTTCGAGCGCATCCGATTTTCATCCATCAGAATACGCTCAGCAAATCCAACTCAACCGTGCCGCCTCGATGACTCGATCGGAGGATGTGGAGCCACCGAGATCAGTTGCTTGTGCAGCGTGGTATTGTCCGCAATCAATCCTTCGAGCTTCACGTTGCGATTGTTGAATCTGAGCTTGCGCCCGCGGATATCGGTAATCGTGCCGCCCGCGAGCGCGACTAGCGCCGCGCCCGACGCGATATCCCATTCGCTTTTCGGCGAGCGCGTGAACGTCGCATCGCCCTTCCCCGCCGCCACCAGCGCCAGCTTGTATGCAACGCTCCCCGTAGGACTGACTATCAGCTTGCCGTGGAACACCTGCCATTCGCCACGCGCCGCTTCGCTGCGGCTCGCCAGCACTTTCGCGCGATGCAGCAAGCGCGTGCGGCTGACGCGGACCCGCTTCGTATTCAGATGACAGCCCAAACCGCGCGCGCCCCAGAACATCTCGCGCCGAATCGGATTGTAGGTCACGCCCAGGATCGGCTCGCCCTCTTCGATCAGCGCGATCGCGACGCAGAACTCGGGCACTCCGTTGATAAACTCCTTGGTGCCGTCGAGTGGATCGACAATCCACACGCGCCGCCGCCCGAGCCGATGCGCGCTGTCCGCGGTCTCTTCCGAGAGCCACCCATACTCCGGAAACGGCTCGTGCAGCATCCGCTTGATGGTGTGGTCGGCCTCGAGGTCTGCCTGCGTGACCGGATTGTCTTTGCCCTTGGATCCGATCGTGTATCCGCCGCGATGCCAATGCCCGCGCAAAATTTCTCCGGCCGCGCGCGCCGCCTTCTTCGCCAGGTTGAGCTCGCGCGAAAGATCAGCGCTCCCGCCGCGCGCGATTTTTTTCGCAGACGCCGCTTTCCTCGCGCCGCGCGTAACCGTCTTCTTTTTGATCATCTCGATTTTCGCTCGATTCCGATCACGATTCGCCGCGCGCCAGCCGCTTTTTGCGAACCTTGCCGTACGCCTTGGTGAGTGTCTCCATCAGCTCCGCGCGCCGCTCGTAGAGCCTTCTCGGCTTGCGTGCTTTGCGCCGCGTCAGTGCGTACGCGGTGATCAGCGGAAGCGCGACCGTCGAGTCGACGTAGCACACCACCGTGTCGGGCAGCTTTTTCGGATCGATCTTGCCCCAGCTCACCGCCTCCGAGGGCGTCGCGCCCGAAAGGCCTCCGGTGTCGGGCCGCGCATCGGTGACTTGCAGAAAATAGTCGTGCCCGTCTTCCGCGACGCCCATCACTTCCTGGATTTGTGGCTCGGTCTGCAGCACGAAATTTTTCGGCGAGCCTCCGCCCAGAATAAACACCGCGCTCTTGCAGCCCATCTGCTTGGCCGCGTACACGATCGACGCCGTCTCGTTCACATCGACCAGCGGATCGAGCCGCAGCCCATAGCCTTCGAGCTCGAGCAGCGCCAGGTTCATTCCGATCGACGAGTCGCCCGGCGACGAGGTGTAAATCGGCAGCGCATGCTGATACGCCGCGGCGAGCAGCGACTTGCGCTTGAGTTTCAAAATCCGCTCGCGCTCGGCGACGTAGCGTCCCGCGCGGAAATGAAATTCCGCCGTGCTCATCGGATGCTGAAATTCGTCGAGCCGCGCGATCTGCCGGAAGAACGCGTCGGTCGAGAGCAGCACGTGGTAGTCGAAAAAGATGTCGTAGATGCGCACCACGCCCGGCGCTGCGCAGCGCCACGTCGTCGGTCTCGGCCGAGCCCTGGTACATCTTGAGCCCGATACCGAAGTGCGTGTCGTGATAAAGATTCGCGCCGGTCGAGACCATCCAATCGACGAATCCGTTTTCGATGAGCGGGATCAGGCACGACATCCCGAGGCCCGCCGGCGTCAGCGCGCCAGTCACGCTCATCCCGACGAACACGTCGTCTTCGAGCATTTTCTCGGCGAACAGCCGGCACGCCTCGCGCAGCTTGCGTCCGTTGTAGGCCAGAAACGAGGTATCGATCAGTTCCGCCGCGGTCATGTCTCCGCGCACGGAGTTGGGGCTGATTTCAGCGCCCGCAAGACGCGGCCGCGCGATCTTCTTCGGCATCAGGCTTTCCGTCCTCTTGGAATTTCGGCATCGGCGAGCACGATTCGTACGCGCCCGCCCCGATCGCGATTCTCAAGCAGCCAAATCCTAGCCGTCACAGCCCGCCGATTCCATCGCGGCGCTTCGGCCGGATCTATTCGCCAATCCACGCGTGCGCACGATTCACAATCATCGCCATGCGAAGACGGGCGCGTCGCGACGCGCCCCTACGAAATCAGATGCGAGGTATCGGCACTCACCGACCGATCCAATCTTCGTAGGGGCGGCTCGCGAGCCGCCCGTCTTCGTAGGGTCTCTCCGTTCGTTCCGGGCAGCCGCCGTTTGCCGTTCGCCGCGCAGCCTTCTAAGATTCGAGCGGGGAAATCTCGCGCGCTTGGGGAGCCTACGATGGCGGTAATTGCGCTCAGCCAGCAGATTGGCAGCAGGGGAATCGAACTCGGACGAATCGTCGCACGGCGGCTCGATTACCGATTTCTTTCCGGAGACGAGATCGTCGCCGAAGCCGCGCAGCGCTACGGCGTCAGCCCCGACCAGTTGCTGGTGTTCGATTTGCGCACTCCCCATTTCTGGCAGCGCGGCAAACAGGACAGCCATCGCTACCTCGCCTTCGTGCGCGCCGTGATGCTGCGTGAGCTGGCGGCTGACCGGGTCGTCGTGGCCGGACGGACGCTGGCGCATCAGACTCCCGCGGCAGGATGCGCCCTGCGCATTCGCGCAACCGCGCCATTCGCCGCCCGCGTGAAGCAGACCGTCGCCGACGAAAAGATGGACCTGCACGCCGCCGAAAAGTACGTCCGCGAGTACGACCGCGAGATGCGCGAGCGCAGCAGCACACTGTCCTCGGTCGATATCGAGGACTGCACGCTCTACGATCTGATCGTCAACACCTCGGCGCATCCGCTCGAATCGATCGCCGAGTTCATCGCCGACAGCGCGCAGACCCTGGACAGCACGACCGCGCCGGCAGCCCGCGAGACTCTGCGAGATTCAGCGCTGGCGGCGCAAGTCCACGCCGCGCTCCTGACGCATCCGAAAGTCCGCGACGCGCAAATCACCGTCCGATGCACCGGCGGCGCGGTCAATCTGATCGGCCCCGGCCTGGTCGCCCCATGGGACGCGATGCTCATAGAAGTAGCCCGCGGCGTAGATGGCGTGACCGCGGTAGAAGTATCCCCCGAAGAAATGCCAATCCCACTCACCGAGTAGCGCTGATTCCCATATCCTCTCCCTCCGGGAGAGGGCAGGCGGCGCGGCGATTGCTTCTTTCAGCAATCGCCGTGACGCGCGCATGAGGGCGCTTCCGCCGCAATCTTCGACCCTGTTTTCCCAACCTAACGAGCGTTAGAGTTTTTGCCAGATTTGTTCATGGCTGAACTGTTCAGCCTTGTCAAAATCCGCGGAAGGTTTCACAATGGATCTCATGGTTGAATCAACCCCTTCGAGCCCTGTCTCGCCGGCCGATCAACCGCCCGCTCCCGTCCACGAACCCGCCCAAGAAGCTGCGCAAGAGACCGCTGAAGACGTTCTACGTCTCCGCGCAAAAGCTCGCCGCCAATCGCCGCAACGCCGGCCGCTCGACCGGGCCGCGCACGCCGCGCGGCAAGCGCCGCGCCTCGCTCAACGCGCTCAAGCACGGGATGCTCGCGAAAGACCTCGTCCTCCCCGAGCTCGAGGGCAAGGACGCCGCCGCCGAGTTCCGCGCGCTGCTCCACGCTCTCACCGACGACCTCGCTCCCCGCGGCGCGTTCGAGCTCCTGCTGGTCGAGAAGATCGCCGTCTGCACCTGGCGAATGCGACGTCTCCTGCGCTACGAAAATCGCGTCGCCTTTCTGAACTCCAACGAATGGAAGAGTCCCCCAACCAGCTTCGAGATGATCGGCCGCCACTTGCTCACCTCTGCTTCAATCACGCCGGGAATGCCGGATGAGAAAAAGCCACGCGGCGAAACCTACGAAGACGCGTGCGACCGGATTCTCGCCGAAACCGGCCTCAACGAAATGTCGCTCGGCGACTCCGACGACGTGCGGATCATCTGCGAGTTCCAGAGAGTGCTGATGCGCGATCTGTTCCGCTCGGTCACGATGCTCAAGTGCCTCCAGGCTCAGTCCGCCGAAAACCACCAACCTCGTGGCATGAAACGAACTCTCTCTTTCGACCGGATTATCGAGCAAAGTAAAGGCATCTGATGAAGCGGACGATCTAAAATCGCCTGAACGAACCCACCGTCAAACCGGTGTTTGATTGCGCTTGCCGCCGCGCCGCGCGCGCAGGCTCGTCTTTCTGCGCGCGCGAAACCCGTGCTATCGTCGCGCGTCGATTCAATCATCCCGCGATCCATCCGGCAGACACATCTACAGGCACATCCAGATGACACGCGCGCTCATAATCTTCTTCGCGACCGGCGCCTACAGCGGCTACTCTCCGGTCGCGCCCGGCACCGCCGGCTCGGTCGTCGGTCTCGTCGTGATGTGGTTCGGCTTCGGACCGCTGTGGGCCTACTCGCCTGCGATCGCTCTGGTCGTCTTCGCGATCGCGTTCGTGATCTCGTGCTGGATCGCAGGCCGAGCCGAAATTATTTTCGACGAGCACGACAGCTCGAAAATTGTCCTCGACGAAGTCCTCGGCATGGTCGCGACGATGTTCGCTAATCCGCTCACTCCGCTGTTGATGCTGGCCGGCTTCGTGATCTTCCGCCTGTTCGACGTCGTCAAGCCGTTCCCCGCCGGTCTTATCGATCGAAAACTCGGCGGCGGCAGCGGCGTAATGCTCGACGATCTCGCCGCCGGCATCTCCGCAAACATCGTCCTGCAAATTCTCTGGCGCGTGCTCTGATTCGCGTGAGCGCCGCCGACTACAAAAACTCCGCTCTGCCGATCGATCAGCGCGTCGAGGATCTGCTTGCCCGCATGTCGCTCGACGAGAAGATCGCGCAGCTCGGTTCGCTCTGGAGCCGCAGGATGATCCGCAACGGCGGCCTCGACGCCGATCGCGCGCGCGAAATGCTGAGCCACGGCATCGGACAGATCTCGCGCCACAGCGCGCTGATGCCGCCGGAAGAATCCGCGCGCACGATGAACGCGATCCAGCGCGTCCTCGTCGAGGAAACACGCCTCGCGATTCCCGCGATCTTCCATGAGGAGAGTCGCGCCGGCTTCCTCGCGCAGGACGCGACCTGCTTTCCGATGCCGCTGGCGCTCGCCGCCACCTTCGCGCCCGAGCTGGTCGAGCGGATGGGCGCCGTCATCCGCCGCCAGATGATCGCGGTCGGCGCGCGCCATACTCTGGCTCCTGTAGCCGACGTCGCGCGCGACGCGCGATGGGGCCGCTGCGAGGAGACCTTCGGCGAGGACGTTTATCTCGTCTCTCGGATGGCGGTCGCATACGTGCGAGGCGTCCAGGGCGGCGATCTGAAATCCGGCGTCGTATGCACCGGCAAGCATTTCGCCGGCTACAGCTTTTCCGAGGGCGGCCTCAACTGGGCGCCCGCGCACATTCCCGACCGCGAGCTGCGCGACGTTTTCCTGCCGCCGTTCGCCGCGATGATCGCCGAGGCGAATCTTCGCTCGATCATGAACGCATACCAGGAGCTCGACGGCGTTCCGTGCGGCGCTTCGCGCTATCTCCTGACCGACATTCTGCGCGGTGAGCTCGGCTTCACCGGCACCGTCGTCTCGGACTATTTCACGCTGCCTTCCCTGCACAACTACCACAACATCGCGGCCGGTCCGCGCGACGCGGCGAAACTCGGCCTCGAGGCCGGCATCGACATCGAGCTGCCCGAGCGCGACGTCTTCGACGCACCGCTCAGAGAAGCGATCGGCGCGGGCGAAATCTCGCTCGATTTCGTCGATCGCGCGGTGCGCCGCGTCCTGCGCGCAAAGTTCGAGCTCGGCCTGTTCGAGAATCCGTACGTCGATCCCAATTCGGCCGCCGCCGCTTTCGATACTCCCGACGATCGCGCGCTGGCGTTCGAAATCACGCGCGCTTCGATCGTGATGCTCAAAAACGAAAACGCCTGCCTGCCGATTCGCGCGGGCGTGCACCGCGTCGCCGTCATCGGCCCGACCGCCGACTCGCGCCGCCTGATGCAGGGCGATTATCACTACCCGTCGCATCACGAAATGATCTACGGCTCGATTCCCGAACGCGATCAGGAACCCGCCGGGAGCGCGAAACACAATCTGCGAGGCACCGCTGCTCCGGCGATGGAAGCCGGAGCGCTCGCGGAGACTCTCTCCGCCGCGGCGCGCACGAACATCGATCTCTCAGCGCACTTCACGCCGACGGTCACAGTGCTCGAAGGATTGCGCTTGAAACTCGACGAGGGCGTCGAAATCCGATGCGCGCACGGCTGCAATGCTTTCGACGATGACGCCAGCGGTTTCGCCGCCGCGCTCGAATGCGCGCGATGGGCCGACCTCGTCGTCCTGTGCGTCGGCGGAAAGTCGGGACTCGTCAAAGGATGCTCCAGTGGCGAGGCGACCGATCGCGCCACGCTCTGTCTCCCCGGCGTGCAGGAGCAGCTCGTCACGGCGATCGCGCAGGCCGGCAAACCGATTGTCCTCGTCGTGATCGACGGCCGCCCGCTCGCACTCGCGAGCGCGATCGAAAAAGCCGACGCGGTCCTCCTCGCCTTTCCTCCTGGAGAGGAAGGCGGCACCGCGATCGCCGAGGTCATCGCCGGCCGCGTGAATCCCGCCGGACGCCTGCCGGTTTCGCTCCCGCGCGATCAGGGCCAGATGCCGCTCTACTACGCGCACAAACCCTCCGGCCAGCGCACTCAGTTCTGGGGCGACTACGCCGACCTGAGTTGCACGCCGCTGTTTCCGTTCGGCTTCGGCCTCAGCTATTCGCGCTTCACTTATTCGAACGGCGCGATCGACGCGGCGGAGATCGCGGCGACCGGCACGCTGCGCGTCTCGCTCGAGGTGACCAACGACGGCCCCTGCGACGGCGACGAAGTCGTGCAGCTCTACCTGCGCGACAAAGCCGGCAGCGTCACTCGTCCGGTGCTCGAGCTCAAAGGATTCGCGCGCATATCGATTCGTGTCGGCGAGACGCGCACCGTCACTTTCATTGTCGATCTCAGCCAGGCCGCATTCCACGGACGCGACGGCCGCTTCGCGATCGAGCCCGGCGAAATGGAAATCATGATCGGCGCGTCGTCGAGCGATATCCGCTTCCGCGCGGACTTTCGCATCATCGGCGAGCGCCGCACTCTGACGCTGCTCGAAGTCGTTCCCACGAGAGCCGAAGTTGGCTAAAACCCTTTTCATGACGCGCGAGGCGCGGGCGCATTCCGAACTCAACCCTGCATGGTGCCTTCGATGATCAAAACAGCTGTCATCCTTTCCACCGGCGACGAAATTACCAGCGGCAAAGTGGTCGATACCAACGCCAACTACCTGTCCGACAAACTCGCCGAGGTCGGAATCGACCTGGTCGCCGTGCTCACCGTCGGCGACGTTCCCGAACGCCTCGAATGGGCCTGGCGCACCGCGATCGCGATGGCCGACGTCGTCATCTCGACCGGCGGAATCGGCCCGACTGTCGATGACCTCACGACCGAAACCGTCGCGCGCATCGCGGGCGTCAAGCTCCTTCGCGATCAGGCGTCGGTCGATCACATGACGCGCCTGTTCGCGACCATCAACCGAGTGATGCCGCCGAACAATCTCAAGCAGGCGGATTTTCCCGACGGCGCGGAAGTCATTCCGAATCCGCTCGGCACCGCGCCAGGCTTCCGGATGCCGATGAAGGTCGATGGGCACACGTCGCAGTTGATCGTGATGCCGGGCGTGCCGCGCGAGATGAAGCCGATGATGGAAAACTGGGTGGTGCCGTGGCTCCAGAAAAATCGCGGCACCGACTCGGTCTTCGCCGTGCGCATCTTCCAGACTTTCGGGATGAGCGAGTCGGCGCTCGACGAGGCCGTCGCCGGCCTGATCAAGCCGGGCGAAGCGAAGGTCGGCCTGCGCGCGAGTTTTCCGCAAATTTCGCTGCGCCTCACCGTCGAAGGAAAACCGGCCGAGGCCGAGCGCAAGCTCGAAGAGCTGGCCGAGCGCGTACGCGGAAAAATCTCGCAGTTCCTGTTCGCGGAGGGCGACGCCTCGATGGAAGAAGTTGTCGGGCGCCTGCTCACCGAAAAAAAACTCAAGCTCGCGATCGCCGAGTCATGCACCGGCGGGCTCATCGGCCATCGCCTGACCAATATCGCCGGCAGCTCGAACTACCTGCTCGCCGATCTGGTGACGTATTCGAATGAGGCCAAGCAGGACCTGCTCGGCGTGCAGACCGCGACGCTCAAGAAGTTCGGCGCCGTGAGCGAGGAGTGCGTGCGCGAGATGGCGGCAGGAGCGCGCAAGCGAATTGGCGCGAGCGTCGCGATCGCGACCTCGGGAATAGCCGGCCCCGACGGCGGCACCGCCGACAAGCCTGTCGGCACCGTCTGTATCGCGCTCGATTCCGACGGCGTGAAGGCCGCGCGCCGCTACCAGATGCGCGGGACGCGCGACTGGATCAAGCTGCTCACTTCGCAGGTCGCGCTCGATTGGCTGCGCCGCTTCGCGCTCGGGCTGGAAATCGGCGATTCCGCCCTCTTCCGCCGCTGAGCATCAGGGAGACGAACGAGATGAAACTCTCCGAAAAGAAAATTCTCACCACGCACGCCGGCAGCCTGCCGCGTTCGAATGCGCTGTCGGAGATGCTCGGCAAGAAGAGCCACCATCAATCGATCGACGAGCGCGAGCTCAATCAGATGATCGCGGAATCGACCCGCCGCGTGGTCGCCGCGCAGCTCGAAGCAGGCATCGACATCGGCAACAACGGCGAGCAGGGGCGCGAGAGCTTCTTCACCTACATACAGCATCGGATGTCGGGCTTCTCCGGACGCAGCGAGCGGCCGATCATGAGCGACCTCGTTCACTACCCGGGCTTCATCGCGCTCAAGGCTCCCGACTTCGCGCGAATCAAAGTTGATCTGACGCACGCGCCGAAAGCGACCGGCGCGGTGCGCTACACCGCGCCCCAGGCGATCAAAAAAGAGTGCGAGGATTTCAAACGTGCGCTCGCTGAGAACCAAAAGCATTTCACCGAAGCGTTCATGAACGCGCCCTCGCCGGGAATCGTCGCGGCCGCGATGCTCAATGAGCATTATGACTCGATGGGCGCCTACGTGGACGCGCTCGCCGACGCACTCAAGACCGAGTACGAAGCGATCATCAACGCGGGCTTCGTGCTCCAGCTCGATTGCCCCGACCTCGCGATGGAGCGGCACACGATGTTCGCAGGCAAGCCGCTCACCGACTTCCTCGGCTTCATCGACCTCGTGGTCGCCGCGATCAACCGCTCGATCGCCGGGCTGCCGCGCGAGCAAATCCGAATGCATGTGTGCTGGGGAAACTACGAAGGCCCGCACGACGACGACGTGGCGCTCGACGAGATCATCGCGAACATCTACCGCGCCAAGGTCGGCGCGTTCATGATCTCGATGGCGAATCCGCGCCACGCGCACGAGTTCCGCGCCTTCGAGCGCCATCCGCTTCCGCCGGACACCGCGCTGATCGTCGGCGCGATCGACACCACCACCAACTACGTCGAGCATCCCGAGGTCGTCGCGCATCGAATCGAGCTCGCGGCCAAAGCGGTCGGCGATCCGCACCGCATCCTCGCGGGCACCGACTGCGGCTTCGCGACCTCGGCCGGCCTCGGCGAAGTAGCCGAGGAGGTCGTCTGGCAAAAGCTCCGCGCGCTAACCGCCGGCGCCGCGCTGGCGACCAAACGGTTGTTAGGCTGATGGGGAGATGTGTTCTGGCGGATGAGTAAGGTAATCTCAGCCGAGCCCGCGATCGTCATTCCGAGCCCTGGGCGAGGAATCCCGAGGCGTCCATGCGGCAATCGCGCGCAGCTTGCAACGCGCACGATCCACGAACATCGCAGTGCGAGGACGGACGCGTCGCGACGCGCCCCTACGAAATCAATCGCGTGGAATTGCCGGCGCCCACCGATCGAGCAGCGCCCCTCCAAGTCAGATCTTGTAGGGGCGGCTCGCGAGCCGCCCGTCTTTCGCACCGCCTGTCCATTCACGCACAGCGCAATCGATTTCAAACAACCCGCTGCCCAACCAGGTTGACATAATGAAATTCAGAGTCCTGCTTCATCAAGATGAAGATGGAGTCTTCATCGCCGAGGCACCCGCGCTGCCGGGATGCTTATCGCAGGGAGCAACCCGAGCCGAAGCGGTGCGCAACGTCCGCGAGGCGATCGCCGGATACCTGGCGAGCCTGAAGCAGCACGGCGATCCGATTCCGCCGCCTCCCGACGAGGAACTCGTCGAGATAAAAATATGAACTTAAAGCTTTGCTTTAAGTCCTGCTTCCCCGCGCGCTCACCGGACGCGCGCGTAGTTGATCGTGTCGGTGCCCGTGCCTGCGATTGCGAGCGAGCCCTTGTGCGGCGCGCACATCACCGGACTCGGCGAACTGGAATCGGTGCAGACCACCACGTTGGTGTCGCCGGTGAAGCAGTCGTCGTCGATACTGGCGACGCCTTGCGTGAGCGCGATCCGCCCGGCGCACTCGAGCGTCAGGTCGGTGACGCTGGAATTGCCGAAGACCGTGTTCGCGGTCAGAGCGTGAACGTCGGTCGATCCGCCCTTGCCCGGGGGATGCGGCGGCGGTCCGCCAAACCGGCATCCCGCCGAGCCGAGCGCGACTATCGCAAGCGCAAGCACAGTGGTTCTCAGGGTCACGTCTCCAGCTTGCTGCGAGGCACGCATCACGTTCTTTACGATTCCGGATGCGCCGCGCGCGCGTTGCCGTTGGCGAGGGTCGCCGCGTCGGCCGCCTGCGTGAAGATGTCCAGCGGCGCGAGCGGCGGACGGCGCGTGCGCTTGAGCTCGGCGAGCTCGGCCTGAGCCTTGGCGTCGGCGTTGCGGCGGCGAATCTCTTCGAGCTTGCTGTCGAGGCCCGAGTCGTTCATCTCGCGGCTGACGCCCGCCTGCGCGAGCATGCGCGAGATTGATTCGCGCACTTCTTCGAGCGCGCGCACGTCGTCGTCGTACGAGAGGCTTTCGAGCGCTTCCTGGATTCGCACCCGCGCCTGCGCATTGCGCAGCCGCGCGAGCATCCGCACCTTCTCGATCTTGAGCTTCTCGATCTCGCCTTTGAACCCGATGAGATTCTTCTTGGCGTCCTCGGCCTCGCGCGTCAGGTCGCCCAGCTCTTCGCGCAGCCGCGCGCAGTCGGCGTCGAGCTCGTGCTTGCGCGCGATCAGGATCAGCGCGCACTGGTCCTCGTTCATGTCGGCGGCCTGCCCCGCTTCCTCATCCACCTCTTTGAGCTCGGCGCTTTTCGCGCGCAGCTCGCGCTCGAGCTTGTTGCGCATGTAGATCACGCCGGCGGCGGCGCTCTTCAACTGATGATAGCGGCGGATGCGATCGGTTATCGCCGATTCATAGACCGCTTCGGGATCCTTCGACTCGCGGACCTTCAGCCATCGGCTGAGCTTGCCGCCAATCAGACTGAACACTCTGGATAGAAGCATGACGATTCTCCTTTTCGCCTCGCGCGCGCCTCTGGCGCACGCGGCGGATTCGTAAAATTTTTAGAGCCAGCGCCGGACGCGGCCCTTGTAGGCGCGATACTGATCGCCGAACTGCGCGAGCATCGTTTCCTCTTCGCGCGGGATCACGATCGTGTCGATCGCGGCGTAGAACACCGCCGGTCCGAGCAGCATCACGATCGAATCGAAGAACACCGCGAAGCCCAGGAGCGCCACTGCCAGCCCCAGGTACATCGGATTGCGCGTGAAGGTGTACGGCGACGCGGCGACGAACGCGCTCGGCGCTCCGTACGGATCCTTGGTCGTCTCGCGCGCCGTGAAGATCGCAGCGGCGAAGCACGCGAGGCCCGTTCCGCCCGCGACCAGCACCAGGCCGAGCACCTGATGCCATCCGGTGTCGCGCGTCTCGGGCAGAATGAAATGCAGCACCAGTCCGGCGGCAAGAAGAATCGCCACCAACACCGGAGGATGGATCTTCAGATTGCGCACGCCGCGCGGCGATTCCGAAGTTGATTCCGAACCCGGTTCAGAAGTTGTTTGTGTACTCGCGTCCATGATGGTTTATCTCCCGCGCGACGATTCGCGCGTCAGTTGTTTTCTTCCTTCGCGCTCATCCCGGCGTCGGCCGGAGTGACGCCCAGCTCGCGCATCTTCTGCTGGAAGCTCTGGCGATACATCCCGGTCCGCTCGGCGGCGCGCGAGATATTTCCGCCGGTGGCGCGCAGCGCGTTCAAAATGAAATCGCGCTCCCAGTCGCCGACGAATTTTTCTTTCGCTTCGCGAAACGTCATGCCTGACGACTCGCCGTCGCCCGCCGCGGAAGGCTGCGCCGGCGCATGATTCGCCGAATTGCTCGCGGCTTGCGTTTCCGCGCTTTCGGGCTCCGACCCGGCGAGCAATTCCTCGGCGGTGATCTCTTCTCCCGCCGCCAGGATCACCGCCTGATCGATCGCCGCCTTGAGCGAGCGGGCGTTGCCGCGCCATTGATGCGCGATACACGCGCGCATCGCCTCGGGCGCCAGCCGCTTCTCGGCGCCGCCGTAGCGGACGCTCGCCTCGCGCAGGAAATGCTGGACCATCAGCGGAATATCCTCGCGCCGCTCGCGCAGCGGAGGCAGCCGAATCTCGACCACCTTGATGCGGTAGTACAAGTCCTCGCGGAAGCGCCCCTGCGCCACCATCGCTTCGAGGTCCTGGTTGGTCGCCGCGATAATTCGCACGTCGGCGGCGAGCGGCTGATTTCCGCCGATCCGCTCGAACTGCTTCTCCTGCAATACGCGCAGCAGCTTGGCCTGGGTTTCGAGACCCATGTCGCCGATCTCGTCGAGGAACAGCGTGCCGCCGTCGGCGGCTTCGAACTTGCCCTCGCGCCGCGCGACCGCGCCGGTGAACGCGCCCTTTTCATGGCCGAACAGTTCGCTCTCGACCAGCTCGCGCGAGAACGCCGCACAGTTGACGGCGATAAACGGGCCGCGAGCCCGCGGACTGCGGAAATGAATCGCGCGCGCGACCAGCTCCTTGCCGGTTCCGGAATCGCCGCGCACCAGCACCGTCACGTCGGTCGGCGCGACCTTCTCGATCGTCTCGAACACGCGCACCATCGCGCGCGAGCGTCCGATCATGTTCTCGAACGCGCCGGTTTCGAGCTTGACCTGTTCGAGAAGCTGGCTGTGCGCGCGGCGCAGGAGCTGCGTCTCCATCACCTTGCGGACCTTGAGGCGCAGCTCGTCGTTATCGAACGGCTTGGGCAGATAGTCTTCGGCGCCGGCCTTCATCGCTTCGACCGCGATACGCTGGTTTCCGTACGCGGTGATCATCAGCACGGCGCATTGCGGATCGATCTCGCGAACTTTCTTCAGCAGGTCGAGCCCGCTCATCCCTTTCATCGAGAGGTCGGTGATAATGACGTGGAACAGTCCCGCCTTGACCCGCTCGAGCGCGGCCTCGCCCGATTCCGCGGTTTCGACTTCGTAGCCTTCCTTGGTGAAGAGGCCCTTGAGCGCGATTACGATTCCGCGCTCGTCGTCAACCACCAGCAGTCTGCCTTTCATCGCTGGCCTCGCGCTGACGGATCGCCTGCCAGCGCCGCGGCCATCGCGATCGATTGGGTGGCGGGCGCGCCGCCGTTGGGGCTCATCGGCATCGTCGCCGCGGGGCTCGGCGCAGGTTTGGCGGCGGCGTCAACCGGCTGCGCTGCCGATACGTTGGCGCTGGCGTTGGCATTCTCATCGCGCAGCGCATCGGCGAGAGGAATCGACAGGGCGAACTCGGTGCCATTGCCCGGATTGCTGGTGACTTCGATCGCGCCGCGATGCGCGTCGATAACCTTTTTCGCGACGCCCAACCCGAGGCCCGTGCCGGTCTCTTTGGAGGTATAGAAAGGATTGAAAATCTTGCCGAGCTTGTCAGAGGGGATGCCGCAGCCGTTGTCATGAATCCGCACCGTCGCCATCCCGGTGCGTCCGCGCTGGATCGCGACTTCGATCCGGCGGTCGGCGGCGACGCCGTTCATCGCGTCGATCGCGTTGTCGATGATATTCGAGAAGACCTGGCGCAGCTTGTCGGCGTCGGCGCGGACCGTCGGTCCGCTCAGATAGTTGCGCGACACCGCGACCTGGTTGGCTTCGAGCTTCGCGCGCATCTGGGTGAGAGCGCCGTCGAGGACCGCGGCCAGGTTGACGCTTTCGAATTTGTAATCTTCTTCTTTAGCGTACTTGAGCAGATGCGAGACGCTGCGCTCGACACGCGCGAGCTCGTCGAGCGCGACCTTCGCGTACTCGACATTCTCGTGCGAGGTCGGATCTTCGCCCATCTGCTGGACCAGGCTCTTGGCCGCCGCGATCGGATTGCGAATCTCGTGCGCGAAGGTCGCCGTCAGCTCGTCGAGCGAGGCCTGCTTCTCGACGCTCAGCGCTTCCTTCTCCTTGGTGACCTCGCGCTGAACCTCGCGCGCGATCGCGGGCTCGAACACCCGCTCATGAATCCATCGCCATCCGAACACCGCCGCGAAATGGCTCGCCAGGCCGAAGCCCCATCCCGCCGCGGGGAACAGCCACCATTGGAAGCTCGGCGAGGTGAGCAGGTTGATGAAGAACAGGAAGCCCATCACGACGCCGTACCACATCAGGTGGACGTAGAATCCGGCTTCGGCGGCGGCGCGGCGGCGCGCGCGATCGTAGGCCTGGCGCTCGGCGTCGGTTTTGAATTGCGGCGGAGGCGGCTGGCTCTTCGACGGATCGATCGCGTCGGCCGAGACGCCGTACCTGCGCGTCTGATGGTCGAACTTGCGGCGCATCCGCTCCTCGAATCGATGCGCTTTCGCTTCGAGCTTCTCGGAGATCTTTTGCTCGAAGTCGCGCGCGTAGCCCTCGGCGTGATTGGCGTGCTGCTTCCAGTAATCGGGGTCGGCGTACTTGCTATAGCTTGACATTGATCCCCACCATTCGCCGCGGGCGTACATCCGGCGCTGGCGCCGATGCTTGACGACCGCAAAAATGATTATCGCTATGATCAAAAGGCCAAACATGGTTGCGCCTCAGGAGATACTCGTGAATTCTTGTAACCGGGACATCGTAACGCAATCCGTTCCAGCTTGAGCCATGCCGATAGAGAGCAAGCCCGGTGCCGTCGCCGGGCCGACGAAAACCGCTTGGATTGTGCAGGCTTCTCGCGACGGGGGTCGCCGCATGCAGTTAGTTTGCTGCATCCGCACGGCTGCATCAATGATCATGCATCGCTCGTCACGGAGAATTCATCGCCGGGGTGTAAATCGTGGGCGAAGTTCGCTAGCTTACGGCGGCAGTCTTGGAACCGCGCACGCAGCCTCGCGCTGACGGGCGCGAATCGCGGAGTCTCAAAGCGTGTTTGAAATCCTGGGAGGTCTGCTCGCGCTCGCAATCGGAGCAGGCTTCGTCGGCGCTCTATCCGGCTTGGGTGGGGGCGTCTTTATCGTTCCCGCGCTGGTGATCGCGGCGCACATGCCGATGACGGTCGCGATCGGTGCGAGCCTGATCTCGGTGGTGGCGACCAGCGCCGGCGCGAGCGTCGCCTTCGTGCGCGACGGATGGACCAATCTCAAAGTCGCGATGGTCCTCGAATGCGCGACGGTGACCGGCGCGGTAGTAGGCGCATACCTGGCCGGCGTCATTCCCGTCACGATCCTCGAATTGCTGTTCGCGCTGATGATGCTCCAGTCGGCGTACTTCAGCCTGACCAAGAAGGGCGACGATATCGTCGAGCATGGCGACGCGCTGGCCAGGAAACTCGACCTCGCCGGCGAGGTTCCGGATGAGAGAACCGGCAAGACGATTCACTACGAGATCGTCCATGTGCCGGGGGGCGCCGCGCTGATGGTGGTCGCGGGGCTGATGTCGGGGCTGCTCGGAATCGGGTCGGGGGCGCTGAAAGTAATGGCGATGGATTACATCATGCACATCCCGCTCAAGATCTCGAGCGCGACCAGCAATTTCATGATCGGCGTCACCGCCGGCGCGGGAGCTCTGGTGTTCCTCGCGCGCGGCGACGTTCGCGACGGTGGTCGCGGCTCCGGTAGCGCTGGGCGTCACTGCGGGCGCGCTGGCCGGCAGCAGGATTCTGCCGTACGCGAACGTGAGATGGCTGCGGCTCGGATTCGTCGTAATCCTGCTGCTGATCGCAATCGAGATGGGCTGGCGCGCGCTTTCGGGGATTTGAACGATGCCGCTGACACAAGCCGCTGACGAAGACCGCATCCTGCGCGTATGGACGCCGCTGCTGCTCAGGACGATCCTGATCGCCGCGGCGATCATCTTGATCGTCGGGCTGGTGATGATGGCGGCGCAATCGCCCGGGCACTACGTGCATCGCTATCGCCAGATCCAGGACGGACAGGTGCACGGACGCGAGACTTTCGTGCAACTGTTTCAGGCATCGGCGCAAGGCGACCCGCATTCAATCATGACCGTCGGCCTGTTCGTGCTTACCCTGGTGCCGCTGGCGCGGGTCGCGTTCTGTTTTATGCTCTTTATCAAGGAGCGCGATTTCGCGTACGTTGGATTGACGGCTTACGTGCTGGTCGGGCTGCTCGCGGGAATCCTGCTCGGCAAGATCGGCTAGCGGGATCGTTCGGACAGCAATCGGAGGGAACTCAAATGGAAGTCAGGGGCAAGGCCGCCGTCATAACCGGCGCGGGATCGGGAATCGGACGCGCGGTTTCGATTCGGCTCGCGCACGAGGGCGCGTCAATCGTCGTCGTGGATATCAATGAAACGGGAGGCGCCGAGACGGTCGGCATGATCGAAAAGGCCGGCGGCAAGGCGACCTTCGTGCGCGCCGACGTGGTCAAGGAAGCCGACGTGCGCCGGATGCTCGAAGACCGCGGTGAGCAAATACGGCCGCCTCGACATCCTGCACAACAACGCGGGAATCGGCGTCGGTGCTCCAGGCTATCCGATAGCCGATCCGGCACGATGGCATCTGGTGATCGAGATCGATCTGCAGGCCGTCATCCTCGGCACCGGGCTGGCCGCGCCGATCATGGAGAAGGGCGGTGGCGGCGCGATCGTCAACACCGCCTCGATGGCCGGGCTGTATCCGCATCGGCAGGACGCGGTGTACGGCGCCGCGAAAGCGGGCGTCGTCAACTTCACCCACTCGCTCGCGGCGTGGGAACAGGAAAAGAAGATTCGGGTGAATTGCGTATGCCCGGGAATCGTGGACACTCCATTGGTGCGGCGCGGACTCGAACAGGCGCAGCAGCACGGAATGAAAAGCTGGATGCCCTCGAAGATCATTCAGCCCGAGGAAATCGCCGACGCGGTTTTCACCCTGGTGCGCGACGACTCGCTCTACGGATGCTCGCTCGAAGTGCGCCCGACCGGCAGACAGATCGTGGATCCGCGTCCCGCACCGGGACTGCGCTCGAAGGTGAAATAATGAATCAACATCGTCACGTGATCAGACTCGCACTCGGCGCGCTCGCACTGGCGCTATCAACCGGTCTCACGTTCGCATCCGCGCGCGCAGCCGACGCGCCGGGCTCGGGCGAGATTCGCGTCCATTTTACGGGATGCCCCAATACCAAGGGGCTGGTGAAATGCGCGATCTACAACTCGCCCGACGGTTTCCCGACCGACCGCAGCAAGATCACTCAGAGCGCAGCCGGAAAGATCACCGGCAATAGCGCGATATGCAATTTCAAGGGACTTCCCGCCGGAACCTACGCGGTCGCAGCGTTTCAGGATGAAGACGGCACCGGCGACATGCGCAAGAACATGCTCGGCATCCCACAAGAGGTGTACGGCTTCTCCAACGACGCCCGCAACAAGCTGAGTGCGCCGTCCTTCGACCAGGCCGCATTCAAGTATCCGGGCGGCACGATGGACATCACGATCCACGGCAAGTAATCGCGCTGTCGGCGCGCAAGGGCGGGCATGTGCCGACTATCGGCAGATGCCGCATGAGAACTCTGTCCTTGACTGGTGAACGAGGTCTCATTATTGGTGAACATATGTTCACCAAATCGGAAATGACCGCCGACTCGCTGCGCGTATTTCTCGCTCCCGCGGAATATGTGGACAGCGACGACCCCGCCGTCCTGAGCGCGGCGATGGAAATCGCTCCCCGCGGATCCGCCTCGGAAAAAGCGCGCGCATTTTTCTATGCGGTTCGCGACCTTCGTTATCAGGCCAAAAATTTCGACGATTTAGGTGAATATCGAGCGAGCAGCGTGCTGAAACGGAGGCGCGGGTACTGCGTCGGCAAGGCTGCGCTTTTCGTTGCTCTCTGTCGCGCCGCAAGCATACCCGCCCGCGCGGCTTTCGCCGACGTCCGAAACCATCTGGCCTCGCCGCGTCTGCGCGAGATGATGAACACCGACCTGTTTGCGTGGCATGGTTATGCGGAGGTCGCGCTCAGCGGCCACTGGGTGAAAGTAAGTCCAACCTTCGACGCTCGCTTATGCCGCCGATACGGCGTCACTCCGCTCGAATTCGATGGAGAGTCCGACGCCCTGCTTCAATCTTTTGACAACAGCGGCCGGAGCATGACCTATGTGAATCAGCACGGAGCGTTTCACGACATCCCGGCCAGATTTCTGGTCGCGGAACTCAACCGGCTTTATCCGCGGGTGTGCACGGCGATGCGCGAAGGGACCTTTTCGCCGGACCGCGAGCAGGAGGCCCAGGATGGCTAAGGACACGCGCGAGCGGCTCATGATTTCGGCCGAGCGCCTGCTTAGCACGCGAGGACTGGCTCGCATTGGAACCCGCGATATCGCCCGCTCCGCGGAATTTGCCGATGGCACTCTCTACAAACATTTCCGCGGCAAGAATGAGCTCATCATCGCGGTTCTGGAGCGGGCCGTGCCGATGTATCGCGAAGCTCTGCGCGATCTCCCGCTCCAGGTTGGACTGGGCACGGTCAAAGGCAATCTGGAAAAACTCGCTTTCGAGGCATTCACCTATAACCTCACGGTCGCACCCCTTATCTGCTCCTTGTTCGCGGACCGCGCACTCCTGAAGAGCACCCGGGAAAGACTACGACGCCTCGGAAACGCACCTGAGCGCAGCTTCGAGATTCTCGGCGCTTATTTCTCGGCGGAGCAACGGCTCGGACGAATCGCGAAGGGAGCCGATCCCGAGGCGGCCGCTTCGATTCTGTTCAATGCTGTTTTTGGGATGGCGGTCTTCGATCGTTATACAGATGGGCCCCAAAATCCCGTAAAGCGACGCAAGCGAATAGCAGCTTTGGTCAGCGTTCTTGTTCGCGGAATCGCGCCTCGAGGGCGCGCGCTCGGATGAAGATTTATCTCACTCAACTGCGCTCCATTACCACGACTTTTGGAGCGACCGCCGACTGGCTACTCCGCACGATTGACAAATTTCGATTCAGCATTTCGCGCGATGACATCCTGCTGCTTCCGGAACTGGTCGGAGGCGAATGCAGTCGAGGCGAATATGCCAAACTGAGTAAAAATCTGGCGCGCCAAATCGGATGCTACGTTGTTGCCGGCTCTCATCACGATCGCGCTGGCAGGCATCTCCGGAACAGAGGCGCCGTGGCAAATCCAGACGGCGACATCGTCGCTCGTTACGAAAAGCAGCGCCCTTACGGAATCGAGTCGGAGCTGGGCGTTCTGCCGGGAAACTCGATTGGCAGGTTCGATGTCGCCGGACTTCGCGTGCTTGTGATGATATGCGCGGACTTCTGGTATTCCGCGGTTTTGCTCGGCCATCTCGTCCCGAGACCGGATATGATTCTTGTTCCGACTCTCTCGATAAGCCGCCCGCCCTCTCCGCAGGTGGCGAGATCGCTATGGAAGAGCATGGCGGTCGCTCGCGCTTATGAGTTCGGCGTCTACGTCGGAATCAGCGACTGGGCATACCCGGCCGAGTACCACGGTTTGAGAGCCAGCTCGGCCGCCGGATTCGCGGATCCGCGGGCTTCCATCCGCGGCGGCTTCTTTTCGAGCCTGGGAAAGCGCGCGATCGCATATTACGACATTCATCTGAATCGTCTGCGAGCGCTACGAGAGCATCGTTCCGCCCACGCCTTCCTGTCCGATGAAACGCTGTCTGGCGGTCGCTAAAGAGAGGAGCGCCGCTACGAAGCGTTATCGTATGCGCGGATATCGCGGAGCAGCACCTCGCCCACCATCTGATCCCTCGCCCAGTAGAGGCTGTCGATTTTCTCGCAAGGCGTCCGTTGCTGTCATCCTGAGCCGCAGGCGAAGGATCTCCACGAAGCAATTAGTGCAACCAACCCGGGCTCTGCGCACTAATCGCTTCGCGGAGATCCTTCACTCCGGCAGCCTTCGTTCAGGATGACGGACAAAAACTCGTCATTTATCGACAGCTCCAGTATGGGAGAGGAAGGTCAGGGTCCGAATTCAGCGCGGCGCAGCGCGCGTGATTAAAAGAGAGTTCTGAGCATTGCCGCCCTCACTGACTGAGAGGACGAGCGCGATCGTAATGATAAGCTCAATGACTTGTTTGAAATGTAAGGTACAATCTCATGGCTGTATCGAAGATTAGCAGCAAAGGGAAAACTACTATTCCCGATGTGATCAGGCGGCATCTGAGGCTCAGGGTCGGCGACCGAATTCAGTTCATCATTGAAGAGAACGGCAAAGTGGTTCTCACACCGGCGGCAGTCGATGTCAGCGAGCTGAAAGGCCTCCTCGCGCCGGCTCCTCGGCGGGTATCGCTCGAAGCAATGGACGCCGCCATCCGAAAACGCGCGGGACAATGATGACAAGAATCAGCGCCTACGTCCTGAGCTCCTGACGAGCCTCGCGAACGGACCGTCAAGAATTTTTACAGACCGCTTACCGCGCCGCCGCGGATTGCGCCTGGAAGGTCTTTGCGTTGGACGAGAGCTTCGGCATCACGTGCTTGCCGATCAGGTCGATCGTCTGCATCACCTTTTCGTGCGGGACCGCGCCGACCTGCACCAGCATCAGGAGCAGATCGATTCCCGCCGCTTCGTAGACCTTCGCGACGCGCAGGCAATCTTCGGGGTCGCCGACCATCACCGCGCCCTTCTCGATCCGCTTGTCCAGGTCCGCGAGCGACAAGCGGTAGTCCGCCGACGCGACCGCCAGCTCCGCCATCTTCTTGTAATACTCGTAACCCTTCACCTCTTGCTTGGCGAAGGGCGTAAACAGCTCGGCACCCTTGCGGGTGGTGAAGTCGATTGCGTCCTTGGCGATAATCTTGGCTTCCTCGCGCGTGGGGGCGCAGACGCACACGGTGGCGGCGGCAGTGCGATCGTTGACGAACGAGCCGACAGGCTCGCAGTTCGCGATCCCCTTCTTATAAAGTTTGATCAGTCCGTCGATCACGCCCGGCTCGGAGATTCCAAATCCGAGCGCGCCGATTCCCTTGCTGCCCGCCACTTCCCAAGTCGAGGGCTGGGTCGACGCGAGCCACAGCGGAGGATGCGGCTTCTGCACCGGCTTGGGAATCACCTCGCGCGGCGGCATCTTGAAGTACTTGCCCTCGAATCCTTCATAAACATCCTGGGTCCACATCTTCGGGATCTGCGAGATCGCCTCTTCCCACATCGGACGCGAATCTTCCGGATTGATATTGAAGCCGCCCAGCTCGGACTCGGTGATCGAGCGGCCGGTGCCGCACTCGACCCGCCCGTTCGACATGATATCCAGCACCGCGATTCGCTCCGCGATGCGCACCGGATGGTTGAACGGGATCGGCAGGAGGCACACGCCGTGGCCGAGCCGGATGTGCCTGGTCAACTGGCTTAGCGCGCCGTACCAGACCTCGGGCGCCGAGGAATAGGACCATTCGGAGAGAAAATGATGCTCGACGGTCCAGACCGAGTGATAACCGAGCGCGTCGGCGCGGACGACCTGCTCGGTGGCCTGATGGTAGATATCGTACATGAAGCCTTCGTAATGCGGGCGGCTTCTCTGGATCTCATATTGAAGAGCGAACTCCATCGGCGTCTCTCCTTGGGCAAACTAAGTGGGTCCGGACCTACCGGTCGGCACTCCAATCGTTTAGAAACTCGCGCGCCTGGCGCTTTAGCGAGTTGTGAAATTCAAAGCGGGTTCCATGCAGATACCAGAGCAGCGCCAGCCCGAGCGACGCGGTCCACATCTGGGTGCCAGCCCATTGAACGTCGAGCGAGGGCTTGAATACTCCGAGCTGTTTTCCGCGCTCGGCGACGCGGCACAGATGCGCGAGCTGGTCGTTGTTCGCCTTGCGCATCGCGCGCAGCACTCGCGGGCCGATCTTGTGCGATTCGAGCGTGATGATCAGCAGCAGGCGCGAGACCCAGGGGTTCTTTTGATTGAGCGCGGCGCTGGTCTCAAAGATCGAAAGGAATTCGGCGCGGAACTCGGTCGCAGTCGTGGCCGGCTTCCGCTCGAAGGCCTTGTTCCATTCGCCCAGCACCTTTTCCACCACCGCAAGGAAGAACTCCTCCTTGTCGGTGAAATGCCAGTACAGCGCTCCCTTGGTGACTCCCGCCGCGCGCGCGATTCGGGCCAGCGAGGTCCCGCGGTATCCATACGACGCGAACAGGTCCATCGCCGCATCGACCAGCACCTGGTCAAGGGTGCCGCGTTTATGCGCAGAGGGGGCAGCGCTGTTTGCCGAACGTCTGGCCGAAGTGATCATTGAACGAGCGGTATGTTGAGGCACAACCGGTCCCCGCGTCAAGCGGCGCGTTTCCGATCGTAGGAAGAGGATGGCGTGGGGCGAAGTTGCGCAACCCGCCCCAAGGCGGCTAAAAATTACCGATGCTATAGGAAACGAAGGTCAGTTCCGGCTCGAGGTCGCCAAGTCGCCGCCCTTCATGTTGCGCTCCATGCACCAGCGATCGATGACCTCGGCGTTGAAGCGCCAGTCGGTACCGATCCTGAAGCCGGGCAGTTCGCCTCGGCGCAGGAGCTTATAAATAGTAGAGGGATGGACGCGAAGGTACTCGGAGAGCTCCTTCACCGTCATAACCCGGGGCAAACTGTATTTTGATTCAGTAGCCATTTTCTCTCCGACCGCGGCCGGTTCGACCTGCCGCCCTCCGTAGAGGGTTTGGGGCCCTTTTTTCCGCCTCGCCAATTCGAACCATCTGCTCCCTTACGCCCGCCTTAATCCTTCTTGAAACTCGCAGAATCGAAGAGGATGGTCAAGAGGGGTGTAGCAGGAAGTTGTCAAAAGTAGCAGAGGTATCAAACAGTCACGATAGTTAATGGATGCTATGGTGGTTTATGTCTTCTGAATATCGAACTGGAACACGGATGAATCACATTGGAACAATGTACCCTGACCGACTGGCAAAACTATCCGCTGCAATTCTCTACCTTCTGGTGGCAGTCACATTGTCCCTTCCCGCGCACGCTGCGGAAGGCGGCTCTCTTACGATCAGCAGCCCGGCATTCGCCAATGGAGCCGCGATCGGGCGCGAGTTCTCATGCGACGGGGCGGGGGGGTCGCCACCACTCAGTTGGTCCGGCGTTCCCGAAGGAACGAAGTCCTTTGCTCTGATCGTCGCGGACCCCGACGCGCCACGCGGTACTTTTTACCACTGGGTAATTTTTAACCTTCCCGCCGCGACCCGCACGTTGGCTGCTGGAGTGGCCAAGACTGAAACGGTTGCCGGCGGCGGCGACCAGGGCCTCAACGGCGCGCGCCGAATCGGATATACCCCTGCGTGCCCACCGCGAGGCCCGGCGCATCATTATCACTTCAAGCTGTATGCGCTGGATTCGACGCTCGCGCTGCAGCCCGGTGCGACGGCGCAGGCGGTCGAGGCGGCGACCTCGGGTCATGTGCTCGCGAGCGCCGAACTGGTAGGAATCTTCGGGCACTAGGACGCGAGGCGCACGAGGTCCGCGCGGGCGGGTGATACACGATGAGCAGAAGCTACAAGGTCGTTGTCGCGATCGTGATTATTGTCATCGCCGGATACGCCGGATGGCATTTCTACCAGGCGCGGCGTATCAGCAGGGCCGGCGTCCTGTCCGAGAAGATCGTTCACGACGGCGACAACTGGATCGCGGACTACACGGCCGTGATCGCTGCGCCCGAGCCCGCGGTTTACGACGCGCTGCGGAATATCGAAAAGAGCCACGCCCCCGGCGTCGAGGGAATCAAGGTCATTTCGCAGAGCGGCGACACCAAGACCGTCGAGATGGAGCTCAGCGGATTTGGCGGACAGACGATTTCAATGCAGCTTGCGTTCCAGTACGACGCCGGAGCCCAGCGCGTCTCCTATCACACGGTGAACAATCCGACGTTCGATAGCCACGCCGAATACCAGCTCCAGGACAACGGCGGCGGCGCGACGCTCATCACTTACCACGCGACCACCAAGATGCTGCAACAGATGCCGGTGCCGGACAGTATCGTGAAGTCTGTTATTCGCAATATCTTCATCTCGCAGCTCGAAGGCTTGAAGAACACGCTCCATATCACGACCAGCGATCAATCCGACGAAAGCGACGAGGAGCCTTAGCGGGCAACGACGCGATGGACGAGATCGAACAGCACTTCCGCGCCGGGATCGAGCGCTTCAATCGCGGCGAATTCTTCGAAGCGCACGAAGAAATGGAAGACGCAATGAACCTGCTCGAAGACGACACGCACGACTGGGATTTTTTCCGCGGTCTGCTGCGCGCGGCGGTCGCCAATCACAAGCTCGGACAGGGCGAGCCCGCAAGCGCGATCATCCATCTGCGCGCCGCGCATCAGCTTCTCGCGCCCTACCCCGACCGCCATCGCGGCGTGCGTCTGCGCGAGTTGCGCAGCGCGCTCAGCGCGCAACTCGCGCGGACCGAATCGGGCGCTCAACTAAACGGCGCCGCTCCGATGGTCAGGATCGAAACCGAAGGCTGACCCGCATCCGCGCAAAAGCTGCATATGGCAAAGCTCGCCGCAGAGTTTGAAACTTCGGCCTTCGCGCTCGAGCAGTGTCCGCGATGGAACCGCGTCGAGGTCGCGATCGCGGGACGCTCGAACGTCGGCAAGAGCTCGCTCTTGAACGCGCTGACGGGCGTCAAGGGTTTGGCGCGCACCAGCGGCACGCCCGGCAGGACTCAATCGCTTAATTTTTTCGTGGTCGGCGCCGACCTGGCAATTGTCGATCTGCCGGGTTACGGATACGCGAAAGTGCCCGAAAAGATCGCGCGGGAGATCGCCGCGATGATGACCGACTATCTTTCGGCGCGTGAAAACCTGGCCGCGCTGATCATTCTGGTCGACTCACGCCGCGGCCCGGAAAGCGAAGAGGCGAACCTCGCCGCGACGGCTCGGGCACGCGGCGTCGAGGTGATTTTCTCCGCGACCAAGTGCGACAAGCTCAAGCGCTCCGAGCGCGCCGCGGCGCTGGCGCGCTTTCGCGCGGTCGGGACGGCGCCGATCCTGTGCTCCGCGACCAGCGCTGAAGGAATCGACGAGCTGCGACGCCGCATCGTCCGTTTCGCGCAGGAGGCTCATCGCCCCAATCCCGGTTTTGCAGCGGCTCACTCTCGCTCGCGCTAGCGGCCGATGCGTCCGGAACTCAGCGTCGTCATCCCGACATACAATCGCCGCGTGCTGGTGCGCGAGGCGGTGCTCTCGGTCCTCGCGCAGCGCGGCCCGCGCTTCGAGCTGATCGTGATTGACGACGGCTCGACCGACGGCTCTATCGACGACCTCGCGCGGCTCTGCGAGGAACACGGCGGAGTGCTGCGCGTCGAGCGTATCGAGAATCGCGGAGCGGCGGCGGCGCGCAATCAAGGCGTTGCGCTGGCGAATGCACCGCTCGTCGCATTTCTCGATTCCGACGACATCTGGATGCCCGGTAAACTCGAGCGCCAATTGGATTTCATGCGCACGCATCCGGAGTGCGAGATCTCACAATGCCAGGAGCGATGGATTCGCGGCGGACGGCGCGTCAATCCGGGCCGGCGCCATCGCAAGCGAGGCGGAGATATCTTCGTCGATTCGCTGCGCACCTGCCTCGTCAGCACGTCGGCCGTGATCATCCGCACGGAGCTCTTTCGCGCGCTCGGCGGTTTCGACGAGACGATGCGCGCGTGCGAGGATTACGACTTGTGGCTCCGGATTCTCGTCACTCGCGAAATCGGACTGCTCGCCGAAGTTCTGGTCGAGCGCCGCAGCGGCCATCCTGATCAGCTTTCCGCCACGGTTCCGGCGCTCGATCGATATCGAATTTTGTCATTGACGAAATTGCTGACGGATTCGCGCTTGAGCGCCTCGCGACGCGAAGCGGTAGCCGTAGTGCTCGCCGAGAAGTGCGCGATCTACGCCACGGGACTGCGCCGCCGTGAGCGCATCGATGCCGCGCGATGCGTCGAGCTCGTGGCGGAACAAGCACTCGGCGATTGGCGGTCGGCTCCGAGCGAATCGATCGCGATCGCTGCTGAAGCGATCCGAAACCTGATCGCGCAAATCGATGCGCCGGTAGAGAAATAGCATGCCGCGCGCCGATTCGAATCACGATGACGCCATCCGAGCGCTCGCATCGGCGCGTCATCTGCCAGAGTCGCATCGAGCGCGATGGCTCGCGATGGATCTGCGGTCGCGCGCCGCGTTTCTGGAGTTCGCCGAGTCGCTGCGCCTGCGCACGGGACAGATTGTCATCGCGCTCGATCTGCTCGCGGAGATCGCGGTTCGCGAGCGCAAATCCGCCGCCGATATTCTCGACGCGCCGGAACTCGCGCGAATCGCGAAGCGTGCGGGCTCCGCGCCCGAGCGAGCGCGTGCGTTTATCGACGCTTTGCGCTCGATCCGCTTTCCGCGCCTTACCGAGGCGGCGGCGCGGCTCGAAAGCGCGATCGGCGAGCTTCGCCTGCCGCACGGAATTTCCATAGTCTTGCCCAGGGAACTCGGCTCTGATGTGCTGACGATCAAGCTCGAAGTCTCGCGCGCTAGCGATCTCGAGCGCGCGATCGGAATCCTGACGGAGCGGCGCGCGGCGATTGCGCGGATACTCGCGATGCTCGGCGGAAGCGATGAAGTTTGATCTAGACGCGGTGTTTATCGAAGAGGGCGAACGCGAGTCGGCGCTCGCGCGGCGCGTCGTCGCGGCACTCCCGGAACACGTGCCGGTCGAGTACGTCGCGGACGGCCGCGACGCCGCGCGCGCTCGAATCGGCGCCGATCCGTTTGACGCGGGAAAGCGCCGGATGGTCGTGATGCGGCGGCGCGCGCCCTTCCTGATGAGCTGTCCCGCGGGCTCGGCGCGCTTTGCGTGCTGCGGATACCTGGTGATGATCCTCGCGTCGAACTGCCCGATGGATTGCAGCTACTGTTTTCTCCAGGAATTCGTCGCCGATAATCCCGGCTTCCAGGTCTTCTCCAATTACGCCGATTCGTTCGAGGAACTCGAACGCATGATCCATTCCGCGCCCGAGCGCCATTTCCGCGTCGGCACCGGCGAGCTCGCTGACTCGCTCGCTTTCGACACGCTCACCGGCCTCACGCCCGATCAGGTCAGTTTCTTCGCCGCGCGCGAGACGCTGACGCTCGAGCTCAAGACCAAGACCGACGAAATCGAAAATCTGCTCGCGCTCGATCCGCGTGGGCGCGTGCTCGTCTCATGGACGCTGTCGCCCGAGAAGGTTTGGCGAACGTCCGAGCATCGGACCGCGTCTCCAGCCGCGCGAATCTCGGCGGCGCGGCGCGTCCTCGATGCGGGCTACCGGATTGCGTTTCATTTCGATCCGGTGATCGCGTACGAGGGCGCGGAGCGCGACTACGGCGAGCTGATCGACAATCTCCTCGACGTGATTCCCGCGGCGCAAATCGGATTTTTCAGTATCGGCGGATTGCGGATGACGCCCGCGCTGCGCGCGGCCGCGCGCCGTCGATGGCCTGACGATCCGATGCTGCTCGGCGAGGAGGTGCTCGCGAGCGACGGCCGCCTGCGCGCCTTCACTCCCCTGCGGCTCAAGCTCTATCGGATCCTCGCCGAGCGCTTCGCACGCGCGGGCGCGAAGACTCCCGGCTACCTATGCATGGAATCGGCCAGCGTTCACGAGCGCGTCTTCGGCGTCGCGCCGGCGAATCCCGCGACAATCGGCCAACGCCTTGCGCTCGGACAGGATCTCCGCTGATGCCGACAAAGCCTCGCGCGAAGCGCGTGTCGTCCAATAATGGCCGCATCGCATCAGGCGCCGCTGATCGCCCGATCGGAGTTTTCGATTCGGGAATCGGCGGATTGACGGTGCTGCGAGCGCTGGTCAACGCGATGCCGTCGGAGGAATTCATCTACCTCGGCGACACGGCGCGGCTGCCATACGGGACCAAATCGAACGAGGTGATCAAGCGCTACTCACGCGAGAACAGCGAGTTTCTGCTCGCCCGGGGAATCAAGCTGCTGGTGGTCGCATGCAACACTTCGAGCGCGGTCGCGCTCGAGCATATTGCGGGCGCCACGATGATTCCCGTGGTCGGCGTGATCGAGCCGGGCGCGCGCGCCGTGGTTCGCGCTACCCGCTCAGGCAAGATCGGCGTGATCGGCACCGAGGCGACGATCGCGTCGGGCGCTTACACGCGCACGATCCAGCGGCTGCGACCCGACGCTGAAATCTACACGCGCGCCTGCCCGCTGCTGGTTCCGCTGGCGGAAGAAGGATGGGTCGATAACGAGGTCGCGGAGCGCACCGTCGAGTTTTACCTCGAGAGCCTCAAGCGCAGCGGTATCGACACGCTCCTGCTCGGATGCACCCATTATCCTCTTCTGCTCCGGATGTTCGAGCGCGTGCTGGGACGAAGGGTGCGCGTGGTCGATTCGGCGTTATCCACCGCCGAGGCGGTTCGCGCCGAGCTCGCGGCGCTCGGCCTCGCGCGTGGGCGCGGCGCGGGCCGGCAAAGCTTTTTCGTGACCGAAGCTCCCGATCGCTTCATCCGCGTGGGGCGCAGCTTCTTCGGACCCGAGGTCGAGTCGGCGGTCCGAATCGAACGCTGAGGCGAAAAGTTATTTCCCGCGATGCATCTCCCCCCAAGCGCCCGAATCAGAGTAGAATAGGACGGATATAAACCTAACGGAGACTCTCACCGCGCCGCGCATGACGGCGTTCGCGGATTCCCGGATACAGCAACATCCAAGATGGCATCAGCTCTTACCGGAATTGGGCGGAAGTTCTTCGGCTCGAGGAACGATCGCGAAATCAAGCGGCTCAGACCCGACGTTCGAGGCGGTCAATCGCCTCGAACCCGAGATCGAGACCAAGAGCCAGGACGAAATGCGCGCGCGAATCGCCGAGCTCAAGGCCGAGATCAGCGCGATCGAGGACGACGAGCAGCGCGCCGACCGCCTCGACGACGTCCTGCCCGAGGTCTTCGCGATCGTGCGCGAGGCCGCCAAGCGCGTCCTCGGCCAGCGCCATTTCGACGTGCAGTTGATCGGCGGGATGGTTCTGCACTCGGGGCGAATCGCCGAAATGAAGACCGGCGAGGGCAAGACCCTTGTCGCCACTCTTCCCGCCGTGCTCAACGCGCTCAGCGGACGCGGCGTCCACGTCGTGACGGTCAACGACTACCTGGCCCGCCGCGACTCCGAATGGATGGGGCGCATCTACGGCTACCTGGGTCTGACCGTTGGCGTGATCGTCCACGGCGTAACCGACCAGGAGCGCAAACTCGCGTACGGCGCGGATATCACATACGGCCAGAACAATGAGTTCGGCTTCGACTACCTGCGCGACAACATGAAGTTCAACCTCGAGGAGTATGTCCAGCGCGCGCACAACTTCGCGATCGTGGACGAGGTTGATTCGATCCTGATCGACGAAGCGCGCACGCCGCTGATCATTTCGGGCGCGTCCGAGGAATCGACCGACACCTATTACATCGTAGATCGCGTGATCCCGCGCCTCAAAGCGGAAGACGACTACACTATCGACGAAAAGATGCGCACCGTGTCGCTGACCGAGGAAGGCGTCACCCGCGTCGAGAAGCTGCTCGGAGTCGAGAATCTCTACGACCCGCGCAACATCCTGCTGCTGCATCACTGCAACCAGGGCTTGCGTGCGCATACGCTGTTCAAGCGCGACGTTGATTACGTGGTGAAGGACGGCGAGGTGGTTATCGTTGATGAATTCACCGGACGCCTGATGCCGGGACGGCGATGGAGCGACGGGCTGCATCAGGCGGTCGAGGCCAAGGAAAACGTCAAGATCGAGTCCGAGAACCAGACGCTGGCGACGATCACCTTTCAGAATTATTTCCGGATGTACAAAAAGCTCTCCGGGATGACCGGGACCGCCGATACCGAGTCGGTCGAGTTCAAGGAAATCTACGGCCTCGAAGTCGTGGTCGTGCCGACCAACATGCCGATGATCCGCAAGGACAATCACGACGTTGTGTACAAGACCGAGGACGAGAAGTTCGACGCCGTGATCGAGGAGATCAAGGAGCTCAACGGCCGCGGACAGCCGGTGCTGGTCGGCACGGTGTCGATCGAAAAATCCGAGCGCGTCGCCGAGAAGCTCAAGAAGACCGCGGTCAAGCATTTCGTGCTCAACGCCAAGAATCACGAGCGCGAGGCCGAGATCGTCGCGCAGGCGGGGCGCTATGGCGCGGTGACGATTTCGACCAACATGGCGGGGCGCGGCACCGATATCGTGCTCGGCGGAAATCCCGAGTTCATGGCCGCCGCCGAAACCGGCACTCGCGACCCGAACGATCCGAAATATGCCGAAGCGCTCGCAAAGTACAAAGAGCAATGCGCCGCCGAGCGCGAGCAGGTGCTCGCCGCCGGAGGGCTGCATATCCTCGGCACCGAGCGCCACGAATCGCGCCGGATCGACAATCAGTTGCGCGGACGCTCCGGCCGCCAGGGCGACCCCGGCTCCTCGCGCTTCTACATGTCGCTTGAAGACGATCTGCTGCGCATCTTCGGCGCCGATCGCCTAAAGGGCCTGATGAGCCGGATCGGAATGGACGACGGCGTGCCGATCGAGCATCGATGGATCTCGCGCGCGATCGCTAACGCGCAGGAAAAGGTCGAGGGCCACAACTTCGACATCCGCAAGCATCTGCTCGAATACGACGACGTGATGAATAAGCAGCGCGAGGTGATCTATGGACGCCGCAAGGAGCTGCTGTCCGGCGCGCCGCTCAAGGAAGACGTCCTCGACATGTGCGACCAGCTCGTCGAGGATATCGCCGCCGCGCATTGCGACACCGACAAGGATCCCAAGGACTGGGACTGGAAAGCGATCGACGACGCGTTCTTCCAGCAGTTCAAATTCCGCCCCGGCTTCACGGTCGAGAGCGGTCCCGAAGGCAACCCGATCGACTCGGCCGAAGACCTGATCGAGGTCGCGCAGGAGCGCGTCCATGCGCTGTACGAAACGCGCGAGGCCGAGTTCACCGTGCCGGTGATGCGCCAGATCGAAAAGATCGTGATGCTGCAGACGCTCGATTCGTTGTGGAAAGATCACCTGCTCGCGATGGACCATCTGAAGGAAGGCATCGGGCTGCGCGGCTACGGACAGTTGAATCCTCTCGTCGAGTATCAGAAGGAAGGGTTCACGATGTTCGAGGCGTTGATGTCGGTGATGCAGAAGGACGTGGTCGAGAAATGTTTCTCCGTGCAGGTGCGCAAAGAGGAAGACGTCCAGCAGATCCAGCAGCAGCCCAAGCCGCAGCGAGTCGTGATGAGCCACGGCGGCGAGACCGAGCAGGAAGCGCCGCAACCCGCCAAGCGCGAAGCCGACAAGGTCGGCCGCAACGACCCCTGTCCCTGCGGCTCCGGCAAGAAATACAAACGCTGCCACGGCAAGTGATCTGTCGAGCAGAAATCTTTGCATAACTTTCTGGAAGCCAATTCCCTCTCCCAAAAGATTGGGAGAGGGTGGCGCGCGCTGCGCGCGACGGGTGAGGGACCGACAGCAAAGAATCTTCGCTGCCATTACGGCAACAGATCGCGCGGCCAGCAGATTTCAACTGCGATTCCTCTGTGAGCCGATTGCTCAGCAACCAAAATTCCATTCTGCAGGTCCCTCACCCGCGCGTCACGGCGATTGCTGAAAAGAGCAATCGCCGCGCCACGCACCCTCTCCCAATCTTGTTGGGAGAGGGACAAGTCAGACACGCTCGATTTTGCAACCGATTTCATTTTCTCCGCGCACGCGTGCGCGTATAGTGCGGCGCACGGAGGTTCCCGATGAAGGTCGATCTCGCTCCCGCGCGCGTGCGCGGCTTCCGTTTCGCCGGCGTCAGCGCCGGTCTCAAGACCCAAGCCGGCGCCAAAGACCTGGGCCTGATCGCCGCCGATCATCCCTGTCCCGCCGCCGCGGTCTTCAGCGCCAACAAGGTCAAAGCGGCTCCGGTCTACGCCACGATGGACCGGATGCGCGCAGGACGCCTGCAGGCGATCGTCGCAAACTCCGGATGCGCCAACAGCTTCACCGGCAAGCCCGGCCTGAAACTCGCCGAAGATTCGTGCGCCGTCACCGCGCGAGAGCTCGGATGCGCGCCGAGCCTCGTGGCGCCGTCTTCGACCGGCGTCATCGGCCATCTGTATGACCTCGCGAAATTCAGCGCCGGCGTGCGCGAAGCGGCCGCCTCGCTCAGCGAAGACGGACTTGCGGACTTCGCGCGCGCGATCATGACCACCGACACGCGTCCCAAGACCGCGTCCACCTCTCTGCGCATCGGCGGCGCGAACGTCACGGTCGCGGGAGCGGTCAAAGGTGTCGGGATGATCTCGCCGCACATGGCGACGATGCTCGGCTACATCATGACCGACGCGGTCGCCAGCGCCGTCCAACTTCGCGCCGCGCTCAAACTCGCGCTGCCGAAAAGCTTCAACGCGATCACCGTCGACGGCGACATGTCCACCAACGACACGGTGATCGTGATGGCGAGCGGCGCCGTCGGCAACCGCACTCTGCGCGGACGCGATCTGGCCGCGTTCAATCAGGCGATCGCGGAGGTCTCCGCCGCTCTCGCGCGCGAGCTGGTGCGCGACGGCGAGGGCGCGACCAAGCTGGTCGAGGTCCAGGTGCGCGGCGCGCGTAATTCCGCCGACGCCGAGCGATGCGCCCGGCAAATCGCGAACTCGCCGCTGGTCAAGACCGCGTTCTTCGGATGCGACCCGAACGTCGGGCGAATTCTGATGGCGGCGGGATCGTCGGGTGCGGCGGTCGAATCGGACAAATTGACGCTCGCGATCGGCGGAGTCAAAGTCGCGGCGCGCGGCGCGCTAATCACGGCGGCGCTCAGCGCTGCTCAGGACCAGATGCGCGCGCGCGAATTCGCCGTCAGGCTCGATCTGCGACTCGGCTCCGCGCGCGCGACGATCCTCACGTGCGATCTCAGCTACGACTATGTGCGGATCAACGCAGAGTACACGACCTGACGCGGTTGCACGCCGCACCGCGCGCTCCATATGATCGCGCATCGCCCTCGCGGAGGTATCCTATCGTGGCACTGGTCAAAGTCGCGACGCGCGCCGAGCTTCCCGCCGGCGCAGCCCTGCTGGTCGAGGCCGCGGGCAAGCAGATCGCGCTGTTCAACGCGGGCGGCGCGTTCTACGCGATCGATAATACGTGCAAGCATCGCGGCGGTCCGCTAGCCGAAGGCGACGTGGACGGCACGACGGTGACCTGTCCGTGGCACGGATGGGAATACGACATAACGACCGGCGCGAACCTCGACGATCCGAACATAAAGCTCGGATGCTACCCGGTAAAACTCGACGGCGACGATATCCTGATCGACGCGTGACAAACTTCCGCGCTGATTCTGGTTCCTCGCGCTTTATTCTGATTCCTCTCCCGACTTCCGGGAGAGGTTAGGTGAGGGTCCTATCCGCGCGGCGTCAGTTTGCCGCGCGCTTGAAATTCTGTAAGCTTTTTTAAACCGTACGGCGCTGCGCGCCGCGCTCAATAATGTCCCTCACCTAACCTCTCCCTTTCAGGGCGAGGGATCAGAATTAGCGGGCGGCGAATAGGCGGCCTGCCGCGTACGTTACTGCGGCGGCGGCGATTCCCGTCAGCATGCTCTCTAATCCGCTGCGCCACCATGAACGGCTGGTGATGACCGTCTTCGCCGCGCCGACTCCGAATAGCACCAGCACCGTCGCGCAGGCCGAGGCGAGCACGCCGCCGTGCGCGGGCGCAAAAAATAAGTACGGCACAACCGGCACCGCAGCACCGAACAGATAAGACAAGCCCACCGTCAACGCCGAACGTATCGGCGGGTCGAACGACTCGACCGCGAAGCCCAGCTCCTCGCGCATCATCACGTTCGACCACCGTTCAGGATCGGCGGTGATATGCGCGACGATTTTCTCGAGCAACTCGCCCGAGAAGCCCTTGGCGCGATAGATGGCGCCGATCTCCTCGCGCTCGCGATCCGGCCATTTGCGGATTTCTTCGCGCTCGCGCTCGATTTCGCTCTCGTAAAATTCCAGTTGCGATCGCGCCGAGATAAACGCCGCAAGGCCCATCGAGACCGCGCCGCCCAGCATCTCCGCGAGCCCCGCCATCGCGACGATTCCCGCAATCGAAAACGCACCCGCGACTCCCGAGGTCACCGCGAACGACGCGACCAGCCCGTCGTTGAGCCCGAGCATCAGGTCGCGCACCCAGGTTCCGCCGGCGGCGTGCACCTGCTCGGTGTGATGATCGTATTCGCGCCTGCGGATTGCGATTGCCATTTGCCGATTCCGCCTACAGACCCGCGCTCGCCGGATGCGGTTTGCGGCGCGCCCGGCCTTGATCGATCCGCGTGCGCATCGCGAGGACCTCGCGCACCATCCGGCGCGCCTCGCGACGCTCGGGCCGCGCGCCAAGATAATCATAGAGAAACGCCAGGCGCGCGGCGCGGCAGAGAAAGCGTCCGATACTGCGATCGAGATGAACCAGGTTGCGGATGCGGCGCTCGCGCGAGACCCCGCCGTTTCCGCGCTCGCGGCGGAAATCCTCCAGGTCGATAAACCAGACGCGGAAGCCGCCCGCGCCGCTGTCGGCGACCATCACGTTGGTCTCCTGCAAATCGCGCGTGTAGATTCCGGCGTCGTGCATCCGCTTGACCTCGCGCGCGACTGTCGCGAGGATTCGCCGCCGGCGCCGCGCGTCGCGTCCTTTAATCCCGCCGGGGCCGAGCGCGAACCGCGACAGGCTGTCAGCCTCGAGCAGCGCCTCAGAGATCAGGTACGACGCACGCACCGCCACACCGCTTACCTCGTCCATCGCGGCCAGCGGCGCGGGATGAGCAATGCCCGCCGACGCGAGAATCTCCGCACCCGCGACCGCACGCGCCGCAGGCGATCCCGCGCCGCGCGCCGCGAGGCCCTTCGCCCACGATCGCTCGCGCGCGCGCTTGATGAATACCGGTGGACGACCGGGAATCTCGAGCACTCCGGCGAGCGTACGCCCTTCGGCTTTCAGCGCGCGAAATCCCGGCCCCGCGATCAATTCGTCGGCGCGTTCGATCAGGCTCCGCCACTTCGGCGTTCGCGCATAGAGGACCCGCGTTCGCATCAGGCCTCAGAGCCTAACCTTTCGGCGTAGCGAGCGCGATTGGAATTTGCTTACAGCTTCGGTTCGACGATCAATTGCCCGCCGACGTGAGCGGCGTGGAGCTGGCATATGTATGGAAACGTGCCCGCGCGCGACGCGACAAACGACACCGTCTTGGGCTCGCCGCGCTTGATGACCTCGGTGATGTTGTAGCCGGGAAGCGAAAATCCGTGGCGATCTTCCGCGCCGGGGATATCGTTCTTCAGCGTGAGCACCACTTTTTCGCCCTGATGCACGATAATCGTGCTCGGCAGCCAGAACTTGGTGTTTCCGATCTGCACCGCGACGATTGTGAATTTCTGCACCCCGGGTTGCGGCGCCTCGGGCGCAAGCGGCGCCGCCGTCGAGGTGTCGGCCGCGAAAGCGCGTGGAGCACCGGCGGCGATCGCGAGCGTCAGAATCGCGGCCAGGAACGAAAACTTCGAGCTCGATTTCATTCTTGTCACCCGTTGAATTTTCGCGTGAGCTTTTTCCATTCGGCGTCGTCGATTCCCGCCTGGTACGGAATGTAGAACGCTACCCGATCGAGCAAGCCATCGTAACGTTCCTTCACTTTCTCGGCGATATCGTCGAAGGTGCCGGTCACCGCGTAGGTCTCGAGCATCTCGTCCGTGATCTCGCTCGCCATCCCGCGCCAATCGCCCTTGGCGGCTTTCTCGCTGAGGCGCGGCGACACGTCGCCCCATCCGTGCATATCGAGCACGACCTTGTAGGTGCGGGTCGAAGCGTAGAATGCGATCTGCTGGCGCACGCCGGCCTTCGCGCGCTCGATCTCCTCGCGGTTGCGCCCAACGATCACGAACGCAGTGGTCGCGATCGTAAAATCCTTGCGCGCGCGTCCGGCCTTGGCGAGACCGCGCTCGACGTTGGGCAGCACGTACTCGCGCAGGTACTTGGGCGAGTTGAACGGATGCGCGTGCAGGCCGTCGCAGGTCTCGCCCGCGAGACGCAGAATGTGCTCGTTGACGCCCGCGATCCAGATCGGGATGTCCGGATGCGCATGTTTCGGGGGAGTGAAAAACGGCGTCATCAGCGAGAAGTTGTAGTACTTGCCGCTGAAGCTGAGCTTCGCGCCGCCTTCCGCCCAGCATTTGAAGATCGCGCGCAGCGACCCGATATATTCCCGCAGCCGCGGCACGGGCGGCTCCCACTTGACGCTGTAGCGGCGCTCGTTGTGACCTTTGACCTGCGTGCCAAGACCCAGGATAAATCGGCCATCGGATAGCGCCGCCAGATCCCACGCGGTGCCGGCCGTGACCATCGGACTGCGCGGAAATGCGATCGCGACCGCAGTGCCGATTTTTACTTTTTTGGTATGTTCCGCCGCGATCGCAGCGGGCAGAAACGGATCGCTGCCGGCCTCGATAGTCCACAGCGCGTCGAAGCCCGTCTCCTCGGCGGCCTTCGCAGCGGCGGGAACCTCCTTGAGGTTGCGGACACTCAGTCCTGTATCGAGTTTCATATCGGCGTATCTCCAGCGCGATAAAATTCCAAAAGCCTCGCGGCGCGCCGATCGTAACATCGCAAGCGCTACAGTGAAAAGCGCTCCGCTTCGGCAGGCTCCCGATTTTTTCGCAACCGATCGCTGTCTATCATCCTGAGCCGCAGGCGAAGGATCTCCGCGAAGCGATTAGTGCGACCAACCTGGGTTTCTCCGCACTCAGTAGGGGGGCTCGGCTGCGACTACGATACTCTTAGCCTACTCACTTTTATGGCAGGATGACGCAAAAGGACCCCGAGACCCTTAAGCAGGTGTCGTACGGACATCGTACGTGCGCTATATTCGTCGCGTAGACGGAAAGCAAAGTGAGGCGAAACATGACCACCGCGTCTGCTCGAACCGATCGAATCGAGCTGCGCGCCACCCGCGCTGAAAAGCAGCTCATTTCGGAAGCGGCGGCTCACGAGCAACTCGATGTCACGCGGTTCATCATGCGCAATGTTCTGCCGGTTGCGCGCGGCGTAGTCGAGCGCTCGGAGCGGATCGTACTTTCCAACCGAGATTCGAGACGCGTGCTTCAGTTGTTGGAGAAGCCGCCGAAACCCACTGCGGCGCTGATCGCGGCGGCCAAGCGGCTCCCAAAAGCGTGAACGGCAGGACGGTCTGGCGCGAAGAAGCAATCAATCGACGCCACGATCGTAAGAATTTCGAATGCGGGTCGGAGGAACTCGACGAGTATCTCCGCCGTTACGCGCGCCAGAATCACGAATCTGGCGGCGCCAAGACCTTTGTAGGAGTATCACCCGACGATCCTGCCCGCATCCTGGGCTACTACACAATCAGTCCGGGTGCGATTGAGTTTGCCAAAGTTCCCACCGCGATAACTCGACGCCTCGGCCGATACGAAGTTCCCGTGTTCCGTCTCGCGCGGCTAGCCGTCAGCCGATCAAATCAGGGGAGCGGGCTAGGCGGCGAGCTCTTACTCGCCGCCGGCAAGCGTGCGCTTTCCGTCGCTGTCGAGATTGGCGGCGTTGCGCTCGCAATTGATGCGAAAAGCGAACGCGCGGCCGAGTGGTATGCGCGCTTCGGAGCAGCCAGGCTGCTCGATGATCCTCTGAAACTCGTCTTGCCGCTGGCGACTATCGCCGACGCGCTCGCGCTTGCGCGGCAGCGACCATAGCCGATGTTCGCGAGCGCGCGACTGCGAGGCCGCGGGCGGGGAAGTCGGTGAAGATGCCCGCTACTCCAATATCGAATAGCGTGTTCATTTTGGCGGGATCGTTGACCGTCCAGACGTGAACCTCGACGCCGAGACTGCGTGCGAACGCGATTATCTCGGGCGCCGCGAGGTTCCATCCCTGGTACTCGGGCGGGATCTGTAGCGCGTCGGCGCGAGGCCTGTAGCCGGTCTCGTTCGACGCCATCGCTTGCAGGAACTCTGCTACTTCGCCGTAGGGGAAACTGGTCGGCACGCCCGGCGCGAGCGCGCGAAGCTCATCGAGCGGCGGCTGCTGCTCAGCCGCGATCAGCACGCGCCGGCGCATCCCGGCCCGATCGATCACTTTGAGCATCACCGGGATCACGCTCGGCACGATCTGCTTGGGTTCGATATTGAAACGGCCATTCGGCAGCGCGTCCAGCAGCTCGGCGAGGCGGGGGATTCTGATCCCGCGATCGCGAAATGGATAGGTCGCGCCCCCGTCGAGCGAGAATGCATAGCCCGCGTCCGCCGCCTGCACTTGGGCGAGCGTCAGCTCCGCGATCGCGCCGGCGCGGCCGCTGACCCGCAAAAGGTCGCTGTCGTGCACGATGACGACCTCTCCGTCGCGGGTCATGTGCACGTCGAGCTCGAAGTATTCGGCGCCGAGACGCGCGGCCGCGTCGAACGAAGCCATCGTATTTTCCGGAAACTCGCCGCTGGCGCCACGATGCGCGAAAATCCGCGGAGGCGCCGAGCTGAAGAAGTCGCTGTCGAGGCTGCGCCGCATCGCGGACTGCTCTTTCGGAAGATTGACGACGATTGGGTTCGATTATCGCGCGGACGCGAGCTACATCGCGCCGGCGGCGCCGGTCGACGAGGTCGGCATCACGCTGCCCCGCCGGGAAGAGCGGCTCGAATAGCGCCGTCCGCGCAGGTGCGAGGCTTTGCCCGCGGGACGATCGAGCGTCACGTGATACATGTCGCCGAACTCGGAGATGGCGGGCTTGCGCGCGTCGGCACTGACGAAATGGTTTCCGAGGTCGGGCAGCTTCGCCAGCGCGGATTCGTAGCGCTCTTTCATATTATCGAACAGCGCGGTCATCCGGGGCGAGACCTGGTGATTCACACCCAGCTTCTCGGTCAGCGGATTGACATAGGTGCCCTGCTTCTCGAGTCCAAAATGCAGATGCGGCCCGGTCGAAAGCCCGGTCGAACCCACGAATCCTATGACTTGGCCCATGTGCACGTACGAACCCTGATGGATATCCGGACTGATGCGCTGCATATGTCCGTAGATGCTGGTCATTCCACGCTCGTGGTCGATCCGGACGCTGTTGCCAAGCTCTCCGGCCCATCCCGCCTGCTCGACGCGCCCGTCGGCGACTGCCTTGACGGGGGTCCCATAGTCGGCGGCCAGATCGACCCCGACGTGCGGACGGTAGATGTGCAGCAGCGGATGATACCGATGGAACGAGAAGCCTGAGGATATGTATTTGAAATTCAGCGGGAAGCGCAGGAATTGAGCGCCGAGCGCATGGCCCTTTTCGTCGTACAGATGAGGCATGCCGTGCTCGTCGCGAAACGCGTAGGCCTGCAAGGTCCGGCCGCCGAAGCGAATCTGCGCCGCTTCGACCCCGTCGACCAGGTGATAAGTTCCGTCGCGGCTGACTTTTTCCTGATAGATCAGCTTCACCGCCGAGCCGGGACGGAGCCGATCGAGGTCGTGGCGGTCGGCGAAGGCGTCTTCCAGCGACTCGACGATCGGACCGGGCACCCCGTGCTTCTCCGCGGCGTGTTTGAAGCTGTCCTTGACTGCGAAAGCCATCCTGACCGGCTTCAGGTAGTACTCGATCGGCGCGGCGTGCGCCTTGAGGACCATGTTGCCCAGGCTCGCCACTGTGACCGAGGTTTTCAGGTCAATGTCGTATTTGAACCCACGCAGTTCGCCGGTTTCTGGGTCCTTATAAAGCGTCAGAGGATGATCTTTGTAGAAATAACGCGATGCCGCCGCCTGCTGAAAGATCCCGGCCCATCGGCGGGCTTCGTCACGGTCCACGCCCGCATCTTCGAGGTATCCGGCGACAGAGGCCGAGCGATCTAGAGTCGTGCTGATCGTGATTGCGGTAGCGGCCGGGATGGCGCTCTCAGCTTCGACCATGTCGACGGCGGAATCGGTCCCGGCGACGATCGCCTCAAGGCCAGAGGGGGGCTGTGCGGAGTCGCTGCGGAAAAAAAGATGCAGCGCCGCGATCGTTACGAGCACTCCCACCGTCAAGGCGGTCAGCGCACGCGAAATTCCATCGACAGTTCTCCCCCGAGAACGCATTGCGGGCACGTTAAGCAATTCGGTCAGCGAAAGCAACCCACTGGCGTTATTTATTATCACACGCATCCGGCTCGATAGCGGTCAGTCTGACGGGTTGGTAACATACGGAACATTACAAGATGACTATTGTTGCTATTGATTTCGGAAAAAAGCGCATCGGACTCGCGATCAGCGGCCCCGGACCTGCCGGTGCTTATCCGTTAGGCACCGTCGAACGACGTTCGATCGCGCTCGATCTCGCCGATATCGAGCATCGTCTCGCCGACCGCCAGGTCACCCGGATCGTCGTGGGATTGCCGCTCAGCATGGACGGGAGCGAGGGTCCAATCGCCCGCGCCGCGCGAGCGTTCGCGGCCCGGCTCGGGACGCATCTGGGATTGCCGGTCGATTTTCAGGACGAGCGGCTTTCGAGCTTCGAGGCGGGCGAGCGGATGAAGTCGTCCGCCAGCGGCAAGCGGCGCAAGGCAGCGCTGGATTCGGTTGCCGCCACCGTCATCCTGGAGGGATGGATCGAGGCGCATCCGCAGGCGCCAACGGAGCAATGCTAGCGCGCCCTGACTGACAAAGTTTTCCCGCAGCGTGACGGCTCGGGCCGGGCCATGATAAAGGCATCGCGCCAGATGCGACGCCTTGGAAAACTGCTCGGACTGATCATTTTAGCCGCTGTGATCGGCGCGGGCGTCCTCGCGGTCAACTTCTACTGGCTCGCGCCGACGGAGATCTTCGCTCCGCCGCGGATGCTAACGATCGCGCCGGGGCAGTCGTTTCGCGCGGTCGCGCGCGCCCTTTCCGACGCGGGCGTCGTGCGCAGCGGCACGGCGATGCTCCTGTACGGCGAGGTTACCGGCGACGCGCGCCGGATAAAGCCCGGAGACTACGCGTTTCGCGGCCGCGAGCGGATTCCCGACGTGATGCGTCATCTCGTGGCGGGCGATTTTATCGTCGTGACAATCGTGATTCCCGAAGGGCTGACCGTCCATCAGATAGCCGAGCGGCTGTCGGCCGCCGGACTGGTGTGCCAAACAGAATTCGAGGACGCTGCTTTGCGAGGCAAGATCGTTCGCGCGCTCGGGCTTATGCCGCTGGGCGCCGAGGGATACCTGTTTCCCGCGACCTACAAATTCTCGCCTCGTATCACGATCGACGGAATATTGATCGCGATGCTGACGCGCTTCTACCGGGTACTGACGCCCGCGGTCGAAGAGCGGATGTTCGACTTGGGATTAAATGCACGGACTATGGTTACGATGGCTTCGATTATCGAAAAGGAAGCCAAAGTGCCGGGCGAGCGCGGGCTGATTGCGGGCGTATTCTACAACCGCTTGCGAATCGGGATGCCGCTTCAATCCGATCCGACTGCTGAGTATAGTCTCGATGGAGCCGGGTCGGCCGCGGCCGCGGTGCGGACTCCGAGCGCGTTCAATACGTACGAGCGCGCGGGTCTTCCGCCGGGACCGATCGCCAATCCCGGCCTTAGCTCAATCGAGGCCGCGCTATATCCTGCGCCTTCCGGCTATCTCTATTTCGTGGCGCGCGACGACGGAACGCACGTGTTTTCCAAAACGTTCGACGAACACAAGCGCGCGATCCTGGCGCTCAAGCGCACCGCCGAGCGCGCACCTACGCAACGCCCGGGCGCTGAACGTCGCGCGAATTAGGTCAGATAGGCTATAATAGGGGGTCGTGCCAAATCCCGTAGAGATTCTCGGCCGCGCGCGCAACCGTATCGCCCAAGTCGCGGCGATCCGCACGGGTGCATATGCGATCGCGCCGGCGCTGGTAGCGCTTGCGCTCGCAATTTTTCTTGTGCCGATTGGCCGAGCTACCTGGATGCGGTGGGGCTATATCCTTGCGCCCGAGCGCGCTGCGATACTGCGAGATGCCCTGTTCCTGATAGCGGCGGGAGCGCTGGCTGCGGGCGCGATTCTGGCTCTGCGAGCGTACCGGCGCGCACTCGATTTCGTCGCCGCCGCTGAGCAGGTCGATAACGCGGTCCGCGCGCGCCAGGAGATTCTGACCTTCGCCGCTCTGGCCGATCCCGCGCTCGGCGACGAGGCGAAGGCCGCGCGCAGCCCGCTTTTTCCGCTCCTATGGCGCCGCGCGATCGGATTGCTCGAACGCTTCGACCCGGCCAAGGCGTTTCCGCTCTCACTTGGACGGCCGCTGGCGCGATCCTCGATGCTCGCCGGAGTAGTCGCGATCGCGATGATACTCGCCACGATGGGCCTCGTGCGCCCGCCCACGCGCGAGCAGGCGATAGCGGAACGGCTGCGCGAGATCTCTCGCGAAATCGAAGCCAACTCGACCGATCCCACCGATCGCGCAATCGCCGCTGAGGCCAAAGCCGCCGCCGACGCACTGGAGAATCCGAGCCTGCCGCCCGAGCAGAAAATCAAGAAGCTCGACGACGCGATGCACGATCTCCAGCAGGAAAAGAAAGGCGCAGGCGGCGCGAATAAAGGCGTCGGCGCGGGCGGCGGTAATCAGACCGCCAAGGGACAAGGCAACGGTTCGAGCCAGGGCGGCGGAAACCAGGGACAGGGCAACGGCCCGGGCGGCTCGGATAAATCCAATCAGCCAGGATCGGGTGCGGGCAAAAATCAGCAGGGCAACAACGGCTCCGGCCAAAACGGCAAACAGAAAAAAGATTCTTCCGTCGATCTGCAAAACGAGCTGGCCGACGCGAAGGCGCAAGTCGAAAGCGACTCCAAGAACAGTCCCAAGCCCGACAACAAGAAGCTCAGTGACGACAACAAGGCGGGCAACGCTCCCAAGACCGGCGGAAATCCCGACAAAAACGGAGCCGCCAACAAACCCGATTCATCGCGGGCCGGAAACGTTCCCAAAGGCGATGCGGCCGGAAAACAGAACGTTCCGCCGACCGGAGGCGCTCAGGCTTCCACCAAGGACATGGGTTCGAATCTCGGCGATACGCATCTTGGAGAGACTCCGCCGCCGGCAAACTATCAGCGCTATCTGAAACCGGGCGAGAAAGGCGCGGCGCTGAATATCCATGACGCGCGCTACGTGATGTTCCGGCTGCCGAATGGCGCGATCGTCGGCGCGGGCGGCAAGACTGTTGTCGATACCAGTCATCCGACCGCCACCACCGCGTACGTCAACGCCCCGCTGAAGGAATCTACCGATCAGGCCGCGCCCGACGAGCGCCAGCTCGTTCCGCCGCGGTATCGAGATCTAATCCACTGAAAAAACGAAGCCAGTAAAGAAAGACTTCGTACCTTTTGGTACTTTAAGGAGAACTGATGGGAGCGGCACCGCAAGTATCACCCGACCAGCGCGTCGCGGAATTTCGCAAGGTCTTCTCACGCGCCGAGCAGGAAGTCGGCCGCGTTATCGTCGGCCATCAGGAGGTCATCCGTAAACTCCTGACCGCGCTGTTCTCGGGCGGACATATCCTGATCGAAGGCGTCCCGGGCCTCGGCAAAACCCTGATGTGCAAAGCCGCGGCGGACACGCTCGGGCTTAGCTTCAAGCGAATCCAGTTCACACCCGACCTGATGCCGTCGGATATTATCGGCACGCAAGTGCTGACCGAGTCCGACGGGCATCGCGAGTTCCAGTTCAAGCCGGGCCCGATCTTCGCCCATATCGTGCTCGGCGACGAGATCAACCGCGCCACGCCGAAAACGCAGTCGGCCGTGCTGGAAGCGATGGAAGAGCATCAGGTGACGGTCTTCGGACTCACCTACCGCCTCGAACCGCCGTACATGGTGCTCGCGACGCAGAACCCAATCGAGCTCGAAGGGACCTATCCGCTGCCCGAGGCGCAGATGGACCGGTTTCTGTTCAAAGTCGTGATGGGACCGCCTAAGCCCGACGAGTTGCGCGAGATCCTTAGTCGCACTACCGGCACGCGAGCGCATCAGATCGAAGCCATCTTCAAGCCTGCAACCGCCGCGCAGGAGATCGAGACGCTCAAGGGTCTCGTGCGCGAGGTGATGGTCGCCGAGCCGCTCGAGCGCTACATAATCGCGATGATTGGCGCATGCACTCCGGGCGGTCCCGGCGCGATTCCCGAGGTCTCGCAATACCTGCGCTTCGGACCCAGCCCGCGCGGTGCACAGGCGATCATCCTGAGCGCAAAGGTCAATGCTCTCCTCGCCGGGCGGGTCAGCGTCAGCTACGAAGATATCGACGACGCGGTGGTTCCGTGCCTGCGCCATCGGCTGCTGCGCAACTTCCAGGCCGAGGCCGAGAACGTTACCACCGAATCGATTCTCGAACAGGTCCAGAAGCGCCTCAAGCGTCCGCGCGCGTAGCCTGCGCGCTTAACCGATGTTCGATCTCCCCGACGAGTTCACGCCGCAATTCCTGGCGCGGCTGGAAGAGTTGCGCGTCCGCACCCGGCGCCAATACGCCGGCATGGGCAAGGGCTCGCATCTATCGCCCAAGCGCGGCTCGTCGCTCGAATTTAGCGATTACCGGCACTACTCGCCCGGCGACGATTTCCGCTACATCGACTGGGGCCTCTACGGCCGCACCGACAAGCTCTACATCAAGCTGTTCAAGGAAGAAGAAGATCTGCTGACCTATATCTTCCTGGACGCGAGCGCCTCGATGGCGTATCCCGCGGCCGATCGCAAGTTCGATCGCGCGGTCGCAACCGCGCTGGCGGTCGCGTACGTCGCGCTGTCGTCGGGCGACCGCGTGATGGTCCGGGTGCTGGCGGGAGCGGGGGCGAAGATCGAGCCGGTCTTTCTGTACGGACGGCATCGGATAATCGATCTCGCGCGCAAGCTGCGCGCGATCAAGCCCGGCGGCGAGTACGATTTCGCTCCGTCGCTGGCGCGCGAGATGCACTCAATCCGGCGCGCGGGAAAAGTTTTCGTGATCTCCGACTTCCTGATGCTGCTGAACTCTGTTACGCGCGGCCTCGGACTCTTCACCGCCGCGACGATGGACGTGACCGCGGTGCAGATTCTCGGGGGACGCGAGATTCACGGGCAAGGACTCGAAGGCGACGTTGAGGTGGTCGATTCCGAAACCGGAGAGCATCTGCGCGTCGCGATCGGCCCGCGCGAGCGCGAACAATATCAGCAGACCATGGAACGGCTGACGCGCGAGATTAAGCAGTTCTGCCTGAAGCGCGGATTGCATTACGCGCTCCACACCACCGACCAGGAGTTCCAGAGCTTTTTCGTGCGCGCGGTCGCCGACCTGGGACTGGCGCATTGAGCTGAAATCGATGGGCCTGCTTTATCCCGGCGCTTTAATCTTTTTCGCGATCGTACCCGCGCTGGTGCTCGCCTACCTTGCGCGCGAGCGCCCCGCGCGCGTGGTCGTTTCGAGCGTGCTGGCGTTTCGCGCGCTGCGCGGCTTTCGCAAAGAGCGCTACGGCGGCAAGCCGCGCTTCGACTGGATGTTCCTCGTCGAACTGCTGCTGCTGTGCCTTGCGGTGCTCGCGATGGCGGGGCCGTTCATCGTCCGCAAGAGCAATCCGATCGCGGTGATGATCGATAACTCGGCCGCGATGCAGGTGCAGCTCCCGTCGGGCGCAACCCGCTTCGACGACGCGCTCAAGAAAGCGGACGCGATGCTCTCGGACGAGGATGGCGGCGGCAAGGTTTCGGTATTCGTGACCGCGCCGGCCGCTATCGGATCGCGCCGGCGTTTGATTCGATGGTCGAGGCGCGCCACGCGATCGCGCAAATCCGTCCGACCGACGCGCCGGACGACCCCGCGGCAATCACCGCCTCACTCACCGACCTCGCGACGGGCGGACTTTTCAAAAAAGTGATCTTCGCGAGCTTCCGCGCGATCGCGCCGCCGGTTCCGGCGGCGATCCATGCGATCGTCACCGGCGATCCCGCGCCGAATCTCGCGCTCAGCTCGTTCACGCTCCGGCGCGAGGTCTTTGGCGTCGATACGCTGCACGCGCGAATCAGCGTCTCGAACTTCGGCCCGAACCCGTCCGATATCACCGTCACGCTGACCGGCGACGGGCGGCATCTCGCGAGCGCCCACGAGTCTCTGGCCGCGGGCGAGACCGGGGCGCTGGAATTTCCGTCGCTCGCGCCGGCACAGGTCTATCGCGCCGAGCTCGCGCCCGCCGATTCGTTCGCGCTCGACAACGTCGCCTACGCGACCAGCGGAGCGGTGCGCGCGGTGTCGATTTTGTTCATCACGCCGGCCCCCGCCGATGCCGCCGGACTCGGCGCGATCCCGGGCGCGCAGGTCACCGTCGTGGCGCCCGACAAGTTTGCTCCCGAAGACCTGGCCAAAGCCGACGTCGCGATTTTCGAGTACTCGACGCCCAAGCAAATCCCGCCGGTGAACACCCTGATGGTGATGCCGCCGCCGGATCCCGCGTTCGGCTTCACGGTCGCGCCCGCGGCGAATATAGAGATTGATCAGTGGCACAACACCGACGCGCTCACCGACTCGGTGAACTTCAGGATGCTCAACCTGCGCAGCGGCGAATTCTTCGGGCAGCATCCGTGGATGACCGCCGTCGTCAGCGGACAGGGCGGAGGACTGATCCTGCGCGGCGAGCGCGACGAGCATCGGTTCGTCGCGACGGGGTTCAATCCATTTCCGTATCTCGGGAAGAAAAATCTGCCGATGTCGATCCTGACGCTCAACCTGCTGAGCTATCTGGCCGGACTCGGCGCGAATGCGGGCAGCTACCGCACCGGACAGCCCTGGCTGGTGCCGGCTGGCGTCACGCGCGTTGCGCTGCCTTCGGGCAAGAAGATGAAAGCGACGCCGGGAACGCTGTTCACCGACGTTGATGCGCAGGGAATCTACGAGCTCTCGGGCGCGGGTGTTGGGCCGATTCCGCGCGCGGTCAACCTTGACGACCTTTCGGTGTCGGATCTGGAAAACGTCCCGCCGATCCGGGTCGAGATCGCGGCCGCAGCTCCCGCTTCCAGCGAATCGTTCCTGGAAAAGTCGTCGCTCAGTCCGTGGCTGCTGCTCGCGATTATCGCGCTCGGCGCACTCGAGGCGATCATCGTGTACCGCAGGCGGCGCAACATAATGGCGCAGGCGTAGGTGATGCCGCCGCTCAAGTCGATCGCGGAGATTTCGCTTTCGCGGCCCGACGCGCTCTACCTGCTCGCGGTCGTCGGGCTGGTGCTGGCGTGGTCGCTCGTCAATGCACGCGAGTGGAAGAAAATCTGGGCGCCGATTATGCGCGCGCTCGCGCTCGCGCTGTTCATCCTCGCGCTGGCGAATCCGCAGACCGTGATGCACTTCGAGGGCGCGGCGCGCCCCGCGATCGTCGATGCCTCGGCGAGTATCACGCCCGCGATGCGCGCGTGGACCGCGAAGCTGCTCGGGGATCAGTTGAAATTGCGCCCGAGCGACCCCGCGCTGATCTTCGCGGGCTCGACCGACTCGAGCACGATCGGCGCGATCGACAGCACGCTCGCATCCGGCGCCGCTTGCGCCTCGTGCGCACCTGGCGCGACCGATCTCGAAACCGCGCTGATGCGAATCGCGGCGGACCCGGCCGCGCAGGGCGGTCCGGCGGTGCTGGTGACCGACGGATGGGAGAATCGCGGCGACTCGACTCGCGCGATCGGCTCGCTCGTCGCGGCGCGAATCCGTCTCGATATCTTTACTCCGCCCGGCGCCACTTCGATTCCCAACGTCACGATGACCGAGCTGTCGCTGCCGCCCGCGCTCGAAAAGGCCGAGCCGTTCGAGCTCGGCGTCACGATGGAGAACTTGAATGACGCGCCCGTCACCGGAACCATCTCCGTCTATCGCGACGCCACGCTCCTCGATACGCGGCGGGTAAGCCTTCCGCATGGCTCCCAGCGTTTCGATTTTCCGGTCCGCAACGAGGCGGCGGGACTCGCCTCATACTCGGCGTCGTTCAAAGCCGACAATGCGAAGATCGATCAATATCTCGAAGACGATTCGCTCAAGGGATGGGTTGGCGTCGGCGCGCGGCGCAAGGTTTTGATCCTGACCGATCGCGCGCAGGACGCGAACTATCTCCAGACCGTCGCCGAGCGCCGGGGCTTCGAGCCAACCGTGGTCCCGATAACCTTGGGCGAGTGGAACGGAAAGCTGACCGGCTTCGACGCGGTGTTTTTGGACAACGTTCCTGCGAGCCGGATCGCGCCAGCCGATCAGGATGCGCTGGTTTCTTACGTCGAGCGGGGCGGCTCGCTCGCGATGGTCGGCGGCGATTCGAGTTTCGGCCTCGGCGGCTGGCAATCGAGTCCGCTCGCCAAGGCGATGCCGGTGATCATGAAGCCGCCGGAGCATAAGGAGCGCACCCGCGCGCTGGTTTTGATCATCGACAAGTCCGGCTCGATGGGCCGCAACGACAAACTCAAGTACGCGAAGGCCGCCGCCGAGACTGTCACCGAGACTCTCAAGAACACCGACCTGGTGAGTGTGATTGGGTTCGATTCGCAGCCGTTCGTGGTCGTGCCGCTGCAGCCGCTGGCGAAGAGCCGTCCGTATATGAACCAGATGATCGATCGGCTGGTCGCGCACGGCACCACCTATCTGCTACCCGCGCTGCAGGAGGCCGAGCGGATGCTGGCGGGAAGCGGCGCGCAAATTCAGCACGTCGTGATCCTGACCGACGGCGAAACCGGCGGCACGCCGGCGATGTACTACGACCTCGTTTCGCGGATGCATCGCGAAGGCGGCGCGACCATCTCCACTATCGCGATCGGAAACGAAGCCAATCTCACCCTGCTCGATTCGATCAGCAAATTCGGCGGCGGCGCATCGTATCAAACCGACAGCGCCAAGAACCTGCCCGAGCTTTTCGTCCAGGACGTCCGCACTCACGGCGGAGAGATCACGATGCAGGAGTCGAGCTTCAAACCTCACACCGTGGACCCCGACCCGGTGCTGAAAGACCTCGCCGGGCGGCAGTTGCCGGCGATCAAGGGCTACGTCTCGACCGAGATCAAGCCGCGAGCCGACCTGAGCGCCTATATCGATCGCGGCGGAAACCGGGAACCACTCATCGCGAGCTGGAAATACGGCGCGGGCAAGACTCTCGCGGTCACCACCGACGCGAGCGGAAGGTGGTCGGGGCCGTGGATCACCTCCAACGTCTTCTCGCCGGTGTGGGACCGCCTGCTCGGCTGGATGACGCCGGAGAGCACGACCGGCGAGCAGAAATTTGACGTTCGAGCTCGGCTACCAGGGCAGCCGGATAAATATTCGGCTCAACGATTATTCCGACGAAACCGGCAAGGGCCCGAGCCTGCTGACGACCATCGTCACCCGTCCCGACGGCACTCACGTCGAGACCGCGCTTTCGGAACAGGTGCCGGGAGAATTCTCCGGCTCGATCGACGCACCCGCGCCGGGTACGTACAACATCAGCGTGCGCGCTCCCGGCGACAAGTCGCAGACCTTCCCGCCACTCGCCTACACGGTAAGCTCCGCGGTCCTCGCGGAGGTTCCGCGTCCCGCGCCGAACTACGGACTGCTCGAGCGGCTGGCGTCGGCAACCGGCGGCCGTTTGAATCCCGACGTTTCCGCAGTGGGACTCGGACGCCCCAATCTAGAGCGGCGCAAATCGCTCAGTCCGTTTATAATTATCGCGGCGATGATCATCCTGATTGGCGAAGCGCTGGTGCGCCCGGCTGACGGCGTAATAATCGAGTCTCAAAATGAAACACGACGACAGTGATAGCAACGCGATTCATGCGAATCATCACGTGCAGCATCGGTTTCCCGCCGAGGTGAAATTCTGCGCGCTGTGCGGCACCGAGATGGAGCTGCGCACGATCCTGCCCGATCGCAAGCGGTTTCGCGCGTGTCCGCGATGCGGGTTCGTCTTTTTTCCGTCACCGAAGTTGGTCGCCGGATGCGTGGTCGTCGAGGACGGGCGCGTCTTGCTGCTAAAACGCGGAATCGAACCCGCGCTCGGAAAATGGACCTTCCCCGGAGGCTTCGTCGATTTCGCAGAGCCCGCCGCCGACGCCGCCGCGCGCGAGACGCTTGAGGAGGTCGGCCTCCGCGTAAATCTCGGCCCGCTCCTCGGCGTGTACACCGATCCCGCCAACGCGAAGGCACAGGTAATCGTCTATCTGGCGACGCCCGCCGCAGGTGAGCTTTCCCTTTCAGAAGAGGCGACCGAGATTCGCTATTTCGCGCCAGAGGCTATCATGTGGGACTCTCTGGCGTTTCGGAGCACGTACGACGCGCTGACCGATTGGGTTCGATCGGTCAAATCAGCCTGAAAATTCGTAGTTCCCTGTATTTGCAAGATTTCTGCGACGATTTTCATTAGCTATACTGCTGGATTGATGCTAAAAGATTTATGTCACGGCCCGCCGATGACCATGGCAACTCTGCTCGGGAGGTTACCGCTATGGAACGGGTGGAAGTGGTTGGAAGCAACACTTTCGTGCTGCATACGAGGCAGCTAGGTCCGAACTGCTGGTGCTGCGATATGTACGAGCGCCACGACAACGCCCAGGCCGATTCTTTCGTGCTCGAAGATTTTGGCGAGAGCGAGATCGAAGCCATCGCGATGGCGATGACCGACGCTCACGAGCCGAAGCATCTCCGAGGACACTAGCTACGGCTATTCAACGACGTTCCTGCGCGCCCTGCGCACCCGGCACGAACACTAAATCTTTGCACCGCGCGGCGGAATCGCCTGTCGCTCGAACTCGCGCGCGATGGTCGCGATCGTGTCGGCCTCAGCGGCCGGCTTGTCGTCGCGAATCCTGACGATCCTCGCAAAGCGCAGCGTCATTCCGGCTTCGTACTGGGGGCTGCGTTGGATGTCGTTGTACGCGACCTCGACCACGACTTCGGGCCGAACGGTCACGACGCCGTGCGCCTCTTCGGTCTTGAGCGCGAGCAGCCGCTCGGTCATCGTTTCGAACTCCGCGTCGGTGAGGCCCTTAAAGGTCTTGCCGACCTCGCTCATCCGGCCGGTGGCTTCGTTTCGCGCCGCAAGATGATAGTTCGAAAGCCATCCGTGGCGCCGCCCGTAACCCCATTCGGCGGCGACGATCACCAAGTCCAGCGTCTTCGCATGCTTGATTTTGACCCATCCGCGTCCGCGCGCGCCGGGCGTGTATGCGCTCGCGAGCGACTTCGCGACCACGCCTTCGAACCCATCGGCGATCGCGTCGGTGAAGAATTTCTCGGCCTCGGGCAGATTCGGGCGCTCGATTCGCGTGACCAGCTCGAGGCTCGCGCTCGCCGCGACTTCCTGGAGCGCCGCGATCCGGTCCGCATAGGGGCGATCGATCAGCAACTCACCGTCGAGTCCGAGAATATCGAACAGGTAGAGCCGCACCGGCTGCTCGGCGCGCAGCTTTTCGATCTCGCGCACGCGGCCGAACCGGCGCATCAGCTCCTGGAAGGCTTGCGGACGTCCATCGCTGTCGACCGCGATAACCTCGCCATCGAAGATCGCGGCGCGTGAGCCGAGCCGCGCCGCGATTTCGGTGATCTCGGGCAGGCTCGGCGTGATCTCGTTCATCCGGCGCGAAAAGATCCGCGTCTCGCCGCCAGCGTGATGAATCTGCACGCGCGCGCCGTCGAGCTTGTGCTCGAAGGCGATCTCGGAACCCATCATCGCGAACGCCTCGGCGATGTCTGCCGCCGGCTGCGCGAGCATCGGGCGCAGCGGCTTGATCGCCTGCGCGCCGCGCGCGGGAGCAGCGCCCTCGCGCACGATTCGGACCACGCGGCCGAGATCGCCTTCGAGCATGTTGATGCGCCGGACCTCGGTGACCGGCCGATTCGCCATTTTCGCGATGGCTTCGAGCAGGATTCCTTCGCTGACGCCGTGACGCATCTCGCGCACGAGAATCTTGGCGATGAATTTCGCCTCGAGGTTCGAGGCGCGAGCGAACAGCGCCTGCAGCGTTTCGAGCTTGCGCGCGCGTGCGCGGCGTCCCTCGATCTCCGCGATTTCGCGGAACGTGCGATCGACTTCGGCGATCGTCAGCGACGGTTCCGGCTCGGCGGGGCGCAGCCGCAGGACCATCTCGATCGCCTCGCCGAAGTCCTCGGCGGCGGTGAAGATATCCTCGCCCTGATCTTCGGAGCCGGTGATCGCAGCGGCGATTTTCCAGATCGCGCGGCCGCTTATCTGCAAGCGCTTTTCATCGCCCTGGGCGACCGCGCGCCCGATCATGAACCGCGCCGCGATTTCCGCTTCTCCAACCTCCAGCGCGCCGAGAAAGCTCCCGACCGCGTGCGCCATTTGGAGGCGGCTCTGAGTCTGGCCGAGTTCCTGGCAGACGATCGCGAAATCCATAAAGGACGCCATTTCGCGAATCAACTCCGCGCCGCGATCATTTCAGATCCATTGGCAGGCCGATATAGTTCTCGGCCAGGCTCTGCGACGCGGCACGCGAGCTGGTCACGTATTCGAGCTCGGCCATCTGGCGGCGCGCGTCGAAGGCGTTCTCGTCGTCGAGCCGATGGAGCATCGAAGTCATCCACCACGAAAAGCGCTGCACCTTCCACACGCGCCTGAGGCAAGTCTGCGAGTAGCTGTCGAGCATCGCGCGATTTCCCGAGCGATAAAATTCCTCGAAGCCGCGCGCGAGCACGCGCACGTCGGCAATCGCGAGGTTGAGTCCCTTCGCTCCCGTCGGCGGCACGATATGCGCCGCGTCGCCTGCCAGAAACAAGCGCCCGAACCGCATCGGCTCGGCAACGAAGCTGCGCATCTCGGTTACGCCCTTTTGCGTGATCGGTCCGCTCTTTAGCTTCCATCCGCCGTCGATCTCGAAGCGCCGTTCGAGTTCATTCCAAATTCGATCGTCGGGCCAGTCTTCCAGTTTCTCGTCGGGAGTGCATTGCAGATAGAGCCGCGTGAGCTCCGGCGAGCGCATGCTGTGCAGCGCGAAGCCGCGCTCGTGCCGCGCGTAGATCAACTCGTCGGACGACGGAGCGACCGCCGCGAGAATCCCGAGCCACGCGAAAGGATAGATGCGTTCGTAGATCGTGAGCGCATCGGCAGGAATGCTCGGGCGGCATACGCCGTGGAACCCGTCGCATCCCGCGATGAAATCGCAGCGCAGCTCGTGCTCGGCGCCGCCGCTCTTGAACCGGATCGCGGGCGCGTCGCCGTCGAATCCATCCACGCTCACGTCTTCGGACTCGAAGAAAATCGGCGCGCCCGCTGCGATACGTGCGTCGGTCAGATCCTTGATGACTTCGTTCTGTCCGTAGATCGTTATCGCCTCGCCGCCGGTGAGCTCGCTTAGATCGATCCGATGCCCTCTGCCCGCAAATCGCAGCTCGATTCCGTGATACACCAGTCCCTCGCGCTTGAGGCGCTCGCCGACCCCCGTCGCCGTCATCAGATCGACGGTGCCCTGTTCGAGCACGCCGGCGCGCACCCGCTCCTGCACGTACTTTCTGCTGCGGGCTTCGACGACGACGGACTCGATTCCGCCGCGATGCAGAAGATGCGCGAGCATCAGGCCCGCGGGACCCGCGCCGACGATTCCGATTTGCGTGCGCATCCGTTACCGCTCGCGCGACAGGCGGGCGCGCCCGTCATGCGATCGGATGCACCTTCAGAAACGGGACAAACGTCTTCAGAAACTCCGGCCGCGCCTCGGTGGTGAATCCGTGGCCCGCGTTCGCCAGAAGTTTCAGCTTCGCGCCCGGAATTTGCTCGGCCAGGAGCTCCGAATTTCGCGCCGGAATCAGCACGTCATCAGCGCCGGTGATTACCAGCGTCGGCGCCTTGATCTGTCCCAGCCGATCCCAAGTGTTGAGGGTGTAAGTGCCTTCGAGCTGGCGCTGGAATGCGAACGGCGGAGTCGGATGCTCGAGGAAGCGCGCAATACCCGCCTCAAGTTCCGCGCGATGCTCCTTGATATAGCCCGCGCTGAGGCTGAGCGGCCATCCCCGGCGGATGATCTCTTCGGGCGCGACGCCGACGCGCGGCGCGGTCAGCACCTTGAGCGATTCAGGCGGAGGCGGCACGGCATGCTTTCCTCCGGGGGTAGTGCATCCGAGCACGAGCGCCGCGGTGCGCGAGGGGTGGCGCAGCGCGAACTCCTGCGCGATCATTCCGCCCATCGAGACCCCGAAAATATGCGCGCGCGGAATCTTGAGGCCGTCGAGCACACCCGCGGCGTCGTCGGCGAACATCGCGATCGAGTACGGCTCGTCAGGCTTGTCGCTCTGGCCGGTGCCGCGATTGTCGAAAGTGATCGCGCGGAAGTCGCGCGCCAGATCCTGCACCAACTCTGGATCCCACGCGGCCGAGCTCGCGCCGAGCCCCATGATCATCAACAGCGGCTCGCCCGTTCCGTAAATATCGTAATGCAGGTTCACATCGCCGACTTTTAGTTTTGGCATCTTGGTTCCTCCGTCGTGGATTACCGAGACTAGCGCGGGCGAGGCTCGCGCGTGAAGTGGCGCGGGCGAACTCAGGCCGCGGTTGACGCGGGCTGCGCAGACGGAATCTGGAGCGCGGCCGCGGGAACCTCGCCGCGGCGGCATCGCATGATCAACTCGCCGCCGCCGATATACGCGACTTCATCGACGCTGAAACCGTGACGCGTCAGCAAGTCGGTCAGCTTCGCGCGGGTGTAGTGCGTGATGTGCTCGTCCTTGTAGCCGCCGGGCATCAGGAAGCCATAGATCGGCTCGATCGTCCGCCACGCGCGCGTCGAGTAGTCGGGGGTGCCGAGGATCAGCTTTCCGCCGGGGACCAGGACGCGGCGCATCTCGGAGAACAGGACTTCGTCGAACGGAATATGCTCGATCACCTGGGAGCTGATCACGCAATCGAAGCTATGGTCGCGAAACGGCAGCGCGAACGCCGAGCCGCGCACCAGCGGCATCCGGTAGCGCGAGAGGAAGCGCAGCTTCGAGAAATTGAAATCCATCCCGACCACGTTGTTGAGGCTCTGCACGATCAGGCTCGAGCCGCAGCCCGCGTCGAGAACCCGGTCCGAACCGCGCGCCCATGACACGGTGATCTTGTGGCGCCGGCGATGCCACCAGCGCTGGATCGGAATCACGCTGTAGAAGCCGCGCTCGTCGTAGTCCGCGGAATCGAGCGAGTTGCGCAACTTCCACAATTTTGCGCAACGCCTGGCGATACTCCAGCCGAACTTCAAAAGCTTCGCGTGCGACGCGCCCGCCCCGCGCGGAAAATATGTGAACGGAACCTCGGCCAGGTTGAACCCCTGGGCGTATGCACGCACGAGGATCTCTTCTTCGGCCTCGAAGTTGGTCGAATCAAACTTGAAACCTTCGGTCACGCGCCGCCGGTAGAGCCTGTATCCGCTCGAAACGTCGCGCACCGGCAGCGACAGCACGCGGCGCAAGACCGCGCTCATCAAGGAGCTCGACAGTTTCCGCGTGAACTCCGTGTAGGCAACGCCGCCGCGCACGTAGCGCGAGGCGATCACGATGTCGCCGCGGTCGCGCGCGCGCCAGATACGCGGAATGAAATCCGGGTCGTGCGACTGATCCGCGTCGAGCTTCAAAATCCACTCGCCCTTCGCCTCGTAAAATCCGGTCTCGAGCGCACCCGCGTAGCCGCGCCGCCGCTCCTGCACCATCCGCGCGCCGACATCTTTGCAAACCTGCGCAGTGTCGTCGGTCGAGCGGCCATCCACGACCAGCACTTCATATGAAATGCCTTCGCGGCCGAGAATCGTTTTGATCCGCGGGATCAGAATCCGCAGATTTTCGGCTTCGTTGATCGCGGGAATTAAGACCGTGAGATCCATGGTGCAATTGACGCGGCTGGAACTGGTTTATTCGGATTCGGCGCCAAAGGGAATATCACCGCGCGCGTTCCGCTTGCGGGCGCGGCAATCCCGCCGTAGCCTGAACAAAGTGGCGGAGGTGCAGGGACAATTGATGCGCGCGCGAACCGATTCCGGAAGTCATCCCAAATTTCGCACTAATAGAGCTCTCGCGATGGCCGCGCTCGCGGCCTTCGCGCTGATGATTCCTGCGCGGGCCGCCTTTGCGGCGCGTCGGCGCCCGGCCGCCACGCACTCCGCGACGCATGGCGCGAAAGAGGCGCCGCCCGAGGTCGCGCTCTCGGATATCCACGTGCTCGGCGATCGACCTGCTCCGTTTGCGCTCGACGCCAAAGCCGCGATGCTCATCGACGCAACTACCGGCACCGAGCTTTACGCATACAACCAGCATCTGAAGATGCAACCCGCGAGCCTTGCCAAGCTGATGACGTTCTACCTCACCCTGGATGCGCTCTCGACCAAGCGCATCACGCTGGATACTCCGATCCCGATAAGCGAACAGGCGTGGCGGCTGTCGATGGACCAGTCGGTATCGCGAATGTTCCTCGGCGTCGGCCAGCAGGTCCAGGTGCATGACCTCCTCTTTGGCCTCATGGTCTCCTCGGGCAACGACGCGGCCGTCGCGCTGGCCGAGTATCTGGCCGGCAGCACTGACGCGTTCACGGAGCAGATGAACGCGAAGGCGAAAAAGATTGGCCTGGTCGAGACGCACTTCATGAATCCCGACGGCCTTCCGGTCGAAGGCGAATACACCACCGCCGCCGACATGACCAAGCTCGCGCGCTCTCTGCTGGAGCATCATCCGGAGGCGGTCACTTATACGGCGGCCAAGGAATTTACTTTCGACAAGATCACGCAGCGCAACTTCAACACGCTGCTCTTCTATGACGCGCGCGTTGACGGACTTAAAACCGGTCATGTCGACGAGGCGGGCTATCACCTGGTTTCATCATCGAACTCGCAGGGGATGCATCTGATCTCGGCTGTGATGGGAACGCCGAGCTCGGAGAAGCGGCGCACCGAGACTGAAAAGCTGATCGACTGGGCGTTTCGCACCTACGTAACCGCCAAGCCGGATTGGCACGGCGTGGTGCCCGCGACCATTCCCGTTTTCTACGGCACCGCCGACACAGTCGCGATCGCGCCGGTAAGCGAATCGGCGGTCACCGTCGAGCGCGGCCAGGAAGGCAAAGTCGCTTTGCAATGGACTCCGGCCGCGAAGTACCTCGACGCGCCGGTTGCGAAAGGCGCGCAGGTGGGCGCCGTAGCGCTTATCGTCAACGGCAATCCGCAGGGGTCGATCGCGGTGGTAACGCAAGCATCGGTCGCGCGCGGAGGATTCTTCAAGCGCCTGCGCGATCACTTCCGGCGCAGATAGGCTGGCTCGCACTCCTGGAGGGCTACGCCAAGTTCTCCGTCACGCGTCACGCGTCCAGAGTATCGAGCAGAGACTTTGCCGCGATCAGATCGCGCGTGCCGAATCCTTCGGTGAACCACGAGTAGACGGGCGCGAGCGCGGCACGCGCCTCGGGGCGGCGTCCCGTGGCCGCGAGCAGATGGGCGAGCGTGGTCGCGGCTTTTAGTTCCCAGGACTTTGCACCCTGCGCGCATGCCAACGATATCGCGTTGCGCAAAAGCTGCTCGGCCGCGGCGCGGTCGGCCGAGGCCTTAAGAATCAGCTCGCCGCGCAGCCGCAGCAGTTCGGCCTCGTACATCTTCTCGCCCTCGGTTTCAAGGTACGAGGCGCATTCGTCGATCGCGGCGATACCTTCGTCGAATTTTCCCGCCGCCAGGCACGCGTCCGCGAGCAGCACGAGTCCATAGCGATAGACCAGATCACCGCCCGCGTTGCGCAACTCCGCGAGTCCGCGCCGCAGCAGCGGAAAGCCGTGCTCCGCATCCCCCGACTCGATGAGTCCAGTCCCGAGCGACATCTCGCCAGCTCCTATCCACTGCGGAAATCCGTGCGTGTGGGAAATCTCGAGCAGCGCCTCGCAGTTCACTTGAATGTCGCTCACGTCGCCCATCAAGCCGCCCAGCGCGATCGAGAACTGCAGCGCCATCGCGATACTGTGCGGACGCCCAAGCCGGTCGGCCAGCGCCCGAGCCTCCGCCGCCCGCGCGGCAGACTGTTCGGGATAGCCGGAAACCCAAAGCAGCCACGCGAACTGGCATCGGCTTGGCACGACGGCGACGTGCGGCAAAGGCAGGAAGATTTCGAGATCGGAGTTGTAGATTTCGACCGCGATCTCGAGATTCTCGCGCGCGGTGCGCAGGTCGCCCGACCAGAAGCTGGTCGAGCCCATCGCGGAGGCGGCTCCGGCTATGGCAATTGGAAGACCGGACTGCCGCGCAAGGGCCGTGAGCCGCTCCGCGAGCGCGCGGGCCTCAAGCAACCGGCCGCGAGCGAACTGCGCGCCCCATATCGCTATCAGGATTGGAAAAATCTCCGGCGAATCGTGGACCTTGCCCAGCAGCTCGCTGGCCCGGGAAATTACCGGTTGCAACTCCGAAGAGGCGAAGCCGCGCACCGCGACCAGCATCGTTCCGAGTTCCGTATAGAACGCGAGCTGGCGCCGCGTGCGCGCCGGCGAATCGGGAGTGGACTCCAGAAGTTCAATTGCGGAATTGATATTCCGAATCGCGTCGTCGTAGGCCGAGCGTTCCCGCCCCTGCACGGCGGCGCGCTCGAAGTAATCGATCGCTTTGTCGATATTGCCGCTCTTGCCGTAATGATTCGCGAGCTCGGACAGGCAGTCTTCGATTTGCGCGGCGTAGAGTTCCTCGAACGCGGCCGCGGTCCGCTCGTGAATCGCGCGGCGGCGCTCGCGCAGCACCGAATCGTAGGCGACCTCCTGAGTGAGCGCGTGTTTAAAGGTGTATTCAACGTCCGGCAGCGCGGGCTGCTCGTAGATAAATTCGGCGGCCTGCAGCTCGGAGAGCATCGCGGCGAGCAAATCGTCGTCAAGTCGCGTGACTCGCCGGATCAACTGCAGGTGAAATTCTTTTCCGATCACCGCCAAGGTCTGTAGCAGATCTTTTTGCCCGGCCGGCAGCCGATCGATCCGGGCCTCGAGAATTCCCTTGACCGTCGCGGGAATCTGAATCCCGTCAAGCGGCTTGGTGATCGTGACCTCGCCGGACGCGCCGCGAGCGAGCACGCCCTGCTCGAACAGCGTCTGCACCATTTCCTCCATGAAAAATGGATTGCCCTCGGTGCGCGCGATGACGAGATCCTTGAGCGGCGCAAGCGCCACGCCGGAGCCGACGATCGCGTCGAGCAGCTCGCGCGCATTCTCCGCGCCCAGCGGATCGAGCCGGAGCTGCGTGTAATGGGCGCGCGCGCTCCATTCGTGCCGATAGGTCGGGCGATAGTTTACAAGGATCAGCACGCGCGCGGTCGCGATCGAATCGGCCAGGAGATTCAGCAGCGCCTGGGTCTCGGCGTCGATCCAGTGCAGATCTTCGAACACGATCATCAGCGGCTGGTTGAGGCTCTCACGCAGCAGGATTCGCTTGATCGCATCCTGCGTACGCCGCCGGCGCACGCCAGCGTCCATCCCGTCCATCCCGGACTCGGCGCCCGCCACGCCGAGCAGCGCGAACACATACGGCAGCGCGTCCTCGAGCGCGCGATCGAGCGCGAGCACCTTGCCCGTGATCTTCTCGCGACGCGTGCGATCATCGTCGGCGCTCGCGATTCGAAAATATCCGCGCAGCAAATCGATCACGGGCAGATAGGCCGACGCGCGTCCGTGCGAGACCGAGAAGGCCTCGAGCACCAGCCATCCGCTTTGCGAAGTCTGCTTGAATTCGTAAAACAGGCGCGATTTGCCGACTCCAGCGTCCGCGACCGCCGCGACAATCTGTCCGTGACCGGCGGCGGCCAGCGCCGCGACGCGCTTCATCTGCTCGAGTTCCGCCACACGGCCGACAAAACGCGAAAGTCCGCGGCTGGCCGAGCGCTGCAAACGCGTGCGGAGCGGGCCGAGTCCGACGACTTCGTAAACCTCGATCGGATCGGAGACGCCTTTGATCCGCGCCGCGCCGAGCGCCTTCAGCTCGAAATAGCCCGCCGCCATGCGCTCGGTCTCTTGCGCGATGACGATCGAGCCCGACGGCGCGAGCGTCTGCATCCGCGCCGCGAGGCTCATCGAATGGCCGATCGGCGTGTACTCGGTATGCTCCGCGTCGGTGCGAATCGAACGGATAAGCGCCTCTCCAGTGTTAATGCCGATGCGGATCTCGACCGGAGGATTGCCACCCGCTCGAAGGCGCGCGGCGTACTTGCGCAGATCTTCCTGCATCCGCAAGGCGGCATACAGCGCGCGCTGCGGATGGTCCTCGTGCGCGACGGGAGCGCCGAACAACGCGAACACGCCGTCGCCGGTGGACTGGACGATATAACCCTCGTAGCGATGCACCGCGTCGATCATCAGGACCAGCGCCGGATCGACGATCGCACGCGCCTGCTCGGGATCGAGGTCTTCGATCAGATCCATCGAACCCTTGATATCGGCAAACAGCGCCGTGACGGTCTTGCGCTCGCCATCCTGAGCATCAGCGGCCGAAGCGCTCACAGGATTAACGCTGACGGTCGCTCCTGGAGCTGACGTAGCGGGGACAGTCGTCGAGCGAGCGGAACTTCCGGCGCTGAGCGGCGCGGCGCATTCGCCGCAGAACTTGAACGATTGAGGATTGTCGAAGCCGCATCGCGGGCATCGGTTGCGCAGCGGCGTGGCGCAGTTGCCGCAGAATTTCATTCCGGCGGGATTCTCGGTGCCGCACGCCGCGCACTGCATAGCCAGCCGCTCCGGTTACTCGCGGCGCAGCGCGCGTCCTGGCCGCGCACCAGTATGACGCCCGTCGCGCGCGACGACGGTCCCGTTGACGATCACATGGCTCAGCCCGTCAGGATATCGCCGCGGATCTTCATAGGTTGCGGTATCGGTGATTTTCTCCGGATCAAAAATCACCAAATCGGCGAAAAATCCCTCGCGCACGAACCCGCGGTTCGCGAGATTGAATTTCCGCGCCGGCATCCCGGTCATTCGATGAATCGCGTCGGCAAGCGTGAGGACATGCTCGTCGCGCGCGTAGCGTCCGAGCACGCGCGCAAAGGTTGCATACAATCGTGGATGCGGCTTGCTGCCGGCGGGAACGCCGTCGGAGCCAATCATCGTCGTGGGATGCCGCAGCACGGTGCGCACGTCGGCCTCGTCCATCGTCTCGACGATCACGAACGCTCCTGGCTCTTCCCTGGCGATTCGTTCCGCCGCGGCGCGCGAAGGCAGCTTCCAACGCGCGCAGAACGCGGCGAGCGTCTGCCCTTCCCAATCAGGATGCTTCGGCGTCGATGCGAACCGAAGTTTCTCCGGCGGAACTTTGCCGAGTCCGCCGCGAGCCGGGCCGTCATCGAGCGCACCGTTCTGGATCACGGCGCCAAGCTCGGTCGAACCCGCGATGTACGGATACTGATCGGCGGTGACGTCGATTCCGCGGGCGCGCGCCGCGTCAATCAGGCCGAGCGATTCGCGCACGCGTCCCCAATTCTCCTGTCCCGAGGCCTTGTGATGCGAGATCTGCACGGCGACGCTCGCCTCCTCGCCGATCCGGATCGTCTCGCGGACGGAATCGAGCAGGCCCGCCGCCTCGTTGCGCATGTGACTCGCGTAGAGCGCGCTCGTGCCGCGCATCTCGCGCGCGAGCGCGACTATCTCCTCGGTCGCGGCATAACGGCCCGGCTCGTAGATGAGGCCGGTCGAGAGCCCGACCGCTCCGGCCGCGATCCCCTCCGCGACGAGCGTGCGCATCGCGTCCGTCTCCGCGGCAGTCGCGTTGCGCTTTTCGATTCCCATCGCGGCCAGCCTCACAGTTCCGTGACCGACCAGCGCCGCGACGTTGAGACTCGGCGGATCGCGATCCACCGCCTCGAGATAACCCGCGTAGCCCTGCCACTCGGGAAGCCGCGAGCCGTGATGCATCGCGCCGAACATTCGCTTCGCGATCTCAAACGGCGCGGCGCCGAGTCCGCAATTTCCGACGACATCGGTAGTGACGCCCTGCATCACCTTGAAATCCATCTCGGGCGTCGCGAAGACCGCAAAGTCGTCGTGAGTGTGAACGTCGATAAAGCCGGGCGTCACCGCATGCCCACGCGCATCGATTTCGGACGCGCCGGCGCCGACAACCGTTCCGACCGCGGCGATCCGGTCACCCTTGATCGCGAGGTCCGCATGAACCGGACCGTCGCCGCTGCCGTCGAACACCGAGCCGCCGCGAATCACCAGATCCCATTGCGCCGCCATGATGGAAACCTCCGCGAGCGAAAATCGTGCGCCGCTATTTTGCCGCGAACCGCAAAGGCGAAAGTATCGCGCCGTCGAATCGCTTCGTCGCCTTATGCGCGATCAGGTCCGCCGCGATCTGCCCGATTGCGCCGCTGCTCTCGATTCCGAACCCCGCCTGCCCCGCGAGCCAGAAAAAGCCTGGCAGGCGCGGATCCTCGCCAACGACCGGAATCGCGTCGGGCGAGAATGTGCGCAGCCCCGCCCATCGCCGCTTGAGCGTGCGCGGCACGAGCGTCGGAGCAAGCGCGCGCAGCCGCTCGATCGCCGCCGCGATCGTTTCGTCGTCGGGCTGCGCGTCGCACGGCGCCATCGGAATCTGGTCCATCGGGCTCAGCATCAACCCGCCCGATTCCGGCGCGAAATAAACCTGGTCGGCTTCGCTGATCACGAAGGGCCATCCGCGCACCTCGAACTCGGGCGGCGGATCGAACAGCACGATCGAGCGCCGGCGCGGTTCGAGGCGAATTGGCGACGCGCCCGCGAGTTTTGCGATCTCACCCGCCCACGCGCCGGCAGCGTCGACGACCAACCGCGCGGTGAGCCGCTCGGAAGCGGTCGCGACACCGCGGCATCGCCCGCCCTCGACGACAATCTCGCGCACCTCCGCGCCGACGCGAATCTCGGCGCCGGCACGCCGCGCATTGCGCAGGTAGCTGGTCAGTAATTCGTGAACGTCTATACGGCCGTCGCCGGTGAGCAACAGCGCGCGCGCTGAAGCACCGGGCGCGAGCGCAGGTACCCGCGCGATCGCGTGGCTGCTGGAAAGCTCCTGGAATGGGACGCCGTCGCGCTCGAGGCCAGCGGCGGACTCGGAGAAATCGCCGAGGTTGCCGTCGCGATAAAGCAGCATCACCTGCGAATTATCGACCAGCGGATTTTCGGCGAATCCGGGCGGCGGATTTTTCAGAAATTCTCCGCCCTGCGCCTTGAGCTGCTGCACCGGCGCGATCGGGTCCCACTCGACCAGGGTCGCGGCGCTGCGCCCGGTCGAATGGTAGCCGTGCTGCGGCTCGCGCTCGAGCAAAGCAATATCGGTGACACCGCGTTGAGTCAGAAAATAAGCGAGCGACGCGCCGGCAATCCCTCCGCCGACGATTATTACTTCGAAGTTGCGCTTATCGGCCATCAGTAATTCCGCGATCCCCTGAATTATTTTTCGACGCTGATATGAAATACGCCGCCCGCCGCGTGGGAGTCGAGAATCGAGTAGCCCTCGGCTTCCGCCGCGCGCGGAATATCGCGCGCTCCGCGCGGATCATCGAGGACCAGCTCCAGGATCTCTCCACGCGCCATCGTTTCGAGCTTGACCTTCGCGTGCGCCCAGTTGAGCGGACATTTGACGCCGCGCAGGTCGAGCCGCCGCCGCTGCCTTTCCATCGTTACCGATCTTTATCACATGCGGGGACGCCGCGCGGCGAATCGGACTCGAACGAAATCCATCGTCCAGTTCCCGGCGCGATCGCACAATGACGGACGCATCAGTTCGATCATCTCCGCCTCGGCTGCGCGACGATCTTCGGGCGCAAGCGGACGAAAGAAATTCTCGCAGAAGGTCGCGAGGAACCCCTCCATCCCGGTGCCGAGCCGAATCGGCAGCGGCGCGAGCTCAACATGCTCGACCGCAAAACCCGCACCTTCGAGCACCGCGCGATACTCAGCCGCAGTCGGGTAATACCACGGATTGATGCGGGCGAACTCGATTCCGCGGGACTTCAGCACAGCAGCGGCGGCGATCATCGTGCCCGCGCAGCATCCGTGGCCGCCGAGCTCGCCGACGAACCGCCCGCCCGGCTTGAGCGCCGCGAAAATCCGCGACGCCGCGCGTTCCGGTTCGAGCACCCAGTGCAGCACCGCGTTGGTGAAAACCGCGTCGAACTCGCGATCGAACTCGAGGTCGTAGGCGCTGATGACGCGCGCGTCGAGGCCGCGGCGACGTGCGGCTTCGACCATCTCCGCCGACGCGTCGACTCCGACCACCTGCGCGCCTGCGGCGACTATCCGCTCGGTGACGAAGCCATCGCCGCATCCGAGGTCGAGAATTTTCTCGCCGCGAGCTGGCGCGAGGATCGGCAGAGTCGGGTCGGCGAATGTCGCGACGTAGCGCGCGTTGTGCGCGTAGCGCTCGGGCACCCAGGTCTGCGTGCTCTGCCTGTCGGCGGACATTGCCGTGTTACTTTTTCGCGGCGGCCTTTGCCTCGGCCCATCCCTGCTTGAGCGGCACCGAATGCCAGAAGGTGATCTTGCGCTCGACGAAACGCCACGCACCTTTTTCGCGCCGATAGCGATCTTCGTAGTATCCGGCCGCCGTGACGCTTTCACCATTGCGCGAGAAGCGCGCCTCGATTCCGCAGGTGCCGCGCGCCTCGTCGCCGTGCACCTCGATGATGTGATTCTGGATGAACGGAATCGCGAGCTCGGGCTGATTCACCGCCGAGCGATAGAACTTGAGCAGGGCTTCGCCGCCGCGCACCGGGCGAAAGCTGCCGTCGTTGACTTCGAGCGCGCCGTCGTCGGTGAATAGCGCCGCGACCGCCTCGCCCTCGCCGCGCGCGACGTGCCAGCAATATCGCGCCGTGAGTTCCTTGATCTGATCACGATCCTCCAGTTCCTGGATCCGCTGTTCGAGCGATTTCGCCATGGTTATCCCTCCGAATACTTAAGCTGGTGGGCCGCATCGGCAAAGTATTCCTCTTCCAAAATGGAGTAGAAGTACTCGTCCCACCATTCGCCGGGTGCGCGAAGAATACACTTGCGAAAGTACCCCTCGCGGCGCATTCCGAGCTTCTCCATCACCCGCCACGACGCGGGATTCTGCGGCTGACACGTCGCGATAACACGGTGGCAGTGGAGCGATTCGAAGGCATAGGCAAGAAGCGACCTGGCGGCCTCGGTCGCATACCCGCGCCCTTGATGCTCGCGGCCGAGCACCCAGCCGATCTCGTGAGTGTGTGGCACATCGAACCATGGGTGGAACACCATGTGACCGATGAGATCATTCGAATCCCTGATCAGCACAGCCAGCGCCTCGGGCTTGTCGTCGGCGTTCTTTATGGCGAACGCCCGCGACTGCTCTTCGTTCATCACGCGCTCGGGCAGCCACGCCGTGACCAGAGGATCGGACATGTAGCGGTGAATCGCCCGCCAGTCGTCGGTTGCGATCGCGCGCAAGACCAGGCGCGGAGTCTCGCGCGGGGAGAAATTCAACGTGTCATGCCTCCGGACTTAAATCTCCGAATACGCGGCTATTGCACGGCCGAAAGGCGTTCGCGGACACGCTTTAGAAGCATCCGCGTCGTGTCGGTGCTCTGCGCGCCGACCATCGCGAACTCGCCGATAAAAAATGTCGGCACGCCGGTGACCTGCCGCTGATTCGCCGCGAGGGTGTTGTTCTTGAGGCGCATGTCGTAGCGCGGCGACCAGATCGCGGTCGCGAACTCGGCGGCGTCAAGGCCCGCGTCACCGGCGCACCGCGCGAGAACTTTCTCGCCGCCGATATTTTCTCCATCGACGAAGTAGGCGCGGTACACCCGCGCTTCAAATTCCTCGGGCTTGCCTTTTTCGCGCGCGTACTCGCATCCGAGCAGCGCCGCGCGCGAATTGGTGAAAATCGAGGGCGGCTTGATCGGCAGCCCCTCGGCCTCGGCCATCGCCGCTATTCGCTTCCACGCTTCCTTGCGCGCGTCCATGTAGCCCAGCGAGCGCTCTTTTTCCACTGGCAGGCCCTCGGCCGGCCAATCAGGATGGATCTGGAAGCCGCGCCATTCGAGCTCGAGATCGAACTCGGGCTTCAGCCGCCGGATTACCTCGAACCCGATGTAGCAGAATGGGCAAATGAAATCGGAGAACATCATGATTTTGAGCGGCATCGATTCGGCCTCCGGATTATTATCAATATCACTATATGGTTGGTCGTTTCGCGCCGTCAAAAGCGCGACGCGGAATTTCGCGGGTGGTTTTGCCGTCCGCCAATGCTGTGTTAGTTAGCAGGCGGACGCGGCGCGAGGCGCATTGTCCCATCGAGGTGTAACCATGATTCTCGACGCACTGAAACTCGACGGCAAAGTCGCGATCATCACCGGCGCGGGACGCGGGCTCGGACGCGCGATTGCGGTGAAATTCGCCGAGGCGGGCGCCGATATCGTCGCGGCCTCGCGCACGCAAGCGCAGCTCGACGAGACCGCGGAGCTGGTGCGCAAGACCGGCCGCAAGTGCCTGATCGTCCCGACCGACGTGACCGATTCCGCCGCGGTGAACGTGATGGCGGCGGTGGCGCTCAAGGAAATGGGCAAGATCGACATTCTGATCAACAACGCCGGCGGCGGAGACGAGACCGCCGGCAAAACGATCGAGGAGATCACCGACGAGCAATGGCGCCGCGGACTCGACACCAATCTGACCAGCCAATTCTACGCCGCGCGCGCCGTAATACCCGCGATGGTCAAGCAGCGGCGCGGCAAGATCGTCAATCTCGCTTCCGGCTATGGATTGCGTGGCGGCAAACATAACTACATGTACGCATGCTCGAAGGGCGGAGTGATCCAGCTTACGCGCTCGCTGGCGCTGACGTACGCGCTCAGCAACATCCAGACCAATTGCATCGTGCCCGGCATCTTTCCGCACAACGAAGAGATGATGCGGTTTTTCAAGGGCGGCAAGTTCATCCCGATCGGACGCCCGGGCGACGACTCCGAGATCGGACCGCTCGCGATCTTCCTGTCCTCGGACGCCTCGAATCACATCAACGGAGAGCTGATCGCGATCGACGGCGGCGGGCTGGCGGGCGGAATCCTCCCGACCGGCGCGATTCCGAATCTGCCGAGCTGAGCGCGAGGGAAATATCATGGCACCGGAAGCAATTCAGACTGGTTTTTCTCTCGCGGGAAAAGGCGCGCTGGTGATTGGCGCCGAGCATCCTGTCGGCCGCGCCGCCGCCGTCACGCTGGCCGAAGCGGGCGCGAGAGTCCTGCTCGCCTCGCGCGAACCCGGCACCGACGCGCAACTCAAAGAAACCGCGAAGGCGGTTCAGGCCGCGGGCGGCAAGCCAATATTGCAGATCCAGAACGCCGCGATTCGCGCCGACCTGAGCGCGACCGCCGACCTTGCCGCGAAGGAATTCGGCCGGCTGGATATCCTTGTCAACGCACTCGATGCTCCATGGTACGGCGCGGCGGAAACCGCTGACGACAGCGCGTTCGATCGCGTAATCGAAGATAATTTCAAAACCATCTGGATGTCCTGCCAGGAGGGTGGCCGCGTGATGCTGCGTCAGGGCGGCGGCGTGATCGTCAACATCACCTCGATCCTCGCGCAGCGCGGCGTGCCGAACGCCAGCCTCTATTGTGCGGCGAAAGCGGCGGTGCTGAATCTCACTCGCGCGCTCGCGATCGAATGGGCGCGCAGAGGGATTCGCGTCAACGCGATCGAAACCGGATGGCTCGACGAGGCGGCGTCGCCCGCCAACTCCGGTGAGGAATTCAAGAAAAATCTGCTCAAGTATCTGCCCGAGAACCGGCTGGTCGCGCCCGAGGATCTTTCCGGAGCGCTGCTCTACCTGGTCTCGCCTGCCGCCGGCTTCGTGACCGGAGAATCGATCATCGTCGACGGCGCGCTGATGTGCCGCGTGTGACGCGCGTCATCGCGCAGCGACGGTGAACATGTAATCGCCGCCGTCCCACGCATGCGAGCGCATAACTTCCTTGATCCGGCCGCCGCGGATATCTTCCTCGAGCCGCCTGGCTCCGCGCGCGATCTCATCTTCATCAGGAGCATTGGCGAATGACGAGATGCCGGAGCGGACTTTCGGATCGAGATAAAGTTCGGGTTTGTTCTTGCCGCAGTACAGGAACCAGTCCTTCAGGTCGTCGCGAATCTCGTAGAGCTCGGTCTGCTCGATCGTGAAGCCCGCCGCGCGCAGCGAATCATCAGTCTCGAAGCGCGCGTACGGCGCAGTCGCCTTCTCCATCGCCTTGGGGAAATACTCATTCAGCCAGTAATGCCGAAGCTGCTCGGCGGTGCCGTTCAGGATGACGAAGCGCGCGCCGGGCGCGAGCACGCGGTGGACTTCGCGAAAGGCGCCGACTGGATCATCCATATGATGATGCACGAAAGTGCAGGTCGCGCCGGCGAATGCGCCCGACTTAAAGGGTAGCGCCTCGGCGCGGCCGCGATGCACCGGCAAGGGCGGACACTTCGTATGCGCGCGCGAGAGCATCTCGGCCGAGAGATCCAAGCCCGCGATCCGAACTCCGGCCTCGCGCATCGCGATCGTGTAGTTCGCGCTGCGGCATCCGACGTCCAGATGCCAGCGGTCCCGAATCGGGCACAGAAAATACAGCAGCCGCGACAGCAGGTACGGATCGGCGCATCGCGTGGTGTCGTAGCCAATTCCTATCTTGTCATACAGCGCCATCGCGAATCCTCCGCAGTGGAATTCTCACAAATCGGCGCGGCCGATTCGAGCGCGCCAGGAACGGTCTTGCGCCGGTTCCGGAGCCATGGTTTCGTTTGATCGCGGCGGATTCGATATCGCGCGCCGCAAAATTCATCGACCTGGAACTACATCCAAATGAGTACGACTGAGCAAGCGGCATCAAACGAGGTAATCGAGTTTTCGGATTTCGCTTCCGTGATCACCGGCCAGGGGCAATGGATTCCCGCCGGCTTTCCGCTCGAGGACGGCGGCTTCTGGCAATACCAGGAGCCCAACGCGGTAGTGATTATTCAGGATGGCTTTCTGCGCGTCGCCGCGGTGCCGTACACGCGCCATCACGACTCGGTACAGATTCTCGACAACGCCAAGCACATGTATTTCAGCACGCAAACCTTCGCGCCGCTGCCGGGTGGAACGATTTCGTTTGCGCTGGATTTCTCCGCGACGATTGTCAACGGACGGCCCGGTGATCTCTACGACGGCTTCGTGTCGTTCAACGTGCTCGACTTCTCGACCGGCGCCGCGCTGGATTTTTTTGTCGGCAACGACGTCGTCGCGACCGTGTACGGCAAGCTGCCTTTTCCCGGCGTGCCCGAGGTCAAGCCTGCGCAGGGTCCGCTCTACTTCTGCCTGTTCGAGGAAGCGCGCGGCGTGACAGTATCCGGCGCGATGCACCATTTCGAAATCATTTACGAATCGGCCGCCGATCGCGTCACCTTCCTGATGGACGGCAAGGAGATGCGCCGCTACTCGAACGTGCCGTTCAAGCTCGGCGCATGCACGCTCGCGCTCGGCCTGATGAGCGAAAAGGATCTTCTGCCGGGCAAAGGCAGCGTGTCATGCCACGGGCAGGGCGCAATCGGAAAATGGGGCAATATCCGGATCACGCGCAGCGCCGCAATGAAGTGAGCCAGGAGTACCATGATGGAATTCGCCGGGATCGCGCATATCACTTTGACGGTGGCTAACTTCGACGCGTGCGAAGCCTTCTATGATCGCGTGATGCGCCATCTCGGGATGCGCCGATACATCAACGCTCCGCCCTACGGCGTCGGATGGGCCACCGGTGAATTCATGTTCGTGATCGGAAAAGCCGCGCCCGACGACGATCGCTTCTCGCAGACTCGCGTCGGATTGCATCATCTGTCGTTCCGCGCGCAGTCGCGCGCCGAGGTCGACGCGTTCGACGCGATGCTGCGCGAAATCGGCGCGAAGATCACCTCGCCGGCGGGCACGGGTCCGTTCTGGCCCGGCTATTACTCGGTAGTATGCGAAGATCCCGACGGCACGCGCATCGAGATGAACTACATCCCCGCCGAAGGCTGGAAAGCGGTCGCCGAGGTCGCAGACGAGATCGAAAAGACCGGCATCGATCCGCGCTTCGGGACGAAACGCTCGTAGAGCATCGGCCCTAAGTATTTCTCTGCGCGCGCAGTGCAGCGCACTAATCGCTTCGCGGAGATCCTTCGCTGCGCTCAGGATGACGATTGGATGGTCCGGATGACGCGAAGGTATCTGCCTTACCGAAGCGCCGTCACTCCCCGCACTGCGGCCCGCTCCGTCCGTCATTCTGAGCGGAGCGAAGAATCTCCGCGAAGCGATTACTCCGCTGCATCACGCTCGGCGCTCAAACTTGATTCCAATCGCGGCTCAGGTCGGTCCACGTTGGATTAGACGATTTGATTAACGCAATCTTGCGATCTCGCCGCCATCCCTTTGAGTTCTTTCTCTCGCGCAATCGCGGTGACGGCGTCGTCATAGTGCTCGAAATACACCAGCCGATCCAAATGGTATCGGCTCGTGAATCCTGCCTGAGCGCCACTCCTGTGTTCATAGAGTCTGCGCTGGAGATCGTTGGTCACTCCGATATACAGCACGTGCGTAGGTTCGACATCACATACACATAGAAATCACGAATCATTGCGCGACTCGCAAGACACGTTTCGTTTCGCGCTCTACTTCGCGCCGGGGAAATGGAGCGTGAAACCTCCGTCGACCATTATTGTTTGCGCGGTCAGGTAGCTCGCTTCGGGCAGGCAGATGAGACACGCGATCGCGGCGACCTCCGCCAGCGTTGGCAACCGCTTGATCGCTGAGCGTTCGGCGCATCGGCGCTGGAATTCTTCGTAGGCGTCGCCGAGATATTGCGCGTAGTAGCGCGCCGAGTCGGTGTCGATATAGCCGACGTTCATCCCGTTGACGGTAATCCCGCGCGGCCCGAGCTCGAACGCGAAGTCGCGCACCATGCTTTCCAGCGCAGCCTTCGCTGCGCCAAGAACGCCATGCCCCGGCAGATTCCGAATCGAGTCGATGCCCGAGATCATCAGGATGCGCCCGCCCTCACCCATCACCTTGGTCGCTTCCTGCACCGCGGCCAGAAAACCGCCGACGCTCAGGTTGAAGGTACGAAGCAGATTGTGCGGCTTGGATTCGAGCAGCGGCTTGAATGCGGTCGCGGCGGCGTTGGCGATGAATATATCGCAGCCGGCCAAATTCCTCAGCCGTCCGCGCGACCATAGCTCGAACCTCGGCGTCGTTCTCGAGGTCGGCTTTGATCAGGATCGAGCGCGGCGCGAGCACGCGCACCGTTTCGAGCGTGCGCGCGGCGCTGTCCTCGTCACGCCGATAGTTCATCGCGACCGTCGCGCCGAGTTCCGCCAGCCGCGTCGATAGCGCGCGTCCGAGGCCGCGCGTCCCGCCCGTAACGAGAGCCACTTTCCCCTTAAGATCGTGCATGGCGCGGAAGATTAGCACGCAAGCGCGCCAGCGGGAAAAACCGGCGTTCGATCCAGAGCCAGAGTTGGAACCGCGAGCTGAGCGACGAAAGGCCACAGGCTAAAGCCTGTGCCACAAATCCGGAGAAGGGAGTCTTAAGGTGGTACAGGCTTTAGCCTGTGTTTCTCGAACTCAACCGCCGCGAGGTTACGAGCGCGGATAGAGCGCGCGCCTGATATCGGCATCGCGGACCGGGGTGCCGTCGGCGCGAAGCTGGCGCCAGTTGAAATCGGGATGCCCGATCTCGAGCACGATTTCGCTGTCGGAAAGATCCGCCGGCGTCGCGCATGCGACCCGTCCCGATTCACCGGTGGTCATCTCCGCGAGCACGCGATCGCCTTTCCCGCGCACGACCAAACGTGCGCCCGCGACGGGAGGTCGCTCGCCGTCGGGCATACGATCGTTGTCGAGCACCGTGATGCGCAGGCTGCGCAGATCGCGCGTGCGCTCTATTTCGAGCGTGAGATCGCGCAGATAGATCATCGGCTCGGCATAGACGGCCTTGATTCCGGCGCTCTGCGGCTCGCACGAGGGATTCGCCTTGAGCTCGATCCGCTGCGCCGCCATCCCGTGGTCGGAGGTCAGGACGAACAGCGTCGAATCGAAGAGGCCGCGTCCGCGCAGCGTATCGAAGATTTTCCCGATTCGCGCATCGGTGCGCACGATCGCCTCGCGCAGTCCCGCGTGATGCGGCCCGTAGTCGTGCCCCGCTCCGTCCGTGAGCACAAATTCGTGCGCCACGAAGACCGGAGGCGCGTCGCCGCAATGCTCGAACAGCGCGAGCATCTGCGCCATCCCGCGCACGTCGACGATCTCCTCGTTATGCATCCCCGGCTTGCCGTCCGCCATCCAGCGCGGGCTGAGATCGCCCGACATCTCCTTGGTCAGAGCCTTGAGCCGCGCCTTGTCGCCGACGATGCGGCGCTCGAACACCGCGTGGTCGGCGCCGCGTCCCTGCGGCTCGTGAATCGACGCGGTAATCGCGCTCGCGCCGCGCACGCGCTTGAACGCCTCGTACAGCGTCTCAACCTCGGGATTAACGTACCCCTCGCCTTCGTAGATATTTCCCTGGATCGGAACGGTCTGGCGATGCTCGCGCAGATGAAAGGTCGGATTCACAACGTCGTGATGTCCGCACCACGCTCCGGTCAGAATCGTCGAATGACTGGGCCACGTGATGCTGGGGAAGTTGACGATCGAGCCATGCGAGAGCATCGCGCCGGATTCGGCCATCGCCGCGAGGTTCGGAATCGCCGCGCGATTATTTTCGAGCTGCCAGAGCAGCTCGGTATGCGACAATCCGTCGAGCAGAATCAGATAGACGCGCTCGGGCGCCGCGGATTTCGGTTCGATGAGATCTTCGAGCGGAACTCCGTCCTGGCGTTTGAGCAGCGTCCGCGCCGGCATTCCGGACGGTCCGCGTCCGTCGATTTCGGGAAACTTCATGAGAGCCGCAATCGTCGGCGCGATATCAATGTGCCGCGCCGCGAGCTTGAAGTTTCCGCGCCGCACTCCGGGACCGCTGAATACCAACGGCGCGCGAGATTGCACCACATCGAGCGCGCCATGCTGTCCCGGCTGGAGCCCGTACGCGTAGGCTTTCGGACTCACGACCAGGTCGGGGCCGCGCGGGCTGTCGAACAACTGCGCCAGCCGCTCGTAGGCGTCGGGATGCGTGAGCGTGTGCGGCTCGAAGTAGGCGCGATTGGGATCGTCGGCGGAATTTCCGCTGCGGCGCGCCGCTTCCAGTTCTTCCGCGATCGTCGCCACTGCGAACGGATCCTGCCGCGCGATCGGATTGTCGCCGATCTGCTCGATCACCTCGAAGCTGAGCGTGCCGCGCGAATCTCGGAAACGCTTGAAGCGGATCATTCCGTCCCGCGACCATACTTCGTACGCATCGCCACGCCACGTCGCCACGAGATCGACCTGGGCGGCCGCGCGAGTCTCCTTGAGCAGCGCCAGGATCGCGCGGTCGCCCGATTCGTACTGGTTCGAGTCGAGACCCTGCCCGCCCGGGCGCTCCGGTCTGTGTTCGATCAAAGTGGAATTTGGCATGACGGGCTATTGTCGCGCGCAAATCGTTTGAGTGCAAAAGCGCAAATGCACGGTTTAACCAGCACTGTTGTATGTTAGTTACCTCGCATTTGATTGCAGCGCTTACGCGAATCTCGCCATACTCTTGCTCGCATCCAACTCAAGGAAGTAGCCATGGCATCTGACGACGCATCATTCGAATCACGCATCGGCAAAGGCACCAAGGCCTCGGGCAAGCTCCACTTCAAGGGCCCGGTCAAAATCGAGGGCGAGGCTGAAGGCGAAATTTCCGGCGACGAGGTGATCATCGCGAGCGGCGCCGTCGTCAGCGCGCGAATCTCCGCCGGCAAAGTCACCATAGCGGGCGCGTTCAGCGGTGAAGTCACCGCGCGCGAACGCGTCGAGCTGCTCGCCACCGCGCGCGCGCAATGCACCATCAGCACGCCGAGCCTGGTGCTCAACGAGGGCGCGACCTTCGACGGCGATTGCAAGATGCCGCGGGCGCGAGCGGCGGCATAGCACGCTAGCCGCGCGCGGGGCCGATCAAGAACGCCTCGGTGCCGCGGTCGTCGCGGCGCGAAACGATACGCCCCGCCGCGTCGAGCTCGATCTCCTCGCGATCACCCATCCGTGGTTCGTAAATCCATTTAAGGCCCGCCGCGTCGATACACCTGGCGGATTGCTTGTTCGAGTCCGCGACCAGAGTGGCGGGATCGATCGCGGCGACGCGCCCGGTCCATCGCACCTGCCCGCGCGCGCGCACCCGCGCGATAATCAGCGCGCGAAAGATCACCAGGTCGGCATCGATCTCGCGCAACCGTCCGAGCTTCGCGACCACCGCGTTGCGCCCAATCTGTCCGCGCAGAAAATCTCCGATCGCCTCGTAGCTGGCGCTGCGATTGAAAGGTCCGCGCGAGTAGCTGAGCGTGATGCGCGCGATACTCGAATCCTCGGCAAGTTCCGCGCTGGCCGCGTAACGATTCGCGCTGTCAACCAAACGGCGCTCGCCGGCGATTCGGCGGCCGTCGAAGCTCGAGTCTTCGACCGCGACGAGCGCTCCGCCGCGCCGGATTTCATAGTGGACCTCGCCTGCCGGAAGAATCATCGCTCAGCGTTCCATCATCAGACAGCTCGGCTCCGCGCCGATGACCGCAACGCTAACCGCCGCGGCTCGATTGGACAACCTAATCGATGCAATGCTAAGCGCGAGCCAGCGCCGTGATTAACTCGGTCGCATCGCGCCGGAATCAATTTGCAGGAGAATCCGCTCATGGATTGGCAGGAGCATTTTCGCGCACATCAACTTACCCACGAGCAGGCCGCGCGGCTGGTCAAGCCGGGCATGCGGATCGATTTTCCGCTGGCAGCCGCCGCCCCGATGCAGCACGCGATCAGCGCGCGCGCCGCGGAGCTCGAGGGTACCGTCGACGTGCGCATCACGGCGCCGACCGCCGACCCCGGATGGCTCTCGCAAGATCTGAGCGCCAAATTCCGCCTCGAATTCGAGCTCTTTATCGGCAATCTCGCGCGCCCCCTCCACGACCGCCGCCAAGCCACCTATCTTCCCAACCTGTTCTCGACCCAGTTCAAGGCCCACGACGAACGCCCCGCCGAGGACAAGCCGATCGATATCGCTTTCGTCAATATCACTCCCCCCAACTCGAAGGGGTTCGTCAGTTTCGGGCCGCATCAGTGGAACAAACGAGGGTACGCGCGGCGCGCTCGGATGGTTATCGCGGAGGTGGACCGCAACCTGACCCGCACCTACGGCGACGTCTTTATGCACGTGAGCGAGTTCGCGTGGTTCGTCGATTCTACCGCCGCGCCCGGAGATCCTGCCGTGGTCGAGCGCGAGCTGGCCCGAATGGACGAAGACAAGCGCGCCGGGGTTCGCGCCGCGATCGACGAGGCCGGAATCGACCGGATTTTTCCGATCGTGCAATATTTACAGCGGATGTCGATTACCGATCTGCGCGTGCTGCTCGGAATCTCGCCGCCGCCCAAAGAGTACGCGACGATCGCCTGCGATCTCTCGGAAGTGATCGAGGACGGCGTGACGATCCAGATCGGCGTCGGCGACCCGAGCGCTCAGATGCCGCGTCTGGGCGCGTTCGACAACAAGCACGACCTCGGGCTGCACACCGAGATGGTCGCGCCCGGAATCGCGCGGCTGGTCGATCGCGGGATAATCAACGGCCGCCGCAAAAGCAGCCATCGCGGCCGCGCCGTCGCCGTGGCATGGACCGGCTCCGATCCCGAAGACCTCAAGATCGTGGACGACAATCCCGCCTTCGAGCTCTACGATCCCGAATATGTCCTCAACATCGGCACCCTGATGGGTAACTACCGGCAGACCTCGATCAACAATGCGCTAGGAATCGATCTGACCGGCCAGATCACCGCCGAAACCGTCGTAGGCGGCCGGATGATCAACGGCACCGGCGGCCAGCCGGAGATGCATATGGGGGCATTCCTATGCCCCGGAGGGCGATCGATCACGCTGATCGCCTCGACCGCGATGGGCGGTGCGGTCTCACGAATCGTTCCTCGGCTCGAAGAGGGAGCGTTGGTGACTATACCGCGTTTTTTCGCCGATACCGTTATCAGCGAGTACGGAATCGCGCGTCTGCTTGGCAAAAACCATCGCGAACGCGCCTCCGAGCTGATTGCGATCGCGCATCCTGACCATCGAGCCGAGTTGCGTGCAGCCGCGGTCCGCCTTTTTGGCTGATAATCATACTTCTTATAACATCTAGCGACCCTTTTATACTATCTGATAGTGTAATAATCCTACACAAAGACTGATTTGACTGCTCTGAACGCCTTAACGATTGGGTTTGGTCACGGGAAGTTGTCTATGCTATCGTACGAGCGTGTAGAACAATCGCTACCGCGATTGGGGAGAATCGCTACAGTGCAGACTGCCACCGCCACCAAGGTCCTCACCGTAAATGAGCTCGCGGAGTACCTCCGAGTTCATCGATCGACTATCTACCGCCTGCTCAAGAAGGGCCAGTTACCGGGCTTCAAGATAGGCAGTGATTGGCGTTTTAACGTCGAAGTTATCGACGATTGGCGTTTGCGACAGGGCGCTTCCATCTTGGCCGACGCCTGAATCGATAACATCCGGTGCGAGGCCGCGGCGGCAGATCCTTGCCCCGCGGACGGCCAACCTCTCCCGCAGGTTCTAGTGCTGGCGCCGCCCAGCGAGCTAAAGTGGTCGGTCGATGCCGACCGACGTATCCAACAAGACCCGTTTTTTCACCGAGTCCGTCATCCGCGAGATGACGCGGCGGGCGCTCAAGTCCGGCGCGGTCAATCTGGCCCAGGGATATCCGGATTTCGCCGCGCCGACTGAACTCAAAGAGGCGGCCAAGCGCGCGATCGACGAAGAATACAATCAGTACGCAATAACCCACGGCTCGCCCAACTTCCGCGCCGCAATCGCCGACAAAGTGCGCTCTTACAACGGGATCGCGTGCGACGCCGACCGTAACGTGACCGTCACCTGCGGCGCGACCGAGGCGATGGTCGCCACGATGCTCGCGATTGTGAACCCGGGCGACGAGGTGATTATCTTCGAGCCGTTCTATGAGAATTACGGCCCCGACGTGATCCTGGCGGGCGCGACGCCGAAATACGTTGCCCTGCGCGAGCCGGATTTTTCGATCGATCGCGCCGAGCTCGAAGCCGCGTTCAGCCCGCGCACCAAGGCGATCGTCGTCAACACGCCGAACAATCCGACCGGCAAGGTCTTCACACGCGCAGAACTCGAAACGATCGCGGCGCTGTGTAACCGCTACGACACTCTCGCAATCACCGACGAGATTTACGAGCACATCATCTACGGCGGCGCGCGGCATATCTCGCTCGCGACGATGCCCGGGATGGCCGAGCGGACCATCACGATCAGCGGCCTGTCGAAGACCTACTCAGTCACCGGATGGCGCCTCGCCTACGCGATCGCGTCCGAACGGATCACGTCGGCGATCCGTAAAGTTCACGATTTCCTGACCGTCGGCGCGCCGCATCCGCTGCAAGAGGCCGGGGCCGTCGCGCTGCGCCTGCCGGAATCGTTCTACGCGGAGCTAGCCGCGATGTACGAGCGCAAGCGCGCGGCGCTCTATGCGGCGCTGACCGGCGCGGGCCTCAAGTGCACGAATCCGGCGGGCGCGTATTACATAATGGCGGATATCGGAGCGCTAGGATTCAAGGACGATTTCGCAGCCGCCGCGTTTTTGCTGGACGAAGTCGGGGTCGCCGCCGTGCCCGGCTCGAGCTTTTATCATCGCCCCGAGCTGGGGCATCGGCAGGTGCGCTTCACCTTCTCGAAGAGCGACGAGACGATCGCCCGCGCGGCCGAGCGCCTCGCGAAATTACCGGAAAAGATCGCAAAGAGATGAGATTCGATGAGGAGGCCGCGGAGACGGCGGCCCTACTGTAGTAGGACCGGCAGTCACCTCCGGCTGCCTTCGTAGGGGCGCGTCGAGACGCGCCCGTCCTGGCACTGGGTTCACAGTTATGCTCGACGCGTCACTGTTAGTGCTGCTTCACAGCCCATTGGTTGGACCCTCAACGTGGCAGCCGTCCGCCGACCTGTTGCACCGCAAAGGATACCGGGTTCGGACACCATCCCTCGCCGATTTCACCAGCGGCGATCCACCTTACTACGAGAATATCGCCGAGCATATTGCCGACACAGCTCGAAAAGGTCCGCGGACTAAGACCGTGACTTTGGTCGCTCACAGCGGCGCCGGTGCTCTGCTCCCGATAGTGGCGGAAAAGATTGAACAGCCCTGCTACGGCATTTTCGTTGACGCGATTCTGCCGCATCCCGGTCAGAGCTGGTTCGATACGGCTCCGTCACAGTTGAGAGCTCATCTTCGCGGCCTGGTTCGCAACGGATTCCTGCCGCCGTGGAACCAATGGTTTCCGCCGGAGGTCATCTCGACGTTGATCCCTGACTCAGATGCTCGCCAACGATTCATCGGCGAGTTGCCTCGAATACCAGTTGCCTATCTGGAGGAGCGCGCGCCCACTACGGGCGCTGACAGATTTCTCCGATGCGGATATCTCCAGCTTAGCGACGGATACAGCGCGGTCGCCAGCAAAGCAGAAAAGGCCGGCTGGGTTACATTGCGCGCGTCAGCCGACCACCTAGCCGTTCTGACCCGGCCCGAAGTGGTATGCAACGCCCTCGTCAGCCTGCTCGAAGCGTTCGAGATTTGATGTCGCGTTAGGCCGCGCGGTGGGAGTCGTCTTTGCCGCCGCGGATTACGCGGAGTTGCGGACGTTCGATTCCGCCTGAGATATACACCAGCATCGTCCATGCGCTGCGCGTGTAGGGGAAACATGCCAGTACGCTTGCGACCGCGATCACCGACAAAATGATGAGCTGGGTGAGATCGGAAAGCGTGGTTGTCCAATCCAAAATTGCCCAGCAGATCAGAAACGCGCCCGCAGCGACCGCGTAGTCAAGGTACATCGCGCCGAGGGACTCGCCGGGATCTTTCCAGAATATCGCATGGCAGGCCGGACAGGTCCGGTTCATGTGGAAGTGCGAGGCGAAGACTTGGCCATTACCACATACCGGGCAACGCTTGCGAAGCGCCCTGCCGATAAGCAGCGATGCACTTTCCTGCGCCATAAAAATTATTTTACTCCCGCGCCGTTATGATGCCAGAGAAAAATTGCTCGACCCTCGTCATCCACGATTCTATTGCGCCTTGGGTGACGCCACTGGCGCCGCGGCGAGCGTGGGCGCAGGGGTCCCCGGCTTGGATTCGAAGCCCTCGGGCAGATCGCGGGCCGGAGTGATCCGGATCGCGCAGATCGTTCCGGCGTCGAACTTCGCCTGTGTCGGCCGCGAGAACCCAACCCGCGCGAGCAGGTACTTGCGCGGAATATCGCTTTCGATTTGCGCGGTCACGGCGGAGTCGGTCGTGATTTCCGCCGTGCCGATAAATGCGGGGCCGGCGCTGTTTCCAATCCAGATCAATGCCGGGCTGCCGCGCCGGATACGCTTGGCCTTCCAGCTTTGCGGACCGGTCTGGATCAGCACGCGGTTGTCCTTGTCGACGACGAACCAGACCGGCACCGCGGTGCTCTGATTCCCGTCTTTGCGGACCGTCGCGATATAGATGAGCTTGGCTTTCTGCAGTGCCGCGATATCGCGCGCCGACGTGGCCGCGTGCGCATTCGCCGCGAAACCCATCGTGCACAAGATCGCCGCGAATATCACGGCTACTCCGAACTTTTTCTTCATAGAGCTTCTCCTGGCTCCTCAGTCACCCAGAAAGCGGCGGCGCACGAAAACCTCGCCCAGAAAGAGCGCGATTGCAAGCGGCAGCAGAATCGATTCGGCGCTCTGGCGCATCGTGATCGTGCGTCCGCGATGCCGCCCGAGCGACGACCACTGCGGCTCGAACTTGCCGCCGGTCGCGCGTGCAAGCCGCCGCAGCAGATCGAGGTCCGGCGGCCGCAGCCGAAGCTCGGCCGCGTCGGCGGGAATTGCGCCGGCTGAGGCGAACTCGCGCCGGGTCCGCGCCTGCTCGATATCGCCCGCCTTCACCATCAGGGTCGCGACATATTTTCCGCGCGGCAGCGGCCCGACCTCACCGCTGTAGAGCGACGGCGCCGTCTGCGTCATCGGCACGTCGGCCGCGTGGCCGGGACCCGTGATTCGGCACACGAGATTGGGCGCGAACCTGGTGTCGGCCTTTTCCGCTTCGACGGTGACAGCGCCGTCGGGTGCGGTGCGCATCCGAATCGCGAACATCCCGGGCGCACCCTCGCGCATCGTCCATCCTACGAGCTGCGACCAGAACTGCGCGTAGTGATTCCACCGGATCCAGCTAAGCGTCGCCAGCGAGTCTGGATCGGCCGCGAAGATCGACGCGCGCCCGAGACCGTACTGCCACGCCGCGAGCAGCGGCGAGCCTTGTTCCGCGCGCGTGACGCTCAGCGCGACAATCGCGCCGTCCTTGGCCTTGGTCGAGGCGTAAAAATCGATCGGCGGGATGTCCTTGGCGGCGATTCCCGATAGGATCGCGCTCGGTGCGCCTTCCTCCACCGAGGTCCGGTTCTGCGAGCGCCGGTTCATCGCCTGGCGCGTCAGCCCGACCAGGAGCAGCGGCAGCTTTTCGATATCCTGCACGCGATAAAAAACGCCGCCGGTCGCCTGCGCGAAATCCTGCAGCAGGCGCAGATTCTCGAGGTCGGGGCCGATCCTGATCGTCGAGACCGGGATATGGTCCTTCGAGAACTGCGCGATCAGCGCGTCGTGATCGTGGTACTGCCGGTTGGTGTCGCCGTCGGTCAGCAGGATTACCTGCCGCACCGGAATTCCGGCGTCCAGAATCTCGCGCTGCGCGATTTCGAGCGCGTCCTTGAAGTCGGTTCCTCCGCCCGGCTGCAAACGCTCGATCCGCGCCTCGAGGTCGCCGCGATCTTCCCCCAGCGCTTGCAGATGACCCAGCACGTAGGGCTGCGAATCGAACGCGATTACGCCGGCGTAGTCGGTATCGTCGAGCTGGCGCAGAAGCGCTATCGCCGCTTGCTTGGCGTAGCGGATTCGCTCGCCGTCGCGCACCGCGGGATAGCGCGAGTCGTAGCTCATCGAGTTCGAGCGATCGATGCACAAATAGACCGCGATCGGCTCGCGCGAGGGCGGCGGCGGCTGTTGCTCGAAGGTAACCGGCAGGGTCTTTTCCAAATCTCCGCCCTTGTAGTTGGCGTCGCGCAGCGCCTCCCCGGTCACGACCAGACCTCCTCCAAACTCTGCGACGTAGCGATTGAGCGCGTGCTGGACCGGCGCGGGAAGCGCGACCGCGGGAGCATCGTCAATTATCACGAGCTGATAAGGAAGATAGTCTTCCGCTTTGGCCGAGAGCGCGCGCGGCGCGACCATATCGACCTGGTAATGCCGCACGCGCAGCGCATCGAGCAGACTCTCGGGCCGCGCCTCCGACACGATCAAAACGCGCGGCGCACCGGCCACCGAAAGCGCGGTCTCGGCGCGCGGACCTATCGCATCGAACGCGGGCGGCACGGTCAAATCCGCGCTCATCAGGTATGCGCCCGCGTGCTCCATCCGGTACGGAAGCTCGAAGCGGTTTATCCCCTGATGCAGGATCACGTGCTGGCCGCCGACCGGATCACCGTCACGCAACAGGCGCACCTGGGCGTCAACCGGATCGGCGGATTCGCTCTCGATCGCTATATCGAAGCTAAATTGCTGCTCGGCGCGCACATTCTCCGGCGCATGAAAGCTCGTGAGCGCAACGCGCGCGACGGCAGGCGCCGGAGGCGCTGCCGTATAAACCCGCGTCTCGTCGTCGACCAGCGCGGGAATCTCGGCGGCGGCGGAGCCGCGCGTCTGGTTCCCGTCGCTCAGCAGAAGAATTCGCTTGTCGGCGTCGGCCGAGAACAGGCTTTGCGCGGCGGTGAGCGCGGCGGCAATATCCGTCGCGCCACGATCGGGTTTCATCTGGAAGTCGCTGAGCAGGCGCGGATCCGAAAGCGCCGCGCCCAGCCGCGCGTCGCGGCCAAAACCAATCACGCCGATCCGGTCGCGAGACTCCATCGCGCGCGCAACTTCGCCGACCCGCGAACGCATCCACGCGAACTGGTCGGGAGCGATCGAGCGCGAGTCGTCGAGCAGCGCGACCACCTCGATCCCGCGCGCCGGAATCGTCGTTGTAATGCGCAACCCCGCGAGCATCGCGACCAGCACCGCAAGGCATCCGAGCCGAAGCGCCGCCGACGCGCTTCCCGCCAGATATGCTCCCCGCCGCAGCACGACGATCGCCGGGTAGGCCACCAGCGGCGCGAGCAGGAAGAGCCACAGCATCGCAGGCCGATCAAACATGGGTCATCCTCCACCGCGCGGCGTGCCGCACCAGGAGAATCGACTCGAGAACGAACGCGCCCATCGCAAGCGCGATCAAAATAAACGCGAGCGGCAGAACCTGTTTGGGTCCGGCCGCCGGGGTTTCGGCATGAGCAACAGCCACCGCAGGCGCTGGAGCCGCTTCACTCACGGTCAGATCGGATTCCGCCGCGTCGTAATAATTCGCCAGCACGGTCGCGTGCGTGCCCGCCGAGTCGATCGCGTAGCGCCCCGCTTCGAGCGGACGCAGCTTCACGCGTCCCCATTTGTCGGGTTTCAGCGCGACCTTGGCGCCGTCGGGCTGAGTGACTTGCGCCGCGCCCGAGACCGCCAACGTGACGAAAGCGCCCGTCGGCACCACCTGGACGCCAATCGGCGCCGTCAGCCGCCGGGTCACGTTGACCAACGCAATCAACGCGTCGAGCCGGTCGGGATCGAACAGGAAATGATTGCGCACATCGAAGGCGATCACGCCGATCCTGCCGCTCGGCACCTCGCCCGCCGCGACGATCGGGACAATCGCACCCGCGGCCCCATACGTCGCGTAGTCGAGCGCGTCCATCCACTCCGGAAGCTGGATCACGCGCGTGGCACCGAGCGCCGCACCCGCATCACCCGCGGGTTCGGCTCCGCGCTCGGTACTCATCACCGCCGAGCGCGCTGTCCCTTCGATTTTCAGTCCGGGAATTTCCGCGCGAGAAGCTGATGACAGCGGCGGATAGATCATCAACGTCGCTTTGGCGCCGATTCGCGGCACATAGGAATCATGCATCACGGTCAGGTCGTACCGCTTCGCGGACGCACCGGGCGATTGCGCGAACTTCGCCGGATCGATCGTCTCGACCTGGAAATTTGGATTGATCGCGAGCAGCACCCGCGCCAGGTCGCCGCGCACGCCGGCGTCCGGCGACAGCACGATCGCCCGCGCCGCGCCGTCCGAGCGCGCGATCGCCCAGCGCTGGTTGTCGGCGGCGATCGCATCTTCGGTGAGAATCCGCGCGCGCACGATTCCGCCCGATGGCAGCGGACCGAATGGAACCAGCACCTGCTCGCGCGGCGCGAGCATCAGCGGCTCGTGCTCGATTTCCTTTCCGTCTAGATCGATCCCGACCTCGATCAGGTGAGGCGCGGTGGAAAAATTCCGGACCAACGCGCGGCCCTTCGTCGAACCGGGCGTCCCGGGATCGAGCGCGGCTATCGCAAGGTTGCCATCGTCCTTGCCGACGCGATGCACCCGCACCTGGGCTTCGCCGAGCGATCCGCCAATCGCTTCGGCGGGCGGATTACGATCAGTGAACAGATCGATCTCCGAGGAGCCGCGGGCGCGGATAATCGCCGCGCTTAACGCCGCCGCCTTGGCCGCCACCGCAAGCGGCGCGAGCGAATTAATCGCCGCCTTCACCACCGCGAGATTCCCGGTCTGCGCCGCGGGCACCTGCGCCTCGAGCGCGTAAGTGATCACGCTGAACTCGTCGCCCGCCGGAGCATCGGCGATAATCTTGAACGCCGCCTCGCGCGCGAGATCCAGCCGCGAGCTCCCGTCCTCGCGCGCGCTCATCGCCGCGCCGAGGTCGAAGACCAGCGCATGGCTTCGGCCGCGGCTCGCGCGCACCGGGACCATCGCGTACAGCCCGGCAATCGCCAGCACCAGCGCGGTGATTCCCGCGACTTCGAGCCAGAACAAAGGATCGAGCCGCACATGGCGCACGCTCGCGGCCGGCGCGGGCGCGTCGTCGAACAGCATCAGGCTCGACACTTCGAGCGTCGGACGCGAGCGCGAGCGCAGGTAGATCAGCACCAGCACGGCGAGTGCCAGCGCCCAAAGAAGATTTGCGGGAACCAGAAATCCCATGGCTACCTGACCACGCCCAGCGCCGCGAGTTCGTGCTCGAAAAATGTTTCCAGGCTCGCGGCGCCGAATGCGCGCGTGTAAGTGATTCCGCGTCCGGCGCAGAAATCCCGCACTCGCGCCGAGATGCCTTCGACCTTGCGCCGGCACGCCGCGGCCGTCTCCGGACCGAAGACCGTCTCGCGCGTCTCCCCGGTTTCGGCGTCGCGCACCCGAACCAGGCCGGGCGGATATTCGCCGGTCGATTCGACCTCGCCCATCACGTGCACGGCTTTGACTTCGTGGCGCGCGAGCACCAAGCGCGCCAGGCCGTCTTCATAGTCGGACTGATTGACCAGGAAATCCGAAATCACGATCACGATTCCTGCCGGCCTGCGATGATGCAGCAACTCATCGACCGCCGCGCCGATTCGCGTCTCGCCTCCGCATTTGATCGCGGCGACGAACGGCTTGAACTCGAGGTAGGATTCGCGCCGGCGATAAAATCCGGTCGCATCGAGGCGCATCTCGCCGCGGCGCATCGCGAACGCCGCCATCCGCACCGGATCGTTTTCGCTCATGCCCACATAGGCGAGCGCCGCGCCGAGCGCCAGCGCGAGTCCGAGCTTGTCGTCGCGCGCCGGAAACCCCATCGAAGCGCTCGCGTCGATCAGGATCGTCAACTCGACCTGGCGGTCGGCGCGAAAGGTGCGGATCGAAAGCTGGTCGAGCCGCGCGTAGGCGTTCCAGTCGAGGAAGCGCAGGTCGTCGCCCGCGGCGTATTCGCGGAAATTTTCCGGCTCGATGCCAAGTCCCTGCACGCGCCCGAGCGTGCGGGTGCCGGCGCGGACCGTGCGGGCGCGCTTGATTCCCAGCGCCAGCCGGTCAAGCTTCTTCAGGAATTCGGGCTCGAACGCGCGCGCTTCGAGCATCAGTGAAACCTCAACTGCGGGCCGCGCTGGCGGATTTAATCACGCGCTCGACAATCTGCTCGGCCGCGACCGCGTCGGAATGCGCGGCGTAGTTGAGCATGATGCGATGCGCCAGCGCGGGAACCGCCACCGCTTCGATATCCTCGCGCGCGACGTTGGCGCGCCCGTCGAGCAGCGCGCGCACCTTGGCGCCCATGATCAGCGCCTGCGCGCCGCGCGGACTCGAGCCGAACATCACGTAGCGATTCACCATCTCGTCATGCATCGAGCGCGGCGACTCGCCGACATAGCGCGAATGCTCGGGCTGAGTCGCGCGCACGATCCGCGCCGCGTATTGATCCATCGTCGGCGCCGCAATCACTTCGCGCACCAGCTTCTTGAGCGACTCGATCCGGCTCGAGGCCTCGGCGCCCGAGAACACCGGCGCAACTCCCGCCTCTTCCGGACCGGTGGTCGAGGAAATTATCCGCACCAACTGCTCCTCGTCCGGATAGTCGAGCCGCACCTTGAACAGGAACCGGTCGAGCTGCGCCTCGGGCAGCGGATAGGTCCCTTCCATCTCGATCGGATTGAGCGTCGCCATCACAAAGTACGGCGGCGCCAGCGGATAGGTTATGCCGGAAACGGTGACCTGCAGCTCCGCCATCGCTTCGAGCAGCGCCGATTGCGTTTTTGGCGTCGCGCGATTTATTTCGTCGCCGAGCAGGATATGGCAGAACACCGGGCCCGGCTGAAACGTGAACTCGCGCCGCCCATCCTCGCCCGAAAGGATCACGCGCGTACCGGTGATGTCCGCCGGCATCAGATCGACCGTGAACTGAATCCGGTTGAAGCTCAGATCGAGCGCCATGCCGAGCGTCTTCACCAGCGTGGTCTTGCCGGTCCCCGGCACGCCCTCGATCAATACGTGTCCGCCAGCGAACAACGCTGAGAGCAATTCTTCGACCGCTTGCTCGTGCCCGATAATTACCTTGTGAATCTCCGCCTGCACGCGCCGGAAGGTGCGCGCGAAATCCGCGACGGTCGGAGTTTCGACGGCTGCCAGCTCGCTCATCGTTCAAACACTCGCTCGATAGTGGTTCGATCTTCGGCCGGCACCGCCGCGCGCGCGATCGGCTCATCGGCCTGCTGATCGGGACTGAGCGGCGTGCGGACTTTGGGCGGCAGATAAGCCTGCCCCGAGCCCTTTGCGCCATGCGCCATCGCGCGCGCCTCGATCGAGATCTCGAAGCCCTCGGTGCTCATCGGGGATTTCGTGGCCGCGCCGAAGAGACTGTCCGGATCCGCGCCGATTCCATGCGACGGACCTCCGCTGCTGCCGAGGTTCCCGCGCTGGTCGGAGGTGTCGGGCACCGAATCGGCGTCGGGCGAGTTCTCCGGGTTGGTCAAACCGGGAGTCTGGAGATCGGCGCCTGCGCCAGGTACGTGCTGCTGCTGCGGGCCGTGGGCTTCGTCCATCTTCGGCAGCGGAAAATCTTCCTCGCCGAACGGATGCTCGCGCTTGAACTGGCCCGCGGCTTCGCCCTGGCGATGCTGCCCGCGAAGCGCGGAGTCATCACCGCGCGGGTTACTGGCCTGGTCGCCGCCGGCGTCGGCGAGCTTGAGGGTCAGCCGATGCTTATGCGCGGGCTGCTCTCCGCGCAGCTTGCTCTGGACCCTCTCGGCAAGACTGCGCGCGCTGTTGACGATACCGCCCTGCGCATGGCCGTCCGCGCCAGGGCTCATACCCTCTTGCGCGAGCTTCGCCTGGAGCCGGCTCATCGTCGCAGAATCAGCCTGCAGCTCGAGCGCGGAGCTATCTCCTGAATCGGCGGGACGCAGATGAAGATCATCGAGATCGATCGTCAGGTCGGCCGGCTGCTGGACCTCAGCCAGGATCGACGGATGGCGCGTGCGGGCGAGCGGAAGCATTATCGCCGCCAAAATCATCGCGGCGCCGAGAATCCATACCGATCGTTCAATCCGGCGGCGTTCGATTCGCCTGGCGGCAAATTCCTCGCGATAGGCAAGCGCGTCCTCGACCACGTACGGCCACAGCGCTCCGCGATTCGGACGCCCGGCTATTTCGACGATCGTGGCCAGGCGGCCTTTCAGATTGGCGCGCTCGTCGGCGATTTGCGCTGCGCCCACCGCGCTCGCGCGCATCGCCAATCCACCGCGAACCGCCCTTAAGATCGCGGCGACAGCAGCAATCGAAATCAAGGCGCTGAAACCCAGGAATATCAGCGGCGAAAGCCAGTTCGCTGCGGCAAAGATCAGCGCAACCGCGATCACCAGAGCCGCCAACACGCGGAACGCGACGTGCTGAATCGCAAGCGAATTGAGGCGCAGTTTGAGCCGCGCCATCTGGCTTAGAATATCGCCGAGCTTCTGGTCTGCGCGGGTAACTTGCCTGGGAAAAGACATCTGTACGCGCACGAAACGCGCGCGAGCATCCAGAATAAAGCAGCGTCATCCGGCAGGCAACCGAGAAAACACCGCGTCGATACCGACGCGATGTCGGTACGGCTGTGGCGCGGCTCAGTCCTTCAGGCCCGCGTCTTCCCGCGCGCCCAGCGCGATCGCCGACCAGTCGAGATCGGCGCGGCCCATCGCGAGCGCGTGAACAAAGCGATCTCGCAAAAGGCTCGCCGTCGGCATCGGAGCATTCACCTCGCGCGCGGTTCGCAACACCAGCTCGACATCCTTGAGTCCGAGCGGAAGTTGAAATCCAGCCGGCGAATGTCTGCGTGCGGCAATCGCCGCGCCGTAACCCTGGTACACCGGACACCCGAATATCGTCTGCGTCAGCATCGTGGCGACGGCGGCGCGATCGAGCCCCGATTTCTCGGCCATCGCGAACGCCTCGCCCATCGCCTCCATCGCGGCGGCGATCAAAAAGTTGCCCGAGATTTTCGCGACGCTCGCCGACTCCGGCGTCTCTCCGAAATCGAACACCGCCTGCCCGATCGCGTCCAGGATCGGCCTGACCTTCTGCTTCGCCGCGGCGTCGCCGGAGATACAGACGAACATCCTTCGGGCTGCGGCAGCATCGGGACGCCCGAACACCGGCGTCGCGAGCAGGATACTCCCGGCCTCGCGATGAGCTTCGGCGAGCTTGCGGATCGTCGCCGGAGCGACGGTGCTCATCGACAGATGGATTCCGCCCGGCGCGATTTGCTTCGCTAGCGCCGCGTCGCCCAGCACCAGGCTTTCGAGCGCGGCGTCGTCCGCCACCATCGTGATGACAACTCCGCCCGCACGCGCGACCTCACGCGGACTCGCGGCGATTCGCGCACCTTTTTCAACCAGCGGTTGCGCCTTCGACGCGGTGCGATTCCAGACCGTGAGCGGAAATCCCGCGGCAGCGATGTTCGCCGCGATCGGAAAGCCCATCGATCCTAGGCCAATAAATCCGATTTCAAGGTTCATGCGCGAAGCCTACCACGCACGCGCGATTCTGATAACGGCCCGAAGCGCTAGCGCGAATGAATCACGCCGATTCGCGGGCACGCGCGCTCGATTGGACACTGGGTGCATCGCGGCGAGGTCGGATGGCAGATCGTCTGGCCGAATGCGACCAGGATTCCGTTGTATTCGAGCCAATGGCGGCGCGGCAGAATCTCGCGCAGCGCCATCTCGGTCTTTTCAGGTGTGCGCGTTTTGACTAGGCCCCATCGGTTCGAAATGCGATGCACATGCGTATCGACGCAGATGCCCGGCTTGCGGTAGGCCTCGGTCACGACGAGGTTCGCGGTTTTGCGCCCAACGCCCTTGAGCGTCAGCAGCGCGTCGATCTCGTCGGGCACGCGCCCGCCGTGTTTGTCGATCAGGTCGCGGCAGATTCCGCGGATCACCTTCGCCTTGGTGCGATAGAACCCGACCGGAAAAATCAGCCGCTCGAAGCGTGCGCGCGGGGATCGCCGCGATCGCCTCGGGCGTCGCCGCGCGCTCGAACAGCCGCTCGGACGCGACCGCCGTAGTTTGGTCCTTGGTCCGCAGACTCAGGATGCAACTGATCAGCGTCTTGAACGGATCGCGAGTCTGGATGCTGATGAACGAAACGATCGGCGCATTCCACCCCGGCGCCTCGCGCCGCAGCACCCGCAGGATCGCGCCAATCGTGCGCGCGGTAATAGGAACGCGCGCTTTTGCTGACCGTGGTTTCATCGCATGTTTCTAGCATCACATCGATTCCTATGCGCATCGCAAGACGGGCGGCTTGCGAGCCGCCCCTATGAAGCCCGGGGCCGCACGGTCTGGAGTACTCGCGAGTTGTTTGATAAGCGAGTAGCCCTCCAAATCGCATTGAATTCGTAGGGGCGCGTCGCGACGCGCCCGTCTGGGCACGCCAACGATCTCGAATAGGGCGCTGCGCCGCTAGCGCACCTGCCCATCATCCCAACAGGTTTGACGATCCGGAGGAAATCGGAATACTTGTACGGCGAGCGCACCTATGAAAAACCCACTTCCTTCCGCCTCGCGAGGTTCCTGGTTCAGTTCCGCGATCGCAATCGCAATTCTTGTATCAGCTCCCGCGTTCGCGCAGCCCGCGAAGTCGCCCCCTCTCACTCGCGATGCGGTCCTGACCAAGGCGGCTCCGCCCCAGCCAATCGACTATGACAAGCTCACCCAGGAGGCGACCGCCTTCTTGTCCAAGTACATCCAGATCAACACCACTAATCCGCCCGGCAACGAACTTCCGGCCGCGATGCTGCTGAAAGAAAAATTTCTCTCCGACGGAATTCCCGCGACCACCTGGGAGTCCGCGCCCGGCCGCGGAATCGTCGCCGCGCGCCTGCACGGCATCGGCAAGCATCAGAAGGCCATCATCCTGCTCTGCCACATGGACGTGGTTCCCGCCGACGCCAAGGAATGGCAGGTCCCGCCCTTTTCCGGCGAGGTCAAGGACGGCGTCATCTGGGGCCGCGGCGCGATCGACGACAAGGGCTCCGGCGTGGTCGAGATGATGGCGATGCTCGCGATCAAGCGCGCCGGAATCCTGCTCGATCGCGACGTGATCCTGGTCGCGACCGGCGACGAAGAAGAAGGCGGCAAAGCCGGCGCAGGATGGTTCGTCGATCATCAGCCGAGCGTATACGCCGACGCGGGCTACGTCCTCAACGAGGGCGGCGGAATCATGGACCTGCCGGGAGGCAAGCAGCTCTACGATGTGTCCGTGACCGAAAAGACTCCGCTATGGCTGCGCGTCACTGCGACCGGGCCGGCGGGACACGCCGCGGTGCCACCGCCGGAAACCGCGGTCACCAAGCTGGTGCGCGCACTCGCGCGCCTGGACGAATACCGCGCGCCGATCCGGATTATCGGCCCGGTCGAGAATTACTACCATACGATGTCCGAGATCACGCACGGTCCGCGCCAATGGCTCGATCTCGCGACCGCGCTCAAGGAACCCGCGTTCGCGCGCGAGTTCGTCTCGGTGCCGCGCCAGAACGCTTCGGTGCGCGATACGATCACGCCGACGGTGCTGTCGGCCAGCGCCAAGACCAACGTCATCTCGGAAAACGCCTACTGCGAGATCGATTGCCGCCTGCTGCCGGGAACCGATCCGAAAAAATTCCTGCGCACGATCGAAAAAGTGATCGACGACAAGGATATTCACATCGACGTGATTCTGAATTTTCCGCCGGTCTCCTCGCCGCAGCGATCCGAGCTGATGACCGCGATCGAGGCTCTCGCGCGCCGCGACGGCAAGGCGCAGGTCGTGCCGACGATGACCTCGGGCTTTACCGACAGCCACTATTTCCGCCAGAAAAATCTCATCGCCTACGGCTTCATGCCGATTAGCGTGACCAGCGACGAAGCCCACGGCGTCCACGGTGTCAACGAGCGCATCGGCGTCAAGGAGCTCGGCGCGGGGATCAAGCGGATGGTCGAGCTGCTCGAGCTGTTCGGCGGACGCTGATCAGGAGACCTGGGATGCTGCGTGCTGGAGTCGGCCATTCGGTCGCGCCCAATCCAAAGACCGCCGCTGCTGAAGCGACCGCGGAGGCCCTCGCCGCCGCAGGCTTGTCGCAGGCGACGGGCGCGCTGGTGTTCGCGACCACCGCATACGGCGCCGCCTATATGATGATCCTGCGCGCGGTCGCCGCGGCCGCGAAGACCGATGAAGTCGCGGGATGCTCGAGCGTCGGGATCATCGCGTGCGAGAATGAAATCGAAAAAGGACCCGCGCTGGCAGTGATGGTCTTCGGCGGCTCCGATCTTTCCGCGCACCGCTTCTTCGTCCCGCAACTGCGCGGACGCGGCGCGGAGGTCGCCGCCGAAATCGCAAGCGCGGTTCGGCCCAATCTCGGCGCGTCAAATCTGCTGCTGATTTTTCCCGATTCGTACAACGCCAATCCCGACGCGCTGCTGCCCGCACTCGCGCGCGAGCTTCCCGGCGTCGCGATCGCGGGCGGCGGCGCCAGCGAGGACGGCTCGGTTGGTGAGACGTTTCAGTTCTGCGGCGACACGGTCAGCAACAACGCGGTCTCCGGGATGCTGCTGTCCGGCGACTTCGATTTGACGATCACCAGCGCTCTGGCCTGCACGCCGATCGGACCGCCGCACCGTGTGACCGGCGTGCGCGACAATATCATCCTGACTCTCGACGATCGTCCCGCGTACGAGGTTTTCGCTGCCGCCGCCGGTCCTCTCGCGAAAGATCCGCGCCGCGCGCTCGCTTTCGTATTCATTGCGATTCCACACAACCCCGCGCGCGCCGATTTCAACCGCGGCAGCTACCTGGTCCGCAACATTATCGGCGCCAGTGAGGAGCACGGCGTGTTCGCGGTCGCGCACAACCCGAAAGTGGGCGACATGGTCGCGATCGTGCTGCGCGACGCGGAACGCGCGCGCGCCGATCTTAAAGCGATGCTTGAAGATTTGCGCGCGGCGTCATCCACGCCTCCGGCGTTCGGGTTGTACTTCGATTGCGTCTCCCGCGGCGCCGGACTCTACAATCTCGCCGGCCACGACGTCGCCTATATCCGCCAATACCTGGGCGAGTTTCCGCTGGCCGGGTTCTTCACCGGCTTCGAGGTCGGGCCGGCGGGTGATACGGCCGCGGCGCTTCAGTATTCCGGCGTGCTCGCGCTCGTCTCGCCCAAACGCGACGGCTAGTTCTTGCGGCTCGCGAGCTTGCGCGTCACCAGGATCGCGATCCGATGCGTGAAAAACAGCTCGCCCTTGATCTTGACCGATCGCGCGCCGCTTAAGTCCTCGGCTACGTCGCGCTCGATCATCGCGATCGTCCGCGCCGCGCGCTCGGGCGGGGTCTTTGCCGAGCGCAGCCACGGCTCGACCGGATTGCGCATCCCGTGCGAAGTGAAGCGCGCGATCTCGCAGTGCGCGCGCCCGAGTATCTGTGCCATCTCGCTGAGCGCCAGCGCCCGGGTATGCGAGGTGTCGCGCAGCCGCTCGAACTCGTTGTAGTACGCCGCGCGCGCTGGGTCCTCGCTCGAAATAAGATCCTCGATCGCGACGGTCCCGCCGTCGCGGCAAACTCGCGCCATCTCGCCGATTACCTTTTCCGGCTGGTCGAAATGATGCACCGCGAAGCGGCACACAACGACGTTGAACTCGCCGTCGCCAAACGGCAGCCGGTCGGCGTCGGCGAGCTCGAACCGCGCGTTGGTGATTCCGCGCTCATCGCGCATCCGCCGCGCGATATTGAGCGGCGCGACGGTCAGATCGACGCCGACCACTTCGCGGCAGACGTTCGCAAACGCAAGCGCGACATGTCCCGGCCCGGTAGCGACTTCGAGCACGCGCGCATTGGGCGCAGGATCGACCGTGCGTATCAGCATCGCGATATGCTCAGCGTCGCGGATCATCGGCGCCGCCGCGTAATCGTCGGCCTGGCGCGTAAATTCCTCACGCACCAAATCTTTATGTTCCACTTGAATTTCCTCCGCGCCCCCGCGCAGATTCCAATTCTGCGCGCCGCACACTCCGTCGATCAAGCGCACGCCGCTGACGCGACAAGGTTTCGAGAAAATCGACACTCTCAAAGGGCGTGCGTGAGCGCGCTGCTCTGCGCTTCATCGGCGCGCTGGAAGATGACGCTCCGCGTCAGCCGACGAGCCGCCGCCGACCACTGACCAGAATGGATGACGGCACAAATGTGTGTTTCCCAATGGCACAGGCTTTAGCCGGTGTCCTTGCAACACCGCCTTCAACCTGATCCCACACCGGCTAAAGCCGGTGCCACAGGAAAGGAATCAGACAGACGCTCCGCTTGCACCTGCAAAACACTTAATGCTACCTGAAACGTGGGTTCGAGCGGCAACGCCGGATTCCCATCCAAGCCCCTATCACGGAGGAATGCCAAGTTGGACTTCGGGTTTTCTGAAGAACAGGAGATGTTGCGGGACGCGGCCAAGCGCTTTCTGGCCGACAATTGCCCGACCAAATTTGTCCGCCAGATGATGGCCGACCCTACAGGCCACGATAAGACCTTCTGGAAAAAGATCGTCGAGCTCGGATGGCCCGGGCTGCTCGTCCCGGAAGAGTACGGCGGCCAGGGCGGCACCTTCCTCGACATGACGGTCGTGGTCGAAGAAGCCGGCAAGGCTCTCATCCCCGGACCCTTCTTCACCGCCGCGCTGATCGGCGTGCCGCTGGTGGTTGAGGGCGGAAGCGACGCGCAAAAAAGAACGTCCTGCCGCGGATGGCGAAGGGCGAATTCATCGGAACCCTCGCGTTGGCGGAAGCCTCGGGCCGTTTCGATGCCGAAGGCGTCCAGCTAAAGGCGACCAAGAGCGGCTCGGACTATATCCTTAACGGCGAGAAATTTTTCGTGCCCGACGCCCACGTCGCCGACGGAATCGCGGTCGCGGCGCGCACCAGCGGCAGCGGCGAAAAGGGCATCACGATTTTCCTGGTTCCCAAGGGCGCCAAAGGCGTAACCGTCACTCAACTCAAGACCGTCGATATGACGCGGCGCCTGTGCCATGTGAAATTCGACAACGTCAAGGCGGAAGGCACCTTGGGCAAGGTCGATGAAGGATGGCCGATCCTGAGCCGCGTGCTCAACATCGCGACCGCCGGCCTCGCAACCGAGATGGTCGGCACGGCGCAGAAGGCGCTGGACATGTCGGTCGATTACGCCAAGACCCGCGTGCAGTTCGGCAAGCCGATCGGCTCGTTCCAGGCCGTCAAGCACAAGTGCGTCGACATGATGGTCGCGGTCGAGAACGCGCGCTCGCTGGTGTACTACGCCTGCTGGACCGTCGACACCAACAACGACGAGCAGAAGACCGCCGTCCCGATGGCGAAGGCGTACGCTTCCGACATGGCCAAGAACGTGACCAGCGAGGCGATCCAGGTCCACGGCGGAATCGGCTTCACCTGGGAGCACGACATGCATCTGTTCCATCGCCGCGCCCTCGCCGGCGAAGCGAACCTCGGCAACGGCCCGGTGCATCGCGAGACCGTAGCCCGCACCCTGCTCGGCTGATCGCGCAATTCTCAAACGCAAAGAGCCGCGGCCGATCCAAATCGCCCGCGGCTCTTTTTTGTTCGCGCCGCCTCGCCTGGGTCTGATTCCGCCCCCGTTGTTTGAAACGGGGGAGGATTAAAGGAGGGGGTGCAGGGCGCGCCCGATGCTCGCCGCGCACGGGCGGGCGCGTCGCGACGCGCCCCTACGAACAGAATTATTTCTTCCGAGGGCGCCTAACGATCGTTAGATTTTTTGCCAGATTTGTTCATGGCTTAACTGTTCAGCCTTGTTATTTTTCCCGCCACGTGCAGAATCGATCGCATGGACGCAAAACCCGCAACATCCAACTCCAGCCCTTCCACGTTGCGCGTCATCCTGTCCCGATCGAGCCGCGAATTTTCGCGGCTGCCCGTCCAGAAAAACGAACTGGCATTTTTCTGTAGACTCTTCAACAGAATCAAGATGTTTTCCGATCTTGCGATCACAAAATACCTTGAACGAACCCACCGTCGAGACGATGTTTGATTTGCGCTCCGCGCCGCGCGCTCGCGTTCATGCGCTCGACCGCGGCCGCTCGATCGTCGTATCGTTCGTCCACCTGAACCCAGACACGAGAGGATTTATCCATGGCGCATGGTAAATGGGCGTACACCAAGGGGCTGCACGATATCGGTAACGGCGCGTTCGCGTACCTGCAGCCCAACGGCTCATGGGGATGGAGCAACGCCGGGCTAATCACCGACGGCGGCGAGTCGATGCTGGTCGACACGCTGTTCGACCTGCCGCTCACGCGCGAGATGCTCGACGCGATGCGCCCCGCGACCGCGCGCGCTCCGATCCGAAAGCTCGTCAACTCGCACTCCAACGGCGACCATTGCAACGGCAACGAGCTCGTCGAGGGCGCGGAAATTATCGCGTCGAAAGCCTGCGCCGAGGAGATGCGCAGCGAGCCTCCGGCACGGCTGGCCGCGATGATGAAAGCGGCGTCCTCGATGGGGCCGGTCGGCGAGTACATTCTCAAAATCTTCGGGCCGTTCCAATTCGAGGGAATTCGCGGCGCGCTTCCCACGCGCACCTTCGAGGGCGAGCTCGAAGTCACCGTCGGCGCCAAACGCGTCCGCCTCATCCAGGTCGGACCCGCGCACACGCGCGGCGACGTTCTGGTCCACGTTCCCGCCGACTGCACGATTTTCACCGGCGACATCCTGTTCATCGGCGGCCATCCGATCATCTGGGCCGGCCCGGTCGCGAACTGGATCGCGGCGTGCGATACGATGCTCGCGCTCGATGTGGAAACTATCGTCCCTGGCCACGGACCGATTACCGACAAGGCGGGAGTCGCCGCGCTGAAAGGCTACCTGGAATATATCAATCGCGAGGCGCGCAAACGCTTCGACGCCGGGATGCCCGCGGCAGAGGCCGCTCGCGATATCGCGCTCGACGCCTACGCCTCGTGGACCGACGCCGAGCGGATCGTCGTGAACGTCGCGACGCTCTATCACGAGTTTGCACCGGGCAGCGCCGCCGCCGAGATCATGCCGCTGTTCGCGCAGATGGCCTCGATGGCGCGAAAGTGATCAAAAACCACTGATGAGTTTTCGCACTCTGGCTCGCTTTCTGTTCGCGGCGCTCTTCTGCATTCTCGCGATGCGCGCCATCGCACGCGCGCAGACCCCAGTCGCGACGCCGCTGCCGGCTCATCCGATCGCGACTGCAGCGCCGGAGACATCCGCGCTCAAGCCTGGCACGATCATTACCAGCGCCAATGCGAGCCAGTTCACGCAGATACTGCCGCAGGCCGCGATCTTCGCGCTCGCGCACGGTTTCAAAATCGACGTCACGCCCTCGCGCCGCCTCGAATGGTCATCCGGATACCAGAACGCGACCGAAAAATATTCTCCGCAGGCCGGCCTCGACGCAGATGATCATCTGATCAACTACATCGCCGGGATGCCGTTTCCGCTGATCGATCTCACCGACCCCAAGGCCGCAATCAAAATTGCGTACAACTGGCATATGGGTCCTGTTATGCCGGACGATTTCGCGCTCGCGCCGTGGAGCAGCAATGGCTACAGCGCCGACCCAACGAATCCGGCGAGAATCGTCGCCAAGAGCGACGGCGACTACCAATGCGATCATTTTACTTTTCTGCGCTTTGCGCATCGTACCGAAGTCGATCCGCGCCCTACCCTCGGCGCAAATCCGATGGGGGTCGAATGGAAAGCGCGCTGCGACGATTGGTCCGTGACCGCGCTCGGCGCCGAGAACGGCGAAGGCAAAGGAATCTGGGTGCGCTATCTCGACCCCGCGACCGACGACGCCTTCTTCAATTTCGACGAGATGTCGCGCCGGGTGCGAAGAATCGCGGTCGGCGCCGGCGCGCCCGGCCCCGGATGCCGCAATTGCCATCAGCCGTACTGGGCTTACGCTCTCCCGAAGACCGAGGACTACGAATACCGTCTGCTCGGCACCACGACTGTCCTGGCATGCCTTTCCGCGGCATCCGAGCCGGCGGGAATTACTACTTCCGGCGACGAATACTCACTTAGTCAGGAGCCGTTCGAGTTACGGCACGCTTATATACTCGAAACACGCCCGAAGTTCGGCGGTCAGAATCTCAATACTATTATATATATCGACAGCGAAGTGTATGTATGGCTCGCCGCGCAGTTCTACAAGGATGGCGTCGAGACCGCATCCGCGATTCCACTCTGGCGGATGAAGCCCGGCCGCGAAGGCGGCAACCTGTTCGATCTTGCGGGCAGCTTTTACGTACCTACCGGCGGCGGATCGTTTTTCCGTTCGCTGGTCCCCGCCCATCAGCAATTAGAGCAAGCGATCAACACCGGCAACCTGTCGGAATCATCCTTCGTCCCGGCAACCCTCTCACGATGAAGCTCCATCACCTCACGCCGATACTGTCCCTCTCCCAAAAGATTGGGAGAGGGTGGCGCGCGTTGCGCGCGACGGGTGAGGGACCGACAGCGCACAATCTTTCGTCGCTTCCGCAACTGGACTATGCAGACCGCACACACTTGGATAACGCAAGCGTGCGGAGGTCGTCGCCATGACGTTCCAGAATTCTATTCTGCCGGTCCCTCACCCACGCGTCACGGCGATTGCTGAAAGGAGCAATCGCCGCGCCACGCACCCTCTCCCAATCTGGGAGAGGGACAATTCAACCTACACTGGATTAGAAGCCAACTCCTAAAAGAGGAAAACGCAATGGCGGAAATGGGTATCTACCAAGCGATGAGCACGCTGCGTGCAGTGCGGCGCCTCAAGCCCGATCCGATTCCCGACGACGTGCTGCGACGCGTGCTCGAAGCCGCGACTTGGGCACCCACCGGAGGCAATCGGCAACCGTGGCGAATCGTGCTGGTCAAAGACCGCGTCAAGAAGGCGCGGCTCGGCGAGCTGTACTCCGCTCGATGGTCAGCTTTCTCGAAACACTATCGCACGACGGTTCCCGCCTCGGCGCCCGCCGATGTGCGCGCGCGTTTCGAGCGCACGCTTGCCGCGAGCGACTACCTTGCCGCGCACTTCGGCGAGACTCCGGCGATCGCGATCTTCTGCTTCGATCCGAAACAGATGGCGATCACCGACGCCAAGCAGAACCGTCCCTCGGTGGTCGGCGGAGGCTCGGTCTATCCCGCGGTCGAGAACCTGCTGCTCGCGTGCCGCGCCGAAGGACTCGGATGCGTACTGACTACTCTACTTTGCGAAGACGAATCTGTAGTACGGGAGTTGTTGGCATTGCCAGACGGATGGTACACCGCCGCGGCGATTCCGATTGGCTATCCAGTAGGACGCGGCCACGGACCAGTCATCCGGCGCTCTCTGGATCAGTTAGTATTCGTCGACTCGTGGGGAAGCGCGCTCAGATGAAGATCTAATACTCACTGCGCGGCGCAGGCGCCCAATCCGCGAGCATGCTATAGCCGACGGCCAGCAATGTCGGGCCAAGGAAGATGCCGATAAACCCGAACGCGACCACGCCGCCGAGCACTCCGAGCATCACCAGGATGAGCGGCGTCGAGCCGCCGCGGCTAATGAGGAACGGGCGCACGAAATTGTCAGAACCGCTCACGACCACCGCGCCCCAGACAAAGATGAAGATACCCCATCCGGTGCTGCCCAGATGGAATAGCCATAACGATGCGGGAATCCAAATGAGCGGCGGCCCTATCGGCACCATCGCGAGCACAAACGTACAGAAGCCAAGGAACACCGGGCCTGGAACTCCGCCAATCCAGAATCCGATTGCCGCGAGCGTGCCCTGAATCAGCGCGGTGCCGAGAATCCCATACACCACGGCCTGCACGGTGGTTCCCGCGGTCTCGAGCAGGCGGCGCGCTTGAGTGCCGCCCAGCCGATCGAGCACGGCGTTCGCGTGCGCAAGCGCGGCGCTTCCGTCGCGATAGACAAAAAACGCAATCACCAGGCTGAGTAGCAATTCGAGAATTCCAGCAGCCAACGCTCCGCCCACCGTGACCACCAGCGTCTTCGCCGCGGGCATCAACTTCACCAGCTCGTCGACTCGCATCGCGCTGCTCAGCGACAGCTCCGTCCAATAGTCATTCAAGCGCGACCCGACGATCGGAATCGTCGAAACCCACCCGGGCGGCATCGGTGGCCCGTCAGCGGAATAGCGGCGCAGTGCATTAACTACTTCGGCGACGTTGCTCGCGAGGCTCGCGCCGACGATCGCGAACGGCGCGACGATCACGATCGCGAGCAGCAGCACCATCAGGATTGATGACAGCGCGGCACGTCCATGCGTCGCCGTCTCGAGGCGCTTATAGAGCGGCCAGGTGGATACGCAAAGGATAACCGACCAGACGATCGCCGATAGAAACGGCAGCAGGATAACGATACACGCGAGGATCAGCAGGCCGACCGCGGCCAGCGCGATCCACATCTCGATATTGCGTCCGGTTTTCAGTTCGCTGGTCATCGCGATGCGAGGGCGCCGTCGGCGGCGGCGACCGCCGCCATGAACGCCCCGAGTTTCGCTGAGTCTAGCCTGCCGTCGTCCGCGCGCACACCCGAACAGACATCGACGCCGTAAGGGCGGACGGCCGCAATCGCATCGGCAACATTGTCGGGCGTCAGGCCGCCGGCCAGAAATACCGGACGCGGGCTCGCCGCGACAAAGGCCGCGCTGACCTTCCAATCGTGCGTCTGCCCGGTTCCACCGAGGAGAGGCACCGCGGCTCGCGGCCGTCCGGAGTCGAGCAGGAATGCATGAACGTGCGATGAATAAATCGGGATAAGATCGAGCGCGTCCGCGCCTTCGACATGGATCACCTGCACGCGGCGTGTCGACGGCAGCAGCACTGCCAGCCGCGCCGATTCTTCGGCCACGATTGGAGAAACGATCTGCACCGTCGAGACCCCCGTGCGCGCGACGTGCGCGGCGATCGCGTCGGCGCTGCGTTCCGATGTGAGCAGAAACGCCGCGATGGGAGGAGGCACGACCGCCGCGATTGCGGCGATCGTAGGGTCGTCGATCACTCCCGGTCCTGAGGGCATCGCGCCGACCAACCCGAGCGCGTCGGCGCCGTGCTCGATTGCCAACTCCGCATCCTCGATCGACGTGATGCAGCAAATCTTCACCCGCGTCCGCATCCCGTTCCACCTACCAGACGCTCACGCGTCAACGCAAAGGCGGCCTCACGCAGCACGAATCGCACGCGCGCTTCGACCATTCCGGCTCGCTCAGTCGTCCCCGACCGATCGAGCGTAGTCGTCCTTTCCGAATAATTTTGCGAAGAGCTCGGCCGATCGCTTCTGACCTTTGTTCGAAAGGATTACAGACTTGGCCTTGTTCTTCGGATTTCCGATGAGGTCCTTCTCGTAAAGGCGGTTGAGCGCATCCCAGTCCTGACCCTTCCAGGCGCGCACAACGCCATGGTCTTCGAACGTCGTGAGGTGCAGCAGGGCCAGTACCGCCTCGTCGACTTTGTCCGTATCATAATCGTCCATATAAACTCCTTGGCACTCAGCCGGCGTGATCGCGGGTTAGTAGATACATTCTTAAGCGTCAACGCAAAGGCCGCACTCGCGCAGCACGAATCGCACGCGTTCTTCGACTGGAGCGCGCGGAATCGGCACGAGCTCGTAACCACACTCAGTGTATGCTTTGACGATCGCCTCGTAGCTGCACGCGGCGTCTTCGAGGGTCTGCTTGCGTTCGCTGTCCTGCGTATAGATCTCCGGCCATAGCGGCGCGAGGAAGACGCGGCGGTTGTAGCGAAACGTCTCTATCGCCTTCTCGATATGCGCCGGCACCGGCAGTCCCTCGAGCCGCAAGTATCCCGCGAGTTCAGGCATGCCCCGATCGAAAAAGACCGGACCGGCCTCGTCGCATGCGAGACGATACGATCTTAGCTCCCACGACAGCATCATCTCGGTGAACATCGCGGGGTCGCACCACGGTAGGGCGCGGCCGCCAACCGAAAGTTGATCCTGGATGATCGCTCGGGCCGCTTCGACTGATCGCGCATAACCGATACGCGCCAGCGCATCGATAAGCGTAGTCTTGCCCGCACCCGGTCCACCGGTCACAACGAAAAAACGATCGGAATTTGTGGTCAACAAAATATCACCTCGCGAATCGACAAAGACGGCGACACGCGCCGCCGTCAAAATCAGAACACCAACTGAGCGGGTAGACGGAGAGAATATCGTGGCGGGATGCGGGAGGTTACGAACTGAGTGTGTATCTAATCGTTGCGGGAGCCCGCAACTTCCCGATTATCTAATACCAAGTTGCGGTGGAGCTCGGCGCGTCTCCGCTGATGTTATCGAGAAAGGTTGTTGTCGGTACAAAAAATAAACTTCCGGTAACTGGTTTGCTGAAATCGAGCAGGCGATCGTAAGTCCCGGGAGGACGGCCCACGAACATGTTCTCAAGCATCGTTTCGGTGATGCGCGGAGTGCGGCTGTAACCGATGAAGTAAGTTCCGAACTCGCCGTGACCCGGCCGCCCGAAAGGCATGTTGTCTCTGAGAATCTTGACCTCCTTTCCGTTTTCTTCGATCGAAGTGAGGACGTTGTGCGCGAACGGCGGTTTGTCGGCGTCTTTCAGCTCGATGTCCGAAAGTTTCCTGCGGCCAACGATGCGCTCCTGCGTCTCAACCGGGAGAGCGTTCCAACCTTTCATGTCGTGAAGATACTTCTGGACGATGACGTAGCTACCGCCCGCAAAGGCTGGATCTTCGTCACCAACAATTGCAGCGTCGTGCGCCTCACCACCTCGCGGATTTTCCGTCCCATCGACGAATCCGATGACATCGCGATCATCGAAATAGCGGAAACCGTGAACCTCATCGGCAACCGTAACTACATCGCCGATGTTGTCCATGATCTGAGCGGCCAATTCAAAACACAGGTCGGGGCGTTTGGCTCGAATATGAAACAGGATGTCACCCGGGGTCGAGACGGCATGGCGGCCGCCTGAGCGAATCTCTTGAAACGGATGGAGCTCGGCGGGGCGAGGGGATCCAAAGAGTTTGTCCCAGGCGCCTGAACCAAATCCAGCGATGCACGTGAGACCGGCTTCCGCGTCTCGAAACTCAACCGCGCGCACGAGCCCTGAAAGGTCTGCGCAGAATGATCGTAGCGCCGCGCGGTTGTCCTGGTCCGGGCGGATGCAGACGACCAGAAAAATCGCCGCGCGCGTCAGCGGGCCGACCACAGCCTGCGGAACGATTTGGTTTAGTGCCTTGGGTGTCTCCATAATCGCGATCTCAATCGACGATGACTCCCAACCATCTGGGTATTACAAACTAAGCACGGATTTAATGGTTGCGGGGGAAGGATTTGAACCTTCGACCTCCGGGTTATGAGCCCGGCGAGCTACCAGACTGCTCCACCCCGCCTGCGCATTGTATTGGGCGTGGCGAGAGCGGGTCAACACGATCGCGGAAGATCGCGCGCGAGGTCAGGGCTTGGAATTCAGATCGGCTTTTCCAGTTTCGAGATCCACCGGCACCGACACATGCTCATGCGCGATCAGCCACTTGCCGTGAATCTTTTTGTATCCGTCGGTGACGCGAAACGTTAGGTCCATCGGCGCGCCATTCGCGCCGGTGCAAGTCATGTGCTGGATGTTGTGGCCGAAACCAAAATCCGCGCCGGCGTCGATCGCGAGCTCGGTCATCTCCATCTTCGGCGCGCTCTTGCATCCGGCGAGCACGCCCTCCCAATCCTTCTTGTATGCGTCCCATCCGGTGTATTGGCGCGGAGGCATCAAATCAAAAACGATCAGGTTCGGGCTGTGCTCGTAGTTCGCCATGATCTTCGCCGCGTCTTTCGCGTTCACCGCCGCGACGAAATTTGCTTCGAGGGCTTTTATCGCGGCGACGCTGGCCAGATCCGAATCGGCCGCGCCGGCATTCGAAATAGCGATCGCCACGAGCGCGACCCCAATGGCGTAAACCGTCAGTTTTCGCATCGCTTTTCTGTATTAGGCTGACGCCGCGCCGTCAAGCCGCATCGACGCGAATGCGCCCGCGGCTCAGCCCGCGAGGATTCGGATATTGCAGTGGCGATGAACCTTGCCGAACTCGATAACTTCCTTCTCGGCCGGATTCGCGTCCGGCTTCGAGTCGGTGAGCATCAGTTGTTTCGCAACCGCGCCGTCGATTCCGTCGGCCTCGACGTTGAGGTTGTGATCGTCGCAGATGATGAATGCCATGTAAGAACGCTCCTTCGATCGGTCAAAACTATCCGACCGCGCCCCGCGTGTCATTATCTCGGCATGCACCACGTGACCGCCGAAGCGATCGGGATTTCTCCCTCTGGTCGAAATGACGATTGGTGGTCTCGGTGCCTAGCTATCGCAATCCCAGCAAGACCGACGATCCGTCATTTCGAGCCCCGTCTCTGATCGTTACGGCTGGAGCAGCCCGCGCCGGATCGGCACGGCTGGCGAGAAATCCCGCCCTGCGCACCGTCTGCTCGGTCGCGCGCGGTTCATCGTTTCGTGCTATTCCGAATAGGCGCACTTGGACACTCCGCGTCGGAGGTCCGATCGTTATGAGCAGGCCCGACTACGAAATCAGCCGCGGAAACGTGTTTCGTGATCTTGGTCTCCCCGACGCCGACGAACTCGACATCAAGGCCAATCTCGCCATTGAGATTGGCCGCATGATTCGGCGGCGCAGCCTCAGCCAGAGTCAGGCGGCATCAATTCTTGGCGTCGATCAGCCACGCATCTCTGCTCTGATTCGCGGACATCTCGAAAAATTCTCGATGGAGAAACTCTGCGATTATCTACGTGCCTTCGGCTGCGACGTGAACATCCGGATTCATCAGGCAAAGAGCCGCGCCGCGCGAAGGCCAGGCAAATTGACGGTGAGCGTTTCCTAGTCTTGCGCAGGCAACTCAATTCGCGTCTGCGACGAGATACATTTTGCGGTCTGCGCCCTTCACGCACGTGCGCGCAATTGTGGTAAGCGTCAGAGCGACGCGTATGACTAAGGAGCTTTGACGATGAGCCTTAAAGGAAAAGCCGCGGCGATTGGAATCGGTGAACTCAAGCCGATGAAGGAGCCCGGCCCGACCACCACCGCACTCGGCCTGATGGCCACGGTCGCCGCCGAGGCGATCGCGGACGCGGGCCTCGAGAAAAAAGATATCGACGGCTTCCTGGTTGGGATGCCGTTCTCCGACCCCGGCTTCATCTATCCCGCGAGCGCCGCCGAGGTGATGGGGCTGCATGTCAGGATGCTGAACGTCGTCGATATAGGAGGAGCGAGTCCCGCCGGGATGATCTGGCGCGCTGCCGCCGCGATCGACGCCGGGATGTGCAACGCGGTGCTATGCATCGTCGCCGACATGAATCGCGCCGGCGACCAGCGTCCGCCGACCATCTCGGTGCAGCGCGAATTCGAATCGCCCTACGGCAATATCGGCGCGAATTGCGGCTACGCGATGATCGCGAATCGGCACATGTTCGAGTACGGCACCACGCCCGACCAGATGGCGAAGGTTGCGGTCGATCAGCGCGCCAACGCGCTCAAGAATCCTCTCGCGACCTTCAACGAGAAGCCGCTCACGATCAAGGAGGTCCTCGCCTCACGGATGATCGTCGATCCGCTGCATATCTTCGAGATCGTCAGCCCCGTGACCGGCGGCGCCGCCGTGATCGTCGCGTCGCCGGAAATCGCCAAACGCGCGAAGCATCCGCCGGTGTGGCTGCTCGGCGCCGGCGAGTACGCCAATCACGCGACCATCACCTATGCGCCGTCACTGACCGAGTCTCCGATCAAAATCGCCGCCGACGCCGCGTTCAAGATGTCGGGACTCGATCGGAAAGACATGAACTTCGTCTGTCCCTACGACTGTTACACGATCACCGTGATCGTCACGCTCGAGGACGCGGGCTTCTGCAAGAAGGGTCACGGCGGCCGCTTCGTCGAGGAACACGATCTCACCTACAAGGGCGACTTTCCCTGCAACACGCACGGCGGCCAGTTGTCGTTCGGACAGCCGGGACTCGCGGGCGGAATGAGCCACGTGACCGAAGCGATTCGGCAACTGATGGGCCGCGGCGGAGAGCGGCAGGTTAAAAACGCGCGGCTCGGCTACGTCAACGGCAACGGCGGAATTATGAGCGAGCAAGTCGGCATAGTGCTGGAGCGCAGATCATGAGCGAATATCTGAAACCACTTCCGAAACCTTCTCCGACCAGCCGTCCGTTCTGGGACGCCGCGCGGCGCCATGAGCTGAAGCTGCAGCGATGCGCCGCGTGCGGCAAGTTCATCTACTATCCGCGCCCGCGATGCCCCTATTGCTTCGCGGACAAGCTCGAATGGCAGCAAGTGAGCGGACGCGGCAAGGTCTACAGCTACACGATCGTGCGCCGCGCGTCGCATCGCTCGTTCGCCGACCCCTACGTGCTCGCGATCGTCGAGCTCGAAGAGGGTCCGCGGATGACGACCAATATCGTCGCCGCGCCCGAGAGCGTCCGCGTCGATCAGAAGGTGGTCGTCCACTTCGACGACGTGACACCCGAGAACACGCTGGTGAAATTCAAGCCCGCCTGACTCTCCGCTCGAGACCGTCCAGGAATTTCTTCAATGCCGCATCGCGGGTGGCGGCGCGTGCTTGTTCGAGCGCTTTCATCGCGCGGCGCGGGCGGCCGGTCTTGTGGAGGCTGCTCGCGAGCCACGCGAATGCTTGCGCGCGACTCTCGCCGGAAAGACCCAGGCGCAGCGCCTTTTCATAGTTCGGAATCGCTTCGGCTTCGCGCGCGTTGTTGTCGTGGAAGAGCGCGAGTTGATAATACGCCGATGCGCGCGCGCTCCGGGTGCGCGCCTGTTCAATAGCCAGTTCCAGTTGCGCAAGATTTCGGCGGCGTTTCATTTCGCGCGTTACGCCAGCAGGACCGCGACGATTCCGGTGAGAAAAATTCCATCGAAGGTGCCTGCGCCGCCGATCGACGCGACCGGCGCACCCAGCTCGCGCAACCGCCGGAGGTTTAGAAGGTCCGCTCCGATTAGCGTGCCCATCACGCCGCTGACGTATGCGACCGCGTCCGCATGATGCGTGGTCGTGCCGAGCAGTCCTCCGACGATCGCGGCGACGATCGGCGGTATAAGCATCGGCGTCGCGATTCCCATCCCGGGAACCGGCCGCGCGAAGCGATGCACCACCAGCGTCACGATCGCGGTGCCGAGAATCGCCGGGGTCAGAATCGCGGGAAAATGAATCAGCACGTACGCGCATATCGCCATCGGCACAATCGCGCCGCCAACATTGATCGCAACCGTCGTGGTGCCGCTCGCGTAGCGTATCGGCACCCGGTAGCGAACGCCGAACTGCCGCACCATCGGCTCCGGATGAGCCGGGCCGCCTTCGACCTGCGTGATCGGGATATTAAGATAGCTGCCGGCGAAGCTCACCAGCAGAGCGACAAACGCCAGGTGCGGAGACAAGCCCAGCGCGACGAAGACATAGTTGATTACGTGGATCTCGATCAGAATAAACAAAAACGCGAGACCCAGGAGAAAGATAACTGCGTAGATGAATACAAAAGGCGCGAAGATCACCGCGCGACAATATCAAGCACGCGCAGCGCATCATATCGCGCGGCCTGCGCGGCATTCCTATGGCGCAATTTCCGGGTTACCGGTAATTTTTGCCTGGGCGTAAGATCGTCCGGCCGGATTCGCGAGCAATCTCAATAGCCCCCGTCTGGCACGGCTTTCGCTAAATAGATGCCAACACCTGTGATCAGGAGGCGTATTTCCATGAACCGAATTTATTCTCTATTGACAAGCGCTGTAATCGTCGGAGCTCTTGCTCTTCCCGCGTTGGCTCAGGATGCGGCTCCGGCTGTCACTGGAGTCGTGCAGAAGGGAAACACGACGATCGTTTTCGAGCGCTCCAACGAGGGGCTGAATACGGACGAGCTCAAGGCGTTCGGAAAGGTCGCGAATGACGATCCCGCGCTCGCGAGCAAGATCGCGCGCAACCCGCAAATCGTTGCCAACGATTCGTTCGTCAGCAAGCATCCCGCGTTCCAGCAGTTCCTGAGCCAGTATCCCAACGCGCGCGAGGATATCCAAAACAACCCCGGAAATTTCGTGACGCCGGTCAATGGCTCCTCGTTCCAGCACGCGTTGCCCGGAATGAAAGGTAGCTCGGATTGATCACAACTGCGTTTTTGCGCGATTGATGATCTCGTTGAGGCGGCCATTCACGGTCGCTTCTTCGTTTATGCGGCGGCGTGCGAAGACGGGTGGCTCGCGAGCTGCCCTACAAAAAACATCATTCATGATTTTCTATTCGTAGGGGCGCGTCGAGACGCGCCCGTCTTCGCACGCCGATACTCTCGCGATTTTTCTCCGCTCTTGTGCCAGCGCGCGCATCGGATAAAATCGCGCGCAGCGATGAACCAGCAATATCGTAACGAGCTGCTCGAAATTCTCGTGCGCGAAGCCTATGTCGAGCGCGAGGTCACGCTCTCTTCCGGCAAGAAATCTGACTACTACCTGGATTGCCGCCGCGCGATTTTTCTGCCGCGCGCCGCGTTCCTTGCGGGCGAGCTAATGCTTCGAGCTCGCGGTCGCCGCCGGAGTCGAGCAGGTCGGCGGGATGGCGGCCGGCGCGATTCCGGTGACCGACGCGATTATCTCGGCGGCGTATCGCCACAACGTGAATCTGCGCGGATTTTTCGTCCGCAAGGAGACCAAGGGGCACGGGCTCCAGCAGCGGGTCGAAGGCGCGTTCCAACCAAACCTCAAAACCGCGGTGGTCGAAGATACCAACACCACCGGCGGCTCGACGCTCGAGGCGCTCGCTGCGGCGCGCGAGGCCGGCGCGGTCGTGAGCGCGGCACTGACTATAGTCGAGCGCGGCGAAGGCGCAGCCGACGCGTTCGAGCGCGAGGGACTCGCCTACAGTTGGATTCTCACCGGCGCCGAGATCCGTGCCGCGGCGCGGGCACGCGGCTGAGCGCGACCTTCGTGGATCGCACACGCGAAATCTCCGGAACCACTTCTCTCACCGCGATTTTCGGCGACCCGGTCGAGCATTCGATGTCGCCCCTCATGCACAACGCCGCATACGCGGCCCTCGGTCTTGATCGCAGCTACGTTGCGTTTCACGTAACGCGGGAGCATCTGGCCGCCGCGCTTCGCGCGATTCCGGCGCTTGGAATTCTCGGCGTGAACCTGACGGTGCCGCACAAGGAGCGCGCCGCCAGGATGATTCGCGAGATCAGCGCGGAGGCCCGCCTCCTGGGCGCGGTGAATTGCGTCGTCAATCGGCGCGGCAAGCTGGCCGGCGATAATACCGACGCGCGCGGACTCGAGCGCGACTTGCGCGCACGCAAGACCGATCTCGTAGGGAGGCTCGTGATCGTGATCGGCGCCGGCGGCGCGGCGGCATCCGCGGTGCTGTGCGCGCTACGGATGCGCGCGTCGCGAATCGCGATCGCCAATCGCACGGTATCCCGAGCGGCGAGCATGGCCCGGCGATTCGCGCCAATGCTCCGGCGGCGCGCTCAGATCGAGGCGCACGGACTCGACGCGCTCGTGGACGCGGCGCTGCTCGCCGACGCGGCGTGCGTGATCAACGCCACCTCGATGGGTCTCACGACGCGCCGCTTCGCGCCGCTTGATTACGCGGCGGCCTCGCCGCAGTGCCTCTTCTATGATCTGATCTATGCCGCCGAGCCGACCCCATTCCTGAAACCGGCGCTCGGCCGAGGACGTTCCGACAGCCGACGGTGCCGGGATGCTCGTCGGACAGGGCGAACTCGCCTTCGAGCTTTTCAATGGCGTCGCGCCGCCGCCCGGCGTGATGGACGCCGCACTGCGCGGCCACCTCGGCCGCTGACATAACTCGGGCGCGCGAGTATCAATCTCTCCAGAGATTCTCACGATGGGCGGAAAAATCGATCATCTCATGATCAACGTGAACCGCTTCGACGACGCGCAGCGCTTCTATTCGTGGCTGATGCCGGCGCTCGGCTATCCGAACTCGATGAGCTTTCCCGACGACGGGCCCAAGCGCGGAATCGGATGGTGGGGCGACAGCGGCTCGGTGTGGGTGCAGGAGGCAGAGGCCGTGTATCGCGCCGACTCGTTCCATCGGCATCGGATCGGGCTGTGCGAAATTGCGTTTGCCGCCGACAATCGCGAGCAAGTTGACGCGCTCGCGAAGGAGATCGAAAAGCACGGCGGCAAGATAACCGACGCACCGCGCGAGTACGATTACATGCCCGGATATTATGCGGTGTTCTTCACCGACCCGGACGGCTTGAAGCTCGAAGCCGTCCACATCCCGCACTGATGATCGCAACTCTCTCGAGCTGCCTCTGAAGTGGCACCGGCTTTAGCCGGTGATTCTTCGCGCGTGGCACGAATCGTCCGAGTGCGCTCGGAATGACCGGCGGGACGCCGGTCCTACTGGCCGAATTCAGTAGGGCCGCCGTCCCGGCGACCTCTTCGCAAGGTGAAAGGTGGGCGGACGGGCCTTCTGCCAGTGGTTGCCGACGGCTCGTCGGCCAGCTCGCCAGATCGGAGACAAACCAAGAGATTCGGGATTCCTCGCGCGGCAGCCACACGCGGGAATGACAGGCAAAGGTTCGTTCAGAAGCCCATGCGGGGTTCGCCTTCGGGAGCGTGCGGCGAGCAGTGGAAATGCCACATCTTCCACACGGGCTTGCCCTCGTGATCTTCACGCACGAAGACCTCGGTCGCGCGAAACGGAATCCTGGCGACCTGTCCCGCCTGGCGGCAGCGCCGCGGATTGCGCGTCGGAGGTTGGAAGCACATTGACGGTGAAAGTGGATTCCGCGGTCAGAAACGCCATGTCACCGCGAATCACCAGGCGAATATCACGCGGTTCGCTCATCGCGGACGACTCGCTCGCCGGACCCATCACATGTCCGAGATATTTCCAAAGTTGCACCCACTCGTCGATCGCGTAGTAGGTGTGGCCGTTCAGATTAAAGCCGTGGAACTTGTCGCCGCCGACAAACGCCTCGCACATCATCGGGATGCTGAAGGTGCGATTCGCGTCCCACCACATCTTCGATACGGCGAGAATCTGTTCGCGATCGCGCGCGAGATTCTGCGCCGATGCTTTCGGTTTGGCCGATCGCTTTGACGCCACGCGCGCAACCGTGGCCGGGCGCGTCATCTTCGGCCGCGCGACGACCTTGACGTGCTTTCTCGGCTTGGCGGACTTGGAGGATTTTGCCGGCTTGGCTGATTTGCGTTTCATCGCGCTCTCCTTAGATCCAGCTTACGGAGCTCAACGCCTCGGGCGGGAAACTCTCACGTATCGAGCTACATCTCAAGAGCGGCGCGAGGGATGCGCGCACGCAAAAAAGCGCCGTGCGGATTCCGTCGAACGAAGTATGTCCCGGAAAAGAATACGGAGCAGCGGGAACTAGCCGAACATCTCTTTGAGCTTATCGACGAAGCCCTTCGACAGCGGATGATTGACCGCCTTGCCGTCGAGCTTGGCGAATTCTTCGAGCAACTCGCGCTGGCGCGGGGTCAGACTGTGCGGGGTCTCGACCACGACGCGGATCAACTGGTCGCCGCGTCCGTAGCCGTGCAGATCGACGATGCCCTTGCCCTTCAGGCGCAGCACTTTGCCCGATTGCGTGCCGGCGGTGATCTTCGCTTTGACCTTGCCTTCGAGCGTCGGCACTTCGATCTCGCATCCGAGCGACGCCTGCGGAAAGCTGATCGGCACTTCGATCACGATATCGTTGTCCTGGCGCACGAACAGGTCGTGCTCCTTGACATGGATAACGACGTAGAGATTGCCGGCCGGACCGCTGCCGTAGCCGGCCTCGCCCTCGCCGCGCAGCTTCAGGCGCGAGCCGTTGTCGACTCCGGCGGGAATTTTCACCGAGAGCGATTCGCTCTTGCGGATACGTCCCTGCCCTTGGCACTTCGGACACGGGTCCGAGATGATCATCCCCTCGCCGCGGCATTGGCCGCAGGTGGTCGAGATCGAGAAGAAGCCCTGCTGCGTGCGGACCTGTCCGGTCCCGCGGCAATTTGGACATGGGCTGGCGGCGGTCGCGCCTGCGCGAGAGCGCGAGCCGTTGCATGCGTCGCACTTGGTCAGGCGCTGAAATTTAACGGTCTTCTCGGTGCCGCGCGCGGCCTCTTCGAATTCAACTTCCAGATCGTAGCGGAGATCGTCGCCGCGACGGGTGCGCGAGCGAGCGCGGCCGCGTCCGGTGCCGAAAAAATCGCCAAAGATATCGGAGAAGACTTCCTCGAAGCCTTGAGTGAAATCGAAACCGCCGAACGGACCCTGCCCCGACGCACCCTGGAACGCCGCGTGCCCGAAACGATCGTACTGCGCGCGGCGCTCCGGGTCGGAGAGAACTTGATACGCTTCGTTGAGTTCTTTGAAGCGCTCTTCCGCTTCCTTGTTGCCGGGATTTCGATCCGGATGAAACTGGATCGCGAGGCGACGATAAGCCTTCTTCAGCTCCTCGTCAGAGGCGCCGCGGCTTAAGGAAAGAACCTCGTAATAATCCCGTTTGGTGGCGGAGGGCATTGCCGAATGAGTCTAAACCATCGCGGCTTCCAAAGCCATTGTCCCCGTGAGTATTAGCGCACGCTCACGGGGACAATGGTTTGCTTCGATTCCACTTACTTCACTTCTTTGAAGTCCGCGTCGACGACATCTTCTTTCGGACCCGATCCGTCGCCGCCCGCGCCGTCACCTGACGCGCCCGCGCCGCCGTCCTGATGCGGTCCGCCTTGCGCGCCGGCGTCCGCGCCCTGCTGAGCACCCTGCGCCCGAGTCTTTGCGTACATTGCCTCGGCGAGCTTGTGCGAGGCGTTCGAGAGCGTCTCGGCGGCCTTGTTCAGCTCGTCGGCATCCTTGGATTCGAGCTTGGTCTTGGCTTCCGCGAGCGCGTCCTCGACGGTCTTGCGCGCCGCGTCGTCGAGCTGCGAGCCATGCTCCTTGAGCGTCTTCTCGGTGGTGTAGACCAGGTTGTCGAGCTTGTTGCGCGCCTCGGCCTGCAAGCGCCGGCTATGATCGTCGGCCGCGTGCGATTCCGCCTCGCGCACCATCTTCTTGATCTCCGCCTCGTTGAGTCCCGAGGAAGCGGTGATCTTGATCGACTGCTCCTTGTTGGTGCCGAGGTCTTTCGCATGGACGTTCACGATTCCGTTCGCGTCGATATCGAAGGTGACTTCGACTTGCGGCATCCCGCGCGGAGCGGGCGGAATCCCAATCAGGTCGAACTGGCCGAGCAGCTTGTTGTCCGAGGCCATCTCGCGCTCGCCTTGGAAGACGCGAATCGTAACCGCGGTCTGATTATCCTGCGCGGTCGAGAACGTCTGGCTCTTGCGCGTCGGGATAGTCGTGTTCTTTTCGATAAGCTTGGTGAACACGCCGCCCAGCGTTTCGATTCCGAGCGACAGCGGAGTCACGTCGAGCAGCAGCACGTCTTTGACTTCGCCCTTGAGCACTCCGCCCTGGATCGCCGCGCCAATCGCGACGACTTCGTCCGGGTTGACGCCCTTGTGCCCTTCCTTGCCGAAAATTTTCTTGACCCGCTCCTGAACCGCCGGCATCCGCGTCATCCCGCCGACCAGCACGATCTCGTTGACGTTGCTGGCCTTCAGGCCCGCATCGCGCAGCGCCGTAATGCACGGCGCGTCGAGGCGATCGAGCAGCTCGGCGCACAGCGCTTCGAGCTTCGCGCGGGTGAGCTTGATATTCAGATGCTTGGGGCCCGACTGGTCCGCCGTCACGAACGGCAGATTGATGTCGGTTTCCATCACGGTCGAAAGCTCGCACTTGGCTTTCTCAGCCGCTTCCTTCAGGCGCTGCAACGCCATCCGGTCTTTGCGCAGATCGATTCCCTGATCCTTTTTGAATTCGTCGGCCAGGTAGTCGATGATGCGCTGATCGAAATCTTCGCCGCCCAGGAAGGTGTCGCCGTTGGTCGCCTTGACCTCGAACACGCCTTCGCCCAGCTCGAGAATCGAAACGTCGAAGGTGCCGCCGCCGAGATCGAACACCGCGATCTTCTCGTCCTTCTTCTTGTCGAGCCCGTATGCGAGCGATGCCGCGGTCGGCTCGTTGATAATGCGCAGCACGTTCAGGCCCGCGATTCGTCCGGCATCTTTGGTCGCCTGGCGCTGTCCGTCATTGAAGTACGCGGGCACGGTGATGACGGCCTCGGTGACCTTCTCGCCCAGATAATCCTCGGCGGTCTGCTTCATCTTCTGCAGAATGAACGCCGAGATCTCGGGAGGGCTGTATTTCTTGCCGCGGATTTCTACCCACGCCGCGCCGTCGTCGTTCTTGACCACCGAGTACGGAAGAACCTTCCTGGCCTTCTCGACTTCGGGATCGTCGTAGCGCCGGCCCATCAGACGTTTGATCGCGAAAACCGTGTTGGTCGGATTCGTGATCGCCTGCCGCCGCGCGATTTGCCCGACCAGCCGTTCGCCCGAATCCGTGAATGCCACGACCGAAGGAGTTGTGCGGCTGCCCTCTGAGTTGGCGATCACGACTGGATCGCCGCCCTCCATGATTGCAACGCAGCTATTGGTCGTCCCAAGGTCGATACCGATTACTTTTGCCATGATTTATTTACGTCCCCGAAAAACTTGTTCGCTCAAATAAAACCTAACCACTGCCTAATTGTTTTCAACGTCTGATGAATCAGTTTCGCCATCGCTTTGCCCGCCGGGTCCTTTGGATACCGAGACGCGGGCCTGGCTGATCACGCGATCGCCAATCTGGTAGCCGCGATGGAACTCCTGCACGATCTGATTGGGCGCGTGAACCTCGCTGGCAACGTGATCCACCGCTTCGTGCCGGGCCGGATCGAACGGCTGTCCGACCGATTCGAGTGAGGTGACACCCTGCGCGCGCAGGAAATCCATCATCGAGCGCAGGACCATCTCGACGCCGTCGATAATCGTCTTTGAGCCGCCATCGCCGGCGCGTGCCGCTTCCACGGCGCGTTCGAGATTATCGATTATCGGCAGCAGGTCGCGCAGGATCGCCTCGCGCTGAATCCGCACCGATTCCTCGCTCTGCTGGCGGATCCGCTTGCGCGCGTTCTCATTGTCCGCGAGCGCTCGCAGGTACTTGTCCTTGAGCTCGGCAAGCTCCTGTTCCTTGGCCTCGAGAGCGGCCTGAAGGTCGGGCGCACCGTCGCCGCGAGGAGCGTCGCCATCGGAATCCTGATGCTGCGCGCGATGCTCGTGCTCGTGTCCCTGATGATTTCCGGGATGCGCTCCCGCGTGGCTCTCGCCGTCGTCTTTATGATGCTTGTTCATTACGGTGTCTGGCCCCCAAAGCAGGCCGAATCACCCAGAACATAAGCACGATTTCCCGCCGCGCCAGTCGTCGCACCGTTTATTTCGCCGCTCAGGCAGCTAGAAAGCGGCGAGATGCCGCCTCAAAGATTTGAATTTGTTTTAGGTGGCACAGGCTTTAGCCTGTGTCTTCGGCTCGCCACGAGAATCCAAGAACACAGGCTAAAGCCTGTGCCACTTAAGAGAGTCCTCCCTCCCTTGCTCCTAGCGAAGCCGTCGATTTTCTCGCCAAGTTACCGTTTTGATTATCCCGAGGGGTACTGAAGGACGACGGACAGAATTCGGCGTTTATCGACAGCCTCCTTTTTGGCAGAGGGACGAGGCGAAGGTTCGCTAATGCTCGAGCAGCTTCGAGAGGGCTTTGGCGGTATACTCCACGAGCGGGATCACGCGATCGTAGTCCATTCGTACCGGACCTACGATCGCGAGGCTGCCGACTGGCGTTGCGCCGGTCGCATATGACGACGCGACTACGCTCAAACCCGCCAAGCGCGCGTCGTCGTTTTCCGACCCGATCGAGACCGTCAGCCCGCGGCGCGCGAGGCTGCGCTCGAGCAGATCGAGCAGCGCGGTCTTGTCGTCGAGCGCACGCAGCAGCTCGCGCATCCGCTCCGGATCGGAAAACTCCGGCTGCTCGATCGCCTGCAGGCTGCCATCGACGTAAAGCTCGGTCCGGCTCGCGTGTTCGGCGACCGCGCCGCCCAGAGCCAGCGCGTCGCGCACGAAACGGTCGTACACCGCGCGCTCCTCGTGCAATCGCTCTTCGATCCAGCGCCGCGCTTCATCGAGCGTGCGCCCGGCCAGCGATTCGTTCAGATACCGCGCCATCCGATCGAGCTCGTCCTGCGAATGGTCGCGGTCGGTCTCGACGATATGGTTCTGCACCTGGCCCGCCGCCGCGACAAACATCGCGAGCACCTGCCGCTCGCGCAGGCGCACGAAGTTCACCCGCTCGAGCATCATCGACTCCAGCCGCGGGCCCATCACCAGCGCGGCCTGCCCGGTCAGGAGCGCGAGCAGCTTGGGCGTGTCGCGCATGATGTCGTCCAGGTCGCGCGTGCGGGTCGAATAGTGCAGCTCGATTTGCGCGCGATCCTCGAATCCGATCCGCGAGACCAGACTGTCGACGTAATAGCGATAGCCCTTGTCGGTCGGAACCCGTCCCGCCGAGGTATGCGGCTGGCGCAGATAGCCGCTGTCTTCGAGCTCCGCCATCATGTTGCGCACCATCGCGGAGCGCACTCCGAGCGGATGCCGCGCGACGATTTGCTGCGAGCCTACGGGCTCGGCGGTCGCGATAAACTCCTGCACCGTCGCGAGCAGCAGCGCCTGTCGCCGTGCGGAGAGCGCTTTGTTTTCGATTTCCTGGGTCATCTGATTGCGGCTTGAGCTTCCACAGAGATGCAACGTCGGCGGGCCGCAGTCTAACTACCTCAATTCTGGCCTCTCATTGCGATGGTTATCAAGCGCCGTGGGGTGCAATCGCACCGGAAGGTCGGCTAATCTTCCACAGGAAGGGATGTATCAAGGGCGATGGCGAAAGCGCGAAAGACAGCCAGGCCGCGGAAGATTTTCGTTCCGATCGTTCCCCAGGGCGCGACCTGGATCGAGAGCGACAGCTACGACCGCCGCGCCTGGAGCGAGATTCTGTCCGGCACTCCCGCGTTCAAGGATCTGACCGAAGCGGGAGGCGCGCTGGTCCCGCACTTCGACGCGCTGCTTGCCGATTTTTTCCTCGCGCTGTTCAAGTTCAACCTCGTATGGCACAAGCCCGATTCCGTGCGCCGCGCCGCTGCCTTCAATCGCACAATCCTGGATGAAATTTTGCCCTCGCCCGCGTTCGAGGCGCTGAAAAACCGCACCCTGCTCGAAGAGGACAAGGCCGCGATCGCGGCGATCGTGCTCGGCGAGCGCGCGCTCGAAATGATTCGCAGCGAGCGCTTTCTGAATCGGCGCGAGATGGTCGATCTGTGGGACCTCGAGCATCAGGAGCAGGATCTCGCCGCGCGCGCCGACGCGCTCAAGACGATCCAGGAGATGGCGGAGAAGCCCGAACCGGCGCCGAATCAGGAAGGCGCCGGCAGCGATCCCAAGGCGAGCGACGAGGCGAAGAAGAAGATCGCCGCGATGCTCGAAACGGCGGCGCGCGCCGCGCAGGTCTCCGAGGCGCGGCTTAATCAGAAATCGCGACAGGTCGAGAGCGATCTTAAAAACAGCGATCACACCGAGCTGCGCCGGATGCAGCTCAAAGCCGGAGAACTAGCCGCCGAGATCGATCGCGCCGCCGAGGACAGCCACGATTTCAGCCGCGAGTTCGGACAGGGCGGACGCATGAATGCGGGCGAGCGCCTCGAGCTGGGACGCCATCTGGCGAAAAGCCGCAAGCTCGGCGAGCTCGCGCGGATGGTTGGCCGCATGAAGCAGGACGCGCGCGCGATCCGCCACAAGACCCTCGAGCGCGGAGTCGCCGAAGCCTACGATATCGAGCGCGGCTCAGACCTCGGCAGGATGATCCCTTCGGAGCTGGTCGCGATGCATCATCCGATCCTCGCGATCGATTTCCGCCGCCGCCTGCTCGAATCGGACCTGCTCCAGTACCGGCTGCGCGACGACGAGCAGAAGGGCAAGGGGCCGATGATCGTTTGTATCAACGTCAGCTCCTCGATGCAGGGCGACAAAGAGCTGTGGGCGAAGGCGGTGGGGCTGACGCTGATGGATATCGCGCGGCGGGGGCGTCGGCTTTTTCGCGCCGTGATGTTTTCCTCGGGCGACACGAGCCTCAAGGTGCTCGATCTGAATCGCGAGCGGCGCTATCAACCCGAGCTCGCGAAAGTGATCGAGATGGCGGAATACTTTCCCGGTGGCGGCACCGATTTTCAGCAGCCGCTCGACGCGGCCGTCGCGTTGCTCGAAGAGCGCAAGCTGAAGCGCGGCGATATCGTGATAATCACCGACGGCGAATCGCAGGTCGCGTCCGAGTGGCTCGCGCATTTGAAGGAGCGCAAGGAAGCTCTGCAATTTTCAATCTTCGGCGTGCTGGTCAACGTCGGATCGTCGGAGATGTCTTCGCTACGGCAATTCGCGGACCGGATCACGTCGGTAAAGAAGCTAAGCGACTCCGCCACCCGCGACATTTTTGTGCACGTGCAATCATGAAATCGGCCGAATCGAAAATCGTGCTCGAACCGATCGATCGCGCAAACTATCGCGCTCTATTCCGGATGCAACTGCGGCCGGGGCAGGAGAGCTTCGTCACTCCGCCGCGATGGACGCTCGCGCGATGTTACGTACGGATGTTCGGCGACAGCTTCGAGCATCTGCCGCATCTGATCCGCGCGGAGGGCAAAGTCGTCGGCTACTGCACAACCGTGTGCGATGCGGCGAGCGAGGAAGAGTATTGGATCGATGACATCATGATCGATGCGATGCATCAGGGAAAAGGCTACGGACGCGCCGCGATGCGCGAGACGCTCGCGATGATCGCGGCGCGCTATCCGCGATGCCGTGCCGTGCAGCTAACCTGCTTCCGCGCCAACACCAACGCGGCGGCGCTATACAGGAGCCTCGGCTTCGAGCCGACGGGCGGCGTAGACAACGAGTTCGGCGAACCAAACTACATCCTGCGCGCCCCCGACCTCGCCGCATTCCGTCGCTAGTCTCTCGCCTGCAGTTCTGTTCCTCGCCCAGCATGGGAGGTGCCACTGGCACGCGGTCAGGTGAGGGACCTTATTCAGCGCGGCGCGCAGCGACGCGCGATTATAAAGAAAGCTCTGAGCATGGCCGCCCTCACCCGCGCGTCACGATGCTTGCGAAAAGACCGCAAGCATCGCGCCGCGCCGCCCTCTCCCGGAGGGAGAGGGTATCTCGCGCGATTACGCCGCTGAGGCCATCTCCATCACACCGAGCTGCTTGTACCAGGATTCGGTGCGAGCGTTGATCAGATCAAGCTGGCGCAGGCACGGGATGATCGTGTCGACGAACAGGAACGAGTTGAATTGGCGATCGAGCTGGCTCTCGGCCTGGGCCCACGCCGGATTACGATGCATCTCGTCCTCGATATCTTTCATCGAGATGCCGACCTCCTCGAACACCGAGCTGCCCGACAGGAAGCCGTCGCGCGGCACGCCGTCTTCGACTTTGGTCACCATCAGGTCGCACGCGGTGAAGGAAAATTCCTCGAGCTCTTTCTTTTCTTTGCCGTGAAGCTTGCGGACCGCGTCGCGCAGCGCGAGCATCCCGAAGCCCACGTGGCGCGATTCGTCCTTCATGATGTACTCGAGCAGCTCCTTGAGCAGATCGTCCTTGGTCTCGCGCTGCATGAAGCGAAACGCCGCGATCGCCAGCCCCTCGGCAACGATCTGCATCCCGACATACTTCGGCTCCCAGCGCTCGTTCTTCATGATGGCGGTCAGCAGCTTTTCCAGCGTCGGATCGATCGGATAGATGCGATCGAGCTTGGTGATGTACTTGCGGAAGCCCTCGACGTGGCGGGCTTCATCGAAGACCTGCGCCGCGGCGTTCATCTTCGCGTCGAGGTCGGGAACCGCGTCGACGAGCTGTCCGCATACCATCAGCGCGCCCTGCTCTCCGTGCAGGAACTGCGACAGGCGCCACGCCGCAAATTTGCGGTTGAGCTGAAGCTTTTTCTCTTCGGAGAGCGAGCGATAGAGCTCGGTCTGGAACATCGGCATGACCGTCATGTCGAGCACTTCCTTCTCGATCGGCCGGTCCCAGTTGATCGTGGTCGAGACGTTCCACTGATCGCGCTTCGCGTTCTCGTACAGCCGGTCCATCTGCGGGAACCGCACTTCGTAGTTCCAGTCGAACACGCTGTCGAGCGGGGTGTGTACGTCGGTCCGTTCGTGAGCCATAAAAAATCCTCCAGTGATTAACGGTTCTCGAGACGAACAGCTCGTTCGAGTCCGCCTAATGCGAAGTTAACCGTCGCGTCCTTGAGTTCTTCGAGCGGCAGATCGCCGCGTTCGAGCAGCCACGAGATCGCCTGCGAGAGCATCCCGATCGTCAGATTCGCCACCACTTCGGCGCGCGCACCGATCGCCGGTGCGAGCTCGTCGCGCAAGTCGTTAATAAAAGTCTCATGCACCCGAACCATCAGGTCCAGGAAGGCCGGGCTGTGCCCGAATACGATCCGGAAGCTCTCCGGATTCTCGGCGGCGGCGTCGAGAATCGTGCCGATCGTGATGCGCAGCATGTCGGCCGGGCTATCGAAGCCCTTTTTTGCTTCGGCCAATTTCTCTCGGAGCGACTGCGCTCCGTTCGCGGTGAGCTCGATGAAGATTTCGTTCTTGGTCTTGAAGTGAAGATAGAACGTACCGAGACCGACATCGGCTTCGGTCGCGATATCGGCGATCCGCGTGTCGTGATAGCCCTTGCGCGCGATTACGCGTTCGGCGGCTTCCAGAAGATCAACGCGCGTCTTCTCACGACGCCGATCAAATCGCGTGGGTGCCTGCTCGGTGGTCCTATGTGCGAGTTCCGCCATTGACTGAATATTTACTCGATTATGAATACTGTGTCAAATACGACCCTGAATTCAATTATGAAATAACATTCAGTTATGAGCGGAGACTTTGCTGAAGGTTTGATGTAATAGAACCAGCGAAAAGCTGAGTCGGAACGATCGGTCGTGGGCTAATTGCCGCCGGGAGGCTCGTCGGGCGACTGATCGGAGGTATCCGGATTGTCGGGCGAGCTTTCGTCGGGTGTGACTTCTTCCGGCACGATTACCGGCTCGGTGAAATCGGCCGCGAGATTACAGCACATCACGTAACTCGAGCCCGCGCGCGGCTGCGCGGCGTAGGCCTCGAGTTGATCCATCGGCGAGGACCTTCACCGCCTGGTAGCTGGTCGAGCCCGACGCCCGTTCAATCGTGAAGACATAGAACGAGCCGCGGTCCAGAGGTTCAGGCGGCCCTTCGTCTGGAATCATCTGCTGAAAGTGCGAAGGGACCTTTCCGTAATCGAGATCTTTTGGTGCGTAATCGGCCTTGCCGAACGCCGAAATCTCGTCAGTGATGCCACGATCTGATTTTATCTCCCAGATCGGCACTCCCCCGTCGAAGCGCACGACCGAGGCGACCTTCCCGCCGCTTCCCGCCGCATTCGCGATAATCTCCGCACCGAAGAATTTCGTCACCGTCGCGCGCACGAGCGTGTCGCCGCTCTTATGATAGGTGATCTCGACGGTGGCCTTCGGCGGCGGCATCGGCTCGCCCGGCCCGGCGTCGGCGGTGTCGTCGGTGTCATCGTTGTTGGTTGTCGAGCAGCCCGCGACCATCAGCGCAATCGTCATGACGGCGGCGATCGCGCTGGCCCATAGGCGCCATCGTGCGCTGGCGCGCAGTTCATTATGCATCAGCATACCGATCGGCTAATCTCTGCGGCCGGGTGGACAACGGGGATAAAAGCGAAAAGATCGGGCTCCGGCCTCTTCTAATCTACGCACAGGGACAGACCGGCCTCAACCTGTGCGCGACGCTTTCTGCGATGCATCTGCTGTATTTCTACAGCGATCGCCGCGGATTGTCTCCCGCGTTGGCCGGACTCGCGTTTTTTATCGCGCTGGTGCTCGACGCGCTGACCGATCCGCTGGTCGGCAATATCTCGGACAGCGCGCGCTTCAAGTCGGGGCGTCGGCGTCCGTTTTTTCTGACCGCGATCCCGATGGGCATCTGCTACTACCTGCTGCTCTCGCCGCCGGCATTGACCAAGGGACTGTTCGCGTGGTTCCTGGTCTTCTACTTTCTGCAACTGACCTCGCGGAAATTTTACGAGACCGCGTACGGCGCGCTGATGCCCGAATTGACCCTCGACTACGACGAGCGCACCAGACTTTCGACCTATCGGCAACTGTTCGGAACCGCTGGCGATATCAGCGGAGCGCTGCTGCCGTTCGCAGCCGCCTGGATTTTCGCGAAGGGATTCGATTTCCAGATCACCGGCGGCGTGTGCGCGGTGATCGTCGCGGGCGGCGCTCTGTTCGCCTACATCAATCTGCGCGAGCGACCGGGGTTCGCCGACCGCGAGCGCTTCAATCTGCGCGAGTCGATGAAAAGCGCGCTCGCGAACCGCCCGTTTATCATCCTGATGCTCGCGACCACGCTCGCGATCATGGCGATCAATATCCCGACCGTGCTGATCCGCTTCCTGGCGAAGTATTGGGTGCATGACGAGAACGCCGCGGCCAGGTGGCTGATCGCGTACTTCGCGGGCTCGATGGTTTCGTATCCGTTCTGGTTTCGGATCACGGTGCGGTTCGAGAAAAAGCCCGCGTACGTTGTCGCGATGCTCTCCAACGCGAGTTGCTCGCTGATGTTCATGCTGCTCACTCCGCGCAACACGCTGTGGATGCTGCTGCTGATGGCGCTCAGCGGATTCTCGGCGATCGGAATCTGGGTGACGCAGATGTCCGCCGCAGCGGACGTGATCGAATGGGACGAGGAGCGGACCGGACGCCGGCAAGAGGGCGCGTACGGCGGAATCAGCTCGATGGGGATAAAAATCGCGACGGCGCTCTCGCTGGTGCTGGTCGGTCCGGTGATGGGATGGCTCGGCTATCGGCCCGGGATGACCGACCTGCCGCGCGTGGCGGCCGAAAATCTGCGCACGCTGTTCGCGGTTGCTCCGGCGATAATTTATGTGCTGAGCGCGATCGTGTTCGCGCGCTATCCAATCACCCGCGCCAGCCATCGCGCGATGCGCGATCGCCTGGCCGCCCGAGGCGCCCCCGGCGAAGAAGCACCCGCCGAAAAATCAATCGCTTGAAGCAATAACCGATCTGAGATCGAATTCTATCGGAAGACGGGTGGCTCCCGAGCCGCCCCTACGAAATCGATGTCGGATTTGTAGGGGCGCGTCGCGACGCGCCCGGCTTTGCATGGCGATGATCGCGCGCAGCGTCGTGCTGACACCCTCTCCCTCCGGGAGGTGCCACTGGCACGCGGGCGGCGCGGCCACGCTCAGAGCTTCTTTATAATCGCGCGTCGCTGCGCGCCGCACTGAAAACAGACGGCGGGCGAGTTCGAGCAGCGCCTATTCGATCGGCGAAAGAAAATCCGGGAAATCTTTTGACGGCTTCATCTTCCACGCGGGCTTGCGTTTTTCCAGAAATGCGGTGACGCCCTCGTGCGAATCGGGCTGCTTGCCGACCCACCAGAACGCGTTCGAATCGACCGCCTGCGCCTTCTCGATACTGTCCTCGGCGAGCAGCCCCCACGTGAGCCGCTTGGTCATCGCGACGGAAACCGGCGCGGTGTTCTCCGCGATATCGAGCGCCATCGCACGCACCTTGTCCATGAACTCCGCGTCAGGCCATACGTGGCTCACGATTCCGAACTCGAGCGCCTCCTTGGCGCTGATAATTTTCCCGGTCAGCAGCAATTCGTTGGCCTTCGCAAGGCCGATCTGCCGCGCGACGGTCCAGAGACTCAGCGCCTCCGGGATAATTCCGCGGCGCACGAAAACGAACCCAATTCGCGCGCTCTCCGCCGCAACGCGAATATCCCACTGCATCGGCAGCGTGATTCCCATCCCGACCGCGGGTCCGTTGATCGCCGCGATGATCGGCTTCTTCATGTTCCAGGGACGCACCGCCGGACGCCGCGGCGTCTCGCCGCGCTCGGCGCGTTTGTCGGCATTGAAAGTGTCGCCGCCTCCGCCCGAGAGATCGGCGCCGGCGGAAAACGCGCGGCCCGCGCCAGTCACGACGATCACACGCACGCCGTCGTCCCCATCAAGATCGGCGAACGCCTGATACAGCTCACCACCCATCGCGGCGCTGAACGCATTGAGCTTCTCCGGCCGGTTGAGCGTGATCGTCGCCACGCTCTGCTTGATGTCGACAAGAATTGCCGTGTAAGCCATCGCACTAGCCTCCAAAAAATGATTGCGCCCGCTCTGTCATGCTTATACCGCGCACCGGCGACGCTCGAAAAGCAGCGGCGTCCGGGATTCCTCGCGCCGCAGCCACGCGCGGGAACGACACTTCGCGGCTACGCAGCGGAATGCTGCCGACAAAACGTTGCGACTATTGCTCAGCGCAAATACTACTTCGTGAAGTCGATTGGCTGGCCGCAGGCGTTGCCGCCGGCGTTGTAATCAAAGACCAGGCGGCTGCCGTAATCGGCCCCGCGAGCGAGGACTGCGCACATCACCAGCAGCCCTACGAGGAATGCCCACCGAAACCGCGAGGGCATCGGGCGGGCCGCGAGCGCCCAGATTGCCAGCACGGCGGCGATCACGCCGGTTGCGATCATCAGATGCTTATGATGGTCGAGCAGAGCGGTGCGCACCGACTCGGCGATCATCACGCCCTCGCCCGCTTCAAGGCCGGTCGTGATCGATACCGCGGCAGCGAGCGTCCCCAGGATCAGCGACCAGAAGGCAGCCCACTTGAGCGACTCGCTCCCGATAGCCGCGGCAAGAAAGTACAGGAGCGCCGCACCGCACAGAAACGCGATCGGAAAATGAACTACGATCGGGTGAAAATTCTGTAGATGCGACGCTCCCGGAAAGAGCCGTTCGAGCAAACGCTTACTTTACGGAATCGACGGTCAGGAAATTCACGCCGCCCTTGCTGTATTCCTTGCCCGACACGGTGACCGTGTCTTCCATCTTGCTGATGACGTCGTCGGGCAGTGACTGCGCATTCTTTGGCGGAAGCAGGATGTAGATCTTCTTGGTACTTGAATCGACCAGCGATACCGGGATTCCGGCCTTGGCGCATCCGATCGCGCACTTCTGATGGCTCGCGCCGTGCGCGCCCATCGTGCCGTAGCAGAAGCTGTCCTCGAGCGTGCCGGTTACCGACTTAGAGGTTCCGGTCTCCGCCGCCATCGCTACCGACGCGAGACCGACTGAAAGCATCAAGCCCAGACCAGCAATTAGAAATCGTTTCATGAGAGTCCTCCCAGGTTACTTGCCAAGCTACTTGCCAGGTTATGTTTGTCGCGACAACGCCCGCAGAGGCGCCCTTAAGACTCAAAGCGGAACTCGGATGCGGGTAACTGGTCGATTATTGCGGAAATGGGGCCGTCCCGCCAAGAGAGAAGATCGCGTTCCCCTAACGGCGGGCCGAGGGCGCTTCGACCCGCGGATCGACTTCACCGATCATCTCGCGCCATCGCGCGCGCTTGCCGGCATTGCGCGGACGCGCCCCGAGCTTCACCAGGTGATGCTCGAGGACCTCTTTCAGATCCTCGGCCAGGCGCTCGATCTCGACTTCTTCGGGCATCTTGGGCCGCGGCTGTCCCTCGGTCAGGCCTCCGCGCCGCCGTCCGTAGAGCTGCTGGAGCCGCAACTCCGCCTTCGCCAGCATCGCCTTGTACTTGTAATCAAGCCGGCTCAGGTCCTCGGACAGATTCGCTAACGCCACATAGCGCCGGCGCATCCGCCACCATTCGAACAGCGTGACGATCATCACCCCGAACATCAGCACCGCCGCGACGGTGGTCGAAACCGCAGTCGCTCGCCACCAGGGCATTATTCGCAAGCTCGAGGTCAGGGACTGGTTATCTTCGCCCAGCTCCTGGTTCTTTTCCTGCAGCGCGTTCAGATCGTGCTGCGCGGTTTCGGCCTTCTGCTCGGCGGTCTGCGCCTCGGCGGCAAGCGAATCGATCTGCTTCTGCATCGACTTCGCCTGTGCCTCGTACGGATTGGGCACTTTCAACTCGTCGCCGGCGATCAGTTCTTCGTCGGGATTGATCCGATTCGTATGCGCCAACTGCTCGGCCGTGAGCCCGAACATCTGCGCGACCGAACCGAGCGTGTCGCCCGGTCGGATCGTGTAGGGGATGATCGCACGCGGGCGCGGCGGCGGTTTCGGCGCTGTATCCGCCGCGGCGGCAGGTGCGGCAGGCGCGCCTGACGCGGGAATATCTTCGTCGGAGAAGCTGCCGTTCTGAGCGAAGGCGGGCGCAGCAATAGCGAAGGCAAGAATCGCCGCGAGGCAGATTCGGGAAGTTTTATCGATTATCCGTAGCGCGGGCATAAAGCGCCACCGGCGGCTTGTTAACAGGGTATTAGAATACCGTCCCTGAGCAAATGGGTAATTTTTGCGCCAGTTCATGGGTGTGCGGGCGCCGGGGCGCGATGCTTGCGTTTTTTTCGCAAGCATCGTGATACGTCGGTGAGGGTGCTGCTCTGCGTCTTCTCTTTTATAGTCGCGCGCCGCGGCGCGCCGCGCTGAATAAGGTCCCTTACCTAACCTCTCCACTTTCAGGGCGAGGAATCAGACAGCGGGCGCGCGTGCCGTAGGAGTGGTCAGCGGTGCGCGGGGTTCATTGCCGCGTACGCGGCGCCGACTATCCCGCCGATCGGACCTAGCGCCGCGCGGACGATTCTTGCTTGTGCGGCGATCGCGGTGAAGGCGCGGAGGCGAATCTCGTCAGTCATCGTTTTGCGCATGTAGGGAAGCGCGCCCGCGACTCCTCCGCCGATCACGACCAGGTCCGGATTGAAGACGTTGAGCAGCGAGGCGATCGCGATCCCCAGGTAGCGCCCCGACTCCGCAAACGTCTCGATTGCGAGCCGATCATGCGCACGTGCGCAAACCGTCATCGCGCGCACGCTGAAATTCCCATCGGCATCGAGATACTTCGCGGGAATCCTCGTGCGGGAGCCGAGCCGCCGCGCGACGAGTCCGCGTATCCCGCTCGATGACGCGTACGCCTCGACGCATCCGCGCGATCCGCAATCGCACGGCATCCCCTCCGGCTCGACCGTGACATGGCCCATCTCGCCCGCCATCCCGCTGCGTCCGTGGAAGATCTTTCCCCCGAGGATCAGCCCGCCGCCAATTCCGGTGCCGAGCGTCAGCAGCACGACCTCGCGATGACCACGTGCGGCGCCGCGCCAAAACTCGCCGAGCGCCCACGCGTTGGCGTCATTCTCGACCACGACGCGCCTGCCAAGTTCCGCTTCGAGCTTCGCTCTGAGTGGAAATGCGCGCCACGCCTTGACGTGCGGCGCCGCCATCACGACGCCCTGGTAAACGTCGAGCGGACCGGGAACGGCGACGCCAATCGCGTCGGGCGCCCGCATCCCACGCCGCCGCGCGGCGGTTTCGAGCGCGCGAACCTGCCGCGCGATATTCGACGCGACCGCGGTTCCGCTCGAGTCCGCCAGCGACGGCGCGCGCCGCATGAACAGCACCCGGCCGTCGCGCGATACCGCGGCGCAGCGGATATTGGTTCCGCCCATGTCGAGTCCGATTACGTAGCGCGCAGGCATAGCTCCTCTTTCACAACGCCGCTCCAGCGCTGCGGGATTTTCATCGATCGATCGGTGCGGTCATCGCCGCATTACGGCCAGGTACTCGCGATTGCCCTTCGCGCCCTCGATCGGCGATTCGAGCGGGCCGTCAACCGCAAGTCCAAGCCCGCGCGCGAATTCGATGATCCCCTCGACCGCCGCGATCCGCACGGCATCGTCGCGCACGATTCCGCCCTTGCCGACTTTTCCCTTGCCGACTTCGAACTGCGGCTTGATAAGCGCGATAACTTCGGCCTTTGGGGCGGCAAGTGCAAGCGCCGGGGGAATCACGAGCTTCAGCGAGATGAAGCTCGCGTCGATCGTCACCAGTTCGGGCGCATACGGAAGGTCGCCGGGATCGACGCGCCGGATATTCGTCCGGTCGAGCACGGTCACGCGCGGATTGATGCGCAGGCGTTCAAGAATCTGCCCGTAGCCGACGTCGAGCGCGATCACGTGCGCCGCGCCGCGCTTGAGTAGAACGTCGGTGAAGCCTCCCGTCGATGCGCCGATATCGAGCGCGCGGCGGCCCTCAACCGGCACCGCAAAATGATCGAGCGCCGCGATAAGTTTGTGCGCGCCGCGGCTCGCATACTCGGGCGGTCCGGCCAACACGATAATCTCGGCGTCCGCGGCGACGCGCAGATCGGGTTTTCCGGCGGGCCGCGAATTCACCCGCACTCGTCCGGCCATGATGAGGCGCTGCGCCGCCTCGCGGCTGGGCGCAAGTCCGCGCCGCGCCATCGCGGAGTCCAGCCGCTCACGCGTCATCGCCCGAAGCCTCGGCGGGCGCGCACGAAATCGCGATAGAAGCTGCGCGCTTCAGAACGGAATATCGTCGTCGTCGACGGGGACGCGACGCGGCGCGGGTTCGCCGTCGTCGAGCAGGCCGGTTGCGAGCTTGCCTTCGGCGTCGCGGGTCAGGACTTCGACCTTGCGCTCGACCTCGTCGAGTTTCTGGCTGAGCGACTTGACCAGCGCGACGCCGCGCTCGAATGCGCCAATCGATTCGTCGAGCGAGAGCTCGCCGGAATCGATCTGGTTGACGATCGTCTCGAGGTCTTTGAGTTCGTCTTCGAATTTTTTCGTCTTCGCAACCATCCAGGATCTCCCGCGAGGATCTCCCGAAGATCTCCGCTAACTTCTTCGCGCGATCACGCGCGCCGTGAGGCTACCTTGCATCAGCCTTATGTCCAGTTCGTCGCCAGGCTCGGCCGCCGCGGAATCGACGATCACTTTCGCGGTGCGCAGATCGGTGACGACGGCGTATCCCCGTTCGAGCACCTTGAGCGGCGACATCGAATCCATCCGGCCGGCAAGCTCGGCCACGCGAGATCGCCGCGCCGCGATCGTTTTCGCGCCCACCGCCGCAAGCCTTTGCGCGAGGGCATTCGCGGCGAGTTCATCTTCACGCGCCCGCGTGCGCATCGCACGCGCAAGCGAGAGCACCGCGCGCGCGAGATTCTCGCGCGCCTCGGCCAGCATCGCGCCCGGATGCCGCAGCCGAACGGTAAGATCATCCAGCGTCTCGCGCAGGCCGTCGAGCGTCCGCTCCATTGCAACCGACAGCGATTCGGCCGCGGCGGCGACGCGTTCGGCGAGCTCCGCCTTGGCCGCGATCACCATCTGGGCCGCGGCGGTCGGCGTCGGCGCGCGGACGTCGGCCACGAAATCGGCAATCGTGTAGTCGATCTCGTGGCCGACGGCCGAGATGATCGGAATCACGGAACGAGCCATCGCACGCGCAACGATCTCTTCGTTGAATGCCCACAGATCTTCGAGCGAGCCGCCGCCGCGTCCGACGATCAGCACGTGGGCGCGGCCGTCGCGATTGAGATCGTCGATCGCATCGGCAATGTCGCTCGCCGCGAACTCGCCTTGCACGATCGCGGGGCGGAAAATCAGGTGGCGGTCGGGATAGCGATCGCCCAGCACGCGCAGGATATCGCGCAAGCCCGCGCCCGAGCGCGCGGTGACGATTCCGATTACCGTCGGCAGGAATGGAATCGGGCGTTTGCGCTCGGCCGCGAACAGGCCCTCGGCTTCGAGCCGCTTCTTGAGCTGCTCGAAGGCGAGCTGAAGGGCGCCTGCGCCGCGCGGTTCGATGGCGTCGGCGATAACCTGCAACTGGCCGCGCGCCTCGAACAGGTTTGCCCGTCCGCGCACGAGGATCGCCATCCCGTCAGCGATTCGGAATTTGGTCCTCGCGTACGCGCTCTTGAACATCACGACGCTGATTGAGCTGCGGTCATCTTTGAGGGTGAAATAGAGATGTCCCGAGCCGGGGATGCGCGTGTTCGAGACCTCGCCGGTAACCCAGAATTCATCGAGGCTGGCTTCGAGCGTGCCGCTGATTAGCCGCACCAGCTCGGTGACGCCGAGCGCCTTGCGCGGCGCGGGAGCCGCGGGCGGCAGCGTCAAATTGAGTTGTGCATCAGTCGGCATATGGGCAGAGCGCGATTGCGCATCCGCCCTAAACTTACCAGATACAACAAGCGCACTCCTACCGGATGGCGACTCTGATGCGTCATTCCCGCGCGTGGCTGCCGCGAGCGAGGAATCCCGGATCTCTTGCCATTACGGCAGACACGCCGCCGGTTGAAGCCTTGCGACGTCCGCAGAGTTCGGGATTTCTCCCTTCGGTCGATATGACGATTGGAGGCTTGGATGAAATTACAGTACTCTTGGACCGCGTTCACATATTGATCCCCCTGCCGAGCCCACATATTCATCCACCGCGCCCTCATCGGTCATTTCGACCGAAGGGAGAAATCCCGGGGCGTCCATGCACTCACCTGCGAGTAGCGCGGAAGTTTAGGGCCAAGCACCGATTTCTCGCGCGGCCGCCACGCGCGGGAATGACAACTTAGCCGGCGCCCGAAAAACGCGAGCTACTTGCCGACGCCGAGGCGGACGCGGGCGTAGGTTTCAGCGGACGAATCGAAGTCGATGCTTGCGTGCTGCGCGCCTACATTGATGTTGCGGAACGCGGCCTGGAGCGGGCTCGATTCGTACACCGAGTGCGCTCCCGAGCCGGAATAGAGCCGCGCGACGGCGCGGCGGCATAGCTCGGCGGAGTACGCCGCGTTCCACTTCACCCGCGCGCGCTCCGCGAAGTCCATGCCTTCACCGATTTCCATCAGACGCTCGAATTCGTTTTGCGTATCGCCTTCCAACAGCTCAGCACTGTGGATTTCCGCCGCCGCCTCGGCGAGGCGGACCTGGGTCGGAGCGTGCTCGGCCTTGCTCGCGCCGGTCAGGATCACGCGGCGCTCGCGCGTGCGCTCGATAAATTTTTCGAGCGCGAATTTTGCCGAGCCGAGCACCGCGGTCGCGACCGAATTCGAGAGCATCGCCTCGGCCGAGAGCCGATAGAGATTGCTCGCGTGGTTGCGCGCGTGCGGACTCGACCCGCCAAACAGCACGCGCGTGTCGATCGCGCGATACGCCGGCACGAAGACTCCGCGCGCAACCAAATCCTTGCTGCCCGAGCCGCGCAGGCCGAGCACGCGCCAGGTGTCATCGGCCTCGATCTCGGCGCGCGGAATCACGACGTGAACCTTGGGCCCGCGCGTCTGCGAATCGGCGCATCCGAGCATCACCCAATTCGCATGATCGATGCCGCTGCCGAATTGCCATCGCCCGTCGACGCGGTAGCCGCCATCGACCTCGGTCGCCGTGCCCTGCCATGAGAGCGTGCCGGCGACGAGTCCGTCGCCGCCGCCGGCGAAGACGTCATCTTGCGCCGCTTCGGGAAACGAACCCATGCACCAATGATGCGCCCCCATCACCATCAGCACCCATCCGCTCGAGGGACAGGCCATCGAGATCGTGGTGACAGCGTCGGCGAGGGTGCGGAGCGTAAGCTCGTAGCCGCCGACGCGCGCGGGAATCGGAATCCGGAACATTCCGGCTTCGCGCAGGAGGCGCATGCTCTCGGGCACAAGCATCCGCGCCTCGTCGGACGCGCGCGCACTGCGTTCGAGCGCGGGCGCAATCTCGGCGACGCGCCGCAAAATTTCCGCCCGATCGATTTTCATCGTGTACGGTTCCTCCTCGACGATTCACTCCTAACCCGCCCGAGCGTATCGCGACAAGCTCGCCTGATTCTTTGCCGCTCCCTGACTCATTTTCCTTCATTTTAACGATTTCAATGAAATGAAGGAAAATCTATTGATATGCAACGAATTTTCCTTCAAAATATAGAAATGTCGAAATTGAAGGAAAATTATGATGGCGACTTCGACGAGCTCTCTACGGATCAGCTTAGAACTGTTGTCGATACTCAGCAACTTTTCGAGGCTTGGCGCGATGCTATTACGCGTGCGGAAAGCTTTCGCGGGGGAATGCATTGGAAAACTGCAGGCGGGAAACAATATCTCTTCCGCACCCGCGATCGGCGCGGGTACGGCGACAGCATGGGACTGCGAACGCCAGAGACCGAACGGACCTTGGATCATTTCAAACGAGCAAAGGCAGAGGCCAAAGAACGCGAGGCGATCTTGCGGCGCCAGCTCGCCGAGCAGGCGCGCTACTGCAAGGCCGCCCGAGTAGCGCGGGTTCCACGCATTACGGCCGCCCTTGCCAGAGAACTGTGGCGCGCCGGCCTAGACGATGCCGTTCTGATCGTCGGCACCAACGCTCTCTATGCGTATGAGGCGGCGTGCGGCGTGCGAATCCGCTCGGCCGGGCGCCTCGAGACTCGCGACCTCGATCTTCTGCTCGACTCGCGCCGTTCGCTGGAGTTGATCACGGGCGAAGTCCGGCGTGAAGGACTGATCGGCGTTTTGCGCAAGATCGATAAATCATTCAGCCTGATGCGGCAGCAGGACTATCGCGCGGTGAATGATCGCGGGTACATGGTCGATTTGATCCGGCCAATGCCCAAGCCGCCATGGAAAAAAGAACCCGACATGGTTGGGACCAGGCCGGATCTGAAAGCGGCGGACATTCAGAAGCTGGAATGGCTGCTCTCCGCACCCAAACTTCGTCAGATCATTATCGGTGAGGATGGATTCCCCGCGCGCATGACAGTACCCGACCCTAGAGTCTTTGCTTTGCACAAACTGTGGCTCAGCCGGCAGCCGCAGCGCGATCCGTTGAAGAAGCCAAAAGACCGCCAGCAGGCTTTTATGGTTGCCGAACTCGTGGATCGCTATCTACCGCAGGTCAGATTTTCGATCGAGGAATTGCGGATGCTTCCGCGCGAGGTCGCGGAGCTTTCGGGCGAGCTTCTCGATCATCTGCGTCTCGGCCGCAAAGACAATCTCCCGCCGGGTTTCGAGCCTTCTGGTGATCGATGAGCGAGCGCGCGCCTCGCGCGGTGCGGCGGGGGTGTGCTAACAAGCCGCGTATGGCGTCGATGAAATTTCCTGAGGGATTTTTGTGGGGCACCGCTAGCGCTTCATATCAAATTGAAGGCGCGTGGGACCAGGACGGCAAGGGCGAATCGATCTGGGACCGCTTTTCGCACACACCCGGCAGGATCAAAAACTCGTGGACCGGCGACGTCGCGTGCGATTTCTACCATCGCTTCAAGGACGATATCGCGCTTGAGGCCGAGCTGGGGCTGAACGCCTCGCGTATCTCGCTTTCGTGGCCGCGCATCATGCCCGAGGGCAAGGGGCGCATCAACCAGAAGGGAATCGACTTTTACAAACGCGTCGCCGACGAATTGCTGGCGCACAAGATCCAGCCGTGGGTCACGCTCTATCATTGGGATCTGCCGCAGGCGCTCGAAGACGTTGGCGGATGGACTAATCGCGATCTCGCGAGCTACTTCCGCGACTACGCCGCCGCGTGCGCCGACGCGCTCGGCGATCGGGTGAAGCATTGGATGGTCTTCAACGAGCCGTGGATTTTTACCATCCTCGGCTACATGCTCGGCGTTCACGCTCCTGGACGACGCGACGGCGCGCAGGCGATCCGGGCGACGCACGTCGTCAACCTGGCGCAGGGACTCGGAGTGCGCGCGCTGCGCGAGTCGCGCCACAAGCCTGCCGCGGTCGGAACGGCATTCAGCATGTCGTCGGTCGAGCCCAATACCAGTTCGCCCGAGGATAAAAGCGCCGCCGAACGATGGCATCGCTTCAACAACCTGTGGTTCCTCGACACAGTGATGAAAGGCGAATATCCGAAGATCTACGACACCGGCGACGTTGCCGACCGCGTCGATATGCGGCCGGGCGACATGGAGACGATCAAGGCGCCGCTCGATTTCATCGGAATCAATCTCTACTTCCGCAGTATCGTCGCGCATGACAAGAACGCCGCGACGCTGAACGTGCGGCAGGTCCATCCGGAGACCAGGGAGCGGACTGATTTCGGATGGGAGGTTTCTCCGCGCGCGCTTTCAGACATGACGAAGACGATCGCCGCCGACTACCCGGGCGTGCCGGTCTATATCACCGAAAACGGATGCTCCTACGGTGACGCGCCGGGCGCCGACGGCAGGGTGCATGACACGCGAAGAATCGATTTCACGCGGCGCTATCTGGCCGAGCTATGGCGCGCGATACAAAAAGGCGCCGATGTCCGCGGCTACTTCCATTGGACGCTGACCGACAATTTCGAGTGGGCGGAAGGCTTCGCGCAACGCTTCGGAATCGTCTACTGCGACTTCGATACTCTCGCGCGCACCGTCAAGGACAGCGGGCGATGGTACGGGCAGGTCGCGCATAGCAACGCACTCGATCGCGATCCGGGCACAGAATGACGCGCCCCGCAATGAACGGCGCGGAAATCCTGGTCTGGATCCACGTGCTCGCTTGGGCCGCCTACTTCGGCGCCCAGTTCGCGGTCATCTATATGCTGATGCCCGTGGCCGAGAGCGCGCCCGACGAGGCGCATCGCCGCGCGAGCCTGATCACCGGCTTCAAATTCTATAACCCGTTTTCGATCGGGATGCTCGGGATCGTCGTGATCACGGGTGCGATGCGGCTGACCGACCTCAAGGCGGAGATGAAGTTCGATTACTTTGCGCGAATCGGAGAGCCGCTTGCGATAAAACTCGGGCTCGCGTTCCTGCTGATCTTTATCCAAACCTACATCACGTTCGGGCTGTCATTCAGAATCGGACGACAGGAAGAGGTTGCCGCGCACGGCGACGGGCCCGCGTTCACGGTCGAGCAGTTGAACTCGATGCTGAAGCGGATTCGCGCGATGATCTGGGTGACGATCGTATTGACTGCCGCGGTGGTGCTGGTATCGCTGACTATCGTGCGGCGCGCGGCGGATGAACCTACTACTGAGTCGCGCATCTCCGCGCGCGCCGCACTGGATTTTGAACTTCCCCGGCCGCAGGTTCCGGCCGGTTGAGCGGCGCGCGCGTCGCGGGCGACCCTTGGAGGATCGCTCAGGCGAGCGCGAGGAACGAGCAGACGAGATAGGCGAGCGTGATGAGCCCAAACGCCACGCCAGGAAGCTCGGTCAGGAAGCTGTTCTGCGCGTAACGGATGTAGTCAGTCGGCGCCGCCGTCTCAGTCGCCGGAGTCAGTCCTGCGAATTGGGTACGGTTGGTGGTCGTCGCATTCATGGTAATTCTCCTGTCAGTTATCTTTTCGTGTTATGCCAATGCCAGCAGGGACATCGCGATGTACGCCAGCGTGATAATTCCAAACGCCAGGCCCGGAAGCTCCGTCAGGAAGCTGTTCTGGGCGTAACGGATGTAGTCGGTCGGCGCCGCCGTCTGAGTCGCGTGAGTCAATCCTGCAATCTCGGTACGGTTGGCGGTCGTCGCATTCATGGTCGTCTTCTCCCTTCGATTGTTTCGGTGTTATGCCAAGGCCAGCAGGGACGTCACGATGTACGCCAGCGTGAGCAGCCCAAACACGAGTCCCGGCACTTCGTCGAGCCAGCTGTACTGCGCCAGCCGAACGGCATCGGTCGACGCCGCGGCTTCCGCCACTTCCGCATACCCAGCCAGCCTTGCCTCATTGGTCGTCGTCGCGTTCATTTTCAGTTCCTCCCGAAACTTGACTTCGGGAGGTAAAGCAGGACCTGTGCCATCTAAAAACTCTCGATTTCAGAAGGATTCTGCTTTCGCAGCCTGTGCATAATGTCGGTCGAAAGCCAAATAGTTAAGGACTTGTAAGGATTTTTATGGAATCGCGTTTTGCGATACGCAAATTTCCTATTTTCGATATTCGCGTGAATTTTCGGTTTTTGCGAAACACTGCAAGCAATCCAATGCAGCAACCTGACTGCATTAACCCGATCCTTAGAGAGCTTTTAAGGAGCTTTTAGGAAGCTTTTAACCGTCATCACAATCTGCGACAGTGCCTTCATCATGGACGACACGCCACCTGCTCCTTCCCCTCGGACGACCGGCGAGCTTATCGCTCCGACCGCACTCGCATCCGACGCCCCCGAAAGCGATCGCCGGACCGCATCGACTCGCGAGTCGATCGTGCGCTTCGGCGAGCAGCTTATCTTCGTAACGGCGGTCGTCGGCGCAGTCGCGCTCGGTCTCGGCATCACCGACTACTTTCGCGACCACCGGTACATCTCGGCCTATCTGATCGCGTACATCGGATTTCGTTTTGCGGAACTGATGATCGGCGCGGATCCGCGGCATCCGGCCGAGGCTGCCGAGGCACACGCCCAGCGTATCCAGACCCAGATCGCGGTGCTGATATTGTTTGCGGCGGCTCCCTTCGAGCGGACCTATCTGTATGGCGGCGAGCCGGAGAAATGGGTCGGCGCGCTCGGACTGCTGCTCGAGCTCGGCGGTCTATGGCTCGCGCTGGGAGCGCGGATTCAGTTGCATTTTTTTTCGTCCGACAAAAGCGGACGCGAACGGATGATCCTGGTGAAGACCGGATTCTTCCGCTACCTGCGCCACCCGGTGTACGCCGGCGTGCTGCTGGTGATGCTCGCGTGGCCGCTGGTGTTCGCCGCGCCGATAGTCGCGATTTGTACGCTGGTCGTGGGCCTCACGATCGCTCGGCGTCAAATCCGCGCCGACGAAGCGGTGCTAGCCGCCCGCTTCGGCGAAGAGTTCGAGCAATACAAACACACCACCGACGCCCTGATCCCGAGCATCTGGTGATACGCGGGAAAACCAATCCGCGATACCCAGTTATGGCGTCCGGCTGCGGGCCACTGAGACTCCTGCACTGACGCGAAAGATTACGCGGCGATCCGCACTAGCTGGCCTGGACGGCCGCGCGCGATCGCGTCTAGTGCGCCGGGAACAAGGGGTAGAAGGTCTTCGAGCGCATTGCTGGGAGCAACCAGAACGACGACACAAAGCGGGACACCCGTGAGGTTTTGCTGGAACTGAAGGTTCTGGTCGGCGGTAAGGAAGACCTCGAAGCCTTCGGCCGCGGCGCGCCGCAGGAGTTCTCCATTTTTGAGGCCGGCCCAGCCCTGCTGCTGGACGGTGCGCACATCGTGCGCAGTTAGCGATCGCGCCAGATGGCGCGGAAGCTGTTCATCGAGCAGTACGCGCACTCGATGTCAGAACCTCATGCGCGGCCTCAAGCGCCGCGATTGCCTGAGTACGCGAGACCGACGGGAACTCATCGAGGAACTCGTTCAAGCTGTGTCCTCGCTCAAGGTAATCAATCAGGTTGCGCAGTGGCACCCGGGTTCCCACAAAGACCGGGATCCCACCCAGGATCTCCGGATCACTATGCACGGCCGGGCTCTTGTTGCTCATATCCGAATTGTAGCTTGCGCTGCGCAGAACTGGAAGGAACTCGCCGTCAAACGACTCTCGATGAATAAGACTCCGCAACATTCTGCGTGCTTGTGAGGGTGTCGATAAATGGCGACCTCCCGTCCGTCATCCTGAACGAAGGCTGCCCCTTCGAAGTTGCTCAGGGCAGGCTCCGTGAAGGACCTCCGCGGAGCGATTAGCGCGAAGCACCCGAGCTGGTTGCACTAATCGCTTCGCAGAGATCCTTCGCCTGCGGCTCAGGATGACTACAAGCGACGGAGTGTCAAAAAATTCTATGGTCGCTAGTCACGGGAGCGGGAATGAAGAGGGCAGCAATCGATCCGTAGATGTTTGATGAGTCGGGTAAGAGCTGAAGACACAGGCTAAAGCCTGTGCCACTTAAAAACAAAAATTGAAATCTCCGCTGAAACAAAGAATTAAAATCTCTGAGGCGCTCCGTGCCGTTCAGAGGATTTTCTCATGTGGAACAGGCTCTGGCCGATGTTTGGACTAGGGAGCATTTTCTTAAGTGGCACAGGCTTTAGCCTGTGTTCTTCGGTGACGGCCCGCGATTACGCTGGGCGGGCGCGGCGTTGGCAGCGGACTTGATTGCAGAACTTCTCGTCGGCGCGGGTGGCGATAAATTCGCTGGCGCATCCCGCGCACTTGACGATCGATTCTCCCGCCGCGAGCTGCGGCGTCGGCGCGGCTTGGGCCGCCGCGGCGGTCATACTCTCGGTCGATTCGCCCTGCGCACCGAGGGTGGCCAGAGCGTCGGCGCGTTCGTTGAGCTCGTCGCCGGCATGGCCGCGCACCCATTCGAATTCGACCTTGCGCTGAGCAGCTTCAGCGTCGAGCTGGCTCCATAGCTCCAGGTTCGCTTTGCGTTTCCATCCCTTCGTCATCGTGTTGACGACGTACTGACTGTCGCTGCGCAGGATCACGCGCGCGCCGGGCTGGATCGCGCGCAGGGCCTGAATCGCCGCGGTCAGCTCCATCTGATTGTTGGTGGTATGGCCGCCGTGGCCGTTGATCTCGCGGCGCGATCCGTCGGGCGCGATAATCACGACGCCCCATCCGCCGCGCCCGGGATTTCCATGGCACGCGCCGTCGGCGTACGCGAGATAGGCATCGCGAGAGGGCATCGTGAGATTCTACGCCGCGCCCCGCGTGCGAGTTAAGGCGGCGAACCAATCGAGATAGCGGCGCGCGGATTGCGCCCAGGAAAAATCCTGCGCAAAACAATTCGCCACGAGCTTGCGCCACGCCGGCGGTTTCGCGAATACGGCGGTCATCCGGGTGATCGCGGCAACCAGCTCATCGGTATCATATTTCTCGAACACGAACCCGGTTCCGCGTTCGGTCGCGAGATCAAACTCGGTGACGGTGTCGCGCAACCCTCCGGTCGCCCTGACGATCGGCGCGGCGCCGTACTTGAGCGCGTACATCTGGGTGAGTCCGCACGGCTCAAATCGCGACGGCATCAGGAACGCGTCGCAGCCGGCCTGGATGCGATGCGCCATCGGATTGTCGAATTCCAGAATCACGCGGAACTGGTCGGGATAGCGGATGCGCGCGGCGCTGAAAAATTCCTCGAGCGCCTTGTCTCCACTCGCCAGCATCACGAGCTGCACTCCGAGGTCCATCACCTCGTCGAGCGCGTCGCGCAACAGGTCGCAGCCTTTTTGCGTAGTAAGCCGCGTGACCATCCCGATAAGCGCGCGATCGTCCCATCCCGGCAGGTCGAGCGAGTCGCGCAGATCGCGGGCACATACGCGCTTGCCGTCGGGCATCGCCGGCGTGTATCGCGCGGCGATCAGATCGTCGTGCGCGGGGTTCCATTCGCGATAGTCCGCGCCGTTCAAGATTCCGACAAAGCGCTCGCCCTTGTTGCGCAGCACGCCTTCGAGGCCGAAGCCGAGCTCGGGATCGGCGGTAACCTCGCGCGCGTAGCTCGGACTGACGGTCGAAACGCCGTCGGCGAGAACGATCGCGCCCTTCATCAGATTCATGCGGCCGAAAAATTCGAGCCCGTCGATTCCAAAGTATGAACGATCTATTCCGAGCAAAGAAAATTCTGCCGCGTCATGGATTCCCTGAAATGCGAGATTGTGAATCGTAAACGCGATCGTGGTGCGTGCAAAGCGCTCGCGCAGAGTGGCGTCGGCGCGCGCGACGATCGGCGCGACCGCGGCGTGCCAGTCATGCGCGTGCAGAACCTCGGGCTTGATGATTTCGGCGGCCGCCATCGCGGCTGCTTTGCCGAAGAAGGCGAAGCGGCGCAGATTGTCGGGATAGTCGCCACTCCTGTCGCCGTACACGCCGTCGCGCGCGAAGAACTCCGCATGATCGATCAAAAAGATCGGCACGCCGTGGGAATCCTCGGCCCGCAGCACGCGGAACGGATGCGCCTCTGCGCCAAGGTTTACGGTCATCGCCGGACCAACGGGCTCCGGCTTAAGCTTCGAGGTGATCGACTTGTAGCCGGGAACGATAACGGCGGGCTGCGCGCCCGCATCTTTCAATGCGGCCGGCAGCGCACCGATAACGTCGGCGAGTCCGCCAACTTTCGCCCACGGAGAAATTTCTGCTGCGACGATCGCGATCTTCACTACATGATCAGTAAAACATCACGAGCCATCGCGCGCCAGAGAATCCGATGAGACGCGGCTCTTTCTGAAACTCTCATCTTTCGTCAGGGATAGAGCTTCACGGGCTCCATATCCGAGCGGAAGGCTGTGGTTGACAACGCGAAGCGCGGCGACGATGAGCAGTTCAATGCGGGCGCGTGCAGGATCATCGGGTGCGCGAGGATTACGTCGCCGGGTTCGCCGGTCATCTCAACCACCCGCACCTCGAGTCCGTCAATCACCGTTCCGTCACTCATAAACCGCTGAACACGATTCCCTGCCTCGCCCCTCGAGCACAGCGCCTTCACCCAGGAGTGCGCGCTGATCAGACGCTTCCGGGCATCATGAGAAGCGAGACGTTCGTCCTCGCCCACGAGCTTTTGGACGAGCCGATGCGATCCGGCCACGAACAGAGTCCCGCCCATCATCGGCGACAATTTCGCCAGGCATGTGAAGACTCGCACCGCCGTGAGTCCCAATGAAGAATGCGATGCGGGAAGATCCAGGTGCCAGGCGCTGCTCGGAACGTCCCACTGGCCCGTCGATTCCGGAAACGTGACGAGAAGCGAGCCCCATCGCTTCGGTCGTTGCCACTGTCCCGAGCCCAGAAGTTCATCAATTGCGCCACAGACAACAGCGTTGCCGACTTGTTCGAACGTCACCGACTTGGGCAGGTGACGAGTGCCAAGGAAACCATGAGTTGCGCGAGTCTGCTCCATCCGAGTGCTTCCAGCCTCCGGTTCCGGCCAGGTATCCGGTGCGTCGCGGTGGATGTGGTATCGGTTGCGAAGAGAGTCCCAGATCGTCCGCAGCATTTCCTCGGCGGCAGATTCCGCGACGGCGCCGCGGATTCGGACAATTCCGCTTCGATCGAATTCCTCCCGCTGTTCAGTCGTAAGCATTGAGCACCTCGCTTTTGATTATCTACATCCGCTCCAACGAAAACGCCCCGTGCTTGCCCATTTCTAATTTAGATGGGCAAACACGGGGCCTACCCGTGTTCAGGCCTGCTTCAATACCGCGGAACAGGCGCAGATATTTTTCAATCTAGCGGGACTCTGAACCCGCTCGTTTCAACATCATTTCTTTCAGAGTCTTGGCGCCGCGTCAACTCCAAGAACATTCCGATAGTGGGTCAGTTTGACTGACCGACGATCTTCGGTCGTACGCCATCCGGATTCCAGGTTGCGCGTGTCGTACGGTTGTCATTCCCGCGCGTGGCTGCCGCGCGAGGAATCCCGGGCGACAGGGCACTGCACGCGGACGCGGTGCGGAGCATGGCCGCCTCGGGATTCCTCGCGCGCGGCAGCCACGCGCGCGGGAATGACAAGCTGGTAACGGTACAAATCTCAAACTGACCCACTACCAACATTCCCCGCATTTTCAAGGCACTTTTTAATCGCGCGGCGCTGGCGCGCCGCGCTGAATAAGGTCCCTCACCTGGCCTCTCCCTTTCAGGAGGCGGTCGATAAATGCCAAATTCTTGTCCGTCATCCTGAACGAAGTGAAGGATCTCCGCGAAGCGATTAGTGCGCAAAGCCCGGATTGGTTGCACTAATCGCTTCGCGGAGATCCTTCGCCTACGGCTCAGGATGACACCAGCGGCGGGTTTGCGAGAAAATCGACACCCTCTTCAGGGCGAGGGAATCAGAGATCACGACTTGCGGGACTTCGAGGTGAATGCTGCTATGCGTTCGCGCATGTCGGGGCCCACGCCCGCGCTGCGATAGACCTCATGGGCGAGACCCGCTTCGAGCGGGAGCGCGTCGGTCTCGATTAGCAGACGCTTGTTTGCGCGATTACTGTGCCACGAGTTGGCGAGGATCATCTTCGCCAGCGCGGCGAGCTCGCGATCGAATGCGTCGTCGGCGACGCAAAAGTTCGCAAGGCCGATCGCCAGCGCCTCGGCGCCCGGATAGGTGCGGCACGTGAACATCATCTCGCGCGCCTTCGCCGGACCGACGCGGCGCGGCAACCGCTGGCTCATTCCCCACGCCGGAATGAGCGCCCATCGCGCGTGCGTGTCGGCGAACTTCGCTGACTCGGCCGCGAAAATCAGATCGCCCGCCAGCGCGAGTTCGAGCGCGCCGGTGTAGCAATGCCCATGCACCGCCGATATTACGGGTTGCGGAAGATTCGCGAGGCGCTCGATCGTGTCGGCCTGAAAGTTCGGACGCGGCGGCCGCTCGCCCGCCGCGATATCGGCCAGATCGTGGCCCGCCGAGAAACACTTGCCCGCGCCGCGCACGACGACCAGCCCGACGCGATCGGTGTCATGCGCGATCGCCTCGACATGCTCGCGCAGCTCTACGAACATCGGCACGTTGAGCGAGTTGAGTTTCTCGGGACGGTTGAGCGTGAGCGTCGCGAGCCCGTCCTTGTCTTCTCGGAGCACGAGTCCTGCCATGGCGATTCCTCCCGCAAAATTCGACTCTACCTGAGCATCGGAAACCGCGTCGAGGGTCGCCGCACGCGCCGCGTCTGCGCTATAGATGCAGGTTGAGGAATATGCCAATGACAGCCCCGCACTATGGCGACGTATCGATCGCCGTGAATGAAACCGACCATGTCGCACTCGCCGAGATTCATCGGCCGCCGCACAACTTTTTCGATCATCAATTGATCAAGGATCTCGCCGACGCGTTCGAGGCGCTCGACACCGACGCCGGATGCCGCGCGATCATGCTCGCGGCGGAGGGGAAGTCATTTTGCGCGGGCGCCGATTTCAGCAAACGCCAGGCGCCCGCGGCGGGCGCCACGCCCGCGACTGGGAATCCGCTCTACTCGGAAGCGGTGCGGCTCTTTCGATGCAAGAAGCCTGTAGTCGCGGCGATCCAGGGCGCCGCGATCGGCGGAGGCTTCGGGCTCGCGATGGCCGCCGACTTTCGCGTCGTGACCGCCGACGCCCGCTTTGCCGCCAACTTCGTCAAGCTCGGAATCCATCCGGGCTTCGCCCTGACCTACACGCTGCCGCGGATTATCGGGATCCAGAAAGCGAACCTGATGTTCTACACCGGGCGCAGGATCACCGGCGAACAGGCGCTCGTGTGGGGACTCGCCGATTCGCTGGTCGCGCCGGAGAAGCTGCGCGAGAGCGCTCGCGCACTCGCCGCCGAAATCGCGGAGAACGCGCCACTGGCCGTCCTCTCGACACGCGCGACGATGTGCTCGGGGCTGGCCGACGCGGTGAAGGCGCAGACCGATATCGAGTTCCGCGAGCAGAGCTGGCTGATGCGCACCGAGGACCATCGCGAAGGCGTCAAGGCGGTCTCCGAGCGCCGTCCCGGCCGCTTCCAGAGCCGCTGAGGGCGCATCGAGGCCGGGCGCGCCGTCGTCGCTGCTGTGTCATACCCGCGCGTGGCTGCGGCGCGAGGACTCCAGCTCTTCATTGGTGGGCCGGGCGTCCCGCCCGCCCCACCAATGCTGTCCGCGACCGCAAGCAAACCGCCGCAATTCGCCAGTGGACCGCGGGAAAGCGGCTTCGCGATTGAATCGAGATCCGGGCAGACGTAGAATCAGGTCTTACTGCGTCTTACCGATGAGGCGACCGATGGAAACGACCCGGCTTTCGTCCAAGGGACAGGTGGTCCTGCCGAAGCCGATCCGGGATGCGCGCCGATGGCGGCCTGGCACGGAGCTCACCGTCGAAGACACAGCGGACGGAGTGCTGCTGCGGCCGGTCAAGCCGTTTGCGCCGTCGCGGCTCGAGGACGTGGCCGGGAGCCTGCGCTATGCCGGCAAGCCGAAGACGATTCGCCAGATGGATGTGGCGATTCGAGCCGAAGTGAAGGCGCGCCGTGGTCGCGGTCGATACTAACGTCGTGGTGCGGCTGCTGACCGGCGACGATCCGGCGCAGGCAGCGCGCGCTCGGGCGATTTTCGAGCGCGAAGCGATCCTGCTCACCAAGACCGTGATGCTCGAATCAGAGTGGGTTCTCCGACGTCTCTACCGCTTCGGCGCCGATCGAATCGCCGATGCATTTGCCGCACTGCTCGCGCTGCCGGACGTAACATGCGAGGACTCGGGCGCCGTGGCGGATGCGATTCGATGGATGCGTGACGGGCTGGATTTCGCCGATGCATTGCGTCTCGCGTCGGCACGGCCGGCGGGCCGGTTTGCGACCTTCGACGGCGCGCTGGTTCGTCGCGCCCTCAAAGTCGCGGATATCAAGATCATCCGGCCCTGATTGGCGAAACGCTCAGTTCAAAATCGTTCGTTCCGTGCGCGGGCCTGTCGCGGGCTTTTCTGGCGCAGTCGCGCTCGTCGCGGCTTGCGTGACGTCGCCATTGACCAGAGCGGCGGCCAGGACTTCATCGACGGTGTCGACAAAGATCATCTGCAGCTCGCCACGGACCTCTGCGGGAATATCTTCGAGATCGCGCTCGTTGCGCCGGGGCAGAATGATCGTCTTGATTCCCGCGCGACGCGCCGCGAGCACTTTTTCCTTGATTCCGCCGACAGGCATCACCTTACCGCGGAGCGTGATCTCGCCCGTCATCGCGACTTCCGCCCTGATTGGACGGCCGCTCAAAAGCGACGCCAGCGAAGCCGCCAGCGTCACACCGGCGGAAGGACCGTCCTTGGGAATCGCGCCCGCGGGAACGTGAATGTGAATGTCCGACTTTTCGAAAAAGTCGGCCGGGATTCCCAGCCGCTCGGCGCGCGAGCGCACGTATGACATCGCCGCCTGCGCTGATTCCTTCATCACGTCACCCAGCGACCCGGTGAGCATCAGGCCCTTCTGCCCCGCCATCCTGGTCGCTTCGATAAACATGATCTCGCCGCCGTTCGGCGTCCATGCGAGGCCGGTTGCTACGCCGGTTTCGTTGGTGCGTTCGGCGACCTCGGAGAAAAAACGCGGCAACCCGAGATAGCGCGAGACATCTTCCGCGGTGACCTGCGTGGGCATCGCACCGCCCTCGGAGGTGGCGCGTGCGATTTTGCGGCATACGCGGGCGATCTCACGCTCGAGGTTGCGCAGCCCCGACTCGCGCGTGTAGCTGCGGATGATCTCGGCGATCGCGCCGGCGGTGAACTCGATCTTGGACTCGCCGAGCCCGTTTTCTTCGAGCTGCTTGCGAATCAGGTGGCGCTCGGCGATTTGCAGTTTTTCTTCCTCGGTGTAGCCCGGCAGCTCGAGCACTTCCATCCGGTCCCGCAGCGCGGGCGGAATCGGATCGAGCATATTAGCCGTGGTCAGGAACAGAACCTTCGAAAGATCGAACGGCACGTCGAGATAGTGATCGGAGAACGAGTTGTTCTGCTCGGGATCGAGCACTTCGAGCAGCGCCGAGGCGGGATCGCCCCGGAAATCCATCCCTAGCTTGTCGACCTCGTCCAGAATGAAGAGCGGATTGTTCGAGCCGGCGTTGCGCAGCCCCTGGATAATCCTGCCGGGCAGCGAGCCGATGTAGGTCCGGCGATGACCGCGAATCTCGGCTTCATCGCGGATGCCGCCGAGCGACAGGCGGACGAACTTGCGTCCGAGAGCACGCGCGATCGATTTGCCCAGCGAAGTTTTGCCGGTTCCCGGAGGGCCGACGAAGCACAGGATCGGACCCTTGGTGTCTTTCTTGAGCTTGCGCACCGCAAGGAATTCGAGGATGCGCTCCTTGATCTTGTCGAGGTCGTAGTGATCCTCGTCGAGCACCTTGCGTGCGTTGGCAATATCGAGATTGTCCTCGGTCGAGACGCTCCACGGCAGGCTCACCAGCCAATCGATATAAGTGCGGACGACGGTGTGCTCGGCCGACTCGGGCGGAATCATCCGCAGGCGTTCGAGTTCCTTGTCGGCCGCCTTGCGCGCCTCGGGAGGCATCTTGGCCTCCTCGATTTTCTTCTCGAGCTCGTCGATCTCGCTGGTGCGCGCGTCGCCTTCGCCGAGTTCTTTCTGGATCGCCTTGAGCTGCTGGCGCAGATAGTACTCGCGCTGATTCTTGTTGAGTTCGGTCTGGACCTGCGATTGGATCTTGTGGCCGAGTTCGAGCAGCTCGATTTCGCGGCCCAGAATCGCGATCAGCTTCTCCAGCCGCGCGCGTACGTCAACCGTGCCGAGGAGATCCTGCGACTCCTCGACCGCAATCTTCAGGTACGACGCGACCATATCCGCCAGCCGTCCCGGCTCGCGAACCTTCATCGCCTGCACCTGCAGCTCGTCGGGCAGGTAGGGCACGAGAGAAACGAACTTCGAGAACTGGCTCACCAGATGCGCGTGCAGCGCTTCGATTTCTTTGTCAGGTGCCGACTTATCGACCACGCGAGTCGCGCGCGCGATAAAATATGGCTCGGCCTGGATAAAGTCGGTCAGCTCGATCCGCGCGATTCCCTGCACCAGCACCCGAACGCTCTGATCCGGGTAGCGCAGCATCTTGAGGATCTGCACCGCGGTGCCGTATTGAAACAGCCCGTCGGCGCGAGGAGATTCTTCTTCAGGATTTTTCTGCGCCGCCAGCGCGATTATTTTTTGCGTCTGCCCGACGTCCTCGATCAACTTGAGCGAAGACGCGCGCGAGACCAGAAACGGATGAATCTGGTTAGGAAAGATTACGATACCGCGCAGCGGCAGTACCGGGAGGACATCGGGGATCTCAATCTTGCTGAGATCTTCCTCGATATCAAAACCTTTTTCCCCTTTGGGTTTATCCGCCATAGGACGATTGAAACCTCATTCAGGAGGGGACGCCGCCGCCCGTCACTTCCACCCAATCCACGATTTACCGTAGTATACGGGTGCCGGGCAGACAAGGTGACCTCCTTGGATTGAAGGTAACCACGGTTTATTCCGGCGCCACTGGCGAGGTGACCTTGTCCAAATCCCGGTTCGAAAAGCTCTTCAGTCCCGAAGAAGCGAATCATCTCATCCCGCGGCTCGAAGATCATCATGTGCGACTTGCAGCTCATGGCGAATTTCGTCCGCGCGCGGATAAATGAGCTTGCAACCGAGGATCCCGATCTGCTGAACCATACCCTGCCCGAGATCGTCGAGCTGCATCCAGACCTCGACGAGCCGAGCACGCGGATGGCGCAGGCGGTCGAGCAGATCGAAGAGCTGGGATGCTTTCTCAAGGATATCGATCAAGGCCTGGTCGATTTCCCATTCGACAATGGCGAAGAAGTGGTCTTCCTCTGCTGGCAGTTCGGTGAGCAGAGCGTGATCGCCTGGCATCCGGTGGAAGGTGGCTTCGAAGGACGGCGTCCGCTGCCGGGCGCACCCAAGCCGTGGCTCAACTGAGTCTATACCGAAGTCTCTATACTCCGCGCGGCAAAATGCGCGGCCGGAAATATCAATCATGATTGCACTCTTCGTCTACCTCGTCGCGATCGCATGCTGGCTCGGCGGAATTGTGTTCTTTTCGTTCTTCACGGCACCGGTCATCTTCACGCAACTCCCAATCGCGGAGGCCGGCAAGGTCGTGCACACGATCTTTCCGCGCTACTACGCGCTTGGTTATGTCGCGGGGACGATCGCGCTGGCACTGGCGATTTATTTCACGGCGGTTCGCGATTCGCGGCTATGGTGGGGCTTAAGCGTCGCGGCGCTCGTACTCGCGCTCGGACTCACGTTCTATGCGGGCGCGATGGTGCGGCCGCGGGTTGACGCGATCCGCGGCGTGGCTGAAGAGCAGAACCCCGACCCCGCACGCAAGGCGGAGTTCGATCATCTGCATCACCTTTCGGTCTATCTGAATGGCGCGGTGCTGCTGCTCAATCTCGCCGCGCTGGCTGCGACCGCAGAGGCGCTGACTCGCCGTGGCTGACCCGCGCTTCAAGGCTATCGTCCTAGACCTGTTCGATACGCTGGTGACGTGGAATCCCGCGCTGCTGCCGATGGTGAATTGGCGCGGACGCGAGTTCCGCAGCACCACGCCGCTGCTGTATCCGATCCTGGAAGATTCGCTCGGCGCGCGCTTCGACCGCGAGGCGTTCATGGACGCGCACAGCAAAGTGTACGAAGAGATTTTCGCCGCGCGCTCGCGCGACGAGATCGAAATCTCGTGCCTGGATCGCTTCACGCGGACGCTCGCGCGAATCGGCGTCGAAACTGCCGTCGCGGCTCCGCTTGCTGAACGTCTGCGCCGAACGCATATGGCGCGCGTGCGCGAAGTCACTGCCGCGCCTGCCGCGCGCCTGGAAGCGGTGAGGAGGCTGCACAAGCATTACAGGTTAGGCCTGCTCTCGAACTTCGACGACGCCGCGACCGGCCACGAGATCATGCACGACACCGGAATCCGCGAGCTGTTCGACGTCGTCGTGATCTCGGCCGAGCTCGGCCTGCGCAAACCGCATCGGGATATCTTCCGCCACACGCTCGACGCGCTCGGCCTCAAGCCTGACGAGATCCTGTTCGTCGGCGACACGCCGCACGAAGACGTTCTCGGGGCCAAGCGGATGGGAATCCACGTCGCGTGGATCAACAAGCATGGCAAACCTTTTCCTGAAGGAATCGGTGTACCCGAAATCGAAATCGGCGACCTGACCGAACTGCCGGAGCGCCTCGGATGCTGACGCGGCGCGCCCAACGCCGCTGAAATCGCGATGCCGCCAACGAATCGCAAAGCCTCTTTCGAGTCGATCGAGCGCGCGCCCTTCGCCGAGATACTCGGGTTACGGATCGAATCTTCCGATGATGGCGTCGTGGTCGCGCGGATGCCGTTTCGGCCGGCAATTCTGAACCCCGGCGGCCCTTCGGCGCCCGTTCATGGCGGCGCGATCGCGACGCTCGCGGATTTCGCGGCGTGCGCAGCGGCCTGGACGCTCGAGCAGACGACGCGCAGCGCGACCATCGCGATGTCGATAAACTTCACCGGTCCCGCAATCCAGAGCGATCTGGTCGCGCGCGCGACAGTCAAACGCGCCGGCAAACGTATTGCGAGTATCGCGGTCGAGATTCGCGACCGCGCCGACGCGCTCGTTGCCGACGCGCTCGTGACCTACAAAATCAGTTAGAGCGGCGATGCCTGCTTCGACAATCATCGAAAAGATCCGCCGCGCCGGCGCGCCCTATGGACTCAATCTCGTTGCGACCGCCGCGGTCGATCGGTATGACGCCGCGGTCACCGAATCGTATCGTGCGCGCGCGATCGCTCCTGATGCGCGCACGATCATCGTGGTCGCCAACGGCGGCGGCGAGTTGTGGGCCGCGCTGAAGCGCCACGCCGACGCCAATCCCGGATGGTGGCAGCGCGCCAATCCGCTCGACGACTTCACGCACGAGATAGTCGAGCGCGAAATCGCACCCGCCGCGCGCGCCGACGGCGCCCACGTGCGCATCGTTTTTCCGTTCATGAACAACGCTGCGACCCTCAATTTTATCGAGCTCGGAAAAGCCGCGGGCCTGGCCGGGCCGAGCATCCTCGGCGTCGTCGTGCATCCGGTGTACGGCCCATGGATCGCATTTCGTGCGGCGATTCTTATCGATCAGGAAGTCTCCGCGCCGGGCGCGGCGCTCGCGTTCGACCCCTGCCCCTCATGCACGGTCCGCAGTTGTATTCCCGCCTGTCCGGTCAGCGCGGTCGCGTTTCCAACAGGATGGGACATCCCCACGTGCCTGACGCATCGCGTCGAAGACGAACCCGACTGCGCCCCGCGATGCCACGCGCGGGCAGGATGCGTCCTCGGCCCCGAGCATCGCTACCCCGACGACGAACTCGCTTACCACCAAGCCCGCGCCCTGCGCGCGATGCGCCCGTGGTACGAGAAGAATGTCAAGCCGAAGTGAAACAAGACCCAACCGGCCACTAAGACACTAAGACACAAAGATGAAGGGGTTTGATCCAATCTCGGCCGAGACCGAGCAGATTGCGACGGCTATAGTTGATTCAGCGTATGTAGTGCATCGCACTCTTGGCCCCGGGCTATTGGAGTCTGTCTATGAGGCGTGCCTCGCTCACGAGCTCTCCCTTCGATCGATTCCCTTTCGTCTCAGGTCTCGCTGCCGGTTCAATACAAAGATCTGAGGCTCGAAAGCGCGCTGCGGTTGGATCTGCTCGTCGCGGATTCAGTTATCGTCGAACTCAAAGCTGTGGAACGAATGTTACCGCTCTACGAGTCTCAACTTCTGAGTTACTTGAAGTTATCGGGACTGAGGCTCGGACTGCTGATCAATTTTGACGTGCCCGCGATCAAAACCGGAATCAGGCGAATCGTGCCTTGAGCACGATTCGCCTTGGTGTCTTTGTGTCTTAGTGGCCGCCTGGTGTCTTGGTGTTTTTCTTATCTTAGTTTGCGCGCCACCTCTTTCGCGAAGTAGGTCAGGATCAGATCCGCGCCGGCGCGGCGGATGCTGGTCAGCACTTCCATTATCGCGCGCTCCTCGTCGATCCAGCCGTTGATTCCCGCCGCCTTGATCATCGAGTATTCGCCCGAGACGTTGTACGCGGCGACCGGAACATTGAATTTCTGCTTCACCCGCCAGATCAGATCGAGATACGGCAGCGCCGGCTTGACCATCACGATATCCGCGCCCTCTTCGAGATCGAGCGCGACCTCGCGCAGCGCCTCGTCGCCGTTGGGCGGATCCATCTGGTAGGAGCGGCGATCGCCGAACTGCGGCGCCGAATCAGCCGCGTCGCGAAACGGGCCGTAGAAGGCCGACGCGAACTTCGCCGAGTACGCCATTATCGCGACGTGCGTGAAGCCGTTTTCATCGAGCGTGCGGCGAATCGCGCCGACGCGCCCGTCCATCATGTCCGATGGCGCGACGATATCAGCGCCGGCACGCGCATGCGAAAGCGCCTCGCGCGAGAGCAGCTCGAGGGTCGCGTCGTTATCGACATCGCCGTCTTTGACTGCGCCGCAGTGCCCGTGGTCGGTGTATTCGCACATGCATACGTCGGTGATCACCGCGAGTTCGGGGACGCGTTCCTTGACTTCGCGAATCGCGCGCTGCACTTCGCCGTCGTCGTTCCACGCCTCACTGCCGATCGCGTCTTTGCGCTCCGGGATGCCGAACAGGATTAGCGCCGGGCACGCCGGCCGCGTGAAGCTCGCGGGCCTCGGCGACGATATTGTCTACAGACATCTGCGCGACTCCCGGCATCGAGGGGATCGGCCGCTTGACCCCGCGGCCAGGGCATACGAAGAGCGGCTGGATCAGGTTGTCGGCGGACAGCCGCGTCTCGCGCGTCATCCTGCGCAGCGTTTCGGTGCGTCGCAGACGCCTTGGACGATTTGTCGGAAATGCCATCTTGAAATGACCCCGCTCGCGGACGCAGCGATTATATCGCGCGCACGAGTCTTAAGAAGCCCCGCGCGCTCGCGGCATGGCCGCCATTTCGTAGTGCTCGCGAATCGCCCCGATCAGCGCCGGAACGGTGTATTCCGAGGGCTGCACGACGACTTTGAACCCGCGCGCGACCGCAGTCGCCGCCGTGATTGGACCAATTACCGCCGCGCTGAGTCCGCGTGCTGCAGAGGCGCCGACCAGGTCGCAGAAATTCTCGACCGTGCTCGAGCTCGTGAATGCGATCAGATCGATCTCTCCTGCGGCAGCCATCGCCCGGATCCTGACGGACTGCGCACCCGGTGGTTTAACGGTGCGATAGACTGGCGCGACTTCGACGACGCGGGCGCCATGTTCGAGAAGAATTTTCGGCAGAATCTCGCGCGCGACTTGCGCCCGCGGAATCAGGATACTCGCGCCGCGAATCCGGCGCGCGCCGATTGCGGGGATAATCGCCTCGGCGCGGTATTCAGACGGCACCGCCGCGACGCGCAGCGCGTAGTGCTCGAGCGCACGCGCGGTGGCGGGACCGATCGCGCACAGGCGCGAGCGTCCGAGGCCGCGCAGATCGTGTCCAAGCGCGCGCAGTCTCGCCACGAAGCCGTCGACTCCGGTCGCGCTGGTGAAGATTACCCAATCGAACTTCTCGAGTTTCGCGATCGCGCGGTCCAGCGCGGAGTAGCTGGAAGGTTCCGCGATCGCGATAGTCGGAAACTCGATCGCATCGGCTCCGAGCGCGCGCAACTCCATCGCGAACGCGCTGCCGTGCGCGCGCGACCGCGTCACGAGAATCCGCCGCCCGAAAAGCGGCATCTTCTCGAACCATCCGAGTTCATCGCGCAGTGCAGCGCACTCGCCCACAACCAAGACGGCCGGTGCGCCGAGTTTTGCGCGTTCGCATTCGGCCGCGAGCGTCTTGAGCGTCGCGAGCACCGTCGCTTGCGAGGCGGTCGTGCCCCACTGGACGGCGGCGGCGGGGGTCGAGTCGGGAAGGCCTGCGGCGCTGAGCCGCGCTAGGACCGAGTGCATCCGCGCCGTCCCCATCAGGATAACGATCGTGCCGCGATTCTTCGCGGCACGCGCGAGATCGGTCCAGGGTATCGACCCGCGCGCCTTCGACTCATCCTCGTGTCCTGTGACGAACGCGACAAACGAACCCAACCGGCGATGCGTCAGCGGAATACCCGCGAACGCGGGCGCGGCGATCGCGGAGGTGACGCCAGGAACGATCTCGAACTTCACCCTAGCTTTGGCAAGCGCCTGCGCCTCTTCGCCGCCACGGCCGAAGATAAACGGATCGCCGCCCTTGAGCCGCACGACCCGATGCCCCTTGCGCGCTCGCTCGATAAGCATCCGGTTGATTTCGGCCTGCTCGACGATTTCTCCGCCGCCGCTCCTCTTTCCGGCGTAAATTAATTCCGCGCCGGCGGGCGCGAGTTCGAGCAATTCGGGATTTACCAGGTTGTCGTACAGAATCACGTCGGCGCGTCCGAGGCATTGCGCGCCGCGAACGGTTATCAGGTCGGGCGCGCCGGGTCCGGCGCCAACCAGATAAACCGTGCCGCCGCGCGCGCTCCCGCGCTCACTCATCGGCGATCAGCGCCTTCGCGCCGCGCGCGAGCATCCGCTCTGCCAGCGCCTGTCCGGCGCCAGCCGCGATCGGCGGCGACAGGTTGAACTCGGCCGGCGCTTCCAGCTCGTCGGCGATCGAATGCTTGCCGTCCAGGCTGAACAGGATCGCGCGAATCGAGAGCTTCTCGCCGTCGGCAGTGGCGCGCACTCCGAGCGGCGTGGTGCATGAAGCTCCAAGCTTTGCGAGAAACGAACGCTCGGCTGCGGTCTCGTAATGCGCGCGCGAATCGTCGAGCGCTTCCAGCGCGGCGGCAAGCTCCGTCGAAACACCGCTGGAAAGTATTTCGATCGCGAGCGCGCCCTGCCCTCCGGCCGGAATGAAATCGCGCTCATCGAGGATCGTAAATTTGGTTCCGGCCGCACGTCCGAGGCGGTTAAGCCCCGCCGCCGCGATTATGATCGCGTCGAGCGTTCCATCCGCGACCTTCTTGAGCCGCGTATCGACATTGCCGCGTAGCGCGACGATTTCGAGCGCGGAATTTTTTCGCAGCGCCTGAAACCGCCGCCGCATCGAGGAGGTTCCGACCCGCGCGCCCGGCGGCAGAGCGGCAAAATCGCCGCCTTTCGCTGACACCAGGATATCGCGCACGTCTTCGCGCTCGGGCACCGCCGCGATTTTGAATCCGTCGGGAAGCATCGCGGGCAGATCTTTCATCGAATGCACCGCGAGATCGATCTTCCCGTCGATGAGCGCCTGCTCGAGCTCGCGGATGAAAAGCCCCTTGCCTCCGACGCGCGCGAGCGACGCATCCTTCATTTTGTCGCCGCTGGTACGAATCGGAGCGATTTCGATCGCCTTGCCCGGCATGACCGCTGCCAGGCGCGACTTGACGTATTCGGCCTGCACCATCGCGAGCGCGCTCGGACGTGTTCCGATTCTGATCGTGGCAGGTTTCGATCCGCGCGCGCCCGGACTAGAACTCATCGTCCTGGTCGTCCTGATCATCCTGATCGGCGCCGAGTGCTTCCAGGTCGGCACTGGCAGCGGAGATCTCGCCGCACAGAAGCTTGCGCGCGACCTCGGCCGCGTATGCGCCCTCTGGCGTATTAGCTCCGCTGGTGCGCAGGCCCTGCAAAATCCGATGCAGCAGCTTGTTGGTGAGGCCGCGGGTCAGCACCTCGACGCGCTCGCGCTCGGCAGGTTCGAGCGCGGAGAGCCATCCGCGATGCCGCCCCATTTCGAGATCGCGCAGTCGGTCGATACTGTAGCGGATATCCTTGATCGTCGGCACGAGGTCGAGCCCGTTCATCCAGCGCCAGAACGCTTCGAGTTCGAGCTCGACGATCTCCTCGGCCTTCGCGGCCTCGCGTTCGCGTTCGGCGCGCGACTTGTGCACCACCTGCGCGAGGTCGTCGATATCGTAGAGATAAACGTTTTCGAGCGAGTTCATCCGCTCGTCGAAGTTGCGCGGCACACCGAGATCGATCAGAAAGATCGGCTTGTAGCGCCGCTCCTTTATGATCGTTTCGAATTCGTCGAGCGCGATCACCGGGCGCGTCACCGCGACCGAACCGATCACGACGTCCGCAATCTTGAGATACGGCCGGTAGTTGTCGAACGGGACCGCGGTGCCGCCGAGCTCGCGCGCGAGGGCGACCGCGTGATCGAAAGTGCGCGAGGTGATGATGAGCGATTCGATTCCGATCGCGCGCAATTGCCGCGCGGTCAGCTCCGCCATCTTTCCCGCCCCCATCAGCATCACGGTCTTGTCCTTGAGCGAGTCGAATATCTGCCCGGCCAACGCCACCGCCGCCGCGCTCACCGAGACCGAGCCGTGCCCGATGAGAGTTGCCTTGCGAATTCTCTTCGCGACCGTGAAGCCTTTGTGGAATGCACGATGCAGCACCAATCCGACGGTGCCCGCCTCCGCCGCGTTCGCGTACGCGAGTTTCACCTGGCCCAGGATCTGCGGCTCTCCGACCATCATCGAGTCGAGGCTCGCGCCTACCCGGAACAGATGCCTCGCGGCCTCGCGTCCGGTCAGCCGATAGAGCGCGCCGGCGAATGCCTCGAGCGCGACACCGTGATCAACCGCTATAAATTCAGCCGCATCCGCGAGTGCGCGCTCGCAATCCACCGCGACGCCAACAATCTCAACCCGGTTGCAGGTCGAAAGGATCGCCGCCTCGCTGATCGACGGGACCCGCTCCCTGAGACGCACGAGCGCGGGCGCGATATCACTGTCCGAGTACGCCAGCCGCTCGCGCACCGCGACCGCGGCAGTGCGATGGTTCAACCCGAGTATGAATAGCGTCTGCTCCATCGCTTAGCCGAAACTGCCCCCGTGCTTTCCCGGATGTATCAGCGACACGCCCACGAATGAACCCACCAGTACCACGAAAACGACGATTGTCAGCGCAGCGGCGCGCCTCCCGCGCCATCCTACCGTCAGCCGCGATTCGAGCAGGCCGGCGTAGAGGATCCAGATCGCGAGCGACCACGACTCGACCGGCTCCCACGACCAGAAATGACCCCAGGTCGCATCCGCCCAAATCGCGCCGCTGACGATCGCGAGGCTCAGCAGCGCGAAACCCCATCCGAGCAGCGAATAGTTGATCCGGTCAAGCTTCTCGAGGCTCGGCAGCCGCTCCGAAGGCGGACCCAGCGGTCGCTTGGCCTTCAGCCGCGATTCATACGCCAGATAGACCAGACTTACGCTGGCCGCCAGCACGAACATCGAGTAGCCGAGAATCGCGAGCGTGACGTGGATCGGCAGCCACACGCTTTGCAGAGTCGCGGGCAGGACGATTCTGCCGCCCTTCATAATGATTGTCGACGCGCCCAAGGCGAGCGCCACCGCCGCGGCCGTGTACGCGCCGATCGCAGCCATCTGCAGCCTGACGATCAGAATCAATCCAGCCAGCGCAGTCAGCCACGCCAGAAACGACAGCGCCTGCGGAAAGTTCGCGACCGGGATATTTCCGGCCTGCAACCCGCGCGTCGCCAGATCGAACGCGTGAAAGACCGCTCCCGCGCCAAGCAGCAAGGTGGCCCATCCGGACGCGCGCGAGACTCGCCCGACCCGGCCGACGATAAAAATCGCCGCCGAAAGCGCGTAACAAACCAGCGCCGGTGGGAGCCACAACGTTTCCATAATAATCAGACGGCAATCAGCGACGACGATCAGCCGCCGCTGGAAGCCTCATACGGCGCGAAGCGGAACCATTCGCGCGTGTCCTCGCCCGCGCCCTTCGCGAGCGTATCAAGCCCTACTCCCAGATGCGCAAGCAGAAGCCGCTCGACAGCCGCGCGATCGCCTGAGCGTAACTGGCCCGCGAGATCCGACGCCGCCAGCGCCGCGAGCTTTCTTCCGCGCGAGGAAATATCGTCGTCGTTCGCCAACAGAAACTCGCGCGCGACCCGCAAAAGCTTCAGCGCCGCCGCGTATTCCCATCCGAACTGACCCTCGAGCTCGCGGCGGATACGCGCCGCCATCGCAGGGCTCGCGCCCGAGGTCGATACCGCTATTTGCAGATCGCCGCGGCGCACCACCGCCGGCGCGATAAAGTCGCACAGATCGGGTTCGTCCGCGACGTTGAGCATGACGCCAAGCGCCCGCGCCTCGTTCGAAATCTCGCGATGGACACCCGGATCATCAGTTGCGGCGAATGCGAGGTCGAATCCGCGCAGGTCGTCGCGCTCCCATTTGCGCGCGTGATATGTGATCGCCGCCGATTCGGCCAGGATCGCCAACTCACGCACGAGCCGCGGACTGATGACGGTGACGTGCGCGCCCGCCGCGAGCAACTGCGCGATCTTGCGCGCGGCGATATCACCGCCGCCGATCACCACGCATCGGCGCCGTTCCATCGCGAGAAATATCGGCAGATAGCCCATCGAATCAGGCTGATTCTAGTACAGGCGGTAAATCCTAGACAGTCCCGCCGCAGCGCCCGTATTGACGCTCCAGCCCCGCGCGCCGACAATCTGGCGGGTTATACAGCCATCATGGAGCATCCGCTGCGCGCGATTAATCGCACCCGCACGACCGTGGTGTGCGAATTCCTGGAAGATGCGGGCGGTCTGAGCGGGCAGAGCCGCGGGCTGCTCGGACGCGAGCGCCTCGATCCCGGCCACGGATTGCTATTCAACAACGGCCGCTTCACGCCGTTCATGTGGATGCACATGTTCTTCATGAAGTTCGCGATCGACATCGTATTCCTCGGCCGCGGCGGACGGGTGCTGAACATCAGCCATGCGCTGAAGCCGTGGCGGGTATCCGCGATAGTCTTCGGCGCGCGCCAGGCGCTCGAAATCGAAGCGGGCACCGCCGCCGCGAGCGGAACGCAGATCGGCGATATCGTCGAGATCGAGCCGCGCATCGCCTGAGCTTCGCGCGATTCGCTTTGGATCATAGCTGCCGGAATCCGCTATGCTCGCGCGTCATGGGGATCGCCGACACCACCGGCAGCGAGCCGTGGCATTTCGAGAAGCTCGTCCTCGCCTCCGGACTGAACGTGCGGATCGCGCGGGCGGGCGCGGCCGGAGCGCCGATGGTCCTGATGCTGCACGGATTTCCGGAGTGCTGGTACTCGCGGCGGCATCAGCTACACGCACTATCGAGCTCGTTCGATTGCGTGGTTCCGGAGATGCGCGGCTATGGCGAGACCGACGCGCCGCGCGGAGCTGCGAATTATACCCTCGACAAGCTGGTCGGCGACGTAGCCGACCTCGTGCACGCGCTCGGACGTAAGCGCGCCGTGATCGTCGGACACGATTGGGGCGGAGCCGTCGCGTGGGCGACCGCGCTCAAGCGGCCCGAGGTCGTCGAGCGGCTGATCGTGCTGAACTGTCCGCATCTGAAGCGGATGTCGGAGGAGCTGCGCCACAATGCGCGCCAGATGATGCGGAGCTGGTACATGGCGTTCTTCCAGCTTCCGTGGCTCCCGGAGGCGATGTTCCGCGCGGGAAATTTTCGCGCGCTCGACCGCGCACTGCAGGGCAACTCGATCCGCAAGGACGCGATCACCGACGACGACCTGCGCTATTTCCACGAAGCGTTTCGCAATCCTTACTCGATGACCGCCGCGATCAATTATTATCGCGCCAACTTCCGCTCCGGCTTCATGGCGCGGAGCGGAGGCGACGACTGGATCGATCGCAAGATCGCGGCGCCGACGATGCTCATCTGGGGCGAGCAGGATTTCGCGCTCGGCAAGGAGCTCACCTACAACATGGAGCCGCTGTTCACCGGACCCTTCGAGATCGACTACATCCCGAGCGCGGGCCACTGGGTGCAGCAGGAAGAGCCCGAACTCGTGAGCGCCTACATGCGCGAGTTTCTGAGACCCCTGCTCGCATCCAGGTAAATGCTCCGTGTGAGGTACTGACGATGGAAAAAGTGATGGCGAAGTTCGACCACATGGGTCTGCCGGTCACGAATCCGCGGCGCTCGCGCGATTGGTACGTCAAGAACCTCGGCTTTAAGGTCGAGTTCGACCACGGCGACGTGATTGCGATTCAGGACAGCGCGGGCTTTACGATCTTCCTGGCCAAGTCCGCAAAGAAGCTCGCGGGAGCAAAGTGCACGCTGACGATTCAGGTCAAAGACGTGGATCAGAAATCGCGCGAGCTCGAGCGCAAGGGCGTAAAGTTCGTCAATTCTCCGCGCCGACTGTTCTGGGGCTACGGCGCGGAGTTGCTCGATCCCGACGGCTACATGATCAACCTGTGGGATCGCGTCTCGATGCGTCGCGCGTCGCGAATGCCGTAGCACGCGTCAAGTCTTCGGCGCGGCTCCCGAGCGCTGCATCTCCTGATCGAAGCCCGGCCTGATCGCCTGCACGAACGCGTTGCGCACCAGCTCTACGATTGCCTGCCAGGTGCTGACGTTGGGCTGATCGACTTTCCCCGACAGTTGCACTTCGGTAGCGACATTGCCGGTCGAGCGATTCTTGAATATGTGCGCCGCCCCTCCGATCAGCAGTTTGTAGGCCTGGGTCGTGAGCGGCTTTCGTTTATCCTGTTCCCAACTGTAAACCTGCAGGTTGCTGAACAGCGGCTTCACATAGCCGTGGATCTCGCCCTCGCGCACGCCCATCTGCGTAAAGAGCGAGAGCGTGCCCGAGGCGACATCGATTTTTTCGTACGCGCGCAGCACGTCGTTGAGCGATACCAGATCCACATTTTCCGCGCGCGCGTCGATATCGAAATCGGGACCGCTTTTTACCGAACGGAAATCTCCCGAGATCGTTGTCGCACCTGTCCCCATGAGTTTTCCGGTGAGATCGAAGTGCGCGGGCTGCGGCTCGCTATGATTCGAGATCGAGGTCGCCTTCGCGTTCAGGTCGGTGACGAAAATCTTGTAGTTGGGATCGTTGGTCTGGTCGATATACGCGAGCGAGCTGCGTCCGATATCGAATTCGTCAACCGCGAGATCCATCGTCTGCGACTTGGCGACTTCCTTCGCGCCCTTCTTGACCTCGTCGATTCGGCGCTGCTCGGCGGCTTCAGTTTTCGGCGAGTGGGTGTAGTCGATATCGACCCCGTCGAGAAAAGCGTATTTCACTCGGGCGCGCTGGACCTTGGGGCCGTACTCGAACTTTCCGTCGCTGGCGAGGATTCCGCCGCGAATCGAAAAATTGGCGCGCTTGATCTCCGGCTCGAACTCCGCGAGCGGAACCTGCCGCATCGAGTAGTCCGCTTTGACCGACGCGAACGGCTTCTCGAGAAAATTCGCGTGGCCGTCAAGCCGCATCCTGCCGGTTCCGAACGCGATCATCGTCGCATGGATCGGCGACGGGTAGGCGTCCGACGTCGCGTGGACGTTGCGGATATTGTCGGCCACCAGCTCGAGCTCTGTTACATGCAACGCATGATGCGGATCGGTATCGATATAAACTGCGTCCCCATCGACGACGCTCAGGCGATTGATCTTGAACGGATAGACCGCTTGCAGCGCGTCCTGCCATCCGACTTTTGAAAGCGATACTTTCGCCGACGCCTGCTCCTGGAGCTGCGGCAAATCGATATGCACGCGCGGCCGCGTGAGCGTCACATCGGCGACCACGTGCAGCGAGACCAGTTCGCTCCACTGGATATGCACGTAGAGAGTCGGAAGATCGGCGACCGCAGGATGCGGATGCGCGTTCTGGCGCACAATCAGATTGGACAACGTGAGCGCTCCGCCGAGCAATTGCAGATGCGCGTGGCCGAGCGTCGTGTGGTAGCCGGTCAGCTTCGCGTTCATCGCGTTTTCCATCCGCCCGCGCAGAAACGGATCGATCAGGTACGACGCCGCGAAGATCGCGACTACCAGTACGATCACGGCGACGACCCATCGCGCGGCGCGCGTTGACGGTGATTGCTGTGATGAACTCATCGTGATTCCGGTTCAATCATTTTATCGGCTTCGGGACGGTCGGGCCGAGAAATTTCTGCCGCTTTCCACCTGCTCGACGGAGTCGCGTCCGAGATTTATCGAGCGCGATTGCAGTCCACGGCTAATTGCTCGGCGATGCCGCTTTGGTATGGTGCAGGGTGTGCAAAAACTGAACCATCGCCATTCCCTCTCATTCTCGGGACCTTTCCGCGCGTGCGTGAGCTTGATCGCAGCCGCCGCGCTGATGCTCTCGCTCGCGGCCGCGTCGCGCGCTACCGCCGACGACAGTGTGCCCTCGCAGACGCTGCGCAATGTCGCCGGAATCGTCGCGCATCGTAACGGACATTCGGTTCCGATCGGCACCGCGTTTTTCGTCTCGGTGCCAAGCAGAGTATTCGAGGGGCGCTCGTTTGTTTACGTCGTGACCGCGCATCACAACCTGCTGGATACCACCGGCCAGCCCGCGGGCGGACTGTTCCTCACGCTCGAGGATTCAGGCAGCGGCGCGATGCGCGAAGAGGCGCTGCCGCCGGAATCGCGATGGGTCCTCGATCCGGTGACGCAGAATTCCGATGTCGCAGCCACTCCGCTCAATCCGGCCGGTGCGCGGATCGCACCGATCTCGCTCGATTCGATCATGGTCTCGAGCGCTGAGATGAACGCGCTGGCCGACACCGGCGCGCAGGCCTACTACCTGACCGCGGCCAGCGTCGGGATCGCGCATCCGCGGTTCGAGGCGCTCGCGAGGTTCGGGCGCGTCTCGGTCTCGCGTCCCGCCGACGCCGAGGTTCCGGGCGCGGGAACGCAGCAGCTATGCTTCATGGACGGCGGCATCACGCCCGGTTTCTCGAGCGGCGCGCCGGTGTTCGTACAGGCTGGATTGCGCTTTGTCCTGTGGGGAATCCTGGAATCGTCCAACTCGGCCAGCGATTCGCCGGTGTTCGAGGGACTCTCAGGAGTGCTGCCGGCAAGTTACGTCGCGGAGACGGTGATGGCGATGGCGGAGGCGCAGGAGAAAGGCCTGCAGAAGAAGAAGTAGAGCAGCGCGCGGTTTTATCGCACCGTGCGGTGCGCCACTTGATTTGGTCCGCCAAGCTGGATAGCAAAGAAGGTTCCGGTTGTTATCTGAGTGCTCCCCGGTAGCTCAGTCGGTAGAGCAGACGGCTGTTAACCGTCGGGTCGCTGGTTCGAATCCGGCCCGGGGAGCCAATCCTGAGTGATTGATATTCCAAGACTTTGTTATCGTTCCGGGACAAAGCAATAGAGCCGTTAACAAGCGACTGCGGGGATTTTTGTGGGGACCCGCTCCTTGGATCGGAATCCTCCGCTGGCAGGTCTCCTGCATCACCAGAAAAGTTCATCGAGAGCGATCAACCGCAATTTGCTATTGGCCGGTAGCCGCGCGTCCCTGTAGTTCGAGTAGACGGTTGGTAACCTTCTCGGCCCAATAGTTCATCGCGCTTTCAGCGTCGCCCCATTTCCATTGCGCCGCGCTGCTCAACGCGATGCCGCCCGCGCGCTTGTCGACCGCAGCTGCGAGAAGTTCGCCGGTAGAAGTATCGATCGCTTTCATTTCGGCTTCCGCGGAACCGACGAAGGCATAACTGCCGGTCGCGAGCGACTGCGCGGCGTTAAGGATCCGAAGCTGGGGAATCACTACCGATGCCGAGCGCAAGCCCGGCGTGGCGCCGCTCGCGTTCACCATCGCGACTTGCAATTCGAGGACGTCCGGTCCGCCCTGATCCACCAGCGTGAAATGCTTCTGCAAATCTTCCTTGAGTTTGTTGTAGAAGTATGCGGTCAGCATCTGCTGATCGGACGGCGACACTTTGCTGTTTGCGCTGTCCCAGAATTGAACCGGTTCGAGTAGTATCTTGTTGTACTTGCTCCATTGCGTGTTCGGATTGATGTACACCATCGCGGCCTGGCCTTCCTTGCCCGGCTGCAACAGTGAGGCGTCTGGGCCAAAAAATCCGCTTACCGCAGGCGACGCCTGGCCGGACTCGACCTGCTTGGCCATTTCAGGCTTGCTTGCGACAGTTTGTGCGCACCCCGATGCGAAACCAACGAGGAACAACACCGCGCCGAAAACAGTTAAGTTTCGATTTTTGAGGCGCACCGCTTGCTGAGATTTCATTGACCTATAGCTCCCTTCTTTTTAGAGATGTTCCGCCGCCTGCGCTTTCTAATCTGAGGCGATTCGGTGACACCCGAAATTACATACTTTCGCGCAGATCAAAAACACAGTCACTAGGCGTAACGCCCAAGCCCTCGACTCGACCTCGCGCTGATCGAATTCGCATCTTCACTGTACTGGTAATCGCGGTCTCGAATTACCCAGCGGCGGCTCAAAAAACAGCCTGAACAACGCTCCCTTGCCCATCGCCCGACTAATCTCCTGCATCACCAGAAAAGATCCGACGGTCAAGCTGATGAGCAGCACCAGGCCGAGAAAGCGATCGAGATTTGCGTTAGCAACTACGCGACTAATGCCTTCTCCAAGACTGCCCGCCTCGCGAACCGAGTGGAAAATCTTCTCGCCGATCCCGAGCACGATCACGACCAGACCATAGATAAGAGTCTTGCAGGCGATGGCGCGATACGTCCGCCAGTATCTCGATGCGCTTCTGATAAATCGCGATCTCAGCATGAGTGATCGAGTACGTGAGCTGCTGTGGATTCGTGTACCGTCGGGCACCTACTCTCTTGAAGCTATGGCCAAACAACTCGGAGTTAGCGGCAGGACCATAGAAAGGCAGCTCAAACAAGACGGCGCGTCTTTCTCCGTTTTGCTCAATCAGGTGCGGGCCGAAATGGTCAGACAATATGTCGAATCGGCTGGCCGTCCGCTTTACGTTATAGCCGAACTAATGGGCTTCTCCGCGCTAAGTGCATTCTCCCGATGGTTCCGGGACGAATTCGGATGTAGCCATCGGAATGGCGCGCGACGGCCGCCAGGCAGCGCGGGGGCGCTTCCGAATGCCGCCTCTCAGAATGATTTCCACCCACCGACTCACTCCCGTTGTCGCGAATCGGCGAAGGATTGCGAGCCCTCACTATAGATGAAATGTTAGGCGCGATCCCGGGGTACGAGCACCAAGGGCGGCGGCAAAGTTGGATCTGGTGAGAATCCTTGCAGAGTCGCCTTCCCACGCAGGGATCCAGAATATACCGTCATCAATGATGTGAGTGCTTCGCGGATTTCGATCGGCAAGGCAGCGAATCCTTAGTGTACAGCGAACAGTTCAACCAGCCGGTCGCCGACGCGTGGCTCATCGCCTGTGCGCATTGCGATCTTCTACAGCGTCTTCCCGACCTTGCGCCGGGCGCATCCGCGCGATGCCCGCGCTGCAACAAAGAGCTGTGGCGCCGCCGTCAGGATTCGCTCAACCGGACGCTCGCACTGACGCTCGCCGCGGCGGTGCTCTACATCGTCGCGAACTCCGTTCCCATGCTCGGTCTCACCATCGTGGGGCGCGGCGCCTCGACTACGGTAATCGGAGGTGCCCAACACCTATGGGATAATGGGCAGCAAATCGTCGGTGTGTTGGTTCTATTTACCGCCGTGATCGCGCCTGCGCTGCAAATCGGCTTGATGCTGGCGATCGTGCTCGGCGGTTTGCGTGAGCGTCCGTCAAAATGGGTGGGTAGATTGCTGCGGCATCATCCGACCACACGCATCTGGAGTATGATCGAAGTCATGATGGTGGGCGTGTTGGTCGCGTTGGTGAAGATTGCGGACTACGCGACTGTGATCCCGGGCATCGCACTTTTTGTGCTGTGGGTGCTGGTTTTTGTGCTGGCCGGCATGCAGGCAAGCTTCGACCCCAGGGAGATTTGGGAAAGGATCCAATGGGCTGACGACGATGCGCGGCACACCACCCTCGCCGACGAGACGGCCGAGGGTGTTTCGTGAGTCCGACCGCGATCACTGCGATGCAGCATGGACTGCAAAGTTGCGAAGGCTGTGGCCTGCTCTCGCGTCCTCAACCGGGCAATGACGAAGGACGCTGCCCGCGTTGCGGCGAGGCGCTCGAGTTTCGCAAGCGCGCCAGCTTCCAGCGGACGTGGGCATACGTGATCGGAGCGGCGATTTGTTACGTCCCGGCCAACGTGCTTCCCGTCTTGACGACGACGACGGCTGCCGGCGCCGAATCCGACACCATCATGCAAGGCGTGGTGTTGCTGTGGTCCCCAACGGGATGGCCGCTGTCGATCATAGTCCTGATCGCGAGCATCATAATCCCGAGCGCGAAGATCCTGGCGCTCGCATACCTGCTTATCACCGCGCAGCGGGGCTCGGCGGCGAACAACGAACAGCGGATCCGCTTGTACAGGATGGTCGCGTTCGTCGGGCGATGGTCGATGGTCGATGTGTTCGTCGACACCTTCACGGCAGCGTTGATTCAGCTCCAGCCCTTGATGTCCGTAGAACCGGGACCCGGTTTGATCTTCTTTGCCGCGGTGGTGGTGCTGACGATGCTCGCGGTGGAGTCGTTCGACCCGAGATTGATTTGGGATTCCATAAGTTCGCAAGAGACAGGTTCGGAAGAGGTTTCTTATGCCTGATCGCGATCCGCCACGCTCTTCGATCCCAGAGTCGAGAGCTATCCCCAAGAAACGCACGCGGCTCTCGCTGGTTTGGATTATTCCAATTGTCGCGGCGATTGTCGGGGCGTGGGTGGCAGTCACGAGAGTATTGAGCGAGGGTCCCAAGATAACGATCGTGATGAAATCGGCGGAGGGACTGGAAGCCGGCAAAACCAAGATTCACTATAACGGCGTCGATATCGGCACGGTCACAAAGATAGAACTTTCCGAAGACCACCAGCACGTCATCATGACCGCGCAGATGGCGCCGAAGACCGAGGCATTTCTCGTTGAAGATACCAAGTTCTGGGTAGTGAGGCCGCGGATATCGGGCGCCAATGTCACGGGACTCGGGACGCTTATTTCTGGAGCGTACATCGGCGTGGAAATAGGCTCTTCGAAGGAAAGCAAGCGTGACTTTACTGCGCTCGAAATACCCCCGGTGATAACCGGCGAGATTCCCGGACGCTTTTTCATCTTGAAGACTCCCGACCTCGGTTCGCTGGACACGGGTACCCCGATATTCTTCCGCCGGCTGCAAGTCGGCCAGGTCGCATCTTACGAACTCGACAAGGACGGCAAGAATCTGACGGTAAAGGTGTTCGTGCAGTCGCCGTACGATCAGTACGTCAATCCGGAGACCCGCTTTTGGCACGCGAGCGGAATCGACTTGTCGCTGTCAGCGACCGGTCTCACGGTCCAGACCCAGTCGGTGCTGTCGATCCTGATTGGCGGCATAGCGTTCGAGACGGCCGCAAGTGATCCGATTATGCCGCCCGCTGAGGAAAATGCCATCTTCACGCTCTATGCCAATCGGTCCCAGGCCTTTAACCCTCCTCCGCGCAATCCGCAGACCTACGAGCTCATTTTCAAGGACTCAGTGCGGGGGCTGGCGCCCGGCGCACCGGTCGAGTTCCGCGGAATCCCTATAGGCCAGGTCACCGATGTTCGCGCGCAGATTGACGTGAAGACTTTCGAGTTCCTGGTGCCGGTGACTATCCAACTCGATCCAACGAGACTCGGAGTCAAGATCGTTGGCGCACCCTCCCCCAACTATCTCGAGATCATGCGCAGAAAGTTGATCGACAGCCTGGTCGCCCACGGGGTCCGCGCACAGTTGCGGACCGGGAACCTCCTGACCGGCGCCGCTTACGTGTCGCTCGACTTCTTCCCCGGCGCGCCCCGGACGACCGTGGATTGGTCGCAGAAACCCGTGCGGCTGCCAACCACGCCGGGCCAGCTCGAAGCGACCGAGGCGACGGTCGAGAACATCATCAACAAAGTCGACAAGATGCCGCTTCAGGAGATCGGCGACAACCTTAACAAGGCCATCGCCAGCCTTGATCTGACGCTGGTAAGCGCGCGCGGCGCGATCGACAGCACCAACAATCTCGTCGGTAACGCCAACCATCTGGTCTCGCCGGATTCCACGCAGGCACAGAAGCTGGACAACACCCTCGAGGAGGTGAGCCGCGCTGCGCGTGCCGTGCGGGTGCTGGCCGACTACCTGTCGCGCCATCCCGAGGCGCTTATCAGGGGTAAGCAAGGGGGGCCGAAGTAATGGGAACCCGCATCGCGTACTTTCTCTCGGCCTCGTTGCTCCTGGCTGCCGTGACGGGATGCGGCACGACGGCGCCGGCGCGATTCTACTCGCTCGATTCCACTGCTATCGCCGACGGTGCCCCAGCCACCTCCGTTACCGTCATGGTCGGTCCGGTTGTCGTCCCCGCTGCGGTCGACCAGCCTGAGTTTGTGGTCAACACCGCCCCCAACCGGGTCGAGGTCGACGAGTTCAATCGCTGGGTTTCGCCGCTGAACGATGCGATCGCACGCGCCGTCGCCGGGGATCTTGTGGTGCTGCTCGGCACACCGAACGTGGCCACGGCACAACTGGCTAACTTCAATCCCGAGTACCAGGTGACGATCGATGTCCTGCAATTCGAGTCTGTTCCCGGCCAGGCAGCGACGGTCGCCGCAGTTTGGACCGTGCGCAAGACTGCGGACGGAGTAACTCGTTCGGGCCGTACAAGCGCGCGCGAGTCCGTGCAGGCACCAGGCTTCGACGCACTCGCAGCCGCGCACAGCAGAGCCATCGCGAAGGTGAGTGCCGATATTGCTACCGCAATCCGCGCGGAGGCCCAACAGAAGTCCTAGAGAAAAGGCGAATAGATATGCCGAGGGCGAAAGCGTGATCGGCGGCGTTAACCCGGAAGCACACCTCAAGGAATACTAAACCCTTTCGGCGCTTCATCCCGGCTAGTTCCGCAAATTAAGCCACTCACTCGCATTTTGAAGCAGTCGTTTCTTTCAAAGTACGGGAGAACCCTTCGCGCACAATGACTACATGCTTATCTGGTGATACCGAACAATACCGGTTAAAACCTGTCTTCAACGCCGGTTAACCGTCGGGTCGCTGGTTCGAATCCGGCCCGGGGAGCCATTCATTTTCTGGCGTACAATAGCGAACTGCTATCTGCAGCCCATCTGCACCCAACCGAGAGAACAAGGCTATCGCGGGAGGTTGCCCGCTAGTTTGGCGACATCGAGATCGCTGTTGCGCCCTTCGTTAAAGTAAGGGAAGCGCGCGACGGTTGCGCGGACATCTTTTATCTTGCCGCGATAGTCACCCCATTGGACGGACACTTCTGTTCCAATCTCCGAGGCGCCCACGTCGATGCATCCCATCGAGAGCACTTCTCGGAAGTAATCGCTGTAGATAGTGCCTGAGGAGATGCCGACCTGGCGGCCGCCCTTCAGGATATGATCGGCATGGGCCTGCGGCCACACATTCGGTGCATAAGGCAGATCGAGGGTCTTGTATTCCTGGCCGGGACGCAGCAGCGAAGCGTAAATGTCGATCACGTCCTCGGGATTCCAGCGGAGCGTTACCACAGTTCGCTTCGGATGGGAGACCTCTGACTCGAGCGCGGCGCGGCCGAGGAAGTCGTGATCAAATTTGCACATGCGATGCCATCCGACCTCGACGGGAGTCCGATAGCGCGCGCGCAGGTTGGCGGGATCCACGCTGCCCGAGATCTTGTAGAACTGGCCGATAAACGCCCTCGCCGCTTCATCCTGCAAGCCTGGGGAGGGTATGAAGGTCCAGGTAATCTGGGGAAAACCGCCTTCGACGTGATTGACCAGATAAGTCCCCCAGCCCAGCCGCTCGATGCCAAACTCGCGCCCAGCGCGGTACACCGCGTCATAGACCTTGGGGCCGTCCTCGATCGGGCCGTGCAGCTCGTATGCGAGACCGCCGGTCATGCCAATACGCGCGACCTCGACCTTGATGCCCTCGATGCGGCTTTCGCGGAAGCGCAGAAAGCGGATGTCTTTGAGGCTCTCGGCGGTCACCTTCTCCAGCGTCTTCAGCGACGTCGGTCCCGCGATCTGGAACAGGTAGTCGTTGCGCCTGTGCGCTTCAACTTTGTACTCGGTGCCGCCAAGCCTCTGGAGCGGCCAAGGGGGCGCGGCGAAAAACTCGAATTCGTCTTCGCCTTTTCGCTCAGTGATGCCGTGGGCGGCGATCAAGCCGTCTTCGTCGCACATGACGGCGTGCTTCATGCTGCCTATTGGGAATTTGCTGAAGCTGTTGATGCAGAGGCTCTGGAGGAATCTCTCGGCATCGGGTCCTTTTAGCGACAGCGGTCCGGTGCTGGACAAACCCGCGTGGATATAGCAGCCCGTCCTCCAGGACCTGCTCTCGGCCTTCCAGCCGTTGAACTGCCATGCCCGGACCGGTTGCACCCCCGGGGAATCGATCACGTGATAGAGCACGTGGTCGTTATAGAAAGGCGTAGCCATCGGAGCAGTTAACGTCGAGTCCGCCATGTTTATTCCCCTGCTGGACCGCCGGCCTTTTCGTTATGTGCGTGGACTCACAGACGATCGTGAGGTCGCGGTGCAGCTAACCGATCGTTTAATACAGAGGCCCAATCAAATTCGTCAAGCGAAGGCCTCTGGTGAGCGAAGGTTTTCGCGACCGGTTAGACATATCGATGAAAAAGCAAAGTGATAGTGGCGCGGGCGTCTCGCCCGTGGGCGACGGCGGGCCAACGGGCCGCCTACCAATGAATGCGCCGCAGGCGCGCACGGGCGGGGACCATTCATAATGCATCCACAGGCTGCTGATAAGAGGAATTCATTGGTGGGCTGCGCCTACGGCGCATCCGTCTCCTACGGGCGAGACGCCCGCGCCACTATCTTCTGTGCCATGCTCCGAAGCGCCATGCCGCGAATCACGGTGACCTGCGTGCGCATTCCCACCAGACTCATCGTAAGCTGGCGCTGCAGATCGTCGGTATCGGCGATCGCGGTCTCACCGAGCCGGATCAGGAGTACGCGGCGCGCAGGCGCGCGCTAGCAGCTTGTTACAGCGCCGATATCGGCACCTGGACCAGCGCGAAGACGCGTTCATGGAGCTGATCCTCGCGCATCCTCTCGGTGAACCAGTAGCGGCGCTATCAGGCCGGCGGCGGCGCTTCGAGTCCGCGCAGCCTGCGTAGATTCTCGATCGTCCTCGCGCACGCCGAAGCCGCCTCCGCGCCCTTCACCACGAAGTGTTCGAGAAAGAACTTGCGATGCTCCTCGTGCGCGTGAAAGCTCTGCGGGGTCAGCACCGCCGAGATCACCGGCACCGTGGTTTCGAGCTGCACGCGCATCAATGCGGAGATCACGGTGCTCGCGACGAACTCGTGCCGGTAGATACCGCCGTCGACCACCAGGCCTGCCGCGACGATCGCGGCGTAGCGCCCGGTTTGCGCCAGCAGCTTCGCCTGCAGTGGTATCTCGAATGAGCCCGGCACGTCGAAGTAATCGATCGCCGGGGCGTCGGCGCCAAGTTTCGCCGTCTCGGCCGCGAAGGACTCGCGCGCGCGATCCACGATGTCCTTGTGCCAGCAGGACTGCACGAACGCGATCCGGATCGCGCTGTCGCGCGTCCGATCTTCGTGCTTCCTGCCGTTCCGGGTCCGAGCGGTGCGGTGAGTATCGCTCTGATTCACGGTCGCTCCTCCAGTTGTGAATCAGGGCGCACGGGCGGCGGCGCGGACCGCAGCGCCCGCGCCGGATTGACCCGTTCTCTTTCATCCGGACTGTAACCGTCGGCGTCGGAGTTGCACCGACTCTGCTGACCTCGCCGGGATTGCCCGGTCGAGCGCTCGCGGGCTGAGGCGACCAGGTCGCCATCACCGCCGGTGGGGACTTTCACCCCGCCCTGAGAACGTTCGCCGCCGGCCGATTCCGGCGGCAAGCTGACTGGTACCATCGGCTGGATCGCAAGTAAAGCGGCCGTGCCCGCAGGTCTGGTCCGTCGCCCGGTAGAGGCCGTCGATTAATTCCGAATTCTTGTCCGTCATCCTGCCATGAAAGTGAGTGGGGCGATGAGTATCGCATTCTCAGCTGGGCCCCCGGCTGTCATTTCGAGCGCTGCGCGAGAAATCCCGGGGCGTCCGTGCTCGACGCCAACACCACATGCAGAGACCCTTGGTCCGGGATTTCCTTCGGCCTCGTTCGGGACATGCTCTCGCGCCGCAACCGGAGCCTGCCCCTAGCCTGCCGAAGGACGCGGGATGACAACGGAACCTGTCTTCGTAGGGGCGGCTCGCGAGCCGCCCGTCTTTCGCACCGCCTGTTGCTACACGCCAATTTTCATCATGCGTGGCGGGTCGATCGGACCATGAAGGCCTGAGCCGAGCTTCCGGCGCGATCCGCGCTCGGTCTCAGCCATGACGATCTCGGCCGTCAGCCTTTGGCGTGCGCTTGCGCACCGTTCGGCTGAAATTCTTTCCTGGCCCGAGTACATTCGCGCGCTGACGCATCTCCCGGACGATATCGACGATTTCCTCGCCGGAGAGGTCGCTATCGACGCCCGCAACGTCGAGCGGCGAGCGCTGCGAGCGTTCGGGCTGAATGAGGAACACCTGTCCGTCGCGGCGTTTCACCCGTACGGCGCCCTCGCGCGGCGCTCGTTCGAGCAGCGCCGCGAACTTCTGTCGTGCTTCCGAAAATGTGTAGACCTTGGTGAGCGAAGGTTTTCGCGACCGATTAGACATATCAATAAAATAGCAAATGATAGTGGCGCGGGGGGCGTGCCGGTGGCACCTCGCCCGTGGAAGACGGGCGCGCCACTAAGTCCTGCGCCATGCTCTGAACGGAATATACGGCCTAGTCGCGCGATCGGCGGGCGGCTTCGGCCATGACGATCTCGAGCGTCAGCCGTTCGGTGCCGCGAATCACGTCAACCGGCGTGCGCATCCCCACCAGGCTCATCGTAAGCTGGCGCTGCAGGTCGTCGATACCGGCGATCGCGATGTCACCGAGCCGGATCAGCAGGTCGCCCTCCTTGATACCGCCGCGCGCCGCGGGACTGTCAGCCTCGACCGACGCGACGCGGACCGCGGTCTCCGCCGGCAGCCGGTAGAAGCGCACGAACCGCCGCGGCAGCTCGACGTTGTGGCCCGCGATTCCCAGGTAGCTGCGGCTTATCTTGCCGTCCTTGATCAGAAGACCCGCAACCAGCTTGGCGCTATTGATCGCGATCGCGAAGCAGATTCCCTGCGCGGGCAGGATAATCGCCGTGTTGACTCCGATCACTTCGCCGCGCGAGTTCACCAGCGGCCCGCCGGAATTGCCCGGATTGAGCGCGGCGTCGGTCTGGATAACGTTATCGACCAGCCTGCCCGATCCGGTCCTGAGCGATCGGCCGAGCGCGCTCACCACGCCGGCCGTGACGGTGCATTGAAAGCCGTAGGGATTCCCAATCGCGATCGCGATCTGGCCCACGTGAATCGCCTGCGAATCGCCCAGCGTTACCGCGGTCAGCTTCGAGCCCGCCATCCGAATTACGGCGAGATCGGTATCGGGATCGTCGCCAATCAGCTCTGCCGCCGATTTGCGCCCGTCGGAAAGCGTTACTGAGATTCGCGATGCCCGGTGAACGACGTGGCTGTTGGTAACGATGTATCCGTCGGGCGCGATGATAAAGCCCGAGCCGCTGCCTGACGGCGCAATCTGCGAATTGCCGCCCCGCGCTCCCGCGGTTTGCGCGACTTCGATATTCACCACCGCCGGGCTGACGGATTCAGCCGCGCCCATCACGGCCCGCGAGTACGCGTCGAACAGACGATCGTCGGAGGAATCGTGAGAGAGTCCGCTGATAGGAGCGCCGTTATCCAGAACCAGTTTCAAAGCTGAACGCATCGTGGATACTCCTGGGGAGTAAAATAACCACGAAATCCGTTTTGCAACGGACTCATAAAAGGCAGCTCGCATTCGATCTTGGCAGGCTGGCCGCGGGAGCGCTGTCCATTCCCAGATTCAATCTCCAATCTGCACGGTACGCAGGCCGAGGCCCGACGCCGCAGCACCCTGCTTCCGATCGGCGGTGACAAACGGCAGCGCTATCCCGGCCTCCTTTTGGAACAGGAGCGCTGAAGCAAGATGCAACGCGTCGAGCGTCCTCGCCGGCGCTTGGCGCAGCAAGTCCTCGGCTCGGGCAAGAACGCTGGAACCAAGATCGATAAGCTCCCAATAGGCGCGGTCGGCGCGAATCCTTGCGATGATCGCGTCGAAGTCTTCTTGCGCCAACTCGGCCAGACTATGCCGCCGGCACAGCGCTGAAGCAGCCTCCACCGGAGCAATCGCCGAGGTGATAATCCGGTAGCGGCCGAGCATCCGGCGCGCGCGAGGTGAATCGATCTCCTGCACGTAGCGCTTTACAATTACGCTGGTGTCGAAGTAAGCCCACTCGGCCATTATGCTCGCCCTGCCGAGCAGCGATGGTTAACGCTGTTCGCGTTCAGCTTCGATGGTCTCGGCCAGCGGGGCGCCAACGATTTTGCGCGGGCTCCATCGCGGAAGACGTCCGTTCTTGGTCGCGGCACTCAATATTCCTTGGGCCTCGAGTCGGCGAATCGCACGACCGACGGAGCCGGTGTCGGCGTCATCCGATTCCGTTATAGGTATGAGCCTGGCCACCGGGCGGCCTCGTTCGGTCAGGATCACCTCGGCACCGCCGCGAACGGTTTTCATCAGACGTGAGAAATGTTGATTGGCTTCACGCAGTCCGACGCGCATATATTCGACCTCTAGAGTAGTGACATCACTACTTTAGTGGTATCTGGTCAAGATGCCAACCCGTCGGAGAGATTATCTTTGGTCATCGCAGGACCCTTATCTCCTCCATTCGGCGCTTACTCGGCATCGGAATTGCTCTACTCGGGCAGAGGAATAGAAAAGCCGTCAAATCGGCGCAAACGTCGACACAAATGCTACAACTTGTAGCATTTTGGCGACTTTAGGCGGATTTGGGCAGCTCCTGGTCGACACGGCGCCACCATCGGGGCACGGCGGCACCAGCGGCTTTCGAGCTATGGCTTTTCGGCGAGGTCGTTGCAGAGGACGAACCGTTATGCCCCTTTTGTTTCTAACATCTCGCGCGCGATCGGCCAGGGGCCAGACCATGGCCGAATTCGCGATGGTCGCGCCGCTGTTCTTCCTGCTGATTTTTGGCGTGATCGATTACGCATGGCTGATGTTCGCGCAGTCGAACATCCAGCAAGCCATCGATGACGGCGGTCGGTACGCCTCTACCGGACAGGAATCGGGCGGCTCCGGAACCCGCATATCATCGATCGTCGCCAAGGTTCAGAGCGAAATAAGTGTGCCCGGGGTGAGCGCGTCGAACATGACAATTTGTAGCGTTCCACCCGGTGGAGGGACCTCATTATGCTGGAACTCTGGCGTCGATAACGGCAACACTGGCGCGGCGGGCGGACCCGAATACACCGAGACCTTGACCCTCACCACCACTTTGCCGCTGATGACGCCTCTAATTGGCCAGTTCTTTCCCGCGGCCGGGCTACACTTTCACCTCGAGCACCACCTTCATGAATGAGCCCTTTGACCCTTCAACAACCAAGTAGGCAATAGAAGAACATGTCACTGTGTTATCGCTCCGTCCGCACAAAGCTTATCGCCAACGAATCCGGCCAGGCAGTGGTCGAGACTGCTTTTGTCGCGACCCTGCTCCTTCTTCTGATGTGCGCCGCGATCGATTTCGGCCGCGCCCTGCATACGATGCAGGTGGTGACCGAACTGACCCGGCAAGGCTCGAATCTGGCACTGCGCGGGGAAGGCACCTCAAGCTGCGATAATGTATGCACCGCCGTCTCCTCCGTGTTGTCGGGGAGTTCCGGTCTGAACCTGTCGGGCAACGGCAAAGTAATCATTACGTCACTCACGGAAACCTTAACCGGAAGTGAAACTGTCGGTCCCACCGGCGGTCCTTATAAGATCGCTGAACAAGACGTGTCGTCGGGGGGCATCACGGAATCAAGCAAACTAGGATCGACGGTCGGTGCGAACGTGAGCATTCCCGGAGCGCCGGGGCTCCAGACCGGACAGTATCTATACGTTACGGAGATTTACTACAGCTTCACGCCCGCCACTCCGATCGGAAAACTAACCAACAGCGCCGTCAACATGCCGTCGGTGCTTTATGACATCGCGTACTTCTAACCCCAGGTTGAGGTCAAGCTCTTGCGGGCGAAAAATATAAGACCCCAGCGCGGGCAGGTTTTCCTGTTGCTCGCTGTCCTGATACCTATCCTGATCGTCCTCGCCGGCTTCGGACTTGACCTCGGGGTAGCCTATGTTACGAAGTCCACCCTCTCGAAGTCAGTTGATGCTGCCGCGCTTACCGCGATGAAAAACATCAACTTGGGGACTGGGACTCTGCCTAATTGCAGTCTAACCAGTGGAGCGGCGGCGGTCGGGCTGAATACCTTCAACGTCAATTATGAGTCAGTACCCGGCCTCGGTACGCCTCCGACCCCGAGCATCTGCTTCACCACCGACTCCAACAACAATACGATTGTCAACGTCAGCGCCACGGCGACGATCAATACTTACTTCCTCCGGGCGATTTCCATCATTCCTGGCGTCACCACCAACTACAATACTTTGAGCGTTAGCGCCTCCGCGACGGCTCAGCGCAACCCAATGATCATGTCGCTGGTGCTCGATGTCTCGTATTCCATGGAAAGCAACGGCGGATCGACCGCGCTTGCGCCCGCGGTGGAAGACTTTATCGCCGATTTCGACCCGAACAACAACGATACGATCGACTACGTCTCGATGGTGACTTTTGGAACCTCCGCAGTGGTCGATGTTCAAAATACGCAGCCCTTCAAGAACGCAATCGACACCGCGGTCAGCCAGAAATTCTGGGCGAACGGAATTGTCAACTACACCAATTCACAAGCAGGGCTGCTGGACGGACAGACTCAGATCGCCGATCAGGCCGCAAAGGTGTCTTCGGGCGAGAACGTTATCAAGGTGCTGGTCTTTTTCACCGACGGCTGGCCCAATATACAGCAGGACACTCTGACCTGTCCGGCTACCAATGGCGGAAAAACCACCACCGCCGATCTTCTGTATTGCGGCTGCGATCCCGGGGATGAATCGCTTGGTTTGTGCGCGTCGACCGGCGCCGTGTTCTTTGAACCCTCCACTTGCAGCACATCCAACAATAGCTGTAGCAAACCAACCACCGGATGCGGCTCAAGCACCACGACTGCCGACCTTCCCCAGAATTTTCCTGATCAGCAGACCAATTCGACCGAACCGCTGGTCGTACCTACTGGTTCTAAAACTTTCAATATCGAGTATTGCGGCGGCCAGACACCCGCCTCCGGCCAAACGCTGGCCAGCGACGCGATGTATCGGGCGGTCCAGGTATCCACCAACTCCTCCACCGGCCTGCTATCCCAAGGCGTTTATGTCTACGCCATCGGGATGGGATCCGCGATCACCAATCAACCCGCCGCACAGGAATTCCTGCGCGAGATCGCCAACGATCCTTCGGCTTCTACCTACAATCCCAACCTGCCAATCGGAGAAGCCGTGTTTGCCTCTAACTCTTCGGACCTGGACCAGGTGTTCCAGACGATCGCTTCCAAGATCCTTCTGCGACTCTCAAGATAGTAGAACTCAGGCATCCAATTCCTTTCCCGGTGGCACAGGCTAAAGCCTCTGCCACCGGAACTTCTTTCTCTCTCTTGACAGGAAATTTCTTATGCTCCACGACGACAAATCTCTTCGCGGATGAAAAAAAATCTCCACGCAAGCCCCCTCGATCGTTGTCGATCACCGCGCGCCGCGGGAGGCTATCAGCATGGCGAACCCATTTCCGAGCGATCCTTATCTGAGCGGAGGTTTCGAGCCGATCCGGATGGAGTCTGACTATGCGGATCTGATCGTCGAAGGCGAGATTCCCGCCGATCTCGAGGGATCATTTTATCGGGTTGGTCCGAATCCTCAGTTCGCCCCGCGTGGCCGCTACAACCCGCTGCTCGGCGACGGCATGGTGCACGCCTTCCATCTGTGCGATGGACGAGTCTCGTACCGCAACCGCTGGGTCAGGACGATTCAGTGGAAGCTCGAGCGCGAAGCCGGCCGAGCGCTGTTCGGCCCTCCCGGATTCCCCGCCCTTTCCGACGCGAGCGTGGCGGGCATCAACACCGACGGCGTCGCGAACACCAACCTCGTGTGGCACGCGAACCGGCTGCTCGTGCTCGAGGAAGGCCACGCGCCGATCGAGCTCGATCCCTCGTCGCTCGAGACCATCGGCCCCTGGCGCTTCGAGGATCGATTGCCGAGCAACATGACTGCGCATCCAAAGATCGATCCGGAGTCGGGCGAAATGCTGTTCTTCGCGAATCTTCCAAAAGGCCGCCTGAACGGCGAGATCGCATTCTACGCCGCGAACTCGGTCGGCATCCTCGATCGGTCCGGGCTGTTCAAAGGACCGTTCCCGGCGCTGGTGCATGATTTCGCGGTCACCCGGGACTTTCTCATTTTTCCGATATGTCCCGTGACCCTCTCGATCGAGCGCGCCAGGGCGGGCGCTCCGATGATCGCGTGGGAACCGGAAAAAGGAACCCACGTTGCGATCATCCCGCGCGGCGGCGGCGTCGAAGACCTGCGATGGTTCAGCGGCCCTCCCTGCATGGCTTGGCATTCAATGAACGCCTTCAATGACGGAGACAGAATCACCGTCGATGTCTGCCAGCAGGCTGCCGCCGCGTTCCCTTTCGCCAACGGGTCAATGCCGGACCAGCGCAAGACCTCGCAGTACCTCACCCGATGGACCTTCGATTGGTCGAAAGCCGGCGAGTTCAGGATGGAGCGACTGAGCGACGTCCGATGCGAATACCCGCGAATCGACGAGCGGCGCACGGGCCGGAGTTATCGGCATGGATACCTCGCGTGCGAAGGCGGTCCCGGCAGTGGCGATCCATTCCATCGCGGACTCGCCCACTTCGATCACGCCACCCGCCGGATGACGATCTATTCCGCCGGTCCCGGGTGCGCCGTGGCCGAACCCGTGTTCGTCGCCAAAAACCGCGATGCGCAAGAAGGTGAGGGCTATCTCCTGACCAATATTTTCGATGAACAGCGTAACGCGAGCCACCTCGCAATCTTCGACGCCGAGAATCTCGAGCGCGGCCCCGTTGCGCGTGCGCATCTGGACCATCGCGTGCCAGTCGGCTTCCACGCCTGCTGGCGTCCCCGTAACGTAGGCTAGAGCTGCTGATAACACTGAATTCTCATCCGCCGTTTTGCCAGGAAAGCAACCCGATGCAAGCGCGCAACGTCCTTTCAAGAGGGCAGATTCCCGCGCTATCATTGCTGCGATTGGCAATAGGCCTCAGAGGTTCTCAACCTTGCGCCGGAGCGCAAATGTACGAAATTCACTAGTCTTTCCGATGGATTAGCACACCTCTTGCTGTGTTACGTGATGCTGCGGATTTGCATCACCACTGTCTTTAGGCGGATGCTGTTTGCCATACCCCGTATTGACTATGCCCCCTGCCGGTAACACAATACGCCTCCGCTCGTTTTGTCCCTCACGAGCGCAAGAGAATGGAAACCGTCGACGTGCAAGAACGCAACACTGAGCATAAAGCTCGCGTTCTGATCGTCGACGACGAGCTGAGCCTTGCGAGGATGGCTGCAGGTCTCCTGCGCACGGCGGGTTACGAATGCGAGACCTGTCCGACTGTCGAGGCTGCGATGATAGCCCTCGAGCTACACGGAGCCGACGTAATTCTTACCGACCTGACGATGCCGGGGGTGGATGGGATGGATCTGCTGAGGAACGTACAAGCCAAGCGGCCCGATGTAGCTGTAGTCGTATCGGCCTCAACTCCGAGCACCGACTCGACCGCCGAAGCGCTGCGCGCGGGAGCATTCGATTCGGTCGCCAAGCCTTTCAATGGCGACGAGCTGAACTCCGTCATCGCGCGCGCGGTCGAGATGAGTTCGCTCCAGCGCGAGAACAAGCGTCTGCGCGACCAGCTCGAGGTTGCCGCGACCACCGCCGAGTTTATCGCCGAGAGCCGCCAAAGCCGCACGCTCGTCGCCACTATCCGCCGCGTGGCGCCTTCCAACGCCACCAGCCTCATTCAGGGCGAGACCGGCACCGGCAAAGAGCTGGTCGCCCGGATGCTGCATTTCTGGAGCGGCCGCGCCGACGGCCCCTTCGTCGCCGTCAACTGCAAGGCGTTCGCCGACGGCGTGGTCGAAAGCGAACTGTTCGGCCATGAGAAAGGATCGTTCACCGGTGCGATTCGCGATCGCGCGGGATGCTTCGAGCGCGCCTCGGGCGGCACGCTGTTCCTCGACGAAATCGGCGAGGCCGGACCCGACTTCCAGGCCAAGCTTCTGCGCGTGCTCGAAGACGGCGAGGTCATGCGGGTCGGAGCGTCGAAGGCGCGCAAGGTTGACGTCCGAATCGTCGCGGCCACCAACCGCGTGCTGCGCCGGGAAGTCGAATCGGGCGGCTTCCGCGCCGACCTGTACTTTCGCTTGAACGTTATTCCGCTGATTATCGCGCCGCTGCGCGAGCGCCGCGAGGATATCCTGGCGCTGGCGAATCACTTCCTGATCCGCCACTCGGCCGACGCCGGCCGCCCGATCACGCTGTCGCGCGATGCAGCTGCGACTCTGGCCACCTACCCGTGGCCCGGCAACGTCCGCGAGCTCGAGAACGTAATCGAGCGCGCGGTCGTGATGAGCGGAGCCGAGGTGCTCGAGCCAGACGCATTCGCGCTCGACGAATTTCCGATGGGCTCGCGGCTCGACGAGACGGAAAAGGACCTCGGCAAAGATGTCGGCAGGAATATGGACGCTGCGGCCTCTGCCTCCGCATCGAGCGCAGCGCCGGATGCCGGCGCATTCGCCGCGCAGGCGTCCGCAGAATCGAGCACGAGCGCCGAGACCGGCACGCTTCAGGATTGCCTCGATCGCGCGGCGAGCGAGCGGATCAAATCCGCGCTGGCGGCGGTTGACGACAACCGCGTCGAGGCTGCGGCCGCATTAGGGGTCGATCGCACGACCCTCTATCGCCTGATGAAGCGCCTCGGCCTATAGCACCTAAAAAATTCGCGCACCCGAAAGGCACGCGCTCACCCGCGTGCCTTTTTCATTCCCCTGATCCGCCGCACCGCGCACCGTCTGATCCCTCGCCCTGAAAGGGAGATGCCACGGCACCTCCCTTTCAGGGCGAGGTGAAATTCCCGGCGCTCGCGACAGGATACCGATCATAGCGGAGGAACAAATCCGGGATTCCTCGCGCGGCGGCCACGCGCGGGAATGACAGATCAGAGGTTTTCGATCGTCGCGCTCGTCGCGGCTGCGATATCGCGTGCAAATCTGGGGTCGAGCGCGGCTTGGCTGAGCAATCGCAGCACCCGGGCCTTTGTTATCCACGTGCGAGCGCTCGCGATGGGTACCAAATCCGCGATTGGTCTGCCGTTGATGGTGATTCGCATACGCTGGCCGGCGTCGACTTGACGCAACACTCGAGTGAGTCGATTGCGCAGTTCCTTTCGCGAGATCGTTTTCATATCTCGTGCGGAATCAGACTTCTATACATCCTTGAAGGCTTTCTTTTTTTGGGTTGATTCTATTGCGGCTTGGGCTGCGGCCAGACGGGCTACCGGTAGCCGATACGGGGAACACGATACGTAGTCGAGGCCTAAGCGGTGGCAGGTTTTTATGCTGGCGGGGTCGCCGCCGTGCTCGCCGCAGATTCCGATCTTCAGCTTCTTGTTCGATTTGCGGCCGCGCTCGATCGCGATTCGCATCAGTTCGCCGACGCCGCTTGCATCCAGTTCCTGGAATGGATCTTTTTTGTAGATTCCGCGCTTCACGTAGTCGTTCAGGAACTTCGAGGAGTCGTCGCGCGAGAGGCCGTAGGCCATCTGCGTCAGGTCGTTGGTGCCGAAGGAGAAAAATTCCGCCGACTCCGCGATCTCGCCCGCCATCACGCAGGCGCGCGGCACTTCGATCATCGTGCCGATCGTGAACGCGACCTTCGCGCCCTTCTCCGCAAACACTTCTTTGGCGACCTCGTGAATCTCGCCGGCCAAGATGTCGAACTCTTTCTTGTCGCCGATTAGCGGAAGCATGATTTCAGGCAGCGCCTTGACGCCCTGCTTGCGCAGCTCGCAAGCCGCTTCGATAATCGCGCGCGCCTGCGCCTTGTAGATCTCCGGATAGCTGATGCCCAAGCGCGAGCCGCGATGACCCAGCATCGGATTGAACTCGAACAGGCTGTCGCGGACCTGTTTCAGATGCGCGGGCGTGACGCCGATCTTCGCCGCGAGGTCCGCGATCTCCGCGTCCTCCTTGGGCAGGAATTCATGCAGCGGAGGATCGAGCAGGCGAATCGTGACCGGCAGCGGCGCCATCTCCTTGAGGATTCCGACGAAGTCCTGGCGCTGCATCGGCAGGATTTTCGCGAGCGCCGTGGCGCGCTGCTTCGCGTTCTCCGCGAGGATCATCTGGCGGACCGCTTCGATCCGCTCGGGGTCGAAGAACATATGCTCGGTGCGGCACAGGCCGATTCCTTCGGCGCCGAATTCTCGCGCGACGCGCGCGTCGTTGGGCGTGTCGGCGTTGGCGCGCACGCCGAGCTTGCGCGCCGCGTCGGCCCATCCCATGAATTTTTTCAGATGCGACGGCATCTCGGGCTGCACCGTCGGCACGCGGCCAATAATCACTTCGCCCGCCGAGCCGTCGAGCGTCAGGTACTCGCCGCGGCGGACGACGTGGCCGTCGGCGCTGAGTGTGCCAGCGTTGTAATCGATTTCGAGCGCGCTGCATCCCGCGACGCAGCACTTGCCCATCCCGCGCGCGACCACGGCGGCGTGGCTGGTCATCCCGCCGCGCGCGGTGAGAATGCCCTCAGCCACCTGCATCCCGTGGATATCTTCGGGCGAGGTTTCGACACGCACGAGGATCACAGGACGGCCGGCGGCGCTGACCGCGACCGCCTCTTCGGCGGAGAACGCGACTTCGCCGAACACGGCGCCCGGCGAGGCGGGGAGTCCGCGCGCGATCACCTGCTTCTTCGCGCTCGGGTCTAATCGCGGATGCAGAAATTGTTCGAGCGTCTCGGGTTCGACGCGCGTCAGCGCAACCTTGCGATCGATCAGCTTCTCGTCGGCCATATCGACCGCGATGCGCACCGCCGAGATCGCGGTGCGCTTGCCGTTGCGGGTCTGGAGCATGAACAGGCGTTCGCGCTCGATCGTAAATTCCATGTCCTGGCAATCTTTGAAATGGCGCTCGAGGCGCGCGCCGATCGCGACCAGCTCTTTGTAGGCTTTCGGAAAGGTCTCTTCGAGCGTCGCGTGATCGCGCTTGCGTTCGGCCTCGCTCATCCCGACCCGCTCGGCCATCTTGCGCCCGGCGATAAGGCTGTTGGGCCGCGGCGTGCGGACGCCGGCGACAACGTCTTCGCCCTGCGCGTTGGGCAGGAACTCGCCGTAGAGGCCTTTCTCGCCGGTCGCGGGATCGCGGGTGAAGGCGACGCCGGTTGCGCAATCGGAGCCGAGATTTCCGAACACCATCGACTGCACGGTGACGGCGGTGCCCCAATCGCCGGGGATATTGTTGATCCGGCGGTAGGTGATCGCGCGATCGTTGTTCCACGAGCCGAACACCGCGCCGATCGCCTCCCAGAGCTGCTCGGTCGGATCCTGCGGAACGTCGCGGCCGGCGCGGCGGCGAATCAGATCGCGGAATTCATCGACCAGCTCGCGCAGATCGTCGACTGAGAGATCAACGTCCTGCTTGACGCCGCGCGCGGTTTTTTTCCTGTCGATCAATTCCTCGAACGGATCGGCGTCGTTCTTGTTCTCGGGCTTGAGCTTCAGGACCACATCGCCGTACATCTGGCAGAAGCGGCGATAGGAATCCCACGCGAAGCGCGGATTTCCGGAAACCGCTTCGAGGCCCTTCACGGTTTCGTCGGTGAGGCCGAGGTTGAGCACCGTGTCCATCATCCCGGGCATCGAGACGCGCGCGCCCGAGCGCACGGAGACCAGCAGAGGATTCGCCGAGTCGCCGAATTTGCGGCCGAGCGCTTTTTCGACGCGCGCGACGCTTTTCTTGACGCCCTCGGCGAGGCCCTTCGGGTAAGTGTTTTTATGCGCGTAGAAGTAGTTGCAGACCTCGGTCGAAATCGTGAAGCCTGGCGGGACCGGCAGCTTGAGCGAGGCCATCTCGGCCAGGTTCGCGCCCTTGCCGCCCAGCAGATTACGCATCGCGGCGCGGCCTTCCGCCACGCCCGCGCCGAAAAAGAAAATTTCAGGATGCACTCGAGCCATTTCAGATTGTCTCCGGTTTCCAGTTCCGCTGATGCGGTTTCGATATTGATGCTTCGATGTTACGGCAGTTCGATTTTTATTTGGTCCATCCGATCTTGTCGCTCACCACTTCGACCAGCCGCGCGATCGGCACGCGCTCCTGCGTGGTCGAGTCGCGATCGCGCAGCGTGACGGTGTCGTCTTCCATCGTCTGATGGTCGATCGTCACGCCATAGGGGGTTCCGACTTCATCCTGGCGGCGGTAGCGGCGGCCGATCGAGCCCGCCTGATCATACGCGGTCGTGAAGTGGCGCTGCAAAATCCCGCGCACCGCATTCGCCTTCTCGGGCTGCCCGCCTTTGCGCAACAGCGGATAGATCGCGACCTTGATCGGCGCGAGGCGCGGATCGAAGCGCATCACGATGCGCGCCTCGTTCTCGACGATGTCTTCATCGTAGGCGTCGAGCATGAACGCGAGCATCGCGCGGTCCACGCCGAGCGCGGGCTCGATCACCCACGGGCGATAGCGCGTCTTCGCGTCCTCGTCGAAGTAGGTCAGGTCCTTGCCGCTGAACTTCGCGTGCTGATCGAGATCGAAACTGCCGCGCTTGGCCACGCCTTCAAGCTCGCCCCATCCGAACGGGTAGAGAAACTCGATATCGGTGGTCCCGCTCGAATAGTGCGAGAGCTCGTCGCTCGCGTGCTCGCGGCGGCGCAGATGCTCCGGCTTGAGACCGTACTTGACGTGCCAGTTGAAGCGGAAATCGGACCAATAGGCGTACCACTTCGCTTCCTCGGCGGTATCGGGGCGGATGAAAAATTCCATCTCCATCTGCTCGAACTCGCGGGTGCGGAAGATGAAATTCTCGGTGGTGATTTCGTTGCGGAATGATTTCCCGATCTGCGCGACGCCGAACGGCAGCTTGACCCGCTGGGTATCGACCATGTTCTGAAAGTTCGAGAAAATTCCCTGCGCGGTTTCCGGCCGGAGATAAACGATCGAGGCGGTGTCCTCGACCGGGCCGAGAAAAGTTTTGAACATCAGGTTGAAGTTGCGCGCCTCGGTCAGCTCGCCGCCGCAGTCGGGACATTTGCCGCCCGCGATCTTGTCGGCGCGGAAGCGATGCTTGCACACCTTGCAATCGACCAGAGGGTCGGTGAAATTCTGCAGATGCTGCGACGCCTCCCAGGTCTTCGGATGCTGAAAAATCGCGGAGTCGAGCCCGAGCACGTCGCCGCGATACTGCACCATCTCGCGCCACCACGCTTCCTTGACGTTGCGCTTGAGCTCGACGCCGAGCGGGCCGTAGTCGAAGGTCGAGCCGAGGCCGCCGTAGATATCGCTGGTGGGAAAGACCAGTCCGCGCCGTTTGCACAGGTTGACCAGCTTCTCCATCGTGACCGCGTTTTTCCGCGGCGGATTTTCGTCAGACAAAATACTCTCCCAGGTTGATCACGCGCCGCTCAGATTTTCGCGGCGTCCTGCGCGAGCGTGATTATTTCCGCGCTGACGACCTTTCCGCTCGCGACTTCGAGTATTGCCACTGTCCCCGGCACGTTCACGAGGTTGTGCGGAAGCGTGGCGCTGCTCGGATTCACGACCAGGGTCGCGCCGTAGCGCACGATCCCCTCGACGTGGCTGTGCCCCTGCACGATCACATCGACCGGGCCGCCGAAGTTGCGCTCGATCGCGCGGGCGAAAACCTCGTCCGAAGTTTCGTCGGGCGTCGGCACGGAATGGACCAGGCCGATTCGCACGCCTTCGAGCTCGAGCAAATGAGCCTCGCGCACGCGAGAGTCGGGTTCGAGCCTGAAGCGATGGCCGTCAAGGCCCTCGTCGCCGTTGCCCATCGCCGCGATCACCGGCGCGATTTTGCCGAGCTCGTCGAGCACGCGATTCACATAAACGTCGCCGGCGTGCATCACCAGATCGACGCCGCGAAATACCTCGAAGACCTGGGCGGGCAGATGCTCGCAGGCTTCGGGGATATGAGTGTCGGAAATCAGGCCGATTCGCATCTCGATACGTCCGGAGTGGAGGTCCTCCGAAACGCGAGGGGTAAAGGCTATCATGGGCGGGCGGCGTCGGCAATTTTGCCGAATTCGCGACCGCTCGCGGGTCGTGGTAAAAGCGCTCACGTGCATCGCAGACGCGCCGACTTGGGGATCGGCGCTCATGCTGGAGGAATCATGAAAGCTTGGAAAGTTCTTGCGGCGGCTGCCGCAATCGGAATGACGCTCGCGCTCGCGGGATGCGGCCATAAGCTGGTCGCGTCGCAGGGCGAGAAATCGGTGCCGATGTATCCCGACGAGCAGACATACACGAAGATCTCGTCGCTCAAGCAGCAGGGCGGCGTGCAAGGGATGCTGGGCAGCGTCGGGCAGGGACTCGCAGCCAAGCAGATCGACGACCAGACACCGGTCAAGGTGATCTCGACCGACGACAACGGCGCGCAGGTGGAAATCACCGACGGTCCGATGAAGGGGCAGTCGGGCTTCGTCGCAAAGCAGAATCTGGAGTAAGAGGGGTCGATAGCATCGGGCGCCGATGATTCAGAATCATAATACTGTTTTAACGGTGGGTTCGTTTGGGCTGTTTTTGCTCAGACATTAAATAGAAACAGCTTGTGAATGCTCGCTAATTTGACTGAGGAATTGGCTTCATTGTGCTTTTTCGCAATATGCGAATCTCGGAAATATGCAGTCTTGTGAAGGTCGCCCTCCTCAGATTTCTGCCGAGATTGAGGATTGAGGCTCTGGTGGTTCAGTTCCATGCGGATAGGATTGCATGGAACTGGGACTGAGCATAAGGCTGAACAGTTCAGCCATGAACAAATCTGGCAAAAAACCTAACGATCGTTAGGTTGGCGGAATCCTCGCCCACGGTCTGATTCCTCGCCCTTCGGGAGGTATCAGCAGGAGGCGCGACGATCACGTTACGCACGCGATTATCGCCTCGCATAGACGGGCGCGTCGCGACGCGCCCCTACGAATACAATCTGTTTTCGTAGGGGCGGCTCGCGAGCCGCCCGTCTTTCGTCACAGGTGTCATTCCCGCACGTGGATGCCGCGCGAGAGCTTGTCCTGAGCGAAGCCGAAGGAAATCCTTGTGCTCGGCCCTTGGCTTGCGCACTACTCGCCGGCGAGTGCACGGACGCCTCGGGATTCCTCGCCCAAGGCTCGGAATGACGGTCGGGGGCTCGGTTGAGATTACGATGCTCATCGCCTAGCCCACAGATTCGTCCACCGTGGTAACACCTGCGGGGTCTTCGCGGGACGCTACGAGGCTTTGCGGTAGTCTCGGGGGGCGGTGCCGATTACGCCGGCTGCTTCCAGCTCCGATAGTTCCGCGTCCGTCATCCCTAACAACTCGCGGAAGACTTCGGCGTTGTGCTCGCCTAGCAGGGGCGCGGGAATGTGTTGCGACGCGGGCGTTGCCGACATCCGGGTTACGGCGCCGGGATATAGATGCGTTCCCACAACGGCGCGCTCGACCGGGACGAAATAGCCGCGATCCTGTAGCTGGGCGTCTCCGAGAACCGCGGGCGCCGAGTTTACGGGGGCCGCATAGACAGCAGCATCGCGCAGGCGCGCTACCGCTTCTTCGACGCTGATCGTTGCCAGCGCGCGGGTCAGCTCGGCGTCGAGCGCGTCCTCATTTGCCTTGCGGCTCGATGCGTCGATGAAGCGCGGGTCGGTTGCGAGATGCTCGATACCGAGTGCGTGCGCGAGTGCGCGCCACTGCTCCTCGCTCTCAGCGGCGAGCGCGATCCACGCGTGCTCTTCATCACCGACGCAACGGAAGATTCCGTGCGGCGCGAACTCCGGATGACGGTTTCCGCGCGGCTTCGGCACTTTGCCCGTCAACTGATACTCGAGGATCGGACCGGCGAGCAGCGGGATAACGCCCTCGACCTGCGCGAGCTCGATCCATTGTCCACGTCCGGTTTTTTCGCGCTCGTGCAGCGCCGCGAGGATTCCGAAAGTGCCGGTCAGGCCGCCGACCGGATCGCCGAGCGCGTTCGAGAGCGTGTAGGGCTGATCGCTGTCGTGATAGCGCGCGAGCCCCGTCACGCCGGCCATCGCCTCGACCGTGTTGCCGTATCCGCGCGAGAAAGTTTCGGGACCGCCGTACCCGAACGACGGCATCGAGATCATGATCAGCCGCGGATTCAGCGGCGCCAGAATTTCGTAGGTCAGGCCGAAGCGCTCCATCACGCCGGGGCTGTAGTTCTCGATGAGAATATCGCTGTGCGCGACCAGCCGCTTGACCAGCTCGATTCCGCGCGGATTCAGAAGATCTAGGGTGACGCCGAGCTTGCCGCGATTGGTGGTGTTGAAGGTCGCGGCGCGCTCGATCGGTTGAACTTCCGGCGGCGCCATCGAGAGCGAACCGCGCCACCAGTCGAAGTAGTGCGTGTCCTCGACCTTGATAACTTGCGCACCCATCTCCGCCAGCATCTGGCCCGCGAGCGGCCCTGCCCATCCCATCGAGAGGTCGAGCACGCGAAATTTTTTCTCGAATATCGTGGTCATGCCGATGCTCCCGCGATTACGCCTGAACGCTCCAGCGTTGCGAGACCGTCCGCGCCCACTCCCGGCAGTGCTCCCAGAACCTGGCGATTATGCTCGCCCAAGCGCGGCGCGGGCCGCGTCGGTTCGGGGCGATGCGAATGCATCCGCAGCGGAGCGCCGGGGATGCGAATCCGGCCGAGCGCGGGATCGTCGATGGTCTCGAAATACTCTCGCGCTCGCGTCTGCTCCCATCCGAGCACCTCGGCTATGTTCGGGATCGGCACCAGCGGAATCGCGCGCGCCTGCCCCTCGCGATAGAGCCATCGGCGATCGTGTTCGAGAAAAAAGCTCGCAACGATTTCGAGCAGCGCGTCGTTGCTGACCATCCGCTTGAGCGCGGTGTTGAAGCGCTCGTCGGTCACGAGATCGGGCCGCTGCATCAGATCGCATAGCCCCTTGAACTGCTTGTCGGTCACGCACTGGAGGCCGGCGTATCCGTCGCGGCATTTTAGCGTGACGATCAGGAACGGACCGATCGCGAAGCGGCGTCCGGCGCGCTCCCGCAAAATTCCGTTGTACTGAAACGCGACGGTTTCATAGATCATCGTCGCGACGGTCGCCTCGAGCAGCGAGATATCGACGTGCTGGCCGTGATGAGCAGTCAGGTTGCGCGCGAGTACCGCCTGCATCGCGCCGACCGCGCCGTAAAGTCCGCCGACGTATTGCGCGAGCGAGCCGGGAGGCGTCAGCGGCGCGCGGTCGCGCTCGCCGACGGGAAAAGTCCATCCGCCGCGCGCGAACAGCGTCAGGTCGTTGAGCATCCCGCCCCGCTCCGCGCCGTCCTGTCCGAAATTCGAGATCGAAACGATCGACAGGCGCGGAAAAGTCGCCAGCAGCTCCGCCGGTTCGAGGCCGAGACGCGCGAGCGTTCCCGGCGCGAAGTTCTCGACCAGCAGATCGGCGCCGGCCAGAAGCTCGCAGACGAGCGCGCGGCCTCGCGGATGCTTCAAATCGAGGGTGACGCCAAGCTTGTTGATGTTGAGGAATGAAAACAGCGGCGTGCCGCGGCTGCCTTCGCCCGCGGGCGGCTCGACCTTGATCACCTTGGCGCCAAAATCGGCGAGCAGCTTGGTCGCGTACGGACCCGCAATGAAATGGGTCAGATCAACAACCGTGATATCGTTCAGCGCCTGATAACGCATCGGCTCTCCCGGGCGCATTCGAGCGCAGAGTCGGCGCCGCTGTCAAATGCGCGAAAAATGTGGACCGGTGCGCGCGATCGTGCGATACCTCGAAGTACACATTTTTGCTGGAGGCTTCGATGCAAACGCGAAAACTTGGCGGGCTTGCGGTGTCTGCGATCGGCCTCGGATGCATGGGGATGTCGGCATTCTACGGCCCGCGCGACGAGAAAGAATCGCTCGCGACGATCGACAGGTCGCTGGAGCTCGGATGCACCTTCCTCGACACGGCGGACGTGTACGGCCCCCACACCAATGAAGAGCTGGTGGGCAAGGCGATCAAGGGACGCCGCGACAAGTTCGTGATCGCGACCAAGTTCGCGATCGTGATCGGTCCCGGTCCGAACGCGCGATCCATCAACGGCAAGCCCGAGTACGTGAAGAGCGCGTGCGACGCGAGCCTCAAGCGCCTCGGCATCGACACGATCGATCTTTATTATCAGCATCGCGTCGATCCCAATACTCCGATCGAGGAGACCGTCGGCGCGATGGCGGAGCTGGTCAAGCAGGGCAAGGTCCGCTACCTCGGGCTTTCCGAGGCGGGAGCGAACACTCTCCGGCGCGCGTGCAAGGTGCATCAGATCACGGCGCTGCAGAGCGAGTACTCGCTATGGACGCGCGACCCTGAGGACGAAATTCTGCCGGCGTGCCGTGAGCTCGGAATCGGGCTGGTCGCATACAGTCCGCTGGGGCGCGGATTTCTGACCGGACAGATTCGCAAGTACGAGGATCTTGCGGCGGACGATTATCGGCGTTTCTCGCCGCGCTTTCAGGGCGAGAACTTCGGCAAGAATCTCGAGCTGGTCGCGCGGGTCGAGGCGATCGCGAAAGAGAAAAAATGCACGGCAGGGCAGCTCGCGCTCGCGTGGGTGATGGCGCAAGGCGAGGACATCGTGCCGATCCCTGGAACCAAGCGGCGCAAATACCTGGAGGAGAACCTCGGCGCGCTCGAGGTAAAGCTGACGCTGGCGGACCTCAAGCGAATCGACGAAGTCGCGCCCAAGGGCGTCGCCGCGGGGCTGCGCTATCCGGAGCAGATGATGTCCTCGGTGAATCGGTAAGGGGGCGGCGTCAAGCGCATGGTGTCCGCACTAATCGCTTCGCGGAGATCCTTCGCCTGCGGCTCAGGATGACGGACAATCTTGAAGCGCAGGAGACAGGTAGCACGAAAGACGGGCGGCTCGCGAGCCGCCCCTACGAAGAAAGATTTCTATTCGTAGGGGCGCGTCGCGACGCGCCCGTCTTCGCACTTGCTATACCTTCGGGACTGCCATGCCCTTTTTCACTGCGGGGCGGGCGCCGATCGCGGTGACCCAACGCTCGACGTTCTTTGCCTCGCCGGTTATATCGGCCTTCGCGCTCCTGACCAGTCCGTAGGCGGCCGAAATCCACGGATAGGTCGCGATATCCGCGATCGAGTAGTCGCCCGCCAGGTACTCAGCGCGCGCGAGCTGATCGTCCATCACCTTGACGAGGCGCGCCGACTCGGTCATGTAGCGATCGATCGCGTAAGGAATTTTCTCGGACGCCGTGTTGACGAAATGATTGGTCTGCCCGAGCATCGGACCGACGTTCGCCATCTGCCAGAAGAGCCACTCGAGCACCTTGGCGCGGCCGGGATCGCTCTTCGGGATGAACTTGCCGGTCTTCTCCGCCAGATGCAGCAGAATCGCGCCCGACTCGAAGATCGACAGGCCGCTCTCGCGCTCGACGATCGCGGGAATCTTGCTGTTGGGACAGATCTTCACGAACTCGGGCTTGAACTGGTCGCCCTCGCGGATATTCACCGGATGCACGGTATACGGGAGCGCGCATTCCTCGAGCATCACGGAGACCTTGCGGCCGTTGGGCGTGGTCCAGGTGTAGAGATCGATCATCGTGGTAATCCTTTTCGAAAGAGTTGCGTTTCGCTACTGAACTTAGCGGTATGCCTGCCGCGATCGGCAGGCAAGTGCGCCGGGGTTGCGAATCGAGCAGGCGGCGCGCTAAGCCAAATCTCTGGCGAGGTATCAAATCATGCAAAGCGTATCGCAACTCGAAGGCAGTCCCGAAATCCAGGAACTCCGCAAGAAGGTTTCCGATTTTATCGGCGAGCTCATCTACCCGAACGAAGCTGCGCTGCTGAAACACGACGAAGAGTCGGGCCGCGTGATGAAATCGATCCAGTCGAAGGCCAAAGAACGCGGCCTGTGGGCGCTCGGCCTGCCCAAAGAGATCGGCGGCGGCGGACTCGGCTTCATGCCGTATGTGTTCGTCAACGAGCTGGTCGGACGTAGCGAATTCGCGATGGCCGGCCTCGGCACGCACTCGGCGCAGGACGCGACGATGCTGCATATGTACGGCAGTCCCGAGCAGCAGAAGCGATGGCTGTTTCCGCTGGTCAACGGCGACATCTATCCGTGCTTCTCGATGACCGAGCCCGAGGTTTCGGGCGCCGATCCGACCGGGCTGCGCACGCGCGCGGTGCAGCACGGCGACGAATGGGTGATCAACGGGCACAAGTGGTTTTCGAGCGGAGCAAATCACGCGGCGTACACGACCGTCATGCTGGTGACCGATCCCGACGCGGCGACCTATGACAAGTTCAGCATGATTATCGTTCCGATCGATACGCCGGGACTCAAAATCGAGCGCATCATCCCGGTGATGGGCGAGACCGCGGGCGGGCACTGCGAGATTCGATTCACCGACGCGCGCGTGCCGCTGACGAACCTGCTAGGGCCGCGCGGACAGGCGTTCAAGATCGCGCAGAAGCGGCTCGGGCCGGGGCGGATCTTCCATTGCATGCGATGGCTCGGGCAGGCGCAGCGCGCGTTCGAGCTGATGGTCGAGCGGGCGCTCTCGCGCCAGACTTTCGGCGGGCCGCTCTCGGACAAGCAGACGGTGCAGAACTGGATCGCCGATTCCGCGGCGGAGATCCAGGCGGCGCGATTGCTCACTCTCGATGCGGCGGCGAAGATCGACGCCGGCGACGAGGCGCGCGTCGAGGTCTCGCTGATCAAGTTTTTCGGCGCCAAGGTCCTGCACGACGTGATCGATCGCGCGATCCAGGTGCACGGCGCGCTCGGCGTGTCGGAAGATACTCCGCTCGCGCGGATGTATCGCCACGCGCGCTTCGCCCGCATCTACGACGGACCCGACGAAGTGCACCGGATGGTGGTATCGCGGCGAATCGTGAGCGAGTTCAAAAAAGGCCGCAAGTGGGATTTCGCCCGCGGCGTAAGGAGCAAAACCTTCCGCGAAGCATAATCGCGCAGGCGAGCGCGGGTGAGTTGGCATGCGCTACGCGCACCCTGATAGATGAAAATCGGATGCCCTCGGGCAGAGGTGATTCTCAGACAAACGACCTAACCCGTGTCCCCTTCCCGCGCGGGAAGGGGCACACTGGTCGCAAGGGTCGGAGTGGTCTGGCAAATTCCCGCTGCCACCAGCGACTATAGGTGCGTGCCAGTCTTGTCATCGAGGTTCGGTTTCTGGCTCCCCTTCCCGTGCGGGAAGGGGTCGGGGGTTAGGTCGGTCTTTTTCGGCGTGCTCGGGAACCAGGTTCATTTTCCCGCAACCCGCGAGAGGTGCAGTGACTTTCTTGATAGGGTGCTGCTCTGCCTCCGCTCGGTACTACGATTCTGGTAATATGGCGTGAGGCGAGTTATGACGAACGCGGAATTGCTCAAGCGCATTTCGATCGATCCGAAAGTCTGTTTCGGCAAACCGTGCGTCCGCGGGCATCGAATCTGGGTATCTCTGATCCTCGATCTTCTCGCCGAAGGTGCTACGACTGCGGAAATTCTCGAGACCTATCCTGGTATCGAAGAACCCGACGTGAAGGCCTGCATCGCATACGGCGCCGAAATGACGCGCGAGCGATTCGTCGAGATTCCTATCGAAGCGAAGCATTGAAACTCAAACCCGGCCGCATGAATCCACTGGCTCGTACAACGCGATCACGCAAATGAACCGCGGGCGTTCCCAAGCCCGCTGCTAACGCGTTTCGGATACGCCTGCCGTCCTCGCGAAAGGATCCGCGCCATGCGAATGAACTTTGAGGAAGATATTCGAAAACTCGTGCTGGCCAGCCTGTCGTATGACCCAAGTACCGCGCAGGAGCTTGCTGCCAAAGACGCTCACGACCTTTTCATGATCTATATCAACTGGACGAGCAGGCAGGTCGCGCCACGACCGCGTCTCGTGCATCTTTCTTACGTTTTGAAGTCGAACCCTCTCTTTTTCGCGGCAGAATATCGACCCGCCTTAGATGAGATCGTGTCTAAATTGCGACGAGGAGAGGATATCACTCCGAATTTGAGCCGCGGGATTAAGACCGCTTACGAATCGCAGAAGAAAGCGAAACGATTGCCTCTCAGAAAGCGAAGAGATCTGGACCTGCTACTGAATGACTGGGGAGTCCACCACCTTCATCTCTCTACAGAGATAGAGCTGGATGGATTTGTGAAGCGAACCGGTCCGCTGTTGTTTGCAATCTTCAGACCCAACGATGCGTATCTTATTGACCTCGTCGATCACGGGGGATGGACGCGAGAGCAAGTGATCAGAACCATCGCTAACGAGTGGCCCGAGGCAGGTATCGTTTATCAGTTGAACGGGGTGGTTGGTCTTTCTTGCGTCGTTTCGGATGCAGATCGAATTCGGCTGCGAAACGCCGGAATCAATTGCTTCTGCGAATTCGATGGCAAGGTGTTCGCACCGGCCGGCGGACTTACGGCGGCAGGAACGAGCGTCCGAAGTATTGTTTTGGTCGATACTATATTTGATTTTCTCGATCAGCTGAGCGACAAGCTTGAATGCAAACAATCCTTCCTTTCGAAGTTGATGGAGATGCGCGGATTAACGCTCCCAGAATCGCCGGATCTTCACTTTATTTTTTTTCCGGACGGCAGCTATGGCGTCGTCGAAACGCAAACCGGATTCCAACTGAAGCTTCACTTCAGAGTCTGAGCCGCTGATAGTGTCGCGAGATGTATCGACATTAACAAGATCGCGGGAGCGGGAGGTTAATCGCTGCTCGGCGTGTACGCGAAACCCGCGCTCGGCGAATTAGTCTTAAGACGCATAGCGCGCGCGGCTCTGCGGATGAAAAACACGGCGATTGGACGACCCAACCGCCGTGCCAGAACAATTGATTTGCTGCGGGCGCGGGCGCGGTCAGAGCGCGCTGGCGCCGCGCTCGCCGGTGCGGATTCGGACGACTTCCTGCATCGGCATCACGAAGATCTTTCCGTCCCCGATTCGGCCAGTGCGGGCCGCGCGCTCGATCGTCTCGACTACCTGGCTCAAAAGCGCGTCGGCGACGACAATCTCAAGCTTCACCTTGGGCAGAAAATCGACCACATACTCGGCGCCTCGATAGAGTTCCGTATGTCCCTTCTGGCGGCCGAATCCTTTCACTTCGCTGACCGTAAGGCCCTGCACCCCGATGCTGGAGAGGGCTTCTTTGACTTCGTCGAGCTTGAACGGCTTGATGATCGCCTCGACCATCCAGATCACTTCCTGATTCATATGGCTCCTTTCAGTCCCTTAGGGGGCCCGCGCGTCGCGCAGCGGCTACGCGGAGGCCGCTTTACCTTTTCCCCTTCCGGGCGGGTTGCGCAAGTGCCCGCCGCGGGCGCTGGTCCCGTCTATCGACAGGCAATCGCGATGCCATCGCGGATGGCCTAAATCGTCCGCTCAGGTCCCGGATTTGCCGATAATTGTGCCCATCCGGCGGGCTAACGATGAATCGGCAGGCATCGCGATCACGCCGCAACGTCTGACTTCGCCCAAGGCCGAAACTGCGGTTCCTCGCCGCGAATCAGCCGCGCGATATTCCCGTGAAACCGCAGGAGTATAAGCGCGGTTATGACGATTGCGAGCAACAGGAACGGACTTGGGAGGTGCAGGATAGCGACGGCCGGCGGCATCACGATCGCCGCGGTCAGCGACGCCAGTGACACGATCTGGAAGATCGCGAAGACAATCGCAAAGGCGCTCGCGGCGATCAGGACGGCGAGCGGCGAGATCACGAGCCAGATGCCGAGTGCGGCGGAAATTCCTTTACCGCCGCCGAAGCGCAGAAAGACCGAGCAGATCGAGCCGACGAACGCGCCGATCGCGGTCCATGCGATCGCGGCAGGGCCAAAGCCCGCCACGCGCGCGAAGAGCACCGGCAACGCTCCTTTCAGAACATCGCCGACAAACGTGATAATCGCGGCGCTCATGCCCCCCGCGCGCGCGACGTTGGTCATCCCGATATTCCCCGAGCCGACCGCGCGGGGGTCGAACCCGCGCATCCGCCCGACGATCACGCCGAACGGAATTGATCCGATCAGGTACGCGCCGACTACCAGGACGATGAGGGTAAGCATGATAACTGAAGTTCGCGGCGGGGAAGAGGATGGTCGGGGTGACTGGATTTGAACCAGCGACTCCTGCGTCCCGAACGCAGTGCTCTGGCCAGGCTGAGCTACACCCCGATTCCCTAAAGCCACGCCGGGAACGCGCAGAAGGACTGTTATAGCATCGGTGCCCTCGCGGCGCGAGAGCGGCATCGGCGGGATAGCGTTGCAAATTCGGGCAAGTCCTTGACTTAATCCCGAAGAGTATTAGAGTTCCTTTAGATGTAGTTTATCCGCTACGCCCGTAGGCGGGCATGTGTATGTAAGGCTCCTTCACAGTCGTGGGGGAGCCTTTTTTCGTCTTTGGGGGGCACAGAACATGATCAGGGTCGCAATTCTGATCGATGGCGGAAGTCTCAGGGTTCGTACGCAGCAAGCTGGACGCGGTCACGTCCCGGATCATATTGAAAAGGTTGCTTTGGCGTGCCGCGCGGCAGACGAACAGATCATCAGGATTCTTTACTACGATTGCGCTCCATACGTCGGGAGAGCGAAATTGCCAGTTTCCGGAACTTTTCGCAGCTTTTCCGGATCTGATGCCTGGTTGCGTGAATTGGCGCGGAAGGATTTATTTGCTGTTCGCCGCGGCATTCTTAAATTCCGCGGGTTTGTCCCGAAAAGCGTTCCGCTCAGTACAACGCTCCTGACCGACGCTGACTTTAAGCCGAGTTTTGAGCAGAAAGGCGTTGACATGCGTATCGGACTTGATATTGCCCAATACGCTAATGCGCGCGCAGTGGAGCGCATAGTCCTGATTACCGAAGACACCGACTGCGTGCCTGCCATGAAGCACGTACGGAAAACCGGTCTGCAAGTTGTGTTGATATCTTTGCCGACCTCGCATCTCGCGCCCGAGTTGAAAGAACACTGCGATTTCGAGCGCGCGGTCCCGTGGCCCTGACGCGTTTCGAATCCGCGCACTGCTCGCCAACCAGGAGCAACTACTTCCGCGAGGGTGAGGCGCCCGCGTGCGCGATTTGGTCGCGCATCTCGGCGATGATCGCGGTGTAGTCGCGGTGGCCGAAGATGCCGGAGCCGGAGACGAATACATTAGCGCCGGCCGCTTTCACGTCGGCAATATTGTCGAGCTTCACACCGCCGTCGATCTCGATATCGATCGCGAGGCCGCGGCGGTCGAGCTCGCGCTTGACGATGCGCAGCTTGTCGAGCGCGCCGGGGATGAAACTCTGGCCGCCGAAGCCCGGATGCACGCTCATGATCAGGATCATGTCCAGGTGCCCGGCGAACGGCAGCACGCGCTCGACGTTGGTTTCGGGGTTGATGCCGATCGACGCGCGCGCGCCCAAGTCATGCAGCCGCTTCGCCATCGCGGGGATGTCCTTGCAGACCTCGGCGTGAACCGAGACGGAATTTGCGCCGGCCTTGACGAAGACCTCGACGTACTTTTCCGGGTTTTCGATCATCAGATGCGCGTCGAGCGGCAGCCGCGTCACTTTGCGCAGCGATTCCAGCACCGGCACGCCAATCGAGATGTTGGGAACGAAATGCCCGTCCATCACGTCGAAATGAATCAGGTCCGCGCCGGCGCGCTCGACGCGCTCGACCTCTTCGCCCAGGCGCGCGAAGTCGGCGGAGAGCACCGACGGCGCGATTTTGTTTTGTCGCTCCATGCGCACAAGATAGCCTCGCGCGGGCCGCGCCGCGAGGTCCGCGATCGAATCAGTCAGAGGCTGGCGGCTCGGGCGGTGTGGGCGATGCCGCGTCGCTGGTCGCCGCACCGCTCGGCGCGGAACCGCGGCCAATCATATAGCGCAGGCTGAAGCTCGGGGGCGGATTGTCGTCGACGAATTTCAGAAAGCGCGTGCGCCGCTCGACCAGCAAAGTCTTCGAGCTGATCGTGCTGCGCCGAGGTGAGCGCCAGCATCTCCGTCATCCGATCGAGCAGCGGACGATAGATCACGATCGGGATGAGCGGCGTGCCAAGTTCGCCGGCGCATCCGGGCATCGGGCCGTCGTCGAAGCGGCGATGGCGGTCGGCGGTAATCTGGTCGAGCTTGGTCTTCTGCGCGGGAGTGAGAATCGCGTCGAAGCCCTTGCGAAAGTCGCTCTCGATATTGGCGAGATTGGCCTGGAACGCCTTGATCCGCGGCTGCAGTTCGGCGAGCCTGGTGCGCATTTCCTCGGGCGACATCCGCCCTTTGCCGAAAAACTCCTCGCGCTCAAAGCGATGGGAATGATGATGCGGGTATTCGCCCAGCACGCGCGGGCCCTCGAACTCGCCCATCAGCGGAATCGGCGGAGGCGGAAACGGGCGGCTGCGCTGAGTCCATACTCCGATCAGTAGTCCACTGACGAATAGCAATACGGTGATGATGATTGTCTGGAGGCGGTCGCTCATGGAGTTTCTTCCAGCGCAACGATTTGACTCGTGGTGCTGGACCATTGCTCAAGGTTCGCGCGGCTGGTTGCCGCGGTAATCGCCAGGTGTCCTGCGACTACCAATGCGATACAGGCCGCGCCGGTTATCGCCATCAGGCGCCGCTCGCCCGAGCCGCGCGCGAGCGCGTGTGCGTCGGCGACTACCCGGCTCGAAAAACCGGGCGGCAGATGACGTCCCGCTTCGCGGCGTTGTGAGTATCCAAATCTAGTAGTCATTTGATTCCTCGGCCGGACTCGCCGCGGCGGACTCGCGCTGGCGGCATGTGCCGGCTCGCGCTGGATCTCGCGCAGCTCATCCGCGGTGATTTTCTCGCGTAAAAATTCGCGCGCGCGGAACAGACGCGATTTTACCGAACCTACTGTAGTATTCGTGACCCGCGCCAAATCCTCGTAGCTCCAGTCATGGTCCTGAAGCAGAGAAATCAATTCGCGTTGGCGCGCCGGCAAAGAGCCGATCGCACGGCGCATCGCGTCGATCCTGCTGTCGCGCTCGGGACGCGCTGGAGCAGCGACCTGCTCGTGCTTGCGCTCGAAGGGTACAAAGATCTGGCGCATCCGCTTGCGGCGCAGGAAATCGTTGCAGGCGTTGCGCGCGATTCTGAACAGCCACGGCTCAAAGCTGGCGGGTTCGCGCAACCGCTTTAGTCCGACGATCATCTTTACGAACACCGAATGGCAGGTATCGGGAATCGCCTCGGGATCCCCGAGGATCGAATAAACGAACCCACCGATTCTTTCCTGGTAGAGCGTGACCAACTCCTCGAGCGCGGCTTCTTCTCCGGATTGTGCACGAAGCACGATCGAGACGGGATGCTCAGGCTTGAGGCAGGGATTTCCCACTATCTTCCTATACGTGCCAGACGCGGTGCGGATTCCGGAGTTGCGGTCATCGGAGGGCCGGTACTGTCAGCGAGGCGGCCATAACGTTGCTGAAAGTATAATACATTGGGCCGTGCGACGCCCGCGCAACTTGGCCGGAGCAGACGCGTCTACCCTAGCAAGAGCGGGGACGAGGATGTCTCCGGCAGCAGGCTCCGCGCGCAGCGATTGACCTGCCCCCCTCCCCGGGCAGGCTGGGCCTCCGAATCCCCGCTCGAATTGTCAAAATTTGACTGTAGAGATTAACGCGAGAAACGCGATTATTCTTATAAGGAGAAACAGGTATGAGGAAGTTTTCACCGTTCATCGCCACCATTACAGGGGCGGCAATCCTTGCCCTTGCCGGCTATGCGCAGGCTTTTCCCGGTCACGGCGGCCATCATGGTTCGGCAGCTTTGGGAGCCTGCCTCGCCGCCGCCCCGAAATCAGTTAAGACCAGTCTCTGGTCGACAATCAAAAGCTCTTCGTTGCACACCGACCGACAGGCCGTCGAGACAGCAAGGCAGAATCTGGCGCAGAGCATCCTCGCAAAGAGTAGCTCCTTGAGCGCGGATGAGAGCGCGTTGTCGGCGGCTCAGTTAAAGGTGATCCAGGACGAAGACGCACTCGCGCAAAACGTCTGCGGGCAGCTTTCGCCAACCCAGCTGAGCGCGGCTTCCGCTCTCTACACGAATCTGCAAAACAACCATCAAACAGTCAAAGGATATTTTCAGGCTGCTCACGCGGCTGGCAATGCTCAGTGAACGTGACTTGAGCAAAGTAAGACGGGCGGTCCATTGTGCGGGCCGCCCGTTTTCATTTCTCAGTAAATTCTCAGTTCGGACTGGAAATATGAATTGCTATTTGGTATCGCGCTTCTCAAGCATTGTCAGCAGCTCCTGGTAATGCTTCGGCATCGTAACCGTGCCTCTCATCGCCACCGGAACCGGATAGCGCACGCCTCCCTTGTAGGTCCCTTCGAGTCCCTTTAAGAGTTCGTCCACGAACGCCCACGGACAGGCGAATACCATCTCCGTGTCCTGCGCCATCCCAAATACCCGATCGCCATTGCACGGGATAATCACCTTGGGCGCGGCGGTGGTCATCGTCTGAATTACTATTTCCGCGCAGTCCAGCCGCCCTCCGGTCGTGCTTTCGATTCTTCCGCCGCGGGTATAAAGCGCCGCGTTCACCAGCCGCATCACCTGCGCGCTATTGGCATACACCGCGACGACGTGCGGCTCGAAGGTCGCTCGGGCAAGTGGTGCGACGCAGACGTAATCGTAACTGCCCGGCTCGAAGTGCCAGACTCCCGCTTCCAGCCGCGTGGCCGCTTCTTCGTTCTCGCAGTACATCCCGGTCGAGGCGAAACCGTGCAGGTATTCGTCGTTGGGTTTGCGAAATCCGAACGCGATCGCGGAGAGCGGACAGATCACGTCCTCTTTTCCCACCGCGATCCCCCATCCGTAGCGTCGCGCGACCCCGATCGATTGGCATACGATCCAGTGCTCGCCCATGCTCTTGCTCGGGATACGCAAGCCCTCGGGCATCGGCTCGCCAGGTTTGAGCATCCGGATCCCGAGTGGGAACGAGTCCGGCCGCACGTGGCGGCTGATCGCCTCGTCGAGTTTCTTTAGCTTCTCGCTAACCGCAGTTTCCATCTGAATGCCTCGCAGCAGAAGTTCCTGTCGTCGCGATTAGTCTATCATCGCGCACGCCGCGATGACGACCCGCGCCGCTCGCGCGGGGTCTTTTCTATTGACTGACTGCGAACGCGACCGTAGCTTCGATTGTGTGAGGCGCGGCATCGACAAGCTTTCAATGTTAGTAAGAGGTTCGCCAGTTCGATCGGAACCTTTCATCGCGTTGATGCTTCTGTTCACGTTCGCGCTCTCCCTCCACGTTCAACTCGCCAGGTACAATGATCTCTCCGTCTATCCCGCCAGGCACGTCCTGCACGGCGATTTGCGGCCCGACAGCGGCCAGCCGGCGCGAGTGCTTGCGGCCATCGACGGCGCGATGGCTCTGGCAGCGGTCGCGGGGATATTCGCCCTCGTCGACCTGCGTCCTCATTCGACCGGTGGCTTCGTCTTACTCTGCGCCGACGACGGCGTTCGCGAGCTTCTGATTTTCCTCGCGATGTTCCTGCGGCCGCCGCCTCTTTCCCAGCAAGCAATTTAATCGATCGCCGCCGAGAAGATCGCATCATACAACCGCCGCTCTCGGCCGGCGCGGCGGCGTATTCACTTTTGCAGGCGCAGTGCCTGCACGAAGCTTGTAGGAGGTTCGGAAAAGCTGATGCCCGGAATTGTTGGTTCCTTCGCCCGCGCGGATGTTGCTTCGAAAATCGCGCTGGCTGTGGCCGTCGGACTGCTCGTCGGCCTGGAGCGGGAATGGGCCCAAAAAGCCGTCGGCGTGCGCACCTTCGCGATTATCGCGTTGCTCGGGACCTTGACCTGCCTGGTCGCGCCCGACCTTCTCATCGCGGCGCTTTGCGGAACCTTCCTGCTCGTGATCCTTCTGAATGTGCATCACCTCGTAAAGAATTGGCGGCTCGAACCGGTGGAATCGAACTCCGCCGCAAGGGCGCGCGATTCCGCTTACGTGATCGATCGCGATGCTCCGCTGGAAATAACCACCTCGGCCGCGCTGCTGGTGACGCTGATGCTCGGCGCGTTGATCGGGCAAGGGCATTATTTCACCGCAATCACGGCGGCGATCGCGATGACGATGCTGCTGGCGTGGAAAGAAGGTTTGTCGCGTTTCGCGGGCGGACTGCAGCCCGAAGAGATTCGCAGCGCAGTGCTGCTGGGCTTGCTCACTTTCGTCATCTACCCGCTGCTGCCCGACAGATTCATCGATCCTTTCGCGCTGCTGAATCCGAAACAATCCTGGCTGATCGTGGTTGTGATCGCGGGACTAGGATTCGCGAACTACCTGATGCTGCGGCTGTACGGCACGCGCGGCACGTTCTACGCGGCGTTCCTTGGCGGATTGGTCAACAGCACCGCGGCGGCGGCCGAGCTCTCGGGCCTGTTTCGGGAAGCGGACAGCTCGCCGCTGATGGCGGTCGGCGTGATCATGGTCACCAGCGTCGCGATGTTCCTGCGCAACCTGGTGATTCTCGCGATTTTCGCGCCGATGGCGGTCGGCACCGCGCTGCTTCCGCTCGCCGCGATGACGCTGGCCGCGCTAATGGTGGTTTGGCTCCACGGGCGGCGGCGCGACAATCCCGTATCGCACCTTTCCCTCTCGTCGCCGATCTCATTGCCGCACGTACTGAAGTTCGCCGCGATGTTCCTCGCGATTGCCGCCGCGGGCACCCTCGCTGAGCGATATCTTGGCACTACGGGATTCCTCGCGCTGAGCGTCGCCGGCGGACTGGTGAGCAGCGCGAGCACCACCGCAACCGCGGCAGCACTCGCGGCAGCGGGGAGCATCTCGCCCGATAGCGCGGGGATGGCGGTAGTGCTCACCTCGATGGCGAGCGCGCTGATCGATATTCCGATCGTTTACGGCCAGATTCGCAGCAAGCCGATTTTCTACCGCGTCGCGGTGATATCGGTGGCAGTCATCGTGCTGGGGCTGGGCGTGATGGCATTGGGGCAGCAGGAGAGTCACGCGATCCAGAATCTCGCGCTGCGAACCGTCCACACTCTTCGAGCTTCCGGGCAATAGAATTGATCAGGACGGTTTTCTGACGAGGCGCGCGGCAAAGAAGCCGTCGAGGCCGCCGCGGTCCGGGCGCGTGCGCATGAAGCCGGCGTCATCGAAGAGATCCTGCGCTTCGGCTCGAACAGCGGGCGCTCGATCGATTTCGAACTCGCGATGCGCGGCGAGAAATTCTCGCACCACGCCCTCGCCCTCTTCTGGCGCGAGGCTGCACACCGAATAAACGATTGCGCCGCCCGGACGGAGAATCTCCGCGGCGTTTGCAAGCATCGCGGATTGCACGATCGCCATCCGCGCGGGATCGCCAGGCTGCACGCGCCATCTGATCTCGGGGTGCTCCCGCAACGTGCCGAGTCCGGTGCACGGCGCGTCTAGCAGGATGAAGTCGGCGCTGCGCGCGGGAAACGGAAGCGCGGCCGCGGCGTCGGCCCGGACGAATTCGATATTCGGATGCCTGAGCCGCTGCGCGAGCTCGCGCGCGTTCTTGAGACCGCCGGGATTTCGGTCGAGCGCGAATATCCGCGCGTCCTTGCCCGCAAGCTCCGCGAGGTGCGTCGATTTGCCGCCGGGCGCCGCCGCCAGATCTATAATCACCGCGCCTGCGCGCGGCGCGAGCATCCGCGCGACGAGTTGCGAGGCTTCCGATTGCGCGACGAACATCCCGGCGCGATAGGCGTCGGAATCGAAGCGCGCCGCGCTCGCCAGCACGATAGTTTCGAGCGCGCGGCCGCCGCTGCCCATCTGGAAACCCTCGGCGGAGAGCCGCTCGATTATTTCCGCACGCGACCCGCGCTCGAGATTCAGCCGGATCACGTTGGGCGCGGCCTCGTTGTTGGCGGCCATCAGACGCTCGGCATCTTCGGCGCCGAACCACTCGATGAACCGCTCCACGAGCCATCGCGGATGCGAGTACGCGATCGAGAGGTATCGGGCAGGGTCGGGTTCGCGCGGCGGCATCGCGATTTTCTCGCGCGTCGCGCGGCGCATTATCGCGTTGATAAATCCCGCCGCAACCTTGGTTCCGGCGCTGCGCTTGGCGAGTTCGACGGTGGTGGAAACAACGGCATGCTGCGGCATCCGATCGAGAAACCGGAGCTGAAGAAGACCCATCCGCATAATTTCGAGCGCCTCTGGCTGGATCTGCGCGAGCTTGCGCTCCGTCATCTGCTCGAGTTCGTAATCGAGCCGACCGCGCCACGCGAGCGTGCCGAGGACGAGTAGCGTGACGAGGCGGCGATCGGCGGGATCGAGCGATGCGATTTTTCCGCCGAGCAACGCGTCGGCATATCCGCCGCGGTACTCGACTTCGAGCAGGATATCGAGTGCGATTCGCCGCGCGGGCAAACCCTCGTCAGTGGCACGCGGCGAGGCCGCGCGCGCAGGCGGATGCCGGACCGGTGGGCTCATGCGCCGAGCCGCGTGCCGGGCGCGACCCGGCGTCCGTTGAAAAAATCCGCCGCGGGCATTCGCTTGCGCCCCGGCGCCTGAACCTCGCGCAGTACCAGCGCTCCACGGCCGCATCGGACGATCGGCTCAGGCTTGACCGCGACGAGAGTTCCCGGCGCGGCGGAGGATTCATACGCGGATCCGGCGACGCGCGCGCGCCATATGAGTATCGGCGCGCCGCCGAGCGTCGTCCGCGCGATCGGCCACGGATCGAATGCGCGCGTCATTCGTTCGATCTGCGCCGCTTCGGCGCCCCAGTCGATCACCGCGTCCTCTTTGTGGATTTGCTTGGTGTAGGTCGCGAGCGATTCGTCCTGCGCGGTCTCGACCGCGGCGCCGCGCGTGTAGAGATCGAGCGCATCGACTAAAGTATCGGCGCCGAGTTCCGCGAGTTTCGACTTGAGCGAGCTCTGCGTGTCGTCGGACGCGATCGGAATCGCGCGGCGCAGAATGATCGGTCCGGAATCCATCGCGGTGGTGATTCGCATGATCGTGACGCCGGTCTCAGCGTCGCCGGACAGAATCGCGCCCTCGATTGGCGCAGCGCCGCGAAATCGCGGCAGCAGCGACGCATGAACATTGATCGGCGCGAGTTTTGCCGCGTCAAGAATCGGCTGGGGCAGAATTCTTCCGTAGGCCGCGACCACGATCAGATCGGGATCGTAGGATTTGATCTCGGCCAGAAATTCCGGCGTGCGAATTTTTACCGGCTTCAACGCCGGAAGATTGTGCCGCGCGGCGACCGCGCCGACTTCGCTCGGAGCTAGCGCCATTCCCCGGCCGCGCGGCTCGTCGGGCCGGGTCACGACCGCGACGACGCTGAAGCGCGGGTCTGACAGCGACGCGAGGCGGTCGAGAATGTGCGCCGCGAGCGCGGGCGTACCCATGAAAACTATTTTCAGCGGCGATGCGATTTCAGATCCTGACCTTGGAGGGTGGGCGTTCGTCGGCCTTGCCGTCCTTGATCAGCTTCTTGAGCTTGCGTCGGTAGAGCTCGCGCTTGATCCGGCTGATTCGATCGATGAACAGCTTGCCGTCGAGATGATCGATCTCGTGCTGCAGCGCGACCGCGAGCAGATCGTCGGCTTCGATTTCGATTTCCTGCTGATCGGGCGTCCACGCGCGGACCAGCACGCGCGCGGCGCGCTCGACGTCGGCGGAGTAGTCGATCACGGACAGGCAGCCCTCTTCCCAGACGACTTTGCCCTCGGACTCGACGATGCGCGGGTTGATGAGCTTGAGCAGATTCTTGCCGGGCTCGTCGTGATTGGTGTCGAGCACCACGATCCGTTTGGACTCACCGACTTGCGGCGCGGCCAGGCCGACGCCGGGCGCAGAGTACATCGTCTGCGCCATGCTATCGATGAGTGAATTGATTTTGCCGTCGATATTCTCAATCGGCTGGGCGACCGTTTTGAGCGACTCGTCGGGAAATTTCCGGATTTTTAGCAGCGCCATCTAAGTTACGTCTGAGATTGAAAAATCTATCAAAGCGCCCGCCCGCTCGAAAGCCGCAGCTCCATCGTTCATGTGCCATTCCTGCGCGCGTGCCTGGCACGCGCGCGGATTCCCGATCGGAGAGCCGCTACATGTGATGTGGACGCGGAGCATGGCCGCCTCGGGATTCCTCGCCGATGGCTCGGAATGACGATTGGGGGCTCGTTGCATGAGTATCGTAGCCTCAGCCGAACCTACATCCGTCATTTCGACCGAAGGGAGAAATCCCGGACGCGCATGCACTCAGCCGAGAGTTGTGCAAAGGCCAAGGGTCGAGCAAGGGATTCCTCGCGCGGCAGCCACGCGGGAATGACAATAGTCGGATCGTTGGCCAATCAAAGTGCCCACTATCGCGCGGCGAGATCGTACTTGGCGAGGAATGATTCCATCGCTTGGGTGCATTCTTCGGGCTTCTCGATTTGCAGGAAATGCGTCGTGCCTGGGATCGATTCGTAGGGCAAGTTCTGCTCGCGCGCGAGCTCGCGGCCGATCAGCGCCGGCGGCCTCGCGCCCACAAGATCCGGATCGCCGCAGATCAACTTGACCGGCACTGGGAGGGAGCCCATCGCGTTCCACAGCGTCGCATCGCCGACGGTCGAAAACACGTTGGCTTCGAGCTCGCGCGGACAGGCGAGAATCCAGTCGCCAGCGCGAGCGTCGTGCCGCAGCGTCGCGCGCGCCATCAGCTCATAGGCCTCGGGCCGCCAGCGCGGATTGTACTTGCGGAATTGCGCCGCGAGAATCGAGGGATCGGCGTAGCGCTCTGTGCGCCTTCGCGCGCGGCCCGCGAGCGAGTTCTTGTCTTCCGCCTGGTTGCCGCGTAGCCGATGGCCCTCAGGCGGAAACATCGGCGGATCGAACAGCACTAGCGCCTCGAAACGTTTGCCGTACTTGCGCGCATGCATCGCGGCCGTCACGCCGGAGAGCGAATGAAACACGCCGGCGGTGCGCCTGGTGCCGAGCTCATGCTGGATCGCCGTGAACACCACCTCCATGTCGGTCACGAAATGGGTCCACAGATGCGCGTCCTCGCGATGCAACGGGTTGTGCCCGTGATTCCGAAAATCGAACAGCACGACTTCATAGCGCGCGCACAGCGGCCCCCAGAACGGCAGGTAGCCGTCGATCGCGAGCCCGTTGCCGTGGCTCAAAACAAGGCGCGGCGCGCCGGGAACGCCATGCTGGCGCACGCGGATGATCGCGCCGTCTTCCATTCGCACGTCGAAACTGTGCCGCGCACGCGTCACGGCGTCATGACCTGGTTGCATCACTGGTTCCTGCTTTCGAGGCTTCTCCGCGCCTATAGCATCCGCACTGGATCGATATCGATAATCAGATAGACGCGGTGCTCCTCGGCGATCGGACCAATCTCGGCGCGCATCGCCGCCAGCGCCGCGCGCATCGGGCGCAGCTCCTTGGATTTTAGCATCACCTGCCAGCGGTAGCGCTGCTTGATCCGCTCGATCGGCGCAGGCGACGGTCCGAGCACGCGGACAATCTCCGGCGACGGTGCGGCGCGCGTGAGCGCTTCCGCGGCGGCCGCCGCGATTTGCGCGACTCGGCGGGAATCCTCGCCCTCGATCCGAACTATCGCGAGGCGCGCGAACGGCGGATAGCCAAGCTCCTTGCGCAGCTCGAGCTCGCGGCGCACAAAGCGCGCGTAATCCTGCCCTTGCGCCGCGCGGATGCTGTAATGATGCGGCGCGCGCGTCTGTATAATCACCCGGCCTGCGCGTTCGCCGCGGCCCGCGCGCCCTGCAACCTGGGTCAGCACCTGGAAAGTGCGCTCGGCGGAGCGAAAGTCGGGAATGTTGAGTCCCATATCGGCCAGCACCACGGCGGCCAGCGTGACGCCCGGAAAATCGAAGCCCTTGGTGATCATCTGCGTGCCGACCAGGATATCGATCTCGCCCGCGCGCAGCGCGGCCAGGATTCGCGCGCGCGCTCCGCGCTTTCCGCTGGTGTCGCTGTCCATCCTGTCGATCCGCGCGTCCGGCAAGATGGCTTCCAGAGCGGATGTGAGCTGCTCGGTGCCGAAGCCCTGACCCGAGAGGCCGTAGCCTTTGCACTCGGGGCAGACGTCGGGCGCCGGGCTGTGGCTGCCGCAATAGTGGCATCTAAGAGAGCGGTCGCGCATGTGAAACGTCATGCTGACGCTGCAATTCGCACACGCGATCACGTTGCCGCACAGGCTGCATTGCAGAAAATTATGAAATCCGCGCCGATTGAGAAACACCATCGCCTGTCCGCCCGCCGCGAGGTTGGCGCGGAGCGCTTCGATCAGCACAGGCGAGAGCGGAACCACGTCGGCGGGCGCGGACGGTTTGGCGGGTGCTCCATTGCGGCCGGACTCGGCGGGGGCCGCGAGCGGCGCGGGTATCGCGCGACGCAGATCGACGATTTCGACTTCCGCCATCGCGCGATCATTCACGCGCCGCGCAAGGCGCAAGAGCCGGTAGCGTCCGCGGCGCGAATTCGCGAATGACTCGGCCGACGGAGTCGCCGAGCCCAGCACGACAGGGCATCGGCTGTAGCCTCCCAGTGCGACCGCGAGATCGCGCGCGTGATAGCGAATGCCCTCTTCGTTCTTGTACGCGGCGTCGTGTTCTTCATCGACGATAATCAGCCCGGCGTCGCGAATCGGCGCGAAGATGACCGAGCGCGGGCCAATCATGATTCGCGCCGCGCCACCGATCGCGCTCATCCAGCTTGACCACCGCTCGCTTACGTTCTGCGCGCTGTGCGCGACCGCGACCAGCGCTCCAAAGCGCGCGCGGAACGAGCGCACCACTTCGTCGGCGAGCGCGATCTCGGGCACCATCACGAGCACCTGCCGTCCGGCCGCAAGCGCGCGCGCGACGAGATGAAGATAAACCTCGGTCTTGCCGCTCGCGGTCACGCCCCAGAGAAGAAAGGCCTCGAAGCGGCGCTGTTCTACGGCGGGCGCGACGGCGTCCACCGCGACCTTTTGTTCGTCGCTCAACTCGAAGCCGGCGACGCGCGCGGGCTCGGCGGCGATTTCCGCGGTAGGCGCGAGCTCGACGATCTTGCGGCGCGCCAGCGACTTGAGGATCGGCGCTGCTCCGCGAATCTGGGCAGCCAGCTCTTCGAGGGCGAGCCCGGTATCGCCTGCCGCCGCGACCAGCGCGTAAACCTCGCGCTGTTTGGGACCGCGCAGCGCTGGCGTCTGCGCATCCGGCGCTATCCGTGCGAAAAATTCCTCGCGTTCGCGATGCCGCCCGCGGGTCGCGTCGTGACGTTCGACAATCCCTTCGCCCTGCAGGCGCACGAGCGCGGCCCGAACCTCACCGGGCGGGCCGAGCTTATCGAAACGGCTCGCGAGCGCGGGGCGGCGCGAGATCAGATCGATAATCTTGCGCTCGACTTTGCTGAGGGCGGCGGCGCGCAGCACGTCGGGCGTTCGCGCAAGCTGATACTCGACGCGCGATTCGACGCGCGCGACCGAAGGAATGACGCTGCGGTATGCGTCGCCGAGCGGCGCCATGTAGTAGCTCGCCAGGAACTCAAGCAGCTTCAGATGCGCGGCGTCGAACAGCGGCTGCCGCTCCATCAGCTCCGCGATCGGCTTGAGCGCGCCCGCATTCAGCGCCTCTCCGACTTCGAGCACCATCGCCGTGACCTTGCGCGAGCGCAGCGGCACCAGCACGCGATGACCCGGTGCGACGCGGCCCTCGAGCGCGGGCGGAATGTCATAGGTCAGTTGATCGACGCCATGCGCCGCTCCGACGATTACCACTTTCGCCTGCATCGAGGGGGTTCCGCTCAAGGCGCGGTGCCGAGTGCAATCTACTCCCGAATCGCGCGCGAGCAACCGCCGCGCACCCTGCTTCCAAGCCATCGCCCGGAATGGTTGAATCGTGATGCCCCGGCGAAGCAGCTACGCGGCCGGGATGGGGAATGTATCCGATGCTCCGTTTTCTGACCGCCGGTGAATCGCACGGCCCCGAACTCGTCGCGGTGGTCGAGGGCGTACCCGCCGGCTTCGAGATCGATCTCGCACGCGTCAACCATCAGCTCGCGCGCCGCCAGAAAGGCTACGGCCGCGGCGGCAGGATGCTGATCGAAAAGGACGAGGTTCGTCCGGTCTCGGGAATCCGCTTCGGGCGCACGATGGGCAGTCCGGTCACGTTCATCATCGCCAATCGCGATTTCAAGAACTGGGAAAAACGAATGTCCGCGGATCCGGCCGATGCGGGCGAGGCCAAGGTGATCACGCGGCCGCGTCCGGGACACGCGGATCTGGCGGGCGTGCTCAAATACAATCTTGACGATATTCGCGATGTGCTCGAGCGCGCGTCGGCGCGTGAGACTACGGCGCGCGTCGCGATCGGCGCGCTCGCGATGGAGCTTCTGCGGCCATTCGGAATTGACGTGCTGGGCTACGTCGTGAGTATCGGCGCAACCGAGGTTAAAACGCCGCACGATCTCAGTTGCGCGGACCTGCGGCGCATCACGGAAGAATCGCAGGTGCGGGTTGCCGATCCTGTCGCCGAGCGCGCGATCATCGAAGAGATCGACGCGTGCAAAAAAACCGGCGACACGCTGGGCGGCATAGTCGAGGTGATCGCGACGGGGCTTCCGGTCGGACTCGGCAGCCACGTGCAATGGGATCGCAAGCTCGACGGGCGTCTCGCGCATGCGCTCCTTAGCCTGCAGGCCGCCAAGGGCGTCGAATTCGGCGCGGGCTTTCAGGTCGGGCGGATAAGAGGCTCGGGCCTGCACGACGAAATTGGCTACGACTGCGAGCGCGCGGCGCTTCACTCGCGATTCGAACAACTCCGGCGGCACGGAAGGTGGGATGTCAACCGGAGAGCCGCTCACGGTGCGGGTCGCGTTCAAGCCGCTCTCGACCCTGATGCGCCCGCTCAAGTCGGTCGATACGCGGACCAAGGCCGAAGCGGTCGGGACGATCGAGCGCTCCGACGTATGCGCCATTCCGGCGGCCGCGGTGATCGCGGAAGCGGTGGTGGCGTTCGAGCTCGCGGCCGCATTCCTGGAAAAATTCGGCGGCGACTCGCTCACCGAGATCACGCGCAACTGGAATGGCTACCTCGAACAGGTGCGCAGCTACTGACCGCGTGGACGCCCGGCGATGGCATACCAGATGGCGCCGAAACTGATCCTGACCGGCTTCATGGCGACCGGCAAAAGCGTGATCGGACCGATCGTCGCGCGCAGGCTCGGCTGGCGCTTCGAAGATACGGACGCGTCCGTCGCGGCGCGCGCGGGCAAGCCGGTCGCCGCGATCTTTGCCGACGAGGGTGAGGCGCGGATGCGCGCGCTCGAGCGCGAGGCGATCGTTGCGCTCGCGCGCGATCGCGAATGCTGCGCGCTATGCGGCCTGCGCCGCCCGGCAGTCATTGCTACAGGGGGCGGAGCAATCATAGACGATGCAAACTTCGCGGAGCTGCACGCAGCCGGAGTCGTGATCTGCCTGAGCGCACGGCCTGAAGTGATCGCGCGCCGAGTCAAGCGGACCGCGGCGCGGCGGCCCAAGCTGCTCGAAGGCGGCAAGCCGCTGATCGATCGGATCACGGAACTGATGGCCGAACGGGCGGGCGCATACGCGCGAGCCGACGCAACCATCGACACCTCGGACCTCGCGATCGAAGCCACGGTCGAGCGCGTGATCGACGCCTACATCAAGCACGGAAGGCTGCGATGCAATCTTTCCGCGTAGAGCTGGGCGCGAACGCGCACGAGGTCCACGTCGGCGCGGGCTTGCTCGACGATCTGGGCGCGCTCGCGACTCGCGCCGGACTGCGGCCCAGGCGCGCAGCACTGGTGACCGACTCGAACGTCGCCAAGCTCTATGCGGCGCGCGCGATCGATTCGCTCAAACGCGCGGGTTTCACGCCGGAGGTGATCGAAATCACGGCGGGCGAGGCGAGCAAGTCGTTCGCGACGCTATCGACACTCTACGATCGGATGACCGCGGCGGAGATCGATCGCGCAGGCGCGGTGTTCGCACTCGGCGGCGGCGTGGTTGGCGACCTTGCGGGCTTCGCGGCCGCGTCGTATCTGCGCGGAATCGCAATCGTGCAGGTTCCGACGACGGTCGTCGCGCAGGTGGATTCATCGCTCGGCGGAAAGACCGGCGTCAACCATCCGCGCGCAAAAAATCTCGTCGGCGCGTTCCATCAGCCGCGCGCGATTATCGCCGACGTCGCGACGCTCGCGACCCTGCCCGAGCGCGAATACCGCGAGGGCTTTGCCGAAGTGATCAAGTACGGCGCGATCATGGACGCCGCGATGGTCTCGGACCTGGAACGCGACCTCGACCTGCTCGCGGTGCGCGAGCCGGCGATCCTCGAAGCGGTCATCGCCCGCTCGCTCAGGCACAAGGCGGTGGTCGTCGCGTCGGATGAACGTGAGGGCGGTCTGCGCAAGATCCTGAATTTCGGCCATACGCTCGGCCACGCTCTGGAAGCCAGCGCCGGCTACGGCCGCTATCTCCACGGAGAGGCGGTCGCAATCGGGATGGTGGCCGCCGCAGCGCTCTCTGAGAAGCATGGTGGGCTTAGCGCCGACGAGGCCTCTCGCCTGGTGCGCCTGATAGCGCGAACCGGTTTGCCGACCGCGATGCCGCCGGACGCGCGGCACGACGCGGCATTCCTGAGCGCTATACGCCTGGACAAGAAACGCGCGGAAGGCGGGATCGAGTTCGTTCTGCTCGACCGGCTCGGACACGCGTTCACGCGCAAACTCGGCATCGAAGAGATTCTCGCCGTTCTCGCCTAGACCTCATAAGCCCTTCTATTCACATTTGATCATCCGCACTCGCGCACAATTGTGGATAGATGATCAGATTTATGCTTGCCCTTGGCTATCGAAATGTACGAATATCCTACTGGTGGTGATCGTCAAACGTACGAGGTGGAGCGCGTATAGCGCCATTGACGCGCGACGCTTGTCTGTGGACGGCGGTATTTTTGGAGCGCTCAGGCGGAAATACAGTCTTTACCCGGGTGCCGGATAGTGGATTAATGTTTGTATCAGGACTGGTGTTTCTGCCGAGTCCGGGCTATTGCCAATAGGGCTTGCTGACGCGGCACAAGGCCTGAGAGGCGCTGTAGTTAACCGGCTACTTCCGTCTGGACAGCAAGGAACAAATCAAACGGCGCCGAGGTGAGTCATGGATCGTGTTGAAGTAATGAGAAGCAGGGTGCTCACCGTGCAAGAGGTCTCGAGCTACCTGCGCGTGCATCCGTCAACCATTTACCGGATGCTCAAGAAAAACCAGCTTCCCGCCTTCCGGGTCGGAAGCGACTGGCGTTTCACGGTCGAGGCGATCGATCAGTGGCGCGAGAAGGCCGAAACCGGCGCGGGCGAGCCGGTGGCGATGTCCGAGCCGCGCAAGTAACGCGGCGTACCGAAGCTCAAGAGCCCCGCGCCGGTGCTCAACTGAAGTATCGGCGCGGGTTCTCCACCAGCATTGCGCGGATCTTTTCCTCTCCGACCCCGGCGGTCCGCAGCGCAGGCACGATATTCTTGAGCACGTGGGTCGGCTTCCAGTTCTCGACCAGCTTCGCAGTCTCCGGCGGCAGATCCAACCCGCGCCCGAGCCAGCAGGCCACGGTATCGTGCGAGAGGACGAGCTGCTTCTCGTAGCCGACGCCGAGCAGTCCGATCAGCGCGGCGAGCCTGAGCTTGTCGGGATGCAGAAAATCCAGGCCGAAGCGGTCGAAGCCGAGGATACATCCGCGATCGAGCATCGCGGTGTGATAGCTGAGATCCGCCGAGCCGCAGCTATGGCCGATAACCACATGGGCGAGATCGACGCCCTCTGAGGCGAAAATCTTCGAGCTGCTCGCGGCCCATCGTGCCGTCTTCGGTATGCGTCGTGATCGGAGCGCCGGTGCGCAGATGCGCCCGGCCGGCGGCGCGCAGGCAATTCTCTTCGTACGCGGTAACCTGCCCCTTGCCCGTTGCGCACTTGATAATGCCCGCCTTGATTCCGGTGCCGCCGATGCCCTTGGTGATCTCCTGCACGTAAACTTCCGCGATTTGATCGACCGAGCGCTGCTTGAAGTACGGCGTGCTGCCGAGGTCTTCCTTGTACAGTCCGGTGGCGCAAACGATATTGATGCCAGACGCCGACGCGACCTCGGCCATGAAGTTCACGTCTCGTCCAATATCCATCGGACAGGGATCGACGAAGGTAGAAACGCCCAGGTCTTTTAATTCCTTCAGCCGCTCGATGCAGGTCTTAAGCGCCGCCTTGCGCTCGAACTTCGGCGCGGCGCAATCGAGCTCCCATCCGGCCCATCCGATCATCAGATGCTCGTGCATCAGGGTCGTGCCGAGCTGCTCAGCAGTCGCGGTTCCGGTGACGGTATTGATCGATTTCATCGGCGACGCTCCTCGCGCCCGCGCCGGTCGTCGATTGCGCGGGTCCGCAACCGCACGTTAAACCCGCGCGCCGCGAATCGTCAAATCGGCGCGCAAGCCGTCGCGCTCGATCAATTACTGGCGTGAGAAGAACGCGGCTGCTCGGCCGGACGGCTCTCCGCGGAGTGTTCGGGCGAGCTTACGATCGTCGCGAGGATCACAAGCACGACGCCGATCGTTATCGCGCTGTCGGCGACATTGAAAACCGGGTAGTTGAGGTCGTAATAGTGCACCCGGATAAAATCAATCACCTGGCCGCGGAGCGCCCGATCAATCAGGTTGCCGCCCGCTCCCGCCAGGATCAGCGCGAAGGCGATCGAGTTGATATCGATTCTGCGGCTGCGCGCGATCAGCACCAGCAGCACGATAATCGCCGTGACCGAGAGTCCCAGCAGCATCGCGCCCCGAACCCACGGCGCCATCGCGACGAACATGCTGAACGCGGCGCCGGGATTGCGCGTGTAGGTGATATCGAACCAGTTCGGGACGATCGGAATCGACTCGTACAGTGCCATATGCCCGGCGACATAGAGCTTGCTTGCCTGGTCGAGTGCGATGATCGGCACGGTCACAAGACCTAGCAGAATCGCGATCACGCCAAGCCGCGAGCGCGCCGCCGGTTCTGCAACCGAGGGAGTTTCGCTCACCGGATCAGGCCCTGACCACGGCGCGGCATCGCGGGCACAGCTCGGGGTCGCCGCCATCGTCGAAATAACACCAGCATCGATGACACTTGACGCCCGGCGCGCGCAGGCCAGTCAATGCAACGGTCGGCGAGACTCGCGCATAGAAGCCGTCGCTCGCAAATACCTCGTCGCGTCCCGCCGCCTCGGTCTTGAGAGCCGCAACTTCGTCGAGCGCAAGCGGTGTAACATCCGAGACCATGAACAACGCCTTCAATGCTTCGGCGTCAGCCGCGGCGTCGAAGGAAATTTTGACCACGGCGTCAAGCGGCCCGCCGATCGTGCCCGCCTTGCGCATCGCTTCGAGCAGCTTGAGCGCGTCGTCGCGGACCGCCAGCAGCCGGTCCCATTTTGCCGCGAGCGCCGCGTCGGTCCACTCCGGATGAGCGGGCTGGAGCTCGAGCAGATGCACGCTCTCAGCGGTTTTGCCGGGAACGTAGGAATAGATTTCCTCGGCGGTGTACGGAATCAACGGTGCGAGCATCCGCACCAGCGCGTCGAGGATTTGATACATCGCGCTTTGCGCCGAGCGCCGGCTCACGGAGGTCTTGCCGTCGCAATAGAGCCGGTCGCGCGCGACGTCGATATACAGCGAACTCAGATCGACCACGATAAAATTCGACATCGCCGAATACGCGGCCTGAAAATCGAAATTCTCGAACGCTCGGCGCACCTCGGTTTTGAGCCGCTCCAATCGCGCGAGGATAAAGCGGTCGAACTCGAGCATCGCCGGATGCGCGACCGCGTCGCGCGCCGGATCGAAGTCCGAAAGATTGCCGAGGAGATATTTACAGGTGTTGCGAATCTTGCGGTACGACTCTGAGACCGCGCCGAAGATCGTCGGCCCGAGCGCGATTTCGCTGGTGTAGTCGAGCGACGCGTAGACCAGCCGGATCACGTCGGAGCCGAGCCGGTTTGCGACCTCGTATGCGTCCTCGGTGTTGCCGAGCGACTTCGACATCTTGCGCCCGCGCTCGTCCACGGTAAGCCCGTGGCTGACAACCGCGCGAAACGGAGCGGCGCCGCGCTGCGCGACCGCGCAAGTGAGCGACGAGCTGAACCATCCGCGCGCCTGCTCGACCGCTTCGAGGTACGCATCCGCGGGCCACGCGAGCTCGGGCCGGATCGCAAGCACGGCGGCCTGCGAGCATCCGGAGTCGAACCACACGTCGAGCACGTCCTCTTCTTTGTTGAACACCACGCCCGAGCATTTCGGGCATTTGAGTCCCGGCGGAATGAAATCGGCGGCGGGACGCTCGAACCACGCATCGGAACTTTCTTTCGCGAAGATCGCCTCGGCAATTTTCATCACTCCCGAATCGAGGATGACGTTGCCGCATCCGGCGCAGCGAAGCGCCGGAATTGGCACGCCCCACGCGCGCTGTCGCGACAGGTTCCAGTCGGGACGGGTCTCGGTCATGTTGCGGATTCGATCGCGCGACCATCCGGGAACCCATTTCGCACTGTCGATCGCGGCGACGACTTTCTCGCGCAGCCCTTCGTGATCGATCCGCAGGAACCACTGCTCGGTTGCGCGGAAAATGAGCGGCTTGTGGCATCGCCAGCAATGCGGATAGCTATGCGAGATCGTGTGCGCCGCCACCAGCGCGCCGGTTTCGCGCAGCCGCTCGACGATCGAATCGTTCGCGTCGAACACGTTGCGTCCGGCCCACTCTCCGCCCTCGGCGGTGAACACGCCCGCGCCGTCAACCGGAGTGAACGGCTCGATTCCGTACTTCGCACCGACCACGAAATCCTCGTAGCCGTGGCCCGGAGCGGTGTGCACCAGGCCCGTGCCGGCGTCGGCGGTAACGTGCTCGGCGTACATCAGCTTCACGTCGCGCGGCAGAAACGGATGCCGGAAAATATCTTTGCCGTCGAGCGCGTGGATTGCCGCGCGATCGAGCGCGATACTCTTTTCGACCGTGAGACCGGCCTCTTTCGAGATCGCCTCGGTAACCGCTTGGGCCAGCCGCGCCGCCACGATGTAGTATTTCGCGCCGACCTTCAGCGCGACGTAGTCAAACGTCTCGTTGAGGCTGATCCCGAGATTGGCGGGCAGCGTCCATGGCGTAGTGGTCCAGATCACAGCGAACAGGTTGCCCGCCTTGTGCGCGGCGGAGAGCTCCGCGCGATCGGCGTTGTCGGTGGCCAGCGCGCCGGCGTCACCGGCATTCTGATTCAGCGCGAACGCAACGTAGATCGCCGGCGATTTGTGGTCACCGTATTCAACTTCGGCTTCGGCCAGGCCAGTGCGGCAATCGAAACACCAATGAACCGGCCGCAGGCCGCGATAAACGTAGCCGCGCTCGACCAGATCGCGCAGCACGCCGATTTCGGCGGCGTCGTACGCGGGCGCCATCGTGAGGTACGGATTAAACCAGTCGCCGATACATCCGAGGCGCCGGTAGTCGCCGCGCTGCAAGTCGATCCACTTCTCCGCCTCGGCGCGGCAGCGCTTGCGCAGCTCCAGCTTCGGCATCGTGCGCGCCTTCGGGCCGAGGTCCCGCGAGACCTTGTGCTCTATCGGCATCCCGTGACAATCCCATCCGGGCACGAACGGCGTCCGATTCCCCAGCATCGAGCGCGAGCGCACGACGAAATCCTTCAGAATTTTATTGAGCGCGGTGCCCAGATGCGCCCGGCCGTTGGCGTACGGTGGACCGTCGTGCAAGATCCAAGCGGGCCGATCTTTGCGCGTCTTGAGCAGGAGCGCATAGATATCCATCTCGTCCCAGCGCTTCAGAATTTCCGGCTCGCGCTTGGCGAGGTTCGCCTTCATCGGAAAGTCGGTTTTGGGAAGCGAAAGGGTGGATTTGTAATCGGTCTCTGCCACGGATCGTCAATGCGGACGCGGATGCCGCGTCCAAGCTATTCTCCCTGCGATATCTGCGATGACACGTCGTTCACCTAAGATTATCTGACCCGCCCAACACGCGCGAGAGCACGGCGATGGGCCGCCGCCGGAGGGCTATCGCATGAGATGTGGGCTCGGAGCACCGACGCCTCGGGATTTCTCCCTTCGGTCGAAATGACGGATGTTGGCGTCGGGTATGAGTATCGTAATCTCAGCCAAGCCCACGATTGTCATTCCGAGCCTTGGGCGAGGAATCCCGAGGCGTCCATGCTCCGAGTCCGCGTCACATGCAACAGCCCTCCGATCGGGATTCCTCGCGCGGCAGCGGTGCGCGGGAATGACACTAGCCGAGCCGCGCGCCACGCGCTCAGAGCGATTCTTTCGCGGAAACACTCAATCCCATAGAATGCGTATTATCTAATTAGAGCGGATTATTGGATCCCAACTTGAAAAGATCGATCACCGCTACCAACCTCGCGCGCAATTTGGGCAGAGTGCTCGATCGCCTCGCTGCCGAAGGCGGCGAGGTGATCATCGAGCGCAACTCGCGCCGCGTCGCGAAGCTGGTTGCATCCTCGGGACCTCAGACTGCTCTGGAAGCGATAGCGGACCTCTACCGAACGATACCCGACGACACTGCTGTTAGTTGGGAATCAGACGCCCGCAGCATCGACGATAGCTGCGTTTGAATAACTCGGGCGGGCTTCGTATCATCAGCGGCGCAGGAGCGTCGGCAGATGTCGATCAGAAAAGTTACCTACTTCGATAAACCCGGCCCCGCCGAGGTTCCCGTCGATGAAGACGGACAGGCCAAGCCCTGCGTGCTCGGCGTCCGCTACGTTAATCCCGACAGCTTCGAGACGATCCGCGTCCGCGGCGGTAAACGCACCGGACGGCATAACGAAGTCCTGGAAGAAATTCCGGCGACGCTCGACACGAGCCCGTTCGCGATCGAGCGGCTGGGCCAGGCGCCCCGCAAAATCGAAAAGTGAATCCTCCCGGCGCGCTCGCGGGCCTACGCGTTCTCGATCTGACCGACCATCGCGCGCAGCTATGCGCCCGGATTTTCGCCGATCTCGGCGCCGACGTGATCAAGATCGAGGCTCCCGGCGGCGACGCCGCGCGGCGTATCGGTCCCTTCGTCGACGACGTTCCGCATCCCGATCGCTCGCTGTTCTTCTGGTTCTATAATCTCAACAAGCGCGCGCTCACGCTCGACGTGCATCATCCGCGCGGCGCGGAAATCCTCCGCAAGCTTGCGCGTTCGGCAGATATCGTCGTCGAGAGCTTCGCGCCCGGCACGATGGCGCGGCTCGTGCTCGGCTTCGACGATCTGCGGCGCGAAAATCCCGCGCTGATTCTTCTGTCGATCGCGCCGTTCGGGCAGACCGGTCCGTATCGCGACTTCAAAGCCGACGACACCGTGCTGAGCGCGCTTTCCGGAATGCTCTACGTCAACGGATTCCCCGGCCGCGCGCCAGTGCGTGCTCTCGGATTGCAGGCGTATCATTCGGCTGCCAATTACGGCGCGATCGCGGCGCTGTGCGCGCTGTTCGCGCGCGATCGTACGGGCGAAGGCGCGTGGATCGATCTCTCGATGCAGGAGGCGACGGCCGCCGCCGTCGAGCACGTCGCCGGCAGCTATTTCGAAAATAAAATCGCGGAGCCGCGCCGCGGCACGCTGCACTGGAGCCGGTTCTTCCGAGTCGGGCGATGCCGCGACGGGCATATCATGCATTGCACGCTCGGCGACTGGACCTCGCTTATCGAATGGGTAAAGGCGGACGGCAAAGCGCAGGACCTCGACGATCCCGCCTACGATCAGGTGCTGCATCGCTACCTGATGGCGGAGCATCTGTTCGACGTGCTCGACGAATGGGTCAAGGATTATCCACGCGACGAGCTGCTCGAACGCGCGCAGCTTCTGCGCCAGCCGTATGCGACCGTGCGCAACCCCGAGGCGCTGTTCGACGATGAGCAGCTCGCGGCGCGCGGCTTCTTCGTCGAAGTCGAGCATCCGGAGCTAGGCCGCACGGTTCGCTATCCGGGTCCGCCGTACCTGATGAACGGCACGCCATGGAGGGTCTATCGCCGCCCGCCGCTGGTGGGAGAGCATTCGGGCGAGATCCTGCGCGGCGAGCTCGACCTTGCTCCGGAAGAACTCGCGGCGCTCGCGGCGGAAGGAGTTATCTGACGATGCCGCCGCTGCCGCTCGAAGGAATTCGCGTGCTCGATTTCACCTGGGTCGTCGCCGGTCCGGTCGCGACGCGGATTCTCGCCGATCACGGCGCGCAGGTGGTCAAAATCGAGCGCAAGAATCCTCCGCCGCTCGGTAATCGCAAGCTCGGCCTCCAGTGCGACCTGCATCGCGGCAAGCTTTCCGCCGCAATCAACATGGGCGACCCGCGCGGCGTCGAGCTCGCGCGCAAGCTCGCCGCGAAATCCGATCTCGTGATGGATAATTTCTCGGCCCGCGTGATGCGCGCGTGGGGGATGGATTACGAGAGCCTGAAAAAAATCAAACCCGACATTATCTGCGTCAGCATGTCGGGCCTCGGACACACCGGCCCCCGCTCGAGCTATGTCAGTTACGGGCCGACGCTGCAGGCGCTGACCGGGTATACGATGCTGATGGCGGAGCCCGACGGCGAGCCCGCAGGCTACGGATATTCCTATGCCGACATGTGCGGCGGATATACTGGAGCGCTCGCGGCGCTCGCGGCGCTATGGAGCCGCAAGCAAACCGGACGCGGCCAGTTCGTCGATCTCTCGCAGTTCGAGGCGGTCACGGCCGTTATCGGCCCTTCGCTGCTGGATATCTCCGTCAACGGTCGCGAGCAAAAACCATTTGGATACGATTCGCAGGAAGCACCGGCCGCCCCGCACGGAATTTACAAATGCCGGGCGCGCGATGCTGACGCGTCCGGCGGCGCGGACGACGACGATCGCTGGGTCGCGATTTCGGCGCATACGCAGGCCGAATGGGAACGCTTCACCGCAGCGTTGGATTCACCCAAGTGGGCAAGCGATCCGAAATTCCAGACGCTTTATCTGCGAATCAGGAATCGCGCGGAGCTCGACGCGAATATCTCGCGCTGGACCGCCGAGCGCTCGCCGGAAGATGCGATGGCGACGCTGCAAGCCGCGCGCGTCGCGGCGGGAGTCGTCGAAAACGGAATCGATCTCTGCGCGCGCGATCCCCAGCTCCGCGAGCGAGGCTTCTGGCCCACAGTCGCGACCGCCGCGGGCGCAGCAACCCAGGTGACCGGCGTCCCGTTTCGCATTTCGAGCGGCTCCGGCGCGGTCCGATCGATCGGCCCCGAACGTCGGCGAGAACAACGACTACGTCCTCGGCGAGATCCTCGGCCTAAGCCGCGCCGACCGCGACGAACTAATCGCCTCGGGCGTGGTGTGGCCGTAACGCTTCTCGATCTCCGAATTTACTGATGACGTTGGTGACGGAGCGCGTCGATCATGCGCTGCCAGTCCACACGTCCGGACGGCGCTCCTTGATGCACCAGCAACCCCTTCTCCCGAAGCAGCGCAGGATTCCGCCGAGCGGCCCTCAAGATCAGTCCGCGAGCTTCTTCGTGCGCTTCGATGGTAACGCCGAGGATAAGCCCTAACTTCTCGCGCAATGATTTGGGAATCGCGATGCGCCCGCGCTTGTCGATCCTCAACCGCATGACATTACAATCGGAAACTTTGCCGACGATAAGGAAACACTTCCGGTGACTCTCCCCTGCGGAGAGCTTCGCATAGATCATCACTATAGAAGAGATCTTTCGCGACGAAGAGGCCGCCGGGACGGCGGCCCTCCTAAAAATTGTATCAGTAGGACCGGCGTCTCGCCTGTCATTCCGAGCGCGAATCGACCGCGATATACGCATTGTGTAGGTTTCCGCAGGCCGCACGCATTGCGAGGAATCTCGCCCTCCGCGCCCGCGCAACCTGCCAAGGCGTTATGCAGACCTTTCGTTCAAACGAAATGGCAAATGAGTTCTCATCACTGCATCAGGCGCCGTCTGGCGATTGTAGTGGCGATCGAAAAGCGAAGCTGCGGCTGATCCGCTTCGCGCGGTAGCCTTTATTGCGCTAGAGTTCTTTCCCGTAGTCATAACGCGAAAAGGGGGTTCGGTTGCTAGCTAGCGTTATTTCGAGCGCACTTGCGGGTGTCGATGCATATCCGGTCGAGGTCGAGATCGACATCTCCGGCGGGTTCCCGGGCCTCAAGATGGTCGGGCTGCCGGAGAAGTCGGTGCTCGAGGCGCTGGACCGAATCAAATCGGCGCTGCGCAACTCGGGCTACGATTTTCCCGGCCGCAAGATCACGATCAACCTCGCTCCCGCCGACACTCGCAAGGAAGGCTCGGCATTCGATCTGCCTCTGGCGATCGCGCTGCTCGGCGCGAACGGCCAGATTCGGGATCGCGAACGGATGCGCCGCTATCTTGTTCTGGGCGAGCTCGCACTTGACGGGCGCGTGAAGGGAATCAAGGGCGCCCTGCCCTCCGCGCTGTTGGCGCGCGCGAAAAAATTCGACGGCGCGGTGCTGCCGTCCGAAAACGCGCGCGAAGCCGCCGTGGTCGGCGACGGCACGCCGATCGTCGGCGTGAGCAATATCCGCGAGGCGATCGAATTCTTCGACGGCACGCGCTCGATCGAACCGGCGCTCGCGAATCTCGACGAGCTGTTCGCCAGCGCGGCGAAATACGAAGTTGATTTCAGCGAGGTCAAAGGCCAGGAGCAGGCCAAGCGCGCGCTCGAAGTCGCCGCGGCCGGCGGGCATAACGTGCTGATGATCGGGCCGCCGGGATCGGGCAAGACGATGCTCGCGAAGCGGCTGCCGACTGTACTGCCCGCGATGAGCTTCGAGGAGGCTATCGAGACCACCAAGGTGCACAGTGTGATGGGGCTGCTCGACGGCCGCGCGCTGATCGCGACGCGCCCGTTTCGCGCGCCGCATCACACGATCTCCGACGCGGGCCTGATCGGCGGCGGCCCGATTCCGCGCCCGGGCGAAGTGAGCCTGGCGCATCGCGGCGTCCTGTTTCTCGATGAGCTGCCGGAGTTCCGCAAGAACGTGCTCGAAGTGCTGCGCCAGCCGCTCGAGGACTCGAAGATCACGATCTCGCGCGTGATGGGCACGCTCACGTTCCCCGCCAGCGTGATGCTGATCGCGGCGATGAACCCGTGTCCGTGCGGCTTCTACACCGACCCGCAGAAGGAATGCTCCTGCTCGCCGCTCAAGATCGCGCGCTATCGTTCGCGAATCTCCGGGCCGCTGCTCGATCGGATCGATATCCATATCGAAGTGCCCGCGGTGAAGTACAAAGACCTGACCGACAAGCGCGCCGGCGAGACCTCCGCCGCAATCCGCGAGCGCGTGAATCGCGCGCGGGCGCATCAACTAAGCCGCTTCGCGGGGATGCCGATCTACTGCAACGCGCAGATGGGCGCGCGCGAGCTGCATCAGCATTGCGCGGTCGAGAGCGCGGGCGAAAAGCTGCTCGAGCTCGCGATCAACCGGCTCGGGCTGTCGGCCCGCGCCTATACCCGAATCCTGAAGGTCGCGCGCACCATCGCCGACCTCGAAGACGCCTCCGCTATCGCGGCGCACCACGTCAGCGAAGCGATCCAGTACCGCTCCCTCGATCGCGCCCCTCTATAGAACCTCACTGAAGCCACGCCCTCGATTGTCATTCCCGCGCGTGGCTGCCGCGCGAGGAATCCCTGTTTCGCTCTCAGCAGCCATATTGCCTTTCGTCGCGCATCGGCGTAACTGATTCATCAGATAAGCGATTGTAATGGTTGATTACCCGGAACCGGCCTAGCGCCGCGTTCCAACGGGAGGTCACCGATGGGCAGCAAGGCCAAGATGGCGGTATTCGTCGTATTGGGATCAGCTCTCACTGTCGGAGCCCTGATGATCGCAAGCTACCTCTCCACCGCCGCCGGCTAGTCCTCAACCTGGTCCCTGGTTTGCGGGAACCGGGGACGATCGGATCGCGTCAGGTTCGAAAATGCGGTCTCGCGATCGCAGCGGATGATTCTGCGCGCCCGTCCAGCTAGTCTGGTCGAGCGCCGACGCATATGACTGCGCTCTCGGCGCAAATCAGTTGACGGGAGTATCAGCATTGCCGGATCGTTCACCGCTGCGCGCGCTTTCAGAAATAAATCGAATCATCCGCGAGAACCGGATCGCCGATTATGCGACCGCAAGCCGCGCGCTCGGGATGCATCCGATCGAGTTCGGTCCGGGAACCTCGCGATGGGAGTGGCGCGAGCATCCGGCGCGGGTGCTGAATCCGTTCGGCACGATCGGCGGCGGATATATAGGAATCTTCGTCGATGAAATGTTCTCGACCGCGGTCGGCTCGGTCCTCGAAGGCGCCGAGTTCGCCGTCACTGCGGAAATCAAGCTCTCGTATTTGCGCGTGTTGATGCCCGGAGCGATCACTGGCACCGCGCGCGTCCTGCGGCGCACGCGCGCGCTCGCGTTCCTGGAGGCGAGCGTCCTCTCGGCAACAGGCGAGGTCGCCGCGACCGCGTCCTCAACCTGGGCCATCTCGCGTTCCTGAAAATCTCCGGCGCACGCGGACCTTTGCAGCGTGCTAAAAGATGTCCCGAGGATCAACGTCGGATGTTCTACCTCACTCTGCATGGCGAGACCGAGTGGAATCGCGAACGGCGGTTCCAGGGGCAACTCGATTCTCCGCTGACTGATCGCGGCCTCGAGCAGGCTTATCGGATGGGCACAACCCTGCTAGAGCTTCTGGGCGATTCAACTGGATGCATCATCGTCAGCAGTCCGCTCGGTCGCGCACGACGAACGGCCGAGATCATCTGCGAGGTTTTGGGGATTGCGTCGAGCGAGATCGAGACCGATCCGCGCCTGGCTGAAATCAATCTGGGGTCATGGGCTGGCTTGACGCGCGACGAAGTCGCACCGCGCTGGCCCCGAGCGCTCGACGGTAGCGGACGCTACGACTGGTACTTCCGATCACCCGACGGCGAGACGCTCGAGGCGGTCTCGTCACGAGTGCGCCAATGGCTCTCCGACAATGCGCAGCGCGATCGCCTAATCGCCGTCTCGCACGGCGTTACGAGCCGCATCCTGCGCGGAATCTATGGCGTTATCGCAGAGGCGGCGGCGCTGGAGCTCGAAGTCTCACGCGACGTCGTCTTCAGGCTCCACGACGGATCGATCGATCGGATCCCTTGTGAATGAGCTTGAGTTTCCGCGCGGCAGAAAGAGCAGAGACCCCCTCCTTTAATCCTTCCCCGTGGAAAAACGGAGGAGGACTCAGACGGGGTGATTGACTGGCTTGATGTGCTGGCCTAACCTCGGCGGTTTGCTAGACTGATCTCGTATCGGAAGTACCAGCACCGCATCCTGAACCGGCCGCATCCGGCTCTGACTTATGTTCGACACCCTTAGCGATCGCCTCGAAGGCGTTTTCAAAAAGCTCAAAGGCCAGGGGCGAATCACCGAGCGTAATATCGAAGACGCGCTGCGCGAGGTTCGTCTCGCCCTGCTCGAGGCCGACGTCAATATCAAGGTCGTTCGCGATTTCGTCGAGCATGTACGAACCCGCGCGCTCGGACAGGAGGTCCTGCGCTCGCTCACCCCCGAGCAGCACCTAGTCCGCTTCGTCTCGAACGAGCTGACCCAGGTGATGGGCGGCCAGGCGCGCGAGCTCGACCTCAAGGTCAAGCCTCCCGTTAAGATTATGCTGGTCGGGCTGCAGGGCGCGGGCAAAACCACCCACGCCGCGAAGCTCGCCAAGTGGCTCAGGAGCGAACGCAAGCGGCATCCGCTGCTCGCCTCGACCGATATCTACCGGCCGGCCGCGATGGAGCAGTTGCGCGTGCTGGGCGCGCAGGTCGAGGTTCCGGTGCTCGAAAGCCGCGAGACCGAGGACCCGGTCGAGATCGCCTCGCGCGCGATGGCGCGGGCGGATGCGGGCGGCCACGACGCGATCATTATCGATACCGCGGGCCGTTTGCAGATCGACGAGGAGCTGATGGACGAGCTCTCGCGCCTCAAGGCCGCGCTGAATCCCCATCATATCGTGTTCGTCGCCGACGCGATGACCGGGCAAGAGGCCGCCAACGTCGCGCTCGGATTCCATGAGCGGCTGGGGCTTTCCGGCGTGATCCTGACCAAGCTCGACTCCGACGCGCGCGGCGGCGCGGCGCTCTCGGTGCGCGCGGTGACCGGCGCGCCGATCCTGTTCGTCGGCCTGGGCGAGAAACTCGATTCTTTCGAGATTTTTCATCCCGACCGCCTCTCTTCGCGGATTCTCGGGATGGGCGACGTGCTGACGCTGATCGAAAAGGCGCAGACCAACTACGACGCGACCAAAGCCAAAGAGCTGCAGCGCAAGTTCAAGAAAAACGAATTCACGATCACCGACTTCGCCGAGCAGATGAAGGCGATCAAGAAGATGGGCTCGCTGGGCGATTTGATCGGGATGATCCCGGGGCTGAAGAAGCTCGCCGGCGCGGCCGACTCCGAGCAGGCCACCCTCGAGCTCAAGCGAATCCAGGCGATAATCGATTCGATGACGATCCAGGAGCGCGAGAACCACCTGATCCTGAACGGCAAGCGGCGCATCCGGATCGCGGCCGGCAGCGGGACTTCGGTCCAGGAGATCAACCGCTTCCTTAAACAATTCGACCAGACCCGCAAGATGATGAAGAAACTGACCAAGCTCGGCGCGGGAAAATCCATGATGCGCGGAATGGGCTTCGGGAGCTAGAATAGGAGATACGATGGCACTGGTAATCCGACTGCGCCGCCACGGCGGCAAAAAGAAACCCTTCTACCGGATCGTCGTGGCGGATTCGCGCGCGCCGCGCGACGGCCGCTTTGTCGATCAGATCGGGACCTACGACCCGGCATTCAATCCGCCGCGGGTCGCGATCAAAAAAGATCACGTCGATCGCTGGCTCAAGGCCGGCGCCAAGCCTAGCGACACGGTGAGGAAGTTGATCAAGCAGGTTTCTAACGCAGCGACCTCCGCCTGAAGCGACCCGCTGCAACGGGGCCAACCATGAAGGAGCTGGTTCAGTTCCTGGCGCAACAACTGGTCAATAATCCCGACGCCGTCGAGGTCAAGGAAACCCAGGGCGACACCGCTTCGGTCCTCGAGTTGCGCGTCGCCAAGGAAGACCTCGGCCGCGTGATCGGCAAGCAGGGCCGGACCGCCAAATCGATCCGGACGATCCTGAATGCGGTCGCGTCGCGCACTAATCGCAAGGTCGTCCTCGAGATTATCGAAGACAAGTAGCGCGATGGTATCGGCCGACCGGCCTTCGCGCCCGTTCTCCTCCGCGTCCGCCTCGACCGAGGCGCGGCCGAATCCTGAAGAAAATTCCGCTCGCGCCGATTCTGATCTCGCGATGATCCGAATCGGGCGAATCGCCGGCGCGCACGGACTTTCCGGCGCGCTGCGGATGCGCCCGGACAATCCCGATTCGGAAGCCTTTGCCGACGCGCCGCGGCTGACGCTCGACCTCGGTGGCGAGCGCCGTGAATATAACCTGCTCGGCGTGTCGCGAGCCGGCGGCGGAATGATCCGGCTCATCCTCGACGGCCTCTCCAACGCCGATCAGGCCGACGCGCTCAAGGGCGCTATCGTGATGATCGCGGCCTCCGAGCTTCCGGCTGCCGGACCGGGCAAGTTCTACTACTACCAGGCGGTAGGATGCGAGGTCGTGCTGACCGACGGACGGCGGCTCGGCCTCGTCGAGGAGGTTCTATCCACCGGCGCCAATGATGTGCTCGTGGTCCGCGACGGCAAGAAAGAAATCCTCATCCCTGTGATCGCAGACGTGGTCAAGACGATGGATCTCAACGCGCGCCGAATCGTAGTCGAACCCGTACCCGGTCTGCTCGATTGAGCCGGAGATGCTTTATTCAGTAGGGCCGCTGTCCCGGCGGGCTCTTTGTGGCGACGAGTCTCTCTCCGATGCCTATCTACATACAGCGGTGGCGCGGCAGTTCAGCTTGTTGCTGAAATGACTGCCCAGATACTCGAGGCCCTTGTTCGGACAATAGGTGAAGGTGCCCGGATGGTACCATCCGCCCTGCATGGTCGCGTCGTCGCCCGCTTCCTTCTTGTCCGGCGCATCGGCGAGCCATTGGCCCTTTTCCTTGACCATGTAGATGTCAAGCTTGCTCGCCTCACCCTTGGGAACGTCCGGGGCCGGCGTGAACATCGTGGCTTCCACTACCGCGTCCTTATCGGTCGCGCGCAGGACTTTCACGTTGGAATCGTAGGCGACGGTGAGCTTGGGTCCCGTCTGCGCGGGACGAAGCTGCTCCTTGTTGACCTTCTTCGCGTACTTGCTGACGACAGTCGCCTTGACCGCGTCGGCGTCGTCGTCCGCGATTCCCTGGAAAATCTTTTTCGCCGCCGAAATGAGCGCGGGATCATCCTTCGCGGCCGCGTCGGTCTGCGCGCGGGCGATGCGGGGCGCGAGCGCCACTCCAAGTGCAATTATGCAGGCGACCGAGACCGCAGAGAGCTTCGTCGTCAGATTCATCCTGTCCTCCCGGTTCCAGCCTAAGTAGCATCCGAAAAACTACCGCCGCAAGAGTCGGTAGTGGACCATTTTGAATTGGAGATCGCGCGCCTCCGGAGGTGTCATTCCCGCGCGTGTGGCTGCCGCGCGTGAGGAATCCCGGGGTTCTTGCGTACGCGTCTCCCTAACGGCTGTTCGAGCGCGATCCGAAATAGGGATTCCTCGCGCGGCAGCCACGCGCGGGAATGACAGCATCGGTTGCGTGTGAAGAGTGGAAAGCAAATAGCGCCGTACAGAAAATCGTTTGGTTCGCGTTATTGGAAAGAGGTCCAAAGGCCGTTGCGGGCCCGCCGAGCCGCGTCTGGTTCGAGCGCGCGCGGCGCGATACGTTTGAGACGCGCGCCAGCGCATCCTCGCAATGGATTTCCACGTAATCACCCTGTTCCCCGAGATGTTCGAGTCGCCGTTTCGCGGCGGGATGATCGGCCGCGCGATCGAACAGGGGCTAATCGCGATCCATCTGCACGCGCTGCGCCCCTTTGGTCTCGGCAACTACAAGCAGGTCGATGACGCCCCGTACGGCGGCGGCAGCGGGATGGTGATGCGGCCGGAGCCGATCGCGGCGGCGATCGACGCCGTCGCGGCGGAGAATCCGCAGCTCTGGAAGGTCCTGCTGACTCCGCAGGGCGAGGTTTTCGATCAGGCGCTCGCGCGCGAGTTCTCCGCCAAGCGCGACGGGATTCTGCTGATCGCGGGACGCTACGAAGGAATTGACGAGCGGGTGCGCACGATGGTCGATCAGGAGATCTCGATCGGCGACTACGTGCTCTCCGGCGGCGAGCTGGCCGCGATGGTTGTGATCGAGGCGACGGGGCGGCTGCTGGCCAGGCGTCCTCGGAAATCCCGAGTCGCTCACCGAGGAATCGTTCGCCGAGCGCTCGCTCGAATATCCGCAATACACCCGGCCCGAGGAGTTTCGCGGGATGCGCGTGCCGGAAATCCTGCTCTCGGGCGATCACGGCAAGATTCGCGTATGGCGCGAGGCCGAGGCGCGCAGGCGCACCGCGCAGCGCCGCCCCGACCTGCTCGAGCGGCGCAAGTTCTGAGCGTGGCCGATCTTTTCCTCGCGCTGATTCATCATCCGGTCGTCAACCGCAACGGCAAGGTGGTCACGTCCGCGATCACCAGCCTCGATATCCACGATCTCGCCCGCTCGGCGCGAACCTACGGCGTGCGCGCGTTCTTCGTCGTGCATCCGATTCCCGAGCAGCGCGAATTTGCCAAAAGTGTGATCGATCATTGGCGCTTCGACTTCGGCCGCGCGTTCGACGCCCGCCGGCGCGAGGCGCTCGAGCTGGTGCGAATCGTCGCGACGCTCGACGACGCCTGCGCCGAGGCGGAGAAAATCGCAGGCGCACGCGCGCTGGTCGTGCACACGTCGGCACGGACCGACCGCGGAGAGACCTTCGCCTCGCTGCGCGCACGGCTCGAAGCACCCGAGGCGCTGCCGGCGATGGTCCTGCTCGGGACCGGATTCGGGATGACGCCGGAGATGGCCGAGCGCGCCGATATCGTGCTCGAAGCGATCCACGGCGCCGGCGATTACAACCATCTGTCAGTGCGCGCGGCGGGCGCGATCATCCTCGACCGGCTGCGCGGCAAATAGCTCGCGGTACTTGCCGCGCGGCGCGCGGCAAGGCAATTTTAGCCGTATGAATTTTCGTCTGGTTGGCCGCGCGATTCTGATCGCCACGGCAATCGCGATCGCGTCCGGATGCGCCGCGAGCGGGGGCAATTCCACGTTGCCGCCGGCCGTCGCGGCGGAAGATCCGACCACGCTGGTGTACCGCCATTGCCGCGAGTTGGTGTGCACCGATGCCGACGTGCCGCTGTGCGATTTTTCGCAGATCGTCGCGAGCGACGGCCCGAGCCATATGCGCGAAGACTTCCGCTGCGCTCGCTCCGGATACGGAACCCAGTGCGAAGAGCGCCGTACGCTGATCGGGGCCGAGGACAAGCCGCTCGAGAATCAGGTGCTGAAATTCCAATGCTCGGGCGATCCGGTCCAATGCCAGGTGCTCGGCGGCAACGCCCCTTGGACGACCACGCTTGACCTGCCGGAGTCGAGCCGCGAGAACCTGACTTGTCGCGCACACCGTCCCGAAGGACCGTCCCCCGCACCGCACGCAATCCCCGGCCCCGACACCGTTTAGCCGGATTGAACGCGCATCTCTGAAGATCTCAGACTGTGCGAAGGCGGGCGGCTCGCGAGCCGCCCCTACGAAGGTTTGATTCGGGAGACGCCACTCGATCGATGACCGCCAATCCCACGACAGAATCACATCACGATTTCGTAGGGGCGCGTCGCGACGCACTCGTCTCCGTACGCCGACGATCGTGCGAACTTGCAGGCGTCCGCGCGATTACTGCATGGACGGCTCGGGATTCCTCGCCCGAAGCTCGGAATGACGGTCGGGGCCTGTCTTAGATGAACGTACTCGGGGCGCGGGTGCTTGTTTCACGCGGCGGGTTTGGATAGGTTTGGGAGCTCAACCCGGAAAACATTTCACATGAATAGCATCATCCAAAAGCTCGAAGATCGAGCCCTGCGGACCGACCTTCCCGATTTCCGCGTGGGCGATATGTTGCGCTTGCAGGTCAAAGTCCGCGAGGGCGAGAAGGAACGCATCCAGTCGTTCGAGGGCGTCGTGATCAAGATGAATCGCGGCGGAAATCGCGCGACCTTCACCGTGCGCAAGGTCTCCTACGGCATCGGAGTCGAGCGGATCTTTCCTCTGCATTCGCCGAGGCTCGAAAAGATCCAGGTGCTTTCGCGAAGCCGGGTGCGCCGCGCGCGTCTCTATTATCTGCGCGGACGGCAAGGCAAGGCCGCACGCCTCGACACTCTCGCCTAACCTGATCCAGGAATTAGTTCGAGCGGCAGGCCGCCGTCATCCGCACGTGCCCGTCGAAGTGGGCGCCCTCGCAGATGGTCAGGCTTTCGGTCTCGATATTTCCATCGACGCGCGAGTTCGGTCCCAGCACCACGCGCTTAGCGCCCGCGATATCGCCGCGCAACTCGCCCATGACCAATAAGCGCGGCGCGCGGACTTTGCCTTCGATCGTCGCCCCTTCCGAAATCGCCACTAGTTCTGCCGATGACACTTCGCCGCGAAAACGCCCTTCGATTCTGACCGGCTCGCTAAACACCAGCCGGCCCGAGACGTTGACGTTGCGCCCGACCGCGACGCGAGTGCGCTCTTCGACCCACGCCACCGCCGGCTCGTTGGGGATATTCGTGGCCGTCCGCGAGATCGGATGCGTCACGCCGCCCGCGTTGCCATGTCCATTATGTTCGGGAGCCATTTTACTACCACCGGACGCCGATCATGGCGCGGGAAACACGTGACACGCAACCGCGTGCCCTCCCCTTCCCGTGATCAACGCTGGCTCGACGGTCCTGCATTCATCCTTCGCATAAGGGCATCGCGGATGAAAGGCGCAGCCCGACGGCGGATTGACCGGGCTGGGCATCTCGCCGGGCAGCTTGATCCGCTCGGGCTTGCCCGCGGGATCAACGGTCGGGATCGCGGAGAGCAGCGCGCGAGTGTAGGGATGGCGCGGGTTGGCGTAGATCTCCTCGCGCGTGGCGAGCTCGACGATCTTGCCAAGGTACATGATCGCGACGCGGCGGCTGATGTGCTCGACGACGCGCAGATCGTGCGCAACGAACAGGTAGGTCAGATGCAACTGCTCCTGCAAGTCCTGCAACAGGTTGATGATCTGCGCCTGGATCGAAACGTCGAGCGCCGAGACCGGCTCGTCCAGCACGATAAAGCGCGGCCCTACGGCGAGGGCGCGCGCGATTCCGATCCGCTGGCGCTGGCCGCCGGAAAATTCGTGCGGATAGCGATTCATCGTGTCCGCGCCGAGCCCGACCATTTCGAGCAGCTCGGCGATGCGCTTTTCCTTTTCGGCGCCGCGCGCGAGCTTGTGAATCTCGATTCCTTCGCCGACGATCGCGCGCACCTTCATCCGCGGATTTAGCGAGGCGTACGGATCCTGGAAGACGAGCTGCATCTCGCGTCTGAGCGCGCGCAGCTCCGCGCGGCCCAGCGTCTGCAGATCGCGTCCGTCGAACCAGACCTTGCCCGCGCTCGGCTCGATAAGTTTCAGGATCAATCTTCCGAGCGTGGATTTTCCGGAACCGGACTCGCCGACCAAGCCGAGCGTCTCGCCGGGAGAGATTTCGAGATTGACTCCGGTGACCGCCTTGACCGTCAGGCGCTCGCGTGCGAACAGCGCGTCGCCGCCGGCGGGAAATTCCTTGCTCAGATTTTCGGCGCGGACCAGCGCCGCACCCGAATCGGGCGAAGCGGCGGCGCGCGCGCCGAATCAGACGCGGATACAGGCGACATAATGATTGGGCGCCTTCGCTTCGAGCGGCGGCACAGTTTGAGCGCATTCGGGAATCGCGAGTGGGCATCGCGGATGGAACCTGCATCCCGAAGGCGGGCGCAGCGCGCTCGGGATCGAGCCGGGAATCGCCTGCAATCTTTCGCGGCGCGCGCCGTCGATTCCCGGAATCGACGCGAGCAGCCCACGCGTGTAGGGATTGAGCGGGTCCTTGAACAGATCGTGCGACGACGCCTGCTCCATAACGCGCGCAGAATAAAGAATCGTCACGTCGTCGGCGTACTCCGCGACGATTCCCATATCGTGCGTGACGAGGATCACCGCAAGCCCCAGGCGCCCTTGCAGCTCGCGAATCAGATCGAGAATCTGCGCCTGGATTGTCACGTCGAGCGCGGTGGTCGGCTCGTCCGCGATCAGCACTTTCGGATTGCACGCCAGCGCCATCGCGATCATGACGCGCTGGCGCATCCCGCCGGAGAGCTGATGCGGATAGTCGGCGATGCACCGCTCGGGGTCGGCGATTCCGACCATCCGCAGCGCCTCGACCGAGCGCTCGCGGGTCTCGCGCCGGGCAGTATGCTGATGCAGCCGCACCGCTTCGCCGATTTGGCTGCCGATCGTGAAGACCGGATTGAGCGAGGTCATCGGCTCCTGAAAGATCATTGCGATTTGTGCACCGCGAATCGCGCGCATCTCGGGCTCGGGGAGCTTCAGCAGGTCCTTGCCCTCGAAAAGGATTTCGCCGCCGGTGATTCGCGCGGTCTCGGGCAGCAGCCGCATGATCGACAGCACCGTGGCGGTCTTGCCCGAGCCCGACTCGCCGACGATGCCCATCAGCTTGCCCGCCTCGACCGAGAAGCTCACGCCGTCAACCGCGCGCACCTCGCCTTCGCCGGTGAAGAACGAGGTGCTAAGCGATTTGACTTCGAGTAGGGACGCCACTTGTGCATACAGGGTAGCATCGCCAGCATACGGCGGACCAGACGGGGCCGCAGGCGTAGCGTAAATACGTGCTCGGCTGCACCCCCTCCCTTAATCCTCCCGCGTTTCAAACAAACAACGGGGGAGGACTCGGAAATCAGTTGGCGTTTGAGGGGTCCATGCGATCGCGGAGATGATCGCCCAGGAAATTGAATGACATCACTGCGAGGAAAATGAAGACGCCGGGGATCAGAATCCAGGGATAGCGCGCGAGGCTTTGCACGTCCTGGGCTTGCGCCAACAAGTTGCCCCATGAGGCGGCGGGTTCCTGGATTCCCAGGCCTAGCAGCGAGAGCGCGCTCTCGCCGAGGATGAAGCCCGGAATCGAGAGGGTAGCGGCGACGATCGCGTAGCCGAGCACGGAGGGAATCACGTGGCGCGTGATGATTCGCCATCGCGAGGCGCCGAGCGCGCGCGCAGCCTCGACGTATGGGCGCGAGCGCACCGACGCCGCCATTCCGCGGATGATGCGCGCCAGTCCGGCCCAGCTTATGAAGCTCATGATCGCGATAATCATGAAGAACGTCGCGGTGGTGCTCATCCCGGCCGGGATGATCGCGGCGAGCGCGAGCAGGAAATAAAATGACGGCAGCGACATCTCGATTTCGGACCATCGCATGATCAGATTATCGGTCAACCCGCCGACGTAGCCGGAGAGAGCCCCGATCGTGATGCCGAGCGAGAAGCTGATCGCGACACCAATCAGTCCGACCAGCATGCTGACGCGCGAGCCGTACACGATACGCGAGAACAGGTCGCGGCCGAGCGAGTCGCTGCCCATCAGGTAGAAGGGATCTTTCGGCGAGTCGGTTGTGAACAGATGCCCGCGCGAAAGTATGTGCACGTAAGTGCGACGCGCGAGGTCGGGAGCGTAGTTGCGCTCGACCGGATCGAGCAGGCGCATCGGATGCGTATATAAAAATCCGTCCGCCCAATCCGACGGCGCGGCCAGATGCAGGCGCATCGGCGGACAATCAGGCATCGCGCGATTCTGATAGGTGTCGTCGTAGGGCGCGAAAAACGGCGACGCCGCCGCGAACAGGTAAAACAGAATCAGGCAGATCGCCGATGCGCGCACGGTCCATGAGGCGAGCCGCCATTCGCGCATGACGCCAGTGGACTGAACCGGCAGCGCGATCGGCTCGGCGATCGAGCCCGGCTGTCCCAGCATTCCCGGCATCGCGCTCATTGCTGCGCCGTCGACGAAAAATCCACGCGTGGATCGACCGCGACCAACGCGATATCCGCAAGCAGGTTACCAACCAGCAGCAGCACGGTGCCGACGAGCACTGAACCCATCACAAGGTAGATATCGAGCTGGCGCACGGCGTCGAGCAGCAGCAATCCGAGACCCTGAAGATTCATCACGGCTTCGACCAGCGCGGCGCCGCCGAGCAGATCGCCGAGCGAGTATCCCGCCATCGTCACGAACGGATTGAGCGCGTTACGCAGCACGTGCTTGTAGATCACGACGCGTTCGGAAAGTCCCTTGGCGCGGGCGGTGCGCACGAACTCCGCGTTCTTGATCTCGAGAATCTGCGAGCGCATCAGGCGCATCAGCCCCGCCATCCCGGCCGTGCCGAGCACGAACACCGGCAGGATGAGATGGTTGATGCGGTCGGCGATTTGCGACCAGAGATCGAGCGTCGAGTAGTCCACCGAGTAGGTTCCGCCGATGGGAAACCATCCGGTCTGCAGCGCCACCCACATCATCAGGAAGGCGAGAAAGAAATTCGGCACCGACATCCCGAAGAACGCGAGGAACGACAGCACGCGATCCCAGATCGAATTCTGATTTACCGCGACGATGATCCCGATCGGGATCGCGACGACCCACGCAAACAGCATCGCGCACGCGGACAGGATGATCGTGTTGATCGCGCGCGTTGTAATGAGCGAAGTGACGCTGACCCGGTAGGCGAGCGAGATGCCGAGGTTCAGATGAAGCACCGACCAGAGCCATTTGAAGTAGCGAATCAAAAGCGGCTGGTCGAGGCCGAACTGCGCCTCCATCTGCTTGATGACCTGGGGCGAGATGCGCGGGTTGAGCTTGAGGGTCGAGAGAAAATTTCCCGGCACCAGCGACATCACCAGGAACGACAGAAACGTGATCCCGATGATCAGCGGGATCATGTTGATCAAGCGGCGGATAAGGAAGCGTCCCATGGGTGTGCGGCTAGCTGCGCGGCGCGGTCCGCGCGCGGCGCTTCAGTTCGGTTTGAATTCGATCCATTCGGGATGGTATAGCCCCCAGACTGTCGGCTGGTAATTCTCGAGCGAATTTTTCCACGCGGCGTAGCGCGTCCCGCGCACGGTTTCGATAATCGGCAACTGCTGGTGCAGGATTTCCTGGATCTTCCAGTAGTAGGGCGCGCGCTTCAGCGGATCCATCACGGTGGTGCCCTGATCCATCAGGTGATCGATCTCCGCTTCCCACGGTGTCGCCGGAGTTTTCTGATTCGGGTACCAGATGTGCAGGTTGCCCGACGAGCGCAGGAAGTCGGCGCCGTCGTTGGGCTCGAAGCCGCCGGTGAAGCCCATCAGGATACAGTCCCAATCGAAATTCGAATCGAGCTTTTCGATCAGCGTCTGGAAATCGAGCGGGCGGAAGTTCACCTGGATTCCAAGCGTCGAGAGGTCCTGCTTCAGGATCGCGCACATCTGCTGGCGCTCCTGGGAATCGGCGTTGGTGGTCAGAGTGAACACGATAGGGTTGCCGTGCGAATCGGCGCGTACGCCGGGGCGGATCAGATGGTAGCCGCCAGCCTCGAGCAGTCGCGCGGCCTCGGCCAGATCGTAGTCGTAATCTTTCAAGTTCGGATTGTGGAAGATCTTGTTGGCCGGCGAAATTTCCGCGACCGCCGGAACCGCAAGCCCGTGGTAGCACAAGTTGATGATCCCCTGCTTGTCGATCGAATGCGCGAACGCCTGCAGGAAATACGGATCGGTGAACCAGGTCAGCTTCGGATCGGTCACGCCGTCGTGCACGAAATGTTTTGGGTTGCGATTGAAGGAGAAGAACAGCTCGCCAGTGTCGATGCCGATCTCCTGCACGTTGATCCCGAGCGCGCGCGCCTTGTCTTCAAGATCGATCACGTCCTTGGGGCGCGGGCCGTACACGTCGGTCTGTCCCGAGAGGAATTTCAGGTAATCGGTGTTCTGATCCTGGACTATCATGGTTGCGCGGCCGTGCAGGCGCGGGAGCTGGCCGCCATGTTCGTCCTTCATCCAGAAATCAGGATTGCGTTCGTACTGCACCACCTGGCTCTGGAGGTAGTGGGTCATCTTGAATTGGCCGTCGCCGATGATCTCGTTCGCGGGAGTATTGATTCCCCACATCTGCGCGAATTTTCCGGCCGTCAGTGCCGCGCCGAGCAGATGCTCCGGCATCACGGGTATTCCTGCGGCCTCATACAGCAACGGAGCGAACGGGCGCGGCAGATGCATCGCGACCGTGTAGTTGTCGATCAGCACCGTCTCGATCGGTTTGTCGTCGATCATCATGCCCGGGCGAATGCTGTTGGGCACTTTCGGATCGTAGATGACCTTCATCGTAAACGCGACATCGCGCGCGTCGAGCGGGGCACCATCGAACCACTTGAGTCCGTGGCGGATGTGGAAGGTGATGGTCTCCTGGTCGGGCGTGATGTCCCAGCTCTCGGCGAGCGCCGGCTCGGGCAACAAGGTCTTCAAGTCGACGCGGATCAGGGTCTCGAACAGATCGCCGACGATCGCGCCCGAGGTCGCATCGGTGATCAGGATCGGGTTGAAGGTGCGAGGATCGGCGGAAGTCGCATCGTAGAGAATTTGCTCGCGGGCGTGATCGACCTTCGGACGATTGACGCGGCAGCCCGGCCCATGCGAGCGCGGCGATCGCAATCGCGGCGATGTAAAAACATTCTCGTCGGTGCGCAAGCATCAGATTTCGTCCGCTCCGGGTCGATGCGGATGGCGGGCTGCGATCAAGACTAGCTGGCAAATTGCACGATCGTAAGCGGCGCATGCTTGTCAGAGTCAAGTTGCCGGTGCCAGATCAAAAACTGCTGGCGAGATTTGGCCGTTCACTATCGGGCGATCGTAGCGGATCGTCAGATGGCTCTGCGCGGGCGGGAAATCGGCTTCTACTACATAGGGAAACATCACGCCGCCGATATCGTGATAGTCGCGATAGCGCACCTCGTAGTCGATATGGCCGGACGCGTCGCGCCGCCGCACCATCGCGAGGTTGCCATCCACGAATCCGAGCTCGCGCGTCCCGCTCGCGTCGCGCCAGGCACCGACCGTCATCGTGGCGATACTGTCGGCGTCTGGATGCTCGGTCGTGATCGCCGCCGGCGCAGTCGCGGACAGGTGCGCCGTGCCGGGCGCGATGCCGAGCAGAAGGGTTACCGCGTCGGCGGGCTCCATCGGGATTTGTACGAACTGATCGAGCGTCGCGGCGTTCGCGGCGGCGCGGATGAACTTGTTCTTCGACGGCTCGAAAATTTCGAGCTGGCCGCCGTGAGTCGCGACGATCAGCGCAATGCCGAATGGCGACATCGCCTCGACGCGCAGGCTCGCGGGGCGGCTGACGGTTATATTTTCGCGCGCTTTGGCGTGGCGATCGGGCGCGGTGTATTCCATTATCGCCGCGGTCTGCATCGAGACGAGCGCGCGATCGCGCTCCTCCAGCCGCGAGGTCATCGCGCTAAGCTCGGCGGACTGACTTGATGGCGCGGCAGCTGCAGTTTGCGAAGATTCGGGCGGGGCGACTGTCGCGCAGGCGGAAAAAATCAATCCGGTGGCGGCAGCGATGAGCAGCAGCGGCGCGCGTCGAGCGACGCGCTCAATGCCCGGCGGCATTCTGCGAATTCTCGAGAACCTGGATCTTGTCCTTCAGGCGGGCGACCTGCTCAGGCTCCTGCGATTTCTTGAGCGCGTCCTGATATTCGCGCGACGCCGCCTGCAGCTTGCCCACCTTGCGGTACGCGTCGCCGAGATGCTCGGTGATAGTCGGATCGCTGTTGGTCAGGTTGACCGCGCGTTCGAGCTGCTCGACCGCCTGCGGGTAGTTGCCCTTCTGGTAGTAAACCCATCCGAGGCTGTCGATGTAGAAACCGTCTTCGGGCTCGATATCGAGCGCGCGCTTGATCAGCTTCTCGGCTTCATCGAGGTTCCTGCCCTCCTCAGCGTAGGTGTAGCCGAGGTAATTGAGCGCCTGCGCGTTGGCGGGATTGATGTCGATGGCCTTTTTCATCTCGACCATCCCGTCGGAGCGCTGCTTGTCCTGATCGAGCACGGCGCCAAGGGTGAAATGATATTTGTCGTTCTTCGGATCGAGCGCGACCATCTGGCGCGCGACCTCGATCGCGGCGGGATAATCTTTCTTTTCCTGGTACACGCCGATCAGGAAGCCCAGGATTTCGGGATCGTCGGGTTTCTTCGCCAGCGCCTGCTTGAGCGCCGCGATCGCGGAATCGTAGTTGTTCTGCTTGTCGTACACGTAGGCGAGCTGGAGGCGCGACTCGATATAATGATCGTCTGAGTCGGGAATTTTGTTGAACTGGTCGACCGCGCGATCGTTCTCGTTAAGCTCGGTGTAGGCGGTGCCAAGGTAGTAGCGAACCTCGGTGTTGTTGGGCTCGGAACCCAGCACCAGGTTGAACTCGGTGGCGGCCTGATCGAAGTCGCCGCGGCGGAAATAGAGCAGCCCGATCTTGGTCCGGGTATCGACAGGATTGGTCTGGATTCCTTCGAGCTCCTTGAGCTCGCCGAGCGCCTGATCGTATTTTTTCTGGCCAACGTAAACGGCGGCCAGGCGATTGCGCACGAACTCGTTGTTCGGATTTATCTGGATGATCTTCTTGTAGTAGGCGGTCGCTTCGTCGGGCTTGTTCTGCAGAATCCGCAGCGTCGCCAGATCGAGCATCACCAGCTCGGAGTCAGGATTCAGGTCAAGCGCTTTCTGGTAGTACCCGTCAGCCTTGTCGTACTTTTTGGCGGCTACCATCACGCGGCCGGCGTAGTAGTAGCCGAGGAACGAATTGGGATCGAGCGCGATCAGACGCTGAAAAGTCTGCTCGGCTTCATCGAAGTTGCCCTGCTTGGCGTAGAGCGTGCCGAGATAGAGATAGGCTTCCTGATTCTGCGGGCTCTCCTGCAGGACCTGCTTATAGTCCGCTTCGGCGGTGGCGTCGTCGCCCAGCGCGCCGCTGATTCCGGCCGCGAGCAGGCGCGCGTCAACCGAATCGGGGTTGGATCTGAGCGCCTCGTTTACCTGGGTCAGCGCTTCCTTCAGGCGGCCGTCACGCACGTATAGCGTCGCCAGGCGCACGCGTAGAGTCGAATTGGTCGGGTCGGCGGCGACCGCGTCTTCGTAGCCCTTGAGAGCAGCTTCATGGTCGCCTTCATCCGAGGCATACTCCGCGATCAGGAACGCGCCCATCGCTTTTGCGTCGGGTGGAATCTCGACCGCGGGCGTTCCGCCGAATGGATTGGGCCGGCGTTGCTGACGGTCTGCACCGGCATCCCGCGCAGCTCCCGTATCTGGTCGCATCCGGCGGCCGCCACAAAGCAGACTGTCAGCGCAACCAGCGCGTAATTGAAAGTTCTATTCATGTGGAGACGAGGGGTTCGGGAAGTATTCACCTACAGCTAACACCACAGATTGCTGATCGTCAACGTATAGGGGCACGCGCCGCGGCCCCCTGAACAACTTTATATTATATGCTATGCGGCCAAGGATGCGACCGCATAAAGGCCGGTCGGTGCCAAAAATCGGCGGCTTGCCGAGCGGGCCTCGCTCCGATACAGCCATTCCTCTGCATTGCAATTGCGAATTGCCGTTGAGAACCGCGTTGCCGATCCAGAAAGACTCATCACAAGAACTACGACCGCCGCCGCGTGAGGTTTCCGCCGACCCAGTCCCTCACGATAGCGCCCGGATGCCACGGCGCGCGCTCGGACTGCCCGCGCTGGTCTGCCTGATGTACCTGGTGGTTTCGGGCGGCGCTTACGGCCTTGAAGACGCGGTCAGCGCCGGAGGACCCCGGCTGGTGCTGCTGCTGTGCCTGGTCGTGCCGCTGACGCTCTCGCTGCCGACGGCGCTGATGGCGGGGGAGCTGACCGCGCTGATGCCGCTGGAGGGTGGGTTCTATTTCTGGGTCAAGCGGGCGCTGGGTCCGTTCGCCGGTTTCGCCGAGGCCTACCTGACGATCCTCTATACCGCGGTGGACATGGCGATCTATCCGGTTCTGTTCGCCGCGTACCTGTCGTTCATTGTGCCGGTCGGACCGCTCGGCCAGGTCGCGATCGGAATCGGCGTGGTGTGGCTGTCGGGATTGCTGAATATCGCGGGAGTGCGGCCGGTCGGCGAGGCGTCGATCGCGCTCGCGATAATCCTTGTGGCTCCGTTCGTCGCGATGGTTGCCCTGGGGTTCGGGAAGATCGCGCACTTCACGATGCCGGCGGCGCCGCTGTTTGGCGCCGATCCGATGGGCGCGCTGGGCGCGGCGCTGATCGTGGTCATCTGGAATTTCGGCGGATGGGAAAACCTGAGCGTGGTCTCGGCCGAGATCGAGGATCCGCGGCGCAACTATATCCGCGCGATCGCCGTCGCGCTGCCGATTATTGTCGCCGGATACCTGCTGCCGCTCGCAGTCTGTCTGTCGGGCGTGACCGGCGCGGCGAATTGGCACGAAGGATCGTTCGCGCAACAGGGTGCGCGCCTGGGCGGCCCGATCCTCGGCGGTGCGCTCGCGATCGGCGGCAGCGTGATGGCGTTCGCGGTGTTCGAGGCCGCGATGCTGTGGGTCTCGCGGATGCCGTTTGTGCTGGCGCGCGAGGGTTATCTGCCGGCTCCGCTGCGCGACATCTGGAGCACGACCGCGACGCCGGTCAAAGCGATCCTCGCCTCGTGCGTAGTCTTTATGCTGCTGATTCCGCTCGGCTTCGTCGCGCTGGTGGTGCTCGACGTATTTTTCTACATGGCGGCGCTCACGCTCGAGATGGTGGCGCTGGTGCGGATGCGCGCGCTCGCGCCGAATCGCGAAGGGATGTTCACGATTGGCGGCGGCAGGGCTGGCTTGTGGCTCGCGGCGGCGCTGCCGCTGGTCACCTGGATCGCGACCTTCGCGCTCGCGCTCGGTACGGGCAGCGGACAGCGCGACTTCATGATCGCGATCGCGCTATCGTTGACCGTATGGCAGGCCTACGCACTAACCCGCCATCGCTGGGGCGGCCCTCACGCGCAGACGCAATCCGATCTCTTGTAACTCTTGCCTAGCCCCCGCGAATAGGACGCTTGATGCGCTTGGCTTTGATCGCGATATTCGCGCGTGACGATCGGGAGGCGCCGCGGCGGGCGGGTGCGCATCCGTCGAGGAAGACGTTGACCGCGTTCATGAAACGCTCTTCGAGCGGCTCGGTCCGGTCTTTCCACCATCCGCACATCCAGTTCTCCGCGATCTTGATGACCATGCCCTCAAGCATCTCGGCCAGGTACAAAGCCTTTTGATCGGATCGAATCTCTCCGCGGCGCTGTCCTTCGGAGAACAGTTCCTCGTACAGGGCGTAGAGCTGCATTGATTTTGCGCGGAGTTGACCTTGCGGCCCCGACATCATCCGGGAGTGGGTCGCGACCAGCGTATGGAATTCGGGGTTCGCATCCCATGCGCGTGCCCATCCGACTATCATGATGTTGCGGATGCGGTCGGGCACGCTGGAATCGTGGCGTTCGAGCTCGGCCGTCACTGTGGCGATTGAGGAATCGAGCTGCCCGAGGGCGAACTCCTGTATCAGCGCTTCCTTGGTCGGGAAATAATTGAAGAAGGTAGCTTCGCTGATGCGCAGGCGGGCAACGATGTCCTGGACGCGGGTCTGTTCGTAGCCGCGCTTGCAGAACAGCGCGATCGCCGCCGCGAGGATCGCGCGGCGCTGCTCCGCTTTCTTTTCTTCGCGCAAACCCATCGCCTTATCACTTACACGGCGCTAGCGGCGAAAGAAATTCCCGTGCGCCGTTGTGCCGCGTCCCGCGCGGCGAATCGGAGCCGCAGGCGCTTGACTGCATTGACATAGTTTACCCTATATCTATAGTTAACTATAATATTATGCTGGACCTCAATAAACAAGAACGGAAAATTTCAACCGCGCTGCCGCGGCGCGCGGCGGACGCGATCGAGGCGGCGCTCAGGTATCGCGGGTTTCCGCTGATCACCGCGGTCCTGGCGGCGCTGGTGATGCTCCCCGCGCTCGGCGCAGGCTGGCAGTTCGACGATTATTTCCAGCGCGCCACAATACTCGGTCACGGCGATTCGAGACCGATTAATATGTTTGTCCAATACATCGATCGCGCGCACAACCTGAGGCAGATGGATTTCGGCTCGATGCCGTGGTGGGGTTCGCTCGACATGCATCTGGCGTTCCTGCGCTACACGAGCACGCTCACCACGATGCTCGATTATCGCTTGTGGCCCAACCATCCCGCCCTCATGCATCTGCACAGTCTGCTGTGGTTCGCTGCCGCGGTCTTCGCTGCCGCGCTGCTGTACCGCGAAGTGTTGGGCGCGACCTGGGTCGCAGGACTGGCGGCGCTTCTCTATGCGCTCGACAGTGCGCACGTGATTCCGGTGGAGTACCTCGCGAATCGCAATGCGCTCATCGCCTGCTGCTTCGGATTCCTGAGCCTCCTGACCTTTGTCCGATGGAGAGAACATCGACGGCATTGGGATCTGTGGCTGAGCCTCTTCCTGCTTGCGCTGGCTCTGTCGGCCAGTGAGGAGGGGGTCGCGACCGCGGCCTACCTGTTCGCATACGCGCTGATTCTCGAACGCGGAACGTTGTGGACAAAAATCCGTTCGCTCCTGCCGCATACCGGGGTGTTCGGCGCGTGGGCGATTGTCTATCGTCTCGGCAACTTCGGCTCCAGCGGTTCCGGTTATTATATCGACCCTCTGCGCGACCCGCTCGGCTTCGCCGCGGCGTCATGGCGGCACGTGACATTTCTGCTGATGGGGCAATGGACGCCGATCCCTGCGGAGATGAGCCAAATTGCGGCACCAGGCACACCGGCAGCGTTGCACATGCTTATCTTCGGCGTGATCGTCGTCGTGATCCTGGCGGCGCTTTTCATCCCGCTGGCGATACGCGACCGGATGGCGGGGTTCTGGTGCGTGGGTGTGCTGCTGTCGATGGTGCCGATCGCGGCCATCGGCCCCGAGAATCGCTTGTTGAGTTTCGTGGGCCTGGGTTCGATGGGTTTGCTCGGGCAATTGACGCAAGCCGCCTTCACGCACTTTTCCGCCGCGCCCACGTCGCGGATTTGGACGAGATTCGCGCAAGCGGCGGTGATCGTCCTGCTGCCGCTTCATCTGCTCGCCGCGCCGCCGCTCGGGCTCATGCGAATGAAATACCAGGATAAGGTGAGCGCGCGGATGCTGCACGCGATCGCGAGCGTGCCGAACGACCCGGCGATCGCATCGCAGACCCTGGTCCTGGTGAATCCGCCCGAGCACATCTATCTCGTCACCGCGATATCGACTGTGAAGCAACTCGAAGGACTGCCGTCGCCTCGGCGGATCAGGGCGCTCTCCGCAGGCTCGGCGCTGGAAATCACTCGCGTCGATCCGCGGTCGCTGCGCGTGCGCTTTCCGGGCGGGTTCTTCCCGTCGGCGTTCAGCCGCTTCATCCGTAGCCCGAACGATCACTTTTCGATTGGGCAGCGGGTGGAACTGCCGGGCCTCTCAGTCGTGGTCGAGGCGCTCGATGCGCATGGCGACCCCGAGCAGGTGCTGTACGAGTTCTCGGTGCCGCTCGAGGATTCTTCGCTGCGCTGGATGCGCTGGCACGACGGCGTTTACGTCCCGTGGAGCCCACCCGCGATCGGCCAGACGGTGACGCTCGCGCCCCAGCGTGGAATCTATTGAGCTTCGCGATGCCCACAGCTTCGATCGCGAATGCCGCCGCGAACGGGAGCGTCGCAAAGCGCAGCACCGCATTCGCGCTGATGATGCTCGCGCGTCCGTGGCAATGGATCAAAAACGGCCTCGTGCTCGCGGCGCTGGTTTTCAGCCATCGGCTGTTCGTCCTGCACGATGCGATTCTGGCCGCGATCGCGTTGGTAGCATTTTGCGCGCTGTCGAGCCTCGCCTATGTGCTGAACGATATCTCGGATCGCGAAGCTGATCGCCTCAATCCGGAAAAGCGCGACCGGCCGTTGGCTCGCGGCGACCTCGGCGTCACCGAGGCGGCCGCTTTCGCCGTAGCCCTCGGCGCGATTGCTCTACTCCTGAGTCTCGCGCTCGGACTCGATTTCCTGGGGATTGCCGCACTCTATATCGCGCTTCAGTTCGGCTATTCGCTGTGGGCGAAGCAGTATGTAGTGCTGGACGTGATCGCGGTCGCGATTGGCTTCGTTCTGCGCGCGTTCGCAGGCGGGGTCGCGATCGACGCGCCAGTGTCGCCGTGGCTCGCGTTCATCACCTTCGAGCTGGCGATGCTGCTGGTGCTCGGGCGGCGTCGGCACGAGCTGGTAGTACTCGGCGACGGCGCGGCGGCGCATCGCGGCGCGCTGTCGCAATACAGCATCCGGCTGGTCGACCAGATGATCGCGATCGTCGCGGGCGCGACGCTCGTCAGCTACATGATTTACACCGCGTCGGCGGAGGTCGAAGCCAAGCTCGGAACCCATCGCCTCGCCCTGACGGTGCCGTTCGTCGCGTTCGGAATTCTCCGCTACCTGTACCTGATCGACGAACGCAACGAAGGCGGCGACCTGGCGCGGCTATTGGTGCGCGACCGCCCGCTGTTGTTAGCGGTCCTGCTCTGGATCGCGACCGATATCGTCCTGCTCTATTTCTAGGCGAGCCTACCGTGGCAACCGGTCAATCGCAGGAGTCTCCGGTCGCGTCGAACGTATAGTCGAAAGTGCCCTTAAAGGCTATGCCAGCGCATTTCTTGTTAATGCTGTAAGTGCCGACAAGGTCCCCCGAGACAATTCTTCCGCGAACAGATACTTTGCACGGCTTTTCCTTGAAGGACGTGACGAAGGACTTGTTCGTGACGTGACCGGTCAGAGAACCGCCCTCCGTTCCGAAGCCAGTGAAAGTAAAGCCGGCGTCGGTCCCACTGACGAGCTGCTTTCCCTCCTGAACGAAAAAGAGAAACCCTGTACCCTCGCCGGTTTTCTTATCGTCGATGGTGCCGCTCCAGCATCCTGCGACATCCAGTGGCGTCTTCACTTCGGGCTCCGGCAATGTAGAAGCGCTGGAACTGAAATTCGGATGCGTCCAGTCGCTGGTCTGCGAATTGGACTCCTGGGCGTATGCCAAGCACGCCGATCCTGCGATAAATGCAGCTAATATTGCGACGCCGGCGATAATTGGTCGTCTGAATTCGCGCATTGTTAGGTTTCCTTACCCCTCTGAAATGCTCGCGACAGTATACAGAGCACTACGTTAAGTCAAAATCGTCGTCCCTGCCGCATCCACTGGACAGGTGAATCGGGGGAGGGGCCGACCTATCAAGCGCCGCTCGCTGTTGCCCGGGAAACCGATCAATCGCAGGAATCACCGGACGCGTCGAACGTATAATCAAAAGTACCTTTGAACGCGGTTTTGCCTAAACATTTCTTACCGATGTTGTAAGTGCCGGCGAGATCTCCCGATACAATCCTGCCGCGAACCGTTACGTGGCACGCCTTTTCGTTGAAGTGGGCAACAAAAGACTTGTTCGTGACATGGCCGGTCAGAGGACCGCCCCCCGTTCCCAAGCCGCTAAGGGTGAAGGAGGCTTCAGTCCCGCTGACGAGCTTATTTCCCTCTTGGACGAAAAAGAGATACCCCGTACCCTCACCGGCCTTTGTATCGTCGAAGTCGCCGCTCCAGCATCCCGCAACATCCAGCGGTGTCTTTACTTCGGGCTCCGGCAGGCTGGAAGGGCTGGAGGTGAAATTCGGATGCGTCCAGCCGCCGGTCTGTGAATTGGATTCCTGAGCGTCCGCTAGGCACGCCGAGCCTGCAATCATCACCGCTAATGCGGCAACGCCAGCAACCATGGAGATAATTCGACTATATTCTCGCATTTGATGGATTCCCCGCCCTGTGAGATGCCGTAATCGTACATGGGCCATTACATTAAGTCAAAATTGTCGCTCGCGTGCGTGTCCCCGCACCGCAGATACCGTTTGGAATACGCCTCATCCGATGCCGCGAGGCGTGGAGGCCGTCCTGTACGGTGCTGGCACGGCCATAGATGCCGGCGGACCGAACCGGGCACGCGCTGCGGCACGGCCGCGCTGAGGGCGTTCCGACTACAAACAGAGCTTGCTCGAGTCCGTCGGCGCTATTCGTCGCGGATCCTTAATCGCAACTATCCCCGGTCGGGTCGTAGGTGAGATCGAACGACCCCTTGTGCTTCCCAAAACCATTGTTCCTGGCGCATACCTTGGTGAAGCTGTAGACACCAACCAGATCGTTGCCTTCCAGTTTTCCGTGGACGTGCGCGACGCATCCTTTTTCAGTCGGATATTTGATCGTGAATTTGAAGGTTTTAGCCGTCGCAACGCCTTGCCCGTCGCCGTCCGCATAGCTACCGTCGTTCCAAATGAAATACATCATATCCTCATCGGCTGGAGGGAGGAGCTGTTTTCCGCTCTGGACAAAATCCACATCACCGCTCCCCGCGCCGGCATAGACGTCATCCAACGTCCCGCTCCAGCATCCGTTTACGTCGATCGGCGCCTTCGCGTCGGGTTCGGCCGCGACACCCGGCCCGCCAAGGTCCCCTTGCTTTTCGGCGCTCTGTGCCCGCGCGAGGCGCGCCGACCCGGCGATCAGCCCGGTTATCAAGACCGTTGCCGCAGTGGCCACAGCAAACCCTCTGAGAGTTCTTCGCATTTTTGCACCCTCCATGACAGGCAATTCTGTTTGATCGAGACGAATTCGCACAGAATTATCATCTAAACATCCATTTCTGTCAAACAATTGGCTAAAGTCTAATTAAGCTGTCCATAATAGAACATCCTGGCGTTCCGCCAAATGTGAGACCTGAGACCTCGCGCTGTTCATAAGGAGGCGGCGCTGAACCAGCGCAAGTAAGGCTGGAACAACGAATCTCTGTGCGGACCCGCCTCCAAGCCGTGTCCGGAAGTACCGCGCGGCTATGACGGCGGGGTCAGGCGAAAGAGCGCGAGCGAGCGGTCCTCGAATAGGGGCGTCATCGTGAAGGCGGCGCCGAGTTTTGCCATTTCATCCTTCAGCACGGTGCCGTACTCGCTCGATTCGGGGGCGCATAACAGCAGGTAGGCGCCGCCGCTTTTTCGCGCTTTCGCGGTGAGCAGTTTTTCGGCCCGCGCCGATACCGAATCGCCGACGAATATCGTGGGCGGAATCGGGCCGGTCCATCCTTGGGTTCGTTTCACGAACAGACGATTCAGATGGTAATCGGTGAAACTCTCGCCGGGATCGGACGAGCTGAGTCCGACGAACTGGCGATCCGTTCCGGGGATGTAAAGTTGCAGAAATTCGAGCGAGATATTGCTCGCGATCGTGGCGTCGGGAGGAATCTGTGCGTCAACCTGCTCGAATGCCGCGACGATTGGCGAGGCCATCGGCGGCGACGACAGCCTTGCGATGACATCGCCGCCGATCGCGATCAGCAGAAGCGCGTCGAGGATAAGCACCCCGATCGCTCCTGCGGTCTCACGCGAGGTTTTGCGGCGCGACGCGAGCGTCGCGCGCATCCGCCGGTTCGCAAGCGCCGCACCGTAGCCCGTCGCAACGAACAGCACGAAAGTCCCGGGCAGCAGGAACACCACGTCGGTGAAAACGTGGAAGATGTAGATCGCGAAGAGCGCCGCAAGAAATCCAAGGCCAAACCATACGACGCGCCGCGCGGCGCGTAGAGCCGGTGAGCGAACGATCGCGACGATCCCGATAATCGCAAACACCGCCGCCGCGAACGGATAGAGGAAATAGCGCGCATCACCGCGGTCACCCAGCATCCCGTCCACGCCGAGCAGGGCGCTCACGTAGATCAGCACGTTGCCGTGCGGATTTCGCGGCAGCGTCGGCCCGAACAGATACGCGATCGAGAAGCCGGTGCCGCCGGCGCCGTAAACCTCTTTCACCCACCACGCATATCCGCTGCGCAGCGCGCCGCCGAGATAGACCGAGTTGATGCGTAAGAGCCAGACGACGGGAATCGCGAACGCAACCGCGAATGCCACGATTGGCTTCGTCAACTCCGCGATTTTCGTGCGCGGCGGCCGCACCATCACGAAGGCAAGAGCAAGTCCGACGAGCAAAGTCGCATTGGTGGGACGAATCGCAACGGAATATCCCGCCGCGAGTCCAAAGCCGGCCCACGTCGCGAGCGCCGCGCGCGGCCGCGCATTCGGGGTTTCCTCGCCGATCGTGATCGCAAACAGCAGACACGCCGCAACGATCGTCACAAGCATCGCGGGCACGTCGCTTAGGACCAGCGTCGAGTACGTGATGAAGACCGGCGAGGTCGCAAGCAGCAGCGCCGCGATCGTCGCCGTTTGGAGATCGAACATCCGCCGCGTGAGCGCGAAGATCGCCGCGATCGCGAGCAGTCCCATCGCGATCGTCACAAGATACGCGTGCGAGACGGCGACGACGCGCGGGACCACGGCCGCCAGGATCAGCGGGTAGCCAGCGGTGTACCGCGACGGATAAGTATAACCTCCGAAATGGAGCACCGGACCCATCCCATGCGCGAGGTTTACCGCCATCGCGGCATATTCGAGTCCGTCCGGCCACGGCATGAACTCCGCGCCGCGGCGCGAGCCTGCATGCAGCATCATCAGCGCCGAGAAAACCAGAATTGCCGCCAGCACGACCGCATCACGTGCGGAGAAGTGAGCCGCCGAAGCGGCAGCCTCCTGTGGGCGGCGGCGAGGGCTCTGCGATGACGCGGAAGTCATCGCGGTCCACGCGCTCCGAAACGCAGCCGGCGTATCACGCGCAGATTGGCGCCGCCCTCGCGATCGTCCTCGTCGTGCCGCGCCTCATCCGGCTGCTGTACCCGGAAATTTGGGTCGAGGACGACTTCTATCTCGAAAGCGCCTATTTGGTCGCGTCCGGGATGCGCCCGTACCTGGATTTCGTGCATCCGCATCTTCCGATGCTCGAGTGGATCGCGGGCGGCTATCTCAAGATATTTGGCGCGAGCCATTTTCGCATCGAACTCCTGAACGAAGCCGCGATTTATATCACGAGCGTGATGGTTTTTGCGCTCGGTGCGCGGGCCGGCGGACGGCGCGCCGGAGTTGCGTCGGCGATTCTATACGCTTTCAGCTCGCTGGTCTTTCGCTACCACGTTTACGAGCGCGAATGCTTTGTCGCGCCGATTGTGGCGGGCGACGCGATCATGATTCTCGACGGCGCCGCAGGCGGGACATTCTTGCGCGCGATGGCGGTCGCGGGATTGCTCGCGCTGGCGTGCTCGATCAAGCTGACGGCGGTCATCCCCGCGGCGGTGATACTGCTGTTCGTCGCCATTGCCGAGCGGCGAATATCGCGCGCGATCGAAATCAGCGCGGCGATGGCCGCGGCGATCGCGATTCTGTGCGCGTTCTGTTATTGGCGCTATGGCTACGATTTCGTGTTTCAGACCTTCATCTTCCACTTCATGAAGGGGCGCGAGATCGGCGGAACCGCGGCGCCTCTTTACCCGGCGGAGATCCTCGATATTCTCGCTCCGCTGGCGATCCTCGGCGCGATTCGGCTTGCGATCTCGGGCTCGATCAATCGCGCGACCGCGCTTGTAATGTATCTGGCGGGTATTGAATATCTTTTCTTTGGCGTGCTCAGCCCGACCGCTTGGGGACACAACTACCTCGAGGCGCTGCCGTTTATCGCGATCGTCGCCGGACTCGGCGCGACCCGGCTCGCGCGCGCGATTCGCGATCTCGTCACGGCCGAGCTGCCCGACCCCGCGGATTGGCGATGGCTTCTCGGCGGCGGCGCGCTCATCATCATTTGCCTCGCGTGGTTGACGCCGCTCGTCAACGAAAATTGGCTGCGCGGTAGCGTGTACGGCTTCGGCTATGTTCCGAGTGCAGAGGTTGCAGAACTCGCAACCGCGATCGACCGCGCGAGCGCACCCGGCGACCAGATTGTCGCGCCGTCGTTTTTGTGTTTCGAAGCCAACCGGATCGAGCTGGTTCGCTTTCCTGAAACCTACGGCGTGTATCGCGAAGCCCGCGCCGAGCTCGCCAAGGACGGGTTCGTTGCCGCGCGGCGCAAACTTGGCAACGCAGATTTCTTTGGACTTATCGCGTCCAGCTCGCACTACTGGACCGCGGAGATTCACGACGCGATCGCGGCGCATCGCGTGCCGGTCGTGATTTCGGATTCGCCGCTGCAGTTGTTGCCACTCGTCAACGTGCCGCCCGAATTTCTCGCCTCGAGCGGATATCGTCCGCTCCTGCGCACCGAGCATTTCACGGTGTGGGTGGTCGGTCCGCGCGGCTGGAAGCATAGGCCCGAGAGCGGGCAATAATTCGGCCCGCTCCCGGGGCCTTGGCAAAATCGGCACGGCGTTTTTTTCAGTAGCCCATCCGCTCGCGGCTCGCCTGCGGCCAGACCTCCTTGATGTTGTAAAATGACTGGAACACGCGCGCGTCCTTTGGCAGAACCACCCACGGGAGCTTGCTCCGCGTGTAGATATGCACGTCGGGCGTTACCGCCTCGGGCTTGTCGAGCGTTCCGGCGCGAACGAAAAAGCTCTTGCTGGGAGCACCATACTCGCTCCACAGATAAGTTCCGCAGGTGCCGCAAAAATAAACCACGTGAGCCTTTCCGCTCCCGCCCTTCAGCTCGTGGAACTTGAGCAGCGCGAGATCGGCTTCCACGAAGCGCTTCTCGATCCACAAGTTGATCACGAAGGCGCTGCCCGTGATGCGCTGGCAATTGCGGCAATGGCAGGCGTGAACGATCAACGGATCGGCAGTGAGCTTGTAGCGCACCGCTCCGCAGGCGCATCCACCTTTCAGAGCCATATTCCCAACTCCTTTCGCTCCGGATTCTTTCGGGTCAGGCAGGTTCATGGCAAACCACCTCGAGGTTGTTGCCGTCCGGATCGAGCACGAACGCCGCGTAGTAGGTCGGGCTGTAGTCGGTTCGCAGGCCGGGCGCGCCGTTGTCCTTGCCTCCAGCCTTGAGCGCGGCCGCGTGAAACTCCTTGACGGCGGCGCGGGTCGCGCTCTTAAGCGCGATATGCACGCGCGTCGCCGGAGCGCCTTCGCCGATCCAGAGATCGATCGCTCCCTTCGCGCCGAAACCGGCGGCTTTGTTTTTCGCGTCGTCGTATTCCGCGCGATATCCGATCGGTTCGAGGGCCTTGGCGTAAAACGCGCGGCTCTTTTCGAAGCTCGTCACCTTAAGTCCGATATGGTCGATCATTGTTGAGTCTCCTTTTCTCTGGTTCGAGGCCGATTGCGGCTGCTCGTGACTTAAGAATCTAGCCTGTCGTGCGTTTGGGAAACTTGGTAAAAATTGCTCCATGGAACCGCATCCGGCCGCGCCTCGCTCCGAGCCGTGGCGCGATATAGTTCGCGACGGTCTGGTGCAGGTGCGCGAGTATCGATGCGTCGCGAGCGCGGGAGATCCGCCGCAGGACGACCAGTTCGGCCTGGACTCGATCGCGATCGTTCGCTCGGGCGTATTTGCGGTCCGGAGCGGCAAGCAATCGCAGTTGCTAACGACCGGGTTCCTTCTGCTCGGCAACGCCGGACAGCATTACGAAGTCACCCACGAGCACGCCGGTGGAGACTCATGCCTCGTGTTCAATTTTCAGCACCCGATTGTCGAAGAGCTAGCCGGATCGCTAAGGCGCGGCGCCGAGCGCGGTCCATTCGCCCGCAATGTGCTCGCGCCCCGTCCGCGCGCCGACGCGATCATGCTGCTCGCGCAGGAGAGGCTTCGCTCCGGCGCGTCTCTGATAGGACTCGAAGAGTTGGGACTCGCGATCGCCGAGTATGCGCTCGAGGAAGCGGGCGCAGGGTCCGCGCGCACCGCGGCCGGGGCGGGGCCGGAGAATTCTCGCGCGCGGGAGCAGGTGCTCGCCGCGATCGAGCGGATCGAGCAGCACGCGCATGAAGAGCTCGACCTCGCGGGCCTGGCGCAATCGGTGAATCTGAGCCCGTTCCACTTCCTGCGGATTTTCAAGCGCGAGATCGGGGTCACGCCCTACCGCTTTCTCGTCCAGACGCGGATCCGCAACGCGATCGAATTTCTCCGCGACACATCCCAGCCGGTAACCGACATCGCCTTCGACGTCGGCTTCGGCGACCTGTCGAACTTCATCAACGCCTTCCGCCGCGAAGTCGGATGCTCCCCGCGCGAGTACCGGAAATCCGGCCTCCCGCTGACGCTTCGCGCGGCAAATCGATCGCGTTGAACAGCTTCCGTCGAAGGCGGCTCTACTCGACTAGGTCGTACCATTTCTGATACACTCAGCGATGTCTGAATTGAGAAAACGCATACCAGCGTTATTCTATCGGACTCTGAGCGGGAGCGAACCGGTACGCGAATGGCTCAAGTCACTGGACAAGCTAGATCGCTTCCTGATTGGCACGGACATCAAAACGGTCGAATTCGGCTGGCCGGTCGGGATGCCGGTATGCCGGCCCATGGGGCGGGGCTCTACGAGGTGAGAACGAACCTGCCAATCAATAGGATTGCCCGGGTACTGTTCTGTATCGCCGAGGATCGGATGATTCTTCTGCACGGGTTCATCAAGAAATCGCAAAAAACGACAAAGCCGGATCTCGATTTGGCAAGGATGCGGAAGCGCCGATTGGAGCGGCAGCAATGAAACACCGAAAGCATATTGGCTCGTCGCTGGACGAGCTGCTCTCCGAAGACGGGACCCTCGCAGAAGCTGAGGCTGCGGCTCTCAAACGGGTAATCGCCTGGCAAGTTGAGCGCGGGATGAATGAGAAACGAATATCGAAGTCCGACATGGCACGCGCGATGCGCACCAGCCGCGCCGCGCTCGATCGATTGCTTGACCCATCCAACGAATCCGTGACGCTGCGCACCGTGGCACGCGCAGCGAAGGTTCTCGGCAAGCGGCTGCGGATGGAACTCGCGTAACGTCTGTCAGCGATTAGCGGCGGCGGGTGGGCGGATTGTACACGTGAAAAAATGAGAACGCCGCGATCGTCAGCGCGTGCATGATCTCGCCGCTGCCGATCATCGACTTGATGCTCGCCAGCGGCACCAGCTCGACGTGGGTTTCCTCCGCGCCGAGTTCCTTGGGCTTGCGGCCGAGAGTTACGTTGCGGGCCAGGAACGAATGGCAGACGTTCGATTCGATCGCGGGGTTCGGATGGACCTTGCCCAGCGCTAGGATTGAATCGGAGTCGTAGCCGGTCTCCTCGATCATCTCGCGCCGGGCAGCGTGCATCGGCGATTCGTCGGTCAAATCGACCATCCCGCCCGGGACCTCGAGGGTGAACTCCGAGATTCCGTGCCGATACTGCCGGACCATCACGACGTGGCGGTCGCGGGTCAGAGGGATGATATTGATCCAGTCGGTCGCGGTGAGGACATAGAAGTCTCGCTCGCCTCGGCGCGGATGAATCGAGTGGCGGCGTTCGAGATCGAAAATCGGCGTGTGATAAGCGGTCTCGCTTTGAAGGACTTTCCATTTGTGATGTTTCATGTGTGCCTGGAGCAGGTCGATTTTCTCCGATTGTTTTAATTCATACCCTCTCCCGCCGGGAGAGGGCAGCGCGGCGCGGCGATTGCTCTTTTAAGCAAGCGTCGTGACGCGCAGGGTGAGGGTGCTGCTCTTACTCCTCATCGCTGAAATAAATCTGCGGCGATGATGGAGCACGCTTCCCGCGTGAGGTCCGCCGGAAATTGGCGGCGAAAGACCCAGAGCAGCACCCTCACCCGCCGCTTCGCGGCACCCTCTCCCGGCGGAGGGAAGCTGTCGATTTTCTCGCGGACGCTCAGTTGGTGTCATCCTGAGCCACAGGCGAAGGATCTACGCGAAGCGATTAATGCAACCAACTCTGGCTCTTCGCACTAATCGCTTCGCGGAGATCCTTCACTTCGTTCAGGATGACGGACAAGAACTCGCCATTTATCGACGGCCTCGGAGGGAGAGGGAATCAGCATCAGCCGCACTTGGTGGTGCTGGCACATCTCAGCGCTGATGTGTCATTCCCGCGCGCGTGGCTGCCGCGTGCGAGGAATCCCGGACGATAGGACGCCGCATGTGATGTGGACTCAGAGCATGGCCGCTTCGGGATTTCTCCCTTCGGTCGAAATGACAGGTGGGGACCAATCAAAACAGGCGGCGATATTCGATTGCGGGGCAGCGATCCATTATCACGGTCAGACCGGCTTTTTGGGCGCGCTCGGCGGCTTCTTCGTCGATTACGCCGAGTTGGCACCAGAGGATTTTTGCGCCTTTCCTGATCGACTCCTCAGCCGCGGCGGCGACGTACTCGGAGCGGCGGAATACGTCCACGATTTCTACCGGCTCGGGAATCGACACGAGGTCGGGGTAGCATCGTTCGCCCAGAGCTGATTTGAGCGCGTCGGGCTGAAGCTGCGGATTCACCGGAATCACGCGGTAGCCGTGCGACTTCCACAACTGCGCGATCCGCAGGCTGTCGCGCGCCGGATTGTCCGAGCATCCGACGACCGCGACCGTGCAGGGACGCGACAGAATCGCTTTGATCGTTGCGTCGTCGGGATTCTCGAAACGCATCGGCGCTCTCCCTGTAGATTATTCGTCGAACAGGCGCTCGATCAGCGACGGCAGGAGCCGGCCTATTTCTTCGCGGCATTCGGCGAACACTACGTCGCCTTTCTCGTATGGGTCGTCGATATCGCCCGAGGTTCCGGTGAACGAGCGCAGCGTGTACACAGTCCGGCCGCGGGCACCGGGAAATTTCTCGATCAGCTCGCGCGACTGCTGCTCGGTCATCGCGATCACCAGGTCGGCGCCGTCGAGGATCTCCGGATGCCGTTTCAAATCGGTCGAGGTCGCCTCTTCACCGATATCGATTCCGACTTCGCGCAGGGCAAGGCGCGTGTCGAGCGAGACCAGCGCGCCGTCACGCGCGTAAGGCGCGATTCCCGCGGAGGTGACGCTCACGTGGCGATCGATTCCGCGCGCGGCGAGCTCGCGGCGCAGCATGTGCTCCGCCATCACGCTGCGCGCGGTGTTCGCCGCGCAGATGAACAGGATAGAACGGAAGCGCGGCTCGCGAAGAGCCGCGCTTCCATCAGATTTGTGACCGCGATGAATACGATCAGGCAACTTAGACGTTGCCCGCCATCACGGAGCCCATGTTCTCTTTCTTGGTGGCGCCCTTGGCGAGCTCTTCCTTCAGTTTCGCGCCGAGCTCTGCGGGATCCCACATCGAGCCCTTCTTGGCGACTTTGCCCACCGAATGCCATCCCTGCATCAGCCAGACCGTGCCCATCCCGACGCGGAAGACTTCGCCGTGGACGTCCTTGGCGTCGTCGCTTCCAAGCCACGCCACGAGCGGCGCGACGTGCGCGGGCGTGAACGGGTCCCACTCGCCCGCCTTTGCGGTGCCCATGCCGGCGGCGGTCTGCGGAGTCGCGTCGACGGTCAGGCGCGTGCGCGCGACCGGAGCGATCGCGTTGGCGGTGACGCCGTAACGGGTCATCTCGCGATCGACGATTATCGCCATCGCGGCAACCGCGGCCTTGGCCGCGCCGTAGTTACCCTGGCCCGCGTTGCCCAGGATGCCGGAGTCGGAGCTGGTGTTGATCAGGCGGCCGTTGAGGACGTTTCCGGCCTTATGCTGTTCGCGCCAATAGGCGGTCGCGTGGCGTGCTACGTTGAAGCTGCCCTTCAGATGCACGGCGACGACCGCGTCCCAATCTTCCTCGCTCATGTTGAAGATCATGCGATCGCGCAGGATGCCGGCGTTGTTGACGACGATGCTGAGTTTGCCGAAATTGTCAACCGCGCATTCGACGATCCGCTTGGCGGCCTTGAAGTCGGTCACGCTTTCGTAGTTGGCGACCGCCTCTCCGCCCGCCGCGCGGATTTCCTTGACCACATCTTCGGCAGGCGAGCGCGACTGGCCGGTGCCGTCGAAATGGCCGCCCAGATCGTTAACCACGACCTTGGCGCCCTGCTTTGCGAGCAGGAGCGCTTCTTCGCGCCCGATACCGCGTCCGGCTCCGGTGATTACTGCAACTTTTCCATCCAATAGTGCCATCGTTCTACTTCCTCTTCGTGCTAGTTCTGCTTCGTGTTCTCTTTAGGATTAGGGACCGCCTGTTGGGCAACCTCTCCGGGCCCTACCACATCAAACTTTTCGATCGGCTCGAGCATCGCCTCGTCAACCTTTGACGGCAACTCGTAGATCAAGTCGATAGTCATTTTCGATTTATCGGCGTCGCTCGGATAGAGCATGATACTGCCCGGACGGCCCTCTTTGTGGAAGTCGCACGACCAGGTCCGGCGCGCCGGCATGATGAGCGACGAGGTAATATGGAAGTTGCCCTGCTTCAACCCTTCTTTGAAGTAAGCAACCAGCGCCGGCATCGCGGCATCGGTGGAAAACACCACCTCGCGCATTGATCCCTTTGGGCGGCGGACGTGGTCAATCGTCGAGTTCGGATAAATCGGCATCCCGGTGAACATATCGGGCGGCAGCGTCTTGTAGGGTTCATCGGGACCGAGGGCGACAGTCTTGACGGCGACCGGAGGCGGCGGCGCGGACTTGTTGCATCCGGCGGCGAGCAGAAAGATCGCAGACAGCAGCGCGAGTGAGATCCCGCGCGGCCCGGACTGAATCGGCCGGACTGCCGAGCATCGATTGAACAAGTAGCGCACCAACTTCGTCGAATCAGACATCAGGATAGTAGTCTCTAAAAGAAATCTCCAGAAAACTCCCAAAAGGATACCGAGAGGAGACGCGATCAGAAAAAAAGACCGCTCGGCGGTCAAAACTTGGATAGACTTGAGAGGCCAAGAAGTCAAGACGAAGGCATCACCGGCTCGGCGCCGACAGCGCCTGCTCAGGTCCCGGCGGCATGCCTGCCGGCGCTGTCTCGTGTAAGCGAAATTCTTTGGATTGCGCTAAGCGTGGGCGCGCTCTATGCTCTGAGAGTGAGGCCGTTTGCGATCAGAGCGGCCAGGAGTGCTGCGCGACGCGCCCGCCAAGTGGATGTTTTGTCTCCGCAACGTTAGTCCCTCTTGACAAAAACAGCCCTTTGTTCCATTAAAGGCTTCCGCGTCGTCTCCGGCACGCCGGATTCTTTCTGTCTGCCGGGATACGAAATCCCGGGATGGCGCAGGTATAGTGCGGCCGGTTCAGGGGAGAACCGCGAGGATAAGTTTGGGGCTAGAGAACGGTTCGAGCGGGACCTGAGAATTGCGCCGCTCAAAATCTAAACCACATTAGTGAGGATAGGCGATGTCTAATCAGTTCAGCATTTTGGGGATGATTCAACAGGGCTACTACGCAACGTATCCCCTGCTGTTCATATCGGTGGTCTGCCTGGCGATTATTTTCGAGCGCCTGTGGGCGCTGCGCGGAATCATGTCGAAGACCGCGAAGTCGGCCGACGCGCTGATCCCTCAGCTCCGCCAGGGCAACTTCAACCAGGCTCTGCAGGCGACTCAGGCTCGCGCCACCGCCTCGGACCGGGTCTTCCATACGCTCATCTCCGCCGCGCAGACCATGGATCGCGAGCATCTTGAAGACCTCGACGACGAGCGGCGCTATCAAGAGGGCCTCGAGCTCAAGCGCTACGTATGGGTGCTCGCGACCGCGGGCGCATCGGCACCGTTTATCGGACTGTTCGGGACCGTCGTCGGCATCCTGGTCGCTTTCCAGTCGATGGCAATCATGGGCACTGGCGGATTCTCGGTTGTCGCGGCCGGTATTTCCGAAGCATTGATTTCAACCGCGCTCGGACTCGCCGTCGCGATCATCGCGGTTATTTTCTACAACTACTTTTCGGTGAAGATCGAAAATATCAATGCGATCCTGCACATCAACGCCGACCGCCTGATGGACGCGGCGCTGCAGGGGAGGCAAGCTGGTGGCCGTTAGTGGTCCAAAGGGTGAAGGCGGCGGGGTCTTCGCCGACATTAACATCACCCCGCTCACTGATATCTTCCTGGTGTTGCTGATCATCTTTATGGTGACCACCTCGGTCACGATCGAGTCGGCCGCGCACGTGGATCTGCCAAACGCGACCAACACCAACCCCGAAAATAAGGGCGTAATAGTCACCTATACGGCGCAGCACGAGTTGTTCGTAAACTCGAAAGACGTTCCGGAACGGGAACTGCTGCCCAGCTTGCGTGAAGCACTCAGCAAGGTGGATGCGAAAGTCGTTGTCTTCCAGGGCGACCGCAAAGTGCTTCTGGGCGACATGGTGCGAATCCTGAATATCGCCAAAGCCGCCGGCGCTGGCCAAATCGCAATCGCGGCCAAGCGCGTCACCGGCGCACAGCTCGCCAACCAGGGAGCATCGGGAGGCTGAGCGGCGGAGCGTAACGCATACGCGGACGCATCCGCTCTCGAGAGGATTCGCCAATGACAAGGAAGCAGAAGAAAAAGAAAGCTGGGCATAGCAGCGGCGGCGTATTCGCGGATATCAACATCACGCCGTTGACTGACATCTTTCTGGTGCTGCTGATCATCTTCATGGTGACCACGGCAGTCACAATCGAGTCTGCCGCGCACGTGGACCTGCCCAAGGCGGAAGCGTCGGCACCCACCGACAAGCCCAAGGGAGTCATCGTCACCTACACCGCGGACCACCAGATCATGGTCGGTTCGCAGCAGGTGACGGAGGCGCAGCTGATGACGACGCTGCAGCAGCAGCTCGCACCGCTGCAATCCTCGGACAAAATCGTGATTTTCCAGGGCGACCCCAAGGTCATTCTGGGCGACATGGTCCGGATTCTGGACATCGCCAAGACCGCAGGCGCCGAGGCAATCGCGATCGCCGTCTCATCGCTGCCACCGGGCGGCGGTTCGGGCGCAGCGCCGGGTGGCGGAGCGTAGCAGCGGGAGCACTTCATCAATGTTCTGGCCAATATTAATTGTTATTTTAGTTATTTCGATGTTCGTGACAGCCTTCGTGCTGTTTCGTCTAACCTCGAAGAAAGAAGCCGCAGCCGAAATACACGGCGACGAAGACACTGCCGACGTAAGCCGTCTGCAGAAGATCCGCGACGCGCTGCGGCTGATGATCGGTCCGTTCCCGCTCTCGGTCGCGATTCACGTCCTCATCCTGCTGTTCCTGATCATCACGGTGCATGAACAGCGCGGACGCGAACTGATCATGGTCAATCTCGAAGCGGGCGGCGGTGGCGGCGGCGGCAACGAGATGCAGGACCTCGACATGCCTGAAGTGCCGATGCCTGACACGGCGCCGCAGCAGATGGACACTCCGCAGGCCGTTGATACTTCGCAGGCTGTCGGACTCGCGAACGATTACGTGCGCGCCGCCGGCGGCGGCGGAATCGGAATCGGCCGTGGCGGCGGTATGGGTTCTGGTTACGGCCACGGTATCGGATCGGGATTCGGCGGATTTATCGGAGAATTGCGCCGCAAGGGTCTGGACGTGGTGCTGGTGATCGACGGCACCGGCTCGATGGGCCTGATCATCAACGACGTGAAAGCCAAGATGGCGCAGCTCATCCAGGCGATCCATAGGTTGGTCCCGATCGCGCGCGTCGGCATCATCGTGTTCGGCGGCAAGGGCGAGAAGATGGAGATCCAGCCGCTGACCCTGTCGCCGCAGAAGCTGACCGACTTTCTGAACAACATCACCGCCAAGGGTGGTGGCGAGTGGGAAGAAGACACGCTCGGCGCGTGCCAGACGGCGATCGGCAAGATGGACTGGAAGCCGTACGCGAAGAAGGTGATCGTGCTGGTGGGAGATTCGCCGCCGGAAAAAGACGACTTCGCGCCTCTGCTCGCGCTGATACGCCAGTTCAAGAGCGAGAACGGTACGTTCAACACGGTTGACGTTACCGCTGAAGAGCACGAGCGTTTCGAGCGCGAGTTCTGGCTCAAGGTGCATCGCGAGGAGCCGCCGAAGATCTCGGCGCTGCCGCAGTTTGCCAAGCAGACCCAGGCGGCCTTTAAGGTGCTGGCCAACGCGGGAGGTGGTGCGATGCGCTCGCTGACGCATGATGCGCATATCAACCAGCAGGTGCTGATCCTCGCCTTCGGCGAGCAATGGCAGAACCAAGTCTCCGCGTTCGGAAGAGGAATTAATTCCGGAGGCGGCAGCGGTTCGGAATAGCAAATCCGGACGTGCTCAGGGCCGTCTAATCTGGTAAGGATTAGACCGCTATGCAAATGCGATACATAACCAGCGCGGCCGCTCTGATAGCGGCCGCGCTGCTGTTTTCATCGGCGAATACTCAACCCCTGCATGCGCAAGCGCTGCCGCATCATCGCGTCCAGCAGGACCTGACACCCGCGTTGCAGCGTACGCTGACTGACAAAGTCTCGGATGAAGCGGGGCCGTACCTCGACGAGCAGGATCAGCGCAGGAATGAGAAAAAGACCTACATCGATCTTCAGCCGAAGTTCGAGTACCTGCCGTCCTATGGTCCGCATCATCAGCTAACGTGCAGCGTCAAGCTCGGCGGCGTCGAATACGATCCGACCAAGCCCGGCAGCTCGAAGGGCGCTTCGACCGGCACGCTCAAGTACCTGGTCTTCTCCTATGCGCTGGTCAACGGCAAGTGGGTCGAGATGGCCAAGCCCAAATGGGAGCAGCAGGCGCTCGGCGCGGCGGCCGGCAGAAAGATGACGGGCAATATCGCGCGCGGCGACGCTCGCGCCCAGGCGCAGCAGAAAGCCGCCGCAGCTCACGCCGCAGCGGCAGCAGCCGCCGCGGCGGCACAAAAGGCCGCCAACCAGTAGCGACAATTGCGCGAGAGACAGCGTCAGTCGGCGGCGGCCGAAGTCTTATCGGCGGCCGCGGCGACGCGGCTATGGAAACGTCCGTAGCCGAAATAAATTCCGAACCCGATCGCCATCCAGACAAAGAACCTGATCCAGGTCACGACCGGAAGGTGCGCCATCAGATAGCCGCAAAACAGCACGCCCAGAATCGGCACCAGCGGCACTAGCGGTGTGCGAAACGGGCGATGCATGCCGGGCTCGACGTAGCGCAGGATCCACACGCCGAAACATACCAGCACAAATGCGAACAGCGTGCCGATGTTGGTGAGCTGCGCGATATCCTCGATCGGCAGCAAGGCCGCCGCGAGCCCAACCGCGACTCCAGTCAGAGTGGTCGGAACGTAAGGGGTGCGGAAGCGTGGATGAACCTTGCTGAACGCGGGCGGCAGCAAACCGTCGCGCGAGATCGCGAAGAAGATTCGCGACTGCCCGAGCAGCAGCACCAACAGGACCGAGGTCAGCCCGGCGACCGCGCCGATCGAGATGATGGCGGCGACCGCGTTGAGCCCCCGCGCCTTGAACGCCGACGCGAGCGGCGCCTGCACGTCGATCTGGTGGAACGGCACCATACCTGTCAGCACGGCGGAGACCGCGATATAGAGCAGCGTGCATACCAGCAGCGAGTAGAGGATTCCGCGCGGCAGGTCGCGGCCGGGATTAACCACCTCCTCCGCGGCGGTCGAAACCGCATCGAAGCCTATATAGGCGAAGAAAATATAGGCCGCGCCGGCGCTGATGCCGCTTATCCCGAATGGCGCGAACGGCGTCCAGTTGTGCGGCCGCACAAATACGGCGCCCGCGACGATCACCAAGGCGATAACCGCAAGCTTCACCGCAACGATGATTGAATTGAGCCGCGCGCTCTCGGAAATTCCGACATACAACACCGCGGTGATGAGCAGCACCACCAGCAGCGCTGGCAGGTCGATGATGCCGCCCGCTCCGGGAGCGTGGATGAGTGCGAACGGCAACCGCACGCCGAGACCCTCGAGGATCACGCGCAAGTACCCGGACCAGCCGACCGCGACGGCGGCCGCGCCGACCGCGTACTCGAGCACCAGGTCCCAGCCGATGATCCAGCCGACCAACTCGCCCATGGTCGCGTACGAGTACGAGTACGCGCTGCCCGCGACCGGAATCATCGCGGCGAACTCGGCATAGCACAGCGCCGCCATCGCGCAGGCGGTCCCCGCGAGCATGAAAGATACGACCAGGCCGGGACCCGCCTGCCGGGCACCGACGCCCGTCATCACGAAGATTCCCGCACCTACGATCGCGCCGATGCCGAGCAGTGTGAGATCGAGCGCGCCCAACGCGCGCTTGAGTCCGCCGGTCCCGCTATCCGCCTCGGCCATCAGCATCGCAGCCGGCTTGCGGCGGAAAATCTGGCGCGAGAGATCCCGGTTGCTCATCAACTTACCCCGCCCTGCTCGCGCATCCTGCGGGTCATCGCGGCCGCGTCACCACGCGGTGTAGCCGCCGTCGACCGCGAGCATGGAGCCGGTAACGTAGCTGGAAGCGGGGCCCGCAAGGAAGACCACCGCGCCGCGGATTTCCTCGGGACGGCCCAGTCGGCCAAGGGGAGTGAAGTTTTCCATGCGCTGTCGATTGGGAGCCTTGGCGATTCCGCCCTCGGTCGCCTCGGTGGGAATCCATCCGGGCGCAATCGCATTGACCAGGATTTGATGCGGCGCCCATTCGACCGCGAGTTGCCGGGTGAGATTGCCGAGCGCGGCCTTGGTCGCCACATATGCGGACAACCGATATACCGAGCTCGCGACGCTTGCGTAGATGGACGCCATGTTGATGATTCTGCCAGGCGTCTTTGCGGCGATCAGCGCGCGCGCGACCCGCTGCGAGAGCATCATCGGCGCGGTCAGGTTCACCGCGAGCGCATGGTCCCAATCTTCGCGTTTGAAATTTTCCGCGCGCCCGGTCGGCGAGACTCCGGCGTTGTTCACCAGAATATCGATCACGCCGCCGAGCGCGTCATTGGCCTGCGTCAGCGCGCTATCCAAATCGCCGTCGAGCGAGACATCGGCGCCAATTCCGATGGTCTTGACGTGATAGGTTTTCGATGTCTCCGCCGCAAGTTTCGCGACGCGATCGGTCCGCCGCGCGACCAGGGCGACATCGGCGCCGCCGATCGCAAGCGCGATCGCGCATTCGACGCCCAAGCCCGACGACGCGCCAGTGACCAGCGCCCGTCGCCCCCGCAGCGAGAAGAGCGATTCCAGAGAGTCCATTCATTCACCGCCCGAATCAGGCGGCGTGCCCGACTCGCGCGGCGATTTCCGCGCCATGCTCGCGCTCCGCGACCGCGAGATCATACTGCACCTGCAGATTCATCCAGAATTGCGGGGTGTTGCCAAAATACCGGCCGAGCCGGAGTGCCGTGTCGGGAGTGATCGCACGCTTGCAGTTTATAATTTCGACGATCCGGCCCGACGGTACCGCCAGATCGAGGCTGAGGCGGTTAGCACTCAGCCCTCGCGCCACCAGCTCTTCCTTCAAAATCTCACCCGGATGCGCTGGAATTCTTTTCATCACAGTTCAGCCCTCGTGATAATCTACGATCTCGACGTTGTATACATCTCCCGCGCGAAACTCGAAGCATATCCGCCATCGGCCATTTACCGATATCGCCCACTGGCCCCTGCGGTCACCTTTGAGACGGTGCAGATGAATGCTCCTTAGCGGGGGCAGATCCGAGAACGCGGTTGCGGCATTGAGCGCGTCAAGCCGTTTGCGGGCAAGCGCTCGATCCAATGATCGAAATCCGCCAAGATTTTCTCCGTCATAGATCCGCTCCGTCGCCCGGTTCTTGAAGCTTTTGATCACTTCGCCGACCAAGCTACTACGGTACGCATACTACGTCAAGCAGGGTACTGAGACCCGGAGCGTTCCGCGGACGGTTAGTCGCCGAAGATTTCGCCGGCGGCTTGGGCCGCCATCGCGACCGCGCGATCGATATCGGCACGCGAGATTCCGTAGTGGGTGACCGCGCGAAATGAGCCGGGCTCGCGCGGCGAGATCAGGACGCCGCGCTCGCGCATCGCTTCGTTGAACTTCCGCGCGCTCGCCGCCTCGCCGTCGAGGTCGAACACCACCATATTCGTGCGGCGCGGAACCTGGCGCACGTTGATTCCCGCGACCAGCGCGAGGCCCTGCGCGAGCGCGCGCGCGTGCGAATGATCCTCGGCCAGCCGATCGACCATCGTGCTCAGCGCGACGATTCCCGCCGCCGCGAGAATTCCCGCCTGCCGCATCCCGCCGCCGAGCAGTTTGCGCGTGCGGCGCGCGCGGGCGATAAACTCGCGGCTCCCGCACAGCATCGAGCCGGCAGGACACGCGAGCCCCTTCGACAGGCAAAAAGAAACGCTGTCGGCGTAAGCGGCGATAGCCGCCGGCTTGGCTTCCAGAGCGGCCGCGGCGTTGAAGACACGCGCGCCGTCCAGATGCACCGGCAGTGCCTTCCGATGCGCCAGCTCGGCGACCGCGGCCATGTGCGAAAGCGCAATCGGAGCGCCGCCGCATCGGTTGTGCGTGTTTTCGATCACGACCAGCCCCGCGTGCGCGAAGTGGTCGTCTTCCGGAGCGGAGAGCTCGCGCCGAAGCTGGTCGAGGGAAAGCTCGCCGCTTTCCTCGTTATGAATCGGGGTCAGAATGATTCCGCCCAGCGCCGAGGCGCCTCCAGCTTCGTAGAGATTGGTGTGCGATTCGGAGCCGACCAGCGCGCGAGTCCCGCGCGCGCAATGCGTCAGCATCGCGGCCAGGTTGCCCATCGTGCCGCTCGGCACCAGCAACGCCGCCTCTTTTCCGACGATCGCGGCGGCCATCGCTTCGAGCCGGTTGACGGTGGGATCTTCGCCGTAAACGTCGTCACCCAGCTCGGCGCGCGCGATCGCCTCGCGCATCGCGGGAGTAGGAAGGGTAACGGTGTCGCTGCGCAGATCGATCACTGGACTTTGCGCGTGGTGATGCTGCCGCGACTTACTGAGTTACCGGATACAGCGGCACGAAGTTGCCGTTGGAGGTATCGGTTGCCTGCACCGCGTTTTCGGTGGTGTCGGAGTAATACAGAGTCCTGCCGTCGCTGGTGATGGCGCATCCCGAGCCGATATGTCCGTTGACCTGGGTGAGAGTGGTCACGTTATTGGTGCCGGTGTCGATTTTGCGAATCGCATGATTATCGCCATCCATCACGTAGAGGGTGGTTCCGTTAAGGCACAATGCGCCCGGATTCGAGAACTGCGCTTGCGCTCCAGGGCCGTCCTTGCTGCCCTCCTCGCCGGTGCCCGCGATAGTCGAGGCGGTCATGGTTGAGAGATCTATTTTCCGGATCTCGTCGTTACCGGTATCGGCGATCCAGACGGATTTACCGTCGGTGGCGATTCCACTCGGTCCGTTGAATTCAGACTTGGTCGCGGGTCCGTCCACTTTCCCGCCCACCTGGGCCTGTCCGCCGATCGTCTTTACCATCCCGTCGGCCAATGAGAGGCGGCGGATAAGGTTGTTGCCGCTGTCGGAGATGTACAGGTTCTGTCCGTCGGTGGTGATTTGGGTGGGCAGGTTGAAGTGCGCCGAGTTGGCGTGGCCGTCGTCGGTGCCGGAGATATTCGCGGTGCCGGCCGCGGTGGTAACGGCGTGGGTATCGAGATTGATCTTGCGCAAGTCGGAATTGTTGGTATCGAGAACGTAGAGGTCGCGATTCACCAGCGCCATCCCGTCGGGGCTGTTGAAGCGCGCGGTCGGGCCGACGCCGTCGTTGCTGCCATCCTGGAAATTCGTTCCCGCGAGGTTCGTGATGCTGTGCGAAACCACGTCAACCGCGACGATCGTGTTGTTGCGCGAGTTCGCGACATAGACGGTGCGGTTGTCGGTGGCCAGACCGGCGGGAAAATCGAGCCGCGGACCGGTTTGCAGGCTTGCGGTCGGAACCTGCGCGCGCGCGGGCGCTGCCGATCCGAAAATCGCCGCGAGCGCGGCGGCGGCTACCAGGGTTTCCATCGGTCCAAGAAGTTTTGCCATGTCGAACCTCGCCTATGCTCCAAAGCCAAGCCGCGCCACGCGCGGGTTAAACCGGGTTGCCGCGGCTACGGGAAAATCGCTTTTACGACTTCGTCGATCGCGCGCTTGCTGTCGGCTTCATCGGTCAGCGACCAGGTGACCGCGACGGTTGCGGCGCGGCGCGGCGCGATACCCTGCCGAATCAGCTCGCCGGCGTAAATCAGGAGCCGGGTCGAAACGCCTTCCTCGAGTCCCGACGCCTTGAGGTTGCGCACCTTCTCCCCCAGCACCGCGAGCTGCATCGCCATCTCGCGGTCCAGTCCCGCCTCGTGCGCGATAATGTCCACTTCCTTCACGGCGGGCGGATAGTCGAACTCGATCGTCACGAAGCGCTGGCGCGTCGAATGCTTCAGATTCTTCTGAATACTCTGATAGCCGGGATTGTACGAGATCACCAGCAGGAAGCCGTCGTGCGCCTCGATCGTCTCGCCGCGCTTCTCGATCGGCAGGATTCGCCGATGGTCCGACAGCGGATGGATTAGCACGGTGGTGTCCTTGCGCGCCTCGACCACCTCGTCGAGGTAGCAGATCGCGCCGCGGCGGACCGCCTGGGTCAGCGGTCCATCGACCCACACGGTTTCGTCAGCTTGGATCAGAAATCGTCCAACCAGGTCCGAGCCGGTCAGGTCTTCGTGGCAGGCTACCGTGATAAGTTCGTTGGGTCCGTTTTCGAGCGCGGCAAGCTGATGCGCCATGTGCTCGACGAAGCGGGTTTTGCCGCATCCGGTCGGGCCCTTCAGCAGGACGGGCAGCCGCGCGCTGTAAGCGGCGGTGAAGATCTGCACTTCGTCGCCGATCGGCAGGTAGTAAGGCGCGTTGGACGGATCGAGATGCTTCACCTCGGGGCCGTCGGCCTTGGAACGCGTGTCGAATTTCTTGAGCTCAATTCCCATCAGTCACCTTTAACGACCTGCACCTGTATTGACCTGTTCGCATCTGTTACGCGACGGCCACCGAGCAATCCTCGGTCAAACCGCGATTCTAAGAGAGCAGGGCCGCAAGGTTCAAGGAGCGGAGGCCTCCTTGCGGCGCTAATTCATGCGCGCCGGAGCTGATAGAGCGCGGAGCCGTCGCGATTATCTTTGACTTCGTAGCCGCGCGCTTCGAGTTCCGCGCGCAGTTGGTCCGCGCGTTTGAAATCGCGCGCCTTGCGCGCCGCGGCGCGGTCGTCGATCAGGGCTTGGATCTCGGGCGCGATCGCCGCATTCGCGGCCACCGCGCGAGCCTCGGCCAGGCCAAGCGCCAGCACCCGATCGAAAGTGCAGAGCGTCTTCCAGATCCTGCGCTCGCCACGGCGATATGCCTCGGCCACCAGATCGAGCGCGACTGCGAGCGCTTGCGGCGTGTTGAGATCGTTGTTCAGCGCGTCGATAAAGCGCTCTTGATAGTCGCGCACGAAGTCCGCATCCGCCGCGGCCGACACCGTGTCGGCGGGAACGCTGCGCGCGAATTCGCGGAAGTAGTCGAGGTTCGATTGCGCGGCGCGCAGCCCCTCGTCCGACAGCGCGATCTCGGAGCGGTACTTCGCGCCCATGCAGAAAATCCGGAACGCGAGCGGATCGATTCCCATCGCGGCCACGTCGGAGAGAAGCGGAAATTTGCCCGCGCTCTTCGAGATCTTCGCGCCTTCCTTTCCGGTCAGCCACGCGTTGTGCACGAAATAACGCACGAACGGATGATGCGTCGCGCTCTCGGACTGCGCGATCTCGTTCTCGTGATGAATCGGAATATGGTCCATTCCGCCGGTATGGATATCGATCGTCTCGCCTAAGTATTTCATCGACATCGCGGAGCACTCGATATGCCATCCGGGATAGCCGCGGCCCCACGGCGAATCCCACTGCATCATGTGATGCGGCTGCGCGAGGACCCAGAGCGCGAAGTCGTGCGGACTCTTCTTATCGGGAGAATGCTCGAGACGCTGGCCCGCGTTCTGCTCGTCAAGGCTCTGGCGCGAGAGCCTTCCGACGCGATTGGGGCCGCGATATTTTTCGACATCGAAATAGACGCCCGACGCCGTCACGTAGGCCATCCCGGCCGCGATAATCCGCGCGATCAGATCGATCATCGAGTCGATATGCTCGGTCGCGCGGCACCATAACTGCGGCGGCTCGACGTGAACGGCAGCAAGATCATCCTGGAACTGCCTGAGGTAAAGATTCGCGACTTCGAGTGGAGTCTTGTGCTGCTCGCGCGCGGTCTTTTCGATCTTGTCCTCGCCCGTGTCCTCGTTAGAGGTCATGTGTCCGACGTCGGTGACGTTCATCACATGGCGGACGCTGTATCCATTAAGCTCGAGCGCTCGGCGCAGGAAGTCCCAGCACAGGTAGGCGCGAATATTGCCGAGATGCTGCGGCAGATAGACGGTCGGGCCGCATGAATAAAGGCTGACGGCCGGAGGATGCTGCGGATGAAACTCCTCGACGGAGCGCGACAGCGTATTGTAGATGAAAAAAGGTTTCACGGCAGTGAGCCTGATAGCTTACCGCGCAGTATGATAGCGAGACAACGCGTTCCGCGGATGGGTAGTGGGTCAGTCTGACTGACCGACGCTCTTCGGTCGTACGCCATCCGGATTTCCAGGTTGCGCGTGTCGTACGGTTGTCATTCCCGCGCGTGGCTGCCGCGCGAGGAACCGCGTTCTCGGCTCTTGGCATTTACGCACCTCGCAAGTTAGTGCATGGCCGCCTCGGGATTTCTCCCTTCGGTCGAAATGACGAATGTGGGCTTGGTGCATGAGTATCGGAGCCTCAGCCGAGCCCCCAACTGTCATTTCGAGCCGTAGGCGAGAAATCCCGAAGCGGTCATGCACTAATCGCGGTGTGGTGGAGAGCCTGACGGCGAGAACGGGATTCCTCGCGCGGCAGCCACGCGCGGGAATGACACGTCAGCATCGCGAACGACGTAGGCCTGTGCCACAACGCGAGGCGGGTCAGCTTTGAGGATTGGAGGGCTGGCGCAGGCGGCCGTTGGCGTCACGCTGATAGCGGCTGGCGGCGATTCGCTTGTATTGGCGGTCGGCCAGCCACGCGTAGCCAGGCACATACCATAAGTAGGCGAGGATTCCGCGCAGTCCGTTTTGCATCCGCAACACTTCGTTGATCGCGCGGGCTCCCCGATACACGCGCCCGCGATCGTCAACCGCGTGCAGCTCTTCGAGCAGCGCTTCCATCGTGAGGTCCGGGAACAGCGCGCGCGCTTCGGGATCCTGGAGATCCAGCGGCTCGATCAGTCCTGAATTGTCGAAATGGCGCACGCCCTCGACGCTGGTGCGGCACATCACGCACGAACCATCGTAGAGGATCGCGAGCTTGCCCGGTGAAGCCTTGCCGATTCGTTCGCCGGCGCCTTCGTTCGGCATTGCGCTCATCGGCGCGACAGGCGCGGATTTCCGCCCATCCGCGAGAGCTTCAGATTCTCGGTGTAGATGCGCCATTCGTAGCCGTCGAGCAGCGACTTCCATCCCGCCTCGACCGTGTTGGCCGACTTGGCTAGCGTGGTCCAGGTGTGATGGCCGTCGGAGAATTTCTTGACCGACACGACTTCGGCTTCGGTCGAATCGCCGCTGGCGTGGGTGTAGGTCTCGATGACCCTGACGGTTTCGAGGAATGGAAAATATTTCAGCAGCGCCTTGCGCAGCGCGACGTTCGAGCGCGTGAACCACGCCAACGCCGCTGGCAGCTTCGGTTTCTTCTACCGTGCCGATCCGGATCACGACGGTCGCATCGATCGTCGCCTTGCCATCGAACAGATCGTCGATCACCCTGCGCCGTACGATCTCGAACGGCGCCACGTAATCGCGTGAGGTGCGCAGCTCGTTCAGCTCGCGCGAAGCTTGCGGCGCTTCGGCCTCGTAAAAGTCGGTCTGTCGTTCTGCACTCATTTTGCGGCACCCAGCTCTCAACGAATTATCGTAACCGCGCATAAGCCTTTCAAGCACATTCCGCGATCCCGTATGGTTGACATATGCGGCGCGGAAGGAAACTGAATCCAGACCGGAGAAATTCGAGCCTGGGAGCTGTCGATAAGTGTGCGTCGAACTTCAAAAACGAGGCGCACGCGGCGCTTATTTTGCTCGCGATGGCCGCGTTCTTTGCGATATCCCCGCTCCGGGCCGCACGCGCCGCCGACGTGAGCGTGCCGATCACGATCGACTACCTGACCCTTGCCGCCGCGCTGAAAGCCCAGATGTACACCGCGCCGGGTGGGAGAGCGGCGCTGTGGAACGGCGCCGACCAATGCCAGTTTCTCTACGCGGAAAATCCCGCGTTTTCGTCCGCGACTCCGCGCCTGCGCCTGGAGACGGCGGCGAGCCTGGGACTGGGCGTCGCCGTTGGCGCGCGATGCGTCAGCCCGATCGCGTGGAGCGGAATCGCCGAGGCGGAATCGTCGCCATACATCGCGCCAGGGCTACGCCTCAAGATACGCATCACTGACGTGAATCTCTACAACGCGGCGCATCAGAAAACCCTCATCGCGGGCAAGGGCTTCGATCTGATCAAGCAGTACCTGATTCCGGGCCTCGAAACCTTTACCTATGACCTCAATCCCGCAATCCAGCAGCTCGGCGCGCTGGCCGAAGAGGCGGCTACACCAGACGTGGTCCCACGAATCCAGGCCGCGATCAGTACGGTCCGCGCCGAACCGCAGATCCAGGTCCTGACTCAAGGGATCAGGATAACGCTGGTGATTACGCTGCCGGATCTACCGGCTCCTGCCGCGTCGGCGACGGCGGGCGAGCCGACTCCCGCCGAGCTGGCGGCGTTTCAGAAGCAACTCAATCAATGGGACGCGTTCCTGGTGTTTGCGATCAAGCAGCTCGGCGCGAATGTCGGCGATCAGCGGTTTCGCGATCAGCTCATGCAGATCCTGATCGAGAGCCGCTTTCGCCTGGTCGACGCGCTCGCGAAACCGCCGTCGGCCGCCGGACCCGATCCCGTGCGCACTCTTTTCCTCGACACCTGGCAAGAACTCGGCGTCGCCGTGCACGACGCCGGCGCGCGTGGACAGCTTGGCGCACAGGGTTTGCAGTTCCTCTCGTTCATCTCGGCCGGCGATGCGTTGTTCGCGCTCGACGAAGCGGCGCCCGCACTCGGGATGCGCGTGTCGGCGGAGGATCTGCGCCGCCTCGCGCATATCATGGCGCCCAACGCGACTGGCGATCCGCTCCAATTCAATTTCGACGAGGACAAGAGCCTGAAAGGAATGTTCGGAGTGACGGAGCCGTTATCGAGCCCGCCCTCGGCGAACCCCGATGAGACCGGCGATTTGTCGGCGGCAACGCCAGAGCCCTCGCCGGCGTCGGCCGCGTCCCCTGTGTCCGCGCCATCCGGGGTCGCAACGTTCTCGGAATCCGATCTCGGGCCTTCGGCCGCGACTGCCCTTCCGAGCGCAACCGCAACGCCGCCACCGCCGATATCGATCAAACCTCTGCCGCCTGATGTACCAGCACCGGTCCCCACCGCTGCAGCGCCAATGCCCGCACCGTCAGCGACTTCCGCGCCGCACGCTGCGGCGGGACGATGGCTTCGTATCCCGTTATGGCTAATCGAACCCACCGACGCTGCGGCCGCCGAGCCGGGGATTATTCCTGAGCTGGCCAAAGTAGCGCAGCGGTTAAGGCGCGTGGTGGTCAATCCATCCAACGCCCAGCCGTATCGGCAGACGATGGACCAGTTGCTGACGCTCAGCACGGAGCGCGAAATAGCCGATTCCAGCCTCGCGCCGCGCTATCGCCCTGCTTTCCAGCTTCTGGTCAAAAGCGCGGCGTGGCAGGAAAGCTGCTGGCGACAATTCGTGCGCGTGAACAACCGCGTCACCTGGCTAGAGAGCTCGACCGGCGACATCGGCCTGATGCAGGTGAACAAGCACGTATGGCGCGGTTTCTATGACATCGACAAGCTGCGCTGGGACGTGCTGTATAACGCCGGCGCGGGCACCGAGATTCTTGGCCAGATGCTCAAAACCGTCGCGTCGAAACCGCATCTCGATCCAGTCCGCAACGATACGGAGGCGCTCGCGCGCTCGGCCTATGCGGCCTACAACGGCGGACCGGACGCATACAATCGATGGCGCACGCCGGGACGTGAGAAACGCCAAGCCCGTGAGATAGATGCCGCGTATCAAAAGAAGCTTCGCGCGGTCGAGCGTGGCGATCGGATTGACATCCTGAGTTGCGAGCAGGAATGGGGTCATCTGTCGGAGCAGTAGCGCGGAAACGCCGCGTTACATCGCGAGTCCGCCATCGACATTGATCACCGCGCCGGTGATGTACGCGGCCGCATCGGAGAGCAGGAACGCCGCCATCGGCGCCACGTCGGCGACGCGGCCGAAGCGTCCGAGCGGGATCATCGCGAGCGCCTGCGCCCTGTTTTCCTCGGGCAGCGCCGCGGTCATGTCGGTTTCGATAAATCCAAGTGCGAGCGCGTTGGCGCGCACGCCGAGACGGCCGACTTCCTTCGCCAGCGACTTGGTCAGCCCAATCACGCCGGCCTTGGCGGCGGAATAATTCACCTGCCCGGGAAGCCCGATAAGCCCGCTGACCGAGGTGATGTTTAGAATTGAGCCGCGCTTCGCTTTCATCATCATAAACGCCGCCGCGCGGACGAAATTGAACGACCCGGTCAGATTGGTGCGGATAACCTCGGCCCAGTCATCCTCGCTCATCATCACGAGCACCTTGTCGCGCGTGATGCCCGCGTTGTTGACCAGCCCGTCGATCGCACCGAACTCCTTCTTGACCGCGTTCACCATCTCGCGCACCGACTTGAGGTCGCCGACGTTGCATTTGAAGGCAAGCGCGGAGGCTCCGAGCGCATCGATCTCGGCTTTGACTTCGGCGGCCTGCGCCTCGCTCTTGACGTAGTTGAAGGCTATGCGTGCGCCGCGTCGCGCGCATTCGAGCGCGATCTCCTTGCCGATTCCGCGCGTGGCGCCGGTCACGATAACTCCCTTGCCGTCGAGATCTTTCACTGCCGTCTCCATTGCGGTCTAGCTGTCGGAATCGAATCGCGCCGCTTCGCGCTCGAGCCTGCCGCGATATTGCCCGATATACGACAGGTAGTTGAAGCTGAAGGCGCGCTCAAGTTCAGCGTCGTAGGCGGGCCGCTCGCCGCCGAGCGCGGAAATCAACTGCGTGTAGAGCGCCCACTCTTCCGACCGAGGCGCCTTGCGAAGATTATCGCGCCGGAGCATCACCTGCATCGGGTCGCATCCGATGACGACGGCGAGCAGGCGAATCAGCTCGCTCTCGTTTTTCGCTATTTCATCGCGCGCGAACATATTGACGGAGAAAATCAGCATCGCGGAGAGGCACGCCTCGACGGTGGCCGGCGTCGCGCTATCGCTGTAGCTCTTGAGCGGTCCGCCGCGCGCGAGCGCATAGGCAAGAAACTCCGCGTTCGCGTCGAGGATTATCGAAACGAACCCAACAGCCTGCGGCGCTCCGAAATGGGCAAGCCGCTCGCGCATCGCGCCCATCGCGGGACGCGCGTAGCGGCGCATGAATCGCCGCCGCGCGGGCGAGAGCCAGAAGAGCAGCGCCGCGAGCATCGTGGCGTCGGTTTAGCACAATGCACGGCGCGCGCAGAATCGGCGGCTGCGTTGCGACGAACGGCATGTTCCCGCACAATCGCGGCTGCGAAGCCGATTACTCGGATAGATGGAGGTGAACATGGAACAGACGGCAATCTTCGGTCCAATGTTCGCGATGATGCTGCTGACCCTCGCGGTGTGGGTGTACATGTACTTTCGCCGGATCAGCTTCATCAATGCGAACAAGTTCACCCAGAAGGATTTGACCCCCGCGGCGTTCGCGCAGCTCTCGCCGCCGGCGGTCTCGAACCCGTCGGACAATCTGAAAAACCTGTTCGAGATTCCGGTGCTCTTCTACGTTCTGGTGCTCTATTTATTCGCCGTGAAGCAGGTTGATGCCGAGTACGTAGACGCCGCGTGGATCTTCGTCGCGTTTCGGGTCATGCACAGCGCCGTCCACTGCACCTTCAATCTGATCATGCTGCGCTTTTATCTCTATCTGATCGCAACGGTCGCAGTATGGTTCATCGCGTTCCGCGCCGGGATCATATACGTCGCCGGGTAAAAAAAGGCCGCTCGAGCATTTACTCGAACGGCCGATATATACGATCTAAATTCGTTCAGGCGCTGAACGATGAGCCGCAACCGCAGGTGCGGCTGGCGCGAGGATTGTCGAAACGGAAGCCCGCGCCGTGCAGGCCCTCGACGAAATCCAGCGTGGTGCCCGCGATGTATGGCAGCGAGAAGTCGTCGATATACACGCGCATCCCGTCGAACTCCGCGACCCGGTCTCCGTCCTTCTGTTCGTCGAACTTGATCTGATACTGGAAGCCCGAGCATCCTCCGCCGACCACGCTGATACGGATGCCCTGCTCGGCGCCGAGGCCCTCTTTAGCGTGCATTTTGCGGACCATCTCGACCGCCTTGGGCGTCAGCTTCACGTCGGGCAACGTCGAGTTATCAATCGGAGCGGAATTTTCCGGAGCAGAATTCGCCGGGGCGGAATCTTCCGCGCGGGAATGTTCGATATGGAGCTCTCTGCGCTCTTCGTGATTCATTTCCTCAGCCATCTTTCTCCTCCGGATACGAATGCGGTCCCGACCCCCTCGCTTCTGCTACTTTGAACCTAATAACTCCTAATTCTGGAGTCAATGACTCCACAATTATAGACTCGATTATGCCGCCCGGATGCTAAGGTTTTTGATGGCGATGGCAGAATTGACGAAAATCGCAGAGGTTGCCGCCCGTGCGCGAGGATTCGCGATGGTGGGATTTGCGCGGCTCCGTCCGCTGGATGCGCGAGACGAATTCTTCGCTGATTGGCTTGCCGACGGCCGTCACGGCACGATGCAGTATCTTGCGCGCGAGCCTGCCCGGCGCATCGACCCGCGCGTTCTCGACTCGCGCTTCAAATCCGTCGTCAGCCTCGCTTACCCATACGCCGCCGCGCGTCCGCCGGAGATCGATTGGCGCGCGGAGCTGCGCGGACGGTTGGCCGCGTATGCGCTCGGCCCGGATTATCATGATTATGTCCTCACCGTCGCGAAGTCGGTCGCCGCGGCAATCGCGGCCGAGTGTCCCGGTTCGATCACGCGCACTTACGTCGATACGGGGCCGGTCTTCGAGCGCGAATGGGCGTCGCAGGCGGGGCTCGGATGGTTCGGCCGCAATACGATGCTGCTGAGTCGCGAGCACGGTTCGTACTTTTTTCTCGCCGAGATTTTCACCGACCTCGAAATCGACGCTCCCGCCGCGCCCTATCGCGACCATTGCGGGACCTGCCGCCGATGCGTCGATCGGTGCCCCACGGGGGCGCTGGAAGATGGTTATAAAATCGAGCCGCGCGTCTGCATCTCCTACCTGACGATCGAGCATCGCGGCGCGATCGGGCGCGAGCTGCGCCCGAAACTGGGCGAATGGATTTTCGGCTGCGACATCTGCAACGACGTTTGCCCGTGGAACCCGCCCGAAAAAGAACCCACGCACGACGCCGATCGGCTCGCGGCGCTGCCCTTTCTGCCGGACCTCATGGCGCTCGACGATGCGGCCTTCAGCCGCCGATTCTCGGGCAGCGCGATCAAACGGACCAAGCGGCGCGGGCTATTGCGCAACGCGGCGATCGTCCTGGGCAACACCGGGAATCGCGAAGCGGTCCCCGTCCTCGCGCGCACGCTCGAAAACGAATACGAACCCATCGTGCGCGCGCATGCCGCTTGGGCGCTCGGCAATCTCGGCGGCGCGGCCGCGCGGAGCGCGCTCGAACGAGCGTTGCGGCGCGAGAATGATCCCGAGGTTGCGCAGGAAATCAAGCTCGCGATTGGCGAGTCCGAAAACAGGGTGCTTGTCAAAGCCCGCGCGCCATTAGAGACTCGAAAGTGATGGAGTTTTGCGATGAACGATGACGCGCGCCGCGAGTTTACCTCGATCGCCTCGCGCGAGCCGGTTCCCCTGGCGCGAGGCGCGCTGCTGATCGCCAAGGAGGAGTATCCCGCCCTCGACGTGGACCATCATCTCAATCTGATCGCGGAGCTTGCGCGCGAGGCCGAGCCAATCGTGCATGCGGGCGGCGACACGGTCGAACGGATCCAGCTTCTGTCGCATTTTCTTTTCGAACAGAAGGGCTTCCACGGAAATCGCGACGAATACAGCGACCCGCGCAATTCCTTTCTGAACGACGTGCTCGAACGCCGCAAGGGAATTCCGATCACGCTCTCGGTGATCTATCTCGAAGTCGGACGGCGCCTCGGACTGAATCTCTACGGCATCTCATTTCCGACTCATTTCCTGGTCAAGGCGGTCGATGAACGCGGAGAGCTGGTGATCGATCCGTTCTATGACGGCGCGATCCTGACGCTCGAGGATATTCGCGCGCGCCTGGCGGAGAACTTCGGCCAGCCGGTCGAGCTGCATCCGGCGATGCTCAAGCCGATCGGCGCGCGCGGAACTCTCGCGCGGATTTTGCGCAACCTCAAGATAATCTACCTGGCGGCGTCGGACTGGAACCGTGCGCTCTCCGTGCTCGATCGCATCCTGCTGCTCGATCCGCGTTCGGTCGAGGAGTTGGCTGAACGCGGCAATCTGTTCGAGCGGCTCGAATGCTTTCAGGCCGCGCTCGACGATTTCCAGAGCTTCCTGTCGATCGCGCCGGAGCATCCGGGAGCGGAAAACGCGCGCGAGTCGGTCCTGCGTCTGGTGCGCCAGGTCGCGCTGATCAATTAGGCGATCCGAGCGCACACGGGCAAATCTCCCAATGATCGAATCGCAGAAACCGCGCGACTTCTTTGAGGCGAGCGCCGCCGGCGCCGCCGACCACGAGCTGCACCGCAAGCTCGAGAACGCCAGCGCGCGCCATCTCGCTCATTTCGCGGAGGTTCGCGACGAATTCACGCCCTACCAGGACGAACGCACCGCGGCTCGCGCGATCAAGCAGGACGCGATCGGCCGTCTCGACGAGTTGCTGGTCGAGCTGACGAAAAAACTCGAAGCCCACGGATGCAAGGTCTTCTTCGCCGCGAACGCCGGCGAAGCACGCGACTATATCGTCAAGCTCGCGCAGGCTTCAGGAGCCAAACGCGTCGTGAAGGGCAAGTCGATGACCACCGAGGAGATCACGCTCAACCCCGCGCTCGAGAGCGCCGGGATGGAGGTGGTCGAGACCGACCTCGGCGAATATATCGTGCAGCTTCGCCACGAACCGCCCTCGCACATCATCACCCCGGCGATTCATCTTTCCAAAGAAGACATCGGAAATCTTTTTCACGAGCAGTTCGGAATTCCGTACACGCCCGAGCCAGCCGAGCTGACCGCCGAGGCGCGCACCCGCCTGCGCGAGAGTTTTCTGCGCGCCGATTTCGGAATCACCGGCGTCAATTTCGCGATCGCGGAGACCGGCACGCTGGTCGTGGTCGAGAACGAAGGCAACGGCCGCATGTCCTCGACGCTGCCCGAAGTTTTCGTCGCCGTGATGGGAATCGAAAAGGTCATTCCCAAGCTCGCCGACCTGCCGCATTTTCTTGAAATCCTCGGACGCACGGCGACCGGACAGAAACTCACGACCTACACGAACTTTATCCGCGGGCCGCGCGCGCCGGGCGAGCTCGACGGACCGCGCGAGATGCACGTCGTCATATTGGACAACGGACGCAGCGCGATGCTTGCCGACCCGGTGTTGCGCGAAGCGCTGATGTGCATCCGCTGCGGCGCGTGCCTGAACGTCTGTCCCGTCTATCGGCATATCGGAGGCCACGCGTACCGCTCGCCCTATCCTGGACCGATCGGATCGATCATCAGCCCGAATCTGGTTGGCTCCGCGGCCGCGCATCTGCCCTTCGCCTCGACGCTGTGCGGCGCGTGCAAAGATGTATGCCCGGTGAAAATCGATATCCCGCGCATCCTGCTGCATCTGCGCTGGAAAGAGACCTCGTCGGAGACTCCGCCCAATTGGCCGGCCGCAGCGAGCCGCGCGCGCGGCGGAGCGCGGCGATTCGCGCGGATGGCGCGGCATCCGCGCACCATCCGGATCCTCGGGCGGATCGCCGCGATGATGATCAAGCCGCTCGCTCACGATGGATGGATCCGGCGGATGCCGCCGCCGTTCGGCAATTGGACCAAGATACGCGACTTTCCGCGGCCGCGGCCGGGAGCGCCCCGCGCCGCCGAAAGCGGGGACGCGAAGGCCTGACGATGGCCGAGCTGCACAAACTCGTCGCGACGCTCAAGACCGCTCTGGAAGCGGGCGCGCCGGACCCAACCCATAATCACACCGCCCATGCGGCGGCGGTTCCGCTCGCCGCCGGCACCGATCGCGCGGAACTGGTGGCGCGGTTCGCGCGCGAGCTCGAAGCGGTTGGCGGCCGCTTTCTGGGAGTCTTCACACCCGCCGAAGCGACCAACCGAATCGTCGCGCTGGCCAGGGAAACGAACCCACGCCTGGTCGCGATCGGCGACGGCGTCGCCACCGACGCGAATGCGATCGCGGCCGCACTCGATGCGGCAGGCATCGCCGTGATGCGCACCGCGCCGACTACCGACCCCGAGGCGCGCGCCGCGATTCGCGACCGGATGTCACGCGCGGAAATCGGAATCGCGGAGGCCGACTATGCTATCGCCTCGACCGGCACGCTGGCGGTCCTGTCGATGCCCTCGCGGCCGAGTTCGGTCACGCTGCTTCCTCCCGCGAGCGTGATTTTCGTGCAGATCGATCGAATCGTTCCCGATCTGGCCGCCGCAATCGACGCGTTCGGCTCCGACACGCTCGCCGCGAGCCGCATGACGCTGATCACCGGACCAAGCCGCACCGCCGATATCGAAAAGCGCATCGTGCTCGGCGTGCACGGCCCAAAATCTCTCGACGTCCTCGTCATCTGGCCGCACGATGACTGAAGTTCAGCTTTTCTCGACCTGCCTGGCCGAAGAATTTTTTCCCGAAGTCGGCGACGCCGCGGCGACGGTGCTCGAGCGGCTGCGGCTCAAGGTGCGTCCGCTGCGCGGCGCATTCTGCTGCGGACAGGTCGCATTCAACGAGGGCTTTCGCGACGAAGCGGTAGACCTCGCGCGGCGATTCATCGGCGCGTGCAGACCCGACACGCCGATAATCGTGCCGTCGGGTTCGTGCTCGAGTATGCTCAAGATTTTCTATTCCGATCTTCTCACGCATGACGAAGCGCTCGCGCAAAAGGCCGCCGCGATCCGTCCGTGGGTTTACGAGTTCTCGCAGTTCATCGTCAGCGTGATGAAGGTCAAATACCTCGGCGCGCGCTACGAGCGCGCGGTCGCGTACCATCCGTCGTGCCACCTGATGCGCGAGTTGCGCGTGCGCGAGGAGCCGATGGCGCTGCTGAGCGCCGTCAACGGTATTCGACTGGTCGAAGTGCGCGACCGTGAGGAATGCTGCGGCTTCGGCGGACTGTTCTCGGTCAAGTTTCCGCATATCTCGGGTGCGATGCTCGAGGACAAGCTCGCGCGAATCCGCGAAAGCGGGGCGGAGGTCGTGGTCTCGAACGATTGCGGATGCCTGATGCAAATCGGAGGCGGACTGCATCGCGCCGCCGCCGGAATCGAAGTCCGCCACCTGGCGGAGATTCTCGCCGCGCGATAGCGATCACTCGGCGCTGCGAGTCTCGCGCGGAGCGCGCACCGATCTCACCGCGCACAGGCAAATGATCATCAGCACGGTAATTCCGAGCGCTAGCCGCATCGAGCCGCGCGCGCCGCTCGTCACGAGCGCATAGCCCATCATCCACGGGACCAGTATCGCGCCGATCGCTCCGCCCGCCGCGACGACCGAGGTCATTCGTCCGACCTCCGCGGGAAAAGCCGCAGCGCCGATCGCAATCATGTTTGGAAACACCGGACCATAGCCGACACCGATCAGAAAAATCATCACGGCCGCGAATGCCGGCATCGAGGGTCCGGCAACCAACCCCGCGATCGCCGCGGCGCTGAGCACCGCCGCTGCGACCGACATCGCTTTCGGCGCGGATCGATGCGCCAGTGCGCCGCCCGCCATCCGGCCAGCAACGAGGCCGAACCAATAGAGCGAAACCGCCCACGACGCGACCGCCGCGGACACTGCAGTGCGCGCGCGCAGATAGGAGAAAAGCCACGCACCGACTCCAGTCTCCGCGCCGACGTAGAGAAACAGGACGATGGCGATTATCCAGATCATCGGATGCGCGAGCACGGCGAGCGCGCCCTCGACCTCTTCCGGCGCAGCGCGAGTATCGACCGACGGCGCGCGCCACAGCATCAGCGCGACCAGAGCGGTCACCGCGGCGCCGCCGACAAAAGTTGTTGAATAGGGAACGTGGTCTCGCAGCGCGAATCCGACGATCACTGGGCCTAGAAGCGCGCCGATTCCAAACATCATGTGCAGATAGTTAAGCGCCGCACCCAGCCGCGCGCGATTCAGATCGGCGACGATCGCGTTACTCGCGATATCGATCGCGCCCTGCCCCAACCCTACGACGGCCGCTGCCGCGAGCATCAGTCCAAGCCGCGGTGCGAGCGCGACGCCACAGAGCCCGACGCTGACTAGCAGCATCGCGCCGCGGAGCATCTGCTGCGCACTGCGCCGATGCGCGATCTCGCCGCCCGCGATCAACGCAGCGAAGTAGCCCGCCGCAACCGCGCTGACAATCAGCCCGCCCTGATCGATCGGCACGCGCATCGACGCGGAGATTTCGACCAGAAACGGCCCGAGCCATCCGACATTCACACCCTGCGTGACCATGCACGCGTACGCAAGGCGCGTGAGCCGGCGCTCGGCACTGCGCGCCTCGAGCGCGGGAGATCTGGCCAATCCGGACTGGATAGGAGTTGCGCTTAGATGCGGCCGGCTTGCGAGGTCGCGATCAGATCCGCGATTTTCTGAACCCGCGCCTCGAGCCGCACCTCGTGCTCGCGGACGTGAGCTTCGAGCGCCATGGTTTGCTCCGAAAGCTCGCTGAGTTTGCGTTCGAGCTCGGCGATTCGGGTTTCCAGCCGCGCTTCGTTACCGGATGATTTCTTAGTTCCCCCGTTGGACATGACGTTTCCTCCGCAAGCGCTCGCGCGTCAGTGGCGTTCGTGTACGTAGATCCCCGGCGCGGGATCGGAAGGCCGGTAACGCTCGTTGCCGAGCTCTGACGGCGCAGGCTTTTCCCATCCGGCGCGCGCCGTCAGCCATTTGAGCCAATGATCCCACCAACTTCCCTTGGTCTCGACCGCGCCCTTTAGCCAGTTGTCCGGATCATCCGGAAGGCGCTGGTTGATATAGTATCGTGCTTTGAAATTCCCCGGCGGATTCACCAGGCTCTGAATATGCCCGCTGGAGCCGAGCACGAACTCGATGCTGCCGCCGAACATCCGCGTCGAGCTATAACACGCGCGCCATGGGCAGATGTGATCGGTCATTCCAGCGACCAAGTACATATCGTTCTTGACCGAGCGCAAATCAACCGGCGTGCCGAGAATAGTCACTTCGTTGGAGCTGGCAAGCGGATTAGTCAAAAAGAGGCCGAGAAAACCCTCGTGCAGCTTAGCAGGCAAACAGGTCGAATCACTATTCCAATATAGTATGTCGAACGGGGCGGGCTGCTGGCCCATCAAATAGTTATTCACCCAATAGTTCCAGACCAAATCGTTGGGCCGAAGCCAAGCGAACACACGCGCCATGTCGGCGCCGTCGAGTATTCCTTTGCGCTTCGACTTCGCGATTGCCGACTTGATTGCATCCTCGGTCGCGAACATCCCGGTCATCGACGGCATCGAGGTATCCAGCATCGTCACCAGCAGCGTCGCCGCGTGCACGCGGCTTTCTCCGGCCGCCGCCAGATGCCCCAGCATCAGCGAGGTCGTGATTCCGCCCGCGCAGATCGCGACTACATTGGCGTCGGCGCTGCCGGTTATTTCGCACGCGGCGGCGATTGCCTGCTTGCACGCGGTTACATAGTCGTCGAGGCTCCAATCCCGATTTGCGGGCGTAGGATTGCGCCAACTGATAGTGAATACCTGGATTCCGTGTTTGACTGCGTATTCGATGAAACTGCGTCCGGGCGCCAAATCCATGATGTAGTATTTGTTGATCTGGGGAGGAATCAGCACCAGTGGCCGCTCGAATACTTTTTCGGTAGCAGGTTTGTACTGGATTACTTCGCACAACGGAGTACGCAGTATCACTGATCCCGGCGTCACTGCGAGGTTTCTGCCGACCTCGAACGGCCGCTTGTCCACCTGCTCGGGCATCGCGCCGTTGTAGATCACGTCGTTCACAAAATTTTTGAACCCGCGCGCGAGGCTTGTGCACGCGGTGTCGAATACGCGTTTGAGCGCCGCCGGATTTCCCGCCAGCGTGTTGGTCGGCGCGAGCGCCTCGGTCATCAGGGTGACGGCAAAGCGCATCTGCTCGGCGTCTTTCCAGTCACCGAAGTCATCGTCGCCGACGAGATCGTGCATCGCGGTGCGCCACGCCAGATAGGACTGCATCACGCGCCGGTAGATCGGATGCTCGCGCCACGCGGGATCGCCAAAGCGCTTGTCGCCGGCCTCGGGTTCGATTTCCGAGACCCCGGTCGCGACCTGCGCGATCTCGAGGCCGAGCTGCATCCCGCGCGAGGCAACCGCCGCCGGATGCGCGGCAAGATGACCGAAGAATCGGGCAAGCGTGCCGACTACTTGCGCGGCGTCGATGCCGACGAACGGATTGGCGCCGAGAATCGCGTTGAGCGCGGGATGATCGTCGTCCGGGATTTTGTGCTCCGCGATTTTCGGTTCCGCGGTGGTTGCTTCAGTCCGGGTTTTGGCGGCGGCATCCATAGTCACACCTCGCGCTCGGCGCGTTCGCTTCTCAGCCGAGCAGCTCGATCCCGTGCGAGAACATCGTGGGCGCGGAGAGCGCTATATCTTCCCAGTGCGGATCGTCGCGCTTTCCGCGCCGATGCAGCATCACGTTGAAGCAGGTGATCACGCCGAAGCGATAGCCGGCGAATGCGCGGAACCATCGGACTTCATCCGCGGACACCGGAACTCCCGCGACCTCCGAGTAGATCGTGAATATCTCGTCGGCGCTCAGCGGCGAGGTGCGGTTCGCGTCGTTCGTGACATAGAAGCTGGCAGGATCGGCAAAGAAGGAAATCCATCCGACATCGAGCAGAGTCGGGCCGCATAGCGCGATCTCCCAATCGATCAGCGCGGCAACCTCACCCTTGTCGAACATGATGTTCGACCACTGGAAATCGCCGTGAACGCATCCGACGCGAGGATTTTTCGGCAACGACGCATAGAGCTTCGCCCGCAGCTCGGGGCCGCGCGCGACGACCGCGGGATCGAGAGTTGGGCGATCGAGCAGATGATCCAGCCGCTTCATCTCGTCGCTGAGCGGGGCCGGGTCGCCCCACGCGTCGCGGCGTGGTCGCCAATCGACGCGATGCAGCGCGCCGAGCTTCTCGATCGCCTTGTGCGCCAGGCTGAGCGCTTCGGCGCGCGAGATTGGAGGATTGTCGGCGAGGCGGAATCCGTCGAGGAATCCGTCGACGAAATACGGCCGTCCGAAAAATTCCGCCTCGTCGCCGTACCAGATTATCGGCGGCACCGGGACGTCGGTGTCGGCCAGCGACTGCATGATCTTGGCCTGCCGAATCACGTCGGCGGGCCCGGAGATTCGCACGCCCTCGGGCGCGACGCGCAGCACCAACTTGCCTGCGGGAGCGCCGGAGGTCGTGCGATCGAGGATGAAGCTGTAGCCGAATCCAGCGTGGCCCGGCAGCGGCGAGATTTCGCGCACGGCCGCGCCCGCATCGCCCGTTTTCGCGCGGACCAGGCGAGTCAGTTGGACGGAGATCTCTTCGATAGTTGGCGGCATACCAATCTCAATCGCGAGCGCGTTATCCCTTCATGCCGGTCTGCGCTGATGCGGGATGCAAGCTCGATTTCGCGCTCGGTCGCGCGTCGACGCGCTTGAACCATGCGTTCAGATTCGCGTGAGAGGGATCGATCTTCTGGCCGACGCCGGAACCGAAATCGAGCGCGCAGTACAGGATGATGTCGGCGATCGTGAAGCGCTTGCCCGCGATATACTCGCGTCCCGCCAGCAGACCGTCGAGCCATTTGAGTCCGTCCTGTGAGACCTGCTTCAAGCCGGGCCCGGCCTCGGGCAGGATCCGCATGCGATCTTTGAACATCGCGGCGCCTTCGGTATAGCGGAACCCGTTGTAGAGATGCTCGGTGATTTTGAGCTCGATGCGCCGCTGCCACATCCGCGCCTCGGCGCGATCCTCCGCCGTGGTGCCGATGAGGGCTGGCGTCGGATGCTTCTCTTCCAGGTATTCCCAAATCGCGACGGTTTCGCCGATACACTGGCCGTTGTCGAGTTCGAGCGCGGGCAGTTGGCCGCCGGGATTGCGATCGGTATAGGGAGGACGGCGATTTTCCGCCTTCATCAGGTCGACCGTCTTGGTGTCGAGCTTGATGCCCTTTTCCGCCAGAAACATCCGCGTCGCGCGCGGATTGGGACCGAAGGAATCATATAGATGCATGCACATTCTCCTTGTCTTCGGGCGAACTATACCCGATCGCGATGCCGAGCATAAACCCGGCGCGCGAGGCCGTATTGCTAATACCTGATCGCGTCAGGTAGGAATCTGACGATGAGGTTTTGTCCGCATTGCGGCGCCCCGCTGATGGCTGGCGCGAAGTTCTGCGTCGAATGCGGCCGCGCGCTGGGCGCCGCGGCTTCGCCAGCCGGCTCCGAAGAGACCGCCAAACCGTCGGCGGTGCCCGTAGCGAAAGAGGCTATGCCGCTCACTCTCACGTTCGTGGCGGTGTTCATCGCGATAACCGTGATCGGACTCGGCGCCGCCGCGTGGATCATGTGGCACACCCCGCCGGCGGTAAAGCAGCAGGTCGCGTCGGCTCCGATCGCGGAAACCGACAGCACCGGGCAGCTTCCCAACGGCGGGGCGAGCAACTCGCTCGGCGGAACGGCGGGCAACAACGCGCCCAATCAGCTTCCTGCGGGACATCCCCGCGTCCAGCTTCCGACCGAGGCGCGGAGCTTTATCGACAAGCTCGAAAAGGACGCCAAGTCGAAACCGAAAGACCCCGCCGCGTGGATCGAGCTGGGCAACGTTTCGATGCGCGCCGCGATGTTCGATGACACGTACTACTCCAAGGCCGTCGACGCATACGGCCACGTGCTGAAGCTCGACCCGGACAATCTCCAGGCGCTACGCGGAATCGGCGATATCGACTACGACACCAACAAGTACGACGAAGCGATCGCGGCGTACGAACATTTTCTCAAGAAGAAGCCCGACGACCCCGAAGTGCGCACCGATCTCGGCACGATGTACCTCTACACCGGCAATCCTGACCAGGCGCTGGTGCAATATCAGCGCGCGATCAAAATCAAACCCGACATGTTTCAGGCCTACTACAATATGGGCGTCGCGTTCGCGCAGCAGAACAAGCAGGGCGACGCGCAGGCCGCGCTGACCAAGGCCTACAGCCTCGCGCCCGATGATAACGCCAAGAGCCAGGTGAAAGATCTGCTGGCGAAGATCGCGGGCGGCAGCGCAGGGCCTTTAGCGTCGGCAGCCTCCGACGCGAATGCCGCCGGATCGCAGGCCTCGGCCGCGACGCCCGCGGTGACGCGACCTGCAACGACTTTCCAGGGCGACTTCGAGCAGATAGTGCGCGGGCTTCCGGTCGCGGGCCCGAAGGTGGGTTCGATTCAATGGTCATCGAATACCAAAGCCAAGCTGCTGATGGATAATTTTCCGATGGACCAGATGCCGCCGTTCGCCAAGCAGAAGTTCATGACCGACCTCAAGTCCGGAATCGACACCGCGAAAAAAGATTACAAAGTCAGCGGTCCGGTCGAGGTCCAGATCATCGACACAGGCAGCGGCCGCGTGATGGAAACCGTCACCGAGTAGAGCATCGCGATGGATGACAAAACCTCCGCGAGGCTGGGCAAAGTCGCGAGCCGGCAGACGCTCGTCCTGACGCATGTCGGCCGCAAGTCGGGCAAGCCATACAACGTCACGATCTGGTTCGTCGTCGCGGGCGACAAGATCGTCCTGCCAACAGCGAACGTAGCGCGTAACTGGGTAAAGAATCTGCGCAAAACGCCGACGGCCCGAATCGGTATCGGCGGAGAAAAATTTCAGGGCCGCGCGCGATTCATCGACGATCCCGCCGAACGCACCCGCCTGATGGCGCTGGTGCGGCGGAAGTATTGGATGTTCATGCCGATAATGGCGTTGGGCCAGATCCTCGCGCTATTCGGCGCCATGAGCGAGCCGGGCGCCTTCGAATTGGCGCTCGACTAAAACTCCTGATTACTACGGTTCGCCGCTTTCCGCCATGCGCTTCAGGCTTTCGACCCAGTTCTGATGTCCGCGCTCGAGCATCGGGCGCAAATACCACCATGCCAGCTTCGGCAGGATTCCGTTCTGCGTCTCCTCGGTGACGACGCGGCAGACGGCGCCCGCGGGCTCGATCGTCCATCCGTGCACTGCGCTCAGAACTCCGCGCGCATCCCATGCGAGTTCTCGCGGCGCATCGAACACGATCACGCGGCTCGTGATCGTCGCGCCGAAAGTCTTCCATTTGAACTCGGTGCCGGGCGCTAGGTCCGGCGCGCTGCCGCTCAGGAACTCGACGTTCGAGCTGTTGCTGTACCACTCGGGCCATCGGGCCGCGCGAATCATCCATCGCCAGATTCGCTCCGGCGGCGCGGCAATCACAATTTCATTGCGCGCATAGACGGAGGACTTTTCGGGTTCAAATCCTGCTGGCCATTTCATCGCGACTGCCCCTCCCACGGCAGCTTGAGCTTCGAGCGACAATACCCGTCCGGCACGGTGATGCGCCATCCACGATACAACCCGCCGATGCTATAACCATCGCCTGATGACGCTTCGCGAGCAGACCGCATTTGTTCTGTTCAAACCGCTGCAAGGCGGCAATATCGGTTCGGTTGCGCGCGCGCTCAAGAACATGGGCTTTGCGGATTTGCGGATTGTCGCGCCGCAGGCGTCGCTTCGCAGCCGCGCCGCAACCGCGATGGCAGTGCATGCGCGCGATCTGCTGGCTCGAGCGGCGATCTATCCCGACCTCACTAGTGCGCTCGCCGATCGCACCATAACCTTCGGCACGACCTGCCGACCCGGATTTTATCGCGCCGGTGCGGAGCCTCTGCGCGCAGCAGTGCGCGATCTGTCGGGGCTCGCGCGGGCCAACCGAATCGGGATCGTCTTTGGCCCCGAGGATCGCGGGCTGACCAATCGCGAGCTCAAGCTCTGCAACCGGCTCATCACGATTCCAACCGCGCCCGAGTATCCCTCGCTGAACCTCGCGCAGGCGGTGATGATCGTCGCGTACGAGCTGATGCTCGCCGACACCGAAGATCCCCCGGCGATGCTCACTGCACCGGAATTCGCGGATTCTTCGGCGGTTGAGGCCGCTATGGAGCGGCTGGCCGAATCGCTGGTTGCGATAGGATTTCTGCCGGTCCACAACCCGGAACACATCATGCTGGCGATTCGCACGATATTCGGCCGCAGCGGCCTGACTCCGCGCGAAGTCGAGATCATCAATGGAATCGCGCGGCAGACGCGCTGGGTCGCCGAGGGCGGCGCCGCCACAATCGCGCAAAAGCGCGCCGCCGGGCGTAAGCTCAAGTAGCCACTCCGAAAAGGGGCGCATCCATCGCGCGGCGCCGTCGTATATCCTTACTGGATACGACCCAGATGGACGACGCCGGCGACATACCCGCGCAAGAGCGCCCGGTTCACCTCGTGAACCGTCTCGCGTTCGGACCGCGCCCGGGCGATATCGAGCATATTCGGCAAGTCGGCCCGGACGGTTACATCCACGAGCAGCTCTATCCGGAGTCGGAAATTCCGATTCCCGCGAGCCTGCACGATCAGGTCGCGAGCTATCCCACGCTGCACATGTCTCCGCTCGATCTGTTTCGAGAATTCCAGGGACCGATCATGGAGGTGCGGCGTCAGGACAAGGGCGCCGACAAAGATGTTCTGAAAGGCGACCTCAAGGACGCGCGGATTCGCCAGCAGATCGTCATGCGAGAGGCGCTCGAGGCGCGTATCGCCCGCGCGATCGACGGACCGCGCCAGCTCCAGGAAGTGCTGACCGCGTTCTGGTTCAACCACTTCAACGTCTTTCGCGGCAAGGGGCTGGATAATATCTGGACCGGATCGTTCGAGGAGACCGCGATTCGGCCGCATACGATGGGCAAGTTCCGCACGATGTTGCTGGCGACGGCGAAGCATCCGGCGATGCTCTTCTATCTCGACAATTGGCAGAACACGAATCCCGGCAGCGCCGGCGCCAAGGGCAAGTTCGAGGGGATCAACGAGAATTACGCGCGCGAAGTTATGGAGCTGCACACACTCGGCGTCGGCGGCGGATATTCGCAGGCCGACGTGATCGCGCTGGCGCATATCCTCACGGGATGGGGCATCTCGCGCGAAAATCCAAATCGCGATCGAAATATGATGGAGCGCGACGGGCTGCGCGGCCCGATGGCGCGCCTCAACCGTGGGTTTGGCCGAGAGGGCGCGTACCGGATGCCGCCGCCGTCGCCGAGCTTGTTCTACTTCGATCCCGATCGGCACGATTTCTCGTCAAAGACTTTTCTCGGCCACACGATCCAGGGCGCCGGAATGTCTGAGGGCGAGGACGCGCTCGCGATGCTGGCGCGGCATCCGGCGACCGCGAAGCACCTGAGCTTCCAGCTTGCGCAATATTTCGTCACCGACAATCCGCCCGCGCCGCTGACCGACAGGATGGCCGCGCGTTACCTCGCCACCGACGGCGATCTCCGCGAGGTGCTGGCGCTGATGTTCGCGTCGCCGGAGTTTTGGGACCGGCGCTACTATCGCTCGAAATTCAAATCGCCGTATGAGTATGTCATTTCGTGTGCGCGCGCGACCGGCGTGTCGGTGCGCAACTATCGTCCGCTCTACGGAACGATGCAGCTTCTCGGACAGCCGCTCTATGGTTGCCAGACTCCGAACGGCTACTCGAACACACGGGACGCGTGGCTCAATCCCGACGGAATGATGATGCGGCTGAGTTTCGCGTCCGCATTCGGCAACGGCAATCTGCCGCTGGAGCATCCGCCGTTCGAGGAAGAAGCGGGCGAGTCGCCCAACGAAGAGCGCAAAGAGAACCGCGGTTTCGGAAAACACGCGGGCGCGATGAAGACCAGCTTCGACACTCCTGCCCAGCCATATAAGGGTCCGAAGATGACACCGCCCGACGCCGACGCTCTGGCCCGGACGCTCGGACCGGGCGCGCTCAGCGCCAACACTACCGAGGCGATCGAGTCGGCGACTCCGCAGTTGCGCGCGGCTCTGCTTTTGGGCAGCCCCGAATTCATGACGCGGTAGAAACACGATGATGGAACCAATCGACGAAAAACTTCTGGCCGGCGACTCGCGATGCGAACTGTGCGCGAAGGATGCTCCCAGCACGATGTCGCGGCGCGCGTTTTTGCGCCGCGCTTCTCTGCTCTCGGCCGCGGGCGTCGTGCTCATCAGCCCGCACGCTTGGGCGGGTAGAGCGCTCGCCTCCACCGGCGACAAGAACCGGCTCGTGGTGGTGTTCCTGCGTGGCGCGGTTGACGGCATGAACGTCGTCGTTCCTCATGGCGATCCGATCTATTACGAATCGCGTCCGACGATCGCGGTCGGCCGCGCGGGTGCACCCGGCGGCGTGCTCGATCTCGATGGCTACTTCGGGATGCATCCGGCGCTGTCTGCGATGACGCCGATATGGAATGAGCGCACGCTCGCGTTCGTGCACGCGTCCGGCTCACCCGATCCGAACCGCTCGCACTTCGACGCGCAGGACTACATGGAGAGCGGCACGCCCGGCGTCAAGAGCACGCAGGACGGATGGCTGAATCGCACGCTGGCACAGCTTCCGGGAGCTCACGGCCCGACCGAGGCGCTGAGCATGGGGCCAACGATGCCGCGCATCTTAAGCGGCAAAATGCCTGCCGCCAACATGCCGCTGGGCCGCGCGGCGGCGCGTCCGATGCCGCTCGATCGCCCCGTTATCGAAGAGGCTTTCGACCGCCTCTACACCGGCAACGATCCAATAAGCCGCACCTACCGCGACGGACGGATGGCGCGCACGAAACTCATGGCTGAACTTCAGCAGGACATGACCGCTGCCGACGCCGGAGCGCCGTCGCCTCAGGGCTTCTCGCAGGACACCGATCGTCTCGCGCATCTGATGCAGCACGATCCGACGATCCGCGTGGCGTTCCTGGCGCTCGGCGGATGGGATACGCACGTCAGCCAGGGCGCCGCCGAGGGGCAACTCGCGGGCCATCTCCGGCCGCTCGCCGAAGGACTCGCAAGCTTCAAAGAGTCGCTCGGTCAGACCTATCAGGACACCGTCATCCTGGTGATCTCCGAGTTCGGCCGCACGATGCATGAAAACGGCAACGCCGGCACCGATCACGGGCACGGCAACGTGATGTGGGTGATGGGCGGCCAGGTTCGCGGCGGCAAGGTTTATGGACGATGGCCGGGCTTGCAGCCGGGTGAGCTATACCAAGAGCGCGACCTCGCGATCACAACCGATTTCCGCGATCCGATCGCGGTCGTGCTGGCTTCGCACATGGGGCTCGCGGACGTGCAGATCGATCGCGTGTTTCCCGCACGCCCGCGCCCCAGCGGCAACGCAAGCGGCCTCGTCAAGGCGTAGCCGCAACCTTGCGGATGCGCACCTCGGGCGGAAGGTGCGGGGTCACGTCGGCCAAATCGAAAAGCTTTTCCGCGCTATGCACTCCGAACGGCTTCCGCGTTTTCAACCGCTCGATGAGCGCGTCGAGAAACGCACGGGTGACAAGCGCTGTCGTGCGATAGTCGCCCTCGCCTTCCGTGACCGTCGCGCCGAGGCGCCTGCCGTCCCTGTCATAAACTGCCACCCACTGGCGCGTCGGCTCGATCGTCGCGGCGGCGGGTGCGGACGCGGCGGCGCGTCCCACGAACATCGCGCGCGGAATCATCCGAATCATCCCAGTGGAACGCATCACGCCGAGCGCGAGATGAATCGTCCGTTCGGCAAATCCCACGAACACTCCCGCGTCGCCCTCGGGGATAAGCGCGTGCAGGATGTCGCGCTCCGGTATCGCGGCGGAAAAGCATCGCCGCCGCCCGATCGGCGCGCTGAACTCGATCTCGCGCGACGGCTCGAACGGACGCCGCACCAGCGTATGGTATGCGAACTCGCGCCCCTGCGGACCGCTCGCGCCGCGTGCGGAAAAACACATCGCGACTTCCAGCCGCGCCGCCTCCGGATGCCGCGCAATCATCGCCTTGGCGATGAGCGCCTGCAGCCCGAGCGGCGCAAGCCCTGCATGGACGATCGCGAGTCCTCGCCCGCGCAGCGAGACGTGTCCGCCGATCGGCAAAACGGCGCTCGAAATGTTGATCGAGCGCGCACCGGTTTCGACCGCGACCCGTTCCAGTTCAAATTGCGGATCGGCCACCGTGCTGATCGCGAAGTCGATACCCGCCAGCGCCGGTGCAATCGTCTCGGGCCGCGCCAGATCGAGAAAGCGGAAATCCTCGCGCCGCTCCGCCCGCCGCCCGCCGATCAGCACCGTCAGATCGCCTCGCGCGCGGATTGCGTCGGCGACGATCGATCCAAGCACTCCCTGCCCTCCGATTACCAACACGGTCGTCATAGAAACATCGAATTTCATACGCCCGCGCTATCGCGCGCAAGTGGCCACCGTACATTCGAGATACTCCACTGAGACTTCACTCGTCATTTCGAGCCGCGAGCGAGAAGTTCCGAAGCGCCCATGCTCGCCGTCAACGCCACATGCAGCGGCCCGTCGCCCGGGATTTCTCGCCTGCGGCTCGAAATGACGATCGGGAGGTCGCTGAAGACACCGAGATTTGTCGCTGCACTTCTTTAATCCGTCCCCATGTGAGATACACTCGATCGGGGAACGCAAATGCCGTTGAACATCCGCAATGAGGTCGTCAATCAGCTCGCCAGGAAGCTCGCAGCGCGCAAACACATCAGCAAGACTCACGCGGTGAAACTGGCTTTGGAAAACGAGCTCCGTCGCATGGACGAGGCACTCCCTCTCCGGGAGCGGCTTCGGCTCCTGCAAGCGCGGGTGCTGGCCTATCCACCGACCGGGCTGCGGCCGGACAAGCCGTTCTATGACGAGCTGAACGGAGAAGCATAGCTCGTCGACGCGAATCCGTGATCGTCCGCTGATCGAAAATCGACACTATCCAGAAACGCCACGGCTGAGCGCAATTGCGCGATTTGCGCCGGGTATGCTGATACGCCTAGATTTCGCCGTATGGAATACGATCTGCTGATTCGTAACGGTACGATTATCGACGGCTCCGGCGCTCCGCGCAGGCGCGCCGATGTCGGGGTGAAAGACCGGCGCGTCGCCGCGATAATCGAACCCACTGAGAGCGCGCAGGCCTCCCCCGCGCGAGTGATCGACGCGACCGGCATGATCGTCGCGCCGGGATTTATCGATCTTCATTCGCATTCCGACTGGATCGCGCCGATTCCCGAGCATGGCGCGATTCTAAAACCATTCCTGATGCAGGGCGTCACCACTTTTGTCGGCGGCAACTGCGGATTCTCGGTCGCGCCGATTCGCCCGGGGATGACGCGGATGCTCGATGCGTCGGGCCAGATGCTCTCGGAGCGCAAGTTCGATTGGCAATGGACCAGCGTCGCTGAGTACGGTGCGCATCTCGAACGCCAGGGCCTCGCGCTCAACGTTGCGCATCTCGCGGGCCACGGCAGTATTCGGCTGAGCGTGATGGGTGCGAGCGCGGCGGACCCGTCGGCGGAAGAATTGCGCGCGATGCAAGCGATGGCGGAGAGCGCGATGGCCGACGGCGCGGTCGGAGTGTCGACCGGGCTCGGATATTTTCCCGGGATGATCGCGAAACCCGCCGAGCTTGCCGCGCTGGCGAGCGTCGCCGGCGCGGCGGGCGGCGTGCTGACGTCGCATCTGCGCGCCTACTCGACCCGATCGCTGTTCTTCGACGGTCAGATCGCGCACAACCTGCTCGCGGTGCGCGAGATGGTGGCGGTCGCGCGCCAGGCGCGCGTGCCGCTTCAGATCTCGCATCTGATTTTCGTCGGACGCCGCACGTGGCCAACTGTGAATGAGATTCTCGCCGATATCGAGCAAGCGAAGAACGACGGTATCGAACGTCGCGTTCGACACTTTCCCATACACCTGCGGCAACACCACGATCCGGATCATCTTTCCCTCGTGGTCGCAGAATCAGCTCGAAGAACTGCTCGACAGCCACGACGGATGGGCGCGCCTCGCCGCGGGATTTCAGCCGCTCAAGGCCTTCATCCACGATACGGTCCAGTTGATGTGGGCGGTGAAGCCTGAGCTGAAGCATTTCGAGGGTATGTACTTCGGCGAGATCGCCGAGGCGATGAAGCTCGATCCGGTTGAGGCCTACCTGACGATCGCGCGCGAGAGCGGAACGCGCGCCCGTGTGCTGATTCATCTCTACAGCGGCGACGACAGCGACGAGCACGCGCTGCGCTCCGCGATGAGCCATCCCCTGAACGCATTCGAGATGGACACGATCCTGACTTCGCGCGGACACAACAATCCCGCGAGCTTCGGCACCTATCCGCGCATCCTCGGCTACTACGTGCGCGAGCTCGGACTGCTCTCGCTCGAAGCCGCGATCCACAAAATGACCGGGATGGCGGCCGAGCGGATGCATCTTGGCGGACGCGGATACGTGCGCGCGGGAGCGGCCGCGGATTTCTGCATCTTCGATCCCGAGCGCGTAGGATGCGACGCCGACGCGCGCTCGCCCAACCGCAATCCCGTCGGTATCGAGCACGTAATCGTCAACGGACGCGCGGTGGTCGAGGATGGAAAGTGGTGCGGCGACGGCGTAATGGCAGGCCAGTGGCTGACGCGAGGATGATCGCGCGCCGTCCGCGCCGCGCATCGGTCGCTCGATGAGCGCAATCTACGATCAAAGTGGCTTCGACGCGCGCTTCGATTGGGGCCCCGACGGCGCAACCGAGTTGAGCCGAACCTCGCGCGTTTTGATCGTCGTGGACCTCATGAGCTTCTCGACCGCGATTGACGTGGCGGTCTCGCACGGCGCTGCGGCCTATCCATGCCAATTCGCAAAAGGTGCATCGAAAGCGTTGGCTAAACGAGTCGGCGGAATCGAGACGGTCGCACGCCGGGCTGTCACTTCAGCCCAGCCATTCTCGCTCTCTCCGTCAACGATGGCGCTTGCGCGCCCCGGCACGAAGATCATCGTCGCATCACCGAACGGCGCACAAGTATCACTCGCGGCGGCTAAATCCGGCGCAACGGTTTTCGCCGGATGCCTTCGTAACGCATCGGCGGTCGCAAAGGCCGCCCTCGGAATCGGCGTTCCGATCGCGGTCATCGCGGCCGGAGAGAAATGGAGCTCGACCGACGCACTCCGTCCCGCATTCGAGGACTTGATCGGCGCGGGTGCGATCCTGCGAGCGTTCGGAGCAATCTCGATGTCCCCCGAAGCGCGCACCGCGCTAGCCGCATTCCGCGGCGCGGAGAAAGATCTGCCGCGCGCGCTGGCCGAGTGCGCCTCTGGCCGCGAGCTGATCGATCGCGGCTTCGAGCAGGACGTAACCTGGGCCTCCGAGCGCGACGTGAGCACCACCGTCCCAATTCTGCGCGACGGCGCATTCGTCAATCAGGCCAGGCGACCCGCATCGGCGCTAGTTGGGTCGCCCTACTCCTGGCGGTGCTCCGTCGCGAGGCGGTCGGCCCATTCGGCGCGGCCGGTCTCGCGTAGCCGCTCGAGGTATTCGCGCAGATGGCCGCGCACGTGCCATGGACCGCCTTCGCGCAGCACCGTCCATATCGGATCGATCCCGTTCCACGATCGCGCCATCTGTTCGGCGTGCCACTGTTCGAGCTTCGCCATCGCCTGCGCCGCGAACTCCGGATGCTCCGGCGCGAGGTCGTGTGTCTCGTGCGGATCGCGCTTCAGATCGAACATCATCAGCGCCGGAAATCCGTGGTAGCCATCGTGATAAGTGCGAATGGCGATGTGATCCCCGAAGCGAACTGCGCGCTGCGCCGTCCACGCGCCGTGCGAGAGTACCAGGTAGTCGCGGCTCGACGACGCTCCCGCGCGAAGCTCGGCCGCGAATCCCACGCCGTCCGAATCGGCGGGCACGCGCGCGCCGAGCAACTGCAGAATCGTCGCCGCGATATCAATTTGATAATGCATCCCGGGCTCGACGCGTCCCGTGCCGAGTCCCGGCCATTTCAGCACCATCGGCAGATGCGAGACACATTCGTCGGCGGTGTGATGGTCGCAGTAGATGCCGAGTTCGCCGAGCGTCTCGCCATGATCACCTGAAATCATGACTGCGGTGTCGTCGAGCACATGAAGCTCCGCGAGCCGATTCATCAGGCGGCCGATATGGTCGTCCGCAAATTTGATTCCGGTGTCGTAGCCGTCGAACATCGCGCGCACCTCCGCCATCGAGGCCGCTTGCTGCGGCTGGCGCGGCGTTCGCGCGGCGGTGGAATTTTCCGCGGGCTTGAAACCGATCATCTCCTGAGCGGAATGCGGTCCCGGCCTCAGCCAGTGGTGCTCGCGAACCTCGTCGGTGATCCAGCCAGGCACGGCGTCGTACTTGAACGGGTCTCCATACTCGGCCGGCGTTCGATAGGGAGTGTGTGGATCCCACAGATGCACGTGCAGGAACCAGTTGTCGCGCGAGCCGTTGCGCGCGAGCCAATCGAGCGCGAGCGGCGCGACCATATTGGCGGTCTCGAGGCCCATCGGGCCGAGGTTGATGACTTCATTGAATCCCGCATCCCAGTGGTACGCGGAATGGCGCTCGGCGAAGGTGCTGATGGTCGCGGTGTGCATCCCGACCGTGCGCATCCGGCGCGCCCAGCTCGTGTACGCGGTGCGCGATTGAAAGCCGCGGCGCGCACCTTCGACGAAAAGATCGGCGCCGGTCCCGCCGTGCGAGACCACGCCGTTGTGGATTCCAAACCGGCCGGTGATCAGCGCCGTGCGCGACGGCAGGCACGGAGTGTCGGACGCATACACCGACTCGAAGCGGATTCCCTCGCGCGCGAGCGCGTCGATATTCGGGCTGGTGCGGCGCGCGTACCCGTAGCATCCGAGGTGATCGGCCCGCAGCGTGTCGATATCGATGTACAGCAGCCGCATCGATTAAGATTAATCAATCGCGAGCGACAGGCTTTTGCCGTCGATATGTTCGACCCTGACCGCCGAGAGCTCGAACCCGTCGACGCATCGCGCGTTGACCGAATACTTCTCCGGCGCCCCGCGCGGATGACGCAGCACGGCGACCCCGCAATGCTTGCAGAAGTAATGGCTCGCGCGGCCGGTGTTCCATTTGTAGTTCGCCAGATTTTCCCATGGCGTGAGGAGCTTCAGTTGTTCGGGTTCGATCCGCCAATGCAGAAACGCCGCCTTCGAGCAGATCGAACAATTGCAGTCGGAGACCGTTGCGAGCTCGCCCTCGACCTCGAATTGTACTTGTCCGCAGTGGCATCCGCCTTTGTAGGTCATCGCCAGACCCTCTCTGATCTTTTATGGCCGAAAACAAACGGGCCGCCGGATTAGTCCGCGCGGCCCGTCATCTGATCAAACATTTTTACGCGCTCAGCGTTGCGTTATCGCTCCTCATCCTGCAGTTTCTGATCGTAGTCGCGCAGCTTGGCGAGTTTCTGATCAGTCGGCGTAGACTCGCTGTCGGTCTTGCCCGATGCGACCTGCGTGCTGTGCTGAGTCGGCAGCTCTCCATCGATCTTCTCGAGCGCTTCCTTTGCCAGCCGCCGCACCATCGGACTCTTGTCCTCGTCCGCCGCCTTGATCAATATCGGCGAAGCCTTGTCGCTGCCGATTTCGCCCAGCGCGAACACCGCGGTGCCGCGCGCGCGATCGTCGTTCTCCTCCTCCATATACTGCATGACGGGCAACGCGCCCTTCGCGTCGCCGATTCTGCCCAGCGCCGCGACCGCATGTAGCTTTACGGCGGGTTCCGTCTGGCGCAGGAACAGTAACTGCGCCATCGGCTCAACCGAATCATTGGCCTCGCGCGCGCCCAGAAGGTCGATCGCCTTCATCTTCACCCGGATGTCCGGGTCGCTCATGCTTTGAACCAGGATGCGGTTGACTTCGGGATCGTCGAGGTTGCGCAGTTTGTTGAGCTCGCTCACACGGACATTGGGGTCGGCATCCTTCAAGCCAAGCTTCACGTCCTTGATGATCTTGAACGTGGATTCCTTCTGCGCACGATTTGCGATGTCGTCGACGCCCGCCTTCGTGACGCCCTGATGCATCATCGGATTGCTGCTGGTTGCGCTTCCCAATCCCTCACCGCCGTACTGGTCCTGAGCACTGGCGATATGCGGAAGCGCGAGCGCGGCGAAGAGGATGGCCGCCATGGCTACAAATCGGCTCTTCGACATTTCACGATCCTCCCGAATAGGTCAAAATTATCAGGTATCATGTTCTGGAATGCAAGCAAGTGTAAGGCCGGGAGCGTGAGTCGAGTTGAATCGCCCAAACGCGGATTATACAGGCGTGGCGCGGCTTTACTTGCGATAGCATTTTGCGCGCTGATTCTTTTAGGCGCCCGTAGCAGAGCGTCGCCCGACCCTGCTCATCCCCGCCGCCATCCCCACCCTTCCGTATCGCCCACGCCGGAAGTGCTGCCTGCGGATATCAAGGTGCCTGCGTACAGTGCAGGACCGATCCCTTTCCACGACGGCGAGAAGCTGGTTTACCAGGCCTCGTGGATTGGAATACCTGCCGCGCGCGCGCGCTTTGAGCTGCATCGCGACAAGAAGGATCCGTCTCTGTGGAAGGCCGAGGCGTGGATCGAGACCACGCCGATCGTCGACGTGCTGTTCAAGATGCGCGACTACATGAACGAGAGCTTTGCGACCGGCTCTCTCGCCACCAGCGGAGTCTATCAGCGCCAATCCGAGAACAAGCGCTTCGACGAATACACGATCGGCTTCGATCGCTCCAAAAATCTGGTCACCGCCGAAAAGAAAAATCCCCGCGGGGTCACGACCCGCCAATTCATCTCGACCGATCCGTGGGGTCCGATCTCCGGTGCGATGATGGCGCTGACGCAGAGCCTCGATCCGGGTGCGAACTACGAATACGACGTTTTCAGCGGCACCACCCGCTATGTCTTCAGCTTTCACGTTGACGATCGCGAGCTCATCCGCACTCCGCTCGGCGTATTTCCCGCGCTCAAGATCACGCCCGGCGTGCTCTACCTGAGCAACGGCAACTACAAGCATCAGGCCACGACGACCACTATCTGGGTGAGCGCAGACCGTCAACGCCTGCCGCTCAGGATGCAGGCCGCGGCATTCATCGGGCAGATCACCGCAGACCTGGTCGAGGTGGACGGCTCGACCGCCGTCGCCCAATAAGCCCGCGGCGCGCTGGAACTTCCGCGCCGAATTACTCTATTCTCGCGACATCGCAGAAAATTTGCCGGAGGTCCGCCGATGCCGAAGAAGCTCGAATTTTTTTATGACTGTTCCAGCCCGTGGACCTATCTCGCGTTTACCAAGATCGAAGGCGTCGCCGCGCGGCATCGGGCCGACCTGGTATGGCGTCCGTTCCTGGTCGGCGGAGTTTTCAATACGGTGAATCCGTCGGTTTACGAGACACGGACCAATCCAATCAAACCCAAGGCTCGTTACTACGCGAAGGACCTGCAGGATTGGGCGCATTTTTATGGCATCAAAATAGGAAGCCCGACGGTGTTCCCGGTCAACTCGGTAAAGGCGATGCGCGGGGCATTCGTCGCGCTCGAGCACGGAAAGATCTCGCACTATTCACGCCGCGTCTTCGAGAATTATTGGGGCGACAATCGCGACATCAGCCAGGACGAGGTGCTTAGAGGAATCGTGCGCGAAGTCGGACTGGACGAAAAAGAATATTTCGAAAAGATCGCATCGCCGGCGTACAAAGATAAGCTGCGCGCCAATACCGACGAGCTGATCGCGCGCGGCGGTTTCGGCTCGCCGACCATATTCGTCGACGGCGCGATGTTCTTCGGCAACGATCGCCTGCAACTGGTCGAATGGGAGCTCGACAAGTAGACGCTCCGCGAGCCGCGCGGGCATTCATCGCGGTGCGGATGAATTCGGAGGTCGAAGAATCCATCGCGCGCTTCATCGCGCAGGCGCGAGCCTCCGGCGACGGGATCGGATGGACGCCGCGCGACAAGCTGCACGCGACTCTGAAGTTCCTGGGCGCCGCCGTCGATCCCGAAAGACTCGTTCCGCTGGTAGAATCACTCTCCCGCATCGCAGCGGCCACGGCTGCGTTCGAGATCCGCACGCGTGGAACCGGCGCCTTTCCAAATCTGCGCCGCCCGCGCGTGATTTGGGCCGGCCTCGAAAGCGAGGCCCTCGCGAATTTAGCTCGCCAGGTTGAGGAAGCCGCATCGACAGCGGGATTTGCGTCCGAGAAGCGTCGATGGTCGCCGCACCTGACACTCGGCCGAGTGCGCGATCCGCATGGCGCGAAATCCGCGGCGCGCGTGATCGCGGCAGCCGACGACCGCGATTTCGGCATTTCCAGGATCGATGAGATGCGGCTCTATCGCAGTCATCTGGGCGCTGGCGGTGCGGTCTACGAGACTCTCGCGCGATTCGAGTTCCTGCCGCGCGCGCGAAATCCCGACCGAGAAGGCACAGCATGAAACGCGCACTCGGAGCATGGACGCCCCGGGATTTCTCCCTTGCGGTCGAAATGACGGATGTGGGCTTGGCTGGGACTACGATACTCATTTGCCCAGTCCACATTCGTCATTCCGAGCCCTGAGCGAGGAATCCCGAGGCGTCCATGCTCCGAGTCCGCGCTTCATGCTGTGCCATTCGTCCGAGCGCTGTACGAATAATTCTCGATAGACGATAATTGCGGAAGGGATACTGCTGTGGCGGAAATTATCAATCTCGCGGAGATTGCGGCTGAGCGGCGCCGCAACCGTAACCCGCGCGCTCCGCGGCGCGAGAGTCTCGAGCGCGCAATCGCCGTGCTTGAGCAGAGCCTTGCCGATACCGCGCGGATGCTGCCCGAGACGCCGCGCGAGGAGCACCCGGAAATCCTCGAACGGATCGAGCGGCTCACAATGATGATCCGCTACGCGATGCGCATGCTCGGCGAGAGCGGCGACCCCGGCCTCGACCACACGCCTAACCGCTCAGGACGCTGATCCGCGTGAGCGACGACATAAATCTGCGCATCACCGGCGTCGAGCCGGGTGACGAAATCGCCGGCGCGCGACGACTCGTGATCCGCACCACCCGCGGCGACATCCCGATGCTCCTGCATGCCGCACCTCAGCCGCGGCGCGCGGTGCTGTGCGTAAGCGGCGCGATGGGCGGGCTCGACGGCCCTGCTCATCTTTACGCGCGCCTCGGCCTTGCGCTGCCGAAGCAGGGAATCGCGATCGCGAGGCTGGATTATCGCGCGCCCGGGGAGTTCGCCGAATGCCTGGTGGACGCGATGGCCGCGCTGACGTTCCTGCGCGGCGTCGAGTATCAGCGCGTCGCGACCGTTGGGCATTCGTTCGGCGGCGCGGTCGCGATCAACGCCGGCACTCTCGCCCCCGCAGTTACGACAGTCGTCGCGATTTCGAGCCAGCTCGGCGGAGCGCACATGGTCGGTGAGCTTGCGCCGCGCCCGCTCTTACTGGTGCATGGAACCGCCGACGCGATCCTGCCTCAGCAATCGTCCGAAGCGCTGTTCGAGCGCGCGGGCGAGCCCAAGCGGATGGAGCTGATCGCGGGCGCGGACCACAGTTTCAGCGCGCATGGCGACAAGGTTTATGAAATCGTCGAGCGCTGGATCCTCGAACACACCTGACTTGAGTCCGCGCACGCGGTATAACTCGCCAGACAACAACGCGGAAAAGGATCAGAAAGATGCCTGAAGATTACGGCGCTCCCGGTTCACCACAGAGTCTGCTCGCGATTATGCAGGGCGCGGCCAGCACCGCAGCCCTGAAGGCCGGAATCGACCTCGAGGTCTTCACCCATGTCGCCCACGGCGACGACACGCCGGAAAAAATCGCCGCTGCCAAGAAGCTGCCGGTCCGCTCGACCCGAATTTTGTGCGACGCGCTGGTCGCGTTCGGCGCGCTCACGAAGTCCGACGGGCGCTATGCGAATACCCCTGGCGGGCAGGCGCTGTTTGTAAAAGGCTCGCCAGCCTACGCGGGCGGGATGACGGCGATCACGGCGAATCCGCTCATCTGGAACGCGCTCGCGCATCTGACTGAAGTCGTCAAGGCCGGGCACACGCTGCTCGAAAATCAATCCGCCGAGGCCGAGGACAATCCATTCTGGCAGGACTTCGCGCGCGGCTCCCGGATGATGGCGCAGCTTGCGGGACCCGCGGTCGCCGAGACTGCGGCCACGATGTTCCCCGGCAGCGCGCCGAAAAAGATTCTCGACATCGCGTGCGGCTCGGGCTTCTATGGGTTCGGCGCGCTCAAGCGGTTTCCCGGCGCGCGCCTGACGAGCGTCGATTGGCCGGGAGTCGTGAAACATGCGCAGGCCAATGCGCAGCAGGCGGGGGTCGCCGATCGAGTCGAGTTCCGCGCGGGCGATATTTTCGCCGACGACCTCGGCTCCGGCTACGATTTGATTCTCGCGCCGAATATCTATCATCATTTTTCGCTCGAGAAGAATCTCGATCTCTCGCGACGGTTGTACGCCGCGGCTGCTCCCGGCGGTGCGCTGGTGGTGGTCGATATGGTGCCCGACGAGGCGCGGGAGAAAGAGCGCTTCGCGCTCGCGTTCGCGCTGACGATGCTCATCTGGACCCGCGATGGCGACACCTATACCCTTTCCGAATACCGGAAAATGCTCGAGCCCGCCGGATTCCGCGAGGTCAAACTCACTGCAGTTCCGGGACCGGCGCAGTATCAGGCGGTGCTCGCGCGAAAATAGCCGGCGCACTTCGCGCCGCGCATCCGGCAGAGTGGAGCAGATGGCCAGCGGACAAAGAATTGCGGTGGTCGGCGCGACCGGAGCGGTCGGCCAGACCACGCTCAGGCTTCTGAAGGAGCGCAACTTTCCCGTGCGCGATCTGCGCGCATTCGCGTCGGCCCGGTCGGTTGGCAAGAAAGTCCCCTTCGGCGACGACGAGATCGCGGTCGAGTTGCTCGCCGCGAGTTCCTTCAAGGATATCGATATCGCGCTGTTCTCGGCCGGCTCCGAGCAGTCGCGCGAGTTCGCCCCGATCGCGGTGAAGGCCGGCGCGACCGTGATCGACAAGTCGAGCGCGTTCCGGATGAACCCCGAGGTTCCGCTGGTCGTGCCCGAAATCAACGGCGCCGCCGCGAAAACGCATCGCGGAATCCTCTCCTGCCCGAACTGCACCACGATCGTCACCGTGATGCCGCTGAAGCCGCTGCACGACGCCGGACGGCTGCGCCGAGTCGTCGCGACCAGCTTCCAGGCGGTCTCGGGCGCGGGCGTCGAAGGTATCGCCGCGCTGCGCGAGGAAACCCTGGCGTGGGCGCGCGGAGAGAAAATCGAGCCGCGCCACTTCCAGCATCAGATCGCGTTTAACGTGATCCCGCATATCGACAAATTCGGCGAAGGCGGCTACACCGGCGAGGAAATGAAGCTGGTCGGCGAAGTCCGCAAGATTCTCGCGCTGCCCGAGCTTACGATCTCGCCGACCACGGTACGGGTTCCGGTCTTCACCGCGCATTCGATCGCGGTCAACGCCGAGACCGAGGTCAAAGTCACCGCGGTCCAGGCGCGCGCCGCCTTCGAGCGCTTTCCCGGACTGCGCGTCGTGGACGATCCCGCGCACAATCGCTATCCGATGCCGATTATCGCCGAGGGCCACGACGATTGCATGGTCGGCCGTATCCGCGAGGACCTTGGCGTCGCGAATGCGCTGAATTTCTGGGTGACCGGCGATCAACTGCGCAAGGGCGCCGCGCTCAACGGAATTCAGATCGCGGAACTGCTGCTCTAATTTCTTCCGTAAATGAAAAAGCGCCGGAGCGATCGCTCGCCCCGGCGCCATGCGTTGCTTCTATGGCAGACAGACCGCGTGCGCCGGCGTCCGCTTGAGGCAGGCGACCAGCGGCGTCAGGACCGGGCGCGCCGCACCGACGATCTCGGCCACGTTGTCGCTTTCTGAGTTCGCGGTCCAGACGTTACCGGAGGGGTCGATCGCCAGACCGTCCGGGAAGCCGAAGTCGGCGCCAATCGGTGCGAAATTTCCCACCAGGCCGCCGCTCGAGTTCAACTCGGTCACACTCTCGCCCTCTCCGTTCACCACCCAGGCGTTACCGGCCGCGTCGATCTTAACCTGCTCCGGGAAATCGAAGTTGGCGCCGTCGGGTGAGAAGTTCAGGCCCATGCAACCCGCGCCGGAACAGCCGGCCAGCAACTCGCTCACCGAGTCGCCGCTGATGTTCGTCACCCAGATGTTGCCGGTGGCGTCGATCGCCACGTCCTCCGGGCCGTCAAAGTTGGCTCCGCTTGGAACGAAGTTGCCGAGCAGATCGCCGTTGGAGTTCAGCTCGACCACGCTCCCTGTCACGGCCGGCTCAGTGTCGTTGGCGGTGTTCCCGATCCAGACATTGCCGGCGGTGTCGATTGCCACGCCCTGCGGGAAGTTGAAGTCGGCGCCCTCGGGTGCAAAGTTGCCGACCAGGCCCCCGCTCGAGTTCAACTCGACCACGCTGCTGGCGATGCGGTTCGTTATCCAGGCATTGCCGGCGGTATCGATCGCCAGATTGAATGGGTCGTCAAAATCCGAGCCGTCCGGAGCGAAGTTGAGGCCCGTGCAGCTCGAGTTCGAGCAGCCCGCCAGCAACTCGCTGATCGAGTCACCGATAAAGTTTGTAATCCAGACGTTGCCCGCGGCGTCGATTGCCACGCCGTCGGGGCCGTCGAAGCCGGCGGCGTCGGGTGCGAAGGTGCCGACCAAGCCGCCGCTCGGGTTCAACTCGGTCACATTGTTGCCACCCGTGTTCGGCGTCCATACGTTGCCCGCGGTGTCGATTGCCACAAAGACCGGCCCGTCGAAAACGCCGTCAGGATCGAAGTTGAGCGCGACCTCCCAGCCGTCCGGGGCGGCGCTCAGAGCGGGAGTGAACGGCGACGAGTCACTCTGAAGATTAAACAACGTGGCGACATTCGCGACCGGGTTCGCCGCCATCACATGCGCCGCTTGAAGCGTGTTGGCGCTCCCGCTCGTGTTGCTCAGCAGGGTGCTGCACGCGCTCGACGACGGCCCTGAACTCTGCACGCACGCGGCCAGGATGTTGGCAATCGTATCGAGCCGTTCCAGGCCGTCGCAGTTGGACGGCGGTCCTTCGCCGGTACAGGTCTCCTCGGTTACGCCCTGGTCGCTCCAGAAACTCGCCGGTAAGCCGCTAGAGATGTCGGCGAGATTCGCCTGCGCCTGGTTGACCGCATTGGTAAGGCCTGTCGAGTTGCTCAGCGGCGCGCCGATGACTTGCCCTGTCGAGTCGGTAAACTGCGCCAATGCCCACTCGGCAGCCGCCGTCGTCAGCTCGTTGATCGTGACCGACTCCGGCACGGCATTGGACATGCCGGCGCACTCCCGTCAATCCGATCGCCGAGTTGCTCCCGAATCCGGCATTCCCCCCAAGAGCCACCAGATAAAGAACCGTGGGTGAAGGGGGCGCAGTGTAATCCATCGTGAAGCTACCATCGGAATCGGTGGTTGCAGTGCCCAGTATAGTTGCGTTCGAGCCGTAACCCGTTCCGGCCGCATAGAGCGTTACTCCGGCGCCCGAAATTCCCGAAAGGCCACCTTGCACCAAACCCGAAAGCGAAGCCCCGGGAGTCGGCGTAGCGGTTGGCGTGGGCGTGACCTTTTTCGATTTGCAGCTCCCGCATGGATCGCAGGCCGTTATGCAGGCCGCCGCAACTGCGACTACGAATGCGATTAGGATCGAAAGCCCAAGAATGCGCGACAACATTTGGCTCGGCTCCTATGTGACGACTGTGATGACGCGTCGTCCCTCCCCGCAAACCAACTGGAACGACCGTGGATTCCCACCGCTGGCGCAGGCTACAAGATTCATCCGCTTCATTTCAATCGAAAAATGAGAGGAATTGCTTGATTGCTCATTTCCGCGCACCACATCGCGCCGCTCGCTAACCTCCATTCCCGCCTGACCGCGTGGTCGGGCGTTTGACAGTCATCTCGGCGTCGTATATTTCTGATCCAGCCATTGACGGCCTTATCGAGAGCGGCGGAGGGACTGGCCCGACGATGCCGCAGCAACCGGCTCCTCACGGAGTTGGTGCTAACTCCTGCAAGATCCTTCGATTGAAGGCTCTTGGAAGATAAGGCGAGAGTTGCCCAACCCTCGTCCTTATCGCAGGAAGAGGGTTTTTGTTTTAGCCCTCCATCGTCGGTCTTTCGCTGTCACTCGCGGGCCGTGGCGCGGGAAACGACGTTGTCTGATCGACGCATATTGATAATCGGAGCCGGAGGACTGGGCGCGCCAGCCGCATGGGCGCTCGCCCGCGCCGGAAACGTCAGCATCACGATCGTCGATCCCGATCCGGTTGATCTTTCGAATCTTGCGCGCCAGGTGATCTACCGATTCGAGGATCTCGGCAAGCCCAAAGCAGAAGCCGCCGCGTGTCGATTGAGCGTCGCGTTCCCGCGAATCGAGATCAGCGCCCGTCAAATCGCCTTCGACGCGAACAACGGCGCTGCCCTCGCGGCCGCGCACGATTTTATAATCGACGCGACCGACGATCCGTCGGTGAAGTTTCTGATCAACGATATCGCATGCGCCGTCGATCGTCCGTTCGTCTATGGCGGCGTGCTCGGGATGGCGGGGCAGGCGATGACGATTCTGCCCGGACGCTCGGCGTGTTTGCGATGCCTGTTCGAAGCGCCGCCGGAGCCGGGCGAAATCGCCTCGTGCCGCGACGCGGGAATTATCGGCCCCGTCGCTGGCGCGATCGGAGAGATCCAGGCGGCAGAGGCGCTCGCCTACGTACGCGGCGCGACGCCATCGCTTGCCGGACGAATTCTTACCTACGACGCGACAATTTCCGCGCGCTTCCGGCTGACGGACGTGGCCGCGCGCGAAGGATGCGCCTGCGGAGTGGCGCTACGCGTGAAATCAGGCGCAGCCGAGACTGCTCGTCAATTAGAATGACGGGAGAATGAGGGGAATCATGAGCTTCATCAACAATTTGAAATGCAAGGAGTGCGGACAGGAATATCCGATCGCGCCGCTGCACGTATGCGAGACCTGTTTCGGCCCGCTCGAGGTCACCTACGACTACGCGAAAATTCGCGCGGCGATCTCGCGCGCGAAAATCGAATCGCGGCCGCATAATCTGTGGCGCTACCGCGAGCTGCTGCCCGTAGATAGCGAGCCCGTCATCGGACCGCATTCCGGCTTCACTCCGCTGGTGCACTGCAAACGCCTTGGCGCCGAGCTCGGACTCCACCATCTCTACGTCAAGGATGACACCGTCAATCATCCGACGCTGTCATACAAAGACCGCGTGGTCTCGGTCGCAATCACCAAGGCGATCGAGTTCGGCTTCACCACCGTCTCCTGCGCCTCGACCGGCAACCTTGCAACCGCAGTCGCCGCGCACGCCGCGCGCGCCGGACTCAAGTGCTACATCTTCATGCCCGAGAACGTCGAGGCCGGAAAGATCGTCGGCTCGACCATATACGGCGCGCAGGTGATCACGATCCGCGGCAACTACGACGACGTGAATCGGCTGTGCAGCGAAATCGCGGACAAGTACGGATGGGCCTTCGTCAATATCAATCTGCGCCCCTACTACACCGAGGGCGCAAAGACCTTTGGCTTCGAAATCGCCGAGCAGCTCGGATGGAGGCTGCCCGACAATATCGTCGTCCCGACCGCCGGCGGCACCATTCTGCCGAAAGTCGCCAAGGCATTTAAGGAGCTGAAGGAAGTCGGGCTGATCAAGAGCGACGTATTCAAGATCTTTTCCGCGCAGGCTACCGGCTCCGCGCCGGTGATCCACGCGCTGCACAAGGGCACCGACCTGATCACGCCGGTGAAGCCGGACACTATCGCCAAATCGATCGCGATCGGAAATCCCGCCGATGGCTTCTACGTCCTGCGCGCAGTGCGCGAGTCCGGAGGATGGGGCGAATCTGCCACCGACCCCGAAATTATCGACGCGATCAAGCTGCTCGCGCGCACCGAGGGCATTTTTGCCGAGCCCGCCGGCGGCACCACGCTCGCCGTCGCGATCAAGCTCGCGCGCCAGGGCCGAATCAAACCCGACGAGACTACAGTCGTCTCGATCACCGGCAACGGCTACAAGACGCTCGAAGCGGTGGCCGGCTCGATCGAAAAGCCGATGGTGATCGACGCGCGGCTGGGCGAATTCGACGCGCTATTCGAGCGCCTCGCAGGCGGCAAACGCGCCGCAAACAGCGCCGCATGAAGGTGCAATTTACTGACAGATTAAGTGCGCATCGGTTGTCTGCCGCGCACCCGCGGCATAAGCATCAAGATCCAGAACGGAGGTAGAGAGCATCCAATGCCAGTAAAGGTCAGAGTCCCAACCCCGCTTCGCCGTTTCACCGCCGGTGTCGACGAAGTCCCCGCCGACGGCGCCTCGATCCGCCTGGTGCTCGAAGATCTCGAGCGGCGCCATCCGGGAATCCGCGAGCGCCTGCTTGACGACAAGGGCGAGATTCGCCGCTTCGTCAATATTTATCTGAACGGCGACGACATCCGCTTCCTCGAGTCACTCAATTCCAAGGTCAAGGATGGCGACGACATTTCAATCGTCCCGGCGATCGCTGGCGGACGCTAAGCTGCCACACGACCTCGAGCATGAGGTCGTTCCGGCCGCGCGCGCCAAAAGCGTGCTCGAGCTTATCGGCAACACGCCGATGCTCGAGATCGTGCGGCACGTGCGCGGATTGCTCGCCCCCGGAGTGCGGATCTTCGCCAAGCTCGAAGGCTTCAACCCCGGCGGCTCGGTGAAAGATCGCGCCGCGAAGAAAATGATCGAAGTCGGTCTCGCCGACGGCAGCCTGCGTCCCGGCAAGACCATCATCGACTCGACCTCCGGCAACACCGGAATCGCGCTTGCGATGGTCGGTGCGGTAGTCGGCTATCCGGTCGAGCTGGTGATGGCGGAAAACGTCAGCCGCGAGCGCAAAAAGATTATCGAGGCGTACGGCGCGACGATCACTTTCTCCGACGCGATGGAATCTTCCGACGGCGCGATCATGCTCTGCCGCAAGCTGATCGAGCAGAACCCCGGCAAGTACTTCAAGCCCGATCAATATAATAACGAAGCCAATCCTCTGGCCCATTTCGAAACCACCGGCCCCGAAATCTGGCATCAGACCGCAGGCAAAGTAACGCACTTCGTGGCCGCGATGGGCACCGGCGGCACCCTGATGGGAACCGGGCGCTACCTCAAGTCAGTAAATCCGCGCATCCAGGTGATCGGCGTCGAGCCCGACGACGCGATGCACGGGCTCGAGGGGCTCAAGCACATGGCGTCGTCGATCGTCCCCGGCATCTACCACGAAAACGAGCTCGACTCGAAAATCGCGGTCGGCACCGAAGAAGCCTACGACATGGTGTACGCGCTCGGCCACGACGAAGGCATCCTGGTCGGGCAATCGTCGGGCGCCGCGATGATCGCGGCGATCAAGGTCGCGCAATCGCTCAAGGAAGGATGCGTGGTGACGATCTTTCCCGACTTCGGCGACAAGTACCTATCGACCAACTTATGGATCGGATGGCAGGAGTGGCATCGCAAGCGCTCCGCAGGTGATCGCTAAATGGAACGCATCCACGAACGCTACTACTTGAGCTACCCGCGCTCGCTGATCAAGGAGCCGCTGCTTTATCACCTGGTGAAGAAGTTCGACCTGGTATTCAACATCCGCGGCGCCAGCGTATCCGAGGAGATGGGCCTGGTAGCGCTCGAATTCGAGGGCACCCGCGACCAAATCGAGCGCGCAATCGTATGGCTCCGCTCCTCCGGCGTAACCGTCGAGACCATAGAAAAAAACGTAATCGAGTAGCGCGTATCTAATCCCCGCCCTGAAAGGGGAGCTTTGCGTAGGCGATTATGCTGCACTCGACTAACACTCCACCGCGCGCTATACTCTGATAATGGAAAAGGAAACCGAACACGAGCCAAAAGTCATCCGGCAAATGACCCTTGCGGGCTTCGACCGGATGTTTCCCGATGAGACGGCCTGCAAACTGTACCTGGCGATGAAGCGCTGGCCCAACGGCGTGAAATGCCCGCGCTGCGGCAACGCCAAGGTCTACGAGAGCAAGGCGCGCCCGTTCCATTGGCAGTGCATGAGATGCGGTCCAGCCAAGCGCACGCCCTATCGCTTCTCTGTCACGGTCGGAACGATCTTCGAGAATACGAATTACAAACTTCTGATCTGGTTCAGGGTTCTCTACCTGATGCTGACCAGCAAGAAGGGCATGAGCGCGCTCCAAATCCATCGGACGATCGGAAGCGGCTCGTATCGGACCGCTTGGTTTATGTGCCATCGGCTTCGCGCCGGACTCGCCGATCCGGAGTTTCGCCAGCTTATGGGCATCGTCGAAGTGGACGAAACCTACATCGGTGGCAAATTCAACGCAACAAGCATCGCAGCCAAAAACGGCTCCGAACGGCTAAGGCGCACGGCTCGATAAGGCATTCCGTCATCGGCGCGATAGCTCGCGCAAGGGCAATGTGGTTTGCCAGATGATCGAGAATGCCGACATACCGACGTTCGACAGATTTGTCCGCAGGCGTAGTGAGCGACCGGGTCGATCCTGATCGCCACCGACGAAGCCGATGGATCAAAGACTTGCTCCGCAAAACTATCCGCGCATCAGTTTGTTCGCCATGTCACGACGAATACGTGCGCGGCAAGTCCATACCGCACAACATCGACAACGTTCTGGAGCCTGCTCAAGCGCGGCGCTGTCGGCACCTACCACAAGGTCAGCAAGAAATATCTGCCGCTGTACCTGAACGAGTTTGCGTTCCGCTTCAATAACCGCAAGAACGAAGATACCTTTGGATCGGCTATAAGCAGGATGCTGAAGCGCCCGAACTGGCGGGCACTTCAGTAGCACACCAGCAAACCAACGCAGTTGGAGTTATTCCGGAAGGCACGCCGATACACCTAATACATTGCGACGGTGTTCACGTTCTGTTGACATTCCATACCCGAATGATCGATTCTCTCGCGGGAGGAGCAACCAATTGCCTGACGAAAAAAAGACCCCTGTTCACATTCCACGCAAAGAGGGCGACAGTAAGCCAACCCATTCAAAAGAACCCAAGAAAGCGCCCCCCGAGCCAGACCCCAATGTGTTTAACAAAGGTAAACAAGGGGACGAGAATTGAGGGAAGTACACCCCATACAACGATCCCTCCTACGAAAATGGCACCGAGGGTGAGCCACCTTTGGGCCAACCGAACTTGCTCACTCTTTTGGGCGTTGTTCCGCGCTCCAACCTGATTTACGGCATGAAGCGACCGAGTGTAGAAACGCCTTATGCCGATGGGCTCATTCTCTGGCAGGATGTCCTTTTGAAACCAGTCAGTCTCACTAAGCGAACGGAATGACTGCACGCGCAATGCTAGAAACGATCTGACAATCGCCCAAGTCGCGGCGATCTCGGAAATCAACACGACCAAATTGTACGGCCAGTTGAGCCAACCTTGGGCTTTCAGACTTTCATTACTGAGCAATAGGAATGCAAGGAGCGCCCCAGAATAGCCTAATAGGGTGATTCCTTTTGCGTCCAATTGTGCTGTGTTTTCTAGGGTCTCATTCGAGACGGCGAGCCCAAAATCGTAGAGTGCCGAGATTACGCCTTCGGCTTGGCAATCTTCTAAGCGCTTGCTGACTTCCACAGGCGCGACCTCTTTCATCGGTAACTGTGGAAACAGGAATTTATTCAATCGACCAGATAGTTTCATCGCGCTTTCTCCACGGATTTCCTTTCTTTTTCTTTTCGGCGTTTCTCTGCTCTCCGTTTCATCGCGCGATAGTGTGGATGAGTTTTCAAGTGGTACGCTCCGCACGGGCGGCAGAAAAAATGAAGAATTTTCTGCTTATACATCTTCTTTCAAATCCTTAAGGGTAACGAGTGTTCCCGGTTCAAACGACCGACGCTTTATTCGCTTCTTTCGGGTGTCCGATACCCTGTATTCGATAACCGCCCAGATGCCGAAACCGAGGGCAAAGACAATCGCGAAAAGTGGCGCTATCCGGAAGCTCGCATATTGCGCGGCTTCCCACTTTCCGGTCACAGTGAGGCCCGACAAAAAACATGAAAGCGCAACGGATAACATAAAAGCAGTTATCGAAATTAACAGCGTAAAGCGCGCGCCCCCAGCCTCTATGAAGTCAAGCTGATCGTCCGACAGAGTATAGGTAACCATATGCTGCTCTGTCGGATGTTCTTGAATCTTGCCGCCGAAATATCTGCCCTCTTGCCGAATTGAATCTTTCGAGGAGTCGCCCTGAGTGGATGACGATACGATCGTCTCTTCGGTGTCCATGGCGTTAATCCGCACCTTCGGGGAGCAAGCCCATAGCGATCGCATTGAAGAAGAGGGTGTTGCCACAAATGCGACAGGTAAGGACGACACAGGGAAATGAATGCATCGCCGCCGAGTGCCGCCCCATTAGGTTCATCGGGATATGCGCAAAGGCTGGAGCCATTGCCCAAGTAACCTGACCACAGATTGAGCAATTGCGCTTTTTCCAATGTGTGTTCAGCCACTGGTTTGCTAGTGCGCTGTCCACAACATTGGTTTCGGCGGCTTTTTGTCGGCCTGGCCGCCACCAATGTTTCCAAATATTTTCGAAGCGGATCGTCTGGGGATTCCTGGCCCTTCAACGCCTCTTGAAGCCTGTACCGGAAGGCCGGATCGGTGAGGAGCGAATCCTTCAATGCAGCGATCAATTTGCTGTCGGAATCCTTCGGTTTTTCGTCTGCCATAATGAGGCAGAGAATAGGCCAATAATCGCCTGTTAGTCAAGCTCGGCATAATCGCCTTTGCGTAACCCATTGCGCTGGGCTGCTATCGCGGCTGGCGAGATTTCTCGCGATACACGCAGCGCGTAACCATATGCACGACACGAAACCCACATTCGCTTCGCGCTCGAAATGACAGCTCTCGCGAGGTTTTGTGTCATTCCGAGCGCGCGCAGGTAATGCATCTGGTGCCATCCAGGTCACATTGCACGGCAGGAATCGCGAGAGCTTGTCCCGAGCAACGCCGAAGGAAATCTCGCCCGCTGGCGCCCGGGGTACGTGGCGCTTTCTGAGTGGAAGCAACCGAGTTAAGGTAATCGCGCCGTCACACCCCGACGGCTCATGAGCGAGCGATCAACCAGAGCGGAAATGGGTGTCAGAAACTATTTGATCGAAGGCGTTTCCGGCGCCGGCAAAACCGCGGTCTGCACAGAATTGCAGCGGCGCGGATACCAGGCCATTCATGGTGACCGGGAATTGGTGTATCGAGGCGATCCGGAGACGGGTCTACCGACGGCTCCGGAAACGGGTACACCGACGGTTACCTGGTTGTCCAAGCACTGGATTTGGGATGTGGAGAAAGTAAAAGCCTACGTCGCCAATCAGGATGAGGCGGTCACCTTTTTCTGCGGCGGTTCGAGGAATTTTTCAAAATTCATCGACTTACTTGACGGCGTGTTTGTCCTGGAGGTCGACCTGGACACCATGAACCGGCGGATTGATGAGCGCGTGGCACTGGACCCAACTGACTTCGGCGGCAAACCAGAGGAACGCGAACTCATTGCGCGATTGTATGCAACGAAAGAGGATGTTCCGAAGAATGCGATGAGCATTGACGCCACTGCGCCGATCGCCCGCGTTGTCGACGATATTCTTGCGCGCGTCCAAATTTAAGGGTCCCGCATCTGGCCTCTCTCTTCCAGGACGAGGAAAGCCTTGGGAGAGAGCGACCAAACGCTTCATGAGCGCCGCTCTTTCAACCTAACGATCGTTCGGGTTTTTGCCAGATTTGTTCATGGCTGAACTGTTCAGCCTTATGCCCAAATCCACTTCGTGCAAAGCTGATCGCGTGGAAGCGATCAGCACATCCGCCGCGAGATCTCTGCGAGCTTTTCTCGACGAGAATGCCGCCGCGACCAGCCGCAGGCATCAATCCAACCACCAAGACACCAAGGCACAAAGAACCGACGCATTTCCGCGCGCCGCGCGTGGAAATGCGTATTCTTCGTGTCTTAGTGTCTTCCTATTCCTTGGTGTCTTCGTGTTTAGTCTTTTCTTCCCGCGGCTCAAATCTTCCGAAAATCGAGGTACCAAAAAGACGCTTAAAACGGACCCATCAGGCAAAAATTGCCAGCGTCTTCAAGGAGTTTATTTCTTGAGCCCATAGAAAATTTACCAAACGAACCCACCGCGATCCCGGCAAAAGCCGTCGGACGAGGGCACATTCATGCCCACTGGGCCTGTGATTCGCCCTGCGTCGCGGCGGTTCTTGATCTGCGATAATCTGTGTAACCTGTCTCTTTCGCGCCGCAATGTCCGGCGCGCTATCTGCTATCCACGAACACCCGATGCCGCTGAGTGACACACAAATCGAACGCTATAGCCGCCAGATAATCGTGCCGCGCGTCGGCGGCCGCGCGCAGGAGCGCCTGCTCGCCGCGCGGATCGTTGTCACCGCCGAGCGCGAGGACCTCGACGGTCCGCTCGCCTACCTGGTCGGCGCGGGAGTCGGACGAATCTACCTCGACGGCGATATCGCGCGAATCGACGAACTCGCCATCGCGATGCGCGCGCTCAATCCCGATTCCACCGTCGTCGCGTTCGCGCCAGATGATTCCTCGCGCGGCGCTCCGGATCTTCTGTTTGCGCTTATCGACAGCGCTGATTCCCAATCTTCAGCGCGCGCACTCTGCACCAAACTCGTCCGCGTCCCCAGCGTCGTTGCCCGGCTCGATTCTCCCGCGCGGATCGGCGTCTTCCCTGCCCCGCCGCCGTGCGCGCTTTGCTCCGACTCTCTACTCACGAAACCATTTGGCGAGCGCTCTTCCGAAGCCGGGCTAGTCGCGATGGCGGCGACCGCGGAAGCGTTCAAGCTCCTTGCCGGATACGAGGCCGCGCCGCGCGCCGCGCTCATCGAGTTCGACGGCTATGCGTCTCGCGTGCATGAGCCCGCGCCAAACCCCAACTGCGCCTGCGCGAACGAATCCGCATGACAGCCTCGACGCAACCCAGGCTGTGGCTGTTCGACTTCGACACCACGCTGGCGCTCCTGGATCCCGTCGTGGATTGGCCGACGTTGCGCGGCGAAGTTCGCGAGATTCTCGAGCGCGCGGACGCGCCGCGCAACGTCACGCAGCAGTCTCCCCCACGCGCGCTTGCGATGTACGAGGCTTATCGCGCGCATCTGGAACAATCGCCCGACCCACGCAAAGCCAAGGTGCTCGCGCGGATCTCGAAACTGATCGAGAAATTCGAACTGGCCGGCGCCGATCGCGCGCAGCCGCTCGAAGGAACGCTTGATCTCCTGCGCGCGATTTCCGCGCGCAGGCTCGCCGCCGGAATCGTGACTTCAAACTCGTCAGCCACCGTCAAGCGATGGCTCAGCCGCTATCACGTCGCCCTCGCGATCGCATTTATCGTGGGGCGGGACGCGAAGCTTGCGCTCAAGCCCGCCCCCGCGATGGTCAAGCGCGCGCTCGAGCTTGGCGGCGTGCGCGCCCGCGACGCGATCTTCGTCGGCGACAGCCCCGACGATCTGCACGCGGCGCGTCGCGCGCGAATACGCTTTATCGGAATCGCGTCCGACAACGACACCCGTGATCGGCTGGTCGCCGCGGGAGCGTCGGAGGTCTATTCCTCACCCGCCGCGCTGGCGATTCATCGCAACCTCGCCGCCGCCCGGCCGCTCGGAGGCGCGCGCGCACCGGCGCCGCGCAAAAAATCCATCGTCAGGAAATCCGGTGCCGTCTGAAGAATCCCCCCTCCCGCACGGCCGCGAGCTCACCGCGCAGGCGGCCGAAGTGCTTGAATTCACAGCATAACTTCGATGAAAACTTTCTTTGAGCTAGAAGCCCGGCTTGTCTTGAGTGGTCAATGAGAATTAGATAACTTATCGAACACTCAAAGTAATCTATTTCAGGAGCATCAGGACAAAGCATCATGGATCAGGGCTTTACCCTATGGTTCACCGGACTATCCGGGGCCGGTAAGTCGACTCTGGCGAATCTGGCTGCGGAAGAACTCCGCCGCCGCGGCCATCGCGTCGAAATCCTCGACGGCGACGAAGTCCGCACCAATCTGTCCAAGGGTCTCGGCTTCTCGAAAGAAGACCGCGACACCAATATCCGGCGCATCGGCTACGTCTGCAATCTGCTCGCGCGCAACGGCGTGATCGCGATATCGGCGGCCATCTCGCCCTACCGCGACGTGCGCGACGAAGTGCGCAAGCTGCACACGCGCTTCTTCGAGGTCTTCATGAAGTGCCCGATCGAGAACTCTGGTCGAGCGCGACGTGAAAGGACTCTACAAAAAAGCGCTGGCCGGCGAGATCAAGAATCATTCACCGGCGTTTCCGATCCATACGAAGAGCCTGTTACTCCCGAATTGCTGATCGACAGCAGCGCGGAGAAGGTCGAACACAGTCTAAAGAAGCTGCTCGCGACCCTCGAGGAAAGAAACTTTATTCCCCGCCACAGCGCGGCTGAGAGCGCGGCGCGCAAGGCGTCGGCGGGAGGTTCACGATGAGCGTGCGCGACGACGCGATCACCGCGCACGGCGGCGGCGAGCTGGTCGATCTGAAAGCGCCGGCGGCCGAGCGCGCCGCGCTGCGCACACACGTCGCGTCGCTGCCCGATGTGACTCTGACCGCGCGCGATATCTCGGACCTCGAGATGCTCGCCTCGGGCGCGTTCTCTCCGCTGACCGGATTCATGGGCGAAGCCGACTACACGCGCAGCCGCGACGAGATGCGCCTTGCGTCGGGCACGCCGTGGTCGATTCCGATCACGCTCGCGGTCGACGAGGCGACCGCGCATTCGCTCAAGGTCGGCGCCGATATCGCGCTGGCCACCGATGACGGCAAGCGGCTCGCGATCCTGAAGCTCGCCGAGATCTACAAAGTCGATCGCAAGCGCGAAGCCGAGGCGGTTTTCGGCACTGCCGAAGACGCGCATCCAGGCGCGAAGAACGTCACCTCGATGCCGCCGTATTGCCTCGCCGGCCGCGTGGTTCTGATCGACGACATCCCCGGCCGCACCTTCATGGAATACCGGCTCGAGCCGCGCGAGACGCGCGCTGCGTTCCGCGAGCGCGGATGGAAAAAAATCGTCGCGTTCCAGACCCGTAATCCTACCCATCGCGCGCACGAGCATATCCAGAAATCCGCACTCGAAATCTGCGACGGCCTGCTGATCCATCCGCTCGTCGGCGAGACCAAGGGCGACGACGTTCCAGCGGCGGTGCGGATGGAGACCTACAAGGTGCTGCTCGAACTCTACTATCCGAAGGATCGCGCGATGCTCTCGGTGATGCCCGGCACATATGCGCTACGGCGGTCCGCGCGAGGCGATCCTGCACGCGATCATCCGGCGCAACTACGGATGCACTCACTTCATCGTCGGGCGCGACCATGCCGGCGTCGGCAGCTACTACGGCACCTACGACGCGCAAAAGATCTTCTCGCGCTTCACGCCGGAAGAGATGGGCATCACGCCGCTGACCTTCGAGAATACTTTCTACTGCAACAAGTGCAACGGGATGGCGTCGTTCAAGACCTGCCCGCATACCGACGCCGACCGGCTGATCCTCTCGGGCACCAAGGTGCGCGAGATGCTGCGCGCCGGCCAGGCTCCGCCCCCCGAGTTCACCCGCCCAGAGCTGGCGGCGATCCTGATCAAAGCGATGCGCGAATCAAAGTAGCACCGGCGTTTCACGAACGAGCTCAAACGGGCGGTTCTCACGACCGCCCGTTTTTTATGTTTTCCAGTCTTCGAGCTTGAGTCCGTTAACGCGAGCGAACTCGCCGCGGTTTCGCGTGATCAGCGTCGCTCCTTCGTGGACGCAGTGGGCCGCTATCAGAAGGTCCATCGCGCCGATCGGTCGTCCTTTCGATTCGAGCGCCGCTCGTATTTCTCCATAAATGCGAGCAGCCTCGGCAGGCCAATCGAGAACCTGCACGAAGGCGAGGAATTCCTTCAAGGCCTGCTCGTTGCGTTGTCGCTCGCGAGACTTCATCACTCCGGTCCATAGCTCGGCCGCGACGACGCCGGAGATCGCCACTTCCTGAGGGCTCGTTTTCTCGAGGCGGCGAAGCACTTCTGGTGCGTTGCGCTTGATCGCATGAATGCAGATGTTCGTGTCGAGCATCAGGTGTCGCATTAGAGCTTCTCGCGTTCTTGCGGCGGCGCATCAGCAACATCTTCGGGGTAGTCGTCACTGAACCGTTTCGAGCGGGCGAAATATTCGCGCCAGGAGCGCGGACGAGGGGTCAGGATCACGCGCTCGCCTTCGCGCTCGATGGTTACCTCGTCACACGAGAAGCGGTATTCCTTTGGGATGCGCACGGCCTGGCTGCGACCGGTGCTGAATACTTTGGCGGTCGCCTGCTTGCTTGTCTTCCTAGCCATATATCATTGATATATAGCATAGGCGTCTTTTCCAGAAAACGATCGCTCGTCATCCGCGGGCTACGCGCGAGAGGCGGTGGCGCGGCGGGCGCGGGCGAGGTCGCCGGACCAGGTCCACGCGTGCTCGGTGCGGCTGACTCCGACGAGCACGCCCAGAAAGGCGCTCGGATGGATGAACAACTCCGCGAGGCCCGCTTCGTCGCGGGTGTGCGCCGCGAAACGCGCGCCGCGCGACTCGAGGCGCTTGGCCAGCGCGCCGGCGTCGTCGGTCTCGACGAAGAACATGTACAGCGAGTCGCCGCGCTTCTGATGAAACCGTCCCATCGCGCCCGCCGGATTCGTGATCTGCGAGATTTCGATCCGATCCAGGCGCGCGGGCGCGTCGAACATCGTAAGCGTGCCGGTGTATCCGAACTCCTTGCTCTCGATCGGAACGAAGATCGCCGGATTGAGTCCGAACATCTGGGTGTAGCGCGCCGACGCCGCGCGCCAATCGCTCACCACGTTGGTGGTCTCATAGATCCACTTGATCGCACCGACCGGAGCGCGTTCGTGATGCGTGCTCAGCACCACGCGCATCCCGAAACCCGTCTCCGCCGGATCGATATAGAGCTGCCCCGCGTCGTGAGTGGCATTGATTCCTTCGACCTGCAGATGCCGCGCCGCTGCATCCAGGTCCGCGACCGAAAAACCTACGGCGAACAGTCCACCGGTCCATCGATCGACGAAGTCCTTGACCGGTCCAGCGCCCGCCGGCGCGAGCAGCTCGACCAAGCTCGATCCGGCCTGCATCGTCGAGCGCCGCGCGCCGAGCGGTTCGGCCGTATCGCGCCGCAGCAACTCGGCGCCAAAAGTATCAGCGACGATTTTCTCCGCCGCGTCGAGATTCGCAACCGCAATTTGAACTCGATCGACTCGTTTCAGCATTCCGATTTTCTCCTTGTCCTTTCTTATACCCAGTCTCCGTTCGGGAAACTTTTCATAACCTATCGGGAAACTGAGCAAGTGCCGAGGGCGAGATTCCTCGCAATACCGTTGCTGTCATCCTGAGCCGTAGGCGAAGGATCTCCCGCGAAGCGATTAGTGCAACCAGTGTGGGCTTTCCGCACTAATCGCTTCGCGGAGCCTGCCCTGAGCAACGCCGAAGGGGCAGCCTCCGTTCAAACCTTCACGGGTCCGAAGGACCCGCCACCCCAAGTGAAAGTTTAGTGCCGAAATGCCTCTGCGGTTGTCATTCCCGCGCGTGGCTGCCGCGCGAGGAATCCCGTACGAGAGGCCGCTGCATGTTACGTTGGCGTAGAGCATGGACACCTCGGGATTTCTCGCGCAGCGCTCGAAATGACGGCCGGGGGGATTGGCTGAGATTACGATTTTCATCGCCCCTCCACTTTAATGGCAGGATGACGAACAAGAACTTGCTGCTTATCGAAAGCCTCTCGGGGAGAGGGAATATCTTGTGTTCGATTTAGAGGAGATTCACTGAAGCGGGGGATCGTCGCTGGGCGGGGCTATCACTGGCGAGCCGTGATGCAGGATCATGAACCACTTGTCGCCTCTGCGCTCGAAGACGTTGGTTGCGAGCACTTGCGAGCGCGAGACGCCGTCGTAGCCGCGCTGGGTTAGCTCCTCTTCGACGACGATCACCGCAAGGTCGCCGCTGATCATCACGTCGAGCTCGCCCAACTCGAATTTCATCTCGAACGCGCTATCGAAGATTCGCTCCCAGCTCGCCATGATCGGACCCCATCCGGAGAGCTTGCGCCATCCCGGATGGATACACACGATTCGCTGGTCGCGCAGCCATAGCGCTTCCATCTGCTCGGAATCGAGGCTCTCGAACGCATCGTAGAAGGCGCGGTTCGCGGCGAGCACGGCATCGTGATCGGACATGATGACTGAACCTGCTACTTCACTTTGACTCTATTCGCGGCAACCGGCAACGGCGGAACTGATTGGCGGGCAAATGTAATGTGTGGTCGGAAGAACGCCGAGATCAAAGATACCGCCGCTAGCCTTGCACGTCCCAATCAAGGACTCGAAGTCCGTTCTCATCGGTGAAGCTGCCGGCGGCGATCATGATGAGATCGACTAGCGCTCCGATCACAAAGAGACCGCCAGTGAGCAGCCACAGGATGCCGGTGCCAGTCTTGCCGACGTAGAAACGATGGATACCCAGGTAGCCCAGAAAAACGCACAGCAGCAGCGTGATCAGCCGCGACCGATCGGAAACATCCTCACGCGCCCAGCGAGTGACAGGAGTTGGCGCGCCACATTGCGGGCACGCGCGTGCGCTTTCATGAACCATGTGGCCGCAGGCTGTGCAGTGAAGCATGAATTCCTCTGTGGCAATCGGTGCGGTGCCACTAGTAACCCGCTGTCGGCGGAAGTGTCAATGCGGGACGCGTCAGACGCGCGGCAAGGGCTGCGCCGCTGGCCTGATGCGCTGCGGCGTCGGCGCACAGGCGCGCGATTTTTCCCGCGGCCGAAGCAATACTCAGTCCGCCCGGATGTATATTCGATATCACTGTGCGATCGGGCTCAAGCGATGCGAGGCGCGGTCGCCAGATCACGTAGGCGCTGAGGCTCTCGGCGGTGGCAAGCCCGGGGCGCTCGCCGATAATCATGCAGACCAGATCGGGGCGCAGAATCTCGCCGACATGATCCTCGACGCGCACGCGCGCGTTGCGGATGAAAAATGTTCCGATGACGCGAAAGCGCGCGGCGGTTTTCTTTTTGAGCGCGCGCACGATCGACGGCGCATGCGCCCGCACCGCGGCCGAAGAGAGTCCGTCACCGACCAGGATCGCCAGCGAAGGTTTCGCGCGCTCCGCCGCCGGGATTCGCACACGGCGAGCGTAGCGCTGCGCGAGGCGCTCGGCGTCGTCCTCCGCGAGCATCCGCCCGAGCTCGGGCCGGAGCAGATAGGCCTCGCGGTCGGGCGCGCGCGTCTTGAGCTCGGGAAGCGCATTGCGCGCGGGCCAATCGCGCGGCACTTCGATCCGTACCGCGTCCACGGCACGAGCATGATCGGCGCGCAGCGCGAGCATCGCGGAGGTTGTGTAGCGCGGACCCGCGCGGCCGACGCCGAGACGCGCGGGCGTCGCGCGGCGCATCGCGGCGAAGTCATCGGCGGAGGATTTGTGGCCGCGATTCTTGCGCGCCACTTTACGAGGCCCGCCGCTTCGTCATCGCGAGCGCCGGATCTCCCGCGCGCCTCGTTAGCCGTCCGCCGAACAGGATTCCGCGCTGCTCGCACCAGCGCTCGAACTCCGGCGCGGGTCTCAGGTTCAGCACCTGCCGCAGAGCAGCCGCGTCGTGATAGCTCGTGCTCTGGTACGAGAGCATTACATCGTCGCCCATCGGCAGCGCCATGAAGTAGTTGCATCCGGCGGCGGCGAGCAGTACGGCGAGACTCTCGCAATCGTTCTGGTCGGCGCGCGCGTGATTGGTGTAGCAGGCGTCGGCGCCGTGCGGCACGCCAAGCAGCTTGCCCATCAGGTGATCCTCGAGTCCGGCGCGCGCGATCTGCTTCGCGTCGTAGAGATACTCGGGACCAATAAATCCGACGACCGTGTTGACCAGCAGCGGAGCGAAGCGCCGCGCAAGCCCGTAGCATCGCGCTTCGAGCGTGACCTGGTCGGCATCCTCGTGCGCGCCGGCGGAAAGCTCGGAGCCCTGCCCGGTTTCAAAATAAGTAAGGTTCGGAGCATCGAGCGCGCCACGCTCGCGCACCGCGGCCGCGCCTTCGTCGAGCATCTTAAGCGTGATTCCAAATCCCGCGTTGGCTTTCTCGGTTCCCGCGAGGCTCTGGAAAAGTATATCGAGCGGCGCACCGGCTTCGAGCGCACGGACCTGCGTCGTGATATGGCCGAGCACGCAGTTCTGCGTGGGGACACCGGTTCGCGCGATTATATCGGCGGTGAGATCGAGCAGGCGGCGGATATTGTCGGGCTCGTCGATACACGGATTGATTCCGATGAGCGCGTCGCCGCATCCGTAGGACAGCCCCTCGTAGATCGCGCCTGCGATACCGTCCAGATCGTCGCGCGGATGATTCGGCTGCAGCCGCGTCGAGAGCCGCCCGCGCATCCCGAGCGTGGTGCGCGCGCGCGTGACGACGCGGACCTTGGCGGCGATCGTGATGCAATCGAGATTCGACGAGAGCTTCGCGACCGCGGCGGCGACCTCGCCGGTGAAGCCACGACCAGCGCGGGCGATATCTTCGCCGGTGGTCGCGTCGTCGAGGAGCCATTCGCGCAGCTCGCCGACGGTGCGATTTTTGTGGCGCGCGAACTCGGCGCGATCCAGGCCGTCGTCGATTACGCGCGTCACCTCGTCGCGCTCGTACGACACCACCGGATTGTTGCGCAGATCGTTCAGCGTCAGATCGGCCAATACCATCTTGGCCGCGACGCGCTCGCGCTCTGACCGCGCCGCGAGCCCCGCCAGCTCGTCGCCGGAGCGCGCCTCGTTGGCGCGGGCCAGAACCTCGCGCACCGAACCGAAGCGATACGTGGTCCCGAAAAGACGCGTCGAGAGTTTCATCGGAATCGCGATTCTCGCACGCTCTACCGGCGCGAGGGAATGATCGGCAGCGTCAGATGCGACGCGAAGGCGCGATCGTGCATAACCGTCTGCATCGCGGGGCGCGTCTCGGCGTCGGCGAACAGATCGTGCCCGGTGTTGGGATTCGAATCGAAGCGCGGAAAGTTCGACGAACTGATTTCGAGCCTTATCCGATGGCCCGCTTTGAACACGTTGGCCGTGCTCCACATATCGATCTTGAACTCGACGACCTTGCCGGGCGTGAGCAGCTTCGCCTGCGACTGCGATTCGCGATAGCGCGCGCGAATGATCCCGTCGGTGAGATTTTTCGCAAGTCCGCACGGCCCGAGGTCCACCAGCTTCGCGGTGAAGTCCGTGTCCGGCGCCGACGACGACGCATACAGCGTCAGCGTGACCGGCCCGATTACTTCCAGATCCTCGGCGAGCGGCTCGGTCGAATAGACCAGCACGTCGGAGCGCGCCTCGACCGACGCCTGATCGAACGCGCCGCCCGAGAGCGCGGCAGGATAGCAGCACAGTCCTCCGCCCGCGGTCGGCGTGGGATCGAGGGGATTGTAGAGGAACGAATCGGCGGGCTCGTTGCCCGGCGCGTCGGTCGAGAGCGCGCCGTCGCCGGCGGCCGAATTAGCGCGTCCGCGGCTATGCAGAAAGTAGCGGCGCATCTCGGTGCCGGGAATCGGCCATGCGCTTTCGTCGCGCCACTGATTTATTCCCATCACGAACAGCCGAACGTTCGAGGTTTGCGAAACGTCTTTGCCCTTCAGATGCTGATCGAAGAAGCGCAGTTGCTGTCCGTCGATATCGGCCGAGACCGCTCCCGTCTGGTAGCCGAAATCTACAGCGCCGACCAGGTTCGCAAACGGCACCGCATGGTTCCACGGCCCGATCATAAGCCGCTGTCCCGCGCGCGCCGCGTCGGTCGCACCGCGCGAGCACATCCCGAGGTAGTTGCGAATCGTTCCGCCCTGGAAGATGTCGTACCATCCGCCGATATTCAGCGCGGGAACATTTATCTTCGCGTGATTCTCTTCGATCGACAGCGCGCGCCAGTAGTCGTCGTACGCCGGATGCTTGAGCCAGTCGAAAAAGTACGGCGCTCCGGCGCGGAACATCGGGAACTCGGCGAGCGGGCGATGCTTCATCGCCTCGAGCATCGTGTCGATCGATCCGACGGTGCGGATAAGTTCCTCGGTCACCGCGGGATTGTTTGCGCGTTCGCGCAGAAGCCGCGCCGGCGCGAGCGCCCCCATCGTCCACGACACGTTGAAGAACAGCGCGAACGCGCCGCCCTGGTAAGTCCATCCGTCGTGATAGTCGCTCGCGGTAATCGCCGGAACCATCGCTTTGAGCGAAGGCGGCGCCTGCGTGGCGGCGAGCCACTGCGTCGCGCCCATGTACGAGGCGCCGTAGGTGCCGACTTTTCCGTCGGCCCACGGCTGGCGCGCGACCCACTCGATCGTGTCGTAGCCGTCGCGCGCCTCGTCGGTGAAGCAATTGAAGACGCCGTCGGAAGCAAAGCGGCCGCGGCAATCCTGCACCAGCACGTTGTAGCCGGCCTCGGCGGCGCGAAACGCGTCGAGCGTCATCGCGTACACCATCGGCATCGCCTTGTTGTACGGCGTGCGGTTGAGCAGCACGGGGAGCTTCTCGGGAGTGTCGGCGCGATAGAGATCGGCGCGCAGCACGGTGCCGTCGCGCATCGGCACGGCGATATTTTTCTCGACGATTATTCGGGGCATCGGCGGCTCACCTCACGATCGCGCTTGTAACGCGGTGCACGGCGCGCGGGCAAGCCTCGCGGTGGTTTTCGGCATCGCGGGATCCGCATATTCTGAGCGCGATGAGATCGATTCCTCTCGCGCGCACCGCCGCGCTCGCATTCGCGCTGGCGTTCGCAATCGCAACCGCGGCGCTCGGCGCCGACACGGGGCTTTTGAAACTCGACGTGATGGGCGAGAAGGGCGCGGGCGCCGTCAACGCGGCACAGGTGATCGCGCCGGGCGGCAAGACCGTCGGCGAGGTGCGGCCGGGTTCATCGATCGCGCTCGCGCCCGGCTCCTACAAGCTGGTGCTCCCGATCATCGGCGGCAGCGTCACCAAGGATGACGTCAAGATCGAATCCGGCCGCACGCATACCGTGATGATCGCCAACGTGGCCGTGATGGAAGTGGACGCGACCGACAAGAATGGCAAGGATCCGGGGCTTGGCGTCACGGTGACGGCGAGCGATCCGCCGCACGCGAAGATCGCGAGCTTTTTAACCGGCGAGAAATATCTGTTCGCGCCGCAATTGGTGGACGTGCACGTCGACGCGCCCCCGCAGGGTTACGATTGGCACGCGGTGGCGCTGCGTCCCGCGGAGCGCGCGCGATTGATGCTCGACCAGGTTGTGCCGGCGGAGCTCGACGTGCAGACCACTTTGCAGAAGCTGCCGATCGACAGCGCGACCCGCGTGATCGTGCTGCGCGCAGGCTCCCAGAGCCAGGTTGCGCAGAGCGCGCCCGGAGCGTCGCATCAGTTCAAGCTCGATCCGGGCGACTACGATGTGTACGTCGAGAACGGCTCGGGCAAGGGCCGCTCGACCGCGCTCGCGCCCGGGATTCATCTGGATTCAGGAGCGAAAGTAGAGAAAGTGGTGCCGCTGGATTAATCCCGATTCGTTGCGAATTGTCCCTCTCCCAGATTGGGAGAGGGCGGCGCGGCGCGGCGATTGCTCTCTTTAGCAATCGTCGTGACGCGCGGGTGAGGGACCTCCAGAATTAGAATCCGCGCGTCGTGCTACTGCGATCGCGCGGACATCCTCGAGCGCAGCAGATAGGAGAGATTTCGCTTCAGGATTTCTGGCACTGCGCTCGATCGGAATGAAGAATTTTGCTGGCGGTCCCTCACCCGTCGCGCGCAGCGCGCGCCACCCTCTCCCAATCTCTTGGGAGAGGGACATTCACAGCACTGGAACGAAGTTCGTCACTGCTCGGCGGAGTCTGGTTCTCTGGATTGGATGTATTCCTTGAGGCGCTTCTTCAGGCGGGTTTCGATTTGCCGCACGCGTTCGCGGCTGATTCCGAAGCGGGCGCCGATCTCCTGCAGCGTTTCGGGATTCTCCGCGAGCAGCCGCGCGCGGAAGATCTTGAGCTCCTTGTCGCGCAGTGTCGCTTCGAATTCCGCCACGCGCTCGTGCGCGAACTCGCGCCATTCGTCCTCGGTGGCGGCCTCTTCGGGATTGTTTTCGCGATCGGGCAGCACGTCGATAAGCCGCGTATCGTCGTCGCCGCCGGACGCAGGCTGATCGAGCGAGACCTCACTCTGCGACATCCGCTCCTGCATCTCGCGCACTTCGCTTTCTTTCACGCCCATCCGCTGCGCGAGCTGCTTGGGCTGGGCGGCGAAACCCTGCGCCTCGAGCCTTTCGGTCTCCTTGCGCAGGTTGAAGAACAGCTTGCGCTGCGCCTGGGTGGTGCCGATCTTCACCAGCCGCCAGTTGTTGATCAGATAGCGGTAGATATAGGCGCGCACCCACCACACGGCGTAGGAAGGAAAGCGGATTCCGCGGTACGGATCGAAATTCTTGACCGCTTCCATCAGACCGACGTTACCCTCCTGGATCAGATCCAGAACATTCTTCGAGGCGCGTGCGAACTCGAACGCGATCTTCACCACCAGGCGAAGATTCGCGGTCACGAGCCGGTAGGCGTCGGCGGGATCGTGGTCGCGCGCGTAGCGTTTGGCGATCACCGTTTCTTCTTCACGGGTCAGAAGCGGGAAGCGGCGGAGGTCGGCGAGGTAGCGGCTAAGCGGATCGATCGCGACCAGCGCCCCGCCAGCCGGATCTTTTGATTCGCTCTGCAACATTTCGTCGGCGCCGTCCGCATCGACGTCGGGAACGTCGGCGTCGCGCTCGAGCGGATGAAAGTCGGAAACCTCGATCGTCGCCGGATCGGCGGCGGCATCATCTAGCAGAAGCTCTTCGTCTTCGGCGGGATGACCTGAAAGCAATGGTTCGGCGTGCGCGCCGACGGTAACCTGCTCGGCTTCCGCTGATCGGCGTTTGGGTCGGCGCGGCTTGCTGGCTTTGCGGGCCATCGGAATATTCGGCCTGCGGAAATCAGTCCCGGGCGTTTCGCTCAAGAGCAGAGCATACGAGAACCTGCGAAATTCGCACGCAGGCCTCAGACGGCAGCGAGCTATCCTTCGCTGGGCGCTTCGATCGTGACCTTGCCGGCCGCGATTTCGCGCAGCGCGGTCACCACTTCCTTATTGTCGCTTTCGACCAGCGGACGCGCGCCTTTTAAGAGCTGCTTGGCGCGGCGTGCGCCGCTCAGCACCAGCTCGAAACGGTTGGGGATGTTATCGAGGCAATCCTCTACGGTAATTCTGGCCATTTGATGATGATTCTCCGGCCCTCGCCTCCTCGTGTCAACGCACGAAGAACGGCCGCGGTTCGAGAAAATCAAGGTCTGCTTCGCGCGGAGCGATCAATCCGTTAGATTATTTCGGCTTGGCATCGAAATCGAAAAAGCGCGGTGCTCGGGGCGCATCGGCAAAAGCCTCGCGGCGCGAGCAGCAGACCTCAACGCCCGCGCGGCCGCCGCGCGCCGCCGCGCAAAGCTCAGTGCGCGGATCGATCCTCGACTCGCCGGCGCTCGCGCCGTGGATCGCCGTCGGCGTCACGCTGCTGGTGTATCTGCGATGTTTCGGCAACGCGTTCGTCTACGACGACCACGAGATGATCGATCTGAACCCGCTCATCAGCCAATGGTCGTTCATCTGGAAATCGTTCGGGCATGACCTGTGGTGGTTCAGGCCCAACGGCACCTTCCCCAAGAGCAACTACTACCGCCCGTTGCAGGATGTGTGGCTCGGGCTGAACTACCAGATGTTCGGGTTCAATCCGGTCGGATGGCACATCTCGATCGTGCTGACCCATCTGATCGCGGTGTATGCGCTCTACCAGGTGGGGCTGTCGCTGACGAAGAGCCGCTATGCCTCGTGCGCGGGCGCGACTCTGTTCGGCGTGCTGCCGATCGGAGTGCAGGCGGCGGCGTGGCCGTGCGCGATTCCGTTTCCGATGGTCGCGGCGTTCTACCTCGGCTCGATGTGGTTTTTTATCGAGCGCAAACGCGCGCCCGCCCGAAACCTCGCGATTTCGCTCACCCTGTTTGTCGGAGGACTGCTGAGCCATGAGCTGGCCGTGATGATGCCGGGATTGCTGATCGCGTATGTGTTCATCCTGGAGGACGCGCCGCCCGATCAACCTCCTCGCAAGACCGAGCTTCGCGAGCTCGTCGCGCGCGCCGCCGACGCCATATGGAAGACTGCTCCGTACCTCGCGCTCGCCGCGATCTATCTCGCACTTCGGATCGCGGTATTGGGCCATATCAATGGCCACTCGCCGGGCAACAATGCGACGCTGCCACAAGTACTGATGTCGATCCCGTCGGCGCTGGCGCATTACGCCGTAATGCTGACGGTGCCGTGGATCGCGGGGCCCGCGCACGCCTTCACCTTCGCCACCAGCCTACGCTCGCAACTCTTTTATCTGCCCCTCATCGGGCTCGCCGCGCTTGCGATCGCGGGCTATCTCCTGCTGCGCAGGCATCCGCATCGCCGGCTGTATTTCTTCCTGGTGCTATGGATGCTGTTCGAGATTGCGCCGGTGATGAATCTTGGCGGACTGATGCGCGTGATGCTGATCCAGGACCGCTACGAATACCTGGCGGCGTTCGGATGGGTGCTGCTGCTCGGCGATATCGCGGCCAGCTATGCCGCCCGCGGCGGCGAGGCGCGCAATCTTGCGACCGCGATCGCGGTGACGGTAATCGCGGTGTACAGCGCTGCGACCTGGCATACCGAAGGCTACTACCACGACGAATACACGCTCTTCACCAAATGCATCCAGGAGGATCCGAGCTCGACGCTATGCCACGGACGGCTCGGGATGCTGCTGGAGAAGCAGCACGACTGGCCGGGAGCGGAACGTGAGTTCCGCACCGATATCGAGATCAATCCCGACGACGGCCCCGACCTGTACAACCTCGGCCGGCTGCATGCGGCGCAAGGTCATTACAAGGAAGCCGACGTCGAGATGGGGCGGGCGCTCAAGATGCTCGGCAACCAGGTGCCGGCGCTCTTTGACCTCGAGATGGCGCGGGTCGCGGACAAGGCCGACGACACTGCGGGCGCCGAGGCCGCGCTCAAAGTCGCTGAGGCTGATCCGAAGAGCGCCAATTCCGCAGCCTATTTGCGCGCTAATTTCATGGCCGAACATCACGACTACGCGGGCGCGGAAACGCTGCTCCGCGCTATAGCCGCCAAAGCACCGTCGGTGCAGGCGATCGTGTCGCTGGGTTCGGTGATGGCTCTGCAGGGAAATCATGAGGGCGCGATCGCCGAATATCAGCGCGCGCTCGCGATCTCGCCCAACAATCCGCTGCTTCATACGATGCTGGCGCAGAGCCTGCACGCGCAGGGGCGCGATAGCGAGGCGCTGGCGCAATGCAGGCAGGCACTCGCGATCCAGCCGGGCAACGCCGCGGCACGCGCGCTGGCGTCGCAACTGGAAGCGGCGAAAGCTCCTACCGACAAATTGTCACGATAACTAACATAGTGTATAAAGAGGGATGGATGAATGCCGGCGTGAGAGGATACGTCTAACCCGCGATTAGCGTGTGAAACGGCAGACCTTCAAATCCGTCTGGCATGGGTGAGTGGGTTGAAGGAATCCAAGAGGGGGCGTGATGGGATCAAGGTTGACTGAAAAGGCGAACAAACAGAGAATTGTTCGCCGAATCAGCGCGATAGCGGCGGCGATCTCGCTCGCGTTCGCGATCGTTGGCGTAGTTACCGCGCGCGCCCAAGACTCCTCTGCCGCAGCCAGCGCGACGGCTGGCGAAGCGAAGATCGCGATCGCAGGGAATCATCCAGCAGAAGCCGCGGATTTCGCCGCAGGTCCCGAGATTGCCTCCACACAATCGTTGCGGCTGGAGGTGGTGCTTGCGCTGCATAATCGCGCCGTGCTCGACGCGCTTATCGCCGCACAGCAGGATCGCACCTCGCCGCAATACCATCAGTGGCTCACTCCGGCTGAATTCAGCGCCCGCTTCGGTCCCACGCAGTCCGACCTGGCCACGGTGAGCACGTGGCTCAGCAGCCAGGGCTTCACGGTCGAGTCGCAAAGCCTGCCACTGCGCAAAATTGTTTTTTCAGGCCCGGCGGCAAACGCCGAGTCAGCATTCGGCGTCACGATTCATACCGATTCGACGCAGAAGCTGTTCACGAATCTGAATGATCCAGTTGTGCCGAAATCGATTGCGCCGATGGTCGCCTCGATTCGCGGGCTGTCGAACCTCGCGCACGCGCAACCCGCGGTCCAGGTCTCGCCCGATTTTGCGGCGTCGCCTGACGCGAAGATCGGAAAGCTCGGAACCCATTTCGGTCCCAATGATCTCTATACGTTCTATGATGAGACTCCGCCGACCAGCTCGAGCAACGATGGCGCCGGCACCGGCTGCATCGCCGTGCTCGAGGATTCCGACTTTGACGACGCGTCGGTGAACGCATTCACCAGTGAATTTGGCCTGAGCCCAGTCAGCACGGTGCGAATCTTACCGGACGGAAGCGACCCCGGAGAAAACGGAGACATAATCGAAACGCTGCTGGACGTCGAGTACTCGCACGCTGCCGCGCCCGGCGTCACGATCTACGCCTACATCGGCAACAACTCCGAATCCGCGGACGGCAACGGAGTGTTGGACGCGGGGATCAGAGCCGTCAGCGACGACATCTGCGGCGCGATCAGCATCAGCTTCAGTTACTGCGGCGAGCCGTCGACGTTCTATACCGGCCAGATCGATCCGATCGCGGCGCAGGCCGCCGTTCAGGGGCAAGCGGTGTTCGCGTCGTCGGGAGATTTTGGCGCCGCCGGCTATGTAATCAACAAGCAAGGCAATGCCTGCGTGGCCGGAACCTCGCGCAATGTCAGCGAGGTCTCCGCCGATCCCAACATCACGGCCGTAGGTGGAACGCAATTCACGCCGCACTATAAGAAAGGCGTTGACGTAGGCAACACTCGTGAATCGATATGGAAAGACAAGTCTGGCTCGGGTGGCGGCGGCGAGAGCGGTGTCTTCACCAAGCCTTCATACCAGAACGGAATCATCCCGACCGACGCGAATCGCGACGTACCCGACGTGTCGCTGGTCGCGTCGCCGCTCCATCCGGGATTCTTTCTGGGTTACAAAGGCGAAATCGCATGCTGTATCGGCGGCACCAGTCTGGGCGCGCCGTATTGGGCCGGAATCACGCAGCTCGCGGCGCAGAAGGCGGGAGTTTCCCGTATCGGGCCGCTCAATCCGATCCTCTACTCGATCGCGGGATTCCGCAACGTCACCAAAGGCATCAACACCTTCCATCATGTTACCGGATTCAAGGCGACCGTGGGCTATGATCGCAGTTCAGGACTGGGAACGCCTGATATCGACAATCTGACCAGTGCGATCGCTGCGCATTAGTCAAGTTTATCATTGACCAATCACGATCGGTGCTACGATGAAGTCACGATCATTTACGGATCCGGGATCGGGAACCATATTGCACACGATCAAGCTTCATTGCGCGGCTTTAATTCTCGTCATGGCCGCAACCGGAGTATCCACGGCGAGCGCGCAGACCACAGCGTCATCAACCGCGCTTAATCAGGCGACGACGATCGCCGGCAATCACGCCGATGAAGCGGCGGACTTCTCGAGCGGTCCCGAGATCACCGCGTCGAAGACCCTGCGGATGCAAATCTCGCTCGCACTGCACAATCCTGGCGCGATCGAGAACCTGATTGAGGCACAGCAGGATCCTTCCTCGCCGCAGTACCATCGATGGCTCGCGGCGGGAGAATTCAACGCGCGCTTCGGCCCGACCCAGGCGGAGATATCATCGGTGGCCGCGTGGCTTACACGCAAAGGCTTCAAGGTCGAGTCCGCGAGCATTGCAAAACGCGCGATCGTTTTCAGCGGCGCCGCAGGGTCGGCCGAAACGGCCTTCAACGTGAAGATTCATACCAACGCAAGCGGCGCACTCTACGCCAACCTGGGCGACCCGTCGGTGCCAGCTTCGATCGCGCCGATCGTCGGCTCGATTCGCGGCTTGTCGAATATCTTGCGGTCGCATCCGGACCTTCAGTTCGCGCCAGACGCCTCTGCCTCGCCGGACGTAATCATCGGTGGCCATACCGCTTTTGGACCTGACGATATTTATACTTTCTATGATCAGACTCCGCCGACCAGTTCAAGCAACGATGGTTCCGGCGCGGACTGTATCGCGGTGATCGAAGACTCGGACTTTGATGATCCGTCGGTCGCTGCCTTCGATACGCAGTTCGGCCTTCCGGCTATCGATCTGACCCGCAAACTCGCTTCCAACGGTGGCGATCCGTTGAACTCGGATGAAACCGAGACGCTACTCAACGTCGAATATGCTCACGCGGCGGCGCCCGGCGTTCCAATCTTCGCTTATATCGGAGATGACGCGACCTCGCCCGACGAAGATGGATTGGTCGATGCGGGCGTCGAGGCGGTAAACGACGACACCTGCGGAGCGATCAGCATCAGCTTCAGCTTTTGTGGTGGCGCGAAAAAATTCTATTCGCACGAGCTGAACGGGTTCCTGCAGCAAGCTGCCACCCAGGGCCAGGCGGTCTTCGTCGCTACCGGCGATGAAGGCGCGGCAGGCTACGCGTTCGACAAAAGCACGGGCACGTGCGTCGAGAGCACCAAACGAACCGTGAACGAGCTTTCCGCTGATCCGCACGTAACGGCGGTCGGCGGGACCCAGTTCGTTCCAGTCTTCAACGCCGGCGGCAGCGACGCGGGCCACGTGGCCGAATCGGTATGGAACGACCAGAGCGGCGCGACCGGCGGCGGCAACAGCCGAATCTTCGCCAAGCCGAAATTCCAGAAGCACATCCCCAAAATCGGCTCGAAACGCGCAGTTCCGGATGTCTCATTTGCGGCATCGCCGAACGCTCCCGGCTTTTTCTATGGAAAGGGCGGGAGCGTGACCTGCTGCATCGGCGGCACCAGTCTCGGCACTCCTTATTGGGCCGGGATCGCGCAGCTTCTCGCGCAGCATGAAAACCAGGGGCGGGTCGGCAATCTGAACACTGCCCTCTACGCGGTTTACCACAGCGGTGGCACCGGAATCCGTGACGTTACCCAGGGCAACAACAGCTTCGGTAGCGTCGTCGGATTCAGTGCGGTCGTCGGCTACGATCGCGCCTCTGGTCTCGGCACTCCGGATATCGATCTGCTGCTCGGCGCGCTCGCCGGAGAATAGTGCCACGCAAATTTCTCGACGAAAAAACCCGGCCCGAACGATTCGAGCCGGGTTTTGTTTTAGCGCGATATGATCGAGAGGCTACTTCGAGGGATCGGCGGTGTAGCGCAGGTAGGGACGGATCTCCCTGATGCCCTTGGGGAACTTTTCCTTGAGCACCGCTGGATCCTTCAACGCCGGCGCGACAATCACGTCCTCTCCATGCTTCCAATCGACCGGGGTCGCGACCGAGTATTTGTCGGTGAGCTGCAACGAGTCGATCGCGCGCAAAATCTCGTCGAAGTTGCGGCCAGTGCTGGCAGGATAGGTGATGATCAGCCGGACTTTCTTGTTGTTGTCGATCACGAAGACCGAACGGACCGTCAGCGTGTCGTTCCATTCGGGATGAATCATGTCGTAGAGCTTGGCGACCTTCTTATCGGAATCCCCGAGGATCGGATAATTCACCTTGACCTTCTGCGTATCCTCGATATCGCCGACCCATCCCTTGTGCGACGGCACGTCGTCGACGCTCACGGCCAACACCTTGACGCCCCGCTTTTCGAACTCCGGCTTGAGCTTGGCGACGCGTCCGAGCTCGGTCGTGCAGACCGGGGTAAAGTCCTTGGGATGAGAGAACAGGACCGCCCACTTATCACCGATCCATTCGTGAAACTTGATTGGCCCGTCAGTCGATTCCTGAGTGAAATCCGGGGCTACGCTACCGATATGAAGTGCCATTTTTCTTACACCTGCCTTTGACTTGTCCGCCCGAACGGATCGCAATGAAGCGCTCCGCAGTTATTGATGATTTATCAGACTAACTAAGTAATAAATGCGAATCTAGCGCCGAGTCCGTTATAGATCAAGCTCCCGACATCGGCGCTAACCATGCTTAATCTTGCGGAAATCGGGTTTCCGCTTTTCCATGAACGCGCTCACATATTCCTTGTGCTCGGGGGATACGTAGCATTTCTCAAGCGCGAAGCCCTCGAACTGCATCGCGGTTTCGAGTGTGCCATCGAGCCCCTGGTAGAGCGCGCGGCGCGTCATCGCGAGCGACAACGGCGAACAATCGAGCATTTCCCCCGCGAGCTCGCGCGCTTTCGGCATCAGCTCGGCGGCGGGAAACACCTGGCTGACGAGACCCATCGCCAGGCATTGCTCAGCGCTGTATTGGCGTCCGGTGAGCATCATCTCGGCGGTGCGCGCGAGTCCGATTAGCCGCGGCATCAGATAGCTCGAGCCGAGCTCGCTCATCAGGCCGACGCGCGGAAATATCACGCCCATCTTCGCGTTGTCGGAGGCCACGCGAACATCGAACAGCAGCGGAATAGTGCATCCCACGCCGAGCGCGTAGCCGTTGATCGCAGCGATAGTCGGCTTGCTGAGTCCGCGCATGATCATGGGCAGAGAGATCGCGCCGCGCCGGTGCTCGCCGCCCTCGGAGTCTTCGGACTTGGCGTCCTCGCGCGATTTGATGTTGGACGCGAACATCGCCATGTCCGCGCCGGCGCAAAACGCGCGATCACCTGCGCCGGTCATGATAATCACGCGCGCCGCGGGGTCAGCGTCGGCACGCAGCATCGCGTCGGCGATCTCGATGCCCATTTCGGTGGTGTAGGCGTTCATCCGGGCAGGGCGATTAAGCGTGATCGTCGCAATCTCGCCGCCCGTCTCATAGAGCAGGGTCTCGTATGCCATCGTGAAAACTCCTGTACTGAAATTCCGCGCGCGCATCGGCCCGTCGCCGTACCGCAGATGTGTAAGATCGCGGCGCTAACGCTTCTTCTTTTTCTTGCGCGACTCGCGAATCTTGGCTTTGAGCCGTGTCTCTTTGCGTTTGCGCCGCCGCTTGATACTTCGTTGCCGTTCGCTTGCCATCGTTGATTACTCGTCCGCCTGGTGTTTGGGTTCCGAGCTATCTGTCTAGCAGGGTAAGAGGAAACACAGAAGAGCGGAAGCAGCTGCCACAACTACACAGTCGCGCGCGCGTTCTGGATTGTCCCTCTCCCAACAAGATTGGGAGAGGGCGGCGCGGCGCGGCGATTGCTCTTTTCAGCAATCACCGTGACGCGCGGGTGAGGGACCTACAGCATTGAAATCCGGATGCCCTCGCTGCGATGATTTCCGTCTGTATGAACCGTCCTCCGGAACTGACTCGTGACCGCGCGAGATCTCTGCGCCGCACGCAAACCGACGCCGAACAGGCTCTTTGGAACAAGCTCCGAGGTCGCCGCTGTGCGGGCTTCAAGTTTCGCCGGCAGGTTCCGATCGGTCCGTTCATCGCCGATTTCTGCTGTCTTGAGCGCAGGCTGGTCGTCGAACTGGATGGCGGCCAGCATCTGGAACAGACCGAACACGATTCCGAGCGCACTCGCTATCTGGAAGCGCGGGGCTTCCGCGTGATTCGCTTTTGGAACCCCGATTTACTGCGTGACCTTTCCGCGGCGCTTGAGACGATCAAAGAGTCCTTGCTGTAGGTCCCTCTCCCGTCGCGCGCAACCCGCGCCACCCTCTCCCAATCTTGTTGGGAGAGGGACAATCCAGAACGGCAGCAGCGGGAAAATCAAGTGCTGCGCGCGATCGCGGCTTCGAGTCGCTCAACAATTCGAAAGGGTCTCAGGAGCCGGATATACGCACCCAATCGCGGTCCGCGCTCTTGGCCCAGAATCGCGCGATACATCAGCGGAAAAATCTTGCCGGGCTTGTCGTAATTCGCACGGCCGAGATCATAGATGGTTTTCTCTATCTCTTCGGCGCTCGCGTCGGGGTTCGCGCTCAGAAAGTCTGCCAGACTCTGTAGCTGCTTGGCTTCGGCGGCTGTGGGTACGTAGGACTTTTTGCCCGGCTCGATAAAGTCGCGATAAAAATTGAGTGCTCTCCCAACAAGGTCGGCCACCATTTTTGTCGTATCGTGGTCTCCTTCGATGTTCGGATCGTAGCGACGAAGATAATTTATGACCAAATTAAAGTCAGACGTTCCCAAGTCTCCTACCAGATTCGTGATCATTCCGAACGTCACGTCTGCTTGGAAGCTCCTTGCGCTGTCCTTCTGCAGCACGAACTCGAGCGGAGAGTCGGCGCGCGATTCCGAATTGGGCGCGGCGGCATATTCGCGCAGCGCCTCGAGGTAGTCGTCGACGTATTGCGGAATCGAATCGAGAAAAAGCTTTCGTGCGCGCCGCGGATTCTGCAACAGAAAAAATTTCAGCACCTCGACCGGCGCGTAACGCTGCCACTGATCGACGCTGACACCGCGTCCCACCGATTTCGAGACCTTGTGCCCCTGTTCATCGAGGAACATCTCGAATGGAAAGCCGAGCGGCGGATTTCCGCCCATGATGCGCACGATCGGCGCCGAGAGTTGCGCGGAAGGAGTAGAGATCCTTTCCGTACAATTCGTAATCGACCTTGAGCGTGAACCACCTGAGCGCCCAATCGACCTTCCACTGCGCCTTCGCGAGGCCTCCCAGCACGCTCTGCTCGCCGGTGAAGCCGCATCCCTGCTTCGCCTTGGCGCTGCGCTCGCAGGTGAACTCGATCGTGTTGCGCTCGGGATGATAAGCGGTCACCGAACGCTCGACGATCTGCCCGCAGCTCGGGCATAGCGGCATGATTGGAGACCATCCGGCGCGATTTTCCGGACGCAGCGTCGGCGCGACGATCGCGATTATCTCGCGATGCTTCGCGAGGATGATCTTGAGGCCTTCATCGAAGCTGCCCCCGCTGTACATCTCCGACGAGCGCACCAGCTCGTAGTCGACTTCGACCGGAGCGAGAAATTCGCGCAGAAGTCCGAGCATGTGATCAGCGAAGCTCGGGCAGCATCCGAAGGGATCCGGGATCCGCGAGACCGGCTCGCCCAGATGCGACTGCATCAGCTCGCGATTTGGCACGTTCTCAGGAACCTTGCGTAGGCCGTCCATGTCGTCGATGAAAACGATCAGGCGCGACGCGCGATTCGGCTCGCGCATCGCAAGCGCGTGGCGCACGTAAGAGGGGCGCAGCACTTCGCACATCGTGCCCAGATGCGGCAGGCCCGAGGGTCCGAATCCGCTCTGGAAAATAACCGGACGCCCGGGTGGATAGGCGCGGACACGGTCGGCTACGCGCGCGGCTTCCTCATGCGGCCACAGGTCGCTGCTTTGGGGAGAATTCTGGTGAGATTGTTCCGGGCCAGACGCCATCGATCGTGTTCCTTGGAGAAGGTTCCTTCAGGATTGCTCGCTCTGTACCCCACGCAGGATGTGCGCGATCGCGTCGTGAATCCATGGGTCGATTTGCAGGTCGCGATTTTTTTCCGAGGCGAGTCTGAGCTTAACCGCGCAATTAGCGCAGATAAAGCCCTCCTGCTTGAGGCCGCCGGTGTCCTCGATCGCGATACGCAAGAGCCACTCCTGCGCCGGCCTGCGGCACAGGAGGCACGGTTCGAGCGTTGGCGGGTCCTTCTGCGATGATTCCGGTGGCATCTCCATAGGGGTGTTTAATCTATAGCATTGATTCGTCGCGCGAGGCTGTGGTATCCCCGAAAGCTCATGCAGCCCCCGGCGGGCACATCTATCGGCGCCAAGCGCGCCGCCTGTTTCAAAGAATCGTTCAACCCGAGGTAAGCACCAGCTTGCGGAGCATCCGCCAAGCGTTCCTATATGGATCAAGTTGACACCAAGCACAAACTGCGCGAATTGCGCGCGATAGTCGGCGAGGGCGATCGGATCGCGATTGTGTTGCAGGACGATCCCGACCCCGACGCGATGTCGAGCGCGATGGCGCTGCGGACGCTCCTGGGGCGCAATCGCCAGACCACGCCGTTTTTCAGCTTCAAGCCGGTGACCAGGCCAGAGAACCGCACGATGGTGCATCTGCTCGAAATCTCGATTCTGCCGGCCACCACCGAGGCGCTCGCGGCGTTCGACAAGATCGCGATGGTGGACGTGCAGCCGGCCTACTTCGAGGGCAAGCTGCCGCGCGCCGATATCGTGATCGATCATCATCCCGGCTACGCCCCCGGCAGCGCACCGTTCGAGGACGTGCGGGTCAAGTACGGCGCAACCGCCTCGATAATGACGGAATACATGGTGGCCGACGACGAAAAGATCAGCGAGCGGCTCGCGACCGCTCTGCTCTACGGCATCCGGACCGATTCACTCGCGCTGTCGCGCCGGGTGACGGACGACGTGCTGCAGGCGCTGGTGCATCTGTATCCCGTCGCCAACCTGAACATGCTCCGCCAGATCGACCGGCCCGAAATTCCGCAGAGCTTTGCCAAAGTGGTTGCGCACGTGATGGGGCGAATAGAGTTTCGCGATCGCCTGATCGCAGCCTGCCTAGGCCGGGTCGAGCGTGACGACATGATCGTGCAGACCGCGGATTTCTGCCTGCAGTTCGAAGGCGTGGAGTGGGTCGCGATCGCCGGCAAGCTCGGCCGCGACCTGGTTATCGCGGTGCGCAGCTATGGGACCGGTCGCGACAACGCCGGTGAGGCGGCCAAGAATCTGTTCGGCGATATCGGCAGCGCCGGGGGGCATCGCAACATGGCCAAAGCCGTCATTCCCTTGCGCGCGTGGGCCAAACGCGAAGGCAGTATCCGCGACCGGGCGATCGAAACCCGCCTGCGGGAGCTGTTCAGCAAGGAGATTTCCGCTGAACCGCGCGAGTGACGCGAGGCCTCTTCGTTTACCTTGGCGCCGCTTCCCCGTATCTTGGATCGGGTGAATGCGGTGGAGGCGACGGTCGAAATCAAGAATCAACTCGGATTGCATCTCCGGGCCGCGTCGGCGCTGGCGCAGGCCGCGGGCAAGTTCAAGGCGCGCATCACCATCGGCCGCGGCAAGGAACACGTAAACGCCAAGAGCGTCACCAGCCTGATGATGCTGGGGGCGGAGCTGGGCGTGAAGCTCAAGCTGCATGCGGAGGGCGAAGACGCGCGCGAGGCGGTCAAGGCGATCGAAACGCTGTTTGAAGACCGTTTTGGCGAGGAATGACGCCGTCGGCTGAAATCACCTCAAACCGCTGCCTTGATTCGCTTGCATCCGTCCGTTATACCTTCAAAAACTATGCAATCCGGGTTGCTCGCAACCCTTCCGGACTAAGACGCCTTCGCGGGCGCGATCGAGCTGCCCGCAATCGCACTTCAGACGATTTTGAATCTTCGCTTCCGCGTCCCGTCGCCGGATCCAATCCGGAGATAAATACCGGTCAAATCCGGTCTCAAGGAGCCATCGCGCATGCCGCTTAAGGATTACCTGTTCACTTCCGAATCAGTCTCCGAGGGCCATCCCGACAAGATGTGCGATCAAATCTCGGACGCAATCCTCGATTCCCTTATCGCAGAGGATCCAAATTCGCGGGTCGCGCTCGAAACCCTGGCCAAGACCGGCCTTATCGTTCTGGCCGGCGAAATCACCAGCCACGCGCATCCGGACTTCGTGAGTATCGCGCGCAAGGTCGCGCTCGAGATTGGATACGACAGCGTCGAGTCGGGTTTCGACGGCAAGACCTGCGCGGTGATGATGGCGATCGAGCCGCAATCTACCGATATCTCGCAGGGCGTGACCGAGGGCGAAGGACTGCATAAGGAACAGGGCGCAGGCGACCAGGGCCTGATGTTCGGGTTCGCGTGCGATGAGACGCCCGAGCTGATGCCGATGCCGATCGCGATGGCGCATCACCTGATGGAGAACCTCGCGAAGATGCGCAAGGACCGGCGCGTCAATTGGCTCCGTCCCGACGCAAAAAGTCAGGTCACGGTGCGCTACGTTGACGGCCGCCCGGTCGAGATCACCGCGGTGGTCATCTCGACCCAGCATGCGCCCGAGGTCAAGTACGAAACTATCCGCGAAACCGTGATCGAAGAACTGATCAAGCAGACGATCCCGGCCGAATATCTGACCAAGCAGACGGTGTACCACGTCAATCCGACTGGAAGCTTTGTGATCGGCGGACCGCACGGCGACTGCGGGCTGACCGGGCGCAAGATTATCGTCGATACCTACGGCGGCTACGGACGCCACGGCGGCGGCGCATTCTCGGGTAAGGATCCGAGCAAGGTCGATCGCTCGGCGTGTTACTTCGCGCGTTATGTAGCGAAGAACGTGGTCGCCGCGGGCCTCGCGAAAAGATGCGAAATCCAGGTCGCCTACGCGATCGGCGTCGCGGAACCGGTTTCGATTCTGATCGACACGTTCGACACCGGCGTGGTGCCGGATGCGAAGCTCTCGTCAACGCTGCGCGAGCTGTTCGATTTTCGCCCGGCGGGAATTATCCGCGCGCTCACTCTAAAGCGCCCCATTTACCAGGCGACCGCCGCCTACGGCCACTTCGGCCGCAAACCTCACGACGGACTGTTCCCGTGGGAGCGTATCGACATGGCCGAGCGTCTGCAGGGTGCGTTCGGAGTCGCGAAGCGCTGAACGGATCGGTTTAAGTCTTCACCCCGCATAAAGGACACCATCACGATGGGATCAATCGCCAAACGTAAAGTTCTGCCCAAGGCCGCGCAAAAGACTCGCGCCAATTCCGGTGCGGGCGATCACGACGTGCGCGACCTGGGACTGGCCGCGGCCGGAAAAAAACGCATCGAGTGGGCCGACCGCCAGATGCCGGTGCTGCGGCGTATCCGCGAGCGGTTCTCCAAAGAACAGCCGCTCAAGGGACAGCGGATGGGCGCGTGCCTGCATATCACCTGCGAGACCGCCAACCTGCTGCGCGCGCTCAAGGCGGGAGGCGCCGAGGTTTTCTGCTGCGCGTCGAATCCGCTCTCGACCCAGGACGATGTCGCCGCGGCGCTGGTCGCCGAATTCGGCATCCCGACCTACGCGATTCACGACGAGGATCGCGATACGTATTACAGCCATCTGCGCGCGGTGCTCGATCGCAAGCCGACCATCACGATGGACGACGGCGCGGACCTGGTGAGCCTGCTTCACACCGAATACAAAGACAGCGCCGAGGAAGTCTTCGCCAGCATGGAGGAGACCACCACCGGCGTAATCCGGCTGCGCGCGATGGAAAAAGATCACGCGCTCAAGATTCCGGTGGTCGCGGTCAACGACGCGCAGACCAAGCATCTGTTCGACAACCGCTACGGGACCGGGCAATCGACGCTCGACGGGATTATCCGCGCGAGCGGCGTGCTGATCGCGGGCTCGGTGGTCGTGGTCGGCGGCTACGGCTACTGCGGACGCGGGATCGCCTCGCGCGCGCGCGGCCTTGGCGCGGACGTGATCGTGACCGAGATCGATCCGATTCGCGCGATCGAAGCCGCGATGGACGGGTTCCGGGTGATGAAGATGATCGACGCGGCGAAGGTCGGCGATATCTTCGTGACCGCGACCGGCGACAAGCACGTGCTCGCCGCACAGCATTTCACCGCGATGAAAGACGGCGCGATCCTGTGCAATTCGGGCCACTTCGACGTCGAGATCGACATGGCCTACCTGACCGACGCGGCCAAGTCGGTCGATCACGACGTCAACAAGAATGTCGATGCGTATCATCTCTCCAACGGCCGCACGCTGTATGTCTTGGGACAGGGGCGGCTGGTGAATCTCGCTTGCGCCGAGGGCCATCCCGCGCAGGTGATGGACATGAGCTTCGCGACGCAGGCGCTCGCGTCGGAATGGGTCGCGACCAGCGAGCAGCTTCCGGCCAAGGTGCACAACGTCCCGCTCGAAATCGAACAGGACGTCGCGGAGGTGAAACTCGCCGCGATGGGAATCCGCATCGACACACTGACCGCCGAGCAGAAGAAGTATCTGGAGAGCTGGGAATCCGGCACCTGAGATACAGTTTCGGATTGGCTAATCCTCCAAGCGCCGCGACCAACCTCGCGGCGCTTTTTTGTGGCGGCAGCGGAGCAACGCGGAGTAACGGTGGTTGCACTCGAATAAGTTATACCTTATGATCGCGGCATGCCGGACTGGGCCGTCCACGAACACCTGAGAGCCGGAGGACAATCAAGCTTCGCCGAGTTCGTTGGCGGTCTCGCCGACGCCAAGGATATCAAGGACGCAGCGGTTTTGACCGAAGCTCTTCGCACTCTTGGAAATCAGATGCGTCCGCCGCGATCGAAATCACTCGAAGGCGGCCTGTTTGAGCTCCGCGGCACGAGGGTGCGGATATATTACGGGTTCCTGCCTGGACGACGCGCCGTGTTGGTGGGCGGCTATGTCAAGAAACGAACTGATACTCCAGTCGACGTGCTGCGGTTGATGCGTGCGAGACTGAAGGAGGCTCAAGATGAATTCCAAAAATCCCGGGCTGGAATTGCTCGAAAGAAAGGTAAATGAGCTTGGTCTTCGTCGTGAGGTCGATGACGAATTGGCTCAGATTCTGATCGAACACAAAATCGCGGAATTGCGCAAACGCCGAGGACTTACTCAGGCCGCGCTCGCTCGGCGCTCGGGCGTTAGTCAGCCGATGATCGCGCAGATCGAATCAGGCAAACTCAACAATTTGACTCTAAAGACGCTCGCAAGAACCGCGCGAGCGCTGGGCGCAAGCCTAAAGATCGATTTCGTCCCTCGCTCGACATCGCACAGACGCGGAAGGCCGTCAGGCAAGAATCGCGGACGCGGCTCGTCACAACCTGCCTTTGCGTCGTGATCCTCTCGTCGCCGGCTCGCGTGTCGCTCTGCAGCATACCCTCTCCTCCGGTAGGTGCCACTGGCACACGGGCGGCGCGGCGCGAGGCTTGCGCTTTTTTCGCAAGCGTCGTGACGCGCGGGTGAGGGTGCTGCTCCGCGATCGCGCAGAGGAAGACGCTTCGCGTTGACCGGCGGGACGCCTCCTACTGGCGGAAAGAATTCTCTCCTAGCATATAAGGGTGCGTGCGGTTCTCTGGGGAACCGGACGGAGGCTTTGTCGCCGTTCTCGATTCAACCCGAACCGGGAAGGCGATAGAAGTCAAAGAGCGGCGCGCTTTGCGTTGCTGGCGTTGCCGGACTGGGCGACGAACTCAAACAGAATTCATGAGGTCGATTGTGAGAAACAAAATTAAACTATTTGGCGCGATGATTCTCGCGGCGACCCTGCTGGCGGGATGCGGAGCCTTCGAGACCGAGCCGCAGACATCGCAGCAAACCACGACAACAACCACTACCGCATGCCCCGGCGGTTCATCGCTTCAGCCTGATGGAATGTGCCGATAAGCCCCTAGGCTAAGCGGGCAGCTTTAGATTATCGGCGCGACTCGATTCTGCGACCATCGCCGCCAGAGCTCGCCGCATCCTACCGACGCCGCGATCAGCGCGAGCGCCAGCACGAAGCGCCAGGACAGCGGATGCCATAGCGCGTCACCCAGGAACGCGAACAGGATCGTGCCCGGAACCATCCCGATCATGCTGGCCCAGAAGTAGTCCCTGAAAGTGATCGGCGACGCGCCCGCGATCAGGTTGAGCGCGTTGTACGGAATTACCGGGACGATCCGCAAGTACAGGATGATCTGAAAGCCATTGCGCGCGATTTTCTCGAGCGTGGTCTGAAACCTGTCGCCGACAAATTTTTCGACGAACGAACGTCCCAGAAACCGGCCCGCACCGAACGCGACCACCGCGCCCACGTCCGCGCCGATTAGTGAATAGACAGAGCCCCACGCGGTTCCGAACGCGAGCCCACCCGCAATCGTCATTACAGCGCCCGGCACCAGGAACGACGGTCCGACCGCATACAAAAGCATGTAGACGATTGGCGCCCAGACGCCGCCTGCCAGAACCTCGATCTTGATCTGAGCGGGATCGCGGAACCATTCCATGTGCTCGAGCAGCAGCCATACCGATCCGCCGACCAGGATCGCGAGGATCGCGATTTTGACGAGATTGAGCCATAGCGAGCTCGCGCCGCCGGGCTTCTGCGAGGGAGTTCTGATCGGGCTTACTGCTGCCATCAAGTAGGGCCTATGATACGAGGCGCTGCGGCGCTGAGACAAGCGTGAACATGCGGCGCCACGCGCTGGCGTCGTGATCGTTTGTCGAGCGGCACGGATCGAATTAGAGTCGTAAAAAATTGCGCGGAACTATTCGAGGGGCGAGATGAACGAACTCAAAGACAAGGTCGCGATCGTCACCGGCGGCGGCTACGGAATCGGCAAAGAGATCGCGTTCGCATACGCACGAGCCGGAGCGAAGATCATGGTCGCGGCGCGGTCACTAAAGCCGATGCAAGAAACCGTAGAGGCGCTAAAGAAACTCGGCGCCGCCGCGAGCTTCGTCGAGACCGATGTCTCCAAGGAAGCCCATTGCGCCAGGATGGCCGACGAAACCCGCAAGGCGTTCGGCGGACGAATCGATATTCTGGTCAATAACGCCGGAATCTCCGGGCCGACCAAGCGCATCACCGATATGTCGCTCGCCGAATGGCAGGAGACGATCGACATCGACCTGACCGGCACGTGGCTGGCGACCCGCGCGGTTCTCCCCACGATGGATACGCAGCGCAGCGGCAATATCCTCAACATCTCGTCGGGTGCGGGACGCCGCGGCTATCCGATGCGCTCGCCGTACGCGGCGGCCAAGTGGGCGATGATCGGATTTACGCAGACCGTGGCGGCGGAATGGGGCGCGCGCGGAATCCGATGCAACTGTATCTGCCCGGGCGCGATCGAGGGCGAGCGGATCGAGCGCGTGATGCGCGCGCGCGCCGACGCGCTGAAGGTTCCCTACGAGCAGGTGCGCGGACAGTTCTTGTCGCAGGCCGCGATGAACAGGATGGCGACCGAGGCGGAGGTCGCCCGCGTCTCGCTATTTTTGGTAACCGACGCGGCCGCAGGAATGACCGGGCAGACGCTCAACGTCGATGCCGGCTCGATCATGAACTAGCACCTCTCAGCGGTATTGGTGGCACAGGCTTTAGCCTGTGTTTATCGCGCGATATGCGCGTCGCGGACGGTCGCGTCGAATCCGTTTTGGCGCAGGCGCTCGGCAATCGCGCGGGCAAGCACGGGCGAGCGATGCCTCCCGCCGGTGCATCCGAGCGCTACCGTCAGATAGCTTTTGCCCTCGCGCCGGTAGAGCGGGATCAGGAAATCGAGCAGGCGGCCGGTCTCGTCGATAAATTTTTGCGCGTCCGCTTGCGCCATCACGTAATCACGAACGCGCGGGTCGGTCCCGGCGAGCGGGCGGAGCTCCGGCACGAAAAACGGATTCGGAATGAAGCGCACGTCGAGGACAATATCCATCCCGACCGGCGCTCCATATTTGTAGCCAAACGAGACGATCGAGATCGCCATGCGCGAGCCCGCCGCCGCGCCGAGCACCATCGCCATCACGACTTCGCGCAGCTCGTGGACGGTGAGAGTCGTGGTATCGATAACCCGACTCGCGCGATCGCGCATCTCGGCCAGCGCCAGCCGCTCGCGGCCGATACTCTCGGCGACGGTCGAGCCGCTCTCTGCCAGCGGATGCGGCCGGCGCGATTCCGAGTAGCGTCGCGCGAGCACCTCGTCGGAGGCGTCGAGAAAAATTATCTCGGGATGCACGCCCTCGGCTTCCAGTTCGGAGAAGACGCGCGGCCACTGCGGAAAGAACAGCCGCTCGCGCGCGTCGATTCCGAGCGCCACTCCGGCCAGGCTCGGATCGAGTCCCGCGGCCAAGTGCAGCACTTCCGGCACCAGCGCGACCGGCAGATTATCGACGCAATAAAAATCCAGATCCTCGAGCACGCGCATCGCTGACGTATGCCCGGAGCCCGAAACTCCGGTTACGATGATCAGCCGCGGTTTTCCGGACGGGCTTTGCGCCATCGTGCTCTGAGCGGACGCGGCGCGCACTAAGCGCTAGGGTCAGTACTTCGCGTCCTCTTCCCGAATCAGTTTGAAGATCTCGGCGGCGCCGGCCGCCGAAATCAGATGCGTGCGGAAGGTATCGTCCTTGAGCAGGCGCGACACCCGCGCTAGCGCCTTTAAGTGCAGGCTCGCCGAATCCTCAGGTGCGACCAGCACGAAGAACAACTGGGTTGGATTCCCGTCGAGCGATTCGAAATCGACCCCGGCGCGATGCCGCCCGAACGCGCCCAGAATTTTCGTGACCCGCGGAAGTTTGCCGTGCGGGATCGCGATTCCGTCGCCGATCGCGGTCGAGCCCAGCCGCTCGCGCTCGAGCAGCACGGCGGTCAGGTCCGCCAGTTTGATCTCCGAGTACTGCGCGGAAAGCGCCGCCGCCAACTCGCCCAGCACTTCGGGTTTGGTGTTTCCCTTAAGGTCGGGCAGAACCATCTCGGAGCTCAGAATTTCGGTGATCTTCATCAGGATGTCTTTTTCTTCGAGCGAATTTTCCTATCTACAGACTTTTCCGGCGAAATGATCCTCGCGCGCGGATCGGTCGCGCTCGCCTAGGACTTTATTTCTTCGGCCGCGCGCAAGACCTCGCCGGTCGAGGGCGAGCGCACTTTGCGCGCGGTGATTTTTTCGATATGCCGCTTCAACTGGCGCCCCGCGATGTCCGCGAGCTGATCGATTACTGTGTAAAGGTCCTTCGATTCCTGCTCGGCGGTCACGGAGATACGCCCCGATTGGACAGTAACTTCGCCGTGCTGGCGGTATTTGTCAACCGACAGGATTAGATGCGCGGCGCAGGCCTGCTTGGCGTATTTTCCCAGATGAGCGAGCTTGCGTTCGGCGTAGAGCCTGAGCGCCTCGGTCGGTTCGACGTGGCGAAAGGTCACAGTTACGGTCGTCGGCACATTTCTGCCAATCCGGGCGGTGCGCCGGGTTTTCCGCACCGCCGCCCGGCTGCGCTTTCCAGGGGTTTGTTTATTCTGCATACGGCCTCGCGTTTGGGCGGAGATTTTCATCCGACCTGCTTGCGGTTCGCCGAGGGCAGGATTCCGAGCGCCTGCCGGTACTTAGCTACGGTGCGCCGTGCGATATTGATCTGGCGCACGCGCAGCATCTCGGCGATCGCCTGGTCCGAAAGCGGATTATTCGGTTCCTCGGCGGAGACCAGTTCGCGAATTTTCTCCTTCACGGTTTCGGCGCTGACGTCTTCCCCGGAGGAACCCTTGACCCCCGAGGTGAAGAAAAACTTGAGCTCGAAGATGCCTTGCGGTGTATGCGCATATTTGTTCGCGGTGGCTCTACTGATGGTGGACTCGTGCATCCCAATATCTTCGGCTACGTCCTTCAGCACCAGCGGCTTTAGATGGCTTACGCCGTGATCGAAGAACGCGCGCTGGAACTTCACGATCGAGTTGGCTACCTTGAAGATGGTTTGCTGGCGCTGGTAGATCGACTTGACCAGCCACTTGGCCGAGCGCAGCCGCTCCTGCAGGTACTCGCGCGTTTCCGGCGCGGAATTAACGTCGTTCATCACCCGCTGGTAGTAGCCCGCGATTCGCAAGCGCGGAACCGCGTCGCGATTGAGCGTCACCATGTAGTCTTCGCCGAGCTTGTGGATGTAAACGTCCGGCACTACGTAGGTCGGCTCCGCGCCGCCATAGTCGCGGCCCGGCTTGGGTTCGAGCAGCGCGATAATCTTGTGGGCCTGCCCGATCATCTCGACCGTGACGCCGAGCTGCTTGGCGATTTCGCCGTAGCGATGCTTTTCCAGAAGATCGAGATGCTCGCGCACCATCCGCGCCGACAGCGAATCCTCCATGCCCAGGTTCGCGAGCTGGATGAGCAGGGATTCGCGCAGATTGCGCGCCGCGACACCCGGCGGATCGAAGCGCTGCACGCGTTTCAGCACGCGCTCGACTTCGGCAGCGGTGGTTTCGAGCTGCGTGGCCAGCTCCTCGAGCGGGGTTTCGAGATAGCCGTCGTCGTTCAGGTTGTAGATGATCGTCGCGCCGATTAGCTGGTCGGGTTCAGACAGGTTCGACATCCGAAGCTGCCACATCAGATGGTCTTCGATCGAGCCGCGGCGCAGTGCGGTGTTCTCGAGGGCGCTGCGATGGTCGTCGTCGTTATCGGGCGGCGCACTTTCCTGCCAGTTGTTCGAGTAGGTCTCCAGGTATTCGCGCCAATCGAGCTTTTCGAGTCCGTCGTTGTCGCGCATCTCGATCGCCGCGTCGTGCGACTCGGTCTCGAGCGGCCGAATCGGCTCTTCAGGAGCGCCCGCGCCCGGCTCCCAGTCGTCGATTGGCTCGTCGCTGGGGGGCGAAACTTCGGCTTCCGCACGATCGGGCTCGGGCGGAACACTGTCTTCGTCGGGAATCGGGGTGTCGCCCGCGGCTTCGGCGGGACTCTGATCGAGCGGCTCGAGCATCGGGTTCTGCTCGAGTTCCGATTGCACAATCGTTTCGAGTTCCGGGAGCGAGAGCTGCAGAATCTTGATCGCCTGCTGCAACTGGGGGGTCATCACCAGTTGCTGGCGGAGCTGCAGATTCTGTCCGAGCTTTACCTCGAGCGCCATTGACTCAACAATATCACGGCGTGTGGGCTGCGTTGCCCCCGGAATTTTCAGCCTGCGTCTGACCCGGCGACGACGACGATTTCGGGAAAATCACGGCGCTCGCGCCCTCGACCACGCTCTTGCCGGTGTCGAGATAGACCGTTATCCGCCGCCCTGTAATCTGATCGGTGCCGTCGTGCACGACTGGGCTGCCGGTAAGCACCACCGTGTGTTTGGTTTGATCCAGCACCGCATGGTCGCCGGTGGCCCAGCGCGTGTCCTGGCTGATACGCACGTTGCCGTCGGCGATCATTTCTCGCACGTCCTTGAAGCCTTGTCCGTAATTCACGCGCAGCCGATCGCTTGTCAAATGGCCCGTTGCCTGGACGGCATTTACATGGCCGGTAAACAGAACCGAGTTGCCTTTGTAATCCAGCGCCATCGTGTCCGAGGTTATATTGATCGGCGATTTGTTGTTCGAAAACTGAAGTCCGCCAAAAGCTCCGCCCTGATCCTGTCCATTTGACGGGCCTGCCGACGCGACTTGAGTCGCTTCTTTTTCTTTTTTCACGCCGCGCGCCTTCGGCGTGCTGGCCACTGCGGAGATCGCCGGCGTCGCCGCAAAAGCTGCCGCGGGCGTCACGGCGGCCTCCGGAGTCGCAGGAACCAGGCTGGTCGAGGGCTCCGTGGCCGGAACTGCAGCGATCGATGCCTCCGCGGCGGGCGAGCTTACGATCACTGGCGGCGGCATACTGGCGGTTGGAAAGGCGTCAGCTACGGGAGCGCTCGCAACCGAAGGCGCAGCGTCAGGCACCGACACGGCTGCCACAGATGGCGCCGCTTCAGGAGAGGATGCGGCTGCAACCGACGGCGCAGCTTCCGGCGATGGTGCAGCGGCGAATGAAGGGGCAGCCTCCGGAGATGGTGCAGCGGCGAATGAAGGGGCGGCCTCCGGCGATGGCGCTGCAGCGAACGACGGTGAGGATTCGACGGCCGGCGCGTTCGCAACCGACGGCGCGGATTCAGGAGACGGTGCTGCAGCAACCGACGGTGCCGCTTCCACCGTAGGCGCGCTCGCAACTGACGGCGCGGCCTCCGGAGAAGGTACGGCAGCAACTGACGGAGCGGCTTCCGCGGTAGGTGCGCTCACAACCGCCGGCACGGCGCCGTTATCGGCAGCGGGTGAAACGGTCGCGTCGGGAGCACCGCCGATCACAGTGATCGAATCGCCGTTGGAATTGAATTGATCAACCACGTCGGGAGCAACAGAAGCTGCGGCAGCGGGAGCCGCGGGTGCACCACCGCTACCGGCGCGAATCGAATCACCGAGCGCACCGCCGGAGCCTCCGCCGCTCTGAGCGAATGCCAGCGGAGCAAGCGCGATCGTGATCGCCGCAATCGCAGCCGCGCAGAACATCCGCGCCGGACGGATCGAGCGTTCAGCTCTTCTTGATCTTCGCACTGCTGTCCTTTTTCGGCTGAATCTCGGTCCTTACCTGCTGATGCAATTGGAAGACTCGCGTCTTGGGACTGCCGGTCAGTCCAATTCCGGTGACTTTCACGCCCTCGCCTTCGACCGTAACCAGGCCGCTCGCATTGACCGTATCCGCATCGGGGTCGAAGCTCACCGCGTCGGTGCTCAAGACGAAATCACCGTAGCGAAGCACAGCGCCGCCGCTAAGGTCCGCGCGATGGATATGATTCCCGTCCATATACAGCAGCGCTTGCGGGGCAGTGACGTGAACTTCCTTGCCGTCACTCGAGGTCATCGCAAGGTTCGCGTTGACCAGCTTGACGCCAGTGCGGTCGGCGGAGTAGCTCGCATCGGACGCGGAGAGGACCCATTGCATCTCGCTGCCCTTCATCTGGGTCCAGTGGAAATTTTTCGCGTGAAGCAGTGAATCCGGCAGCACGGCGGCGACTTTGTTCAGCGCCTGCGCGTCCTCGCGATGCCGCACGACGTAAATAGTAACAGCCAGAAGCACTACGATTGCGGCCGCGCCGAACGCCGCAAGCGCCTTGGCAATAAGCTTCAGACTCATCGATCATACCCGTAGGTTCAAGGTATCAAGCAGATTTTTTCAAGTAAACCAAAGCGCTGTTTGAATGCCCTCACGGCACCGTTAGAGGCGTCTTGCTATGCACATCGCTATGTGGCCGGAGCCAGCCTCAATTGCGCGAGGCGGCCTCACGCGCGCATTGATCGATCCGTTTCAAATCACCGAGCAGCGCGGCGAGCTCGTCGAGGCGGTAGGAGTTGGGACCGTCGCTGAGCGCGCGATCGGGATCCTCGTGCACCTCCATGAAGATGCCGTCGATTCCGACCGCGGCCGCCGCGCGCGCCAGCGGCGCAACGAACTCGCGCTGTCCGCTGGACTGTTTGCCGCCCTCGCCTGCTCCGGGAAGCTGCGCCGAGTGAGTCGCGTCGAAAATTACCGGATAGCCGAAGCCGCGCATGATCACGAGCGATCGTGGATCGGTCACCAGGTTGTTGTAACCGAAGCTGAAACCGCGCTCGGTCAGCATCACGCGCCGATTGCCGCACTCGGTGACTTTCTCAAGCGCCGCGCGCATATCCCAGGGAGCAAGGAACTGGCCTTTTTTGATATTCACCGCGCATCCGGTTTCGGCGGCGGTGTGAATGAGGTCGGTCTGGCGCGAGAGCAGCGCGGGTATCTGGAGGATATCGACGACCTCGGCGGCGGGCTTCGCCTGCGCGGCCTCGTGGATGTCCGTCAGGATCGCAACGCCCGTCTCGCGCTTCACGCGCGACAGAATCTCGAGTCCCGCATCGAGGCCCGGACCGCGGAAGGATTTGTGGCTGGTGCGATTGGCCTTGTCGAATGACGCTTTGAACACGTACGGAAATCCTGCACGCCGCGCGATCTCCGAAATCGCCACCGCGTGGCGGATGCATGACTCGGCGCTCTCGATCACGCACGGTCCCGCGATTAGAACCAGTGCGTCACCGCCGAACACGGCGTCGCCAACTTTGACCGGCGTCACCTTCACGATACGGACCGAAGCTCCCTGACAGTGGCGCGTTTGCGTCCGCTCTGGGTGCGGTGCTGCACTGCCGCGCGAATCAATCCGCGGAACAGCGGATGGCAATCGAGCGGGCGAGACTTCAGCTCCGGATGAAACTGGCATCCGAGGAACCACGGATGCCCCTTGAGCTCCATGATCTCGACCAGCTGCCCGTCGGGGGAGGTTCCGGTTGCGACGAGGCCGGCCTGTTCGAGCTGCTCGCGATAGGCGTTGTTCACCTCATAGCGATGCCGATGGCGCTCGGAGATCTTGCCGCGGCGATAGAGTCCGTAGGCGAGCGAGTCCTGCTTGACGATGCAGGGCCACGCGCCCAAACGCATGGTGCCGCCCTTTTTTTCGAGATCTCGCTGCGACTCCATGATATCGATAACCGCGTCGGGCGTGTCTTCTGAAATCTCGCGCGAGTTGGCGCGGCGCAATCCGAGCAGGTTGCGCGCCGCCTCGATCACCATCATGTGCAAGCCGTAACAGATGCCCAAAATCGGCACCTGGTTCTCGCGCGCGAAGTGCACCGCGCGCATCTTGCCGTCAGTGCCGCGAGCGCCGAATCCGCCGGGTACGATGATCGCGTCGGCGCCCGCCAGGCGCTCTTCGGGCGATTGCTTTTCGAGCTCTTCGGAATCGACGTAGTCGATCGTAACTTTGGCTTCGTTTGCGATTGCGCCGTGCGCGATCGCCTCGTGCAGGCTCTTGTAGGAATCCGCAAGATTGACGTATTTGCCGACGATCGCGACGGTCACCTGGGTTTTCGGATTCTGCGCGGTCTTTACGATTCTGCGCCACTTGGAAAGATTCGGCGCGCCGGTCCAAATATTGAGCTTCTCGCATACTCGCGCGTCGAAACCCTCTTCGTGAAACCGCAGCGGCACTTCATAGATTGTCGTCGGCACATCAGGCGCCGCGATCACGCATCCTTCCTCGACGTTGCAAAAGTGAGCGATCTTGGCTTTGACTTTTTTGTCGAGCGGCCGATCGCATCGGCACAGCAGGATGTCCGGCTGAATCCCAAGCCCGGTCAGCTCCTTGACGCTGTGCTGCGTTGGCTTCGTTTTCACCTCGCCCGCGGTCGGAATATACGGCACGAGGGTCAGATGCACGTAGAGCACGTTCTCGCGCCCCAGGTCCCAGCGGAATTCGCGCACTGCTTCCAGAAACGGCAGACTCTCGATATCGCCAACCGTGCCGCCAATTTCGACGATGCACAGATCAGCGCCCTCCGACGCCGCGAGGATGCGCTGCTTGATCTCGTCGGTGATATGCGGAATCACCTGCACGGTCGCGCCGAGGTAATCGCCGCGCCTCTCTTTCTGAATGACGGTGTCGTAGATTTGGCCGGTCGTGCAGTTGTTGCGCCGGCTCATCGTAGTCTGAACGAAGCGCTCGTAGTGGCCGAGGTCGAGGTCGGTCTCGGCGCCGTCATCGGTGACAAAGACTTCGCCGTGCTGGGTCGGGCTCATCGTACCGGGATCGACGTTGATGTAGGGATCCATCTTGAGCAGCGTGACCTTGAGGCCACGCGCCTCGAGCAGCGCGCCCAGCGACGACGCCGCGAGTCCTTTGCCCAGTCCCGAGATCACACCGCCGGTGACAAAAATGAATTTGGTTTTGCTGCGTTCCACCTTGCTCCCTCCTCTACGTCCGCCGTGTGGACGACGCAAAAGCCCGGGCCCTCGCAAGGTCCTCGGCTGTGTCAACTTCAAGCGAGGGCGCCACCGAGGCGACCACGCGAATCGCATGACCATTTTCCAGCGCGCGCAACTGCTCGAGTTTCTCGATCCGCTCGAGAACCCCTTGCGGCATCGAGGCGAACTTCAGCAGGAAGTCGCGCCGGTATGCATACACGCCGATATGGCGCATCGCGACGGCGGGAATTTCCTCGCGATCGCGCGGAAACGGAATCGGCGCGCGCGAGAAATACAGCGCATCACCATTGGCCTCGCATACCACCTTCACGACGTTGGGATTAGTCCATTCATGCGCATCGATAATCGGCGTTGCCAGCGTCGCCATCGCGAGCGACGCGTCGGCGCGCATCGGCGCCGCAAGCGCGTCGAGATCGGCGGGACTGATGAACGGCAGATCGCCTTGCACGTTGATGTAGATCTCCGCCTCGATTTTCCGGGCGACCTCCGCGATACGATCGGTACCGCTCGGATGCTCCGGCGAAGTCATGATCGCGTCGCCGCCTGCTGCGCGCACCGCCGAGGCGATCCGCTCGTCGTCGGTCGCGACGATCGCGCGCGCGATCTGCCGCGCCATCGCGGTCTGGCGCCATACGCGGACGATCATCGGGACCGCATCGATCTCCGCCAAGGCCTTGGCGGGCAGACGGGTCGAAGCATAACGCGCCGGGATGACGGCGATTACCGATGCGTCGTGCAGATAGATTCTCCGATGTGAGGAATTAAACGGTGCACGATCAAAGCTATCTGTCGCGGCAGGTGCCTGTCAATTTACCGCGCAAGCGAGTTCCCACAGCCGGCCGCTTCAGATCAGCGCTCAATCGCGTCCAGGAACGCCCTCGGGCTCAGAATCCGGATTTGGCCGAACGAGTTCAACTCAAGGAGGTGCGAGTCCCCAGTTACGATGGCAGCCGCGTTGGCAGCGAGGGCGCACTCCAGAATCCGATTATCAGTCTCGTCCTTGAGAACCGCGTCAATTCGTCGAGAGGGTTTTGTCTCTTTGGCGAACTCTCTAATCGACGACAACGCGTCACGCGTCCGACGCGGCGGCCAGCGGAATTTCCGCTTCAGGACGCGATCGATCTCGTAGAGTATCGGTTCCGACACGAACATTTCGATCCTTCCTCTCCGCGCCAGCGTAAGTACCTGGTCGGGCACCCCGCCGAAATTGAACGCGGAAATGTATATGTTCGTGTCCGCTACGATCCGGAGCACTCAGCGCTCAGCCCGGTCTTCAGCGATCAACCGCTCGACATCAGATTCTAGAATTCCGAGCTTACGGGCCTGCGAACGACCGAACTGCTGAAGTTCGCGCCATCGGCTGTCTGCCATATAGCGCCGGAGTGCTTCACGCAGCAGTTCACTTTTCGTGCGGCCTTCCCGCCGTGCAAGGCGCTCCGCCTCGCGCAGTAGGTTCGGCGGAAGCGATAGCGATGTCACCTTGGAGGTCCGCATAATACTTGTTATTAAATCACGCTGACCCTAACTCAACAACTCAATCAATCCGAAGATGGTAACTCCTCGTGGCACAGCCTGGAGATTCCCACATGCGCTGAAGCCCCGGTGCCACTGAACCTACACACAGGAATGACGCGCAAATTCGTCTTCACTACTTGCCGCGGATTCGGGTGCGGCGCATCTTGCGCAGGCGGGCCTTGGCCTGGACCGGGTTGGTGCGCCGCTTGCGGGCGAGTTTGCGATTGCGGCGATTACGGATTTTGGAAGCTACTTTCATTGGGACTCCTGGATTCCGGCCGGCTCATTGTATGCGGTCGGACGCGGCGGATTCCAGCCGTCGGAGTCCTGCGCCGCCACTGGCGCGCCCACCGCGATCGGGCTCACCGCCGCGGTTTCTGAGATCTCTTCGCCGCGATCACGGGCAACTACACGCCCCAAGGTTTCGCCTCTGGTTATAGGACCGCTGACCGCGTTGGGCACCTGATAGGTGACCTTGAGTGATCCGACGTCGTCCTTCGGCAAAACGACTTTCAGATCGGTTGCGGCTATCGGCTGGATCATTTTTCCCGACTCGGCCTGCACCTGGACCGGCAGCGGCTGGCCGGATTTCAAAAGCGAGACCGCAGTGTAGTGATCGAAGCCCCATTCGAGCAGCTTGGCGGCCTGCGCGAAGCGCTGCTGATTAGAGGGCGCGCCCAGCACCACCGCCACCAGGCGCAGATTGCCGCGCCGTGCGGTCGCGGTCACATTGAAACCCGCCTGAAACGTAAACCCGGTCTTGAGCCCGTCGCATCCCTCGAAGTGTCCGATCAAATGGTTGGTGGTATGCAGCATCGACACGCCGCCATCGAAGTCGGTTTGTTCGAGGCTCGACCACTGCAGAAGATTGGTGGTGCGAATAATCTCGCGCGCGACAATCGCCAAGTCGCGCGCGCTGGTCTGATCGACATCGTGGGCCTGCCGCGGCGGCAACCCATCAACCGTATGATATTCCGTGTGATCCATCCCGAGGCTTTTGGCCCGCAGATTCATCATCCGCACCGTTGCCTCGACCGAGCCGCCGATTTTCTCCGCGACGGCAACGGCAGCGTCATTGGCCGACTTGATCAGCGCTGCCTTCATCAGCTCGCCGAGCGGATAAACCTGACCCTCGACCAATCCCAGCCTTGAGCCCATCGTATGCGCGGAACGCTCCGAGATTCGGACCGGATCGGTCAGATGCACTCGGCCGGCCTTGATCTGATCTTCGGCGACCAGCAGCAGCGTCATCTTGGCCATCGAGGCCGGGGGCCATTCCATGTCGGGGTTGTCTTCGTAGAGGATCTTGCCGCTGTCGGCGTCCTCTAAAAGCGCCCCCTTGTATGGCTCGACGGCGGTATGCGTTGGCGCGCGTTTGGTAACCGCGTGCGTATGATGATGCCGCACCGAGGCGCGAGCCATGCCTGGCGACAAGGCCACCAGGGCGATCACGCAAGCGGCGGCCGCCGCTACGCGAAAAATTTTCTTCCACCCTTCTGAAACCACCACCTGTTCCACCACCTGCCTCTTCTTTCGCGAGCGTGCGATATCCTCTTTGCCGCAACGGCTAGCGCTCACCGGCAAAGCCGTCTGGCGCGGAAGTATCGCGAATCTGGCCGCGCTCGACGCGCTCCAGGATGTTCAAATTTGCGCGCGCGGGCGCGTAGTCGGGATTGGCCTGCACGATTTCGTTCCATTCCTGGCTGGCGCGCATGTATTTGCCCTCTTCGGCATAGATTGCGCCAAGAGTGTTGTGCGCGTCCACCTGGTCGGGATCGATTTCGAGCGACAGCAGCATCTGCTGCTCCGCCGGCTCAAGCATCCCGCGTTTCTCATAGGCGAGTCCAAGATTGAAATGCGGCTCCGGATGATCGGGGCCGAGCAGTGTTGCCAGGCGCAGAACCTCGGTCGCGTCGCGCAACTGCCCGTTGTCCAGATAGAGCAAGCCAAGGTTCAGAAATAACTGCCAGTCATCGAGGCCGAGGCTGATCGCCTTCTGATACTCGCTGAGTTCGAGCTGATGCTCCCCCATCAGGCCGTAGGCGAAGCCAAGATGATAGTGCGCCAGGGCGTTCCCCGGATGTTGCTGGATGACGGCTCGATGGCGCCGAATTGCCTCGGGGTAATCTTCCATGCCGAGGAAATAATCCGCGAGGGGATCGCAGACCTGCGGGTCCGAGGAGGGTTGCGAAATGCTCGCGCGAGCCACCGTTCGCATCTGGAAAACCAGCGCGATCAGCAAGCTAAGAATCAGGGCCCAGCCGCGGCGATTTGACAACACGCAAGCGCCTGCTCCCGTATGAATTCAGGCGCAATAATGAATTTAGCAGGAAAATTGAGGCAGTAAAACGCGTGAAGCGAGTTTGGACGCGTTATCGTGCGCCGATTCGGTCGCTGGCCGGAGGCATTCAGGACCTCGCGCAAAGAAAACCGGAGGACGCTCGGGCCGTCCTCCGATGGTTTCGGTCAAGATTGCTGGCCGATTAATTCGCCGCGGGGCTGGCTGCCGAGGCCGGAGCGCCTGCATTGCTCGCGCTGGAGTCTGTGCCGCTCTTCTTGGCCTTGTGATGATGCGAATGATGATGCTTAGTCGCAGACGGGCTCGAGGCTGCCGCAGGGGCCGCCGAGTCAGCCGCGCCCGCCGCAGCTGGGGCTTGCGCGAAAGCAGGTACCGCCATCGAGGCAGCAAATACGGCGGCGGAAAGAATCGAAAGGGTACGCTTCATAGTACTGTGGTCTCCTTGAACCTTTGAGGCCCTTAATTGGGCCAATATTCGCACAGCATATAGCCATTGCCGTGCCATCGGCGCAATAGGGTAAAGCGCTTGAGAATCGTAGCGATTTCCGGCGTCACCGGGGCATTGTTAGACGAATCGGTCGATCGCGATATCCCGTTTAAGGCTGACGACGCCGCTCGGCGCGGAGCTCTCCGTATAGTACGAACAGCTCCCGAAACGCGCGCGTCACGACCCGCAGGTTCGCCCCGCTCTGCTCGCCGGCGGTACGCGGCAGATGCTGCACGTCGACCTCTTTGATGCGCGCTCCGCGGCCCTGGAGTCGCGCCATCAGCTCGGTCGAGATCATCGCGCCATGCGCCCGCAGCTCCATCCCCTCGAGCAGCTCGCGCTTGAACATCTTGAAGCCGCAATCGATATCGCTGATCGTCACGCCCAAGACGGCGCGGACCAGGAGCGTCCACGCCTTGCCGTTGATCCTGCGCATCAGGTGGTCGGCACGACGCGCCCGGCGGCCGACGACCACGTCGTATTCGGGCATGAATGCCGCGAGCTTTTCGATGTCTTTGGAATCGAATTGGCCATCGCCGTCGGAGAGCATCACATAGGGCATCGAGGCCGCGCGGATCCCTGAGATAACCGCGCCGCCATAGCCGCGGTTGACCTCGTGATTGACGACCTTGACGTGAGGATTTTCTGTCGCAAGGCGGCCAGCTACTTCACCGGTGCGATCGCGGCTGCCGTCGTTGACGACTATAACCTCATAATCGGCGGCGACCTTTGGCAGCTCGGCCAGGTAGCCGCGCACCACGCGCTCGACATTTGCCTCCTCGTTATGTGAGGGCAGGAAGACGCTCAGTCCTGAAAGTGGTGCAGCCACGAAGGATTGTCAGTGCGCTCGGATGCGAGATAGAGCGCCGGCTCTCGGCGGTATCGGTGGGCGACTAATCGCCGAGTTCACGATAACCGCCCCTGAAGAACAGCAGCGGTTTCGCCTCGTGCGTCTCGGCCTGTTCGATCTCGCCCAAGTAGACCGTATGGTCGCCAGCGTCCATGCTGCCGGAGAGCTTGCATTCGAGATACGCGATCGAGCCGTCGAGAATCGGCGCGCCGTTGGCGCCAATCCGGTAGCTGACGCCCTCGAACTTATTGCCGCCGCTGACGGCGAATTTCCGTGACAGCGCCTCTTGCTCGGCCGACAGGATATTGACGGTGAAGACTTTGCTCTCTTCGAAACACGGATAGCTTTCGGCTTTCTTGTCCACGCAGACAAGCAGCAAAGGGGGGACTAAGGAGACCGACGAGAAGGCATTCGCGGTCAAGCCATGCAGCTCGCCCGACGCTCGGAACGAAGTGATAACGGTAACGCCGGTGGCGAAATGGCCCATCACGCGGCGCAATTCATTTTTTTCAATCGGCATCGCAAAGCTCTCCGCGCGCGGATGCTATCAGACGATTTCCAAGCACGTCAATTTAGAGCGCCGACGAGTAAGTTACGAGGTCGCAGCCCAGGAGATAGTGGCGCGGGCGTCTCGCCCGTGGGAGACGGGTGCGCCGCAGGCGCGCCTCACCAATGAATTCCTTCATGACCAGGTCTCATCGGCGAGGCCGTCCGCGATTGTGCTCTCCCAAACTTTGGCCAATTTCGAACCAATCTCTCGGTATGCTGCTTCGAGCTCCCGGTTTCTGAGCAGCTTGACCGCTTCCTCGAATACTTTGGAGCGCTTCAACCCGCGTGTTTTGCCGTATTGGTCGACGAATTTGGCCAGCGGGTCTATCAGTGAGATTGAGAATCTTGCCACGATCAAACCTTATACGAATTTGAAGGGCTGGAAACCTCACTCCCAGCCGGTGCGGTCGCGGGCTATTACTTGCTTGCCGCCGACGTAGACGTAGTCGAGATCGAGCGAGGTCAGCGGACGATCGTCGGCGGCGATTCGGACTCCGATCGGTTCCGCGATATGCAGGGTGTGGTCGCCCGCAACGACGCTCTGGATTACCCGCGCTTCGAGCGAAATCATCGCAAGCCCGAGCCATGGAACACCGAGCGTTGGAGAAAGCGAGTAATCCAGGTCCTCCAGATTCTCTGGGCGGCGCGAGCGCGTGGAGTAGAAGTAGTCCTCAAGCTCGCGACCGCGTGCGCCCACCACGTTGAGCCCGAAGGATCCGGTGCGCGCGATTATCCCGGTGGTGAAATGATTGCTATCAACCGACGCCATCACCAGCGGCGGCTCGCCCGAGACCTGCGTCACCCACGACGACGACATCCCGTGGCGCCGCGCGCCGTCGGTCACCGTCAGAACGTAGATTCCGGTCGTCAGCGCCGTCATCGCGCGCGCAAGGTTGGTCTCCATCGTGTATTCTCTCCTCTCGCATAGTCCGCGAGGATTTGCGCTTCACATACAATTGACGTGGAACGATGGCGTTTTCAAAATGGACCTCGAGAGGGTGATGCGGCCAAGGATGTGCTACGCGTGAACCGAATCGCGATACGAATGCGCGCTGGCGCGATCGCGATCCTGACGCTCGCGGCCCTCGCGATATCGCCGAATTCCCTCTCCGCGCAACAGTCCGTACCGGCGGCCACGGTGGCGAAACCCCCAGCTTTTTCTCCGATCGCATCGCCCGCGGCGCAAGAGTCTCCCACCGCCTCCTCTGAGTGGGCGCCGCAGCCGGGAACCGCGGCCTTCCAGGCCGAGCACGCCGCCGCTCAGCCGTCGCCATCCGCAACCGAATCGGCGGCCGCAAATCCTTCTCCAGCGGCGGCGGCGTCGACGTGCTGCACCGGAGCCGGCGCACCGGAGCAGGACCATCATGCTTCGGCTCAGGCGCTCAGCGCGGGCGAGCGCGCCTACTATCACACGCGCGACGGATCATATCTGGATCCGGCGAACTGGGCGGTGATGGTCTTCAAATCGCGCCATCAGCTTGACGTCTATTACAAGGGCGAGCTGTTCAAGGACTACCATGCTGTGTTTGGCCGCTCGCGCGAGCATGGGACCAAGCTCTATGAAGGAGACCGGCGCACGCCCGAGGGCGTGTACGTGATCAGCGGAAAGCATCCGAGCGCGCGCTGGCACTGGTTTTTGACGCTCGACTACCCAAATGCGATCGATCGGTTGCGCTACGCTGCCTTACGCCCCGACGACCTGGCGCCGGGCGCCCGAGACGGCCGCGTAGTCGGCGAGGGCGGGTCGATCGGAATCCACGGAACCGACGTGCCGCTGCTCAACGCCGGCGATATCAACTGGACTACGGGGTGCATCTCGATCGACAACCGCGACGTGGCGGAGCTTCACCGGATATTGCCAATCGGTACGGTCGTTATTATCAATCCGTAGAGTTTTGCCGTAGAGTTTTGCCGTAAGATTCTCAGCCAAAGGCAGGCCGAGGAGCCGCGAAGGAACAGCGATGGATCAAACCGCAGGCGTCTATCGGTTCAGCAATCTTGAAAGCGTGATCTTCGGCGCCGGCAAAATCGCGGCGCTGGGCGAGGAGCTCTCGCGCCGGGGCGCACGGCGCGCGCTGGTCGTGACCGGCAAATCTCTCGGCGCGTCGCGCCTGCTCGAGAGCGTCACACGCGCCGCGGGCGGCGCACTGGCGGGAGTCTTCACCGGGGCGGCGCAGCACGTGCCGTCGAAGACCGTGGACGCGCTGGTCGCCGACGCGGTTCGCCTCGAGGCCGACGCCTTCGTCAGCTTCGGCGGCGGCAGCCCGATCGACATGGCGAAGATCGCGGGAGTGCGGCTCCTGAAGCGCAGTCCCTCGCGCGCGACCGTTCATATCGCGATTCCAACGACGCTCTCGGCCGCCGAGTTCACCGCGTTTGGCGGAATGACCGACGAGGCGACTCGCCACAAGGGCGGCACCGGAGATCCGCGCGTTCAGCCGCGCACCGTGATTCTCGATCCCGACCTGACCGCGGAGACACCCGCGTGGCTATGGGCCTCAACCGGGATGCGCGCGCTGGACCACGCGGTCGAGTCGTCGTACTCGACGCGGAGGCAGGTCGTCACCGACACGTTGTGCGCGAAGGCGATCGCGATGCTGGCGGAGCATCTGCGGCCCTCGATAGCGACGGCGGGCGCCGAGCAGACGGAGCATCGGATGCAATGCCAGCTCGCGGCGTGGCTGTCGATCTTCGGGATGACGAATACGCGTGCGGGAATTTCGCACGCGCTCGGCCATCAGATCGGACCCTACTGGAACGTGCCGCATGGAATTACCTCGTGCATCACTCTGCCGCATGTAATGCGCTTCATGGCGGGTATCGCGCCCGAGCGTTTCGGCCCGATAGCGCAGGGCTTCGGGTTGCGGTTCGACGCCGCCAGTCCGCGCGCCGCCGCGCTGGAGTGCGCGGATCGGGCGGCACAATTCATCAAGCAGTTCGAGGTCCCGACCCGACTGCGCGACGTCGGCGTTCCGCATGAAGAGATCGGCCGGATCGCGGCCACGGTGCTGGCGGAGGTTGCGGCCTCGAACGTGGTCGGTCGCGAAGTCACCGAGCGCGAGTTGATTGCACTGCTCGAAGCGGCGTACTGATACCGCGAGGATCGCGGCGGAGTTGGGGAGGGGTGGATTGTGATGCGGCCCTTTGAGTGCAAGATGTTGGGGTTCGGGCTGGCGCTGCTGATTGCGGGATGCGGCGGGATGATTCCGGCGGAATCGGGCGATATCGTCAGCGGCGGACCTTTTCCCATAGTCGAGCGTCAGGTTTACAAGGCGGACGCGCCGAGCGCCGTGATGACGTTCGCGGACTCGAGCGCGGGAGCGCAGCGCGGAACGATCCGCGGGATAATCCACGGATGGCCCTTCGCGCACACCGATCCCAGCGGCGATTTCGGCGAAGGACTGTTCACCTACCAGATCGATTTTGTCGTGACCTCGCGGGCAGGCGACAACGCCCGCCTGCCCGGTCGTGCACGCGGCAAGCGCACGGTTTATTTTCATCCGGATCGCGCGCTGATTTCGATTGACGACGCGGCCGCGTTCTCGGCCGGCCAACTAATTATTACCGACTCGGTTGATATCTCATTCTCGTTTGATTCCACCGCCAGCAGCGTGGAGATAACCACGATCATGCGCCAGACCGGCGCGAAGTCATTTACGTGGAACGATCAGACAGTGACACCGCCGCAAAGCGGCGAGCAGTCTACCGAGGCGTCGGGAGTCTACTCCGCGCAACTGAGCGGCTACGTCTTCACCTCCGGGATGTAACGGCTGATCGCGATGAAGGCCGCCGGGAGGGCGGCCCTACCGAAAAACGAACCCTACGCAGGGTTTTCGAGAAGCGTCTATTGCGGGTCTGCCGCGCCGCCGCCGACGCTGTTGGGCTGCAGGCTGTCTGTGCTCCAGTTCTGGCCGGGAGGCTCCTGCTGATCGGAGCCGGGACCGTCGGCGGTTACGTCGCCACCGCCGGGAATCGGTACGCGGACGCTCTGGCCGTCATCGCCCGAATCGGGATCGGACATGTCGGTGTTCGGGGCGACCTGCTCGTCTTGATATCCGGAATCTGAATTTTGGGACGAATCGTCCTGCGCACGCGCGGGCGTCGCCGAAATCACGAGAGCGATCGAAAATATCAGTATCAGCGCAGCGATTGACGCCGACTTTATCGCAGCTCCGAGAAGATTCCGTGAATGCATAAGTCGCCGGTTCCTTCGGAAGTATGGCAGGTGTGCGCGCCAGTGTCAGCGACGGCGCCTGCGGGATTCTTTCGCGCGTGCGTCCTGATAGCCTCGCGCGGGTGAAACGCGATATTTGTTGGATGCGATTCGATCGGCCGACTTCGTACAAGGAGCATCAGCGATGACCCCCGAGCAGAACAAGGAACTCGTCAAGCAGACCTGGGCGGCGTTCGGCAAGGGCGACCTTAAGGCCGCCTTCGCAAACATGGCCGACAATGTGAGCTGGCTGGTCCCAGGAAATATGCCGAGCACTTCCGGAATCAAAAAGGGCAAGGACGAGATCGTGAACTTCATGTCGGGAATCGGCGCGGTTTTCCCACAGGGACTCAAGAGCGAGTTCCGGAAAATTTATTGCGACGGCGATACGGTGATCGTCGAGATGACGAATCGCGGCAAGGTCAAGAACGGAAAGGACTACGAAAACGAGTATTGCTTCATCTTCGAGATCGAAGCGGGCAAAATCCGCCGCGTCCGCGAGTACGTGGATACGCAGCGGTTCCTCGACGCGGTGAAATAGAGGGGAATTAGCGAGTCATATTGACTTTGATACCGTGCGATGTAGCTTTCTTGGGTACTGTGCTGGAATTTCGGAGCGCGCTGATAGCATGATCTCCCAATACGATCGTGTCAGCGCCTGCGCCCGCGGGTGATCGATACGGCCTCGCAACCGCCACAACGCAAAGGAATCGAGCTCATCCCATGGAGCGAGCTTTCGCCCGGCCAAAAGGCTGGTCGCGGAGCCGTGGTCGCGGTGATTGTGATCGTCGTGCTGGCCGCGCTGCGCGGAGTCGGCGGGATGTTCTCGAGCCGCGGTGGCGGACAGGAACCGTCGGAGCCGGGCCAGGATGCGGCGGTGCTGAGCGCGTCCGATCGTAATGACGGGCTTCAGTCGCTATGCCGCGTATTTCAGATTTACGGTATCCCGAAGACGGATTCCGACGCCGACGCGGCGGCGAAAAACGCGGCGGAGCTGTTCAAACTGGCTGGCAATCAATCGCCCGCGCGCAGCGCCGTGATTCTCGATCAAATCGCACACGAATTCAGCGCAAAGAAACTCACCGCCAGCGATTGTGCAGCCGCCGGACAGCCGGTGCAAGCCGTCTCGACCGACGAGAGCTCCGGTCCGGCGCCCGGAGTCACTACCGGATCGACCGGCAAAACGCCGTAACGCGCTATACGGCCGCCGGACGGCGCCGCATCACTGAATAGACAATCGCGCCCGCGATAACAATTCCGAGTCCCGGCCACGTAAACCTCGGCTTGACCACCAGCAGATCCAGCATCAAGGCCACTGCCGCGACGATATAAGCGGCGGGAACGACCGGATATCCCCACGCACGATACGGACGCGGCGCATCGGGACGGGTCCTGCGCAGCACGAAAACCGCGGCGACAGTCAACACATAAAACAGGAGCTGCGCGAAAATCACATAATCGAGAAGATCGGAGTAAGTACCGCTAAGCGTCAGGATCGCCGCCCAGATACCCTGGATGACGAGAGCAAACGCGGGGACGCGATTGCGATTCAGCCGCCGCGCCGCCGAAAAAAACACCCCGTCGTTGGCCATCGCATAGATCACTCGCGCCCCGGTCAGGATGAGCCCATTGGCGCATCCGAACGCCGAGATCATCACGAGGATCGCGGTCAGCGTCGCGCCCGCACGGCCCCATACTACCTGCATCGCGGCTGACGCCACCCGGTCGCTGGTGGCGTGCGAGATTCCTCGCCCAATCACGCTGGAGGCCCCAGCCACTCCGGCCGCGGGCAGCTCGCACAGATAGGCGATGTTGGCGAGAACGTAGAGCACGATCACAACGCCGGTGCCGAGTGCGAGTGCGAGCGGCAAATCGCGCCGCGGGTTGCGAACCTCGGCGGCGGTGAACGTGACTGAGGCCCAGGCGTCGGCGGAGAACAGGCTCCCGACCATCGCGGCGCCAAACGCCGCCAGCAGACCGGCATTCATCACTCCTGATGAAAAGAACGCATGCGAACCGCCAAAATTCGCTTTCACGGCGACAGGATTGGGAAACAGGATGCATCCGACGACGACTATCAGCAGCAGCGAGAGTATCTTCGCGGTCGTGAACGAATTCTGCACCATCTTTCCAAGATCGAGACCGCGCAGATTGGCAGCCGTGAGCAGCGCAATAACCGCGATCGCGCCCAATCGCTCGCCCGAGATTCCAAAGCTGCCCGCACCGATCCAGAGGTTCGCGCCCAGTGCGGGCCACATCACACCGCCGAAGCGCGCGAACGCGACGGCGACGGCGGCGATAGTGCCGGTCTGAATCACGAGCAGCAGTGTCCATCCGAACAGGAACGCCCAAAGCTGGCCGTACGCCTCGCGCAGATAGACGTACTGTCCTCCCGCCTGCGGCATCATCGCGGCCAGCTCGCCATAGGCAAGCGCGCCCGCAATCGTCATCAGGCCTGCGACGATCCATGCCGCCAGCAGCGCGGCCGGCGATCCAACGTGGCGCACGATATCTGCCGAGACGATGAAGATTCCCGAGCCGATCATCGAGCCCGCGACGATAGTCGCGGAATCGAACAGCGATAATCCGGCTTTGAGCTCTCTGGATTCGGGACGGGACGAATCAGGCGCGGCGGCTGTCATGGCAGACGCATCGTAGCAGTCCGCGAGAGCAAAGGCGCGTCGAGCACAACGAAACCGCGCGGCAACGGGTCGGTTCAGGGCCGGAGACGAGAAACTACGCGACGGCGCAGGCTAAGACTCGCCGCGGATGGGGGCCTGCCGATGGACTGGTGCGCCGCGCGCCGACCACAGGGCCGGCGCGCGGCGAGTAGCCATAAGCAGTCGAGAGAATTACGGCGTGGCCGGGCTTGCTGCCGCCGCGGGGCTGGACGCATCCGCCGGGCTGGCCGCAGCACTGGCGGCATCGGACGCGGCTGTGGACGCCGCCGCGGAAGCCGCTGCCTCGGGAGCAGACGGCGCCGATTCGTCAGACTTGTTGCAGGCCGAGGCCGCAGCACCCAGGAACATCGTGACTAGTGCCAGAAGCAGGACTTTGCGCATCGCTTCCTCCTTGGAATTCCTTACTCAACCATAGCGCAATAACTGAAAGCGCCGCAAAGGATATGATACGCGCATCGCAACTTCAAGCGCGAAGCCGGGTTCAGCGGTGAATCAGTTGAAAAGCCGGCGGCTCGGTCTGATCACAGGGCATTACCGCGCATGGAAAAGACGGCCAGAGTGAAGCGCTACTGGTCTGGCTGGACGGCTGATGCCGGCGCATATTTTGACAGTTTGTACTGTTTCTGTATTATCAAATGCGGATACGGCCCGGGCGGGCCGGAGGGTATTTGTGAATACCAGGAGGATGGGGTTGTGGAGGAGAGGCGTTTTTCTTTCGCTCCGGGCGCGCCGGGAACACACACACGCGGCCGAATCGTCGAGCCCGAGCTCGACATGAATCGCAAGCGGCGTCAGCCGCCGGTATTGATCTCGCGAATTTCCGCAGTCGTCCGATGGCTCTTGCCTGAATCGCGCAAGGTCGGACCGCCGATGCGCTCGGTCGCGCGCGAGCTTGAAGAGATCTTTCCGTCGCGCGATAACTGAGCGCGCGGCCTGCCCGGACTCGCGGCGGGCGCATGGAGGACACCAGCGATGGGCCAACTCGCGCGAATCTCGAGCGGCACGACCTGGGAACCGATCGTCGGATATTCGCGTGCGGTCCGATTCGGGGATATGGTCGCCGTCTCCGGGACCACCGCGACCGATGGGCACGGCACAATCGCCGCGCCGGCCAGATGTACGTGCAGGCGCGCCAGGCGCTGACAAATATCCGGACGGCGCTGGAACGGATGGGACTCTCGATCGAAACCGTGGTACGAACGCGGATGTTCGTGACCGATATCGCGCGTTTCGCCGAAGCGGCGCGAGCGCATCACGAGTTCTTTGCCGCATCGCCACCGGCCACCACGATGGTCGAAGTGCGGCGGTTGGTCGATCCGCGGATGCTGATCGAGATCGAGGCGGACGCGTACGCGCCTGAATCGGCGCGGGCCTCTGCTCCCTCATCCGCGAAGCGATCCGCCGCAGCGTCGCGCAAGACAGTAAAGCGTCCCGCGCAGAAGAAACCCAAGCGTCGCTGACGCCGATGCGATTACTCGAATGGGGGGATCCAGGTCCGGCCTCTCGCCCGCCGCGCCTGATCCCTCGCCCAGAATCGGAGAGGTTAGGTAAGGTCCGAATTCAGCGCGGCGCAAAGCACCGCGCGATTCGAAGGTCTGCACGGGAGCTGGCACAAGCAGGAAAAATTCAGAGAAAAAGGTCCTCACCTGACCTCTCCCTCACAGGGAGAGGGACCAGACATGCTCGATGAGCGAATCGAACCGAGTGTTCATCAGTCTTGCGCGCGCGATTACTCGCGTATCGATTCTCTTCGCCGCTGTGAATATCAGCGCCGCGCTGATGTTCTCGCCCGCGCCCGCGCACTGCAGGGTACACCATAAGCCGCATCCTACCGCGACGCCGCGGCCCGCGGGTCCCGTGCTCGAGTCAGAAACCCAGGTGCTCTCCTATGACGTGTCGATCTATCGCGACGAGCACGGATGCGGCGGCGCGTACTTCGAGATCAAGCGCGGATTTCATCTCGAGTACACCAGCCGTCCGCTGTGCGATGCGGCCCTGCGAGTGGGCGCGCTCGCGCCTGACAACCCCGATGAACGTTTCCTTGCGCCGGGACACGACCTGACCGGTGACGGCCGTCCCGACCTGGTCGTCACCGGATACACTCCGGGCGCGACTTGTTGCCTGACGTTCTATACCTTCGAGCTCGAACCGAAATTCGGCGCGCTGGGAAAAATCCAGTTGCGCAACGACGATCCGCAAACCCCGCACTTCGTGCGCCTGGGAAAAGACGGCGCGCAGATCGTGCTGCATGACTGGACCTTTGGCGGATGGCACACCGACTTCGCCGACTCTCCCGCGCCGCTTGTGATCCTCGAGTATCGCGACGGCGGATGGAGGATCGCGCCCGACCTGATGCGCCAGCCCGCGCCGAGTGCGGCGCAGATCGAGAGCAGCGCCAACAACACACGCGTCGATGCGATGGCGGCGAATTACAACGACCCGTTCCGGATCTGGCCGGATGCGAAAATCCCGAGCGAGCTTTGGGCCCACATGCTGAACCTGATTTATACGGGGCATCCGAATCTGGCATGGAAGTTTGCCGATCTGGCGTGGCCGGCGCGGATTCACGGCGAGGATCATTTCCTCGCGGAGTTTCGTGCGCAGCTCGCGCAAAGCCCGTATTGGACGGAAATCAAGACGATCGCCGCAACTCCCACTCCAACGCCAACGGCGACACCAACGCCTGCCGCACTATAATTCTCGGGTCATAATCGCGAAACGGCCGCCGCGAAGTTTTCGCGGCGGCCGCTCATTACGATTCGTTGTACGTTACGCGCTTATTTCATCGCGCTCGCTTTCTGAAAGGATGGCCGCGACAGGCACTTCTCGAACCATGCTTTCGCGGTCGGCGTGCTGGACAGATCTAGCTGCACGAATGCCGCGAGGCTCAGCACCGAAGCCGCATTCAGGTCGGCAATCGTGAAGTCATTGCCCAGCAGATACGGATGGTGCTTCAGATGTCCATCGATCGCCGCTAGCGGCGCGCCAAGGGTAGTTATCGCCGTGGCGACCGCCTTTTCGCTGCGCTGCTCCTTGGGCAGAAACAGCTTGTGCGCCAGAATCGTCATCAAAGGCGGCTCGACTTCGGTCATCGCCCAGAAGCTCCACTGGTAGGCGTGGCCGCGATCGACCGCCGACGCGGGCCAAAACGGCGCTTTTCCGTACTTCTCGGCAAGATAGAGATTTATCGCCATCGATTCCCAGAAATAATGCCCCCCGTCCTCGAGTATGGGGATATGGCCGTTGGGATTGAGCTTGAGATACTCGGGCTTGCGCGATTCGCCCGAGGCATTGAGCACTACGTGATCGTATTTGACGCCGAGTTCTTCGAGCGCCCAAAGTGATCGTGCCGAGCGCGACTGCGAAGTTCCATAAAGTGTGGTCATCGGGGGTCCCTCCAGAGGTTGCGAATCGCAACTGTTGTAGCGCGTTCCCCTCCCGGCAACAATCGTTCGGCGCGTGTGGTTTACAGCCGCGCTCAAACGGGGCACGATCGCGATGCCTGCAATGCCAGATCAAGTCGTAACCGTAATTGGCGCCGGGCTCGCCGGCAGCGAGGCCGCGTGGCAGCTCGCGCGGCGCGGATGCCGCGTGAGGCTGGTCGAGATGCGTCCGGTCAAGATGACCGAGGCGCATCAGACGGCGAACTTCGCCGAGTTGGTGTGCTCGAACTCATTGCGCAACGCGGGGCTCGAGACGGCGGTTGGCGTGCTCAAGGAAGAGATGCGCCGGCTCGGCTCTATCATTATCGCGGCGGCGGACCGCGCGCGGGTTCCCGCGGGATCGGCGCTGGCGGTCGACCGCGAAGATTTTTCGGGCTTCATCACCGCGACCCTTTGCGCGAATCCGCTGATCGAGATCGTCCGCACCGAGGCCGCGGCGATTCCCTCGGGTCCGGTGATCGTCGCAAGCGGACCTCTCACCAGCGAGGCGCTCGGCGACGCGCTGAGCGCGATCATCGGACCGCGCAACCTGTACTTTTACGACGCGATCGCGCCGATCGTCGCCGCCGATTCGGTCGACATGTGTATCGCGTTTCGCGCCTCTCGCTACGGACGCGGCGGCGACGATTACATCAACTGTCCGATGACCGAGACCGAGTATCATGCGTTTATCGACGCGGTCATCGCCGCGGAAAAAATTTCGCTGCATCCGTTCGAGAAGCCGGTGTACTTCGAGGGCTGCATGCCGATCGAGGAGATGGCGCGGCGCGGGCCGATGACGCTCGCGTTCGGGCCGATGCGCCCGGTGGGGCTGTCCGATCCTCGCACAGGAGCGCGGCCGTTCGCGGTCGTGCAACTGCGCCAGGACGATCACGCGGGACGCATCTACAATATCGTAGGCTTTCAAACCAAGATGACCTACCCCGAGCAGCGCCGCGTGTTGCGGATGATTCCGGGGCTCGCGTGCGCCGAGTTCGTGCGCCTGGGCTCGCTTCATCGCAACACCTTTATCGATTCGCCGCGCCTGCTGTATCCGACGCTGCAACTACGCTCGCGCGGAGATTTGTTCCTTGCGGGACAAATGATTGGAGTCGAAGGCTATGTGGAATCCGCCGCGGCCGGGCTTCTCGCCGCAATTAATGCGGCGCACCTGGTCGCGAATCGTCCGCTGGTCGTGCCGCCGCGCGAGACCGCGCTCGGCTCGCTGATCGCGTATGTGACCGACGCTTCGCGCAGCGACTTCCAGCCGATGAATGCGAACTACGGCCTGATGCCCGAGCTGAGTTTTCGCACGCGCGCCCGCGAGAAAAAAATCGCGATGGGCGAACGCGCGCTTGGGGCAATCGACCAATGGATCGCGGCGCACGCGCTCGAGCCACGCGACTCGGAACTCGCGGCGAGTGTTCTATGAAACTCGGCGCATTCGACGTAGGCACCAATACGGTCCTGATGCTGGCGGTCGAGATCGAGGGCTCGGCGCCGCCGCGACCGCTCCTGGAGTGCTCGCGAATCACGCGGCTCGGACGCGGATTGGACAAGAGCGGCCATCTCGATCCGCAGTCCGCCGCACTGACCTTGGCCGCGATCGAGGAATTCGCCGCGCGCGGGCGTGCACTCGGGGTCGAGCGCTTTGTCGCCGCCGGCACCGCCTCTTTGCGCGACGCCGCCGACGGTCCCGCGTTCATCGCGCGGGTGCGCGAGAGTGCCGGCGTCGAGCTCGAAACAATCTCCGGACTCGAGGAAGCAAGCCTCTCGCATCTGGCGGTGACGCGCGGACTCGCGATCGATCCGTCTCTTCCGATCCTGATCGTTGATCTCGGCGGCGGCTCGACCGAGCTGATTCGCGCCGAACCCGGACGTCCGCTCGAAATGGTGAGCCTGCAAATCGGCTCGGTCCGGATGACCGAACGCTACATCCACAGCGACCCGCCGTCCGCCGAAGATGTGCACGCGCTCATCGGCGCGATCGACTCCGCGATCGATGCGGAGCATTGGAATTTCCACCCGGCGAAGATGGTCGGAATCGCGGGCACCGTCACCACGATTTGCGCGGTCGCGCTAGCGATGACCGATTATGACGCCGCGATTGTGCATGGCCACGTGCTCGCGCGCGCCGAAGTCGAGCGCGTGATCGAACTGTTTCGATCGCGGCCGCTCGCCGAACGGCGCAAGCTGCCGGGGCTGCTCGAAGGCCGCGCCGACGTGATTTACGCGGGTGCGATGATCTTGTTGCGGGTAATGAATCGTTTCGGCGTGAGCTCGGTAATCGTCAGCGACCAGGGCGTGCGCTGGGGTCTCGTATGGCGCGAGGCCGAGCGGATGCGCGCGGCGGGCTGAGCGCTCCCTAGGTTTTGTCCGCACGCGATGTTTGCCCCTGGACTGGTTCTGCCATAGTGATCACGCGGGAGGAACCGGCGATGACCAAGGCGGAGTTGATCGATTCCGTGGCGCGGGTATCGCGCCAGCCACGCAAATCCGTCGAGACGACGATCGACCTTGCGTTCGAGCAAATCGCGCGGTCGATTCGGCGCGACAAACGCTTCTGGGTGCCGGGCTTCGGCACCTTCACAGTTCGGCGCCATCGCTCGCGCACGGGATACAATCCGCGCACGAAGTCCGCGATGACGATTCCCGCGATGCGCACGGTCGGTTTCCGCGCCGCACCACAACTGAAAAAAGGGCTCTGACCAGATCGGCTCATCCGCTGGAGCCGATTGTCCGCGCACGAATTTTTCCCATGCCCAGGCTCTGGCTGGTGATTCTGATTCTCGCGCTGGCCGCAGGAGCGGTACTGCGCTTCGCCAGTCTGGGCGACAACGAGATGTCCGCCGACGAAGCTGCGACCTGGGCCGCCGCCGCGGCGCCGAGCGTGTCGCAAGTCATTACGCTCGGCGAGAAACTCAATCCTGGAAAGATCGCCGCACATGAGGTCCTGTTGCATGGCTGGATCGCGATGTTCGGCGACGGACTCGTCGCACTGCGCTCGCTCTCCGCGCTTTTCGGAACTCTCTCGATCCTCCTGGTGTTCTGGGTCGCGCGCGAATTACTGATCATCTCACCCGATCAGACCAGCGAAGATAGTTTGCCCGACGCCGACGCGTACCTGGCCGCGGCGATCGCCGCGCTGATATTCGCGGTCAGCCTGGTGATGCTCAAATATTCGCGCGAGCTGCGGATGTACTCGATGATGCTCGCGATTGTGCTGGCGCAGTTGGGCTTCTTCATTCGCGCGGCGCGACGTGGCGGGATCGGCAACAATATGTGCGCTGGAGCGCTAGCCGGCGCGGCCGTGACCGTCAACTTTTTCGCGATTTTGATCCCGGCGGCTGAGGCGATGTGGCTCGTGTACCTGCTCGCGCGCTCGGGCTTTCGGCCGGTAGCGGCCGAGTCGCGGCGCGCGTGGGCAATCGCGATCGCGCTGGCGATCACGGGCGTGGCGATCGCGCCGCTGATGCTCGCGGAGTTGCACAACGGCGGCGAGGCGGTGGATCGCGGGATGCTCCAATGGATCGGGCGTCCCGCGCTGTGGGAGCCAATCTCGCTGTTCAACAAGGCCGCGGGCAGCTTCACGTTCCCCCTCCTCGCAGTGCTGGCGGCCTACGGCGCGATTCGCGGATGGAGGATCGCGCGCGACGCGGTGGCCTTCGCGTTGGTGTGGATGTGGGCGCCCGTTGTCCTGATGATGATCGCGTCGTACGCCGTGGCGCCCCTGCTGGTCGAGCGTTACGTGCTGTCGTGTTTCGTGCCGCTGTTTTTTCTGGCGGCGCTCGGCATTTCCGAGCTCGGCGCCGGGACCGCGCGCGGCATCGCGCTGATTGCGATAGTCGCATTGTCGCTCGGGCACATCCGGAGTTACGCGAGCAAACCGCACGACATCCAGTGGCGCGAGGCGACCGCGATCGCGCTAAAAAATCTCGCACCCGGCGCCACGCTCAGCACGCGGCCCGCCTATGCGGTCGAGGTCGTGCGCTATTACCTGCCGCCGTCAGAGCGCGAACGCGCACAGCGGAAAGGTAATCCCGCAGTCATGCTGCTCGAGGATCGTTCCGGCAGCATGCCGCAGTACTCGGCGATGCGTTGGGATTTTCCGGTGACAATCGCACGACTGCGCGGTGTGGTGATCCTCAAGCAATGATATAAATCGGACGGGCTCGAAGGAGTAACACGATGGCTGAATCCGGACCCGACATGAATTCGCTCAAGCGCGACCAGCGAGCGATATGGGACGACAGCGCCGCTGGATGGAACAAATGGTGGCCGACCTTCGAGCGCGCCGCGCAGAAAGTCAGCGACCGCCTCGTAGCTTTGGCGGGCATTCGCGCGGGTTCGCGCGTGCTCGATATCGCAACCGGCAACGGCGAGCCTGCGGTGACGGCGGCGCGCCTCGCCGGAGCGTCGGGCCATGTGACGGCGGTCGATCAATCGCCCGGCATGCTGGCGATTGCGCGCGAGCGCGCGAAGAGCCTCGGGCTCAAGAATCTTGAATTCGTCGAATCAGACGCCGAGGCGATCGCGCTTCCGACCGCGAGCTTCGACGCCTGCGTATGCCGATGGGGTCTGATGTTCATGCCCGATCTTTCCGCCGTGTTGCGGATTCTCCATCGCGCGCTGAAACCGGGCGCAGCTTTCGCCACTGCGGTGTGGAACTCGGGCGACAAGGTTCCGATGATCACGCTCGCCGCCGACGCAGTGCGCCAAATCGCTGGACTGAAACCACCGCCGCCGGGCGCGCTCGAACCGACGCGGCTGGCCGATACCTCGATTCTCAAAACCGCGCTCGAGCAGGCGGGGTTCAACTCGATAGCCATCGAGCCGATGGCCGTCACCTTCGAGTTCGCGTCGATGGCCGAATTTATTGCGTTCCGCAGCGAGGTCGGCCGCGCGCAGGCGATGATGGCAAGACTCGATCCGGCGACGCGCGCCCGCGTGCAGACCGCGATCGGTGACGCGGCGCAGAAGTTTCAGGACTCCGACGGCCGCGTGCGCCTGTCCAACGAGACGATCTGTTTTTCCGCGCGCACCAGATGAAGCCGCGACCTCTACGCGCGATTCTCCTCCTCGCTCAATCAGGCCTAGCGCGATGAACAAGCCCGAGGGGGGGCGGTTGAATAACCATTTGCAAAATAGCGGCGGAACTGAGTCCGCGGGATGGACCGAAGCGATGATTCGCTACTCTCCCGCGCTGGTGTTGATGGCCCTCATGATCGCCGACTCCGTCCGGGTCGCGGATCCGGACTTGTATGGGCATCTTCGCTTCGGCCAGCAGATTCTAGTTTCGACCAACGTTCCACGCGTCGATACCTATTCGTATTCCGTCGTGGGTCTGCGATGGATCAGCCACGAATGGCTATCTGACGTAATCATCGCATGGTTCTATTTTCATGCGGGCGTCGTCGGATTGAAGCTCATGAAACTCGGATGTACCGCGGCAACTGTAGTGTTCCTGTTGGAGGCGATGCGCGAAACCGGAGCTTCGGCTGTGACGCAAATTTCCATCATGCTTTTAGCCAGTATCCGGCTCTCTGCGCAGATGCAGTTTCGGCCTCAGATATTTACCTATTTGCTATTAGCGGCGATCCTGATGTTGCTGGCGCGCGATAATTTCCGTGGCCGGGCGAGATTGTGGATCACGGTGCCGATGTTTGCGTTGTGGGCAAACCTGCACGGCGGCTTCGTGATCGGGCTGGGAGTCATGGGACTGTACGCGATTGTCCGTGGTGGACAAGAGATTGCAGCGGGCCGTGGATCAGCGCGCTTCTTTCACCTGGCTGCCATAACCTCAGCGTGCATTGTGGCGACGCTGCTTACCCCGTACGGCGCCGGGAGCTGGCTGAGCGTTTTGCATACGATCGGGAATCCGACGCTGCTGGCTGCTATCAATGAATGGCAGCCGCTGATCAGCGCGATGGTCGCGGAATATCATGTCGCGCACGTGCCATTTCTCTACGATCTATCGGTATTTGGCATTTTTGTCGCGACTTTGGTCGCCGTGGCACTCGCGCCGAGCACCGACGATCTGGCGATGGTCGCGATTGCCGCCGTACTCGTCGCATCGGCATTCGTTCAAGTGCGTAATGTCCCGCTCGGAATGATGGCTGCAATGATTCCGCTCGCGCGGCATATGACAATCGCGCTGCGAGCGCGGCGTTCTGTCGATACTCCTGTATCAAACCGCGGGATTAGCCTAGCAGGCGAGATCGTTATCGCGATCGCGGCGCTCGCGCTCGCGGCGGAAACCGGATTGTTTTCCAGCACACTAGGTCTGACGGAGCCGTACCCTGCGGGAGCGCTGGCGTTCATGCGCGCGCACGATCTTTCCGGCAATCTGCTGTGCGATTACTCATGGAACGACTACGTCATCTTCCACGAATGGCCTCGCGACAAGGTATTTTTGGATAGTCGTTTCGAGATGATTTACCCACGACGAATCATTGAGGCTTATCTTGCCTTCGCGTTCAACCGCACTCGCGCGGCGCAGACGTTGGCCGGCTTTCCGAACGATTTCGTCCTGATCAATCCAAAAACCCTCGCCGCCGATGTGATGGCGGATGCCGCACAATGGATTCCGATATACAGCGATGGCGATTCGACCCTCTATGCACGCCGAGGCTCGCACGCTGCCGGGATTGTCGGCGTTCCGATCCACGGTGCGCCGCTGATGCCGGTTTTTCCTTAAATGGATTCTAAGGTATCCCCTGCCAAGTCGGTACCGTATCAGCGTCCACGCTCCGTATCACTCGCTCGCCAAATGCCCGGATTCGTCCTGATCGCGGTTGCGATTGCCGACTCGGTGCGCTTCGCCGACCCGGACCTCTGGGGACATCTCACTTTTGGACGCGCGGTTCTCGATCACGGACATCTGATTCTGCACGATCCCTATTCCTACTCGGCGGCCGGTCATCTGTGGCTTAATCATGAATGGCTATCTGAGTTAATCGACGCTCTGGCATTCGACGCGCTCGGGGTATTCGGTCTTAAGGTGATGAAGCTCTGCGTCGCGGCAATCACGATCGCATTCGTGGCGCTGGCCGAGAGCGAATCGGACGCATCCGAAATGGCGCAGTTGTCAGTGTTGGTTCTGAGCGCTATGGCGATCGCGCCGAGTATGCAGTTCCGGCCGCAGGTATTCACCTTAGCGCTGTTCGCGATCCTGATGTATATCCTCGCGCGCGACACATACCGCCGCGACGGGAGATTGTGGATCGCAGTTCCGATGCTGGCTCTTTGGGCCAACCTGCACGGCGGATTTATTATGGGGCTGGCCGCGTTAGGAACTTATGCCTGCGGTTCGGCCGCGTGTGACTGGATGCATGGCGAGAGGATCCGGCGCGCGGCCGGGCTCGGAGCGATCACCGTCGGGGCGGCAGCAGCGACCCTGCTAACACCCTACGGAATCGGAACCTGGATTGCGGTTGCTCACGCCCTTCACAATCCATACACCCGAATCGTGGTCGCGGACTGGCAACCGCTATTTCGCTCGCTCGCCGCGGCGGGACAGCAAAGTGTCGCACTAGCGATCTATGATGCTTTGCCGCTCGTCCTGATGGCGGCACTGGCTATCGCAGTGGCTATTTCACGCGATATCGATGATCTACCGATGCTCGCGATTTCCGCTGTCATGGGCGTAGCGGCGATCCTGGCGATCCGCAATGAACCGATCGCGATAATCGCGATCGCGAGCCCCCTCGCGCGCCATGGCACAATCGCCGCCAGGCGGCTCGCTAAGACCTGGCAACCGAAACAGATCGCACCGACATCACCTGCACGCTTGCGGAGCCAGATCGTGCCCGTCCTGATTGCTCTCGCGATTCTTATAGGGACGGGCTTTTTCTCGAACCGGATGACGGCGCGCGAGCATTACCCGGCGAGCGCTGTCGCATTCATGCAATCGCACGACTTGCACGGAAATATACTCGACAATTTTCTATGGGGAGAATATCTGATTTGGCACATGGCGCCAGGCTCAAAGGTTTTCATGGACGGGCGCTATGATACTGTCTATCCGCAAGACGTGCTGCACGCGTTCATGCTATTTCACTTCGACCGGCCCCGCGCAGACGCGATCCTCGCGCGATGGCCGCATGACTATGTAATGCTGCCGCCAGAAGATCTGGCTAATCGAGTGATCGCGCACCATCCGGAATGGAAGCTCATCTATCGAGACCGCGATACTCTTCTCTACGCGCACGCTGGCTCTGTCGCCGCGAAGATTTCCGGCGAGCCGATTGAAGGAGTTAATCCGCCGACCACATTTCCTTGAGCGGCCAGGCTCAGCCTTCGCATCGATCGTTCTATTGGTCCTGGTCCATCTCCTGCGGCGCCTCCTCGATGACGCTGCCCGCGCCGTTGAGCGCCCGCAGGATCTGAATCCCTATTCGCCCGACGGGAACTTTCCGATTAGCGAGGACGATAACGCCAGTGCCGGTTTCTTTGACGAAGCCGATGTAGCTGAAGAAGCCGGAGGCCGCGCCGTTCTTCCAAATGACCGTATTGTGGGTGCCGCGCATCGGAACCATCTGCCACGCCAAGCCGACTCCGGTTCTGGCGCGTCCGCCACGATGCCATCGCTTCTGCAAATCCGGCAGGAGCGTGTCGAGAGGCGTTTTCATCTGGCCCATGTTGTACGCGAGGTAGCGCATCATATCGTCCATGGTCGAGCGCAGCGCACCCGCGCCATTGAAAGCGGGCCATGTCACGTTGTCGTGTGGCCGCGGAAACCCCTCCGGGCTATAGCCCTGCGCCTGCCGCGCGGCCTCCTGCGGCGTGAGGTCGATGCGCGTATCGACCATCGCGAGCGGCGCGCATATCTCGCGCTCGACCAGGTTCTGATAGTCGTCGCCGGTTGCGCGCATCAGCGCATGCGCCAACAGCGCGAACCCCCAGTTCGAGTACTCGAATTCCCGCCCCGGCGCGCGAGTGAGCTGATAGGCCTCCAGCCGCTGGTACATCGTGGCCGTATCAAGATGCCGAACGCCGCTTAAGTCCGGATCTTTAGGAAGACCGGAGGTGTGCGTGGCGAGATCGAGCAGAGTTATCGGGCGCCCATGATAGCTCGGCACGCTTACGCCGTCGGGCACATACTTTTGCAGCGGATCGTCATACCGCACCACACCGCGCTGAACGTACAGCGCCAGCAGCATCGCGGTGAACGTCTTGGTAATCGATCCAATCTCCCACTCGGTCGTGGCCGTCGGCCGCACGCCGGAGCCGAGCGCGGTCTCGCCGAAGGCGCGGATCATCCGATCGCTGCCGGAGATGACGCCGAGCATGATCGCCGGTGCCTCACCATGCGCGACAGGCGCCGAGGCGATCTCGTCGATACGCGCGCGCGTCGCGGCGGCAATCTCGGCGCGCGCCGGACGTCCGAGCGCGACAATCAGTGCAAACGCGATCGTCGCCATCTTGATGAGTGAGATCCGGCGCATACCAAAGGCTAGCGGGCGCGTCATCGACGATGCAAAAGCATGCGCAGTGCGGACTCGTTCGTGCCTGTGGAAAAGCGCGGTCAATGTGGTACTAAGAGGGTTCGAGGCGTGTTCCCGCGCGCGATGCGTGGCGCAGGCCGCGCTGAATTTGCGGGTTAATTTGCATAGATAAGGAGAGCCCGAATGAAAGCCGCCGTGTTTCATGGCCCCAAACAACCGCTCAGTATCGAGGATATCGAGGTCGATAAGCCGCAGGACCGCGAAGTCAAGATTCGAACCGTCGCCAGCGGCGTGTGCCACAGCGATCTGCATTTCGTCGATGGTCTGTACCCGTACGCGGCGCCCGCGGTGCTCGGACACGAAGCCGCCGGGATTGTCGAAGAAGTCGGCCGCCAGGTCACCTACGTCAAACCCGGGGATCACGTGATCGCGTGCCTCAGCGTCTACTGTGGCGGCTGCGAGCAGTGCATGTCGGGACATCCGAATCGATGCACGAACAAGGCGGCGACGCAGCGCGATCCGAAAGACAAGCCGCGCTTGTCGCAGAAGGGCAAGCTGATCAACCAGTTCCTCGACGTATCATCCTACTGCGAACGGATGCTGCTGCACGAGAACGCGATCGTGAAGATCAGCGACGACATCCCGCTCGATCGCGCCGCGCTGGTCGGATGCGGCGTCACTACCGGCGTCGGCGCGGTGCTCAACACCGCCAAGGTGGAGCCGGGATCGACGGTCGCGGTGTTCGGATGCGGCGGCGTGGGACTCGCTGCGATTCAGGGCGCGCGAATCGCCGGCGCGCGCAAGATCATCGCGGTCGATATGTTCGAGGGCAAGCTCGCGATGGCGAAGCGGCTCGGCGCGACCGACACCGTCGACGCGTCGTCGAGCGATCCGATCGACGAGATCAAGAAGCTCACCGGCGGCGGAGTCGATTATGCCTTCGAGGCGATCGGACTCAAGAAGGCCGCCGAGCAGGCGTTCAACGCACTCAGGCCCGGCGGCACCGCGACCGTGATCGGAATGATCCCGGTCGGGCAGAAGGTCGAGCTCGACGGGTTCATGTTCCTGACCGAGCGCAAACTGCAGGGCAGCAACATGGGCTCGAATCGCTTCCGGATCGACATGCCCCGCTATCTGGATTTCTACCTGCAGGGACGCCTCAAGCTCGACGAAATGATCAGCCGCCGCGGGAAGCTTGAGGATGTAAACGAAGCATTCCGCGCAATGAAGGCCGGCGAGGTCGCGCGCACCGTCCTGATGTTCGAGTAGCGCGCCCGACGACAACGACACGAGGAGCACGATCAAAATGAAAGCAGCGATATATCACGGTCCCGGCCAGGCGCTCACGATCGAGCAGGTCGATATCGACAATCCCAAAGAACGCGAAGTTCTGGTCCGCACCGTCGCGAGCGGCGTATGCCACAGCGACCTCCACTTCGTCGACGGGCTTTACATGTGGCCGACGCCCGCGATCCTCGGGCACGAGGCGGCCGGCGTGGTCGAAAAAGTTGGCTCGCAAGTCACCTACCTCGCGCCCGGCGATCACGTAATCGCGTGCCTTAGCGTCTTCTGCGGATACTGCGAGGAGTGCATGTCGGGCCACCCCAACCTGTGCTCGAACAAGGCCGCGACCCAGCGCGGACAAAGCGACAAGCCGCGCTTGTCGCAGAAGGGCAAGCTGGTCAATCAGTTCGCCGATCTCTCGGGATACGCCGAGCAGATGCTGGTGCATGAGAACGCGCTGGTGAAGATTGACAACGATGTGCCGCTCGACCGCGCTGCGCTCATCGGATGCGGCGTCATGACCGGAGTGGGCGCGGCGCTGCATACCGCGAAGGTATCGCCGGGCTCGCAGGTCGCGGTGTTCGGAGCGGGCGGCGTCGGTCTCGCGATCATCCAGGGCGCACGCATCGCGGGCGCACGGATGATCATCGCCGTCGATAAATTCAAGACCAAGCTCGAGCTCGCCAAGAAGCTCGGCGCGACGCACATAGTCGACGCGTCGGCGGGCAATCCCGGTCGAGCAGATTCGCGCGCTCACCGGTGACGGCGTCGATTTCTCGTTCGAGGCGATCGGCCTCAAGGTCGCCGCCGAGCAGGCCTACGAATCGATTCGTCCCGGCGGCATCGCGACGATCGTCGGGATGGTGCCGCTCGGGCAGAAGGTCGAAGTCGACGGGTTCTCGCTCCTGTACGAGAAGCGCATCCAGGGATGCTTCATGGGCTCGAACCGCTTCCGGATCGACATGCCGCGGATTATCGATCTCTATCGCCAGGGACGGATCGACCTCGACGACATGATCACGCGCCGCGGCAAGCTCGAGGACGTCAACGAGGCCTTCCGCGCGATGAAGGCGGGAGAAGTCGCGCGCACGGTGCTGATGTTCGAGTAGCGCACCGCTCAATCGACTGATTCTCGAAGAGTCGGCAGGATTCCTGCCGGCTTTTCTTTCGGGTCCGCCGGGCTTGACTGAGTGCGCACGCGCGCCCAATTTTCGTCTATGAAGATCCGCGCGATCGACCACGTGCAGTTGGCGATGCCTCCCGGACGCGAGGCCGATGCGCGCGCCTTCTATACCGGTTTGCTGGAAATTCCCGAGCAGCCGAAGCCTCCCCATCTGGCTGCGCGAGGAGGATGCTGGTTCGAGCGCGGCGCGCTCAAAATCCATCTCGGCATCGAAAAGGAATTCGCACCGGCGCGCAAAGCGCATCCCGCCCTTATCGTCGAGGATCTGCCCGCGCTCGCGGACGCGCTCAGGCGCGCCGGATGCCGCGTCGTCGACGACGAGCCGCTCGAGGGCTATGCCAGGATCTATGTCGATGATCCGTTCGGGAACCGGATCGAGCTGATGGAGCCGCGCGGCTAAACGAGCCGCAGCTCTTTCATCGCGGCCTTGAGCTTCTCACTCGCCTGCGCGGTCATCGGAACCAGAGGCAAACGAAGCTCGTTCGCGCATTTCCCCATCAGCGCTAGCGCGCACTTTAACGGAATCGGATTAGTCTCGATGAATAGCGCGCGCAGCAGCGGCAGCATTCGATAGTGCGCCACGCGAGCCTGCTGGAAATCGCCGGCGAGCGCCGCGGCCGCAAGTTCATGCATTTCTCGCGGCATCACGTTCGAAGCGGTCGAGATCACGCCCTTTCCACCCAACGCCATGATCGGCAGCGTCAGCGCGTCGTCGCCCGAGAGAATCGTCAGGCGATCACCACAGAGCCGAAGGATGTCCGAGACCTGGTCCATCGAGCCGGAGGCTTCTTTGACGCCGACAATATTTTTGATCTCGGACAGCCGCGCGAATGTTTCGGGCGCGATATTCGACGCGGTGCGGCCCGGGATGTTGTAAATCAGAAGCGGCAAATCGACGCTCGCCGCGATCAGTTTGTAGTGCTTGAAAATCCCTTCCTGGGTCGGCTTGTTGTAGTAGGGCGAAATCAGGAGCGCGCCGTCTGCGCCCATCGCACGCGCCGAGGCGGTCAGGCGAATCGCCTCCGCGGTCGCATTGGAACCGGTCCCCGCGATGACCGGAACGCGCTTGCGCGCCTGCTCGATCGTAATCTTGACCACGCGCTCATGCTCTTCGTGCGTGAGCGTAGCCGACTCTCCGGTCGAGCCGCACGGCACCAACCCGTCGATGCCACTTTGAATCTGCCATTCGATCAGGTCGCGCAGCGCGGGTTCGTCCACCGCACCGTCGCGAAACGGTGTGATGAGTGCAGTGAGCGCTCCGTTGAACATCTGCCAATCCTCCGCGGCTAGTCCTTGACAGATACCATCTCGTCGGACCCGAGTTCGATCTCGCCTCTGAAAACCTCGACCGCGTTTCCGGTCATGAAGACGTGATTCGCGCCGGTGCCTTTTTCGCGCCACTCGATCTCGAGGTCACCGCCGCGCAGCTCGACTGTCGCTTTGCGCTCCGCGCGTCCCGTCAGCACCGCAGCGACCATCGCGGCGCACGCGCCGGTGCCGCACGCGAGAGTCTCGCCCGAACCGCGCTCCCATACGCGCATTTTCAGATGCGTGCGTGAGACCGGCAGGATAAATTCCGTGTTGACGCGCCGCGGAAAAAACGGATGCGTCTCGAACTCGCGTCCGAGCCGCGCAAATTCCCACACGTCCATTTTGTGGATCGCGTCGTCGTTCACGAAAACCACGCAGTGCGGATTTCCCATCGAGACAGCGGTGATCGCCTCGCGCCGCCCACCGACATCGAGCGGATAGTCGACGATCCTGCCATTGGCGGCAACGGGAATCTCGCGGCCCTCGAGAATCGGCTCGCCCATGTCCACGGTCGCACCCGCGACGGCGCCGGCCTCGAACCGAAGCTCGATCGTCTTCAATCCCGAATCGGTTTCGACAACCATCGGATTCTTGCGCGCGATTCCGCGTTCATAGGCAAGCCGCGCAACGCAGCGAATTCCGTTGCCGCACATGTCGCCGCGGCTGCCGTCAGCGTTGTACATCTCCATCCGCACGTCAGCAGCGCGCGATGGAGCAAGCATGATCAGGCCGTCGCCGCCGATCCCGAAATGCCGATCCGCAACGCGCACCGCGAGCGCCGACGGATCTGCCGGACGCGCCTTCAACGCAACGACATAAATATAGTCGTTGCCGCATCCGTGCATCTTGGTGAATTCCAGCGTCGCCATCGATCGTCCTAATGCGCCTTCAGCTCGACAATTTTCTCACCGCGAATGAGATCTTCATAATTCTCGCGCTCGCGAATCACGTGCGCCTCGGTCCCGTCGACCAGTATCTCGGGCGCGCGCGGACGGCTGTTGTAATTCGACGCCATCACGAAACCGTATGCGCCCGCGCTCATCACCGCCAGCAGATCGCCGGCGCTCGGCTGCGGCATCTCGCGTTCACGGGCGAAAAAATCTCCGCTCTCGCAGACCGGTCCGACCACGTCGGCGACAATCAGCTTGCCGACTTTGCGCCGATCGATCTGTATAATTGCATGATACGCCTCATACAGGACCGGACGAATCAGATCGTTCATCGCGCCGTCGACGATCACGAATCGCTTCACGTCGGTTTCCTTCATGTACAACACGCGCGTGACCAGCACGCCCGCATTGCCCACCAGCACGCGTCCCGGCTCGCTGATTATTTTGAGGCCGAGCCCGCGGATAGGCCCCAGCATCGCGGCGGCGTACTCGGAGGGCGGAGGGGGATTTTCCTGATACGGAATTCCTAGTCCGCCGCCGATATCGAGATACTTGAGCTCTACCCCCGAAGCGCGCAGGTCGGTCACGATGCTCTTGACCTTACCGGCGGCTTCGGCGAACGGAGCGGTGTCTGTGATTTGCGATCCGATATGCGTGCTGAGTCCAACGATTTCGAGATTCTTCAGCCCGCGCGCCTCCGCGTAATATTCGCGCACCTGCGAAAGCGGCACGCCAAATTTGGAATCGCGATGCCCAGTCGAAATATGCGGATGCGTCCCCGGATCTAGGTCGGGGTTGACGCGCAAACTGACCGGCGCGCGCCGCTGCATGCGTCCTGCCACCTCCGCGATGCGGTGCAACTCGGGACGCGACTCGACATTGAGCATCAGGATGCCCGCGTCGAGCGCGGCGGCGATCTCCGCATCGGTCTTGCCGACGCCCGAGAACACAATCGTTCGCGGATCCGCGCCCGCGCGAATGCATCGCATCAACTCGCCCGCGGATACGATGTCAAATCCCGAGCCCATCGAGGCGAAGAGCTTCAGAATGCTCAAGTTCGACAGCGCCTTCATCGCGTAGCAGATCAGATGATCGGTGCCGGAAAACGCTTCGTCGAAAACGCGGTAATGCCGCCGCAGGGTGCGCGCGCTGTAGACGTAAAATGGAGTTCCGACCCGCTTTGCCAGATCGGCCAGCGCAACCTCCTCCGCGAATAATTGATCGTTTTTATACTCGAAGTAATTCATGGTGTTGTACGGAAGTTGACGACCGCGGCCAAAGCTATGACGGTGAAGGTCGGTTTTACCACAGCCGGACGCGGCGAATAAACGCCTCGCCTGGTGGCGCAGGCCAGCGTCCTGGCCACGCACCATCATGGAAGTGGCGCTGGAGTTGGAACGACAAAATTCTCCGGATTCGGTGGCGGCGGAGGAATGGTGCGCACCAGCGTGACCTCGTTCGACGGCTGGCTCCTGAATCCTCTGCTCGTGATCGAAACGATCTCGTAACTATAGCTCTGGCCAAGCTTCGTATCGGAGTCGCGATAGGTGAACGTTTCCTGCTTCTGAAAACGTCCGTTGTCGGTCACTTCGATCCGTCCGATTTCCTTGTAGGAACTCTGACCCTGAGTTCGCATAATCAGAAACGCTTCGAGATCGCGCATCGTGGCGCCGCCCGCATAGGTGTCAGGTCGCCCCCAGCTAAGCTTGATTGCACCTTTTTCGGATTCGGCGCGCAGATCGAGAATTCGTTGCGGGCGCGCCATCTCGCGAGGGATCGGCGGTGATTTCACGCCGCATCCCGCCCATCCTGCCGCCGCTGCGAACGCGACGATGCTTGCGATGATATACGCGCGCATCCGATTGCTCATCGTTTCAACTCTTTGAGCCGCCGCCTGACGGTGCTCGGCGCGGGCCCACCGGCTATCGAGCGCCGCGCCAGTGAATTCTCCGCGCGCAGGATTTCCGCAGCGTCACCCTTGAACACCGTCGAGTAGCGACGCAGATCGCTATGCTTCAAATCCTCGAGGGTCGCGCCGGCCGCCGCCGTTTCGCGCACGATCCGGCCGATGATCTCGTGCGCCTCGCGAAACGCGATGCCCTTTTCCACCAGGTATTCTGCCAAGTCGGTCGCTAGCGCGAACCCTCCTGCCGCCGCGCGCATCGCGTCACGGTCGAATCGCAAGGCCGGCCAAAGTTTCGCCATCAGCCGCGTGGCCGGCTTGATCGTATCGAGCGCATCAAACACGCGCTCCTTGTCTTCCTGCAAGTCGGAATTGTATGCGAGCGGAAGCCCTTTCAGGATCGTGAGCATCGCGACCAGATCGCCGATCACGCGGCCGGTCTTGCCGCGGATCAACTCGGCCAGGTCAGGGTTCTTTTTCTGCGGCATCATCGAGCTGCCGGTCGAGAACTCGTCGGGAATCGAGGCGAATCCGAACTCGCTCGAGGTCCACAGGATCAGCTCCTCGCTCATCCGCGACAGATGCACCGCCAGCAGCGCGGCGGCGGACAGAAAATCAATCGCGAAGTCCCGATCCGAAACCGCATCGATACTGTTATCGGTGATCCGTCCGAACCCGAGCTCACGCGCGACCATCGCCCGATCGATTGGCAGCGTAGTCGCGGCCAGCGCGCCCGCACCCAGCGGCATCACGTCGGTGCGCGCGAGAGCCTGCGCAAAGCGCTCTCCGTCGCGCGTCAGCATCTCGACGTATGCGAGCAGATGATGCGCGAGCGAGACCGGCTGCGCGCGCTGCAAGTGCGTATAGCCGGGCATGACGGTCTCGACGTGGCGGCGCGCGAGGCGGATGAGCGCGGAGCGCAGCTCGCCGACGATCGCGATTGCCTCGCGCAGCTCGTCGCGCAGGTAAAGGCGTAGGTCGAGTGCCACCTGATCGTTGCGCGAGCGCGCGGTATGCAGCTTGCGCCCCGCTTCACCGATCTTGGCAATTAGGCGGCGCTCGATCGCGAGATGAATATCCTCGTCGCCGATATCGAAGCGGAAGCGTCCCGCGTCGATCTCGCGCTCGATTTCCTTGAGCCCGCGCTCGATCGCACGCGCTTCTGAAGCGCGTATCAGGCGCACCTTTGCGAGCATCCGCGCGTGCGCGATCGATCCGCGAATATCGTGCCGGAAGAGCCGCCGATCGAACGGCAGCGATGCGGTGAACGCCTCGACCTCGGGCAACCGCCCGCGCGCAAACCTTCCGCGGATCAGATTGGACGCGGACCGCGCCGGCGGCTTGATTCCGGTTTTCTTCACCGTCGCGAGGATGCCCTTGCGGCGCATTGCTGCGCAAGCCCGATCATTCGGAACGGCGGGTGCGGCACAGGCATCCGCGCGCCGAGCAGCTCATGGTGCCGTCGGGATGAACGATATGCACGTCCATTTTGTGCAGGCATTTGGGGCAATGCCCCGAGCGGATTCGTGGCACCAACTTCGGCTGCGTTTTCGGCGGCCGGAACTGGATGACCTTGCCCAAATCTCACTTCTCCGCGCGGCCCTTTGCGCCCTCGCCGCGAACGCGCGCAAGCGCGCGCAACCGGGTTCCCGCGATGCGGATGAACCCTTCGGCATCGGACTGATTGTAGCCCCCCGCCTCTTCGAAACTTGCGATCGCGGGATCATAGAGCGAATTTTCCGATTTGCGTCCCACAATCGTCGCCGCGCCCTTGTACAGTTTAATTCGCGTGACGCCGTTCACGTCGAGCTGAGCCGCGTCGATGAGCTTCTGCAGCGCCGCGCGCTCGGGCGCAAACCAGTAGCCGTAATAGACCATCTCCGCGTAGCGCGAGACGAGCGAGTCGCGCAGATGCATCACCTCGCGATCAAGCGTCAACTGCTCGACGCCGCGATGCCCATGCATAAGCATCGTGACGCCGGGAGTTTCGTACACGCCGCGCGATTTGATTCCGACGTAGCGGTTCTCGACCAAATCGACCCGGCCGACGCCATGGCGTCCGGCGATTTCGTTGGCGTGCTCGATAATCTTCGCCGGCGAAAGTTTCTTGCCATTGATCGCGATCGGATTTCCCGCCGCGTATTCGATCTCCACGTACTCCGGATTGTCAGGCGCATTCTCGGGCGCGACGGTCAGCCGGAACATGTCATTGTACGGCTCGCGCCATGGGTCTTCGAGGATCCCGCCCTCGTAACTGATATGCACCAGGTTGCGATCCATCGAATAGGGCTTTTCGGCCGTGACCGAAATAGGAATTTTCTTCTCATTCGCGTAGGCGATCATGTCGGCGCGGCCCTGGAAGGTCCAGTCCGAACGGCGCCACGGCGCGATTATCTTGAGCTCCGGCGCGAGCCGCGCGATCGTCAGCTCGTAGCGGACTTGGTCGTTGCCCTTGCCGGTAGCGCCGTGGGCGACGGCGTCGGCGCCTTCGGCCAGCGCGATTTCGACTTGCCGCTTCGCGATAACAGGACGCGCGATCGATGTGCCGAGCAGATAGTAACCCTCGTAAACCGCGTTCGCGCGCATCATCGGAAACACAAAATCGCGCGCAAATTCTTCGCGCAGGTCGGCGAGAATAAATTTGCTCGCGCCGGTCGCGAGCGCTTTTTTCTCGAGTCCGTCGGTTTCCTCGGCCTGTCCGACGTTCGGCGCAGTACGCGATTACTTCGCATCCGAACTGATCCTTGATCCAGCGAAGGATGACTGACGTATCGAGCCCGCCAGAGTACGCAAGCACCAACTTTTTGATTTTTTCGGTGGCCATCTTTTCTATTCGATTAAATTACTCGCCACGCGCGGACGCCGCATGCGCCAGAACCTCCGGACGCAGCAGCCAGACCATCACGGCCTTCTGCGCGTGGAGCCGGTTCTCGGCCTGGTCGAGCACGACCGAGCGGGGACCGTCGAGCACCTCGTCGGTGATTTCCTCGCCGCGATGCGCCGGCAGGCAGTGCATCACCAACGCGTCCTTCGACGCGTGAGGAACCAGCGCGGCGTTTACCTGGAAATCCTTGAAGTCGCGCCGGCGCTGCGCCGCCTCCTTCTCACGTCCCATCGAAGTCCATGTGTCGGTATAGATCACGTCGGCGCCGGTCACGGCTTTGACCGGATCGTTGGTCACAACTCCGATCTCATCGCGCCGCATGCGATCGAGAAAACTCTTCTCCGGTTCGTAGCCGCGAGGAACCGCCACGCGCAGCTCGAATCCTAAAAGCGCGGCCGCTTCGATCCAGCTCTGCGCCATGTTGAATCCGTCGCCGACCCACGCGATTTTGAGCTTCGAGATGTCGCGGCCGAAATGCTCCTGCAGGGTTTGCAGGTCCGCGAGCACCTGGCACGGATGCAGCAAATCGCTGAGCCCATTGATGACCGGCACCGACGCCTCGCGCGCCAGCTCGACGCAGTTGGCATGGGCGAAAGTCCGGATCATGATCAGATCGACGACCCGCGAGAGATTTCGCGCCACGTCCTTGACCGTCTCGCGCTCGCCGATTCCGATATCGTTGGGCGCGAGATAGATCGCGTGGCCGCCGAGTTGCGCCATCCCGGTCTCGAAGGTGATCCTCGTGCGCAGGGAAGGCTTCTGAAAAATCATTGCGAGCGTTCGCCCGCGCAGATACGGATGCTCGATTCCCGACTTGAGCTCGGCCTTGAGCCGCGCCGCGAGCGCTAGCAGGCCATTCAGCTCATCCGTCGTTACCGACGACATGTCCAAGAAGTCGCGCTTGGAGCGAGTCTCCTGCTGAGGCGCACGCCCTTTCTGAACTGCGGCACTCACGGCGCCACCTGCGCGCTCTTCAGCGCCTTTTCGATGATCTTGAGTCCGATGTCCGCTTCCTCGCGCGTGAGGTTGAGGGGAGGCAGCAGGCGGAGAATATGGCCGGCGGTTCCGTTGACGAGGAGCTTTTCTTTCAGGCACGCATCGACGACCGGACGCGGATCGCCCTTCAGCACCACGCCGATAATCATGCCGAGGCCGCGGACCTCGACCACGCCATCGCAGCTCTTGGCAATCTCGCGCAGGCGTTCGAGCATATAGGCGCCGACGGTGGTTGCGTTGTCGAGAATTCCTTCCTGATCGATCGCGTCCAGGACCGCGAGGCCCGCGCTGCATGCGACCGGGTTCCCGCCGAAGGTAGTGCCGTGGCTGCTGGGGGTGAACGCGGACGCAATTTCGTTTCTCGCAATCATCGCACCGATCGGAATTCCGCCAGCCAGCGCCTTGGCCAGCGTCACGATGTCGGGCTTGATGCGCGCGTGCTCGAAGGCGAAAAATTTTCCCGTGCGGCCGACCCCAGTCTGAATTTCGTCGAGGATCATCAGGATGCCGCGGCGGTCACAGAAATCGCGCAGGCGGCTCAGGTAGTCGGGATGCGGCATGACGACGCCGCCTTCGCCCTGAATCGGTTCGACCATCACGCCGACGGTTTCGTCGTGAACCGCGTGTTCGATCGCCGCGATATCGTCGAACGGCGCGAGCCGAAAGCCGGGCACCAGAGGCTGGAACCCCTGATGATACTTCTCCTGGCCGGTCGCGCTGAGCGTCGCCAGCGTGCGGCCGTGAAACGAACCCAACGTCGCGATAATTTCGTAGCGTCCGCCGCCGTCCTTGTGGCCCCATCGGCGCGCGAGCTTGATCGCCGCTTCGTTGGCCTCCGCTCCTGAGTTTCCGAAGAATACTTTCGCGCCGCCGAAGCGCGTGGCCAGCCGTTCGGCCAGCCGCGCCGTGGGTTCGGTATGAAATACGTTCGAGACGTGGGTTAGCTTTTCGGCCTGCTCCTTGATAGCGCGGACGACCCGCGGATGCCCATGGCCGAGGCTGGTTACCGCAAGCCCGCAGAAAAAATCGAGGTAGCGGTTTCCGTCCGCGTCGAAGAGGTACGCGCCGTGTCCGCGCACGAACGCGATCGGCAGGCATCCGTAGATGTCCACCATATTGCGATGCGCCAGTTCGACTATTTCCGCGTTGTTCATCGTGATGTAGCCATCCGAGTCCTCAGGCTTTCTTCTTCGCGCTGCGCGCAAGGTCTGCAACGCGAGCGCGGCGCTGCACTACTTCGGTGCCGACCCCCATGCGCGTGAAAATTTCCAGCAGCACGGCGTGACGTACCCGCCCGTCGAGAATGTGCGTCTTGCCGACGCCCTTGCCGAGAGCGTCGATACAGCATTCGACCTTGGGAATCATCCCTTCCTGGATCACGCCGCGCGCAATCATGCGCCGCGCCTCAGCCGCGTCGAGCGTCGAGATGAGTTTGCCGTCGCGATCCTTGACGCCCTCGACATCGCTCAACAGGATCAGCTTCTCGGCCTTGAGGGCGGCGGCGATCTCCCCGGCGGCCACGTCTGCGTTGATATTGTACGTCTGGCCGTCGCGGCCCACTCCGGTCGGCGCGATCACAGGGATGAAATTTGCCGCATCGAGCGTTCTGATAATCTCCGGATTGATCTGATCGACTTCGCCCACCAGCCCGATATCAACTTCGCTCTTGCGTCCGGCCTCATCCTTAACGACCATCTGCATCTTGCGCGAGACGATCAGGTCGCCGTCCTTGCCCGAGAGTCCAACTGCGCGGCCGCCATGCCGCGAGAGCATCGTGACGATATCCTTGTTGATTCTCTGCAGCACCATCTCGGCCGCTTCCATCGTGGCCGCGTCGGTCACGCGCATCCCGCGCACGAAGTGAGATTTGAGCCCGAGCTTGCCGATAAGCTCGCTTATCTGCGGGCCGCCGCCGTGGACCACCACCGGGTTGATGCCGACCAGATCGAGCAGCACCACGTCCTCGGCGAAGCCCGAGCGCAGCTCGTCGGATTGCATCGCATGGCCGCCGTACTTGATTACAAACGTCTGCCCGCGAAAGCGCCGGATAAAGGGCAGCGCCTCGATCAGAATTTCGGCTCGTGCGATGAGGTCTTTGTTCACGTAGTCTCCGCCCACTCCATCGGGTCATGGCAATAAACGCGCCGTAAGTGGCAATCAAAACAGGCTTGAGGGCGCGGCGCAATTGCCATCCCATTGCCCGGGCCGACGCCCCGCCGAATCACGGCCCGAACGCACGCCGGGCAGCTAAGCGCCTCGACATTACAGGATGTAGCGCGAGAGGTCCTCGTCCTTGAGGATCGGGTCCAGGTGGGCGTGGACGTAGCCCGCGTCGATTGTCAGATCACGGTCGCCGAGTTCGGGCGCGTTGAAGGAGATCTCTTCGAGCAGCCGCTCGAGAACGGTGTGCAGGCGGCGTGCCCCGATATTTTCAGTCCGGTCGTTGACCTGCGCGGCGATTTCGGCCAGCGCGGCCACCGAGTCGTCGGTGAAAGTGAGCCGCAGCCCCTCGGTCGCCATCAACGCCACGTATTGCCGCGTCAGAGAATTTTCAGGCTCGGTCAGAATGCGGATAAAGTCCTCGCGCGCGAGCGCCTTCAGCTCGACGCGAATCGGAAAGCGCCCCTGGAACTCGGGAATCAGGTCGGAGGGCTTGCTGGTATGAAACGCCCCCGACGCGACGAACAGAATATGATCGGTGCGAATCGCGCCGTACTTGGTGTTGACGGTCGAGCCCTCGACGATTGGCAGCAGGTCGCGCTGCACGCCCTCGCGCGAGACGTCGGGGCCGCGCCCCGCCTCGCGTCCGGCGATCTTGTCGATCTCGTCGATAAACACGATTCCCGACTGCTCGGCGCGATTGATCGCCTCATGCGCGACCGCCTCCATATCTACCAGCCGCGCGGCTTCTTCCTGGGTTAGAATTTCGAGCGCCTCGGGAATTTTCACCTTACGATGATGCGTCTTCTTGGGCATGATCTGGCTCATGAGATCCTTCATGTTGAAGCCCATCTCTTCCATGCCCTGCGGAGTAAACACTTCGACCATTGGAGTCGCGTTGGCCGAGACCTCGATCTCGACTTCGCGTTCATTGAGATGCCCCTGCGCGAGCAGCTTGCGCAGCTTCTCGCGCGTATCGCGATGCGAATCGCTTTCGGCCGCTTCGAGGTGGCCATCGGGCGTGATGCCCGCCGGTCGGCGCGCTTTCGTGGGCGGCGGAAACAGCAGGTCGAGCAGCCGCTCTTCGGCATTCTCGCGCGCCTTGACCTTGACGCGGCTGCGCTCTTCTTCGCGCACCATCTTGACCGAGATTTCCGCGAGGTCGCGAATCATCGATTCGACATCGCGTCCGACGTACCCAACTTCGGTGTAGCGCGAGGCTTCAACCTTGACGAACGGCGCCTGCGCGAGCTTCGCCAGGCGGCGCGCGATCTCCGTCTTGCCGACGCCGGTCGGGCCGATCATCAAGATGTTCTTGGGAGCGATTTCGTCCCGTAGATCGGGCGCGACGTTCTGGCGCCGCCACCGGTTGCGCAGCGCGATCGCGACCGCGCGCTTGGCGTCATGCTGACCGACGATATACCGATCGAGTTCGGAGACGATCTCGCGCGGGGTCATTACCTGTGGAACTGCCATCGTAGGGTTTGCAATAAATCCGCGTCGGCGGCCTTTGCGCTCCGCGCCTTAAAGACTAATCGCGATTTGGCCGCGTGCCTATAACTCTTCGATAATAAATTGGTCGTTGGTGTAGACGCAGAGTTCGGACGCGATCTTCAGCGACGCTTCCGCGATCTGCCGGGCCGACAGGCCCGGGTTGTGCCGCAGCAACGCGCGAGCGGCCGAAAGCGCGAAGTTCCCGCCCGATCCGATCGCCAAGATGCCGTCATCGGGCTCGATTACGTCGCCCACGCCTGACAACAGCAGCGAGCTTTCGGCGTCGGCGACAATCAGCATCGCTTCGAGCCTGCGAAGCACTCTGTCGGTGCGCCAATCCTTGGCCAACTCGACCGCGGCGCGCCTCAGCACTCCGTTGTACTCCTGGAGTTTGCTCTCGAATTTGTCGAACAGCGTAAGCCCGTCGGCGGTCGAGCCTGCGAAGCCCGCCAGAACGCGGTCGCCGTGCAGACGGCGTACCTTGCGGGCGCCGCTCTTCATGATCGTCGGTCCGGCGCTGACTTGTCCGTCTCCGGCCATCACCACCTTGCCTTCGTGTCGGACGCTCAGAATCGTTGTGCTGCGGATTTTCATTTTGCCTTCAGGCGTCGCTCGTACGTCTCTTATGCGCGCGGATGCGCGCTCCGGTAGACCTTTTTCAGGTGATTGATGCTGACATGCGTGTAGCGCTGGGTGGTCGCGAGGCTCGCGTGCCCGAGCATCTCCTGGATCGAGCGCAGGTCGGCGCCATTACCCAGCATATGCGTTGCGAACGAATGACGCAGCCCGTGCGGAGTTAGCGCAATCGGTACGCCCGCGCGCGTGATTCGATCGCGCACGATATTTTCGACGCTGCGGGTCGTCAGCCGCGCGCCGCGCAGGTTCACGATCACGGGACCGTCCGCCTCCCACGCGATCGGCATCGCGCGCCGCCACGCGGCGAGCGCGTCGAGCGCGGGCTCTCCGATCGGCACCACGCGATCCTTGTTGCCCTTGCCCGAACGCACCGTGAGCATCCCGATTTCTTCGTCGATATCGCGCCAGTTGAGGCCCACCAGCTCGCTAACGCGAATCCCGGCCGAGTAGAGCGTTTCGATTATCGCGCGATCGCGCAACGCCGCGGCGGATTGCACCTCGGCGTCCAGATCGATCAACTTCCCGATGTCTTCCTCTCCAAGCACCAGCGGAAGATGCCGCTCTGAGCGCGGCGAGCGCATCGTACGGGTGGGATTACCGGACGCGCCGGCGTTCTCGCGATAGCGGAAAAACGCCTTGGCAGCGCTGAGCCGCCGCTGCACTGTCGCGCGCTGATACTTCTTTGTATTGATCATGTTCGACAGCCATGCGCGAATGTGGTCGGGCGTGATCGACGCGGGATCGATTTCATCTTCTTTTCGCCCGAGTACCGCCGCGCGATCGAGCATGAAGCTGCGCAGCGCCATCAGATCGCGCCGGTAGTTATCGACGGTGTGGGCGGAGGCGCGTGCCGCATGCGCGAGAGCGGCGGCAAACGCCTCGATCGCCTTCAGCATTGTCTCGCGCTCGGGTGCCACAGCAGCTATGCTATCAGTGGCGAAGTGCTTGAAAAAGCGCGGTTTTCCGGCTTGGGGCCGGGACGCATCGCCGGGCGCGCGATGAACTGTTTTTTCTGCGGCGGTGAGATAGAAGTTCGCGAACGCGTGAGCTTTCGCGAGGTTTGTCCCGGATGCGGCCGCGCGCAGCACTCGTGCCGGAACTGCGGATTTTACGATCCGGCATACAATAATCAGTGCCGGGAGCCGATGGCGGATCGCGTGGTTGATAAGGAACGCGCCAACTTTTGCGAGTACTTCACTCCGGGGAAAAACCGCGTCGCCGCGAGACCGCCAACTGCGCGAAAAGCATTAGACGAGTTGTTCAAGAAGAAATGATGCCACTGTCACGAGTCGTGAATCGCCGCGCAGGGCTGAGCTCTTTGATGCTCGCGCTTGCGGTTGTCGTTCTCGGCGCTTCCTCCTGCACAAAGTCCAACAGCCCGCGCGGCGTCGTCGATCGCTTCATCACGGCGCACTACATGGCGATCGATCTGAAAGCCGCCGAGCCGCTATGCACCGGACTGGCGCTCGACAAACTGCATCAGGAAATGAAACTGACCCAGGGTCAGGCGATCGACGAAACCACGCGCAAGCCCGTCATCCATTACAAGCTCAAGGCGGAGCGCGACGCTCCCGACCATATTCAGTATGTGTTTCGCGCGACGATCGACGTACCCGAGGGCGGCTCATTCAAGAAGAATTGGATGATCTCAGCGCGCAAGGAAGGCGATACCTGGAAGGTCTCAGACTTCAACGAGTACGACTAATCGATGGCGCAAGATTCGCGCATAGAAAAATCTGGCCTCGCCGCGATCGTACTCGCCGCGGGACTCGGCACCCGGATGCGTTCGGCGCGAGCCAAGGTTCTGCACGAGGTCGGCGGCGCGGCGATGATCACGCGGGTAGTCCGCGCTCTCGAAGCGGCGGGAGCCGCACCAATCGTCGCCGTCACCGGCTACCAGGCGCGCGAGGTCGAGGCCGCCGTGCGCGCGGCAGCCGCAAGCGCGCAAATCGCGATCGCAATTCAGTCCGAACCTCGTGGCACCGGCGACGCCGCGCGCGCAGGAATCGCCGCGATACCTCAGAACTGCGCCGGTGATGTGTTGATCGCGTACGGCGATATGCCGATGCTCACGGCGGCGACGCTCGCAGAGTTTATCGACACGCATCGCAAAAGCGGCGCGGCGCTGTCGTTCATCAGCGTAGTTCTTGAGGACGGCGGCGCGTACGGGCGAGTGCTCCGCGACGCAGATGGCGCGGCGCTCGCGATCGTTGAGGCGCGTGACGCCTCGCCCGCGGAGCTCACGGTCCGTGAAATCAACACCGGAATATATATCGCGCACACAGACTTTCTGCGCGCGGCGCTTAACGGCCTACAACCAAAGAACGCGCAGCATGAATTTTATCTGACCGATATTGTCGCAGCAGCGCGCAAGCGCGGACTCGCGGTCCAGGCGTGGCGGGCTCGGGACGCGGCGGAATTCGCGGGCGTGAACACGCGCGAGGAGTTGGCATCGATGGAAACCCTACTTCGTGACCAGGTGAACCGGCGGCTGATGGCGGCGGGAGTGACGTTCGTTGATCCAGCGTCGGCGTATATTTCCGACCAGGCGGAAATTGCCGCGGACGTGATCATCGGACCCAACGTGCAGATTCTCGGGCGAAGCCGCGTCGGCGCGGAAACCAGGATCGAGGGCACCGCGTGGCTGAAGGATGTCGAGATCGGCGAGCGATGCCATATCAAGCTGGGAGTGCGCGCCGAGGAATGCCGGATCGGCGCGGACTCGGAGATCGGTCCGTTCGCGAATCTGCGCGCCGGCACCGACCTCGAGGGGCATAATCGCATCGGCAATTTCGTCGAAACGAAAAAAGCCAAAATCGGACGCGGCACCAAGGCCAGCCATCTGAGTTACCTCGGCGACGCGACCATCGGCCGCGACACTAATGTCGGATGCGGCGTGATCACCGTCAATTACGACGGCTACGAAAAGCACGCGACGCAGATCGGCGACCGCTGCATGATCGGATGCGATACTCAGCTAGTCGCGCCGATCAAAGTCGGCAACGACGCGTACGTCGCTTCCGGCACGACAATTATACGCGAGGTTTCCGACGGCGCACTCGTGATGTCGCATCATCCGCAACGCGAAAAACCCGGCTGGACGGCGACCTGGCGAAAACGCCACGGCGACAACGGCACTGGCTCGACGGGTCACGCATCCAAGCCCTCCGGCAAATGACGCGAACCCGTGCGGGCGCGGATTTCACGCCGGGAGCTGCTGATCGCGTCGATTCTTGCTAGCCCGGTTCTGTTGAGCTTGCGCGCTGATGCTGACGATCACTACCGCGATCTGCAACGCGGGCTTGCCGATCTCGAACGGAGACATGGCGGCCGTCTAGGCGTCGCGGTTCTCGATACCGCCAAGACACAGAGGACGAAGCTCATCGCGCATCGGGGTGACGAGCGCTTTCCCATGTGCAGCACGTCCAAGTTTCCAACCGCCGCGTTCGTCATGGCGCGGGTCGATCGCCAGGAAGAGAGGCTCGCGCGCCGGATCGTCTATTCGCGGGATTACCTGGTTCCCCATTCCCCGATTACCGAGAAACATGTCGGCGATGACGGTCTGACCGTCGGCGAAATCTGCCAAGCCGCGTTGACCCTCAGCGACAATACGGCGGAGAACCTGCTGCTCGACAGCTTCGGCGGCCCAGCGGCACTAACAGCCTACATCCGCTCGCTTGGAGACAGCGTCACGCGATTCGACCGCCGCGAACCGGAGCTGAACGAAGCCATCCCCGGCGATCCGCGCGACACCACCACCCCAATCGCGATGCTCGAAATCCTGCACAAGACCATCCTCGGGACTGCGCTATCGGCCTCCTCTCGCGAGCACCTGATCGCGTGGATCGCCGCCTGTAAGACCGGCGACAAGCGGTTGCGGGCGGGAGCGCCAAAAGGCTGGCGCGTCGGAGACAAGACCGGTTCCGGAGCCAACAACGTTACGAACGACATCGCCGTCATCTGGCCGCCGGGGCGCGCTCCAATCATCGTGACGGCCTATTATGCTGGCCCTCGCGCGTCGGAGGATCAGCGGGATGCGGTTTTGTCAGAAGTCGGCCGGCTGGCCATGACGGTTTGAGGCGATCGGTCCTGCAAATGGCGCGCCGCTTGATTATTAGCGCCTGGATATAAAGGCTGGTATCATTAGAAACAATGGAATTGCCGGTTATCTTGACCCCGGGCGAGGACGGTTTCCTTGTGGCAGAGTGCCCCGTGATTCCGGGCTGCATCAGTCAGGGCCGTACCCGCGAAGAAGCGCTACAAAACATTCGCGAGGCTATCGAACTCTGTCTCGAGAATCAGGAATCCGAAGGTTGGCAATTGCCTCCGGAATACGAGATCGTGCGCCTTGCGGTCGCTGGATGAACCAAACATTCCCAAAAAAAGCAGGGGAGGCCATGGAACCCTTCCCCCAAGGATCGCTCCGCCCACCTCTCCGCGACCTATATGTCTCCCTAAGCATAACCATCCGATCAAATCCAATCGCGACCAGACTCAGCACATAAGTAGCACCCCGAGGCGGAAGAGTCTCCCCAGGGTATTTGCACGTGCCCAATGCGGCGTTTATGGTTAGGGCATGACGAAAGCGCGGGTCTCTACTGATCAGAAATCAGACGGCGGCAAACTCGAACGGAAATGGGGAAAGCTCGCAATTCAAGCTGGTTGGCTTGGTTTCCCGTCCGTCTTTCTACAACGCCAACGAGCTCTCCGCCTCGATCCTCTCGATTTGAACATTCTCTTGCAGATCGCAGATCATTGGTGGGAGCAGGAAAACCTTCCTTATCCATCAAAGAAGACTATTGCTAAACGAATTGGCGTGGACCCTCGGACTGTCCAAAGACGTATTGCGCAGATGGAGAACGATGGACTGATCCGGCGTAATCCTCGCCGACATAGTTCCGGCGGGAGCAAGACGAATACCTACAGTTTTGACGGCCTAATACGCGAAGCGGAACCGTACGCAAAGGAAATCCTGAATGAGCGCGCCATCCGGAAACGTGAGAGATCGGACCGAGATATTCGCAAGCGCCCCAAGCTGCGGGTTGTATAATCGTCAATGGCGAAATCCGGATCACTTCCCGTCATATCGGGACGCGTTTGCGTCGGCGCACTAATCAAGCTCGGCTATCGTCAAGTTCGTCAGAAGGGCAGTCATGTTCGCCTCGTCTGTGACGGACGAAATCCCGTCACCGTTCCCTTGCATACCACGCTCGACAGAGGAACTTTGCGCAGCATAATCAGAACTGTGGAGATCACCGTGGCGGAGTTCTCGGACCTCTTCGACGAATAATATCCATCCCTTCCCGTCCAAATGTCGCGCTTGTGCCAAATTGCGCGGGCGGGGATAATCTTCGGCAAGGGAAGCGAAGCCCGAATTTCTGTCGAGGTGATGGTCGAGCTGATTGAACGCATTGGACGAGAGTAGCGCCAGGACTCGGATTGTTAATTGAATCCGAGTTGACGAGGTGGAAGCTTCATCGAAAGATTCGGCGGATAGCTTCCCGGCTCCACGGCCGAAAAAGGCGAACAAACCACGCGGGTGACCGCGTGACAAAAGCCGCCTTGAGTGGCAGGGCATCATGCCCTGACGAAGATTAAACTCTCCCGCTTTGATCATCCTCCTCTTCGGTTCCGGATCGCGCGCGGACGCGACGATCGCGGACAGTGGCTTTCGTGATTCCCGAAACTGCTGCGCGAAAGTGCGGCACAACGCTATCTCCGCAATTGATGCGGAGGGGGGAATCATATGTGTGGAATCATCGGATACGTCGGAGCGGATGAGGCATATCCAATCCTGATTGACGGGTTGGCCCGCCTCGAATACCGGGGCTACGACTCCGCCGGCGTCGCGACAATCGTGCAGAACGGCAAGCTCGAAATTCGCCGCGCAGCCGGCAAGCTGGCCAATCTGCGCGCTCGCCTGGCCGACGCCCCGCTTGGCGGGCAGATCGGAATCGGGCACACGCGCTGGGCCACCCACGGCCGCCCGTCCGAGGAGAATGCGCATCCGCACAAGGCCGGCCCGGTCGCCGTGATTCACAACGGAATCGTCGAGAACTATCTCGAGCTGCGCGCCGCGCTGCTCTCGCGCGGTCATCAGCTTCGCTCGCAGACCGACACCGAGCTGATTTCCCATCTGATCGAGGAACGCATCAAGGCGGGACTCGGGCTGACTGAGGCGGTCCGACGCTCGGTCGGCGACTTGCGCGGCTCATTCTCGATCGTGGTCCTGTCGGAGACCGAGCCCGGCAAGCTGGTCGCGGCGAAGACCGCGACCCCGCTGGTCCTGGGACTTGGCGAGGGCGAGAATTTCGTCGCGTCCGATATTCCCGCGATCCTGAGCCACACGCGCAAGACGGTCGTGCTCGACGACGGCGAGCTTGCGGAGATCACCGCGCACGGCGTGCGGATCATGAAGTTCGACGGCACCCCCGTCACGCGGACTCCTCGCCATATCGAATGGGACGCGGTCGCCGCGACCAAGGGCGGCTTCAAACACTATCTGCGCAAGGAGATAAGCGAGCAGCCGCAGGCGTGGATCGATACGCTGGCCGATCGCGCGATCTCTGGATCGTCGGGAGGTTCGTCAGAGGTCCGCTTCGACGAAGAGCTTTTGCCGCCAGGCGGCCCCGGAGCGATCGGACGAATTGTGATGGTGAGCGAAGGAGCGTCGTGGATCACCGCGAATATCGGGAAATACATGATCGAAGAGCTGACCGGAATTCCGGTCGAGGCCGACTTCGCCTCTGAGTTCCGCTACCGCCGCGCGCCGATCGATTCGCACACCACGATGATCGCGATCTCGCAATCGGGCGAGACTGCCGACACTCTGGCCGCGATGGAGGAAGGCATACGCCGCGGCGCGCACGTGATCGCGCTCAGCAACACTCTCGATTCGTCGATCGCGCGGCGCGCGCACGCGCGGCTGTACACGCGATGCGGTCCCGAGATCAGCGTGACCACGACCAAGTGCTTCATCACGCAGGTCGAGGCTTTCTATCTGTTCGCGATTCACCTGGCGGCCCGGATGGGGCGCCTTAACCCCGCCGAGGCCGAGGCACTGCTCGCGCCTGCGTTCGCGATTCCCGCGCAAATGAAAGCGATTTTCGCGCTTGAGCCCGAGATCGAGCGAATCGCGCGAACTTACGCGTCCGCACGCGATTTCATCTATATCGGCCGCGGGATAAATCATCCGGTCGCGCTCGAAGGCGCGCTCAAGCTGAAGGAAATCTCCTACATCCACGCCGAGGGTTTTCCCGCGGGGTTCATGAAGCACGGCCCGATCGCGCTTATCGATGAAACGGTTCCGGTCGTGGTGCTGATTCCCAACGACGACCTGTTCGACAAGATGCTCTCGAACCTGCGCGAGGTTGAATCGCGCGGCGGAAAGATTATCGCGGTGACCGACCACGCAACCGACGAGCTGCGCTCGGTCGCGACCGAGGTGCTCGAGCTTCCGGCGACCAACCGGATGCTCACGCCGGTACTGATGACCATTCCGCTGCAACTGCTCGCGTACCACGTCGCCGCGGAGCGCGGCACCGATATCGACCAGCCGCGCAACCTCGCCAAGTCGGTAACCGTCGAGTAGCGCGAAAGCCTCAAGCGAGCGTCGAGAAAGGGAACCTAGAACGGCGCTTCGTGGCTGCGTTCCAGCTGTGCAAATAACAAGCCGTCTGCCCGGTTTGCATCCGGGCGACCATCATGTTAATGATCCGGTGCGGGAGGCCGATATGCCACGCCTGCAGGAAGAGAGAAGCGCGGAAACCCGCAAACGGCTCATCGACGCCGCGATCGATTGCCTGTTCGAGCGCGGCTACGCGGGGACGACGACCGCCGAGATCGCACAACGCGCAGGCGTTTCCAAGGGCGCGCAGTTGCACCACTTCCCCGCCAAGGAGCAGTTGGTGATTGCCGCGCTGGAACATCTATTTGATTTGCGGCTCGCGGCCTCCCGCAAGATGGAGGCGACGGGGAAGCTGCCTGCCGATAGGAATAGGCGGCTCGCCGCGATCATCGATGCCCTGGCTCCTGTCTATCGGGATCGGGTTTTCTACGCGTGGCTTGAACTAGTGGTCGCCAGCCGCACCGATCTCTCGTTGCGCGAGGCGGTTCGCCGCGCGAGTGAACGCTTCTCCGGCCAGATCCTGGAAATTTGGAAGGAGCTGTTCGGCGCTCCGTCGGACGACCCATCTCAGTTTCGCCTTCTCGATCAATTCGTGAACGGGCAGTTCGCCGCGATGGCGCTGGGACGAATCTTGATGGGCGGCGATGAAGATCCGCCGGGATCTGCCGAGATTGTCGAGCAACTGAAGGAAGTCGGAACCCATCTACTGCGCGCCACAAAACGGAGGACGCGATGAAAAGCTTTCCCGCGATAGCGATCGTTTTGCTGATCGGATTGGCCAGCATCGCCAGCGGTGACGCCCCGCCGACGGCCATCCCAACGGCTACACCCAACGTGCCATCCGACGGCACGGTCATCGCGCACGGCAACGTCGATCAATTTTCGGCCGCGATTCCGGCTGGACTGGTGTTCGCGATCAGGCACGGCCTCACCGTGACGGTTGCGGCAATCCATCGTGTAGATTGGCCGCGAGCGTATCAGAGCGCGACCGAAAAATATTCCGGCCAAGTGACGCTCGACGAGCATGACGCGATACGCAACTACGTCGCCGGCCTGCCGTTTCCCTCGATCGACACGGCGGACCCGAAGGCGGGCGTAAAGATCGCGTACAACTGGCGCTGGGGACCATTTATTCCGCGAGAAGCTTCGGTGGATTCGGCGCAGAAGACCAAAGCATACACCGTGAGTCCCCAGGAGCCCGACGAACTAATCGGAGACGATTCTCAGCGGGACTATCGAAACGAAAATGATTGCGACCGCATGACCTTTCTTCAATTCGGGTCCGCTCCGGACCCCGGCTCGCCCGCGGCGCACGGACCGATCGACTACAAAGAGCGAGGAGATGCGTGCGGCCCTGATCGCGCGGCGGTGATCACGGAGGAGTACATCGATCCGCGGAGAAATGATGATACCTGGTTCTACATTCCGGCGGTCCGCAGATGGCGGCAGCAGCAGATTCGTGGTGGCTACCCTGATCAGTCATGCACCTACTCATGTGTGCAGTTCAGTTGGGAATATGCGCCGCCAAAGACCGAAGTGTACGAGTACCGGCTGGCGGCCAAGCAGCCGATGCTCGCCTGTCTCGATGCGCCTGCGATTGGCGCTGGAATTGCCGACGCGAGTGATTCTGCGCATTTCACTCATCTCAGTTGCGAAGTGCGCAGCGCCTATGCGCTTGAGATGCGCCCGCGCGATACCACCTCGGAGGTCATCCTGCCCGCGAAAGTTTATGTGGACAGCGAGACCTATCTTTACCTGGGGGCGGAGTTTTCTCGAGATCGGGCGCCGGATTCCGATGTCCCAGTATGGAGCCGGCAAACCAACGCGGCTGGCGATACCGTGATGCTGCTGGCGAATGACTTCTATGTCCCAGGCGATAAGACGGATTTCTTCATCTCGCTCAATCTGGCTCCCAACAGCGAGGAGCTCGACGCCGGAGACACGCCTGCGGCGCTGTTTAATCCGAGAGCTGAGGAGATGTCGGATGGCAGGATGTGAAGATTGGGAAACAATGCCGGGAACAACTAAAGAAATCGGCGCGGAGCTTGTGGGCTCCGCGCCGATTTTCGTTTGCAGAATTGCGTTTTCAGACTGTCATCACGGCGCTGCGGCGACCATCGCCTTTACGGTGCAGAAGTCCTTGTCGACCGCGCCCATGTTGATGTACCAGCATTCGCGCTCGGGCGTATGCTGTCCCGGCAGATAGCACATCGTCGAGATTCCGCCCTCCATGTCGATTCGGCTCGCGCCCACGACGAACTCGCGCTTGAACGGATAGATCGCCACGCGCGCGTCGGGCACCGGCCGGTCGCGATAGGCCAGCCAATAGATATTCGAGCGCCAGAGCTGTCCCTGACGATCGTAGGTATCGACCAAGGGATCAAACCACACTTCGCTGTCGATGTAGATGATCGAGTTCTTGTCCAGCGCACCGCCAGCCTGGCCAAGGTCGCGCCGCGGAGTCGCGTTGATCACGTAGACGTGACGCATCTCCCAATCTTCCGGGCACGCCGACGCGCCGCCATCAGTCGGGCAGGTGACCTCGGGAGAATGCTTGGCGTGCACGCTCATCAGCATCTCCTTGTCACCCAAGAATTTGTAGTCATAGAACTCGGTCTTGGCGTTGAAGCCTGAATAGTGATCCGGATCGAACTGCTGCGTCCCGGTCGCGGAACTCAGGATAGCCTCGTTCAACCGGCGCACGCGGCGCGTGCCGGGGTTCCAATCCCACGAGTCGTCGCCGCGCTTCGGATCCATATAGCGGTAACGGATTAGACCCTGTCCGCGCGAGTCTTCCGGGGCGAGAAGCGGATAGAGCGCAAACAGCCACATCCGGCCCGTGACCTTGAAGTCCGGGTCCGTCGGCAGCGGGTCGACTTCGGTGCGTCCAACCAGCGAATAACCCGCGTAGTGACCGACCCAGATGTCGTTGATTATGTTCTGCGACTGGCCGGGACGGACGTACTGAATCTGGCAATCGTAGAAGCGCAGATCGTAGTCGTCCGTCTGGATCGGGCGGAACACGTTATTCCACATGACCTTGTTGGCCACGTAAGGATCGTTCGAATCGATCAGCGGAAACGGCTGTCCCGCGACGTATCCGATGAGCGAACGATGGTCACTGGTCAGCCGCACCTGCGCCGAATACTTTTCGGTCGCGTCCTTGTAGGGAGGCGGCCAATCGATCCGCTGAGTCGGCACAATGTCCATCTGCATCCCGTGCGTGACCATGTAGTAGACGCCGGGACCGACGACGTCCTTGACCTTGCTTGCGTTCTGCGGGGTGATTACATCCCCGGGTTTGACTGTGGCTGCTGACGCGCGCGGACAGGCCGCTACGATCGCTAGAACCGCGACCGCGCCAGCGAGCGAGACTCTGGCTAACACTCGCTTGAGCATCCGAGAAACCTCCTCGAGCAAAAGAAAAATCATCCTTCGGCAATCCTATCACCGAGGCTCCCAAGACTTGCCCGGCGCAGTTGAAATTGCACACGAAAAATCTTCCTTACACGCATTAGGTACGATTGCCGGAGCGGATCGGATTGAATGCGAAGCAGAATTAGCAAAAAAGCAAGCGGCGCAGAGCGTTTTCTGGCCCACGCCGCTGGTTCACGCACAATTGACATCAGGGTATCTTCACGACGCCCCGGAAACCATCGCCGCTTTGCGCGCTCAAAAAGAAACGGCGCGAAGGATCGTCTCCTCCGCGCCGTCAGATATCAGCGATTTTTATGATCAGGTCGCCGTCACGGAGCCGCCGCGACCATCGCCTTCACCGTGCAGAAGTCCTTCGACACCGCACCCATGTTGATGTACCAGCATTCGCGCTCAGGCGTGTGCTGCCCCGGCAGATAGCACATCGTCGAGACGTTGCCCTGCACGTCGATCGACGCCGCTCCACCACGAACTCGCGCTTGAACGGGTAGACCGCCACGCGCGCATCCGGCACCGGCCGGTCGCGATAGGTCAGCCAGTAGATATGCGCGCGCCAGAGCTGCCCCTTCTGGTCGTAGGTGTCGATATAGGGCTCGAACCACGCTTCGGCGTCGAGGTAGATCACCGTATCGCGATCCAGCGCCGTTGGCGCACCCTTGCGGTCGCGGCGAGGGATCGCGTCGACGATATACATCCGGCGCATCTCCCAGTCCTCCGGGCATGCCGTCCCGCCGCCGTCATAGGGGCAGGTCATCTCGGGCGAGTGTGCCGCATGAACGCTGGCCAGCAGCTCGCGCTGTCCGAGGAACCGGTAGCTGTACTGTTCGGTCTTAGGGTTGAAGCCGGAATAATGATCCGGGTCATAGGTCTGCGTGCCGGTCGCCGAGCTCATCATCGCTTCATTGAGACGGCGCACGCGGCGGGTTCCGGGCTGCCAATCCCAACTGTCGTCGCCCTTGTCGGGATCAGCGTAGCGCCACCGGATGAGCCCCTGCCCGCGCGATTCTTCCGGCGAAAGAATCGGATAGAGCGCGAACAGCCACATCCGCCCCGTGGTCCGGTAGTCCGGATCGATCGGGAGCGGATCAACTTCCGTGCGCCCGACCAGATCGTAACCGGCGTAGTGCCCGATCTCGATATCGTCGATAATCCGCTGCTCCTGCCCCGGCTTCATGTACTCAGTCTGACAATCATAGAAACGCAGATCGTAGTCGTCGGTCGAGATTGGGCGAAATACGTTGTTCCACACGAGCTTGATCGCGATGTCGGGATCATTCGCGTCGATCAACGGAAACGGCTGCCCCGCCACGTAACCGACCACCGTGCGATGGTCTTCGCTCAGCCGCACCTGGCCCGAATATTTCTCGGTCGCCTCGCGGTATGGCGGCGGCCATTCGATCCGGTCCGGTGCGATGATATTCATGCGCATCCCGTGCGTGACGGCGTAATAAACGCCGGGCGATACGAGCTGCCTGACCTGAGTTGCGTTTTGCGCCCCGATCACTTCCCCCGGCTTCACCTCGGCCCGTGCCCCCGCCGACGCAATCATCAGTGAAGCGAGACAGGATGCGATCGCACAAAGCGTCTGTCCCCATCTACGCTTTAACATTTCATGACCTCCCTGCCCTGCTCTGCCTTCGGAGAGATAGTTTGTTTTTCCCTCTTGGGCCTGTTCGGACTAAATCCTACAAATTGACGTATCAATCTGCACAACTTGTATCAAGGGGGATCCAAAAGGAAAAAAAGAACCCGGAGCGCGCCAGGCCTGATGCCTGCCGCGCCCCGGGCTAAAAACCAGGCGGGCGTTGACGATCTGCGCTTAAGGAGCCGCGGCGACCATCGCCTTGGTGGTGAAGAAATCCTTGTCCACCGCGCCCATGTTGATGTACCAGCATTCGCGCTCGGGCGTATGCTGCCCTGGCAGGTAGCACATCGTGGCGAATCCCGACTGCACGTCATAGCGGGCCGAGCCCACGATAAACTCGCGCTTGAACGGGTAGATCGCTACGCGCGCATCCGGCACCGGGCGATCGCGATACGCCGCCCAGAAGATATTGGTGCGCCAGAGCTGGCCCTTCTGGTCGTATGCGTCGACATACGGCTCGAACCAAACTTCCGAGTCCAGGTAGACCACGGTCTGCGCGTCGAGCACGTTGCCGGCCTGTCCGGTCTCGCGCCGAGGCGCTGCCGACACGACGTACACGTGGCGCATCTCCCACGCTTCGGGGCAAGCCGAGGCGCCGCCGTCGGTTGCGCAGGTGACCTCGGGCGAATGCTGCGCGTGAACGACCGCGAGCATCTCTCTGTCGCCCAGGAACTTGTAGTCGTACTGCTCGGTCTTGGGATTGAAGCCCGAGTAGTGGTCGGGATCGAAGGTCTGAGTTCCCGTGGCGCTCGAGTTGAGCGACTCGTTCAGGCGGCGGATACGCCGGCTGCCGGGCTGCCAGGTCCAGCTATCGTCGCCGCGCTTGGGATCGGCGTAACGCCAGCGGATGAGCCCCTGTCCGCGCGCGTCTTCGGGCGCGAGCAGAGGATAAAGTCCGAACAGCCACAAACGTCCCGTGGTCTTGAAATCGGGATCGACGGGAATCGGCTCGACCTCGGTGCGGCCGACCAGATCGTCACCGGCGTAGTGGCCGACCTGGATATCGTTGATCTGCCGCTGCTGAGAGCCCGGATTCACGTATTCGATCTGGCAATCGAAGAAGCGCAGATCGTAGTCGTCGGTCGTGATCGGTCGGAACGCGTTGTTCCACATCACCTTGGTCCCGACAAATGGATCGTTGGCGTCGATCAGCGGGAACGGCTGTCCCGCCACGTACCCAACCAGCGAGCGATGGTCGTCCGTCAGGCGGACCTGCGACGAATATTTTTCCGTCGCATCCTTGTACGGCGGCGGCCAATCGACCCGCTCCGTCGGAACGATGTCCATCTGCATCCCGTGCGTGACCATGTAATAGGTGCCCGGCGAGACCAGGTCTCTTACCTTGGTCGCGTTGGCGGTGGTGATCACATCACCGGGCTTGACCCCGGCGCGCGCGCTGACCGCGCCGACCGTGACGCTCAAAGCGAGCGCGGCCGCACTGCTCAGCACTTTGTTGAAGCGAAGATTGAACATAGGGGCGAGAAACCTCCTGGATACTGCCTGCGGCGGTATCGTTGATGGTCCATACAGCATGCTATGAACCGCCGTAATGAGTTAATGAGTCTAATTAGATGGATAAATGCAGAGTCCGTCAGAAAATTAGGAATCTTCATCCCTGACTAGCTCATAGCTTATGGATACAAGACGACGGCTCATCCGGATTTATTCGGCGATCTATTCGACCGGATGCAGCCGCGATGTCCGAATGCTAAAACCATCGGCGCTATGGCCACAAAAGATGCGGATCAGGTCCGATGCACGTGGGCGAAAGGCGACCTCGACATCCTCTACCACGACCGCGAATGGGGGGTTCCGGAGCATGACGACCGCAAGCTCTTCGAGTTCCTTATCCTCGAAGGCGCTCAGGCCGGTCTCAGTTGGGCAACGATCTTGCGCAAGCGCGAGAACTACCGGGCGGCCTTCGCAGGCTTCGATCCCGCAAAAGTGGCGCGGTTCGACCGCAAAAAGCTCGCGCGCCTGATGCTCGATCCCGGAATCGTGCGCAATCGGCTCAAGATCGATGCGTCCGTCCGCAACGCGAAAGCATTCCTGAAAGTTCAGGAGGAGTTCGGGAGCTTCGACGCCTTCATCTGGCGCTTCGTCGACGGCCGTCCGCGCCGCAATCCCGGAAAGAAGGTGCCGGCCAGCACGGCGGAATCAGACGCGATGAGCAAGGAGCTAAAGCGCCGCGGCTTCACCTTCGTCGGCTCGACGATCTGCTACGCCTTCATGCAGGCAGTAGGAATGGTAAACGACCACGCCCCAACCTGCTTCCGCCACTCGCAGATTCGGTGAGTCAAGCTTGTAAGAAGAGTTGTGACAAGTGTTTTCAGCCATGAATATTCATCCAGTGCGGTTAGTGCTTTTCGTGTTCATTCTTGTCCTTGGATCGGCCTTTCCCGGCTGCTATCAACCGGCGGATGCATCCGAATATCCGGACGCCCTGATATTATACCCTAACGCCAAAGATATATGGTTTGGTAAAGTGGGGTTGACGGATCAGCTCACCTATAGCGTTGACGCGAAGTTTCCAGCTTCTGGGGTGATCGGTAGCATCTCGGATGGTCTGGCCAAGAAGGGCTGGGAACCCCTGACGCATGACTTTCTGAACCCGCAACTTTCATCGTCACAAGTTCGAGTGTGGCAGGATTTTCTAGACTGGACAGGCCCGACGAAATTGCGCGTCCATCAATGGCTCGGCGATTGGCAAGATAAGTCTGGAAATATTGTTCGCTATGCCTTTCGTTATGCCTATTCCGAACATGACCCCGCGGATTTAATTCATCTACGGGTAGCGGGGATATTTATTTCAGCATCTGTTGTCAGACACCTCGGAGAGGAGGTTGAGAAATTGCGACACGATTCGAGGGCAGGAAGGGCAAACTGATCCTGCTCTTAAACCTGCGAGAAAAGTAAGCCGGGCCCGGGATTCGGCGACCCAAGAACACAGGCTAAAGCCTGTGCCACTTAAGAGAGTCCTCAACATAGACTGAAACGCGTGCCACACGAGAATTTCCTCCTGACAAGGCTGTGGGCCATGGAGCCCTAGAGATTTCGACTTGTTTGAAGTGGCACAGGCTTTAGCCTGTGATTCTTCACCGGCTAAATCAGGCGCCGCCGCGCGCTACTCATACCGCAGAGCGTCGATTGGGTGGAGCATCGAGGCTTTGCGGGCCGGGTAATAGCCGAAGAAGACGCCCACCGCTGCCGAGAAGATGAAGCCGCCGGCGATCGCCGTCGGAGATACCAGCGTCGGCCATCCCGCCACCGCCGAGATAAGCTTCGAGGCCAATATCCCGAGGAGCGCGCCCGCGATTCCACCGAGCGCACTCAGCATCACCGCTTCGACCAGGAATTGCAGCAGGATATGAATTCGCCGCGCGCCGATCGCCATCCGGATTCCGATCTCGCGCGTGCGCTCGGTCACCGAGACCAGCATGATATTCATGATTCCGATACCGCCGACCAGCAGCGAGATCGACGCGACCGCCGCCAGCAGGATCGTCATCACACCGCTCTGCTTGGCAGAGGCCTGCGCGATCTCGTTCAGGCTGCGGACCGTGAAGTCGTCGTCCTGGCCGGGCTGGATGTGATGCCGCCGATGCAGGATCTGTGTGACCTCGGTCATCGCCGCATCGACCTCGCCCGCGCTCTTGGCCTGCGCATCGATCAGGTTGACGACTCCCGTAATCTTGGGCGGCGCTCCGAACGGGCTCACCTCGGCGGTGCTCGAACTGTACACCGAGTTTGCGGTCGGCAGGCCGTTGTAAGGATTTTCGACCGTCGGAGTAGCGGTGGCGACCGCGATAGAAGTGAGCGGCGCCGACACTCCCAGCACCTTGCGCTCCGCAGTCTCGAACGGGATCAGCACGATGTCGTCCTGATCCTGCCCGTATTGCGACTGGCCCTTGACCGACAGCACGCCGATCACGCGCAGCGGAAAATTCTTTACGCGCACGGTGGCCCCGACCGGATTTTCCGCGTGCCCGAAAAGATTATCGACCACGGTCTGGCCGAGCATGCATACCGGCGCCGCGGTCCGGTCGTCCTCATCGGTCATCGCACGGCCGGCGACGATCGGCCATTCGCGGATTTTCAGATAGTCGGCGGTGATCCCTTCGATACTGGTGCTCCAGTTCTGGTTGCCGTTGACCACCTGCGCCACCTGCCGATCCATGTAGGTGATCCGCAGAATCGCGTGCGCGTCCTTGCGAATCGCGAGCGCGTCTCCGGTCGTGAGCGTGGAAGTCGAGCCGCCTCCAGCGCGGACTCCGTTGGACGTGGTCGCGCCCGGCAGCACCACGATCAAATTGGTCCCGAGGCTCTCTAACTGCGCCTGCACCGAGGCGCGCGCGCCGTCGCCCACCGCGACCATCGCGATCACCGCCGCCACGCCGATGAAGATCCCGAGCATCGTCAGCACCGCGCGCATCTTGTTGCGGCGCAGCGCCTTGGCCGCCGCCGATACCGCCATCGCGGCAAACGTCAGCGCCTCGTCGGCCGAAGAAGTGATGTCGCCGGGAGCATCGTCGTGTACTGCGGGCGCGGCGGAACGCACCGGCACACCGGGTTTGCGCACGTCCGAGATCACCTGTCCGTCGCGAAAGCTTATCGTGCGATCCGCGTAGGCGCCGACATCGGGATCGTGCGTCACCAGGATCACGGTGATGCCCTGCTCGCGGTTGAGGCGTGTGATGATCTCCATGATTTCGGTGGAGCTGGTCGAATCGAGGTTTCCGGTCGGCTCGTCGGCCAGCACGATCGACGGCTGATTGATTAGCGCGCGCGCGATCGCAACGCGTTGCTGCTGTCCGCCCGAGAGCTGGTTCGGATGGTTCTGCGCGCGCCCGGTCAGTCCCACCAGCTTGAGCAGCTCTTCGGCGCGATGCTCTCCCTGATGGTTCCAGGCGGAATAGAACAGCGGCAGCTCAACGTTCTCGAGCGCGCTGGTGCGTGCAAGCAGGTTGAAACTTTGAAAAACGAACCCAATTCTGCGGCTGCGGATCGCCGCCAAATCTTCCTGCGCCAGCGCCGCCACGTCTTCGTTCTCGAGCAGGTAGCGCCCGCGCGTCGGCCGATCCAGGCATCCGATGATGTTCATCAGCGTCGATTTGCCGGAGCCCGACGCGCCCATAACCGCAACGAACTCGCCGCGATCTATAGTCAGGCTCACGCCGCGCAGCGCGTTAACCTCGACTTCGCCCAGGACGTAGGTCTTCCAAAGGTCTATCAGTTCGATGACGTGAGCCGCGGATTCCATTGCGATTTTGTCAGCCAGACCTAATGCGGAAAGTGCAGTCCGCCGCCGCCGCTTATGTGTCTGGCCGCCGGCGTACCCGCGATCGCGTCGGTCACGACCAGGTCGCCTGGTTTCAGCGGACCGCTCAGCACTTCGGCGTTGACGCCGTCCTGCAGGCCGATCGTCAGCTTGACCGGCTCGATCGAGTCGCCGTCTGGAACATAAACCCTGGCGTGGCGCGGCGACGGCGAATCGTCTTCGGCGACGGATTCCGCGGCGGCGCCGTGGCTGTGCGAACCGGAGGGCTTGAAGCGCAGCGCATCCACCGGAATGCGAACCGCCTGATCGCGCCGCGCGGTGACGATCGTCAGGTTCGCGGTCATCCCGGGCATCAGCAGAAGCTCCGGATTATTGACGTTGATCACGACGTCGTAGGTCACGACGTTCTGCACCGTTATCGGAGCCTGCCGCACCTGTCCGACGATCCCGTGAAAGACGCGGTCCGGGAACGCGTCGACTTTGAAATCGCCCGGCTCGCCCTGCTTGACGTAGCCGATATCCGACTCGCTCACGTTCGCATCGACCTGCATCTTGGTCAGGTCCTGCGCGACCAAAAACAGCACCGGGGTTTGAAAACTCGCCGCGACTGTCTGTCCCACGTCGACGTTGCGCGCCACCACCGTGCCATCAACCGGCGATCTGATATCAGTGTAATTCAAGTTGAGCTGCGCCTGTTTGAGCGTGGCTTCCTGCTGCTGGATAGCGGCTTTATCCAGCGCGATCTGCGCGACCGCCTGGTTGTAGGTGCTGAACTGGCTGTCGATCTGATCCTGCGAATCGACATCCATCTTGAGCAGTTTCTTGTCGCGCTCGTAGGTAACCTTCTGATAGGCGAGGTTCGCCTCATCCTTCAGGAGCTGCGCCTTGGCGTTGGCAACCGCCGCGATGGAGAGCGCGACCGTCGCGGCGTATGGACGCGGATCGATCTTCGCGATTATCTGCCCCTGTTTCACCGGTGAATTGAAGTCGGCGGAAATCTGCGTGATCGGCCCGGATACGTACGTGCCAACCTGAACCGTTGTGACCGGATTGACGGTTCCGGTCGCGGCAACCGAGCGCACGATCGAGCCCGAAGTCACCGGCGCGGTCACGTACCGCGTCGCGCCTCCGCTGCCATGCATGAAGTACCATGCGATCAGGATAACGACGACCGCGCCAAGGCCAATCCGCGCGATCCTTGATGAAAACAGCTTCATGTTAAGTCATTCATTATGACCCGGTGGTCATTCCTAATCCATCCGTCCGCGCCGCATCCGAACACATACCTACCGATGGTTAGACGCGGCACCCACCTTAGGGTTTCAGCATCAGTCGTGCCGCCGCAAGAAAGCGGGAATGACTGATCGTTAAGCGGCGCCCGTGCCACTTCCAATCATTAAGTGGGAGTGAAGAGTCCTCGCAGATGCGCGCGCAAATCAGTGCGGCCCAGCAGGTTCGTGCTGTCGGCAAATTGATCGATCGCTCCGATCGATCCGGCGGTTGCGTGAATACGCTTCATCTCCGGATCGATCATCGCTCCGATAAGCGCGATCGCGAATCGCTCGGCGTCGAGCACGAGATATGGCCGGTCGTGAAAATGGCGGACGCCGGGGTCGAGCGGCGGCGTGATCGCGAGACGATTGTGCATCCGCGCGACGGCTTCATAGGCGGCACTGAGGTGCGGTTCTCGTTGCGAGAAGTTCGCGGCGTCCATCGCGGAGTGGAGGATGGGCGCAATCTCGCTCGCGCAATCGAGACGCGCGAACGCGGTTCCGAGCCATTTGCTGTAAGGCGCGTAGCGGCGCTCGATTAGAAAGCACAGGCGAATCAGGTCGCGGACCATCCGTCCTGCCACGATCCGCGAGCCAAGCTCGTCGCCCGCCTCCGCGCATCTGCCGACGAACGGTTCCTCCTGCGCGATTCGCATCCACTGCGACGCGAGCAGGTAGAGCCACACATCGCGCGGATACCACGCGAGCTTCTCGCGTATCGGGATCAGCTCGCCCAGTCCGTCGTGGAACACGCCTCCCGCCGTGACCTCGAGCAGCGCCTGCTGCGGCACCAGCAGCCAATCGGCGGCTCTTGGATGCTGGGCGAGATCGATACCGAGCGTCGCGCGGATAAATTCGTCGAGCGTCGCGACCTGTACGTCATGATTGACGCTGCCGGGCGTCGCGGGTCGAAGTGTCCGCGTGGCGTGCCGAGCGGGATTGTCGTAGCCGGTCGAATATCCGCGAAAGGTCGCGGGCAGATGCGCCGAGAGCTCAGAGGTGATTCGCGTGCCGAGCAGATCGCGATCGCTGGCGGCGAGGAACAGCATTACGCCGGGACCCCATCCGTGATCGGTCGATCGTTCCGAGTCGTAGCCGAGCACGTCCGAGCCGGGGCCGATTCGCGCCGCCGAGTAGCGCAGATCGGGAAACGCGGAATTGAGGATCGGCGCAACCGCCTCGCGATAAAACGCCTCGCACAGCGGCAGGCCCGGAATGAAACTCATCGCCGCGAATCTACGACGCGGTCGTCACCGGCCGCCTACTCGCGTTCCTGGAAGCCTTCCAGATTGCGCGAGCGGCCGGTCTGGCGCAGCTTGCGCAGCGCCTTGGCTTCGATTTGCCGGATTCGTTCGCGCGTGACCGCGAACTGCTTGCCGACTTCCTCGAGCGTGTAGTCGGTCTTCTGTCCGATCCCGAAGCGCATCCGCAGGATCTGTTCCTCGCGCGGAGTCAGCGTCGCAAGCACCTTGCGCGTTTGCTCGCCGAGGTTGCCCTGGATCGCGGCCTCGACGGGAGAGGGCGCGAGCTCGTCCTCGACGAAATCGCCGAGCGAGCTTTCCTCTTCGTCACCGATCGGCGTTTCGAGCGAGATCGGCTCCTTCACGATCTTGAGGACCTTCTGCACCTTGTCGAGCGGCATCTCCATCTGCTCGGCGATCTCTTCCGGTCCGGGCTCGCGGCCGAGCCGCTGCACCAACAGGCGCGTGACGCGCAGGAGCTTGTTGATCGTCTCGACCATGTGCACCGGAATACGGATAGTGCGGCCCTGATCGGCGATCGCGCGCGACATCGACTGGCGAATCCACCAGGTCGCGTAGGTCGAGAATTTGTATCCGCGCTGGTATTCGAACTTGTCCACCGCGCGCATCAAGCCGATATTTCCCTCCTGGATCAGATCCAGGAAGCCAAGTCCGCGATTCGTGTAGCGCTTCGCAAGGCTGACGACCAGGCGCAGGTTGGCTTCGGTCAATTCTTTTTTCGCACGGCGGCTCTTGTCCTGGCCGGCGGCGATAGTCTCGATCGAGCGCGCGAAATCTTCACCCGAGGCTTTGACCTCGTTCTCGACCTTGCGGATCTGCGCCTGCGCGGCGCGGATTCGGGTTCCGATATCGAGCAGGTTCTCGCGCGACTCGCCGATCTTGAGCACGTGGCGGCGATCTTCTGCTTCGGCGGCCTCTTTGAGCAGCGCGCTCGGCGAGCGTCCTGTCGCCTCTTCGTAGCGCTCGAGGGTGTGCAGAGCCTCCTGATACGAGCGCAGCATGCTGCGCATATGCTCGATGATATTGTCGACCAGCCGCCGCGATAGCTGCATCGAGCGGAATTCCTTGATCACCCGCTCGCGCTGCTTCAGAAAGTTCTTCTCGGAGACTGTCGGCTTGTGCGCCGCGCCGTTTTTTTTGCGCGCGGCAGGCTTACGCAGCGAGAGCCGCTTCTCGGCCTGCTCGAGCTTGGACTTGATCTCCTTGAGCCGCTTGATATGGACCGCGAGCCGTTTTAGCTGGCGCTCGTCGGCCTCGGGGCCGCGTTCCTCGTCGGGATCGGAATTCGCGTCGTCGGTATCTTCGAAGATATCGCGGATATCGGCTTCACCGATCAGTATCGCTTCGCCGAGCTCGTACACGTGCTTGAGCGTGACCGGAGAACCGAGCACTTCCTCTTCGACTTCGTTCTCGCCGGCTTCGATACGCTTCGCGATCTCAACTTCCTGCTCGCGCGAGAGGAGCTGGAAATTGCCCATCTCCTTCAGATAGAGCCGGACCGGATCGGACGATTCGCCGAGAGCGTCGGGCTGCTCAGCCGCCTCTTCGGGCTCTTCCTTGGCTTCGACTTCGATATCGCCGTCGGCGCCCTCGGCGGGGACTTCTTCGAGCACCTTGATATCAAGATCCTCGAAGCTGTCGAGCGCCGCGCGCAGGTCGGTCGGCGAGGCGACATCCTGCGGCAGAAAGTCATTGACCTGCTCGAAGGTCAGGTAGCCCTGCTCGCGGCCGAGGTCCACCAATCCCTGCAAGTCTTTGCCTTCATACTTCTGCTTCATGCTTTTTAACATCCGTTCAGAGCGGGTGACGCGACCCGGCCCATGCGCTTTCGCCGGCCGATTTTGTGAAGACTGGCCGGGGATGGAACTGACTCAATAGTACAGGCTAGCTGGATTAGGCAAGACAAGAGTACCGAATTAACTACCTTACGCGGCATCAGAAATCGAGTCAAATTTCGTCCTGAATCATCACGGCTAGCGACTTTCCGCAGGGAATCGCCGGGCAGCAGCCTTCTGAATCAATTATACGCATGATTCCCGCCCCGCGCTGCACCGCGATCCCCGCCGAAGCTTCGCCTTTACTGATAGAACGCGGCGCGGAGGTGCTGGAAATGATCGGTCGGGCACCCTATTCTCGGGCCGCAAATGGCTGGTCATGCAATAATCCTGGCGCTCAGCTTCGCGATCATCCTGGTCGGCTCGGAACTTTTCACCAACGGCGTCGAATGGATGGGCAAGCGGCTCGATATTGCCGAGGCCGCGGTCGGAAGCCTGCTCGCCGCCGTCGGGACCGCCCTGCCCGAGACGTTCATCCCGGCGGTCGCACTGCTGACCGGCCGCAACTCGGCCGCGGCCCACGACGCGGTCGGCGTCGGCGCGATTATCGGCGCTCCGCTGATGCTCTCGACCATCGCTTTGTTCGTAATGGGATGCGCGGCGCTGGGTTTTCGGCGGCGGCGCGGACGAATTGCGCTGAAGGTCGTTCGCGATGACGGGCGCCGCGACCTGTCGTTTTTCTTTCCAGTTTTTTTTGCCGTAGTGATTCTGGGCACGCTGCATCTGGGTGTTATTGCGCGCCATTCGGCCGCCGCCGCCTTGCTGATCGTGTACGCAGGATACTGCGTCGTAATGCTGCGTCTGGAGCGCGTCGAGGGCGCCGAGATCGAGCACGGATTATATTTCGAATCGATCTTTCGCGGTGTCGGCGAGAATCCCCGTGGGTTGGTTATCGCGTTGCAGGTCTTGTTCGGCGTCGGAGCGATTCTGGTCGGCGCGGTCGAGTTCGTCGATCAGGTGATCCTGTTCTCGCAGCGCGCTGGCCTTAACCCCGGCGTGTTGTCGCTGATCTTGAGCCCGCTCGCGACCGAGCTGCCCGAGAAATACAACTCTGTCGTCTGGATTCGCCAGAGCAAAGACCATCTGGCGCTGGCGAATATTACCGGCGCGATGGTGTTTCAATCGTGCATCCCGGTCGCGCTCGGCCTCGCCTTCACACCGTGGATTCTGTCCGCGCCGGAGCTGCTCGCGGGGACGATCGCGCTCGCGTCGGTCGTGATCCTGTTCATCAATCTGCGCGACTCGGAGCTCGGCACGCCAACGCTGATGATCGGCGGAGCGGCGTACGCGATTTTCCTGGGCGGCCTCGTGTGGCTCGGAGTGTTGTAGCGGCGAGAGCGCCGAACCGCCCGATCTGTGTTAGCTTTATGCTGTCAGGATTTTTCCGCTGTGATGAATCAGTACCAGGAAATCTCGCGCCAGTTTTACGAGAACCGCCTTCTGTTCGGCGATCCCGCCGACGCCGGAATCGTCGCGCTCGAAATCGCGTCGCCAACTGAAATCGAAATCTTCAAACGAATCGGCGGCAAGATCGTCCAGGAGCGCCGTCCGCTCGAACTGTTTGTCCTGCTCGATGATCTCGCACATCTGCGCGGCTTCAGGCCCGCAGTCGATACGCGCGAGCTCGCCGGAGATTTCCGCTACCGCTATCTCGTGAGGTTCAATTCGGGCGAGACGCTCGAAGCGTTGAAGCGGCATCTGCGCGATGCCACCGGCGTCGCGGCGAACGCGCCCGGCGCGCCCTACCTGGTCTTCGCCGATCCGGTCGAGCAGCATCTGATGCTCTCCGGATCGACCTGCTTCATGGGACTCGAACTCGGCGACCTGGTGCGGATGCAGATCGATATCGAGACCTACATCTCGAAGGGCTTCGAGTTTCCTTCCGCCGCGCGCGAGGGCGACCGCGTGGTCGCAATCTCGATCTCCGATTCGACCGGCTTCGAGCGCCTGCTGCGCGGCACCGAGATGGACGAGCGCACGATGGTCGAAGAGCTGGTGCGCGTCGTGGCCGAGCGCGACCCCGACGTGATCGAGGGGCACAACCTGTTCCGCTTCGACCTCGAATATCTCGAGACCCGCGCGCGGCGTCATCGTGTAAAGCTCGCGCTCGGGCGCGGCGGCGGCCTGCTGCGGGCGCGGCCCTCGCGGCTCCAGATTGCGGAGCGATCGATCGCCTACCGCCGCTACGACATCCCCGGCCGCAACGTTATCGACACCTGGATCCTCGCGCAGCACTACGATATCGCGAGCCGCGAGCTCGAAGGCTTCGGGCTCAAGCAGCTCGCGATTCATTTCGGCCTCGCGCGCAAGGAGCGGGTTTACCTCGACGCGTCGCGGGTCAGCGAGATTTTCGATCGCGATCCCGAGCGCCTGTTCGAGTACGCACTTGACGACGTGCGCGAGACTCGCGCGCTGGCCGAGGTGCTGTCGCCAAGCTACTTCGTTCAGGCCAAGATTTTTCCCTACTCGTACCAGAACGTCGTCCTGCGCGGGAACGCGACCCGAATCAACGCGCTCCTGATGCGCTCGTATCTGGCCGCGGGCCACTCGATTCCCGAGCCGCAGAACTCTGCCGCCGTCGCCGGAGGATACACCGAGATGCGCCGATGCGGCGTTGCACGCGGGGTTGCGCACTGCGACGTGACTTCGCTGTATCCCTCGCTGATGCTCCAATTTGGGCACGCGCCCGGCTCGGACCGCCTCGGCGTATTCCTGAAGCTGCTCGGCGACTTGCGCACGTTTCGGGTGAAGGCCAAGAGCCTCGCGCGCGAGCTCGAAGGCGCGGAGCGGCGTAACCTCGAGACGCTGCAGCAGACTTTCAAGATTCTGATCAATTCATTTTATGGATACCTCGGGTTCGGGCTCGGCCATTTCAATGATTTCGAGCAGGCGGGCAACGTAACCCGCCGCGGACGCGATCTGATCCAGAGCGCCGTCGCTCAGCTCGAAGCGCAAGGCGCGCAGGTGATCGAAGTCGATACCGACGGGATCTATTTCGTGCCGCCCGTATCAGCGGCGAGCGATAGCGAGATCGAGGCGATAGTCGCGAACCTGGAAATTCCCGCGGGCATCAAGCTCGAAATCGACGGACACTACGCCGCGATGTTCTCCTACAAGATGAAGAACTACGTCCTGATGGACGACGCAGGCGCGATTACCGTGCGCGGCTCGGGACTCAAGTCGCGAGGGCTCGAGCGCTTCCAGCGCCGCTTCATGGAAGAGATCTTCGAGCTGCTGATGAGTGATCGGCGGGCGGAGATTCCGAAACTATTCCAGGATTGGCACGCGCGCTTCGCTCGTCACGAAGTCGGGATCGCGGATTTCATGAAGACCGAGACGCTGCAGGACTCGCTCGACAATTATCGCCAGAAAATTTCCGCAAGCCGCAGAAATCTTTCGGCCGCATACGAACTCGCGCTCAAAGCCGAACGGCCCTATCAAAGCGGCGACCAGATTTCATACTACGTCGTCGGCCGCACCGACCGGGTTAGAGTCGCGGAGGCGGCAAAGATGGCGTCGGAATACGACCCTGCCAATCCCGACGAGAACGTCGCCTATTATCAGAGCAAGCTAGCCGACCTGTACGAAAAATTCCGCCCGTTCATCGAACGCCCGGGCCTTTTCGTTCCGGAACCGGAACAAGAATCCGGCCAGCAGGAACTGTTCGCAACCCCCACCAAATCCACCGAGCAAGAATCTCTCGAGTAACCAATAGCGGCGCCGCCCTGTCAGCCACGCGTGGTAATGACGAGGTGCATCTCTCACTCGACAGCGTATTGACTGAATGAATCATTCAGTTATAGATTTGCCCTCGAGAAGAACCCCCATGGCCAGAACCAAACCTGCCGATCGCGTCCCGAGCCTCATCGACGCGGCAATTCGCGTGTTCGCGACCAAGGGTTTTCGGCGCGCGCAGATGGCCGATATCGCGGGCGAGATGGGTGTCTCCCCAGGTTTGCTTTACAACTACGTCGAGAGCAAAGAGGCGCTTTTCTATTTCGTTATCGATCACGGTTTCAGCCGCCGGTCTTCCGGAGAGCCACCGGCATTTCCCGTGCGCACTCCGCCGCCCGGCGCGCTCGTCAAACGGATTGCCGAACGCTTCCGGCAGGAAGCCGGGGCTCCTACTCTCGTGGCCGCGGTCAAGCGCATACGCGCCGAGAACCCATCTATCGAACTGGAAAGCATCGTGCGCGAGCTTTATTCGAATATGTATCGCACCGCGCATGTGACCGCGATGCTCGATCGATCGGCGCTCGACCTGCCCGAACTCGATGAGTTCTATTTTGGCAAGATGCGCGGCGGACTCGTCGCCTTGCTCACCCGCCTTATCGAGGCGCGCATCGAGGCGGGTCAGTTCCGGCCGGTTCCGTATCCCGCCATCGCCGCGCGGCTCGTTGTCGAGACCATCGCATGGTTCGCCCGAAACCGCCGCGGCGACCACGCCTCGCAAGGTATCGGCGATGAGGCCGCCGAAGAAACGACCGTTGATTTTATCGTGAACTCGCTGGTCGCGGCGCAAAGCCAGCCGAGGCTCACGATATCCGAAACCCCGGTAGCCCCGGCCCCAGGGATAGGTGCGACCCGTTACGGAAAACCTGAAGGGGAGTCGCAGTCATAACCGCAGCTACGAGCGGCGAGCGTGTTATCCACGAATAGGACGTTCATCGTCATAGAGACCAATCCGGAATCGGACCAAGGAGACCACAATGTCACATGAGATCGTAGTTAGAGGCGGCACTATCGTCGATGGAACCGGCGTAAAGCCGTTCGCGGGCGACCTGGCAATCGACGACGGCCGAATCACCGAAGTTGGCGGAAAGATCGGCGGCGGACGACAGGTAATCGACGCGGACGGAATGATCGTTTCGCCGGGATTCGTTGATATCCATACTCATCTCGATGCTCAGATCGGATGGGATCCGTATCTCACGCCGGTGAGCTGGCATGGCGTTACCACGGCGCTGATGGGCAACTGCGGCGTCACTTTCGCGCCGTGCAAACCCGCTGATCGGGAGCTGCTCGCCGGGATGATGGAGACCGTCGAAGACATTCCACGCAACGCTATCCTCACCGGGCTTCCCTGGACATGGGAAGGCTACGGCGGCTACCTGGACGCGATCGAAAAGCTCAAGCCCGCGATCAACGTGGCCGGGATGGTCGGGCATTGTGCCGTGCGCTTCTATGTGATGGGTGAGCGCGCGGTTGAGGAGCAGGCGACCGAGGACGAGCGGCGCAGGATGGCCGAGATTGTGGGCGAGTCGATCGATCGTGGAGCGGTCGGGTTCTCGACCAATCGTCATCCGCCGCACAAACTCCCCGACGGCCGTTCGATTCCTGGAACTTTCGCCGATCCGATCGAGCTCGTCGATATCGCGGGGCAAGTGTGGCCGCGCGACGGCCTGGTTCAGTTCGTCGGCGACGATCCAAAGGCCTTCATGGCGGTCGTGAAAAGCGGCAAAGGCCGCTTCCTGTTCAGTTACGGCGCCGGCGAGGATGAGAATTCCGGCGTGCAGCGGCGCGAGGTTCTTGACCGGCTATGCGCCGGACGCGACATCACGGCGATCACTCAGGTGCGCGGGTCCGGCGGTATGTTTGGACTGCAATCCCAGCAGCTGCCGCACTTGGGTGAAACCTGGAAACGCTTGACGAAGATGGCGTTCACCGAGCGCGTGGCCGCGCTAAATGATGCCGACTTCAGTGCCAAACTAATTGAAGAAGGCCGGCGCCAAAATCCCACACCGGCTGAGATGAAGTGGGTCTACTATCTGGGCGCGGGTCCTTCGCCCGATTACCGAGATGCGCCAGAAAACAACCTGCTCGCGATTGCCGACGCGGCGGGCGAGCACTGGTCGGAGACTTTCCTGCGGCTCTCGCGCGAGACCAAAGGCAAAGCGCTCTTCAATTTCATCATGCACAACCGCAACCTCAAGGCCCTGAGCGAGGTGATCAAGAGCGAGCACTGCTTCCCGGGGCTCGGCGATGCGGGCGCGCACGTCTCGCAAATGATCGACGCGGGATGGGCCAGTTTCGTGCTCTCTCACTGGGTGCGTAAAACCGGACTCTATTCGATCGAGGAAGCGATCCGCCGCATGACCTCAGGTCCCGCGCGAGTGATCGGGCTGAAAGATCGCGGGACGCTCGCGGCCGGCATGCGCGCCGACGTTAATGTGTTTGATGCGGACAGAGTCGCGGAGCTGCAGCCCGAGATGGTGAATGATTTCCCGGGCGGCGCGCCGCGATGGACTCAGCGCTCGATCGGCTACAAGGCCACTATCGTAAACGGCAAGGTAAACGTGCTCGACGGTCAACACACGGGAGCTCGCGCGGGCGAAGTCCTCCGCCACGGTAAATAGATCGGCAGGGCATCGGCGGAAGAGCACTCCCGCCGATGTCCACCTGCTCAAAAGGCACCAACAAAATGCCTCATGTAACGTACAAAGACGGACCGGTTGCGGTCACCGGCGCGTCGGGCCATATCGGGTCGCACGTCGTTTCCGCCCTGGTGAAGCGCGGCTATCAGGTGCGCGCGTGCGTGACCGACCAGAACAATCCCGACAAGACCGCGCATCTGATCGCTTTGAACAGCGGCGTGTATCCGGGGCGCGTCGAGTTAAGGACGGCGAACCTCCTCGAGGACGGCAGCTACGACGAAGTGTTTGCCGGCTGCAGCGCCGTCCTGCACGTCGGCACGCCGATGGGTTATGGCAACGTTAACAATCCGCGGCAGGTGTACGACGGCGCGCTGAATGGCACCAGGAACATTCTAGGATCGGTCAGAAAAGCTGGCAGCGTTAGACGTGTTGTCTATACGAGCTCCTTCTCCGCGATAGCCCATCCTGCGCCGCCCGGATACGTCTTCTCCGAAAAAGATTGGGCCTCAGATAACCGAAGCCGTGATCCGAACTGGGCGGACGGCAGTATCGACACCAACGGCGACGTTGCCTATTCGATGGCCAAGATTGCAACCGAACAAATGGCCTGTGGCATCGCGGCCGATGACGGGCGGTTCGACGTTATCTCGGTCTGTCCGTGCGTTGGTCTGGGGCCGCTATTGTCGCGAGTTCACGAGTTGCCGGGCTCATGGCAATACTTCCTGGGCAGGATGCTGTCGGGAAAGCCATGTGGCCGCGGCTGGCAGCATCTTTGGAACATAGTGGACGTGCGCGACGTGGGCGAAGCGCAGGCCTTGATAATCGAAAGCGCGAACTGCAAGAACGGCTCGCGCTATCAACTGGCCGCCACTGATCGGTCCGGCGAGCTTAACGTGCTCGAGCTGCAAGAGCATCTGGCGCGGATATTTCCGCATATCGCGGTCGGTGGCCCACCGAAGGGATACTCGGATCTGGTCGCAAAGTACGGCGCACCTTATGACGCGCCTCGCGCCTACTCCGATCTCGCACGCCATGAGCTGGGTCTTAAGACGCATGCGGTCGATGACACCCTGTTCGAAACCGGCCGCACGATGATCGAGCTGGGGCTCGTCAAACCAGCACTCAAGTAACGTCCGGATAGGGCGCAAGCCGCGGAGGTCTCGATGGCTCGAAAAGGAAAACAGGCGAATATCAGCTCGACCTTTGAAAGAATCCGTTACGAAAATCCCGCGCCGCATATTGCCCGCGTCGTGCTGGCCCGGCCCGAGCAGCGCAACGCGCAGGATCGCAAGATGCTCTACGAAATCGATCGCGCTTTTCGGATCGCGGTTGCGGATAACGACATCAAGGTCATCATCATATCCGCCGACGGCCCTCACTACTCATCCGGCCATGATCTGAACGATCGCGCCGATCTCAACGACTTCGACACCGTGAGTCTGTGGGGCGGCTTCGATGAAGAAGGCCAGGCCGGCATGATGAACGGCGAAGAGGAGATTTATCTCGGGTTTTGCTGGCGATGGCGCAATCTGCCCAAGCCGACGATCGCGCAAGTCCATGGAAAAGTTATCGCCGGCGGCCTGATGCTGGTGTGGCCGTTCGATATCGTAGTCGCGAGCGAGGATGCGACCTTCTCCGATCCGGTGGTTGCCTTCGGCGTCAACGGCCACGAGTTTTTCACTCATACCTGGGAGCTCGGCGCGCGCAAGGCGAAAGAGATGCTGTTCACGGGCGCCGCTTTCAGCGCCCAGGAGTGCCATCAGCTCGGAATGGTCAATCTGGTCGTCCCTCGATCGGACCTGGAATCCGCCACGCTCGAGCTGGCCGAGCGTATCGCCAAGCGCCCCGCGATCGGACTCCGGCTGGCGAAGATGGCGGTCAATCAGAGCCTCGACGCGCAGGGGCAGTGGACCGCTGTCCAGGCGGCATTCGCACTCCATCACGTCGGACACGCCAATGCGAGAAGCAAGTATGGCTACCCGGTCGAGCCGGCCGGAGCCGAATTGATTCGCAACGACGCGAAGGACCGCAAGGCCAAAGGTGAGCGTTAGTCATGGATCGAACCTATGTCGTCACAGGCGCCGCCTCCGGGATCGGAGCGGCAACAGCGCTTTATCTTCGCGAGCGAGGAGAACGCGTAATCGTCTGCGATCTCCGCGATGCGGACGTCATCGCGAATCTGGCGACCAGCGAAGGACGCGCCGCGTTGGTCGACGGCGTCGCGCGCCTGTCCGGCGGCAGGATTGACGGGATCGTCGCCAACGCCGGCGGTGGCCCGGCGGAGACCAGCCTTCAGTTGAACTTCTTCGGCGCGGTGGCGACGCTCGAGGGTCTGCGCCCGCTGCTCGAGGGCAGTCCCGCGCCTCGCGCCGTGGCGGTGTCCTCAATCGCCTCGTTTGGTCCGGCTGATCCGGAATTGGTCAAAGCTTGTCTCAGTATGGACGAACGCGCAGCAATCGCGGCCGCGCGGGAGTTCGCCGCGAAAATCGCGCCTCTGGACAAAATGACCGCGGCCCAGGGGATGAAAGTAGGTTTGGACCTGTACAGCGCCGCCAAGCATTCCCTTAACTGCTGGTGCCGACGAGTCGCGGTCCAGCCGCAATGGGCGGGGGCAGGGATTCCGCTGAATGTGACCGCTCCTGGATTTATCGACACGCCCGCCGCTTCCTACATCTTTTCCGATCCCCAACGGAAGGCGGCGATGGAGCGGATGGTGCCGATGCGCGGAGTATATCCCGCGCGCCCCGAGCAGATGGCCGCGATCCTTGCGTGGTGCGTGAGCCCGGAGAATTCGCTGATGACGGGACAAATCCTGTTCGTCGACGGCGGCGCCGAGTGTCTGACGCGCGGAGAGCGGGCTTGGTGACCAATCAGCAATCGACCTCAGGCCGTCCGCCGCTGACATTCGCGACCAATGTCTTGTACGGCGTCGGATCGGTCGCGTTTGGCGTGCATACGACCGCACTCTCGCTTTTGCTGCTGTTCTTCAACCAGGTCGTGGGATTGCCGGCCGCATGGGTCGGCACGGCGCTGATGATCACGCTGATGTTCGATGCGATCTGCGATCCGTTGATCGGGGAATGGTCGGATCACACGCGCTCGCGATGGGGCCGGCGCCATCCGTTCATGTACGCCTCCGCGATTCCGGCCGCGATCGCATTCTATTTGCTGTTCGATCCTCCGCTCGGATGGTCCAAGAGTTATCTGTTCGTGTACGTGGTCGCGATGCTCGTGATCGTGCGCGTGCTGCTCAGCCTGTATGAAATCCCCAGCTCCGCACTGGGACCGGAACTCACCCTCGACTACGACCAGCGCACCAGCCTGATGAGTTCGCGATTTTTTTTCGGAGCTATCGGCGGAGCGGGGATGTCGATACTCGCGTTCCAGGTCTTCCTGCGCAAGGACGCGACTCATCCGCTGGGCCTGCTCAACCGCGCGGGCTACGGCGAATACGCGGTGGTCGCGAGCATCGCGATTTTCCTCTCGATCATGATCTCGTGCCTGGGCACTCATCGCTTCATCGAGGCGCTGGTCCATACTCCGGTCGTACGGGGCTCGTGGCGCGAGAAGTTCCACGAGGTCAGCGGCACGTTGACCAATCGATCGTTTCTCGCGTTGATGATCGCGGGAGTAATCTCGGCCATTTCAGGCGGCCTCAGGCAGGGGCTCAGCATCTACGTCGCGAATTATTTCTTTGAGCTGACGCCCGCCCAACTTTCGTACCTTGCTATGGTGGGACTTCTGGCCGCCTTTGCCGGAGTCGCGTTCGCGCCTGCAATCTCAAAACGATTCGGGAAGAAGCCGACGATGATCGGCCTCTTTTTCGCCTCGCTGTTCGCGTCAGTCATACCCATCACGCTGCGCCTGCTCGACTTGGCGCCGCCCAACCGAACCGGCGGATTGCTGGCGCTCGTGATCGTCTTCGAGTTCATCGCCAGCACTCTCGGGATTGCCGGATTCATCATTGTGGCCTCGATGATGTCAGACGTGGTCGAAGATGCAGCGGTGTCGACCGGGCAGCGTTCGGAGGGGCTGCTGTTTGCGGCCAACGGTCTCATCTCGAAATGCGTCACCGGCGTCGGCATCTTCCTTTCCGGACTTATTCTCGCCTGGGTCAACTTTCCGCAGCATGCGGTGCAGGGCGGCGTGGACCCGGCGATTCTGCGCCACTTCGGCTTGATCTTCGTCGTACTGGTAACGACGTTCAGCGCGATCGCGATCGCGGTCCTGCTGTTTTACAACATCGATCGCTCCAAGCATCAGAAAAATGTCGAGCGGCTGGAAAGCGCGGTTGAGTTTGATGCAGACGCCATCGCAAAGGGGAGCGTGCCCGGCGCCGAGAGCATAGCGGCATCCGCGCAGATCCTGTGATCCGCGACGGCGGCTGAACCGGACCGGAAAATAGCTTTCGGAGAAGACCGAATCGATCATGACATCAGCTACGCTCACAGTGCGCGAACTCAGAAAGTCCTTCGGCGAGCGAGTCGCCGTAGATCGAGTCAGCTTCTCGATCGATGCGGGTGAAATCTACGGAATGCTCGGACCCAATGGTGCGGGCAAAACCACGTCGATCTCGATGATCGCGGGAATCCTGGCGCGCGATGGCGGCGAAATAACAATCGACGGCATCGATATCGACGCGGGTCCGCCTGCGCGCGCCCGGATCGGTATCGTCCCGCAGTCGATCACGATTTATCCGGACCTGACCGCGCGCGAGAACCTGAACTTTTGGGGACGGATGTACGATCTGAGCGGCGACCGGCTCAAAATTGCGGTGGAGGGCGCGCTCAACGCTGTCGGCCTGACCCCGCGCGCCGACGATATCGCGAGCACGTTTTCGGGCGGCATGCAGCGACGCTTGAACCTGGCGTGCGGCATTCTGCATCAGCCCAAGCTGCTGATACTCGATGAGCCGACGGTCGGAGTCGATCCGCAGAGCCGCAGCGCAATCTTCGATCTGGTCGAGCACCTGCGCGATGAGGGAACGGCGATCCTCTATACCACTCACTACATGGAAGAGGCCGAGCGCCTGTGCACCCGGATCGGCATTATCGACGCGGGCAAGCTTATCGCGGAAGGGACTCGCGCGGAGTTGGTCGCGAAGCTCGGCCACGATGCGCGGATCGAGATCGGTTTGGGCCGTGGCGAGAGACTCGATGGTGCGATACCGGTGGTCACCGCGCTCGAAGGGGTGCGCTCCGTGCAAGTGGTTGATGAACACCTGAGCGTGTCCGCCGATCGCGGAGCGTATCGGTTGCCCGCGCTCTTATCGGCCCTCCTGGGCGCGGGCCTGGTCGCGGAAAGCATCAAGGTCGTCGAGCCGAATCTGGAAGATGTTTTTCTGTCGATGACGGGCCGCGCGCTGCGCGACTGACTCGTATGCATTACGCCTGGCAAATCTGTTGGAAGGATCTTCGCCAGCGATTTCGCGATCGCACCCTCCTGATCGTCGCTGTGATCGCCCCGCTGGCGCTGACCGGCCTGATCGGTCTGGCTCTAGGCGGATCGAGCAGCATTCGCATGCGCTTTGCGATCGCGGATCTCGACCACACTGAGCTCTCTCGCGGCTTCGTCGATTTCGTAAAGCGGCCGCCCCGTCCGCCTCTGCGCGGGGAAATCGTGGTGCTGCCGATGAACACGCGCTCGGCGGCCGTATCCGCCGTCAAAGCGCACGAGGTTGAATCCGGCGTGGTGCTGGCTCCGGGTTTCGCGCAAGCGGCCCGCGCCGGCAAATCCGGATCGGTCGAGATCCTCGCCGTCGGCAACGAGCATTTCGCCACCATGATGACCGACGCGCGGCTCCGTGATTTCCTGAACCGCGCTGCCGTCGGACCCGACGCAGCGCGGGTCGCATCGGTGGCGCCGCGCTCGCCGGGCGGCCTGCTTAGAGTCGTCGATTTCTTCGCGGCCTCGATGACGGTTCTGTTCCTGACTTTTGCTGTGCTCTCCGGCGTGCAGGCATTGCGCGCGGAGGTCGATGACCACACCATCTTGCGGCTGATGGCCTCGCCCGCAGAGCCGGCCGCGATACTCGCGGGGAAATTCAGCGCCCTTTTGATTCTCGGACTTACCCAGATGATCGTAATGATCGCGGCGACCTCCGTGCTGTTCGGCACCAGATGGGGCAATCCGTTTCTGGTGGCGGCACTGGTCTTGACCAGCGTGCTGATGGCGATCGGGCTCACCGCGTTCCTGATGAGCCTGGCAAAGAACGCTGATCAAGGGACAGGGATTGCCGCCCTCGTGATCGCGTTGCTGTCGGTGGTGGGCGGCCAATTCCTTCCGCCGCACGGTCTTCCCGACGTGTTCGAGACACTCACGCGACTGACGCCGAACGGACAGGCATTTTATGGCTTTATCGATCTGTCCGCCGCCGGAAGCCACGGCAGCCTTGGGACTATCGCACAGCCCCTGTTGGTCACCGGACTCGTTGGAGTGGCCGGAATCGCGTTCGCGGCGTTCAGAGCGCGCTCCGCATTGGAGCGGATGACTTGAAAAATGCGTACCGGATTAAATGTCATCGCGGCCGCGTCCGCGGCCAACGGCGCCAGCACCAAGCGCAACCAGCGCAGGCTCGCAGCACTGTTTTTGGTGCCTGCCGCCGTGATGGCGATCATCGGAATTGCGATGGGCGGTTACAGTGACCCGTCGATGGTCGTAGGCGTTCTCGATCGCGCGGGCACCGCCGCGAGCGGCTCGCTATCCGCAGCCCTCGCGGCCGATCAGCAGATGCGTATCCGCTCGTACACCGATCAGGAGAAATTGCGCCTCGCCGTGTTTCGCGGCCGGCTTGACGCGGGGGTAATCATTCCGCCGGGGTGGCGAGTCACTGACGATCTCGAAGTTTATCTTTCTCCCTCCAATGCCGAGGCGCCTGTGCTCGAGGCAATGATCGATGCCGACCTGAGCCGTCTCGCCCGCGGGACAAAGCCGCTCGACGTAGCGGTCGTTTACCCGGGCGGTGGTGGAGCAGGATCTCCGCCGCTCGGCTTTCAGTACACCGCGCCCGCGAATCTGGTGCTGTTCGTGATCATCAATGGATTCATCTCCGCAATCGCCATCATTGATCTTCGCCGCAGCGGGCTTTCGCAGCGACTGCTCGCCACCCCGGCGCGAACGTGGGAGCTGTTCGCGATGCTCACGGTCGGGCCGTTTCAGCAGATGGTCGGGCAAGCGGTTTTCCTGATCCTGATGGCGTGGCTGTTTTTCGGCGTCCACTGGGGCGATCCGCTCGGAGTGTTTATCCTGACCGCGGCATTGATCTGTTTGGGCGTGTCGCTGGTCCTGTTCATGGGAACCGTTTTCCGAAACACGCGGCAACCCGCTTCGTTGGGGCCGTGGCTCGGCGTGTTCCTCGGCATGCTCGGCGGATGCATGTGGCCGCTCGAAGTTGTCCCACCCATCATGAAGACCCTTGCATTTCTCTCGCCCGCCGCGTGGGCGATGGATGCGTACCTGGCGCTGATCTTCGGCCACGCCTCTGCTCGCGCAATCATGCCGGACGTAGCAGTTCTCTTACTATTCTCCGCAGCGCTGGCGATTGTTGGTGCCTTCCGCCTTCGTCCCCAGCTTTCGAGATAACGGTCAACCCACGGAATTCAGATCAAGATGAGGATCGTTAATCAATGAACAGAAGAGCGTTCTTGAAAGCGATGGGGTCGATGGCGGCGTTGTTGGCGATTTTGCCGCGTCATCTTTGGGCGGCGACTACGAATTTCAGCCGGCGCCGTCCTTCCGACGCCGCGTGGCCGTCTAAGGCGGCCTGGAAGCAACTGAGTGACGCGGTCGGCGGAAATCTGATTCCGGTGAACTTTCCTCTTTCGCCTTCCGATCCGACCGCCGCCGCGGCTGCGCTTAGCTCAAAGGATCTGAAGAATCCATATTACATCGGCGATCAGCCCGGCCTCACCGAGACCTTGGGATGGGTTGACGCATGGGCTACCAAACCAAGCGCGTATGCGGTCGCGGCAAGAAACGCCAACGACATCGCGGCGGCGGTAAACTTTGCTCGCGACAATAATTTGCGCCTGGTGGTCAAGGGAGGAGGACACAGCTACCAAGGCACCTCGAATGCGCCCGATTCGCTTCTGATCTGGACCCGGCACATGAACGATATCGAGATGCATCCGGCCTTCGTTCCGCAGGGATGCGAGCAGACCATGCAGCCGCAACCGGCGGTGACGCTCGGCGCCGGGACAATCGACATTCAGGCATACGAAGCGGTTACGACCAAGGGCGGGAAATATGTTCAAGGAGGAGGATGCCTGACCGTAGGCATCGCGGGGCTGGTTCAAGGTGGCGGCTTTGGCAGCTTATCGAAGCACTATGGTTCAGCCTCGGGGAATTTGCTCGAAGCTGAAGTAGTCACGGCCGACGGCCAGATTCGCATCGCGAATGCATGCACGAATCCCGATCTGTTCTGGGCGCTGAAAGGCGGCGGAGGCGGCAGCTTCGGCGTAGTGAGCAAGTTAACGCTGCGCACTCACGATCTTCCCGAGTTCTTCGGCTCCGCCAGCTTCAAAGTCAAAGCCTCCTCGGATGACGCTTATCGCAGCCTGATCCGCCAGTTCGTAAGCTTCTACAAGGAGCATCTCTTCAACGACCATTGGGGAGAGCAGGTGCATTTCAGGCCCGACAATACGCTCGAAATCAGCATGATCTCCCACGGATTGAGTGCGGAGCAGCCGAAACAGATCTGGCAGCCATTCCTCGACTGGGTGTCGCATTCATCCAACGGATATTCGTTTGAAGGGCGGACAACTTTCGCAAGCATCCCGGCGCGACACTTCTGGGATCCGCAGTGGTGGAAAGAACATTGGCCGGAAGCCGCTTTCCCTCGAAACGGTATCTTGCACGCATTGCTTGATGACGTTCTGGTAAAAGTGATTCCGCAGCCCGTTTTGGACTTCGACCCTCGGCCCGACGCGAAGCCCGAGAACGCGTGGTGGAAGGGAAATACCGGGGAGTGCGGCTGGTTCATTTGGGGCTACGAATCGCTGTGGATACCCGCGTCGCTGCTCGAGGGTGATGCGCAGGCCCGTCTCGCCGACGCTTTGTTTGCAGGCTCGCGGCATTTCGACATCGGACTGCACCTAAATAAGGGCCTCGCCGGAGCGCCGCCCGACGCGATCGCCGGAGCGAGGGACACCGCGATGAATCCGGCGGTGCTGACCGCTTTCGCCCTCGCGATTGTGGGCGACGGCCAGGATCCCGCATATCCGGGAATCCCCGGGCATGAGCCGTCGGTGGCGGAGGGGAGAGAAGCCGCGAAGCGCATTGATCAATGCGTAGATCAACTTCGAGCCGTCACCGGGCAAACCGGAGCGTACTGGGCTGAGAGCAATTATTTCGAGAAGGAATGGCAGCAAGCGTACTGGGGGAGCAACTATGCTCGCCTCGCTGAGATCAAGAAAAAATACGATCCGGACGGACTGTTCTTCGTCCACAATGGAGTCGGCTCGGAACAGTGGACTACGGACGGCTTCACCAAGCTGTGATTTCGACGCGAACAATGAACCGAAGAGCATTCTTGAAAACTATCGGATCGGCGGCAGTGCTCCTGCCGATTTTGCCACGCCGCCTTTGGGCGGCAACTGCGAATTTCCGCCGATGCCGCCCGTCCGATGCCGCGCGTCCGATGCCGCGTGGCCATCGCCAGCGACCGGTCGGGAGATGGCGCTCAATCAATGCGCCGCCAGGCTGACGCACGCTCCTGATCAGCTGCTCCGTGATCTCGTTGGCAATCCAGTCAAGCTTCCACTTCCCGCCCTCCCGATACCAGTTGGTAACGGTATTGGCGGCGCGCAGGATTACGAAGGTCATCAGTTTCGGGTCGCCCCGCGCGAACACTCCCTGCTTCATTCCGCTGCGCAGGACCCCTATGAACATCTGCTCGATTCGGCGTGACAGGGTTCGAACGCGCTTCAGACTCGCCGGGCTGAGCGATACCGGGTTACCCATCTCCGGTTCGTAGCGTTCTTCCCGATGAGAGAATCTGGTGATCAGGCAGGATATGGATTTCCGCAGTACCAGTTCCGGATCGTCACCGCCTGCGCGCGCGATAGCGTCCAATTGTCCGATGATCCGGCTCATTGCGTCGACACGGATCTCCGTGAAGATTTCCTCCTTGCTACGGAAGTAATGATAGATGTGTCCCTTGGCCAGGCCGCACTCGCTGGCAATCTGATCCATGTTGGTTCCGTCATAGCCGCCATGCGCGAAGGCGCGCGCGGCGCCGGTCAGGATTTCTTGGCGGCGCTCTTCCGCTTTGGCGACATTGCGAACACGATGCCCGCGGACCCCGACTTCGCCGCGAGCGGTGGCGATCAAGTTGCGTTTCGAGGCCATCGCTCTCTCCGGGTTCCTCATACTTGACTCGAACGTCTATTTTAGAATATTCGTTCTACCAATTGCGAGGTCCTGAAACCATTTTGAGGCACGCGAAAGAGACCCTGTTCCACCGCGCGAGCAATTATGCGCATTGAGCCACCGAGATCACAATGTCAGATGAAATCGTAGTTAAGGGCGGAAGCATCAGAAGAAGGACATTTCTCAAGACGATCGGAATGGCGGCGCTCCTGCCGATATTGCCGCGCAGCCTCTGGGCGGCTGCGACCACACCGAAGCGGATCAGGTGCCGTCCTACCGATGCGTCGTGGCCGTCGAAGTCGGCGTGGAAGCAGCTCAACGACGCGGTGGGCGGCAACCTGGTTCCGGTGGACTTTCCGCTCTCAGTGCTCAAATCCGACCCGGACGGTGCCGCCGCCAAGGAGCTTCTCGCGAACCTGAAGAATCCTTACTACCTACGCGAGCAGGCTGGGCTAACGCAGAGCCTCGGATGGATCGACGCATGGAAGACCAGCCCGAGCGTGTACGCGGTCGAGGCCCGAAATGCGCGGGACATCGCGGCGGCTGTAAATTTCGCTCGCAACAACAACTTGCGTCTGGTGATCAAAGGTGGCGGCCATAGCTTCCAGGGCACCTCCGATGCGCCCGATTCGCTTCTGATCTGGACGCGCAACATGCACGACGTCGAGATGCATGACGCATTCGTGCCACAAGGATGCGAGCATACGATGCAGCCGCAACCGGCGGTGACGGTTGGCGCCGGGACGATCGGGATTCAGGCGTACGAGGCGGTCACCACCAAGGGCGGCCGATACGTTCAGGGCGGCGGATGCCTCACTGTTGGCCTTGCGGGTCTGGTTCAAAGCGGAGGCTTCGGGAGTTGGTCGAAGCACTATGGAACTGCCGCGGGGAACCTGCTCGAAGCCGAGGTAGTGACCGCCGACGGCCAAATCCGAATTGCCAACGCATGTACCAATCCCGATCTCTTCTGGGCGCTCAAGGGCGGGGGTGGCGGCACCTTTGCGGTCGTCAGCAAGATGACGTTGCGCACGCACGATCTCCCCGAGTTCTTCGGCGTCGCCACCTTCAAGGTCAAGGCTGCGTCGGACGATGCATACAGGCGATTGCTACGTGAGTTCGTAAGCTTCTACAAAGAGCATCTTTTCAACGACCATTGGGGAGAGCAGGTTCACCTGAGACCCGACAACACGCTTGAGGTCAGCATGCTCTCGCATGGGTTGGATGGCGAGCAGGTGAAAAAGACTTGGCAACCGTTTATGGATTGGGTGGCGCAGTCGTCCAATGGATGCTCGATTCAGAGGCGAGCGAATCTCGGAAGCATCCCGGCGCGACATTACTGGGATCCGCAATGGTGGAACGAGCACTGGCCCGAGATTGTTTTTCCTCGAAATGGCAGCTTACTACGCGCGGTGCTTGACGATGTCCTCGTACGGGTGATGGGGCAGCCTTCCCTGAATTTCGATCCGCGGCCCGGCGCGCAGGCGAATAACGCGTGGTGGAAGGGAGACACATACGATGCCGGTGCCTTCTGGTGGGGATTCGAATCGCTATGGCTGCCGGACTCGCTACTCGAGACAGACGCCCAGGCACGTCTGGCAGACGCGCTATTTGCAAGTTCGCGGATCTTCGATGTCCAACTGGCGTTCAACAAGGGACTCGCCGGAGCGCCGCCCGACGCGATCGCGGGGGCCAGGGACACTGCGATGAATCCAGCTGTGCTGACCGCCTTCGCACTGGCGATCGTTGCTGACGCCCAGAGCGGCGCATACCCGGGAATTCCCGGACATGAGCCGTCGATCGCGGAGGGGAGAGAAGCCGCGAAGCGCATTGATCAATGCGTCAATCAACTTCGAGCCGTCGCGGGCGAAACGGGAGCGTACGTGAGCGAGAGCAATTACTTCCAGAAAAACTTTCAGCAAGCGTACTGGGGCAGCAACTATTCTCGCCTCGCTGAAATCAAAAAAAAATACGATCCGGACGGGTTGTTCTTCGTCCATAACGGAGTCGGCTCGGAACAATGGAGCGTCGACGGCTTCACCAAGCTATGATTTGTACGCGGATATCTTCACATGGCCAAAGAAATCGAGACCGTGACAGAAACCCCGGTATTCATTGTCGGCGGAGGACCGGTGGGACTGGCGATGGCGCTGCTGCTCGATCGCTTCGAGATCGATTGCGTTGTGGTCGAAAAGAGTCCCACCACCACCGATCATCCCAAGTCGCGCGGATGCTCGGCGCGCACGATGGAGCTGTTCCGCCAATGGGGCATTGAAGATGCGATTCGCGCGCGCGGCCTGCCCGACAAGTCGGACGTGTTCGCCTTCGTCGAAAGTATCGCGGGCACGGAATACGGGCGGACGCGGCCCGAGCCCGATCTGGGCCAGACGCCCGCCTGGAAATGTCTGGTGGCGCAGGACGCGGTCGAGGAAGAGATTCTGCGGGTTCTGAAACCCTCGCGCCATGCGCGCGTGCTTTTCTCCACCGAGGCAACTTCTATATCGGAGAGCGGAGAGTACGTGACGGTGCGTACGCGCTCGCTCAAATCGGGCACAGAAGAACAATGGCGCGCCAGATACGTGATCGCCGCCGACGGCGCGGGTAGCCAGATTCGGCGCGAGGCCGGAATCGAGATGGTCGGTCCGGCGACGCTCGCCGTGATGGCCAACGAATACTGGCGCGGCGATCTATCCGCGGTCGCATCTGCCGGTGGAACTACGGCGTTCTTCATCACACCGAAACAGCCGGGCGCGCTATCCTCGACGATCCTGAACACCAACGGGCGCGACCGATGGCTGTCGCTCTTCGCTACCAGCACCGACGAGCGTGCGAAGCCGCAAGATGACGCCGAACTGATCCAGTTCATCCGGCGGCAATCGGGTTTGGCCGATCTCGACGTGAAACTTATCAATCGTTCGACCTGGAGGATGAGCCGGCAGGTTGCCTCCGAGTTCAAACGCGGCCGGGTGTTTTTGGTTGGCGACGCGGCCCATCGTTTCCCCCCAACCGGAGGATTCGGACTGAATTCCGGAGTCCAGGATGCGCACAATCTGGCGTGGAAGATCGCTTTTGTGCTCAAAGGCGCCGCGTCCGAACGGCTGCTCGAAAGCTATAGCACCGAACGCAAGCCGGTAGCGGAATCGAACGCCGACTTCAGCCTCGGCAATTCATTTCGATTTCCCTTGGTGAGCGAAGCCATCCGCTCCGGCAATGCTGACCAGATCGCGTTCCGGATCAATGACGTTGACAATCACTTGCACAGCGTCGGCCAGTCACTTGGGTTCGTTTACGAGCACGGCGCGGTGATTCCCGACGGCACTGCGCCGCCGGCCCACGATACGCGCCATTACCGTCCGAACGATCGGCCAGGTTCACGCTTTCCCCATCTGTGGCTCGACCCCGCGCGTCGGCACTCGACGCTCGACTGGTTTGACCGGCAATTCACGGTGGTCGCCGGCCCAATGGGCTCCGAATGGATCGAAGCCAGGCGCGTCTCCGCAAAGATAAACCTGCCGCTCGCTCTGCATACGCTGCCCACGGCGAATCCCGCCGACGGATTCCTCATCGGGTTGCGCGGCGCCGCGCTCGTGCGTCCGGACGGACACGTCGCATGCAGGATGCCATGGCTCCCTCCCGATCCCGATCGCGAGCTGGCGCAGGCTTTATCCGCACTGCTGCGCTGAAAAACAAGGCGCTCCGCCTGTGTAATGATCATTAGGTTTTTTGAGCCGCTACGCTCTCGCACCGCTGCGATTTCTTGATAGGGTTCTCGAACACTGCGGAGGGTTGCGCCATGGCCGACACCAAATCCAATCTCGACTGGAACGTCATCAAGTCCTTCTCCAAGCAGGTCTCGATCGATATCGGCGCCGCGATGCTCGGCGCGATGAGCTATATCGGCGATCGGCTCGGCATTTTCAAAACTCTCGCCGATTCCGGCGCGGTGACCTCGGCGGAGCTCGCGGTCAAAAGCGGCCTCAACGAACGTTACCTGCGCGAATGGCTAGGCGCGATGACCGCGGCCGGCTACGTCAGCTACGATCCGGCCACCCGGAGCTACGCGATGTCGCCGGAGCATGCGATGGTTCTGGCGCGCGAAGATTCGCCGTTCTTCAGCGGCGGATTTATCCAGGGAATTATCGCCAACCTCTCCGTCACGCCGAAAGTGATGGAGGCATTCAAGACCGGCAAGGGAGTCGCGCAGAGCGAGTATCCGCCCGAAACCTTCGAGTCGATGGAGCGCGCGTCGGGTGCGATGTATCGGCATCAGCTCGTCCGCAAATGGCTGCCCACGATGCCGCAGATCGGCGCCGCGCTCGAAGCCGGAGGCTCGGCGGCCAACGTCGGATGCGGCAGCGGCCGCGCGGTGATCGCGCTCGCACAGGCGTTTCCCGCCGCGAAGATTTTCGGCTTCGACGCGCATCCGGGCTCACTCGAACGAGCACGCGCCAATGCGCGCGCCGCGGGCCTCGCCGATCGAATCACCTTCGAGGTCCGCGACTGCACCAAGCTTCCGGCCGCCGCGTTCGATTTCATCTCGACCTTCGACGTGGTGCATGACTCGATCGATCCGAAGGGACTACTGCGCTCGATTCGCGCCGCGCTCAAGCCGGGCGGCACCTACCTGATGCTCGAAGTCAACGTGTCATCGCGCGTCGAGGACAATATCAATCCGATGGGCCGGCTGATGTACTCGATGTCGACGCTGTACTGCATGAGCGTGTCACTCGGCGGCGGCGGCGCGGGAATCGGCGCCTGCATGGGCGAGGAAAAAGCCCGCGAGCTGACCCGTGAGGCCGGCTTCACCCAATTCCGCCGCCTGCCGATCGAGGATCCATTCTCGGCGCTCTACGAGCTTCGCGCGTAATCACTATATGGCGGTTATTGACAGAAACTGAAGGCCAAAGTTAGGATTAAATCATGCCAATGACCTCGCTGAATGTTTCCCTGCCCAAGCCGCTCAAGGACTATATCGAAGACCGCGTGAGCGCAGGCGGCTACAGCACTCCGAGTGAATACGTGCGGGCGTTGATTCGCGACGATCGCAAGCGCCGCGGCCAGGCGAAGCTCGAAGCCCTACTTCTCGAGGGTATCGAATCGGGTCCGGGAATCGAAGTAAACGAAAAATTCTGGGCCGAACGACACAGACGCCTGATTAAATATGCCAAACGAAAGTCACGATGACACGGCGGATTCATTTCCTCGGGCGGGCGGTGCAGGATCTCGATTCTCAGAATGAATACATTATCGACCACGAATCTACCGAAACCGCGCTGTCATTCCTGGCGGCAGTTAACGACACCGTCCGCCTGATAGCTGATCACCCCGCAATTGGCGGGCCGAGCGTTTACGAAGATCGGCAGCTTCGCCGCACACGAATGTTCAGGGTCGCGCGTTTCACGAAATATCTTGTATTCTATCGCGTCGGGCCGCGCGCAATCGAAATTGTTCGGGTCCTTCATGGCGCACGCGACTTGGAAAACGCGCTCGACGAGTGAGCGCCGCGCGGGAGTGCTATCGCAGACGGTTGCGCAGCGCGTCCGTCAGCGCGGGGAGGATTGCGGTCCAGTCGGCGACCAGTCCGATATTCGCACGCTCGAAGATCGCCGACTCGGGGTCGTTGTTGATCGCGACCACGCATCCGGCGCGCTTTATTCCTACCGTGTGATTCGGCTGGCCGCGAAGGCCGATCGCGAAATACAGGCGCGGATCGATCGACTTGCCGGTGAGACCCACCTGCAACTGCCGCGGGACCCATCCCGCGTCAGTCACGCGCCGCGTCGCGCAGAGCGAGCCGTGCAGTACGCGCGCCAGCGCGGTTGCCTGCGCGACTCCGTCGGGTCCGCCAATTCCGGTGCCGACGCCGACCACCACCTCCGCGCCTTCGAGCGGCTCGATCGACGGGTCGAGCAGCGAGTGCGACGCAATCAGGCGGATGAATGCAGGCGCGATCTCCGGCTGAACCATTTCGACCGGCGCGCGCTTTTCCGCCTGCGGCTCCGCCAGCTCGAGCACGCCCGAGCGCACCGTCGCCATCTGCGGATAGGTCTTCGATAGAATCGGCGCGACCACGTTGCCGCCAAACGCCGGCTTTAGCGCCACCATCCGGTCGTCCGCGTCGATCTCGATTCCGATCGCGTCGCCAGTCAGCCCGAGCCCTAGCCTTGCGGCCAACCGCGGACTCCAGTCGCGCCCGCACTCGCTGGCGGGCACAAGCAATCCCCACGGCGAGCGCTCGCGCACGAGCTGCGCGACAGCCTCGGCCAACAGCGCGGGCGAATAACCGTCGAGCCCGGTGTTGCCGAGCACCAGTACGCGATCGGCGCCGTAGCTCGCGACGATCGCCGCGTGCTTCGCGAACGACGCCGGATAGCCAAGTGCGATCACGGCGCCGCCCAGGCGCGGCGCGAGCGCGTCGGCCTCGGAAAGAAGTTCGAGCGATCCGCGCGTCACCCGTCCTTCGAGATCGGTTTCGCAAGCGACCCACAGGTCGCGGCCGCGCGCGCTCGGGCGGATTTCTGCCGAGACCGCGCGGCGTGTGTGCTTGCGCGGCTCGAGCGCGCCGAGCGCGTCAAGCGCGTCGATCACCGCGGCCGCGGCGCGCTCCGGATCGGACGCATCGATCATCCGGCACTCGGTTTTCGGCGGCGGCTGGACGCGCACCGACTGCACCCAGGTCGGCGACCCGGCAAATCCGAACGCCGCCGGATCGCCGCTCAGCTCGCCCGCGCGTACCGTGATGATCGGCTTGGACTTTGCTTCGTCCTGCGCGCCCGGCTTCATCCTGATCGGTTGCGCCACGCGCTCGGCGCAGGTCAGCACCGCCGGCATCCGCGCTTCGACTTCATCATAGCCTTCGTCGCTCTCGCGCTCTGCGCGAATAGTCTTGCCGTCAATTTCGACTTTGCGCACGCCGGTGATTTGCGCGGCGGCGAGCAGCTCGGCGATTTCGGGACCGACCTGTCCGGTCTCCGCGTCGAGCGAATATTTTCCGAGCAGCAGCAGATCGAAACTCTCCCGCGCGAGCCAGGTCGCGAGCGCACGCGCGGTCGCGAGCGTATCCGAGCCGGCGAACGCGCGATCTTCCAGATGCACCGCCCGATCCAGTCCCATCGCGAGCGCATCGATCAGCGCGGCGCGTGCCTGCGCGGGCCCCATCGTGATAACCGTGGTCTCGGCGCCGTGGCGCGCCTTGAGCTCGACCGCGAGCGCGATCGCGCGCAAGTCGAACGCGCTGATGACCGCGGGACCGTCGCGCTTGATGGTCTTGGTCTCGGCGTCGAAGTTGGCGTCTTCAATCAGCGGAATCTGCTTGATGCATACGGCGATCTTGAGCAAGTGCGGTCTCCTTGACTAACGATGAAGCTAATCGACGCATGCGCGCGGATGCAACATCGCGCGCGGCGCGCATACTTACGGCGGCCTGCGCGATCGGGTACCTTCGCGGGATGACTGGCGCATCCGCACCCGCGGGCAGAGTGATGATCGCCGCAATTCTTTGCGCGATGTGTTTCGCGGCGCCCGCTCATGCAGAGAGCGCAGGCCGCGCTCAACGAATCGTCTCGCTGGCGCCCTCGGTGACCGAGACTCTGTTCGCGCTCGGGGCGGGTGACGAGGTCGTTGGCGTGTCGCAGTACTGCGACTATCCTCCGGCGGCGACGCGCCTTCCGCGCGTGGGGTCGTTTCTGACTCCGAACGTCGAAGCGATTATCGGACTTCGTCCGACCCTGGTGATCGGACTCGGACTATCCTCCGACACGCGCGAGCTGGGCGTGCTGCGCGCGACCGGATGCGGCGTGATGATCACGAGCGACGACTCGCTGACCGAGATCGAGGCGGGAATCGGGAACGTGGGCGAGAGGATCGGCCGTGTGGAGGCGGCGCGTGCGATGCTGTCGTCGATCAATGCGGAGATCGATGCGGTGCGCGCGAAGGTCGCGGGAACTCGGCGAGTGCGGGTGCTCATGCTGGTGGGGCACGAGCCGATCTATGCGGTCGGCGCGCGAACTTACCTTGACGATCTGCTTACAATTGCCAATTCCGAAAATGTCGCCGATTCTTCCGGCCAGCAATGGCCGCAGTTGAGCATCGAATATATCATCGCCGCCCGGCCCGACGTGATCCTCGACGGCCAGATGGGCACCGGCGCGGCGGCTCCAAGCCATTTCTGGGAGCGCTTTCCGATCATCCCGGCCGTGCGAAATCATCGCGTCTACGGCTATCCGCAAAATCCGGTGCTGCATCCGGGGCCGAGAGTCGGCAAATCGCTCGAGCTGATCGCGGCGATGATTCATCCGGAGCGATTCACCGCGGAGGCGGCGCGATGACCGAGCCAAACCCGTTGGCGCGAGCGTACCTGACGCGCGGGCGGATGTTCGCGATTCTCGGCGGGCTCGGCGCGCTGACAGTCGTATCAGCGATCGCAGCGATCGCTTTCGGCAGCGTGCATATCAGCCTCGCGCGCGCAATCGCGGATCCCGCCAGTCCGGACCACGTGATCTTTTTCGCGGCGCGGCTGCCGCGCGTGATGATGGGAATCGCGGTCGGCGCGGTACTCGCCGCCGTTGGAGCGGCTCTGCAAGCGCTCGTGCGCAATCCGCTCGCGGAGGGCGGAATTTTGGGGATTTCGGGCGGCGGCGCGCTCGGCGCGATTGTCGCGCTGGTGTTCCTGTCGCGAATCGGCGGCGGCGAAACGCTGGTGCCGATTTTCGCGTTCGGCGCCGCGCTGTTCTCGACCGTCGCGGTTTATCGGATCGCGCTGGTGGACGGCCAGCTCGAACCATTCACGCTCCTCTTGGTGGGCGTGATCTTCAACGCGTTCTGGGGCGCCGCGATCATGCTGGTGAACAGCGTCGTGGACTTTTACTACGCGCACACGATCCTGTTCTGGCTGATGGGGAGCCTCGAAGCTCCGACTTGGCGCGAAGTCGCGACGGTCAGTTTGCTCGGTGCCGCGGGTTTCGCGGTCCTGATGTCCAAGGCGCGCGATCTGAATCTGCTGAGCCTCGGCGACGACGCGGCGGCCGAGCTCGGCGTCGAGGTCAACGCGCTGCGGCGCACGATCTTTATCGCGACCTCGGTGATGATCGGCGCGGCGGTCTCGGTCAGCGGGATTATATCGTTCGTGGGACTGATCGTGCCGCACGTGCTGCGGCTTGCGTTCGGCTCGGACCATCGATTGCTCTTGCCGGCGTCGCTTTTGGGCGGAGCGGCGTTCATGGTGATCGCCGATCTGGCGGCGCGCGTCGTGATCTCTCCGGCGGAAATTCCAGTCGGCGCGATCACCGCGTTATGCGGCGGTCCGTTTTTCATCTACATGCTGCGGCGCCAGGAGCACCGTCCGCTTTCGCTGTGAACACTGACGCAACAGGCGCAGTTCGCGCGATGGATATCCGCGCCGGTTACGACGCGCATGACGTACTGCACGGCGTATCGTTCTCGGTCGATCCCGGGCGGATTTTCGCGATCGTCGGGCCCAACGGCAGCGGCAAATCAACGATCCTGCGCGTGCTATCGGGCGCGATGCGCCCGCGCGGCGGTGCGGTCGAGATTTGCGGCCGCGCGCTCAAGTCGTACGGCCGCCGCGAGCTCGCGAAAGTCGTCGCTTCGGTCGCGCAGGAAAATACCGTCGCGTTCCGCTTCACGGTGCTCGAAATAGTCCTGATGGGGCGCGCGCCGCATCTGGGCGCATTTCGTTTCGAGAGCGGCGCCGACCTGAAAATCGCGCGCGAAGCGCTCGAGCGCTTCGATCTGCTGGAATTTGCGCACCGCCATGTCGAAGAGCTCTCGGGCGGCGAGCGCAAGCGCGTGTTCCTTGCGCGCGCTCTCGCGCAGGAGCCGCGGATCGTGATGCTGGATGAACCGACGGCGTTTCTTGATCTGCGCCACGTCGCGGGAATCTTCGCGCGGTTTCGCGAACTGGCCGATGAGCGCGGACTGGCGGTAATCGCGACGCTGCACGACCTCAACGCCGCCGCTACTTATGCGGATCGCGTGATGCTGCTGAAAGACGGCGCGGCGGTCGCGACCGGAACTCCGATTGAGGTCTTGACCGAAGACAATCTCACCAGGGTTTACGAAACCGAGGTCCATGTCGGGCGCAATCCGAACACCGGCGCGCTCGCGATTTTTCCGTCCGGCCGCCCGCAGCCGCGCCCCTGATCGCGAGGCCGGCATTTACTGCCAGGGTGAGTGAGAGTTACGCTTTGTATCGGGACGAGGTCTGCGAGGTCACGAGGCGTGGGCGTGCAGGTAACGCGGCACTGCTCTGAAATCGGTGAATGGCGCGTGGTACAGCGGAGCGCTGCTCCACGCTTGCGCGCATACGTCCATGGTTATCTCGGAAGCGAGGGTTACTTGCCCGCAGCCTTGCGCGAGAGGAGCCTGCCGTCAGCAGAAATTGCGATGCTGGTAAACTTTGGGCCGCCTCATCGCACGCTCGATGTCACCGATCCAAACCGATCGACGAACTTCCACAACGCGTGGGTCGTCGGGCTCCACGATAGCTATCAACTCAGCGAAGCTGTAGGAACGCGCCGGTTTATGGTCATTCGGTTCACGCCGATCGGCGCTTACCTTTTCCTGAAGGTCCCGATGGAAACGCTCGCGAACCGGGCGGTCGAATTGGACCAGATAGATCTTCCGATAGCGCGCCGCCTGCTGACTCGGCTGAAGGCCGCCGAAGACTGGGAGAGTCGCTTCGCAGTGATGGACTCTCTGATCGCCGAGGGTGTCACGTCAGCGCGCTCTCCAAGCGCCGGTTTGGTCTGGGCGTGGGGGAAGCTCCAGCAGACTCACGGCGAGACTGAGGTCGGGTTGCTGGCCGCCGAAATAGGATGCAGCCGGCGTCATCTAATCGCGTCATTCCGCGAACATGTGGGGCTGCCGCCGAAGACGGTTGCCAGAATCTTGCGCTTCATTCACACCGTCCGCGTGATGAATCGACTGGGGCGGAACATGGATAACGATCCGGGCAGCAGGCCATACCTCGAGCTTCCGCAGGCAGGGAACGGCTACCATGGGACTGTGCGATGGGCCGAGATGGCGCTCGACTGCGGATACTACGACCAATCGCATTTCATCAAAGAGTTTCAGGCTTTTGCGGGAGTGACCCCGGCCGCGTTTCTGCGCCAGATGTTGCCGGACGAATCCAGCCGCGTCATCTGAGTGGCCGCGCGTCAGGTCAAATTCTTACAATACAGGAGAACGCTTCGCGCGTAGTCAGAACTATCGGCGCTTTCGCCGAATTTCGCGTAGGAGATGATCTATGGATGCCAAATCGAATCCGATTCGCAAAGGCTATCACACTGTGACGCCCATGTTGTGCGTTAACGACGCGGCCCGCGCGATCGAGTTCTACCAACGAGTGTTCGACGCGACGGTGATTGAGCATCACGCGGAAGCCGGAGGAAAGGTGAGCAACGCGACTCTGAGGATTGGTGATTCGCCCGTGATGCTCTCGGACGAATCGTCGGAACACTCAAGGGAACATGCAAATGAAGGCTGGCCAAGGAGTCCAAAATCCCTTCGCGGTTCCTCGGCATCGGTGTACGTGTATCTGCCCGATGCCGAGCGCGTGGTTGAGCGTGCCGTGGCGGAGGGCGCCAGGGTCATCAGTGCGGTGAGGGACAGAGAATGGGGCGACCGCCTTGGCGCCTTCGAGGATCCATTCGGCCACGTGTGGAACGTCGCCACTCACCTTGCGGAGTTACCTCATTAGACGCGAGAGCCCTCGCGAACCGGACCAGAGAGAACACGACAATGCCGACACCGCCTCTCAATCGGACGCAGATTTCCGAGAAGCTCCGCAGCCAAGACCTCGACGAGTTGCTGCAGTTGTGGTGGGCCGAGCAGGGCGCTGAGAAGCGCAGAGACCTGGAGCTGATGGCAGCGGCTCTTCCGTTCTCCCCCGACGAGAATCTGCTGGCCCTCGACCTGTGCTGCGGTCCCGGCGACGTTGGCCGCGCCATCCGGTCCCGTTTTCCGAACTCACGCATCGACTGCGTCGATCGCGACCTGTTTCTCTTGTCGATATGCATCGGGGTGAATCAGCGTGAAAGCGTTCCCGGCCAGGCGTCCGTACGCGATTTGTGGAACCTCGATTGGCGCAGCGGGTTGTCGCGCGGCTATGACGTGGTGGCGACCGCGAACGCGCTGCATTGGTTCGACGTTGGACGCGCGGCGGAACTGTTCATCGAAATCTTTCAGTTGCTCCGACCTGGTGGAGTCTTTCTGTTCGTCGAGCCCGCGTGCGCGCAGCAGACTTTCGCGACCGGGTTCGGCCAATGGAAATCGAAACAGCCATGCCGCTACGATCAGCGGAATTGGGAGCGATTCTGGGATCGAGCGAACTCCCTTCTTGGCTACGATCACACCAAGCTGCTGGGTCCGCGGAATCCGAATGCGATAGGCGACGGGATCCCGGTTCTGGAATGGATCCAAATGCTGAAGAACGCGGGCTTCGATTCGATCGACGTGCTTCTTCGAGACGCCGACGAGGTGATGCTGGCTTCGTCAAAGCCTTGAGGCGGGGGTCGGCACACGTCCGTGGTCGCCGGCGACAATCATCGCCGCGATTGCCCGGCTTCGCGCGCGCGGCTAAATTTTAATTGATGAGTGCAAATTCCCGCGAGCCGCGGCATCTGGTCTTCGACGCCGACGACACGCTCTGGGACTCGAACATCCATTTTCTCGAAGCCTTCGCCGAATTCGCCGCGGCAGCCGCTCGCAGCAATCCGGGAATCGCGGAGAAGTCTGCCGCGGACGCGGTGCGGCGCGCCGAGCTGAAGCTGATCGAAACGCATGGCTATGGGCGGCGTCCGTACGTGCTCGCGCTGCACAATGCAGCCGATGAACTCTCGGCCAACGGCGGCGCCGAGGCGCTGCACCTCGCGATCGAGGAGATCGGAGAACGGCTTTGTACGCGCGAGTGCCCGCTATTGCCCGACGTCGCCGAGACGGTCGCCGCGCTCGCTGGGCGCCATCGCCTGGTGCTCTTCACCAAGGGCCAGCGCGACGAGCAGTTGCGGAAGCTCACTCGCTCGGGCCTGGACAAATATTTCAGCCGGGTCGAGACGCCGCGCGAAAAGGACGTTGACGCATACCGGCGGCTGATCCTCGACGCGCAGTTGCATCCGGAGCGCGCCTGGATGATCGGCAACAGCCCGCGCTCGGATATCAATCCCTCGGTGCGCGCGGGCCTGCGCGCGGTTTACATCCCGCATCCGCATACCTGGGAGCTCGAGGACGAGGAACTCGACCTCGACGATCGCATCGTGCGGATAGGCAGCTTTCGCGCGCTGCTCGATCTGTTCTAGTATAGCGATCCTGATGTCCACGGCGGAGTTAATCGCCGATTCCCCCCGTTCGAAGCATGCCGAGCACGCCAAGCCGCGCAAGCGCAGGCCCCCGCTCGCGCTGCGTCCGCTGCATCGGATGTGGCGGCGCACGATCGACGAGCTTGAACGTCACGCGAATCGAGCTACCGGTGCGCGGCCTCGCGGAAGTGCATCGCGGAGTCGTCGCGTGCCAGATCAGCGATTTTCACGTCGATCGCGACGAGGACCTGGCGCGGCTGCACGTAGCGGTCGAGGCGATAAATCGCGAACGCCCCGACTTGGTGTTTCTGACCGGCGATTATTTTTCCGGACCGGATACGATGCAGCGCTATCTGGCGCAATTTTGCGAGGCGCTGTCCGGACTCAAGCCGGCCCACGGCGTGATCGCCATTCTCGGGAATCACGATCACTGGTCCTCGGCCGATAAGATAACCGCCACGCTCCGCGCCGCGGGCGCCGACGTGCTGTGCAACGAGAACCGGCGCATCGCGATTCGCGGGCGCGAGTTGATCGTAATCGGAATCGACGACTTGTGGTCGCGCCACGCGGAACCGGCGCGGGCGTTTGCGGGTGTCGCGCCGGGCGAAAGCGCGATCGTGCTGGCGCATAATCCCGACACCGCCCTGTACGCGCGCCATCTGCATCCGGGCGTGATGCTCTCGGGACACACTCACGGCGGCGTGGTGCGGATTCCGTACTACGGCTCTCCGCTCAAGTCGATTCTCCGGATCGGCAAGCGATTTTACTCCGGCCTCAACCGATACGAAGATTTTTTCATCTACACCAATCGCGGGCTCGGCACCTTTTGGCTGCGGATACGGATCAATTGCCGCCCCGAGATTTCCCGCTTCAGCCTGGTGCCGCTCGATCCTGCCGCGCTTCAGTCCGGGATCGCGACGGAGACGGCGCCCGAATCGCTGCCCGACGAAGTCGTCCGCCGAAAGCGTCGGCGAACCAAACCTGCGCGGATCAAACGGCCGCGGCGGCCCCGCAAAACGCATTAACACCTCGCGCAAGGAGGCCTGATGCTCGACCTTGCAATCGCGGGCGCGACGGCAGTAACGCCCGGCGGCGTGCTCACAAGAGACGTCGGCGTGCGCGCAGGTAAAATCGTTCAGGTTGCCGCGCCGGGAACTCTCGAAGCTGCGACAACCGCGATCGACGCGCGCGGGATGCTGCTGCTGCCGGGCGCGATCGACGCGCACACGCATCTCGATGCCGAGATGTACAACGCACGCACGATCGACGACTTCGAGTCCGGCACGATCGCGGCGGCGGCCGGCGGCGTCACCTCGATCATCGACTACGCATTCCAGCCTGAGGGCGGCACGCTGTCCGACGCGATCGCCAAGTGGCATGCGAAGGCGGACGGCCGCGCGGTGATCGACTACGGGTTTCATGTCGCCATTCTCGATCCGTCGCCGGCGGCGATCGCGGAGATCGCTTCGGTGGCCGAGCGCGGCGTGACCAGCTTCAAGATTTTCATGATGCGCGGATTCGAAGCTCGCGCGCGCGATTTCATGCGCGCGTTCCGGGCCGTCGCCGATGCGGGCGCGATGCTCGCGATCCATGCCGAAGACGAGCACGTAATCGGATACTGCACCGAGCGGCTGTTGGGTGCCGGAAAATTCGCGGTGGCAAACTTTCCCGCCAGCCGTCCGCCGATGTCCGAGGCCGCCGCCGTCGAGCGCGGGCTCGCGATGGCGTCGAGCGCAAACGCGCCCGCTTATTTCGTCCATCTATCCACTGCCGGTGCGATGGACGCGATTCGCCGCGCGCGCGCTCGCGGCCAAGCCGTGCTCGCCGAGACGCGCCCGATTTATCTCTATCTGACCGAAGAACGGTTCCTCGAACCCGGCGGCGAGAAGTACGTAGGCTTTCCGCCGCTCAGGTCCCAGCGCGATCGCGAGGCCGTGTGGGAGGCGATCGCCGACGGCACTATCGACGTGCTCGCGACCGACCATTGCAGTTGGAACCTCGCGCACAAGAGCGCTCCCGATCGTTTCAGCCGTATCCCGCCCGGCATGTCGAATCTCGAAACTCTGGTGCCGATGCTCTATTCCGAGGGCGTGGTGAAGCGCCGCCTGCCGCTCGCGCGCTTCGCCGATCTGATCGCCGCGAATCCTGCGCGAATCTTCGGGCTGTATCCGCGCAAGGGCGTGATCGCCGAAGGCAGCGACGCGGATCTGATCGTGTTCGATCCAAATCGGCAGGTCGTGATTCGCAGCACCGAGATGCACTCGCGCGCGGACTACGACGTGTTCGAGGGCTTCGAGGTCACGGGATGGCCGCGGGAGACGATCTCGCGCGGCGAGGTGGTCGCGATCGATCGCAAACCGGCGGCACGACCCGGGCGCGGCAGCTACCTCGAGCGCGCGCGATTCAATCCCGCGTGGCGCAGCCTGTAGAATTTTGCCGGCAAATTTTTCCGCTTGTCTGTAGCTGCGCGCGCGGGCCTAATTGAGAAGAGCGCGCGCATGGAAGAAAAAACAATCGCGATTGCGGGAGGCTCCGGGTTCATCGGCCGCGCTATCGTGCGCCGGTTGGCCGCGATAGATTCACTCAAGCTCCGCGTATTGAGCCGCAGCCCGGAAAAGGCCCGCGCTCAGCTTTGGGAGACTCACGCGGAGTTCGTCCAGACCGATATTTCCAAACCCGAATCCGTGCGTGCCGCGCTGGACGGAGCCGCCGCGGTAATCGACGCGATCCAGTTCGACGGCTATCCGATCGAGAATCCGCGCCGCGGGCTAACCTTCGAGCGAATCGATCTCGGTGGAGTGCTCGCGTTGACCGCCGCGGCGAAAGCATCCGGGGTCGGCCAATTCATATACATCAGCGGCGCGGCCGCCGATGAGACTTCGGCGCATCCGGGCTTTCGCGCCAAAGGCAAAGCCGAGCGCGCGATTCGCGAATCAGGACTCGGCTACACGATTTTCCGCCCCTCGCTGGTGTACGGTCCTGAGGACGCGGTCGTGAACAATTTCGCCAAGCTCTTGAAATTCGCACCGGTGTTCGCGGTGCCGGGGACCGGGCGGCAGAAGGTGCAGCCGGTGCTGGTCGACGATCTTGCGGCCTGCGTCGCGCTCGCGATTTCCGGACGCGGAAAGAACGGCGTCTACGAAGTTGGCGGCCCCGAGCTGATGACCTTTGACCAGATGATAAAAACCATCATGGAGGCGAGCGGGCGTCAGCGCCCGATTGTCCATATTTCAGAAGGCCTTATGCGCGGGATCGGCGCGATCGCCGAGAAGCTGCCCAAGCCGATGCTGTCGCGCGACGCGGTCACCTTCGTCACCGCCGACAACGCTTGCGACATCGCGCCGCTGGTCGCGGAGTTCGGAATTCAGCTCACGCCGGCCCGCATCGGGATGCGGTACCTGGCAAAGAAATAATTACGCGCGGCGCCAGCCGATATTTTCGTGACCGAAATTGAACGCCTCGGGATGAAGCAGTTCGGCCAGAATCTCGAGCGACTCGACCAGGCGCGGGCCAGGGCGATTGAAGTACTGATTTCCGTCCGCGATAAACACGCGGCGATCGCGCACCGCGCTCAGCTTGCTCCATCGCGGGTCGCGGACGAGCGGGGGAAGCTCGATAAGCGTGCGCGCGATATCGAAACCGCACGGCGCAATCATGATCACTTCCGGGTCGGCCGCTGCAAGCTCCTCGAGCTTCATCCACGGCGAATGCTCGCCCGCGCGGCCGAAAAGATTGTCACCTCCGGCCATCGCGGCCAACTCGGGCATCCAGTTGCCTGCCGACATCATCGGAGCAATCCACTCGATACACGCAAACGTCGGGCGCGTAGCGAGCGCGCCGGCGCGCGCGGCGATCGCGTCCATCCGATCGCGCATTTGCGCAACCAGCGCGTCTCCGCGCTCGGCGGCTCCCAGAGCCTTTGCGACGCGCTTGATGTCCGTAAAGACGTCGGCCAGGGCGTAAGGCGCTAGCGACACGATCCGCGGCTGCACGCCGAGCCATTGCGCAACCGCCGCCTCAACGTCGCGCTCGCTGACCGCGCAAACCTCGCATTGCGATTGCGTGACGATAACCTCGGGACGAAGGTCGCGCAGCCGCGCCGCATCGACGCGGTAAACCGACAGCGCGTCGCCGACGATCTGCTTCACGCGCTGGTCGATCTCGGCGCTGGTGCCTTCGACCTTGAACTTGGGTTCAGTAAGCGCGGGCAGCTCTGCGACGCCGGCGGGATAATCGCACTCGTGCGAGCGGCCTACCAGCTCATTCTCGAATCCGAGCGCGCAGACGATCTCGGTGGCGCTCGGCAGCAAGGTTACGATTCGATGCATCTTGTCGCCCCCCAAGATTCTACTGCGGCGTACGAGTTGATTCGATCTCGCCAAGGCCGGTTGCGCGATCGACCTTGGTCAGCGTGACCTGGCTCGACGCGAGTCCGCCCGAAACAACTTCGCGCACGAAGTAATCGTTCTCGGGCCGTGCCTCGAAGATGACGGGCGCGCTGCCCGCGCTTGCTGCCGAGCATTTGATCGTTCCCGGCTCCTCGACGAAAGCGTGATAGCCGCCGGCTCGATCGCGATCGTGTCGCTGCCGCAGGTGATGTCCGGCTCGTCGCTCGCGCCGAAAAATTGATATGGGCGATAGACGTAGACGACCGCCTTGGTGCTCGGACGCGCCATCCGCGTGAACGCGGGTCCCTCGACCTCGCATCCGGCGAGCATCAGCGTTGCGATTATCGCGGCGGCGAATTTTCCGAAGCATCCGGAATGAATTGATCCCATCGTTTCCGATTCGGCTCCTGCGCGCGATTCTAATCGTCGCACGCACGAATGCGAAACGGCGATCATTCGCGCGGCTTGACGGCCCGCACGTAAAAGAAGAGCGGCATATGCTCGCGCCATCGCACCAGCCACGGGTTCGCGCGGCAGGCTTCTTCGGTCGGACGCGGTTCGTGAATTTCTTTCAGGATGAATCCGGCAGCGATGACGGGGTTGATGTAATCCGACAGGATACGGTCGAAGCGCGGCACCGAAAAGGGTTTGCGTTCGGCCGCTCCAGGAGCCTTCGAGAATATCCATCGTTCAATCCACGGATGATTGTTAAAGTACTCGGCCCCGGTGTATCCGGTCTCGCGTCCACTGTCGTCGCAAATCCATCCGAAGCCGCGAGTCATGAAGCAGGGATGGATGATGCTGAAGCAGAGCTCAGCGCCGGGGCGCATCACGCGAAAAATCTCGCACATCGCGGACGGGAAATCTGGACCGTCCATCAGCGCCATGAACGAGACCGCCGCGTCGAATGAATCCGCCGCGAATTGCGGCATCGCGGTGCAGGACGCGACTTCGTATCGGATCCCGAGCGGCTCGCGCTGCTCTTCCTCGCGTGCCAGCTCGATCATCCGGCTCGAGATGTCCGCGCCGATCATTTTCGCGCCGCGCCGCGCCAGAATTCGGGTGTTGTGCCCTTCGCCGCATCCGGCGTCGAGGACGCGCTTGTCTGAGAGTTCACCGATGAAGGCAAGGAACGCCGGATTGTTGTAGTGCTCGCGATAGACGTTGTGGCCGGCGCGAACCTCGGCGGCCCACAGGTCGGCGTTGCGATTCCAGTTATCGGCGACTTCGGCGGCGGAGATCCCTGAAGGCGGTTCTTCGATTTTGCGCAAGCGGATCCTCCTTGTCGCGCAAGGCGGCGCATCGCGGAAAAGAAAAAGGCCGAAACTTCGGCCCATCGCTTCCGCGCCGTCGACGCGTTTTTCGGTCATCCTTAGGGTTTGGTCAACTTATACGAAATGCTCAACGTTGACAACGATTCCGCGCGACTGGATTCTCGACGGATGACTCAACCTCACGCAGCGATTTGGTCATGAGCTCGGCAATTCGGGCCGCCGGATTGGACTTCGGCACGACCAACAGCGCGATTGCGATTATCGGCGGCGACGGCGCCGTGCGCCTGGCGCGCTTTGCGTCTGATATCTCGGACGCGCCAGACACCGAAACTTTTCGCTCAATTCTTTTTTTCGAATCGACCGAAGAGACCGGCGGCACCGAGGCCGCGCTGTCGGTCGGCAACGACGCGATCCGCCGCTACCTTGCCGCGGGCGGCAACGGCAGGCTCATCCAGTCGCTCAAGTCGTTTCTCGCCGATCGAACATTCCAGTCCACCGACATCATGGGCGAGGATTATTCCCTCGGAGATCTGATCGCGCCGATCCTAATCAAGCTGCGCCAGAGCGCGGAAGCTCAATTCGGACCGCTGCCCGCGCGCATCATCGTCGGCCGCCCGGTGCATTTTTCCGATGCACAGACCTCCGCCGACGATGATGCGGCGCGAGTCCGCCTGGACGTGGCGGTCCGCCGCGCGGGCTGGGAGGAAGTTGTGTTCGAGTACGAGCCGGTCGCGGCGGCGTATGACTATGCGAGCCGAATCACCCGAGACGAGACGGTGATGATCGCGGACTTCGGCGGAGGCACCAGTGACTTCTCGATCCTGCGGCTCAAGGCTCCGCGCGCGGGATCGGCGGAGCCGCGCGAGCGCTTCGAGATTCTCGGCAACGATGGCGTCGCAATCGCGGGCGACGCATTCGACGGCCGGATGATTCATCACATCGTCGCGCCGGCGCTCGGACGTGGCTCGAAGTATCGTTCGCCATACGGCGCGACGTTGCCGGCGCCGACCTGGCCGTACGCGCGGCTCGAACGATGGCATCATCTGTCGATGCTCAAGACGCGCGCGACGCTGTTTCGCCTGCGCGAGCTTGAACGCGAGTCGCTCGAGCCGGCGAAGATCGCGGCGCTGATCAACGTGATCGACAGCGATTTGGGCTACTACATATTTCGCGAGATCGAGCGCACCAAGCTCGCGCTGTCCGACGATGAATCCGCGCAGTTCGACTTCATCGACGGGCCGACCGAGATCCGCCGGGTAATCGCGCGCGGCGAACTCAATGACTGGATCGCGCGCCTGCTCGCGGAGATCGCGGGATGCGTCGATCGGCTGATGCGCACGGTCGCGATCGATCGCAAAGAAATCGACAGCGTATTTCTGACCGGCGGATCGTCGTTCGTGCCCGCGGTGCGAAGAATTTTTGAAGAGCGCTTCGGTGCGGACAAAATCCGGATGGGCAACGAGTTCACCTCGGTCGCCCGCGGACTCGCTCTGCGCGCAGTTGAGACGTGAAACTCGTAGTTGGCGTCTATCGTCCTGGTTTTGCCTGTCATCCTGCCAAGAAAGTGCATGGGACGATGAGTATCGGATTCTCAGCGTCAGGCCCCCGCGTGTCATTTCGAGCGCTGCGCGAGAAATCCCGAAGCGGCGATGCTCGACGCCAACACTACATGCACAGACCCTTCGTCCGGGATTCCTCGCGCGGCAGCCACGCGCGGGAATGACAACCGAACCTGTCTCAGTAGGGGCGGCTCGCGAGCCGCCCCCTACTAAGACAGATACGACGAGCGGTCTTGAATTCGTTAACGGAACGACCGGTCACGCTGCGGCGTGAGGGTAGCCGGAAGTTAGCGCGGGGAGTGCGATTCCAAGTTGCTCGCAGCGCTTGCTGATCATCGCGAGGTAAAGGTCGGCGAGTTCCTGGTTGTCGCGGGTCTTGAGGCCGTAGCGAATGCAGTCGTAGGTGAAGCCAGTTCCCGGCGGTCCGAAAAAATTGACCGCGCGCGGAAGCCATTCGCGCAGCGCCGCGCCGACTCGATCCGCACCGAAGTGCTCGACTGCCTCGCCCAGTTGATGGCTCGCGAAGACTTCGTGATCAGCTTCTTCTTCGAGGATTATCTCGGCCGCGCTCGCATGCGGCGCATAGCTCGAGTCGCGATAGTTCACGCCGATCATGATGAGCCCAGTCGCGTCGAGCGCTAGCGCCGCCATCAGCAGGTCGAGTTCGTCGGCCGCGTGCTGGGCGAAATGCACCGCCGCCGCGAACGAGGGCGCCTTGACGATCGTGATCATCGCGCGGTCGGCCTGCTGCTCGGTCACGCCCAGCTCGGCCAGCGCGCGATAAATGAGGCGCGCATGTTTCTTCTCCTCGCGGAAATTCTTTTCGAGCGTCGGTCGCAGCATGGGATTGTCGATGGTCTCGATCGCCTGCTGGTAGCCCAGCGCCGTCAGCTTTTCGGCAAACGCGTGCGCAGACAGCAGCCGGATCAAGATCTTGCGATAATGGCTATCAATACTGCCGCTTAAAACCGCGGCCGCATCGATTGATCGCGGGGGATACTCACGCCGGATCGGCATCGCCGCACCTTACGACGCGTGACTGTCCCTCGAGGGCAGGATCACGGTCGCCCTGCCGGGAGTCGTTTTTTCGCCTTTGGCATTTTCGAGCCAGATTTCGCAATCAACCAGGTGATGCCCATGTTCGGAATATTTCTTCGCGACCTTGCCACGGCATACGACCTTGGTGCCGGGCTGATCCATCCCACGGTAACTCACGGAAAGTTTGCGGACCCATCCGTGCTCGCCCGCGAAATCGGTGACGAGACGGCCCAGGAACGCGTTCTTGAGCGCGCCGTGCAGGATCACGCCGGGCAACTTGTTGGCGAGCGCGAAATCCTTGTCGTAATGAATCTGGTAGAAATCTCCGGAGGCGCCCGCGTACTTCACGAGCTGCTGCGTGGTCGGATGGATTTCCAGCGGCCCAATCTCGGTACCCACTTCGATATCTTCAATGTAGTGCTGCTTCGTCATCGTGGTTAACCTCGCGTGGTAACGGCTCGCAGCCTAGTAACGAATGCCGGTTGAACGCTGCGTCGCGCACACTTCGCCGAACTGATTGGTGTAAGTCGTCTCCATCGTGATGAACACCATCACGCCGAGCCGCCCTTCCGATTCGCGCAGATCGGCCAGACGGGTCTGCACGCTGATACGGTCGCCGACTTTAATCGGATGGAAGTATTCCCAGTCGGAGCCGCCGTCGAGTCCGCGAAATTCCTTGCCCATTCCCGGCAGCTCGATTCCCGGAATCGGCGAACCCATCGAGCGGCAGAACGTCGGCGGCGCGATCATCCCGCCAAAGTGGGTCTTGCGCGCCTCGCGCTCGTCGTTGAAGAGCGGATTCGGATCGCCTATCGCCTCGGCAAAGCGGCGAATCGCGCCGCGCTCGACCTCGTAGGTGCGAATCTCTCCGGTCGTGCCGATCTGCTTGCGGACTTCATCGGTAACGTATTTGTTCGCCATGATCTGTTTCCTTTCCTGAACTGGCTGCCCCTTTTATTACCACAGCCTGCAGCCTGTCCGATAACGTCCATAGCGGCCGATGGCGAGTGCGGCTACGATCAGGATATGCGCGGCGCCGCGCCGTGCCGGAGGTACATCAGATGGAAAAGCTCGACGCCGGACAGATTAAATCGAAGCTCCCCGCGCTTCCCGGATGGGAGCATCGGCAAGACGCGATTGCCAAGCAATTCGAGTTCAAGGAATTCATGGACGCGATCCGCTTTGTCGAGAAGATCGCAAAGATCGCGGAAGCCGCCGACCATCATCCTGACATGCTGATCAATTACCGGCGCGTCACTTTCACCTGCTCGACACACGATCAGGGCGGTATCACCGAAAAGGATTTCCGTCTCGCCACGAATATCGAAGCGGCGTACAAATCCGCGCACGGAAAGTGATCCGCGCTGATCAATCCTGAGGAAAGGTCAGGCCGGTAGCTTTCGCCAGATCGGCAAGCGCCTGCGCCTCAGTGACTACTTTGATCGCCGTCATGCCGAGTTGTGCGGCGGGCTTGCAATTGACGCCCAGGTCGTCGAGATACACGCACGCCTGCGGCTTGACCGCGAGCAATTCGCACATCATCAGGTAGATTCTCGGGTCGGGCTTGCGGATGCCGGCCTTCGAGCTTTCGATGATCGCGTCGAAGTACCGCATGATATCGCGGGCGCGAGTGGCGCCTTGCGGGCTCGCCGATATCCCCGGTCCATGACCCTGCGGCATGTTGTTGGTGATGCATCCGAGTTTGAAGTGGCGCTTGCACACGAGCAGCGCGGAAACCATCCGCGGCCGCACGTCGCCGGAGAGCAGAGGCAGGATTTCCGCGCCGCGGACGGGATGACCGAGCGCGGTCGATTCCTCGAGGTACTTGCGGTCAAAGCCGTGCGCATCGATCTCCGCGCGTTCGAACAGCGCCCACGCGTTGGAATCGGGATTGGTCGAGTTAACTCTGCGGATATGATCGCGCGGGATGCCGCGCTGGATCTCGTAACGGCTGAAAGCCTCGAACGGAGAGGTCGTAAACACGCCTCCGAAATCCCAAATCACCGCCTCAATCGCCACGTCTTAGTTCTCCTTCTCCGGTTAAGGTCCACCGAGATGGCGGCGGCCCTGGAGAGATCTTCTCGTCTATAGGATTCTGCTCTCATCCCTTTCGCGGGACGAAGTATTGGGTGCCGGGTCCGGCGGCGTCGATCTCGCGAATGAGGTCCGTCAGGTCGGCGGGATTGGCAACGAAGTCTATCTCTGACGAATCGACTACCAGCAGCGGGGCTTCGTCGTAGTAGAAAAAGAAGTCGCGATACGCAGACGAGACGCGATCCAGATAATCGTAGCTGATGTGCTTCTCGAAGTCGCGATTACGCTTGCGCAGCCGCTCGCCCAGCACCTCGACTCGGGCGCGCACGTACACCACCAGGTCGGGCTTGGCCATCTGCGCGTCGACCAGTTTGTAGACGCCTTCGTAGAGTTTGATCTCGTCGGGCGCGAGATTCAGATTTGCGAAAATCCGATCCTTGGCGAACAGATAATCCGCAACCGTCGCCTGCTCGAAGAGGTCGCGCTGCAGCAGTTCGCGCTGCTGATTGTAGCGCGTGAGCAGAAAGTATAGCTGCGCGGGGAAGGCGTATTTTTCGGGCTCGGCGTAAAAGCGCGGCAGAAAAGGATTGTTGTCGGCATCTTCGAGCAGCAGCCGCGCGCTCAATTCCTTCGCCAGCATCTGCGCCAGACTGGTTTTGCCGACGCCGATGGGTCCTTCAACGGCAATATAGCCGCGCCGCTTCATCAGATGTGCGGTTCAGCCCGGCGCGTCCGCCGTGCGCGAGGGTCAGCCCTTCTTGCGATGCTTCTTCGCCTCATCACGCAGCTTCTTGACCTCGGCATCGGGCGCGCCACCACGCTCATCGAGGTCGGCCGCAGTGTCGTAATCGGGCGGATTGCGGCGCAGATAGACCTGCGCCAGCTCGATATTGGCGCTCTTGTTGTCGGGATCGAAAGTGAGGACATCGTTTAGCAGCCGGAACGTCGCGTCCGGCGTGCCCGCCGAGTTGGCGGCTTCGTTCGCCGAATGAATCACGGCGTCCGCCGCAGGGTCGAGCGAATGCTTCCCCTGCGCTTCGGCCAGCATGATGTAGCCGCGGACCGCCTGGTCGTAGGTCGTGACGGCGTCGGCGTATTTCTTGTCCTTGACCTGCTGGTCGCCCTGCTGCACGACCATCGGCACTGCCTGCGCGACCACCGCGGTAACTTTGGCGCGGGTTGCCTGACTATGCGTCGCCAGCAGCGCGTCCTTCAGCGCCGCCATCCCGCCCGCGGTGTCGCCGGACTTGATCTGGTCGAGCGCCTTGTTCGCATTATCGACCATTTCCTGGATCGCGCGGTACATCCGCGCCTTCTGCATCAGCTTCTGATCGGTTGGGTCGAGCGCGGAAGCCTCGTTATAGTCCTTGCCGGCGTCATCCGGATGCCCCAGCACTTCGTCGAGCTGGCCGAGCAGCTTCCACGCGTCGAGGTTCTTGGGATCGTCTTTGACCGCCTCATGCAGCAGGTCGCGCGATTGTTCGAGCAGCTTCTCGCGATCGTCGGGAGAGGACTCCATCGCTTTCTTGGCGGTGTCGTTGGCCTGAAAGACCAGCTTCTCGGACTTGGTCTGGCATCCGCTGATGACCGGAAGCAGAAACAGGATTGGAATGATCAGCGCGCGCGCGACAGCTCTTCGCATCGACGTTCTTCCCCTCGAAGATTATCACCCGATGGACGGGTCGGGATGAGTTTTCAGGCAACGCGCCAGGATTGTCAAGGCAGGGGCAGCCGTGGCGACCGCGCAATCAGTCCGCGGGCATCGGGAGCGGGAAATGCACGCGCTCTTTGGCGACGCTCATCAGCTCTACCGCGGCGCCGCGGTTCGCGAACGCGCCGATAATCTCCTCGACCAGCCACTCCGGCGAAGAGGCGCTCGCGGTCAGTCCGAGCGCTCTCACTCCGGCGAGCATCTGGTCCTCGACGTCGGCCAGCGAATCGACCAGAAAGGCGCGTGCGCCGCGCTGGCGAGCAACCTCGACCAGGCGGTTCGCGTTCGAGCTTTGTTTCGATCCCACCACCAGCACCGCGTCGGAGACGGCGACGAGTTCTTTGACCGCGTTCTGGCGATTCTGGGTCGCATAGCAGATATCGTCGGTCTTGGGCGTCAGCATCGCGGGGAACCGCGTCCTGAGCGTCTCCATGATCTCGCGAGTGTCGTCGACGCTCAGCGTGGTCTGGGTGACGGCCGCGCATCGCGAGGGATCCGAAATCTCGCACGCGCGCGCCTCCTCGACCGAGCCCACCAGCACGACTTTGCCGGGAGCGACGCCAAGGGTGCCCTTCACTTCCTCGTGGCCCTGATGCCCGACCAGCACGACGGTGCGCCCTTCGTTGGCGTAGCGCTCGACCTCGTCGTGGACTTTGGTCACCAATGGGCAGGTCGCATCGATAACGCGCAAACGCCGATCCTTGGCGTGCTCCCATTCGCTGGGCGCGACGCCATGCGCGCTGAAGATTACGCGCTGGCCAGCGGGCACCGCGTCTAGGCTATCGACAAAGATCGCGCCTTCAGCCTCAAGCGCCTCGAGCACGAAGCGATTGTGCACAATCTGATGCCGCACATAGAGCGGCCGTCCGTACGAGCGCAACGCGCCGCGCACCGCCTCGACCGCGCGATCGACGCCGGCGCAGAAGCCGCGAGGCTCGGCAAGGATGATCTTTTCAACGGAAGTTTCGCCCAATGACATCATCTGAGATGTATCCAACACTGTCCGTTCGGTCAATGCGGACCAAGATTGGGCCCATCGTCTTGGTTCTTCTAAGCCGATGGTCAGATTACCTTTGTCACCTAGCGCTGGCCCAAGCGGGAACGAAGATCGATACGCGGCAGTAGTGTTCTTGACGAAGAGTTCTACGAGCTGATCAGTTTATTTTCCGACGACTTCAAGCTTTCCGTCTCTCACAATAATTTTAACTGAAGGTTCGACGCGAATCATGCCGACTTTCTTAGCCGATCTTTGATCCTTTGCGCTGCCGGACCGCACCTCGCTTACTCTTCGCGGCGCCTCGCTATCTGGTACCGATCTTACTGATCCGCTTCGATAATTGTCGTTAGAGATCATCGGTGAATCCTCGAAGACGATGGACGAGTTTCGGCTCTTCCAGCGGCTTGAAGCCGTCTTTTTTAGTTACCACACCTACGTGCACGTAGCCACCCACGGTTGCGACCCCTCTAGCAAATCTAGACTTACCAGCTTGAAGCATGACCAGGAATCCTACGAAATTGATGGCCTCTTGAAGCGGTAGGTTTGCAAAATCGATGTTCACACCGTAGCGATCCCAGTCAATCGTGCTCGTCCTAAGCTCCGGAAGCTCGAACTTCGTTCCTTCGGGGGGTTTTTGGACCAGTTTCGCCAACAATTCATTGATGAACGTGGCAAATTCCTTGGTGGCGTTTTCAGACGCTGATTTCAGCTCACGACTTAGCCAACTCTCTACATCGGCCCTCAAATGCCCGTCGTAGCCACGGATAAACCGCTCCACGGCGTCCGACTGTCCATTCCAAGACAATCCGGACATACCTATTTGGCCTCCGGGGCCAAACTCTTTCTGAATGAAATTATCTCTGACACGAATTCGATAGATCGACGGAAAATCCTCATGCTCACCATATCCACCGATTAGGAACTCCGGTCCCTCTCGAATATTTTCTGGCAGACCAGAGTCGCTGTAATGCTCATCGTAAATGTTACGTACGAATTTAAGAAATTCATCCGCAACGTCATCGCTGCCATTTAGAACGCTTGTCGTCGTCCACGACAAGAAATCCCGCGCATAACTCGCGATTGGTCGTTCGCGAAGATTCGCCATACCAGCGGTGACTGCCACCAATGGCGATGGGTTGCCGTGGATCTCGAACATCTTGGTGACCCCGCCCCAAGCGTTTGTCACGACGGGGTTCAGATCACGATAGTCGAACTTTAAGGTGAATTTTCCATCGGCATCCTGGAGCATTTTTCCATCGCTATCCTGCTCCCATACTATGTCGAACGGGTTGAGCAGATGTGACGTTGCGCTGGCTACGCTGTCACATCCTAAAACCAATGCGTCGCTAGTGGCCAAAGCAATATTAATAGTCATAATTGGATTAGCGACTCTGGACCGACGCGGGTTGAATCACCTCAATTACCTCGACCTTGGATGCGCTGGATCTTTGTTGATACTCTCCGATCTTTGTAGCGCGACAATGGGTGGACTTCCAGCTATCTAGCTAAACAACCTGCAGCTCAACCGACGCATAGACGCTAGATGCCTCGCATGATTTCTGCGAAACTTCTTCGCAAAAATGCCGTCGGATCGCGCGGTACCTGAAAGCATCGGAATCCGCGCCGGTCGATATAGCTGTGGAATTCTCACTGCGAGTGCTCCGGCCCGGGCGGGTGCGAGGTTTGGCAGCCTATCCAGATTTCGCCGCCTTCGAAGTGTTCTTTTTTCCAGATGGGAACCACTTCCTTTAGACGGTCGATTGCGAAGCGGCAGGCTTCGAAGGCTTCGGCGCGATGCGCCGCGGCCACCGCGATCGCTACTGAGGTCTCGCCTATCTCGACGACGCCAATTCGGTGCGCGATCGCGATTCGCACTATCGGCCACCTTTTGCCAGCCTCGCGCGCGAGCTTGCGCATCTCGCGCAGTGCCATCGGTTCGTAAGCTTCGTACTCGAGGCGTGTGACTTGGCGGCCGGCGTTGGTCTGGCGCGTGGTTCCGGCGAATGTTACCAGCGCGCCCGCAGCGGGGCTTGAGGCGGCACGCTCCAGCGCTACTACATCGATCGGCGCGCGTCCGATCGTTATCGGGCCAATAATGGAATCCTCGGTGCCGCCGCTGACCGGCGGGATGAACGCGATCTCGTCGCCCGCGCGAGGTTTGAAATCGCCCTCGACATATTCCTGGTTGACCGCGAAGCCGACTGAGTCGCGATGACCGCCGAGCGCCGGGAATTCGCGCACCATCGCGCGCCAGATTTCCGCGACCGTGGTTCCGTCGGGAAATTCCCTCAACAGTTCCGCCTGCCCTGCCCGTTCGCGCAGCGTTGCAAAAAGCTTGAGCGTGATTCGATTCATCGCGCCGGTCACTCCCCGAGCAGATACGCGATATGGCCGATCTCGGGCAGGATCAGTTTTTCCATCGCGAGCCTGCACGCCGCGGTCGAGCCGGGCAGCGCCGCGACGAATTTTCCGTGGACGATTCCAGCGACCGCCCGCGATAGCATCGCCGCCGCGCCGATCTCCTGGTACGAGAGCATCCGGAATATCTCGCCGAACCCGTCGAGCTTCTTTTCGAGCATCGGCTCGACCGCCTCGATCGTCGAGTCGCGCCGCGCCACTCCGGTCCCGCCGGTTATGATAATCGCGTCGAGCTTGGGCAGGTTCGCGGTTATCGCAGCCGCGATCTGCTCGCGCTCGTCAGGAATGACTTGATAGTAGCCGATGACGTGCCCCGCGACTTCCAGCATCTGGCGGATCAGCGCGCCGCTGCGGTCGGTCTCGGGGATACGCGTATCGCTGGCGGTGATAATTCCGACCCGGAGATTTCGGCGTCCGTGCGCGTGATGCTCATGCGATGCCATTTCTTCACCAAACCGCTTGCGCCCCGATTATATGCATCAATTACAAATCGCGCATCCGGCTCGGTTACGTCTTGACATGACCCCGATGACTCGCGCTGCCCGTATGCTACTCTCTATGGCTGATTCTGCGACGGGTTGTAGTGCCTGGCGCGCGATGAGGGGGACGACGATGAGGTTGATGATGACGCGGTGGATGAAGCTATCGGCGGCGGTGGCGGTGTTGATGCTGGGAGCGGCGGCGACTGCGCGAGCGGGCAGCGTTCCCGACATCAAGAGCAGTCCGATCCAGAATCAGGTCCTGATCGCCGGCGGCGAAGATACGCCCGGCGACGCGCTGGATACCGCCGAGCTTTACAACCCCAATCTTCAGACCTTCACCCTCGTCACCACCACGATGAGCGACGCGCGGATGTATCACACCTGCACGCGTATCAACGGCAAGCTCCTGCTGATCACCGGCGGCGAGAACGCGACCTCAACGGCGCTCGGGAGCGCCGACCTGTTCACCGTCAAAACCCTGGCGTTGACACCCACGCATGAAATGATGGTCTCGCCGCATACGCGGCAAACCGCAGCCTTGACCAAAGCAGGCAAGGTGCTGATCGCGGGCGGGCTCGATGATACCGGCGCGGTGACCGGCGTCGCCGAGAACTTCAAAAACAATGCGGGAGGAACCTTCACCGTCGCCGCCAATCCGCTGCGCACCAAACGCGAGTTCGCCACCGCGACGAAAATCAAGGGCGGCCTGGTGCTGATTGCCGGCGGAATCGGTGCGGGCCCCCTGGTGCTGCAAAACGCCGAGATCTTCAATATCGCCAAGGGCACGTTCAATTACACCCTCGGCAACATGGTTAATCGCCGCTACAATCACACCGCGACACTGCTCAATAACGGCAACGTTCTGATCACCGGCGGATACAATAGCAACGGCGTCCCGCTCAGCACGGCGGAAATTTTCAACCCCAGCACCCGTTTGTTCACCGCTGTGGGATCAATGAACTACGCGCGCGCGCAGCATACCGCGACGCTGCTGCAGGGCGGTCGCGTCTTTATCGCGGGAGGAGTGGGAACCTCGAAGATTCTCGCTACCGCCGAGATTTATGATCCCACGACCGCGACCTTCACCACCGTAGGCCCGACCATGACCGACAGCCGCGCCGGACATACCGCCACCCTGCTCAACAACGGCACGGTGCTGATCGCGGGCGGAGTCGACCAGGCCGGCGTGATCGTGAACACCGCGGAGATTTACAATTCGGCGGGGTCGAGCAGCTTCAAGGTGACTGGTTCGATGAACTCGGCACGCATCTATCACACCGCCGTGCTCATCAAATAGCTGCGCACAACCGCGTGTCAGAGCCGATAGTATTCGCGTTGGCGGCGCGCGCTCTGTATGAGTTCCTATGCTCCGCGACGCCGCAATGACCGAAGAGTCCAAGTCCAAATCACGTGAACGCCGCGCATGGCCGTGGCTCATAGCGATCGCGATTGCGCTGGTGGTCTTGATCCTGCTGGGGCGGCGCTTCGGCGGAGAACTCTCGATCCTGCTCGACCGGATCCAGACCCTCGGCCCCGCCGCGCCGATCGCGTTTATCGCTATCTATGTAATCGCCTGCGTGTTGTTCATCCCCGGATCGATCCTGACGATCGGCGCCGGAGTGTTGTTCGGCGTCGTATGGGGCTCGATCTACGTGTCGATCGCGGCGACGGCCGGCGCAAGCGCCGCGTTTATACTCGGGCGATATTTTCTGCGCGCGATGGTCGCGCGGCGGATCGAGGGCAACCGGTCATTCAAGGCGATCGATGAAGCCGTCGCGCGCGAAGGATGGAAGATCGTCGCGCTCACGCGCCTCTCGCCGGTCTTCCCGTTCAACCTGCTGAACTATGCTTTCGGCCTGACCCGCGTTTCATTTGCCGACTACGTCATCGCGTCGTGGGCCGGGATGATCCCCGGCACCGTGATGTACGTCTATATCGGCTCGATCAGCGGAGACCTTGCGCGCGCCGCGTCGGGGAATCATCCGCGTCCCGCGGCGGGATGGATTCTCAATGTGGTCAGCCTGGTGGCGACAATCGCGGTAGCGGTCTATGCGACACGAATCGGCTCGCGGGCGCTCAAAGAGCGGACTTGAGGCAACAGGATCGCGGGAGGAAAATTACTGATGGATTGGCAGGCGCTCGCAATCGTCCCGCTCGACGATCACAACCTCACACTGCTGGAAAATGTTCATCCCGCCGAATGGACGAATCCCACGCCTTCCGGACGTTACAACCTGGTCGTCGTCGGCGCGGGCACCGCGGGGCTAGTCTCCGCTGTCGGCGCGGCGGCCCTGGGCGCAAAGGTCGCCGTCATCGAGCGCGACTTGATGGGTGGCGATTGCCTGAACTTCGGATGTGTCCCGTCCAAGGCGCTGATCGCCTCGGCACGGGCGGCCGCGTCGGCGCGTGCCGCGCACGAATTCGGAATCGAGGTGCCGCTCGGAGTTCGCGCGGATTTCGCGGCGGCCGCCGCCCGGATGCGCGCGCTGCGCGCTTCAGTTGCGCATAATGATTCGGCAGCGCGCCTGCGCGACCTCGGAGTCGACGTATATCTTGGCGCCGCGCGATTCGTCGCTCGCGACGCGGTCGAAGTGGACGGCGCGCAGCTTACCTTTCGCCGCGCCGCGATCGCAACCGGGGCGCGCGCCTCCGCTCCGGCGATTCCCGGACTTGCCGAATCCAGTTACCTGACCAACGAAACCGTCTTCTCGATGACCGAGTTGCCGCAGCGGCTCGCGATAATCGGCGGCGGTCCGATCGGGTGCGAGCTCGCGCAGGCACTGCGGCGCCTCGGCGCCGAGGTCACGCTGCTCGAGGTCCTGCCGCATGTGCTGACTCGAGAAGATCGCGACGCCGCCGAAGCGGTCGAGGCCGCACTCAGACGCGACGGCATTGCGATCGCGGACGGGTGCACGATCTTGCGCGTCGAGCGCCGCGGCAATGACAAAATTTTACGAATCGAGTGCGACAGCGCGCAGTCGGAAATCGCGGTGGACGAAATTATCGTCGGCGCCGGACGCGCTCCAGCCGTCGACGGGCTTGGACTCGAAGCCGCCGGGGTCGCGTACGATCGCGTCGCGGGAATCCATGTCGATGACTATCTGCGCACCAGCAATTCGCGCATCTACGCCGCCGGAGATTGCGCGTCGGCGCTCAAGTTCACGCATCTGTCGGACGCGCACGCGCGAATCGTTTTGCGCAACGCGCTGTTCCGCGGCCGCCAGAAAGTAAGCGCGCTCACGATCCCGTGGTGCACCTATACCGATCCGGAAATCGCTCACGTCGGCCTCGGCGAGGAGGAAGCACGCAATCGAGGAGTCAAGATCACCACGTTCACGCAGCCGATGGGGGAAGTCGACCGCGCGATCTTGGAGGGGCAGACTCAAGGCTTCGTGAAGATTCACGTGCGCGCGGGAACCGATCAGATCGTCGGCGCGACAATCGTTGCGGCGCACGCGGGCGAGATGATTTCCGAAATCACGCTTGCGATGACGGCCGGCGTGGGGCTCGGCAAGCTCGGCGAGGTGATTCATCCCTATCCGACGCAGGCTGAGGCAATTCGAAAGGTCGCGAATCAGTACGCGCGCACGCGGCTCACACCGTTTGCCGCGAAGCTGTTCAAGCGCTGGTTCGCGTGGACGCGCTAGCGCTGGAGGCTTTCTTCAGCGCAGGCGCAGATTGAATGCCTGCCTGCCCTTCTCGCCCGGACGAACCTCGAACTGCACTTCCGCGCCCTCGCGCAGATCCTCGAAATAAACTTTGGGCGACAGCCGCGATCGGTGAAAAAATACTTCGTCGCCGCCGTCGTCCGGCTCTATAAATCCGAACCCCTTGTCCTTGACGACTTTCTTGATCGTGCCAAACACTGCGTTGTCCTCCGGCGATGCTTTCAGTAGCCGCTATTGTTGAGCTTACGGCGCCGTCACCGTATGTAAAGGGAATCGTGCAGCGCTGGAAGATTAAATTATGCTGAAAGCCGTCACCCTCAAGGAAATCGAGCGGATTTTCGAAATCCTCGACGCGATGAACATCTCGCGCGAGGCGATCGTGATCCCGCTGCGCCCGGAGCATCCCGGCCGCGTCTCGATCATGAAAGACGGCAAGCTCGAAATCGTGGTCGAGCGCGACGGCGACTTCGAGGAATGGGTCAACGGGCTTCGCGCGCGGATTGATTCGCTGATGAACCCGGAACAGGACTGAGCTCGACCAGCACCGCGCCGTGGTCGATATTGTCGCCCGGCGCGACACGCACCCGCTTGACCATCGCGTCGCTCTCGGCCGCAAGCGCGGTTTCCATCTTCATCGCTTCGATCACGACCAGGGGCTGTCCCGCCGCCACGCGGTCGCCGTCTTTGACCAGCACCTTCAGCACTTTGCCGGGCATCGGCGCTGTGACCTCCGATGCGGCCAGTCCACCACGGGCGCGACGCGCGCCAGCTTCCGAAGGAACGAAATCGAACGTGCGCGGCCCGACGGCGACCAGGATTGCGTCTTTCCGGCGCGCGCCGAGAATTCGAAACCTCCGTTCGCCGATCGAGATCATCGCGCTGCCGTCGCCAGGCTGGTCGAGCGTGGCCGATACCTCTCGCCCATCAACGCGAGCGCGAATCGCGCGTCCTTCGCGCGAAGTGATCTCGACCTCGTGCTCTTTCGCGCCGCTCTTGAGTTTCACGGGCGTCTCCAGAGCTCGAAGCCGCGGAGCACCGCCCATGGCGAGTGGTCGGCTGTCGCGTTGGAAGAGTTTGTCGCCACGCTATTCCCAAGACCAGCTCCTAGAGCACCCGCCGAGGTGAGTGCCGCCGCGATCAATGCCGCGGCGCTCGTGGCACTATCCTCGCCTGGCCAGCGGGGAAAATGCTCCTCGATAAATCGCGTCGACAGATCCGCATGGGCGAACGCGTCACTCGCGATCACATCGCGTAGAAATCCTGCCGTGTTGGTCACGCCGAGAATCGCAAGCTCGTCGAGCGCTCCAAGCATCCGCGTGCGCGCCTGCTCGCGGTCGGCTCCATGGGTGATGAGCTTGCCGAGCAGGCCGTCGTAAAATGAGCCGACCTCTGTTCCGCGTGCGAGATGACTATCGAAGCGGACGCCCGGCCCCGCTGGGATGCGTAGCTCGAGGACGGTCCCCGTGGCGGGACGAAACCCCGCCGCAGCGTCTTCGGCGTTGATGCGGCATTCGATCGCATGGCCGCGCGGCGCGCCGGGCGCGGCTATTTTTTCGCCGCGCGCGATTTTGATCTGCTCGGCGACCAAATCGCATCCGAAGCGAATCTCGGTAATCGGATGCTCGACTTGCAGGCGCGCGTTCACTTCCAGGAAATAAAATTTTCCGTCTTCGACCAGAAACTCCGCCGTGCCCGCATTCGTATATCCCGCCGCTTGCGCAAGCCGCGTCGCCGCCGCGAGCATCGCGTCGCGCGTGCCCGCACTAAGGCCCGGCGCCGGCGATTCCTCGACAACCTTCTGATGCCGCCGCTGAATCGAGCAATCCCGCTCACCCATCGTAACGACGGTTCCATGCTCGTCACCGAGAAACTGCACTTCGACGTGGCGCGGCCGCGCGAGGTATTTTTCTATGAACACGCGCCCGTCGCCGAACGCGGCCAGCGCCTCGCGCGATGCCGCCTCGAGCGCCGCATCGAGTCCCGCCGCGCCTTCGACCACGCGCATCCCGCGCCCGCCACCACCCGCCGCCGCCTTGACCAGAATCGGATAGCCCTCGCGCTCGGCGAACGCGCGCGCCGCGGCGGCCTCCGCGGTTTCGATTCCGGGAACTACAGGAACGCCCGAAGCGATCGCGAGTTTGCGCGCGGCGACTTTGTCGCCAAGCTGCGCCATCACGGCGGCGCGCGGCCCGACGAAAATGATCCCGGCATCGGCGACGGCGCGCGCGAAATTGGGCCGCTCCGAGAGAAATCCGTAGCCCGGATGAATCGCGTCGGCGCCGGTTTCGCGCGCAGCCGCGATTATCGCCGCGATATTCAGATAGCTCTTCGCAGCCTCAGCCGGACCGATCAGGCGCGCATTGTCGGCCGCGGCGACGTGCGCGCTGTTCACGTCGGGCTCGGAATAAACCGCGACGGTCTTGATCCCCATCGTGCGCGCGGTGCGGATGATCCGGAGCGCAATCTCGCCGCGATTCGCGACCAGCAACATGTTTAACTTTCGCGCAGCCATCGAGTCACGGAGCCTACCACATAGGCGCCGCGCCTCAAGCGCTCGCGCCGCCGAGATTGCAACTGCCGGTCGCCTGAGATAATCCGGCCGTACGATGCCGCATTATTTCGACGATTTCTCTCCGGGCCAGCTCTACAAGCATTGGCCCGGCCGCACCATCACCGAGTTCGACAACACCTGGTTCACGCTGATGACGATGAACACCAACCCGATCCATTTCGACGCGGCGTACGCGGCCAAGTCGCAGCACCGGCGATGCCTCGTCAACGGGCTGCTGGTGCTGGCGACCGTGGTCGGGATGAGCGTGAAGGACATCAGCGAGAACGCGATTGCTAATCTCGAATACGAGTCGGCGCGGCATAGCGCGCCCACTTTCGCAGGCGACACGCTCTACGCCGAGACCACGATCCTGGAAACCACGCCTTCGCGAAGCAAAGCCGATCGCGGTATCGTATACGTCGAAACGCGCGGGCTCAATCAGAACGGCGAGCAGGTGATGATCCTGCGCCGCCGCGTGCTGATCCCGCGCCGGCAGGCCTGAGCAAGCGCAGCGAATAGCATTTCGATGGATCAACTTTACTTCGTCGTTCATACCCATTGGGACCGCGAGTGGTATCAGCCGTTCCAGCAGATGCGCGCGCGGCTGGTCGCGATGGCGGATCGGATGATCCCGCGGGTCGAGAGCGGCGAGATTCCGTTCTTCCACTTCGACGGACAGACGATTGTGCTCGACGACTACCTGGAGGTGCGGCCGACGATGGCGCCGCGGCTGCGCGCACTTATCCGTGCGGGCAAAATCCAGGTCGGCCCGTGGTACGTCCTGGCCGACAGCTTCCTCGTCAGCGGCGAATCGCTCATCCGCAATCTCGAAATCGGAATCGAAACGGCGCGCCGCTTCGGCCGCCCGCTCGACGTCGGCTATATTCCCGATCAATTCGGACATATCGCGCAGCTCCCGCAGATTCTGGCGGGATTCGGATTTCGCACCGCCGTGCTATGGCGCGGAGTCGGCGCCGACGTCGCCGCCAATCGATTCACGTGGGAGGCGCTCGACGGCTCGGCGGTCAGCGTCGTGTACCTGCCGTTCGGCTACTCGAACGGCGCAAATCTTCCGCTCGAGTCGGTCGAGGGTTTTCTTGTCCGCGCGAATCAGATCGCCGAGCGCGAGCGCGCGTATGCCGACGGCAGACCGATTCTCGTGATGACCGGTACGGACCACACCGAGCCCGACCCGCGGCTGGCCGCTCGGATTCGTGAAGCGCGCGAGGTCTCCGACTTGAGCTTCGAGCTCGGCCCGCTCGAAGGATTCGTCAATCGCGCGGACGCGCTCGCGCCCAATGGATTGGCGCATCATCATGGCGAGATGCGCTCGCCCCTGCGCGCGCATCTGCTACCGGGAGTCACGTCGGCACGCACGTGGATCAAGCAGCGCGATTTCGCCAACTGCTACACGCTTGAGCGGCTGGCAGATCCGCTTGCGGCGCTCGCGTCGGCGCTCGGCGAGACTTCAAAGCATCGCGAATTTCTCGAACTCGCATGGCGCCTCGAGCTGCAGAATCATCCGCATGATTCGATTTGCGGATGCTCGGTCGATCAGGTGCATGCCGACATGCGCTACCGGTTCGATCAGGCCGCGATAATCGCGGAGAACGTGGTGCGCGCCGCCGCGGCTGAGATTCTCGATCGCGGCGACGGCGCATCCGGCACGGTGATCGCGGTGTTCAACCCGAGCTTCGCGCGCCGCGCGCTGGTCACAGGCGAGCTCGAGCTTCCCGATCCTGCCGCGAGTTACCTTGTGCGAGGACCGGACGGCGTGGCGATTCCGATCGCGGTCGAAGTTACCCGCGCGCCGCGCGCGTCAGAGATGGAGCTGCGCGCGGCCGAGTTCAAGCCGATCGTTGCGGCGCTAAGCCGTCCGACCCTGATAGGAAGAACCGTCAACGGCTACGAGCTCAAGCAAGCGGGTGCGGGGCGGGTCGAGCTCGCGCTGACGATGAGCCGCGCGGCAGCGAGCGACCTCGACCTCGAGGAATTTCGAAACGCGATTCGCACGCAAATTCCCGACGACGCGAGGATCCTCATCCGTGCGACGAATGTTGCGCGATGCGCCATCTCCTTCCTGGCCGACAACCTGACCCAGACCGGCTTCACGTTCTACCGATTGGAGCATGAGCCTTCATCAAGGGTGCCGGAGCAGGCAGCGCCGCGCGATCAAATCGAAAACGAATTCTATCGTCTCGGTCCCACGTCCAACGGAATCGAAATCGAAGATCTGCGCGCTGGACGGCGGCTCGGACTGCACTTCGAGGACGACGGCGACCGCGGTGACGAGTACAACTTCGATCCGATTCGTGGAGCCGCGACGATTACCGCGCCCGCCAAGATCTCGTCACGCGTCGTCGAAGACGGACCGTCCCGCAAGCGAATCGCGATCAAGCTTGAATACGCGATTCCCGCTGCGCTAGCTCCCGGCCGCGCGGCGCGCGACGCTCGGACTGAACCGCTCCAAATCGAGTTGCACGCAACGCTTCACGGCGGGCTTGACCGGATCGATTTCGATGCTCGCATAAACAACCGCTCACGCGACCATCGTCTGCGCGCCGCTTTGAGCACGCCGGTCGCCGCGTCGGAGTCGGTCCACGATACGAGTTTCGGAATTCTGCGGCGCGCGCTTAAGTCCGCCGAACCAGAGGGAGTCGAGGACGTCTATCCTACGGGGCCGCATCGCACGTTCACCGCGGTCGAATCGGCGGACTTTTCGGCGACACTGCTCAGCCGCGGCATCTACGAGTCCGAGGTCCGTGCGGATTCCGCAGGATCGACGATTCTGCTCACGCTGATTCGCGCGGTCGGATGGCTCTCACGGTCGGATCTGGCCACGCGGAGGGGTGGCGCCGGACCGGAGCTGGAAACTCCCGGCGCGCAGGAGCTGGGGGAGCATCGCTTCGAGTTCGCGATTGCGACCGCGAGCTGCGGCCTGCTCGAGGGCGGGATTGTTCAGCGCGCCGCCGCATACGCGGCGCCACCGCGGATGTTCGCGGCGCCGCGCGCGGCCGAGGCACTGCCGAGTTTGATTTCGTGCGACAATCCGCGCGTCGCGTTTTCAACCGCGCGCCCCGGACCGCGGCCCGGCTCGTACCGCGCCAGGGTTTTCAGCAATTCGCCCGAGACCGAGCATGCTCAATTCCGCTTCTCCGACGCGATGCGCACTCGCGTCGTCGATCTTGCCGGGAACGCGGTGAAGCACGCCGGGATGAGCCGCAAGCGCGGCGGCGCGCTCGAGCTCGAGCTGCGCCCGTTCGAGATCGTCACGTTCGAGGTGACGCGCCGCCCGCCGGCGCGGTGACGAAAAATATTTTCGCCCGAGGCTCGCAAGTCATTGATCAACTCGCGCAAATCACTATTTTGGATCGTGTGAAACGCATCGCGCGCATTCGCCTGGCGCGGCGGAAATGGAACTGATGAGAACGAAGGAGCGTTAGCCGAAGAAAAATGAACGATCGACCCACCGCGGTCCGTACCGTGTACGACTATCCCGTCGCCAGCCACCTGTGCAGCGACGGCAACGTGCGCTACGTCAAGCTGGTCCGCAAATCCGGCAGCCCACAGCCGGAAGGCACCTGCACCACCTGCCAGTTATCTTTTCAGTATCGCAAACCCAAACCTTCGTCCGTGCGGCATCCCGAGGGCGAAGGCATCACCCACTTTTAAGCCGCCACCGCCACCCGCTTCATTTGAGTGGTGTCTGCTGCGCGGCATCCGCTGCCGCGGGCGGCATGGATGTGCGCGCGAGCAGAATGTCCGGGCCTTTATAGAATCGGGCCAGCGCGGCGCCGACGAAATCCCAGTCGTTGGTTGGATCGAACCACGCATTTAGATGCGGAATGAATGGCGCGGCGATCAGATTGAGCCATCCAAAATCGGGCTTGAAATCCACTTCGACCACGCCCGGCCGCGAGAGCGGCGAATTCGCCTGCACCTGAGTGATCGATACCCTGACCGCAAAGATTTTCGGGCCCGGCGCGCAACTGAAAACGTGCGTCTGCAGCGTGCCGCTGCCGCCGCGGCGCAGAAATTCCTGAATCGGAACCATCACCGAGGCCCCCATCCAAGTGTCCGGCGGCGTCTCGAGCTGCGTGTCCTGACGCAGCGGCGTCTGGCTGCGAAAATCGATGCAGGTCGCAAGCCCCGACTTCACGTCGAAGTTCGTTTGGAATTCCGGCGCGCCGTTGGCCAGAAAAAAATAATGATCCGCGGAGGCCAAGACCGGCAGCGCTCCGGGCGGGGTATCGAACCGATCAGTCTCGAAATCATACTGGCCGCTGGTGTAACGGTCGTCGCCGTGCAGCGCGAGTCCGGCGCCCTCCTTCGTAACCGCATAACGCGCATGGCCGATTACGCTTCGGCTCGCGGGATCCAAAATCTCGAAGTCCGCCGACGAGAACCCCAGCAGCTTGGCGATTGGTGCGGCCGACGACGGCCCGGAAATGGCGAGCGCGCCCAGAAGGAAAATCGCCGTCGCCTGCATCCGGATCGGTCGCAATAGTTTCATCCTCGAGCGCACAGTCGCGCGGGGCGAGGCTTGCTCCGGGCGCCGCAATTTGGGAGCTTGGTCGCCTCTGAGATTTTCCGTGTGAATCCCCCGCAAAACAACCCTGAATCTTCGGTCGACGGCGGGCGCGCCGCGATCGCGCTGGACATCGCACCGCGCAGCGGCAGCTACCTATGGATGCTGCTCGGCCTGCTGATGTCGGTGACCATTTTCGAGGGTTACGACGTCACCATCTTTCATCTTTGCACGCCCGATATCGCGCGCTCGTTTCATCTCGACAATCGCGCGATCGGAACGCTCGCGTCGCTGGTCCGGCTCGGGGGGATGGCAGCGTTCCTGCTGGTGATGGCGTCGGACCGGGTCGGACGCAAGCCGATCGTTTCCGGAACCGTTCTGTTCTACACCCTGTTCACGCTGCTGACCGCGCTTTCGACCGGACTCGGCAGCTTCACGATTTTCCAAAGCCTTGCGCAGCTCTTTTTGTCGGCGGAATTCAGTATCGCGATAATCATGGTCAGCGAAGAATTCCCCGACAATCTGCGCGGACGCGGAATCGCCGCGCTCCAAACGGTCGGCCTGTTCGGCGTCGTTGCGGGAGGAGAGCTGTACGGCGTGGTGGCGGATTCTCGATGGGGCTGGCGCGGGATGTATTTCATCGGAATCCTTCCGCTGCTGCTGGTCGCGTTTCTGCGCCGCGGACTAAAGGAAACCGCGCGTTTCGAGGCGCTGAGAGCCTCGCGCACCGCGGCGACAAACTGGCTTAGCGAGATAGGCGCCGCTATGCGCACCGCGATCGAGCCGATTCGCGGGCCTTATCGGAGCCGCGTGCTGCTGGTGGCGCTGCTGTGGAATTGCGTGGGCATCGTCGGCTCGCCAGCGGTGACGTTTTTCAGCCTCTACGCCAAACGCGATCATCATTGGACTTCGCCGCAGATCGGGCACGCCGTCGTGCTGGCGTACGTAATCGGCGCGCTCGGCAATATCGTCGCCGGATGGGCGCTGGATCGGATCGGGCGCAAACCCACGACCGGCACCAGCTACGTCGTCGGCGCAGTCGCGATCCTCGCGCTGTTCCAGACCGAGAGCCACGGCGCGATGCTCGCGGCGCTGGTGATCACCGTGTTCGCATTTCAATGCGCGCGCACCGCGACCGCGACTTATTCGGCGGAGCTGTTCCCGACCGAAATCCGCGCAACTTCCTACAGCATGACCGTGCAGCTCTTCGGACAGATCGCCAGTCTGCTGACGCCGTTTACGATCGGCGCGCTGTCGAACTCGGTCGGCGGACTCGGCAACGCGGTCGCGATCGTCTCGATCGGCCCGGTGATCGGCGCGCTGCTGGTCTGGCGCTTCGCGCCGGAGACGCGCGGCCTTACGCTCGAACAGCTCGAAACTCGCGCGGCCAATTGAGCGGATAGCGATGCTCGACACGATCCTCGGCGAGAGTTCCGATATTCGGAAAATACAATCGGTCGTCGCCTGCGCGCTGTTTCGCGTCGGCGTCAGCGCCAACATCGCGACCGCGCTCGCGGCGACTACCGGAATCGCGGCGGGAATCGCGTTCGGGAAAGGTTCCGCAGGATGGGGGATCGCGATGCTCGCGCTGAGCGCCGCGTTCGACGCGATCGACGGCACGATCGCGCGTGAGTGCGCCGCGCCGAGCGCGCTCGGCGGAGTTTTCGATCTGGTCTCGGACCGCGTGGTCGAGACCGCGGTGATAATCGGCATCGCATGGGGCCACGCCGAGCTTTACTTCCCCGCGCTCGCGCTGGTCGGAAGCTGGTACGTGAATATCACCGTGTTCCTCGCGGTCGGTGCTGCGCTCGAGCGCCACGGCCCCAAGCTGATCGAGTATCCGCCGGGAATCCTCGAGCGCACCGAGGCGCTCGCGTTCTTCGTGATCCTCGCCAGCGTCGAGTCGATAGGATTTCTCCGCTCCGCCTGCCCAATCCTGTGCTACGCGATGACCGCGCTGGAAATAGCAACCGGCGCCCAGCGCCTGCTCTTCGGCCGTAGGATGCTTGCCTGATGCTCGACCGCGAAAACCTAAACACCTACGACGGCAAACAATAAGTTGATTGACAGTCCAGTGGGTAGGGACTAGCGTCATCGACAGAGCGACGAACCACGCTCGGGGGAGCTGAAGTTTCGGCTGAGAGGATGGACTCAAGGTCCATCGACCCCTTGAACCTGATCTGGGTAATGCCAGCGAAGGGAATTGTGCGAACGAATTATTGCCATTTCTGTTTGTCTTAGGGTGCGGAGGATCCGGCTTGCCTCCGCGTTGATTCGTTCGCACATCCCTGGCGCGCCGCAAACGCGCAAGGAGACTGTGATGAAGACCGACGACCTCCGCAGAGCCAATAGCGGTGAGGAACCCCTATCGGCGATTGGACCATTTCCTGCCTCTCGAAAGATCTGGGTGGAGGGCAAGCATCCGGACGTACGCGTGCCGATGCGCGAAATCGCGCTGACCTCCGATCCGCGCGGGGACGGAACTCGCGAGACGGTCGTAGTTTATGACACCTCAGGTCCCTACACGGATCCCGACGCACGCATCGATATCAAACGCGGGATTGAGCCGGTGCGCCTTGGATGGATCCGCTCCCGTGGTGACACCGAGGAGCTGAGCAATATCTCCTCCGCGTACGGCATGGCGCGTGCCGCCGATCCGTCATTGGACAGCATCCGCTTCCCGCATCTCCGGAGACCACTGCGCGCGAAGCGTGGCCGGAACTGCACGCAGATGCACTATGCGCGCAAGGGCATTGTCACGCCGGAAATGCAATTTATTTCGATCCGGGAGAACAGCCGGCGTGAAGAAGCATCAGACACCGGCCACACGGACCGGCGCGTGTGGGCGCAGCATGCCGGAATGTCTTGGGGCGCGCAGATTCAGAATCGCATCACGCCTGAGTTCGTCCGCGACGAGGTCGCGCGCGGCCGCGCGATAATTCCGGCTAACATTAACCATCCGGAGCTTGAGCCGATGATCATCGGGCGCAATTTCCTGGTGAAAATCAACGCCAATATCGGCAACTCCGCGATCGCCTCGACGATCGCGGAAGAGGTCGAGAAAATGATCTGGGCAACGCGATGGGGCTCCGACACAGTGATGGACCTGTCCACTGGGGCGAACATCCACGAAACTCGGGAGTGGATAATCCGCAACTCAGCGGTGCCGATCGGCACGGTGCCGGTCTATCAGGTACTCGAAAAAGTGGACGGCAAGGCGGAAGAGCTGACTTGGGATCTCTTCCGGGACACTCTGATCGAGCAAGCCGAACAGGGCGTGGACTATTTCACCATCCATCCGGGCGTCCTGCTGCGGTATGTTCCGCTAACCGCCGGCCGAGTCACCGGAATCGTGTCGCGCGGCGGTTCGATAATGGCCAAGTGGTGTCTCGCGCATCATCAGGAGAACTTGCTCTATACGCACTTCGAGGAAATCTGCGAGATCATGAAGGCTTACGATGTCTCCTTCAGCCTCGGCGACGGACTGCGGCCAGGCTCGATCGCCGACGCCAACGACGACGCTCAATTCGCGGAGCTAAAGACGCTGGGCGAACTGACAGGAACCGCCTGGAAGCACGATGTGCAGACGATGATAGAAGGGCCGGGCCACATCCCGATGCACATGATCAAGGTGAACATGGAGCGCCAGGTCGAGGAATGCTTCGAGGCGCCATTCTACACGCTCGGACCGCTAACGACTGACATTGCGCCAGGTTACGACCACATCACCTCGGCGATCGGTGCGGCGATGATCGGATGGTACGGGTGCGCGATGCTCTGCTACGTCACGCCGAAGGAGCATCTGGGGTTGCCCGATCGCAAAGACGTCAAGGCGGGCGTTATCGCGTACAAGATCGCAGCGCACGCGGCGGATCTGGCCAAAGGCCATCCGGGAGCGCAGATGCGCGACAACGCGCTGTCCAAAGCGCGATTCGAGTTTCGATGGGAAGATCAGTTCAACCTATCGCTCGACCCCGAGACGGCGCGCGAGTTCCACGACGAAACTTTGCCTGCGGAAGGCGCCAAGGTCGCGCACTTTTGCTCGATGTGCGGACCGCACTTCTGCTCGATGAAAATCACGCAGGAAGTGCGCGACTACGCTGCCAGAAAAGGCCTCGACGACAGCACGGCTCTCGACGCCGGAATGAAGGAAAAGGCTGAAGAGTTCCGCAACAGCCACCAGCAACTAAAATGACGCGCTGAACAGATTTCTTTTGGCTGCACTGCTACATACTGCGCGCGTTCGGCCGAGCGCTGCGGAGCGTGCGTGCGCAGAGCATCCGATTAGGCGCCGAGATCATCGAGCAACGTCTTAGCGTCTTTAAGGTCGGCGGTGTCGAAGCCCTCGGTGAACCAGTTGTAGATTTCCGCGAGCATCGCACGCGCCTCGTCGCGGCGGTCGGTACTCATCAGCATTTGCGCGAGCGAGGTCGTCGCGCGCAGTTCGAGCGATTTCGCCCCCTGCTGTCGGGCCTTCTTGATCGCGTGCTCGACCGACGCTCTCGCCAGAGCCGGATCGGAAGGACTCTGACCCAGGAGCAACTCGCCGCGAAGACGATTAATTTCCGCTTCCCAGAAACATTCGCCGCTGCGACGGACCAGGTCCAGGGCGTCGCCGATTGCCTTCAAACCATGCTCGATGCGTCCGGCTCTCAGGCACGCGTCGGCGAGAGTCGCGAGACTGAGCGTGAGCCACAACTCCTCTCGGTTGGCCGAAAGTGCATCGGTTTCTTCGCGTATCTGCCCTATTCCCTCCTCCGCGCTTTCAAGCTCGGTTAAGGCCCACCCTTTGACAACTCGCGCATGGCGCAGAACGTAGAGGAACCCCACGTCCTCCGCTGTGTTTATCGCGGCCCCGGCGACTTCCAGCGCAAGCTTCGGTTCCAGCATCATGCGATGAACCAGTGCCTTCACGTACAAGGCGAAAGCTGCCGACATGGCGTCTCCAAGTTCATTCGCAAGCGCAACGGCCCGCTCAGCGTATCGCCGCGCCGCATCGGGACGACCGCGCAGCCACGACAGTTGCGCTTGCCATGCATAACCGCACACGGCCGGATGATGAGCGGTGTAGAGCGGGACGGCAGCCGAACGAAGCTTCGACTCGAACAGCTTGAGCCCCCGCTCGACATGGCGTTGCGAGGCCTCCAGTTCACCTGCGGAAAGCGCCACCGACCAGTCGTGATGGATCGCCTCGAGCAGGAAAACCGGATCGGGGTGGCGATCGACGAAATCCCAGATCGGCTTCTGCCGTTCGCGGGCTCCGCTCAAGTTGCCGCCAACGTAGAGCAGTCCAAACAATCCAACCAGTAGCGCGAACTGCTGCTCGGGTGTGGCTCCTGTCTCAGCAAGCCGCTCGGCGCGAAGATAGGCCCTCTCGGTTTCCGGCGCCGCCCACCCTTTGGTGGCCATCAGCGCGGGACCAAGACTGGTTTGGAGCGCGAATTCCCGCCGGTCCCGCTCGGGGCTAGATGGCGTGCGTTCAAGTAATTCCAAGGCGGCGGCCAGGTTCCGCATCGCCTCGCCGTACGCCAGTCGCCGAACGGCTCGGAGACCCGCGCTTTCGAGATAGTCGAGTGCCTTCGCGGAATTTCCGCTGCGACTGTAATGATGGGCCAGTTCGTCGAGGTGGTCGTCGATTGAATTTGTGTAGAGACTCTCGAGAGCCGCGCCGGTTCGTCCATGAAGTTGTCTGCGCCGTTCCATCAGTACCGAGTTGTACGAGACCTCCTGGGTCAACGCGTGCTTGAAGGTGTATTCGAGATCGCCTACCGCGGGCTGCTCGTAGATGAACTCGCCGAGCTGGAGGACATCGAGCAGCCGCCTGGTCTCGTCATCCGGGATCGAGACCACCGCGCGAATCAGCGACAGCGGAAATTCGCGGCCAATTACCGCCAGCGTCTGTAACACGTCTTTGGCATCCTGCGGCAGGCGGTCGATCCGCGCGGCGAGGATCGCCTGGACCGTCGGCGGAATCTTCAACTCCGCCAAAGACCGGGTGAGCTTCACCGCCCCGCCGTCACGCATCAGCGCGTTCTCGTCGAACAGGACCTGCACTGTCTCTTCCATGAAGAATGGATTGCCCTCAGTCTTCTCGATGATGAGACGCTTGAGGGCTTCGATGTCCCGCGCCCTCACCCGCTCGGCGACATCAATGTCGCCTCCCGGCCTCTCCCGGCTTGCGCCTGCGGCCGGAGCCGCAGGCGCGGGAGAGGCAAGTAGCGCAGAGAGCATCTCGTCCGCGCTCTCCTTTCCCAGCGGATCGAGACGTAGCTGAATGTAGTAGGTCTTGCTGTTCCACTGATGCGAGTACTCGGGGCGATAATTGACCAGCAGCAGGATCTTCGCGGTGCCGATCGAATCGGCGAGGAGATTCAGGAACGCCTGCGTCTCGTCGTCGATCCAGTGCAGGTCCTCGAAGATCACCATCAGGGGCTGATTCATCGATTCGCGCAGCACGATACGCTTGATCGCGTCGAGCGTGCGCCGCCTCTTCACCTGCCCATCCATCTGCGCCAGCGGATCGTCGCCCTCGATGATCCCGAGCAGACCGAACAAGTAGGGCAGCGTATCTTCCAAGGCGCGGTCCAGAATGGCGACCTTTCCAGCGACCTTCTCGCGCCGGGTGCGCGCGTCGTCATCCGAGGTGATACGGAAGTAGCCGTGTAGCAACTCGATTATAGGCAGATACGCAGACGCTTTCCCGTGAGAGACGGAAAAAGTCTCCAGCACCATCCAGCCCGCCTGGTGCTTGGCCTTGAACTCGAAGAACAGGCGCGACTTGCCGGTGCCGGCCTCGGCCATCGCCGCAACGATTTGTCCGTGGCCGCGGCGCGCCTGGTCGGCTGCGGCGCGCATCGCCTCCATCTCGCGCTCGCGCCCGACGAACCTGGTAAGTCCTCGGCCAGCCGAGCGCTGCAATCGTGTGCGCAGCGGTCCCAGCCCCGTCACTTCATAAACATTGACCGGCTCGCTCACCCCCTTGACCTTGGTGGCGCCCAACGGCTTGAGCGCGAAGTAACCCTCGACCAGCTTGCGCGTGCTCTCGGCGATTACGGTCGAGCCCGGATTCGCGAGCGTCTGCATCCGCGAGGCGAGATTGGTGGTGTGGCCAATCGGCGTATACTCCGCGTGACCCTCTCCGGTCGCGATCGATCGCACCACGACTTCGCCGGTGTTTACTCCGACGCGAATCTGAATTGGCGCGCGGCCGTCGGCGCGCAGCTTGTCCGCATAACCGCGCACTTCATCCTGCATACGCAGCGCCGCATACAATGCACGCTGCGGATGGTCCTCGTGCGCTACCGGAGCGCCGAACAGCGCGAAAATCCCGTCGCCGGTTGATTGCACGATATATCCGTCGTATCTACGAACCGCGTCGATCATCAGCTTCAGCGCCGGATCGACGATCGCTCGCGCCTCCTCCGGATCGAGGTCCTGCTCCAGCTCGGTCGATCCCTTGATATCGGCGAACAGCGCCGTGACCGTCTTGCGTTCGCCTTCAAGTGCGGATGCGTCCGCCTGCTCCGCCGATATGCGAAGCGCCGCGTCCTGCTGGTTCCCGATCAGTTTAGATTTTGCGCTCGCCGTGCCGCCCTGAAGCGGCGTGGTGCATTGGCCACAGAACTTGAAACCCGGTGGATTCTCAAACCGGCACTTTGGACAGACGAGCGGCAGCGGCTCCGTACACTGACCACAGAACTTCATGCCGGCTGGATTCTCGAACTCGCATTTCGAACAGCGCATCCCGGTTACCTTACGCCGTCCGGAACCGTGCTGAAAATAGTGCCCGGCGGTTTCCGAAGATCATGCGCCGCCCGTCAGTGATAGGCGCCTCGCGAGCTTTCTATTTGCGGAGGTTCGCCGGCGGTGCGATTCTGAATCACGATGATCGGCGGAGGAGCCGCACTGGCAGCAATTCTCGAGTTCCTTGAATAGACGCTCGACCTTCCTATCAAGACACGAGATGGCTATGTCGTCCGACGCGACGCTGGTTCTGCGACTGAGACCTTCGCGAATCAAAGCGCGAGCGGCGGCGGTCGCCGAGGTCCTCGCTCTTCTTCGCGGCCTCAACGCGCGCGCATCATCCGGTCCGCTGTCGGAAGTTTCCGGGGTCGCGTGGGTTGCGCTTCCGGAGGCTAACCTCAAAAACGCGATGCGCCACCTGCGCCCATTGGGCTACACCGGATCAATCGATCTGGTTGCTCCGCTGGAAAATGTCCGTCGGCACGACCGCCAAGAAACCGCGCGATGGAAGGGACGCGAATTTGCGTTGGTTCGCTTGTACGAGGAATCAGACGAGGCTCTCCGAACGAACGCTCCCGATCGACGGACGTTTCTCCTCGAGTGCGGTGACGGCGTGGTTCGCGCTATCGCCGGATACCGGGGCGGAAGAGGAGCGCTGGAGCATCGTGCCCTGCCGGTAGCCGACGCGCGGCTTCTCGTAAATCTGGTCACACCGCTGCGCAGTGGCCGCTTACTCGATCCATTCGCCGGCGCGGGCGGCGTTATTCTCGAAGCGAACTCGAGAGGGTTCACTACAGTTAGTTTGGACCGCGACCCCGCGCTTCGATTTGGACTAAGGAGAATCTCGGCCCAACATATTATCGGTGATGCGTCCGCGCTGCCCTTCGCAGCTCGCACGTTTGACGCGGTCGCGACAGAGCCGCCGTATCATGGAAGCGCGCTCGACGCGATCGTCGCCTCGATCTCCGAGGTGGCGAGAGTGATCCGGCCGGACGGCCGCATTGCATTTCTGGTTGCATCCAAACAAACCGCCGCCGTCCGCAGTGCCGGCGAGCGGGCGGGTTTGACACTGGAACTCGAAGCTGCGATCAACCGCAAGGGTATCGCGGTCACGTGCATGTGCTGGAGCCGGTAACGATAGCGCCATGAACGCATTTGCGCACTGGTCTGCGGCGCAGGCGCAGACGTGGAAGGTCGTCTATGGAAAAGGGTCAATATCTAGTTCGGAAATTCACTGTGTGTCAACGGTGAGGAACCTCGCGTGGATTCAGTTAAGATGATTATCTGAACTGGAGGTCTGGACGTGGCGCCTTTCTGGTCTGGAATCGCTATCGGCCTGCTGTGGGTGCTCTTGCCGGGTGGTGCAACGTGGGCGCAGACGGCGTCGCGGCCTTCCTCACCGCTGGCGACTCCCGCGCAGTCCATGAGCCGCGAGGCTTGGCGTGCGTCTATGTCGCGGGCTCCCACGCCGCAGAAGGGGTGCTTCACAGCAACGTACCCGAATACCACGTGGCAGGAGGTTCCGTGCACGACCGCGCCGGCTGTTCCGTATCCCCCGGCGCGCGGGCCGCAGTCCGATACCGTGGGCAACGGCAACGACTTCACCGCCGAGGTGTCGGGTTCCATATCCACAGCAATAGGGTCTTTCGACAGCGTCGAAGGCGTTACCAGCGAGACGGGAACTGAATACTCTGACGGTTGCTCTATCTCGGGCACCAACGTCGCGAACACCTTCTCGCTCCAGCTCAACGCGAACTTCTTCACCGGCTCGGCCTGCGACGACGCCGCGAACCCTTCGGAGTGTCGGGGCTGGCAGCAGTTCGTGTTCTCCAACGCCTTCTCCGAGGGGGCGGGGGTCGCATTCATGCAGTACTGGCTAATCAACTACGGACCAACCTGCCCCAGTGGATGGATTCCGTACGAGGACGAAGACTGCTATGAAAACAGCGCCGCCGTGTCTGTCCCAGCTCAAGTGATCGCGGACCTCGCCCAGCTAAGTCTGACCGGCAATGCCAACTCAGACGGCCTTGATACTGTCACTTTGTCAACGAGTAGTGATGTCTACTCGGCGTCGGGTGAGGATAGTGTCGTCAATTTGGCGCTAGGCTGGCAGGAGGCCGAGTTCAACATTTTCGGCGACGGCTGCGGATCCGAGGCCAACTTCAACGACGGATCGGCTCTCGTCGTCAGGACGAGCGTGGACAACGGTACCACCAACGCCCCCTTCTGCGAGGACCAAGGCTTCACGGGTGAGACGAACAATCTCAACTTGGTCGATCCGTGCAATACCGTCGGGGGTGCATCGCCGGCAATCGTGTTCACAGAAAGTAAGAGCGGGGAATCGACTCCGACGCCGACGGCCACGCCCACGCCTGTGCCGGTCAAGCTCCAGATCAAGCCGGCGTCGCTCAACTTCGGCACGGTGAAGGTCGGCTCGTCCAAAGGCCCCAAGGTTTTCACCGTGAGCAACCCCAAGGGCAGCAAGAAGAAGCCCGGGATTACGGTGTTGATGGAAGGGCTCGGCGGAGCCGGCGGCGCGTTCAGCGTGACCAATGGCTGCGATGGACCGCTGGCCGCAGGCGAGAAGTGCACGATCGGCGTTACGTTCACGCCGACCGCGGCGCAACTGTATGAAGCCGTCCTGATGATCATCGACAATGCGGAATCCGGGCGGCACTCGCTGAGTCTCAAGGGCAAAGGCAAAACCAAATAGGCACGGGGCCCAGATCCTCCACCTGGGCGAGCTGGCATGCGCTGTGCGCATTCTGAATGGATGAAAATCGGATGCCGTCGAGCGGAGTTGATTCTCAGGCAATCGACCTAACCCCTGTACCCTTCCCGCACGGAGGCTGTCGATAAATGGCAAGTTTGTCCGTCATCCTGAACGAAGGCTGCCGGAGTGAAGGATCTACGCGAAGCGATTAGTGCGGAAAGCCCAAGTTGGTTGCACTAATCGCTTCGCGGAGATCCTTCGCCTACGGCTCAGGATGACACCAACGGAGAGTTTGCGAGAAAATCGACACCCTCGCACGGGAAGGGGCACACTGGTCGCAAGGGTTGGGGTGGTCTGGCAAATTCCCGCTGCTGCTAGCGATGATCCGTGCACTAATCTCGTCATCGAGGTTCGGTTTCTGACTCCCCTTCCCGTGCGGGAAGGGGTCGGGGGTTAGGTCGCTCTTTTTGGCGTGCTCAGGAACCAGGTTCATTTTCCCGTAACGCATGCGAAGTGTATCGACTTTCTCGATAGGGACTTGACGGCCGCATAAGCCCTGTCAGAAGGGTAAAGGAGTAATTTCCGTTTTGTCGTCTGCTCTTGGAACGGACGGACCTATGAAGCATATCGGCATTGTCGCGGTCAGCGCCGAAGGTGCGGCGCTTTGTTACCGCACGATCTGTCTCGAAGGCGCGGCGATTCTCGGGCCGCATGACCATCCGGAGATCAGCCTCCACGGGTTCTCGCTCAGCAGATATCAGCGCCTCATCGACGACGATCGCTGGGACGCCGTGGGTGAGATGATGCTCGAGTCGGCGGCGAAGCTCGTCGGGTCCGGAGCGGAATTGCTGATCTGTCCCGACAACACGGTGCACCAGGGGCTCGATCTCGTCCGTGAGCGTTCACCCGCGCCGTGGATCCATATCGCCGAGGAAGTCTCCGACGAGGCTCGGCGGCGCGGCTTCAAGCGGATCGCCATTGTTGGAACGCGCTTCCTGATGGAAGGTCCGGTGTATCCGTCCAAGCTCGCAATATCCGGAATCGACTGCCTTGTTCCGAACGTGGAGCAGCGTCAGCGAATCAATCAGATCATTTACGATGAGTTGGTGTACGCGCGCTTCCTTCCGGAGTCTCGCGCCTACTTTCAAAATGTAATCCGCGGCCTTGGCGACAATGGCTGCGATGCGGTCGCTCTGGCGTGCACCGAGATTCCGCTGCTCATCAGCGCCGCCGATTCTCCCTTGCCGATCCTCGACTCGACGCGCATTCTCGCTCGGGCGGCTCTGCGCAAAGCGACTTCACCTGAAGACGCAAAATAGTTGCGGCCGTAGAGGTTGCCTCGAATGGCATCGGAGAAGACGCTCTACAAGAGGATTGGCGGCTACGATGTGCTCGCGGCGGTCGTGGATGAGTTCCTTCGCACGCTCTCGTCCGATCCGCGGATGGCGCGGTTCACGGCGAGTCACGAATCGCGCAAGCGCAACCGCCAGCTCACGCTCGACTACCTCTGGAAGAGGTGAGAGTTTTCTATGATGTCACGCTGAACAACTGCCGCCAAAGCGGTAGTGACGCGGTTTGCAAATCAATAGTGCTGGACGCTGAGGTGTCATTCCCGCGCGCGTGGCCGCCGTGCGCGAGGAATCCCGGATCTGCTGGCATTGCGAACGTAATGAAGACTGCGCTTGGGCGCGATCGCGAATTCGGGATTCCTCGCGCGGCAGCCACGCGCGGGAATGACAATCGCGAAAATGCGCTGCTGTAGAACGAGTGGCGTCGAGCTACTTCCTTTCATCGGACGGGCGGAAGAGTTTCATGAGTTCATCGACGCTTGCCGGAGGACGTGATGCCGCGGCGAGCGTGTCGCGGACGTGCTCGACGCTTTTCATTCCGACCAGCGCGACGTTGATTCCGGGCGTCGAGCGGACGAACTGGATCGAGCGCTGCGCGTCGGAAGAAAAATTCGGAAACGTCTCGCCGAGAATCTCCGGCAGCCCCTTCGCGAGCCGCCCCTGCAGCAGCGAGGCGCTGGCGCATACGCCCAGCCCCATCGCGCCCGCGACGGTCAGCGTGGTGCCCTTCTGATTTCCTACCGCCTGGTTCGAGCGCGTAACCGCCTCGGGCATCGCGAGGTTGTAGGGAAGCTGCAGAGCGCGAAAGTGATGCGCGTCGCCCGCGACTTCGTGCGCGAGATGCCAGAGCTCGTCGAGCGAAAGGAATCCGCGCTCGGTTGGCTCGGCACGCAGACCGTTCCAGGTTGCGATCCCGTACACGCCGATTTTTCCGGCCGCGGCGGCCGCTTCGAGCGTCTCGAACGCCGCGCGCATCCGCTTCAGAAACTCCGCGCGCGAGATCTCGCCGAGCTGAGTCTCGGGATTGTGGATGTAATAGATATCGATCGTCTCGAGCCCAAGGTTCGTGCGCGACATTTCGAGCATCGTCGCGAGCCACTTGGGCGTCATGCAGTGCGAGCCCTCGACCAGATCGCCCTGCGCGACAATTCCGCTGCGGATGTAATGCTCGTCGAACCATCCGCGCGGGTCGGGCGGCACCTCGCCGTCGAAGGTGATGTAGCCGCCCTTGGTCGCGACGACGATCTCCTCGCGCTTGATCGTGCCCGCCGCCGTCATCGCGGCGAGGACCTTGCCGATCGTTCGCTCGCTGCGCTGGAAGCGATAGTTCACCGCCGTATCGACGAGGTTGATTCCCCCGGCGAGCGCCGCGGTGATCGCGGCTTCGTAGTCCGCGTCGGTCTCGGCGTCGGGTTCGCCCAGATAGGTGCCGATCCCGATCGACGATACGCTGAGCCCGAGCATCGGCCGGAAATTTCCTGGCAGATTCGGGAATCGGCTGGCGTACGCCGACGACGCCTGGGCGGTTGCACGGCCTTTCAGCATCGACGTTCTCCGGCGCGGATCCGTGCGCCCATTACGAGGTAAACCGGATCGCGCTCGCGGCAGGCTCGTAGAGCGCCTGGATCACGTTGCCATCCGGATCGCGGATATAGAAGGAAACCGAGCCGTCGCGATGGTGCTTCAGTGGATGCACGATCTCCAAATGCTCGGCCTGCGCCCATCGCCATCCCGCTTCGACCTCCGCGATACTCTCGACGATAAAGCCCAGATGGTCCAGGCGCTGCGCGGCAGGATCGCCACCGTCGCCGCGATGCAGCGCGAGATTGTCGCATCCCGAGCTCAGGTAGGCATTCTCCGGATCGGGCTGCCAGACGACCTTCATGCCGAACACGCGCTCGTAGAATGCCTTGGCGCGCTCGACGTCTTTGACCTTGAGCGCCAGATGGCGCAGCCCGCGGTTCTTTATCAAATGGTTGCCTCGCGCTTGCGGTAACCGACGACGGCCCAAATCGGATCGCTCGGCGGGTCGGTCGAGCCGCTCCTGTCGATCGCTTCCATATTCTCAAACCCGCCCGCGTCCATAAAGTACCGCGCGACCAGCCCGACGCGATCGTGCTCGTTCAGATGATGCCAGATCGCGACCGCCTTGGTCGGGAACATCCGGTTCGAAAACGTCACGACAAACGGCGCGCCCGGCCGTAGCACTCGCGCGACCTCGCGAAAGGTTCGGACAGGCTCGATCATGTATTGAATCGAAACCGTGACCACAGCGCCATCGAACTCGGCGTCGGAGAAAGGAAGGCGCGCCTTGCGATTAAGATTGTGGATCACGATCTCGGTCAGTTGCGGATTATCCTCCATCTCGGCCCGATTCATCCCGAGGCCGACGACGCGCACCGGATGCAAACTCCCGGGCAGATGCGATCGCCAACTGCTCATAAGATCAAGAATCGCGCCGCCTTGCGGAAGCAGCCGCGCGTAGATCTCGCCGACCTTCGCGATCGCGCCGTCGTCGATATGCACGACGCGCCGCGGCGAGGTGTAGAACAGCTCATCGTCCGAGTCGTCGATACGTCCAAAGAATTCCGGCGGAAACGGATTAGGCATGATGGAACCTGAAGATGATCTGATCACGGCTTGCGATAGGGAACAATCACTCCGCGCAGCATCGGGAAGTGGCGCGCGTTGAGAGTTACCAGCGCGCTTCGCGATGCGACCGCACTGGCCGCGACCGCGGCGTCAACCAGGCCGGTGCCATGACTTCGGCCATACTCGCGGCGGAACAACCCAGCCTGCACCGCGATGTCGCGATCAACCGCGACTGGCTCGAGCAGCTCTTCGAGCCGGGCCAGCGCTTCGCGCTCGGCGCCGTCTCGCACGCCGACGTACAACTCGGCGAGCGTGAGGCACGAGACTCGAAGCGGCGCCCTCGCGGCCTTCAGATAGGCAAGAGCCCTGGGCTCGCCGCGAAGATAGTCGATCATAACGTCGGTATCGAGGAGCAGGGCGGACTGCGCAGGCATCCGCGCTATGCCTGTCCGCGAGCAGGCGGGATCCTATCGGCCTCACGCCGCAGGGCGTCGAAGTCGGGTAGATCGGTGCGCCCGCGCCAGAGGCCGGCGACGGCCTCGAGGACCTGCGCGCGCCCTGCCGCCGTCGTCTGCTCCAGCCAGCGATCCACCGCGGCGCGGATAATCTCGCTTTGCGGACGGCCGGTGCGTTTGGCCAGGCGCCGCAAGCTCTGATGCTCGCGACGGGTCAGATAAATCTGGGTTCTCACCATCGCCGGGTTCTTCATGATGTATATCTATGATGTATAGTTCATTCTCAAGCGCGGGTCCATCCGAACGGTTAGTTGTGTGTGCGCGCTTCCGCCCGATTTTGGGCAAGGAGGTGCCTTGGATTTTTTGATTTCGGGCAAATTCGGTGGGTTCGTTTGGTATCTTTTCTATTGGCTCAAGAAATAAACTCCTTGAAAATGCTGCCGAATTCGCGACATTGGGTTCGTTTCAGCAGCTTTTTCGGTCATCGATTTTTGGAGTAAAAAACTAAACACAAACACACTAAGGAGGACGCAGACGCCAAGACACGAAGAATATGCATTTTCGCGCGCGGCGCGCGGAAATGGGTCAGTCCTTTGTGCCTTCGTGTCTTGGTGGTTGGATTGATGCCTGCGCCTGATCGCGGAAGCATCGCCTTGGAATAGGTCAGGCAAAATGGTGCGCGATATTGAGCGGGTTGCTTCCACGGGATCACTTTTGCACGAAGTGGTTTCGGGCATAAGGCTGAACAGTTCAGCCATGAACAAATCTGGCAAAAACCCGAACGATCGTTAGGGAGACGGCGGCGGCTTCAGAAAGTGTGGAACCGCAAGATAAAGCCTGTGCCACAAGGAGTTCGACAGATCGGCGGCGTGCGGAGACGAGCGCGTCGCGACGCGCCCCTACGAAAAAGGTAGATCATCGAATCAGTATTTGTAGGATCGGCTCGCGAGCGCCCGTCTTCCGCGCGGTCTATCGCTAGAGGCTAACTTTCCTCCCGCGTGAGCGATCGTCATCGCCCCGCACAATCCGTGCCGGTGCGATGTAAAACGATTCATCGTCCGAGTCATCGAATTGGCTGGAAAATTCTGCCTGGGACGGATTCTTCCTGGGTGAGGCTCTAGCACCAGTTCTAATAATGTAAAAATTATCCAATAAATTCAGCTGGTTATGGACCTTAAGCGCATCATGTTAACGGGCGTTGACTTGGTTTTGGTACACCGTCTAAAGTAAAACACTTTTCCAAAGCGCCTCCTCCAGCTTGGTCCCGTCGGCTGCGTCGCGCGTGGAACTTTGATGGTCAGACGCGACAAGACCAACTACGTTATACAATCCGTTGCGCACTCGCTCGACGTGCTCGAGCAATTTTTTGGCGACGTCGACGAACTCGGCGTGACCGAGCTTTCCAAGCGCCTCAAGCTGCACAAGAACAACGTCTTCCGCCTGCTCGCGACGCTCGAAGCGCGCGGCTATATCGAGCAGAACAAGTCGACCGAGAATTACCGGCTCGGGATCAAATGCCTCCTGCTCGGGCGGCGCTATATTCATCACATGGGCCTCGTGCGGCAGGCGCGGCCTACGCTGGCCGAGCTTGCGCGCAAATGCCGCGAGAGCACCTACGTCGCGATTCTGCGCCGCGACGGCGTGGTGCCGCTCGAAGCGGCTGAGCCGGAGGATCGCGCGGTGCGAATCACGCCGCCGATCGGCAACACGCTGCCGCTGCACTGCACGGCGGTCGGCAAGGCGCACCTGGCCTTCGACACGGAGGAGCAGCTTCGCGCGGCGCTGCCGGAGCATCTGAAGCGCTTCACCGATCGGACGATAATCGACCGCGCGGCGCTGCTCGAACAGCTAACCGGCGTTTCGAGCACCGGATACGCGACCGACGCCGGCGAGTACGTCGAGGAAGTGAACTCGATCGCGGTGCCGATTCGCGATTACACGCGCTCGGTAGTCGGCTCGCTCGCAATCGCGGGGCCTGCATATCGTATGGCGCCCGAGCGAATCGCCGCCGAGCTCGCGCCGACGCTGCTCGAAGCAGGCGGCGAAATCTCCCGCCGCCTCGGTTTTAACGAGTAACCGTTCTCACCTTCGCGTAACGGTCGAGCGGCGTTCAAGCGAGGCCGAGGCCGTCATAGACCGCGTCGAGCGTGGATGTTACGCGAGCGTCGTGGCGGTTCTCCTGCGATTCGAGCATCCCATTGAACACCAGCGCGGCGACGACCTTGTTTTCGGGATCAAGAAAGGCCGACGACGAGACGTAACCGTTGTGGCCCCACGTGCGCCGGGAGCATCGATTACCGAACCACGCCGCCGCATTGCAGTACTGTTTCGAATCGATCACGACGCCGAGTCCCCGGTCGAGTGGATAGCCGAACGTATGGTCACGCATTGCGACCAGATGGCGCGCCGAGATCGCCTCGACGGTCTGTGGCCGGATAACTCCGCGTCCACCTGCGAGCATCGCCTCGTAGAACTTTCCGAGGTCGTGAATCGGTCCCCGCGCGCTGCCTCCCGGACGGCATACCGCGAGCGCCTCGGCGCTGTCGCTCCAGAACGGGTAAGTGTGCGGCATCGGTTTCGAGAGGCCAGTCGCGAAGTGCATCGGCGCGATCCGTTGATCGGCCGCATACTCGCGATATCGTTCCGGCGGCATCCCGAGCCAGGTGTCACGCATCCCTAGCGGCTCGAAAATTTCCTCGCGCACGAATTGCGAATACGGCCGGCCGTCGATACGCCGCACGATCTCCGCGAGCGCATACCATCCCGACGCGACGTGGTAGCCCATCCGCTCGCCAGGCACCCATCCGGGCGCAAGCGACGCGGCGCAAAGTTCGGCGATGATTTTTTCCCAAGGATCGGTTGACCACGGCAGGACCGCGCCGGGGAATCCGCCGGTGTGAGTCAGGACGTGGCGAATCGTGACGCGCCCCTTGCCGTTGGCGCCGAACTCCGGGATGTGCCGCGCGACCGGATCGTCGAGCTCGAGCTTGCCCTGCTCCCACATCTTCGCGATCGCGACCGCGGTGATCGGCTTGATCGACGACATCCACAGCATCAGCGTGTCGGGACGCATCGCGACGCCCTCGCGCGCCTCGCCGAACGCGAGATCGCCGATTATCTTGCCGTCGCGCGAAACGTAGAGTTGCGCGCCGAGATGCAGCCGCGCTTTGATTCCGCGCTCGATCACGGCGGCGGCTTTTTCGAGTACCTGATGTTGGCTCATTCGGTTCTCCGCAACCTCATCGATTCGACCGGCGGTCCGTATTGCTGTTGTCTTCGCCGAGAGCATCCAGAGTATCGAGCGCGATGGCAAGGGCGCGCCGCACGGCCGGACGCTGCGCCCGCAAATGTCCCCGGACGATCGCGATTTTCTTTTCGCGCGCCAGCTCGACGAGGTTCCGGCCCTTCGCCGTCACCTCGACCAGAACGCCGCGGCCATCGGAAGGATCCTTGGCGCACCGAACCAGGCGGACGCGTTCCATGTCGCGGATCAAGCGGGTCATCGAGGGTCGCCGTACGCGCTCGAACGCGGCCAATTCTCCGACATTTGCGCGGCCGTGGAACAGCAGGCTGGTCAACACGGAAAAGCGCGACGGGCTGAGATTCAACTCGACGTTGATGCTGCGCAGGCGCCTGCCAAAGTGCTGAACGAAAAGGTATAGGCGCTCGGCCTGTTGATCGATCTCTCTTGCCACCGTCGCGAGAGTAATATAGTTAGTATTACTAATCAATATCGAGAGGTGATGAATGGCCACCATACCTCGGACCCCGATTGAAGGACGCCGATTTGGCCTGCTGGCTGACACTCATGACAATCTCGTGGAGTGGCCGGAGATTCTGGAGCAGATTCGGAACGCATTGGGACCGGTCGACGGGATCATCCACTGCGGCGATCTGTGCACGAGGCAGGCGCTCGACGATCTGTCGAAAATAGCGCCGGTCTGGGCTGTCAGAAGCGGCGCGGACCCCGCGGCTTCGCATCCAGAGCTTGTCGACGGACCGAGAATCCTTGAAGCGGGCGAAGCGCAAATCGGAGTCGTGAACTCACTGAGTTCCGATCCGATCAAAGCAGAGGTGGAACCGAGCCTGCGTTTTTCTCACGTCAGAGGCTCCGAAGTCGCGGCGGCTCTTTTCGGAACCCCAGTGGATGCGTGCATCTTCGGCGGATCTCACCGAACCGCAATCGCATCGAGCGGCGGCACCCTATTCGTGAATCCGGGAAGCTCGTCTCTCGCCGAGAAAAAAACGGTGGGTATTCTGACGATCGATCAGGGCACGGTTTCGGTTGAGATTGTCTCCGTCTCCTGAAGGTGGCACCGGCTTTAGCCGGTGATTCTTCCCAGAGAAACGAGTGCGCCGCAGGCGCGCTTCTCCAATGAGTTCGGTTCGCGAGAAAATCGGAAACCATCGATGGTTGCACTAATCGCATCGCGGAGATCCTTCGCCTGCGGCTCAGGATGACTGCAATGAGTTGGCTGAAATTACGATACTCATCGCGCTGCATGTTTTCACGGCAGGCACGACGAGTGTCGAGGCGTTCCGGTTGATCGCGGCTGCGCGAGAGACGGGCGGCTCGCGAGCCGCCCCTACGAAGACTGATTCGCAGAGATTCAATTCTTAGGGGGGCGCGTCGCGACGCGCCCGTCTTTGCGTGCCGGCGATCCTGCGATCCGGCTATTTCTTCGTGCAAACTATGCTTCGCGGTGGCTGCGAGAAAATCGACAGCTCACGATCAGCGAGGTGGCCGTTTTCGCGGCGCAAATTCATTGTCACATATCGGCAGGCTGCGTCGTCTGGCTTATAGAGGCAGGATTCGTGATGCGCACCAGGCTCGCGTGGCTCCTTGGATGGCTCTCGGCCGCAAACGGAGTTTTTATGATGCTCGCGCCGGCGGTCTGGTATCGAATCATTCCCGGCGTGCCCGAGACCGGAGCATTCAACCCTCACTTCGTCCGGGACATCGGCGCCGCCTATATCGTCAGCGGCGCGGCCTTGATTTGGTTCGCGCGCGACCCGCGGGCGCGTCCCGCGGCGCTGACGGCTGCCGCTTTTTTCGTCCTCCACGCGCTGGTGCACGCGCACGATTTTATTATGGCGAGCGAGACTTTGCGTTACGCGGCGCTTGATGTTCCTTCCATATACTTGCCGGCGGCGCTCGCGTTTTGGATTGCGTGGCCTCAACCGGACCGCGCAAAAGGAGAAATATCCGATGATCAAATGGCTGATTCGACGGCGGCTCGACGCGTTCGAGCGCGAGTATGATTATGACCTCAGCTATGGGCGCGATATCCTGGATGCGAGCGTGCGCGCCGCGGTCGCGCTTTCCCGGGTCATGAGCTTCTCGAACTATCGCGAGGATGCTCCGCTCAACGCTTGCTGCGCTGCTGGAATAGTGGGAACCGTGGCCGAGGATTGCGGACCTTGCACCCAGCTCGCGGTGACGATGGCCGAGCGCGGAGGCGTCGCGCCGGCCACGATCAAAGCGATACTGGCGGGCGACGAGCGCGCGATGCCGCCCGATGCGGCGCTGGGCTTCCGTTTCGCACACGCGGTGCTGCGTCATGATCCGGCGGCCGACACTCTGCGCGAGGAAATTGTGGCAAAATGGGGTAAGCGCGCGCTGGTCTCGCTGGCCTTTGCGGTTACCTCCGCGCGGCTGTTTCCTACGCTCAAGTATGCGCTCGGCCACGGACGCTCGTGCATGAAAGTCAGGGTCGCAGGATCGGACACGATGGTGGCGCGCCACGCCGCATGACGGACGCATCGGACAACAAGGCGGCCGACGACTTCGAAGCGCATCGGCGTCATCTGACCGGGCTCGCGTACCGGATGCTCGGCTCGATCGCCGAGGCGCAGGATGTCGTGCAGGAGACTTACCTGCGATGGCATCGCGCCGATCGCGCGAACGTCAGCGATGCGCGCGCGTTCCTGTCGCAGACCGCGACGCGGCTATGCCTGGATCAACTGAAATCAGCGCGTGCGCGGCATGAGCATTATGTTGGCCCCTGGCTTCCGGACCCGGTGCTGGACCAAGCCGCGCTCGCCGCCGAGAGCACCGGCGACTACGCGCATGACCTGTCGGTCGCGCTGATGCTGACGTTGGAGCGGCTCTCGCCGCTCGAGCGCGCGGCGTTCCTGCTGCATGACGTTTTCGACATGAATTTCGACGAGGTCGCGAAGACGCTGGACCGCAGTTCGGCCTCTTGCCGCCAACTGGCCGCGAGAGCGCGCGCTCGCGTGCGCGCCTCGCGCCCCCGCTTTCGTCCCTCCGAGCAGGAATGCGAACGGCTCGTGACCGCTTTTGGCGTTGCCGCTCAGAGCGGCGACGCCGCGGCGCTGGCAGGATTGCTCGCCGATGACGTCATCTACTACTCGGACGCGGGAGGCCGGGCGACCTCCGCCCTCAGGCCGATTGCAGGACGCGAGAAAGTCGTCCGCCTGATCGCGGGGCTCTCAAAGAAAGGCCTCGCAACCATTCGAAAGATACGCGCGACGCAAATCAACGGATCGCCGGGCTTCATCGTCGAGCGCGCCGGCGGCGAAGTATGGACTGTGGCATTCGATTTCCGCGACGGCCGGATCGCGAATATCTACATGACCATGAACCCCGACAAGCTGCGCCATCTCGGCGCGAGCTCGACGCCAACTTAGATCCCGCATCATCCCGCGAGTTGCTTTACATAGTAATAGGCCCGATCCACTTCGACGAAACCGCATGAAGGGTACAGCACACGCGCGCGCTCATTCACACTCGCGGTTGCGACCAGGGCGGTGTGCAGGCCACGCGACTGCATCCGGCGCAGGCCCTCGATTGTCACGGCGCGGGCGTATCCTCGTCCGGTGAAATCGGGGCGGCATCCGACCGGCTCGAAATGTCCGATGCGGTTCGCGGTGTCCTGCCAGCCGATGCAGTAGCTGAGAAATCTGCCGGTGGCATCTTCGAGCACCACGTCGAGTTCCGGATCGTAGAGCGGCGCCGAACGGAGCTTGCGATAACCGTCGATGGTTATCTTTGACGGACCCCAGACCGACCATGCGGCGCGATGGACATCCACGCGCGCTTCGAGGTCGGCGTCGGTCGCATGCCTTAGACGCAGTCCCGCAGCCAATTTCGGTTCAGCGATTGGGCCATCGACAAGGTTCAGCGAATAGAGGACGTTGAATCGGTCGGCCCGCGTATAGCCATTTCGCTTCATCAGTGCGATGCGTTCAGGATCGCTATCGAGCACGTGGGTTGAGAGCGTATTCTCGCCCAGCATCGTCCACGCTTTCGGGATTTTTTCGGTGCCAGAGTGCAACAGGCTCCGCCGTCGCGCCTCGGCCCATCCAAGGATTTCACCCGCAAGCGGATCATCCAGCGGCACGCCCGGCCCGATGTCGAAATCGAAATATAGCGGCGGGTCGAACCAGGCATAGGCCGCGAGACCGTCGTTATCGAACCACAGACCGATGTTCGCGCGCTGGCCGGACCCGAGACCCCACACTACATCGCCGGCCTTCATATAGGTCGAGCGCGGCCACCGAGCAGCGGTAGTCTTGCGGGCGAAATCGATTAGCAGATCAAAGTCAGCGGCGCCGGAATAGGCGCGCGAGGTAAAATGGTTCATGACGAATCTCCTGACGCAAAGAGTTCGAGACCTCCCCTGTGGGAGGAGCCTTTACGAAAGCGAAGAGGGAGATTGTCTTAAAGAACCATCGTCGTGGAGAGAACCCTTGTCGCGGCGAAAATATCACTACTCATTCACGACGCGCAATCATGCGCGTCATCGCTAGCGGGTCAGTTTGACTAACCGCCGTCCTTCCATAGCACATCATTCGCGGGTCATTGTTGCAGCACATCCTCCGGGTGTCATTCCCGCGCGCGGCAGCCACGCGCGCGGGAATGACATCTCAGTCAGAGCCGTCAATCCTTAAACTGACCGCCAGCGATCAGCCGCTAGCGTCGTGCGAGGCCGAGCTCGCGCAGCTCGGTTTCGCGCAGCGGCAAATCCGAGGCGAGGAAGAATTCATCGAGCTGAGGCGGCGGTATCGGCGTGCCCGAGAGCATCGCGTGCGCCTGTCCGCGATGGTGTATCTGATGCACAAACAAATGCGCAAGGACCGCGCCGATCGTCTCTCGATAGATCGCGCCGTCCTTGCGGTCGATCGTGACTTCGCGATCCAGGTCCGTATCATTCAAACCGTCGCAGAACGCGATCAGCTCGCGATCCATCTTGGCTTGGGCGGCAGCGAGCGCGGCTGCATCGGGGAAGAGAATCTTATCTTCAGGGACGGACCACGCGGTGCCTTTGAGGGCGGCGAAATAGAATTGATCGACGAGCAGGATGTGGTTGAGCGTCTGGCGCAGAGAGGGAAAGAAGCTCACGCGCTCGGCCGCGAACTCCTCGGCAGTGAGCTCCGCGCACGCGCGATTCAACCGGGCGTTCGACCATGCATTATTGCGCGCCATCGCGCGAAAGTGATCGTTAAGCGACGTGGGCATGAGACGCCTCCGGGGTTAGTAGGCGACGCTGCGGCGAGCATACTCTACGCGTCTTCGAATTTCTGCCTCGGCGAAGCCACGCATGGAGTGTCATTCCCGCGCGTTGCTGCTGCGCGAGGAATCCCGAACGAAAGGCCGCTGCATGAGGCGTGTACGCAGAGCATGGACGCCTCGGGATTCCTCGCCCAAGGCTCGGAATGACGGTTGGAGGCTCGCTGAGACTACGATACTCGTGCACATGCGCACATTCGTCATTTCGACCAGCGGGAGAAATCCCGAGGCGTCCATGCTCCGCGTCCACATCTCATGCAGTGCCCCTTCGTTCGGGACTCCTTCTCGCCGCAACCTCGCGCGGGAATGACACCGGTCGAAATCCACAGTAGTTTGACTGATAAATGATCCGCTGTTAGTTTCGTTTCGTTTATCGGTTCCATTCCCGGTTAATTTGAACGATTCTGATCATGTATCGCCGAATGAGCGCATGCGTGGAGTGATATCGCTGTGAAGATTCTGGTTCCAATCAAACGTGTTCCCGACCCCGCCACCACGATCCGCGTCCTTCCCGACGGCTCGGGTATCGCCACCGACAACGTCAAGTGGGTGATCAACCCGTTCGACGAGATCGCAATCGAAGAAGCCCTGCGGATCAAGGAAAAGCAGGCCGGCAGCGAAGCCGTGCTGGTCACGATCGGCCAGTCAACCTGGGAGGAGCAGCTTCGCACCGGGCTTGCGATGGGCGCCGACCGCGCGATTCTCGTCAAGAACGACGGCTACCTCGACCCGCTGGCGCTCGCGCGGATCCTCGCGAAGATCGCGGGCGACGAAAAGGCCGACCTCGTGCTCTTGGGCAAGCAGGCGATCGACGACGACTCGAATCAGGTCGGCCAGATGCTGGCCGAGCTGCTCGGATGGCCGCAAGCGACTTTCGCTTCCAAGGTTGAATTCGCGGATAAGAAGGTCACCGTCATCCGCGAGGTCGATGGCGGCCTCGAAACGATCGCGTTCAACCTTCCCGCTGTCGTCACGACCGACTTGCGCCTCAACGAGCCGCGCTACGCGTCGCTGCCGGGAATCATGAAGGCGCGCAAAAAGGAGCTCAAGGAAATTCCCGCCGAAAGCTTGGGCCTCGACCTCGCGCCCAAGCTCAAGATCAAATCGCTGACCGCGCCGCCCAAGCGGCAAGCGGGAAAGAAAGTTGGCTCGGTCGCGGAGCTGGTCGGCGTTCTCCATACCGAAGCCAAAGTTATCTAGCGGCAAAACGATCCGAGGAATTTTTTCGCGAACCTTTAGAGAGATATTGTCTCATCGCCTGCGATCGACCGCACAAGCGGCGTGGAGCGGGCGCCGGAGTGAATGCAAATGGGTGACGTTCTTATTTTCGCCGAGCATCTGGGCGGCCACTTTCCCAAGACCACGCTGACCGCGATTCACGCGGGCGTCGAGCTCGCGCAAAAGCGCGGCGGCAAAGCGATCGCGGTGGTCGCGGGCGACGCGCCCGAAGCGGTCGCCGCGGAGATCGCCAAGTATGGCGCGTCGAAAGTGATCGCGCTGGCGCATCCCGCGCTGAAAAATTATCTCGCCGACGCGCACGCGGCCGCGCTGACCGCGCTGGTCAAGAAGACCGGAGCGGAATTCGTGCTCGCGACCGCGACCGCGATCGGCAAGGACCTCGCGCCGCGGCTGGCCGCGCGGTTGAACGCGCCGATGGCTTCCGAGATCAGCGCGATCAACGACGACGGCACCTACGTGCGCCCGATGTACGCGGGCAACGCGATGGCGACGATCGAGCTCGACGGTCCGGTAAAGGTGATAACCGTGCGCGGCACCGCGTTCGACGCGGCCAAGCCCGCCGCAGCCGCGTCGCCGGTCGAAAAACTCGACGCCGAGATCGACGCCGCCGCGCTCAAGCAGGAGTTCGTCTCCTTCAACCAGACCAAGAGCGACCGGCCGCAACTCACCGAGGCGCGGATCGTCGTCTCGGGCGGCCGCGGACTCAAGTCGGGCGAGAATTTCAAAATCGTGCTCGAACCGCTGGTCGATGAGATGGGCGCCGCGATGGGCGCGTCGCGCGCGGCCGTCGATGCGGGCTTCGTGCCCAACGATTTGCAGGTCGGACAGACCGGCAAGGTAGTCGCGCCCGAGCTCTACGTCGCGGTCGGAATCTCCGGCGCGATCCAGCATCTGGCCGGGATGAAAGATTCCAAAATAATTGTCGCGATCAACAAGGACGAAGAGGCGCCGATCTTCAGCGTCGCCGACTACGGCCTGGTCGCCGATCTGTTCAAAGCCGTGCCCGAGATGGTCGAAGAGTTGAAGAAGGTCAAAGCGCACTGAGGCATCGAACCATGGCTGAGCTGCAGCATAAATTCGCCGCGACCAACGGAATCAAGATGCACTACGTCGAGCAGGGCGTGGGCCCGCTGGTCGTGCTGTGCCACGGATGGCCGGAGTCGTGGTACTCGTGGCGGCATCAGATTCCCGCGCTCGCAGCGGCGGGCTTCCGCGTCGTCGCGCCCGATCAGCGCGGCTACGGACGCACCGACCGCCCCGACGCGATCGAGGCCTACAACATCTTCAATCTCACCGGCGATATCGTCGGACTGGTGCATGCGCTCGGCGAGTCGCGCGCGATAATCGTCGGACACGATTGGGGCGCGCCGGTCGCGTGGCACTGCGCGCTGCTGAGGCCTGATATCTTTTACGCGATCGGTCTTTTGAGCGTGGCGTTTTTGCCGCGCGGCCCGATTCGTCCTTCCGACGGGATGAAGGCGCCTTGAGGGCAAAACCAACTGGTTCTATCAGCATTACTTTCAGGAGCCGGGCCGGATCGAGAAGGAACTCGACGAGGATCCGCGCCGCTCGCTTACGATGATGCTGTACTCGGCGTCGGGCGATCCGCCGCCCGCCGAGCGCTGGAAGTTCCTGTTTCCGCGCTCGTACAAATTCCTCGAAAGCGGTACGCTTCCCGGCCGTCTGCCCGGATGGCTGACCGAGGAAGATCTTGATTTCTATGCCGCCGAGTTCGGCAACTCGGGCTTCCGCGGCGGAATCAACTGGTACCGCAATATCGATCGCAATTGGGAGATGATCGGCTTCCTCGACGGCGTGAAGCTTACGCAGCCCTCGATGTTCGCGGCCGGCGAGCACGACGTTGTCCTCGCGATGTATCCCGATGCGCCGAAAGTCGTCGATTTTTCGATGCCGAATTGCCGCAAGAAAGTGATCATCCCCGGCGCCGGCCACTGGCTCCAGCAGGAGCGACCGAAAGAAATCAACGACCTGCTGATCGATTTCGTGAAGGGTCTCTGACCTCGCTCGCCCGCAGATTCAGGCAGGGCGCGGCTTCTCGCCACGAAACTCCGCGATATCTTCCTCCAGTCCGATGCGCGCGAAGCGCGCTGCGATCTGACTGCCAAGCGGAGCAGCCGCACTTTCTTCGGCCCTAACGGCGTTGCGAAGAATCTCTCGAACCTCTTCCTCCATGCTGTGACCGCGGCGGATCGCGCGACGCCGCAGACGTGCCTTAACGCTCTCTTCAAAGTTTCTAACCACGAGGTGCGACATACGAATCTGGTTCCGTTGGCATCATGAATATCAGTCCACGGAAGCATCCTTCAAGTTCGCGATATATTCGCCAGTCTACTTTGCAGATTCTGCGCGGCTCGCCTCGGATTTAACATTCCTGTAACAGAACCGCCCCCGGCCAATAAAGTATGGTTGTTATGATGAGGGATGAAACTTTGAATTGTCTTCTCACTTGGAGGTGCATCGATGCCGCTTTCGTCCCACACTCGCAGAGCCATCGGCTTCGCCGTCGCCGCCGTGTTGACTCTCGCCGCGTCGGCGGTGTTCGCGTCCACGCAGCTTACCGGCGCAGGTTCGACCTTCGACTATCCGTTCTTCTCAAAAGCGTTCTACCAATACAGCCAGCAGCGTTCCGATGTCACGGTCAATTACCAATCGATCGGCAGCGGCGGCGGAATCCAGCAGTTCATCGCGAAGACCGTTGACTTTGGCGCCTCCGATGTCCCGATGAATGCGGAGGAACTCAAGCTTGCGCAGGGACCTGTTCTGCAGGTTCCGGTTACCTTGGGCGGCGCCGCTATGGGTTATAATCTGCCTGGAATCGCGAAGGGCCTTCGCCTGACGCGCCAACTGATTGCAGAGATCTTCCTGGGCAAAGTAACCAAGTGGAACGACCTCGCGATCGTGAAGGCGAACCCCGGCATCAAACTGCCCGACATGCCGATTACAGTCGTCCATCGCTCCGATGGCTCCGGCACGACATATATCTTCACTGATTTTCTGAGCAACGTCTCTCCCGAATGGAAGCAAAAGGTTGGGACCGGCAAGAGCGTGCAGTGGCCTGTAGGCCTTGGCGGCAAAGGCAATGAAGGCGTGGCGGGACAGGTGCGCCAGACGCCAGGCGCGATTGGATATATCGAGCTGGCCTACGTGCTCGAAAACGAAATGACGTATGCGCAGGTCGAGAACAAATCCGGAGCGTTTGTGTATCCCTCAATCGAGACGGTCGCGGACGCCGCGGCCAGCAAACCGGAGGTGAGTGCGACAGACTTTTCAATCGTCGACGCGTCCGGCGCCAATTCTTATCCGATCAGCGGATATTCGTGGATCATGCTCTACAAAAAGCCGTCGGACGCCGCGCGCGCGAAGCTCGTCAAACAGACCCTCGAATGGTTAGTCACAAAAGGTCAGTCAGTCGCGAAATCGGTTGACTATGTACCGCTTCCCGAAAACGTCCAGAAACAAGCACTGAAAGTTATCTCGCAAATGCAGGCGTAGATACTTACTCGGGTATGCACTTCGGCTTGGGTTAGTGACTAGCTACTCCGGAACGATTCAAAATGGCGGATATTGACGAACACAATACCAGAGGAACTTTCGGATTCGCTCTCGCACCCGGAATGAACGCCGGTAATCCCGCGCTCAATCCGCTGGTCGAGCCAAGAGTCCAGCCGATTCGGCTGAGATTGCCGCATGCGCCTCGCGGTACCGGCTTCGACCTATGCGTCTATGGAGCGACGTTTGCCTTCCTGGCCCTGGTCGTCGGACTCTTCATCGAGCTTCTATGGAGTTCGCGGCTGTCGCTCTCGACATTCGGATTGTCGTTTCTGTGGACCAGCGAATGGAATCCTGTAACTAACCAGTTCGGCGCGCTCCCATTCATCTATGGAACTATCGTCAGTTCGGCGATAGCCATTCTGCTCGCGGGCGTGGTTGGCGTGCTCGCCGGCGCGTTTCTCGCGGAATTCTGTCCGCTGCGGCTGTCAGGTCCTCTCAGCTTTGTGATCGAGCTGCTCGCCGCGGTTCCAAGCGTCGTCTACGGATTGTGGGGATTGTTTATCCTCGCGCCGGTCATGCGCGATTACGTCGAGCCGTTGCTGCAGCGCTACCTGGGTTTTTTGCCGATTTTTTCGGGAACGATCTACGGCGTCGGAATGCTCACCGCCGGAGTGCTTCTGGCGATTATGATCGTTCCTACCGTCACCGCGATCTCCCGGGACGTGATGGCCGCCGTCCCGCAGACGCAGCGTGAGGCGATCTGGGCACTCGGCGCGACTCGCTGGCAGAGTTTCCAGATGGTGGTGCTGCCAGGCTCTCGCGCGGGAGTGTTCGGCGCCTGTATCCTGGCGCTTGGCCGCGCGCTCGGAGAGACTATCGCCACCACGATGGTTATAGGCAACCGGCCCGCGATCGCGGTCTCGCTGTTCGCGCCGGGATATAGCATTTCGAGCGTTATAGCCAATGAGTTCACCGAGGCGACAACCCAGCTCTATCTAAGCTCGCTGATCGAACTTGGCCTGCTCCTCTTTATTATCAGCGTGATCGTAAATGCGCTCGCTCGCGTCCTGCTCTGGACGATTTTCCGGCCGATGGAGAGCTAGGTGCAAACTCCGATCTCATTACGTCATCCCCGCAGCGCACTGGGAATTTTCGCTGCCGCTTTCTGTGCTGGCGGCGTCGCGGTTATCCTGCTGCTGATCCTGGGCTACGTCATCCGCGAGGGTATAGGCGCAATCTCACTCAGCTTCCTGACCGAGCTGCCGCATCCGGTTGGCGTACCGGGAGGCGGAGTGGGTAACGGAGTCGTTGGCAGTGCGATTATCGTGGGACTAGCAGCCGTAATGGCTATTCCAATCGGTACTCTCACCGGTCTCTATCTGACATATTTTGGACGCGGGACGTTCGCGGCGACGGTGCGGTTCCTGTCGGACGTGCTCTCCGGAATTCCTAGTATTGCGATTGGACTGTTCGCCTACACGATACTGGTGGCGCCGCTAAAGCATTTCTCTGCGTTCTCGGCTTCCTTTGCTTTCGCGATCCTGATGCTGCCCGTGATCATCACCACTACTGAGTCCGCGATCAAAGGAGTCTCGCACGAACTATACGAAGCGGCGCTCGCGCTCGGCGTGTCGCGGCATCATGCGATCATCCACGTGATCCTTCCGTCCGCTCGTTCCGGAATAATCACCGGAATCGTGCTGGCGATCGCGCGGGTCACGGGCGAGACCGCGCCTCTGCTCTTCACCGCCTTCGGCAGCCAATTCTGGGAACTCAATCCAAACAATCCGATGGCAGAATTGTCGCTGCAGGTCTTCACCTATGCGATCTCTCCATACAGATCGTGGCACGAGCAGGCGTGGGGCGGAGCTTTACTGCTCATCGCGATCGTGTTCGTCATGAACCTCGGCGCTCGCGTCGCATTGAAACCACGGTTCCGCTGATCTCTTTCCGTTCCTATCGCCCACTGCGCATTTGTCATTCCCGCGCGTGGCCGCCGCGAGAGGAATCCCGGATTCGGATCGTGCAAGAGCTGATCATGCGGATGCAGAGCAGCACCCTCAACCGGCGGGAGAGTGAAAAACGGATTGCATCGCTCGGGACGCGGCGTTAGATTCCAGGTCATCTCACCACAAGAGGCCAACGGTGTGCGGAAGTAACTGAATTCCATTTGTCGTCCGAACGACAACCCTTACGCGAGCGGCACGGACTTCGCGCCGATGCGCGTGGAACAATGGAGCAGTTACGATGTTCGTGCGTTTGGCTGAAGTTTCCTTTTCGTATTCCGATTCGATTCCGATCCTCCGCGATGTGACTATTCAGCTCGCGCCCGGATGGGCCGGCGTGGTCGGCGCCAACGGCGCCGGCAAGACTACGCTAATCCGCTTGATCTCCGGCGAGCTCGAGCCCGCTCGCGGCCATGTGCGGATTGATCCGCCGTCGGCGTCGAAATCGATACGCCTGTGCGCCCAGACCGTGCTTAAGATCTCGCCCGGAATCGCGGCGTTCGCCCGCGCCGAGGACGGCGTCGCGCGCCGCCTCCATGGCGAGCTCGCGCTCGAGCCCGCCACACTCGAAAGGTGGCCTACGCTGTCGCCGGGCGAGCGCAAGCGCTGGCAGGTAGGCGCAGCGCTCGCATCGGAACCGGCGGTGCTGATTCTCGATGAGCCGACCGACCATCTTGACGCCGACGCACGCGGCCTGCTGCTCGACGCGCTCCGCCGTTTCCGCGGAATCGGAATCGTCATATCGCACGACCGCGTGATGCTCGAGCGTCTGACGAATTACACCGTACGCGTGCACGAAGGCACGGCGCGAATCTGGCGCGGAACGTACGGTTACGCCAAACGCGCGTGGGAGGCCGAGCAGCGCGAGTATCATGCGTCGTTCGAGCGGCTCAAGCACGAACGCGACAAGCTTAAGCGCCGCCTCGCCGACAAGCGGAGAATCGCGCAGTCCGCCGCGGACGACTGGAGCGCCGGCGCGGGCCAAAGAATGCGCGGCCCGCGCGACCATGACGCGACCAGCATGATGGCGAAGGGGAAATCCGAGATGGCGTCGGCGCGGCTGTCGCGCGACGTCGGAAACTTGCGTCGCGGTGTCGATCGGGTCGAGGAGCGCCTGGGCGAGTTCGAGTTCCGCAAAGACAAGGGCCGCGCGTTGTTTGTCGACTACGTTCCCGCGCCGATGAGCCGCATCTTCGCGCTCGACGAAAACGAAATCCTGGCCGGCTCGAAACGCGTGCTCGAAGAGGTTCACCTGGTGGTCGGGCGCGAGAGCAGAATCCGCGTCGCTGGGGCCAACGGCGCCGGCAAAACCACGCTGCTCGGCGCGATGCTGCGCGCGGCGCGCCTGCCGCGAGAGCGCGTGATGTTCCTGCCGCAGGAATTGACCGACGCCGACGGCGCCGCGATGCTCGCGGCTGTGCGCACGCTCGGCGCTGACGCACGCGCGCGGGTGCTGACGCTCGCGGCGGCGCTCGGAGTTGATCCCGAGCGGATTCTCGGCTCGCAATCGCCTTCGCCCGGAGAGGCGCGCAAACTCGCGCTGGCGTACGGCCTCGGCCGGCAGGTATGGGCGTGCGTCCTCGACGAGCCGACCAATCATCTCGACATGCCCGCGATCGAGCGGCTCGAAGAAGCGCTCGCGGCGTATCCGGGCGCGCTCGTGATCGTCACGCATGACGATCCGCTGGCGGCGCGCACAACTCGCGAGCAGTGGACGATCGAAAACGGCCGGATCGAAGTCGCTTCCAGCGACGGCGCAGAGCGATAGCCGAATTGCTACGAGTCGGCCGCGCATCTACCATCGGTCGCATCTTGCGCCGCGGAGGTAGTTGCGATGCCCACGGACCTTGGACTCATCGACACGATCGTCATCCTGATGATGGAAAACCGATCGTTCGATCACATGCTCGGCTATCTGAGCCTGCCCGGATACGGCGACGGCTACAAATCGCAGCGCACGATCGATGGACTCAAGAACGATCCGGCGTGGCTCGCGAGGGTTGCGAATCCGCTCAACGGCTTGACGATTAAGCCGCAGGAGATGACGCACGCGCAGATCGCCGATCCTCCTCACGAGCGGATCAATATCACGTTGCAGCTCGGCGGACCGAGCGCTGGAGTCTATCCGCTCAACGGATTCGCTGTCAGCGCCGCCGAGCCCGACGTGATGTACTACCAGACGCCCGGCCAGGTTCCGATCTACAACTTTCTTGCACGCAACTATCGCGTCTGCGACCGATGGTTCTCGCCGCTGCCGGCGGGGACGCAGCCGAATCGCCTGATGGCGATGAGCGGGTACACGCTGATCGAAAAGAATCAGACCGTGCTGCCCGACCAGCACCTGGTATACGAATGGCTGACCGTGCACGGCGTGCGCTGGCGTGTATATCATCAGGGGTTGTTTCCGTTCTTCACGATGATGCCGCGATGGATTCCTGAGATCGCGGCCGGTGACAGCTTTCGGCGCTTCGATCGATTTGCGGTCGACTGGAAACTCGAGGCGGACGCGACCGCTCCGCAGGTGATCTTCATCGAGCCGACCTACAACGACTCGCCCGACAACCAGGGCCACGGCACGGACGATCATTCGATCTCGTCGGTGTATGGCGGCCAGCAACTCGTGCACGACGTTTACACGACGATGCTCAACAGCAAACGATGGCGCAATTCCGCTTTGATCATTACCTACGACGAGCACGGCGGTTTCTGGGATCACGAGCAGCCGCTCGAGCTTGAGACCAGCGTGTTCGATGATCGATGGCCCGCGTTTCAGAGCTCCGGAGTTCGCGTGCCGGGAATTATCGTGTCGCCATTCGTTTCGGCCGGAACTGTTTACGATCAGAATCTCGATCACACTTCGATTCTGAAGTTGCTCGGCAGAAAGTTCGGCACTGGCAGCTATTCGCGCGAGGTGGACGCTCGAGGCGTCAACAATCTAGCCGACGCGTTTGATCTGTCGGCCGCACGCACCGACGACCCCGATGCGCCCAGCCCGGCGCCCAATCCGCAACTGCCCGGCCTCACCAGTATTCTCCCCGCCTCGAACGCCAGCACTGATGCGTTCGCACATGCGCTCGATATGCTGAAGACCGGTTACCCGCACGAACTCGCGACCAAGTTTCCCGAGAAGCTCGAGGAACTTGGACTCTGATCGCGATTCGATTTGCACCGCGCGCTTGATCCAATGATCCTGTGACGACGATGAGTGAGCGGCCGAATATTATTCTGATCGTCGCCGACGATATGGGCTACGGCGATTTCTCGTGCTTCAACGGCGGCGTCTCGCGCACTCCGACGCTCGATCAGCTCGTGCGCGAGGGACTGTGCCTGACGCAGCATTATTCCGCCTCTCCCGTGTGCGCGCCGGCGCGCGCCTCGCTGATGACCGGGCGCTATCCGCATCGCACCGGAGTGCTCGACACGCTCGAGATTCGCGGGCTCGATCGGCTGGCGCTGCGCGAGCGCACCGTCGCGGATCTTCTTGCGCGCGCGGGTTACGTCACCGGGCTGGTCGGCAAATGGCACAACGGCGCGTTTGACGCGCGCTATCATCCGAACCGCCGCGGCTTCGCCGAGTTCGCGGGATTCTCCGGCGGATGGCATCCGTACTGGCAATGGCGGATCGACCGTAATGGCTCCACGAGCGGTTCTGACGGCCGCTACCTGACTGACGTGTTTACGGAGGAAGCGGTCGAGTTTCTGCGGCGGCATCGCCGCGAGAAGTTTTTTCTCCATCTCGCGTACAACGCGCCGCACTTCCCGTTCGAGGCGCCCGAGGCGGAGCTGCACCCGTTCATCGACAGCGGAAAATTCACCGCCGCCGTGAGCGCGATCTACGCGATGCTGCATGCGATGGATCGCGGAGTCGCGCGCGTGCTCGAAGAGCTCGACTCGCTCGGGCTCGCGAACAACACGCTCGTGATGTTCACCAGCGACAACGGCCCGCAGTTCGGCGGCAAGGGCGACAACTGCACCGATCGTTTCAATTGCGGTTTCGCCGGCTCGAAGCTCTACGTCTATGAGGGCGGGATCCGGCTGCCGATGGTAATCCGATGGCCAGCGGAAATCGCGGGCGGCCGCACGCTCGACGCGATGTTTCACTTCACCGACTGGATGCCGACGTTGCTCGCGGCGGCGGGCGCGGAGCCGCCGCGCGATTTGAAGCTCGACGGCGTAAACGTGCTGCCGCTGCTTGCGGGCGAGCGCGGCAAGGTTCCGGAAGAGCGCTTCTGGCAGTGGAATCGCTACGAGCCCGACGGCGAATGCAACGCCGCGATGCGCGACGGAAAGTGGAAGCTGGTGCGGCCGGCGATCCGCGAGCTGATGTCGATCACCTCCGAGGATTTTCGTTCCGATGTCCGCTCGAAATATGATCCCGATAGTTTTACCGAGATCGATCGATCGCCGATTCCCGAGCCCAAGCGCGACGCCGCGCCACCCGCGCAATTGTTTGACATAGAGAATGATCCGGCGGAGCGGAATGATCTCGCGGCTTCCGATCCGGAGCGCGTAGCGCGGATGAGCGCGTCGCTTGCGCGATGGTTCGAGGAGGTCGAGCAGGAGCGGCGCACCATTCGCGATTAGGCTCACAGCCGCTCCAGGAGCGGTGGCCATCGATGTGCCCACGGACGCGCGGCCTCGAACGCCGACGACGCCCGCAGCACCATCGTGTCGTCGAGATGCCGTCCGATAATCTGCAAGCCGACCGGCAATCCATCCTTGGTGAATCCGGCGGGCACGGTCGCGGCGGGCTGTCCTGTGAGATTTGCGATGATCGTGAACGCGAGAAAGCTCTCGGGACGCACATAGCGCCCGGCGATCTTGTCGGGCCCCTGCATCAGAATCGGAAACGGCGGCACGCACGTCGTCGGCGTCAGCAGCAGATCGTATTTCGCCATGAAGCGCGCCATGTGGTTGGCGAGCGCCTTGCGTCCGATATTCGCGTCGGTCAATTCCTCGGCGCTCCACGGACGCATGATCAGATCGACCATGTGCGAGGACATCTGCGCGCCGTGCTCGGCGATCATTTTGCGCATCCCGCGCAGATCGGTTTCGGCGATCATCGTGGCGGCGAACACCGCCGCCGGATTGCTCCATCCGGGATTGGCCTCTTCGACAACGCATCCGAGCTCGCGCTCGAAGACGCGCGCCGCATCGTGCGCGATTTGCGCGACCTCGGGATCTACGGCGGCGTAGCCCCAGTCCGCGCTGTAGGCAATGCGCTTGCCGCGCAAGTCTCCCGCGCGGGCGCATCCGAGCCAGTCGATACCTTCGCTCGGACGGCTTTGCCGATCGCGCGGGTCGGGTCCGACAATCGCCGATAGCATCAGCGCCGCGTCTGCGACAGTGCGCGTGAGCGGTCCGTAACATTCGATCGACTCCCATCCTGAGGCTCCCGGATAGCGCTCATCGCGCGAGCCTGGATAAAGCGGGATGCGCCCGAACGATGGCTTGATCCCATAGAGCCCGCAGAAGGAGGCGGGGATCCGCACCGAGCCGCCGCCGTCGCTGCCGAGCGCGAGAGGACCGACGCCTGCGGCGACCGCCGCGCCCGCGCCCGCGCTCGAACCGCCGGGCGTCATCGCGAGGTTCCACGGATTGCGCGTGGTCTCGAAGAGCGGATTGTGCCCGGTCGCGCTGTAGCCGAATTCGGCGGTATTGGTCTTGCCGATTATGATCGCGCCGGCGGCGCGGAGCCGCTCGACCGCGATATCGTCTTCGTCGGGAACGAAATTGCGATACGCGACCGAACCAGAGGTGGTACGAATTCCGCGAGTGAAAATCAGATCCTTGATACTGACTGGCACGCCGGCGAGCGGCCCGGCATCGCGCCCCGCCGAAATCTCGGCCTCGATTCGTTTTGCTTCCGTGCGCGCAAGCTCGGGAGTCGGCGTGCAGAAGGCGTGCAGATGCGGCTCGACCTGATTCATCCGCTCGAGGATCGCGTCGATAACCTCGACAGGCGAGAGTGTGCGCGCGCGAATTTCCGCCGCGAGCTTCACCGCACTCATCGCGCAGATTTCTTTGCCGGCAGCCATCGCGCCTATTTGATCCTCGAAAAAAACTTGAGCGCGTTGTCGCACAGGATCGCGCGCTTTTCGGCCGCGTCGATGCGCGAGTTGTTGACTACCAGCTCGGCGGCGTCGGGGAATTCCGCATCGAAATGCGGATAGTCAGACGCCCACATCACGCGCTCGACGCCGATCATCCGCATCGCTTCGGGAAGCAGATCCTCGTCGGCGTCGAAGGTGTAGAAGCATCGCGGGCCGCGCATGTGCTCGCTCGGCTTGCGCGAAAGATGCGGAGTGTGGCGCGCGAAGTGCTTGTAGTGCCCGTCCATCCGCTCGGCCCACCAGGGGACCCACGAGAGTCCGCCCTCGAAGAATCCGAGCATCAGCTTCGGATGGCGCTCGAGCAGGCCACCGCCGATCGCCGCGCCCATCGCGCGCATCTGATGCCAGACGTGGCCGGTCAGATGCATCAGGAACATGTTGTTGCCGACATCCTCGCGGCCGGGCGCGAACGGCGGACGATCGGTGCCGCCGTGAAAGCATAGCGGCAGATCGTTCGCGGCCGCGGCGCGATAGAACGGATCGAAATACGGATGGTCGGCGAGCATCCCGTCGAGATTTCCAAAGGTCATGATTCCGACCGCCCACGGCTCGCGCGCGAGGTACTCGACCTCGGCGACACAGGTCTCCATCGTGCGTTGCGGAACGATGCCGACCGCCTTGATGCGCGCGGGCGCGGCCGAGCAGTACTCGCCGATCCATCGGTTGTACGCACGCGCGAGCGCCGCTTCCATCGCGAGATCGGCGACGCCGCACACGGAGGTCGCGACGGTCGCGAAGCAGACGGCGACGTCGATTCCTTCCTTGTCCATGTCGGCGATGCGCTCGTTCGGATCGAGGCCGCCGGTCGGAGAGGCGAGCGGATGATTCTTGCCCGAGGGAAATTTGCCGAGCCCCGGAACCTCGTCGCGCTCGCCCAGCGGACGCTCGGCGCTGCGCCACTTCGGATGGATAGCGGGTACGATACCGAGGTTGCCGGCGCCAGTGCGCGTGAGCATCGCGTCGGCGGCGGCGCGGAACTTCGGGTCGATGTGCGTGGTGTAGAGCGAGGCAGGCTCGGTGACGTGCCCGTCGGCATCGATAATTCTGAATCCGGCTAAAGACATTGCTATTGCACCGGGCAGGATTGTCGCCGCCTCGGGGCGAAGCTGTCAATCAGAACTCCGTATTTTAAAACTGTGTATCTGCGGTGGGTTCGTTCAGGCGATTTTTGATCCGGTCGTTGCGAATACTCTTTGGAAAAGCTCAAGAATTTCACACGGATGATGGGTTTGAAACCGTTTTTCGCATTTTCTACGACCTCGGCTTCTCATTATAGCAGAATGCGAATCATTAAGCTAGCGCGCGCTGAAGCGGTGAAGGGCTGGGAGCCGTTTCGCGCCGGGAGCGGGCGGACGATCGGAAGTCGGGGATTTGGTTCCATTTGATCTATTTTGCACGAAGCGGGCGGGAAGATAAGGCTGAACAGTTCAGCCATGAACAAATCTGGCAAAAAATCTAACGCTTGTTAGGTGACAATGATCGGCTACGGATTTCACAGTTGCGCTCGTTTTCCGGTGTCATTCCCGCGCCCTTCGGCAGGCTCAGGGCAGGCTCCGGCTGCCGCGCGAGGAATCCCGTACGAGAGGGAAGTGCACGTGGACGTAGCTCAGAGCACGGCCGTCTCGGGATTTCTCCCTTCGGTCGAAATGACGGATGCGGGCCGGGTGCATGAGTATCGTAGCCCCCACCGAGCTCTCAACCGTCATTCCGAGCCGTAGGCGAGGAATCCCGAGACGGCCGTGCTTTGAGCTACGTCCACGTGCAGCAGACCTTCGCCCGGGATTCCTCGCGCGCGGCAGCCACGCGCGCGGAAATGACAAATCGGCATCGCTGACAGGGCAAGTTTCGAACCGGCCCACTACCAAAGATTTTGCCCCGGTTGCGCGTTGGGGGTTCGGCTGAAACAATGCAGCGACTGCGCCGCGCCGTGCGGCTTGTCACCGTTTTGCGATGCGCCGCGTCGAATCCATCCTGATCGTTCTCGCTGTTGGGTTTTACTTCTGGTTTCTGTCGCATTTCGGCACCCGCGAGGTGCTCGGCTACGTCAAGCTTGCGGGATGGGGCCTCGCGCTGACGATCGCGCTGGAAGCGGTCTCGCGGATCATGAACACGCTGGGATGGCGAGTCACGATTGCCGACTATCCGCCCTCGCTCGGACTTGGCGAGCTGTTCGCCGCGCGAATCGCGGGCGAGGCGATCGACTACGTCACTCCCTCGGCGCAGCTTGGCGGCCAATTCGTCATGGCGCTGATGGTGCGGCGCAAACTCCGGATGCCGCTGGGCCTCGCGACGGTGGTGGTCGCGTCGCTCGCCGAGGCGATCGGGCAGATCATGTTCGTCGTCGCCGCGCTCTTGATCTCGATCCAGATGATCCCGGCGGCGCATCGGCTGCTGTGGCCGATCGCGGGCGGACTCGCGATCGCGATCGCGCTGGCGCTCGGTTTCTTTTACGTGCAGACCAAGCGGCCGTTTTCGTACCTGTGGCGCGCGGCGGCGAAATTCGATTTCACGGACTTGAGCCGCTACGATATCAAGGAGTCGGCCGACGAAGCCGACTCGATCCTGCTCGAATTCTACGCGCGCCATCGCATACGCCTGATACTCTCGTGCCTGTGCTACTTCGTCGCGTGGAGCATGGGGCCGGTCGAGATCTTTATCCTGCTGAAGCTGCTGCATCAGGTGGCGACGGTGCGGGTGGCGCTGCTGGTCGAGGGAGTGGGCTTGCTGATCGAGCGCGCGACGTTTCTGATCCCCGCCAAGCTGGTGAGCCAGGAGGGCGGCAAGGCGCTGATCCTGGCGCTGATCGGATATCCGGCGGGAGTTGGCTTTGCGATCGGGTTTCTAAGAAGAATCAAGGAAATGGTGTGGGTGCTATTCGGGCTGGTCAGTTTGATGCTACATCGGCTGATCGTGGAAGGGGCGAACGGCGCAGAGCACGCGCTGTCGGCTCGCGGCGCAAAAGTGCTCGAGATGCAGAAGGCTCAAGGAGAGCAAACGTTATGAACAAGGCAATCGCCATCGTGGCCGGCGTCGCAATGACAATGGCCGCAGCAATTCCCGCGCTCGCAGGCGTGGTGATCACGCAGTCGGAGTCGCGCCAGGGATCGCCGCAGGGGGGGGGAAACCAGCAGCGCGTGCAGACGATTTCGGTACAAGGCAACAAGGAACGCATCGAGGGCTCCGACCACGCGATCATTATCGATCTCGATGGCGGCCAGATGTTCTACCTTGAACCGACGCAGAAGACCTACGTGCAGTTGCCGTTTCCGCCGACCGGTCCGATGGCGCAGATGATGGCGCGGGCGGCCGGAGCGATGAACTTCAAGAAGGAATCAACCTCGCGCAAAATCGCCGGCTACGAGTGCAAGGATTATTCGGCGACCACTACCTCGATGGGCGGCGACGTGTCGATGGTCGATTGCTATTCGACCACCGCGCCCGGCAGCAAGGAATATGACGCCTTCATGAAAGCCTACATGGAGAAGTTCAAGGCGACCGGTGCGCAGCCGACCGGCGACGTTCCCCACGGAATCCCGCTCGCCTCGGACGCGACCATGAAGATGAACAAGATCAATATCCCGGGACTGTCCGCCGATCAGCAGGCCAAGCTGCAGCAGATGATGGCGAATCGCAAGCCGATCACAACACAGACAGTGGTCACGAAAATCGCGGTGCAGAAAATCTCCGCTGACCAGTTCACCGTTCCGGCCGGATACACCAAGCGCGAGCTCCCGAAGCCGGGTGAGCACGGGATGATGGGCGCGCCCAAGGGCGCTCCCGCAGCGGCACCGTCAGCGGCGCATTAGGCCGCCCCGATCGCGCACGCTCCGCCGCGTGCGAGCTGAGAAAGAAAAGAGCGGGGTCCTCGCGGACCCCGCTCGTCATTTCAGTCGAGACAGGAACGATTACATCGAGGCGCGGCGCTCGTCCGATTTGGCCGCTGATGCTGGCGCGTTGAGCGCGGCGCAGGATTCGTACAGCCACTTCGCGGTCGAAAGCTCGTCTTCCGCGAACAGCCGCAGCGCTTCTTTGGTTCCCACGTCCTCTTTGAGCAGGGCCGCGAATTCGCAGATCGGCTTGATCGCGTCTTCGGGCTTGCCCACGCGCTCGACAAACTTGAGCAGCTTCTCGGTATCGGGGACGCGGCGGTCGCCCAGGTATGCGGTGAACTTGCGACCCTCTTCGGTCACGGTCGCGCGCTGCTCACCGCCAAGCTCCGCCAGGCGCTGCGCGAAGACGCGCGAATGATAGGCCTCGCGCTCGGCGATCATGCGGATTCCGGAGCGGATGCAATCGGTGGTGCAGACTTCCGCCCATGCGGCGAACGCCTCTCCGCCGTTGGCCTCGCCCGCGCGAACTTTGTCGAGGAAGCTCACCACCGCGGCGCGCTCGCTCTTGTAGCTCTTGCCGAAAGCGTGGAAGCCGCCCGAGCCGTTACCGTTCATCCCGGTTCCGGATTTCTCGAGCGCCGCAACCTCGGCCTCGAACGTCTGTTCTCCGATAATTCCGCTGCGATACGCGCGCAGCAACGCCTTGAATTCAAAATCACGGCTCATGTGAAAGTACCTCCGGCCTACAAAAAGTATATTGTGGATTAACAGAAGAGCATAGGGCGGCGCGCGTTCGGATGTCAAACCTGCGGTTTGAAATCGATCCAAAGTTGACTGTCATTCCCGCGCGCGTGGCTGCCGCGCGCGAGAGCCTGTCCTGAGCAACGCCGAAGGAAATTCCGTGCTCGGCCCTCGGCCTTCAGCCAACTCGCGGATGCGTGCATGAACGCCCCGGGATTTCTCTCGGAGCCTGCCCTGAGCAACGCCGAAGGGGTCGAAATGACGGATGTGGGTTTGGTGAATGAGTATCGTAGTCTCAGCCGAGCCCCCGATCGTCATTCCGAGCCCAAGGCGAGGAATCCCGAGGCGGGCATGCTCCCAGTCCGCATCTCATGCTATGGCCTTTCGTTCGGGACTCCCTTCGGCCTTGCTCAGGACAGGCTCTCGCGCGGCAGCCACGCGCGGGAATGACAGTCGCGGAAACAGCGCCAGCAAGTCAGATCGATCGCGCTCATGCGCTCTTCGCGGCGGCTTCCATGCCGCGCGTGATTTCCGCATGATGTCCGCACGTCGCAAATGCGCGCCGCTCGCGGCCGCAATCAACCTGGACCGCGCGGAGGATCATACGATGACCGAGATCAAGCATCACTTCGTAAACACCAACGGCATTCGCATGCACGTCGCCGAGGCGGGCGCCGGATTTCCGGTCGTCATGTGCCACGGCTTTCCGGAGCTGTGGTACTCATGGCGGCATCAACTGAAAGCCCTGGCGGACGCGGGCTTCCGCGCGATCGCGCCCGACCAGCGCGGCTACGGTGACACCGATTGTCCGGCGGCGATCGAGGCATACACGCAGAAGCAGATCGTCGGCGACATAATCGGCATGCTCGACGCGCTCAGGATCCCAAAGTGCGTGATCGTCGGCCACGACTGGGGCGGGATGACCGCGTGGAACGCCGCGATGATGCATCCCACGCGCATCGAGCGCGTGATCGGGATCAACACTCCGTTTCTGCCGCGCGGCCCGATGAAACCGACCGAGATGATGACCGCGATGGCGGCCGGCAATTTTCACTACATCCTGTATTTCCAGACTCCCGGAGTCGCGGAGGCGGAGCTCGAGCGCGACGTCGCGCGCACGCTGCGCGGCTTCTACCAGGATCCGCCCAAGATCGATCCGGCCGCGCTGCGCGCGACCGTGCCCGGCGTGTTCGGACCGGCGGGCGGCGGAATCCTCGACCGGCTCGCCGACGGTCCGCACGGATCGTTCCTGACCGATGAGGATTTCCAGGTGTTCGTCGCCGGGTTCAAGAAGACCGGATTCCGCGGCGGGCTCAACTGGTACCGCAACCTCGATCGCAACTGGGAAGAGAGCGCCGCGTTCGAGCAGCGCGTCGATGCGCCCGCGCTGATGATCACGGCGGAGCTCGACGTGGTGCTGCGTCCCGAGATGGCCGAAGGAATGAACACGTGGGTGCCGAACCTGCGCAAGACCGTGCTGATAAAAGGGTCGGGGCATTGGACGCAGCAGGAAAAGCCGTCCGAAGTGAATCGCGCGATCCTCGAGTTCCTGCGCGATCTCAAATAGCGGCTAACTCGATCTGAGATACCCTCTCCCTCCGGGAGGTGCCACTGGCACGCGGGCGACGTGGCGCGAGGCTTGCGTTTCTTTCGCAAGCCTCGTGACGCGCGGGTGAGTTGGGATGGGCTGGGCGCACCTTGATGGATGAAAATCGGAGGTTCTCGGGCGAGGGTGCTGCTCAGGCAATCGACCTAACCCCTGTCCCCTTCCCGCACGGGAAGGGGCACACTGATCGCAAGCGTTCCAGTGGTCTGGCCAATTCCCGCCACCATTAGCGACCCTCCGCCTGCCAGTCTTGCCCTCGAGGTTCGGTTTCTGACCCCCCTTCCCGTGCGGGAAGGGGTCGGGGGTTAGGTCGGTTTCTTTTGGCGTGCTCGGGAACCAGGTTCCCTTTTCCTTAACGCGGGAAAGGTATATCGACTTTCTTGATAGGGTGCTGCTCTGTTCTTTTAATCGCGCGTCGCGAGCGCGCCGCGCTGAATAAGGTCCCTCACCTAACCTCTCCCTTTCAGGGCGAGGAATCAGATCATACTGTGCTGCCCCTAACGGACTCTTCCGCCAACTCTCGATTGGTTTGCATGACGAGCTCAACGGCTTCGCGAAGATTGCGGCGCGCTTCGCTTAGGGTGCGGCCCTGGGTGTTGGCGCCGGGCAGCTCCTCGACGAAGCCGATGTATCCTTCGGGAACCTTGCAGAAAACCGCCGCGAGCTTCATGGTTTCATCCTAGCTTGGGAGCGGCGCTGACGCATCGGGTTTACTTCTCCAGCGCGCCGGTGGCTTCGGCCATGATTTCGGACAGATCGCGCACGCGCATCGTGTCTTCCAGCGAGCGCGATTTTACCGCGTCCTCGATCATCGTCATGCAGAAAGGGCATCCTACGGCGACGCACTCGGGCTTGGCTTCGCTTAGCTGATCGAGGCGCTTCTGATTGATGCGGGTTCCCTCATGCTCTTCTTTCCACATGCATCCGCCGCCCGCGCCGCAGCAGAATGTCCGGTTCTTCGATTGATCGACGTCGGTTACTTCCGTACCGGGAACCGCGCGGAGAATCTCGCGCGCGCCGTCCCATTCGCGGTTGTGCCGCGCCATGTAACAGGGATCGTGATAGGTGACGCGTGCTTTCAAAATCTCCTTGGGTTTGAGGCGTCCCGCACGAACCAGCTCGGCCAGAAATTCGGCTTCGTGCAGAACTGTATAATTGCCGCCAAAGTCTGGATACTCATTCTTCAGGTTGTGAAAGCAGTGCGGGCACTGAGTGACTATTCGCCGCGGCTTGTAGCGATTTAGCGTCTCGACATTCTGCGCCGCGACGGTAGCGTACAAATACTCATTGCCCAATCTGCGCGCGGGATCTCCGGTGCAGGTTTCCTCTTTTCCCAGGATTCCGAATTTGACTCCCGCCTGCCGCATCAGCGCCGAGAACGCGCGCGACACTTTCTGGTTGCGCTCATCGAACGAACCGGCGCATCCGACCCAGTAGAGCACGTCGAGATCGGCGGGATCCTCGACCTCCGCCATCTCCGGGATGCCCAGGCCCGCGGCCCATTCGGCGCGCTTCTCGGCCGCGAGTCCCCATGGATTGCCCTGGTTCTCGATTCCCTTGAACGCGCTCGTCGCTTCCTGCGGAAATTTGCTTTCCATCAGGACTTCGTAGCGGCGCATGTCAACGATGCGCTGGATATGCTCGATACCGACCGGGCATCCCTCCTCGCACCATCCGCAGGTCGTGCATCCCCAGACCGCGGCTTCGGTCGCGACTTGCGTGATCATGTCGGGACCGTCCCAGACCGGAGGCTCCGCGCCGTCGCCGCTGTTTTTCGCGGCTTCGGCGGCGAGCAGGAACGGAGCCTTCTGCAGCAGATGCTCGCGCTGTTCGATCACGAGAAATTTCGGATTCAGCGTCTTGCCGGTGTTGACCGTCGGGCAGTTGATAGTGCATCGCCCGCATTCGAGGCACGACGACATATCGAGCAACTGCTTCCAGGTGTATTGCTCGACCTGCGAGACGCCGAAGGTCTCGGCGGTCTCGAAATCCTTGATCGGAGCGAGGCGGCCGCGCGGCCCGAGATTGCGGAAAAACAGGTTCACCGGCCCGAACACTAGGTGGCGCAGCTTGGTGAACGCGAAACAGGCGAGGAGCACATAAACGAGAATCAGATGCGTCAGCCACAGGTAGCGATGATAGGTTGCGCCAGCGCCGAGCGCGCCCTCGATATGGCCGATGGTGCGGCCGATGTAAGCCCATTCGGTGAACTTCGGATGAGTCGCGTTGATGCGCGCACCCTCGAGCATCAGGCCGGTCAACGCGACCAGCACCAGCATCGTCATCGGAAACCAGTAGCCGAGCTGATTCTCCAAGTTGTCGTTGACCTTATCGGCGGGAGGCTGATTCAGCACCGACGGCTTGCGCAAGCGGCGGCGCGCGCCTTCGGCCAAAATTCCCGCGATCAGGATCAGGAAAAAGGTGTCCATCGCGGCTTTGAAGAACAGGTAGAAATCGCCGTAATAGAAATAGAGCTGGAGCCCGAAGAGCTCGACCAGGTCGCGCACGTCGCTGTTGATCGCGACGATCGTCGTGCCGATCAGCAGCCCGACGAAGCCGACGTAGAACGAGTAATGCATCCATCCCCAGGACTCGCGGGTGACGTAGCCCTGCCCGAGCGCGTCGCGCAGCGAAAGAAACACGCGGCGCGGAATCTGGTCGAGGCGATTGTCGGCGACGCCGAGCCGAATCCTGCGGTACCATCCGAGCCCCGCCCATACGTACGCGGCGATCAGCACCACGAGCAGCGAGTACATCAGGACGATGAATGGGATCGGGATGTTCCAGAGAATCTGGCGGGTGACTTGCTCGTTCATTTGCGCTCCGGAAAGCTCTCGCCGGCGGGCGCCGATAGGCGGCGCCCTGACTGGCATTCTGTACCAGTCTTAAATCAGACCCGCGCGAGTAAATTCAATGCTCGCGCGCGAGGGCGCTCAGACCTTGAAGCGGATATGGATGATATCGCCGTCGCGCATGATGTAGTCGCGGCCTTCGAGGCGGAGCTTTCCGGCTTCCTTGACCTTCGCATCCGACTTGAGCGCGGCAAAATCCTCGTAGCTGACGACTTCGGCACGGATGAATCCGCGCGCGATGTCGCTGTGAATCACGCCGGCCGCGTCGAGCGCGGTGTCGCCGCGATGCAGCGACCATGCGTGCGCCTCCGGCTCGCCGGCGGTGTAGAAAGCGATCAACCCAAGATGCGCGTAGAGCGCCGTGATCAATCGATCGCGCGCGGGCGCGTCGAGGCCGGCCGCGGCGAGCATCTCCTTGCGTCCGTCGGCTTCGAGCTCCCACAGCTCCGACTCGAACGAGGCGGCGAGCCTGAAGACCTCGATTCCGCGCGCATGGACGGCGGTGCGCTCGGCCTCGGTGATATCGGCGGCGGCTGCTTCCATCTCGCAGTTGACGACCGCTAGCACCGGCTTGCGCGAAAGAAAGCCGAAGCTCGAAAACGCGGCGAGCTCCTGCGCCGTCATCTCCATGAGGCGCAGCGGCTTGCCCTCTTCGAGCCATTTAAGGACTTTTTCGAGCGCAGTCTTCTCGAACTCGGTCGCGCTGCGATCTTTTTTCACGCGCTCGAGACGACGCTCGGCCTGATCGAAATCGGCAAAGACCAGCTCGCCCTCGATACTCTCGAGCGCGGGCAGCAGGTCCTTGTGCATCGCGGCGAACTGCGGGATGACGACGAGCAGCGCGTCGAGATCGCGGATGAGCGGTAGCAGGCTCGCATCGAGCGCGGCGCCCTCTTTCTGTTCCTTTGGATTGGGCGCGAAATCGAGAATCGTAAGTTCGACCGGGACCTTCTTTTTCGAGCCGTAGGTGGCCTCGAGAAAATCCAGGCGCGGGTCGGCGACTTTGATCTGTCCGGGGCGGCCGCGATTTTTGCCTTCGGCGGCGCCAGGAATCGGCGCGAGCCCGGTGAGCGCGTGGAACACCGCAGACTTTCCGGCGCCTCGCGCGCCGATAATTCCGGTTTTCAAAATGATCAGTCCTCGAAACAATCGAGGCTGACATATCGCCGCGAGGGACGAAAGTGCGCCGCTTTCCTGCTATAAGGCGAGCGAGCGAGGTGAACGCGATGCCTAAGGCGCCGGCTGATTATCCCGTCCGTTACCCGATCGATTTCGGCGACATCAATCCAGATGTGCGCCAGCGCGTCGTTCAGCTCTACGCCGCGGACCTTGGTAAATCGCGCGGCGTGCTGTGGATGCCGCCGAAGGGAAAGCCGCGCACCGTCGTGATCATGTCGCATCCGCGCGCCGACTTCTCGACCCATTACTCGATTCCGTACTGGGTCGAGGCGGGCTTCGCGGCATTCGCGCTCAACACGCGCTACTTGAACAACGACGCGATGATGCTGCACGAGGATCTGCTGCTCGACCTCGCGGCGGGAGTAAAATTTCTGCGCGAGGAAGAAGGTTTCGAACATATCGTGATGCTCGGCAACTCGGGCGGGGGATCGCTGTTCTCCTATTACGACGCTCAGGCGCGCACGCCGAAAGGTCAGCGCGTGTCGGCGCCTCCGGCGGGCGGTCCTCCTGACTTGAACAAGTTCGAGCTGCCGTTGTGCGACGGATTTATCATGCTGGCGGCGCATCCGGGCCAGGGAATGGTCCTGATGAGCTGCCTCGACGCGGCGGTGGTTGACGAATCGGATCCGATCGCGTCCGACGCGGCGCTCGACATGTATGACGAGGCTAACGGATTTCGCACGCCGCCCGCCGCGAGCACCTATTCGAAGGAGTTCGTCGAGCGGTATCGCGCGGCGCAACGCTCGCGATGCGCGCGGATCGACGCGATCGCGCGGCGGCATATAGATGAGGCGAGTTCTTCGCGCGCGATCATGCGCGACAAGGATTTTGCCGCGATACCGCCCGCGCGCAGAAATTTCGCCGCGCGCCGCGCGATGGCGCCGACCTACATGATCGTCTATCGCACGCAGGCGAATCCGAATTACTGCGATCTGTCGATCGATCCGTCCGAGCGCGCCGTCGGATCGATCATTTCCCCGCGTCCGGACCTCGCGAACTACTCGGCGTTCGGGCTTGGACGGATTGTCACGCCCGATGCGTGGCTATCGACCTGGTCGGGGCTGTCGTCGTACGCGAAGACCGCGGTGAACCTGCCCAAAGTCACGGCGCCGACGCTGATCGTCGGCGCGAATGCGGACCAGGATATTTTTCTCTCCGACGTGCGTGCGGAGTTCGAGGCGTCGGGCGCCGGCGACAAGACGATCGCATTCATCGAGGGCGCCGATCACTTCATGCGCGCCGGCGGCACGAAAGCGCATCTCGGCGATCCGCGTCCGCGCCTGATGAAAGTGCTGGCCAACTGGACGCGCGAGCGTTTCGCACCATGAATGGCACCGCTCGAGTGCCGCTAATACGAAGTGTGCGCCGACGGTAGCGTCATTTTTCACTGATCGGCGCCGTAAGCAGATCCGCGACCGGCCCAGCACTAGCCTTAGCGATCTATTTTGCTTGCCGCGTCGCTCTGTCCCTCATAAACTCGCGGCCACTCACTAAGAGTTTACAAAGGTTGTTTTCAAGAACGCATTCCCAGATGACGCATTCCGACGGAATCGCCAACACTCAGGTGAAGAAAACCAACTCAAACCATAGGGATGATCTCATATGCCGTCCACAACCGGTCAGGATCGCCGCAAGCTATCAAATCGTTATCGAAATTGCGGGCTCGATTGTCCAATATTTAAGGACGACTTGATTTTAACGCTGAGCGATTTTTTCGGCGTGTTTCACTCTCTTCTCGAGCCAAACAACTTGTTCTGGTTTCGCGGGCATCCTGATTTGACCTATCGGCTTGCCCCGTCCGCCCTCCGATATGGCGAACCCGAGGAAAGGGACCGAGCACTCGGACTCGTTGCCGACATGAAGCGATTCTTGGAAATGAAGCTATCACGCCCACCAGCCCCTGATAACGAATTAGGATGGATGCAGGTTGCTCAGCACTATGGGCTCCCCACCCGGCTATTGGACTGGACCCAGAACGCGGCGGTTGCGCTTTTTTTCGCTTGTTGCAAATACCCGGACGTTGACGGACTGGTGGTGATCCTCAATCCGATTGAGCTTAACCAAAGTACCGACGCGAGATCGCCACGAGTGTTCGACTTGGAACGGGACTCGAACATCATCAAGAACTACTTCAAACTAGATGGTCGAATTCACACTCGCGGACGACGAACGATTGCAATCAATCCAACGTGGAACAACGAGCGCATTGCTATGCAGCAAGGAGCGTTCACGCTGCATGGTTCGCGTAAGTTCGACCTCGATTGGCAGCAGGCCAGTTCTCTTCTCTACGTGCCCATTCTGCGTGAGCACAAGATGTCGCTGCTGAACGAGTTGGAGAGGGTCGGCATCGGGGAGATGTTCATATTTCCCGAACCCGAACACGTCTGCGCTCATGTGCGTCGGACGGCAGGACTATGAGGTAAACAATGGCGGAATACATTCCCTTCGTCACGGGCGAGGAAACCTGCAGACTCGCGCGAAAAATCTATCCGGATTCGGAGATGGTCCGCGTGCCCTTGGATCGGGCGACTAATTTTCTGCGCATTCTAGATGACTCATTTAAGGTGTGGATAGATCCCGCCATCGACGGGATGGATGATCTCGTGAGCCGACGGAGCCGACCGGACAAGAGGAATGGTTGGTTCGACTTTATGAGAACGTTCATAAACTTCGAGAAAATCGGCGCGGGTGACTATCAGGGGATACCACTCTCATCGGAAGTAAACGCGTTAGTGAAAGCTGTTTTGGATAGGTGCGTTACATACAGACCGGCATGGATAACTGTGCCCCAGCTACCAGTAGTGAATGGTTCCGGCCGCAATAAGATCAATCGATTCTTGGCGGCAGCGGCTGGGAGATGGAAAAGCGCCAACGGATTCTCTGGGAAGCTGATCCTCCCTATACTTTTCACGCACCAAAACCAGGTTAGCGGCAAAGTGGCGCGGAACCCGAAAGTAAAACAGGCTGAACGGTGTTATCACGAAGCTGGGGCGGATGGGTTTTGGGTCGTGGACAGCAGTCTCACGGACGACAGTGGTTCCTCGACGCTCAAAAAGCGTTTCGGCGCCCTTATAGACCTTCACCAGGAACTTAACGAGCGCATTTCGTCCAAAATCAGGATCGCCGGGCCCTATTGGGGTCTTAACTTGGTCTTATGGGCGAAGGGCTTGGTCGATCACCCTGCTATCGGCATCGGCTCGGGATACCAATACTTTTTGGCCGGGAGTCCCGCCCGTCAGCCAAAAGTAAGGCTGGCACTCCCTTCGCTAAGGCGACGCGTTGGCATTGGGCCCCAATTCAAGGTCTGGCTCGACGCAGCGATCTCGAAGCTTGCCGCTTCGCATCCGACGCGCGCAGAATTCACCGAGATCAAGAGGCAGTATACAGCGCTGAACGCCCCTGATGCTGCGAGAGAACAGATCGCTAGGTTTTACAAACAATGGATTGATCTCATCGCGATTACCCCCAAAGCCGGCCGATCGATGGCGCTTTTCCAAGACCTATCCGCAGCTTACGCTCTCGGAAAGTCGCTTCCAGAGATCACTGATGAAGGAACGGCGCGCAGACTTGAAGCTGTAGCAGAACCATTGATGCTCAGTTGCCTTTAAGACGGGTGCTCCAGAATTTCTCGATGCAGTAAAGTTGAATTGCCTTGTCCGTCCCGTTTCCGGTCTTTTGCGCCGGCCGCAGAACCTCGCAGCCACGGCGCGCGACGCTTAACAAGCCTACACCCACATCGAAGAACTTCGACCAACGGGTCGAGGTCGCCAGGACACGCCGTGCTACGTCGGCCGGCAACGCCACGTACGACTCGTCTGCGAATCCGAGATTATTCACCGCTTGACGCATTGCTTCGTCCACTCGCGAGAGCTTTAGTTCAACAGCGACCAACCGGTCTTGTAGAGGCATCCAGCCGTTAACCTTTTGTAAGCGCCGGTGCGCGGAAGAAGTAACATATCGGTCAGCGATCAGGCGAGATGTTTCCCTGCAGACGACTTCTTCGGAAATAAATGGCGCATAGCTCCGAATGAGGCTGTCGAGAGTGATTGATCGTTTCGTCTCTACATCGGGAATTTGAAGCAGCAAAAGTGCACGGGTGACGGAACTAATCGCCCGCATTTGTTTTTGTTGGAGGCGGCGTGTTACTTTTTCTGGATTAAAGCGGAGTCCGACGAAATCGCAAATACCCCAAGGTGTCACAAACTCCGGCTTGGCCGTCATGCCATTGGCCTTTATCCAGCTCGCCACGAACCCAGTCATTTCAGACTCTCTTTGAAACATTCGTCTGCGTTGGCTGCTTCCGGCCCAGCACCACTCCTTGGATCGCGATTATCATACCAACCGAAGCACTCAGCCTCTAGTCTATTGTGAGACTTCCACGGGCCAATGCCCACGCGGTTGCCCTCCGGTTTGGACGGCAGCTGAAGACCTATCGCCGCACCCCTCTAATTTGCCGATCTGAGCGCGCGATCGCTTCGCACTATGAGCAAGACCGGCAACCAGTGCGGCACCCTCGCGCCTATCTTTCGTAAGCCGCGAGTTGCTCCTGCCACTTGCTTCCGAACGCCATTATTAGCACCTGCTGATTGATCGCCTCGTCGCCTTCGAGACTGCGCATCTCGCCGCCTCCGGTGTGCGCGATGACGGCGAAGGCGGCGCGCGCCTGCTGATAGAACGCGGGCATCGGCGCGGCGGCGGAGTTGGCCTCGCGATGCACGCGGATGTTGAGCTCGTGCTCGAAGCGCTGATGCTCCTGCGCGGTCGGGTCGACGACGCTGACGGTGCCGTTTTCGGCGCGGAATTTGCGCTCGAGTTCGAGTATCGCCGCGAACTTGTCCTGCTTCGGCGGCGCGTCGCCGGCCAGCACGATCACTTTGCGCGCGTAGGGCTTCCAGTCCATCCGATCGACCGCGGCCTGCATCGCGCCGTAGGTGTTTTCTTCCCACTCGCCGCCGCCTTTGGTCTGGATCGCGGACAAGAAAGCGTCGAGCTTCGCCGGCGATAGCGTGAGCGGCTGCACGTCGAGCGGCTCGCCCTCGCCACCGTAAACAACGATTCCAACCCGCGCCGTAGGAACCAGACGCTGAATCGCGCGGACGAGCTCCTTCATCCGCGCCTTGACGTCCGCCATCACCAGCCGCATCGAGTCGGTCCCGTCGATCACCAGCACGACGTCCAGTCCATTGCGGCGAAGATGGCCGATGAACCCGCCCCATCCGCCACCGAAGCCCGGGCCGTGCCCGGTGCCAAGTCCGTCGCCGCCTCGATTTATCCCGATCCCGCCGGCTTCGGAACGTACGTAGTCGGTCGCGAGCGCGACGGCCTGCGCCGTGTCGTCTGTCTGCGGCAGCTCGGTTTGCTGCGGCGCGACGTCAGGCATCGGAACTTCAGGCATGTCGAGCTTCTGCATCTCATCGCCACCGCCTCCGCCACCGCCCGCTTCGAGATTGACCAGGATCAGATCCCGTCCGCGGCTTTCGTGAACCGTGATAATCAGGAACAGCAGCGCGCCGACGTGAATCGCGACCGAAAGCGGAAACGGACCGCCGACAAACCGGACCGCACTCGCAATCACGCCCGCTCCGACATCCTCGCGGCGCCTAAGCCGCCGGATCGCGACAGTGACGACGATTATCGAGAGGCAAAGCGCTATCAATGCGAACAGGTACGGGTTCATCGCGCACCTCCTGATCGAGTCCAGAGCGTCTATACAGATGCTCCTGATGATCAGATCGGGCGCGGGCGGTTTCCTTGCAGAATTTCTTTGGCGCTAGGGGCCACTGGCGGAACTGATCCCCCGGCCGAAGGCGGAGACCTGGTTCTGCCACTGCTCGCCGAAGGCGAGGATCAGCACCTGCTGGTTGATATGCGAGTCGTGCGTGAGCGAGCGCATCGCACCGCCGCCTGCGTTGGCGAGCACCTTATAGGCGGCGCGCGTCTGCTGATAGAACTCGGGCAACGGCGTGATTTTCGGCGGCTCCTCGCGATGCACCTTCAACCAGAACTCGCGCTCGAAGCGCTCGTGCTCTTCCGCCGCCACATCGACGGTGTTGAAAGTCCCGTTCTCGCTCTTGAACTTGCGGATCATCGCGATCAGCGGCGCGAAATCCTCCTTGCGCGGCGGCGAATCACCTACCAGCACCACCACCTTCTTCGCGTACGGCTTCCAGTCCATCTTGTCGATCGCGGTTTCGCACGCGCCGAAAGTATCTTCTTCCCATTCGCCCCCGCCTTTCGCGGTAATGCCGTTTAAGAAGTCGGTCAGCTTCTGCGGCGACAGCGTGAGCGGCTGGATCTCCATCTTCTCGCCCTTGCCGCCAAACACGATAATGCCGACGCGCGCGATTGGAACCAGGCGATGGATCGCCTGGATGAGCTGCCCCATCTTGGCCTTCACGTCGTTGATGATCAGACCCATCGAACCGGTGCCGTCGATCACCAGCACCACGTCCAGACCCTTGCGCCGAAGTTCTCCGATAAATCCGCCGAAGCCCGATCCAATGCCGTGGCCGTAGCCTGAACCCATTCCGCCGCCGCGCCCGATTCCGATTCCGCCGCCGCCGGCCGCGCGCACATAGTCGTTGGCCATGCCTACAGCCTGCGAGGTATCGACCGCTTGCGGATTGTCCATCTGTTGCGGCGCGGTGTCGGGCATCGGCACTTCAGGCATGTCGAGATCCTGCATCTCGTTGCCGCCGCCGCCACCGCCCGCTTCGAGATTGACCATGATAAATTCGCGTCCACGCTGCTCGTGCACCGTGATGATCAGCAGCATGATCAGAACGAGGTGGATCGCGACTGAAAGCGGAAACGGACCCACGATGAATCTGAACCCGCGGCGAAGCGAGGCGACGATTCCCTCGTCCTCGCCGTGGGGCGATAGCTCGGAGTCGTCGTCAGAATCGTCTTGTGCGAGAGCCGGCAGCGCGGGCCTTTTGGGAGCGTCGAGGACGCCACTGCGCGCGAGAGCCGCGAGGTTGCGTTGGCATAGCACGCACTGCGCCGCGTGATGTTCCCAGCGCGAATATTCGTCCGCATCCAGCAAGCGGGTAGCGAACGTCGCGAGCACGTCGGCGTCGGGGCAATCGCGGCCGGACGCATCAAGCCCTTCGGCCAGGTGGCGCGCGGTCAGCGCGTCGAGCGCGTCATTTCCCACTTCGCTATTTTCGCCGTCTCCGCCGTTTATGGGATTAGCCATTACTTTGCCTGCGAAAGCGCCCGTCCGAGATCGAACGGCCAATCGTCGGTTCCAAATTCAAAGCAGCGCGTGATTTGTTCGTCGCTCAGATGATGCTCGCGCTTGAGCTCGCGCGCGACTCTAAGCCGAATCGCGAGGCGGATTCGCGCAAGGTTTCGCGATACCGACGATTCATGCTCGCCGAGCAGCACGCCGGATTCCGCAAGCGTGAGACCTTGCACGTAGTAATAAGAGAGACGAAGACGGTCGCGCGCCTCGAGCTCGGCAAGCGCGGCGTCGAGCGCCTTTGCGAGCATCGGGATAAACCGCGCGCGATCGGGATCGGCGGGCGCCGAGTGATTGCGATCGCCACTCGCTATCGGCTCGGCGGCAGCGGCCGCGGCAGCATTCGCATGGTAACGCTCGCGCAGCCAATCGGCCTCCCGCCGCACGATCACGATGCGCAACCACGCGGCGAGCGAGCTTCGGCCATGATAGTAATCGAGCGGGGAGCGGCGCGGATTACCTACTCGCGCGACGTCGAAAAGATCGCCGTACAGGGAGCTTTCAATTTCGCGAGCTCGATCCGTATCGCGCGCAATCGCGCGCACGAAGCTCTCGATCGCGCCGTGGTAACGCGCGTCGAATTCGCGCCACGCCTCGGCGTTCCCCGCGCGGCATGCCATTGCGAGCGCAAGGTCCTCGACATGGAGCGAGTCGAGGAAAATTTCAATTTCGGCGGGATTCGGGATAGCGCCGGCAAATTGGCGCTCGATCGCGCGCTCGATCGTCTGCGCAAAATCGGCTTCGGGAATTCTCCAGCGCCGGGCGGCGCTACGCTCGTAGAGGCGTGCGAAGGTCTCATGATACGCAGCGCGAAATCCCGGGAGCCCGTCCATCGAGGCTCATCTTCGGCTCGATCCCGCCGAGTCTCAAGACGCCGGCGCCAAGGTCTCTCTTTCCCGGCGCGCGAGGGTCCGCTAATCTCGGCATTCAGCCGAGTCCTATCGGCGCGCGCGCAATCGCGGCGGGGCCACCCTAGCTCAGTTGGTAGAGCAGCTGATTCGTAATCAGCAGGTCGTCGGTTCGAATCCGACGGGTGGCTCCAAGAAAGCTAATAAAATCAGATAGTTAAGAAGATACCGATTCGCTGGAGCGTCCGTCGGCGTTCTGTGTCACGGTGTCACCATCCGGTTGTTTAAGCCGGATCATGAGTCTAAGGCGACATATTCTTAAAGCCCGGTGAAGTACGGTTTGAGTAACGCTCGATTCACGATCGCCCTTGTTGTCGTAGCGCCGCGCGCTATCTTATCCAATGCGAATGATTTCGGAGATACTTGGGCACTCGAGAATCCAGCTTACTGCCGACACTTACACTCACCTAATGGCGTAGTCCAAGCGCGAGTTGGCGGAAAAGATGGACGTCATTACTTAGTGGGGCAAAGATCTCGACGAACTAGCTCCAATTTTTATCGTCCACCAGCGATTCAGGTGTCAGTCCAGCGCGGCAAGTGCGTCGAGAACGGTGCGCCCGACAGTGCCGCCCGGAGTTCGCTGACGAATTCTCGCGCTGCTTGTCGCCCGTTGGGGAATTGGTCGTTTCGATCCCAGCGCCATGCTGCGACCATCGCAAGCATCAGGACCCGGCATTCGCGGAGCAGCTGTTGATCGGTGCTCCGATAGAGCACGCTCACCTCTTCGGGCACGTAGGCGAGATCGAACTCGACGGGCCCGCGGCAACAGGTCTCGAGGTCTATGAACAGCAGGCCCTTCTTCGTCCTGAGCACGTTGCCCGGGTGTGGCTCGCCGTGCAGGAGTTGTTCGCGGCGCCCGCGAGCGCTGATCGCCTGCCGCAGACTTCGTAACGTGTTGCTGAGAAGCTCACTGCCGCGTCAACTAGCTCTGGAGTCTGGTCGCGGCTTCCGATAAGCCGTTGGGCGTCCGTCATTCGATCCGTAAAGTGCGGTGTAGGGAAGTCGATCTGCCGCATGCAGTCATGCAGCCGTTCGAGAGCGTGCGCGTAGTCGGCTGGCGCGAACTCTCGGGACGGCACAGGTTCGTAGTAGGTCCACAGCGTGACCACAAAGCCGTCACGCATGTAGACGCCCGGCGCGACCCGAGGATCGAGCGCTCCTACGGGGCTCCCCGGTTTCAGCGAGCCGTAAAGCAAGCTCGACTTCGAACTCCGCCCAGCGCTTGATGCGCTCCTCCGCGACCCGAGCAAGAACGTCGCACGGCAGCAGGCGCACAGCGAGCTTGTTCGACTCCTGGAGCACGATCGCATCATCGACTGTCAGGCCAAGCGCTGCAGCAGCGCCCATCGTCGCGGCGACCGCACGTTTACGGTTACTCGTCATCGACAAGGCTTTGAGGGCGAGAGAGGATCGCCAGAAATACGTCCGGATTTTTGTTCGAGCCGAACGCTGCTGTTCCTCGGCACGGGATTTTTCGATGCGATGTCATTCAATTAACTACTTTTGGTTGCGGATCGTGGTCAAGCGCGCGCGACGCACCTCACGCCGACAGTACGCCCATCAACTAAGAGAGACGAGCGCGCAGCCGATCCAAGGCTGCCAGGCAATCAGAATAGAGTGCCTGCACATCCCCGTCGAGCACTCGAACGAGGTCGGATCTCCGGGCGAGATCCCGGACTATGATTGACGCTCTCGGAGTCGCGAGTCGCTTCTGCAGCATTTCCGAGCGGCTTTTTCTCCGTGCTGCGGCTACTCTCTCGATACTCGCGACCGCTCTCGGAATAGGCAATCCACCAGATTCGTCTCCGACGAAAGGTCCTGGCGTCTCCCCGCATTACCACCTCATACCTTTTCGAGACGCTCGACAGTCTTTGCACCAACGACATTGCCAGTATTCAGGGTCGTTTTCGGTTCGATCAAAATGACGTGGACTTCGTCTTTTGCCACAGGCATGTGTTCGACTCCACGGGGAATGACAACGAATTCTCCCGGGCCGACTACAACCTCGCTATCGCGCAGCTTTATTAGTAGCTGACCCTTCGTCACGAGGAACAGCTCATCCTCATTTTCGTGATGATGCCAAACGAACTCGCCTTTGAATTTTGCCAACTTAACGTATGAGTCGTTCAACTCAGCGGCGATCTTGGGACTCCAGTAGTCGCTGAACAGATCGAATTTCTCCGCGACGTTCACCTTTTCCACGAGGTGCCTCCATCCTTCGGTCCAAGATGACTGCATCAACGATAGGCGGCCCTTTGGAGCCTGAGCAAGTGGCACAGAATCTTGTGCGTTCTGTCCCGCCAGGCGCCAGACGGAGCGCTGTGACTACAGCCCGAGTGCTTGTAGCAGCGTCTCTATCTGGCGTTCGATTTGTCGCCGACTTTTGACGAGCCGAGCTATCCGGTAGAGCCCTTGAAGATACGTCATGAGCACGTCGGCCACGAGTTTCGAGTCGAAGTTCTGAGGCAGCTCGCCTGAGCTTTTTGCCGATTCCAGACGCTCGATGGATCGCTGCCATGACGACCGCGTTGAATTTTCGACGAAATGTTTGAGCTGCCGGTCCCGAAGTACGTCACCCGACAGGCTCTCTGCCAGCAGACACAGGCGCGGAGTGCTAGGATCGTCGAGAGTATCCAGGACACTTCTAAAGAACGCTCGAACTCCTTTCTTCACTGAAGCTTCAGCCAGTAATGCATCGAAACGTTTGCGCTCTACCGTGTCCTCGTAGTGCTTAAGGCATTCGATAAACAACTGCTTTTTGCTGCCGACCGTGTTGTAGAACGAGCCCTCTCCGATACCCATCGCGCGCAACAGGTCGCGCAGCGATGCGTTGGTGTAGCCCTTTTTCCAGAACACCTTAGTTGCCCGATCGATGGCTCGATCGCGATCGAACCCGAGTTTGCGTCCCATGGCCATTAGCTTAGCGAATTTGTAGCGCTCGATAAAGAAACTTGACTCAGCGCGGCCGCGTCGGGTAATTGTAGTGAGCACTACGAACCCCCCCCAAGGGCTTAAAAGATGAGCGCAAATAATCTCAGTTTAAGATTCGGGCTGTACTACGATTTTCGTAATCCCGGGCGATGGCGGCAACCGTCCAATCGTCTTTACACGGACATCCTCGACCAGATCGTGTGGGCTGAAGATCACGGCTTCGACGACGTCTGGCTATCGGAGCATCACTTTATTGACGATGGCTACTTGCCCTCATTGCTGCCGGTGGCTGCCGCGATTGCCGCGCGCACCCGGAAGATCCGTATTGGCCTCGCCGTCATGCTGATGCCGTTTCAGAATCCCGTAAGGCTTGCGGAAGAAATCGCGGTCGTCGACGTTATCTCGGGTGGACGCCTCGATCTGGGATTCGGCGTCGGCTACAAGGTCGAGGAATTCGAAGGTTATGGCATTCCAAACAGCCAGGCCGGCGCGCGGACCAATCAGTCTCTCGATATCGTTTCACGCCTGCTGGCCGGTGAAACAGTTACCTATAAGAGCGATTACTTCGAGTTGATTCGCGCGCGCATTACCCCCGAACCGATCCAGAAGCCGCGGCCTCCGATCTGGATCGGCGGTTTCACGCAACCCGCGCTGCGACGCGCGGCCCGCTTCGGAGACGGATTTATCGCGCCGATGGCGAGCCCGTCCGTTTACGAGAGCTATCTCGCCGAACTTCGCAAACGCGGCAGAAGTACGGACCATGTAAAACTGGCCAGCGGATTCCAGTGGCTAATCGTCTCAGACGACCAGGAGAAAACGTGGAATGAGGCCGCTGACCACGTCGTTTATCAGGCCGATAACTATGCGGCCTGGACCGTGAAGGCGCTCCAGAGCATCGACGAAAAAACCCGCGCGCGAATGGCGAAGGAGGGTGCGAAACCGCTAACTCTGAGTTACCTTCGCGATCGCGACGGCTTGCGGAAGTCGGGCCAGCTTTTGGTCGTGGAACCTGACACCGCGGTCAAGATGATTCGGGACTATGTGAGCAATGTGCGATTGACTCACTACTACTCGTGGACGCTGCCTCCGGGCTTGCCTCCTGCCTGGATTCAACCGCACCTGGAGTTATTCGCATCGAAGGTGATACCCGCATTCCGTTAGCTGCCGACGATGATCAATTCTTTCGCGCGAATGCTGCCGCGAGCTCGCCCGCAAGCCGGCCACTTGCGGCCGCAGCATCAGAGAGCAACGAGTGCGAGCCTACCCAATCTCCAGCAATGTAAAGGCCCGAAATCCCTGGCACCGCTACCCCGGGCCGCCCGGCAAGACCCCGATATCGGGCCAGCGGTTCCGAATACATAACCGGCATCTTCCAGAAGAATTGACTGGCCCGAACATATGAGCGCCAACCCGGCTGGACCAAATCAGCGAAGGCCTCGAGTTCCTTAAGTAGCAATTTTTTGTCGACCGGCTGGTCCGGCTGCAGGTATCGTAGAATATGCACTAGCGCACCGCCCTCAGGAGCCAACCGGGCAGCTTGACTGTGAACAGATAGATACAGTGGTTCATCGAGGCCGAGAGCAAAATTGTGCCGCGGATCGGGCAATTGCGATAGTCCAAGGTCCAGGCATGCGGCATAGACCGCAACCGATCGGTCGGCTGCGACCCGCAACGACTCTACGGAAGGGAACAGTTCTAAAGCATCTGGCGGCGGCAGAGCAATCACGGCGGCTGGCGCGGAAACTGAGTTCCCAGTACTGGTCTCGACGCGCCACATTTGCCCCGGCTTAATCGCTGTCACACGCTGGCCGACGGCGATCAGACATCCATTGGCATCGGCTCGGGCCGCCAGTGCCGCGACCAATTGGGTCCATCCATCGTCCACGTAAACGACGTTGTTCGACAAGGCTAGATGAAGCTGTGCGAAAAGCGTCGCACCGTCGGCGGCATCCGGATCGTGAATATAACTCGTCAGGCGCAGCATGGCGGAGATCAACTCTCGGACGTGCGGCGACTGCGAAAACTCTTCCACGGCTTGGCGGACATTCACGCCTTGGCCTATCTCCGGCGTCGACTTGCCGAACCGGGCAAGTGCGGCGACGACCTCTGACTTCACCGCCGACGGATACAAGGTCGTCTCCGCCAACCCTGATCCGCCGAACGGGGCCAGGTGGAGTGTTCGATCCCGAACAAAATAGCCGGCCGTCAGTTTGGGCACCTTGGCCCTTGGAACCACGCCTTGGTCGCGAAGGGCAGTGTCTAATGCCCCGCCGCGATACAGGGCGTGCGGACCGTAATTGAAACAAAATCCTTCCTTTACGCGGGTCCGCGCGCGTCCTCCGAGATCCGGTGAAGACTCATAGAGCGCGACTCGGGCCCCGGCGCTCGTTGCAAATGACGCGGCGCACAGCCCTGCAAGGCCGCCTCCAACCACGACGACATCGAAGTCTCGCATGCGATCGATCCTTCTCAAATTCGGATATTTTGCATCCTAATTAACATGGATGATAATTGTCCGCAATGAGAATCGCAGAAGGCGTCGAATGGGCGGTCCACCTCTGCGGCGTGCTCGGCGTAGTACCGGCTGGATTCGGACTGCCGGCTGGCCGCCTCGCTGAGTTTCACGAGCTGCCGCCGGCCTATTTGGCCAAGCACCTGCAGGCGCTATCGCGCGCGGGAATTGTAACGGCCAACCGCGGGGTGAGCGGCGGCTACCGTCTGGCCAAACCGGCCGCCAAGATCACTCTGCTGGACATTACTTTGGCGATCGAAGGGTCGGAGCCGGCATTTCGGTGTACCGAAATTCGTCAGCGCGGCCCGTGCGCGGCAACACCCTCAGCATGCAAGCAGCGCTGTGCGATTACGAAGGCGTTTCTGGATGCGGAGACGCAATGGCGCAAAGCCCTCGCTTCGATTTCTGTCGCAGATATCATCACGACAGCCGCCAGCGAGTCATTCGACAAGGAGCGCAGACGTACATTCCAAGCCTGGTTGAACGGCGCCGTGAAATAAGCGCCGCGCGGCGGCATACGCACACCGCCTGCGCTACCAAGCAAGACCACCGTGTCCACTATCGGCGATTCATGCCATGGCCCGAGCAGAAACGCTTGCCGTGCTCACACCGTCGCCAGCATCATCTGCGAATGTTCCACGGCCGCAAGGCCATCGTGACGCCCGGCGAAGTAGCGCGCTTGGGCGATCTCAGGAGTCAGATGAAACACCGACGTGAAACCTGCTCGTTTGAGTAACTCCATCCATTCTTGAGGAGGCAGCATTGTCAGATGCCGCTCTCCTAACGTCTCCGCCCATTTGACGCTCATTTTCCGGTGCTCGCGGGCGGACCCGCCAAGTAGCGACTCCGGCAGGTTGAAGGTGAACGCGATTGAAGACCCGCGAGGAAGAGCCGCGACGAAACGCAAGGTGAGCTCGATAGCCTCTACGCTGAGATAGGGTGTCACGCCCAACCACGAGAAAAATGCTCGCGTGCGGGTATCCAGCGACCCTGCCGATAGGACTTCCGGCAACGCCTCCTGTTCGAAGTCACAGGGCACAAAGACCAGATTTAACGGACGCGGGATCGCGCGAGTATCAAGGCGCTCATGTTTCACCGCTTGCGTCGCAGGATGATCAACCTCGAAAATTGTCAGTCCCTTCGCCCATTCGGGCTGTCGGTAAGCGAAGGTGTCGAATCCGGCTCCGAGCATGACGAACTGCCTGACGCCGTTGGCAAACGCCTCTCGCAAACAATCCTCGGCGAAGCGGCTTCGCATGACCGAGAACGACCGTGCCGCCTTCAGCCCGGCGCTTCCGAGTTCGTCGGCACGCGCTAGAAGTTCCTCGCGACCGGAGCCCTCGACGAGGCCGATGGAAACCGGGTCGTCGAGTATAAGCGGATTGTCATCCAGAACCTGATGAGCGGCCCGCATAAGCGCCGCTCCCTCCGCCGTTCTGCTTGATCTCGTCGAATCTTTCACCATGGCCGCGAGTCCGAACTTCATGACTGTCCGATGGTGAACCAATAGCTCTGGCGCGACAGATCGTATTGTAAAATTTTGCTTGACGCGTGCGACGTTCAAACGAGGAAACTATCGCTCTTGACGGAGAAACTCGACCGGGCTGAGTCCCGAGAACCGTTGGAATTCCTTGATGAAGTGGGATTGATCAAAGTAACCGCAGTCGGCCGCTACTTCTGCCCACCGAATCCGTGCGCCATCCGAGCCGGACGTTTTCGCTACCTCGATGTATGGCCGGCTGAGCCGGCTCGATAGTCACGTCCCGACCGAGTCGGTTCACAAGTTGCACCGCACGATTGAAGCGGAGCAGCCTGGCGATCGTCTTCGGTAACGGCCCAACGCTGGCGCGAAACTGCGTGATCAGACGACGATGGCTATACTGGAGCTCAGAGGCAAGCAAGCCAAGTCCGATGCGACCATGAGCGTCACGCAGCCTCCCCCATGCTGCCAATACCACTTCTGCCTCTGACGCCATCGATATCACGCGTTCAGCAATCAAAGACTCGATCGCGTCAAACCGAGTCTCCCATTTCGGCGCGGCGGCGAGCCGAGTTCGCAGCAGTCTGGCGAGCTTAGGATCGAACTGCGCCAATTCCACCGTTTGATTCTCGATTAGATCCATTGGCACGCGCAGAAAGAGGTGAGCGCCTATAGGGCTAAACCGAACAACCATGAACCGCCGAACGCCGACGGCTTCCGTGAGGTGGTAAGTATTGTGAAGCCCGACCACCCACGCGTCGTCAAAGGTGGTCCACCGTTTCGTTTCCGGCGTGAGTGTTCTGTGCGGCGCCCCGAAATTTATGAGAAGGGCGACCTCTGTCGAGGGCAGGTGGCGTTCCCGAACTGCCTCAAGCCGATAGCCTTCAACGGCGAGATAGCCATGAACGTACGTGTGAAGGCGCGCGTCGGCGCGCCGCTGTGTCACCCGCCAGTGTCCGAGTTCTGATCTGTGCTCGATGACATCCACCGCGTATTACTCACGTCGCAGCAGCCGCAGTGTCAGGCTGACCGGCACGGGAAGCTGTGGTTCAGGCTCCTCGACGGTGTCGATCACGAGGCCGGCATTGAGAAAGGCGCGCAGGAAGTCCGCCAGGGGGACATGCGACATTCCGACCCGAGTACGTGGACCGTGACGACCCCTCCACCAGGACTGTTCCTTATGCCAACCGGATAACCGATAAGTCGGGTGAATTATTCGGCCACCGTCCTCGCGATACTCGATGTGCGGTCCCATGAAGCATGGGTGCGCACCGCGGAACACCATCAGGCCGCCCGGCCGAAGCACCCGCGCAGCTTCGCGCACCACCGAGGTGAAATCACTCACATCCGTGGATAGCCACACCATCAGCACGGTTGGAAAACAAGCATCCGCGAATGGCAGCGCGGCGGCGTCCGCCTGCGCGCACTGGCCACGAGTCCGTGCGTAGCGCAGTTGGTCCGCCGAGCGATCCACGCCGATCGGCATCCGGCCGGTGCCGCTCACGGCTTGGAAATACAAACCCGTGCCGCATCCCACGTCCAGACACAGCCCCTCGCCCGCGCCCAGGAGCCGCACCAAGTCGGCTTCGTTAGCCTCAGCGAGCGGCTTGTTCCACCCGTCATACCAATCCGCAAGGCCGTCGTACCGATCTTTCTTGATTGGCTTCATTGCTAAACCGATCCGCATCACGCTCAGGCGCGGGAAGGCCGGAGACAAGACTCGAATGTGCGCAGCAAACGTCTGCGCTCGGATCCGCAGGAACGTGCGGAACCTACCCTGCTGCGCGCGGTCTCATTTGCCGGACCGTTCTTCGCCTTCGAAGATGTAGGGTTCCAGCGTCGATTGTGCTTCGACTCGGAACTTGTGCCATCGGCCGCCGCCGTAATATGCGAGGCTCCCCGGCTTCGCGTTGCCTTCACCGTTGTAATAGGAGATGCAATCGCGAAGCGGCGCCGTCGCGATATCGACATCGCGGCAATGCTCCACGTAACGCTCTTCCGGTTCCCTTTTGACATCGACGATTAGCGCGCCGCGTTCGCGCATGGTGCGCAACATCCACACGACATAGTCACCGTGCGCATCGATCGCGTCAGTAAAGTTGAAGCTGCCGCCGCCACCCTGCGGGCCGGTAACGATGAACAAGTTGGGGAAGCCGTGGCTATGCAGGCCCAGGAAAGTTCTGGTCCCTTCCGTTTCCCACTTATCCTTCAGAGTGCGTCCGTCGCGGCCGGTTACCATATTGAAGGTCGAAGTGCCCATCCACTGGAACCCGGTCGCATAGATCAGCACGTCGAGTGGATATTCGACGCCCTCGTGGACGATGCCGCGTTCATTTATCTCGCTCACACCACGCGGCGCGGTATCAACCAGATGGACGTGCGGCAGGTTGAACGTCTGCAGATACTCATCGTGGAAGGTCGGCCGCTTACAGCCATACGGGTAGTATGGCTTCAATGCTGCCGCGGTCTTCGGATCCTTGACTAACCCATCCACGCGAGCGCGAATCTGCTCCATGATGCGGAAGTTGGAATCGAGCTGCTTCCGGAGCAGCTCCTCCGGCGAGATCTCGTGCTCGTGTTTCTTTAGCGGCCTGATGTCTTTGATCTTGCCCGCCAGGTAGTCGTCGTTCGCCTGAATCGCCGTGCGGCCCTGCGATATTTTCGAAAAGCGCGCGCGCCTCGCACGGGCCCATCCGGGCTCTCTGGCCCAGCTCGCCCGTTCTTCATCGGTCGTAGCGCGCTGGTCACGCACGTCGACCGAGGACGGCGTGCGCTGGAACACGTAGAGCTGCCCGACGATCTTCGCGAGCTCCGGCACCGCTTGCACCGCGGTAGCGCCGGTGCCGATGATGCCGACGGTCTTGCCGCGAAGGTCGATATTGTAGTCCCAGCGCGAGGTGTGAAAGGACGCGCCTTTGAACTTCTCCATCCCTGCGATGCGCGCGAGCTTCGGCGTTGTGAGGATGCCGTTGGCAAGGATCACGAAGCGCGCACGCATCTTGTCGCCGCGATCGGTCTCGACGATCCAGCGGCCCGATTCTTCGTCCCAGGTAGTTCCCGCGACCGTCGTATGGAACAGACAGTGATCGTAGAAGCCGAACTTCTGCGCCATGTTCTGGCAATATTCCAGGATCTCGAAACCCGACGCGAACTTCATCGACGGGACATAGCCCATCTCCTCGAGCAGCGGGAGATAGCTATAGGATTCAACGTCGCACGCGATTCCGGGATAGCGGTTCCAGTACCAGGTTCCGCCGACATCGCCACCCTTCTCGCAGAAGCGCACATCGGTGAAGCCCGCGTCTCGCAGCTTGTGCCATAGCAGCAGACCGCCGAAACCGGCGCCGACCACCAGTATCTCGCATTCGTCGGTCAACGCTTCGCGCGGAATCGGCGGCTCCGAATATACGTCGTCCAGATACTTCTTGAACTCGCCCTCCATCGCCATGTAGTCGGCGGCGCCGCGGCGAGCCTCCTTGAATTCGCGGTACTTGGCCTGCTCTTCCGCATCGAAGGTCGCGCCGGGCGGCAATTCCGGCAACTCCTTAAGCTTCTGATCGGCAAGGACGGAGTAGCCTTTGCCGGCGATCTTTTCGGAAGCCTTGGCCGCGCGCGTGTTGAAGATTTTCAAGCCTGTCTCGGGGTCGATACGGATTGCCGCGTTCATTTGAGTTCCTCGATGTTGCAAAACCACTCTAGCGAAGATCGGCTTTAGGGTGACAGAGCCGGCTCCCGGCGAGCCGTTATCGGGCGCCTAATGCCCCATCTTCAGCAGGTCATCGCCCGCCCATCCGTCTTTGATCGGCACCATGAAGTACGGCGTCAGACTCATCTTGCTGAATTTCCACTGACCGTCGCGCTTCACGTATTCGTCGTTGTAGCGCGCGGCGACCACGTAGCTCTCGCCGTTATACACGGGCTTGGCTTCGAGATAGGCGAACCCGTCGGCGCGATCGCCATGGATATGGATCACGTGATTGTGAATGAACTGCCGCACGCGATAGAGACCGCGGCGCGGCTGCCCGATCTCGGAAGGCCTGCTGCCGAGCCCCGAGAAGAACTCCCTGATCTTGTCGCGTCCCTTTGCGTTGCCGAGATGGCCAAACTCAAGCTCTCCGTCTTCGCTGAACAGATCTGGAATCTCGGCCACTTTCCCGTCGTTGATGCATTCGTGGTAGCGCATGCGCAGATCACGGATCGCCTCACGGTCGTATAGTTCCGATACCTTCGCTTCAAGATTGCTGATCCGATCTTCGAGGGTCGTCGCCATGACTTGATCCTCCTGCTGGCTCGGGATTCTAAGCGCGCTCGGATTAAACTGTCCATCGGAGATACCTCCGCGATCGGTTGGACAGGTTCGTACGGCAAATTCTAGAATCGGCGCGGACCGCGTCAGCTTCTAGAGGTTCAATCATGGCAATCTCGATCGAGAAAATCCCGGGCGTAAAGAATAAGCTCGGCGAAGGTCCGGTATGGGACGTTGCTGAACAGGCGCTCTACTGGATCGACGGCAATGCGCCGGCGATTTACCGGCTCGATCCGAAAACGAACAACGTAAAGAGCTGGACGATGCCGAAGCAGATCGGCTCCTTCGCGATCCGTGAAAAAGGCGGTGCCATCTGCGCGCTGAGCGACGGCTTCTATTTCCTCGATTTTGATTCAGGCAACACGACCCCGGTGCCGAACGGAATCGTCGCCAAGCCGGGAACCACCTTCAATGACGGCAAGACCGATGCGCACGGAAGATTCGTCGCCGGCACACTGGACACGAAATTCGCCGAACCGGCCGGATCCGTTTTCAGCATCGATGGCGCTCTGAAAACCAACGGGCCGTGCTTCAGCCCGACAATCGAACTTTCTATCTATCGGACAGCGTGACGCGAACCATCTACGCCTACGACTATGATCTCGCCACCGGGACGGTCTCAAACAAACGCGAGTTCGTGAAAGTGAAGGGGATGGGTGGCGTGCCCGACGGTGCAACCGTCGACGCGGAAGGCCATCTCTGGTCGGCTATCGCCGGCGGCGGCAAGTTCGTGTGCTTCAATCCGGACAGCACTATCGCGCGCACGGTTGAGGTTCCAGTCCCGATCATCACCAGCGCAATGTTCGGCGGTGAAAACCTCGACGTGCTTTACACGACATCGATCGGAACGAAGACGCTTAACATGGATCCGGGCCCCGATGGTGGCGCGCTATTCGCAATCAAGGGACTCGGCGTAAAAGGAAAGCCCGAGCCCCGATTCGCCGGATGAGGTCTTAGCTGATTGAGCGCAAGATTCGCTGGCGCATTCGCGTTCGACACTTCGCCCATCGACACCTCCTGCTGCTGACCATCGACATCAGCCATCTCACTTCAAAGTTCATGTCATCGCATCAGGCCAGGCGCCGGGTTGAGGCTTCTGTCTTATGCAAAAAGCTCGTGAAGCCATCGCCTGGCGGCGTGATCGAGTTTTGCATCATTATCAAACTGATTTGCCCGCGGTGATATTCGCCATGAACCGTCACATGCATCAGCATTTCTTCGCGTGACATGCGGCCCGGCAAGCCATCGGTAAACGTAAAGTCGATGCGCTCGGCCAACTGCGCTTCATCCAGACGAGATACATAGTCGATGTACCACTGATCGCTGGTCTTGATCGCCTCGGATAATTCTTCCAGCGATGGCGCCTGGCCGGGATTGGGCGAGGTGTATCCGTGCTCGGCTCGGCGCAAGTTCGCAGCGAAGATCCGGTCGACAGCATAAGTGTGGTTGAGGACTCTGACGGCGATCGCTTTTGCAGGAGAAGAACCGTCAAATTGTCGCATTGCCGCGAGGATCTCGTTGTTGGCCTTTGCCTTGTAGCTGAATACCCGTTCAAGCGTGCCGACTTGATCCATCTTCTTTCTCCTAATCGCGTAACAGCATAACTCGCCCTTTCGAGAGGGTCATTTCCATCAGACCGATTGCGAATGCTTCCTTGCGGTCACGGTGCGGGCGGGAGGAAACGTCCAGAAACTGAGGCCGGATATTTCCACATCGATCATGTCCGACTTGCGCAACTCGTCGGCGTAGAGGTCGATGCTGAATATGTCGGAAATCGCGACCTGGCCGCCCTGATTGAGGGTGCGCACGATTTCACGGATGGCTTCACGGCGCCCTTCGCGGCGGCGAACGTTGTGAATGGCGAAGTGGGCGACGGTGGCGTCGAAACTGCGGTCGGCGAAGGGCATTTTGCGCATGTCTCCGTCATAAACGCTGACTCGCTGGGCAACTCCCTCGAGCGCGGCATTCCTGAGCGTGGCTTCACGCGAATTGTCGGATTGATCCATCGACCAGAGATCGATGCCGACCGCGCGGCCTTGCGGCAGCATCTTGGCGGCGGCGATGAGCAGGAGCCCGTGACCACACCCGACATCGACCACGGTTTCGTCTCCGCGGAGCTTCAGGCGTTCGAGCAGTCGGTCGCGCGCGCGAAATTTACCGAAGCGGCTGCTGGCGAACATAAGAACCGCGAGGATCACAAAACAGACGCCAAAAATTTGAACCGCATGAGAAAGCAGGCCGGTTTGTGGATGACGTAACACGCCTCGTGGTCCGGTATCTGCGAACGTCGTGATCTGGCGACGAAGCGGCGAAGCGAGCTTGACTGCGAGTCCTATCCAGGAAGAAGAGTGTGCACGGAGACCTTTCGCATGCCTTCACGTGAGAAAGATCCTCGGAAGTAAGCAGGCTCGCTATTGCGTGCGCAATCGGCAGGATGAGAGAGTCCGGCGTTTGCCAGCGGCGCAGGGTGCGCCATTCAAGTCCAGAACGTCGCCAACCGATCGGGCGCATCGACTGACCTGACTGCTATCGCCCCGTACGCGTCGTCGCGCTCGAGTATCCTGTTCAGAGGCCCAAGTTCGTGTAGCGACTCTGGTCCTAACGAAAGGCCCTTGTGGGCGAGAACAAAGGCGCGAAACCATTCCCTAAGCGCGCGGGCTTGAGTAGCCCGATTGATGTCCTCAGTTAGGTTAACGCGATCTCTACCCAGAGGTTTTGTCATGCCGGGGATATACTACCGCGCCGCCGATATTGGTGGCCTCAAGATTTCCTATCGCGAAGCCGGCCGGCCAGACGCCCCAAACTTGCTCTTATTGCATGGGTTTCCGACCGCCGGTCACATGTTCCGCGATTTGATTCCACTTCTCGCCGCCGTGTGGTTCGAATTGTGCGACCGAAGCACACGCTCTCGCTCGATGAGAGTCTTGAGTGACTGGCGAGCTCGATGGAGCCGCACTTTGACGGTGTTCACAGTGACCGAGAGCGACCGGGCAGCCTCGTCAGTATCCAGCTCCTCGATGTCGCGTAGCACGAGGACGGAACGGTACTTCTCGGGAAGTCGCTCGATGCAGCGCCGCAACATCTCGCGCGAATCGCGACTTTCGAGAACGGTTTCGGCCGCGTTGGTCCATGTTACTTGCTCGTCGATCCATTCGCCGTCTCGGCCAAAGCGCGGCAGCAACGTTTCTATCGGCTGCTCGCATCTGCGCCTTTTGGACCGCAATTGCACCAGAGCAGCGTTTACGACGATTCGGTGAAGCCAGGTCGACAAAAGCGCGTCACCGTTGAATTTGTCGAGCGCGCGAAGCGCGGAAGCAAACGCCTCCTGAACTGCATCCTGCGCGTCGCACTCATTGTTCAGAAATCTCCGCGCGGTTGCGAGCATGCGCCCGCCGTATCGCTGAACCACCAGTTCGAATGCGCCCTCTTCGCCGGCGCGTAGTTTCGCAAGCAACCGCGCTTCGTCGCCTGCGCGATCAGACTTCGGCGACTGCGATGAGTGATCGTCGACCAGCGTGCGCACCAGCTCCGAGCACTCCGCAAGTACGCAGCCCTGGCTGATCAAATCGTGCACCAAGGCTACGCCATCGCGGTCCGCGAAGGTCACTTCCGACAGATCAAGCTCCAGGTTACCTCCCCGCGTGAGATGCTGTTGGCATACGCCGGCCAATTCGACGGATGAGACCTTAGTTATTCGGCCCTCGACAATGACTCGAGTCTTGCAGTCCGGGTGGGTAACGGCGGTGATTCTGATCATGGCCTCGTTCACAGCAAGGCGCAGGCCACGATCAATATCGCAACGATTTCGGTAATTCAGGCCGTCCAAAGACCACGAGCCGCGACGCTCGCCCGCGATATCTCGCGGATCTACGAAGTCGCTTGAGTGTTTCGCTGGACTCCGAGCTTTTTCATACGGCTGCGAAGCGTGCTGGGATTGAGGTTCAGCAATGCCGCTGCGCCTTCAGTTCCTTCGATTCGCCAGTTGGTTCGCATCAGAACCTCGAGAATGTGATTGCGTTCCACCTGATCTATACTTTGCGGCCGAGGAAGCGCCGGAACCTTTTCCTCTGGCGCGCGCCGTGGTGGGGCTGTTTGCGCGTGCGCGACAGGCGCGATCTCCGGCAAGACGCCGGGAGCGACTTCGAGTTCGTTCCCTCGCGACAGGATTACAGCGCGCTCGATCACGTTTTCGAGCTCCCGCACATTTCCCGGCCAGGCATAGCTGGCCAGCCTTTCCATCGTTTCGCGCTGGATGCGGGTTATCTTGCGCCCGATTTTCAAGCTGAAGCGGCGGACGAAATAGTGCACGAGCGGTGGAATATCTTCGCGGCGTTCACGTAGCGGCGGCATTTGAACCGGGAAGACGTTGAGGCGGTAGTAGAGATCCTGCCGGAAAGTTCCCTCGGAAACCGATCGAAAAAGATCGCGATTGGTCGCCGCGATCACGCGCACGTCAACCTTGATCAGGTTCGAGCCACCGACCCGCTCGAATTCATGCTCTTGGAGAACTCGGAGCAGCTTCGCCTGCACATCGGCCGGCATATCGCCGATCTCGTCCAGGAAGATCGTCCCTCCGTGCGCGAGCTCAAACCGGCCGATGCGGCGATCGGTCGCGCCGGTGAAGGCTCCCTTCTCATGACCAAACAATTCGCTCTCGATAAGACCAAAAGGAAGAGCGGCGCAGTTCACCTTGACCAGAGGCCGATTCCTGCGCTCGCTGTTCGAGTGTATTGCGCGCGCTATCAGCTCCTTTCCGGTGCCGGTTTCTCCCAGAATCAGCACCGACGAATCGGTGCTCGCGACAAGCTTTACCTTTTCGATCACCTCGGCCAGAGCCCGGCTCCGCCCGACTATCTCCTCAAAGTTGTGCGTTTCCTTGATCTCTTCGATCAGGTAGGTGTTTTGAGCTTCCAGGCGCGCCTTCTCCCGCTCCATGAGCACGCGGTCCGTTACATCGATAAACATAGTGCGCGTGTAGCTGCCGTCGGGAGCCGGCCTCGACCAGCACTGGATCCAAACGGGCTTGTCGTCGTCCTTGCGGCGCAGCTCAAGGACCCTGCCGCTAGTGGCGGAGGAGCCTCGCGTCATTGAGTCGAGCCACTCGCTCAGGGCGCGCTGCGCGGCGGGCGTGTCAGGCACCAAAGACCTTCCGGTCATCCCGGCAACCTCCTCGGGCTTGAGACCGAGGATCCTCATCGCTGTGCGGTTCGCCTCGATGAACCGGGAGTCAAGGTCTTCATGCACGTAGGCTATAGGAGCCTCGTCGAACAGGTCACGAAAGCGCTCTTCGCTGCGTAGCAACGCCTCGTTCGCGCGGCGCAGTGCATCCTCGGTGCGCAGCCGCTCTAATTCGGCGCGCGCGCGAGTAGCAAAAACTCGCATGATCGCGAGGCCGCGAGGTCCCTCCCACATCGGCCGCTCCGACAGGATTGCCAGGTGGCCGACCACGATCCCAACCGAATCAAGCAGCGGAACGCCGCAATAGCTCTCGACGCCCCACTGCTTAAGAGCGCTGTCAGAGGGAAAGAGCTGGCAGATCCGTTCGGGATGATGAGAGGACTTGCCGTTCAGAACTGCTTCGCATGGAGTGCCATTGAGGGACATTTCGAAGTTTTCCATGAAACTTCCGCGTCCCCATACCGCGCGCGTCCGAAACCTCAAACCATCTGCCAGGAGTTCGGAGACAAACGCGTACTCGCAGCCGAGGGCGGATGCGAGATGTTTGACGAGCGAGTAGAAGAAACGATCGCCCGTCTCCGATTCGACGCCCTCGACGATCTCTCGCAGCGCGGCGTCGTCGAAAGGGGTCTGCTCCGCGAATTGCTTCTCACCCGCCAAAGAGAACTCCGCCGCGACAGTCAGGGGCTTCGTAAGCGCCCTTATTTTAATGACAAACCGTCTGTACGCCAACGGAAATGATGAAACCACTCGGCCTGAGACGCATCTAAGCTATCGAATAATCAGGCACTTTCAACGGCTCCGGCGTGAACGAATCAATTGAATCAAACCGAAAATAAAGACGGATGCGGCGGTATTCCCGAGGCCAACGCAAGCGCGGATTGCGCCCACAGAGTCCTGATACTTGGCGGCGGGTTCGGCGGCATCTACGCCGCTATGGAATTGGAAAAAACTCTGCACCGCCGGGCCGATGTAAGCATCACACTGGTAACGCGCGACAACTACTTTTTGTTCACGCCGATGCTGCACGAGGTAGCGGCGAGCGATCTCGAAATGAACACCATCGTCAATCCTCTTCGCAAGCTGCTCCGCAGAGTGAAGACCTTCACCGGAGACATAGAAACGATAAACCTGGAACGGCGATGCGTCGCCGTCACCCATGGCTTCGATCGCCACGTCCACGAACTCGCCTACGACCATCTGATAGTCGCGCTCGGTTCTAGAACGAATTTCTTCGGCCTGCCGGGGGTGCAGGAGATAGCGCTGACTATCAAAACGCTCGACGACGCCATCGAATTGAGAAACAGACTGATCACGCATCTCGAAGAAGCGAACTCGGAGTGCGCGGCCGGCAAACGGCAGCCGCTGCTCACGTTTGTGGTAGTGGGCGCCGGTTTCGCGGGAGTCGAAACGCTGGGCGGAATCAATGACTTCCTCCGCCAGGCGATTCGCTTTTATCCCAACCTGACGCCGGAATTTGTCCGCACGATTCTTGTATCGTCTGACGAGTTCATCTTGCCGGAGTTGGGCAACAAGCTCGGAGCCTACGCGCAACGCAAGCTAGCTGCGCGCGGTGTCGAGATAATCACTCGCTCGCGTGTCACGTCAGTGCGTGACGGCATCGTCGAGCTCTCAGACGGCCGGACGATTCCCGCCACCACGCTAATTTGGGCGGCCGGCAATGCACCGAATCCTCTGGTTGCCGCACTGCCAGTACCAAAAATAGGTGGACGCATCCTCGTCAATGAATACCTGGAAAACAAAGAATTTCCCGGCGTGTGGGCGCTGGGCGACTGCGCTTCGATTCCTGACCTCAAGACGGGAGGATTCCATCCGCCAACTGCTCAGCACGCGATTCGCGAAGCACGATGCGCCGCGCGCAACGTCGCCGCGGATATCGTTGGAGGCAAGAGGAGGCCATTTAGGTTCTCGACGTTGGGCCGGCGCGCGGCAATCGGCCGGCGCACGGGCGTGGCGAATGTCTTTGGCCTCAACTTCTCGGGGTTCTCTGCCTGGTGGCTGTGGCGCACAATCTACCTGTTCAAACTCCCCCGGCTCGAGAAAAAGATGCGCGTTGCGCTCGATTGGACGCTGGATCTGTGCTTTGCGAAAGACTTCGCCTACGTGACTGCCAGACATCCTCTCGGCACGACGGCCTCGAAGGGCTCCGACGATAAGGAAAGCCGTGCGGCGTAGCCCGATGACCTGCCGGAAATTCGTCGGCTTGATTCGTCTCTTGAGAGACGGGGAATTGAGCGACACTGACCGCAGATCGTTTTCGCAGCACGTCGTCCAATGCAGGCGATGCTCGGAGTACCTGAAGGGATATGAGCTGACCGTCAGCGCGTTAAGGCGAATAGCGCAAGACTCGAGCCATTCCGGCGAAACCGTAATTCCGAATTCCCTTGTCCTCAGGATTCTGAACAATGGACCAAAGCGGCCGAAGGCATCGTAGTCTAATCGGCGGCGCGAATTCGCCTGATGATCCCGTCTTCGATCCATCGCACGAGAAGCGCAGCCGTTTCTTGCGCCGCATCCATCTCGGGCAGATCTGTGAAAGTTTCACAGATTGCGGCGAACGGTTCGCCTGAGACCATCCTACTCAGCGCCGCCGACTCTCGCTCGTCCATCGACGCATGAAGGACCTCGCCATTTTTGCGCCACACGCGGAGCGAAGTCTCGGCCGCTGACAGTTCCAGGGACTCGGCGCCGGACCAAAGTTGATGCGCGGGGTATTGAGTGCGCAGAGTTTGCATTGCGGGTATCGCCCGAAAGCGCAAAGCCGGCCAGTAATCTGGGGGAACGGAGACCAGGTCCTCGATCGTCGCGCATGAGGCGTCGGTTGCGTCAAAAACTTCGACGCGGGCCCATTCGAGTTCCGCGAGATCGGCAAGGCACTTTGGCAGGTCTTCTCGGCGCCGCAGAAATTCGGCGAGAGCGCGTCCCAAATGACGGACCGATGGCTGTTCCGAGGGAAACTCCTCCAGATAGTTTGCCACAACTTGGTCGAATTGGCCGGCGCCGAGCAGAGCGGCTACTCGATGGAAGTCTTCGCGGAGGACGTCGCCGTAGACGCAAGTAGTAAGCGTCTGAATAAACGCGGATTCGATTCTTTCGATCGCCGTCATTAGCGCCGCGAACCATCCTGACGAAGGCGGGTGCAATCGAGTCGCGGCCGGGCCGTCTCGCTACAGACTCCCAGAACAGACGCTGTACTTCATGGAGAGACGCAGCTTGCACCGAGTACCTCATTCTCAATTTTGCGCGCGCGATTCGCTTCGGCCAGGAGTTCGCCGAAAGAAGGGATCTGATCGTCCCATTCCACGAGAGTCGATACACCGCCGAACCTTCGCACCGCCTCGCGATAAAGCCGCCACACCGGCGTCGGAACAGGATGATCGTGCGTATCGATCAGCAAGTCTCCCGAAGTGCTGTGACCAGCCAGGTGGATCTGCCCAACCCGCTCCCCAGGAATTCCCGAGAGATACTCGAAGGGCGAGAATCCGTGATTGCTCGCGCTAACGTAGATATTGTTGACGTCCAACAGAATTCCGCAGTCAGCTTCCTCAGCGACCGCGGTAAGAAAGACCCATTCGGGCATCGACGAGATGGTGTAGGTCAGGTAGCTGGAAACATTCTCTACAAGGATGCGTCGGCCGAGGCGGTCCTGAACCCGGCGGATTCGGCAAGCAACGTGCCTCACCGCTTCTTCAGTGTAGGGAAGCGGCAAAAGATCGTGGGCAAATCGGCCGCCGCTAGCTCCCCAACAAAGATGATCGGAAACCCAAGCTGGATCGAACCGTCGAATCAACGACTCGAGATCGGCGAGATAGTCTGGCCTGAGAGGATCGGTTCCTCCGATATTGAGCGAGACGCCATGAAGAACGATTGGCGCGAGCTCCCGAGCTTTCTCCAGTATCTGCAGAGGCCGTCCGCCTGCAATCATGAAGTTTTCCGAAATTACTTCGAACCAATCCGAGCGCGCGGTCCTGTCCAGGACCTGCGGATAGTGAACGGTCCGAAGACCGACGCCGTGACCTAGATGGGGTAAGAAGCTCATGTATTTGGCCGGACCCCGGCTGCGAAGCCGAGGTCCGCCTTTTTGGATCTACTTGCTGTCAAGCGATGCGACGGTGCCGCCCTTGTCTTTGCAATCCTGCGCGGTCGTTTGGGCGAAGCCTTGTCCTTTGCAGGCGTTCTTGCCCTTGCAGTCATTGTGCGCGGATTTGCAGGCCGACTGTCCCTTGCAGCTGTTCCCACCGACGCACTTCACCTGATCGGTGCCCGCGCTCTGATCGGCGCGGGCATTCACGGCGCCGGTTACAAACAGCATCGCCACTGCACTGGCGATCAGCAGATTCTTCGCGTTCATTTTTTCTCCTCCTAGGGAGTTGGGATATGGGACTTTGATTCCGCAGCGACAGAAAGGTTTCAGTCCTGACATTCGAACTCTGGCGAGCGAACGCGAGTCTGTAACCTCGTCAGTCCTGGCGCATCTAAGTTGCGCGGACCCGAGGGCCTTAGCAGCGTGTACCGGAAAAAGCTCATAATTGCGGCGGCGGAACTCTTCGACCGGCTGTCGGCTGCGTGGTGGATTCCCGCGCTCCTGATGCGTCTGTTTGTCGGCTACTTCTTCATGGAGACCGGGTGGGGAAAGATTCACAACCTCGACGCATTCACGATGAGGTTCGCGCAGTGGGGAATTCCTTACCCCGGTTTCAACGCCGCGCTGTCGGCGTACACGGAATTCCTCGGTGGTGCGCTGACGATTCTCGGGTTGGGAATGCGCTTCGTTTCGATTCCCATGATCATCAATATGATAGTCGCGATCCTGACTGTGAAACTGAAGCATGTCGGGGGCCTCGATGACTTTGCCGAACTCGATGAACCGCTGTATGCGCTGTCGTTTGTCTGGCTGTTCTTTTCAGGCGCGGGATGGCTGAGTATCGATTTTTTTCTGAGACGATTCGTGGACAAGGTGATCGGCCGCGATGAGTCCTCGATCCGCGCTGGTGCGCGGTTTGTTCAGCGCGCTGACTCTGAGGCTCCGCAGATCCCGGAGCGTTAGTTAATTTCATGAGAAGGCGAACGCGGGTAAATCGCCGAATACTCACGAAGGAAGGCATCATGAATACTGATCAAGTGATTTCACCCATCGTACGCTATCGCACTGTGAACTCGAGCGGGATGAAGATTTTTTATCGCGAGGCCGGTGAGTTGAACGCGCCGGTTGTTTTGCTGCTTCATGGCTTCCCGACGTTGTCGCATATGTTCCGCGATTTGATTCCACTTCTCGCCGACCGCTTTCACCTCGTAGCGCCTGACCTGCCGGGCTTCGGTCAATCGGATCTGCCGCCCCGCGATAAGTTTAAATACAGCTTCGATAATCTCGCCGATGTAATCGATCGCTTTACCGAGGTGATCGGGTTGAAACGGTTCGCGATCTACATCTTCGACTACGGTGCGCCGGTGGGCTTGAGGATTGCCCTAAAGCATCCGGAACGTATATCCGCGATCGTCTCACAGAACGGCAACGCCTACGAGGAAGGTTTGAGCGATGGCTGGAATCCGATCCGGGCCTATTGGGAGAACCCGTCGCAAGCCAACCGCGACGCACTCCGCGCTTTCCTCAAGCCCGAGACGACCGTCTGGCAATACACACACGGGGTCTCTGATGCGACGGCGGTTTCGCCAGACGGATACTCGCTCGATAATTTCTATCTGGCCCGGCCAGGCGCGGACGAGGCGCAGCTCGACTTATTCGGCGACTACAAGACCAACGTCGCGCTTTACCCGGCCTTCCAGAAATATTTCCGAGAGCACAAGCCGCCACTACTGGCGGTATGGGGAAAGAACGACCCCTTCTTCCTGCCGCCAGGCGCCGAGGCATTCAAACGCGATATTAGCGGTGCCTCCGTTCGCTTCTTCGATACCGGACACTTCGCGCTGGAGACCCACGCCGCCGAGATTGCGGCGGCGATCCGCGAGTTTCTCGTCCCTTAGTTTCGTGGCTCAGTGCGCCCGCTTCTCGCACGAGATGGCGCGCACTGATGTGTCGGAGAACCATTGTGCGTGCAATCGTTCTCGAGAAGCTCGCGGACCTGGACAGCGACGCGAAACAAATTGGAGTGTATTCACGTGAACGCTCTTCCTCTAATCGTCTTCGACGTGAATGAGACGCTACTCGATCTAACGACCATGGAGCCGACGTTCGAGCGTATCTTCCGCGACAAAGGCGCAATGCGCCTTTGGTTCGCTAACCTCATTATGTATTCCGCGGCTCTGACGGTAGCCGGATGCTATGTGCCGTTCACCGATATCGGTTCGGCTGTGATGAAGATGCTGGCCAACACACGCGGCATAGTGATTCAGGACACGGATAAGAAGGAGCTCTTTGAAAAATTCTCGACGATGCCTCCCTATCCGGAGGTGCCGGCGGCTCTTCAGAAGCTCCGGGCGGCAGGATTCCGGCTCTTCACCTTGACGGACAATTTGCCGGAGGTGCAGGCGCGTCAGCTCGAACACGGTGGGATTGCCGATCTCTTCGAGCGGCGTTTCAGTGCGGACGGCGTTAAGCATCACAAACCCTCTCGGCAGGCCTACGCCTACGTTGAGAGAGAACTCGGAGCCGAGCCGTCTCAGCTCTGTCTTATCGCTTGCCATACATGGGACACCCTAGGCGCCGTCGCCGCGGGCTGGGAGGCTGCCTTGATCAAGCGGGTGGGCAACGACGTCCTGGGAGTCGGCCCGCAGCCGCAGATCGTCGGTGCAAACTTGAACGACGTCGCCGATCAGTTGATCGCGCGGCATCGGGAGAGAACCAATGTCGCGTGAAAATGTGAGTGTTGTGCTGGTGCACGGCGCTTGGGCTGACGGATCGAGCTGGGCCAAGGTCATCGTGCCGCTGGCTGCCGAAGGCGTCGGGGTGCTCGCGGCGCCGTTGCCACTGACCTCGTTCGCTGCGGACACGGAGGCGGTTGAGCGCGCGCTCGAGCGAGTTTCGGGGACGGTGGTTCTTGTGGGTCATGCCTACGCTGGGGCCGTGATCGCCGCTACACGGAGTGAGAAGGTGAAGGCGCTGGTTTACGTCTCCGCCCTTGCTCCTGACGAGGGCGAGACCGTCGCCGATGTCTTCTATCGTGCCAAGCCTCATCCGCTGGCTCCAAAGTTGGCGCCGGACAATCATGGGCTGATCTATTTGCCGGACGAATCGTTCGCCGCGGTGTTCGCGCAGAACGCTTCCGCTGACGAATTGGCGCTGCTCCGCGCGGTTCAGCGGCCGATTTCGCCTGCCTGCATCACGGTGCCTGTGAGTCGTCCGCTCTGGAAAGACCGCCCAACTTGGTTTCTCATCGCGGAGCAGGACCGCATGATCGTCCACGATACGCAGCGCTTTATGGCGGAGCGGATGCACGCCCGGGTGCGATCGCATCCGGTGGACCACGCGTCAATCGTTACTGCGCCCGGCCTCGTCGTCGAAATAATACGCGAGGCGATCGGCGAAGCGATGAGCGGCTGATCGCCTTCGCTAATCAGGAGACGAGTCCATGGCTGACACTGAAAAATACGAAACTCTAGTTCTGGGAAGCGGAGAAGCCGGCAAGTGGATCGCCTGGACGATGGCCGATGAGGGTCGTCGCACCGCGATGGTCGAGCGGAAATGGCTCGGCGGCTCGTGTCCTAATATCGCATGCCTGCCGAGCAAGAACGTGATCTATTCCGCGCGGGTAGCATCGCTCGCGCGGCGCGGCGCTGAATTCGGACTGGAAATGGATCGGCTCCGAATCAACATGGCCGGCGTTCAGCGGCGCAAACGCCATATGGTGGAAGCGGAACATCAGTTCCACGCCAGGCGTACCGCGGACGCCGGAATAGAACTGATCATGGGTGAAGGCCGCTTCCTTGCTCCGAGGACGATCGAGGTCGCGCTCAACGATGGCGGCACCAGGCGGATTGTCGGCGAACGTGTGTTCCTCGACCTGGGTTCGCATTCGACGATGCCCAATGTTCCCGGGCTCGCCGCGTCGAATCCGATGACCCATATCGAGTTGCTCGATCTCGATCGTCTGCCGCCTCATCTCATAGTAATTGGCGGCGGCTATATAGGCCTTGAACTCGCGCAGGCAATGCAGCGGTTCGGATCGCAGGTGACCGTGATCGAACGAGGCGCGCAGCTCGCCGAGCGGGAGGATCCGGAGGTTGGCGCCGCTCTGCTTGATTTGTTTCACGATGAAGGAATCGAGGTGTTGCTCGGCACTCAGGTCCTTAAGGTCGAGGGACATTCAGGGAAGGAGGTTCGGGTCTACGCTAAAGACGGTCCCGGTGAACGAATCGTCGAAGGTACCGATCTCCTCGTCTCCGTTGGCCGGACGCCGAATACGAAAGGAATCGGACTGGAGCAAGTGGGCGTCGAGCTCGACGAGCGTGGCTATATCAAGGTCAACGACCGGCTGGAGACGAGTGCATCCAACGTGTGGGCGATGGGCGATTGCGCGGGCAGTCCGCAATTCACACACGTCGCCTATCACGACTTCCGCGTCGTGCGTGACAACTTAAGGGGCGGCAATCGAACCACGAAGGATCGGATCGTGCCGTTCTGCATGTTCACCGATCCGGAGCTGGCGCGCGTGGGCCGCAACGAGACCGAGGCGAGGCGCGACAAAATCGAATATCGCGTCGCGAAACTGCCGATGGCAAATGTGCTCCGCACCCACACGATTGCCGAACCCCGCGGCTTTATGAAGATGCTGATCGGCAAAGACAGCGACCAAATCGTGGGCTTCACCGCTTTTGGCATCGAGGCAAGTGAGCTGATGGGGGCAGTTCAAACCGCGATGGTTGGGCGGCTGCCATACACCGTGTTGCGCGATACGATCTTCGCTCATCCGACAATGTCCGAGGGATTGATCTATCTTCTAGGACAGGTCAAAAGCACCTAGGAAGGAGATTCGCCCTTCTAGAGGCTGTCGATAAACGCCGAGTTCTTGTCTGTCATCCTGAACGAAGTGAAGGATCTCCGCGCAGCGATTAGTGCGCAAAGCCCAAGTTGGTTGCACTAATCGCTTCGCGGAGATCTTTCGCCTGTGGCTCAAGATGACACCAACGGAGGGTTTGCGGGAAAATCGACACCCTCTTCTGGGCGTCAGGAAGCAACACCAAAGATAGCCCACTTGCAGTCGGTGCCCGATTTATCCCGAAAGCCGCGGCGGGTTACGCGGCGATGCCGACATCGTCCAGATATCGGCTTAAGGCCGCTATCTCGCCGGACGATATGATCGCTCCGATATAGCCGTCCGGCCGGACCAGCACCCAGTCGCCAGCCGAGACGCCGTAGGCGTCGCGAACGTATCCGCTCTCATCGATGATGTCTCCGCGCACGCCGACCGTATGGACGTGCAAGCCGCGGCGCGGCGCGATCGCCTCGCGGCAGGCCTGGTAACCGAGCAAAGTCCAGTGCGCACCCTGAAAGACTTTGAACAGCCGCGTGGGTTGGCCCGCCGCGCCCTTGATGGGAGCGTCCGGGGCGCGGTCTCCGGCCATCACGCGTTCCGGAGATAGCGCCGGTTTATTGAGAGACAGGCTCGATTGGGGATAACCCAAATCGAGTTGATGCGTCTCGCGCCCGCGACGCATACTGCCCCGCTCTCTGGCGGCCTGCAGCAGTTTAGTCGAGAGGCCGAGCATCTCCGCCGCGATCGGGCGACGTTCTTCCTCGTAGGTCGCGAGCAGTTTCTCCGGTGCGCCGTTGATCACGGCCGCAAGCTTCCATCCGAGATTATAGGCGTCCTGCACGCTGGTATTTAGACCCTGGCCTCCCGTCGGCGGATGGATATGTGCGGCATCGCCGCCGATGATGACGCGGCCGACCTGGTATTTGTCGGCCATGCGCGCGTTCATCTCATAAGCGGAACCCCACAGGACCTCGCGAATCACTATGTCCTTGCGGCCGGTGCGCGTGGCCGCCCATTCCGTCAATCCCTCGGGCGAGAGATCCATATCACCCTCGATCGGGATCGGCGCTTGCACCTGGAACATGTCGGTCCCGCGCAGCGGACAAAATGAGATCTGCTTTCCCATCGAGCCCTCGTTGAACCGATGCCACGCGTCGGTGCCGAGGCCCTCCAGCCGAACGTCCGCGACCACGGCTCTGACCCCCAAGGTCTTTCCGGGGAATTCGATGTTCAACGCGTGCCGGACGTAGCTCTTGCCGCCGTCGGTGCCGACCAGATAGCGGGCTCGCACGGTCTCCTCGCAATCGGCGCTCACGACATGAGCCGTTACGCGGTCAGCGTCCTGCTCGAAAGCCTTAAGCTCGCAGCCGAAATGCGGACGGTGCCCGAGTTCCACAAGGCGCTCGCGCAGCACCGCCTCGGTCAGGAATTGCGGCACCATCAGCGGGATCAGATAGGGCTCGTCCGGCGTGGCCGCGTGCTGCTCCATCACCGGCGAGTCTTGATAGCTGCCATCCTCCCGATATTCGCGCTGCGGCGGATAGGTCCCGCCGACGGCCACGAGCCGGTCGATAACGCCCAGATCCTCGAATACTTCCTGGCTGCGCGGCTGGATGCCTTTGCCGCGCGAGCCCGCGAACGGGCTGGGCAGTTTGTCGATCAAGCGAAACGCGACGTTGCGGCGGGCCAAATCGATTGCCAGGGTCAATCCTGCCGCCCCCGCGCCGACGATCAGAACCTCTGTCGTGAACTGCTGTTTCATGCGGGCAGCTCCTTCACTGCAATTTAATTATGTGTATTATACGCATAATGGCGAGTAAACCATCAATCGGAAATGGCTCTGAACGGATGACCAAAGAGATCCGCCACCTGCACCATACCCTCATCGACTTGCTCGGGATGATGAACCGGCCACAACGCGACACGGCGCTTATCCGGGAAGCGGGCATCTCTCTGGACCGGGCGCTGTTTCCCCTGCTGGTCGGAATCGAACGAAGGGGACCGATCGGCGTGGGCGAACTGGCGGATCTCGTGGGTCGGGATTCCACGACGGTCAGCCGCCAGGTGGCAAAGCTCGAAAGCCTAAGGCTCGTCGCACGCCGCGCATCCAAAGACGACCAGCGGGTCCGCGAAGCGACGATCACGGCCAAAGGCCGCGCGATGACGGACGCTCTTGACGCAGCCCGTGAACGCATCGGGTCGATCCTGCTTGCTAACTGGAGCAAGAAAGACCTTCAGAACCTCGCCCGCCTGATGCGCAGATTTGCGGACGATCTACTCGCGTGGCGCACTTGAAGTATTGTCGGGCTTCCTGCCTGAGGCGCGCTATCTCCGCGCTTCCGCTGTGCGCGAGAAGGCTCGGCTGAACGCGCGAGAAAGGATCGCGAGCTCCAAGGACAATTTTCGTCGCAATTCAGACTCGCCCAACCAGCCGGACGCCGCCCAGGCTGCCGCTGTCGTACAAACGTGTGATTACCGCGTAGAACATTTCCTGGGCGGCATAAGCTCCCTCCCCATGAATCGAAACGTACGAGGCACGGTTCTCTCGCCACGCTTTTAACCGGTCGGCGGCGTAAGGCGCCCAATCACTGGTTAGGTCGGTTGCCACAACGTTCGGGAAGCCGGCGGAACGGAGGTCTTCGAGGTACTCATCGATGCTCGTGACCGTAACGCCGAAGACAACCTCGCGTAGGTCGCGCAGATCGTGATTTGCGAACGGCGCGCGCATACAGAGATCTTCGATATAGCACATGCCGCCCGGACGCAGGGCGCGTGCGAACCGCGAGCACAGGAGGCGGCGGTCCGGTATGTGCAACACTGCTAACCAGCTCACAACCGCGTCAAACGCCGCATCGGAGATTGGATGGGTGAGCGCGTCGGCGCACACGTGGCTGACCCGGCCGGCAAGACCACAGCGCCGCGTTAGATCTTCGCCGATCGCATGCAGTTCAGGCTGAAGTTCGAGCGCCGTCACATGGCAGCCGGTCGTGTGCGCGAGGTAACGCGCCGGGCCTCCAACTCCTGCGCCGATGTCGAGCACGCGGCTTGCGGGACCTAGTCCAAGCAGTTCGGAAGCAGCGCGGATGGCGTCCGTGCCGTGATAGTGCAACTGATCCAGCGGAAATAGTTGGTCGGGACGAATCGAATCACGCGGGCCGATTCCTACCGCGGCCAACCCTTTGTCGATGCGCTCGAGGTGCGTATACAGTGGCATCGATCCGATCGCATCTTTGTGGCCCATGGCCTACGCTATCGTGCCACGCTGCGAAGCGCCAGGCCGGGATGAACGGGCGCCCCCTGTGCCGCGGACGATTCCCGTCTTCGCTTTGCTTCGCAATACATACTCGGCTTGAAACTCCGCCCTAGGAAAACTGCCGAGGTGCGGATCTGTCAACATGATGGTAATCGGCACGAGACCGTGCTCATGTACAAGTAAATTCCATACGGCGGTCGAGATCGATGAGCGAGCGGCAGGCTGGTGCGATTCGGATCGGAACTTCGGGGTTTAGCTACAAGGAATGGGTCGGCGGATTTTATCCGCCGAAGACGGCCGGCGCAAAGATGCTCGAGTACTACGCCGAGCGTTTGCCGACGGTTGAAATCAACATGACCTTCCGCCGCCTGCCGACGCGCAAGCTGCTGGAAGGCTGGGCTGCCAAAACCCCCGCGCACTTCCGCTTCGCGCTCAAGGCTCCGCAGCGCATTACTCACTTCGCCAAATTACGCGGCACCGCGGAGGTGCTCGACTACTTTATCGAGACCGCAGGCGCGCTGGGCGAGCGTGTCGCGCCGACGCTGTTCCAGCTTCCGCCGAACTTCAAGCGCGACACGGATCTGCTGAAGGATTTTCTCGCTCAACTGGGCGGACGGATGCCGGTCGCGTTCGAGTTCCGCGATAAATCATGGTTCGACGATTCAACCCTAGCCACGCTCTCCGGCGCGAAGGCTGCTCTCTGTATTGCCGAGAGCGAAAAGCTCGCGACGCCGGTGGTGCGGACGGCAGCATACGTTTACCTGCGGCTGCGGATGGAAAATTACGACGATGCAGGGCTCGCGGAGTGGGCCAAACGCATCGCCGAGTTTGCTGATGACGGCGCCGACGTATTCGCGTACTTCAAGCACGAGTCGTCGGCACCCGACCTCGCAAACCGCCTCCGCGCCCTGCTCCCCGGCGCGATTTGAGACTGATACGACTACTCGGATTTGAGCAGCGCGCCGACCAGCCGCTCGAGCACCTGCCGGGCTCGAGGCACAGCGAGCTTCTGATCCTTGCGCAACCGCCGCCAGGTCTCGAAACTCAAAACCAGATCAAGGCTCTCGAAGAATGGAGCATCATAGCGCTGCTTTTTGGGCAGAACGCGGCTGACCGACTCGCGCTGCTCCCGCGTCATCTCGGCCCAGCGCTCGGCAAGAAACGGCGAATGATGCCGGTGGAGGTCCGCTGCGATCTTGAACGGCATGATGCGTTCGAAAATGAGGATGCGCCGGTCGATCAATTCATCCACCTGAGCCCTCCACTCACGCGCAGAGAAGGGACGATCGGCCATGGGGCGAATCTCGGCGGACATCACCGCATTGATCTGCTGATACAGGCTTTCCATGTTATCGAAGTGACGGAAAACTGTGCGTAGCCCCACACCCGCGCGTGCCGCAACGGCCTCTGCGCTGGGTGTAACGAAGCCCACACCAACCAGCTCCAGCATCGCATGGACGATACGCTCGCGGCTTGCTTCGCTGCGCTGCCGACGGCCATCGGTCTGTTCTGGTTTGGATGTGCCGATATGCATCGTCGTTGCAATCAGTTTCCGGTCGTGCGTCGCGTGCGCAGGTGGGGACTGGCCCGTCATCCGTCTATTTTCGCAATATAGATATTACATTCAATCGTTATTTCGAGCATCTTGACCGGTGGAAAATAAAGTGGCACTAACTATGCCAATATATTACCTGCCGAACAAGGAGGTTCACTGGTGAAAGTTTTCAGAACGCCAGACCAGCAATTTGCCAACCTGCCGGATTTTCCATTCGCGCCGCACTACCGCGAAGTGAAAGATGCTGACGGTACGTCTTTGCGGATTCACTACCTGGACGAAGGCTCCGCGAATGCCTCGCCCGTCCTTCTGATGCATGGTGAGCCGTCGTGGTCGTTCCTTTATCGCAAAGTAATTGCGGGACTCGCGGCGAAAGGGTATCGCGCGGTAGCGCCCGATCTGGTCGGCTTCGGCCGCTCCGACAAGCCGGCAGAGAGATCCGACTACACCTACGAACGTCACGTCCGCTGGATGAGCGATTGGCTGAGCGCGCTCGACCTCAAAAATATCACGCTCTTCTGCCAGGATTGGGGCGGGTTGATAGGCCTGCGGCTCGTAGCCGCGTTTCCCGATAGGTTCGCGCGCGTAGTGGCGGCCAATACGGGCCTGCCCGTAGGCCTGGGCTTTTCGCCCGCTTTCGAGCAGTGGCTCAACTTCAGCCAGACTGTTCCTGAACTTCCGGTCGGAGAAATCGTGAACATGGGCACGACGCGCCGACTCTCGCCGGCCGAAATCGACGCATACAACGCACCTTTTCCTGAGGAATCCTATAAGGCCGGGCGCGCGGATATTTCCCGCACTCGTGCCGATCACTCCCCAGCACGGGTCGGTCGCCGAGAACAAGAGAGCATGGGAGGCGCTCGAGAAATTCGAGAAGCCATTTCTCACGGCCTTTTCGGATTCCGATCCAGTCACGAAAGGTGGTGAAAAGGCGTTTCAGGAACGCGTGCCAGGAGCGAAAGGACGGCGCCACGTCACGATCGCCGGCGCGGGACACTTTCTGCAGGAGGATCGACCGGAAGAGGTAACACGAGTGCTGGACGAATTCATCCGCGGGACGCTGTAGGAGAAACCGGAAATGAAAGTCGAAAATGCACTCTACCCGACAGCCAAACAGATCGATGCGCTCCGCAACGATCCCTCGCCCAAACCGATCGTGATGCTCAACCTGCTTAAATTTCGAGTCGCGGCGCAGTATCCAGACGGCCGCAAGAACGATCTTACGGGCGCGCAGGCGTACGCGATATACGCCGAGGCGATGCGCAAGATCGTCGAGCGCGAGGGAGGAAAATTCCTCTTTGTCGGCGACGTAAAGTACCTTGCGATCGGCGAAGTCGAAACCAATTGGGACCTCGCGGGACTTGTTGAATATCCGTCGCCGGCGGCGTTCGTGAAGATTGCAACCTCACCCGAAGTCGCCGAGATTGGCGTGCATCGCGCGGCCGGCCTCGAGGGCCAACTGCTGATCTGCGTGTCGCAGCGATGAAGGCGGTCATCCGATATGTTCCGTGCGTCGTACTGGGACTGATGATGCTGACGAATTTCGGCCGCGGCTCAATCCACGCCTTTGCGCCGGACGGAGGCGCCCACTCGATCGCGGGTCTCGATCTGTCGGCCGCGCGCCAGACCATCCTGAGCCTGTTCGCGCTGATGGGATTTCACCAACTCGTTGCAGGAGGGTTTCAGCTTTACGTGCTCGCGCTGCGGCGCGATCTCGTCCTGCTCGCGCTGGTCATTCAAACGGTGGAAACCCTTCTCGGCGTGGCCAATTTGTACTTCTACCGAACGTTGCCGGTCGCCGTGCCCGGAGCGCCTTTCAATGCGGCGGTGCTCGTTATTCTCGCGCTCGCCGTGCTGATTGCCGCGCGGTCGCCGACCGCTCGTGCTTGAAGTGCGCGAATACACAATAGATCGCGTCCAGCCCAATCCGCTTTGACAAAAAATTCGATCGGAACTAGCGTGGCCTTCGAGCGTGATGATCTCGCCCGGAGGCAGCGTATGGAACTCCGACCATTTGGCAAGACCGGTATTCAGATCTCCGCCGTCGGCTTCGGATGCTGGGAGATTGGCGGCGGCTACGGAAGTATCGAAGAATCAGAGTTTATCAAGGCGGTTAATCGCGCGCTCGATCTCGGGATCAACTGCTTCGATACTGCCGAGGCGTACGGCTTTGGCGCGTCGGAAAAATCGCTCGCCAAAGCGCTCGGCTCGCGCCGCAAGGAAGCCGTTATCACGACCAAGTTTGGCGTCGGCTATCCCGACACACCCAACTATCGCGACAGCACCCGCAAGCGCGTCGTCGAGTCGATCGACAAGAGCCTCAAGGCGCTCAACACCGACTACGTCGACGCCTATCTGATCCACTGGCCCGATCGGGTCACGCCGTTCGAGGAGCCGATGCAGGCGCTCGACGAGCTGGTCAAGGCGGGTAAGGTCAGGGCCGTCGGTCTGTCCAATTTCAGGCTCAGCGAGATCGAACGATGCGCGCGCACGCGGCGCGTGGATGTGGTCCAGTACTGCTGGAACATGTTCGATCGGCGCATGCAAAAAGAAATTTTCCCGTACTGCCGCGAAAACGGCATCGGCGTGATGGCCTACGGTTCACTCGCGTACGGGATGCTGACCGGCACGCTCAGCGAGGAGTCGGCGTTCGAGAAGGGCGACTGGCGCTCGCGCCGCGGCAAGCTCGGCAATATCAACCTGTTTCAGCATCTGTTCGGCCCCGAGCATTTCCTCAACAACCTGCGCGCGGTCGAGGATCTGAAACAAATCGCGAAGCGCTACCACAAATCGCTTCCGCAGCTTGCGCTGCGCTGGACGCTCTCGAATCCGGTGATCAGCACGGCGCTCGTGGGATGCCGAAATCCGCGCGAAGTTGACGACAACGCCGGCGCGCTCAGATGGTCCATCTCGGACGCCGATATGAAAGAGATCGACGCGATCTTCGCGCGGCATGGCGCAATCACGATGCCCGAGACGTGGCTCGAGACTGAATAGTCACTTGCTAATCAACTGAGTCGCCGCGAATAGGCGAGGTGCAGTATGCCGATTCAGAAATTTGCGCCGATGACGAAAAATTTCCCGACCTTCGATTGCGATGCGCACGTGACCGAGCCGCCATGGCTGTGGGAGCGCGCGAAAGACTGGCTGACCAAAGACGAATACGAGGCGCTCAAAAATACCATCTGGTACGATCCCGAAACCGATCAGCTAATAGTCAATGGCAAGGGCGGCGCGGGAATCGGCTCGCAGCGGATCGGCGGCGCGGCCGGAATGGTCAACGTGCTTTCGCTTGCCGGTCCCGGGCTCAAGCACGATATCCAGCGCGCGCTCAACGTCCGCAACCTGAATCCCAAAACCGCGCTCACCAAGGAACAGGCTGAGTATATCGATCACAACGGTTCCTACGAGCCCAAGCCGCGCCTGCGCGACATGGACGTGCAGGGTATCGACCAGGTGATGATCATTCCCACCGACATCGACACCTATCCGTGGCTGCTCAACGCGGTCGGCGCCAAGGCGATGTGCAAGGCGTACAACGATTGGGCCTACGAGTATTGCCAGGAGAATCCGGAGCGGCTCTACTTCGCCGCGATGCTCCCGATGCAGGATCCTAAATTCGCGGAGCAGGAAGTATATCGCGTTGCGGACAAGGGATGCCGCGTCGGCCTGGTGCGGCCGATCGATGCGATGGGCAACTATCCCATCCAACCCAAGTACGAGCGCGTGTGGCACGCGATGGAAGAGACCGGCGTCGTGTACGGGATGCATCCGTTTCCGGCCTTCGGCTCGCTGAAGCCGCCGGGCTACACCGAGCAACACTCGGGCGCCGAACTGATTTCGCTGACCGCGACGACCTCCGGCTTGCCCCACTCGTTTCTGATCAACGTGCAGGATTTCCAGGCGGAAGCGTCGCTGTGGGTCGTAATGGTCCTGATGTCGGGTTTCTTCGACCGCTTTCCGAAACTGAAGGCGGCGGTGTTCGAGGCGTCATCGACCTGGCTCAGCTTTATCCTCGATGAATGCGACAAAAACTACAGGCTCTATCGCAACGAGCGGCGGCTGCGTCCGCTCAAGAAACTCCCGAGCGAGACATTCTTCGAGCGTTGCGTGACAGGATTCGAGGGCGACGAGGCTCCTCCGTCACGCCTGCCGGAATTTTACGAGAACATCCTGGCGTGGTCGTCGGACGTGTACCATCACGACGGCGACGACGCCTGGCGCGCGATCGATACGATGCGGAAATGCGAACTGCCGGAGCCGTATCAAGCCAAGTTCCTGGGCGACAATGCGCGCAAGATGTACCGGATCGATGCGCCCAAAAATTTTATCGCCGATCGCGTCACCGAAATTGAACGTCCGGACTGGTGGCCGACCGAGGAAGAAATCAAGCAGTCGCTCAACCCCGAAGCGTCGGTCAGACGGCCGCGTTAACGACGTTGGGAAAGGACGACCATGGCAAATAAGTGGTTTGCAGTTTTTGATAGCGACTCGCACGTCGTCGAGCCGCCCGAGTTGTGGAGCAAATACCTCGATCCGGAATTCCGGACGCTCGGAAAAATCGCGCTCTGGCGTGAGGACGGCAAGCTCGGCTCATATCTCAAGGTCAACGGCAAAATTTTCCGTGACCCGATGAACTCGAATATCCCGCGCCACGCGATCTGGCGGCCGGGGATCACGTGGGACATGGTCGGCGAGCTCGATCCTGGCACTCGTCACGCGGCGACCGCGGGAGCGTCGAATGCCGAGGCGCGCCTGCGCGACATGGATGCGATGGGCGTCGACCAGGCGCTTCTCTACCCGACCTGGTTCGCCGAGGGCTTCCATCTCGTAGAGGATCCCGATATCGCGTACGCGCTCGCGCGAGCCTACAACGACTGGATCGCGGATTTCTGCAAAGCCGCCCCGGACCGGCTGTTCGCCGCGTCGATGGTTCCGCTGCAAAACATGGACTACGCGGTCGGGGAGCTTCGCCGCACCGCCAAGATTCCATGTTTTCGTGCGGCGTTCATCCGGCCGATGTTTTTGGAGGGCCATTACTTCACCAATCCGATTTACGATCCGCTATGGGCCGAGCTCGAGAATCTCGGCACGACCGTCGCGGTGCATCCGGCGACCGGACTGTGGAATCCGGAGTGGACTTCGCACGGCCCGTTCTTCGAGAAAATAAAGACTCGCCTCAACCATCGCGCATTTTCCACCGCGGGAGGAGCCGGTCCTGCCGCCGGCGGTGGCTCGGACATCACGTTCGGCTTCACCGCGTCGCCACCACTGGGCCATCCGATCGCTCAGATCCTGGCGCCATGGCTCGACAACCACATGTTCGTTGCATCGACGCTGATCGGATTCACGGTGATGCAACGCTATCCGAACATGAAGATGGTAGTTGCGCACGGCAAGGCCTCGTGGATGGAAGAAGTGCTGGAGAAGATGGAAGCGTCAACCCGCACGATTCCGCTGCTGCACTACTATCCGGTGCGGACCGACACCGAAGAGATGTGGGAAGAGGGCAAGATCATGCTCGGCTTCGACGCCGAGGAGCGGCTCATCCAGAAGCTACCCGATGACTTCGCCGAAAAAATCGTGTGGGGCTCGCGCTATCCGCATCACGACACAATCAGCGCTCACGACGCGATCGCGATGCTGACGGCGGCTCGCGTCGAAGAGCCGACGATTGCGCGAATGCTGGGCGGCAATGCCGCGGAACAATTCGGCGTCACGCTGCCGAAAATCGCCGGCGCGTAACGCGATGCCCTGGGCTGTCCGCCGTTGTTGATGACGGCCGTGTAAATCTCGACACAGCGCCCCTGCGTATAGTACTGCCCATGGCTTCCCGACGGTCGATCCAGACTGTATGCTTCCAGATCGTATGCAACATGACTCTCGCCGCTCTCAAGCCAATCCAAACAAAAGGCCGTCACGCAAAATAGCCTCGCCTCCGTCCAGCTTGGCCGGTGAGGAGCTGAGCGCAACTTACAGGCGCGACTTGCAGCTCGGCTATCTCGTCCACGATGTCTCGCGGATGCGCCGGAAAGCCTTTGACCAGTTGATGAAACCACTCGGGATCACTCGGGCACAGTGGTGGGTCATAGCGTTCCTCGCGCGGCAGGACGGAATGATGCAGACGCAACTCGCGAACATCCTGGATACAGGCAAGGCGAGTCTCGGAAGCCTGATTGACCGTCTCGAGGCGAGCAAGTGGGTGGAGCGGCAGCCCGATCCAATCGACAGGAGAGCGAAACGAATCTACCTGACGCGTAAATCCGCGCGCTTGCTCGAGGAGATGCGCCGCGTCGAACGCGATTTCAACGATCAGATACTCCGGGGCCTCTCCGCCAGACAGCGAGACGAGTTGATCAAGCTACTCTCCGAGATCAAGCTGGCCCTGGTTCAGGTCAGTCCGAACAGCCCAAACGGCACCGCTGGATTCGATACTCTGTCCGAGCTCTGAGGCTCATGGCCGTCGCGCAGGCTCCGTGTCGCATGACCGAAATCTTCACCACGTGCCCGGCCTGAGGATCTGCAGCATATTCACGGCGCCGCTTTGTGCCGAGAGACCACCGTCCGCAGCGATCGCCGCTCCTGTCACGAACGATGCGTCGTCCGAAGCGAGAAACAATACCACGCTCGCGATCTCGTCGGGCTCGCCGATGCGGCCCACCGGATGAGCCTGTCCGTGTAAGGAGCGGAACGCATCCTCATTGTTCGCTCCAAGCATCATAACCGCGCGCGTGTTGATCGCGCCGGGACACACGCAATTGATCCGGATGTTATGCTTGGCATTCTCCAGCGCAGCGCTTCTGGTCAAGTTGATCACACCGGCCTTGGCCGCGTTGTAGGACGACATCCCGATATCCCCGCCCAGCCCGGAAACAGAAGCAGTATTTATGATCGCGCCTCCGCCCCGTTGGCGCATCAAAGGGATGCAGAACTTCATGCCGAGAAATACGCTCGTGAGGGTGACGGAGAGCACCCGATTCCAACTCTCCAGAGAGATCTCTTCGAGCGGCGCTAACTCGGCAAACCCGGCGTTGTTAAACATGACATCGAGCTGGCCGAATTTTCGCACAGCCAGGTCGATCGTCGCGCGCACGGCCTCGGGGTCGGCGGCATCCATCTTGAAATGGATCGCATGTCCGCGGTTCTTCTCGATCTCGGCCGCTACAGCCTCAGAGCGCCTGCCGCTGATATCCGCTACGACCACCGAAGCGCCTTCGCGGGCGAAGCGTTGCGCCGTCGCCGCACCGATTCCCGATCCGCCTCCTGTGACAATCACAGTTTTTCCGTCAAATTTTCCTGGCATTTCAGTATCTCCGCGGCGCATGATCTCAGAGAAGAGTGGGCGAGAACTCTTCGCTCTGAATTCTATGATGAGCATATATTATGCATGTTGACGAAATTGCAAACCAGCGATAGGTTCCACGCTTGGAGAGGGAACTGAAGCATGGATTTTGACCTAAACGATCAGCAGCAGGAAATCGTACGGCAGGTCCGCACCTTATGCGCGAATTTTCCCGACGAGTACTGGCGCGAGAGAGACCGCAAGGCGGAATTTCCGAACGAATTTTTTCGGGCAATCGCCGAAGCGGGATATCTGGGTGTGGCGATTCCCGAAGAGTATGGTGGCAGCGGGCTGGGCGTTACCGAGGCCGCGTTGGTGTTGCTCGAAGTGGCGGCCTCCGGCGGCGCGATGGCCGCGGCGAGCTCGATTCATCTTTCGATCTTCGGCGTAAGTCCGCTGGTGCATCATGGCACCGAGGAACAGAAGCGTCGCTACCTGCCGAAAGTCGTGCGTGGCGAGATCCACGTCGCGTTCGCGGTGACCGAACCCGACGCCGGCAACGACATCACCCATATAAAGACCGCCGCGCGCCGCGAGGGCGATTACTACGTGCTCAACGGCCGCAAAGTTTTCACAACCAAGGCGCGCGAGGCGAGCAAGATGCTGATCCTCACGCGCACCACGCCGTTCGAGCAGGTCAAGCGGAAGACCGACGGAATGAGCCTGTTCTTTGCTGATCTCGATCCCACCGCCGTCGAGGTCCGCGAGCTGGAAAAGCTGGGACGAGCGGCCGTCGATACGAACATGCTGTTTGTCGACAACTTGCGAGTTCCGGCCAGCGACCTCATCGGCGAAGAAGGGCGAGGCTTTCACTGCCTCCTCGACGGTCTCAATCCGGAACGAATCCTCGTCGCTGCGGAGTCGATCGGAATCGGGCGTATCGCGATCACGAAAGCGATTCGCTACGCGAAGGAACGCATCGTCTTCGATCGTCCAATCGGAAAGAATCAGGCGATCGCGCATCCGCTGGCTGATTCGTATACCAAACTCGAAGCCGCCGAACTGATGATGCTCCGCGCGGCGACTCTTTACGATAAAGGCAGGCCGTGTGGCGGCGAGGCTAACGCCGCCAAGCTTCGCGCGGCCGACGCCGGCTTTGAGGCATGCGATCGCGCGGTTCAGACGCTCGGCGGATACGGATATATCCGGGACTATGACGTTGAGCGGTATTTCCGCGAATGCCGCCTGACGAAGATCGCGCCGGTCTCACAAGAGATGGCGCTGAACTCGATCTGTGAGCACGTACTTGGTCTTCCACGCTCGTACTAGTCCAATCGTCACAGGCTGGACAAAGGAGTAACCCGATGCATGTAGGATATGGAGTCGCCTTTCAGAATCCGCACAACACTATTTCCGATGCCGAGGTCTATCGCAATGAACTGAGATTGTGCGAGATGGCGGAGCCACTCGGTTTCGATTCAGTCTGGTCGGTCGAGCATCATTTCGACGATTACACGATGTGTCCTGACGTATTGCAGTTTCTAGCCTACATGGCTGGCAGGACCAGAAAAGTACAATTGGGTTCGATGGTCGTGGTTCTGCCGTGGCACGACCCGGTTCGCGTCGCCGAGCAAATCTCAGTTCTCGATCATGTGTCGAATGGCCGATTCATATTGGGACTCGGCCGCGGGCTCGCGCGAATTGAGTATGAAGGATTCCGTCTCGATCAGAATGAAGGACGAAACCTGTTTGTCGAGTACGCCGAACTGGTGCTGAACGCGCTCGAGACCGGCTACATGGAGGGCGGCAAGTACACCAAACAGCCGCGCCGCGATATCCGGCCATTCCCCGCGCGCTCATTCAAGGGACGAACCTACGCCGCGGCGGTGTCCCCCGAATCGATGCCAATCATGGCGAAGCTCGGCGTGGGACTTCTGGTTATTCCGCAAAAGCCATGGGAGGCCGTCAAAAAGGATTTCGAGATTTACCACGAGGTCTGGCGCGAGGTTAACGGCGCGGCGCAGGCGCCGAAGCCGCTGTCGGGCGGATTCTGTTTCGTCGACGAGAACAAAGATCGCGCTGAAGAAATGGCGATGAAGTGGATATCGGATTATTACCACACCGCGATGCGCCATTACGAAATGACCTCGCAGCAGTTCGGGTCTCATAAGAGTTACGAGTTCTACAGCAACGTCGGAAAGTACATCGCGAAACATGGGTTGGACAGCGCGGCCGCGGACTTCGCGAAACTGATGCCGTGGGGAACGCCGGACCAGGTGCTCGAGAAAATCCAGTTCATCAAGGACACGATCGACGCGAACGGCGTGATGCTAAATTTCAGCTACGCGGGCATGCCGTTCGACGAGGCGGAGCGCAACCTGAAATGCTTCGCCAAACACGTGCTGCCTGAATTGAAAAAAATGAAAACCGAGGCGCTGCTCGCCGAGCCGTCTTCACTGCCGATGCCACAGAGGAGCGCGGAGGCGCGCTGATTCGATATGGCGGGACTTTTCTTCGAGGACTTTCACGACGGGCAGACGTTCAAGCACGCGATCACCCGGACCATCACCGAGATGGACAATGTGCTGTTCACCGCGTTGACCCACAATCCGCAGCCGCTCCATCTCGACGCGGAATTTGCGAAGACCACGGAGTTTGGACGCCCACTCGTCAACAGCATCTTCACCCTCGGCCTGATGATCGGCGTCTCAGTCGGAGACACTACCTTGGGCACCACGGTCGCCAATCTCGGCATGACCGACGTTGTGTTCCCCAAGCCCGTTTTTCACGGCGACACTCTTCATTCCGAAACTGTTGTGCTCGAAAAACGCGAGAGCCGCTCGCGCAAGGACGCCGGAATCGTCCTGTTCGAGCATCGATGCATCAACCAGCGCGGCGAGGAGGTCGCGCGATGCAAACGCTCGGCGCTGATGCGCAAGAGGCCGGCCTCGTGAGTCTCCGCTCGATGCTGTTCGTGCCGGGCGACAGCGAGCGCAAGCTCGGCAAGGTCGCAGGCGGTCCGGCCGACGCGCTCATCCTCGACCTAGAGGATTCAGTCGCCAAAGATCGCCTGCCGCTAGCGCGCGGCATCGTCGGCGAATATCTGAGATCCGCTCGCGGCAGCACGCGCGCACAGCAATTGTGGGTGCGGATTAATCCGCTCTCGACCGCCGGCGCACTGCCCGACCTCGCTGCGATAGTGGGCGGCGCTCCCGATGGTATCGTCGTTCCCAAAACCAATTCGGGCGCCGATGCGACCTTGCTTGATCACTATTTGACCGCGCTAGAGACGCGCGAGGGAGTGGAGTCCGGCAGCATCAAGATTCTCGCGGTGGCGACCGAAACTCCCGCCGCGATGTTTACGCTCGGAAGCTTCGCGGGCTCGACGCCGCGTCTGTATGGCGTGACCTGGGGCGCCGAGGATTTGCCGGCCGCAGTGGGAGCATCCACCAACCTCGACGATTCCGGTAACCTCGATTTTACCTACCAGCTCGCGCGCTCGCTCTGTCTGCTGGCCGCCACCGCGGCGGGGGTCGAGCCGCTCGATACCGTTTACACGGATTTCCGCGACGGTGCGGGTCTGATGAAGAACGCCCAAGCGGCGCGCCGCGCAGGCTTCACCGGCAAGGTCGCGATTCATCCGGAACAAGTCGAGATTATCAACCAGGCATTCACGCCGTCGGCAGAAGACATCGCGCACGCCAGGCGCGTGATCGATGCCTTTGCGTCAGGCTCGGGTGCAGGCACGGTCGCCCTCGACGGCAAGATGCTGGACATGCCGCATCTCAAACAGGCGCACCGAGTGCTGGCGATAGCGAGGCAGCGATAAATTTCTCTGCGTCATTTTGATGATACCAGCCAAGCAACTTCTGAATGAGATTGTGGTTTCATTGCGAAATGTTATCGGACCCGCAATTGCCGAACCTTATCCCAAGGCACAGGCATACATGGCGGCAGTGGTCCTGGAATTTGTGTCCCGGCAGGTCGAGGAGCGAAGTGATATTGCCGATGGCAAGCGCGAGGCTATCGCCGCGATGTTCCATTCTCTCTCTCATTTGACCGGCGCGGATAAATTCCTGGCGGATATTCCGGCAAGCGAGGCGGGGTTGTGCGAATTGATCGAGCTGCTCTATGCGGAGCGCGAACATATCGGGGAGGAAGCCTTTGCGGCCGCCCATCAGGTAGTGCGGCATGCACTGCGGCAAGTCCTCGACCAGGAACTCAAGATTGCTGGAAAAGCCGAGGGTTGAGAAATGGCGAACGCGCGGACAGCAGCGGAAAAGATCCGCGATTATCTCAAAATCAAACTTCCCGCCGCGCGAAATCTTGCGCTTTCCGAATTTGTCCAGACCGCCGGCGGCTGGTCGCACGAAATATATACGTTCTATGCAAACTGGGACGAAGACCGACGCCCTCAGCGGAGAGGTTTCTGTTTGCGGAAAGATCCGGGAGTAGGACTTCTTCGCGAACTGTCGAACCTCAAGGAACAATTCCTTGTCCTTGAGGCGCTCGAAGAAGACTGCCGCGCCTACGCCGAAGGTTTATTGGTACGAAGAGGACCCCTCGATCCTCGGCGGCCCGTTTCTCGTGATGGAGAAAGTAGAGGGCGAGGTTCCGAATCCGTGGTCGCGTGCGGGCAAACAATTTTACGGCGAAGCAGCCGCGCGTGGAAAGTTCCCGCGCAGTTTTGTCGAGGCGCTGGCCTCGCTGCACAATCTGGATTGGCGCGCGGCCGGGCTGGGTTTTATTGGCGTTCCCGAACTCGGCAGAAATTTCGCGCTCAAGGAAATCGGCAAATGGGAAACCTTGATTGAGATGTCGATCAGCAAGCCTGAGCCGGTGCTGACGGAACTTCTGGCGTGGCTCAAGGCCAATGCACCCGAGACCAGGCGGCTCGCGTTCGTTCACGGCGCTTATCGCAGCGGCAATCTCATCATCCGGGATGACGCAATCGCCGCGATCATCGACTGGGAATTACAAGTGATCGGCGACCCGATGTACGACGTCGCCTATGTGCTTTCCGATCTGAACCGTGAGGGCTCGCCGCTGTTGTCGTGCGTGGTCGAGCGCGAGTTCTTCATCGATTACTATCAGCAACTCACCGGTCTCAAGATCGATCTCGAGATCTGCCGATACTATGAAATCCTGTACATGATGCGGAGCACGGCGTTCTGGCTCAGCGCGTCGGGACTTTTCGCCGAAGGCCGAAACAAGGATTTGCGCCTCGCCCGTACTACCTATTCGGTTCCGGTAGTTCTCAACATGGCAGCCAAGGCACTGGGCTTCTGAGTATGACTTCCCTGCGAGATCGGCGACCGCGAGAGAGCAGAGGAGAATCGAGATGCTGAGCGGCTGGGATGAAAACCTGTGCCATCAGTTGCCGGCCACGATGGACCATGTGCATACGGATAACCCCGAATGGACCGAGCGCATCTACATCAGCATCTACAACATTCGCGACAAGGACACGATTCTCGGTATCGGAGTCGGCCAGTACCCGAACAAGAATGTTCAGGATGGGTTTGTGACCGTCTGGCATCAGGGGAAACAGTATAATTTTCGCGCCTCGCGAACGTTGCGTCCGAAGATTGACGAGGTGAGGATCGGTCCGCTCTCGGTCGAAGTGATCGAGGGATTGCGGCGCTTCCGTATCCGGCTCGGCGAGAATCCGTCGAGCCTGCGGCTCGACCTTGAATGGTCGGCGACGATGAATCCGCACGAAGAAGAACACGACTTCCGCGAAAGTGGCGGCAAGGTCGTGCAGGATATTTCGCGCTTCGATCAGGTCGGTCGGGTCAAAGGCATCCTGGGGGTCGCTGGCAAGACAATCACGCTCAGCGAAGATGCGTGGTGGGGACATCGCGACCGTTCGTGGGGAACGCGGCGAGTGTTGCGCACCGACGCGTCAGACTCCAGGCGCACAACCTTCGCGCCGTTCCTGTTCAGTTGGTCAGTGGTGCAATTCCGCGACTATGCACTTCACTGGCGCTTCGTCGAGCGCAGTCCCGGCAAGTACAGTTATCTGAGCGGCGAAAAGGTATGGCCATTCGGCGAACAAGGCGAACCCGGATGGCGTCTGGAGAAAACCGAGCAGGAATTTCGTTGGGATGCGTCCGGTCCTGTTCAGACGCTTAAGGGCGGAGACATCCAGCTTCATTTCAGCAACGGCGAGACCCGGCAAGTATCATTCGTGGCTCATCCCGCGCGATGGCATCTCAAAGGTGGCGGATATGGTGGATATCGCGGATGGTACCACGGCGACGACAAAGGCGAATACTATTTCGAGCATGATGTTTGGGATTTGAACCATCCCAAGGTGCTCGCCGAGGCCAGCACGCTGAGCGATCATTTGATCGAATGGCGCTGCGGAAACGATGTCGGATTCGGAATCATGGAATATGGTGTTGGCGCGGGGTACTACAAGTATAAGGAGATTCAGCATCTGCCTACTTTCTGATTCATCCTCGATGAGATTGTCGATGCGCGGCAGGGCCGCGTGAAGGAATCACTATATTGAGAGCGCTTGTCATTGGCGGTACCGGACCAACAGGCCATTTGATCGTCAACGGCCTGCTGCGGCGCGGATATCACGTAGCGATTTTGCATACCGGCCGCCATGAGCTCGCGGAAATTCCGGCCACGGTCGAACACATTCACAGCGATCCATTTTCGGAAGATGCGCTGCGCGATGCGCTTGGAAATCGCAGTTTCGACCTGACGATCGCGGCGTATGGGCGGCTGCGCCGGATTGCCGAAATCATGGTGGGACGGACCGATCGCTTCATTTCGATCGGCGGCGCGCCCGCGTATCGCGGCTACATGAATCCGGCGGTATTGCACCCGGCGGGGATGCCGATATCCACCGCCGAGGATGCCCCGATCGTTCCCGTCGAGGCCGAAGACCCGAAGGGATGGCGCGTTGCGCAGACAGAGCAGGCGGTCTTTGATCGGCATCCGGACGCCACGCACTTTCGTTATCCGTTCCTATATGGCCCGTATCAAATCGCACCACGCGAGTGGTGTGTGGTTCGCCGGATTCTCGACAGCAGAGGTTCGATCATAGTTCCGGAAGATGGCCTCTCGTTGAACCACTCCGGCTATGTCGAGAATGTCGCGCACGCGGTATTGCTCGCGGTGGGTCGTCCCGACGCGGCGAACGGCCAGATTTACAATTGCGGAGACGAGCGGTTGCTCACGCTGCGCCAGACTATCGAAGTGATCGCCGGGGCACTCGGGCACAACCTCGAAATCGTTTCGATGCCGTGGCGGTTCGCGGTTTCCGCACGGCCGCTGATCGCGCAACCATGGACCACTCACCGAGTCCTCGATCTCACGAAGCTCAAAACACAATTAGGTTACGCCGACGTAGTGCCTCCCGAACGGGGCTTGGCGATCACGGCGAAATGGCTTCATGATCATCCGCTCGAGCCCGGCGGCCCTGGCGAAAAAATCCTTCAAGATCCGTTCGACTACCGCGCCGAGGACGAACTCATCGCCGCCTGGAAGGCGCTGTGCGACGCGATGCCGCAAGTAAAGTTCGACCAAGAACCCGGCTACACCGCGACCTACAGCGGACCCGGCGGAAAGCCAAGAACCTCACGCTGGTCGTGATCCTATCTCCCATTTTTGAGACGACCCCTCATTTGGAAAGGTTCCTACGGTGCGCCGTGTTCGCCGAGAGCATTCCGGAGTGGCATCGGCTCCGAGAAGAATCGGGCGATACCTGCGATGCCAAATGAAGTGTCAAGTTTATGGGCTTTTTCTAGTCCTCGGTGCGGGGCGCCGGCACGAAGGGAAGATGCTCGACATGCCTCATCTCAAAACAGACGCACCGAGTACTCGCGATAGCGAAACTGAGATAGTTGGCGTCGCTCGAACTCAAGAGAATTCAACCCGATTTGTCCTCAGGCAGTTCGGGAGATTCCTCGTCCATACCGTCGAAACCTGCGGGTAGAGAGGGCTCTCGATCTTTCTCCGCTGCCGACCGGCGAGCTCTGAGACGCTCGACCAAGCCGGCCTTCATCGAGGTCAAATCCACGGGGAGTTCCGCGACCGCGGCCGCATCGAAGCTTAGATTGAGATATTCCAGGGCCAGGGATGCCACGGCCTCGCCTTGGCGAAAGTCGCGTTTTCTCTTCATCGGATCACGAGTCGGCTGTAACGAGAGCCAGATTTTGTGCAGCGCGAAGACTCGGGGATCGGGAACAACGAATCGTACCGGATAGCCATTTTCAGCTATCACGATCTGCGCCATCTTCGGAGCGTCGGCCAACCAGTCCAAGCCTTGCAATGGCTCCGCGACAAGATCTCCTCGACCGCCGAGGCTTGTAAGACGGGTTTGATCGAAGAATGGCGCCCGTATCAGATCGACCATAAATCCCTTGCTGTTCACAGCGCGAAATGAACGCTGCCGAACGAGCCGGAAGCTTTTGTCGATCTTTTGAATTAGCCCTAACAAACCGGCGCTTCGGACGTCACCGGCGATTTCAAGTCCGGTCTTATTGTCGAGCAACGTATCGAGGTCGTGGGTCTGCAGAAGTCCCGCTTTGAGCTGTACTCCAGCGGCCATCTCGTAAGCATAAATCGCGTGACTGCCGATGATCAGCAAGTGGGTGCCGAGGAGCCCAAAGGAATCGAGCTTCCTCGCGATGTCGGCGGCGATCCGCGGGACGCGATTGACTCCAGCGGCGACGCAGAATTTCGCATGTCTGGCGATCTCTTCCCGCAGCGATTCGAGCCGTCGTCTGAGATCGTTTTTTTGTTCCGTGAATTTCCGAAGCAGTTTTTCGGTTTTGCGGGATCGGGGTCCCAGTGACTTTTGATGACCTTTACGGTCTAGCGTTCTTACGAGGTATTGTTTTTTTCCGACGGTTTTCCAGATAATCCCGCCACGAAATTCATGGTATTCCGCGCGAAGGTCAAAGAAGTGCTGATAGAGCTGGACGGCATCTACCGCTATCCTGCGCTGTTCCGCAGTAAGTTCCTTCACCTTCAACAGTCTTTCCTATCAAAAAGAGCATAGCTTGATTTTGAAAGGAAAGTCAAATGCATGGGAGATTTTAATCTATATTAAGCCTTAAAAAATAATGCTTTTCCTCTCAAATTCTCTATGATTGAATTTGAAAGGAAAAGCTATTTTTTCTCGAATCACCGGTCTATCCGTCTCGTACTTGACAGTGTCAAGTCTTCGCGCTTATGCTGATCCTCGACGCGGCGAGTCGCCGCCAAAAGAGGAGCGCCGAGGATGAAACCTTCAGAGTATGTCGCCCCCGACGGCTCGTGGATCAGGCCGGAGATCTTCTCCGACCCCGCCCTCTACGAGCTCGAGAAGCAGCGCGTTTTCGGCCGGTCGTGGCTCCTGCTCGGCCATGTATCGCAACTGCCGAAGCCGGGCTCGTTCCTGCGAACCTATATGGGCGAGGAATCCGTGCTCGTGACCCGAGACCGAAGCGGCCGGATTCATGCGCATCTCAACGCCTGCCGGCATCGCGGCTATCAGGTCTGCCAGGAAGATCGCGGAACCGCCCAGCGGTTTCAGTGCCGCTACCACGGCTGGACCTATGAGAGCGACGGCAGCCTCGCGATCGTGCCGGGAGAAGAATCGATCTACTACAAGGAGATCGACAAGGGGGAGTGGGGACTCGTGCCGGTCGCTCGCGTGGAGACCTACAAAGGATTGATCTTTGGCAATTTCGATCCCGATGCGCCCACGCTCGAAGCATTCCTCGGCGACATGGCCTGGTATCTCGATATCATTCTCGATCGCCGCGCGGGCGGGACCGAGCTGCTCGGACCCCAGCGATGGCGTATCGCGAGCAATTGGAAAGTCATTGCGGAGAATCATTGCGGCGACGAATATCATATCGGCTTCGCGCATGGTTCGGCCCTTCCGCGCGACTTGGGGGCAAATCGCGCCACGCCGGTGGTTTATGGGCGCGAGGTTCGTCCCGGACTCGGCCACGGTCTTGGCGTCAACATCTTTCCGGACGAAATGGCGCCGCAGGAATACTTGAGGCTCACCATCGGCGGCTATCCTCCGCACGTCGAGGAATATCTGCTCGGCATCCAGGACGAGGTCGTACAGCGGCTCGGTTCACAGCGAGCGCATATCGGCTTGATCCATGGCGCGGTGTGGCCGAATTTCGGAATGGTGCCGATTGTCAATTCTCTGCGCGTCATCCAGCCTCGCGGAATTGGCGAGGTGGAGATGTGGGCGTATAGCCTGGTCGATCGCGACGCGCCGCCCGAAGTGAAGGCGTGGATATCCGGCCAATCGGCCCGCACGTTCGGACCAGCCGGAAGTTTCGAGCAGGACGACGCCGGCAACTGGGCCGCGGTCACCTATTCGAGCCGCGGGGCCGAGGCGCGCAAGCAACGCCTCAATCTCCAGATGGGAGCCGGGCATGAAGAGCGCTCTGACCGCGTCCCCGGCGAGCTCGGCCTCACCGCGAGCGAGATCAATCAGCGCGGTTTCTACCTGCGATGGATGCGCGACATGTTCGAAGGAGCGCCGAGCATGAACGAAGATTTCACGCGGCTCCTGCGCGTCCAGCAATGGCTATATCATGAGGCGCGACTGCTCGACTCCCGGCGCTTCGATCTGTGGCTCGAGCTCCTGGACGAAAAGATCCGCTACCGCGTCCCCAGCCGCGCATATATCCGGCAGGGACACGTGAAGGACTTCTCCACCTGGTCGGTAGATCGCGAACTGGAAGCGGACGATGCGTTGGCGCTGATCGACGATGACTTGTCCGGGCTTCGCTCTCGAATCGAACGCCTGCAAAGCGGGATGGCCTGGGCGGAGACGCCTCCGTCGATGGCGCGGCGGCTGGTCAGCAACGTCATGATCCTCGAGAGCGACGCGGACGGCCGCATGTCAGTCGTCAGCACGCTGTTTCTGGCCAAGGTCCGCGGCGAGCAGCGCGTGCTCTTCACCGCGGAGCGGCGCGATCGGATCGTCCCCGCAGGCGACGACTTTCGCCTGCAGGAGCGCTACGTCGTCCTAGACGACGTGGTCCTGGCGTCCGACAATTTGTCGCTTCTCTTTTGAACGGCTCGCGTCGCCTTCGCGCCGGCCTGGCTGAACATCTCGGATGTCATGTCGATAAAGGACATAATCGAGATCTCCGGAGATTTAGCGCGCAGCGGACCGTCGAGCCAGATCGTCGCAACGCCGTGCGCGGCCGCCCAGAGAGCATTCGCGACCTCCATCAGGCGCTTTTCGTTGTTCGCGATACCGGGATGGCAGGCTACGACCGAATCGACCAGGCGCTGGAATGACTGATTGATCTGCTCGCGGGTTTCCGGATGGCGTTTGAGATCAACCAGCTCCGGCCGGAACATCACCCCGTAGTGGACAGGATTCTCAATCGCAAAGATCATGTAGGCGCGAATCACGTTGCGGAGAATTTCCGCGGGACGCTTGCGACGGTCGGTTTCCCGGACTTTCGCAAGCCGCGCGTTGAGCCGCGTGAATCCGTCGTGCGCGATCGCCGCCAGTATTCCCTCGCGATTGGCAAAGTGGTGATACGGGGTCTGGTGGCTCACGCCGGCGCGCCGCGACATCTCGCGAAAGCTCAGTCCGCCAAGACCTTGCTCGTCAATCAGGCGGACGCTCTCATCCACCAGTCTTCGTTTGGCTTCCGCAGCCTTCATTGCTTCTGAACCATGACGAGTCCGGCCTCCGCCTGACAGCGTCAAGTATAGCTGATCACAAACAATAAAACGCTGTAGGCCACAAACGGAAAGACACCCGCCAGATGGCGAGTGTCTGCTCGTAATGGACCGATGACTGCCGATCTTACTTGGTCTTGTTGTTCGCCGGATTCTGATCGGAGTCGGTCGAGAGGTGGTATTTCAGATTCTGCGCCAATGCCAGATGCGCCTGAAGCACTGGAAGCGTCTGCTGTATATACAACTCGACGTTAGGGTCGCCCTTGAAATCGCGCTGCGCGGTCTTGAAGGTGCTAATGGCTTCCTTATGCCCGGCGATCTGGTCGTCGAGATACGCCGCGTTGAAATCGCCGCCGTTCAGATCGTTGAGCTTGCTCTTTTCGGCTTTCGAGGCATCACTGTCCTCGAGCTTTACGTGGCGCTGGCGCGCAAGTGCGGAGACCGCCTGCTCATTGGCTTCGTGATCGCCCCGGATCGTTTCCGCATAGGTGATCATTGGCTGGTTATCGCCGGCTTTGTCCTTGGCTATCTTGGCGGTGGCAACTTCCTCGTAGTTCATCTGGTTGGCTTTGTTAAGGAGCACTCCCAAGTCTTGCGCCGAGGCAATTCCGGCGAACGCGAACAGTAGAATTCCGATTCCGAACGGCACGATTTTCTTGATCATAATGAATTACCCCCTGAAAATATCCCTTGGAGTCACTCCCGCGTGCTATCGCGATCCTTTTGGTGCGATGCACGGCATTCTTCGTGGCCGCAGTGACAATCAGTCGCGCCTTCATCGCGCTCGCTCGACGCGCATTCGTTCGAGCAATACTTCTGGCCGGCCGTTGCTTCGCAACTGCATCGCTGATGACCGCATTTCATTTCAGATCTCCCTCGGCGCGAATAGTTCAAGGGAAAGCAAGATACACGCCGACTCGCATAAGACAAATTGTTTCCGTCGCGACTATGATTTGATCACATCCGGTATGGTTTACAGGTCGGTAAAATTTGCCGCGTACCTATATTTAGAGCTTAATAGACGCCTTTTATCGAGCCGCGGCGATGGCATATCCGATGCTCTCCCACGCGAGGCGTTATATGGATACCGCTGAAATACTACATAGTTTGATTTCCACCTGCGTCGACAGCGAGAAGCGATATCGCCACGCAGCCAAAGACGTAGAACGCGCGAACCTGGAGGCATTTCTCAATCGGCAGGCGGATTCGCGTAAAAACGCGGCCTCGGCGCTCCAGGCTGAACGTTACCGTCTCGGAATCGACGAAAAGAAATCGGGATCGGTCGCCGGCTTCGTGGATCGCGAGGCGCTGGATTTCAGCGTCATCATGAGCAAGGGTGATACTGGGGTTATCGAATGGTGCCGCGAAGACGATGAAAAAGTCATCGGCGAATATCAGAAGGCATTAGGTGAAAATCTCTCGCCGGATCTGCGCAAAACGATCGAGCATCAGCTCGCGCAAATTCGCGCTGCCGTAGCGAAAGAGGAAGACGTGCTGCGGCTATTCGGCGGACCCAAATCTTAGTCGATTCTGATCGATATCGCTCGCGCAGGTTATCTGCGGGCACAGGCGTCCCGTGGCGAATGCAAAGCTTTCAAAGTATCGGGCGAAGCGGGACTTCAACAAAACCGCCGAGCCGAGCGGCGATACCCCGATCACGCCTGCGCACCGCCTTCGCTACGTGATTCAGAAGCATGAGGCCTCGCGGCTACATTATGATTTCAGGCTCGAGCTCGACGGAGTTCTGAAATCATGGGCAGTCACGCGCGGCCCTTCAATCGATCCGCACGATAAACGCCTCGCGGTCGAGGTTGAGGATCATCCGCTCGACTACGGCGATTTCGAAGGCACGATTCCTCAAGGCCAATACGGCGGGGGCACCGTGCAATTGTGGGATCGCGGCTATTGGACGCCGGAAGAAAACTCGACTCCGCAGGCTGCGCTCAAAGCCGGCAATCTGAAGTTCAACCTCGACGGTGAACGGCTGCATGGAAGCTGGGTGCTGGTGCGGATGAAGTATGACCGGACCGGCGGCAAGCGAACCAACTGGCTGTTGATAAAGCATCGCGACGACTTCGCGCATGAGGGCGATAGCGACGCGCTGCTGGCTGACGACCGGTCGGTCGCATCGGGCCGTCCGATGGCCGCGATCGCCGCAGGCAACGGACGCGGACCGAAGCCATTCATTCTCAAAAGCAAAAAGATCGCGAAAGCGGACGATACTTGGAGCTCGAATCATAACAACGCGGCCGAACCGAGCCGCGCGGCAAAACGAACCCACGCGGCGAAAGCCTCCAAACCGCGAAAACAATCGGCCGGAGAGACTCTCGTAATGGGCGTGACGATCTCCAAGCCGGACAAGGTGCTCTGGCCCTCAGACGGCGATAGCGGACCATTTACCAAGCTCGATCTGGCTCGCTACTACGAAGCGGCTGGCCCGCAGATGATCGAGCATCTGAAGGGACGGCCGTGCTCGATCGTACGAGCGCCGGACGGGCTCGGCGGCCAACAATTCTTTCAGCGGCACGCGATGCCGGGCTCGTCGAAGTTATTCGCGATGGTCAAAGTCGCGGGAATCGCCGAGCCGTACTTGCAGATAGATCGAGTCGAAGCGCTGGCCGAGGTTGCGCAAATGGCCGGGCTGGAACTGCATCCATGGAACTGCCAGCCGGGAGATCCTGAGGTCCCGGGACGCATCGTTTTCGATCTCGATCCGGCTGAGGATGTTGATTTCGCGGCCGTTGTCGCGGGTGCGCGTGAAATTCATGATCGGCTGGAAGCAGTCGGCCTCGTGAGCTTCTGCAAAACCACCGGCGGCAAGGGTTTGCACGTGGTGACGCCGCTTGCGCCGGCCAAAAAAGATCGAATCGACTGGGCCGCCGCTAAGGCTTTCGCGCGCGAAGTTTGTTTGCAGATGGCGGCGGATAGTCCCGATCTTTATCTGACCAAAATGGCCAAGAAAGATCGCCCTGGGAAAATCTTCCTCGACTATCTGCGCAACGATCGCATGGCGACCGCCGTCGCGCCGCTGTCTCCACGCGCTCGCGCCGGAGCTCCAGTATCAATGCCGCTTTCATGGACGCAGATTCGCGCGGGACTCGATCCGAAACGCTTCACGATTCGGACCGTGCCGGGTCTGATAGCCAGGAGCACCGCGTGGCAAGACTACTGCGGCGGCGAGCGGCCACTTTCTGCGGCGATCAAACGATTGAACAAAGCCAAGGCGGCGTGATTTTGCCGCCAGCATCGAGAAAGCCGAGGCGCAAAGGACTCTCCAGGCTGCGAATATCGGTCTTGAGCGACGGCCATGAAGTCAGCGTATGCCCTCGAAGCACGTCCGCTTCGACCAGCATCCACGGACCATGGCAGATCGCGGCAATCGGTTTCCCCTCTGAGCGCCGGCTTCCTCGAGCGCTTTCCGTGGCTCGGTCAGTTCGGATTGCTCGACACCGACGGCCAGCAAAATTGCGCTTGGTTGACAGAACGTGTCTGGAGTCACGTGCCGATGAACATACAGCGAGCGACCCGAGAATATGAGAGCTGGATGCGCGCATGCACGACCGTGGTCCAATCAGATCTGCGGTCGAAACATGAACAGATGAGAGATGATCTGTTCATGTTTTTTCGCGGCACGTTTTATCGCTGGGCCCAGCTATGGCCAGAGGTCTCCGCCGATCTGCGTGACGCACCCAAGGTCATCGCGGTCGGCGATCTGCACGTCAATAGTTTCGGCACCTGGCGCGACTCGGAGGGCCGGGCTCGCCTGGGGAGTCGACGATTTCGACGAAGCATATCCGTTGCCCTACACCAACGATCTGGTCCGGTTGGCGGCAAGCGTCAAGATAGTCAACGACTCGGGCCATCTGACCAGCGGCGTAAGGGCTGGCTGCGAAATTATTTTGGAAGGATACGAGGCGACGCTCAAAAGTGGCGGCCGCCCGATGGTGCTAGCCGAGCACGAGAAGATTCTGGAGAAACTCGGTATCGAGGCGATCAAACCTCCAGAAGACTTCTGGAAGAAACTGAACGCGCTCCCCGCTGTACGCCGCGGACTTCCCCAAACGGTTAAGAAGGCGCTGGAGAAAACGCTCCCAGACGTTAATCTCGATTACAAAGTTGTTCTCAGAAAGGCCGGGATGGGAAGTCTCGGGCAACAGCGCTTCGTAGCGATCGCCCAGTGGCAAGGAGGATGCATCGCGCGCGAAGCGAAGGCAATGGTTCCCTCGGGATGCGCGTGGCTCGACGGAAATACCGGCGATCACAATTCCTACTACCAGCAGGCGATCTTATCCGCGGTTCGCGCGCGCGATCCGTTTCAGATAGTCGCGGGCGAGTGGCTGATTCGCCGACTCTCGCCGGATTCCAATCCTGTCGATATCGCCAGCCTGCCGAAAAAGCGCGACGAACATATCTTGCTTCACGCGATGGGATCCGAAGCGGCCAATGTCCATCTGGGCAGCAGGCGCCAGGTCAAAAATATCCTGAAGAACCTGCATCGCAGAAAACCGGAGTGGCTGCGCGCCGCCGGAAAAGAGATGGCCGGAGTGATTGAAAAAGATTGGAAGAAATATCGGCGGGCTTGATCGTCGCCGAACGCGTCCGGTAGTTAAATAACATCGCTACGATGACAACCTTACGACGAAGGCGCCCCAGTGACGCTTGACGTTACGCCTTCGGCGCATCGCGCGTCGGACGCGGTTCTCGCCACCGTGCGCCGCTTCTGGGGCTTTGAGAGCCTGCGCGCGCTGCAGGCAGAGGCGATCAAGGCCGGCCTTGATCGCCGCGATTCGCTGGTCGTGATGCCGACGGGAGGCGGCAAGTCGCTGTGCTACCAGGTGCCGCCTGCGGTCGCGGGACGCACCGATATCGTCGTCTCGCCGCTCATCGCTCTGATGAAGGATCAGGTGGACGCGTTGCGCGCATGCGGCTATCCGGCGATCGCGCTGCATAGTGGAATGGATTTCGCGCAGATTCGCGACGCCGAGCGCGAGATTGCGACGAACCGTCCGCATCTTATCTTCGTCGCGCCGGAGCGGATGCTCACGCCGCGGTTTAGCGAGCTGGCGCAGCGAATCGGCGTCGGCACCTTCGCGATCGACGAGGCTCACTGCATCAGCCAGTGGGGCCATGATTTTCGGCCTGAGTATCGCCAGCTCGCGGAATTGAAGACCCGGTTCGCAAACGCGAGCCTGCACGCATACACGGCGACGGCGACCGAGCGCGTGCGCCACGATATCGTCAAGCAACTTGGGCTCAAGGATCCGGCAGTGCTGGTCGGCTCTTTCGATCGGCCGAACCTTCTCTACCGCGTAATTCCGAAAAATTCCGTCAAGGCGCAGGTCGCGGAGGTCGTGCGCCGCCACGCGGGCGAGGCGGTGATCGTTTACTGCATCTCGCGAAAGGACACCGAGACGATGGCGGCGTACCTGGCGGATGCGGGCTTTCGCGCCGCGCACTATCACGCCGGCATGGAAGCCGACGAGCGCCGCCGCGCGCAGGACCGCTTCGCCGCCGAGGAGATCGACGTCGTCGTGGCGACAGTCGCCTTTGGGATGGGTATCGACCGCAGCGATATCCGCTGCGTGATCCACGCGGCGCTGCCGAAATCGATCGAACACTATCAGCAAGAGACTGGCCGCGCCGGACGCGACGGTCTGCCGGCGGAGTGCGTCCTGTTCTACTCCGCGGCGGACGCGATGCGCTGGCAGGGGCTGCTCGAACGCAGCGCCGCCGAAGCGGAGTTTCCCGCGCAGGTGCTCGAAAGCGCAAACGAGCTGCTCGAACAGATCCGCCGCTACGCCACGGTCGTCGGATGCCGCCACGCCGCGCTGTCCGGCTATTTCGGCGAGCAGTACACCAATCCGAATTGCGGCGCGTGCGACCAATGTTTGGGCGAAGTGGAAGGCGTGGCGGACGCGACTATTCTCGCGCAGAAGGTGCTCTCCTGCGTCGCCCGGGTCGAGCAGCGCTTCGGCGTCGAACAGGTGGTCGACGTGCTGATCGGGGCCGATAGCGAGCGGGTGCGCCGATGGCGTCATGAGCAGCTTTCCACGTACGGACTGCTGAAGGATCTTCCGCGCAAGACGATCACCAATCTGATCTATCAACTCGTGGACGCATCACTTCTCGAGCGCACCGGCGGCGATCGTCCGATCCTTAAGCTCAATGCCGATTCGTGGGCGGTTCTGCGCGGCAAGCGTTCGGTCAAGCTGCTCCAGGCGAAGAAGCCAAGGGCCGCGCGCACGCGCCTGGAGGAAACCAGTTGGCGCGACGTGGATGAAGCCCTATACGAAAGCCTGCGCGAGTTGCGCCGCGAGATCGCGGTCGAGCGCTCGGTCGCAGCCTTCGTGATTCTGCATGATTCGACGCTGCGCGATCTCGCACGTGCGCGTCCCTCGACCATCGAGCAGTTGCGCGCGATTCGCGGGATGGGCGAACGGAAGCTCGCCGATTTCGGCGCCCGTCTGCTCGAAAGAATCAAACAGTACGAACAATCTCGGCCAGCGAGCGCGTGATCGCCGATGCGCGCGCGAAGCCTTATGGTGATGGGAACGGCATCGGATGTCGGCAAAAGCGTCATCGTGACTGGCTTGTGCCGCGCATTCGCGCGCCGCGGTATCCGCGTTGCGCCATTCAAATCGCAGAACATGTCGAACAACGCCGCGGTATGCGCCGGCGGCGGCGAGATTGGCCGTGCGCAATGGGTACAAGCGATGGCCTGCGGGCTTGAGCCGTCGGTCGAGATGAATCCGGTCTTGCTCAAACCGGAGAGCGCTTCCGGATGCCAGGTGGTTATCGGCGGCGGGGCGCGCTTTCGCATCAACGCCTGGCAGGAGCACGATCGATATCGCGAGAACGCGTGGCCGGAAATCGTGCGCAGCTACAATTCGCTCGCGGAAAGCTTCGACCTGATCATCGTCGAGGGCGCGGGCGGCGCGGCGGAGATCAATCTGCGCCATCGCGACCTGGCCAATTGGGAGGTCGCGGATCTCGCGAATGCAGCGGTCCTGATAGTTGGCGATATCGATAAGGGCGGCGTATTCGCATCGCTCGTCGGAACCGTCGAGCTGCTCAGCGCGTCCGAGCGGCGGCTCGTTAAGGGACTGCTGATCAACAAATTTCGCGGCGATCGCACCCTGCTCGACCCCGGTCCCAGCTTCCTTGCGGAGCGCACCGGAATCTCAGTGTTGGGAGTGATCCCTTACGAGCGGAACCTCGGCATCCCGCAGGAGGATTCGGCTTCGCTCGAAACGCGCGCACCGGCGCCCACCGAAGCGGCAGTGCAAATCGGAGTCGTGCGCTTGCCGGAGATATCCAACTATACCGACTTCGAGCCGCTCGAGAGCGAGCCGGACGTCGCGGTTCGCTATCTGAGCGATCCCGTGTCTGCTCCCGAAGCTGACGTCCTGATTCTGCCCGGATCAAAGACCACCGTCGCCGACCTCAAGTGGCTACGCGGCGCGGGATGGGAAGATTATCTGGTGCGCTGCCTGCGGCGTGGAGGCTTTGTGCTCGGAATCTGCGGGGGCTACCAGATGCTCGGCCGGCGCATCGTCGATCGCGACCACGTCGAGAGCAGTGAGGCGGAGACCGTTGGCCTTGGACTGCTCGAAATCGAAACGATCTTCGCGCCCGAAAAGATCACCGATCGCGTGACCGCAGTTCACCTGCCTACGGGCCTCTCGATCGAAGGATATGAAATCCACTCCGGACGGATCACGGGCGTAACAGCCGCGAGCGCTCTCTTCAGGATCGGCAGCCGCGGCCACAGCGCTGTGCAGGATTTCGACGGCGCGCAATCGGCTGACGGAAGAGTTATCGGAACCTCAATCCACGGAATTTTTGACGCACCCGATTTCCGGCGCTCGTTTGTCGACGCGGTTCGCAAGTCGAAGGGACTCGATCCGCTGGCGGAGTCCGAGCGCTCCGCTTCCACGCCCGATCATAGCGCGGCTTTCGATCGGCTGGCCGATATGCTGGAAGCACATGTAGACATACGCCGAATCGCCGCGCTCGTCGGTCTCGACTGGGATTCCTGACAACGCATCGACCGTTGCAAGCGCGGCGTGATTCGACTACCGACTAATCAGTAACCTTGCACCGACCAACGACGCGAGGATGATGCATCGATGCCATATCTCGAACGCGATCACGGAGTGAAAATCTATTACGAAGAGCGCGGCGCCGGACCCGCCGTGCTGCTCTCGCACGGGTACAGCGCGAGCGCGCGGATGTGGCGCGGGCAGATGGACGCGCTGTCGGATCGCTATCACATGATCGCGTGGGATATGCGCGGTCACGATCGTTCGGACTCGCCGGATGATCCCGCGCTGTATTCGCATGAGGCGACTGTCGCCGATATGGCGGCCGTGCTCGACGCGTGCGGCGCCGAGCGCGCAGTTATCGCGGGCCTTTCGCTGGGCGGATTCATGTCGCTAGCGTTTCATCTGGCTCATCCAGAACGCACTATCGCGCTGATGCTCTTCGACACCGGGCCCGGTTACAAGAAAGACGGCCCACGCCAGGAGTGGAACCGCATGACCGACGCGACGGCGCGCAATTTCGAGCGAAACGGAATTGACGCGACGACGGGCAGCCCAGAGACGCGCGTAGCGCAACATCGCAGCGCGCAAGGACTCGCACACGCAGCCCGAGGGATGCTGGCGCAGCGCGACGGCAGCGCGATCGAGTCGCTGCCGGCCATTCGCGTGCCGACCCTGGTCCTGGTCGGCGCATCGGACGAGCGGTTTTTGCCCTCCGCCGACTACATGGCGGCGAAAATTCCCGGCGCAGAAAAGGTTGTCCTCGCCGGCGCCGGACATGCCGCTAATATCGACCAACCAGAGGCTTTCAACGCGGCGGTAAGCAAATTCCTTAGCCGGGCCATCGCCCGAACCTGGTCATTTGCTCCGCGCTAGCCTGCGTTGCTCGCTGCCATCGCGCGCATAAGACATAGGCGCATTGCCTTGCGATATTCGGTAAGATCGCGGGAGTGATGCTACCCGTCCCTTCACAGACCGAGCCGCCCTATGCCGGCTGAGCGCAAGGCCGCCGACACCGGCTCCGTCACCTTCGAGCGGGGCTCCGGCTCCTCGCTTACCATTCATCTTTCGGGCTCGTGGCGGATGCGCCACGGGCTGCCGACGGGAGATCTGCTGAACCGGGAACTGATGCGCTCGGGCGACGTCCGGCGCGTCGTGTTCGAGGCGAGCGACCTTGGGGATTGGGATTCGGGCCTGCTGATCTTCGTCACTCGCGCGATCGACACCTGCAAGACGCGCAAAATAGACACTGACGTCTCCGGCCTGCCCGCCGGGGTCAAGCGGCTGATCGACCTGGCCGAGGCGGTCCCTGAAAACAAGGACGCGGAGACCAAAGTTGAGACGGGCCCGTTCGTCGAGCGGGTCGGCCGCGCGACCATCAAGTACGCACAGGGTCTCGACGAGTTCGTCGCGTTCCTGGGCGCGCTCGCGATCGCGTTTGGCCGTTTGATCAGCGGCAAAGCGAGATTCCGGCGCGTCGATCTGATGATCGAAATCCAGGATTGCGGCGCGCGCGCGTTCGGAATCGTCACGCTGATCAGCTTCCTGGTCGGCGTGATTCTGGCCTTCATGGGCGCGGTGCAGTTGCAGCAGTTCGGCGCCTCGATCTACGTCGCCGACCTGGTCGCGATCGGCATGGTGCGGGACATGGGCGCGATGATGACCGCGATCATCATGGCGGGACGCACCGGCGCCGCGTTTGCCGCGCAACTCGGCTCGATGAAGGTCACCCAAGAGATCGACGCGCTGACCACGATGGGCCTTGCGCCGATGGAGTTCCTGGTAGTGCCGCGCGTGCTCGCGCTGATCCTGATGATGCCGCTTTTGTGCGTTTACTCGGACATGCTGGGAATTCTCGGCGGAGCCGCGGTGGGAGCCGGGATGCTTAATATTTCTCTCGGCAGCTACATGCGCGAAACTATCGCGGCAATCGAGCTGGGCGGAGTGTTCGGCGGAATTTTCAAGGCGACAGTGTATGGCGCAATTATCGGGACCGCCGGATGCCTGCGCGGATTCCAGTGCGGCAACAGCAGCTCGGCGGTCGGCGACGCGGCTACCAGCGCAGTGGTCACCGGAATCGTTTATGTCGTCGTGGCATGCGGAGTTTTTGCGGTACTGTTCAACATTCTTGGAATCTGATTGGCGGAGAAACGTTTGAGCGAGACCCAGAGCATCCAGACCGCGCGCCCGCGCACAAAGTCCGCCGAGCCTGACATCGTCGTGCGCAACCTCACGATGGCGTACGGCGATTTCGTCCTGATGCGCAATCTTAATTTCGAGGTCAAGCGCAGCGCCGTATTTATTATCATGGGCGGCAGCGGATGCGGCAAAAGCACACTCTTAAACCATCTAATCGGTCTCAGGGAGCCGGCCACAGGAGAAATCTTTTACGGCGACCTGAACTTCACCCGTGCCGGACCCGAGGCCCGCGAGCAACAGCTCCGGCGCTTCGGTGTGCTTTACCAAGGCGGAGCGCTGTGGAGCTCGATGACGCTGGCCGAGAACATCGGGCTTCCGCTCGAAGAGTTCACGGATCTTTCGGGCGCGGAAATTCGCGAAGTCGCGTCGCTCAAATTATCGCTGGTCGGGCTAAAGGGTTTCGAGGACTACTACCCGAGCCAGATCAGCGGCGGGATGCAGAAGCGCGCAGGCCTCGCGCGCGCGATCGCGCTCGATCCGGAAATCCTGTTCTTCGACGAACCGTCGGCCGGGCTCGACCCGATCAGTTCGCGCCTGCTCGATGAATTGATCCTTGAAATCCGCGACTCGCTCGGCGCCACGGTCGTGGTGGTGTCGCACGAGCTCGCGAGCATCTTCGCGATCGGCGACGACAGTATCTTCCTCGACGCCGACAGCCATACCGCGATTGCCCACGGCAATCCTCGCGAGTTGCTCGAACACTCGACCGATCCTCGTGTGCGCCGTTTTCTCACCCGCGGCGCCGAAGGCGAACCTGAAGCGGCGGAGGGCGGCAAGGCGGGAAAATAATCGATGGGCAAGAAAGTCAATCCAACCATGGTGGGCGTGTTCGTTCTGGGCGCCCTGGCTCTGGTGGTTATCGGAATAATCGTGATCGGCGGCGGCAATATTTTTCGCCGCTCGCATCGCTTCGTGCTGTACTTCAGCAGCGACGTTAACGGCCTGCGCGTCGGCGCACCGGTCAAGTTTCGCGGCGTCGAGATCGGCTCGGTGGTCGCGGTGATGCTGAGCGTGCCGGGAATGGAAGGCAGCCTTACGCAGACCAATTCCCAGATCAGAATCCCGGTCGTGATCGAGCTCGACTCGGCCAAGCTGATAAGCCACGGCGCGGAGGTCAACCTGGAAGATCCGGAAGAGATGCAGCAGGCGATCGCGATGGGCCTGCGCGGACAGCTCGCGACCGAGAGCATCCTGACCGGCCTGCAATATGTCGACCTCGATATGCATCCGCAGGATCCGGCCAAGTTCTTTCTCGGCAAGAATTCTCCCTATCCCGAAATTCCGACGCTGCCCACCACCTTCGAACAGGCGCAGATCGCGATCACCAAGGTTCTGACCGCACTCGAGCAAATCGATTTCAACAAGTTGGTCAAGGAAGTGACCAAAACCATGGAGGCGGTGACCAATCTCGTGACTTCACCCAAGCTCAACGCCTCAATCGACGCGCTCAATCGCACGGCCAACAGCCTCAGTTCCAGCGCACAAAGCATCCAGCGCTTGTCCGATACGCTCAACCGGAAGGTTGATCCGATCTCGAAGAGCCTGGTCGCGACAACCGATCAGGCGCGCCAGACTCTCAGGCAGACTCAGGACACGCTGGCTGCCGTGCAGGCGTCGGTAGGGCCGGGCTCGCCGGTCAATTACGAGCTGACGCAGACGCTCCAGGACACCGCGCAGGCCGCGCGCTCACTCAAGCAATTGACCGACTACCTGCAACGTAACCCGAGCTCGGTGTTACGCGGACGCGCGCAACCGGAAGAATCGAAGGGGGTTTTGAAATGAAGCGCGCCGCGCAATTCGCCGCGATCGCAATTCTGGCCATCACGGGTGCCGCGGCCGGCGGCTGCTCGCTCGGCCTTCAGCCGCGGCCCGACGATTCGAAATTCTTCGTGCTCTCGCCGATCGCCGCCGCACCTTCAGCACCCTCGGCGGGTAGCAGCGCGATGGTGATCGGAGTCGGTCCGATCAAGCTGCCCGATTATCTCGAGCGCCAGGAAATCGTAACCCGAGTCGCTCCGAACCGGATGGTTCTGTCCGGCACCGATCGCTGGGCGGAGGGACTCGACGGCAACTTTACCCAGGTGTTCGCGCAGGACCTGGGTGCGACGCTCGGCACTCAACGCATCGTATTTTTTCCGTGGTACCAGACCGCGACGATCGATTACCAGGTACAGCTCGACGTTTACCGCTTCGAGAGCGACGGCTCCGGCACCGTCACGCTGACCGCGCATTGGCAGATCCTCGATCACCTCGGCAAGATGCTCTACGTGACGGACTCGACCTTCACCGCGACCGCCGCCTCGCCCGGCACCACTGCCGTCGTAGCCGCGATGAGCACAGCTTTGGGCGATCTCGCGCAGGAAATCGCGTCGAAGATCGCATCACTGCCCACGCCAAGAACGTCAGCCGGCGTCAGCTGCGTGAGAACAGAATGGCGCGGACGATCCATCACATCGATTTAACGGCAACTGACCTCGCGGCGACGAAGCGCTTCTATCAACCGGTGATGGAATATCTCGGTTACCGGATGAGTAAAGACAGCGCGCAGGACTTGGGATTTGCTCCGGCCGGCGACGACGCCACCGGGATCATGCTTCATGCGGCGCGACCGCAAAGCGCTCGAAAAAAGCATGATCGCTATTCAGCGGGTCTGCATCACCTGGCATTCAGGGCAAATAGTCGTGCAGAGGTTGACGGTCTTTACGTCTTGCTCCAAGAAATGGGAGCCGTGATTCTCGACCCGCCGGCGCTGTACTACCCACCGAACTACTACGCGGTTTTCTTCGCCGACCCAGACGGCCTCAAACTCGAATTCGCGTTCAACCCCGGCGGCCATTAAAGAACGGCGCCCGGCCGACGACGACGGATTTGTCCGTCGGGGAGCTGAGACCTACGCGCGATTCTTGATCGTCGTGGACTCTGGGATCACCGAGCAACATTCTACCGATCCCAGACGCGCCTCAGATTCTGGAAAATATCTAGCGCGCGCCCATCGCGCGACGTCCACGAGGCCGATCATCACCGGTACTTCGATCAGCGGTCCGATCACAGCGGCGAAGGCGGCTCCGCTTTCGATTCCGAAAGTCGCGACCGCCACCGCGATCGCCAGCTCGAAATTGTTGGACGCGGCGGTGAATGACAGGGTCACGGTTTGCGGATAGCTCGCGCCTGCAAACCGGCTCAGCGCAAATGACGTCGCGAACATGATCACAAAGTACAGCAGCAGAGGAACCGCGATCCGGGTGACGTCGAGCGGAAGCCGCATGATCGCGGCGCCCTTGATCGAGAACATTACGACGATCGTAAACAGCAGGAACACGAGCGTAAGCGGGCTTATCCGTGGCACGAAGCATTCGCGGTACCAGGTCTGACCCATGCGGCCGGCCAGGATTTTCCAGCTCGCAAACCCCGCCACGAATGGGATTCCCAAATAGATGCCGACACTGGCAGCGATATCCGCCATCGTCACATGCACCGCGATCGTATGCAGCCCGAACCGTCGCGGCACGATCGTCACGAACACGAACGCATACGCAGAGTAAAACAATACCTGGAAGATCGAATTGAAGGCGACCAGCCCGGCGCAGTAATCGGGATCGCCCTCGGCCAGATCGTTCCACACGATCACCATCGCGATACAGCGCGCAATACCGATAAGAATCAGGCCGACCATGTACTCCGGCCGATCGCACAGGAAAATCACCGCCAGCGCGAACATCAGCACCGGTCCAATGATCCAGTTCTGTACCAGCGAGAGCCCCAGAATCTTCCGGTCGCGAAACACCAGACCAAGTTCGTCGTAATTCACCTTGGCCAGCGGCGGATACATCATCACAATGAGTCCGATCGCGATCGGAATCGACGTGGTTCCTATACTCATTCGGCCGAAGATCGTTTTGACTGCGGGAAACAGGTTCCCTGTCACCACTCCCACGATCATCGCCAAAAAAATCCAGCCGGTAAGATATCGATCGAGGAAGCCAAGGCGCCGGTACGCTTGCCTCGATTCAGGGAGGATCATGCTGGTTGTCACGAAGGTTTAAGCTGCCCGATTTCATTGAGCCGCCGCTCGAGCGCGAATCGATCGATCGAATCGAGCGGCAGGCTGGCAAAAATTTTCACGCGACTTTCCAGCTCGTTATAAATCCGCAAAAAGAACCGCCGCTGTTCCTCCGCGCCTCCTGAAAACGCCGCAGGATCCGCCGCGCCCCAGTGCGCGGTGATCGGCTGCCCGGGCCATAGCGGGCAAACCTCGCCGCGCGCACGGTCGCACACGGTAAAGACGAAATCGAAGCGTGGACTGCCGGGGAGCGCGAACTCATCCCAGCTCTTGCTCCGCAGTCCGACCGTGTCGTATTGAAGCCCGCGCAACAATTCCAGCGTTATCGGATGAATCTCGCCGCGCGGATGACTCCCTGCACTATGCGCAACAAACCGTCCGCGGCCCCATCGGTTCATCGCGCACTCGGCCATTACGCTGCGCGCGGAATTGCCGGTGCACAGAAACAGGACGTTGTAGATCCGATCCGCCACGCCTCAGGCCGCGGGTTTCGCGCAGCAGGCGCACGCCGATGTCGCCACAGTCTCGACAGCCGGACTTGAGCAGCATGCGCCCGAAGCCGCTGCACTCCTTTCAGGCTCGATCCGTGTCGCGCGAATGTCTTTTCCATAGGTGGTATGTTCACCGGTCGTGAAGAACGTCTCCCACGACAGCCCTTGCGGATCGGTCGCCCACGCCTTATCCGAGCGCGCGTAGCAGCACGCGGCGTTCTTCTGCTCGAGCACAGGACGCGCGGCATCGGCAAGCCGCTCCGCTATCTCGCCGAGGTCGTGCGACGAATCGACCTGGATACCCAGATGATCCAGACCAGCGGTGCTGTCAGTTTTTGATATCGCGAAGTTGACGCGTGGATCTTCGAGCATCCATTTCGCGTAATCGTCCTTGCGAACCGTTGGGCCGCTGCCGAACAGCGTCGAGTAAAAGCGGATCGAGTCCGCCAGATCAGCGACTGCAACATGTACATGAAAACGCTTCATACAGTCCTGCTCCTTCGTTTGGACTTTAAGGCTTTGGATTTTGATAGGCGCTCGGGCGCGCATGAGGCAGCGGCGCAGATTTCAGGCCGTCCTCCGCAGCAGTTCTCGGTCAAGTACCCGAGCAGTTCGTTCATCGCCTGGAAATTGGCGCGGTAAACGATCGATCGGCTCTCGCGCCGATGCGCCACCAGCCCGGCGAAGCGGAGCTGGTTTAAGTGAAACGACAGCGTCGGTGGCGCAAGACCCAGCCGCTCGCCGATTTGGCCGGCCGCCATCCCGCCGGGACCCTGCTGCACCAACAAGCGAAAGATGTCGAGGCGGGTTTCCTGGGCGAGAGCGCCAAGTGCCGCGATCGCGACTGTCCGTTCCATATTTCCATCTATATAGAAATATCAAATTATGTCAAGAGCACGCAGAATTTGATCCGAAGCTCGTTTAAGGTTCCTTGCTGGAGGCGGCGTGCGGCGCCCATTTCAGGATTCCGAGATCGGCGACGAAAATCGCATAGAACGATTTGACCAGGATCAGCTCGATCACCGTCGCGAGCGCGAGCCCGCCGATCTGCGCGTAGCACAGCGGCTGCCATAGCGGGCCGCCGTGCAGCGCCAGCGGAAACAACGCCAGCAGAGTCGCGCCCACGGTCACCATCACCGGACGCAGGCGCTCGATTCCCGCGTCGAGCAATCCCTGGATCAGTTCCTCGCCCATCTCGCGGCGCTCTTCGATAAACTCGAACAGCACGATTACGTGGCTGACGATCACGCCGACCAGGCTCGCGATGCCCAAAAATGCCATGAAGCCGAACGGCGCGCCCATGATCCAAAGCGCGGCGACCGCGCCGACCGCGCCATACGGCACCGCCACGAACACCAGCCACGGCTTTACGAGATTGTTGAACTGCACCACCAGCGCGACGAAGATCAGCACGACCGAGATCAACAGCACCACCGCCAACTCGCCAAAGCCTTCGCTCTGCTTGGCCTGCTCGCCGCCGATCTCGAGCCGGTAGCCGGGCGGCAAATGGCTCGCGATCTCTTTGAGCTTCGGCGTCGCGATCTTCATAACTTCCGACGGAAGCACCCCGGGAGCTGGATAGGCGATCACGGAGATCGTGCGAAAGTGATCGCGGCGGACAATCCGTTCGGGCGACAATCGAAACACGATTGGCGCAACCGCCTGGATCGGAACCCGCCCGTTTCCTTGCGACGCGTAGATGTAAAGACTTCCCAAATCTGAAAGCTGGGCGCGCTCCTCCTGCCGCAGGCGCGCGACGATCGGGATGCGCAGGTCGCCGCTGATCAGCGTTCCCACCTGCGCTCCGGAAAGGCCCGCGGCGGCGGAATTGGCGATGTCCTGATTGGTGACGCCGGCCAGATTCGCGCGATCGGGATTTATCGGCAGATTGATGACCGGACTCTCGGCCATCCAGTCAGTGCGGATGCGCCGTGCGCCGGGAACCGAGCGCAGCACCGCCTCGGCCTGGTTGGCGATCTGCTGAAGCGTCTCGATGTCCGCCTGTTCGCGCGCCGGATCGATATCGGCCTGGCCAAAGATGTGCACCTCGATTGGATAGCGCACCGGATTGGTCAGCAGCTGGCACACGTCAACGTACGCGCCGGGAACTTCCTTCGAGATGAGATTCTGGAGCGGGCCGACGAACTTCGGCATGTCTTCCTTATTTTCGATCTCGAGGATCAACTGCGCGTAGTTTGCCTGCGGCGATTCCGGTGAAACGGAAAACCAGAAGCGCGGCCCACCACCGCCGACAAAGCTGGTGATCGATTTCAGGATCGTGCGCGGATGTCCGTGCTCGGGATGTTCCTTGCCGTATTCAGCGGCCGCGCCTCGCACCACCGCCGCGACTTTTTTCACGGTCGCGTCGGTCTCGGAAATCGCCGCGCCGTTGGGAAGCCATACGTCGATATACGACAGGTACTGAACGTCTTCGGGAAAGTACGCGCTGCGCAATTGCTTCGCGACCAGAAACCCCGCGATCAGAAACAGCATCGAGCACGCGACAAAGGTCTTGCGATGCTCCAATGCGTAGTGCCCAATCCGGTAGTACACGCCGGTGGCGCCGTGGGTGCGCCGATACTCGATCGGCGGCAGCGGTTTTCCGGGCCGCATCAGGTAGTAACCGAGTTGCGGAATAAAAGTCATCGAGATGATCCGCGACGCGACCAGTGCGCAGGTCATCACGATCGGCAGGCTGTAGAGAAAGTTCCCGGTGTCGCCCGAGAGCAACAGAAACGGCAAATAAGCAACGATGTTGGTGATGGTCGAGAACAGGATTGCGCGTTCGAGCTTGGTCGGCCCAAGCCACGACGCGACTTCCGCCGGATGCCCAAGACCCAGATCGTGCTTAATCGCGTCGCCCGCCACCACAGGATCGTCCACCAACAGTCCGAGCGCGATGATCAACGTCGCGATCGACACCTGCTGGAGATCGATGCCGAGGATGTACATCATGCCGAACGTCATCGCGAGCGTGAGCGGAATCGATAGCGCGATCAGCAGCGCCGCGCGCCAATCCCAGAAGCCGATCAGCGCGATGACGACCACCAGCGCGATCGCCTCGTACAGCGCACCGATGAACAGGTGCACATTTTCGCGAACCTGGAGCGGCTGATCCGAGGTGCGCGCGACGACGAGGTCCTCGGGCAGGCGGGTCTTAAGCCCGGCAATCGCCTTGTCGACTGCCGCACCGAACGCGCTTATCTGCTCGCCCGAGCGCATAAATACCGCGATCGTGATCGCGCGTCCGCGGTTCCAGTGCCCGTCGGCAGTCTTCCAGGTATAGAAATTCAGGAGCCGCGGCGGCGCCTGGTACCCGCGCGAGATATCCGCCAGATCGCGCAGGTAGAACGGCGATCCGGATTCCGACTTGCCGAGAATCACGTCGCCGATCTCCTGCGCGTCGGTAAATTCGCCGCTCGGATGCAGCGTCACGTCGGTGCCGGCCGCGTTGATCATCCCGGCCGACTGCGTGATGTTGCGCGACGACAAAATCTGCGAGAGCTTGCTCGGCGTGAAACCATAGGACGCAAGCCGCTCTTGCGAGTAGACCAGGTTGACCCATTCCGGCAGAATGCCGGTGCGCGAGATCTTCTCGACGTTCGGGAACCGCTTCCAGAGCCCGCGAGATCAGATCGGTGTAGCGCTTGAGATCACGGTAGGTGTACTTGTCACCCGCCGAGGCTTCGAGAATCGCCTCGGTCTTGGCGGGATCCACGATCGCCACCGGCGGCCACGCGTCGGGATGAAACGCCTCGAACATCGAGGTCCCGACCTGGGAGTTGATATAGGCAGTCGCCGATTTCACCAGGTCGGCGCCCGCAGGCTGTGCCGCGTCGAGGCCCGAGAAACCCGATCCGTCGAGAGGGCGAATATCGGCCGCCGCGTGATGCTCCGCCAGATAACGCGACAGCGCGTCGCGCACCCGCGTCACCGACTCGGCAGGCATCGTCGGCGGAAAGATCGTCACTAGCGAGATACGATTGGATTTCGAGTCCGGCGCGGCGCTCGCGCGCGCTTTCTCGATAGCGGCGCGAACCTCGCGCGCGCGCAGAGCGATCTCGACCTCGTTCACCTTGGGGCTCGCGACGGTCAGCATCAACGCCGCGGTGTCGCCGAAATCGCTCTGGAACTGGATCGGGCCGGCGCCGCTGGGCAGATCGCGGATACTGGCGAGCTTGAGATTGATGTCGTTGAATTGCTTTTCGGTATCGCCGACGTTTTCAGTGAGCTGAATATAAACGATTGCGATCCCGTCGAGCGTCAGCGACCTGATTCCGTAGTCGGTCCCGGCGCCGGCGGGATGGATGTAAGAGTTGGTCGCGATCTTCTCCTCCATCTTGCGCGTAACCGTCTGCTCGATTTTCTCGGCGCTGACTCCCGGCCACGGGCATACGGCGAGCGCCTGGCGCACGGGAATATCCGGATCCTTGCGCTTGGGCATGTGCAGGTAGCCGTAAATGCCCCACGCGACCACGGCGGCCAGCAGCACCCACGAGATTGCGCGATTCTCTACAAAAAACCGCGCGGTGTTATGGGTCGTGCGGATTATTTCTTCGTCGCTGCGATGTGCCATTACGGGATGATCCGGATTTCCTGGCCGTCGGTAACCATCGTGGCGCCGCGCACGATCACGCGGTCGCCAATCGCGACTCCGGAGTTAACCGCGATTTCGTTGCCGACGATATCGCCCAGCCGCACCTTGCGCATCCGCGCGACCGTCTTGCCGCCCTCTTCGCTGGCGACGAATACGGCATAGCCGCTCTGATCCTCGGGCGGCCGCACGACTGCATTTATTGGAACCGTCGCTGCGGTCGCGGCCGGCGCGGACGCGCCATTGGCGAGCTTGAGCGACGCGATCATCCCGACGCGCAAGCGGCCGTCCTTGTTCGGGATCGTGAGCTCGACATCGAAGGTACGCGTGTTCGGGTCGGCGCTTTGCGCAATCCGCGTGATTTGTCCTTCGAGCTGCACACCCGGCAGCGCTTCACTGCGCAGGGTCTGTGCTTGCCCCTGTTTCAACTGGCCCACTTCTATATCCGAGACTGCGAAGATCGCCTTCATCTCGGTCGTGTCGGCAATCTGAAACGCGACGACACTCGGGCCGACCAGCGAGCCGATTTCGATTCCGCGGCTCAGCATCACGGCGTCCATCGGCGAGGTCAGCTTGCAGTAACCGAGATTGATCTGCGCCTGCTTGAGCGAGGCCTCGGACTGCTTCACCTGCGCATCGGAAGATCGGTACTGTTGAACGGCATTGTCATAGTCGCGTTGCGCGATGATCTTTTCCTTGAACAGGGCGCTATTGCGATCGTAGTCGGCCTTTGCCTTCGCATAGGTCGCTTCCGCATTGACCAGCACCGAGGCGGCCTGATTGACCTGCTGCTGATAGGGTCCGGTCTGGATCGTCGCGAGCAACTCGCCATTTTTCACAGGATCGCCGCCCTGGATATCGCGGGTGCGTCCTCCCGCTCCCGCAACTTGCTTGATCGTCTCGACGTAGCCGCTAACCTGAAACGTCAGGCCAACCTGGCGATAGGGCTGGAGATTCGCGGTGTATGCGCCGCGATGGGCCTGCGTAGCTTCCCTGACCGCGCGTACGGTTACCGCGATCGGCGGCTCGGTGGTGGGTTTAGGGTGATTACCGCATCCGACTTCCCCGGCAATTGCCGCTACAATCAGTAGCGCAAGCGAAAGATTGCGTATGTGCAAATCGCCCCTCCTGAATAACTCCCGAGTGCGTGGTGAATCCGCCGCCACGGACCGCCCTCTCGCCGCCCCGAATGCGCTCGCGATGTTATCAGAAATCACTGAGCCTCCGCGCCACCCCTCTACGCATAGACGCGGGAGGTATCGCGAATCCGGGCTTTGATTTCGTCGCGGAGGGTCTTGGGTTCGAGCACCTTGATAAACGGGCTCATCGCCATGATCCAGTTGGCAAGCTCCGCGGTCCCTTTGAGCTTGAGCCGCAAGAGCGTCCGGCCGTCGCGCGCCACCGAAAGCTGCTGGGAAGGATGAATAGTGCGCGCGCCAAGGCGAGCGTCCGTTTCCGGACTGAGGCTTTTCAGTACTACGATCGTCTCGCGATCCTCGCTGACGATCCCGAATGTTCCCTGCACGAAGGCCGCCGGATTGTAGGATGCGGGCAACTGGAATCTTTCGTCAGTGCCGGACTCGTCTTTGATGAATTCCACCGAGCGCATCCGCTCGACGGCCAAATAGATAATCCCGGTGCCGCGATGACTGCGGCCCAGCAGATACAGTCCGCCGCGATATTGAACCAGAGTGTAGGGATTGAAATCGTGCGTGCGATCGCTGCCGTCGGTTCGGTTCATCGACGCGTAATGGATTCGCAGGCGCTTCTCGTCGAGCAGCGCGCGCATAATCACGTCGATCTGCTCTTCGTACGGACGATAATCCTTGGGAACGTATTGCACGGTGTAGAACTTGCGGTTGAAGTCGCGGAGCCTGAACTGCCACGCTGGCGGCAGGTTGGTCCGCACCCGCTCCCAGATATCGTCAACTCCCGACTTGAGCACGGTGCCCTCGAGAAATTTCAGCAGCGCCAGGCTCGAGTACATCGCCGCCGCCTGGTAGACATTCGAGCTCGGCCCGCCCCGGCGCGCGACCAACCGCAGCTTGCGGCTCGGTCCGGCGCCCACCGCCTCGACGACTCCTTGCCCAAGCTTTCCGCGCATCCTCACGAACTCGCGCACATAGCGATCCACCGTGCGTCCGCTCACCCCAAGCTCGCGCTGAATTCTCTGGAGCGGCACTCCGAGCGGCTCTTCCGTCAGCATCATTGCGATTCGCGCGTAACGGATTCCCGACTCATAGGTTGGTTTTCTTGATTTGACCGCCATCAGTGCGCCCTCCTTGAGAGCATCTCAATTATAGCGTTTCGCCAAGACAACCGCTGTCTTTTGAAGCGAATATAATGAGCGTGTTGGACGAGGCAGATCGAAACTCATATCGTCAGCCTGACGCGCGGAGAAAAAGGGGATGCTCAAGCTTCACTACTCGAACAGGCTCGAAGGATTGATCGAGCCGCTCGCAGACTCGATCGCCGAGCAGCAGCGGCGCAAACCGTTGCGAAAGATCGCGATCGTCGTACCGAGCCGGGCCGTCGAGCAGTTCGTGAAGTATCAGACCGCCGAGCGTCTGGGAGTCGCCGCCAATCTCGCTTTTCCATTCCTGCGCACGCACCTGACCAACATTGTTCAGAACGCCAATCCCCGGCTGCGCGTGCTCGCCGCGGGCGCACTTCAGCTCGTCATCTTCAACAGTCTGATTAGCCTGAAAAATCGGGCTGACTCGCAACTTGCACCCGCGTGGCGATACATCGACGCGGGCGGCGGGCGCGATACTCCCGAGGCGGAGCTGCGAGCCTTCGAGTTGTCGGGACGTGTGGCAAAGCTGTTTGAAGAGTACTCGATTTCCCGCTGCACGATGCTTGCGCGGTGGAGTGGCGGCCGCGTGGCGGCAGCCGGCACCGCAATCGCCGAGAATGAAAAATGGCAACAAGCTCTATGGCGAATCATCTTCGACGCAAGCGGCGCCGCAAATCCCCAATGGACTGGCGACGCGGCGCACGACTGGATGCTCTTGCCGGGCGCGTTCGCGCGAATCAGCGATGCGGCCCTCACCGAAGCGATGCGCGACGGACTCCACGTATTCGGACTCGCCTCGCCGGGGCAAGCTTATGCGGAGATTTTCGCGCGGCTCGGAAAGTGCGGCGCGCTTTCGATTTACGCGCTCAATCCATGCCGCGAGTTCTGGGAAGATCTGAATACCTCGCGCCGCGATGCCACGACGAATTGGGTTCATCGCGGAAGCCGGATCGACGGGGAGCTTGAAAAGAGTGAAGATCCATTCGGCCTTGCTGCCGCCGACAATCGCGCGCTGGAGTTATGGGGCCTGCCCGGCCGCGAATATATCCGCCTGCTCAACGAGCTCAGCGATTGTGATTTCGAATCGAACTTCATCGACCAGCCGGACGGCAAAGACGCGTCACTTCTTTCACGTGTTCAGCAAGATATCCTGGATCGCTCGCGCGGCGCTGAACTGCGGGACGCTGCTTCGCCGGCGAGCATTCGATTTCTCGCATGCCCCGGAATCCAGCGCGAGGTCGAGATTGTCGCGAGCGAGATCTGGCGGCTCTTGCAGCGGAGCGCATCCGGAAAGAATCCGCTTCGCTTTAATGAGATTGGCGTGCTGATTCCAGACTCCGAATGCGAAGTTTACGCGCCGCATATTGAAGCAGTCTTCGCGCGAATCCATGGCATCCCGGTCGAGATCAGTGGACGCAGCGTTGCACGCCAAAGTCGCGTCGCCGAAGCGATCAGTCTGCTGCTCAAACTCCCGCTCGGCCGGTTTACGCGCGCCGATCTGCTGCGCCTGCTGAAGCATCGTGCGCTCAATGGCGGCGACCCGGCGCTCGACGTTGAACTGTGGGATGCCTGGTGCGAGGAGTTGGGAGTTTTCTTCGGCGCCGATGGAGGCGATCCAGCCGCGACCTATATTCCGGCCAATCTTTTCAATTGGGACCAGGCGCTCAAACGACTCGCGCTGGGAGCATTCATGTCGGGCGAACGCAGCGGCGACGATCGGCTGTTCGAGTCGGCGGAAATTGGCGCGTTGCTGCCGCTCGAGATCGACGAGAGCGAAATCCCCGCGGCGCAGGCGTTCGTCAGCACTACGCGCGCGCTCCTGGCCGACGCAAACGCGATCAGGCGCGAGCGGATGAGCCTCAGGCGATGGGCACAACTGCTCATGCGGATGATCGAGCGGTATGTCATCGTCGACGAGCCCGAAGATCGGCAGATGCGCGACCGATGCCTGGCTGCTATTGACGCGATGCGTACGGAGGAAATCGAAAGCCCTGAGGTTTCCTACGCCGTGGCGGAGGCGATGGCGTCGGCGCTGATCGATGAGCTCGGCGCGCGCCAGGTACGCTTCGCGGGACATGGAGTAGCAGCGGGCGCGATGGGCACGCTGCACTCGATCCCCTTTCGCGCGATTTTCGTGATGGGTCTCGGCGAGTCGTTTTTTCCGGCGCGCGATCCTCGCGACCCGCTCGACCTTCGCGGGATCCGGCGCCATGCCGGCGACTTGAGTCCGACCGATCGCGATCGGTACATGTTCCTCGAATCGATTCTGGCCGCGCGCGAGCGGATCGCGTTCTCGTACGTTGCACGCGATCCGCACACCGGGGACGCGCTCGAGCCCTCAACGGTCATTCGCGAACTCCAACTCATTCTCGGCTCGTATCTCAAGGAAGCCGCGGTCGACGCTTTGACCCTGGCCCATCCGGTCAGCCGTTATGATGTCGGCTACTTCGGAGACCCTGGCGGCGGCGTATCGCCGCTCAACGGGCTCAGCGTCGATAGCGCTGCGCGCCAAGGCGCGCGAATAACGGCGTTACGCCAAGATCTGGACCATTACACCGATGATGCCGCGCGTCTCGACGCACGCGAGCTTTTGGCAGCGCTCTCGCCCGAAGCGCGCGAGGCTCTGCGTCCCGATCTGCGAATTCCGAAAACGAGTGAAGCGGCCGAAGTCACCGAGCGCGACGCCGACTTGTATCTGCCGGTCGCCGCGTTACGAAAATTTCTCGAGTGTCCCGCGCAGGGAGCCGCCCGCTATGCGCTGGGCATGAGCGAAGACGAGGACGCCGACGAAGATATCGCGGACGAACCGGTCGGCATGACCAGGCTCGACCAGGTGATGCTCTTGCGCGAGGTCTTTTGGAAGCTGCCGACGAGCGATACCGCCGCTAAATCCGAATACCTGCGCGCGGCGGCGCTGGCGCAGATGAAAGGACGCGCACCAGCCGGTCCAATAGCGGATACATTGCGCGATCAGGATCTGAATTTGATCCGCGGCTGGAGCAAGTACGCAGAGGCGGCAAAGGCCGGCAACTTGTCGGAGTGGAAAGAGTTTCGTATCGGCCGCGCCGACGAGCACGCGTCATCGTCGCAAGAGATTCTGCCCTATCTGGTACTCGAAGTGCCGGTGCGGACGGCGCCCGGCAAAATTATCTCGCGGCGAGTCAGGCTCTACGGAAGCGTCGGAGCCTTCTCACCCGGATTCGACGCGGCGTTGCAATGCGTAGCACGCAAGGACGCCAAAGTCCGGCATTTCCTGCCTCTGTTCGTGAACGCGATTGTGCTCAAGGCGGCGGGTCAACCAATCCCAAAAGAGTTCAGAGCAATCCTTGTGGGTACAGCGGCAGAAAAGAAAAAACTGCCGCCCTGGATCGGAACGCTCGTCGCGCCGGAAAAGGATCAGGCGGTCGAGTATCTGACCAGGCTTGTCAGCGATCTGCTTTCCGACCCGCACGACTATTTCCTTCCGATCGAAGCGGCGGAAAAAGTTGTCAGGCTATCCCGAAAGGGCAGCGACGCGGCGGAAGCGATCTCGGCGCTCGAAGAAATGCGTGATCAGGACGGCGATTTCGGTTTGCCCAGTTCGGCATACGGTCCGTTGCGCCGATGGCGCGAGCTCGAACTGCCCAGCCCGGAGAAAATATTTGATCTGGTGAATCGCCGCTTTGGGCCGATCAGATCACTGTTTGGCGATGAGGACGGGGGCGAATGAACGGCGCCTATATCCGTCCCGCCGTCATCGACAAAATCGGACTCGGCGCGCATCGCGTGATCGAGGCCAGTGCCGGCACCGGCAAGACCTTCACGCTCGAGCATCTGATTGTCGAGTTGCTGATTCGCGGAGAAGCGAAGCTCGATCAAATCCTGGCCGTCACCTTCACGCAGCGTGCGACCGCGGAGCTGCGCGCTCGCGTTCGCGCCGCGATCGATCGCGCTCTGCGCGCGGCGTATGCGGACGATAACGCGATCAAATCGGCGTTCCCCGGCATCGATCTGATCGCGCCGCTCGAGGCGGCGCTGTTTTCCTTTGAGCGCGCGCCGATTCATACGATTCACAGCTTCTGCCAACGAGTCCTGACTGAACTCGCATTCGATACCGGCGCAAGGTTCGGGACCGAGGCCGCCGATGGACGCGCGTTGTTCCACGAGGCGTTTCGCGCGGTGTTGCGCGAAAAAAAAATATCCGACGCCGAATACTCCGAGCCCCTGGAGAAATGGATTAAAGATTCGGGCAAGTCGGTTGACGATCTCGAAAAGATGCTCTTCGAGGTGAATAGCAATCACTATGAGCCGGAAGGCGGCGCATCGGCGGCGTCGATCGAATCTCGGCTGGCCTCCCGGTTCGTTCGGCCGATACGCGAGTGGCTGCGAGCGGAAAAATTCCGCCGCGGCGTGATCGACTATGACGACATGCTCGAGCGCGTGCACGAAGCGCTCGCGAACGATGCCGACGGCAGACTGGCGGCGGCGCTGCGCGCCCGCTATCGCTTCGCGCTGATCGACGAGTTCCAGGACACCGACGAAGTCCAGTGGGCGATCTTCCGTAAAATTTTTGTCGAGGGCGATACGCGGAGCGCTTTGTATCTTATCGGCGACCCCAAGCAGGCAATCTATTCGTTTCGGGGCGCCGATGTTCACGCTTACCTGCGGGCGCGGAGCACAATTGCCGCGCCGCCGAATGATCCGATCGCGCTGACCCGGAACTTTCGCTCGACCGCGCCGATGATCGCCGCCGTCAACGCGATTTTGGATCAGAACGCGAATCCGCCGCTGTTCAGCAGCACGATCAAATATCAGAACCCGGTCTCCTGCGGGCGCGAAGATCTGTGTGCTAAAGCCGCTGGCAAAGAGCTGATCCCAATCACGCTGATCGCGGCGAAACACGACGCGAAATACAAGGCGGCGGCCCTCAGACGGATGCTCGCGTGCCGAATCGCGGCGACGATCAATGCGATCGTGAATGACCCTGCCTCGGCGATCACCGTCGCTGACGGCGCGAAGTCCGGACCCGCGGTCGCGTACGGAGATATCTTTATCCTGACCAACACTAACGCCGAAGGAATCAAACTTGCCGAGTATCTCCGCGCGGAAGGCGTTCCGTACGCATTCTACAAGCGCGAAGGATTGTTTCAGACCGATGAAGCGCGCGATGTCCTCGACGTGTTGCGAGCAGTCGCCGCGCCTAACAATCGATCGCATCGCCTGAAGGCGTGGGCAACGCCGTTTTTCGGCGTCCCGATGCGCGAGCTCGCGAAGCTGGGCGAGCCGGAGCCGTCCGATCCGCTGATGGCGCGGCTGGCGAAGTGGCACGGACTCGCGAAGGAAGGAGAATTCGCCGAGTTGTTCGACGCGCTGCTCGAAGAGAGCGGGCTCGCGGCGCGTCAACTGTTTGGAGCGCCGAATCTGCGCGAGCTTACCAATTACGAACACCTGTTCGAGTTGCTCCTCGCGGAATCGCTCAGGGAAGGATGGACGATCGCGGACATTGTCGATCGTCTCGCCGCCTACGTCGGCGAGTACCGGCTGCCGTCGGGCGAGGATCCGAATCTCATGCGGCTCGAAAGCGAACGCGCGGCAGTCCAGATCATGACGATTCACAAAGCCAAAGGACTCGAAGCGCGAGTCGTTTTCGTGTTCGGCGGTTTCTTCGCAAACACCAGTCCGCGTCCGGTGAAGATTTTTCATGACAGGGAGGGCGATCGTCAGCTCGCGATTGGCAGCGAGGCGCAGCGCCAGGAAAAGAAGAAAATCGATCAAGACGAGGCCGAGGAGGATCAAAGGCTGCTGTACGTAGCGATCACTCGCGCGCGCGCAAAACTATATCTTCCGTATATCCCGACTAAACTCGGAAGGGACGTATCCGGACCATACAAGCAGCTCAACAACCGCCTGCGCGCGATGGACGCGGCCGGACAGCTTGCGGAGCCTCTATTCGAGACCGTTGCCCTGGAAATGGCTCCGCGCGAGACCGATGCGAACGCGAACTCGATCAGCGGATGGAGGCCGCCGGCGAATCTGCTCGCGGACCCGAGCGCCGCAAAACTCGAAAGCGAGCTCGCGGCCCTCGCACACAGATGCGCCCCGCTTTCGACACTATCGTACACGTCTTTACATCGGCGCGCCGTACCGGAACTCGATCTGAGCGAATACAAGAGCGACCTCGAACCCACCGCCGAGCTTCCAGGGATCGCATCGGAGCCCGGTGGCGGCGCCGCGGCCGGAATCTTTCTGCACGAGGTGATCGAAAAGCTCGATCTGAACGCTCTGGCTGCTGCGAGCGATCTGACTACCTGGAGCGCGCTGCCTGAAGTTCGCGAGCTGTTCGATTCCGTGCTGCGGCGTCATCAGGTGCCGGAACGCGAGCGCTGGATGATTCGCGGTCCCGAGATTGTCTTCAATACGTTGCGATCGCCAATCGCGGTTGGAGCCAAAACCATTCCCGCATTGGCTCGATGCGAGTCCTCGCGCGAGATGGAGTTCACGTTTCCGATGCCCGAGCTGGCTCATCGCCTGCTCGATTCCGGACCGGCGAACGACGCCGCGCGATGGCGAATCGAGCGGGGAGTGTATGTTGGATTCGTGGATTTCGTTTTTCGCCACGAAGCTCGCGTTTACTTCGCCGACTGGAAGAGCGACCTGTTGGACTCGTACGAACTCGAGTCGGTCGCGGAGCACGCGCGGAATAACTACATCCTGCAGGCAAAGATCTACACTATCGGCGTCACCCGTCTGCTTGGAATTCACAGCGAGGCTGAATACGAGGCCGCATTCGGCGGCTTGCTCTACCTGTTCATTCGGGGCATCACGCCCAACGGCGGAAATCGCGGGGTCTACTTTTATCATCCGCCATGGGCCGAAGTGGTGCGCGCTGAACGCGAGCTGATGCGGCCGTTCGAGATGGGGCTCAATCGATGAAACCCCTCTACCCTCTGCTCGGAATGGACACGGCGTGGCAGCGCAGCGCGCGTGCGGATCGCGCCGCGACACAGTTCGACACCGACATGGCGCATCTTCGCGCGTCGGTCGCCGAACTTAATCTCGATCCTGGCGCGGTGCATCTGGCGGCGGAAATCGCCGCGCTCGCGCCCGAGCTTGACGACAGCGCGAGGTTCGCGCTGATAGCGCTGATTGTCCTGTCGCTGGCAGCCGTCGCTGAGGGCAACACGCGGCTACCGGTGAGCGGCGATGAATCAAAAGAACCGCTGGAGCGGATGCTTTCCGCCCTGATGGCGCCGCCGTTCGACGATTCCGCGCGCGATCGCGTCGCGCAAAAAATCGCGGAGATTCTCGACGCTGGCAGCGCGCCCGCGGTTATCGGACGAAGTCCCGACGCGCGGCGTCCGCTGCTTTATCTGAAGCCGTATCTCTACCACGAGCGAATCTACCGCGCCGAGCAGAGAGTCGCCGAGCGCCTCGCGGCGATGATCGATATCGACAGTGCGCCGAGCGAGCAGGCTATCGCGGAGTCGCTTGCGGATCTGGTTGCTCGTCCGGCAATGATCGCCGGCGCCGCGGCCGTGCTTTCTGACGAACAACGCCGGGCGGTGGAAATCGGAGCGGGCTCGCGACTTGCGATAATTTCCGGAGGACCGGGGACTGGCAAGACTTCAATTATCGCTGCGATCCTGCGCGTGCTGGTGCGGGTCGGGATTGATCCGGCAGCGATCGCGCTGGCTGCGCCTACCGGCAAGGCCGCGTACCGGATGAATGAGTCGATCCGGAACACGATTAGCTCGATCGAGAATCCCGCGCCCGAAGATTCGACGCTCGCCGCAGCGATTCCTGCCGCGTCCACGATTCATCGCCTGCTCGGATTTTCGAGCACCCGAAGATCTTTTGTTCATCATCGCGGCAATCCGCTCGACGCGTCCGTTGTGATCGTCGATGAAGCGTCGATGCTTGATCTGACGTTGATGGATCATCTGACGGCGGCGCTGCGGCCGCAGGCGCGCCTGGCGATTGTCGGTGACGCGGATCAGTTGCCGTCGGTCGCCGCGGGCGCGGTGCTGCGCGATCTGATGCCGGGAGCAGAACCAGCGGCAAGTGCGACGCTAAGTAAGAACTATCGCGCCAAGGCCGAGGACACGGGAGGAGCGGCGATCGCGCTCGCGGCGCGGCAAATCAACGAGGGACGCACCGATCTGATCTCGGCCGCTGACAGTCCGGTAATCAAGCGGGCGACCGCAGCCGAGATCGCGTTTTCCGGTGTCGAGCTCGTCACCGGCGCCTCGGAGTCGCTGCCGGAATTTCTATCCTACTTCGCGCGCGCGCAAATCGAGTCCGATGAGTACGCCGCGATGGCGCAGAAGACTTATTCGCTCGAAGATGGTGCATTCAGCGCCGAGGACTCGGCGACCGTGGCAAGGATGCTCGCGCATCTGGCGCGGGCCAGAATCCTTTGCGTGACGCGGATTGGCCGCTCCGGCGCCGACGCGATCAACACGCGGATGCATCGCGCGGCGCTTGGCCGCGTCACACCGCGAGAGCGAGGCGCGATGATCGCGGGCGAGCCGGTTATCGTCCTGCACAACGATTACGATCATATGCTGTTCAACGGCGATCAGGGCGTGCTGGTGAATCTTGCCGAGCGCGGTGGGCGCCGCTCGCTGGCGGCAGTGTTCGCGCGAGAGTCGGGCCTTGCCGCGTTCCGAATCGAAATGCTGTCGGACGCGATCGATCTGTGCTACGCGATGACGGTGCATAAGGCGCAAGGCTCGGAATACGATTGCGTCGCGCTGATTCTGCCCGAACGCGACATGCCGCTGCTCTCGCGCGAGACGATCTACACCGCAGTCAGCCGCAGCCGGCGGTCATGCGTGATCTTTGGCGGCGAAGACCTGCTCGAACAGGCGGTGGCGCGGCGTATCGAACGGTTCTCCGGACTCGCGCGGGCGATCGAGCGCTATCGCGGCGGCAAAGCCAAGGGCTGAATTAAGTTCTCATGAAATAGCCGCGTCGTTCGCGGGCGGTGCGAACTGCCGAAATAAACAGGCGTCATCGCGCAGGCGCGCGTACTATAATCAAGGCGCGATTACTCGACGAAGGGAGAATTTCCAATGCAGGTGGGAATGATCGGACTGGGCAGAATGGGCGCGAACATGGTCAAACGGCTGATTCGCGCGGGCCATCAATGCGTGGTGTTCGACGTAAGCCAGGACTCGGTCAAGGCGCTGGTGAAGGAAGGCGCGACCGGCGCAACGTCGATGGACGATTTCGTCGCCAAACTGGCCAAACCGCGCGCGACCTGGATGATGGTGCCGGCGGCGGTGGTGGAAAGCACCGTCGACGAGCTCAGCAAGCGCTTCGAGCGCGGCGACATAATCGTCGACGGCGGCAACTCGTACTACGTCGATGACATTCGCCGGGCCAAGATCCTCGCCGCCAAGGGAATACACTACGTCGATTCGGGAACCAGCGGCGGCGTGTGGGGCTTCGAGCGCGGCTACTGCCAGATGATCGGCGGCGAGGCTGGTGTGGTAAAGCATCTCGATCCGATTTTCGCGGCTCTCGCACCGCCGATGGACAGCGCACCGCGCACCGAAGGACGCGACAAGGTAAAGAACAGCACCGCCGAGCACGGCTACCTGCATTGCGGCGCGAACGGCGCCGGGCATTTCGTCAAGATGGTGCACAATGGGATCGAGTACGGAATCATGGCGGCATACGCCGAGGGGCTGAACATTCTGCGCCATGCCAACATCGGCAAAACCAAGGGCGCATCCGACGCCGAGACCACCCCGTTGCGCAATCCCGAGCTGTATCAGTACGACATGAACCTCACCGATATAACCGAGGTATGGCGGCGCGGCAGCGTGATCTCGTCGTGGCTGCTCGATCTGACCGCGAGTGCGCTGCTGGGCGACCCCGAGCTCAAGAAGTTCGAGGGCCGCGTATCGGACTCGGGCGAAGGGCGATGGACTATCGACGCCGCGATCGACGAGGGCGTGCCGGCTGAATGTCCTGACTTTGGCGTTGTTCGAGCGCTTCAGTTCACGCGGCTCGGCCGACTTTGCCGACAAGCTCTTGTCCGCGATGCGCTATGAGTTTGGCGGACATCTCGAAAAGCCCGGCAAATGAGAACGCGCCGCGACCGGAATCAGGGCGGCAAAGGAACCTCGATGGCGAAGGAAAAAGTTGAAAATATCGACAACGTCACCCAGGCGCGTCCGGGCGATCCATGCACGATCGTGATTTTCGGCGCCGCCGGCGATCTGACCAAGCGCAAGCTGTTTCCCGCGCTCTACAATTTGCTGCATGGCAAATTCCTGCCGGATAAATTTGCGATCGTTGGCGTCTCGATCGAGAAATACACCGACCAGGTTTTCCGAAATCAGCTCTCGGGGGAAATCAAAAAGTACGCCACCGAAAAGGTCGATCCAAAACTGTGGAAGTCGTTCGTTTCGAAAGTGTATTACCTTTCCGGAAATTTCACCGACCATAAACTCTACGCGGCTCTGAAGGACACTCTGGCGAAGACCGCGAAGGAGCAGGACCTTCCGGGAAATTGTCTCTACTACCTTGCGGTCGCGCCGCAATTTTTCGGAGAAATCGTCCGCCAGCTCGGCGCAGCGGACCTTGCGGAAGAGAAGGACGGGAACTGGCGCCGGGTCGTGATCGAAAAACCGTTCGGCCGCGACCTCGAGTCCGCGCAGGCGCTCAACAAGGAAATCAAGGGAGTGCTCAAGGAAGACCAAATCTACCGGATCGATCATTACCTGGGCAAAGAGACCGTGCAGAACATGCTGGTGTTCCGCTTCGGTAACGGAATTTTCGAGCCGATCTGGAACCGGCGCTATATCGATTCGGTGCAGATAACCGCCGCGGAGACGGTGGGCGTCGAGGAACGCGGCGGCTACTACGAAACCGCCGGCGCGCTGCGCGACATGGTGCCCAATCACATGATGCAGCTCATCGCGATGATCGGGATGGAGCCGCCGACCTCATTCGGCGCCGAGGCCGTGCGTGACGAAAAGGCAAAACTCCTGAACGCGATTCAGATCCTCTCGTCCGAGGACGTAATCACGATGGCGGTGCGCGGCCAGTACGGCGACGGGACCGAGTTGGGCAAAAAGGTTCGCGCGTATCGCAAGGAGGACCAGGTCAATCCCGAGTCGCACGTCGAAACCTACGCCGCGCTGGAACTGCATATCGACAACTGGCGCTGGGCGGGAGTGCCGTTCTACGTCCGCACCGGCAAGCGGCTCGCGGAACGCGTAACCGAGCTCGCGATCAATTTCAAACGCGCTCCCTTGCTGCTGTTCAAAGACACCGGCGTCGAGCAGATGTCCACCAATCAACTGGTCATGCACATCCAGCCCGACGAGGGCATCTCGCTGCGCTTCAGCGCGAAAATTCCCGGACCGTCGGTCAAGATCGGTTCGGTCGATATGAACTTCAAGTACACGAGTTATTTCGGCGCCGCGCCTTCAACCGGATACGAGACCCTGCTGCTCGATTGCATGATCGGCGACCCGACGCTGTTCCAGCGCGACGACATGGTCGAGGCCGGATGGCGCGTCGTCACTCCGGTGCTCGACGTGTGGAACGCATTGCCGCCGCGCGAATTTCCGAACTACGCAGCCGGAAGCTGGGGGCCGGAGGAGGCCGACCATCTGCTCGCCCGCGAGGGCCGCCACTGGAGGATCATCACTGAACCCTGATCGGCCGCATCGGAGCACACGCGTGGCGTGATCAGTGCGCGTCGTTCAGATGCGCGCGGACCATCGCCGGCGAGATCGCTCCAGAAGCCAGCCTGCGCGCCGGGCCGAACCGCAGCATGTGAAACAGGAATATCGCCAACGCGAAGCCGGCGGTCACGACGCTGAGAGAGGTGATCGCTCCCGGATCCGATGACGCCCCGCCCATCCGCTCGATCGCGAGAATCGCGGCGGCGACAGAAACCGCCAAGGCCGAAAAAGCAACGATCGCGACGTCGCGAACTGGCGCGCGCGCACCTTCCTTCAAGAAGCGGCGCAGCTCGCGCGGCGAGAAATAATCCAGGAACCAGCCGGTCGCCTCGTCAACTCCCCGCGCGTTCGGCGGAGAGATGACCCTGCCGCTAAGAGGATCAGTCGCCTGGCAGGCCCTGGTTGTGAAGCTCGACCCCGGCCAGAATCTCATGATGAATCTCGCTCGTGATCGGATATCGCCACGCGATCAGGAACGACAGCGCTCCGCAGAGCGCGGGAGCCAGCGCGAAAATCGCCTTGATCGCGAAAATCACTTCGGGCGTCTGCACTGCGTTGGGCACGTATCCGATTTCAGCGAGCACCGCGATCGGCAGCGCGGCGCTCGGAATCGCGACAAATTTCGGCAGGATGCTCCAGAACGCGGTGTACTGGCCCTCGCTGCGCCGGCCGGTATAGAACTCGTCGTAATCGATCACGTCGGCTTGCATCGACGGACCCAGAAACAATCCCGCGCCGAAACTCGCTCCCGCCCAGCTAATCAACACGAACAATGTCGTCGTGTCGCCCTTGCCGATGAAGTACATCGCGGCGCCGCCCGACACTCCCATAACGAAGCTCGCGAGCCAGGCGTTCAGCTTGCCGAATCGTTTCGCCGCCGAGACCCAGAGCGGCAAGCACAAGAAACCCACGCCGAAGTAGCCGAGCAGCTCGATCGACAGCCACAGCGCGGGATTCTTCGGCTCGATCACGTATGCATTGAAGAACGGAAGCAGCGTCGCCGGGATCGCGCCGGTGATCGAACCGACGATATAGCTCGCGAGCAGAATCCGGAATGGACGATTGCGCAGCGCGCGGCGAACTCCCGGAACCAGCGGATTCGATTCGCGCTTGGCGAAGCCGGGGCGCTCGCGCACTCCATACGCGAGCATCCAATAGAGCGTTGTCAGCAGCAGCGCGAATGCGATTCCCAGAAAGTGATAGACGTGCCGCTCATTCCAGCCCATCACGTGCATCAGGATTCCCGGCGCCGCCGAGGCGACGATCGTCCCGAGGATCGTGAACGCCTCGCGCACGCCGAACAGGCTCGAGCGCTCGTTGTAGTCCAGCGTCAGTTCCGGCCCGAGCGCGTAATGCGGCAAAACGTAGACGGTGTGAAAAATGAAATAAAGAATGAACGTGACGCCGAACCACCACGCGGACTGCGTGCCGGTCATTCCGATCGGCGGACTCATCATCGCGTAGAACGCGATTCCGCATAGCGGCGGTCCGACGATCAGGTACGGTCGGCGACGCCCGAGCCGGGTGCGCGTGCGATCCGAGACCCATCCGACGACAGGATCGCTGATCGCGTCGAGCGAACGCGCCAGCGCGATCGCGATCGCAAGATAGCCGAGCGGCACCAGGACCACGTCGGCGTAGAACTTGGGCATGTTGATGAGGATCGGAATTACAAGCGCGGCGCCCGCGAAGTTCGGCGCTCCATAGAGGAGCTTGAGCCGCCACGAAACATGCTCGGACGCCAGGACCGGCGCTTCGGCCGGAATTTTCAACGCGGAACTTTCAGTTGCCATTATTCAGCGAACGCGCGGAGCGCCAACGGGGGCTTGACCGCAGAAGTCTACCGGAACCGTACGCCACGATGATACCCGGAGACGAGCCGCGGACGTATCGATGTAGCCTCGGCTCACGGACCGGATTCGCGGAAGTCGAGCGGGCGCAGATGAGCCCATGGGCGCGCCGCTTCGTATTGCGCTGCGAGCGCGATCAGATCGAACTCGCCCGCAGGACGGCCGACGATCTGAAATCCTATTGGCAATCCATCGCGCGAAAATCCCGCCGGTAGCGTGATCGCCGGCTGCCCGGTTGCGTTAGCCGGATATTCGAACGCGATCCAGGTCCACAACTCGTCGAGATATCGATCGGGACGCGAAGGGAACGTTCCATTGCGCATCGGCGGCATCGTCATCGTCGGCGTCAGGAGCGCGTCAAACGGATCGAGCGCCTGCACGATCGCGCGCGCCGTATTGTGCATCACCGCGACCAGGTTCACGTACTCGGCCGCCGACAATTTTTTTCCCTGGTGATACATCTCGCGAACCACCGGATCGACCAGGCCGAGATCCGCGATCGGAATCGCCGCGATCCCGACGCAGATGAGCGAGCGCGCACACTCGAGCAGCATCGCGCCCGGATCGAGCGCGACCCTCTCCACGCGATGCCCCAGCTCGCGCATCGCGGCGCACGCGCTATCGAACGCGGCGGCTACGTCGGGATCGACCGGCCCGAGTTTGGTCTCGGTGATCGCGGCGAGCCGGAGCTTTCGCGGCGCTGCGCTCGGCGCCTCGGCGAACGGGCGCGCAGGCGGCGCGGCCCAGTAAGGATCGCCGACCACGGGACCCGCGAGCACGTCGAGCATCAGCGCCGCGTCGCGCACCGAACGCGCGATCGGTCCGCGCGTCGCGAATCCGCCCCACGCCTCGCCGCGATGCGGCGCGTAGGTCAGCCGCCCGCGCGAGGGCTTGATCCCGACCACGCCGCAGTTCGACGCGGGCCCGCGAATCGATCCGCCGCCGTCGCTGCCCTCGGCCAGAGGGCCAAGGCCGGCGGCGATCTGCGCGGCCGCTCCGCCGCTTGATCCGCCGGCGTTATACTCCGCGTTCCACGGATTATGCGCGATTCCGCACAGTCCGCCCTCGGTCGTCGGCCGTCCGCCAAACTCGGGAGTCGCGGTCTTGCCGAGCAGAATCCCGCCAGCCTCGCGCAGCCGCGTCGCGATAATCGCGTCCTCGGGCGGAATCGAGTCGGCGAAATTCTTCGATCCGAGCGTGGTTCGAAATTCCCGGGTGGGCGTCAGGTCCTTCAGCGAATAGGGAATCCCATACAGCGGAAGCTCGCGCGCGCGATCTCGCTCGGCTTCAATTCGAGCGGCGTCGGCGAGTGCGCGCTCGGCGGTGACGATCATGTAGGCGCCGAGATCAGGATTCAGCCGCTCGATTCGGGCGAGGAAAAATTCCGCAACCTCGCGCGGGCGCAACTCACCCTTGCGGATCAGATCGCGCAGCTCCGAGGCCTCGATAAACGGATCGAGCGAAAGCATCGCGGGTCAAACCGCGGTCAGTCCACCGTCCACCGAGATCGACGCGCCGGTCACGAACGAAGCTGCGTCACTGAGCAACCACGCTACCGCTTCGCCGATCTCGCTGGCGCGCGCCTTTCGCCCTACCGGCTCGACCTGGTCGAGCCGTCCCGCAAGCTTGGGCTGCTGGGCGATCATGCCGGCCACGAGCGGAGTATCGACCACACCAGGACATACGTCGTTGATACGGATCGCGGCGCGCGCGTACTCGATTGCCGCGCATTTTGTCAGGCCGACGACGCCGTGCTTGGCCGCCGTGTACGCCGGCATCGAGTGCGACGCGACCAAGCCAGCCGCCGAGGCGGTGTTCACGATCGCGCCCGGTGACTTCTGCGCCAGGAACTGGCGAATCTCGGCGCGCATGCAGAGCCATACGCCTTTGAGATTCACCGCCATGATCCGGTCCCATTCCTCTTCGCCGTAGTCGGCGGTCTTGCGCTGCGCACCGGCGATTCCGGCGTTGTTGAACGCGCAATCGAGCCGCCCGAATTTCTTCACGGCGGCCGCCACCAGCGCGTCGGCATCGGACGCGCGCGCCACGTCGCAGCGAACGAACTCGGCCTCGCCGCTGTGCTCGCGAACCATCCGCACCGTCTCGGCGCCGTCGCGCTCGGAGACGTCGCCGATAATCACGCGCGCTCCTTCACGCGCCACAATCAGCGCGGTTGCGCGGCCGATTCCTGAACCACCGCCAGTTATAATTGTGCTCTTGCCAGCCAATGTGGGCATCGCGGGATCTCCCTTGCTCAGCTACGCCACGGCTCGACCAGGATCTTCGCGTGATGCTCGGGCGAGCCGAGATCCTCGAACGCCTGCGCGACGCCTTCGACTCCGACCTTGCCGGTGATCAGGGGGTCGGCCGTGGTCTTTCCCTCTGCGATATTGAACAAGGTCTGGCCGAATTCCTCCGGCGTATATCCGAGCACGAACTGCACGTTGAGTTCTTTGCTGATGCCGAGCATCGGCTCGAACGAATCACGTTCCATGCATACGCCGACGACCACGATCCGCGCGCCGGATTGCGCGCCCGACATGATCGATTCAATTACGCCCGGCACGCCAACGCATTCGAAGATCACCGACGGACGCAGCGCCGGCCCCGGCATCCACGGTTGCACTGGCGGGGCCTTCGACGGATCGCTATAGGCCGCGGCCTGCTTCCAGCTTTCGTACGCGGATTTCTCTTTCGGATCGACGACGACATCCGCGCCCATCTTGAGCGCGAGCTCGCGGCGGCGCGGCGAGAAATCAGCCGCGACAATCGGATGCTGCCCCTTGAGCTTCAGGGCCGCGATCACCGCCAGTCCGACGGGACCGCATCCTATGACCAGTGGCGCGTCGTCCGGCGTCAGGCGCGCTTTCTGCACCGCGTGAAATCCAACCGCCATCGGCTCGGTCAGCGCGGCGCGCTCGGTCGAGAGGCCGTTGGGAACCTCGAGCAGCAGAGCCTCGGTCAGGCGCATGAACTCGCCGTAGCCGCCCGGATTCTCGTTCGAGTAGCCGACGGTCTCGACTCCGGTGGAGCGAATCAGGACCGGGAAGGAGCAGACCCGGGTTCCGGCCTTGAGGCGCTTTTGCGTGCCGGGTCCAAAGTCCGCGACCTCGGCGCAAAACTCGTGGCCCATCACGATGTCGCGTTTCAAATCCATCACGAACGCGGCGCCCGCGCGTTTGGAGCTCTCGACCATCTTCTCCGCATGTTTCAGCGCGTGGAGATCCGATCCGCAAATTCCGCACGCGAGGGTTTTGACGATTACTTCGCCGGGGCCCGGCTCCGGAACCGGAATATCGGCGACCACCAGCTTCTTGTCACGCATCACTGCCGCACGCATTTGGAATCTCTCCTTGTGAACTCGATTGCGCTCTCACTGTACCAAGGTTCCCCCGGCATTCGTCCAGCGCACGGAAGGGCCGAGGGATGACGCCGGTGATCGCATTGTATTTGCATCGCGAATGTAATAATCGTTGCCTGCCGTACTGACAGTTCCAAGGAGCAACCCGCGATATGAGTTCTATTGTTCCCAATGCTGAAGCGTTTCAGGCGTTGATGGCCGACCCCGACCAGGGCCCGGTCGTGATGCTTAACCTGCTGAAGTTCAAGGCTGTAGCCGACGGCGCGAGCGGCACCGGCGCTGAGGCCTACCGCCGCTACGGCGACGCGGCGACGAAGCTGGTCGAAGCGCGAGGGGGCCGCGTGCTATGGATGGGCAGGCCGGCGCATCTGCTGGTTGGCGAGCCATCCGACGAGTGGGACGCCGTCGCGATTGTCCAGTACCCGAGCCCGCGCGCATTTATCGAGATGGTGACCAGCGCGGAGTACCAGCGGATTCATGCGCATCGCGAGGCGGGGCTCGAGCGCACCGCGCTAATCGCATGCCGCACGCTGACCGACATCCCGCGCTGACCGTCTGGAGCAACCGCCATGGGCCGAAAGATCCTGTTTATCACCACCGATCAGCAGCGCTACGATTCGCTCGGATGCAACGGCGGAAAGATCGCGCGCACTCCTTGCGCAGACGGGCTCGCCGCGCAGGGAATCAACTACCGGCGCGCGCACAATCAGAACACGGTCTGCATGCCCGCGCGCTCGACGATGATCACCGGGCAATACGTGCGCACCCATGGCGTGTTCTCCAACGGCGTGCCGCTGCCTGCCGACGCTCCGAGCGTCGCGCGATGGCTGCATGACAAGGGAGGGTACCGGACCACGCTTATCGGCAAGGCGCACTTCGAGCCGCTGTTCGATCCGAGCGGACGTTGGTTCGAGAACAATATGGCCGACCAGGGAAGCTTCGGACCGTATCGCGGCTTCGAGCACATGGAGCTCGCGATGCACGGGCCGATGGGGCGATGGCATTACACCAAGTGGCTGCGCGACAACTTTCCCGGCGAAGTCTCGGGATTCGTCACGATGCTGAGTAACAAGGGCGGCGGCGACACCGGCGCTCCGGAAGTAGCGTACAATCCGATACCGCGCGGACATTACCACACCGACTGGGTCGCGGACCGCACCATCGCTTATATCGACCAGCTCGCGCAGGATGAGAACTGGTTCATCTGGATGAGCTTCCCAGATCCGCACCATCCGTGGGATCCGCCGGCCAGCGAAGCGCGGCGAATCAATTGGCGCGATCTCGATCTGCCGCCGGGGCATCCCGGCTCGCGTGAAAAGATCGAAAAAATCCTCGCCGGAAAACCGCGCCACTGGCTCGACTGGTACCAGGGACGCTTTGGAAACGACGAAGGCGGCGCGATGACCTTCGTGCCGTGCCAGATGACTCACGACCAGGTGCGCGAGATCAACGCGCTCATCCACGTCAAGAACGAATTGATCGACGAAGCTTGCGCGCGCGTGATCAACCGAATCACCGAGCGCGGATGGGCCCGCGACACCGACATCTTCTTCACCACCGATCACGGAGAGCTGCAAGGCGACTTCGGCCTGATGTTCAAAGGGCCGTACCACGTCGACGCGCTGATGCGCGTGCCGCTCATATGGCGTCCGGCGCCCTCGGCGGGAGTCGCACCGGCGGAAATTACGGAGCCCGTGGGCCATCTCGATCTCGCGCCGACCTTCTGCGAAATCGCCGGCGTGCCACGCGCCGACTGGATGCAAGGTGCGCCGCTGCCGGTCCAATCCGGATCGGCGCGGCAACGCGTCATCACCGAATGGGACAGCCAGTTCGCGCAAATCGGGATGCATCTGCGATCGATCTATCGCGACGGATGGCTTTTGACCGCGTACGAGAAATCCACGCGCGACGCGGGCTTCAACCTCGCGCTGCTGTACCAGGCATTGCGCAGGCCGAACCCGGTGCCTGATATCCGCTACGAAGGAACCGAGGGCGAGCTGTACAACCTGAACGACGATCCACTGCAATGGCAAAATCTCTGGGATGACGCCGGCTACCAAAAGATCAAGTCCGATCTTCTTGCCGACCTCTACGACAATCTGCCGCCCGCGCGCACTCCCGCGCTGACGGTGGACGCTCCGGCGTAGCTTTCAGCCGTCTCCGCCGTGCGCATGCTCGATCGCGCCGTAAACTACTTGTGAACATTTTTATAAGGCTGAGCAGTCCAGTCTTATCGGACTCACCTCTCTTTGCTACAATCGACGCGATGAACCAGTACGGGAAATCGGCTCGCACATTCTCGGCGTTCACGGCCGCAATCAGCCGAGAGTCCCTGCTTCGCGAAAATCTCGGCTCTGGCGACCGCCAACCCCTAGAGAGCGAAAATTTAGCGAAGATATCTAAACGAACCCACTTTGTTTGGAAAGAAACCCTTGTATGATCTCGATATTTTTGATTGACGCGATCAAAAAATCGACTGAACGAACCCACCGCTATAACATCGTTTTAGTAATTCAGACGGCCTCAAAGACGAGACCCCACACAGCAGAGGACTTTCCTGCGGGAAAGTCTTCCTTAGCGCCTTGATGTCTTAGTAGCCGCTTGGTGTCTTGGTGTTTTGTTTTTGTACCCGCAAGCTGCAGCGCGATTGGCATCGCGCACGCGTGGCGCTAGATTCGCGGCCATGCCCAGACAACGAATCGGCGATATCGAAATCTACTATGAGATTCACGGCGACGGTCCGCAGACCCTGGCGATGATCCGCGGACTCGGCTCGAACCTGACCGCGTGGTACGAGCAGGTTCCCGAATTCGCGCGCCACTTTCGCGTCTTGGTCTTCGACAATCGCGGCGCGGGAAGAACCGACAAGCCCGACGCGCCCTACTCTCTGCGCCAGATGGCCGACGACACCGCCGGCCTGATGGACGCGCTCGGCATCCGGCGCGCCGCACTGCTTGGAATTTCGATGGGCGGGATGATCGCGCAGGAGTTCGCGCTCGCGCATCAGGACAAGCTCTCCTGCCTCATCTTGGGATGCACCACTTTCGGCGGCGCCGAAGCAGTGCGCGCGGCTCCGGAGGTGATGGAGGCGCTGCTCGCTGGCGAAAAGGCCAACGCCGAGCAACGGCGCGTCCAGCAGCGTTCGGCGTTCACCGACAACGCGATCGAGAATCGCCGCGAGATTATCGACAAGCACGAACGCATCCGCATGCAGTACCTGATTCCGCCGTTCGCCTATCAGCGCCAGATCGAGGCCGTCATGAAATATGACGTGAGCAAACGGCTCGGAGAGATTCGCGTGCTCACAATGGTGATGACGGGGCGCGACGATATTCTGGTGCCGCCTGAAAACTCGAAACTGATCGCGGCGCGAATCCCGGGCGCGAAACTGGTCGAGCTTCCCGGCGGCCATCTGTTCTTCACCGAATATCCAGCGGAGTTTAACGCGCCGGTGATCGAATTTGTAAAGGCGCATCAATAGATGATCAATTTCGTCAACCGATTTCTTGCGGCGGCTACGATCGTCGCGATAAGCGCCGCCGTGGCGTATGGCGCGACAGGGTTGCCGCTCAAAATCGCCGTGATCGCCCGGCCTGTGCCCACGGTAATGTTCGAGGGCGACGGCAAGCCGCACGTCGCATACGAACTGTACATCTCGAATTTCAATAGCCAGCCAGTGCGGATCGACGCGCTCAAGCTCTCGCCGAGTGAGAAAGCGGATACTGCCGACGCTTCGCAAGGTTTTTCCGGCGACGCGCTGCGCCACATGTTCAGCTCGATCGCCGGGAACGCGCTGACCCCGCAGGATCCGGTTCTGAAGCCGGCGGCTAGCGGAGTGCTGTTTGTGTTCCTCAATCGCGATCCAGGGAGCAAAGTCTTCAACACGCTCGAGGTCGAGGTTGACGGCAAGCCCGAGACGCGGCAGGAAATCGCACCCGCCGTGGTTGACGTCGGCCACGCATCGCCGATCGTTATCTCGTCGCCGCTGCGCGGGGATAACTGGTGGACGCCTAATGGCCCCGCGAACGACTCGATCCATCGCCGCACGATCATCGCGCTCGGCCCGGCGGTCGTGATTCCAGAGCGCTACGCGGTCGATTGGGTGAAGCTGGGGTCCGACGGCAATTCGTTTCACGGCGATCCGAAAGATAATCGCAATTACTACGCCTACCGATCAGAGATTCACGCCGTCGGCGACGGCCGAGTCGTCTCCGTACTCGACGGTATTCCAGAGAACGTGCCGAACTCACCCACGATGGCGGTGACGATCACGCTTGCGAACATCGCCGGAAACTCGGTGATCGAGGATCTGGGCGGCGGGCACTACGCGCTCTATGCGCACATGATTCCGGGCTCTGTCCGCGTGAAGCCGGGCGACCGGGTCAAAGATGGACAGGTGCTCGGACTTCTCGGGAACTCCGGCAATTCAAGCGAGCCGCATCTTCATTTCCAGATTTCCGATTCGCCTATGGCCCTTGGCGGAGAGGGCTTGCCGTTCTTGCTGAACAAGTTCACCCGCCGCGATTACCACATGGAGATGAAGGGCGAAAATCCTGTCAGTATGACTTTGGGCGCCACTCACGAGATGACTCGGCAAACGTTTATGAATCTGGATCTGGGTGATTTCGGCACGAACTGAACCTCTATAGACGTTACATATGCCCATACATAGAAGTGAGAATCGTGAAAGTTAAAGCAGCAGTCGCATCGCGGGCGGACGCGCCGCTCGAAATCACCGAAGTCGATCTCGAAGGTCCCAAGGCAGGCGAGGTCCTGGTCGAGATCAAAGCGACCGGAATCTGCCACACCGACGCATTCACGCTCTCGGGCAAGGACCCGGAAGGATTGTTTCCCGCGATCCTGGGCCATGAGGGCGCGGGCGTCGTCGTCGAGATCGGCGCGGGCGTCTCCACGCTGGCGCCCGGCGATCACGTGATCCCGCTCTATATCCCCGAATGCCGCAACTGCGAGGCGTGCCTGTCCGGCAAGACCAACCTGTGCATCGCGATTCGCGAGACCCAGGGCAAAGGCCTCATGCCCGATGGCACCAGCCGCTTCTCGCGCGGCGGCCGGATGATTCATCACTACATGGGCACTTCGACTTTCGCGAACTACACCGTCGTGCCCGAAATCGCGCTGGCGAAAGTTCGCTCCGACGCGTCTTTCGACAAGATCTGTTACATCGGATGCGGCGTGACCACGGGGATCGGCGCGGTGATCAACACCGCGAAAGTCGCACCGGGCGATCGGGTCGTGGTGTTCGGAATCGGCGGTATCGGACTCAACGTAATCCAGGGCGCGCGGCTTGCCGGCGCGCGGATGATCGCCGCGATCGATCTGAACCCCGCGCGCGAGGCGATCGCGCGCAAGTTCGGCGCGACTGACTTCGTCAACCCGGCCGAGGTGAAGGGCGAGTTGGTTCCACATCTGATCGACCTGACCCGCGGCGGCGCGGACTACGCCTTCGAGTGCGTCGGCAACGTAAAGCTGATGCGCCAGGCGCTCGAATGCTGTCATCGCGGATGGGGCACGTGCGTGATTATCGGCGTCGCCGGCGCGGGCGAGGAAATCTCAACCCGTCCGTTCCAGCTCGTCACCGGCCGCACCTGGAAAGGCACCGCGTTCGGCGGCGCGCGCGGCCGCCGCGATGTTCCGAGGATCGTCGATTGGTACATGGAAGGCCGCATCAATATCGATGACCTGATTACGCATACGATGCCGCTCGAACGAATCAACGACGCGTTCGATCTGATGCACGCAGGCAAGTCGATTCGCAGCGTCGTGACGTTCTGAACCGACAATGTATGTGTCTCGAAATCGGTCGAACGTAGGCACTGCGGTCTTCAATCTGATCGCCGCGCTCGCGTGCGCCTTCGCGCTTTCCGGATGCTGGCCCTTCGGCCATAGCGGACCGACTCCGCAACAGCAGTACCTCGACGCTCTCAATCACGGCCATTCGGCCGAGGCCAGCCAGATCTGGCTCAACATGTCGCCCGACGATCGAGCAAAATGGGCGCGCAGCGAAGGCGTCTCGCCGCAAGTCTCGCCGGACGAAATCAAAAAGCAGGTGATGCAGCATTATCAGGACGAAGCCGGTTCCGAGCAGGAGGGCGACAGCGGCGTGACGCAAATTGTGCCCGCCGGAGGAGCCGGCTTGCAGAACCTGCCGTCGATCGCGGCTCCGCAAAATTCACCGCCGCCCGCGCCACCGTCCGTCGTGCCCAACTGAGAGCGATGCCCATGGACTTTGGACTATCTCCCGAGCAGCAGCTTTTGCAGACAACGTTACGCGAATTCTCGACGCGCGAGTTGCTGCCCGAATATCAATCACGTGACCGCGACGCGGACCTGCCGCCGGCTCTCGTCAGCAAGCTCGGGGCGATGGGCCTGCTGGCGCCGATGGTGTCGGCGGCTCACGGCGGCTCAGCGCTGGACTTTGTCTCGCTCGGGATCGCGCACGAGGAAATCGCGCGCGGCGATTTCAACGCGGCCTACGTTCTGCTGATCGCGGCACTTGTCGGCGCGATCATCGCGCGCAGCGGAGACGAGCGCCAACAATCCGAGTATCTGCCGCCGATCTGCCGCGGCGACGTGATCGCGGCGCTCGGCGTGACCGAACCCTCGGGCGGTTCCGACGCGGCGCACGTTAAGCTTTCCGCGCGCCGCGACGGCGACCATTACATCCTCGACGGAGAGAAGACTTCGATTTCATTTTCCTCGTCGGCCGCAACCGCTCTGGTGATGGCGCGCACCGGCACGCTCGAGCAGGGCGCGCACGGCGTCACCGCGTTCTACGTCGATCTCAATTCCTCCGGAGTCTCGCGCACGCGCTTTCGCGATCTCGGCTCGCGCGCGATCGGCCGCGGCTCGATCTTCTTCGACGCCGTTCGCGTGCCGGCGGCAGCACGCGTTGGCGCGGAGGGCGCGGGCTTCGTTCAGGTGATGCAAGGCTTCGATTTCAGCCGCTCGATGATCGGCCTCATGTGCATCGGCGCGGCTGAGCAAAGCGTCGAGGAGACTTGCGCGTACGTTGCCGGACGCGACGCGTTCGGCGGAAGCCTCGCGCGGTTCGAAGGCGTGTCGTTTCCGCTCGCCGAAGCCGCGGTCGAGCTGCGCGCCGCTCGATTGCTCTGTTACGAGGCGTTATGGCTTCGCGACCGCGGGCAGCCGCACGGATGGATCGCGGCCGGAGCCAAATGGCTTGCGCCGGAACTCTGCGCGCGCGTGCTGCATCAGTGCCTGCTCCTGCACGGGCACATGGGTTTCAGCCTCGAGCTGCCGCATCAGCAGCGCATGCGCGACGTGATCGGCCTCGAGATCGGCGACGGCACCGCGCAGATCATGAAACTCCTGGTGGCGCGCGAGATTATTGGCAAGGCGGCGCGTCCGTATTGAGGAACCGGTGATGGCGAATCGCCGATGGCCGATCTTGTGGAACGCGCGATGGATTTGGGCGCCGTCAAAGCGGCGGCGCGTCGCGGCAGTCGCCTCGAATCCGATTCCCCCGCGCGAGACGTGGAATCGCTTCTGCTACCTGCGCAAATCGATCGAGCTCGCAAGCGTTCCGGTTTCCGTTCCAGCTCGTGTAACCGCCGATTCGCGTTTCATTCTGTACGTCAACGGAATCGAGGCGGCGCGCGGCCCCGCGCGCTCTGCTCCGGCGCGCCTGGCATGGACGGAGATCGATCTAGCTCCGATGCTGGTTCGCGGACGCAACACGATCGCGGCGCTCGTGAGATTTTACGGTGCGCCGACCCCGTGGTGGATTCCCGCGCCCGCGAGTTTCACGCTCGGGTTCGGTTCGTTCGCCTTCGAAGCGCCCTCGATCGATTTGATTTCCGATCGAACATGGAAAGCCGCGGACGCGCCTTATCGGCAGGACGTTCCTGCGCCGCCCGCGCTATCGCAGCCTCCACTCGAAATTCTTGACGGCCGGATGGTTCCGCAGGGATGGACCGGCGCGGACTTTGACGATTCGTCGTGGGATAACGCGGCCGAGTTGATGGCGGCGACCTTCGCGCCCAACCGCCTGCGGATTCCCATAGAGCCCTACTCCGCGCCCGAATCCGCCGATATCGCGCCGCTCACCGCGATTCCAGTTGGGTTCACCGAAATCGCGCGCCGCACTCTGTCCGCTCACGCGGGCGACGATCCGCTGGCCGCCTATCCGGCCGCCGACGCTCAACCCGGCGCCGGCGCCGATGCGATCACCTATGACGCTGGCGCGATCACGCTCGCGACGCCATGGCTCGTGGTGCGCGGACCGACGGGCTCGATTGCCGATGTTTACGTGGGCGAGGATTTGCGGGCCGACAGCACCGCCGAAATCGCACCGCGATTCTATGCGAGCCGCTATGTCCTGGGCGGCCGCGACTCGGAACGCGTCGAAGGATTCGAGACGGTTGGTTTCCGCTACCTGACCGTGATCGCGCGTGGCGGTGCGACGGTTGAATCCGCGGGCGCGATCGAGCGGCGCTATCCGCGCAGCGGCGACGCGCGCTTCGAATGCGACGATCTGCGCCTGAACAAAATCTGGAGAGTCGGCGCACGTACACTCGACCTGTGCTCCTCCGATGCATTTGTTGACTGCCCCGGCCGCGAGCAACGTGCATGGCTCGGTGATTCCTACATTCATGCGCTGCTGAGCTTCGTGACGAATTCCGACTGGCGGCTGGTGCGGCGCCATCTGCGAATCTGCGCGCATTCGGCGCGCGCCGACGGATTGCTCGCGATGGTTGCGGCCGGCGATTTCGCAACCGCCTCGACCACAATTCCCGATTACTCGCTGCATTGGGTGCGCGCGCTGGCCCGCTATTTCGAATATTCGGGAGATTCCGATCTGATTCGCGAACTTGCGCCGACAGCTCTGGGAGCCCTCGCCGCGTTCGAGCGCTATCGCGCGGACGACGGGCTGATACGCGGGATGCCCGGATGGATGTTCATCGACTGGGCGATGACCGAGCGGGCGGAGGTCACCGGCGCGATTGACGCGCTCTACGCCGCCGCACTGGAAGACTTCGCAATGCTCGCCGAGACCGCCCTTGACGATACGCGCGCGACGGCCAACGCCCGCGCCCGCGCGCTTCGCACCCGCAACGCCTTCGAGCTGCTATGGGATGATCGCAGGGGCGTGTACGTCGATGCCGCCGACACCAACGGCCGGCACGAGCGCGTGAGCCAGCAGACCAACGCGATCGCAATTGCGAGCGGATGCGCTCCGCGCAAGCGATGGCCGCGAATTCTCAACTACATCCTCGACGAGTCGCGCCTGGTCGTGACTCCGACCATCTCCGACAATCACGCCGCATATATCGCGCAGCGGATGGATCCTGCCGAGTACTGCGAATTCAGCCCGGACAGAAACGTCGTCGCCGCGCAGCCGTTCTTCTCGCATATTGTGCACGACGCGATCGTGCGCGCAGGCCGGCGCGATCTGCTCGCCGAGCGATGCCTCAAGTGGTGGCCGCAGATCGAGCGCGGCAACACCGCGTTCGAGGAGTACTGGAACGCGCGTTCGGGAACCGGCAGCCGCTGCCACGCATGGTCGGCGACTCCCACTTACGACTTGATCACGCACGTGCTCGGCGTGCGTCCGTTAAAGCCCGGATACGTTGAGGCGGAAATCGCGCCGCTGTTCGGCACGCTGCGCCATCTCGAGGGCGCCGTCCCTACCCCCAAGGGAACGATCGAGGTCGCGCTTGATCGCGATCGTGGCGGCGAAGTGACGCTTCCCGATGGCGTCGATGCGATCGTCCGCTTCGACGATGCTCCACTGCGCAGCGCACGTCTTGGCGCGGGGCGTCATCGTATCGAACGCGCGTAATCGCGCGCTGCGAAATTTCAGCGTGATGCTTTGTCGATCAGGTGCGCGGCGAAGCGCAGGCGGATGTAATCGGCGGTCCAGCGGCCTCGCTCGTCGCACAAAACCGGGCGCAACAGTTCGATCGCCTCAGCCAGCGCCTTTTTTCGATCGGCAGGCTGAAGCGGACGGAGAAAATTCTCGGCGAAGGTATCAAGCCATCCTTCGATCCCGGTCGGCAGCGGAGTAGGACGCGGAATGATCGCGAGGTAATCGACGGCAAAGCCGGCGCGCTCCAATCTTTCGCGGTAGTCGTCCGCGGTCGGGAAATACCAGGGAATCTGCGCCGACCCGCTGATGCCGCGGCGCGCGAGCACCGCTTCGAGCGCGACGATTATCGCGGCTACGCATCCGTGGCCGCCGAACTCGCCGACGAATCTGCCGCCCGGCTTCAGCGCGCGCGACACTCCCGCCAGCACGCCGTCAGGCTCGCGCATCCAGTGCAGCGCCGCGTTCGAGAATACCGCGTCGAATTCGGACTCGAACCGCAGCGACTGTCCGTTGACGACCCGCGCATCAAGCCCGCGCGCGCGAGCCGCCGTGACCATCGCCTCGGACGCGTCGACGCCCACGACGTTTGCGCCCGCCGCCGCAACCTTTTCCGTCAACACGCCGTCGCCGCATCCGAGGTCGAGGATCCGCTCACCCGCAACCGGCTGAAGCATCGCGAGCACCGGCTCGCCAAGTTCGCTCACGAACCTTGCGTTGCGGTCGTATGATTCAGGCTGCCAGGTATTGAGTTGTTCCGGGGTACTCATTTCAGACGGACGCGGCGGCGGTTGCGCCTTTCTTCTTCGTATATGCCGTCTGATCGCGAGGCAAACCGCGCTCCGTGCCAAGATAGTTTCTTGCGCGCGCTCCCCAACTGACTTATGGTCCGCCTGATGTCTTCGTCATCCGCATCGACGGGTGCCGGCGAGATTTGCACGATGCGCCAATCACCAGCGCAGTCCACCGCAACGTCGCCGACGTATATCAGGGTAGAAACACGTGGCCAGCGTCGTTGCTAACCGGAAACCCGACGAGGAATTGATCGGCGAGATGGCGGCCGGCAGGCAAGATGCCCTGCGGGCTTTTCATCAACGTTATGGTTTCGCGGTGACCGCCGTTGCGCACAGAATCACAGGCAATCAGGCCGATGCCGAAGAGGTTGCCGCCGACGTGCTGTGGCAGGTGTGGCGCGAATCGTCGCGCTTCGATCGCGGACGAGGTTCCGTCGCTGCGTGGGTCATGATGCTGGCGCGCAGCCGCGCGATCGATCGCCTGCGCGCGCGCAGGTCGCGCGAACGTATCGATGAGGATCCGGCCGCTGACGCGATGGCAGACGATCCGACGCTCGAGATTCAAAGCGCCCAGCGCCGGCGCCGGGTCGGTGACGCGCTCGCCGCGCTCAAGAGCGAAGAGCGCGAGCTGCTTGAGCTTGCCTATTTCTCGGATCTCTCTCAGTCGGAAATCGCGGGCCGCACCGGTATCGCACTGGGAACGGTGAAAAGCAGAATGCGCGCGGCAATGATAAAACTTCGCGACGCGCTCAAGGGACGCGTCGAGTAGGCGTGATGACGCACGACGAACTGAAAGCTCTGCTGCCGCTGTACGCACTCGACCGGCTCGAGGGCGAAGAGGCGCGCGCGCTTGCGCAGCATCTGGCGGCACGATGCGACGAGTGTGAACGCGAGCTGGCCTCGTTGCGCGAGGCGCTGGCCGCGTTTGCGTTCGCCTCGGCGGGCGAAGACCGTGAGCATCCGGCCCGAGTCTGGGAGCTTCTCTCCAAGCGGCTTGGCGGCGACGCGTCTGCTGCGCCGCACAGCGAAGCGGTTCGCCCTGCCGCCTTCGAGATTGATCCGATCGACCGCCGCTTTCGCCGGATGCGACGCGCATCGGCGTTCATAGGCGCGGCTGCCGCGGTGCTGATCCTCGCGCTCGGTTATTCGAACTTCGAGCTCGGCGCGCACTTGGCCTCCACGCGCGCTGCGACCGATATCGAGATCGCCGCGATGCATCAGCGGATCGATGCGCTGCAACATGGGATTGAATCCGCATCCGAACAGATCGCCGCGCTCAAGTCGCGGCTCGACAGCACTACTACGCTGACGCTCGCGGCGTTTTCACCCGACACCAAACTCATGCATCTGGCGGCGATGCCCGTGTCGCCGAAGGCCGCCGCGATGCTCGCGCTCAGCCCGAGCAACCACACCGCGTTGCTGCAAGTCGCCGGACTGCCGATGCCGCCGAATGGCAAGATTTACGAAGTATGGTGGATCGGCAAGAAGTCCGGTCCGATGCGCGCCGGAACTTTTATGCCCACGGCACAAGGAAGTAGTATCGTTGATCTGACGATGCCGCCCGCGGGCGAACTGATTCTCGCGTCCGCCGTGACGCTCGAACCCGCAGGCGGCACCGATAAGCCCACCGGCTCGATGTATCTGAAGGGCGATTTTCCCCGATAAATTTCCGCCGCGCGAAAATCCAAATTCGCTCACACCGCGTATATCTGGTGTGATGTCGACAAATTCTCACTTCGATCTGGACCGCTATCTGCGCGTCTCCGGCGCGACTAAACCTGAAGCTTTCAATTGGAGCGCGCCGCAGCCGCGTCTCGGTGAAGAAGCGCTGTTCTGCCTCGCCTATATGATGGATATCGAGTCGCACACGATCGTCTATATGCGCGATCTGCTCTCGACCGCGATTATTCGCGAGAACGAGATCACTTCGTTTCTGTCGTGCTGGACGTACGAAGAATTTTTTCATTCGCTGCTGCTTCGGCGGCTGCTTGCCGCGCAGGGCGTCGAGTTCGACGACCGCCGCTTCGCAGACTTGCGCAGCAGCCGCAGCCTTCTCGACAAGACTATCGTGCCGGTCGCGCGGCTGGTCTCGCGCCTGACGCGCCACTTCCCCGCCGTCCACATGACCCTGGGTGCCATCAATGAATACTCGACGCTGACCGGCTATCAGGCTCTGATCCGCCAGACCGGCGGCGACTCTGCGCGCAGCCGCGAGCCGTCGCTGCTCACGACCATTTTGGAAAAGATTATCAAGGACGAACGCCGTCACTTCGCGTTTTACTACAACCAGGCACGCCGACGGCTGCGCGAACCTGCCGCGCAAAAGCTAACCAGCTTTCTGCTTCGACGATTCTGGACTCCGGTCGGAGTGTCGGTGCGCGGAGATCCCTCGATGCGACGAGTATGCGGATTCCTATTTCCCGATGACGGTGGCCTGCGCGACTTAGGCGCGGTGGATACGATGACGCAGCAGCTGCCGGGACTCGAATGGTTTAACCTCGCTGGGCGCTACGCGCAGGAAAATCACCGCGCTCACGTCGCGCCGCTCAGCCCCGCTTTCACCTGAACTCGTCCCCGATGCGCTTGCCGCCGCGCGCGAGTGCGAGTATTCCCTGCCTCACGAGGCGCGCGCCTCGCGGAGGCGTCGATGTTCACCGGAATCGATCATGTCGTTATCGCGGTCGCTGATCTCGAGACCGCCATCGCGAGCTACGCTCACGCCGGATTCACCGTCGTACGCGGCGGCAGGCACAATATCGGCACTCACAACGCGCTGATTGCATTCGCCGACGGTTCATACATCGAGTTGATCGCATTCCTCAATCCTGTTCCCGGTCATCCATGGTTCAAGGCGCTCGAGCTCGGAGGCGGTGTGACCGACTTCTGCATGCGGACCGACGACCTTGAGGCCGACGTCGCCGCGTTGCGCCGTGCAGGCGCCGCGATTGGCGATCCCGCGGCGATGACGCGCGACCGCCCCGACGGCTTCCGCCTGAGCTGGGTGCTCGCGATTCCGCAGCCTCCCTTCAACGGGCAGTTGCCCTTCCTGATCCGGGACGAAACCGCGCGCGACGAACGGGTGCCGCGCGAGCGATCGCATCGCAACGGAAGGAGCGGAATCGCGCGCGTCACTCTCGCGGTCGAGAATCCCGCCGCGACCAGCAAATACTACGCGCGCGTGCTGGGACGGCCCGCCGCGCCGCGCCGGCGCCTCGACCTGGACGCCTCGGGCGTGGCGTTCGCGATCGGTGCTTATGAAGTCGAGCTGATAGCGCCGCGCAGCGAGCAAAGCCCGCTCGCGCGGTGGCTGAAGGTGCGCGGTCCTTCGCTCTGGTCGGCGGCCTTGCGCGCAGATACGGGCGCGGGAAAGTTCAACGGTACGGAACTGCTGCGCTCCGCGCGGCTCACGATCGAATAATCCAACCGAAGGATGCACGAGGATGGCGCAACAGCGATTGAGCATCGGTTTCACGGTCCCGCAGCGGGGCGTGTTTTTTGGAATCTCAACCTGGCCCGAGATGATCGCGCTCGCCGCCGAAGCGGATCGCAATCCACGCTTTGATTCGATCTGGGTGGGCGACAGCGTGATGGCGAAGCCACGGCCCGAATCGATCGCGCTGCTCGGCGCGCTCTCCTCGGCCACGCGGCGCGCAAAGCTCGGCGTCGGGTGCATGGCGAGTTTTCCGATTCGCGATCCGATCCTGTTCGCCTATCAGTGGTCCACGCTCGATCTGATCTCGCAAGGACGGATGCTGCTGGCGGTCTGCACCGGGATCGTCGCCGGCGGCGTGAGCGCGCGCGAAGGCGGAGTGTGGGGAATCACCGACGGCCAGCGCGGCAACCGGATGGCCGAGAGTATCGAAATCTGCCGGCGTCTGTGGACCGAGGACAATGTCAGCTTCACCGGCAAATACCGCTCGTTCTCGGGTGTGACAATAACCCCGCGCCCGGTGCAGCGCCCGTGTCCGATTTGGATCGCGGCGAATCCGCCGCCGCAGATGGCGGAGAAGCCGTTGCGCCGCGTCGCGCAAATCGCGGACGGATGGATGACGGTGAATATCTTTCCCAAGCTCTTCGCCGCCAACTGGTCGAAGCTCGCGCAGTATCTGAAGGACGCGGGAAAAGATCCTGCCGCGTACCCGAACATCGCGTATCACAACATCAACATCAATTCCGATCGCGAGGCCGCGCTCGCGGAATCCAAACGCTTCCTCGACGAATACTACGGCCCAGTGTTCGCGCCGCAGATGGTCGAAGCCTGGACCGCCGCCGGCACGCCCCAGCAGTGCGCGGCGAGCTTACACGAACTTGCCGGTGACGGCGCAAAATCGATCACGCTGCGCATCACCGGATGGGATCAGAAGGGCCAGTACGAGCGATTGGTGAATGAAGTTCTGCCGCGCCTGGATCTTCAACTCTGACTTTTCGCGATGCGGACCGTCTCTATCAAGACACGCGGCTGAAAAAAATCTAGGATTCGATCCATGAAGACCGATAATCCATCCGGCCCGGCGAGCCATCGCGAGGACCCGCCCGCCGCTCCGCTGACGCTTGAAGGTTTCAGCATCCTTCACCAGATGTTCCGAATCCGGCGCGCGCCGTGGCGAGCGCTCTCCGCGCCGGAGCGTAGCAGTGTCGCGCAGGAAGCGTCGGACGCGCTCCGCCAGATGGGCGAGCGCGAGGATGGCGAGTCGGCGCCGTTCGCGGGCCTGGGGCACAAAGGCGACCTGCTCCTGGTGCATTTCCGCCGCAGCTTTGATGAGCTCGTCGAAGCGCAAACCGCGATCGGCAAACTCAGGCTCAGCGATTACCTGGAGCCGACGACCTCGTACGTATCGATGATCGAAATCGGACTCTACGAGGCGACGGTTGCGCTGCATGCTCGCCTCGCCGCGCAAAATATCCGCCCCAAAACGCCCGAATGGAGTCGCGAAGTCGAAGCCGAAGTCGCCGCGCAACGGCAGAAAATCGCGGCGCGTCTATTCCCGAAAATTCCGCCGCGCCGCTACCTGTGTTTTTATCCGATGGATAAAAAGCGCGAAGGCGCCGACAACTGGTATCGGCTCTCGATGGACGATCGGCGCCGCCTGATGCACGAGCATGGACTGGTCGGACGGCGATTCGCGGGCGAAGTCACGCAGGTGATTTCGGGATCGATCGGTTTCGATGATTGGGAATGGGGCGTCGATCTGTTCGCCGACGACCCGCTGGTGTTCAAGAAGCTCGTCTACGAGATGCGCTTCGACGAAGCGAGTGCCGCGTACGCGAAGTTCGGCCCCTTCTATGTCGGAATCCGGATCGCGCCGGCCGAAATTGAAAATATTCTCGCGACCTGAAGCGAGTTCCGGTCGCGACCGCATGCGCACGGACTTTGTTCGAATTAACTACGTCTGCGTAGGGGCGGCTCGCGAACCGCCACCGCCGCAGAGCAGCACCCTACCCGTGCGTCCGAAATCATTTGCGCAGCTTGCTGAGGACGCGATTTACAAGTCCCGCCGACGGCGGTTTGCTCTCCGGAGCTGGGAGTGCGCGACCGTCGCGAAGCGCCTCGAAGGTCTCCTCGACTTCGTCGTCGAGCGGGAAGCGTCCGCTCTGCGCCTTCGAGAAGATCATGCGTCCGTCGACGATAACGTCGAACTGACCCGATTTGCCCGCTTTGATTACGGTGTCTTCGCCGAATCGATCAATGAGTGACGCGGCCAGACTGGCCGCGCGCGGTTTATAGCCTCAGGCCGAGCAGTAAAGAATTTCGGTTGCCATAGCTTAAGAGTAAGCCCGGCGCCGCGCCAATTCAATTCGGCCGCTACTTGCCGTTGGGCAGATCGACAAACACCGCGGCGGCCACGACCGAGGACCACAGCCCGTCGCGGTCGCCGATCGCCGATTGGGTGACGTTGCGCGTCGTCACGATTTTGTCGGACACGCGCCAGATGTCCTTGCGCTCGTCGTAGCTCGCGTTGGGATCGAAATCGACCCCCAGGATCGTCGCGAGCATCTGTGCCGCCAGATCTTCGGCATAGTCGCCCGCCTTCTGATCGGTCTCGCCGAAGCTGTGATGCTCCGACAGATAGCCGTACTGATCGGGATTGGCCGGAACCGCGACGCCGACCGAGGCCGCGATCAGGCGATGCGGTTCGTTGGTCGCGTTCTCGCTCATCACCGCAAATACGATCTGCCCCGAGCTCAGATACTTGAGTCCTTCCTGCTGAGTCAGCATCTTGCAGTGCGGCGGAAAAATCGACTTGACCCGGACCAGGTTGAATTCGGCGATACCGGCGGAACGCAGCGACATCTCGAAGGAGGTGAGCTTCTCGCGATGCTTTCCGACGCCCTTGGTCAAGAACACGCCCTTCGGGACCGGCCCCATCGCTTCTGATTCTCCCAAGACCGCGCGGCGCCGCGGCGTATTCGTTTTAGCGATGTCGCGCGGCGCGCACCGGCATCACGAGAGGGCGCGCCGCATGAACGAAAATCGCAATCCTTTTATACAATCGCGCCCCGGCGCGCTACCTCAGAGGGTGTTCACCGGCTGATACTCGCCAAACACGCGGCGCATCGCGTCGGCAATCTCGCCCAGCGTCGCACCACGACGGACCGCGTCGATAATCGGCGGCATCAGGTTGCCGCCGTCGCGCGCGGCGCGTTCGACCTGCGCAATCGCCGCCGAGGCTCGCCGCGTCACGCTCGGCACGCACCCGCGCGAGGTGCGCTTCTGCTTCTCCTCGAGTTCGGGATTGACCTTCAGAATATCCATGGGAAGCTCGCCGCCGCCGGTGAACTGGTTGACGCCGACGATGATACGCTCTTTGGTCTCGATCTCGCGCTGATAAAGAAAGGCGGCGTTCTGAATCTCGCGCTGCTGATAGCCGCGCTCGATCGCCGCCACCGCGCCGCCGAGATCGTCGATCTTCGACAGGTACTCGAACGCGCGCGTTTCCAATTCCGAGGTCAGGCTCTCGACATAGTACGAACCGCCGAGCGGATCGATCGTGTCCGCGACGTCGGATTCGTACGCGATCACCTGCTGCGTGCGCAGCGCGAGCAGCGCCGACGTCTCGGTCGGCAGCGCCAGCGCCTCATCCTTCGAATTCGTGTGCAGCGATTGCGCCCCGCCCAGCACCGCCGCGAGCGCCTGCAGCGTGACCCGCACGACGTTGTTGTCGACCTGCTGCGCGGTCAGCGTCGAGCCGGCGGTCTGCGCGTGAAACCGCAGCATCATCGAGCGCTCGTCGGACGCGCCGAAGCGCTCTTTCATGATCTTCGCCCACATCCGCCGCGCCGCGCGGAACTTCGCGATCTCCTCGAAGAAATTGTTGTGGACGTTGAAGAAGAACGACAGCCGGCTCGCGAAGCTCGTCGACTTCGAGTCCCGCCTTCACCGCCGCATCGACGTACGCGATCCCGTCGGCGAGCGTGAACGCGAGCTCCTGCGCCGCGGTCGAGCCGGCCTCGCGGATGTGGTAGCCGGAGATCGAAATCGTGTTCCAGTTCGGAACTTCCTTCGACGGCGAAGCTGAAAATATCCGTGATGATCCGCATCGAGCCGCGCGGCGGATAGATGTACGTTCCGCGCGCGATATATTCCTTGAGCAGATCGTTCTGGATCGTGCCGTTGACCTTGTCCCATCCGACCTTGCGCCGCTCCGCCGCGACCAGGTAAAGCGCCAGCAGGATCGACGCGGTCGCGTTGATCGTCATCGAGGTCGAAATCTTGTCGAGCGGAAGTCCGTCGAGCAGCATCTCCATGTCCGCCAGCGAGCCGATCGACACGCCGACGCGCCCGACTTCGCCAGAGGCGAGCGGATGATCCGAGTCGCGGCCCATCTGGGTCGGAAGATCGAACGCGACCGAGAGCCCGGTCTGCCCCTGCTCGAACAGGTATCGATAGCGCCGGTTCGATTCCTCGGCGGTGCCGAAGCCCGCGTACTGGCGCATCGTCCACAGCCGCCCGCGATACATCGTGGGCTGCACGCCGCGCGTGAACGGATATTCGCCCGCAAAGCCCAAGTCCGTGACGTACTCGAAGCCGTCCAGGTCGGACGGATCATACTGGCGCTTGATCTCGATACCCGAGGTCGTAGTGAATTTCTTCTTGCGCTCGGCGCCGCGTTTGAGCGCGGGAGCAAGCTTGCGCTCTTCCCATTTCTTGCGCGCCTTATCGAGTGTGGTGCGTTCGTCGTCCGCCATCGTCGGTAATCCGGCTACTCGATCACCACGAGCAGCTCGCCCTTTTCCACGGTCTGGCCCGCCACCACTTTCACCTCGGTCACCTTTCCGGCCTTGGGCTCTTGAGTTCATTTTCCATCTTCATCGCTTCGACGGTCACAACGCCCTGCCCCGACTGGACCTCGTCTCCGGACGCGACCAGCACCGTAACCACGCGGCCCGGCATGCCGGCCTTGATCTCGATCCTGCCGCTGACTTCGCGTTTGTTCGCCGCGCGAGATGCGCGACGGGCCGTATCGACCAGCGTGAGGCGCGTCGAGCCGGTGCGCGATGCGACCACGATCGCGTCGCCGTCGCGCGCGACGTCAAGATCGAATGAACGCCCGTCGATCAGGATCGAAAAGGAGTCCGGTCCGACTTTGCGCACGTCGGCGTCGAAGCGATGCCCGCCCAAAGTAATCGCGAAACTCTCGGCCGAGATCTCCTCGAGCTCGATTTCGTGTTCCGCGTCATCAAGGGTCGCGACGTAGCGCATCAGTGCCGATCCTTCCCCTATCTCCGAAGCGAGTCGAAGCGCGCAAGGCTGCGCCACGCCGAGGCTGCCGGCTGCGCAGTGCGCGCCGGAACCTGGCCGTTGCTGTGATTCGCGCCCCGCTGCGCCGTGATCGCCGCGAGGAGCATCGCGGCGGTGCGCGCGTGATCGTCGCCCTTCGCTGCGGCGCCAGGATGATATTCCTGCGCAATAAAATTGGTGTCGAAATCGCCGGCGATAAACCGCGGATGCGTCATGATCCAGCGGTGGAACGACAGGTTGGTCGTGAGCTCTCCAGAGATCACGAACTCGCTGAGCGCGCGACGCATCCGATCGATCGCCTCGGCGCGATTTGCGCCGTGCGCAGCCAGTTTCGAGATCATCGGATCGTAAAACATCGACACTTCCGCGCCCGCATAGACGCCCGCGTCGTTGCGGATTCCCGGACCTTCCGGAAACCGCAGCGTCTGGATTTTGCCCGGCGCAGGAACGAACCCCGCCTCGGGATCCTCGGCGTAGATGCGGCATTCGATCGCCCACCCGCGCTGCGCGAGGTCTTTCTGCTTGAACGGCAGCGGCTTGCCCGCCGCGATTTCGATCTGCGTGCGCACGAGATCGATTCCGGTCACCAGCTCGGTGATCGCGTGCTCGACCTGGATGCGCGTGTTCATCTCGAGAAAGTAAAAGTTGCGATCCGCGTCGGCCAGGAACTCGATCGTTCCGGCGCTGTAGTAGCCAACCGCTTTCGCCGCCTGCACCGCGACCGCGCCCATTTCCTGGCGCATCTCGGGCGTGACGAATGGCGAGGGCGACTCCTCGACCACCTTCTGATTGCGGCGCTGGATAGAACACTCGCGCTCGAACACGTGGACCGTATTGCCCTGCTTGTCGGCCAGCACCTGGATTTCGATATGCCGCGGGCGTCGCACAAATTTCTCGACGTAGAAACGTCCATCGCCGAACGACGATTTCGCCTCGCTCGACACGGTGCGGACGATCGACGCGAGATCCTTGTCGTTCTCGACCATCCGCATGCCCTTGCCGCCGCCGCCGGCCGCCGCTTTGATCATGATCGGAAATCCGATCTTGTTCGCGACTTCGCGGACTTGCGCTTCAGTCTCGAGCGTACCCGGCGATCCTGGAACGACAGGAACTCCCGCCGTGGACATCAGCTTGCGTGCTTCGACCTTGTCGCCCATGCGCTCGATCGCCTCGGGCGGAGGACCAATCCAGACCAGGCCGGCCTTTTCGACCGCGCGCGCGAAGCCCGCGTTCTCCGAAAAAAATCCGTAGCCCGGATGCACCGCGTCGGCGCCGGTTTTCTTCGCGGCTTCGAGGATACGATCGATTTTCAGGTAGCTTTCCGCCGCCGGAGCCGCGCCCACCGCCACCGCATAATCAGCCTCGCGGACGTGGAGCGCGCCGCGGTCGGCGTCGGAATAAACCGCGACCGATTCGAGGCCCAATTCGCGGCACGCGCGGATAACCCGCACCGCGATTTCGCCGCGATTCGCAATCAAGATCCGTTTGAACATCAGTGTTCCATCAGTTCCGATTCCCGCCGAACCGGAGCATTCGCTTTCACTTCGTTTATACTCAATTGAGCTCGGGCGGGCGACTCATCAGACGGGGCAGTGCCGCAGTCCCGTTACAGTGGGATATTTCCATGCTTGCGCGGCGGATTCTTGTCGCGTTTGTTTTCGAGCGCGCGCAGCGCCGTGATCAGGCGCGGCCGCGTATCGCGCGGCATCAGCACTTCATCGACGTAGCCCAGCTCGGCCGCCTTAAATGGATTGGCGAATCGCGCGCGATAATCATCGACGAGTGTCGCACGCTCCGCCGCCGTCATCTCATTGCGGAAGATAATATTGATAGCCTGCTCCGGACCCATCACCGCGATTTCGGCGGTCGGGTAGGCGAAGTTGAAGTCGCCGCGAATATGCTTCGACGACATCACGTCGTACGCACCACCGTAGGCTTTGCGCGTGATCACGGTGACCTTCGGCACGGTAGCCTCGCAGTAGGCATAGAGCAGCTTGGCGCCGTGGCGGATGATTCCGCTGAACTCCTGCGCGGTGCCGGGCAGGAACCCGGGCACATCGACGAACGTCACCAGCGGGATATTGAACGCGTCGCAGAAGCGGACGAAGCGCGCGGCCTTCACCGACGCGTCGATATCCAGGCATCCCGCGAGAAACGCCGGCTGATTGGCGACGACACCGACGGAGTATCCGCCCAACCGCGCAAATCCTACGAGCATGTTGCGCGCGTAATCTTTCTGGATTTCGAGATAGTGGCCGTCATCGACGACGCGCCGGATAATGTCGCCCATGTCGTACGACTTGCTGGGATTATCGGGCACAATCGTGTCGAGCGACGCGTCGGTGCGATTAGGATCGTCGCTGGTCGGCACAAACGGCGGATCCTCGACGTTGTTCGACGGCATGTAGGACAGCAGCTCGCGCAGTGCGAGCAGCGCGCTCTCGTCGTCGAGCGCCTCCAGGTGGCAGACGCCGGATTTCTGCGAATGCGTGTCCGCACCGCCCAGCTCCTGCATCGTGACTTCCTCGTGCGTCGTCGCGCGAATCACGTCGGGCCCGGTGATGAACATGTACGAGGTATCGCGCACCATCACGATAAAATCCGTCATCGCGGGTGAGTACACTGCGCCGCCCGCGCACGGTCCCATGATCGCCGAGAGCTGCGGCACCACGCCCGACGCCATCACGTTGCGCAGGAAGATATCGGCATAGCCCGCCAGCGAAACCACGCCCTCCTGGATTCGGGCGCCGCTGCCGTCGTTGATGCCGATAACCGGGCATCCGGTCTTCGCCGCGAGGTCCATCACCTTGCAGACTTTTTCCGCGAACGCGCCCGACAGGCTGCCGCCGAAAACCGTGAAGTCGTGCGAGAAAACGCAGACCTGCCGCCCGTCGATCGTGCCGTAGCCCGTGATTACGCCGTCGCCCGGAATCTTCTTCGAATCCATGTCGAAGTCGGTGATGCGATGAGTCTTGAACTTGTCGAGTTCAACGAACGAGCCACGATCGAGCAGGAACTCGACCCGTTCGCGCGCGGTCATCCGCCCGTTCTGGCGCTGCTTTTTGAGCCGCTCTTCGCCGCCGCCGCTCTCGGCCTGGCGCGAGAGCTGATTCATCCGCTCGATATTTTCTTTAAGCCCCATGCCAACAACTATCCAATCTCACGTCCCGGGTGATCGAGAAATGATACGGCAGTCATGCGGAACAGCGCAATGCAATCCCGTCGGCCAGAATAGATATCGCATGTTCAATTGCGGTTAAAGCGTCCGATCCCGCATCTGCGGCAAATATAGTCCCGAGAAATACAGAGGCCGAACGGCTATGGCTCCGTTCGGCCTCTTTCGATCAAAACCGGTGCGGCGGTTGAATTACTTAAGCACGGGACCAAAGGTAAGCATGAATGGGCCGTTCAGGTTGGTTGCCGCGGCCGTGGAATCGAGAAACACCGACGGTTCGGGGCTGCCGGTCGCTTCAATCTGACCCGCCGAAAAATTGGAGATGCTTCCCGCCTCGTCGCTGTCAACGTTCGCGACCCAAAGATTGCCGTTTTTGTCGAAAGTGATACCTGCTGGATCGTCGAAACTGTTCGCGGTCGTGCCGGTCACCGCAGTCGCGGTAAGCATCACCGCCGGGGTCGGGTCGCCGCTCGCGGTCAACTGGTCCGCCGTAAACTTCACGACGCTCCCGAGTCCCTGCGTCGGATCATCATTGTTCGCGACCCATAGGCTGCCGTCGGCATCGAAGGTTACAGGTTCCGGCGAGTCGAGGCTGCCACTTCCATCGTCGCTGAGAATCACGGAACACCGGCTGCGTTCCACCGGCAGAAAGTTGGGCCGCCGTGAACATTACCAGTTCGTCCTCGAAATCGTCACCCACCCAGATGTCTCCGGCATCGTCGAAAACAATCCCGACCGGAGATTCCAAATCTGCCGACGATAAGACGATATTCGGAGTTGGCGATCCGCTGCTTTCGAGTTGCGATGGCGTGAACTCCAGCAGTTCGGCATTCCCTTCGTTGGCCACCCACAAGTCGCCCGACACATCGAACGCCATTCCTTCGGGACGATCGAGCCCGGAGATAACCACCGCCGCGGCCGGATCGTCGTTCTTCTTGAGCCCCTTGAGCTGGGCAAATGTGAACCAGGTCAGAGTTCCATTGCCCACATTGCTGACCCACAGGTTTTTCCCGGAATCGAAAATGATTCCCCAGGGTTCGTTCAGATCGCTGCTCGCATTGACCAGAGTTGCGTCCGGGCTCCCGCTCTTCTTGAGCTTGCCGTTGGCGAATTCCGAAACGAAATTCCCACCTCTGTTGGCTACCCATAGTGCCTCGCCGCTCGATGGGACCGGGCTCGAATGCGACGAAGAGCCGCCGCATCCCGCCAGCGCGGCTGACATCATAAACGCCGCCGCTGCGCCCATCGCATACGAAGCGATAGTCACTCCGCTTCTGCCGTTCGATCCAACTTCTCTCACTGTCAATTCCTCCCCGATACGCGATGCCGCGATCAGCCGATTCAGCGGCTGATGCGCAGCGAGTGAATCTGAAAGCCGACGCGGTTCCACTCAGATCGTGCAGGCTCTGCGTTGAGTGTCCGCGTCCAGGCCCCTCTCAAAACCGACGCTAGAGTAGTGAATCTGGCCTAGATGTAGCAATACGCCGCGAGCCGCGTCCGATCGTCAGTCGTAACAATTTTGCAACAAGATCTATTCGCTGGCCTGCGGGGTGAAGCCGCTGAAGACGAGCTTGTCGCCCGAGGCTAGATGATGGCGCGCGGCGAAACCGCCATTCACCTCGAGCACGTAGCTCGAGTCCGCGTCGACGCCCCGCGGCGTCAGCGTGTAGGGCGCCGCGTTGGCCACAATTCCGACGATCTTGCCGTTCGCGTCGGCGAAGATCATGTCGAGCGGAATCTCGGTGTTCTTCATCCAGAATCTGAGCCGCGCGGGATCGCGAAAGACGAAGATCATTCCCGCGTCTTCATCGAGATGGCTTCGATACATCAGTCCGGTCTCGCGCTCCGACGCCGTATCCGCGATCTCGACCCGCACCTGCGCCAATTCCTTTCCGTCCGGCGCGACGATCGACACGCACGGCCCGCGCGCGCACGCGATCAGCAGCAGCGCAAATATCGCGGCGCATGCCTTCCAGCGGAACACAAAGATTGGCCTGCGCATCGGGATCTGATTATTCCGCGAACACGCCAGCCGCTTCACCCTTCTCGGGAGAAATTTCCTCGAGCTCCTGGCCGGCGGTCTCCGGATAGCCAAAATACATGATGAACGGCGCCATCATCCAGAACACCGTAAGGTAACTGACCGCGGTCCAGTGCGAATGGAAATATGAAAACAGCAACCCTTCGAGCAACAGCCCGATTGCGCCGCCCGTGGTTCCCGCGACGCTGAGCGCGCTGCCCGCGGTCGAGCGATGCGAGGTCGGGAACAGCTCCGCGCTGTAGGCCGCGACGATCGTGCCGGAGGCCGAGTCGAGGAACAGTTCGAGAATCCACGCCGGAATAACCATCGCGCCCGAGGAGTTGTAGATCAGGATGGTCAGCAGCGGCGCAAAGAAATAGCAGATCGAACCCATCGTGCGCCGCCCAATTCGATCGCTCAGCCGACCCACCACGATATTGCCCAGAATTCCGACCGCGCCGCCGACGATGAACAGCGTCGATACGTTGCCCGGCGAGTAGCCGTGCGCCTCCTGCAGGTACTTGGGGAAGAACATCCCGGCAGCGTTGCCGCCCATGCTGCCCAGAAATGCGACCGACATCAGCAGCCCGAGCCGTCCCGGATACGCGCGAAACAGCGCCATCACCGGCACCAGCGGATTCGAGGTGTGTTCCGGGCCGCGAGCCTCGTCCTCGTAGCGATGGCTCTCCGGCAGCGAGCGGCGCAGCGGAATAATGATCACCAGCGGAATCAGCGCGAGCGCATACAGCCCGCGCCATCCGTAGGGAATCACGTTGACCAGAGCGAACACCCCCGCCGCCAGGCCATAGCCAACCGAGCTGAGCGCGCCCAGCAGCCCGACCGTCCATCCACGCACTCCCGCATCGACTTCCTCGACCAGGATCACAAGCGCGACAATCCCCTCGGCGCCGGCGAACGCGCGCGCGAAGATTTGCAGAATCACGAAGCTGCGTTCATTCGGCGCAAGCGCGCTGAGCCCGGTCAGAATCGTGTAGCCGTAAATCGTATAGAGCAGCAGCCGGCGGCGGCCGAACACGTCCGCCAGCGGAGTGAGAAAGAAGGTCAGGATATAGCCGAACCTGATGAACGAGAGCATCGCGCCGAGCTGCGACTCGGCGATCTTGAGCCCTTTCTGAATCTGCTTGAGCGCGAGGCTAAGCAGCGCGCGGTCGTAGTTGTCGAAGAATCCCGCCGTGCACGCGATCAGGAACACCCGCCATTGGCGTCCGGTGAACGGCGGAGTCCTGCCGAACATTCCGAGATGGAGACTGCGCCGCTGTTCGTCGCTTGAGACCGAGGACTCTGCGGCGGCGGGCAACGGTTCGCTCATTGATCGATTCCAGTATGCGTTCGGATGCCGTCGCGCCGCGCGCCGGGTTTAATCGATCGCCATCTTGAGCGAGTCGAGTCCGCGCAGGAAGTACGAGCCTTTATAGTTCAGTTTCGCGCCGGGCTCCCGCAGGCGCATCCGCGGAAACCGCTCGAGCATCGCGCTGAACGCGATATTCGCCTCCATCCGCGCCAGCGGAGCGCCGAGACAGAAGTGAATCCCCTCGCCGAAGGCCAGATGCTCGTTCGGGTCGCGCGTGATATCGAACCGTTCGGGATCGGAGAACTGCGCCGGGTCGCGATTGGCCGCCGCGATCACCACCACGACGATCGAACCCGCCGGAATCTCGACTCCGGCCAGCTCGATCGCGTTCTGCGGAAACCGCGCGGTCGATTGCACCGGACCGTCGTAACGCAGCATCTCCTCGATCGCGCGAGGCAGCATCGCAGGCTCGCGGCGCAGCATTTCGAGCTGCAGCGGGTTTCGCAGCAGCGCCAGGGTTCCGTTTCCGATCAGATTGGTCGTGGTCTCATTGCCCGCTATCAGCAGCAAAGAAACGAAGCTCAACAACTCGCCCGCGGTCAGCGCTTCGGAGTCGTCGTGCGCGGCGACCAGCGCGCTCACCAGGTCGGCGCCGGGGTTGCGCCTGCGCCGCTCGATCTCGCGTCCGAAGTATTCCGCCAGCGCTTCGAGCGCCTCGATCGATTCGGGCGGCGGCGGAGAGCCGGGCAGCGTCGTTCCAGCCGAGATGATCCGATCCGACCAATTCTTGAACATCGCGTATTTTTCCGCGGGCACGCCGAGCATCTCGGAAATCACCATCACCGGCAGGATATTGGCAAGATCGGCCATCACCTCGAACTTGCCGCGCGCGGCGGCCCTGTCGACCAGGTCGCGCGCGATCTCGCGGATGCGCGGTTCGAGCTCGCGCACGCGGCGCGGCGTAAAATCGCGGCTCACCAGCCGCCGCAGCCGCGAATGGTCGGGAGGATCGGAGCCGAGCACATTGCGCGACGCGGCAAACGGACCCTGGTACTGATCGGGCGGAGGCGGCGGACCGACGCTGGAAAAATGCGCATGGTCGCGCAGCACGGTGATCGCATCGCGGTAGCGCGCGACCAGCGCGAACGGCGCTCCGGGCAATACCGTCACGCGGGGAGGACCGGCGAGCAGGGCAGGATAGTGCGGATAAGGATCGGCGCGGAAGTCGGGATCCCACGGATTAAAGTAGTAAGCCTGCTCTGTCATCGCGCGATATCTCCCAACCCGGCGCTCCCTATTCGAGCGCCATCGGCAGCGCGGCCAAGCCGCGCAAAAAATACGAACCTTTGTATTCGAGCGGAGCCGCGGGATCTTTCATCTTAAGCTTCGGGAAACGCCGCAGCACCTCTCCGATCGCGATCGCTCCTTCAAGCCGCGCCAGCGGCGCCCCGATACAGAAATGGATCCCCTCGCCAAACGCGACGTGATCGCGCGGCTCACGATTTATGTCGAACCGATCCGGATCGGGAAACTGCGCGGGGTCGCGATTCGCCGCCGCCAGGATTATGAAGCAGCGGGTTTCGGCGGGAATCACCGTGCCTCCCAGGTTCACCTCGGCCGTCGAGTTTCGCGAGGTCGACTGCACCGGCCCGTCGTAGCGCAAAATCTCTTCGATCGCCCGCGGCATCATTTCCGGATTCCGCCGCAGCGCGTCCATCTGATCCGGATTCCTGCCCAGCGCCAGCATCCCGTTGCCGATCAGATTGGTGGTCGTCTCATTGCCCGCGAGCAGCAGCAGGACCACGAACGCAAGCAGCTCCTGGGCGCTCATCGCTTCGTTGTCGTCGTGCGCGGCGACCAGCGCGCTCACCAGGTCGGGACCCGGATGACTGCGGCGCTTTTCGATTTCCGTGGCGAAGTAGGCGCGCAACGCGTCGGTCGATTGCTTGATCTCCGGCGGCATCGGCATCCCGGGAAGCGTGTTGCCGCCCGTGATGATCCGGTCCGACCAGGTTTTGAACATCGCATTTTTCTCGGGCGGCACCCCCAGCATCTGTGCGATAACCATCACCGGCAGCGCGTTGGCAACGTCGGCCATCACTTCGAGCTCGCCTTTGCGCTCGACCGTATCGAGCAGTCCGTTTGCGATTTCGCGGATGCGCGGCTCGAGGTCGCGGATTCGCCGCGGAGTGAAATCGCGCGCGACCAGACGGCGCAGCCGCGTATGCACCGGAGGATCGGAAAACAGCATCGTCGCCGCGCCGCGAAAGGCACCGCTCTCGATATCCTCCTGCGAGCGATTGCGCTCCGCGCTCGAAAATCGCGCCTGGTCCTTCAGCGCAGCGGTAACGTCGGCATAGCGCCCGACCAGCGCGGTCGGCCCGAACAAGTCGATCAACTTCGGCGGGCCATCGTTGATCGCGCTGTAATGCGGATAGGGATTGGCGCGGAACTCCGGATCCCAGGGATTGAAATAGACCGGACGCTTTTCGATGCTCACGTGAGTATTCCTCGACTTCCCACCGCGCGGTGGTCATTGCAGCAAACGCGATGCCATCGCGCATGCTCGGTTTCTCCAACGCTTTCCGTCCAGGGGTGCGCAGCAATCGTGCTGCATGCAGGTTCCTTCACCCTATTGCGCCCGCACCGCTGTTGCTACGGCACGGACGCTCCGTGCCCGCCTTTCGTTTTTGTCTTAAGTGGCACAGGCTTCAGCCTGTGTCTTCGGCCAGCTCCCGAGATTCCAGGAACACAGGCTGAAGCCTGTGCCACTTAAAAAACTCCTCCTTCCGAGAGGGGCGCAGCGGAACGAGATCAGGACGAGTGCCTGGGCGGCAGCTCAATCGGTCGCGAGCTCGAGCGCCGCCAGACCGCGCAGGAAATAGGAACCCTTGTATTTGAGCGGCGCGTCCGGAGCCGCGAGCCGCAGCCGCGGGAACCGCTCGAGCATCGCGCCCATCGCGATTATCGCTTCGAGCCGCGCGAGGCCCGCGCCGATACAGAAATGGATTCCTTCTCCAAACGCCAGATGATCGTTGGGCGTGCGCGTAATATCGAAACGATCCGGCTCGGGGAACATCGCCGGGTCGCGATTCGCCGCGGCAAGGATCACAAAAACCCCCGCGCCCGACTTGATCTCGTTTCCGTTCACCAATGAGTCCGACGTAGTGACGCGAAAAGTCGATTGCACCGGTCCGTCGTAGCGCAGCATCTCCTCGATCGCGCGCGGCAGCATCGCGGGCGTCGCCTGGATCGTCCTCATCTGCTCCGGATGCCGTCCGAGCGCGAGGGTTCCGTTGCCGATCAGATTGGTCGTGGTCTCGTTGCCCGCCAGCAGCAGCAAGATAACAAATTGTAGAAGTTCGTCGGCGCTCAGCGCCTCTGACTCGTCGTGCGCGGCAACCAGGGCGCTTACCAGGTCGGAGCCCGGAGACTTTCTGCGCCGCGCGATCTCCTCGGAAAAATAGTCGCGCAATTCCGCGAACGCCGCCTTGATATCTTCCGGAATCGGCATCCCGGGCAGCGTGTTGTCGGACTCGACGACCTTGTCCGACCAGCGTTTGAAGGTTTCGTACATCTCGGGCGCGACCCCGAGCATCTCCGCGATCACCATCACCGGCAGCGGATTCGCCAGGTCGGCCATCAGATCGAAGCTTCCTTTGCGAGCAGCCTTATCGAGCAGGCTCGCCGCGATCTGCCGGATGCGCGGCTCGAGCTTCGCGGATTCGCCGCGGCGTGAAATCGCGCGACACCAGCCGCCGCAGCCGCGTATGCACCGGAGGATCGGATTGCAGCACCGTGGGCGTGTCGCCGAACGCGTCGGTCTGATTGGCGAACGCGGAATCCTTGGGCTGTACGCTTGAGAAATGCGCCGGATCGAGCAGGATCTGTTTAACGTCGGCATAGCGCGCCGCGAGCACCAGAGGAAATCCCAGGTCCAGATGACGCGGCGCTCCGGCATACAGCGGCTTGTAATGCGGATACGGATTGGCGCGAAAGTCCTCGTCCCAGGGATTGAAGTAGAAGTCAGCCACCGGCGCAGTTTCGGTTGCTTCGCTCATCTGACGCTCTCCTTTTCGGGCTCAGGCTGATCCAGGCCCATGCCTATGATCAAGGTTGCCGAAAGCCTCTTCATGGTTTCGATCGCGCGGGCAAATTCCGGCGGGTCGGGTTCGTCGGCGGGAAACAGGATTCGTTCGAGTCCGAGCGATTCGAGCTGCCCGAAGACGACCGCGATAAGATCGTTCAAATCGGCGCCGCGATCCGACGGCCAATCGAGCATCGTCGCGAATCCTTCGAGCAATCCGTCGCCGAACCGCTTGCTCGCGTCGCGCACCGCTTCGTTGAGGGCGGGCTCGGTCCGGCTGGCGACCACCAATTCAAGCCACGCATAAAAAGTCGGCCCTTTGAAGAACGGCCACATTGCGTCAATCAGCGCGGTCATTCGTCGCGCGCGGCCTCCTGTCGGACGCTCGGCAGACATCTCGCGCATCTGTGCAAGCCGCAGCGCGAACACATGTTCGAGCGCGCTCATGACTAACTCATCTTTCTTGGGAAAATGATGCAGTTGCGCCCCGCGCGAGACCCCTGCACGGCTGGCGATCTCGGTGGTCGTGGTGCCGGTATATCCGCGCTCGAACAGGCACTCGACGGCAGCATCCATAAGCCGCTGCCGAGTCTCCGCGCTGCGTTCCTCTTGAAGATTAGACATGATTTCTCTCGCGAAAATATAAGCAGACAAGTCTGACTGATGCAAGCAGTCCTGATTGTTTTTATTGCCAAGGTCGGTCGTCGAATGAAGAGGCCGCCGGGACGGCGGCCCTCCTGAAGCAAGGTCGGCGTCGGTCTGACCTCGAATCAGCAGGACCGGCGTCCCGCCGGTCATTCCGCGCGCAGCGCGGAAGCTCAGCGGCATCCGAAATGATGAGGCGGAGCTTGGGCGCACAGATAACGCTGCGCGTGGCCGGCGAGCCGTCGGCCACCACTGGCAGACCGGAACCGTGATTCTGGCTAAAACCGGAAAAAATCAGTAGCAAAAGGTACGTCCGTCAATGAGGGTGTTGCCGGAAAATTCTCCTTCCACCGATGGTGGATGACGGTTCGTCGGCTTACGCGCAGTGGGTTTATCTGCGCAAAGCGGTACTCTCTCGAGCCGCGCGATCTTCCCTAACGATCGTTAGATTTTTTGCCAGATTTGTTCATGGCTGAACTGTTCAGCCTTATGCCCGAATCCACTTCGTGCAAAAGTGATCTCGTGGAAGCAACCCGCTCAATATCGCGCATCATTCTGCGCGACCCATTCCAGAGGAATGCTCCCGCGGCCAGGCGCAGGCATCAATCCAACCACCAAGACACCAAGGCACAAAGAGCTGACGCATTTCCGCGTGCCGCGCGCGGAAATGCATATTCTTCGTGTCTTCGTGTCGTCTTCCTTGGTGTCTTCGTGTTCAGTTTTTTGCTCCGAAAATCGATGACCGAAAAAGCTGTCAAAATGAACCCCATGTCGCAAATTCGGCAGCATCTACAAGGAGTTTATTTTTTGAGCCTCTAGAAAAGATACCAAACGAACCCACCGATTTTGCCCGAAATCAAAAAATCTCAGGCACCTCCCTGCCCCGGCGAATCTTACTTTCCGCGGAACGACGGACGGCGCTTCTCGATGAAGGCCTTCACGCCCTCGCGATAGTCCTCGCTGTTGAAGCATCGCGCGACCAGCTCTGCGACGGCGTCGCGGTCGCGATCGGCAGGATCCTTCAGTCCCTCGCGAATCGCGGTCTTCGCTGCCGCCATCGTGAGCGGAGCATTCGCCGCCATCCGGGTCGCGTAGTCGCGCACCTGCGCTTCGAGGTCAGCGCCCTCGACCACCCGATGAATCAGGCCCATCGCGTACGCCTCGTCGGCGTCGAACAGCCGCGCCGACATCAGGATCTCGCGCGCGTTGGCCGCACCGACGGTCTGCGTCAGCATGATCACGCCGTCGAGCGGATAGGCGAGTCCGAGCCGCGCGGCCGGTATGCCCATGCGGGTGCCGCGCGCCGCGATCCGGATATCGCACGCCAGCGCGACCTGCACTCCGCCGCCAATACATACGCCCGAGATCATCGCGATGATCGGCTTGGCGCATTCGACCATCGAGGCGATCGCGCTCCCCGGCGCCTCGCGATAGGCATGCGCCTGCTCGGCGTCGGCGCGCAGGCTCGGAAATTCCGAGATGTCAGCGCCGGAGATAAACGCCTCGGGCGTCGCACCACGCATCACGATCACGCGGATGGCAGGGTCTTTGTCGAGCGCCTCGATCGCTTCCGGGATTCGCTTCCAGGTTCTAAGATTCAGGGCGTTGCGCACCTGCGGACGGTTCAGCACTATCCATCCGAGAGGAGCCTCGGCACGTACGATAACCGGGTCAGCGGAATTTTGATCACTCATTTGATGCGCACCCATTGGATTGAATTGCGATGACTATAATCGACCGCGCTTCCAGCGCCGATTTTGAGCATATTTGCGAGCTGGACGAAATCGTCTTCAAGGGTCCTTCGCGCCGCGGTTTGATTGGAACCGCTCTCGCGCAGGGGCGATGCGCTATCGCGCGGGTGGACGGCCACGTGCGCGGTTACGTAATCGCGGGCCAGTTTTTCGGCCACGGCTTCATCGAGCTGCTGATGGTGCATCCGGACTACCGCCGCCGCGGAATCGCAACCTCGCTGATACGGTCGGTCGAGATCGACGCACCGACCGAAAAGCTCTTTACCTCCACCAACCAATCGAACACCGCGATGCGCCAGCTATGCGAGCGCCTGGGTTTCGTGTGCAGCGGCATCGTCGAGAACCTCGACGACGGCGACCCCGAGATAATTTATTTCAAGCGCGTGCTGCCCGGCTCGTGAGCCTCGACGAGTTCGTCGGCGCGGAGACGGGCGGCTCGCGAGCCGCCCCTACGAAGATCGATCGCCCGGCTTTCAAAACGCGCTACAGCTTCGCGATTACCTCGTTCGCGATCGTTTCCAGGCCGCGGGTGAGGCCGTCCTTGTCGTAGCCCGGCGGCGCAACCACTACGCGCGAGACGCCAACGTCCTGCACCGCTTTGATCGCGTCGAGCTTTGCGCGGCCCATGCACGACAGTTCGATCTCGGCGGAGTTGCGGCCGGCCTTGGTCGCCTCCAGGCTCATCATCGCGAACAGTTCCTTCAACTTGGGCGGCTCTCCGATCGCGGGAAAAAATCCGTTGCCGTAGCGGCCCGCGCGGCGCGCCGCCGCGGGCGAGTGGCCGCCGATAATGATCGGGACTCCGGTCTTGCGCACCGGCTTGGGAAAACATTGCACCGGGCCGAAATTGAAATGCTGCCCGTGGAACGACGACGCGCCGTCGCTCCACAGCGCGCGCAGCGACTGGATCGCCTCGTCGGTGCGCTTGCCGCGCTGATGGAAATCGAGGCCGAGCGCCTGGAACTCCTCTTCGAGCCATCCGCTGCCGATCCCGAGCAGCATCCGCCCGTTCGAGAGCACGTCGAGCGTCGCAACTTCCTTGGCGACGTACAGCGGATGCCGCTGCGGAAGGATCAGCACGCCGGTCGCGAGTTTCAAGTTCTTCGTGATCGCGGCCGCATACGCGAGCGGCAGCAGCGGGTCGGGGATCGCCACGTCCTCGGGTCCGGGAATTTTTCCCGACGGCGAATATGGATATGGCGATTTGTAATCATGCGGGATGACGACGTGCTCGACCGTCCAGATCGACTCGAAGCCGCATCGCTCCGCGGTCTGCGCAAGATGCGCGAACAATTGCGGGTCGGCGAACGGACCGGAATTGACAAACATCAGGCCTAATTTCATGGCTGCCATGAAGTAACCTCGCGCATTCGATTTTGATACCGCAATCTACCGCGCCCGGCGAATTATTTCACCTTGAGTCGAGGCACCGCGCGCTCTATCTGCCAGCAATTGATTCCAGGCATCCGGTCTGCCGCAGCACGGCGTCGATCGCGGCTTTGTCGGGCAACGCGGCGTACTTCTCGCGCAGAGCGCTCAAGGATTTCGCATGATACTTTTGCGGCTTCTGCGTCCAGGTCTTGCCCGGCCAACTCGACGCTGAACTCTTCGGCGCCTTTCGCGAGCGCCGCGGCGTTGGCCACCGTCCATGGCAAGAAGAGCCTGCCGACCTGGCGCTCGATGAGCGGCGTCAAGGTGGGAGCGAGACTCGACCACGGCTCGAACGGGCCTTCAGCCCTGGGCCACAGCATCCGATGGATCCATGCGAGCAGGTTGGGCGTGGACGCGTTGATGATCGCGCCGGGCGTCGGATCGGTCCACGCGTTGTACAGTTGCCCCCACATCGCGAAGTCGGCAAACGCCGGACGCTGGCCAAACAGGTACGCGCGGCTCGCGAAGTGAGGCTCGAGGATTGCGATCGCGTCGCGGAAAGAGTCCTCGATTTGCGGCGCGGTCACGGAATTCGAGCCGACGAAAGATACGCGATTGACCATCCGCTCCCGCACCATCGCGATTCCGTTGGCGAGCTGCGCGTCGTCCAGAGTGGGCATCATCGAGCGCGCGATACGCCCCGCGCCCGACATCTGATCCGCCTCGCGCGCCCATCGATAATGGAACATCCACTTGTTGCCCCATTCGTCGCCGAACTCTTCGAGCAGCACCGATATAAAACTCGCGACCGGATCATCCGGATGAATCGAGGGCTCCGGATAAAGCGCCTCGACGTGTTCGATAATCGGCGTGGAATCCTGAATACCTTCGTTGCGAGGAGTCACGACCAGCGGCACCAGCGGAAGCTTTGAGTATTTCTGGTACTCGCCTTCGGCGTCCAGGCTGCGCGGAATCCATCGATGGGGAATTTCCTTGTAGCGGAAGTACGAACGGACTTTCACCGAGTACGGCGAGAGCTCGATACCGTGGATGCGATATACATCGGCCATTGCAATTGTCCTCCGGTCGGTGTCAGGAAATTTTCGTCCTCGCTTTAAGTCCCCGCTGTTTCAGACGCCAGACGAGGAGCTCGATGCGATCCTGTCCAAAGAACGGTTCTCCGTCGAAGACGAAGGTCGGGACGCCCCAATGGCCGGCCGCTCGATGATCCGTCTGGTTCTGTTCGATCCGGCTCTCGTAAGCTTCGGGGTCGGCGGCGATTTCGCGATCCATCGCCGCGAGATCAAGGCCCGCGCGATCGGCGGCACGAGCCAGATGCTCACCCTGGTCCCATCCCGCTACCGATCCGCCCCAGATCAGTTGCGAGACCTCGTTGATGAACGGCAGCCCGCGTCCTTTTTCACTCGCATTGACGCCCAGCCGCGTGAGCCGATGGATGTAAGGCTGATGAGCGGCGGTCTGCAGAGTCTTCGGATCCTGAACGACCGGATCCGGGCGCGGCCAGCCGAAGGGTAGTTTCAGGTACTGGGCAATTCTGGTGGTATCGCGGAACAGATATGGCCCGAACAAGGGATCGGCGCGCTGAAAGAAGCCGGCGTCGCGAATCGCCAGCGGATAGACCGGCCGCACGCGGAAGTCCACGTCGAACTCGGCTTCGAGAGCAACCACGCGCGCCACGGCGAGATATGAATAAGGACTCCTGAACGACCAGAACAAATCCACCTGCAAACTCATCGATCATGCTCCATCGGGCTGATTTTTTTGAAAAGCTAAACGGCTTGCCGCGCCGACTTGAGGACCGGCAAAATCTCCGTCCGAAGCAGTGCGAGAGATTCCGCCGCGTCGGCAGGCGCCACGTCGCCTCCGGGGCCGACGATGATCAAGTGATCGAGACCGAGTTTGCGCAGCGCATCGAAGCGCTTGAGGCAATGCGCCGGCGGTCCAACGATCGCGAATCGATCGATAAACGCGTCATCGATAAATCGCGCGTGGCCAGGCGTCGACTCGCGTGTGCCGCGACATGTCGTACGTTTCACCAACTTTCCGGACCACCGCGCGATCCTCGGGGCGCATCGCCGAGGCCGAATCGCGCGACATTCCGGAGAAGTGGGCGATTGTGCCGACGGTTCCACGCGCCATCGCACGCGCGCGGGAAAGATCGGGATGGACCGCCACGTTCAGAAATGCGCCGAGCTTTAGCGTCGAGGGATCGAGTCCCGACTTCTCTCGCGCCTGACGAGCGTAGCCTGCCGCCCACGCGAGCCTCTCCGGGTCCGCGCCGACCGCAAAGGTTAACGAGTCCGCCAGCGTGGCGCCTACCTCGATCACGCGAGGTCCCGTGGCGGCAACGTCGAGTGGCACCTTGGGCAGAGTTCCGCGCGCGATCCACTCGTTGCGGCTGCGGAATCCGTTGTCGAGCGTGACCTCCTCGCCGCGCAGGAAGCCCTGCACCTGGGAAATGTAGCGCGCGAAATCTTTGCTCGAGGGAGCAGTCTCGCCAATCTTGGCGACCGCGGAATCACCTCGGCCGATTCCGAGCACCGCGCGTCCGCCGGACTCCGCCTGTACCGTCGCGATCGCCGAGGCGGTTACGGCGGGATGGCGAGTCACCGGGTTCGTAACCGCGGTGCGCAGCTTCAGGTGTTTGGTGGCGTGTGCCGCGACGCACAACGCGGAGTACGGATCGCCGGCCAGGTTCTGAGTATCGACAATCCCGACGCCGTCAAAGCCGATGTCCTCAACCATCCGCGCCATCTCCGCGAAGCGTCCCGGCATCGGAAAGCCGATCATCCATACTTCAGGAATGCTATTGTTCATCGATCAATTCCCTGCGCGTAGCGGGCGCGGCCGCGCCGCGTCGAGGCGGCGGAGACGGGTTTGGGTTGCGCGAAATGGGCGGGAACCTGCACCGACTGAAAGGTGCTGCCGGGCAGTCCGCGATCTTTGAGCGCGGGCCCCGGGCGCAGGATCATTTCGCGCGGCACCACTTTTTCTTTGCAATGCGGACAAGTGAGCACCGGCTTTGTCGCGCGGCCGCAGTTGCGATGGACCAGCTCGATCGGCGCGCCGGCGGAGCCAGCCATCCAGCGGTCGCCCCAGGTGTTCAGCACGACGATCAAGGGAAAGAGATCGATGCCCTTGTCGGTCAGTCGATACTCGAACCGCCGCGGACGTTTCTGGTACTCGACGCGCGCGAAGATTCCGTCGCGCACCAGCTTGCCCAGGCGATTGGACAATCGATGAGGCGTAAGGCCCAAGTCCCGCTGGATCGCGTCGAAGCGGCGGATGCCGAGAAATGCGTCGCGCAGGATCATCAGCGTCCAGCGATCGCCGACGACTGAGAGCGCCCGCGCGATCGAGCATTCGACGGTATTGATTTCTTTCCAGCGCATAATCGGCCGAGCCGTTCATTTGTCGACTATCGACGGCACAGTAGCTTCCAAAATAGAAGTCAGTCAAGCCAAACGATTGGGCATATCAATAGAAGAGCAAAGTGACAGTGGCGCGGGCGTCTCGCCCGTGGACGACGGCGAGCCAGGTACCACTGGCACATGGCCCGTCCCACCAATGAATGTGCCTCAAGCGCGCACGCGCGTGGGAACTGCACCACCCATTCGGTGTTGAGAAGAGGAATTCATTGGTGGGGCGCGCCTACGGCGCGCCCACCTCCCACGGGCGAGGTGCCACTGGCACGCCGCCCGCGCCACTATCTCCGTGCCGTGATCCACTAATGTTACTGGCATGAAAGTCGAGGGAGCTTTACGAGGGCATCGCACCGGTTGGCCGGTACAACTCCGCACCCCCGCTCGAGTTGTCGTGTAACGACAGGCTGCGGGAAAGACGGGCGGCTCGCGAGCCGCCCCTACGAAGACAGGTCCCGTTGTCATTCCCGCGCGTGGCTGCCGCGCGAGGAATCCCGAACGAGAAGGCGCTGCATGAGGCGCGGACTCGGAGCATCGACGTGTAGGGATTCCTCGCCCAGGGCTCGGAATGACGATCAACGGCTCGGCTGAGACTGCGATAGTCATCGCTCGCACCCACTTTCATGGCAGGAGGACGGATTTTAATTGGGCGTTGATCGGCAGCCTCGAGTGGAGGTAGCGGGACAGTTTGGGACTTGTACCGTTACCAGCTTGTCATTCCCGCGCGCGTGGCTGCCGCGCGCGAGGAATCCCGGAGCGTCCATGCACCGAGCCGCGTCAATGTGCAGTGCCCACTCGTCCGGGATTCCTCGCGCGGCAGCCACGCGCGGGAATGACAACCTACAGCACAACGGAAGACTGTCGGTCGGTCCAACTGACCCACTACCCGAGTGACACGCGGTATTGACCCTCATGCGCCCGATCTATAGCCTTGGTCGTTTCCACTGGAGGCTTTGATCGTGCCGCAGATTCTTGTTCAAGAACTGTCGAAGTCGTATCTCGTCTCCGAACGCGAGGCCGGCACGTGGGGCGCCGCCAAGGGACTCCTGCGACGGCGCCGCCGCGTGATCGAGGCTCTCAAGGGAATCAGCTTCTCACTCGAACGCGGAGAACTGCTCGGCTTCATCGGCCCCAACGGCGCCGGCAAATCGACGACGATCAAAATTCTCTCCGGCATCCTCCGGCCGTCGTCCGGACGCTGCGAGGTGCGCGGACTCGTTCCGTGGCGCGATCGAATCCGCCACGTCGCCGGGATCGGCGTGGTCTTCGGACAGCGCAGCCAGCTCTGGTGGGACCTGCCGGTGATCGAAGGATTCGAATTGCTGCGCGACATCTACCGCGTCGAGCAGGCCGAGTACCGCACGAGCCTGGACGCAATGGTTTCGCTGATGCGGCTCGAGCGCCTGCTCGATCAGCCGGTGCGCCAGCTCTCGCTCGGGCAGCGGATGCGATGCGAGATCGCGGCCGCGATGCTGCATCGGCCCGCGATCCTGTTCCTCGACGAGCCGACGATCGGACTCGACGCGCCCTCCAAGCTTGCGGTGCGCGAGTTCGTCGGCTCTCTCAATCGGGAAGCCGAGGTTACGGTCATCCTGACCACGCACGACATGCACGATATCGAGGCGCTGGCGCAGAGGGTCATCGTGATCGGCAACGGCGTGATCCTCGCCGACACTTCGTTCGAGCGGCTGCGCGCCGAGGTCCTGACCGAGCGCAGGCTGTTTATCGATTTCGCGGGTGAGGCGCCGGCGCTCGAAATTCCAAACGTGCGCGTGCGCGGGCGCGAAGGCAACTCGATCGAGCTTGCTTTCGATCCGCGGCGGGTTCCCGCGCCGGAGCTGATCGGCCATCTCACCGCCGAGTACGACCTGCTGGACTTCCATCTCGAGCAGCCGCGAATCGAGGAAGTGATCGCCCACTTCTATAACCTGCACGGCGCGACCGAGGCATGATCCGCCTGCGCCCATATCTGACCGTGTTCCGGATGCGGTTCGCACTCATGCTGCAATATCGCACGGCGGCGCTGGCAGGCTTCGGCACGCAATGCTGGTGGGGATTTATCAAGGTGATGGTGTTCGCGGCGTTCTTCCGCAGCAGTATCGCGCGCCAGCCGATGAACCTCGCGCAGTCGGTCACCTACGTATGGCTCGGGCAGGCGTTTCTCGCATTGCTGCCGTGGCTTGCGGATCCGGAAATTTCGCAGATGGTGACGAGCGGCAACGTCGCGTACGAGCGCCTGCGCCCGCTCGATACCTACTTCTTCTGGTACGTACGCGCGGCGGCGTGGATGATCGCGCGAGCGGTGCCGCGATGCGCGCTGATGTTCATATTCGCCATTTTGATCGTGCCGATTCTCGGCTTGGGCGATTGGCGCCTGCGATTCCCGGCCACGCCCGAATCAGCCGCGCTGTTTATCGGCGCGATGGCCGTGGTCGTGATGCTTTCGAGCGCGTTCGTGATGTTCGTAAATCTGGGCTGCGTGATCACGCTTTCGGAGCGCGGCGCAAATGCGCTGATCGTGCCGTTCGTGCTCGTGTTCTCGGGCAACCTGGTGCCGCTGCCGTTCTTTCCCAAGTGGATGCAGCCGCTTCTGTTCGCGCAGCCATTCGCCGGCCTGGTCGATATTCCTTATCGCATCTACTTCGGCGGCCTGACCGGATGGATTGCGCTCGCGGGAATCATGCAGATGCTCGCGTGGACGATCGTGCTCGTGTTCGCGGGGCATCGCGCACTCGGCGCCGCCATGGATCGCCTGCAGGTTCAGGGAGGTTAACGAAAGTCGAATGATGGACGGCTTTTACCTCTATCGGCGGTATATCGGCGCTTCGATTCGCGGGCAGATGCAGTACCCAGGCTCGTTCCTGATGATCTCGATCGGGGAATTTATCGTGACCCTCACCGAGTTCATCGGCGTTTGGGTGCTGTTCCGCCGCTTCGGCCAGATAAGGGGATGGACGTTTGCCGAGATCGCGATGTTCTATGGAACCGTCAGCGTCAGCTTCGCGATCGCCGACGCGATCTCGCGCGGGTTCGACGTGTTCGGCACCCAGTTCGTCAAGACCGGAAACTTCGACCGGCTGCTGGTGCGCCCGCGAGCGGCCGCGCTGCAGTTGTTCGGCTATGAACTGAGGCTCAACCGCGCCGGCCGCCTGATGCAGGGTCTGCTGGTCCTCGCGATCGCGATGCATCTGCTCGGAATCCATTGGGACGCTCGCAAGCTCGCGCTGTTCGCCGGCGCGATCGCGGGCGGAATCACGCTGTTCGTGGGAATCCTGATACTGCAAGCGACGCTCGCGTTCTGGACGATCGAGAGCCTCGAGATCGCCAACACTCTCACCTACGGCGGCGTCGAAGCTTCGCAATATCCGCTCGATATCTATTCCCGATGGTTCCGCGACTTTCTGATCTTCGTCGTACCGATCGGATGCGTCACCTACGTCCCGATCTTGCGACTGCTCGGGAATCGCGAACTACCCGCCCCCGGCTGGCTCCTCGACGCGGCGCCGCTATGCGGAATTGTCTTTCTCCTGATCGCGCTATGCATCTGGCGCCTCGGCGTCCGCCACTACACCTCGACCGGAACGTAGCGTGGATTCGAGGACGGGCAGCTCGCGATCCGCCCTGCGAAGAAGCGACGCGTCCGTCTTCCCTAGATACCCTCTCCTTCGGGAGAGGGCAGCCTTGCTCCTAGCTCTCTTATAATCGCGCGGCGCTAAGCGCCGCGCTGAATAATGTCCCTCACCTGACCTCTCCCTTTCAGGACGAGGAATCAGAATCGGGCGAGGGATCAGATTTGAAAAATCGTGCCGTCTTTGATCACCATCCGAAGATTGCGCAGAGCGCGGATGTCCGTGGACGGATCTCCGTCGAGCAGGATCAGGTCTGCGAGTTTTCCTGGCGCGATCGTTCCGAGGGCGTCGGTTCCAAGATGCTCGGCGGCGTTTTGGGTCGCCATCTTCAGAATTGCGAGCGGCGCGATTCCCGCCGCTGCCGAGCGCTCGGTTTCGACCAGCGTGTTCTCTCCGAACTTGCCGAATCCGCAAAAGCTGTCGGTGCCGAGCGCTACTCGCACGCCCGCGCCGGCGATCCGCTTCAGGTTGGCGTATCTCACCTCGGCGGCATTCTCTTCGAACCCGAGCAGCCAGAGCGTGGGAACATAAGATGCGCGATTTCGGAGTAGCAACTCGATCACGCGGTCATCACTGAGTTTGTGTTCCATGATTCCGTGCTCGAGTCCGTCGGCGCCGGCTTCGAGCGCCTCGATGGCGGCCTCCTGGTCGACGGTGTGCACGGTGACTCTGAGATTATGCTTGTGCGCCTCGTCTATGATTGCCCCCAGAACTTCGCGCTCGATTCTGAGGATCTGGACATTCAGTCCCAGCGCTTCGGCTTTGAAAAAATACGGCTCTCCATGCTTGCATCCGCCCTGATGAACAATCTTGACCGCGTCGATCTTCTTCTCGGCCATGCGCCGTACCGCTTCGCGCACTCGCTCGGGCGAGTCGGCCTCGATGGTCGCGCGCTCACGGACCCAGGGATTTTGAGCATAGATGGTGGTTGCAGGATGACTGCCCGGAGCGGCGAACGCGGCGCCGGTCGCGAACAGGCGCGGGCCGACGAGGCTGCCGTTCGCGAGCATCTCGCGCACGCGCAGGATGTCGTCCTCGGAGTCGCCGACCGATTTAACCGTCGTCACACCCGCCGCGAGGAAGTCTCCCAGACGTTTCGGCAGCTCACGTTCGATATCGGCGGCCATCGTCGCTTCATCTTTGGCGGTCCACATATTGAGAAGATGAATGTGGCAATCGATGAGGCCAGGCATGAGAAATCGTCCGCCAGCGTCGATCTCCCGCGCGGCCGGGACGGCCGCATTACCGACGAAGGTTATCTTGTTGCCGCCGATTCCGACGCTGGAGAATCGTTCTCGAACCGCCGAGCCGTCAAAGACTCGCGCGTTTTTTATCAGGAGGTCACACGCGACGCGGTTTTGTTCCGGCACAACGATCCTCCGAACGGCCCTTGGATTATTCGCGCGTTGAAATTCGCTTCATTCCAGGCGCTTCAGAAAATCCCGCAGCACGCGATCCCATTTCTGCCAGTCGGCGTGGCTCGCGAGATGGCCTTTGTCGCTGTCGATCTCGAAGTAAGTAGCGTCGACTCCTGCCGCCGTCAGTTTCGCCATCACGTCGGGCGCGATGCTCGGCGGAAACAGCTTGTCGGTGCGCGACAGCACGTAGAGCACTTTCGCGCGGATCTTCGCGAAGTCCTTTTCGGCGTTGTAATGCGATCGCGCCTGCGCCAGCGCAATCAGCGAGTTGGGGTCGAAGACCTTCGCCCACTTTTCCGAGAGCTCGCGGATCGCCGCCTCGCGCTTGGCGGGATCGGGAAACCTCGCGGCGAGGTCGGCCTCGATACCGTAGCGCTTGAGCGTCGCGATGCGCAGCTCGGTCACGAAGCCGAGCAACGCCGTGTTGCCGTAATGATGCCCGCCGTTCCATCCGGGAGCCTCGGCGAATCGCGTCCGCAGATCGGCGACCATCCGGTCGCCGCGAGTTGCCTTCGGTTCAGTCACTACCGGAACGATGCCGCTCATCGCGTCGGGAAAAGTGACGCCCCATTGAAAAGTCTGGTAGCCGCCGAACGACGGACCCGCGACCGCGACCAGATGCTTCACGCCCATCGCGTCGAGCATCGCGCGTTGGGCAGTAACGATATCGACCAAAGAGTAATCCGGAAAATCCGGGCCGTAAGGTTTGCCCGTCTTTGGATTGATGCTCGCGGGAGCGGTGGAACCGTACGACGATCCGAGCATGTTCGACGACACGGCGAAATATTTGTTGGTGTCTATCGCCTTGCCCGGTCCGATCACTCCGTCCCACCATCCTGCCTCGCCATTGGCGTCGAGTCCGGCCGCATGCTGGCTCGAAGTGTAGCCGTGAGTGATGAGGATCGCGTTGCGCCCGTTGGGCGCGAGACTTCCATACGTCTCGTACGCGAGCTTGAGCTCGGGCAGGTGCTCGCCGCTTTCGAGGCGGAAGTTTTTGGCCGCGAAACTTTTTACTTCGACGACGCCAAGTCCTTTTTCATTTGCCATTGAGTTGCTCTCAGTCTATCGATCGCCGCTTTGGTGTTTTGGTGCACGGCAGAAGGTCCAGAAGCGGACGCCGCTCGCGCCGGCTTCCTCGCCATTCACGATCATATCGAAGCCCTGTTTCATATAGAACGCAACGTTGCGCTGGTTCTCGGTCTCGAGATAGCACGCGAGTCGCTCCGCGCCGGCGCGCTCGAGGATCGGGCGCATCAGTGCGCCGCCGAGTCCGCGCCGCTGGCAGCTCGGCTCGACGCCGAGCAGGAGCAGGTACCAGCAAGCCTCGGGCATGTCGCGCTCGCGCGCACGCCATTCGCGTGCCACCACTTCGCGATAGCGCTGATACGCGTCGTCGCCGATCACGCTCGCGAGCAGATGCATCCCGGACGCTTCGATATTCTCGCGCGTCCATTTCGCGTTCGGCGGCAGCCAGAGCGCGACGCCTTCCGGCGGGTCCGCGGCGGCATAGACTTCGCCCGCAAGAAATCCGAAGCGGATCATCGGCGCGTAGACCGCCGGCAGCAGCTGCGCGCGTTCGGCTGGATCGGGAATCGTGTAGCCCATCAGCGGATCGTCATGAAACGCGCGAGCGAGCATCGCCGCCGCGGCCGAAATTTGCGAGTCGGGGAGCCGTGCGATTTTCGCGCTCACGCGAGCATTCTCGCATACGGCGCGTCAGTGAAATATCTCACTCCGCGCCGCGGGGAAATAATATGTATATGGCGACTAGGTATTCTTAGCGGTATCACGTTTCACGTGAAACATTTTTGATTCGTGGGTTCGTTTTATCCGTGGGTTCGTTTTATCCGTGGGTTCGTTTTTCGGTTGCACCATTTCGAGCGTATGCAGTTCCGGCGCTCTCGGCTTGATCGGATCGGAAGATCAGATTGTCCACCGGCTGGCCCGCATCGAAACGGGCGAGCAGTTCGTCGGGATCGAAACGTTCTCCGATCGGATTGGCTGCGAACGCGGATCCGGCCATGAAATCATTGGCGGCCTGCGGCTCCATCAGATCGATCTGAAATTCCATCATGTTTTTGTCCGGATCCGCGTAGTAGAGCGAGAGCGTCAGTCCGTGGCGAATCGGTTGCGCGGGCACGATTCCGTGGCTCTTCAGGCGCCGGTAGGTTTCGAGAAGCTCGCCGAGGTCTTTCCAGGTATAAGCGACGTGATGCACCCCCGCGTCATCGTCACGGCGCGTTCGTTCGTTGCCAGTGTCACCGAGATTGATAAACGCGAAGCGATGATGTTCGGAATCGTAGGTCAGAAACGCGAGCCGGTCATCGCGATGCTGCACTTTCGCGTCGAAGACCTTGATATACCAGTCGATCATCTCGGCGAACTTGTGGGTTTTGTAAACGACGTGCGCGAATTTGCTGGGTGCGATCGCTCGTGCGTGCTCTTCGGTTTTCATATTGAGCGCTCCATTGGTTAATCGGCTTCGCCGAACGTGCTCAAGCTCCGATTACAATTCCGATATAGGCTCTATGCCTTCGCGCCGCAAGGCGACGGCGTCACGGCCGCTGCGCTTGCGGTATCAGCGTGATCGCTTTTTCGGGACAGGCGACTACGCACAGGCCGCACGCATGGCAGGAATCGGCGCGGGGCGTGTAGGCGGTAAGCTTTTTATGCGCGCGGCTTTTCAGCCGCGCGAGGAACGAGAGGGCGCGAAAATCGTCGTCCTCAATACGGCGGACCTCGAAGACTCCGTAGGGGCACACCGCGACGCAATCCGCCTTCGCTTCGCAGCGCGACCGATCGATTATCGGCGCATACGCCTTCGGCTCGGCGCGGCAGTGCTCGCCGGGCCGGCGAGGATCGTGCGCGGATTTTCGCGCCTTCAGCCTGTCGAAGTGCAGGTTCGCGGACGGCTCATCTGGAATTCCATCGTCAACGCTCGTTGTCATGTCAGCTCCTAAACCGTGCGCCGGAATAGTTGGCGTTCGCCATTCGCATTCCACGTCGTTGACTTGGGCGAGGCAAGCGGATGCTAATAGCATCGAAGGGTTGAAAGACTACGAAACTAGGCTATTGGTGGGCAACTACAGAAATAATCCCGGGAGCGCCAATCTCCCGATTGGTGTCTTTCCGCACGCCAATCGGGAGATTGGCGTTCCCGGGGAGTGCATAGCCGGGGATATCTCCCGCACTTTGAAGGCGACGAGGTTACGCAGCATGTTACCTTTCATCTGGCAGATAGTTTGCCGCAAACGGTGTTGCTCCGCCTGGATGCCGAGCTGAAAATGCTGCCGGCAGGCAAGCGGGAGGCCGAACGCCGCAAACGGCTCGATGAGTGGATGGACGCCGGCCGCGGCTCCTGCATCCTGCGCGACGCGAGCATCGCCGCGATGGTGCAAGGCTCGCTGCTGGCGTTCGATTCACAACGTTACCGGATGCTGGCGTGGGTGGTGATGCCGAATCATGTGCATACTCTGTTTCAGCCGATGGAAGGATGACGGTCGCGAAGATCGTGGCCGCCTGGAAGAAGTTCACGGCCCGCAAGATTTACGATGGATTGCGGGATAGCGGAGGCGGGCGTGGCGCTCCGGTCTGGCATCGGGAGTATTGGGATCGGTACATCCGCAACCAGAAACATCTCGAACAAGTGATTGAATATATCCACCTGAATCCGGTGAAGGCGGGCATCGCGGTTACGGCGGAGCGTTGGCGATGGAGTAGCGCGTATTACGCCAATCGGGAGATTGGCGTTCCCGGGGGAAAACAATAGATGACTATGCAGGAGCTCAAGGGAAAGACGGCCGTCGTTACCGGCGGCGCCAGCGGGATCGGCAAGGCGTTCGCCGCGCGATGCCGTGCCGAGGGGATGAACGTCGTGCTTGCCGACATCGAGCGGAAAGTGCTCGACGAGGCGCGCGACGAGCTCGCGCAGGGGAAGGGCAACGTGATCGGCGTGGTCACCGACGTGTCGCGGGCCGAGGAGATCGAGCGTCTGGCAAAACAGACCCTCGATGCTTTTGGAAGCGCCGATCTTTTATTCAACAATGCGGGAGTTGGAGCAGGGACCACTGTTTGGGAGAGCACACTCGAGGACTGGACGTGGGTGATCGGGGTCAATCTGTGGGGCGTGATTCACGGCGTCCGGACTTTCGTGCCGATCATGCTGAAACAGAATCGGCCAGGCGCATATCGTCAATACCGCGTCGATCGCGGGCCTCGTGCGGGGGCATCATAGCGCCTCCTATGCGACGACGAAGCATGCGGTCGTCGCGCTGACGGAGCAACTCGCGCTCGAGTTCGAGCGGACTCACGCCCCGATCAAGGCGTCGGTGCTGTGTCCGAGCTGGGTGAATACGCGAATCAACGAGTCGGGCCGCAACCGGCCGGAAAATCTCCAGAACAAAACCGTCACCCAACCGACCCCAGAGATGGTGAAGGCGTGGGAGCGGATGCAGAAGTTTATCCAACAAGCTACTTCTCCGGCGGAGATTGCCGACAGTGTATTCGAGGAAGGAATCTTACAAGGGAAGCTGTATATCATTCCTCACAAGGAAACCGCACAATACATAAAGAACCGTTTTGACGGGATCATGAAGGACGTATGATGCGTCGCGGCCGCAGGCCGAATGACTATCGGAATCGAGAAGGGACAGCGTCATGAAAAACGAAGTTACTATCTGGAGCGAAGGAACTCGGCTCGCCGCCGATCTGTTCGTGCCGGACGACCTTCGCGATAGCGAAAGAAGGCCGGCTGATTCTTCTTTGCCACGGATGGGGCGGGCCGAAATCTCATCTCAGTGCGACCTATGCGCCGTATTTCTGCAAGGGCGGTTTCGTTTGCCTGACATTTGACTATCGCGGATGGTTTGAAAGCGATGCGCGGCTGATCACTCCTGAAAAACAGCCCACCCCCGACGCGGAAGGTTTTGTCACCGTTCGGGCCAGACAGGTCAGAGAAGTCGTCGATCCGCTCGATCAGAATCGCGATATCCACAATGCCCTGGACTACCTAATCGCGGAGCCGGCGGTGGATACGAACCGGATCGGAATCTGGGGTTCGAGCTTCGGCGGCGGCCATGCGATTCACATGGCGGGAACCGATCCGCGAATCAAAGCGGTGGTAAGCCAGGTTCCGGGGATGGGTCCGGCTCCGGACGCGCAGGGTTTTTCCGGGCCGATGGACGAAGTGCAGAAGCTCGCAAGCGCGATGGCGCGCGGCGAGATCACGATGATCCCGCGTCCGAAGGAACAGCCCGAATCATTAAAGGGTATCGGAGATTTCACGACGATGTGGCGTTATCGTCCACGCGTCGCGGCGACTCATATCAGGGTGCCGACACTGATTATCGATCAAGAGGACGAGGAATACGGCGGGCGCGAGAACTCGGGACTCGCGGCGAAAAACGCGATACCCAGTACGACTATAGTGAAGTATCACGTTTTTCCCGGAACGCACTATGACATCTACGAGAAGAATTACCGCGCGAGTGCGCAGATGGCGCGCGACTGGTTTACCGAGCATCTGACGTCTTCGCGATAAATGGATTCATAGGATGCAGATACCTCGGAGGTAAGAGGCCGCCGAGACGGCGCCCCTACTGGCGATAGGCTTTTTCAGTAGGACCGGCGTCCCGCCGGTCATTGCAGATCGCGCCGCGGCTATTATCGGCAACGTCTGTTGCTCGAGGGAGAAATCCAATGATCAAACGCTTTGACCATTTCACGATCGTTGTCGAGGACGAGGCGGAGGCCAAGCGGTTCTTCAGCCTGCTCGGCTTTCGCGAGGACACCACCGTCGTAATCAAGGGCGAGCGCTTCGCCGAGTACATGGGTGTCCCGGGAATCGAGGCTCGGCACGTCACGCTCGTGGCCGAGAACGTCACGCCGCGGACGGAGATCCAATTGCTCAAGTACCTGCATCCCGATGCGCTGCCGGACCCGCAGATCCGCGATCTGCACAAGCTCGGGTTCAATCATATCTGCTTCGCCGTCGACGATATCGAGGGCGCGGTCCGCCGCGTCGAGGAAGCCGGCTTCCGCACCCGCGCCGGAATTCTCGATTTTCACTCGCGAAAGCTCGTGTTCCTGTGGGGACCGTCCGGCGTAACCGTCGAGCTCTCCGAGTGGCACTCGTGACGACCTGGGAGGGCTCCGCCTCGACGCGGGAGAACCGACTCTGCGACAAAAGACGCAAGTGAAGCCGTCGATTTTCTCGCAGACCCTAAGCTGGTGTCATCATGAGCCGCAGGCGAAGGAAATCCCGGATGAAGGGCCTCTGCATGTGATGTCGGCGTCGAGCATGAACGCCTCGGGATTTCTCGCGCAGCGCTCGAAATGACGGCCGGGGGGCTTGGCTGGGATTACGATTCTCATCGCTCCACCGACTTTCATGGCAGGATGACGGACAAGAAACCGCCATTTATCGGCACTCTCTTACCATCCGCCGGTCGTGCCGGCCGTCCCGGTGTGACACTATGATCGAATGAGCATCACGATCGACAGCTATCGTTACGAAGAAATCTACCCGTCGTTCAAGGCGGCGACTGACGAAAAGGAAAAAACCGCGCGCATCAACGCGGCGTTCCTTAATAGTCTCGCAGCCGCCGGCGTGGTGCTGAGCGGAAATGATCCGGCCGCAATCGCCGACATCGGATGCGGTCCGTGCGATACGCTGGTCAAATATCTTACCGGCGTGAAGTTCGCGCCGGGGTTCAAAGTTCGCGCGACTGACTATAGTACTGAATATGCAGATGAACGCACTGGAGAGGCGCTCGCGACGCTCGCGGCGGCGAATGCGGCAGGGACAGTCAAGCTCGCGGATTTTTCGGCGCGTGCGGGCGACGCTTTCGCGGGGCATCTGCTCGAACTGCTGGGATCGCGCTCCTCCGCGGCGGCGCCGCGCGAGTTTCGCGTCGTATTTGCCTCGCATGTCCTCTATCACTGCGAGCATCCGGGGAGCGCCGAGCGGCTGATCGATGACGTGACGCACAACGTTCTGGCCGATGACGGCATCTGCATCCTCTATCATCTCGCCAAAGTGCCGCGGCGTTTCCAGGATTTTCGCGCGCGCTACGGAAGCAACTCCGCCGACGTGGCGCGCAGCAATACGCCCGCGGTCGCGATCGACGATCCTCCGGCAAAGGTCGCGGAGGTCTGCGCGGCGCGCGGCATCCCGTGCCTGAGCATGAACTTCACCGCCGATCTGAGGTTCGCGATTCCGGATGAGAAGATCTGGAATCTCTTTCGGGATCCTCAAAAGTACGCGCAGCTTCATGGCGACGCGGAGGAAGATCTAAAACGGCTCATGTTCATCACGCAGCGAGCGCCAATTGAGTTCGCCGCCGATCATTCATCCACGGGACTTTGCGCGTATCTCGACGAGATCGGCAACGTGATTTCACGCAACGGCGGAATCCTGAAACTCGCCGAGACGATGCAGGTCATCTATCGGCCGGGAACGTGGGCGGATCTGAGCAAACCAATCGGCGCGGCGCTGTCCGCAATAGGCCACACCTGATCGACTCGACGTGCGTTATTTCTGCCAGTGGATGCCGACGGGCCGTCGGCATCCACTGGCAGAAAGAGCATTTGCCGATGTCAGCCTATTTGCTGACGGACCGCGTGCGATTGTGCTTTGAGCGCCGATTACCTTGACCCGCGCGGGGCGATGCTGAAATGATGAACGCGCCAGCGGTGATGGGGTTCACCGGATAACTGCTCTCTTTTACGTTATAGTTCAGAGGGCTGATGACCCCTGCGGACAGCCGTAGGGGTTTGCGTTTTTCTGGGAGCGCGAGCGGATTTCAATCGCGAAAAATTGCCATGCAAGAAAATTTGAAAAGCAAAGTCATCACGCAGGGCGTGCAGCGTTCGCCCAACCGATCGATGCTGCGCGCGGTCGGGTTTACCGATCGCGACTTCGACAAGCCGATCGTCGGCGTCGCCAATTCCTACAGCACGATCACGCCGTGCAACATGAGCCTGGACGTCCTGGCCGAGCGCGCGCAAGCGGCGATCAAGGGCGCGGGCGCGATGCCGCAGGTGTTTGGCACGATCACGGTCAGCGACGGGATCGCGATGGGCACCGAAGGGATGAAATATTCCCTGGTCTCGCGCGAGGTGATCGCCGACTCGATCGAGACCGCATGCGGCGCGCAGGCGATGGACGGCGTGATCACGATTGGCGGATGCGACAAGAACATGCCGGGCGCGATGATCGCGATCGCACGGATGAACATCCCGGCGATTTTCGTTTATGGCGGCACGATCAAGCCGGGACATTACAACGGCAAAGATCTGACGATCGTCAGCGCCTTCGAGGCGGTCGGAGAATTCAGCGCGCATCGGATAAGCGAGCACGACCTGCTCGAAGTGGAACGCCGCGCCTGTCCGGGCGCGGGATCGTGCGGGGGGATGTACACCGCCAACACGATGTCGTCGGCGATCGAGGCGCTCGGCATGAGCCTGCCGTATTCCTCGACGATGGCGGCGGTCGATGCCGAGAAGGCCGACAGCGCGGCGCGCTCGGGCGAGGTGCTGGTCGAGGCGATTCGCCGCCAGCTTCTTCCGCGCCAGATCATGACCCGCAACGCGTTCGAGAACGCGATCGCAGTGGTGATGGCGGTCGGAGGCTCGACCAATGCGGTGCTGCATCTGCTGGCGATGGCGCACGCGGCGCAGGTGCCGCTTAAGATCGACGACTTCGAGACCATCCGCCGGCGAGTGCCGGTGTTATGCGACTTGAAGCCTTCCGGAAAATACGTCGCGACCGATCTGCATCGCGCCGGCGGAATTCCGCAAGTGATGAAGATGTTGCTCGCGCATGGCCTGATCCACGGTGACGAGATCACGATCACGGGCAAGACCGTCGCCGAGAATCTGTCCGAGGTGCCCGCGGCGCCGCGCGCGGACCAGGACGTGATCCATCCGTGGGAGCATCCGATGTACGCGCAGGGGCATCTGGCGATCCTGCGCGGGAATCTCGCCAGCGAAGGCGCGGTCGCGAAAATCACCGGGATCAAAAGCCGCCAGATCACCGGACCGGCGCGAGTGTTCGAGTGCGAAGAGGATTCGCTCACGGCGATCCTCGAGGGAAAGATCAAAGCCGGCGACGTCCTGGTGATCAGGTACGAAGGTCCGAGAGGCGGACCCGGGATGCGCGAAATGCTGTCGCCGACTTCGGCGCTGATCGGCGCGGGACTCGGCGGTTCGGTCGGCCTGATTACGGACGGAAGATTCTCCGGCGGCACCTACGGCCTGGTGGTCGGACACGTCGCGCCGGAAGCGCAGGTGGGCGGACTGATCGCACTGGTGCATGAGGGCGACTCGATCACGATCGACGGCGACCGCCTGGTGCTGCAGCTGAATGTCCCGGAAAACGAAATTGCGCGACGGCGCTCGGCATGGAAGGCACCCGCGCCACGTTACACGCGCGGCGTGCTGTCGAAGTATGCGGCCCAGGTCTCGTCGAGCAGTCTTGGCGCGGTCACCGATTGAACGATTTCTGCCGCAAGACCGCGCCGTGCATTCAGTTGCCACTCGCGCATCCGCTGAATTCTGAGCTCCGCATGCGCGGAGATCGAGCGGCGGGAGGTGGATGATGATGTTTACGGGACGGGGCAAGCAACTGAACATCTACTTCGGCGAGACCGATCAGTATGAGCATAAGGCGCTGTACCTCTCGCTCATCGAGTTGCTCCGGCGCGAAGGATGCAGCGGCGCGACCGCGACTCGCGGGATCGCGGGCTTCGGCGCGTCGTCGCTGATTCATACCTCGGCGATCCTGCGGCTCTCGATGGACATGCCGATCACGATCACCGTGATCGATCGTCCGGCGCGGATCGATCGAGTGATCGCCGCGGTGCGCGAGATGGCGCCGAACGCGCTCGTCACGGCGCAAGACGTTGACGTGCTCCAGTCGGGCGCTCCGTTCAGGGAAGGCCTGCCCGACGTAAACGTCTCCGAGGTGATGCGCCACGAAGTCGCGACCGTAAATCCCGACAGTCCGATTACGCAGGTGGTCGAGCTGCTGCTGGGCAAGGATTTCACCGCCATTCCGGTAATCGACGCACAGCGCAAAGTCGTCGGCATGGTCAGCGACAACGACCTGCTGACGCGCGGCGGAATGAATTTGACCATCAGCCTCAGAAAGGCGATGGCCGACCCGGAGTTCGTGCGCAAGCTGCACGAGTCGCTCGAGGATCCGCATCGTAAAGTGTCCGAGATAATGACCACCGAGGTGGTGACAACGACTCCGGATACCCTCCTCGGAACCGCGGCGCGGCAGATGGTGGACAAGCGGCTCAAACGCCTGCCGGTGGTGGATGAGAACGGAACGCTGGTCGGGATTCTCGGCCGCCTCGACATCCTCAATACGATCGCGGCGGTGCATCTGCCCGAGTGGCATCCTGAGGCTTCCGTCGGCGGTCCCCACGCCACCGTCTCCGACGTGATGTCGCGCGAAGTGCCGACGCTGCTCGAATCGGCGACGATCGAGCAGGTCTTCGATCTGCTCGTCGCGTCGTCGCACAAGCGCGTGGTGGTGGTGGACGGCAATCGGCACGTGACCGGGATCATCGCGGACTCGGATCTGATCTCGGAGCTCAGCCGCGAGGGCTCGCCCGGGCTGCTTGAAATCCTGGTGTCGAAGATTCCGATCGGAAAGGTCAGCGACGATTCGCGCAAAGACATCCGGAAGCTGCGCGCGCGCTCGGCCCGCGATCTCATGACGCGGGATGTCATAACTGTAAGGAACAAGATGCCGGTGGCGAGCGCCTTGGCGCTCTCCGCCGAGAAAAGGGTCAAACGCATGCCCGTGGTTGACAGCGACGGCGAGCTGGTAGGGATCGTCGGACGGACTGAGATGATGCGGGCGCTTCTGGCTTGAATCGCGCCCTGGAAGGACTTGACCAGTGCTGGGAGCCATATCGGTTGCGATCGGCGGAGCGATCGGGTCGGCCGCGCGTTATCTGGTGGGTGGATGGTTCGCCTCGCGCTTCGGCGCCGCCTTTCCATACGGAACCTTCGTGATCAACGTGACGGGCAGCTTCATAATCGGGCTGTTCCTCGCGTTCGCCGAAGAGCGGGTCTCGCTGAGTCCGTATTGGCGGCTGTTCTTTGCGGTCGGATTCGTCGGCGGCTACACCACCTTTTCGACTTTCGAGTATGAATCGGCGCGGCTGTTTCAGGCCGGTGAAATGCTGCTCGGCGCAACCTATCTAATCGGCAGCGTGGTCACCGGCGGAGTCGCCGTCATCGCAGGGATTGCGCTCGGCAGTTGGATTTAAGCGCTAGTTTCGTGCTTCAATCGGACCGCGAAAACCGTCCATCGAAGAGGTACCGCCATGGCTTACGCACCCGACAATCGGGAGTTTTACGACGCCGACAGCCATATCATGGAGCTGCCGGATTTCCTGCAGCGCTATGCCGACCCGGAAGTGCGCGCGGAGATTCCCGCGGTCAGCTACAGCGCCTCGCTCGTGACCGACGAGGAAGTCGCCGAGATCATGTCGCGCGGCGGTCGCCACACCCAGGAGCATGTGGCCGAGCTCCTGTCGCTCGGCGATCATCTGATTGAGCGATCGAAAGAGATTCAGGCGCTCGGAGCATTCGACAGCCCCGAGCGCTCGGTCGCGCTCGACATGCTGGGCTTCAAGAGCCAGCTCGTGTTTGCGACGCATAGCCTCGCGATGCCGTTTTCGCCGAGTTCGAAAATATCGCCGCGGATTCGCTACGCCGCCGCTCGTGCGCATAACCGGCACATGGCGGAGTTCTGCGCGCGCGACCGTCGCCTGATGGGAGTTGCCGCGGCGCCGCTCGATGAGCCGGAGCTCGCGCTAGAAGAAGTTGAATTCGCAATCAGGAACGGATTGAAGGCGGTCTGGGTTCCGCATCGCGTATGCGGTGACAAGTCGCCCGGTCACGTGGTGTTCGATCGGTTTTGGGCGACGCTCGCGGACTCGGGCATCCCGTTTGTCCTGCACGTCGGTGGATCGCCCTTGCAGCTCGACAAGGCGTGGATGAACAACGGCCGGGCTCCGGTCAAAGACTGGATGGGCGGCGGCGAGAATCTGCGGACCAAGGATGTCGCGGTGCTGCACCAGGGGCCGGAGACATTCCTCTCGATGATGCTGATTGACGGCGTATTCGAACGCTTCCCGAAGTTGCGCGGTGCGTGCGTCGAGCTTGGCGCCGGATGGGTGCCGTCGCTGCTGAGCCGCCTGGATTGGGTAGTTCAGATTTGGCGAAAGACCGACGCGAACCTCTCCAAGTTCACGCGCACTCCGTCCGAGCAGCTCACTCAGCAGATGGCGTTCACTCCGTTTGTCTTTGAGCCCGTTGGCGGACTGATCGATGAATCGAACCCGGATCTATATCTCTTCTCGAGTGACTATCCGCATACCGAAGGCGGCAGAAATCCTATCGCGCGCTTCGAGACCGCACTGGGTGATCGCTCCGAGAAGATTCGCAACCGGTTCTATTCGGAGAATTTTCTGCGGATATTTCCGGAAGCGCGCGCAGTCTAAAACCGCTCGCGATAGCCAAACTATCACGCCGGACTGATATGCCAGATCTCGCGCGCGTACTCCGCTACGGCGCGATCGCTGGAGAATTTTCCAATCCGCGCAAGATTCAGAATCGCCTTGCGATTCCATACGTCGCGATCCTGGTATTGGCGCGATATCTCTGACTGAGTATCAATATAGGAAGCGAAATCGGCCAGTAGAAAATATTCGTCGTGGTTCAGCAGCGTATCGCGCATCCATCTGAATAGTCCCGGCTCGCCCGGACAGAAGCGGTCGGACGCGAGTTCATCCAATACTCGTTTTAGACGCGGATCAGACTCATAGTAGTCGCGCGGATGATACTCATTCTTCGCGTTCATCGATTCTATCTGTTCGGCCGTCAGGCCGAAGATAAATATATTTTCGCTGCCGACCGCTTCACGGATTTCGATATTCGCACCGTCGAGCGTTCCGATCGTTAGCGCCCCGTTCATCGCGAATTTCATATTGCCGGTGCCCGACGCTTCCCGGCCCGCGGTCGAGATCTGTTCTGAGACATCGGCGGCCGGGATGATCTTCTCCGCAAGCGAGACCCGGTAGTCGGGTAAAAACGCGACTTTGATCATGTCGCGGGTCTTGGGGTCGTTGTTGATCACCTCGCTGAGCGCGCTTATCAGCTTGATAATCATTTTCGCGGCCCAATATCCCGGAGCCGCTTTTCCGGCAAGCACGTAGGCGCGCGGCGCCGCCAGTTCCGCGCCGTCATCGACGATTTGCAGATATTGATGGATGATCCCGAGCGCCATCAGCAATTGGCGTTTGTACTCGTGGATTCGCTTGGCCTGGATGTCGAAAATCGCGGCCGGGTCGAACTCGACCGCCGCGATCCGATTCACCACTCTGGCGAGCCGTTCCTTATTGGCCCGCTTGATCGCGATGAAGTTTTCCTGGAACTCGCTGTTCGCGGCAAATTGCTCCACCGCGCTCAGTCGCTCGAGGTCGGTCACCCACTCCGGTCCGATGGTCGCGTCGAGCAGGCCCGCGAGTCCCGGATTCGCCATCATCAGCCATCGCCGCTGCGTGACGCCGTTGGTCTTGTTGCTGAAGCGCTCTGGCCACAGCGAAAAAAAGTCCGGCACCAGGCGTGTGCGCAACAACTCGGAGTGAAGTTCCGAAACCCCGTTGATCGAATGGCTCCCGATGATCGCCAAGTGCGCCATGCGGACGTGGCTTTCGGAGCCGTCCTGCACGATTGAAACGCGTTTCAGCCGCTCCGGATCATCCGGCCATGCTTTCGCCGCGTCCGCGAGGAACCTGCGGTTGATCTCGTGGATGATCTGCAGATGGCGCGGGACCACGCGCTCGAGGAGCCCGACCGGCCATCGCTCGAGCGCTTCCGGCATCAAGGTGTGATTGGTATATCCGACGGCGGAACGGGAAAGTTCCCATGCGATGGCCCACGGCAGATCGTATTCGTCGATAAACGTGCGCATCAACTCAGCAATAGTCAGTGAGGGGTGCGTGTCGTTGAGCTGAATAGCCACTCGTGCGGGAAAATCAATTAAGTCCTCACCCCGCGCAAAGAATTTGTGGATGATGTCGCGCACCGCGCAGGCGACAAAGAAGTACTCCTGCAGCAGGCGAAGCTCGCGCCCCGCCGCAACCGCGTCGGAGGGGTACAGAACTTTCGAGATCGTCTCGGACAGCATCTTCTGCTCGACGGCTTTCAGGTAGTCGCCGGCGTTAAAGATTTGCATGTCGAATTCGTCCGAGGCGTGCGCCGAGTACAGGCGGACGAAATTGACGGTGCGGCCGCCGAACCCCGCGATCGGCAAATCCGACGGCACCCCGACGATCACGCGCTGATCGAGCCATTCGGGTACGTACTCGCCGGTGCGATCATCGATGTGATGTTCGATCCGGCCGTAAACCGGAATCCGCACGAATTCTTCCGGACGCGCCAGCAGCCACGGCGAGGTCTCGCGCTGCCACGCGTCGGGGCGCTCGACCTGGTAGCCTCCGCGAATCTCCTGCCGGAACAAGCCGTACTCGTAGTTGATTCCGTAGGCGTAGCCGGGCAGGTCGCGAGTGGCCAGAGAATCCAGAAAGCACGCCGCCAGCCGCCCCAGACCGCCGTTGCCGAGCGCCGCGTCCGGTTCTTCATCGAACAGAATCTGCAGGTCCACCCCGCTTTCGGCAAGGTAGTCGCGGCAGGTATCGAGGATGCCGAGATTGAAAAGGTTGTTCTCGAGCGAGCGTCCGATCAGAAACTCCAGCGACAGATAGTAGAGTTTCTTCGAGTTGTGCTGCTCAAAGCGACGGCTGGTCGCGAGCATCTTTTCGGTCAGCATATCGCGCACCACCAGCGCCATCGCGCGATACCAGTCGTGCTTGGTCAAGTCGATGCGCCGCTTCGCCAGGGTGAAGCGGATGTGATGCTCGATCAGCTCGTTGAACAGGTTGCTATTGGCTTCAGAAGCTGGAACAGCGGCCATTCCTGCGTTAGTCCTTTAAGCAAGCTCGGAAAAACCGGTCGGGGGATCATCGGTCGATGCTAACCGATTTCCGCGTCCCTATTGTGCCGGTTCGGGTGGAACGTATCCAGCCGCTGCCGAAGAAATTTGCCACAGCGCCTCCGCTTCGACGCTGCTGGTACGCGCCGTTATCCTAAGCTAGCCATCCGCCCCCATATTCCTATATTTTCCGTTCGCGCCGGTGCTGCCATAATTGAGAGGCACGCTGGCGGATCGGCGCCATGCCGCGTATCACTTAAAGGAAGGAGTAGCGGAGATTGGAAGACAGAGCTGATGCATCGCAGGGCCGCGCCGGTTCGCGGCCGCTTCGAATCGCGCAGATCGCGCCGTTGTACGAGAGGGTTCCACCCAAGCTGTACGGCGGCACCGAGCGGGTCGTTTCCTATATCACCGAGGAGTTGGTGCGCCGCGGCCATGAGGTGACGCTGTTCGCCTCGGGTGATTCGATCACCAAGGCCAAGCTGTCACCCGGATATCCGACCGCGCTGCGCCTGGCGGGCAAGCCCGAACTTGGCACCTTTATCCAGCTTCCGATGATCAGCGACGCCTACGACGACGTTGAGAATCGCTTCGACATTATCCATTCGCATATCGATTATTGGAGCTTTCCATTCGCGCGGCTGGTCAAGGTGCCTACTGTCGCCACGATGCATGGGCGGCTCGATATCGACGACCTGCGCCCGATCTACCATCGCTACCGCGATACTCCCGTGGTCTCGATCAGCGACGCGCAGCGCGTACCGCTCCAGTTCATGAACTGGGTCGAGACGATCTATCACGGATTGCCGCGCGACCTTCTGCGCTTCAGTGCGGGACCCGGCAAGTACCTGGCTTTTCTGGGACGGATCTCTCCGGAGAAGCGCCCCGACCTCGCTATCGACGTCGCGCGCAAGGTGGGAATACCGCTGAAACTCGCGGCCAAGGTCGATGTTGTAGATAAAGCCTACTTCGAAGCCGTGATCGAGCCGCGCCTCTCACCGCCTGACATCGAGTATATCGGCGAGATCAACGAGGTCGAAAAAAACGAGTTCCTGGGCAATGCGCTCGCCCTGATGTTCCCGATCGATTGGCCCGAGCCTTTCGGACTCACGATGATCGAGTCGATGGCGTGCGGCACGCCGATCGTGGCGCGGCCCTGCGGCTCCGTACCCGAGATCCTCAAGCAGGGCGTGACGGGAATGATCGCGAGCACCACCGAAGAAATGACCGCCGCCGTGAAGAAGGTCGGGGGAGTTTCGCGCCAGGGATGCCGCGCGGAGTTTGAAGCGCGGTTCTCGGTTAACGTGCAAGTGGATAACTATGAGCGCCTTTTTCGGCGGCTGATCGCGCAGGCGAAATCTTCCGTCAAATAGCGCCATGGAAACGGCCATCGTGGAAACTCACCGCGTCATATCCTCTCCTGCCCCGTCTTGTTCGACGCGATGAGCGCCGCGCGATGAAGAAGCCCCAGCCCTCGCGCGTGTCCAAGCCGCGCCACCGTAAACCTCGCGCGCCGCGCCATGCGCCGATCACGCTCAAGGTCGGTTCCGAGTACTACGTTCTCGCCTCTTCGGGCGCGACCACGGTTGACGGCCGCGTGCTGGCCCACGCGCAGAGCTTCGCGGTCTTCGACACCACCGGAGATATAGCGGTATCGCCGCTCGAAGCGCTCGGGCTGTTTCATCGCGACACGCGGTTTCTCTCGCGCTTCGAAATGCTGATAGACGGCAAGGCGCCGTGCTTCCTCAACTCTTTTCTAAGCGACGACAATGCCGAGCTGGTTATCAATCTGACCAATCCGTTTCTGCGCGCGCGCGACGGAGCGATCGCGGTGCCGCGCACCTCGATTCAGATCGAACGCGGATGGGTGCTCGCGGACGCGGCGATGTTTCATCGCATCAAGGCTCGCAACTATTCGCGCGAGCGGGTGCGCTTCGCGCTCGATCTTTTCTTCGGCTCCGATTTCGACGACTTGTTCGAGGTCCGCGGCGTCAAACGCAAGCGCAAGGGCATCCGCGCTCGCCCCAAGGTGAAGCGCGGCGCGGTGGTGCTCCGGTATGAGGGACTCGACCACGTGGCCCGAATAACCGAGCTATCGTTCGACCCGCCGCCAGTAAAGCTCACGGGCGATTGCGCTTCGTTCGTGATCGAGCTCGAACCCGAACAGTCGGTAACGCTCCAGACGCGAATCACCTGCAGCCTCGAGCCGCGGCCCGCGGCAATCCCCATCGCGGCGGACAGCTTCGCGCCGAATTTCGATCGCGGACTCGAGCTGCGCCGCGGCGAAATCTTCTCGCGCGATCGTCAATGGGCCAAACTCAGCACCAGCGACGACCTTTTCAACCGATTGCTCAAAGCTTCGAGCGCCGACCTGACCTCGCTTATCGGGATCGACTCGGCCGGCACCTTCATGATGGCCGGGATTCCGTGGTTCGCGACTCTCTTCGGCCGCGACAGTATCATCACCTCGCTCTCACTGCTGGCGTTTAATCCGGATATCGCGGGGCAGACGCTGCGCGCACTGGCGGCGATGCAGGGGACGAAAGTCGACGACTCGCGCGATGAGGTGCCGGGCAAGATCGTTCACGAAGTCCGCGCCGGAGAGATGGCCGCGACCGGCGAGGTTCCTTTCGGCCGCTACTATGGCTCGGTCGATTCCACGCCGCTGTTCCTGTGGCTGATCGGTGAACATGCGGAAGTTACCGGCGACCTGACGCTCGCGCGCGAGCTATGGCCCAACATCGAACGCGCGCTCGAATGGATCGAGCGATGGGGCGATATCGACGGAGACGGCTTCGTTGAATATAGCCGCAAAACTCCGCGCGGGCTTTCCAACCAGGGCTGGAAGGACTCTTTCGATTCCATCTCGCACGCCGACGGCTCGCTCGCCACGGCGCCGATCGCGCTGGCCGAAGTGCAGGGCTACGTCTATGCGGCCTACACGCGGATCTCTGAAGTGGCGATGCGCCTGGGACGGATCGACGTCGCGGCCAAACTCACGGCGCACGCGGCGGCGCTCAAGGCCGCGTTCCTACCGGCCTTCTGGGTCGAGTCGCGCGCGATGATCGCGCTCGCGCTCGACGGCGAGAAGCATCCGTGCGAGGTGATGGCCTCCAACGGGGCGCACTGCCTGGCGGCCGGCCTGGTCGACGGCGAGCACGCGACCGCGATGTGCGAGCGGCTGCTTGCGCCCGATATGTTTTCCGGATGGGGCGTGCGCACGCTCAGCGCGAAAGAGCGGCGCTACAATCCGATGAGCTATCACAACGGCTCGATCTGGCCGCACGACAACGCGCTAGCCGCGATCGGCCTTGCGCGCGCGGGCGACCGACAGGGCGTCATCCGAATCCTCGAAGGGCTGTTTAACGCGGGCGTGCGCCTGCAGATCGGAAGCCTGCCGGAGCTCATGTGCGGCTTCGAGCGGATGCCGGAGCTCGGCCCGGTGCCCTACCCGACGGCCTGCCATCCGCAAGCATGGTCGGCAGCGAGCGTCTTTCCAATCGTGCAGGCGATGCTCGGGCTCAGCATCAGCGGCGCGGACAAGCGAGTGACGATCGAATCCCCCGCGATGCCGACCTGGCTCCAATGGCTGAAGCTCGAAGACCTCCGCGTCGGCACCGAATCGATCTCCCTCCTGATGCGCCGCACCGACACCGCGGTAGCGGTAGAAGTCCTGAAGAAGCCGCACTCGGTGACTGTCGAAGTAAGGGAATAGCTCCCGCCGAGTTGCGCCCCGTCGTCGATCCGGGAGCAAATTCGGTGTACATCTATGCACTATGAAAAGGCAATACAATTTCAGCAAGGCGCGGCGAGGTCCGATCGTGCCGTCGACTCCGGGAAAGACTCGAATTACGATTCGGCTAGACAACGACGTGATCGAGCATTTTCAAGGCACCGTGGATCGTGCCGGCGGCGGCAACTATCAGACCCTGATCAACGACGCATTGCGCGAATACATCCGAGGCTCACGCCTCGAAACCGTCGTACGCCGAGCAGTCCGCGCCGAGGTCGGCGCGATGAAACAAGCCTTGGCAAAGACGGCCTGAAGTGGGCGATCACACTTCGGGCAGTGGATCAGTTTGAGAATTGACGGCACTTAGACTGAGGTGTCATTCCCGCGCGCGTGGCTGCCGCGCGCGAGGAATCCCGGACGAGCGGCCGATGCATGAGACGCGGTTCGGAGGATGGACGCCTCGGGATTTCTCCCTTCGGTCGAAATGACGATTGTGGGATTGGTGCATGAGCCTCGCGCACCAGCTAGCGTCACATAAGCCGACAAGAACGGCATTTGCTTCCGGATACATTTAGGACTGGAAAAGCGGCGCGAGATCACGACGGCCGTGTAGTACGCGAGCCACTTCGATACCGTTGCTGCTCTCGCGATAAAAAATCACGTGGCTGCCGACCGCGAAACTCCGGATCGAGGGCGCCAGTTCGGGTCGCTCACGGCCCGCTTTAGGCGTAGCGGCCAAAAGCCGGCACTTGTCATGGATTTCGTCGAGGAGATGATCGGCGGCTTTCTCATCGTCCCGAGCGACGAACATCCAAATATCAGTTAGGTCGGTCTCGGCGAGTTCTGAAAGGACAGCCTCGCTCACCGTGAGCGGGCCTTGTGCGAGTTCGCTACGGCGGCTCGTTTCCGTCCTTGGCGTTTTATGCGCTCCACAGCTTTGACATCGAAGGGGCGGTGTCGGCCCTGGTCGAGTTGCTCGAGTCCAAGCCGAACATCTTTGCGCAACTGATTGAGCTGGTCGCGCTCCTCGAGCAGCCGGAGCGCTTCGCGGATTACCTCGCTGGCCGAGGCGTAACGGCCCGAGCTGACGCGCGCGGCGACGATTTCTTCCAACTCGGGAGTTAGAGACACATTCATTGGTATTGCTCCAATCTAGGATACACCACGATGATAGCAAAGATGGCTAATCTTTGACATCAAGGTACAGTCCGTCAATCGCTAGAGGTCGGCGGTTGACGGTGTGCTTGAGGCCCGAGGGGATGCGGTCGCGCCAAGCGTTGCTGGTGCGTTGATCGTCGCGACGGCTGTCGGCGTCGCGATGATCGCAGTGATGCGCGACGGCTTGGGCGAGGGCTTGGCGGTCGGTGCCGCGGATGCAGTTGCGGTCGCTTTCGCGATCGGCGTCTTCGATGCGGTGGCAGTCGCGGTCACCGTTGGAGTTGCCGTCCGAGTTGCAGTTGCAGTCGCCGTGGCGGTTGCAGTTGGCGTCGAGGTCGGCGTGGCGGTTGGAGTTGGCAGGAACCAGGTGATCTGGGGTTTCGCTGAAATCAGGTCCGCGGTTGCGCCGGCGCGGGCGTGCGTCATCTCGCCCGTCCGAGTGAAGCGGCCGGTCGCAGGATCGAAGAGCTCCGCGGTCGCGAGCGGAATATACCGCTCGTCCCATCCTCCGCCGATCAGGACCCTGCCGTCTGGCAACCGCTCCGCAAATTGCCCGTAGCGGCGCGCGTTCATCGCGGTGGTCGGTGTGAATTTGTTGGTTGCCGGATCGAAAATCTCGGCGGAATTGTCCGCGCTGCCGCCTGCGATCAGCACGCGGCCGTCTTTGAGCAGGGTCGCGGTCTGACCCGCGCGCGCCTTGGTCATTTTCGGTCCGGCGCTGAACTTGCCGGTCTTTGGATCGTAGATATCCGTCGTGTCCAGCGGCGCGCGGCGTGCGTAAGGACTACCGCCCGCGATCAGCACGCGTCCATCCTCGAGCAGCGTCGCGGTGTGGTAGATGCGGTCGGTGCTCATCGTGCCGCCAGCCGAAAATTTTCCCGCGGCCGGATTGTAGATCTCCGCGTCGTCGGTTCCACCGCCGGCGATCAGCACCATCCCGTCGGCAAGAAGCGTGGCGGTCTGTCCGAAGCGCGCCGAGTTCATCTTCCCGGTCGCGGTGAATTTATTCGCGGCGGGATCGTAGAGTTCGGTTTCAACGTCGCCGCCGCCCACGACCAGGACTTTGCCGTCGCGCAACAACGTGCCGGTGGGTTCGTCGCGCGCATCGATCATCGTGGCCGCGAGAGTGAATGCGCCCGTCGCGGGATCGAAAATCTCCGTCGACCCGAGCGTCGAGGGCATCGGCGGTCCCGGAAACAGGATCATCGGGACCAAAAGCGTATCGGCGCCGCCTCCTATCAGCACGCGGCCGTCCTTGAGGCGAACGGAGAACTGGCGGTCGCGGCGCTCCTTCATTTTGGCGACCGGCAGGAATACTCCCGCCGCCGGATCGTAAACCTCTGCCGTGTCGAGGACCGTGGGGCTGGTCGCGGTGAGTGAGCGCAGCGAGCCGACGCCTCCGGTCACGAGGACCAGCGGCTCCATCGAGATGGGAGTCGCGGTCGGCGAGGCGGTCGGCGTGGGCGTTGGCTTGGCGTGGTGATGGCGCGCGGCAATTCCCTTGGCGCTGAGACCGCATACAAGCCACAGCACGACCAATGCTCCAAGCGCGATACGAAGTGGCGATTTGGTCCTGGTCGTCATCAGCTCAATTTGCGGTGGGTTCGATTTGGGTTCCTATTTGTTGGAATTTTCCGCTGCCGCTTCTTCAGGCTTGTCCTTGGGCAGGCCGCGCAGCCGATCCCAAAGCGCTTCCTTCGACGACGCCGCGAGCGTCATTCCGCGCGTCTCGTCGATAAATGCGCCGAACAGGATCGCGCTGGGAATCCCGAGCAGCGCAAAGTACCGGATCACATTTTCGAGTCCTCCGAGCGGCCCGATGAGCCCGGAAATTACCACCTGCGCCAGCATCGAGAAGACGGCGCCCGTGATCATCTGCCAACCAACCATCGTGGTGCGCAGGTCGGCGGGAAACAGTTCGGTCGCAGCCGCGTTCGCGCCGACCGTCATGATCGACGAGCCGACCTTGAACCAGCAGTAGGTGGCGAGAAGAAAAAACATCGGATGGCTCGTGGTGCCTGCCGGACCCCAATAAAACCCGATCGCGCCGAGCCACGCCGCGCCTCCGAACCACGCGACGGTCGGGACGCGTCCCAGATGCTCCGAGGTCCACGCGCCGATCGGAAACCCGACCATCCCGACTACCATCCCGACGACCACCAGCGTGCTCGCGTTGCCGGGCGCGAGGCCGATTATCGAGACCGCCTCGAAATAGAGCCATCCGTTGACCGCCGTTCCCGCCATCGTGTCGAGCGCGGCGCACGCGAGCAGAGTCAGCGATCGGCGGCGGTAGAGCGGATGCAGGATGTCGTAAAAATGGCTCTGGGTGCGCGATTGGATCGCATGCTTGCGCGCGAAGCGTTTCTCCGCCGGCAGCATCCGCGCCACCGGCCAGACCAGGATCGCACCGGCCACCGATGGCGCCAGGAGCCATCGCCACGAATATCCCCACTTGAGCAGGAACGGGATCAGCAGATATCCGAGCACGCCGCCGACCGCGCTCGCGAAGGCCGCGAAGCCTTGTCCCTGCGCGCGGCGCTCGACGGGCAATTCCTCCGCCAGCAGAACGATCGCCGACGAGACCGATCCACCGAGCAGCGCGGAGATGAGAATCTGAAATACCGCGAAGGAAACCGCATGTGGTGAGATCGCCGCGCCTGCGGAAAAAATCGGCGTCAGGAAGAGGCTAGCGATAATGATCCGCCGCCGACCGACTTTGTCTGCCAATCGCGCGAGCAACAGCGATCCGAACGCCGAGATGGACATCCAGGCGAATAACCGCGCGAGCTCGGGCTGGGTGAGGTCGAAGCTCTTCGCGATCCAGGGTGAGGCGACCCCTGCCACCGACAGCGTGTAGCCCTGGTAGACCAGGAGGATGACGATCGCGGCGATAATCGCGAACGAAGCCGACGCAGGCGCCTCGGCCTTCCCAGACCGATCATTCACCCCGGCACCGGTCCGTTGCGCCGTCGTCTGCCCCATCCATCGCCCCATCTTCCCAGGTCGGTGCTCTCGGTGAGATGACTATCGCTCTTATTTCGCTCGCGGCCAACAGGGTTCGATCAGATCGTTCAACAGACGCCGTCCGTCGGCGACTTTCCGAAATGGGGCAGGCAGCTTACCAAAGCGTATAAAGGCGTTCGCGGCGCCCTCAGAAAAACCCAAGAAATACCTACGCTTTTCTATGTTCCTGAGGGGTACGACAGTTGCACTTGTTCAAATTGCACCCGTTTTTGGACCGGATCTCAGCATCGAGCAAAGGAAAGGCTAGTGGACAACAACGCTATTTCTCCCTCGGACCGCCCTCTGGTCAGGTTCTTAGCTTACATTAAGCCTCATTTGAGGTATGTCGTCGGTGCCGCTGTGATGGGTGTCGCGAAATTCACGCTTCCACTCGCGTTTCCCGCTTGCGTTTAAGTACGTCATCGACGTTCTGGTTGCTTCACAGACCAAAATGGACGCGATCAGCGGCATCATCGATCATGGGTGCATCCGTGCCGCGACGCTCCTTGGGCTGGGCGTTACGCCGCAGGACAAGCTTGCGGTGCTGAGCATCGCGTTTCTCGCCCTTTACGCAATTCAGTCTATCGCCAGCTACTATCGCAGTTACTGGGGCGGAATCGCCGGCAACCGTCTGATTTTCGACATACAGTGCAAGCTTTTTGCGCAGTTGCAGCGTCTTCCGCATTCATTCTTCGATCGCAATCCGTCGGGGGAGGTCGTATCGCGTGTCCTGAACGACGTTACCCAAGCCAACGACCTCGTCGGCTCGGCGCTGATCGATGTTTGGACCGACGCGATCCCGCTATCGCTGGTCGTCCTTTTGATGTTCGCGCTCGACTGGCGTCTGGCGCTGGTGGCGATAGCGATCGCGCCGCTATGGGTCACGTTTATGCGCGTTTTCGCGCCACGTCTCAAAGCGGTCAGCCACCGGATGCAGGAAGCGGTCGCCGATATTAACGCAGAGGTTCACGAGCGCGTCATCGGCGCGGCCACCGTCAAGTCATTCGGCCGCGAGGCTCACGAAGTTGACCGGTTCCGCAACAGCGGTGAGCAGCTCTATACCCGTTCAGTTGACAAAGTTCGTCTGGCCGCCAAGCAGGAGATGCTGATTCAGCTTCTTACCCGCGGCGCTCCGACGGTAGTGATATGGGTCGGCGCCCTGATGATCATGCGCGGAAGCATCACGCTCGGCACGCTTATCGCCTTCGTCACCTATGTCGGATTCCTGTATATGCCGCTCGAGCGCTTTGCGCAGCTTTCAGTGGTTGTATCGACCTCGATGGCGGCGATCGAGCGCATCTTCGGCTTCCTCGATCTCAAGCCCGAAATCACCGATCATCCTCTGGCCCGTCCGTTCAAGGTGAAGAAGGGCTCGGTCGATTTCGAGGGCGTCAACTTCAGCTACACCCCGCGCGACGGATGCGATCGCCGCAGCGTGCTTAATCAGATCGACCTGCACGTGCACGGTGGCGCGCGCGTCGCGCTGGTCGGCCGCTCGGGCGCGGGCAAGACCACGCTCGCCAATCTGATCCCGCGCTTCTATGACACTACGACTGGCAGGGTTTTGATCGACGGCAAAGACGTGCGCCATTTCACGCTCAAATCGCTGCGCGACAGCGTGAGCCTGGTAACCCAGGAAGCGCTGCTGTTCAGCGCCACCGTGCGCGACAATCTGCTCTACGCGCGCCCGGAAGCTACCGAAGCGATGCTCTGGCAGGCGCTCGAGATGGCCAACCTGATCGAATTTGTCGAGGAGCTGCCGGACCGTCTCGACACGGTTATCGGCGAACGCGGCGTGAAGATCTCCGGAGGACAGCGCCAGCGCCTGGCGCTCGCGCGCGCCTTCCTGAAAGACTCGAAGATCGTGATTCTCGACGAGGCGACCTCGGCGGTTGATTCGGAGTCCGAGAACCTGATCCACGAAGCGATGGAGCGGCTGATGGACGGCCGCACGGTCTTCCTGATCGCGCATCGCCTGCGCAGCGCGATGACGGCGGACCTGATCGTGGTGCTCGACAAAGGCAGTGTGGTCGAAGTCGGAACGCACAGCGATTTGCTGCGCCGGGGCGGAACCTACGCCAAGCTTTTCACCGAGCAGACCCGCGGCCTGACCCTCGACGCCTCGCGATCTGACGCGTCGAGCACGCGGCTCGAAGCCTAACGATTTTCTTTCGGCGCGCGCCGCCGTAGAAATTGAAAACCGCTCCCTGGACAAGTCCAGGGAGCGGTTTTGCCTATCGTCTGATTATCTCTGTTTCGCGATCGCGTCAAAGCTCCAGTAAGGCCGCCGTCCCGGCGGCCTCTTTGCCACCAGGAATTTCGGCCAATTTTCCCCGATGGCTGAGTTGTTGTGATCCTGAGTCGAACTTGTGTCTGGGGCGAGGGGTTTAGAGTCTCACTCCGAAAAGGCATCAGCTATCGCTGCCGCGGCTAGGGCATTGCTGCGTGTCGATCCGTTGCCGTGTTCGGGGTAAAAATGGGGCCGCGCGTTGTTCTGTCATTCCCGCGCGAGGATTCGTGGCACACGCTTTGGCCTGTGCCAACGCACCGGCTGAAGCCGGCGCCACTTCAGACTCGGGCCCGTTTCTCGCCTGACGCGGCGCGACGCGCCCGTCGCCGCGTGCCGACAATCGCACCCGTCGTGCAGAAACTCGGGATCTTCTATACCGCCAGAGTCTGGCGAGTCGGCGCTGCTTGATGCGTTTGGTGCAGAGCGGTCAGGAAGCCGTCGGCCCAATCGGTTAGGGTGTTGGTTGCGATTCGGGCGCGCAGCATGCGCATCCGGGCGCGGCGCTCGTCGGGTTCCATTTCGATCGCGCGCTTCAATGCTGAGGCCAGCTCTTCGATATTCGTGGGATCGACTATCAGCGCTTCCTTGAGCTCGTTCGCTGCGCCCGCCTGTTTGCTCAGGACCAGCACGCCGTCTCCGTCCACGCGCGAGGCGACATATTCCTTGGCGACGAGGTTCATCCCGTCGCGCAGCGGCGTAACCATCGCGACATCCGCGGCGCGATAGTATGCCGCCACGGTTTGCGGCGGATACTGTTTGTACAGATAACGGACCGGGAACCATCCGTCGTGAAAAAACCGCGCGACGATTCGCGCGACCCGCTCTTCGATCTGCCGCCGCAGCATCATGTATTCAGGTACGCGCGTGCGCGAAGGCACCGCGATTTGCAGCATCGTCACCCGGCCCTCGTAGCGCGGATGACGCTCGAGAAATCGCTCGAATGCCATCAGCCGCTCGAGCAGCCCCTTGGTGTAATCGAGCCGATCAACACCGACGATCAATTTTTCGACGTAAACTCCGCGCCGGATCTGCCGGACGCGGCGCGCGGTGTGAGGATCGGCCGCCAGGCGCTGGAAACTATCCAGTGGCGCGCCGATCGGAAACGCGCCGACGCGGACCGTATGTCCGCGACGGATGATGATGCCGTTGTCATGATCGACTTCGGTCCCCGGCAGGTTCTGGCAGCATCCGAGGAACGCGCGGCTATGCTCTTCGGTCTGGAAGCCAATCAAATCCGCGCCGAGCATCCCTTCGAGCAACTCGTCGCGCCAAGGAAATTTACTGAGCACTTCTTCGGGCGGAAATGGCACATGCCAGAAGACCCCGATCGGAAGATGCGGCGCCTGCCGCCGCACCATCGCGGGCATCAGCGCCAGATGGAAATCCTGAATCCAAATCGTATCGCCGGCGCGCGCCTGCGCGACGCACTGATTAGCGAAGCTCTGATTGACTGCTCGATAAGTCACCCAGTCGCGGGTGTTGAAACGGCAGTTCGCCGTCATCTGATGCATCAGCGGCCACAAACCGCGATTGCACATGCCCCAGTAGTACTGCGTGGTTTCGGCTTCGGTGAGCCCCTTCAAGATCATCGAGAAGCGTGGATTATCGACCGGGAGCCTGAGCGAACCGAAATCCTCGGTGCCGCCCGACCATGCGATCCACAGGCCGCCGAATTTCTCGAGTAACTGGACGAACGCCGTAGCGACTCCGCCGACCGTGGTCTCGACGCGGGTCGCGTCGCCGCGAGAGACTATTTTCACCGGCGCCCGGTTGGTCACGACGATGAGCCGGCCATCGGATTCCATTTTCGCGCTACGGCTAACTGCTTCCATCATCACAGGAGCGTCCATGATCCTGTCCCATCGCAACGGCGCGAAAAGAATACTGCGCGATCTCGCGATCGTGCAACGCAGTGGGCATCGCTGCGCCGCGCATCCCTTATAGGGTGCCTTGACATCATCATAGCCCGATCCGACCCTGAAGGCGGAGCAATTTTTCTTATCTTTCGCCTTTGCGCGAACCCCGCGTCTAATGAAACCCTCCGCGCAAAAGCCGTCGCAGCCAGCCTCAATCCCGAAGCCATTTCCCCCAAACCTTCTTCCGCGGATCGTTGAAAAGCGAAAGCTGCTCTTATGCCTCGATTACGACGGCACCCTGTCTGAGATCACGGACCGCCCCTCCGCCGCTCCTCCGGTTTCAGGCGCGCGGAGGATGCTGCGCGCGCTCGCGGCGTATCCGGAGCGGGTCGCCGTCGCGATTATCAGTGGCCGCGACTTGGCTACATTGCGCGCGCTGCTCCGGCCCGAAGGGGAAGTGTGGATGGCGGGAAGCCACGGGATCGAGATCGTCGATCCACACGGCAGGCTCTATTCCCAGCGCGCGAGCGTGCGGGCGACGGCCGAGATCGCCAAAATTCGCGCCTGGATAAAGCGCGAAGTGCGGCCGCGCGACGGTTTTGTGATCGAGGACAAGCGGATCGCGATTGCGCTGCATTACCGCAACGCAAACCCGTCGACCGCGGCCGTTGTGCGTGCATCGCTGCGCGAGTTGGTCGAGTCGCGATGCCCAAGCGTAGCGATCCTGCACGGGAAGATGGTCGATGAATTCATACCGCGCGGTCTCGGCGGCAAGGGCGCCGCAGTGCGCAGAATCCAGAAGCTGATCGGCGACCGGACGGCGACTCCTGTCTATTTTGGTGATGACACCACGGATGAAGACGCGTTCCGCGAACTTCGCGATGACGGCGTGACAATCAGGATTGGCGGCGCGCGCGGGAGTTGGGCGCAATACCGCCTGGCTTCGCCGACAAAGGTCGTCGACGCGCTTGGCGAATTGTTAGCGAAATTGAAATCTCCATAGAAGATCTAAATGCCGAAAAACGAACCGACCGCGAGCCCGACGCGTCGAAAGCAAACCCGGGCGGTTGTTCGCGAGGCCACAGCTTCAAAGCGCTGGAAACAATGCTGAAAATCGAATAAATCCATCATTAAGTGCAAAGCGGATCCAGTAGCGGTCCGCTCCATGAACCGCACGTCCATAGTGAGGCCGAATCGGTGCTCGCATCGGTCGAATCTGAAAGCGAGTCTCGCCAAACCAAATTCGTAGGCCGCGGCCGCGAAATGGCCGAGTTGCGTGCGGGCTTGACCGATGCTCTGGCGGGACGAACGCAGATTTTTTTTCTCACCGGAGAAGCGGGGATCGGCAAAACCCGAATCGCCAGCGAAATTGCCGCCGAGGCTGCCTCTCGCGGGATGCTCGCGGTATGGGGGCGATGCTGCGAAGGAGCAGGCGCGCCGCCCTATTGGCCGATGAGCCAGGTCGCGCGCGCGATTATCGGCGGCGGCTTCGACCCAGCGCGGCTAGGTGCGGCGGCGCCTGAGATCGCGCTGCTGGTGAGAGAATCGACTGCGGTCGCCACGGGAGCGCCGGTCGAAGCCAAAGAGGATGCTCAGCAATCGCGATTCCGGCTGTTCGAGGCATTCGCGTCGCTGGTGGCCGGCTTCGCGCGCGAACATCCGCTGATGGTCGTGCTTGACGATCTGCATGACGCTGACGAAACCTCGTGGCTGATGCTGCGGTTCGCGGCGCGTGAAATTCACGACACGCCGCTGATGATCGTCGCCACCTATCGCGAGACAGAGGTCCGCGGTTCCGAGGCGATGGTCCGCGTGATTTCCGATCTGTATCGCAGCGGAAGGCAGCTCCCGCTTACCGGTTTGAGCGAAGCCGAAGTCGCGCAAGTGGTCGCAGGCGGAGCCCGATGCGCTCCCGACGGAAAATTCGTTTCGACGCTGTACCAGACCACTGGCGGCAATCCGTTTTTTATCACCGAAGTGATGCACGCGATGAACTTGTCGCGCGCTGGCAACGGCGCGCCCGGCCGCGCGGAATTTCTTGTGCCCGAAAGCGTGCGTGCGTCGATTCGCGGACGCCTGAGCGCGCTTGAGGCTCCCGTGCGCGCGATGCTCTCCGTCGCCGCCGCTTTGGGCATCCAGTGCGAAGGAGCGGTGCTCGAACGTGTCACCAGGCTCGCGCCCGAAGAGCTGCTGCGCGTGCTCGATCGTGCGATTGCCGCGGGCGTCCTGGCTGCCGACGGTCCGGGCCGCTACCGCTTCTGCCATGCGCTGATCCGCGAAGTCGTATATCAGGATCTGGATCTCAGCGGCCGGGCGCGGCTGCATGCGGAAATCGTTTGCGTGCTCGAGGATCTCTATCGCTCCGAGACGGCGATGCATCTGGATCAAATCGCCTATCACGCGGTCGCGGCGGCGCCGGGCGGCTCGAGCGATAAAGCGATCCAGTACGCGATCACGGCCGGCGAGGCGGCATTTTCTACTTTCGCCTACGAGCGCGCGGCGCATCACTGGCAAACCGCGCTGACGCTCGCCGAGCACGGGCCGGCCGCTCCGCAGCGCCTCGCGCGGATTCTGGAACGGCTGGGCGACGCGTACTCGATCACCGAGTTTGACCATCCGCGCGGAATCGAATGTGTCGAACGCGCGGCGAGAATCTACGAGAGCGCCGCGATGCCGATCGAGGCGGCCCATATGCATGCGCGGCTGGGACTGATGTTCTCGCGGCGTTCGCCTGCGATGAATATTCCGCGCGCGATGGCGCAATATCGGCAGGCCGAGCTGGTGCTGCGCGAACTTCCCGACAGCCAATCACAGATCTGGCTTTACACCGGGTTGGCGCAGGTCGCGATGCAGGCGCAGCACACGCAGGAAGGGCTGGCGGCGTCGCATCGCGCGATGGAAATCGCGACCCATCTTGGCGAAGAAGCGCTATGGATTCGTGCGGCGGCGCATCATGCGGACCATATGTTCCACAGCGGAAGGCTGGCCGAGGCTCGCGCGCTGATGGATGACGCATGGCATCGTGCCGATCGGCTGGACAATTTCGACGGCGCATTCGAGACCGCGTGGAGCGGCGGATATCATCCCCTTGCGCTCTGGGACCCGCGCGAGGGCCAGCGCTGGTTCGCGCGCGAACTTGCGCGGCCCCGGATGGCGCAGGCGATCTTTCAGCGCCGCGTGCTGATCCAGGAAATGGCATTTGGGTTCGTTTTTCGCGGCCAGCTTGCACGCGCCAAGGAGCTGCTCGCCGAGTCGCCCCGCGCCGTCGTTGAAGCGTTCATCCTGCTGTACGAAGGAGATTGGGAGCGCGCGGCGGCGCTGCTCGACGAAAGCCGCGACGCGATGCGCGCGGCGGGAAGCCGTGACGGCGAAACCGTCTACGCCTATTTCCAGGGGCTGGTTTGCCTGGCGGCCGGTGATCTGGCTGGCGCCGAGGCGATGAACCAGGTGACACTGCTGGCGGCAATCGAAGGGCCGCACATCCCCTATGCGCTGAATGCGCACGCGCAGGCGGCGTTGATCGCAATTTTGCGCGGCCGTCCGGACGGCGCGCGCAGCCATCTGGCGCGATGCCGCGAGATTATCGCCGGTGGCGAAGACTTCCGCGGACTATTCGGACGCGTCGCACTTGCCGAGGGGATGGCCGCCGCGGCCGAGGGTAATCATGATGCAGCCGAACGCCAATTCACCAGCGCGCTCGAAATCTTCCGCAGCTACGATCTGCCGTGGGACCTGGCGCAGACGCATCATCTGTGGGGCTCCGCCCTGCTCGCTGCCGGTGCGCTCTCGCGCGCGTCGGAGCAGTTCGATGCCGCGCAGGAGATATACCAGCGCCACGGCGCCGGGGCAGTCTGGCTCGACAAGGTGGACGCCGCGCGAGGGCGTTCCAAGGGCGCTCGCGGGATTTCCGCCGATCGATCAGCGGTCAGCGAACCGCAGCCGATCGAAGGCGCATTCCGCTGCGAAGGCGACTATTGGACTATCGCGCTGGGCTGCGTCGAGATGCGCCTGCGCAACACCAAGGGCCTCCTCTACCTGGCGCATCTGCTCGCGCGGCCGGGCAAGGGCGTCGCTGCCGAGGAGCTGGCGCGAATTGGATCGGCGGCCGCCGGATTGAACGCCCGCAGGGCTTTGGGCGCTGGCGGCACTTTCGATGCCTCGCCCGGACATTCGCGCGTAATGGTGACCAAGGCGATCAAAGCCGCGATCCGCAAGATTCGCGCGCTGGATATCTCAGTCGGCCACAATCTCGCGATTAGTATTCATACTGGCTATTCGTGTGTGTATAAGCCAGATCCCGTCCATCCGATCAGGTGGCACGTGTCCGATTCGCCCGGCGCGCTGAACTGAGCCAAATCCCGACCCGAAAATAGGCCCATAGCAGGTCGCGCGAATTAAATTTTTCACTCGCGCGATTTGTACCCTTCAATTTCACATTGTTCCGTTGCGACATGAAGTACGCGCGCGGTAGACAGATGGCCGTCGCACGCAATCTTTGCGGCTGACCAAGTTTGACGAGCCAACAGATGTTTTCGCAGAGAGGCTTGATCCGGTTGCGCTAATAATCGCTCAAGTCCACCGGTCAGGGGAAAGCAAATGTATCGCTGGATGACATCTATCCTGCTGCTGCCGCTGCTACTAACTATCGCGTCGCCCTCCGCTGCTACGCCGGAGGCGGATATGCGCACAGCCGCCCTGGTCACGTTACCCGGGCACGTGCTGCCCGCGCTGTCGAAAGCGACCGCGATTCCGGCGCCAGGCGGCCAGTCAGGTCTGGCGAAAGAAGAAGCTCAGCCGATCACGCTGACGATTGTGTTGAAGCGCGATCATCAAGCGGCCTTCGAGAGCTACCTGCACGAGATCTACAACCCCTCGTCGAAGAATTTCCATCACTACCTGACGCAGCGGCAGATTGCCGATCGCTTCGGGCCGTCGCGCGCGTCGTACAGCGCGATGCTCGCATATCTGCGCACGGCTGGATTCCACTTCGTCGAAGGATCAAAAAATCGGTTGACAATTACAGTGAGCGGCACGCGTGCGATGGCCGAGCGCGCGTTTGACGTGCGCATCGCGGAATACAAGGTCGGCGACAGAAACTTTTTTGCCAACCAGAACGATCCCGCTCTGCCCGCATCGTTGGCGAAAAGCACTCAGACCGTGATTGGCCTGTCCGATCTGGCCGAAATCCAAAGACCGAAGTCCGCCCTGATTCTGGGCGCGCCGAACTATTACGCGAACTGCTACAACAATCCCGCAGCCGGCACTTTGTGGTATCCGACGAAGGCTCAATGTCTGCAGGATTATACGAACGCCGTCAGCGCGTATAACGGCTATTGCGGACAGTTCTGGGGTCTATTCGGGGCTCTGCTTCACGCGATCAACGCCACACTTTGCGTAACTCTTCCATCCACCCCTTCTCCTCCGACGCCGGCACCCAAAACCAAAACCAACGTCGCCCACAGCTCGGCAGCGGTGGACGGGACTGGGCAAAAGATCGGGCTGGTCGAATTTGATTCTTACAATACGTCGGATGTCGCCAACTTTTTCGCCCTGACCAGCGGTTCGTTCAGTCAGATCGGCAACCTGAGCGAGGTCCAGGTCAACGGCGGAGCGCCAATCGGCTCCGGCGAGGACGAGGTGCTGCTCGATATCGATACGGTGATGACGATCGCCCCGGGAGCGCAGGTCGTGGTTTACTCTGCGCCGTTTTCGGGCGCGGGATCGAGCTTCCAGACCGTGCTCAACAAGATGATCAACGACAATGTGACGATCATCTCGAACAGTTGGGCCTACTGCGAGGACCAGACCACCGCTGCGGACGTTGATAGTATCGACACGATCTTCCAGAACGCGGCGGTGGCCGGAATCAGCGTCTTCAACGGCGCCGGAGATACCGGCAGCACCTGCCTCGACGGCAGCGCAAACACTGTCGCGGTGCCGTCAGATTCACCGAACGCCACTGCGGTCGGCGGAACTTCGCTGATTCCCGGCAGCGCGGGCACGTATCAGAGTGAAACCTGGTGGAACGGCGCCAACGCGGTTCCACCCACCGGCACCGGCGGTTACGGCACCAGCAAATTCTTTTCCGCGGCCAATTACCAGCAGGTCCTGTTCGGATCCTCAAACCGCTCCGTGCCTGACGTTGCGGTGAGCGCCGACCCAGACACCAACGGATTGCCGCTGTGCCAGGCGGACAACGGCGGATGCCCTTCCGGCCTGCTCTATGGAGGCACCAGCGCCGCGGCGCCGATCATGGCCGGGATGAGCGCGCTGCTTAATCAATCGCAGGGGAAAAACCTGGGTCTGCTAAATCCGAGCTTGTATGCGCTCGCTAACACGAACGCGTTTCACAGCGCGGCATCGATGGGCAGCGACTACGCGCATGTCGGACTGGGTTCGCCCGATCTCAGTGCGTTGAATCTGGCCCTGAGCGGCGCGAGTCCCGGCACGCCGACCGCCGCGAATTCTGTCTTCATCATCAACCCGAGCAGCGTAGCTGCCGACGGAACCACCACCGCGTCGGTGCTGGTGCAGCTTCGCGACGCCAACAACAACAGCGTCAGCGGCAAGAACGTCATCCTGGCCGCCAACTCCGGCAGCGCGACGATCCAGCCCTCGAACGGAACCTCGACCGGAAACAATGGCACGGTCAGTTTTACCGTGACCGATTTGACTGTCGAGAGCATGACCCTGACTGCGACCGATACCACGGACGGCATCGTGCTGACGCAACAGCCGACTCTCAGCTTCATTGTTCCACTCGCGGCTTCAGCCGGGCTCGACGCATTCCCGAGCTCAGTCACCGCTGACGGCGTAACCGCAGCCACGATTGCGATTACCCTCACGGACGCTCTCGGGCGGCCGACACCGGGCAAGCTGATCCAGCTCAACCAAACCGGTAATTCCGCTATCGTGGGACCAAATCCCAGTGTGACCGACAGCAATGGGATGATTCAGTTCACCGCGACCGATCAGTCTCCGGAGACGGTGACCTATTCGGCGGTCGACGAAACCGACGGCAGCCTGGCGTTTCCTGAAACCGGAACGGTTCAGTTCGTCAATGGGCCGGAAAACGGATGCGGCAACGGCAATCCGGTCCCCGCGCCGGGATTTCTGGCCAACACCTATGTGAACGGCGTCCTGGCCCAGAATTTCTTCTACGGTGATATCAACTTTGGCGGATGCCCCGGGGTGGGCGGATTGGCGTTCGACTCGTCGGGGAATCTTTATGTATCCGAAGCGTCGACCGGGAATATCTACAAGATTCCGCCTGGCGGCGGCTCCGCCGGCGCTGGCACGCTGCTCACGCCGACACCGATTGGACCGGCTGTGATCGGCCTGGTTATCGATTCGGCCGGAAATCTCTATGCCGGACGAACGGCCACCACGGGGAATTTCACTACCGGAGCAGTGCTGCAGATCGATCCTTCGACCGGGACGGTAATTCAGAATGTAGCCTCGAATCTTACCTGCCCGTCTTTCATTTCGATCGATCCGCTAAGCGGCGATTTGTTCGTGGACGATCCTGCAGCGGCGCGGGATCGGATAACAACACTCTATGGCGTATCTCGGATCCATCGAGCATGTCGCCGACCGTCTCCGCCTATGCTCAACTGCCGAATACTCCGAACGCCAGCATCAGCTTTACTCCGAATGGAACAATATATGTCTGGACGGATGGCGACGTTGCCCAGGTTACCGGCACCAACGGTCCCGCCACTCCGGTCGTCACGCTGCTTTCCGGCGTAACGATGAATAACCTCGGACTCTTTGCGCAGGGAGCACAGGCAAACGGCGACGCTCAATTTCTGACCCTTGCGCCGCCAGCCGTCGGGACCGCTCCGGTCGGCACCAGTCAAATGGATTTGACTACGACGCCGCCGAGCGTCAGTACGAATCTGATCTCCAACGGAACGGCGTACGTAATCGCGCCCGGACCTGACGGATGCCTCTACATGGGCCAAGGCGTCGGCGTTTTCAGGATCACCGACGCGAGCGGCGGTTGCAATTACGCAGCGGCAAATCCGCCGCCAACGCTGGTTCTGAGCCCGTCAGCGGTTGTGCCCAATCCGGCAAAGGGCACCACGCAGACAGTGACCGCAAGCATTCACTATGCGACCGTGCCGACCGGCACACCGATCAACTTCGCGGTCGCCGGCGCAAATCCCCAGATCGGAGGTGCGACCACCAACGCGAGCGGACAGGCGACGTTCACCTACACTGGAGTTTATCAGGGAGTCGATACGATCACCGCCACCACGACAATCGCGGCGTCACCGGTATCGTCCAATTCTTCCGTGATCACTTGGGGACCAGGTTCAGATGTGACCTTCCTGAGCCTCAACCCAAGCCCGACCAGTGGAACGTCGAATCAGTCGGTCAATCTCGTCGCATCGTTGAGCGACACCTCCGTCAGCCCGGCGGTTCCACTGGCGGGCCAGTCGATCAGCTTCATGCTCGGCGGCTCGAGCTGCGGTGGCACAACTAACGCGAGCGGTCTTGCGACCTGCACGACGAGCGCCGGCTCCGCGGGGACAAAGACGCTCAGCGCGAGTTTCGCCGGAACCTCGCAATACGTGGCGTCGAACGCCGCCGTCGCATTCAATGTGGTCGCCCCGGCGACGGCAAGTCCCACGCCGACGCCCACTGCGACGCCGACGCCTTCGGGCGCATCGATCGAAGTGAGTCCGGCCGATCTCGTCTTCCCGCCACGCGCGGGCAATCGGGGAAAGGCGACGCGCAAGTTCAAGATCACGAACATCGGAACCTCGGAGCTTATCGGCTACGTGATGCCGCTCGAGGATACGGCATTCTTCGTGAGGAAGAACGGAGGCAGCTTCAGCCTCGCACCGGGACGATCGCGCGAAGTGACGGTGTTGTTCAAACCGCCACAGACGGGCAACTTCACCTCGAATGTGCTGATTGTGTCGAACGATCCGCTCCATCCGCAACTGACGGTGACGCTGTCAGGAATCGGCACGCCACGTCCGAAATAAAAGTCCGAGAAGGAATCGCTGATAGACGCGAAAGGCCCGGGAGCAATCCCGGGCCTTCGCGTATGCGCGATCAAAAGCCTTGACGCCACCTCGCCTTTCCTCTTAAGCCTCAAGGTGTCGGCCGGTGACTGGATGCTCCCGCGATCACCATCAGGAAATAGCAAGACAATGCGTGCGCGCGCGATGCCTTGGGTGGCCGCGGTCGTCATTGTGCTCTGTGCCTGCGGCTTCGCAGCACCAGCGCATGCGCAGCCTCCACTGGTCGTACCGTCGCTGCTCGTCGCGACTCCCGAACTCGACGACCCGGTTTTCGCACAATCGGTCATCCTGCTGCTGCCGGGCGGTGAGCCGCCGCTGATGGCTGGCGTGATTATCAATCAACCGACCACCATCCCGATTAGTGCGCTGCTGCCGGACGCGCCTGAGCGGCTGGGCGACGTGACTGCGTACTTCGGCGGTCCGGTCGAGATGAACGCGCCGGTCGTGCTGGCGCGGGCGAATACTGCGCCGGCGGGCGCGACCGCGGTTGCGGGAGATCTCTACTGGATCGGCGATCGCGCGTCGGTCGCGGCGTTTGTCAAAGAAAATCCCGCCCCTGACATGACGCGGGTCTATTACGGGCGCGCGCAGTGGCTGCCGCTACAGTTGCGCGGCGAGATCCAGAACGGCGCATGGTACGTCGAGCCGACGGACGCCTCCGCGGTCTTCAGCGCCGACCCGAAGCAGCTCTGGCGCACACTGGTCGAACGCGGGCAACTTGAGGAAGCCGGATTGCGCGGCCGGCGCGGCCGAAACGCCGTCGGCGCAACGCTCGTGAAGCTGGTTCGGTGATACGCGGTGTCGGTGGGTTGGCGGGAAAGCGAGATTATTGAAAATCTCTTCGTCGGGGATCTGCAGGACGCGCAGCGCTTTGATGGCACGATTATCAATGTGCTGTCCGATATCCCTGAAGGCGAGCCCGCGCAGGCGATTCATATGCCGATTCTCGCGCGCGGCATCGACTCGATGAATGATACGGCCGCGCTAATCGACGCCCATCTGCAGATGGGAGAGCGGGTGCTGGTGCATTGCGAGGAAGGATGCGAGCGCGCGCCTCTGGTGGTCGCGTGGTTCCTGATGACCCGCCGCGCGATGACGCTGGACCAGGCTTACGCTCTGCTGAAAAGCCGGCGCGCGATCGTGGAAGATCGGCGGCGCTGGCTCGGGATTTACAACCGCTAGATAAGCGCCCGTCCGAAAAGAACCGCGACCACGAACATCACCAGGAAGATGAAGAACAGAACCTTGGCGATACCGGCGGCCGTGCCCGCGATTCCGCCGAATCCAAGCGCTCCCGCACAAATCGCCACGACCAGAAAGACCAACGTCCAGTAAAGCATTTCGAATTCCTCCGCCGAGTTTTTGCCTCAATGAGAGCAATCCGGATGCCATCGATGCGGACGCTTTTTTTGTTGTTTGGCGCAGCTCTCCGATCGAGCGGAGATGCACGGGCGCTGGATTGCGTAAAGTTTTCCGTTCGTGATGCGCGGAGGTGTCGGGCTCGTCGAGGTGTCATTCCCGCGCGCGTGGCTGCCGCGCGCGAGGAATCCCGATCGACAGGCCGATGCATGGGATGTGGACTCTGAGCACGAACGCCTCGGGATTTCTCCCTTCGGTCGAAATGACGGGTGTGGGCTTGCTGCATGAGTATCGTAGCCTCGACCGAGCCTTTATTCGTCATTCCGAGCCCTAGGCGAGGAATCCCGGGGCGTTCATGCTCCGAGCGCACATCTCAAGCAGCGACATATCGTTCGGGATTCCTCGCGCGGCAGCCACGCGCGGGAATGACAAAAGTGCATGCGCGAAAAAAGAATCTCTCGGTGGATCAGACTGTGACCTATCGCCCCGCTCGCAGTCAGGCATTGAATCGCGAGCGCGCCGCAAGGCCGCGGCATCGGTCTTCATTCGCCCTGAGTCCGGCGACGCATCGAGAAGTGAATAGCGCGATCGCGCGAGAAAGAATCGCGATCGCGTCGAGCAGATTAACCGCCGCGGCGCCGTCGAACACGTTGAGATTCAGCTCGCCGCGTTCGAGCGCAAGCCGCGCGGCGCGTTCGTGTCCAAGCACCTGGAAACAGCATTGCAGCATCGTCTCCGGAACCACCGGATTGATCTTGCCCGGGAAAAACGACGAACCTTCCTGCACTGGCGGCAAGGTGATTTCGCCGAACCCGCCCTCGGGTCCCGACGCAAGCAAGCGCAAATCCTGCGCGAGCTTGATCAGCATCTCGGCCAACATCCCGAGCGCGGCGGCGACCGCGCCCAGGTCGTCGATATTCTGCGCCGCGTCGTAAAGATTCTTGCGCGCGACCAGATCGAGCCCGGTCACCTGGCACAGGCGGCGCACGATCACGCGCCGATACGCGGCCGGCGCGCCATCGCCAGAACCGATCACCGTCCCGCCCAGGTTTATCCGCCTAAGCTCGCGCACGCTGCGAGCGAGGTCGGCGCCGCGGCGCTCGAGCGCGGCGGCGTGGCCGGAAAAAAATTCGCCGAGAGAAGTTGGCTGCGCGTCCTGCAGGCAGGTGCGTGCGATCGTGATCACGCGGCGAAATTCGCGCGCTTTCGCTCGATAGGCGCGTACGCATTCCCCGAGCGCGCGTCCGAGCACGCTCGCCTGTTCGAGGATCGCGATTCGCGCGGCGGTCGCGCATGCATCGGCAGTCGATTGCGACGCGTTGACGTGAATCTTCGGATTCACGATCGCGTCCGCACCCCGCCCGCCGCCAAGCCGCTCGCTTGCGAGGTTCGCGATCACCTCGTTGATGTTCTGATTGATTCCGATGCCACCGCCGCCGCCAAGCGGATCGGCGATCAGATCATCGCTATAGCCACCCGCCATCAGCGCGCGGCAGGCGCGTCCGATCGCCCGGGCGATTTTTGCGTCGATCACCCCGGCGTCAAGGTTAGCCCGCGCGGCGGCGCACTTGACCATCGCGAGTCCGCGCACCATCGCCGGATAGTCGCCGAGCCTGCGGCCGGAAAACGAGAGATTCGCGGCGGAACGCGCGGTTTGAATTCCGTAGAGCGCCGCAGCGGGAATTTCGAGCGCGCCGATCAGATCACGCTCGACGCGCATGCGCGCATTCCGCGAGCGTGATTTGATTCTGCGCGCTCGCTTAGGCGGTCCGCCCATAGCGGGCCATCTGCAGCGTCTTGCTGCTGCGCGTGTCGGGCCTGGTGTCGTACGCGAGCAGCGCGACTAGGCGCGTGGTCGCGCCGCGAATCGGCGTCACGCGATGAATCGAGTTGCGGCCCTCGAACAGCAGGAGCGTTCCCGGATTCATCGGCACGCGCACGACGCCTTCCGGATCTCCGTCGAACAGGCGTTTGACGCGCGGATAATTTTCGTCGCTCGCGCTGCGGATGAGCGGCACGTATTCGAAGTCGCCGCCGGATTCGGCTGGACGCAGCGCGATCGAGGTGACGAAGTCAGTCTGATCGTAATGCCAATGCAGCCGCTCGCCGTCGCCCATCACGGCAAGGTTGAGCGCGCCCATCGGGTCGGCGTAGCGGTAGAGCTTGTCCTTGCCGATCGCCGCCGCGATAAATTCCATCAGCGGCTCGAACTCGAACAGCCGGCGCATCGGAGAGTGGAGCGGAAACTGATCGTAAGCGACCACGCCGACCGAGGTCTTATCGAAATGACGCCGCGGATGGTCCGCGGGCCACGACGCCGCCGGCGCTTCGAGATAAGCGGTGCCCGTAACGACGCTGTGATAGGCCTCGCGCGCAAGCTCGTCGGCCTCGCGTACGAGGACTGCGACCGCGTCGGGCTTGATAAAACCGGGCAGCTCGCACGCGCCGGTGCGATCGAGCTGATCGCGGCAATCGCGGGCAAGCTCGCGCGCCCGAGCGCTGGCGAGATCGAGAATCGGATAGCGCTCGAGATCGATCAGCTCAGCGGGTGATGCGGTATTCGCCGACGTCGCAGTCATCGTAGTCTGCCGGCGACGATACGACCGGACACGGGCGTGCGCAAGCGGCGCTCGTCGCGTGCCGATTGACCGCGGGCGGTGCGGCGAAACATTATCAGGCATGGAATACAGAAGACTTGGTAATTCGGGCTTGCAGGTTTCGATCGCGGGACTCGGATGCAACAACTTCGGCATGCGGATCGACGCCGAGCAGACTCGCGCGGTCGTGGGCCGCGCCCTCGACGAAGGCATCACGCTGTTCGACACCGCCGACATCTACGGCGGACGCGGCAAGTCGGAGGAGATGCTGGGCAAGGCGCTCGGAAGCCGCCGCCACGAGGTAATCGTCGCGAGCAAGTTCGGGATGGCGATGGGCGACGGACCGTATCAGAAAGGCGGCTCGCGCAGGTACATCATGGCCGCGGTCGAGGCGAGCCTCAAGCGCCTGGGGACCGATTATATCGATCTCTACCAGATTCACGCGCCCGATCCGCCGACGCCGCAGGAGGAAACGCTGTCGGCGCTCGACGCGATCGTGCGCGCGGGCAAGGTCCGCTATATCGGTTCGAGCAATTTCGCCGGATGGCAGGTTGCGGAGGCGGCGTGGATCTCGCACGCGCAGGAGCTCGCGCCGTACATCTCGGCGCAGAACCAATACAACCTGCTCGACCGACGGATCGAGCGCGAGCTGATTCCGGCGTGCCGTCATTTCGGCGTCGGGATTCTGCCTTACTTTCCGCTCGCGAGCGGATTCCTGACCGGCAAATATCGCCGCGGCCAGGAACCGCCGAAGGACACGCGCCTCGGCGTGATGGGCTCGCGGATGGGGCAGATACTGTCCGATGCGAACTTCGACGTGCTGGAAAAACTCGAACAGCACGCGCGCGGCGCCGGGCACTCGATGGTCGATCTCGCGACGAGCTGGCTGGTGGCGCAGCCGGAGGTCTCGAGCGTGATCTCCGGCGCGACCAAGCCCGAGCAGGTCAGCGAGAATATCAAGGCGTGCGGCTGGACGATGACGCCCGACGATCTCGCCGCGATCGACAAGATTACCAAACACAAAGAATAACCGATGGGAGCAGACGCGATCGAAGTCCGCATCGAGAGCGCGAACGAGATCGATCCGGACTTAAAGGCCGAGCTCAAACGCTGGACCGACGAGGTCTTCGGCCGCATCGCGTATGAGTGGGCGCAGGCCGAGTGGTTTGCGACCGCGCGCATCGAGGGACTTCTCGCCGGCAGCCTGAAGGTCGTCACGCGAGATGACCGCTGCAGATGAGCGCGTCCGAGTTGCGGGAATCGGCAACGTCGTCACGAAGCCTGAATACGGCAAGCGCGGAGTCGCCACCGCGACGCTGCGGGCTGCCGAAGACCTGATGCGCACGAAGCTCGGCGCGGAATTCGGAGTCTTGATCTGCCAGCGCAAAGTCGCGCCGGTCTACGAAAAGGCCGGATGGATACACGTCGATGGACCGACCCGATTCTGGCAGCCCTCAGGAGTCGTCACCTATCCGCAAGACACGATGGTTCTGAAACTCACGACACGGGAATGGCCGAGCGGTCCGATCGATCTGTGCGGCCTGCCCTGGTAGGCAACCGCTCACGCCGCGCGGGCGGGACGCGGCCGGCGCAGATCGATAGTCAGGCGGATCTCGTCGTAGGGCACGGTCGGCGCTTGTGCTCTTCCCTTGCCGACTCGAGATTTAATCGTGACGATCCCGAGTCGCCCAAGCAGAGTGACATCCGTGCTGACGTTCTTGTAATCGCGCTTCACCAAACCGGCAAGTTCATGGATCGACGCCGGGTGATGCCGAGCAATCGCCAACAATAGCTCCAAGCGTTTATCGGTCAGGATCCGCCGAAGCTCATCGACGGTCTCGAAGTAAAGCTCCGGCCGTTGCGGCCTGTGGTCACCGGCCGCGACCCGCCGCAATGCTTCGCGCAGTGCCTTAGATCGCTCGACCCCACTGCGGATACCGATATTAAGTGTGCGTGCGCTCATAGCGCTCCCTCCAGAATGAGAGCCACGTCGCGAAAGAAATCATCGAGCAGCTTGCCCTCGTCCACGAATTCATACGCGGCCTCCGTGCCGCGCAAGTGCCGATGATGAGCCTTTCCTCGATGAACGTCGTACAACAGAATCACCTCGCCGCTCTCAAGGTCGATCAGGCACAGAGAGTAGCGGATTCCCTGCAGGGAATCGGCACTCGGCGGGAATTTCGAGATTCGGACTTCTTGCAGATAGCGCCCGCCACCAATGACGTCCCGCGCCTCAAGGATGACCGGCGGCATATAGATTATGGCATGCTATGCCATAACGAGAAAGCGCTCATGGAACACTGCGGGCGCGTGTTGGAGCTCTGGCGCGATCAGCGGGCGGCGCGGTTCATTGCGGCTAGCGCTTCGGTCATTTCGCCGAGCGCTTTTTTCACCGACGGACGAGTCTGCACGTGCGTCCACCATGCGGCGACCTTCGGGCGTCCTTCGAGCGGAGGCTTGGCGCCGAACATCCCGAGCAGATTCACCGTGAAGAAGATCGTCGGCGCAAGCGCGCAATCGGCCAGCGTGAAATCCGCGCCGCACGCGAAGCCGCCGTCGGCGAGCATCTTGTCGAGCTGATCGAGGCGCAAGTTCACGTCGCTCAGATTTTCGTTGACGATTTTGTCGTCGCGCGTCTTGGGGTTCATCTGCCCGAACAGCACGCGCAGCGGAGGTTCGAGATACAGATCGTGAAAGCGCGTGAACGCACGCACGCGCGCGCGGCCCTCGGGCGTTTTGGGCAGCAGCGCAGGAACCGGAAACTTGTCCTCGAGATATTCGTTGATCACCTCGCTTTCCGCGATTATCAGGCCGTCGGCGTCGAGCGTGGGGACTTTGCCCAGCGGATTGATCTTTAAATATTCGGGCGACTTCATGTCGTTGTTCGGCACCGGCGCCATCTCGATCGGCAGGCCCTTATCGTAGATCGCGATGCGACATTTGGTCGCGTAGTTGGAAAGGTCCAAGTTGTAGAGCTTCATCGGGTTCCGCTCCTTGTATGCAAAGCCGCTTATCGCAGAGCCAAAGCGCCGGTGCAAGCCACCGTGTTCGCAGCCGCGATCAGGTGCCGCCTTCGGTCTGCTTGACGATGAAGATCACCGACTCGGAGAAGTCGTCGGGATGCTCGAGTTGCGGAAACGGTCCCGAGGTTTTGAAAACGACCGTCGCGGAGCCGGGCAGGGCGGCGTGCAGCGCCTCGGCGTCGTGGGTCGTGTAGTAGGGATTTTTCGCGCCCCACAAGATGATAGTCAGCGTGTTGAAGATCTGCCCGATCTTCGATCTGATATGCGCTTCGTCTTTCGGCACCGAATTCAGCATGTCGGTTTGCGCGGGCATGTCGTCGGCGAGCGCCGCGAGCATCCGCTGGTTCATGAAATCGGGCATCGGGGGCAAATCGAAAAAGCTTTGCGCGATATAATTCCCGACCGCGTCGGGCGTCGTCGGAAGCATCCCCTTGCGCAGGCGCGCCGCGCCCGCCGCGCCGAACATCCCGCCTGAGACGAGAATCAACCGCTCGACCTTGTCCGGATGCTCGACGGCGTAGTAGAGCGCGACGTCGGCGCCCAAGTCGGAGCCGACCAGGTTGATATGTTCGAGCTTCAGCTTGTCGATCAGTTGCGCGAGCGCGCCGGCCTGGTACGCGATCGAGTAATCGATCTGCTTATGTTCCGATCCCGCGAAGCCGAACAGGTTGGGCGCGACAACCTTGTAGTGCGCCTCCGCGATCGGGCTCATCACGCCGCGCCAGACGAGCGCCGCGTTGGGGCCGAGCCCATGAACCATCACCACCGGATCCTGATCCCAGTAGCCGCCGGTGATGTAGTACGTCATCAGGCCGTCGTCGAGCGCGATTTCGTTTTCCGTGACGCCGGACCATGCAAGCCGCGTCTGCTGGATCCATCGAAGCGTGCCGATCGGCTTCAGGTAGATCGCGGCTCCGGCGACGCCGATAAAGATCGCGCACAACGGTCCGACGATATTGATCCATGCGTGGCGCCGAGTCGGCGGCGCGATCAGCTCGCCGCGGACTTGGGCCTCGGATTTTACGGGAATGGGTTCAGGCACTTGCGAGTCTCCGCCTGGCGCGCGGACGAGCGCCTCGGCAGGATAGATTCTAGACGGATCGCCCGGTTCTTGCGCGGACTAATTCGCGGGCGGCGCGGAAGTCGAGGCGGACGGCGCCGCGGCGGCGGTGGACGGCGCAGGATCAGCGGCGGGAGACGCTCCCGCGCCGGGAGTCGCGGCGGCACTTTCGACTGGCGCGGTCTTCTTGGACTTGGCCAGATGATGATGCGTATGGCGCGCGGCCTTCTGCCGGTCTTCAAACTGCCTTAGCTGCTCGAGCCGATCGGAAGCGCGATCGAGAGCCTTGGTCGCCTCCTGTACGGCTGCCGTTGCCTGATCGGCCGCGACCGTTGCTTTCTGGGCGGCGTCGAGCGCTTTTGCGGCCGCATCCTCGGCGCGTGCGGCCGATTCCTGCGCCTTCGAGGCGGCGGCCTCGGCGTCTTCGGCCTGCTTCTCCTGCCCGGTCATGAAACATCCGGAGAGCGCGAGCGTCAGCGCGGCCATCGCCGCGACGATGCTGAATTTGTGCGTGCGAATCATCATCATCAATACCGATTACTTGGGACCGAAGGCTTCGACCGCGCGCAGGTCGGGCAGCAGAGGATTATCCGAGCGAATCGGCAGGATACATACGTGCGTCGCTCCGGCCTTCAGATGCGCGTTGATTCGGTCGCGGATCTTGTCCTCGGTGCCCCACGCCACGATCGCGTCGACCAGCTTGTCGCTGCATCCGTTCTCAAACTCGGAGTCGGCCCATCCGAGCGCTTTCAGATTATTGGTGTAGTTGGGCAGGCGCGGGACATAGGTCTTCATGTAGCCGCGCGCTGCGGCGCGCGCCTTCGTCGCATCGGTTTCGAGGATTACCGCCTGCGCGGCGCAGATCATCGGCTTGGGGCCAATCGCGGCGCGCGCCTTCGCGGTATGCTCCGGCGGCACGAAGTAGGTGTGGGTGCCGTTCGTCTCGGCCGCCGCGAGCGCGAGCATCTTCGGATGCAGCGCCGCAATCACGACCGGCACTTCTTCCGACGGCTTCGGAGCGCCGTACAGCGCGGTCTTCATCTTCGGCAGATATTCCTTCATGAAGCTGTAGGGCTTGTCATAGTTATGGCCGCGCAGATTGCTGACCAGGGGCTTGTGGCTGACGCCGATTCCGAGCATGAAGCGATTACCCGACAGCTCGGCTACGGTCTTCGACGCCGCCGACATCGTGATCGCGTCGCGCGCCCAGATATTCGCGATGCCCGTCGCGATATTGAGCCGCTCGGTATGGTCGAGCAGGTAGGAGGCGTGCGCGAAGGGCTCGCGTCCGATCGCTTCCGGAATCCAGAGCGTCTTGTAGCCGGCTTTTTCGACCTTCTTCGCGAACTCGGCGCTGTCGGGCGCGCTCATCGCGTCGAGGAAGAACCACATTCCAACTTTTCCGATATCCATAGGCAGAATAGTTAGCCCGATGAACGAATTCGGACAAGCGAAATCGACCGGCGAAATCGCCGCCGAGGGAAGACGGCCGCCGCCGGCGGACGTGAAGCGTCATTTGTACGTGCAGAGAAATCGCAGAGCAGAACCTCGCCCGCCGTCTGATCCCTCGCCCAGAAGAGGGTGTCGATTTTCTCGCAAACCCGCCGCTGGTGTCATCCTGAGCCGTGGGCGAAGGATCTCCGCGAAGCGATTAGTGCAACCAATCCGGGCTTTGCGCACTAATCGCTTCGCGGAGATCCTTCACGGAGCCTGCCCTGAGCAACGCCGAAGGGGCAGCCTGCGTTCAGGATGACGAACGAGGACTCGCTGTTTATCGGCAGACTCAGCCACGAAGATGGTATCTGCATGGGATCAGACCGGAGCGTGCGGCGGCAGCTTGGCGCGCCAGAGGAGGCCTTTGGTCTCGCGCTGGCGCATCGCGTCGAAGAGATTGGCGCCGGCGGGGAGCGTCTCGAAGCCGACGATCCAGAGCTCATCGTGATTTGCGCCTGCTAATGCGCACGCGACCGGTTGGCCGCCGGGTGTGACGACACGCGCCGTCACGCGGCCCGCGGAATCGTAACGCACGACGCCTTCGTCTCCCACTGGGCAGCAGGCCCAGACGCCGCCGGCGCGATCGCCGGCCATGCCGTCGCCAGTGAGTTGTGCGAACGGCCGAGGCTCGCTGAGATCTCCGTCGGGCGAGATTCGGCATTGCACGATCCGTCCGGTCATCGTCTCGGCGAGGTACAGCATCTGGCCGTCAGGCGAAATAACCAGACCGTTGGGAAACAGCAGATTCTCCAGCACGACTTTCACGCGGCCCGGACCGTCGACGCGAATCAGCCTTCCTTTCTTTTCGTCCGGAGTCTCACCGTGGAAGACGCGCGGTCCGATATCGTCGACATACAGGCGACCTTGCGCGTCCACGACGACATCGCCCAGGTAGCCCGTAACGATCGAGCTGAGGTCGGCGTACTCTTCGAGCGTCCGCCCGTTGGTCACGTAGAGCTTGGCGTCGAACATCGAGGTGATGACGAGACGGCCATCGGGCAGGACGCCCAAGCCGTTGGGCTGCTGCGGTATTTCGAACAGCGTCTTCAAGCTCGATGTCTTCGCATCGAACTCGAGGACCTTGCGCCCGATCATGTCGGAGAAGATCAGGCGGTCGCCGATCGCGCGGAGCCCTTCGCCGAAAAGGAAGCCGCCGGCGATCCGCTCGGCGACAGCCACCTCGACTTTTCGCTCCGGCATCAGCACGCCGGTTACGCGATCGAGGATCGCGTGCGGATTCGAGGGCTCTTCCTTCGAGCGCCATGCGACGTGTTGATCGGGACGCACCAGCACCAGACCATACCCCTCATATTTCTTGATCGCTTCAGCTTCAGGAACGTCTAGGACAGTCAACGGGATACGGCGCGATTCCGCGGCCGCGACGAGCGCACTCCCGTTCGGCGGATGCGCTCCGACGCGCAAGAGAGTGAACGCCGGGCCGAGCTGATCGAAGATCGATTTGCCGGCCGCGAGCCAGATATGCGGCAGGCGAACGCCGGGCCATGAAGTCTCGACATACTTCTCGACCGAGAACGGCGGCGGCTCGGTTCCATCCTGATCGATAACCGGCGAGTTGGCGTAGTAGTAGCCGAGCTGGAAGCCGGGGCAATCAAATTCGTTGACCGTCAGCTCCCAGATCCTCCGGCCAAATTCCGTTCGCGCCGTCTCGCTCGCTTCGAGCTCCGCCAGACGTTCGGCGCTCTCCCTGCTTACCGCCGCGAGCGCGTGCATCCATTTGACCGCCTGTGAGGCGACCTTCTCGCCAATCGGCGCGCGCTCGATCTCGTAGCTGTCGAGAATTTTCGGATCGAGCCATCCCTGCGCGACGCCCGCGATACGCCAGCCGACCGCGATTGCGTCGGCAACTCCGGCGTTCATGCCGAACCCTCCCATCGGAATCCAGATATGCGCCGCGTCCCCCGCGAGGAAAACTCGGCGCTCGCGAAATTTGTTCGCGACCATCGCGCGAGGAATCCATCGCGCCTGGCCGACGATTTCGTATTTGAACGGCTGGCCGACCATCCGGAACATCGCCGGCTCAGGATCGAACGTCGCCAAATCCTCGCCGTGCGGAACATTGGTATGCAGCAGCCAAAGATCTTCGCCGTCGATCGCGATCAGCACGCCGCCGCCGGCCGCGCGATACATCCATCCGGGCATCCTGGCGCACAGCTTCTTGATGTCCGGCGAGCGCACGAAGGTCGAGCAGTTGCGGCCAAGCTCGGGGATTCCTTCCAGCCGCGCGCCGATATCGCGGCGCACGATGCTGTTGGAGCCGTCGGCGCCGACCAGGTACTGCGCGTGAAACGTAGTCTCCGCGCCGGTTTCGACTTCGCGCGCTGTGGCGGTGACACCGGCCGCGTCCTGCGTCATCGAGACGTATTCCCATCCCTCGCGCAGATCGACGCCGTGCGCCTCGACCGCGTGCTTGCGCAGGACCGGTTCGACATAGAGCTGCGAGATAAAATGCTGCGGCTCGGGAGTCGGCCAATCCGAGGCGATACCTTTGGCGGTTCCTCTTTTGTAATCGGCCGGAGTTGCGCGGCGGTAGCGCGTCAGTTCATGGCCGGCGAGGCTGGTCATATAGATGACGTCGGTATTGTAGTCGGGAGGCAGTCCGGCGGCGCGCACGGCGTCGGCGCATCCGAGGCGCCGGAAGATTTCCATCGAGCGCGCATTGGTGGTGTTGCATCGCGGGTTCGGCGGGATCTGCCGGCGCCTCTCGAGCACGATGCTTTTAATCCCGCGCAGCGCGAGATCCATGCTGAGCGTGACGCCGACCGGCCCGCCGCCCGCGATGAGCACAGGAATTTCTGTGATCATTGATAATGGCAACCTATTCATGGCATTAGGCGAATATGATTCTCGACTGGATATACAACAATCCGACGTGGCTGTGGGGAACCATCTTTGTCGTGCTGTTCACCGCGTGCGCGTGCGGCGGACTGATGGTCTTCCATCGATTGGTTCACGTCAACTTGCGCAGGGCTCACAACGATCTCGCCGGATTCACGATCGCGATTATCAGCGTGCTCTACGCGGTGCTGCTGGCGTTCATCGCGATCGCCACGTGGGAATCTTTCAGCCATGCATCGGACATCGTCGAGAACGAATCGGACTACGCCGGAGGGATGTACCTCGATACCGCAGGCTTGCCCGATGCCAAGGGCCAGGAGATCCGCGACGCGCTCGCGAAGTACGTCGAGGTTGTCGTCGACGTGGAATGGCCGATCCAGCGGGAAGGCAAGACGCCGGACGAAGGATGGAAGCCGCTGCGCGATCTCGCGACGGCGATCGCAACGATTCATCCGCAAAATTCCGGCGAAGCGGTGATCGAGGCGGAGCTCCTCAAATCATGGAACGAGCTCTACGACGCGCGCAGCGCCCGGCTGTCGGCAGTCCAGGGACATATTCCGGGCGTGATCTGGTGCATCGTCTTTTTCGGCGCAGCGATCACGACCGGCTACACCTACTTCTTTGGTTTCGAAAATTTCGGCATGCATATCGCGATGACGGCGACGGTCGCGGCCACACTCGCGCTGGTCATAGTAATGATCATCGCGCTCGATTGGCCGTTTCGCGGTGAGATCAGCATCTCGCCCGACCCGTTCATCATGACTCAGCAGTCCTGGGCCGCCGCGCCGCTAAACCAGAAATAGAAAGCATCGGCGGAAACGTCGCTAGTGGTTCGCGGTAACTCCGCCATGGTATATCGAAGGCGTGAGGCGGCGCAGATGCCCAAAAGTTTGTATATCGTCCAACTGACCGATGCCTTCGAGTGGATGGCAGATCGACAACCTGCCTCCATTCACGCGATCGTCACCGATCCGCCGTATGGCCTGAAAGAGTACACCGACGTAGAAAAACGAAAACTCCGCCAAGGACAGGGCGGCGTTTGGCGAATCCCGCCAGCATTCGACGGCTGCAAACGCAGCCCGCTTCCGAGATTCACTGTGCTTGACGGCGCAGATCGCGGGGCGTTAAGAACTTTTTTCGAGCGCTTTGCTGAAGGCGCGATGCGCGTCCTGGTTCCGGGCGGCCACATCTTTATCGCCACCAACCCGCTACTCTCGCACCTAGTCTACTTGCCTATGATCGAAGCCGGCTTTGAGAAGCGGGGCGAGATCATCCGGCTTGTTCAAACTCTTCGGGGCGGCGACCGGCCCAAAAATGCGCATGTGGAGTTTACCCAGGTTTCAGTAATGCCACGGTCCGGGTGGGAACCGTGGGGACTTTTCCGCAAGCCTTGCGAAGGACGGGTACAGGATAACTTGCGCAAGTGGAAAACCGGCGGCCTTCGCCGCATTTCGCCACTTCAGCCTTTCAGCGATGTAATCCAGTCGTCGCCCACTCGAGCTGAAGAGAGAGCGATCGCGGACCATCCTTCGCTGAAACCTCAAAGCTTTATGCGACAGATCGTGCGCGCCGCGCTTCCGCTCGGATGCGGCGTGCTACTCGATCCATTCATGGGTGCGGGCTCGACGATCGCGGCCGCCATGGCGGTTGGCTACGACAGCATCGGTTTGGAACTCGATCCCAGCTATTTCAGGACCGCGGAGCGCGCGATTCCTCAACTTATGCGATTGCAGGGTACTGGAACGATTCGCAAGAAAGCTGAGCGCCTGCAATGGGACTCCAGTGATCTTTTCGGGCGATGAGCCTAGAGCGTGGCGGTTGTCAGGAACAAAGTTGATCGGGAGAGGTTCAACCCTGATGCGGCGCTGCCATACGAATTGCGTCGCGAAGATTTTGCGCTGGCGATGCAGGATGTCTACGATTTTTTCTACGACGTGAACCGGCTGCTGACGTCAAAAGGGCTGACTCGTTTCGATGACATGCTCAGGCCAGCGAATATGTCCGGGATGCTATCCGACATGCTAACCGCCAGCTTATCAAAGCACTCTCGGACCCTGGTCCAGAATACCTACTTCAACGGGCATCCAGACCTGATCGTCAACGGCGTCTATCCGCATAATTCCGTGAAAGCTGGGATCGAAGGAATCGAGATCAAGAGCACTCGCAAATCGGGCGGCGCGGTTGACACTCATGGCGCACGCGATCAGTGGATGTGCAGCTTCGTTTATCGCGTCGATTGCGAGACCGAGCCTGCCCACGATCGCGCACCGATGACGTTCACGGAAGTATATTTAGCAAAGGTCACCGAGGCGGACTTTCGGGACAACCCTCGGGGCAAGCTCGGCACGCGTACATCGACACTCCACAGGCGCGGGATTGCAAAGCTCCGGCTAAACTGGGTTTATCGACTTAAGGCGCCGCAGTAACCCGATGAAGGCGGAGTACACTTCGAGAGAACGATGAGTGCGTCAGAGAAAACGAAATCCGAGCCGGCGCGGCGCGTCCAGTTCGCGTTCACTGATGAGCAGGAGCAGTTCCGCTCGGCGCTGCGGCGATTTCTGAATGATAAATCGCCGACCACCGAGGTTCGCCGCCTGATGGCCACCGCCGAGGGTTACAACCCCGACGTGTGGCGCCAGTTGAGCGAGGAGCTCGCGCTGCCCGGAATCCAGATTCCGGAGCAATACGGCGGCGCGGGGTTCGGCATGGTCGAGCTTTGCATCGTGACAGAAGAACTGGGCCGCGCGTTGCTCTGCGCGCCCTATTTCTCGACCACGGTGCTCGCGGCCAACGCGATTCTGAACGGGGGGACCGAAGCGCAGAAGGCGAGCCTGTTGCCAGAGCTCGCGAGCGGCGCGCGGCTTGCGACACTCGCGGTCACCGAGCCCGGCGGCAACTGGGCTCCGCATTCGATCGAGCTCGCCGCTACACCGACCGCTGACGGCTACCTGCTCGAGGGAACCAAAAGCTACGTCGTCGACGGCCATATCGCGGATTTGCTGATCGTTGCCGCGCGCGTGGGCGCGAAAAGTGGCGACGACGGTTTGGCGCTATTCACACTCGGCGCAAATTCCGGCGGTGTCGAACGGCATCTGCTGGATTCGATGGATCCGACGCGCAAGATCGCGCGGATCGATTTTCATCGCGCGCATGCGGAGCTACTCGGTGATCTGGATCACGGCGCGAAAGCGATTATCGGTACGCTCGATCAGGCGGCCGTCGCGCTCGCGAATGAGATGGTCGGCGGCGCGCAGGTGATGCTCGAATCGGCGGTGGATTACGCGAAGCTGCGCGTTCAGTTCGGGCGAACGATCGGTTCGTTTCAGGCGATCAAGCATCGATGCGCCGACATGCTCCTGGATGTCGAGCTCGCCAAGTCGGCTGCCTACCACGCCGCTCAAGCCGCCGCGATCGACGATCCCGAGTGGCCCGCGATGGCATCGCTGGCGAAAGCCGCGGCGTCGGAAACCTATCTGCGCACCGCCGCCGAATGCATCCAGATTCACGGCGGCATCGGCTTCACCTGGGACAACGATACTCATCTCTGGTTCAAACGCGCCAAAAGCTCCGAGGTCTTTCTCGGCCAGCCGCACTATCATCGGGAACTCCTGATGCAGCGATGGGGAGTCTGAGTAATGAGCACGATCAGCGAAAGCGAAGTGCGAGCCGAAGTGCGTGCGTGGCTCGCGGCCAACTGGGATCCCGAGATGTCCCTCGTGACATGGCGCAACAAGCTCGCCGATTCCGGATGGGGGATGCCGCAATGGCCCGAGGCGTGGTACGGCCGCGGCCTGCCGGTCGCCCTCGCGCGCGTGGTCGAGGAGGAATTCGCTGCGGTGGGCGCGGTCGGCGCCGCGAAAACCGGAGTCCGGCTGCTGGCGGCGGCGACACTGCTCGAGCATGGATCGGATGCGCAGAAAAAAAAGTTCCTGCGCCGCATCCTCACCGGCGAAGACAACTGGTGCCAGCTTTTCAGCGAGCCGGGCAGCGGCTCGGACTTGGCCGGCGCGACCACCCGAGCCGAACTGATCGGCGACCACTGGATCGTCAACGGCCAGAAGGTGTGGACGACGAGCGCGCATCATGCCGACCACGGCCTGCTGCTCGCGCGGACCGATTGGGATGCGCCCAAGCATGAGGGGCTGTCGTATTTTGTGATCGACATCAAACAGCCCGGCGTCGACGTGCAGCCGCTCAAGCAGATGAACGGGCACGCGTCGTTCAACCAGGTGTTCTTCACCGACGCGACGATACCGGCCGAGAACCTAGTCGGTGGCGTCGGCGACGGCTGGAAGATCGCGATGACGACGCTCGCGCACGAGCGCCGCGGCGCCGACGGGCTCGCCTCGCCGTCAAGGCGCAAGTCAAGCACCGGACGGATCCACGCCGAAGAGCGGGCCGAGCTCGAAATCGCGAACCAGCCTTACACGTGGTATCCGCAGCGCGCGGGCCGCGTGGACCTGGTGATCGAGCGCGCGAAGGAGACCGGCGCGAATAAGGATCCGGTCGTGCGCCAGGAGATCGCAAAGCTGATGATCATGGCGAAGTCCGCCGAATGGACCGCGCGCCGCGCACGCGCCGCCCAGCAACAGGGGCGGCCGCAGGGCCCCGAAGGCTCGCTCGGAAAGCTAGCGGCCAGCAACGTCGCGCGGGCAGCCGCCCGCGTGCATACGATGATTACCGGCGCGGAGGCGATGCTGACCGGACCTGCGAGTCCGCGCGACGGAATTATCGCGGAGATTCTGGTTTCGGTGCCAGCCGTTTCGATCGCCGGAGGCACCGACGAAATTCAGCGCAACATTATCGCCGAGCGCGTGCTCGCCTTACCCAAGGAGCCGCGGTTCGACACCGGCCCGTTTCGCAACGTTCGCAAGAATTAGCCGCCTCGCGGCGCCGCGCAGGTCCTGGCACAGGGTATAGTGGTGCGGGCGTCTCGCCTGTGAGAGACGGGTGCGCCCGCAGGCGTGCCTCACCAATGAATTTATCGGCGCCGGATGGATAGAGTGGATTGGCTCTCACGTGTGCGCCGGTAGCGCATTCATTGGTGGGCGGCCCGTTGGCCCGCCGTCGTCCACGGGCGAGACGCCCGCGCCACTGATCACTTTGCTCTTTTGTTGATATACCTCGTCGCTTCGCGAGAGCCTTCGCTGCCACACGGGACAGAAAGTTTAACGCAACCGAAGATATACACGTTTGTGAGTCGCAGATACCTCCGGGAGAAAAACCATGAGTGATAGCGAACAGCCGGTTGTCGCGCTTATTGGCGCGGGGGAAATGGGAGCGGCGGTCGGGCGGCGGCTCAAGCTGCGGGGCGCGCGGGTTCTGATTTCTCTCAAGGGGCGCAGCTCCGAGAGCGAACGGCGAGTGCGACGCGCGGAGCTGGAAGTCGTCGATGACGACGCGGCGCTGGTGCGTGGCGCGGATTTCGTGCTGTCGATTGTGCCGCCGGGAGTGGCGGTCGAAATCGCGCGGCGCTATCGAAGCGCGCTCGACGCGGCCGCGAACCATCCGATCTTTGCCGATTGCAACGCGATTTCGCCGGCGACCGCGCGCCGTATCGGCGAGGTCCTTGCGGGATGCAGGTGCCGCTACGTCGATGCGGGAATTATCGGAGGTCCTCCGCCTGAAGATTTGAACGCCGCAGGCCCGCGCTTTTATGCGTCGGGATGCGACGCGCGCGAGTTCGCAAATCTCTCGCGCTTTGGACTGGACATCACGGTACTCGACGGTCCGATCGGCGCGGCTTCGGGCCTGAAGCTCAGCTATGCCGGCCTGACCAAGGGCAGTATCGCGCTCGGTGCGGCGATGATCGCGGCTGCGTCGCGCGAGGGACTTGCCGACGCGCTGCGGAGCGAGCTCGCGCGCAGCCAGCCGCAGATGCTCGGCAGGCTTGCGCGCCAGGTTCCCGCGATGTTCCCGAAGGCGTATCGATGGGTCGCCGAGATGAGAGAGATCGCGGAATTTCTGGACGGCGACGATCGCGGCGCGATGATCTACGAAGGCGCCGCGCGCCTGTACGAACAAATCGCCGCGGAGAATGAAAACGATGAGCCCGCGGCCCGCATCCGCGCGCTCGCGGATTTCTGCGCCGCCGCGATCGAGTCGGCCCGCAAGTAATTCTGCGCAAGGCCGCCCTCACCCATGCGTCACGGCGATTGCTAAAAGGAGCAATCGCCGCGCCGCGTCGCCCCCTTCCGGAGGGAGGAGGTTGTCGATTTTCTCGCAAACCTTCCCTTGTAGTCATTCTGAGCCGTAGGCGAAGAATCTCCGCGAAGCAATTAGCGCAACCGATCCGGGCTTTGCGCACTACTCGCTTCGCGGAGATCCTTCACGGAGCCTGCCCTGAGCGACGTTCGAAGGGGCAGCCTTCGTTCAGACCCTCACGGATCCAATGGACCCGCCGCGCGGGACGAAAGTTAGCGTGTAGGGACAGGTGCGCGGAACACGGGCGGCTCGCGAGCCGCCCCTACGAAGACTTGCGCGGTGGTCTTGTCATTCCCGCGCGTGGCTGCCGCGCGAGGAATCCCGGACGAGAAGGCGCTGCATGAGGCGTGGACTCGGAGCATGGACGCCTCGGGATTCCTCGCCCAGGGCTCGGAATGACGATCAACGGCTCGGCTCAGACTACGATAGTCATCGCCCACACACTTTCATGGCAGGATGACGGACAAGATCTCGGCGTTTATCGACAGCCTCTATGGAGAGCTTTGCATAACCGGTTTGCCGCAAAGTCGTGATGCAAAGCTCTCCGGACGGAGAAGGTATAGATAAAGCACGCGCCGACCGCCGAAATAGAATCTTCGAGCGCGGTCAGTGCGGCGTCGATTCCACTGCCGCTGATGACTCCAGGCGTTGCGTTCGTTTTGGAAAGAAACGATTCTCTGGCCTCGGCAGCCCCAGATTTTCCCTCAGAGTGGCCCCTTCGTATTCGCGCCGAAAGATTCCGCGGCGCTGCAGCTCGGGCACGACGCGGCCCTGGAAATCGTCGAGGCCGGCGGGAAGGTAAGGGAACATGATGTTGAAGCCGTCGCAGGCGTCGCTGAACAGCCATTCTTCCATTTGATCGGCGATCGTCGCGGGCGTGCCGACGAATGCGAGTCCGCCGAAACCTCCGACGCGCTGCGCGAGCTGGCGCACGGTGAGCTTCTCGCGCTCGGCCAGCTCGATAATCCGCTCGCGCCCGCTCTTGCTCGCATTGGTCTCGGGAATCGGCGGAAGCGCGCCGTCGGGATCGAGTCCGGATACGTCGTGGCCGAGCATGACCGAGAGCGACGCGATCGCGCTGTCATAATGCACCAGGCCGTCCAGCCGCATCCGCTTCTCATGCGCCTCTTTAACCGTGTCGCCGACCACGACCAGAGCGCCGGGCAGAACCTGCAAATGCTCCCGCGGGCGGCCGAGCGGATCCATCCGTCCTTTCACGTCGGAATAATAGGCGCGCGCACTCGCGATAGTGCCGCCCGGGCCAAAAATAACTTCAGCGGTCTCGGCGGCGAGCTGGCGGCCCGCATCCGACGCGCCCGCCTGCACGATCACGGGCCATCCCTGGATCGGACGCGCGATATTGAGCGGGCCGCGGACTTTCAGAAACTCGCCTTCGTGGTTAAGTACCTGGAGCTTGTCCGGATCGAAGTAAACTCCCGATTCCACGTCGCGGATGAATGCGTCGTCGGCCCAGCTATCCCACAGGCCGGTCACGACGTCGAAGAACTCACGCGCCCGGCGATAGCGCGTCGCATGCTCGAGATGCTCCTCGAGGCCGAAATTCAGCGCCTCGTCCGGATTGCTCGATGTCACCACATTCCATCCGGCGCGGCCGCCACTGATATGGTCCAGCGACGCGAATTTCCTCGCGACGTGATAGGGCTCGTTGTAGGTCGTCGATGCGGTCGCGATCAGTCCGATACGCTCGGTCAGCACCGCGAGCGCCGGCAGCAGCGTCAGCGGGTCGAACGAGGTCACGGTCGCGCTGCGCTTGAGCGCCTGGATCGGCATGTTCAGCACGGCGAGATGGTCGGCCATAAAGAAGGCGTCGAACTTGCCGCGCTCGAGAGTCTGCGCGAAACGCGCGAGGTGCTTGAAGTTGAAATTCGCATCCGCGTACGCGCCCGGATAACGCCAGGCCGCGGTGTGAATACTGACGGGCCGCATGAAAGCGCCCAGATGCAATTGGCGCGAGCCGCTCATGCTTTACCTCCTCGGCGTCGCGAGCGGAGCGTCGCTCCGGCCGCGCTTCACGCTGTCTCAGATTGATTAGTTGCCGCAAACGCGGGCTGGAGTCCAATTACCGGTTGAAGATCGGGCGCCTCGAACTTCGCGGTTCTCCGCATGCGCCAGAAGTAAACCGGTATCGCGGCCGAAACGATCACCAGGCCGAACACGCTGTACCTGGTCTTCACGATCAGCAGGTCGATAAAGATCGCAAGCGAGCCGAGCAGGTGCACCGCCGGGACCCATGGATAACCCCATACGCGGTAGGGCCTGAGCGCCCGCGGATGCTTGAAGCGCATCACGAACACGGCCGCGATTCCCAGCACGCCAAACAAAGAACCCGCGCCGCCCATGTAGTTGAGCAGATCGCTAAAGTCCCCGGACAGAACCAGGACGCTGCCCCAGAAGGCCTGGATCGCGAGCGCATAGCCGGGCACCGACGCGTCGTTGAGCCGCGACGCGATCTTGAAGAACACGCGATCGTGCGCCATCGCGAACATCAGCCGCGCCCCGCCCAGGATAAGTCCGTTGAGGCATCCGAGCGTCGAGATCATCACGAGGATCGACGTCAGTCCCGCACCCGTCGATCCCCACATCACCTGCATCGTCGCCGCCGCCACGCGATCGGAGCGAGCCCCCGACATCCCGCGGCCGAATGCGTCGGCGGCGGCCGGATTCCCGACCAGCGGTAGCTGCGCCATGTAGGCCAGGTTGATCAGCAGGTAGAGCAGGATCACGAGACCCGCGCCCGAGATCAGCGCGAGCGGCAGCGAGCGGCCGGGGTTGCGCACCTCGCCACCGAGCTGGATGAGATTTTCGGACCCTCCGAGCGAGAACATCGCGCCGATCATCGCGGCGCCGAATGCGGGCAGAATCGCGATCGATAATCCTCCGTGGCCTAGGAACGCCTCGCGGTTGCCGAAGTTCGCGTGAATCGCGGCGTGATTCGGCAGAATCGCAAGGGCGAGAATGACGATCAGAAGCAGCGCCGCGACCTTCGCGACCGTGAACAGATTCTGCACCGCGCGGCCGGCATGAAGGCCGCGGACGTTCGCGATCGTGAGCGCCGTTATCAGCCCGATCGCGACCAGGCGCTCACCCTGAAAACTCGCCGGGCCGATCCGCCATTGCGAATGGATCGCCGGAACCAACACGGCCAGGTATTTGGCGAAGACGATTGCGACGGCGGCGACCGAGCCGGTGTGGACAACCGCGATGATCGTCCATCCGAACAGGAACGCGCACATCCCGCCGTAAGATTCTCGCAGGAAGATGTACTGCCCTCCCGCGACCGGCATCATCGCGGCCAGCTCGGCGATCGTAAGGGCGCCGGTCAGGCTCATCAGCGATGCGGCAATCCAGACCAGCAGCAAGAGCGCGGGCGAATGAACCTCGCGCGCGATTCCCGAGGAGACGATGAAGATGCCCGAGCCGATCGTCGTACCGGCGACGATCGATAAAGAATCGAAGAGGGACAAGCGCTGTTTTAAGGCGGATTTAGGCACGGTTTTATATAAACCAAGTTACTCGACCGATTTACTGGATTAACTGAATCGAGGCAATCGGAACGGAGCTCGGGGGCAGTGCGGGGTGTCATTCCCGCGCGTGGCTTCCGCGCGAGGAATCCCGATCGAGGCGGCACTGCATGTGCTGTTGGCGTTGAGTATGGCCGCCTCGGGATTTCTCGCGCAGCGCTCGAAATGACGATCGCGGGATCGGCTGAGGCTAAGATTTTTATGCACCAAACCCTCAACCGTCATTTCGACCGAAGGGAGAAATCCCGAGGCGTTCATGCTCCGGAGCTGGCGTCACTTGCTGTGGCCCTTCGCCCGGGATTCCTCGCGCGCGGCGGCCACACGCGCGGGAATGACACGCCGGTGTCCGGCCCGTGAGGGAACTGCGCCGTCAGTTTGCCTTGATCGACTTGTCGCGAATCGCGCGGAATTCGTCGCCCGGATACCAGTCGGGCCAGGCGTTGCTGTTGGCTAGCTCGCGGCCGAATTCGTAGTAGGCGTTGAGGTCTTCGACCGGCCCCGAGAGATCCCAGCTCGGACTCCATTGGTCGGAGGGCTGATGGTAGCGATGGATTCGATAGTCGTCGGCGGCGGCCTGCCCCGCCGCTGTGCCGCCCTCGATCAGATCGTGTCCTCCGGCGGGCGAGAGCATCGGCACGCCGACCTTGGCGAGGCTGAAATGATCCGATCGATAAAAGTGTCCCTTCTCCGGTTCGGGGTCGGCGGTCAGCACGCGATTTTGCCGCGCGAGCACCTTCGCGAGCAGGTCTTCGAGCTGCGAGGAGCCGCGTCCGACGATTACGAGATCGTGGGCGCGCCCCTCGGGGATATCGGCGTCGAGATTTATTCCGCCGACGATGTGACTGAGCGGCCACAGGGGATGCTCGGCGAAGTATTCCGAGCCCAGCAGCCCCTGCTCTTCCATCGTCCATGAGATGAACGCGATCGAGCGATCCGGAACGGACTTGCTATGCGTGAACTTCTCGGCGATTTCCAGAATCCCCGAAACGCCCAGCGCGTTGTCGACCGCGCCGTTATAAATCTTGTGCGGTCCGGGCGCCTCCTGCTTCACGCCCAGGTGATCCCAATGCGCGGTGAATAGAACGTAGTCGTCCGGATGCTTTTTCCCGCGGACGACGCCGACCACGTTGCGCGAGGTGATGTGAGTAATCGTCGAATGGGTTTCGGCGCTCAGCGTTGCTCCGGTTATCGGGACAGCTTTGAATCCGCGCCGATTCGCTGCAGCTTTGAGCTGATCGTAATCTAGTCCGGAGCGCTTGAAGAGGTCGCGCGCGGTATCCAGCGTAATCCATCCCTGGACCGGAACCATCTTCGAGTTCTTGTCCGCCGAGACCAGCCACGACCGCGCGCCCGAATACGAATTGCGCACTACCTGCCATCCGTAGGCCGCGGGCCCCGTCTCGTGCACGATAATCGCCGCCGCCGCGCCGTGCCGCGCCGCTTCCTCGAACTTGTAGGTCCAGCGGCCGTAGTAGGTCATCGCCTTGCCCTTGAAGAGGTTGGGATCGGGATGCGGATCCTCGTTGCCCGGATGGTTGATCAGGATCACGACCGTCTTTCCTCTCACGTCGATGCCGGAATAGTCATTCCATTTGTATTCCGGCGCCACGATTCCGTAGCCGACGAAGACGAGCGGCGATGCCGCGACCTTTACCGTGTCGTTCGCGTATCGCGGGGTCCAGTAAACGGTGTCGGCGGGAAAGTTCGGCGAGAGAGCGCCGCGCGGCGTGTTGAACGTGAGCCGCGACTTCGCGGGGTCGAGCGTGATCGTCACCGCCGGCACGGGCTGAAAGTAACTGCCATGATTTCCCGGCAGCAGTCCGATGCGTTTCATCTCGTCGGCGATCCAATCCGCGGCAGCCTCACCCGCGGCGGTGCCGGGACCGCGCCCTTGAAACGAATCGTCGGACAGCGCCTTGTCGCGCGCGGATAGATCGGCCGCGTCGATCGCGGCGGTGGTCACCGGATGAGCCGGATAATCCGCGATCGATCGCAGCGGCGAAGTTGAAATCGCTAACGCAAGTACGAAGGCAGACCAGATTAAGGGTCGAAGTCTCACTCGGATTCGAAACAATTCTGAAATGCCCTGTCCGACGCCTGGTCGGGCGTCAGGCTGTGGTCACTGTACACTTCGGCGACGGTCGGTTTCACCTCGTCTGGTTGATCGCCGGACGCCTGCTGCCGGTCGATGATCTCGATCGTCCTTTCCCGCGAAACTCCGGCGTCGCGGTTCTTCGCGGCGGCTCGGGCGGCGTCGGCAACCGCGATGCAATCCGCCAGCCTGCCGGTATCGCTCGCGGACGCCGAGGCCGCAATCGAAGCCAAAAATAGAATAGCCAAAAGAATAATTGCCAGCTTCGTCGTGAGACTCGCACCTATGCTCTTTGCCATGATCAAACCTCCTGTTGGCCATCGGAACCTCCGGCCGTCCGGTCGGTTCCCGCAAAATGGCCGTCACGCGGCAACGGTCAGAAGCCCCCGTTCTCCGCGGCGTTGCGCATCGACTGAGTCGTGAAGAAACTCTTGTCGACCGAACCCATGTTGATGTACCAGGTCTCGCGCTCGGGCGTTTCCTGGCCGGGCAGATAGCAGATGCTCGCGGCGCCGCTCTGAACGTCGGTCGCGCCGGCGGCAATTATGAACTGGCGTTTGTACGGATAGATTGCCACGCGCGCATCCGGCACCGGACGGTCGCGGAACGTGGCCCAGAACAAATAATTCTGGAACAGTTCGCCGCGGCGGTCGTAGGTGTCAACGTAGGGCGTGTTCCACGCCTCGGTATCAACGTAGATGACGTTCTTCGACTGGAGCGCGTCGACGATTCCCCTGCGCGGCGTCGCCTCGACGATATATGCGTGGCGCAGTTCCCAGGCCTCGGGGCAGGTGCTCGCGCCGCCGTCGGTCTGGCAGGTTATGGCGGGAACGTGCTCGGCGCTGATGCTCTCGATCACCTGCTTCTCGCCGAGGAACTTGTAGTCATAGCTCTGCGGCTTGGCGTTGAAGCCCGAATAGTGGTCGGGGTTCCATGACCCAAAGCCGGTAGCGGTCGTGTTGAGCGATTCGTTGAGTCTGCGCACCCGCCGATTCTTCGGATTGTACGACCAGGTGTCGTCGCCGCGGGCTTCGTCGTTATAGCGGTAGCGGATTATTCCGGTGCCGCGCAGCTGGGCGGGAGAGATCTGCGGATAGATCGCGGAAAGCCAGGTCCGGCCCGAGATCTTGTAATCCGGATCGGTTGGCAGCGGTTCGACCTCGGTGCGTCCGATCAGGCTGTATCCGGCGTAGTGGCCGAACGCGGTGTAAGCATACGGATCCGGCGTTTGGTTCGCCGCTGTGTTCTCGATATGGCACTCGTAGAACCGGAGGTCGTAGTCATCCGAAATGAGGGGGTGGAAGTTGACGTTCCAGATGATTTTCGTCGCCACGTCGGGGTCGTTCGGGTCGAGAAAAGGAAACGGAAGGCCCGCCACGTATCCGAGCAAAGACCGATGGTCCTGCGACAGGATCACCTGCGACGAGTATTTTTCGGTCGCTTCCTTGTACGGCGGCGGCCAGTCCAGCCGCGACGTCGGAACGATCTTCAGCGACATCCCGTTGGCGACCTTGTAATAGACTCCAGGCGAGACCAGATCGCGTACTTTGGACGCATTGCCGATCGTGATTACATCGCCTGGTTTGACCTGCGCATAAGCGCTGGACGCGGCTTGGAGTGCAAAGAAAGTTGCTAAAAACACTGCGAAAACTGCCGACTTCATGATCCTCCTCCGAGGTAAGATAAGCTATTTAGTTGATAAATTTACTCAACTGATGGAAAGATATTGAAGAGTCACGGCCGAGGCAAGCCTCATCACAAGAAAAAATAATCCGTTAACGATTGGACATTAAGGCTCAGACCTTCACCGGTCCGATGGCCCCGCCACGCAGGATGAAAGTTAGCGTGTAGCGACAGGCTGCGCGAAAGACGGGCGGCTCGCGAGCCGCCCCCTTCCAAGAAACGGGCTTCGGCGACACAAGTAGTTTGGGTTTGGGTAGTGCTTGCTTTTGGTGTTCTCCTAGGCAGTGGATTTGGCGGTTAGAGCTGAAGACAGGGGTGGAAAAATGGGAAACACTCTTCCAAACGGGATCACGCCAATGGCGTGTCACCAATGATCTTGTCGTTACACCCCATGGACCACGCTCCTAAACGGGCTCATATCGGCACCAAGGGACGGCCGGTCTCGGTCTTCAGCTCTTTGCGCCAACCGCGTTATACCCTGATGCTGTTTCTGACGCGATCTGTCGCGGCATCGCCGCGTGCCCAGCTCCTAAGAAACATCTAAATTGATGAGGCAATCCGCGCACTTTTTTAGCCATCATCGAAGTACTCGCTCTTTCTTACCTGATGTGTCGCGGCACCGCCGCGTGCCCCGCTACGAAGACAGGTCCGGCGTTGTCATTCCCGCGCGTGGCTGCCGTGCGAGGAATCCCGAACGAGAGGGCGCTGCATGAGGCGTGGACTCGGAGCATGGACGCCTCGGGATTCCTCGCCCAGGGCTCGGAATGACGATCAATGGCTCGGCTGAGGCTACGATAGTCATCGCCCCCAATACACTTTCATGGCAGATATCGCTAAAGGCTCAGATATCTCGAGTGCCGCGCCAGCCCCCGGGTGTCATTTCGAGCGCTGCGCGAGAAATCCCGAGGCGTCCATGCTCGACGCCATCGCTGCATGCAGAGGTCCTTCGCCCGGGATTCCTCGCGCGGCAGCCACGCGCGGGAATGACAACCGAACCTGTTTTCGTAGGGCCGACTCGCGAGCCGCCCGTCTTTGTCGCCGCTTGTCCGCTATACATTCGTCGCTCGTGGCGCGTCCTTCGGATCGCCGTATGCTTGACATAATTCTAGTAAATCCATAGTTTCACTCGTCTATACTCAGATGCATGTTCGGCCGCGTTCGCGGACGAATCAGGCGGAAAACTTGTCCGATGAAGCTTCAGAAGGCCTTAATCTCAGCATTGTTGGTATTCGCAATCGCGGTTGCTGCGACCGGAATTTCATCTTCCGCGGAAGGTCCGCAGGCGAAAGACGAGCCACTGCCGGAGCTGAAGATCGGATACCAGAAAGGCGGTCCGCTTCTGATTCTCAAATCCAGTGGAAATCTCGAGCGCCGCCTTGCGCCGCTGGGCGTTCACGTCAGGTGGGCGGAATTTCCCTCTGGTCCGCCGCTGCTTGAAGCGCTCAATGCGGGAGCATTGGATCTGGGCGTCGCCGGCAATGCCGCTACGGTATTCGCGCTCGGAGCAACGGATTCGCAACTAGTCTATCTTGCGGCCGAGACTTCCAGTTCCCGAGGCGAGGCGATCCTGGTGCCGGGAAATTCGCGGATGCGCACCCTGGCCGATCTCAAGGGAAAGACCGTCGCATTTACTCGGGCATCCAACGCTCAATATCTGCTGATCCGCGCGCTACAGAGCGCTCATCTTGGCTTGGCGGATATTCGGCAGGCTGATCTCTCGCCCACCGACGCGCGGGCGGCATTCGAGAGCGGCAGCCTCGATGCCTGGGTGATCTGGGATCCCTTCTATGCGGACGCGCAATTGAATCTGAAGGCCAGGGTGCTGGCCGACGCGAGCGGCCTCACCAATGATTCGGTGTTTTACCTTTCCACCCGGCCAGTCGCGGAAAAGCACGGCCACACGCTGCGGGTGGTGATCGAAGAAATCGAAAAGACCGATCAGTGGATGGAGGCTCATCCTGCCGATGCGGCCGGGCAGTTGGCGCAGGCGACCGGGCTGCCATTGAACATCTGGCAGACGTTGATATCGCGCCACAGTTACGGGATCAAGCCTATCGATCGAAAGATAATCGACGCGCAACAGGGCATGGCCGACGCGTTTTTTTCGCTCGGATTATTGCCGTCTAAGGAAGACGCCGCCAAAGCCGTGCTCTGCGACGGCAATCCGCGAAGCGAGGCTATCGCGCTTTGCGCAGACGATGATCACGCTCGAGGAGCCCGGGCAAAGTGAAACCGAGTTGGCCGCGGCGCGCGGCTAAACGCGCGATGCCATGGCTGATGCCGGCGCTGATCGGCGGCGCATGGCAGTTCTTGTCCGAGTTCGGATATCTCCCGGCCCGCATCCTTCCGGCGCCGTCGGCGGTGATCGGCGCCGGGGTTCGCCTGGCCAAATCGGGCGAGCTGTTCGAGCATATCCGGATGAGCGCGCAGCGCGCCGCGCTGGGTTTTCTTATCGGCGGCGCGATCGGCTTCGGCCTTGGGGTCGCGACCGGCGTCTCTTCGCTCGGTGAGAATCTGCTCGATTCGAGCGTGCAGATGATTCGCAACGTCCCTCACCTGGCGCTTCTGCCGCTAATCATACTGTGGTTCGGGATCGATGAATCGGCGAAGATCGTGCTGGTCGCGCTGGGCGTTTTCTTTCCGATCTACATCAATACTTTTCACGGAATTCGCAACACCGACCCCGGCCTGCGGGAAATGGCGCGGGTCTATGGCCTCGGCGGCTTTGCGCTCTTCAGGAACGTGGTGTTTCCAGGCGCGCTGCCCTCGATAATGGTCGGGGTCAGGTATTCGCTCGGGATCGCGTGGCTGACGCTGATTGTCGCGGAGACGATCGCCGCGACCTCGGGCATCGGCTACCTCGCGATGAACGCGCGGGAATTCATGCAGACCGATATCGTCGTCCTCGCAATCGTCCTCTATGCGTTGCTCGGCAAATTGTCCGACAGCGCGAGCCGGATGATCGAAAGAAGGCTTCTCAGATGGCATCCGGCTTACCGGTCGGCGTGACCCAGGATGCGAATTCAGATCTCAAATCTCGCGAAAAGCTACGACGGCGTTGCGGTGCTTCGCGATATCAACTTGAGCATCCCGACGGGCGAGTTCGTGGCGATCGTGGGAGCCAGCGGCTCGGGCAAAAGCACTCTCTTGCGCCTGCTGGCCGGCCTCGAGAATCCCGACGAAGGCGGTATCCTGCGTGACAATCAGCACACCTCCGGTCTCAACCGCGATACCCGGGTCATGTTTCAGGATGCGCGGTTATTGCCGTGGCGCAGGGTGATCGACAACGTAACCCTTGGCCTCGAGCGGGCGGAGCGCGCCCGCGGAGTCGAAGCGTTGAAGAAAGTGGGGTTGCCGAATCGTGATCGCGACTGGCCCGCAATTCTCTCCGGCGGACAGCGCCAGCGGGTGGCGCTGGCGCGCGCGCTTGCGAGCAATCCGCGCCTGATGCTGCTCGACGAACCGCTGGCATCGCTCGACGCGCTCACGCGCATCGAGATGCAGCGCCTGATCGAGGAGTTGTGGCTCGAGAACGGCTTCACCGCCGTGCTGGTGACGCACGACTGCGCCGAAGCGGTCGCGCTCGCGGACCGGGTCCTGATGCTCGAGCACGGAACGATCGCGATGGAGCTGCGGGTGCCGTTGCCTCGGCCGCGCGACCGCGGAGATCGCCAATTCGCCGCGTTGGAAGGCCAGGTGCTGCACCGAATTCTCGGCCGCGACGAGCAGTTATCGACGACCGAATCGACTCCGCCCCGCATGCTACGCAGCGCCCGATAGTAAGAGGCTGTCGATAAACGCCGAATTAAATCCGTCATCCTGCCATCAAAGACGATCGGGCGATGACTACGTAGTCTCAGTCGATCTGTTGATCGTCATTCCGAGCCCGGGAACGCCAATCTCCCGATTGGCGTGCGGAAAGACGCCAATCGGGAGATTGGCGTTCCCGGGTCAAGGGCGCTGCATGTGATGTTGGCGTCGAGCATGGACGCCTCGGGATTTCTCGCGCAGCGCTCGAAATGACGGCCGGGGGCTTGGCTGAGATTACGATTCTCGTCGCTCAGCGGGAGCGGATCGCGAAGGATCTTCCGGGATGCAAAATAATCTGTTCCTTCCGCGACCCGGTCGAGCGTGCGTACTCCTATTACAGGCTGATGGCCAATAACGTCTGGACGAGGGACGAGTTCGCCGACGCAATAATTTCGCACCGCGATCTGCGCGAATCCTGCCGCTACGGACACTATCTTCGAAAGTGGATCGGGCAATTCGGCGAGGACAACGTCCTCCCGGTCTTCATCGAGGATCTTGAGGATGACCCGCAAGCGCTGATGGATCGGATGTGCGATTTCATCCGCACCCCGCGGTTGGTGCTTGCCGAATCCCCCTTCGCAAAACAGCGGGTCGAGGCGATGCGCACGAGCGCTCCGCGCAACCTGAAACTTGCGCGCCAGGCCCCCAAGGTGATCGGCTGGCTCAAGGATCGGCGGTTTCATCGAAGCGCTTTGGCCCTGCGCGAAAGCGCGGTGGGACGCTTCTTCTTCGAAGGCGAGCGGAAATACAGACCCCGCAGAGCCGGTCACCTCCGCGATCGAACCGCCGTGCCTGCTCAGCAAGGCGATCTAGCTCAGCAGAGATGCTTTTGCCCTGCGATTTGGCAGCGCTCGATACGATCAGATCAAATATGCCACGGTACTGCGCGCTGTCGGAGTCGGCACGTTATTTGGTAAAGTAAGTCGATCGAGATACTGGAGGTTTAAATATGTTTGAAGACGAAACCATAAGTATCGCGTGCCCGAAGTGCGGCTTCAAAAATTCGCTTCTCGTGCGGGAATTCGAACATACTCCTGAGACTCGTATCGTCTGCCAGGGCTGCCAGGTCGGGATCAAGGTGGAGGCCTCGGAATTTCAGCAGCGGCTGAGTCAGATCAGCAACGAGCTCGAAACGATCAGCCTCGAAGTGCGGCGAGCGCAGAAGAGGAATCAGTATCGCGCGCGCAAAGGTGATTTTCAGATCTGAGGCTCCGGGATTTTTCGCTCGATCGGGCTATGCACAATTTCACGCCAGTCGCTTCGTTGTTCGGTGGAATTCTGATCGGCGTGAGCGCTTCGGCGATGCTGTTGCTGCAGGGAAAGATCGCCGGTATCAGCGGTATCTTCGCCGGAATCCTGAAGCCCGCCAAAGGCGACACCCTCTGGAAGATATGGTTCGTCGCCTGGCCTGATCGCCGGAGGAGTTCTGCTGAGAATCTTTCTTCCCGGCGCTTACAATTTCGGTGAATTGCGTTCGTACCCGGTGCTCGCGGTGGCGGGACTGCTGGTCGGCTTCGGCACGCGGCTCGGCAACGGATGCACCAGCGGCCACGGCGTGTGCGGCATGAGCAGGCTCTCGCCGCGCTCGATAGTCGCGACGGCAACCTTCATCGCGACGGGCGCGATCGTCGTGTACTTCGTCAATCACGTTCTGGGCGGTATCCAATGAAGGCGACGCTCACCTCTTTCATTTCGGGGATCGTATTCGCCCTTGGCCTCGGGATTTCCGGAATGACCCGTCCGATCAAAATCATTGGATTCCTCGATTTCTTCGGAAACTGGGATGCGAGCCTTGCGTTCGTGATCATTGGCGCGATCGGCGTCTATTTCATCGCGTATCGGCTCAGCCGAACGATGCCATCGCCGATTCTCGCCGCGAGGTTTCTGATCCCCAATCGCAGCGACATCGACCTGCGCCTGATCACCGGCGCGGCCCTCTTCGGCGCGGGATGGGGTCTCAGCGGCTTCTGTCCCGGCCCGGCGATAACAGCGCTCGCCTCGGGCGCCGCTCCGGTGGTCGTGTTCGTCGCGGCGATGGCGGCGGGAATTTATCTGCACGGATGGTTCGCGCAACTGGAAACGCTGGAGCCGGCCCGGCACGCCGCCATGGTCCAGCCGGCGACCGATGCGTAGCACCATCTTCGTAGCCAAATCTTGGGGTTGAGAACTGGAGCAATTGAGCGCGCTTACTTTCCTTTCCAATTCGGCGGACGTTTCTCGGCGAACGCGAGACCGCCCTCGCGCGAGTCTTCGGTCTTCAGGAGCAGATCGTACCCCTCGCGCTCGAGGCGCAATCCTTCGGCCAGCGGGAGGTCGAGGCCGCGCAGCGCGACTCGCTTGATCTGCTGCACCGCCAGCGGCGCCGACTTGCAGATCTCGCGCGCGATCTCCTCGCACTTGCTCATGAGCTGGTTCATCGGAACGACGTGATCGACCAGTCCCAGGCGCAGCGCTTCTGCGGCTCCGATCCGGTTGCCGGTGTACAACATCTCAAGCGCACGGCCGAGCGGAATCAGCCGCGGCAGGCGCTGAGTGCCTCCGCCGCCGGGCAGCCATCCGAGCCGGACTTCTCCGAGACCGAACTGCGCATGCTCCGCCGCGACGCGAATATCGCAGGCGAGAGCCTGCTCGAGGCCGCCGCCGTTGGCGTGGCCGTTGATCGCGGCAATTACGGGCTTGTGCAGTTCGAGCATCACCGGGAACGGCGACTTTCCCGCCGATTTGCCGCGTCCCTCGACGTAGTTGGATTTCACGTCGCTGCCGGCGCTGAACGCCCGCTCGCCGGCGCCGGTCAGAATCGCGACCAGCAGTTTCGGATCGTCGCGAAACTCGGTCCAGATTTCGGCCAGCCGATTGTAGGTTTCAAAATCGCACGCGTTGAGCCGCTCCGGGCGATTGATCGTGACGCGCGCGATCGGACCGTCTTTGTCGAAAATCACCTTCATCGAAACATTCCTTGAAATGGTCCCGCGCTCAGCTCGATTCGGAGGAACCGAGCACCTCGGTCAATCCGAAAGCGCTGCGGCCGAGAAACTCCAGGCTCTCATCGCTGTCGAGCGGATGATAAAGGCCGGCGCGCACGTCGCGGAACAGGCGCTCGAGCGGCAGCCGCTTGAAGTACGAAGCGCCGCCAACGGCGCGCAGGGCCAGGTCCACCACCCGCACCGAATTTTCCACCGCGATCATGCGGGCCGCCACCGCCTTGCGCGACCAGCTTACCGGATCGTCGCGATCGACTTCGGCCGCCGCCTTCCACATCGCGGCGCGCGCTCCTTCGATCAGCAGATCCATCTCACCGACCTTGTTGTACACGCTCGGCAGATGGCTCATCGGATACTTCAGGGGATAGCGTTTGCGATCGCGCATGAACTCGACGGTGAAATTGCGCGCGGCGAGCGCGATTCCGATATACGGCGCGCCGATCGCGAACGGCGCTTTGGCGAAGACCTTGGTGACGCGGCCGCTGCGCGAGACCGGCCGCTGCAACACGACCGCGGACTCGGGCACGAACGCGTCGATCAGCTCCGAGCTGCGCGACTCGGTCGATCGCATCCCCATCACGTCCCAGTCATCTTTGAACGACAGTCCCGGCGTCTCGCGCGGCGCGACGTAGCAGGTGATGATGCTTGCGCGCTCGGGCGCGTCGTCCCACACCGCCTCGAAGAAGAACAGATCCGCCGCGATACTCTGGGTGCCGAAGATCTTGCGTCCGTTGACGATCCATCCGCCCTCGGCGCGGCGCGCGGCGGTGCGCGGACGGAGATTGATCACCGCGTTGTCCGGCTCCGAGCCCGAGCCGGCGCAAATCAGGCGCTCCTTCACGATCCGGTGAAGCTTCTCTTCGACGTTGGGTGCCTTGAATTTGCGATACAGGTCGCAGAGCAGTCCAACCGTATTGAAGTGCATGTTGATCGCGAGCGCGGTCGCGCCGCATCCCTCAGCCAGCCGTTCCTGCGCCTTGATTCGCTCGAGCAGCGTCGCGCCCATCCCGCCGAATTTTTCCGGGATGGTGAGTATCGTGTAGCCGCTTTCCTTGAGCCGCGCGTAGTTCTCATGCGGAAACGACGCGTCCCGATCGTGCTCGGCCGCGCGCGTCGCGAAATCGTCGGCGAGCCCGGCGGCAAGATCGATGAAGCGCTGCTCGCGCTCGGTATTGATCTGGTTCATCGCGGCGCCTCAGGACCAGGCGTCGTGGCCCGGCATATAGTTCATGTTGTTCTGCGACGGATTGCGGTTCACGAGCGGACGCATGAACAGCGGATGGCGCATGCTGCGCACCTCGTGCTCGATCGTGAAAAGCGCCGAACCGGTTTCCGGATCGGTGATATCCTTGAATCGATACTGATGCTGGTCGCTCTCCTCGCTGATAAGACCGTGATCCTTGAGCGCCTGATGCGGTCCGGAGAAATCGGCGACGTAAACCTGAATATGATGGCCGTCGTACGCGGGTATCTCGCGGTCGGTTTCGCGAAAGATGAACTGTTGCCCGATCCCGACCGGCACTCGCGCGCAGCGCCCGCCGCGATCTTCCGCGCTCGTCGCCGGGGCGCGCATGGTCTGGCGATAAAATCGCGCGATTCCGTCCGCCGTACCCGCAGGCACGGTAAACTCGACATAGGCGATGCCTAGCCGCATCGCGCCGTTATTGGAATCGGAAAAATGGCATCGGATACGGTTGCCCCACGGACAGATCGTATCAACGAATGATTCGTGTTCATGAAAATCAAAGCGCGTCCCGTCGAGCCTCTTGCGGACGCGCGTGAGCCGCTTTACCAGCGCCTCGCGATCCGGCAGCACGATACCCACGTGGCCGCGCAGCACCTGCGGCTGGCTGGTAGGAAGGTGGAATTGGCTGCGTCCGACATTGACCCACATATTGCTGACGCTGGTCATCAGGTAGGGGTCGCGAGTCAGCCCCAGTCCGGCGATGTAGTACAGGGTGGCAAGCTGCTGATCGGGAGCGGTGACATTAACATGCTCGAGCGCGACGATATTGCCGAGATCCTCGGCGGCTCGATCGAATTGACCGTCCATGTGTCCCTCCAAGCGCGCGGCGGGCGCGCGGCTGACATCAATTCGGATTTACCACGAAGAGCGCAGGCGCGTCGAAGGGGCGCGTTGCTCTGAATGGATCACTCGACCGGCGTCCAGTCGTTCTGCCGATGCGGGCGAGGCATAATCTGGCGTCATGCAAACTACGAACGCGGTCCCGCCTGAGCCGCTTCTGATCTACGACGGCGATTGCGGATTCTGCATCTACTGGGTGCGCTATTGGCAGAAACTCACCGGCCGTCAGGTGAGATACACGCCCTACCAGGAAGTCGCCGCGCAGTATCCGGAGATTCCGCTGGCCGCGTTCCAGCGTGCCGTTCAATACGTCGCGCCAGACGGAGAAATCGCGAGCGGCGCCGAAGCCTGTTTTCTTGTCTTGAGCCACGCGAGCGGCAAAGGCTTCTGGCTGATGCTCTATCGGTATCTGCCAGGGTTCGCTGCGATCGCCGAGCGCTCGTACGCTTTTGCCGCTTCGCATCGTTCCGCGCTTTACCGGCCGAGCCTGTGGTTATGGGGTCGCGATTACGAGCCGCCGCGTTTCGATCTGATTTCGTGGCTGTTCCTGCGAGCCATCGGGCTAATCTATTTTGCCGCCTTTGTTTCATTTGGCGTGCAGGCGTTGGGACTAATCGGCAGCCACGGGATTCTGCCGCTGTCTGAATTCACCACCGCCGTCCGGAGCCAGCTCGGTTCCGAAGGCTACTGGCGATTCCCGATGGTGTTCTGGCTGGACCAGAGCGACTTTGCGATCCAAGCGATATGCTGGGCTGGAGCGGCGTTGTCGCTGTTCCTGATTTTCAACCTGCTGCCGCGTTTGAGCCTGTTCCTTCTCTACGCGTTTTATCTCTCTCTCTTTTACGCCGGTCAGATCTTCATGGGCTTTCAGTGGGATGTGTTGCTGCTGGAATCCGGCTTCCTTGCGCTGATTCTGAGCTTCGCGACCGAGCCGGGCATATGGCTGCTGCGCTGGCTCTTGTTCCGCTTCATGTTTCTTTCGGGTGCGGTCAAGCTCCTGAGCCGCGACCCCACGTGGGCCAACCTCTCGGCGCTCTCCTATTATTTTCAAACCGAGCCGCTGCCGACGCCGCTCGCGTGGTACGCGCATCACCTGCCGCACGCCGTTCTGAGCGCGGCAACCGTGGCGACCTTTATCATTGAGCTGGGACTGCCGTTTTTGATTTTCTTTCCGCGGCGGCTAAAGTTCGTCGCGGCGTTCGGCATCTTGTTGCTGCAGGTGGTGATCCTCCTGACTGGCAACTACGCGTTTTTCAATCTGCTGACGATGGCGTTGTGCCTGGTGCTGTTTGACGACGCCGCGATACGCAAGCTTCTTCCGGATCGGCTGACGCGGTTCTTGCGCGACCGCGTTCGGGAGATCAAGCCGGGGAAGATTGTTTCTTTTGCCGCCGGAGCGCTCGCGCTGCTAATTGTGTTCGTGAGCTTGGCGCTGATTCATGCTGTGTTCGGTGGACGTAGCTCCGCTGCGGCGGTCTGGATTAAAGACGAAATTGCGCCATTTCGGATCGTCAATACATACGGCCTGTTCGCGGTGATGACGACCGAGCGGCTGGAAATTATCGTCGAGGGCTCGGATGATGCCGTTCACTGGCGCGAATATGCGTTCAAGTATAAACCGGGCGACGTCATGCGGCGACCGCGATGGAACTTTCCGCATCAGCCGCGGCTCGACTGGCAGATGTGGTTTGCCGCTTTAGGGACGGAGTCGGAAAGTCCCTGGTTCTCGATATTCTTGCAGCGCTTGATGGAAAACTCACCGGACGTTACGGCCCTGCTCGGCAGCAATCCGTTCCCTGACAAGCCTCCGCGACACGTACGGGCGCTGCTTTACGACTATCGTTATTCCAGCCCTAAAGAAAAAGAAGAGACGGGCGCATGGTGGGTGCGGCAGCCGGAGGGAATTTATTTTCCTGCGATTGGTCTGGGATCGTGAATTTCTCCCTCGCTTCGAGGCTGTCGATTTTTTCAAAACTTCGATTGCTGTCATCCTGAGCCGCAGGCGAAGGATCTCCGCGAAGCGATTAGTGCAACCAATCCGCGCTGTGCGCTGAGCAACGTCGAAGGGGCAGCCTGCGGCTCAGACTTTCACGGGTCCGTAGGACCCGCCACGCGGGACGAAAGTTCGCATGCAGGGACAGGCTGCGCGAAGACGGGCGGCTCGGGAGCCGCCCCTACGAAAACAGGTTCGGTTGTCATTCCCGCGCGTGGCTGCCGCGCGAGGAATCCCGGGCGAAGGGCCTCTGCATGTGGTGTTGGCGTCGAGCATGGCCGCCTCGGGATTTCTCGCGCAGCGCTCGAAATGACAGCCGGGGCTCCGTTCAGAATACGATACTCATCGCCCTACACACTTTCATGGCAGGATAACGGACAAGAATTCAGGATTTATCGACGGCATCACTTCCTGGGCGGCTCGGAATGAGTGTCGTTTCCACCGGAGAGGAAGTGCAGCACCGCCTCGTTGAACATGACCGGATCCTGAAGGAACGCGAAGTGGCTCACTCCGGGGAGGATCAGCTCGCCGGAACCAGGAATCAATCCGGCAATGTGATCGGGAGCCTCGCGCTTGATCGCCTCATCGTGGTCCGCATCGACGATCCACGTCGGCACCGTGATGTGGCTTAATTGATCGTCGGACAGATTTGGCTTGCCCGCCCACAACTGCTCGACGGATGCGCGAAACTCCTTGTACTGCGTCGGAGTCGGCGAGAGTTGCGCGTACTCGGTCGCGGCGCGCTCAAAAAAAGCGTTGAACACGGGACTCTTGCTCAGGTCTTTCACCTGCGACGGATCGGAATTGGCGGCAAACGCGAACAGCCGCGTCACACGTTCCGGATGATGGATCGCGATCTCGAGACCGATGATCGCTCCGTCACTCCATCCGACCACAGCGGCCTTGCGGATGTGCAGATAGTCCATCAAGCCGAGAACATCCGACGCCATCAACTGATAACGCAACGGCGTGCCGTTGCGGGTGCTGCGTCCGTGGCCGCGGCTATCCAGAACGATCACGTGGTAGTGCGCGGCGAGGACGGGGATCTGCAATCCCCAGTAATTTGAATTCGCGAGGCCGCCGTGAACCAGGATTACCGGCTCGCCATGACCGAACTCCGCGTACCACAAGCGGATGCCGCCCACCGGCGCGATACCGCTGGCCTCGGGCTTTGGCAGCGCAGGCGTCGGCGGCAACCGCATCCATGGATATTCCGCGCGAGCGGGAAATGCGACCGCGAGCATCGCGAGCATGAAGAGGACAAAGAAGGATTTGCGCATCGGCGGCATTATAGTACGAGACATAGTCATTGAGTATACAGGTTTCTCCGCACACTACTATGAGAGTGTCGATTTTCTCGCAAACCCGCCGCTGGTGTCATCCTGAACGAAGTGAAGGATGACGGACAAGAACTCGTCATTTATCGACAGTCTCTACTATCTTGGGAGAAGGGCGAGGCTAGAGCGAATTGAGGAAATTTTCCAGATCGGTCATCTGCTGAGCGGTCAGCTCGAAGCTCGGAAAACGTCTCATATAGAAATTGAGAATCGCCGACGCGTCCGGCGCCGAGCCGTTATGAAAGTACGGCGCCCGCGCGGCGAATCCTCGCAACGCCGGCACCTTGACCTTTCCGATATCTTCACACTGGCCGGTGATCAGCGCGCGTCCCGGATCCAGCGTGACGATAGTCTGTCCCGCCAGCGGGCCCGCGTCGCATTGGATTGTAAAGGCCGGCAATGGGAGCGCGTTCGAGTTGATCAGCAATGGATTGGAAGTGCCGATGTCCATGGTTCCTTCAACCGATTGGTTTCCGACGTTCGGGGTATCGTGGCAGGTTCCGCAGGTCCCGGTAATCGACGGCTGCCCGACTACGTCGTTGAGGCCCGCTACGCCCGAGATCGTGAAGGTCTGAGTATTGAAGATCTGCGCGCCTCGCTCGATCGATTCCTTAGCCGCACCTGATCGGCCCTTCTTTCCCGACGCCCACGCATCGAAGAGATCGAAGATATTTGGATCAAATGCGGTGCCGTCCGGATTCCTGCCGAATGGATCGTTGATCCCGGTGAAAAATGATTGCGTCGAGAGCGCGACCGGTCCGCCCGTCGCGCCGGCCGATGCCAGATTGCCGGCTTGGGTGTGCGACTGCGCGGTGAAAATACCGGTTTCGAAATCGACTATCTGCTGCAACTCAGTGGAGTCGGGCGGCGCGGAGCTTTGCGCGTGGATCGTGGTCGCGTCGGCGGCCTGACTGGCCAGATTCGGTTCGCGCCCGTCCCACATCAAAGTGCTCTCGAATTTGAGATTGGTCGCGGGCAGCGGCCGGCGGTAAATCGATACCATCCCGGTGGTGGCGCTGGTGAGACCGAACTCGGGATTGGTATTGCAGTTGTATGGATCGTTCACCGACGTGATGCTGAACTCCAGCGACGAAGACGCGGGCATCGGCAGCGAGATCCGGATCAGCCCCTGGCCGAGTAGAAGCCGATACGCCTGCTGCATCGCCGCGATCGTCGAGACGTCGTCGTCGGGGCAGGTTGCGCCGTCCACCAGCCTGAAGACTGGATCGGCGCCGTTGGTTTTCTTGAAGCGCGCGGCCGCATCGGCGGAGTTGATACTCCATCCGTCGTTTGGACTGTGACAACTGAAGCAACTGCGTCCGTTTGTCCCGAGGCTCTGAAAGAATGCGTTGCTCGCGGTAGCGGTTGCGCCACCGGGTTGATAACTCGACAGCTTCCCGGCCGGATCACTGGTGGTGTCCGTCCGGCCGATGATCTTCGGAATCGGTATGGCCTTGCCCGGGCTCGCCTTATCGTCGATGAAGGCCGAAAGCGCCTGCGCGTGCGCCGTGAGAACGCATAACGCCAGAAGCAGAGCGCCAACGAATCCCGGCAAGCTCCGCCGCGTTTGATGCATCCGAAAATCCAGCATGTGCGACTTCGCTTAGGCGTACCACCGCTCGCGGTAGGGGCGACCGCGAGCAGTGGCGCCCGGGGTCACTTCACATCGACTTCGATGCGCATCCACGGATGGATGCAGCACTGGAACAGATGGGTTCCTTTCGACAGGCCGGTGATAGTGCGCTGGCTGCCTTGAAGGATTCGAGTCTGGGCCAGCGCGACGCTGGAGAAGCCGCCGGCGCATTCGGGCGCAACCGCCTCGCTCGGGCCGTTCAGCCCCGATATAAATCCGCCCCCGAACTGCGCCACCTCGGTAAACGTGTGCGGCTCGCCGCCCTCATCCATCACCGTGAGCGGGGTTCCTTTCTTGATCGTCAACTGGGTGGGCTCAAAAGCCCAGTTGGGATCGGGAGTACCGGCTTCGGCTTCGGCGAAGAGATTGGCGAAAGTGGTTTGCGCTCCAAGCGCGACATTGTGGCAAAAGCCTGGGCCGACGGCGGTAGCGGCATTGAAAGTGGTGGGATCGCATTCGTCCACCGCCACGACTTGAGCGGCGGCAGGCTGCGCGATCGCGTGAGTCGCGCCACCGAACATCACGCATCCAGCGAGCAAAGTCAGCATCGCTATTTTATACATTACTGTTTCCTCCCATAACGAATCTCCGAAGGCTCTCTGTTTAATCATCTACTGGCTAATGGTTTAGTTGATGGCCTCAATGAGTATTGGCGCCGGCTCGATTAGTGATGCTGATCATGAATCTCCGGAAACTCCACGAACAGGGTATTGACGCCGCCGCCCAGGTTTCCCTGGGAGCTGCCAAAGCCGGTGATTCCCTGAAAGTCTCCCGTCCCGGTTCCATCGAGAATGCGAAGTTGGCTGTGGTAGGAACCGTTGGCTTGAATGATCAGATCGTACTCATTGAGCACGAACGAACCGCTGCCGTGTCCGCTGATCGAGCCGGTCCAGTTTTGGAAATCGGTATTGGGGGCAAAGCTGCCGTTGGCAAACTCGGCATAGGCGGTCTCGATAAGTAAGCTTCCCGTGAAATCGCCCGAGACGGTGTAGGTTTCGCCGAGCGATGCGATGCAAACCAGTTCTCCCGGGTCCGGCAAGTAAGTGTCTGGATCGCAGGTGCCCGGATTGCCCAGATCGTACTCAGATAAGGTGGCGGTTGACACGACGCGGACGTTTTCCGGCCCTCGCGCGATCGCGACTCGTCCTCCAAGAGGCACGCACACGATCGCGGCGGCAAGCATCAACTTCAGGATCGAATTTTTCATAACGCTCCTCCTTCGGAATTTCTCTGTTAATTTCGCTCGTGTTCCCGGGCTTCCCCTCGTGGCATCCATGCTGTCGCCACGTTCCGACAGGCAGGGCTTTCAGCCAATGGTCCAGGGCTGAACATCTTCTGAACTCTTGCTGAACTTTCCGAAACCGCGCGGCTGTACCCTCGTCAGCAGCGGAAGTAGAATCCGCGATCGGAAACGATGTCCGAAGATCTCTTTCAATTTGAGGGTTTTTCGCTGGACCGCGGTGCTCGCGAGCTGCGCCGCGATGGCGCGGTCGTCCCGCTCCAGCGCATCCCGCTCGAGTTGCTTTGCCTGTTGATCGAGCGCCGTGGACGGCTGGTTACGCGCGAGGAGATTCTGGAGCGCGTCTGGGGCAAGGGCGTCTTTGTCGATAGCGAGGCCAGCATCAACACCGCGGTGCTAAAACTCAGGCGGGCTCTGCGCGACGATCCCGAGACGCCTCGATTTGTCGCCACCGTGCCGGCACGAGGCTATCGATTCGTCGCCGAGATTCGCGGCCGAAAAAGCGCCAAACCCCCGCAATCCCGATCGCGTCCGCCGAGTGTGTTGGTGGGACGCGAGCGCGACCTGGCTTCGTTACTCGGCGGACTCGACGATGCGGCCTCGAGTCGCGGACGCCTGTTTCTGATCTCCGGCGAGCCGGGTGTCGGCAAGACCAGATTGGCTGACGAGGTCGCGGCCGCGGCTGAGGCAAAGGGGATGGCGCTGCTGATTGGGCATTGCTCCGAGCACGATGAGGCCGTCGCCTATCTGCCGTTCGTGGAAATCCTTGAGAACTTCGTCGGCGGCACGCCGGATCGGGAGCTTCTTCGCAGGGCGCTCGGAGACGAGGTGCGGGAGCTCGCGCGCTTGTTGCCCAAGCTCAAGAACATCCTGCCGGATCTCCCGCCGCCGCTCGATTTGCCCCCCGCCCAGGCGCGGCGGCATCTGTTCAATTGCTTTTTCGATTTCGCCGCGCGGATCGCGGCGCAGCAGCCGACGCTGATGATTCTCGAAGATCTTCACTGGGCCGACGATTCGACCTTGTCGCTGCTCGATCACCTGACAGAGCGGCTGTCTGATCTCCCCCTGATGGTCGTCGGCACCTACCGCATCGCGGAGCTTAATATCACTCGGGCGCTGGCAAAAACGCTGGAAGATCTGGCGCGTCGCCGGCTCGCAACTCCGGTGAACCTCAAAGCGCTGCCACGCGCCGAGGTGGCCGCGATGCTTGCGAGCCTGAGCGGGAAATCGCCGCCGCCCGCCGTAGTGAGCGCGATTCGTGCCGAGACCGGTGGCAATCCGTTCTTCGTCGAGGAGCTGTTCCGCCATCTCGAAGAGGAAGATCGCCTGTACGACTCGTCGGGGCAGTTTCTTGCCGAGCTCAAGATTGGCGAGCTGGAGGCGCCGCCGAGCGTTCGGCTAGTGGTCGCGCGCCGGCTGGCGCGACTTAGCGGCCCGACCCAGAAGATGCTCGCGGCCGCCGCGACGATCGGGCTGTTCTTCAGCTTCGAGCTGCTTGCGGCCTCGAGCGCGGCCGACGCGGACTCGCTTCTGGATTGTATCGAGGAAGCGGAACGTGCGGGCCTGGTGCTCTCAGTCGCGGACCGTCCTAAAGCGCGGTTTCAGTTCTCCCATGAGCTTATTCGGCAAGCGGTGATCGGCAGTTTGTCGGCGGCGCGGCGCCAGCGGCTTCATCTCGAACTGGCGCGCGCGATCGAACGAATCGATTCGGATGAACCGATGGGCGCGGAGAGGCTCGACGACGATCTGGCCGAACTTGCCTACCATTACGCGCGTGGCGGCGATCCGGCCAAGGCGGTGAAATACGCTTTGAAAGCGGTCACGAGGTTCGCTCACATCGGCTCCAATGCCGAAGCGCTCGCGCAATACGAAGCCGGGCTTGATCTGCTGCGAGACCTCCCCGATGACGACCGTCGCGCGGAGGCCGAGCTGGACTTGAGGAACGCAGCCTTCACGCCGCTCGGTGACAGCAAGGGTTACTCCTCGCCCGAGGCCGAACGGTCGTACCTTCGGGCAGTCGAGCTTTGCCAGCGGCCAGGGATCAAATGGGAAAAGGCCTGGTGGGCGCTCTGGCCAATTTTTTTCGTTCAACAACTCCGCCCCGACGTGCGCAAAGCCGAAGCGATCGCCGGGGAGCTGGTCGCACGAGCCGAGGAACACGGAGACCTTGGGTACCTCGCGGAAGCGGAGAACTGGTTGGCGTACACCCAGATGGTCTCAGGCGACTTCGAGCACGCAGCCCTTGGCTTCGATCGGGCGTGGACGCGGATGGAATCGATGGTCGGCCCCGCGCCTCTGACGCATCAGCGCGCGCTGCGAACGCCCGAACTCCTGATGACCTGGGACTCCGGCACTCAACAAAACAACCGCATTCTCTCAGGATGGAACGCGTGGTTCATGGGTTATCCCGATCGCGCGCTGGAACGAATAAAGATCGCGGCCGATATCGCGCAATTCGGGACAAAGACAATCCTGACGGACATATACGGATTCGCCTCGTACATTCATGAGCTTCGTCACGAGCCCGAGCAAATGAGAGCGAATGCGCAGGCAAGACTGGCGCTATCAACCGAATCGGGCTACTTCACCGGCCGCACGCTCAGCGAAATTTACCTCGGATGGGCGGATGCGATCGCGGGCGACCTCGACGGCGGAATCGCGCGAATGAAGCGCCCGATGCTGGAGCTGAAGGCCGTCGGCTCGGAGTATATCAGCGACCGTTATTTCTCGTTTATTTGCACCGCACTGGGCCGGGAGAAGCGGTTCGATGAAGGCCTTAGCGCGATCGGCGAGTCATTTCAGTTCATCGAGAGAACCGGCCAACGGTATTACGAGGCGGAACTGAATCGGCTTCAGGGCGAGCTGCTGCTGGCGCAGGATCCGTCAAATGCCACGCGTGCGGAGAAATCCATCCGTACCGCGATTGAGATTTCGCGCAGACAGCACGCGAAATCCTGGGAGCTGCGTGCGACCACCAGCCTTGCGCGCTTGCTGACCAAGCAGCGCAAGCGCGACCATGCGCGCAAAATGCTCGCCGAAATTTACGCCTGGTTCACCGAAGGCTTTGACACCGCGGATCTAAGGGACGCGAAAACGCTTCTCGATGAATTAAGCCCATAGCCACAGTTGAACCGGTATTCAGGAGTGGAGACCTCAGTTGAAAAGTGTTCCGTGGATTATCCTCAGTTTTGTGTTTGTCCTGTTCGCGGCGGGTTGCACCGGCTCGGCGTCGGGGCAGCCTGACTATACCAGTAAAGTCGATCAGCTGATCGATTCCGCGCAGGCCACGAACAATGTTCCGTCGATCTGTGTCGCGATTGGCCGGAAAGGGAAAGTCACCTACTCGCACTGCGCGGGATTTATCGACGTCGACAACAAAATTCCCGCGACTCCCAACTCGATCTACCAAATCGCCTCGGTGACCAAGCAATTCACCTCGGCGGCGATCATGATGCTGGCGAATCAGAATCCGCCCGCACTGGCGCTGACGGATCCGGTCTCCAAGTACGTTCCGGAACTGGCGACCGATCCCGGGATCACGATCGAGTCGTTGATGAACATGAGCGCGGGCCTCGTCGACTACGTTACGCTGCCCCAAGCTCCGGAATGGTTTAACGGAGTCGCGCCGCTCACGGTAATCAATGCGCTCGCGCCGCTTCCTCTCGGCTTTCCGAGTGGAACCGCTTATGAATATGTGAACAGCGATCCGTTCGTGCTCGGCGTGGTGATTGAAAATATCACCGGCATGTCTTACGGCGATTTTATTCAGAGCAAACTCCTCGCGCCCAACGGCCTGACCTCGACCACCTACGGACCGTCGCCGACCGGGGCAAACGCGGTCGGATATATTCGCGACAACTCCGGGAATCTCGTGCGCGCCGTAGTTATCGATCCGAGCGCAACCTTCGCCGCCGGCGCGCTCAGCTCTGACGTACTGGATATCGTGAAATGGGACGGCTTGCTTCTGGACGGAAAAATATTGCCCGCTGACGAAGTCCGTCAGATGACGACGCCACCGCCGATCACCGGCTCCAGCCACTCTGAGCCGTCGGTGTACGGGTACGGACTGGTGGTGACCGATCTCTATGGACGGCCGATAGTTATGCACGGGGGGCGCGTGCCGGGATTCAACAACATCACGTCGACATTCACCGATACCGGATGGTCGATCTCGGTGATGTCGAATATCGACCAGCGCGACTATATCGCCGACGGGCTCTGGCGCCGGATCCTCGATACAGTCTGTACGCCGAGCAGCCCCTTCAGGCCCGAGTGCTAGCATCGTATTTGTCCGCTTCCCGCATGTCGGCGTGAGAGCAGCCTATCAAGAAAGTCACTGCACCTCTGGCGCGATACGGAAAATGAACCTGGCTGCGGAGCAGGCCAAAAAGATCGACCTAACCCCCGACCCCTTCCCGCACGGGAAGGGGAGTCAGAAACCGAACTCGATAACAGCGGCGTCGCTAGCGGCGCCGGGAATTTGCCAGCCCACTCCAACCCTTGTGACCAGTGTGCCCCTTCCCGTGCGGGAAGGGGACAGGGGTTAGGTCGATTGCCTGAGAAGCGCCGCCCCCCAAGGATCCTATTTTCATCCATCAAGGTGGGCGCAGCCCTTCCCAACTCACCAGCGGCCGCGAACCTCCGCCTCCAGATCGATTAGATCCAGCTCGGCTTGCAATTCACCGAAGGCCTCTTCCCCTATCGCACCGATGAGCCTCAGCGCATTCAGCCGATCACGGGCCGCGATTCTTGCGGCGGTGCGGAGCGCGACCTCGGCCTGATGCTGTTCTTCCGGCAAGCCCTCCGGCCCGTCGATATGCCGCAGCAGCTCCGAATATTCACGGCGAAGCCCGGCCGCGACCTCGTTGTTCTGATCGTCTACGCTCGCGAGCGCCGCCCGAAATATCTCGACGCGCCCGGACCGTAATTCACGTTCGACCGACCCGTCATCATCGTCGAGTCCCAGAACCTTGAGGAGTATCCGGAGCGTGAACCCCTGGATAACCAGGGTGCCGAGCACCACTGCGAAAGCCGTCAACACTATCAGGTCGCGATAAGGGAAGGCGGGCAGAGCGCCTGAACCGTCGGGCAGCGCGAGCGCGGCGGCGAGCGTCACGATCCCGCGCATCCCGCACCATCCGACCAGCAGAGTGCGCTTGAACGGCGGCGCCAAAAGCGATTGCGGAGTGCGCTTGCCGAGGATGCGATGGGTGATCCTCAGCGCCACGTTATAGAGCATCACCCATCCAACGCGCGCCAGGACGGCGGTCGCCACGATCGCGCAGGCGAAAGCAAGGTAGTGAACATGATGCGCGCGGGACAGCCGATCCATGATCGGCCCCAGTTGCAGGCCGATCAGGATGAAGGCGAGTGCGTTGAGGACGAAGACTACGGCATCCCACACCGCGTAAGACGGGACTCGCACCGCGGCCGGCATCCGCACCGACGCACGGCGCGACAATACGACCGCGGAGGCCACGATCACGAGCACGCCAGACAGCGCGAGCCGGTCCGCCAGGATCCAGATCCCGAACGCGCCGACGAACTGCAGAACGATCGAGCTGGGCACGTGAGAAAAGCGGTTCACAACGCCGCCGAACACATAGGCGAACAGCACACCTAACGCGACGCTCGCGATCAACACGAAGGCCAGCGATGACGCCACGTCCAATGCATTACCTGCGGGTGCGATAGCGGCGCCCAGGGCTAATCGATAAATCAGCAGCGCGCTCGCGTCATTGAGCAGACTCTCGTCCTCGAGGATGACCAGCATCCGATGAGGCAGGCGCACCTCTTTGAGAACCGCCGTAGCCGCGGCGGCGTCCGGAGGCGCCACTGCGGCTCCCAGAGCCACCGCGACCGCCCACGGCATCGCGGGTACGAGCCAGTGAGCGACCAACGCCACGGCAGCCGTCGTGACCGCCACCGCGACGAAAACCAGGCTGACAACGGGGATCCAATTCTCGCGAAGATCGCGCAGCGAGCTGTCAAACGCCGCGTCCATCAACACCGGCGCGACGAACAAGGCCAGCGCCAGGTCGGGCTCGAGCGAGATTCGCGGACTGTCGGGCAGAAGCGTGACCAGCACTCCTCCCAGCGCGAACAACGACGGCGACGGAACCTTGATCCGCCGCGCGAGCGCCGCCAGCAGCACCGCGCTCAGCAGCAAAGATAGAGTCCACAACAGAATGTTCATGCCTGATCCACAGCGGCCGGGTCCCTGCGATACTTCATCAGGTTGAGCGTATCGTGTCCGATTTTGGGCAAGGTAGTGCCTTGGATTTTTTGATATCGGTCATTTTTGGTGGGTTCGTTTGGTATCTTTTCTAGTCGCTTAAAAAATAAACTCCTTGAAAATGCTGCCGAATTCGCCACGATGGGTTCGTTTCAGCAGCTTTTTCGGTCATCGATTTTTGGACGCTCCGGCGCGGCCAGTATCGGCTCTTGCCGATGGCGGACGGGGCCGTCCGCCGGCGCTGAAAGACCGTCGAAAATTGCCGCAGCGCGATCTGAAATGACCGGCGAGACGACGGTCCTACTGATTAAAGGTCTAATGTCAGTAGGGCCGCCGTCTCGGCGGCCTCTTTCCTGCGGAAATATCCGTAAAGCATTCCACCGGCTTGAGACAGGCAAAGCGGTCCGGAATCGTGTGCGAATTGCTTCCACGGGATCACTTTTGCACGAAGTGGATTTGGGCATAAGGCTGAACAGTTCAGCCATGAACAAATCTGGCAAAAACCCGAACGATCGTTAGGGAAGCGGCGTTGCGCGCAAACCGCGTGAAACGCCTGTGTCCCAAGGGTTTGATGGATCCTGAAGATCGACCTGACCCTCGACCCCTTCCCGATCGGACGCGCCTAAATGACCCCTGAATAATCGCCTTGACGGCGATTGTCCTACCCCCATTGCTTGGGTACTGCTTGCGCGCGCTGATGAGTCAGCAGCTTGGAACGGCGCTCGCGCTCGGCGGGCGTAATCGTTGCCGGATCCTCGCGATACTCGGGGCCTGCGGCCGTCGCCTTTTTTACCGCAGGACGCGCAGCAATCTCGTCAAGCCAGCGCCTGACGTTGGGAAATTCGCCCAGATCGATATTTCGTCCTTGCCAGGTTGCCGCCCACGGATAGCAAATCATGTCGGCGATCGTGTACTGGCCGGCAGCCAGGTAGCGCTTCTGATGCAGCCCCAGATTCATCACGCCGTAGATTCGATGGACCTCGTTATCGAAGCGCAGGAGAGCGTAAGGCTGCTCGCCAGTTTTTGGATCCTGACTGGCGCGTCGAAAGTGCCCCTGCTCTCCCATCTTCGGCCCCTGGTTGGCCATCTGCCAATAGACCCATTGTATGACTTCGTATTTCTGATGCGTTTCCTGGGGCCAGAACTTTCCGCTTTTCTCGGCCAGGTATTCCATGATGGCGCCGGATTCGAAAATGGTGACTGGCGCGCCGCCGCCCTTCGGCTCGTGATCGACGATCGCAGGCATCCGCCCGTTGGGCGAGATCTTCAGGAAGTCGGGCGTCAACTGATCGCCGCGGCCGATATTGATCGGCTTGATGTTGTAGGCGATGCCGGCTTCCTCGAGCAGGATGGCAATCTTTTTCCCGTTTGGTGTTGGCCAGAAGTATAGATCGATCACGTTGTTGCTCCTTTGATGAAAGCGTTCGGCTGGATCGTGCTGCGCGCTCGAATCAAGCAGACGTCAGCATAGCTTCCGCCTCTGCCCGAACGTAACGATTTTTTCTCCAATCTGCCAGATCCTTGGAGATGTGATCGAAATATCGGCCGGCACGTGCCCGGGTTTTATGTTTAGACCCCGGGCACGGCCCCTATGCAGTAACCGGTCGCGATGCTGATGTGATCGTTCCCGCTCAGTATCCCTTCTCGGGGATCAATGTGCTCTTGTTGCCGGTGTTCTCCGGACCGTGGCAGGCCGCGACCTTGTCCTCGGTGGTACTCAGGTTAGCGGCAATCTGAGCGTCGGTCTGTCCGGCCTGCACCTGCTGTTTCACCACGTCGCAATCGACCGGAACATTCGATGCGGAAAACATCGAACACCCGGACAGGCCCGCCGCCAAGACCAGCAGTCCCGATGCGGTTGAGACCAATAGAGCTCTGCGTATCTGCATGATTCTCCTCCCAGCTAAGTTAGAAACGGTTTGCGTCTTTCCCCAGCATTCACAAAACCAACGGCGCACTCCTATCATTTGCCGGGATACTTAGAAAGCGAGGACCGCCAAGGAAATCTCGCGCGTAAAAAATTTGAGCGCGGTGAAAACTCTAAAAAAATTACAGCCTCAAAGACTTCGATTGATTTATTATCCCTGGAGAGCGCGAGCGCACGCTGCGTGGCGTAGATCTGTCGAAAAAAACTCGATGGGTTAGCTACTTCGTCTCACTTCCGGGCCGACAACGCGGAACCACATGCCCGGATCGGAAACTATTCCCCGCTACACAGGTTTCTGCATCGGCGATCAACAGGTGGCGAGCAGAAAACTGCGGCGCCGCAATATATTTCTCAGACGGTCGGAGCGCGCGGAATTTTCGAGAGGTCAAATAGATAGAGAACGTAATTTTGGCACAGCCTCTGCTTCTAGTTGCCCGAGGAGTTTTTGAAATGAAGACTTTACGAAGAGTCCTTGGTTATTCGTCATTGGCAATTTCACTGGCAGCCGGCGGCGTTCTCTATGGATGCTCGACGTTCGAAAGAGGTCGACGTTGTTCCCACGCCGCCTCCAGTCGTGCAGATGGCTCCGCCCGTTGTCGAATCTGCACCGCCCGTGGTAGTTGCGGCTCCAGCTCCGGTGGTGCAGGTTCCATCTCCTGTCGTAGTCCCCTCAACTGAGTCGAGCCAGACAACCACAACGAGCTGGGGTAATGGAGTCGTTGAGCAGAACAAGACCAGAACCGTTGATGGCACGACGCAGCGGCAAACCACGACCAGCTGGAGCAATGGATATCCCGGGTCTCAAACGACCACGACTACGACGACCGGCCAATAGAATAGTTGAGTCCAATGAGCGGAGAAGTGTATACGCCCCCGGCGTATACACTTTCTCCGCGCTCAATCTATTAATTGACTACTCTCGAGCGCGGTAGAATCTATCGGAGCGCCCCGTCCGGGTGCGCTTCGCGGACGTTGGCGGGCTTGGTCCCCGACAATACCGCGAAGATCAAATTGCGATACGAGCAGGACACTTCGACAAATCCCGCTTCGCGCAACCACGCAAGCTGCTGGCCCACGGTCGCGGGCATGTCCAGCTTCATTCGCACCAGCGCCGCGTTCAGATCGCGCTCGCCGACTTTCAGTTCGCGCGCGCGTTTGATCCACATCTGGCGCGCCCGCTCGTCTATTGCGGCGCCTTCGCCGGCCACCTGATCGGCGTTGATAAAAACCCCGCCAGGCGTCAGGTACTTGAAAATATCGGCGAACAGATGCCGCTTGCCGGTATCGGGCAGATGATGAATCGCGAGCGCTGACACTACGGCGTCATACGGTTTGGAGGGCGCCGCCTTCGCGAAATCGGCCGTCACAAACTTCACGCGTTTGCCAACCGGCTTCAGCCGCTGGCGCGCAATCGTCAACATTTCAGGCGTGAGATCGAACAGCGTGAGCCGCGCGTTCGGAAAGGCTCCGGCGATCATCGCCGACAGGAGGCCGGTGCCAGCGCCGAGATCCAGCAATTCGAAACGATCGTCGGCCCCAAAGGGCAGCAGTTCGCGCGCCGTGCGATAGAAATCGTCGAAGCACGGAACCAGTTTGCTACGCGCACGATCGTAGCTGTCGGCGTCAGCCGCAAACGCTTTGCGAACCGCCTTGACCATCCCGCGAGTTTAGCCGATTCCGTCCGCCTCAGGCGAGTCGTAGCCTCAGACCCAACAGACGATACTGCGCTGGCTCGTGCTCGGAGACCCCCGCGTACGAAATCAGTAATTGCAAGAATTACAACCGCGAAAGATAATTTTTGCGCTTCCAGCCCCGGTTTTATCCGCACCGAAACCCATAAGGTTCGAGTTTTGCGGCGCTCCACGATGGCATCGTGATTGCTCGGATCAACTGCGGTGATGTGCGCAGACTGGACCGTAACAAAGCTCCGCTCGCAGCATGGATCAATTCAATCAAAGCCTGCCAACCAGGATCGCGAAGCTGCTGGTAGCAATCGTGTTTTATGCCGTTACGAGACTATCCCGCGCAGCGAAGCGGATCCTCGGGCGCCAGCCTCGACCCATATGCGTTGGAGTCTTTTATCACCAAGTACTTCCCCAGCATCGCGAGCGTTTTGCCCGCCAGATGGACTATCTACTCAGATGGTCCAAACCGGTCCGTGCTGACCACGATCGTTTGCCCGATGGCGCTTCGCGTTGTGCGTTTGTGGCCGTCGACGATGGATGGTTGAGTTTCGTCGAAAACGGACTTCCCGAGATGAAGCTACGAGGCATTCCCGTCGCAATTTTTGTTGTTGCCGGCCGTTTGGGCGAGTCGCTTGGCGAGCCCAACGATCGTCTGATTACCGAGGCCGAATTGCGCGATCTGAATTGTGAATTGGTGACGATCGGTTCTCACACCACGACCCATGCGCGATTAACGTCGCTTGACGATACCGATGTAATGAGTGAGCTGCACGAATCGCGGGCGACACTCGAGCGCATTCTTCGTCGCGACGTAAGACTGTTCTGTTTTCCATTCGGCGCGTACCGCGACACGCATTTGCAACAATGCTCTACCGCGGGTTACGCGCGCGTCTTCGCGAGCACTCCCCTACTTCGGTCGAGTTCGCCTTCTGGGTTTGTCGTCGGCCGAATCCGGGCTGATCCAACTGATTGGTTGATCGAATTCCGTTTGAAGCTGTGTGGTGCGTACCAATGGATGGCGATCGTGATGGCATTGAAGGCGAGATTTCAGCCGCGTTTCTCGCCCGCCGCGCCTGTCGCCCGCACCTCCGCTCAGATCCCCCCTTCATCGGTAGACTCAATGGTCGCACCGGTCGCTGATTTTGGCAGACATCTCAAGTGAAGGACCATGACGAACGATAGCGCTCGAGCGAATGAACCGGCCGCGAACAAGGAGCGCGGCCGCGCGTCTAACTTTCTTCTTGTCTCAGACTTCAATCTGCAGAACCTCGCCTCACTCTTGCTCAAACGCGAGACCGGATTCGCACTCGACATCAGAACTGCGGCGTTTGGGCAGGTGATGCAGCTTCTATTGTCCCGCGAGGCGAGCACGTGGCCGGTGGATCTCGACGGGACCTTGCTTTGGACCTCTCCCGAAGCGATTTCTCCGAGCTATGGCAAAGCGCTTCGCTACGAGGAATTCAGCGCCGAGAGCGTGCTCGGCGAAGTGGATGAATTCGCGCACGCCCTCACCTCAATCCCTGCGCATGTGCGGCACATTTTCGTGCCCACCTGGTCGTCATGTCACGCACTCGACACGCGACGCGGATTGCTCGACATGCATCCGCGTCTGGGGATCGCCGCGCTTCTCATGAAGATGAACCTGCGCCTGGCGGAAGTCGCCTTGAGGGATTCCCGCATTCACCTTTTTGATTCGATGCGCTGGATCGCTTCGCAAGGCGATCGCGCATATGACGAACGGCTCTGGTATTTGTCGAAGACTCCATTTTCAATCGGAGTATTCCGGGAAGCCGCACGGGACCTCGTCGCTGCACTTCGAGCTCTCCAGGGCAAGTCCCGCAAGCTGGTTATCCTTGATCTGGATGACACTGTGTGGGGCGGTATCGTCGGCGATGTGGGGTGGCGCAACTTGCGAATCGGTGGTCACGATCCGGTTGGAGAGGCGTACCGGGATTTCCAGCTTGAATTGCGCGGTCTCACCCGGCGGGGAATTTTGCTGGCGATCGTCAGTAAGAATCAGGAGCATATCGCGCTCGAAGCTATCCGTTCACACCCCGACATGGCGCTGCGATTGGAGGACTTTGCGGCCTGGCGCATCAATTGGGAAGACAAAGCCGCGAATGTCGCCGAGCTCGCCGCCGAGCTCAACCTTGGTCTCGAGGCTGCGGTTTTTCTCGACGATAGCCCCGTCGAACGCGCGCGGGTGCGCCAGGCGCTGCCATCAGTGCTGGTGCCGGAATGGCCGAGCAATCCGATCGATTTTCCGCGCGCGTTGCGTGCGCTCGATTGCTTCGACGCCCCGGTAGTGAGCGACGAGGATCGAAATCGCACCGCGATGTATGTGTCGGAACGCAAACGAAAGGAGCTGCGAACCACTTTGGTCTCGATCGACGAGTGGTTGATGACGCTCAATGTGGCGGTCAGCGTCGAACCCCTCGATGACGCCAACCTCGAACGAGCAGTTCAATTGCTCAACAAGACCAATCAAATGAATTTGCGCGCCCGCAGGCTTTCGAGCCGCGAATTTCGTTCATGGTCCACGGCGCCGGATAATCGCGTGCTGATTTTTCGCATCACCGATAAGTTCGGCGACTACGGCTTGACGGGAATCGGAAGTCTGCACTTCGACCGATCAAGCCACCGCGCATCTGTCGAGGACTTCGTGCTGAGTTGCAGGGTGATGGGTAGAAAAGTCGAAAACGCGATGCTGCATGTGCTCTGCAAATGCGCCCGCGAAGCCGGCATGAGGGAGCTCTCAGCGGATCCTGCGCCGACCGCAAAAAATCTTCCTTGCCGCCAATTCTTCGAGGCGGCCGCGGTGCACACAGGTCCATCCAAGTCAGGCTTTTCCTGGAATCTGAACACTGATTTCCCGCTGCCGGCGGCGCTCAGGCTCAGTTGGGCAGGCCTGAGCAACTTAAATAGCATCTGCGCGCCCGTCTCCGATCTCGCGCAGCAGGTTACGCAGGTTACAGATGATGGCTGAGCAACCACCAGGCCGCGGGGTCGCGCCAAAATCTTTGGCGACACGCGTGAGTAATCGCGTGCTGCATCAGCTCGCGCGGATTCTGCCCGGAAGCCGAAGCGTCCGCCCACGCCTGCATCGCCTGCGCGGCGTCGCGATCGGTTGCAATGTATTTATCGGCGACGATGTATATATCGAAAATGAATATCCGGAATGCGTCGAGATCGGCGACAACGTGGAGATCGCTCTGCGTACCGTGATAATCGCGCACCTTCGCGGACCCGGCGGAATAGTAATCGAGAGAGACGTCTGGATTGGAGCATGTTGTTTGATTAGTTGCGTCAGCGACCGAATACTGACTATTGGCGAAGGCGCGGTAATCGGAGCCGGGTCAGTAATAACAAGCAACGTTGCTGCCCACGCGTTCATCAGACCAGCACCGTCGGAGCAGATCGCGACGGCGGCCGTGCCGCTGGCGATCGCGCCTTCGTATTTTGCGTTTTTCCGCGGATTGAGGCCCGTGCGCGCGCGCGGAGCTGGCGTCGGTTCGGGATCCAGAAGCGAGGTGCGCTGATGGCGGCGAGGCACAACAATAGCAACCCCGCCGCGCGCGGAGCCGCGACCGCCGAAGACGTGGTTTCGCGAGCGATCGATCAAGTCAACAAGTTGCTGGCTGAATCGCAGCAATTGAAAAAGGATCGGGTAACGCCACTGGTCGACCCCAATACGACTCTCGATTCGCTGTCGGTGATCAATCTCCTGGTGTTTGTCGAAGATGAATTTCGTGAATCGTTCGGTCGCGAAATTGTGCTCGCCGGAGAAGCCGGCGATGCGATGCTCACTCCCAGCGCGCTCAGGACGGTCGGCAGCCTGACGGACGCACTCGACGAGCTCCTTCGTGAGGAATCCTGACGCGACAATGGCATCACGACTGGCACTGTTATCCTCTCGACGCTCGCGAACGTCGGACGAAAAACTCGTTCGCCTTGCGGCAGTGATGGGTATTGAGACCGCGGTCTATCAAGTGGAAAGCACGGCGTCAGCGGTGCAGATGGCTTCGGTACTGCAGACTGCCGGCGAGCGAGTGCTGGCGGCCCGCGCTGACACCGTCTCGATGCTTGCCAGAGAATCGGAAAGTGAGTTTGCCCGGCGGCTCCTCGCCGGCATCGAATCCGCCTTCATATACGGGGCCGCAGAACCGGGCGCAGGTTCGGCCGTCAGTGAACTCACCGACGGACGCATGGAAGGAACGACCGAGATCCCCGATTCCACGCTCGTCTGTGGAATTAGCGGCGCATCCAGCGGCGCTTGTGCGCAACTCTCGGGAATCTCGTTTTCCGTAAATCATCAGTCGGGGCTGCAGGCCTTCGCGGGGAATTGGTTCGACGCATCCGAGCAACTGGTATCGCTCCAGAACCGGCCATTTCTAGTGGCTCTGAGACAGTTCGGCTGCCGATGTTTTCTGCTCGCGTCGAGCGAAATTGCCGATGTAGACGCCCCGATGCCACACGCGAACCTTCGGGAAGAAATCGCGCCAGCCTTGCTTCCCGCGATGATCTTCATGCGCCAGAGTTTTGGTGATCGATGCTGGAGCAATCCGCGGCGCCACGCGACCGTGACGATTGACGATCCGTTGCTGCGGCCGCGATATGGGTGCCTTACCTACGATCGGCTGGTCGCGGCTATGCGCACGCATCGGTTCGCGAGCACTATTGCCTTCATTCCGTGGAATTATCGCAGAAGCGACCCGGTGACTGCGGAACTATTCAAACGCAATCGCGACATACTGTCGATCTGCATGCATGGATGCGATCATTCCGCCGGAGAGTTCGGGATTCGCGACCGGCGAGTTCTTCGGGCAAAGGCACGGCTCGCGCTGGAACGAGCGCAGCGGCACAAGCAAATCACCGGGGTCGGATACGAACCGATCATGATCTTTCCGCAAGGCGTATTCTCGAATTCCGCTCTGCCCGCGCTCAGAGCGGAGGGGTATCTGGCCGCCGTGAATACGTCGGTGCTTCCGGCGGATCCGGATGACAGCGGTCCGACACTTCGTGATTTGCTTGACGGCGCCGTCACGCGAGCAGGTTTTCCCCTTTCTCGAGAAGGTATCCGCGCTCGATTGCTGAGTTCGCACTCGATCTTTTTCTTGGCAAACCACTTCTGATCACCGCGCATCATCAGAATTTCAAAAATGATGCTCGCGAAATCTCAGAATGGGCGGACCGGATTAATTCTATCGACCCTAACCTTACCTGGGCTCCGCTCGCGACGACGCTGCGTTCCACCGCGCTGTACCGCCGGACCGGCCCGCATGGCGGCGAAGTTCGCTTCTTCACGGATGAGCTGAACCTTGCCAATCCATACAGCGAACCGGCAGTCCTGTCTCTGTCAAAGCAAATCGATAGTGCCATTCCGCCGGCAGGAGTTCTGGTTGACGGACGTGCGATCGACTTCGAGGCCAAGCGGGATTCGCTCACGATCCAGCTTAAACTCGCACCACGCCAGAACGTTGATCTGAAAATAGTCAATGTCGCCCACGGCGGCTCTTTATCTTCCGGCACCCTTCACCACCACGAACCAGGAATCGCCGCACGCCGCTTTTTGTCCGAGTTCCGCGATAATTATCTGGCGCGAAGCGACGCGCTAACGGCTCTGTCGCGCAAAGCGGCCCGGCTGATCCAGCGCTGAAGAGCGCCACGAGAACGCACGAGTTAACCTATGTTGCTTCAGAAAATTCGTCATCAGCGTAGCGCACGTTACCGAATTCTTCGGGAACGCTTGACCGAGCCGATCCATCTGAATGCCGCTGCGCTAGGGGTAGCACTGTTTGGCTCTTTTCGCGCCAAGGTGGCGTGCGATCTGATTTCTCGCCCGCATTACGCATATGGGCTGTTGGCTGCGGCCGACCAGGCAATTGAGGCGGGATTAACCTCTTTTACCGCGGTGGAATTCGGAGTCGCGTCCGGCGAGGGTCTGCTCAACTTGTGCAAGATCGCAGAACAACTGAGTGAAGCTACCGGTATCGCGGTGAATATCGCCGGCTTCGACAGCGGCACCGGGATGCCGGAGCCGGTGGATTATCGCGATCATCCGGAGGAATTTCAGGCCGGCGACTTTCCGATGGAATTCGACAAACTTCAATCGCGGCTGCCGTCGAATTGCCGCCTGATTCTTGGGCCGGTCCGCGAAACGGTTCCACAGTTCCTGGCTTCGCTCACCAGTACGTCACCGCTCGGATTCGCCGCCTTCGATTTGGATTACTACACATCGACCAGCGAAGCGCTCACACTATTGGCCGATCGGGATACGTCAAAGTATCTGTTCCTGCCGGTCCTTTATTTCGACGATATTGTGCTACCCAATTACAACGAGTGGGCTGGAGAGCTTCTGGCCGTTAAAGACTTCAATTCGCAGCATGAGTTGCGCAAGATCGAGCAATACCGCTTTTTACGTTCGCGCCGCATCTTCAAGAATGCTCGATGGATCGACCAGATGTATTTGCTGCATCTGTTCGATCATGCGTGGCTCTATCGCAAACGCGAAGCGCGTGCGATGCCGAACGTGTACTTTTGACATAGCCGAAATAGCCGGGCCGCGCGTATATCCAAATGAGTGAAGCGGTGCCGCGATCTTCGCGGCATAGGCGTGCGAATCTTAGTCCGCGTAATGCGCACATATTGGACTGTGTGTGATTTGATCTCGCGGCTGCATCAAATAGCTTGCGATCAAACGACACGCCAATTCAAAACAGGGATGATCGCGGCGCCGCTCAAATGTGCGAAATTATTTCGCGTAGTTTTCATATTCGGTTTGTAACGAATCACTTCTTTACCCGTCTAACAATTCGACCACGTGAGTCGAATGAAAATCTTTCTTGGTACCGACAGGCTGGAAAAGATTTTCCGTGACTCGGGCAAATCTGAGCGGTACCAGAATTGCTGCCAGATGAAGAATACCGGGGCTTCTGTATAATCAAACCCATTTGTTTCTGAAAACTTCTGACTTGGATTTAACTAACTATGAGCGACGCGAAACGAATTCTGGTCGCGGAAGACGATGCGTCAACCCGCAACGCCTGGTCCGAGCTTATAGATTCATGGGGATACCAGATTATCGCTGCCGAGGACGGCGTACGTGCGCTCGAACTGGTTCATCTGAGCGAGCCGGACATCTTGTTGCTCGACTTGAAGCTCCCGCGCAAGGACGGTCTGGAAGTCCTTGCCGAGCTTCGAGACCAGGGCGCGCAGCAGCCGACAATCATTGTGTCAGGCGAGGGCGAGATTCCCGATGCGGTAAAGTCGATGAAGCTGGGGGCTTACGATTATTTGCGCAAGCCCGTGGACCTGCCCCATCTCAAGGTTCTGCTCCATAACCTGAGCGATCACCTGAATATCAGCGCGGAAAACCGGCGATTGCGCCAGAGGCTAATCCAGGTTGGCGAGTTGGGTCCCCTGATCGGCGAGTCGCCGGCTATGCGCCGCGTCATGCTGGCGATCGAACAGATTGCGCCAAGCAATGCTCCCGTGATTATCACCGGCTCGAGCGGCTGCGGCAAAGAGATCGTCGCGCGAACGATCCACGATCTGTCGGGGCGTCGTGACGGCCCTTATGTCGCGGTGAATTGTGCCGCGCTGCCCGAATCGCTGATGGAGAGTGACTTGTTCGGCCACGAACGAGGAGCGTTTACCGGCGCGGACCGAAAACGCGAAGGATGCTTCGAGCTGGCACGTGGGGGAACCTTGCTCCTCGACGAAATAAGCGAAATGCGTGTCGATCTGCAGGCTAAACTGCTGCGCGTTCTCGAAGATCAGAAGATGCGCCGGCTGGGCGGTGTCACCGAAATACCGCTCGACGTGCGGGTGCTTGCGGCCTCGAACCGGGACCTTGGCGCGGCAATCCGCGAGGGAAAATTCCGGCAGGATCTCTTCTTCCGACTCAATGTATTTTCAATCGAAGTACCGCCGTTACGAAAACGCCTCGAGGATCTTCCGGTACTCATCAATCATTTTCTGCATCTGTTCGCGAATCCCGACGGCACCGGGATTAGCGGCGTCGATGCCGATTGCCTGGAGGCGATGAGAGCGTACTCGTGGCCCGGAAATGTCCGCGAGTTGCGAAATGCGATCCAGCGCGCGGCCGTGGTGGCGCGTGGACCTCTGATGACTGTCGCGGATTTGCCTCCCGATGTCACCGGCCGCGGAATCGCCAAGGAGGCAGTCGAGACTCGGGTCGGATGTTCTCTGGAAGAGGCCGAACAGGAATTGATCCTTCGGACGCTCGACGCGGAGCACGGAAATAAAGTGCGTACCGCCGAAATTCTCCATATCAGTTTAAAGACTCTCTACAATCGCTTGGGAAAGTACCGCGCCGCAAAACAATCTCAAACGAACTGAGCCCGCACGCCAGAGGGGACCTGGAATATGGGCCTGCGCTCTAAACTTGCGATCGCATTTCTAGGATTGTTGATGGCCGTGGTCTTCGCGATCGGTGCGATACAGATCAATCGCACGATGAAGCTGACGATCGGCGACCTTGCAGCTTCCGGCGACCTGCTGACGGGCCAAGCCTACGAACAAATGCGCGTCACGCTTGCGACCGCGCATGGCGACCCGCTTACCGCACTGGCCCACGATGCCTCGTTGCGCGCGCTGCTCGATTCGTATCGCGCGTTCGGCAAGGGCGTGGCCTATGCACGAATAGAGAGTCCCGATGGCTCGGTGATCATCTCGACGCCTGAGTCTCCGGGCGCTCCGGCGGTCCCACCCGTTCAATCCTTCGAGAACCTGCAAGCGGAAACTTCGTCATGGCTCCGAATGACAAGAGTGTTTCTGCTCTGGGGCGATTCGACCTACGAAATGCGCCGGGAGATTCGGATCAATGGAAAGCCGTTTGCCGTTCTCGACGTCGGCCTATCAACGGCGCTGACCGCGAGCGAACTCAAACGCTCGATTCGCGAAGTGTTGATAGTCGCGGCGGTTGCGGTCGCGGCCGCAATAGCCGTGGCGATGTTCCTCGGCGGCATGCTGCTGCGGCCAGTAGCCGCGATGGCGACTGGTGTGGATGAACTCGCGGCAGGACTCGAAACGCAGAAGGTCAGAATCGGCGGCCGTGACGAGCTCAGCTCGCTCGCAGAAAAGTTTAATCGCCTCTCGCAGCGGCTTAACCGCGATCGGTCGCGATGGGAACAGGATCGCGGTCAGTTTTTCAGCATCTTTCGCTCGATCAGCGACGCGGTTTTGTTGCTCGACTCGGCAGGCGCGATCTTGTTCGCAAACTCAGAAGCGATCGGACGCCTCGGTCTGCCTGCCGGAGGCGTCACCGACGGTAAGGCAATAAAGTTGCTGCTCGGTAAGACCCATCCTCTGACCCGGATGATCGAGGCGGTGTATGCCACTGCAACCGAGGTTCATGACGTCGCCATTCAAATTGACAATGGGACGAGCAGTAGCCTTCTGGTTTCGATATTCTCTCTTGGAAACGGACAGACGCCTGCGGGCCTTTTGGTAATTGTCCGCGATCTGGAACCGGTACAGGAGCTGGAAAACGTGGTCGATCAATCGGCGCGTCTGGCCCGGCTCGGCGCTCTTGTCACCGGTATCGCGCATCAGGTTCGCACCCCGCTCAACGCCATGAATCTGCAGCTCGAATTGGCAAACCAGGATACGGACCGTGGATTGCCGATCACTTCGCGCCTGCAAGCCGTCAGGCGCGAGATGCATCGCGTGGACGATGCGGTCTGCGCGCTGACACGATTTATCCGTCCAGAGACGCTGCAACTCGAGGCAATCGAGCTCAATGAAATGATCCAGGAGGTCGCGGCGCGGGTGCTACGGCCGGGGATTAAGGTCGAGTACGACTTTGATGCGCGCGCACCATCGGTTACTGCGGATCGCGCACTGCTCAGCGAAGCGATCAGGAACGTTGCGATCAATGCGGTTGAGGCGATGCCCGACGGCGGTCTGATCGCGTTTCGGACTCATTTGACTGTCGAAGGATTCCTGGAAATTAAGATCGCCGATCGGGGCAATGGGATTCCGTCGGAGCAGCTCGAACGAATTTTTCAGCTCTATTTTACGACCAAGAATAGCGGCACCGGCATCGGGCTGCCGCTTGCGACCCGCGCGATCGATCTTCATCGAGGAACTCTCGAGGTCTCGTCAGAGGTGGGTACAGGTACGACAATAACCATTCGTCTTCCGATCGAAGATCAAACCGGCGCGATGCCCGCGGTCGCGGCCGACTAATCTATTCAGCGCCGATGACTGTGCGCAAAAGAAAATGGCTGCTGTGCTGCGCGCTCGCAGCCACCTTGTCCGGATGTGCGACTGGCGCGTGGTGGCCGCCGTTATCGAACAGTGGGCCAGCGTCGAATTCGTACGGCGCACGCATCCGAGGACCCGCGCCGAGTCTCCGATCAGTAGCAACGCCCGAATCCGCATCCCTCAGAACTCCGTCGGAGAAAAAGTCCCCTGCGCATGTTCCTGCCAAGCCTTCAGCCAAATCGCCTGTGGCCGTCATCACTATGGGTGATTCCGAGGGTGCGAAAGCCAAAGCATCTCAAGTGATAGCCGATACGGCTGCGCGGCTAGGCACAGTCGATCAAGAAAAGCTTAGTGCTATCGATGCTACTCAATATCGACAGGCGACCAGCTTCATGGCTGCGGCCCGGGATGCAATGCAGCAGCAGGACTATCCCGCCGCGAATGGACTCGCGCAAAAGGCCGCAGCCCTGAGTGAGCGAATCGGAACGACATCGCTCTCGCAATAAAGATCCGCGTTGCTGCAGTAACGCGTCTACGCGATTACCGGTCCGCCACGGGCTTTACCTCAAGCGCCGAAACAGACCGTCGATTAGCCACCGCGGCGCCCTCAGCGGACCCGTCATCGAGTTCGACCGCACGCCTGCGGTTGGAATCAAGCACGGCCTCGAGTAGCGGCGAATCCGCAATCTGAAGAAGCAGGTTGATGTTAGGGATCACGCAATGTCCGCCGATGAAGCCCGGGAAGTAACGGCCCCGCGGAAGAAAATCTACCTCGTGAAAGAATTCGCTGGCCTCGTAAAAATCGCTGTCCACCCGCTCGCAATAACGGTTCAGTTCCTGCGCGAAAGCGATCAGAACGCCGAAGTAGGTGGTCTCGGCAAGCTTGGCCAGTTCCAAGGTTTCGATTCGGTTGATGCGGCGGGTCTTCATGCCGGCGCGTTGGAAATGCTCTTCAGCAACCCGAGCCGCGTCGGCATCCACTCCGGACACAAACTTCAAATAATGCATCAGATCTTCGGACATCCGCGCGTGCTTGCCGCGGACCGGGCTGTACGCTATCGGGACGCCGCTCGCCTCGCAAATCCGGCGCGTGGTGCCGGGCAACACGGTGCTATCAACAATCGCGAGTGCCGGGCGAAATCGTCTCAGGTACGCGAGCGCCGTAGATTCGAACTGCGCGCGCGACTGAAACGGGAAACACAAGTGCATCACACCGATCGGCTCATCAATGCTCATCGGTTCAATATCGTGCTTCAGCACCGGCTGAGTTCGTTCCAAAACCCGCGCCAGGGCGCCGCCCACTTCTCCGAGGCCTACAACCAACGTCTTCCCGTTAATCACAGATGATTCTCCTTCACCGAAATTGCGCATGGGTCTGCGTCCGGTACGCATCCGGTCGGTCACGTACGCTCTCAGGTTTCAAAACCGAATCGATAGCCTGATAAAAATTTGCGCGCTGCTGCCGCCAGTCGATTCGGTCCAGCGCGGCCTTTGCGGCGCGGACCAACTTTTCGCGCCGGCCGGAGCTCGAGTAAAGTTCTTCGATCGCTAGCGCCAGCTCCGCGGGATTCCCGGGCTCGAACAATCGCACAGCATCGGCGCCGAAATAGTGCTCGATAGTTCTGAGGCGCGCGGCAACGACCGGGATGCCCAGTGCGGCATACTCGAGCAGCTTCACCGGCAGCATCAAATGGGTCGCACTGCTCGCGTGATTCGGAACCAGGCCGATTGAAGCTCCGCTCAGCGTCAAGGGTAGCTGCTCGAGCGGCACCGGTGGCAGAAATTGCACGCGGTCATCAAGCCCGAGCCGCTTCGCGAGCGCTCTGGCATCCGGCAGATAGTCACCTGACCCGATGAGCAGCAATCGCGCACTCGGAATCCATTTGCGAAGTATTCCCATCGCCTCGATCGCTACGTCGACTCCGAGCCGCCGCGCGACGGTGCCGTGGCATACGATCCTGAAATCGTGCGCTGCCGCTGGTGGGATTTTTCTGCGCGAAAAGATGCGCGAGTCCGGCGTATTCACTACTACGCGAATCTTGGCGGCGCGTACCCCGGCCTCCTCGAGGCGCTGACGGTGCAAATCGTGAACCGCCAGCACCCGATGCGCCATCGCGGTGCTGGCGCATTCTTCGATCTGCAGCATGCGCGCGCCGACCCGCCCCCGAACGCCGCAGAATTTGTCGCGGTACAGTTCCGGCATCGTGTCGTGGATGTCGAGCACGACCTTTGCGCCCATCAGCCGAGCTGGTATCGCGCATAACACCGCCGCATCGGGCATAGTGCATACGATTACCGCGTCATAGCGCGACTGCCAGCACAATCGGGAAGCGGTGAGAGTAGCGTCAGCGAAAAAGCGCAGATAGCTGAAGATGTAGCGGACACGGCTCGACCCTCGATAGTGGTTCATCCGAAGTCCGATGACATTCACACCGTCGCGCAATCCTTGTTGCGGGTTCGCAAGGCAGATCACATCGATGTGGTCGCCGCGATCTGCCAGAGCCTGCGCGTGACGCTTTACGCGGCCGTCGTTGACGTAGGTGGTATAGGCGATCATCAGTAATCGGGCCACGCGATAGTCCTCACTGAACCAACGGCTCGTGGAGGAGACGTTGTGCCACCGCGCCGGTGGTATCGCTTCCCCCGATGATCGGTTGCTTGGCGCTCACTTCAAGTGTCAGGGCGTCGCGCCGGCGCCACCAGGCGGCGGCCTCGGAGGGCAATGCGCGCCACGCGCGATCGATCCGGTTCAGATTGTCTAGCAATCTCTCATAGACCGGCAGGTAGTTTTCCGTCCCGATGCAGACGGGATCTGTCCGCGCCAGAATCATTCCGCCCACAGTCGCAATCCATCGCGCCTTAAGCGCCCAACTCGGAAGTGGACTGCGGTGCAAAATCCGGACGAAGGTGCGATCCGGTTCCAGCGTGTACGGCAGCTCGACAGAATCCGGGAGGAAAAACGGAAACACGCTGCACGTACCGCCCGGATGAACCTGATGCGGATTAGTATCGGCGAGGCTGGAATCGAAATCGAACTCATCTGCGCCCGAGCCTGGATCTCCAAAAGCGGTTTGACCGGACCGCTTGCGCGAAAAAGTGCCGAACTCAAAGCCGCGCGCGCAGAGCGCGTTGACCTCCTGCCAGTCAACTTGATTTTGCGCTAAAGCCAGGTTCCAGGCCGAGCGAAAACCGTATTTCTCCTCGAGCTTCGCGATACCCTCAATCCGGATGAATCCCTCGCGACTCTCGATATCGTGCATCAGCACGATGGAACACCGAGCTCCCGCCGGCCAGAATCCAATATGCCATCCGTCCTTCACCTGCAGCGCCTTGAGCGCGCCGCGAAGCCATTGGCGCCAGTAGTCAAGCAGCGCACTCTCGCAGGGCCAATTCGGAAAATCGCGCCGTAAACTCGCGCGCGCCGTTCTGGTACGCCCGCGGTGCCGCATCAATCCAGGAACCAGGTTGCGGAACCGGTGATAGGTCTCGCGTTGCGCTCGGCTCGGCTCCGGTTCGTCCTCCAGATATTTTTGAAACAGGAATCGCTCCGCGATAGCGGCTGACTGGGGAATCGATCTTGCCACAGCGCTACGCCAATTCTCGGGTAACTTCCAGAAAGAAAACGCGTCATTGCAACCGATCGCAGCGACGGACCGGTCGCGCCAATCGCCGTAAAGAGTGCTTGTCGCGGATGAATTTCCGTTCAACGCCATCGCGATTCCATTCCCAATAGCCGCCGGACTTGCTCCCTTCGAACGAATTTCTCGAGTTCGGGGCTCGCAGCCTTTGGCGATTGGCGCACATAACCTTCGAGATAGCCGGTCATAAGCGCGGCGCTCTCTACAAACATCGGACGATGCAGCGTTCGGCGCGCGGCGCGCGCGAGCATGAACCACGGTGAATATCCAATTCGGTAGGCGGCGCGTCCTGCGGCGAGCCGGCTTTTCCAGATTCCCTCGACCGCACCTTGCGGACGATGATGCCTGGCCCGAATATGCCGGAAACTTCGAGTGCGGAATCCGGACATCATCGCGCGGGCTTCATCGAGCGTATCCCAACCCAGTCCAGCGTCGAGTCCGCCAATCGCGGCAAAGCATTCGCGCCGATACATCTTCACCGCGCCGCGAGTGTGGAAGGAAGGTTGTCGCGATTCGCGCCACCCCTCGCTCGTCGGTTCATGCAAGGTCGCGCCTGCGATTCCGAGTCGCCGGTCGGCATTCAGCTCGCGCAGCAGCATCGCGGCCAACTCCGGGCCGAAAGTCAGGTCAGCATCGAGTCTCAGGACAAACTCGTAGCGTTCCCAGACTTCGTACGGCAGGAACTGCATGACTACCGATTCGCCGCCCGCCTGGCGCGCTCGCTCCGCGGCGAGATGGTGAACCTCGATCCATTCATGTTCGCTCGCGGCGGAATCGGCGATTTGACCGGTGTTGTCAGACGACCCGTCGTCGATCAGGATCCAGCGGGTCGGACGGCTCGATTGCGCGAGCACGGATTTGATCAGCCCAGGCAGCAGTGCCTGTTCGTCGCGGGCGGGTGTGATGGCAACGTATGTATCCGTCATCCCACCGCCTCGCGCGTGCGACTGCCGGATGCGACCGAAAGCATTCGGGTCAGGGTGGGAGCCTCGATCCAGCAATAGGCAATCAGCGGCGGCAGTGCTGCGGCTATCAAGACTAACGAACCTTCGAGCCCCGCGTATCGCGCGGCAGCCTTTCCGATCGCGGCGCCAAATACGCAAACCAAGGCGAGGCGCACTCCGGGCGCCGCAGCAGTCACAAGATCGCGAAGCTTCATATCCACTAGCCCGCAGGCCATCTGCCCACCGACGACGCTGATAATGCCCTCGACCACACTCATCGCGGCGCTTACTCCGATCAGGCCCCAGTATGAGAAGACCGTACACGCCAAAACCACCAAGGCGAGGCGCAAGGTGTGTAGGTAAATATCGAACGACGGATGCGACTTACTGTAAAAGATCGAACCAATCCCGACCCGAAGCCCGGCCAACGAAAGTCCCGCCGCGAGCAAACGCAGTGGCTCGGCGGCCGGCCGCCACTGTTTGCCATAGACGGTGGTCACTAGTTCGGGTGCGACGACGACTACGACCGCGACGAGTGGCAGCACGATTCGCGCGATATAGCCGAAAAAATCCCGATACGCTTCAGCGAGCTTTACATTGTCGTCCTGAAAGCGGCAGAAAGTTGGATAAGTCACGCGGCCCGCGACCTGATGCAGACGATCTGGGACAAAGCGAAGCAGATCCCAAGCGATCGTATAGAAGCCGAGCGCGCCGCTGCCCAGCAGTCTACCGACCAGGAGATAGTCGGCATTGCTGGAGAGCAAATACATAAACTGGCTGCCCGTCACGCTGGTAGCGAACCGCCACAGATCATGTGCCGCACTGGCGCTGGGCTTGCCCAATAGCGGCCGCGGTTCGGCGATCCAGATAGCCATTGCGTGCATCGCCAGCCGCGCCGCGAGCGCGAGCGGCAAGCTCCAGATCGGCAGCCCGAACCATAACGCCGCGAGCGCGACCGACAGGAACATTATCTCGCCGGCAACATCCGCCGCCGCCAGGGCACTGAATCTGAGCGCGCGCTGCAATCGCGCGTTGGAGATAACCACGCTGCCTTCAAGCAGCAGCGGGATGCACAGCAAACGAATTCCTGTCGTGAGCACGGGCATCCTCATCGTCCGCGCGAAAATCGGCGCACCCGCCCACAATAGCGCCGCGCTGATCACTGCCAGTCCGATGCTGATCCACCAGGCGGTCGCTTCGTGTTGCCGGGTAATCTGTTTGCGCTGAATAAGCGCGTCGGGCACGCCGGCTTCGTAGATGAGGATGCCTAACACACTGACGATCAGCAGGACCTTGAAGACGCCAAAATCGCGGGGCATCAACTCGCGCGCCAAAATCACCATCGCGGTGATGCGAATGCATTGAATAGCCAATTCGGCCAGTACATTGTCGCGCACGCTGCGCGCGAATGCTGACCATAGATTCGCTTCCGCCGCCGCGTCGCGAAGTTCGGCGCTGGGGATTTCCTCGAAGGTGCTCATAACCCGCTGCCCCGCAACAGAGCCGGCAGAGTTCGCGCCAGAATCTTCAAATCCCCGACCAACGACCAGTCTTCGAGGTATTGCACGTCGAGCCGGACCATCTCTTCGAACGACAATTGATTGCGGCCGCTCACCTGCCACAGTCCGGTGATGCCGGGCAGCACATCGAGCCGGCGGCGATGCCAGTTCTTGTAGAGCTCAAGTTCATAGGGCAAAGCTGGGCGTGGCCCGATCAAGCTCATCTGACCTCGCGCCACGTTTATTAATTGAGGAAGCTCGTCGATGCTGAATCGGCGGAGCAGTCGGCCGACGCGGGTGACGCGCCGGTCGTTAGTGATTTTGAAAATCTGGCCATCCGCGGGAGTTGGCTTCGTGGTCGATCGAGACTGCTCCTCGATCCAGTTTCTGACAAAATCCCGGTGGACCGAATCATTCGCTCCGGATCGCATCGTACGCAGCTTCAGCATGTCGAAGCGCAGGCCATGGACGCCGACACGCGCCTGTCTGAAAAGTATCGGCCGGCCGTCATCAAGAATCACGGCGGCGGCCGCGAGCGCGATTATCGGTGCGCTCAAAATCAGCAGGAATGTACTGATCAAGACATCGAAGGCGCGCTTGATTACAAAGTTGAGTCCTTCGATATTTGACCCGCGCCGGCCGATAAGCGGGACAACGCCTAATTGCTCGATCCTGAGGCCGCGCGCAAGCGACCGAATCATCCATGGAACGATCCACCAGTTCACCCGCAGGTCGTCACACAAATTAATGATTGATTCGACTTTCTCGCGTGGAGCTTCAGGAAGGGCTATAGCAACTTCCATTGCCGGGCATAGTGAGGCGAGTTCGCGCAACTCTTGCAACTCCGCCATCACGGGCAGACCCCGGTGGTGTCTGCCGGCGCGACCTTCGTCGATGAACGCGACCGGCTCGTACGGACCGATCTCATCGAGCACCTGGTCGCACAGATACTGTCCAACCGGGTTCATACCGACGATCAAGAGCGGAATCGAAATTTTTGGATTTGCGTACATCTGTTGAATGAACACACGCACGCCCGCACGCGCGAATACAGCGAATGGGATACTGACGAGCCAAGCGGCACCGACGGTGATGCGCGAGATTTCGATATGAGCAAGAAATCCGACGAGCAGCGTCAGCAGAGTGGCGATCGAGCAAGCTTTTACGATCGCAGTGAGCTCTTTGTAGCCGCCAGCGCGCAATCGATAGAGGTCATTGGATCGGAAGACCAGGAGCCACAACAGCACGGTCACAGCGATCGCCGCGCCACCCGCCACGTCCCCGGATTCGAAGAGACGATCTTCGATCGCGTTCGAGGGATCGTGGATCTTGAGTGCGGAAGCAAACGCTCCGAGAATTGCCAACGCGTCGGCGATCGCGAAGAGCGTTTTCTGCTTGCGAAGTTCGCCGGCGAGCATGGTTACTCCGCTGCACGACGGGGGACATTTGCAGCTGACGAGACCATCGGCTCGCCGGCGAAAGCGTGATCTTTGTGACCGATCACCGCAGCGATCGTATTGACAATATGTACAACCTCCGCGTTCGACATATGCGAATGCATCGGCAGCGAAAGGACCGTGTCAGCCCATTGCTCGCTCACGGGGAAATCGCCGACGTGATAACCCAGAGAGAGCAGCGCGGGTTGGCGATGCAACGGAATCGGATAGTGAATTCCACATTCGATTTCGTTCGTCAGCAGTGCCTGGCGAATGGCGTCACGCTGTCTGTTACGAATAACGAACAGATGGTAGCAGGACTCGTAGCCCACGGGCTCGAGCTGTCTATCCACCTCCAACGCGCGGAACAACGCGCTATAAGCTGCCGCGATTTCGCGTCGCCGCTCGGTCCATTTCGGCAGGCGTTTTAGCTTCACTCCAAGCACTGCGGCCTGAATCGTATCGAGGCGCGCGTTATAGCCGCAGTCGGCGTGCGCGTAATGGGAAATCCGGCCGTGATTTCTGAGGCGGAGTATTTTTTCAGCGAGTGCTTCATCATTAGTTGCAACAGCGCCCGCTTCCCCCCACGCACCAAGGTTCTTGCCAGGATAGAAGCTGAAACATCCCAGGCGTCCGAGCGCACCGGCCATCCTCCAGCGACCCGGTTCGCGCACGCGCGCGCCGTGGGCCTGGCAGGCGTCCTCGACGACTGGGATGCGATACGAGGCTGCGATTTCGCAAATATCGTTCATCGCGGCCGGCAGTCCATAAAGATGAACCGGAAGGATTGCACGCGGACCATTGGGCGATCTCCAATTCCGCGCCTCCAGATACTTGCGCAGTTCCTGCGGGCTCATCGTGCCGGTTTCAGGATCGATCTCGATCAGCACCGGGTCGGCGCCGGTCTGGATGATTGCTTCGGCGGTAGCGATAAACGTCATCGGGACCGTCAGCACCTCGTCCCCTGGCCCGACACCGAGCGCCAGCAGCGACAGCCGCAACGCGTCGGTGCCACTTCCTACTCCGACGACGCGTCGGACGCCCAAGTAATTCGCGAACTCCTGCTCGAACGCGGCGACCTGCGGACCGTCGATATATGAAGTGTGATCATGGATTTGCGATAGTTCGCGGTTCACGTCGGTCGCGATCTCACGGTTCTGTGCGGCCAAGTCCAGAAATTTGATCATTGCGAAACCCCTTCCTGATTCGAGATGGTTTGAAGAACCCGGCGGATGCGCGCGGGATGGCCGCTCACGACCGTGAACGGCGGCACATCGCGCGTGACCAACGCTCCTGCGCCGACCATCGCACACGCGCCGATTTCGATGCCGCACATGATGATTGCGCCGCTGCCAACCGATGCGCCCCTGCGTACGATGGTCTGCTCGAGTTTCCAGTCGCTCTCTCCCTGCGAGGAACCGTCGGCGTTTACAGCACGCGGATGCCGGTCATTGATGAACACCACGCCGTGGCCGATGAAGACCTCGTCTTCGATCGTCACGCCCGAGCAGATGAAGCTGTGGCTGGAAATCTTGCATCGCATTCCAATCGACGCGTCACGCTGAACCTCAACGAACGCGCCGACCCGCGACCCGTCTCCGATTTTGCAACCGTAGAGATTTACAAATGGCGCGAGCCGGACATCCTCGCCAAGAATGACATCGGCGGTCACGCATACGTTTGCCGGAAATTCGCGCCGCTGCATGATCAGTCAACCTCGGGCCGCGAAACCGGAATCAATCCGCCACCGTTTCGCAGCGACTGATTGGCGGCCTCCAGCACGCTGACCACACGGATACCGCTGAGCCCATCGGTCCTCGGCGTGGCCGAGGTGCGAATGCAATCGACGAAGTGCTCGCACTCGCTGCGCAGCGGCTCGGTCTCTTCGATCCGCGGAATCCGGATGTCGCCGTAACGGTATGCGAACTGAAAGTCGGCATATGTGTCGTAGTAGCGCTGAACCGAGACGCCCTTGTCGTAGATGCGGATTTTTCCCTTCGAATCGGTGTCGTCGTACACGATCATTTTGCGCGAGCCCACGATCGTGGTGCGGCGGATCTTGTTGGGGTCGAGCCAGCTAACATGGATGAACGCGATCACGTTGCCCGGAAAATGCAACTCGAGCATCGCGACATCCTCGACGTTGCCGCGGTAATGGCTACGGCCCTGGCAGCTCACCGCCTCAGGAATCCGCCCCATCAGCATCAGGATGATCGAGATATCGTGGGTCGCGAGATCCCACGCTACATTCACGTCATGCTGAAACAGCCCCAGGTTTGCTCTTACTGAACTGATGTAGAATATTTCGCCGAGTTCGCCGCTCGAGATCAGTTCCGCCAGCTTCAAGACCGGCGCACTGTACTCGAAGGTGTGGCCGACCATCAGCACGCTGCCGTTCCTGCGCGCGACGCGAACCAGGTCCTCGCCCTCCGCGCGCGACATGGCAAGCGGCTTCTCGACTAGCACCGATTTACCCGCTTCAAGCAGCCGGCGCGCGAGCGAATAGTGCGTACTGACCGGAGTCGCCACCACGACACCGTCGATGTCACGATCTTCGACGACTGAATCGAATGAATCCGAAATTTCGACGCTCGGGAAAAGCGCGGCGACGCTGCCCCGTCGATCGGCATCCATGTCGCACGCGACGATCCGGCTCGCGCATTGCATTTGCGACAAATTACGAATCCAGTTAGGTCCCCAGTAACCGAGGCCAACCACTGCCATCGCCCGCAGTTGATTGTGATCCCGGCTCTCCTCAGTCTTGTTTTGCGCGGTGGAAGTGGGATTCGATTCAAAGATCGGATTTTGATTCATGAGATCAAGAAACTCCTGATAGGTTTGGCGACGGGATCGATCTTCGAGTTCAGGATCACGCCGGCGATAGAACGGTTCGCTGCCCGCAGTGCGGTCGAGGTCGTGAGCAGTTCTTTACGTTCGGTTTCTCCATATTTGACAACCAGAAGTATCGGGTCGGCCGTCCGCGCGAGCGAAAGCATCCGCGCATCCAGCCGCGGAACACCGAGGTCCAGAACAGCCGCCTCATATCTGGGTAGGAGTTCTTCGAAATCCTGCAAGACTTCTTCGCGGTCCTCGTCGCCATCGGAAAGACAGCAGCTTGCAAGATCGAGCCGCGCGCGACCGCTGGCCCGAATTTGCAGCGCGCCCTCGAGCAGCAATTCCTGCGCGCGCGCTTGCGGCATCCGAAAAAACCGATGCAGCGAAGGATGACGTATATGAGCGTCGACCAGGATGGTCTTGAGCGACAGGCGCTGGCTCAGATCCATCGCGAGTGCGATCGCCACCGTCGATACTCCGTCGCCGGGCCGGCAGCCCGCGACGGCGAGCCGAATTGTACTGTCCACGATCGCCATCGGCGCGAGCCGCTCGCTAATCGATCGCAGCGCGTCGCACTGCGATACCGCTGCGGGCACATCAGGAATTGAAGGGACCGGAACAAGAGCGTTCAATACGGCGTGATCCCGCAACATCGCGGTGTCAGGTCGATCGTCCGCAGGGCGAGTGCTCGTTTTGGGCTCGCGTGCCAGCCGCGTCATGGTGTCGGAGTATTTGCCCACAGCTTTTACTCTTCGCCGCCGGCGGATGGCGGAAATGTCGGAGTCAGCCCATCGAGCGACGCAGCACTTGCGATGCGCGCGCGCTGTGATGCCGGTGCGTTAGCGCGAAGATTCTGGCGAGAACCCAACCAGAGATTTCCGAGCAGCATTCCAGTAGCCGCGAAGCCGCCGAGCATGGCTGCGTATCGTCCAAATTTCCAGAATCGGTACCATCGTGGCGTCGATGCTTGGTTGAGTTGAGCGCGCTGCCCCGCGGAGCTGACCCGTAGATGCTCGTATTCCTGGATTACTTCCCTGACCATCTTCGCGCTTACTGAATGCTGTCCACTCGAATAGGCCGCCAGCATCGAGTTGTGGCACATCACGTTGATGCACCGTGGAATTCCCCGGCCGTGATCGACGATCTGGTTGAGCGCCGAACGTGAGAAGATCTTTTTTGCGTTCCCATTTCGGGTGCGCAGGCGATGCTCTATGTACGCGACGGATTCGTCTGCCTGCATAGGATTTAGTATCGCGCGCGTGCCGATTCGCTGGTTCAACTGCCGCAGCATCGGCGCCTCAAGCCTGGTAAGCAGAGCTGGCTGGCCAATGAGTACAATCTGCAGGCGCTGCCCGCCGGTCGCGACGTAGTTTGCTAGCAGCCGAAGTTCCTCGAATATCTCGACGCTCAACGCCTGTGCCTCGTCTAGAATCAACGCGACGCGATCACCGGAATCGGTACGCCGCAGCAAGCTCCTGAAGGCGTCGACGCAGTCCAGCTTCGAGGTCGGTGGCGGATCGATGCCCAGTTGGCGTAGCGCCATCCGGAACAGATCGATCGCTGGAAGCTTCGGATAATTCAGGTAAGCAGCGCGCAAGTACTGGTGCCGCTGCGAGAGGACCGAACAGATGAGCGTCGTCTTTCCAGTCCCTGGCTCTCCCACCAGCAAGGTGTAGCCAGAGGGTTCGTGCAGCAGTCCCCAATCGAGTGCGGCGATCACCTCGCTATGCTCGCGTCCTCGATAGAGTGCCGCGGACGAGACCGTGAAATCGAAGGGAGGACCGCTCAGACCAAAGTGGCGATAATTCATGGTAACGTGGTTCTCTCCTCAGCCCTGATCCGCGAAGACCGCGACGGTCTGGAGTCCCGTCTCTCGCTCGATCGTTACCTTGGAATAAATCTTCGGGTCGCGTCGTTCATCGAGCTCGGCGGCGGCAATTCCGAGTCCGGCTGCGAGCACGAAGCCCGCCGCGAAGTTAAGCCACACAATGGGGAAAACCGGGCGCAGCGGCAGCTCTGGAGGCCGTGACACGCTAATGTCGAGTATCTTGTTGGTATTCAACCCTCCCGCGGCGCGCGCTTCTTCGGTTTTACGGACGTACGAGAGATAAGCTTGGCGATCGGTATCAACCTCCTGTTCGAGCTGATCCGATTCGGTCTCGTTTTTGACGAAAAAACTCAGTCGATCCTGAACTTTGCGGATTTCGTCGGCGAGTTTGTCCTCGGTAGCCTTTCCGGCGGCAGTGCTGGTTTTGGCGCCGGAGAGATCCGAATCGATCGTGACCCAAGTTGGATTCAGATCAGTGCTCCGCTCACTGACTTCAAGATGGTTTTCCTGGTCCAAGATTTTTTGAGCTGCGGCGAGCTGCGCATCGATCTCACGGATTCTCTGGCTATTCGGCTGGTAGCGGCTGAGCAAATCAGCGCGCTCTGTTTTTAGCTGCATCACCTGCGGCTTCAATTGACTCAGAGCAAGGTCCTGCACCGATCGGACTTCCTTGGCTATCCGCTGGGGCGTGTTCTTGCGAAGTCCCTCGAGCGCGATGACTTGCTCCTTGTCGGAGGCAAGCTGCGCGGTATTTTTGCTCTCCTCGAGTTCGAGCTCGGACAGTCGATTGATCAATACCTGGCGCTGCTGGGCCAGATCGCTGATACCTGTTTGCAACTGGAAGGCGCGCAGTTGCTGCTCTGAGGCCGCTAGTTTGGCTTGTAGCAGTTTCGCTTGTTGTTGAAAGAACTGCTCGGCCTGCGGATCGTGCGATATTCGCGCATGAACCTCGAGATAATGATTGAGGAGCAGGCTCAGAAACTTCTGTGACCATGCGGGATCGTGCGAGCTGAAGGTCACCTCGATCACGTTGGACCTTTTGATCACGCTCGAATCGAGATGCAGCGCGAGAGCGTCTGCCCATCGATCGGCCGGGCTCATCGTCGGCGCGTCATGCAGCGCGCGATATCCCTGGCCGGGCAGTGAAAGGACAGCGTCAAAGTCTCCTATAAGTTCGGACCCCGGACCGTCGTACGCTGCCGGCGCAGGAAGTCCGGTGATTGCCTGACGCACCAAGTAATTGCTGGTCAAGAGCTCGCGCTCCGAGTTGAGATCTTCTTCGGTGATCGGATTTGCGACTACAGCAGGCCGTTCAGGTGAATCACTTTGCAAGTCGGGCGAGACCAGTAATTGCGCACGGCTGTCTTGGACCATAATCTCCGCGGCGGAACGATAGTCCGGTGGCCAGAAGATCGTTGCGATAGCTATTAGTCCGAACACCATTGCTCCAAGTGAGACAACTCGCTTGCGCCGGCGGCACACCAATTCGGTCCAATAGGTAAGGTTCCGCGTCTCCACGATTCGTATTCCTCGGAGCCGCTAGAGGCCAGGCAACACTGAGGTTGCGGCAAAGTAGGGCTCTACCGGCAGAACGTTGCGAATGTACTGCGACACCCAGAGATCGACGTTGGCAATTTTGCTGCGAGGCACCACGACAATGTCGCGCGATTGCAGCACAGCATCCTGCTCGCTCTCAGGATTCTTGATTGCCGCGGTGATATCAATCGACGTTCCTGCTGGAATGCCACACGCGTCGCGGCGGATTAGCACTGCTTGAGACGCCGCATTGTCGGTCAATCCTCCTGCCGCGGCGATCGCCTGCAGCGCCGTCATGCCGGAATCGAGTGGAAAGCCGCCTGGCTTTTGAACCTGGCCCTCCACGAATATCTGCCGGCTCGGCATGTTCTTGACCATCACTGACATGTCGGGATTGCGAAGCTCGGTCGAGTAGGCCTTATCAAGATCGGTAGCGAACTGCTGGGGCGAACGTTGACTCGCCTGGATTGCTCCGATGAGCCGGAGCGATACTTTGCCGTCGGGACGTACTATCACATCCTGACTGAATTCCGGATTCAGGTAGGAATCGATGCTTAAGTCGTCGCCCGGCTCAATAAGGTAGCTATTGTCCGGGGCGGACGCGCGCATAATTTCGGCGTTTTCTTCGCATTGCTCCGATGTCAACGTCGTCGCGTGGCCGCCAGACGCCTCTTCATTTTTGGAGGTAGCGGAACATCCAGAGCTAATCAGAACTAAACTGATTAAGAAGCCGGAAAAGATTCCTACGCGAGTGTTGTCCAGCAAAGGTCTTCGCGCAAAGACCGGTCCTGAACGCATGGCACCATTCATTCCCGCACAAGACGGATCATCACTCCGAATTCCGTGGCGGAGAGATCTGTTACATCTCTGGCTTTGATTCTTCATCGGGTGAGGCGCTTGCGCAGGCCAATATCGGTCGGCCTTACCGACTGACGGCCTTGAAGCGCAACGAGTGTGCCAGTTGGCTATCGTCGGAATCGCTTGGATTTTCTCGCTCACGCACGGATTGAATCGGCACCGATTGCAACTTCGTCGTCCGAAACTTACAACACGGGGCGAAGTTCAGGTGCGTGTTCGATCGGAAGACCAAAGGACACGACTGCTTGGAATTTCGAGCGCTATGTAATGGTTGCATGTCGAATCTTCAAACCACCGTTCGTCGGCGCCGTCTCTCGCACTAGAACAGCCCCAAACTCGGCTTTGAGCCCCAATTTTGCTCATGGCACTAGCGTTGCTCAGCACTGTGCGAGATCGCGGAGGCGCGGATCTGTTTGACGATCGAACTCGTCACCCAACCTCGCGACCAAGGGCAGCAGAAGAGGTTCCCGGTGTCTGACAGTATTAACTGCTTGAAGAATATTGATGGCCGATCTGCGTCGAGCCGCGCTGAAAACGCTCTACCTACAGCGCGGGTCGTCATTCTTCTTGCGGTCGCCTCAGTCCTGCTCGCAATGAGCATCTTGCTCCAACGGCTTTATGCGCCCGTAGCAGCGCTCGCGGGACTGGTGTTGTTGATCGGTCTTTACAAAGCGACGGCGTATACGCGGCAGCATCCAGAATGGATCGTTCTGCCGATCTTTCTCACGTTCGCGCTTATCTCAGCCTCGTCTTTCAGCGAGGAGGTTCGCGCGCCGATTCATTACGGTTTGCTGGCGTTGTTCTGCCTGCCCGTGGCGTCGGTGGCTTTGCGTAGCGAACTCGTAGGGCAAGGCGGATTTCGATTATACAGCATATATCTCGCATGGGCGGCGTTTACGATAGTATACTCGATCGCACCCGCATACTCCGCAGCTAGGCTGATCGAAGCAACGCTAGTGATCGTAGCACTGGTCGCCGCCGGTTCGCGAATACACAATGCTGAAGATGCCGACCGGCTGCTCTCTCACTTCTTCTTGGGCTGCGAATTAGTCACGTTAGCGATCGCTGTATCATTCGTCGCGCTTCCGCACTCCATTGCATGGGTAAGTCCGATAGATAGTCTTACGCCCGATATACTCGCGGAAATGCATCGGATGGGACAGCAGGTTGGCGGACTTGACCGCTTTCGATCTATTTTCAACGGACCCAATGACGTCGGCGCGTTCATGCTAATAACGGTTGGAGTCGGGCTGGCAAGATGGCCCCGAATTCACGGACACGACCGGATCATCACCACTTGTACGATTCTCGCCGCACTCACGTTCGGAGCGATCGCTGACTCGCGCTCGCCATTTGCGGCGCTGTTGGTCGGCGTCGCGTTATATTTAATATGGAAGAAAGGATTTCGCGGCGTTCTTTATATCGTGGGAGCCGGTACGATCTGCGTGATCGTTTTGGCCGGCGCCGGACACGATCTGGGCCGCTATGTAGATCGCGGCGATGTCACGACACTCACCGGACGAACCGAGATGTGGGGGTTCGTGGTCCATTCGATCGCGAATCGTCCGCTATTCGGTTATGGCTATGAAGTCGGTGGAGCAATCTTTGATAGCCCCTATTTTCCTCTATGGTGGGGACCGTGGGATCAGGGTCCCCACGTCTCGGTTCATAATGGATATTTGGCGCACGCGGTTGGCGTTGGCATTCCGGTAACTATATTCTGGCTATATATAATGCTTCGGCCCTGGATATTTATCCTCAAGCAGCGTGATGACGCGTGGCTTCTCAAACCAGTACTATTCCTGGTCTTGATACCTATTCTGGTCCATAACATGACCGAGGTTATGGCGGATGACGCGACGGGAACAGTAGGGTTTCTGTTTGGTCTCGTGTGGGTAATAGCCGAGCGTTACCGATTACTCGCGATCGCGGCCGCGCGTGAGTCGCGGGCCGAAGAAGTAGCCGCGATGCCTCGCGCAGTCGCTGCACTGGCGGTGTCGCGTTGAAATCAGTCGTCAAACGGTGGGATCGTGGCTCGAACCCGCGGAACCGCTTGGGTTTGCTTGGTTGGATTCTGATCGCAAGCACCTGCTTGCTCGGCGGTTCGGCGGCGCCAGCGTGGACCCAAGAGGGCGTCAGTTCAAACAAACACTTTTTGACTCTGCCCCCACACAGTGCGCTGCCCACCGGCCAGCAGTGCGCGCAGTGGATTCTTTCTGCTCCGCCTTCCGCACGGAGCGTTGAAGCGAGGCCTGCCAACGCGCTCGCCAATCAAACCGAACCCACTCCTGCCGCACTCGCGGAGTTTTATGCGCGCCCGGTGAAGGGAACCTTTGTTCCCGCCGCCGATTTTTCACGCGTAGACGGTCAGTTCTCGGGGACGACCGATCAGATTCTTCGCTGGGGCGCTTGCAAGTGGGGCGTCGATGAAGATGTTGTCCGCGCGGAGGCAGTCGCAGAGTCCCACTGGCACCAGGATGGAACTGGCGACCGTTCCACCGATATGTCGCTGTGCCCTACTGGCATCGGATTCCCGGGCGCGTGGAATGGACAAACATGTATGCAGAGTTATGGAATATTGCAGATGAAGTATAAAAGTTTCGGCGGATGGCCATTGAGCAAAAATAGCACCGCATTCAATGTGGATTTCCGGCTTGCCTATCAACGCGCATGTATGAATGGAGACATCAACTATCTACCTGGCCGAATCCCCCCGCCAGGTTACCCGATCTATCCGCACGGCAGCGTCGACCAGATGTTGTGGGGATGTATGGGCGATTGGTTCTCCGGCAGTTGGTTTGATCCCGGCGCGCTTCGCTACATCGCGGAAGTAAAGAAGGATCAGGCAGCCAGGGTCTGGGAAAAAACCGGATTCTGAGATTTCCACCAGATTCACATAAATGTTCGCGCAGACCGAATCGGGACGCCTGCGATGATAACAATAGATCGCAGGCTCGGAGGTGTGTTCCCCTATCGGGCGGTCTTCTTCCCGTCTGAAAGATGCCTCCGAGAGTCTACCGCCGGTTTAGGCCGCCTTCAGTTAACGCGATTGTTCTGGTCCGACAAATATATCGCGGATAGTTTGTACATCGTTTGTCATCAGCCCAGCGAAGCCGCTTGTCTCGATCTCCGGCTGCCCGCGAAAGCACTATGGAATGGCATTTCCAAGGGCGGCCGCTACGATATCCGGCAAGCCGGGAAACTGAACCATAGGATTGCACTCGTGCGCAACGGCGCTCGGGTCGTCGAGGATTTTTTGGCGATGTACAATGATTTCGCGAAGGCAAAAGCCGACATTTCACCTATCACACTCCGGATACTTGCGCGCTACGAAAAACACGCCGATGTTTTTATGATCTATCTCGACGGCGAGGCAATATGCGGCCACGTGTTACTCCGCGATACGGATTCGGTTCGGGTACGCCTGTTGTACTCGGCGAACAGACGTTTAGCCGACCGTCAAACGGCGAAGACTTGCGGGTTACTAAATCGCTATCTGCACTGGCACGAAATCAGTCTCTATCGGAAGGAGGGCGTTGAAGTTTATGATCTCGGTGGAATTCGCACGAAGACCCCGGATGGCATCACACGCTTCAAGATGTCGTTCGGTGCCTCAGTCATCCGGGAACATACCTATCTGTGCGCCGGCACGCCCTGGCTCGGGCGCACGGCGCAATTAATGTCAGACATACTATTCGCGCCTCAAAGACTTTCCGGCAACAACCTCGACCAAGACCCATAAGTCTCGTTTATTCGAGCGGTGTATTCGTGAACTCGCTCGGGCAGCTGCCCTCAACTTACGCATCGCGTATCGGCGTAGCAGAACCGGGCGACGATGCTCAATGCGCAATTGTACCTAACTGGACACACGCTCGGATTTCGAACGATTCTCCAAGGGCGGACTGTTTGAGGTGCCCGAGCGGGAATTTGACGTTAACGGACGAACGGCGCAGATTCAGGCAACCTGAACCTGGGGCCGCTGTGTTCGGCGCGAGATCTATGATCGAGAAGCGTAGCCTAATTTCCGAAACCGATCGGCAAAAGCTGTCTGTTACTGCCGCATCTTCGTATGCCAGACTTTCCGCAAGCGAAGACGATTGACTCGATATTTCCGTCGGAGAGCAATCCCGCTGCCGCAACCGAACCCGTTATGACCGTCGAACACTGGATCAACCTCAAGTGCCATCCATCTACGCGCTCTGAAACGGTGCGCGCAATTCAGGTGCTCATGCGCCGCTCGGCAAGTGCCGAACTCCAGATGACCTTCCGCCTCGACGGAGACATTCCTCGAATCTGGTTGTCTCCGCCGGGCGTGCCGCGCATCGCTACAGAGCTCTGGCGTCACACCTGTTTCGAAGCGTTCATCGCAGTGGAAGGGCACCCGGCATACCACGAGTTCAACTTCGCCCCGTCGGGCGAGTGGGCAGCCTACGCTTTCTGTGGCTATCGCAACGGTGGTATTCTGCCCGACGATGCGATGAGTCCGCAAATTGCGGTGCGCTCCACTGGCACTCGGTTCGAGATGGACGCCATTGTCCGGCTCGATCTCCTGTCCGCCATCCACACGGATGCTCCTCTCCGCCTCGGTCTCGCGGCGGTCATCGAGACGAGCGATGGGCTCTCGTACTGGGCGCTTCGTCATCCGGTCGACAAACCGGATTTCCATGACGCCAATGGATTCACCATGTTGCTTGAGCCGCCAGGGTCCAAGTAGTAGGTCTCGACCGCTTGATGAAGCACTGGCAACCACGAGGTCTCAGTCGGCGTGTGGAGCAGCTTCTATTGAAGACGAGGGATGAGCAATCCGTCGGCACCCGAATTGATGCTCTCTCCCGGAACTTCCTTGGACATTCGTACCAGCCAAATCCGCTGATCGGATCGGCCGATACAGCCGAAGTGTTCACGGCGTCGCTCGATGGATTCGATTGTGTCACGTACATCGAAACAATCCTGGCTCTCGCGCGCGCGTCCACCGTTGAAGATTTTATCGAGTGGCTGCGAAAGATTCGTTATGAACGAGGGCGCATTCAATGGGAACAGCGAAATCACTACATGACGCAATGGATTCGCAACAATGTGCGCCAGGGAATAATCAAGCGAGTTTCAGCAACGGGTGTCCCGATACTCCGTAGAGAACGCGTTCTCAATGTCGTCCCCCGACTCGCTGCAAAGCGGACTCGCGTGAAGTGTGTGACAAAGCGGGCAGTGCCTCGGCTTTCAGCCTATTTGCGGACCGGTGATTTGATTTTTTTCGTGTCCACACGCAAGAATCTTGATATCTTTCATGCCGGAATCATCGTGCGCGCCGGCAAAAGATTCCTCATGCGTCACGCGTCGCGCAGCCAAGGCTCCGTCGTGGAACAGGAATTGACGGAGTTTCTCAAAGCAAATCGGATGGCCGGTGTCATTGTGGTGCGGCCATTGGGGACGGCGCGACGCATCGCGGTCAGCTACTAAGATGGGTTTATCAATGAGGCCAATTCTCTCCTCGGATAGGAGATGGTAGAAAGCGACGGAGTAGAAAGTGAGCATCGTCTATCCAAAGGATTATTCGTCCGCGGGTATTCAGGGAGTCCTGAACGCCGCCGATTCCGACGTTCTCTTTCTCGGTGATCCACGTGTGAATATCGAACCCGGACCGCGCATGTTCGATCGAATGGCGCAGATCATTCTCGAGACCGGCGCCGGCTGGGTTTATGCCGACGCGGTGGACCATCCTCGTATCGACTATCAAAGCGGGAGCATCCGCGACGGATTCGATTTTGGCTCGGTAGTCGGCGTGTCAGTTCGGGCTGCGCGTGAGTCAGGAATGGAGCTTGCCTGGAAATGGGGAGGACTATACGACCTACGGTTGCGTATTTCGGAAAAGCACACCATCGTACGAATTCCCGAACCGTTGTACAGCGCGTCGACGGCTGATGCGCGGCCAACAGGTCAAAAGCAATTCGATTACGTGGATCCGCACAATCGTGATTATCAAATCGAAATGGAGCGCATCGCGACGGCGCATCTAAAGCGGATCGGCGCCTGGTTGCAGCCTCACTTCAAGAAAGTTCCAGCCGCAGCGGGAATATTTCCAGTAAAAGCCAGCGTTGTCATACCCGTTCGGAATCGCGAGCGGACAATTCGAGACGCCGTTCAAAGCGTCCTCGCGCAAAGCGTTGATTTTGAATTTAATGTGATCGTAGTCGATAACCATTCGACAGATCGAACGACAGAAATCTTGCGCAGTATCGGCGATTCGCGTGTCAAACACCTCATTCCCGAACGCCGTGACTTGGGAATCGGCGGCTGCTGGAACGAGGCTATCTATTCCAGGGACTGCGGACAATACGCCATCCAACTTGATTCTGACGACCTCTACGTCAACGATGGCGTCCTTCGCCGGATCGTTGCAGAACTTCAAGCGGGACCTTACGCGATGGTCGTCGGCTCCTATACCATGGTCGATTTTTCGCTGAAGGAGATCTCACCCGGTCTTATAGACCATCGCGAGTGGAGCCGCGAGAACGGAAGAAATAATGCGCTCCGTGTCAATGGTCTCGGCGCGCCGCGCGCATTCGATACGTCGGTTTTGCGCGTTATCGGATTTCCGAATGTCAGCTACGGCGAGGATTACGCTGTAGCGCTCCGCATCAGCCGTGATTATGAGATCGGCCGGATCTACGACTCGCTTTACCTTTGCCGCCGTTGGCAAGGCAATAGCGACAGCGCACTCCCTCTCGAGGTTGCGAATCGATACGATTTGTATAAGGACTGGCTCCGAACTATCGAGATTCAGGCTCGAATCCGGAGATGATCCGCGAACTGGAAGATCTATTCGCGCGGCAGAAGCGGGTATGGCCGCAGCTCGCGAAAGGCATTGAAGGCTTGGCGCAGGCGCAGACACGGCCGATACACATAGACTGGTTCGATATCTTCATCCGTCACATTCCCCATCGGTTGCGCAGTACCACGGCCCCGGTCGACCGGGAGTCGATTGCGAACCGACCGTGTTTCTTATGCGCAGGAAATCTTCCTCCAGAGGAGGAAGGTGTGCAGTTTGATGAGGATTTCACGATCTACTGCAATCCGTTTCCAATAGTGGATCGTCACCTAACGATCGCTCATAGGAAACACGGTTCGCAGCGCATCGCGAATCAGTTCCGAAAAATGTTGGACCTTGCGGCAGCCTTGTCGGGATATTTCGTCATCTATAATGGTCCCGAGTGTGGAGCGTCCGCACCCGACCACATGCACTTTCAGGCGGGCTCGCGAAGATTGTTTCCGATCGAGAGAGATACCGCCAGACTGACTGACGTCTCTGTGCCGAACTACGGAAGAAATGTGCTTCTGTTTCGTGGGACGGATCGGTCTGTTTTGATCCATCGAATGGATCGCGCCCTCGATCTGCTCGCGGAAATGACCGGCAAACGCCCGGAACCGATGGTCAACATAGTGGTCTTTCGTGAGAAAAGAGAGTGGGTCACGTATCTGTTTCCGCGAGGAAAACATCGGCCGGAAGTCTTTCACACGGGTGAACTGACGGTGAGTCCGGCATCGATTGATTTGTGCGGAATATTTGTTGTGCCGCTGGCACAGGATTTTGAAAGAATCACGGCCGACGCGATTTCCGCAATTCTGCGAGAAGTCACGTTGCCTGACGGTCAGTTTCAGGAAGTCGTCAAGAAGCTGGAGACTGAGTTTTGAACCTATCTGTAGGCCTGATTGAAAGACAATCCGCTGTTGAAGTCGAATTGACCGGCAGGTTTTCAGATACTTCCGGCAAGCCGTACATTTCCGGGCGCTACAGATTCACTTCTGAAGTAACGCTGACTCCGTCAGACATGGCATCGTGCGCGTTTGCGCTGGACGACGTAACGATCGGAATCGGATTTCATTGGGAACGCAAGGAGCGCCAGGTATTCCGTGGAGCTCTTCGCCTCGTGAAGCGAGAAGCCGGCCTGACGGTGATCAATGATGTTTCGCTCGAAGATTATGTCACGAGCGTGATTTCATCCGAGATGAGCGCGTCGTGTCCTATCGAAATGCTGAAAGCTCACGCGGTGATCTCGCGCAGTTGGATGTGGTTTCCGAAAGCGAATCCCTTTCCTCCTGACGAAGGACAGAGTCAGGACTTGAATTCTCGCGAAATTCTTCGGTGGTACGGGCGCGAAGCGCATCCGGATTTCGATGTGTGCGCCGACGACCACTGCCAGCGGTATCAGGGCATCACGAAAATGTTCTCTGCGGCTGCAGCCGATGCGGTTCGTGCGACAGCCGGCGAGTTTCTCCGTTACCACGGCGCTATCTGCGACGCACGGTTTTCCAAATCCTGCGGCGGAATAACCGAGCGCTACGCGACCGCTTGGGACGATCAAGATATTCCCTACCTCAGATCTGTATACGACGGCCCGGCGCAATTCCGCTCTCTCAGTCCTGAGACATGGATACGCTCCAGCCCAGCGGCTTACTGCAATACGAACGATTCGGAGCTCCTTTCACGCGTTCTTCCGGGGTTCGACCAGGAAACCCGCGATTTCTTTCGATGGAAGGTCGCGTACACGCCCGAAGAACTCGCCGATCTGATCAGATCGAGGATTGCCGTGGACCTTGGTCCGATTCGCGACATACAGGCACTCGCCCGTGGACCTTCGGGCCGGATATATCGGCTAAAGATCACCGGCAAACGCGACCACGTCATAGTCGGTAAAGAACTGGAAATTCGCCGCGCTCTATCACGCACGCATCTCTATAGTTCTGCATTCGTCGTAGACAACGAGCGTGGCCGTTTTGTCTTGAGGGGCGCCGGCTGGGGACATGGTGTCGGCCTATGCCAGATCGGCGCGGCAGTCATGGCAAATGAGGGCAAGACCTATTCAGAAATCTTGCAGCATTACTATCGCGGAACCACCGTCAGCGCCTGATGTCCGCGCCGCAAGCTGGCGCCGATCTTGGTTCGACCGATCACGTGGGACTGGCCTGCTCAGGTGTCGCTGATGGTCTCGGCGTGGTTGAACCTGTGGAGCCGTGACTACTTCCGTGATTTCCATCGCTGCGACCCCGGCCGCGGAAGTCGACGCCATACGATGCGTCACGATCGCGCAGCAGATACGGCGGTACGTGCGATCTTTCTGCGATCGTGGGGTCAGAATGATCATCACGTTGAGCGAAATGACGCGGACGCCACAACGAACATATCGATCGCAGCGACATCTTGGGCGTGATTGTGCAGGAAGCTGCGCCAAGTTGAAGAAGGCGCAACTTGCCCTTCGCCCGTGTATTTCGCGACGGTCGCTTGGCTGACGTCAATGCCGAGTTTGAGCAGTTCACGGCGGATCCTGGGCGCACCCCACAGTGGGTTGGTGCCCGCTGCCCTTTGCCACTTTCGGGTGTTCCATCTGTTTAAAGTCCCCTAAGCCATACCGGCTCGTCGGGATGTTTGCTCTGGTCGGCGCGTGAAGCGAGTGGTTTACCCAAATTTTCCCGACGCCATTCGCGCAGAGGGGTCGAGGCCGGCCATTAGCGTGCATCGACTGTTTGCACGATCAGGGCGATTAGAAGGCGAAAGAGAATAGCAGCAGCAAAGAGGAGACCTGCTGGCAAGAGCCGACATTGCGCGAAATCTCGCGCCACACACGACTGGTTCCGTGCCGCGAATCGAGCAATGTGTGTGTCATGGGGCCGCAAGATTGCGCGCCTCGAATAGGACCATCGTCTGTTGGAGCCACGAGCCGCAGCTATTTTGGGGCTTGCGCGGTGGGAGCTTATCGAGTGATGGGGCATTACGTCGTACCGGCCGTTCGAATGAGAGCGGACGAACTCGCCACGGAGGTCAAGCGTAACGGCGCTTCATGATTATCAACCGCGGGACAGATAGTTCAGAAACACGCTCCGTTGAACCGGATCATTATGATTGCGATAGCCGCAGAGTTCCAAATCGCTAAAGGGATATAGAACCGAGCTAAATCAGCCATCATCGGTGAGTTAGCAAATGCAAAGGCGCGCAATTTCTCGTGGATAAGGCTAAGTTAGGCATTTTCTCCGTGGGAAGATTTTGCCCTAGTGCCGAGCATCTGCTCCGCACGTGAGCAGCGGTCTGCCGCCGGAAATTCATCAACAGCAACTCGGACGGGCATATTGTCTCGGTCGCGCGCTCGCGAAGCGTCCAACCTCGCTTTGCAAAGCTCGTTTACGCCTCGTTGCGATGTAAAGAATCCCCGTGATTTACGCGACTTTCATTGCACGAAAACGACTCCCGCTGTGAGTTTTCACAAATGGGCGGCGGTGAAGGTTGCTAAGGGGCCAAGAGTCGATCGCGCTGATAGTGATGGCATAGTCATTGCTGTGCAGCATTCCCAGGTGGAGACTCTTCGAGGCTTCAGGCTAAGGCTTGGCGATCGGGAGTTGCAGCGCTGCGGGCGGCGATCAGAATCAAATTCGACCCTGCATCGAGCGGCTCGCGCGCGCGGCGACCAAGGGCGCGCCAACCAAAGTATCGCTCAGCTTGGTGGCTTCTCGCGGATCTCTCCGTCACGTGATCCGGTATGCTATCGGTCGGATTCCTATTTACGGAATGAAAGAAGCAGCGTGGCGGCATCCTTACACGCCGAGGAATCTGAATTGAAAAACATCTGCGTTGAGCGCGATGAATGAAGCCCGCATATTCTCTTTTGCGCGGTTTAGAATCGACCCGGCGAACCAGGAGCTCTGGCGCGATTCGGAAATAATCGCCGTACGGCCCAAGACCTTTCAGATACTACTTTACCTGGTGGAAAATCCGCGGCGCCTGGTCTCACGACAGGAACTTCTCGGCAGCGTTTGGCCGGGCGTGGTGGTTTCGGGAAACCTGCTTCGCGCATATGTCTGGGAATTGCGCAAGATACTCGGTGATACCGCAAAGTCGCCTCGTTACCTTGAGACCGTGAATCGCCGCGGGTACCGGTTCCTGCCGTCGGTTTCGATTAGGCATCGCACTGACTCGACCGAAGCGAACACACGGCCCGATACAGCCGCGGTCTTCGATAGTTGGCCGGATGGCGCGGCTGGGAGCCTTGAGAATGGCGCGAGCGGCGATAGAGGACGCGCCCATCAGCTCGCGTTTGAGCAACACGCTTCGCACGGCGGGATTTTGAGGGCGCGCGCGCCGATGCTCACCGTCGGAGTGGTTCATTCGCTATCCGGTACGATGGCGTATAGCGAGAGCCCGGTGGTTGACGCGACTCTTCTCGCGATCGACGAGATAAATAGCCGCGGCGGGCTGCTGGGCCGCCGCGTGGAAGCGATAGTCGTCGACGGGAAGTCGGACTGCGCAACTTTCGCGCGGAGTGCGGAGTGGTTGCTCGCGGAGAAAAAGGTATGCACCATCTTCGGCTGCTGGATGTCAGCACATCGCAAGCGGGTACTGCCGCTGGTCGAAAAATACGACAACGTGCTGATCTATCCAGTCCAGTACGAGGGGATGGAGACCTCGCCGAACATATTTTATACCGGCGCGGCGCCTAATCAGCAGATCATCCCCGCAATCCAATGGACCTTCGGCTTTCTTAACTGCAAGCGTCTGTTTCTGGTCGGATCGGATTATATCTTTCCACGCGTCGCAAATGAGATTGTACGCGACCAGACGAACCGTCTGGGAGGAACAATCGCTGGCGAATCATACATCCCATCAGGCACCTTCGAGGTCAGAAATCTGGTCGAGACCATCGCCGCCGCCAAACCGGATCTAATAGTCAATACCATCAACGGCGATAGTAACATCGCATTCTTCCGGGCTCTGCGCGCCGCAGGTATTACACCCGACCGGATTCCCACGCTCTCCTTCAGCATCGGCGAAAATGAATTGCGCAATCTCGATATCACTGGCAACTACGCCGCCTGGAACTACTTCCAGAGTATCGAACGCAGCGAGAACTCGCGTTTCGTCGAAGCCTTTCGCTCGCAGTACGGTCCCCAGCGCGTCACCTCGGATCCGATGGAGGCAGCCTATCTCGGCGTGCATTTATGGGCGCAGGCCGTCGTCGAAGCCGGCTCGGCCGACATCCCGCAGATCCGCGAGGCGCTTCGGCATCAGAGCTTCAACGCGCCAGAAGGCCCGGTACATTTCGACTCCGTCAACCAGCACACCTGGAAAACTATACGGGTCGGCAAGGTTCTGGACGACGGCCAGTTCGAGGTTATCTATAGTTCCGAGCGGCCAATTCGGCCGGAGCCTTTTCCGAATACACGTTCTCAACGCGAGTGGACCGCATTTCTTCAGGGACTGAACCTTTCAGCCGCCTAGCAGCGTCTGAGAAATGGCCGGAGTGTGCTCGCTTGCATACCGCGTGATCAGTCGCAGACAGGATTCATCGGAGTTTCGCAGATTCATGTTGGCAACGCATGTGAAGCCGGTGTCTCAGTTGAGCGTTAGAGTAAAATCAAAGTTCCAGCTCTCTGTTCGTTCAAATCACATCAAAACTGCGTCTAATTTGTGTTAATTCCATCAGTTGGGCAGAACGCACTCCATTGTATTTTGCATTCATGAACGGCACTGAGTAATGCCTCACTAGAATCCTGCGCTGCGACTATCTCGCGCACCTGCACATCTCGTGAGCAGATCGACTCAGGTGCGACGCACCGCGCCAAATGCTCCGCGCGCTCGATCGGTGCTCTTGCTAGCGGCTTCAGTAGTCTTCGAGTTTTAAATCCAATCTCCCGGAGGAATGGCGCCGACGCGCTGCTCTCTCGCAGTAATTCATCTCCACGGGACGCCTTTGTGGCACGTGTTCGCGCGCCGCTCGCGGATTCAGCACTCCCTGGTGGCATAACGATTGCTGAACAGCGCGAAAGTTATTTCGCCCTCATGCGAGGGAACCTCAGGGGAAGTCGGAAGCGAATCTTTGACGCTTTAGCTTGAATGAATTGGAGGAAGCCGTGAGGCAACGTTGGAAAGAAAAGGCTGCGAGTTTAATGTGGATGGCCGCGATTACCGGAGTCGGGATGTTGTGTTTCTCGGCCACCGCGTTCGCTGATTCCGGCGGAGCCATGCCGGCGTCGAGCGCATCGCCAGGCCATACGGTACTTGCTCAGGCGGCACCGTCAGGGTCGGCCGAGACGATCCAGGAACTTCGCGACGAGATCGCGGCCGAAAAAAAGCGCACCGATGAACTTGCTGCGAAACTCGAAAAGCTCGAGGCAAACCAGCCCGCCGCGACGCCGTCGCCCGGACTCCTGACGGGAGTCGAGGCGGGCCGCGGCAAGGAACGTACTCCCGGTATAACGACCGGGCTGCAACCAGCGGATATCTACAACAAGGGTTTTTTCCTGAAGACCAATGACGACAGCTTTTCACTGTTCGTCAACGGACTCATTCAGACGCGCTTCACCTCCTTCAAACCCAACTCGGTGGGTTCGTTCGGATCCGGAAATCGATACGAGAACACCTTCGATCTCTACCTCGGCCGGCTTGCATTCTCGGGGAATGTGTTCGATCCGGAAACCAAGTACTTCTTTCAAATCCAAGGCAGCACTGCGGGAAACACCAACGGAATCTCGATGTTGGACTGGTTTGCCGCGCGCACGATCTCTCCTTATCTGACCCTTCAGACCGGACGCTCGTGGATTCCATACACTTATGAATACTACGACAATCCGGGTAATTATCTATTCCCAGATCTATCCGCCGCCGAGTACGCCTTTCTGCTCCAGCGCGCGATTGGCGTACAGGCATACGGCCAATTCGGCAAGCTGGGTTACGGAGTCGGAGTGTACAACAGCGTCCCAGCGCTTGATGCGGGAGGACAAGAGAGTATCAATGGCCGACTCGCATACGTGGGAAACCTTCATTACGATATTCTTGAACCGTACGGGTGGGTCGAGAGCGATCCTCATCCCAAGCCGGTGGATAAGCCTGAGCTCTCCTTGTGGGCCTCTGGGATGTACAATCCGGTTGACTACACCTCGGGATTCGAGAACGAGACGAGTGGTGATCGCACGTACGGCGCCACCTCCTCGATTAACTTTCGCTACAATTATCTGAGCTTCCAGGGTTCGGGTTACTATCGCCGGACTCTGCAGACTGGTGGCCTTCCGAGTTACGATTCATGGGGTTACGGCGAGCAAGCCGGCTACTATATAGTTCCAGGCGCGTGGGAGCTTGCCGAGCGCATATCGGGCATATGGTGGGGCTATGGTGAAATTCCGGCCACCGGCGGCAATCAGACAACCTGGTTTGATGGACCCACAAACTTCAGCTATCACCGGATGACTGAGTATTCACTCGGATTGAATTATTACCTGTACGGCCATAATGCGAAGATACAGGCTGCATACTCCTATCTCGCGGGTAGCGGATTTCATTCGGGTAGTGGCTTTGGAGCGAATCGGCTGTGGATTCAAACCCAATTGATGTTCTAAGGGCCGCTAGCCGGGAGCCAGCGGACCGGAGCCCGCGAAACGCTATGAGCGAACGATCAATGAACGAACGGCCGATCAAAATGAGGAGCAAGATGAATATAAAGACGAAATTTGCGCTGACGATGATCAGCGGAGCGGTGCTGGCTATTTCACTTAGCGTGCGGGCCCATGCGGACGACTCGACCGTAAAGGTTGGCGTCCTGCAGTCTCTCACCGGCACCATGGCGATCAGCGAGGTAACCGTCAAGAACGCCACGATGCTGGCAATCGATCAGATTAACGCCGCCGGAGGGGTGAACGGAAAGAAGATCGAACCTGTTGTCGAGGACGGTGCCTCGGAGCCCGCGACCTTCGCGCAAAAGGCGCAGAAGCTGATCCAAGAAGACAAGGTCGTAACCGTGTTCGGCGGATGGACCTCGGCCAGCCGCAAGGCGATGCTGCCGGTCTTTGAGCGGTTCCATGGATTGCTCTGGTATCCGGTGCAGTTCGAGGGCAATGAGTGCTCTTCCGACATCATGTATTCCGGCGCGCAGCCGAACCAGCAAATCCTGCCGGCGCTCGATTGGGCAAAGCAGAAGGGATACAAAAAGTACTTCTTGTTGGGCTCGGACTATGTATTTCCGCGTACGGCAAATCTGATCCTGAAAAAGCACATCCTCCACGACGGCATGGAAGTCGCCGGCGAGGAGTATGTACCGCTTGGGGGAACTGACTTCAGCGCGATTGTGAACAAGATCCAGGCGGCAAAACCCGACGTTGTATTCAACACCCTCAACGGCGACAGCAACGTGTCATTTTTCAAACAGATGACGGCCGCCGGGCTGCCGCCTTCGAAATTGCCCGTGATGTCATTTAGTATCGCTGAGCCCGAAGCGAAAGCGATGGGACCGTCGCTCGTTCAGGGCAGCTATGCCGCGTGGAACTATTTCCAGAGCCTTGACGACGAGGCGAGCAAAAAGTTTGTCGCTGCCTACAAAGCCAAGTTTGGAGCTGATTCGGTGGTAGACGACCCGATGGCGCATGGCTATCTCGATGTTTACGTATGGGCGGCGGCGGCCGAAAAGGCGAAGAGCTTCGATGTTGACAAAGTCCGCAAAGCCGCGGTCGCGCTCGACTGGAAGGACATCGTGATGGGGAAGACCAAGTTCGCGACCAACCAGAGCCTCTACCAGACCGCGTACGTGGGCGAGCTTGGCGCCGACGGCCAATTCAATATCCTGTGGCACTCTGACTCACCGATCTTCCCACAGCCGTATGATCCGCTCGCGTTTCCCGGCAAGAAGTGCGTCATCCACTAGACGCAACGTCGCTTGGATGATTGTCTGAAAGGCGCGGGGAGCCCGTTACTCCCCGCGCCGCTCACCAGGATCATATGACTGAATTAGCACTGCTCTTCGGACAGGCGTTCAACGGTATCAGCGTAGCCTCGATCCTGCTTCTGGCCGCACTCGGCCTGGCGCTCAGCTTCGGTCTGATGGGCGTGATCAACATGGCTCACGGCGAGCTGCTGATGATGGGCGGCTACCTGACCTATACGACGCTGCAAGTCTTTCCGCACGGGGTAGGTTATCCGCTGGGAATGATCGCGGCTTTTATCGGCACCGCTTTGTTCGGCGCGCTATTAGAGTTGACTCTGATCCGCCGGCTATATGGACGCCCGCTCGATACGCTGCTCGCCACTTGGGGTATCAGCTTGATCCTTCAGCAGGGCGCACGAAGTATTTTTGGACCGATAGGAAATGAAGTCACCGCGCCGGCATGGCTGGCGGGTTCATTCACCGTGTCCAGCGGAGCGCTGGCCGGCTTTGGCCTTCCGCTGGTGCGCTTGTTCATCATCGCGCTGTCAGCGGTGGTATTGGGACTGATTGCGCTATTGATCACACGCACCCGGGTAGGCTTGCTCGTGCAGGCGGTGCATCAGGATCGCGACATGGCAGAAGCGCTCGGTATCAACACGCGCACTATCGATCTGGCAGTTTTCGCGATCGGCAGCGGCGTCGCGGGTTTGGCTGGTTCGGCGCTGGCGCTGATCGCGCCGGTAACGCCGACGGTCGGGCAGAGCTATATCGTGTACGCATTCTTGGTGGTGATCCTGGGTGGGCTTGGGAGCCTGCTCGGAACGCTGCTGGCCGCGCTGCTGGTCGGAATCTTTTCGGCCGGATGCCAGATTTTCACGAGCGTGAGCACCTCGGACGTGCTGCTGCTGGTGTTCGTGATCGCGTTCATCCAGTTCCGTCCGCGGGGAATCGTCAGCGTTGGATCGCGCTCGCTCGAGGAGAGCTGAGGTGCATCGGTTCGAGAACTCGGCGTATGTGATCGCGGTGATATTGCTCCTGCTGGCGCCGCTATACATCGGCCCCTACAACCTTTCGCTGCTGGGCCGGTTCCTTGCGATGGGTATCCTCGCGATGGGAATCGCTCTGGTCTGGGGCAATGCGGGAATTCTGCCGCTGGGCCAGGGATTGTTTTTCGGCCTGGGCGCGTATGGAATCGCGATGCATCTGAAGCTGGCCGCGCTCGGACCGGGCGAGATCCCGGATTTCATGCAATGGAACGGGCTCGACTCGCTGCCGTGGCTATGGATTCCGTTCAAAAGCGGCGTCCTCTCGCTGGCCGCCGCGCTGATCGTTCCGACCGCGGTCGCGGCCGCTCTGGCGTGGTTGCTGTTTCATCGCCGCGTCGGCGGTGTTTACTTCGCGATCATCACGCAGGCGCTCGCGCTCGCGGCAACTACCTTCATAATCAGCCAGCAACCCTATACTGGCGGATTCAACGGACTGACCGATTTCGGCGATGCTTTCGGTTTCTCGCTCGCCGATCAAAAGACCCAAGTCGGATTATATTTCGTCACGGTGATAATCCTGAGCGCGGCGTTTCTTGCGACGCGATGGTTGCTCGCCGCACAATTCGGTAAATTGCTGCGCGCGATCCGCGACGGCGAGAACCGTGTGCGCTTCCTTGGCTATAACCCCGCGCCATACAAGGTGGCGGCGTTCGCGATCGGCGCGGTTATGGCCGCGATCGCTGGAATTCTGTTCACCCTCAATATAGGCGTCATTTCTCCGGCGATGATCGGTGTAGTGCCGTCGATCGAGATGGTGGTATGGGTGGCGGTCGGGGGACGCGAGAGTCTTGCCGGCGCGGTGCTCGGCACTCTGCTGGTCAACTTCGCGAAGGACAAGGTCAGCAGCGCTTTTCCTGAATTGTGGCTCTATCTGATGGGAGCTTTGTTTGTCCTAGTCGTTACCGCATTACCGGATGGATTGGATGGATTTCTCAAACTCTTCGTCAGGCAACCACGCGACGAGTCGCGCAAAACGTTGGTGATGCCGATAGTTGCCGTTATGAACGACGATCCCGACGAGAACCCGCAAGCCTGATTCGATGGAGCGTCGCAATGCCGGAGTCTTTGCTACAGGTTAAAAATCTCACCGTCTCCTTCGAGGGCTTTAAGGCGCTCGACGATGTAAGCCTGTCAGTCATGCCGAGCACGGTGCAGGTCGTAATCGGTCCCAACGGCGCCGGTAAGTCTACCTTGATGGATGCGATTATCGGCCGGGTGCGTCCGGTGTCTGGACGCGTGATTTTCAAGGGCGCCGACATCACCCGGCTGCCGGAGTACGAAGTAGTTCGCCGCGGCATTTGCCGCAAATTCCAGACCCCGGGAATCCTCCCGACCCTTACCGTCGAGGAAAATGTGATCGTCGCGGCCAAACGTAACCGCGGCTGGATGCGCACGCTCAGAACTTCGATCACGCACGCCGAGCGTGAGCGCGTCGAGGAAATTCTGGGGCTTATCGCGCTCAGTGAGAAACGGAGGATGCTGGCCGCGCACCTGGCTCACGGTGCCAAACAGTGGCTCGAGATTGGGATGGTGGTCGCCTCGGACGGCGAGCTGTTGCTGCTCGACGAACCGGCTGCCGGCATGACGCATCAGGAACGCGAGAAAACCGCGGAACTGATCAAAGGACTTGCGAGCCGCCGCGCGTTTATCGTGATCGATCATGACATGGACTTCGTAGAACAACTCGGCGCACCGGTGAGTGTGTTGCACATGGGACGAATGCTCCGCCAGGGAACGATCGATGAAGTGCGCAACGATCCGCAGGTCAAGGCCGTCTACCTGGGACGTGCCGAGGAGGAGCCGGAGCGTGCTCACGCTTGACGGAGTTGGCGCGGCCTATGGGATCAGTCCGGTGCTGAGCGAGGTTCATCTCGAGATCAGCGCCGGCGAAGCGGTCACGCTACTGGGCCGTAACGGGGTCGGCAAGACCACGCTCCTGCGCACAATCGCAGGGCTGCATCCGGCGACCGCCGGCCGCCTGCTCTTCGACGGCGCCGAGATAACGCGAATGCCGGCGTATGAACGCGCACGGCGCGGGATCGCGCTGGTGCCGCAGGGCCGCGGTATCTTTCCGCATCTGACGGTCCATCAAAACCTGTTGCTGGGTCTGTCCGCAATGACAGGGCGCGAAAATCCAGCCCAAGACATTCCGCCGTATGTTTACGAGATGTTTCCCGCGCTGGCCCGGCTGCGCGCGCGCAAGGGCGGGGTCCTGAGTGGGGGCGAACAGCAGCAACTTGCTATCGGAAGAGCGCTGGTTTCCGCCCCGCGCTTGCTGCTCCTCGACGAACCCACCGAAGGCATCCAGCCCTCGATCGTGCAGGAAATTGGCGGCGCGCTGAATCGTATCCGCACCGAGTTGAAAATTGCTATCTTGCTGGTAGAGCAGTATTTGCGCTTTGCCTGGTCGATCGCTGATCGCTACTACGTAATGCAAAGAGGACGAGTAGTCAGAAGCGGCAATACACGCGAGGAATCTCCTAATGCGGTTGCCCACCTTCTCAGTATCTGACGCTCGCCTGGTGATGCGATGCGGCTGACGCCTAGAGAGATTGATAAGCTGCTTGTCTTCACCGCCGCTGAAGTCGCGCGCCGCCGCCGAGCCCGCGGTCTTAAGCTCAACTACCCCGAAGCTACGGCGCTGATATCCGCGGAGATTTTGGAAGCTATCCGTGACGGACGTTCAGTTTCTGAGCTGATGGAGTTCGGAATGACTATTCTCAACCGTGAGGATGTCATGGAAGGAGTGCCCGAGATGCTGGAGGAAGTGCAAATCGAGGGCACTTTCCCTGACGGTACCAAGCTCGTGACCGTGCACCGGCCAATACGCTAGCCACCCAGAAAGAGGTTCGGCTGAAGATATGATTCCTGGCGAATACATTCTGGCCGCGGAAGATATAGTAGCTAATGCGGGCCGCGAAACCACGACCTTGCGGGTAGTAAACACCGGCGACCGTCCGATCCAGGTCGGATCCCATTTCCACTTCTTCGAGGTCAATCGCGCGCTCGCATTCGATCGCGCCCGGGCCTTCGGGATGCGCCTGAATATCCCTTCGGGCGCCGCAGTGCGCTTCGAGCCAGGCGACGATAAGACCGTGTTACTCGTGCGTTTTGGTGGACGCGGGGTCGTACACGGCTTGAACCGGCTGACCGAGGGCGCCACCGCCAGGGCAAACAAATCCGCGGCGATGCGTCGCGCGCACGAACTTGGATTCGAGGAAAGCAAGCCATGACTCTCAAAATCCCGCGCACCCAATATGCCGAACTTTACGGCCCCACCATCGGTGATCGAATCCGTCTCGCCGATACCGAGCTGATGATCGAAATCGAGAGCGACTTTACCGTCTTTGGCGAAGAGACAAAGTTTGGCGGCGGCAAAATTGTGCGCGACGGAATGGGGCAATCGGCCCATGCGACATCCATCGAGGGCGCTCTGGATTTGGTGATTACCAACTGTGTAATTCTGGATCATTGGGGAATAGTCAAAGCCGATATAGGTATTCGTAGCGGGCGTATCGTCAGCATCGGCAAGGCCGGTAATCCGGATATTATGGACGGTGTGACGCCGATGATGGTGATCGGTCCAGGCACCGAGGTGATCTCTGCCGAGGGCCGGATCGTGACCGCCGGCGCGATCGATGCGCATGTTCATTTGATCTGTCCGCAACTCGCGTGGGAGGCCTTGTCGTCCGGGGTCACCACGCTCATCGGCGGCGGCACAGGGCCCGCCACCGGAACCAACGCAACCACTTGTACTCCTGGCCCGTGGAATATCCATCGAATGCTCCAAGCCTTCGAAGAGCTGCCGGTGAACGTTGGTCTGCTCGGCAAGGGTAACTCGTCCGCCCCCGCTCCGCTGCGTGAACAAATGGAAGCCGGCGCGATCGGCCTCAAGCTGCACGAGGATTGGGGAACCACGCCGGCTGCAATCGACTGCGCATTGTCGGTCGCGGACGAATACGACGTACAAATCGCCATCCACACCGACACTCTCAATGAAGCCGGGTTCGTGCAGGATTCGATCGCTGCCTTCAAAGGCCGAACGATTCATACTTATCATACCGAAGGTGCGGGCGGCGGCCACGCGCCGGACATCATCAGGGTTTGCGGCGAGTCCAACTGCCTGCCCTCATCGACCAATCCGACGATGCCGTTTACCATCAACACTCTCGACGAGCATCTCGACATGCTAATGGTGTGTCATCATCTTGATCCCAATATCCCGGAGGACGTTGCTTTCGCCGAATCGCGAATCCGGGCCGAGACGATCGCGGCCGAAGACGTTCTCCACGACCTTGGTGCGATCAGCATGATGGCTTCCGACTCGCAGGCGATGGGGCGGATCGGCGAAGTCGTGATGCGCACCTGGCAGAGCGCTGACAAGATGAAGCGCCAGCGCGGCGCGCTGCCTGGCGAGCAAAGTGGAAGCGATAATCTGCGCGCGCGCCGCTATGTTGCCAAGTACACGATTAATCCGGCGATCGCTCACGGTGTAGCACATGAGGTCGGCTCGGTTAAGGCGGGACGCCTGGCTGATCTAGTGATCTGGAAGCCCGCATTTTTTGGAGTCAAGCCGGAACTCGTGATCAAGGGTGGGATGATCGCGTGGGCGGCGATGGGGGACCCTAACGCGTCGATTCCGACTCCGGAACCCGTCATCTATCGCCCGATGTTCGGGTCGCTGGGCCGCGCGCTTGGCGAGTGCTCGCTTACCTTCGTATCGCGCGCCGCACATGAAGCGGGCATTCGCAACCAACTCGGTCTGGCGCGCGCGACTGCGCCGGTCGCGAAGTGCCGCGGTCTCTCCAAGCGCGACATGATTAACAACAACCTGCTACCCATGATCGAGGTCGACCCCGACACCTACGAAGTTCGAGCCGACGGAGAACTAATGACCTGCGAACCCGCGCGCGAGCTTGCGATGGCTCAGCGGTATTTTCTGTTCTGATTATGCTGCAAATCGAATCAATTCCAACCGCGACCGCGCCCGAGGCTTTGGCCGGCAAAGAGCGCGATCACATTATGATGACCTCAGAGGAGCGGCGCTGGGGGCGCCGCCGCGTTCGGACCGCCGCCGGCCGCGAAATCGCGCTGGCGCTTCCGACCGGCACCACGCTGGCCCCCGAAACGATCATTGCCGTCGAAGCGGATTGGTACCTTGTGGTCCGGGCGGCGGCTGAGCCGGTTCTCGCGGTCCGGCCGCGCGATCGCGACACTGCGATTCGCGTCGCATTCGAAGTTGGCAACCATCATTTTCCGCTCGCCCTCGATGGCGAAGATCTGCTCGTCCCGGATGACACCGCGATGGTGCAATTACTCACTCGACTGGGGATTCCTTGGCAGCGCCGCCGCGCGATCTTCAACCCTGTAGCTAGAGGGCACGTTCATGAGCACTGAATCGCTGGTCGCGCTCCTCCAATTCTCGGATGGACTATTTCCGGCGGGTGCTTATGCGCATTCCTTCGGTCTCGAGACATACGTGCAATGCGGCGCGATCGCCGACGCATCAGGAGCTCAAGAATTCCTGCGTGCTCATCTTGAGGGCGCCTCTGGCCGGATCGACGCGGTCGCCGTCGTGGGTGCTCTTCGAGCCGCCGATGGGCGAAAGATTAGTCAATGCCTTGAACTCGACGCGATCCTCGAAGCAATGAAACCCGCCGCCGAATTGCGTGCAGCGAGCCGCCAGATGGGCCGCCAGACTCTGCGCGTGGCCGCGCAGGTGCTCGAAGATTCTGTGATCGGAGAGTTTGCCGAGATTGTCCATCTGGGCGCGACACCGTGCCATCATGCTGTAGTGTTCGGAATCGCAGGCGCTGCCCAACGATGGCGGCCGCGCGACGCTGCGATCGCCTATCTATATGCGACCTCAGCCGCGATCGTGGGCGCCGCTGTGCGGTTGATACCGCTTGGGCAGATGCAAGGTCAAAGTATTATTCATAATCTCGCGCCTTCGATTGTATCTCTAGCGGAAAACGCTCTCGAAATGAGTATTTCTGACATGGCCGGTTTCGCTCCGGCCTTGGAGATAGCGGCGATGCGCCATGAGCGACTGGAGGCGCGCTTATTCAGATCATGATTCCCAAACCTTTGAAAATAGGTGTCGGCGGACCGGTCGGATCAGGTAAAACCGCTCTGGTTGAATGGCTATGCCGCAAGATGCATGGGCCCCGGCAGCTCGCGGTTATCACAAACGATATTTACACGCGTGAAGATGCCGAGTGCCTGACCCGGCGGGGTGCGCTCGCTGCGGAGAGGATTTTGGGCGTCGAGACCGGCGGATGTCCCCATACCGCGATTCGCGAGGACGCCTCGGTCAACCTGGAAGCAGTGCGGGAGTTGACGACGCGTTTTTCCGATCTGGATATCGTGATCATCGAAAGCGGCGGCGATAATCTTGCCGCCACCTTTAGTCCCGAGCTGGTGGACGCAACGATCTACGTAATCGACGTGGCGGAGGGCGACAAGATTCCGCGCAAAGGCGGTCCCGGAATCATGCGGTCGGGGTTGTTGGTAATCAACAAGATCGATCTCGCGCCATACGTCGGCGCCGATCTCGGTGTTATGGAACGTGATGCAAGACGCGCGCGTGGAGAGCGACCATTTGTCTTTACCAATCTCAGACAGGGAACCGGAGCAGACGAGGTCGTGGATTGGATCAACCGCGAACTGCTATTCGCCTCCTGATCGTGTTGGACGCGACGCTTTCCTGAACCTCGGGTTCGTACGGAGCGGCGGTCGCTCGATTCTTGTCCGCCGGCGTTGGACGCATCCGCTTCAAGCATTGGAGCCGGTGCGGACCGCCGACGGATCGCTGTGCCTGATGATGCTCAATTCCGGCGGAGGAATCCTCGGCGGTGACCGGCTCAGCACCACGGTTGATCTCGGCGAGCAGGCTTCCGCAGTCTTGATCACAGCGTCGGCTGGCAAGGTATATCGCACCGCGAGTACGCCTGCATCTCAGCAGGTCAGCATCACGCTCGGTCCGGGCGCCACCATCGAGTTTCTTCCAGATCATTTGATCCCGCATCCGGGAGCCCGTCTTCATCAATCCGTAAGAGTTCAGATGGCGCCGGGCAGCCGCGCAATAATCTACGAAGCGATCGCGGCAGGCCGCATTGGCCGCGGCGAGCGCTGGCAATTCGGTGAATTAAGTTCGGAAATCGCGGTCACGCGGGGCGCGGTACCCCTTTACCTCAATCGGTCGCGGATCATTCCCGAAGAGAACGATCCCGACCGCCTCGGCGTTGCCGAGGGGTTCAACTATCTGGCCAGTTTTGTGGTCGCGGGTGAGAACGACAGCGACTGGGCTAGCCTGTCAACCAAACTCAATCGCGCTCTGCAGAAGAGACCCGAAGTGAGCGGAGGTGTAAGTCAGATCGGAGGCGGCGGATGCTCGGTTCGATTTATGGCTCACACGGCGGAAGATCTGAAACTCCTGACAGGCATGCTCTGGGGTATCGCGCGTCGCGGGATCCTCAAGCGCGAGCCGTTTAACTTGCGAAAGTTCTAGTCGCTGCGACTAGCAATTCATCGATTGAACTTTTACATCGACCCGGTACCACCAGCAAGAATGCGGAAGACGAAGCGGCGCACGATGACAACAAAGCCGTCGACCTGAGGAATGGCGATCACCTTTCCGAGGTGGCATGATCGGCGCGGTTCCGGACAGTCCTTGTCGAGCGAAAGATGAGTGCGGGTACGCTGGTAAATAGTCGACATACGAGGACAGGACTTAGCGCAGATGGCGCTCGTTGAAGATCACGATGTGATCGAGACATTCGCGGCGAATCGATCCTATTACCCGCTCTACATAAGCGTTCTGCCAAGGTGAGTGTGGCGCCATGATTACTTCCGTGATTTCCATCGCTGCGACCGGCCGCGAAAGTCGACGCCATACGATGCGTCACGGCCGCGCAGCAGATACCGGGGCGCCGTATTCTATGGAAACGCTTTCGGTTACCTGGCGCGAGAGCCAAGCTGCAGTCGGGTGTTCGGTGACGGCGGTACGTGCGATCTTCCTGCGATCGTGGGTCAGAATGATCGTCACGTAGAGCAGCCGAAATGACGCGGACGCCACAACGAATATATCGATCCCAGCGACACCTTGGGCCTGTTTATGCAGGAAGCGGCGCCAAGTTGAGGAAGGCGCAACTTGCCTTCACCCATGTATTTCGCGACGGTCGCTTGGCCCACTTCGATGCCTAGCTTGAGCAGTTCACGATGGATTCTGGGCGCACGGCTCGCCGAGTTGGCGCCGCTCATCTGCCGAATCAGACTGCTAATCTCGCGATCGACTGATGGCCGCCCGGACCTCGAGCACTAACGCCAAAAAAGGCGAAACTCCTGAAGGTGCCATCGGACGACAGTGGCCGGCTTGACCAACACCATCGCTTCCAAACAGCTTGGCCACAATCGGTAGAGGACGACCCACAGCAAGCGGTCGAAAGCAAGCAGCCGGAGCCGACCGATCGCTGGCGGCGAGGAACATGCAGTTGATGACGGAGCGCCAGGTTTTCTGGCTCCACAACGGCTCGACTACGGAATCGGCGGGTAACAACTTTGATGAAGGATCGCTCGAGCTTAGGCATGGGTCGACACTACGGCGGCATGTCGTAAAGCTCTAGACTTTTCGCCACTCTGCGAATTTTTTAGTAGCCGCAGGAAATAACCGCACCTGGTTCTGAAGTCTCATAGTTGAAACCTCGCTAAGCGATGCTTTAGGCGCTAAGTTGTGTACCACCGCTACCATGAAGCGACCAAGGGAGACTGCACTATCGCGGACAACACGATGACGGCACGAGCCATGTTGATGTGGAGCGCGGTCTTCATCAGCGTCCTCAACACTTCGATTTCCTGTCATGCAGCTACTCGCAACGAGTCCGATGCCTCGACTCGCCTCGTCGCGCAGGCTACCGCGCAGTTCCCCAATTTGACCAAGGCTGAGCGCGCTATGCTCGTGTTCGTCGATGTCAAGAATCGCACGCAAAGCGGTTTCGTGTTTGGCGGCTCGAGTGCGCTGTTCAATGATCCGACTAACGATCCCGCGAATGCCGATGTTTGGACCCACGATCGTGATGTTCGCACTGAGTTGATTCGATGGCTGTGCACCGACCCCGATGCGTCGCGGCTGGTCGATCCGGGCGGCATCCGCCTGCTCGGAGCGCGCATCACGGGCCGACTCAATCTGTCACAGATTCACGTCCCCTTTCCGATCGTTTTGCGCAACTGCGCGATACCCGAGCGCATGACTCTGGCGGCGACCCATATTCCTTCCCTGGATTTAGGGGGTAGCCATATCCGCGAATTGGACGCTCCCGGAATTGAGGTTGAGAACGACCTCAAGCTCGACTCTGGTTTCAAAGCTGATGGCGAGGTCAATCTCTTCGAAGCGCGAATCGGCGGTTCATTGTCAACCTCGGGCCACTTCAAGAGCTCAGCGCTTGATCTCGATCTGTTCGATCCGAAAAATGTTGACCGGCGTGCATTCTATGCTCTGCAGATGCGGGTCGGAGGCGGCGTGATCTTCCGCGATGTTCATATGGACGGCGGCGTCGAACTTAGCGGCACCACAATTGGCGCTGACCTCATTCTTGACGGCAGCTTTCTTAGTCCCGGAAAGACCGCGATCGATGCTTCCAGCACCGATATCAGCCGGCAACGTCATTGTGGGATACGGGGTGCCTTTCCTATCCGATGGGTTAGTGAATTTTGTCACGTCGAGAATCGGCACCGACTTCTTTGTAGCGCAGGCAACATTTTCCGGCGCAGTCCGCGAGCCCCACGGGCTCGACGCATCCGGAATGTCCGTGAAGAACGCGCTCGTGTGGACCAACGTGTCTCTCCCCAACGGCGGCTTTCTGAATCTGACCGGAGTCAACGCAACGGCGTTGATCGATGACGAATCAAGCTGGCCCGCGCCGGGCAATCTTCTGATCGACGGTTTCACCTACACCGAATTTTCCCAAACCGGCCCAACCAACGCGCCTGGCGACGCCGATACCCGGCTGCGCTGGTTGCGGCTTCAGCCAGGGTTTCATCCGCAGCCCTACCATCAACTCGCCAAGGTCCTGCGCGAAAGCGGTGACCAGCCGGGTGCGATTCAGGTGATGATCGCCAGTGATGACGCGAGCTATAGCCGCTTCGGTTTGCCGGGCCGGATCTGGGGTGCCTTTCTAAACACGACGATCGGCTACGGCTATCAGCCGCTGCGCGCAATCGTATGGTCGTTCGCAGTCGTAATTTTCGGAGCGCTCGTCGTAGCGATTGGCAAAGGCGCCGGTGTCATGCGTTTCAAGTGGCCGGATCGCACACCCCCACCGTCTGGAGATCCAATGGTGGGACTTCATCCGATGCTCTACTCGCTCGACGTGTTTGTGCCGTTCGTAAATCTTCGTCAGGAGCAGCACTGGTGGCCTGATGAAACCGCCTCCGGCGAGTACACCATCTTCGGCCTGAAGATTCCGGTTCGCGGCTCTGTATTGCGTTATTACCTGTGGCTCCAAGTCATCGCGGGCTGGCTACTCAGCGCGATCTTCATCGCAGGCGTCACCGGCTTGATTAACAACAACTGATAATCACCTTGATTATGTCAGTCCGTTTCTGGCAAATCAGTGGTTGTCGCTAGCCGGAGGTTCGCCATCCGAGGCGCCCGAGGTGGCAGTCGAGTTACCTTCCTCCAGCATCCAGTGTGAGGAGAGATTCTCATGGAAATCGATATTGATCATGTCGCGATGCCGGTGGGCGATATCGAACGCTCGGTGGAATTTTATGTGCGCGTGTTCGGTGCGAAGGCGGATGGCCTGGAGAAATGGCGCTCGGGCAAGTGGCCGATCGTCAGCATCAGTTTCGGACGCAACCGGTTCAATCTGCATCCGCCAGACAACAAGATCACGCTGAAGGCGACACATCCGATGATCGGTGGCGGCGACTACTGCTTCGTGTGGCCCGGCACACCCGACTCCGCCATCGAGCATCTGAGGCGCAACAGCATCCAGATCGAGGAAGGTCCGGTGCCGCGCCTGGGCGGACGCGGCAAGGGGATCAGCGTCTACTTCCGCGATCCCGACGGGAACCTGCTCGAATTCATCAGCTACGCGGCATCGGCGTAGCTGAACGGATCAAATCTTATACAAACTGGCGACGGTCTCGCCCGCGAGTTTTGCACCCGAGGCCGCCGGCATCTCGGCCAGCAGGCCCTTCAGCTCTTTCATGTACTCGCGCCCGTGATCCTGATGCGGAAAATCGCTCGCCCAGAAGAATCGGTCGCCGACAAATTTGACTAGCCCGGCCAGCGCGCGCTCGTCCGGATCGGCGGAAATCCAGCTCTGCGTGCGGATGTAATGACTCGGCGGATTTTTCAGCGGCGCGCGATTTATCGGGACCTCATACAGCGCGTCCATCCTGTCCACCCAGTAACCGATCCAGCCGCCGCCGGATTCGAGCACCACCGTTTTGAGCTTGGGAAATTTGTCGAACACGCCGAATGAGAACAGCGTCGTGAACGCGACCTGCGCGCCGTAGCACGCGGTCACCTGATGATACCAAATCGAGGAGCCCAGCCCGCTGAAGCGGCGCGACACGAGCAACGCCGGGCTCGAAGGTCGGATGGATTCCGTACGGAACGTCGAGCTCCTGGAACTTCTTGAACAGCGGATCGAAGTCAGGATGACCGTGCGCCTTGCGCAAGTGGTTGAAAGGCGCCACGAAGGCGCCCTTGCACCCGTCCTTGACCGCGCGCTCCAACTCGGCGACGGCCGCGGGGACATCGAGCATCGAGAGATGCGCGATCGGAATGAGACGCCCGCCCGAGTCGCGGCAGAAATCCGCGATCCATCGATTGTAGGCGCGGCAGTAGGCGTCGCTGAGTTGCGGGTCCTCGACTTCGGCTTCCCACAAGAGCCCGATGGTCGGGTAGAGAATCGTCTTGTCGATTCCGTCCTGATCGAGCAGCTTAAGCCGCTCCTTCATGTTCATCGATCCGAACGGCGCGGAGTTCACGTAAGTGCGCTCCGCCGAGGGCTTCATCTCCTGAGCATTACGGCCCATCGCGCCAAGCGTGTGCAGCACGCCGCTGCGCATCAGTTGCGCGGGTTTGCCATCGTACTCTAGGAACTCCATCCGCTTGTCATCGCGCTTAATCTTGATTCCGCGCGCACGATATTTTTCCTCGAGGTATTTGTCCCACATGTCGACCGGCTCGAGAATATGCCCGTCGGCGTCGATGATGAGCTGATTTCCCGGCATGTTTTCTGATCCTAGAGTTTGTAACAGTCGATGACGTTTTTGCCGACGATTCCGCGGCGCGCCTCCGGTCCCATCGGTGCGACCATCCTTGCGAGTGCGTCGAGGTATTTGCCGCCGTGGTCCGGATGCGGAAAGTCGCTGGCCCAGAAGAAGCGATCACGTCCCACGTAATCGATCACGTAAGCGGTGGCCTGCTCGTCGGGATCGCCTGAGATCCATACCTGCTTGCGCACGTACTCGCTCGGCTTTTTTTTCAACGGCAGCGTGCCGCCGATCCAGGTTTCGTAGCCCTCATCCATGCGATCCATCCAGAACCCGAGCCATGAGGAACCGGATTCGAGGATCACCACCCGCAGCTTGGGAAACTTATCGAAGACGCCGAACTGGAAAAATGTCGAAAGCGGCTGCTGCAGAATCTGCGACGCAATCACGCCCAGCAGCGGCATCCGCTCCATCCCATGAAAGCGCGCGCGATTGAGCCCCTTGGGTTCGAAGGTCGGATGAATCGCGAACGGCACGTCGAGTTTCTCAGCCATCGCGAAAACCGGATCGTGATCGACATGGCCATGGGGCTTGTGCGTGATCGTGAACGGCGCGACGAACGCGCCGCGGCATCCGTCTTTGACGGCGCGTTCGAGTTCCGCGGCGGCAGCCTGAGGATCGCCGAGCGACAAATGCGCGATCGGGATCAGGCGATCGCTGTAGGGACGGCAGAAGTCGGCGATCCAGCGATTGTAAGCGCGGCAGTAGGCCTGCGAGAGCTCGACATCCTCGACTTCGGCCTCCCACAAAATTCCCAGCGTCGGATAGAGCACCGCCTTGGCGAGGTTCTCGCGATCGAGTAGCTCGACACGCTCGCGCGCATCCATCGAGCCGAACGGAGCGCTTCCGACGTAGGTCCGCTCCGCGTCGGGACGCAGTTGATCCTGCTCCTTGCCCATCCCCCCAAGTGCGGCGAGGAACCCGGGCTGCGCCATCTGCGAGAGTTTGCCGTCATATTGCAGGCATTCGAGACCCTTCTCGTTTTTCACCACCTTGATTGAATGCGGCTTATACTTTGCTTCGAGGTATTTTTCCCACAGGTCGGGCGGCTCAAGGATGTGTCCGTCAGCGTCGACAACGATATCTTTCGATGGCATCGTGCGAATCTCCGTGGCACAAGCTACAGCCTGTGGTCCTGACCGATCGTTTAGTTGGCCGGTAACCATGATACCGAATATTCTGGCAACGATGTCAAACACATCCTGACGGGGCTGTTACTTGTCGCTAGCGATTCCGGCATTCGGGTGAAGAGACAGGGAGAGTAGTCGACTCGGCGCAGGAGCCATAGATATGGCAGACAAACAAACAGCAGGAAAAAAGCGACTTTCAGGAAAGGTAGCCGTTGTCACGGGCGCTGGCAGGGGCATCGGGCGCGCCGAGGCGATGCTGCTGGCGCGCGAGGGCGCGAAGGTCGTGGTCAACGATTTGGGCGGCGGCCCGATCGGCGGAGGCGCCGACGATCGCGTCGCCGCGCAGGTAGTAGAGGAGATCCGCGCCGCCGGCGGCGAGGCGGTAGCGAATTATGACAACGTCGCGACCATGGACGGCGGCGCGCGCATCATTCAAACCGCGCTCGATAGCTTCGAACGGCTCGACATTCTCGTCAACAACGCCGGCATCGTGCGCCCGCGCATCATTTACAATATGAGTGAGAGCGATTGGGACAACGTCGTCGCCGTGCATATGAAGGGCACCTTCTCGACTATCCGTGCGGCCGCGATGATTTTTCGCGAACACAAAAGCGGCGTCATCGTGAACACCGCGTCCGAGTCGGGCCTCGGCCACCTGGGGCAATCGAGCTACTCGGCGGCGAAGGAAGGCATCGTAGGTCTCACACGCACGATTGCGCGCGACCTCGGGCGCTTCAACGTGCGATGCAACGCGATTCGGCCTCGCGCTGCCACGCGGCTGTTCGACGAGGAGGCCCTCAAAGCAATGGAGCGCACGCGCGCGATGCTCGGCGACCGCGGCGTGCCGGTGCCGATGGCGAATCCGCTCGACAACAAGCCCGAGCAGGTCGCCGCGCTGGTAGTGTGGTTATGTACCGAGGCCGCCGCGAATGTGAACGGCAGAACGTTTGTGGTCGGAGGTGAGATGGTCGGCATCTACCCGGAACCCGAGCCGTCGCGCACGATGATTCGCGAAGGTGGATGGGACCTCGATTCGCTTGATCGCACCGCGCCATCGCAACTGACGTCCGGCCTTCGCAACGAATTTCTGCCGCGAAGCTGAACCCTACACTTCGCGAGTTTGTGCAATCGGTTCAGTTTGAGTAGCTATCGCATAAGGAGGTTTCGCCATGACACCGGCACAACAAAAAGAAAGAGCAGTCGAGTTTCTGTCGATGCTTGAGAATCCGGACCCGGCTAAAATCGAACCTATGGTTGCCGACAATTTCGAATGGCGCGTGATGACGCGGATGCCAGGGTTCGCGCCAGTCAAAGGAAAAGAAGGGCTCAAGGGATTTGCCAAGGGCCTCAAAACGATGATGCCCAACGGCGTCAACATGAAGTTCGGCACCGTCTTCGGCGAAGGCAACAACGTTTCGGTACAATGCGAGTCGAACACGACCGCCGCCAACGGCCGCAAGTATAACAACCTGTATCACTTCTACCTCAAATTCGACGGCGACCGTATCGCGCAGGTGCTGGAGTACTGCGATACCAACCACGCACGCGAGGTCTTCGTCGCCGCCTGACAAGCGCGGGTGAAAGATGATCGTCGCGCAGATAACCGACCTGCATGTGGTAGCGAAGGACCGCCTCTGCTATCGGCAAATTCCGACCAACGCTCAGCTGGCAGAGGCGGTCGGCCACATCAACAGTCTTGCACCGCGACCGGACGTCGTAATTGCGTCGGGCGATCTGGTCGATCATGGCCGCGAAGAAGAATACGAGGTCCTGCGCGAGATCCTCGCGCCGCTAGCGATGCCGGTGTTCGTGATTCCGGGCAATCATGACCGGCGCGATGCACTCCTCGAGGTTTTTGCCGATAGGCCGTACCTGCCGCGCGCCGGATCACCCTTTGTCCATTACGCGATCGATGATTACCCGATTCGGCTCATCGGACTCGATACATCAGTGCCCGAGCATCATCACGGCATGATGTGCGATGCGCGACTGCAATGGCTGGAGGAAACGCTGAGCGCGCAACCGGATCGCCCGACGATGATTTTCATGCATCATCCACCGTTTCGCACCGGCGTACACTGGATGGACTCATCCGGTCTGCATGGCGGCCGCCGGATGGAGGAGATCGTCGCGCGCCATCGCAATGTGATCCGGGTGGCGGCCGGCCACATCCACCGGCCGATCCACGTCGCGTGGGCAGGCACCATAGCATCGACCTCGCCGAGCACGTGCCATCAAGTGGCGCTTGATCTCGCGGGCGGCGAGGGCTTCGAGTTCGTTATGGAACCTCGCGCGATCCAGCTTCACGTGCTCGATCCTGCCTATGGCCTGATAAGTCATCTGAGCTACGTGCCGAGCGATTACCGTAAGGTGGCAATGCTGGGTAGCCTGCCGGAAAAAGATCGCGCGGCGTTAGTCGGGCGAGCGAAGCGCGACTATGAGGACATGTGCCGTACCGAGTATGACCTGCCAACTGTGACGCAGAACCGCGACTAATCCCGGCTCTTCGGGAGCGCGGACAAAGGATCGATGTCTCGCTTCGCTCCGAAGCGATGCACAACGGATCTAAATTTGCGTCATGCATGGGAGCTTCGTGGACGGATCGACGCGTTGTTCAATCCCGCTTCTATAGATTTAGCAATGCAAATATAGCCATCTGAAGCGGTGCAGCCGCGAGGAACTTCGTCAGCGAACTCGGAGCGGCGTTTCTGTGCGCCGCCGCTGAAATCGATAATGCTACGTTGGAGGATCATGCGGCCTATCTGAAAGGTTGGCTGGAACTCGCGCGTCGAACCGGCGAGTTGCTTTTCTTCATTCTTTTCTGGGCATAAGAACCGCCCGCGATACGTTTTAGAATGAGCCATGTGCTCGCACGGCTTGTGCGCGTGCAAGCCATGTCATGGTGCTTGGGAATTCAGATTGATATTGATGTCGAACGGAACTGACCGCCGCCTCGGGAGGAAACTCCAGATGACTGCTGCAAAAATCAGGATTGGGATTCTAGGCGCGGGCGCTATGGGATCGGAACATGCCGGGTCCCTTCTCAATGTTCCTGGCGTAGAGGTTGCGGCAGTGTTCAGTCGCGACCACGACCGTGCGGAAGCAGCAGCCAAGATTTGCGGGGCGAAGCCGACAACCGATGCCGTGGAAGTCATCGCCCATCCCGCTATCGATGCAATCGATGTCTGTGTTCCCAGCGTGAATCATCGCGAGTTAGTAATCGCCGCCCTCAAGCACGGCAAACACGTTTTCTGCGAAACGCCTTTCGCTCTTTCGATCGAGGACGGACGCGCGATGATCGATGCGGCATCCCAGTCGAAGCGCATCCTGATGGTCGGACTTTTGATGCGATCAATCGCGCATTATGAGCATACGTATCGCGCGGCCCGTTCGGGCGAGCACGGAAAATTGCTGGGAATCACGGCCTATCGTCTCGGATCGTACCTGCATCCACGAGCCCCTGATCACAAATCGCACTATTCCGATCCGTCGACGGAGTTGATGACCTTCGATTTCGATTTCATCCAATGGCTGATGGGGCGACCGGCGCGCATCAGCGCGTCCGCGGTAGCCACAGAACGCGGCATTCCCGGCGAGATTTCTGCGGTGCTCGGCTATGACGACGGGCGCAGTGCTACAGTGCTAGCCAGCGGTATAATGCCAAAAAGCTTTCCGTTCTCCGCTGGCTATCGCGCGGTTTTCGAACGGGGCGCCTTGGACCTTCAGAATGTATTCCAGGCAGGTCCGCCGAAAACAAGTTTCACACTCTACCCCGCCGAAGGCTCGGCGCAGCAGGTCGAGGTTAAAGGCAATAATCCTTACGAAAAGGAATTGCGGCTCTTCGCCGAAGCTATCCGCGGCGAAACCGACGGAGATTTGCTCGCACCCGAGCACGCAATGAACGCGCTCACGCTCTCGATTGCCACACAAAGATCGTTGCGCGAGCGTCGCGCCATTGAATTATGAAGGACTCAACGAGCGCGCGGGAGAAACGGGTTCCGAAAACTTCCAGTCCCGGTTCGGCGCCGCCGGGCAATCTTTTTTTCGCAATACGGCCGCAAACGCTATCGAAGCCTGCAAGTACATCAGAGACACAACCTTCGAATGATCCGGACGAGACACGAAGTTCCAGCTAAGGTAAAAGCAATCGATATGGCCAAGCTGAAATTTGGAGTTTGGATTCCGAGCTATGCGTCCAATGACTCTGCGCGGCTCGAGCGCATCCGGACCTCGATACGGAAGTGCGAAGAGTACGGTATCAACGTCTGGGTCATCGATCATCTGCTTACTTCTCCGGGGCTGTATTCGGTCAGTTGGCTCGAGCCGATCGAGATGCTCTCCTATGCGGCCGCGATCACGTCGCGAGTGAAACTCGCGACCGGAATCCTGGTGCTGCCGGTCAGAAATCCGGTGGTTCTCGCGAAGGAGGTTGCGACCTTGTGTGCGCTCTCAGGCGAGCGCTTAATGCTCGGTGTCGGCCCGGGATGGAATGCACAGGAATTTGCCGCCACCGGATCGCGAATCGAGGAGCGCGGCCGCCGATGTGACGAGATGATTGAATCGCTGTCGCTACTACTCACCAGGAGCAATGCGACGTTCACGGGGCGCTATTACAATTTCGAGGATGTCACACTTGATCCGCGACCGTCGCGGATGCCGGAATTGTGGGTCGGAGGCGGATCGAAAATCCCAGATTTGCAGGGTCACGATCGACCCAAGCTGGCGAAGACAGTCGCCGATCGAATCGTCAAGGCCGGACATTGGCTGTCACGCGCCGCCGGTTCGCAGGAGATGGTGAAGCGGGATTGGCAACTCCTGCGCGAGCATTCGCGCGCGATGGGGAAAAATCCTGATTCATTGGTCTTCGGTCACTGCAATTTCATCCACCTTGTCGATACGGCTGACGAGGAAAAAGCGGCGGCGGAATCCAGGGAACCGTTTCTGCGCGTGATGGGCGGTTATCGCGAATGGGACCATCTGCGGACGTCCTACTTCATCGGCTCCGTCGACCGGATACGCGCCCGAATCGCGGACCTCGTCTATGCCGGCCTGCAATATCTGGTGCTCGGACCCGTCAGCGACGATCCTGTCCAAATCGATCTGATCAACAAACACATCGTCGCTGCATTTGCCTGACCGCAGTCCCTTCTGCATCACAGGCTGAAGCTGCTGCGCCACTACTTAGGATTGGGTGCAGGGCGGAGTTCGGCCCAGCGCGGGTCGTATCGGCATCTCGTAGCAGCGTTTGCGTGAACGGGAATATCGGGAACATAGCCGGTGCCCCTAATCGTTAAGATCTTCAGACAGCAAGACGACCACGTTCGCGCCGTGGCGCCTACGGTGACGCACAATGCCGCAGGTCGGGGCCAAGCCGACCAGGCGCAACACCGCCGCACACGGCGGCCGTGTGCGCGCACGTCGGGCCCTATCGCGTTCCAGGCGGATCGCCATCCGGGGGATTTCGCGATCAGGACAGTGACTTGACCGGCGGCTTCGCAGAACGGACCTTCATAGAACCGTAGAAGGGCCGAAAAGTCCGTGGCAAAACTACTAGTTGGCAGAGCCTGGTACGATCCGGATCCTCAGTGGAAGTGCACTGTCGGAACATCCGATGACAATGTGATTGTGTGCGTCGGCCATTGGAGGCCGACGCCGAATACTCGGAAATCGATGCAGAATTACAGATCAAGAATTGTAGGCGTAGGGACGGTTCTACAAAAGAACGAACATCGCCGTGGCCTTTAGACGGAGCGGCGAGGGGGAGTTCCCCTCGCGCGCCCTTCGTAATACCGCATTATTGCAGGAGTCTTCGACCTCCCAATAGACCGATAAGCTCTCTTTTCCGTTGAGCTCAGGCGAGGTCGAACCGATCGAGGTCCATCACCTTGGCCCAAGCCTTCGCAAAGTCTTTCACAAACTTCGCCTTCGAGTCCGCGCTCGCATAGACTTCCGCGACGGCACGCAACTGCGAGTTCGAGCCGAAGATCAGGTCGACGCGGGTGCCGGTCCACTTGACCTCGTTCGTCTTCCTGTCGCGCCCCTCGTACACGCCTTCGGAGCCGGCGGACGGCAGCCACTGCGTGCTCATGTCGAGGAGGTTGACGAAGAAGTCGTTGGTCAGCGTTTCTGGCCGCTTGGTAAAGACGCCGTGTTTGGACTGCCCAAAGTTTGCATTCAGGGCACGCAAGCCACCGACAAGAACTGTCATCTCGGGGGCCGTCAGCGTCAGCAACTGGGCCCGATCCACCAGCAGCTCCTCCGCCGGTATGGGGTCTCCTTTCCGGAGGTAGTTAATAAACCCGTCTGCGGTCGGCTCGAGTACGGCGAATGAGGTCACATCGGTCTGATCCTGCGAAGCATCCGTGCGCCCCGGCGAAAAGGGAACCTTCACATCGTGCCCGGCCTTTTTCGCAGCTTCCTCGACGGCTGCGCAGCCGCCGAGAACGATCAGGTCGGCCAGCGAAACCTTCTTCCCGCCAGACTGTGAAGCGTTGAACTTCTTTTGGATCGCTTCGAGCTTCTGCAGCGCCTTCGCCAGCGCGGCCGGTTGGTTCACTTCCCAATCCTTTTGCGGCGCAAGGCGTATCCGGGCTCCGTTCGCCCCACCGCGCTTGTCGGTTCCGCGGAACGTCGCCGCAGACGACCAGGCGGTCGCGACCAGTTGGGAGATAGACAATCCGGATTTGAGGATCTCAGCCTTCAGAGCAGCAATGTCTCGCTCCCCGATCAACTCATGATCGACTGGGGGAACAGGGTCTTGCCATAGCTGGGGCTCCTTTGGGACGAGCGGGCCAAGATATCGCGAGCGAGGCCCCATGTCGCGATGCGTCAGCTTATACCACGCCTTGGCGAACGCATCGGCGAACTCCTGAGGATTTTCGTAGAAGTGCCTTGAGACCTTTTCGTAAGCAGGATCGAGTCGCAAAGCCAGGTCAGTGGTCAGCATGGCGGGCGCGTGACGCTTTGACTTGTCATACGCATCCGGCACCGTACCGGCGGCCGCGCCATTTTTCGGTTGCCACTGATTCGCACCGGCCGGGCTTTTGGTCGGTTCCCATTCATAGCTGAACAGGTGCTGGAAGTAGTCGTTGCTCCATTTCGTTGGCGTCGTGGTCCAAGTGACTTCCAGGCCGCTCGTGATCGCGTCACCCGCTTTGCCCGTGCCGAATTTGCTCTTCCAGCCAAGGCCTTGCTCCTCGATGCCGGCGGCTTCCGGCTCTCGGCCCACCAGCGCCGCATCGCCAGCGCCGTGGGTTTTGCCGAAGGTGTGGCCGCCAGCAATCAGCGCGACCGTTTCTTCGTCGTTCATTGCCATGCGGCGGAACGTCTCCCGGATATCTCGCGCTGCAGCGACGGGGTCCGGCTTTCCGTTGGGCCCTTCCGGATTCACGTAAATCAGGCCCATTTGAACAGCTCCCAAGGGAAGCGCGAGCTCACGGTCGCCGCTGTAGCGCTCATCCGCCAGCCACGTGCGCTCACTCCCCCAGTAAAGCTCATCGGGCTCCCAGACATCCTCGCGCCCGCCGCCAAAGCCGAAGGTCTTGAAGCCCATCGACTCCAACGCGACGTTGCCGGCGAGAATCATGAGGTCGGCCCAGGAGATTTTCCGGCCATATTTCTCCTTGATCGGCCAGAGCAACCGGCGAGCCTTATCGAGGTTCGCGTTGTCCGGCCAGCTGTTCAGCGGCGCGAAACGCTGCTGGCCGGCTCCGGCGCCACCGCGGCCGTCGTGGATGCGGTACGTCCCTGCGCTGTGCCACGCCATGCGAATGAACAGCGGCCCGTAGTGGCCAAAGTCGGCCGGCCACCAATCCTGCGAATCCGTCATCAAGGCATGAAGGTCTTTGATGACAGCATTCAGGTCGAGGCTCTTGAATGCTTCAGCATAGTTGAAGTCCTTGTCCATAGGATCGGCCAAGGGGGACTGCGGATGCAGGAATTTCAGGTTCAGCTGATTCGGCCACCAGTCCGCATTCGTCGGGTGTCCAGGCGCCGCGTTTCTGCGAGCACCCGATACCGGGCACTTGCCGGTTGATAGATCATGATCAATTGCCATATTTCTTGTCCTCCTGATTTTCGTTCAGGAAATTGTCTCGTTTGTTTCCTCTTTACTAGTAACCCTGACGTTTCTATTCCGATCGATACGCAGAACTCAGATTGATGTGGTGTGCTGTTTGGCCTGCGTTCGCTTCTCGGCAAGCTGGCATCGTTTGCAGAGAGCATCAATTTCTAGCGAACAGCGCAGCAGCGCGAACTGTCCGAGATTGGTTCTACCCTCGAGAAGCTTGTCCACTTCGGGCATCTCTATGTCCTGTACCCGTCTGCATCGGACGCAGAGAACGTGGTGATGAGGCTCGACGTTGCCGTCATAGCGCGCAACATCGTGCAGAAGTGTTACCTTGCGCGCCTCTCCGACTTCGCAAAATTGCTCTAGAATCCGATGGACCGTGGCCAATGATACGTGGGGATGCCTGCGACGTACCGCCGCACAGATCTCGTCGGCGTTCGGATGGTTCTCCGAGGCGAGCAGGGCCCCTATGACTGCGAGCCTCTGGGGTGTGACCGCAATCCCGCGCTCATGACACCGCGCGACGAACTCGCCGAGTCGTTGAACTGAGTACCTCTCGCGACACCGTCGATCCACCAGCCGGACGTCCCGCATAAGCCACTCCTAGCCGACCAACGACACTGAACGCGACCAACAACCAGCGCCCGGGAAGAAGGAGATGACGGCTGACGGGTTGGATAATCTTCAGGTTCAGCCGATACCTGCCCTCACCTGCAACTAACCACTAAGCGCTACAGCACATCATGTAAGATTGTCAACCTTCGGGTCTCAGGCAAACGCGCAACGCAATTTTGGCCGCCGTGCACTCATTGCTCTGGCGCCGCGGTGTTGGAGGGAGATTGCGGGCGCGGTTTCTCCGTGGTCCGCCTCCGATCGCAAATCGCGCACACGCGCGGTTTGCGAGCGATTCCCCGCCATGTCTGAAAATCGAAGACTGACTCGAGCCGCTGCGGTTTGCCCTCACTAAAGACCCGGCGCGCACCAAGCGTGGCCGGGCATAGATCAGACCTGGAACGGAACCGACCGGCAGCTCGAATCGGATTTCGTGTTGAAGCCTCGTGTTCGTTTGGCTTTTCCTTCCGGAGTCTTTGTAGCGTCGCCTGCGCCACCGGATGCAGATCGTCTAATCGCGCACTTACGATGATTTTCCGGTCTCGTTCAGCCCGACGTAAGCAGCATGGCGTTTTGAGCAATTTTTCTGGTGGTTCAAATTTATATTCGCCGCCGGGAAATCAGCGACCAAGGAAGTCATTGCCCGCGAGATGCACTCTTTGGAGGCAACATTGCAACGTTTATTTCAGGCCCCGACTGTCGCCCGAATTGGAATTCGACACAGAGAGGTTCAATAAGGGTAACAAGATGTCGATTCAACTCGACCCGCAGAGATCCGGGCTCGAAAAAGCACGGCCCCGAGCATCGTCACAACAGCAGTTTCTCCAAGCCGAGAAGGCTCCGCTCGTGGCGCGTATTAAAAGCGTACCCTCACGCTGCCCAACGTCGCCGGCAAGCCGGAGACCTCTATTATTCCTCCCTGACCATCACCAACGTCGACTCCGCCCTGAGCAACCGCGATGGAGGAAATTCTTATACGACGTGAATCGCTGCCCCTTCGCGGAGCTTTAACAACGGTCAGCCCTTGAAGAACTAGAATTGCAGAACCGCCTGAAGGAATGCTGACCGGCAATGAAAAAGTGAACACGCTCGACGCCGAGGGTACTGCGGCCGCAACTTGCGGCGTGTTAGTGCCCACAGTGCCGCTAAGCGTCAGAGATGAGAAAAGTGAGGGTGAACTAAGGTTGATCGTTACCGACTGCAAACCAAGTGTGCCGCTGGTCGTATTGGTAATCGTGAGGGTTCCGGGCGCCGCGGTTTTGCCGCCTCTGACTGTCGTGTTGACCCGAGTCGTCGATGCGGCGGCGCCCGGAAAGGCGGCTACCAGCTTGGCGACGTCCGGCGAGCCCCATCCAGTGACAAGATCGTAGCCAACCCCTGCGCTGTAGCCGGGAATTGAGTTGTCAGCATTATTGCCCGTGGTCACATCGTGGAGTCCGGAAGAGGGACTTTGCAGATTACCCAGTTCGTACAACCGCGAGTTGATATTGCCCAGCCTGGTTACGCCTTGGGCCTGCGCGACCAGACGCGACACCCCTGCCCACATCGGAGTGGCGATACTGGTACCGCCGGTGAGGGCAAAGGTCGGCGCCGGGTCGGTGGTCTTTTGCGTCGCCACAAAAAATCCCGGCAACGCGATCGCCGGAGTCACACCCACAGCGGGACCGTCGGCGCCCATCGCCACGTCCGGAATATCGCGTGCTCCGTCGTTGGGCACGCCGATCCCGGTTTGCCAGGCGGGCTTGCCGAAGATCACGCTCGGACCGCCGCCGCTTGCATCCTTGAGCGGGCAATAGATGGGGGATGTTCCACTATCGTTATTATTCCAGACGCTCTCCAGGCCGTCGCCGACAGTACTGAGATCGTTGCCCGCGGAATCATAGATCGGCTGGAACTTGGTGCCGCCCACCACCGTGATATTCGCGCTGGCAGCTTCTTCGTCGATACTGGGCTGCCAGAGATTACCGTTTGCGTCGGCGTAGTTGTTGGAGGTTGGACAACTGGATTGGTTGTAAGCCTGCTGATCTGGGGAACTCTGGGTGAGTTCGGCCGGAATCGGACTTCCGCACTTCCAGTTGCTGCCGTAGTCACCCGAAGATTTGAAGATAGTCTGGCCCTGCAGCGACGCCTCGGCTTCGACGTCATCCAACGCAAGTATGGTCGTCACGGGATCGCACGGTCCCTCGACGCTGCTGCTGATCACACCGCATTGATTCTGGAGCACGGCGTATTGCATCGCGTTCAGGTAGTCGCCGTTCACGTAGTAAACGCGAATCGGCGTCTTGGGCGACACCGCATGCGCCCACTCGATATCCAAATACGGCTCGTTATCTGACGGCAGCCCGGGCGTCGCGGTGGGGACTGCGCCCGCTACTGGCGGGTTCACTGCAGTATAGACAATCGGCGGCAACGCGCCTGGCGACGGCAGCGGCGAAGGCAGGCTTTTAAACTGGTTGACGAAATTGGTCAACGCCACGGGATTGATGCTCGCGTTCTCCGGTAGCGCGATGCAATCGCCTGACGTGGCAGTGCCGCTGGTGCCGAGGTTGCCGCCCTTGAGCACCGGAGTCTCATCATAAAAAGTATAGAGATCGCCGGGCCCGAAATAAGGACTAGTATTGCATCCGGCCGGCTCTGTGCAGGAGCTGACGATAGCGTCGCTCTCTGTTTGCGCCGCCTCGCCGCTATGCGTGCGCAACCCCTCGATCGATACTATCGTTGGCGCCAACTCCGCCGGCACCTGTGGATCGGTGACGTTGGCGTAGTTAACCCCATCACCGCGAATCGTCGTCCCAAGCCCCTTCTTGACCTGCCAGTAAAGACCGGTGAATCGCACTGCGCGGGTCAGCGGATCAGTCGCGGTCACGATCAGTCCGCGGTTCCTGAGCCATGCGGCAACCGCCTGCATCTGCTGGGTGGTAGGACCAAAGGTGGCCGCGAACTGCTGGGGCGTCAGCCATCGATGATAGGACGGAGAATCACGGTTTTGAACGTCAGCCTCGAGCTGGGTCAGCTGCGCGCGGTTGTTCAGCGCCATTATCACTTCAAGCTGAAGCGGCTGACTGCCTGGCAGTTCGCTGCTGAACGTGACGGCGTTGACGTGATCGCCGACGATCGGCACGTCCTGCGCCATCACGATCCCACCATAAACCGCGAGCACCGCGATCACGCAAAAACTTAGCGCGGCGTGCCGAATACCGACCCTGTCTCTCCGTTTTAATTCCATCGAACGATCTCCTCCTAAGCGGCTCTGGCCAAGGCGCGACGCGCAAACGCAAATGGCGCCTCGCGCAAGTTTGATCGCCGCTCCAGCGTGCTGGCGGGCGGGATACTTTGCGAGAAATGGAAAACCTGCAGGGGTATTGACCCGCGCTTTAATCGATTCCAGCCAGGACGCTGTCGCCCCGAAGCCGTGATCGCCCTTCGTAGCACCGGGCCTGAAATGGGGCTAACTCTCGCCAAGCCGAATTGTTGGAGCTGAAACTGGAACTGGAGCCGCTGCCGCAGCTGGTCAAACCCAGCGCGCTCAGACTGAGCCCAGCGCCAGGAGCTAGTCGAGCCGACTTGGCAAGGAACTGGCGCCGAGTCAGAGAGACGTCACTTAAGGGCAATTCGCCACATCCATTCGACCCACAACATCATCCATCTCCCGCCCAACGGAATTCCTTGTGTGGCGGAGGCGTATCGCTCAGACGAAGGCTCTCGACAAAACCGTTGACGACTGATTGTAGCGAAAACACAATCGTGTTGCAGCAGTTTGAGTTCTGGCAGGAGGAGCCGTGTGCGCTCACGTCGGCCCTTGCGGCAGGCAAACTGGATCGACTTCACCGCAAAACTCGTGGACGTGCATACCGGCGGCTACGCTCAGAATCTTCTCGACGGCATCATTCGCGCCCGCTATCGCATCAGACTGTATTTCATCAGGCCGATATGGCCTCCTACTCCTCCTGCCGGTAATACCGAGATAGCGCCGAAGCTTGCTGGCCTCAGAGTCAAAGAATGTATGAACCTGATTTTGTCGTTCCACTGGACAAGTCGTACCTTACGCGGAATAACCGATCTCAATGTGAAGGGAGTTTGAGCCATGGCGTCAGGCGCCGATTTTTCCGGCCGGGTCGATGAAGCGTGGTTGGCCCAACATCGCGAAGAGATCATTGAGCCCGAACTGTCGATCGTGGATGCACATCACCACTTGTGGCATCACTCCGGCAACGTATACCTCTTTCCCGAATTACTGGCTGATCTGTCGAGTGGCCACCATATCCGGGCGACGGTCTTTGAAGAGTGCGGATCCATGTATCGCGCTGACGGGCCGGAGGAGCTTCGATCGTTGGGTGAGACCGAGTTCGTTACCGGCGTGGCCGCGATGAGCGCGAGTGGTGGCTTCGGACCGACGCGGGCGTGCGCGGCGATGGTCGGGAATGTCAATCTTAACCTCGGATCACGCGTCGAGCCGATCCTCGACGCCCATATCGCAGCCAGCGGCGGGCGCTTTCACGCAATCCGGTTTTCTACGGCGTGGGATGCGGATGAACGCGTGCACAAAACCGTTCCGCGTCCGCGAATGCTGGCGGAGCCGCGCTTCCGTGAGGGCTTCCGGTTTCTAGCTCGCTTCGATCTCACCTTCGATGCCTGGGTGTATCATCCGCAGTTGGGCGAGATCGCCGAACTCGCCGCGAGCTTCCCGGATACGCCAATCGTCCTTAACCATTTCGGCAGCCCGATTCTCGGCGGTCCCAACGCGGGTCGCCCTGCGGAGGCCTTTGCCGAATGGCGTGCGGCTATGACGGCGCTTGCGCCTCACGACAATGTCCACGTGAAGCTCGGTGCGCTTCCGGTCCGGCGCTCCGGACCGCGGCGGCAGGGCGGCGCCCTTCCGCTTTCTTCCGAGGACATCGCCGCAGCATGGCGGCCCTTCTTCGAGGTCTGCGTCGAGCAATTTGGCGCTCATCGGTGCATGTTCGAGAGCAATTTCCCGGTGCAAAAGCGCTGGTGCAGCTACGCAGTCTTGTGGAACGCCTGCAAGCGTCTCGCCGCCGGCGCCTCCGCTGCCGAGAAGTCCGCGCTCTTTAGTGGAACCGCCGCGCGAGTCTACCGCCTTCCCGCGGAGTTCGACTGATCGCGCTGAGCCGAGAGAGTCCGCAAGGCTCTCCGACTATCATTCTTAGCGTGCCGACGGGGCGCCACCTCATCGTAAAAATCGGTCGTTTGACATTTGTGTCGCGCAGGGCCTACGCAAAACTTAGAGGTTTGCTCCAATGCGCCTTGATTTGATTGTTCGCAACGGCACGGTGATCGATGGGACAGGCGCGCCGCGCTATCTGGCGGATATTGCGATCGCGCAAGGCCGAATCGTTGAAATCGGCAAAGTGAACGACGGCGCCACCCGGGTCATCGACGGGTCGGGCCTGATCGTCGCGCCCGGATTCATCGATCCGCATACGCACTACGACGCGCAGATTTGCTGGGATCCGCTCATCACCTGCTCCTCCTGGCACGGGGTTACGACCGTCGTGATGGGCAATTGCGGGGTTGGACTAGCGCCGTGCAAACCTGCCGAACGCGATGTGGCGGCGTGGAATCTGGTTCATGTCGAGGCGATCCCATACGCAGTTCTCAATCAGGGAATCACTTGGGACTGGGAGACTTTCCCCCAGTATATGGATGCGGCACAGCGCCGCGGATTAGGGATCAACGTTGGCTTTCTTGCCGCGCTCTCGCCCTTCCGCCACTGGGCGATGGGCGAGGAAGCGATGATGCGCGCCGCGACTGCGGCTGAAACTGCGCAGATCTCCGAGCTTCTCCGCGAGAGCATGGCTGCGGGCGCTTTCGGGTTTTCGCTCACGGTAATGCCGCAACACGTAGGATACAAAGGACAGCCGCTCGCATGCCGCCTCGCTAGTCGTGATGAGCTGCGCAGCTATGCGGGGGTTCTGCGCGAGGCTGGCCACGGTGCGGTCGAGATCGCGCTCACCAAACAGCCCAGCGGCCTTTCCGAAGAGGAATATGCGCTGCTCACCTTGCTCTCGCACGCGAGTGAACGTCCGGTAACCTGGCTCAATTTGCGCGACCGGGATGACGCGCCCGAAGCATGGAGTCAAACGCTCGACCAAGCCGCGCCGCTGCTCGAGCGTGGCTGGCCGTCCTCAAGTCGCCGCGCGTCCGCTTATCATTGAGTTCAATCTCCGCAATCCGTTCCTGTTTGGCAGCATGAACTCGATCAAGCCTGCTTTCGGCGACAAGTCGCTCGAGGAACTGAAAAAATTATACGCAGGCACGGAGTTCCGCCGCACGTTTGGAGTCGAGCTCGGACGACGTACGGTTCTGCGTGATATCTGGGATCGGGCAAAGATAAAAGAGGCCATCAAGCCGGCGCTCAAGGCAATGGAATGGAAGAGCGTCAGTGAGGTCGCACGCGAGCGCAACGCCGATCCGCTCAACGTATTTTTCGATCTCGCTATCGAGGATGATCTGAATCTCACCTATATGATCCCGCTGCTCGACGTTAATGAAGAACGCGTCGCGCGCAAATTCAGCGACCCACGCACGATGATCGGAATTTCCGACGGTGGCGCCCATGTCGATATGTTGTGCAACGCCGGTTATCCCACTTATCTCATCGGTAATTTCGTGCGCGGCAAGCAGGCCATCACGCTCGAACACGCCATCCAGCGAATCACCGCGGAACCCGCGCGATTCTTCGGAATGGCCGACCGGGGCGAACTGCGTCCGGGATTGGCGGCCGACATCACAATCTTCGATTTCGATCGCATAGGTTCGCCTGAACGTCCTGAGGTCCGCTACGACTTTCCGGGCGGAGGACGCCGGCTGGTGACGCAGGCCGAAGGAATCGAGTACACGATAGTCAACGGCAAAGTCCTCTACGAAAATGGACGGCATACAGGAGCGCTGCCAGGGCGGGTCTTGCGTTCAGGACAAGTCATCACTTAGGCAAAGGAAGAAAATCATGGCAGACATTCAGGTTATCTCAGCCGACTCGCATATGACCGAGCCGGGTGACTTGTGGCTGAAGCGCCTCGATCGCAAGTTTCACGACAACGCGCCGCAGGTGATCAAGAACGAAAAGTCGACCGGACCAGGATCAGGTGCGCAGCTCGTTTTCGTCGGCCCCGGCTTTCATCCGCTCACTGTCGCAGCCGTCTTCGCCGCCGGCCGAAGCGGCGCGGAGCTTCGCGAGCACATGAGACATGGCTACGAGGCAGCGCGGCCGAGCGGATGGGATCCCGTTGAGCGACTCAAGGACCAGGACCTCGACGGCATTTCTGCCGAGGTTCTTTACCCCAGTCTTGGCATTGCCCTGTTGAGCATGACCGATACCGAACTGCAGCAGGCGTGCATGCGAGTCTATAACGATTGGCTGGCGGAATTTTGTTCGCATTCTCGGAGCCGCCTGGCCGGAATTGGACTCTACTCGCTCCGCAGCTTGCCGGACGTTTCGGAGCTTGAGCACTGCGCGAGCAAGGGTCTTAAAGGTGTCCTGCTGCTTGCGAGCAATACCATAGAGATTCCATACAGCGACGCACGCTTTGATCCGTTGTGGCGGATTGCCTCGGAAATCGGCATGCCGATTTCGTTGCATAAGCCGCTGGTTTCGGGAATGTCTTTGACGCCGTTTATGCCGAGCCCCGCGGACCTTCAGATTAATTGTATCCACGTCGTCGAGCAGTGCATCACGCGCTTGGTTTACGGCGGGGTGTTTGAACGATTTCCCAAGCTGAAGATCGTTTCAGCAGAGAATGATGTGGGTTGGTTTCCCAATTGGGTCAATCGGCTTGACCACGTTTATTCCAAAATCGGTAATCCGCGGCCGCGGCTGCCGATGAAACCGAGCGAATATATCCGGCGCAATGTGTGGGCGACATTCCAGGATGATCCCCTGGGTCCGGCAACCTGGAAGTTCTTTGGCGAAGAGAACTACATGTGGGCGTCGGACTTTCCGCACGCTGACTCGACATTTCCCAATTCAGTGAAGACGATTGGAGAGAATTTCGCCGGCGTTCCAGCCGAAGTTAGAGAGAAAATCGTATTCAGCAATGCCAACGAACTTTATCGTCTAGGACTTAATTGACGGCAACGGACCAGCGCGACTCTTGTGGATAAATCGACCGAAGGCAGACCGAAACCTCATCAGCAATAAAACGATTTCTTTGACCACCAGCGGCGGCCTCATCGAGGGCGAGTGCGATCCAAAATTCGACGGAGTGCTCCAAACTTTCGCCGGGAACTTTGAAAAACGCGACCAACTCGGCGCCAGCATCTGCATCTCGCTCGAAGGCCGAATAGTAGTCGATTTGTGGGGCGGTAAGATCGCACCGGGAGGCGCGCCATGATCACGCGACGCGATATCGGTCGTATTCCGCGACCAAGGGAGCGTCGGCGCTGTGCGCGCATATAGCTGCCTATCGCGCTGCAAATCGGCTTGATGCTGGCGATCGTGCTCGGCAGTTTGCGTGAGCGTTCGCCAAAATGGGTGGGTAGATTGCTGCGGCATCATCCGACCACACGCATCTCGAGTCCCAAGGAGAAGCATCGCACCATGGATATCAATCCAAAAATAGCCGGCCGCAAGCCGCCTGAAACCCGGCGCGACGATGTGCGCGAGGTGATGCACGGCATTGAGCTCATAGACCCGTACCACTGGCTTGAAGATGGAGAGAGCCTCGAAACGCGCGCGTGGATCGCTGCGCAAAATGATTATACGCGCTCGGTCCTCGATACGATTTCGATTCGCCAGCGCGTGCGGAGCCGTCTCCGCGAGATGCTTATCCATGACTCGATCGGCGCGCCTATCCAAAGACAGGGCGTCTATTTTTTCCTGAAGAGAGGTGCCGAACAAGATTTGTGGAGCGTGTATCGCCGAGTAGGAATCGATGGATACGATGAATTGCTGATCGATCCTCATCCGATGAGTACTGACCGCAGCGTCAGCATCGGCGCGATCGCACCCTCGGAGGACGCGAGGCTGCTTGCGTACAGCCTTCGTCATGGCGGCGAGGACGAGGCCGAGATCCGCGTGCTCGACCTGAAGGAGCGGCGCGATCTCTCAGATCGCCTGCCGCGCGGGTTGTATCAAAGTGTCGCGTGGAAAAAAGATGCAAGCGGTTTCTATTACTCGCTCGCCCGTCGCGGAATCGGGCGGAGAATTTACTTCCACGCACTCGATACCGACAGCGCGTCGGACCAGGAAGTTTTCGGCGCAGGGTATCGACCCGAGAACGGGATATTTCCTTACGTCTCGGCGGACGGAAACTACCTGCTTGCGATGGTCTGGTGGGGTTGGCTCAAGGTAGAACTCCATATCCAGGATCTTCGTGAGAATAACGATGGATCATTTCGTCCGCTGATTACCGGCATCGATGCGAAGTTTTATCCGCAATTCGCAGGCGACTACCTGATCGTCCAGACCGACTGGAGTGCTCCCAACGGCCGAATTCTGAGAATCGACCTGCGTGAGCCGGCACCGGAAAACTGGCGAGAGATCGTGCCTGAGACCGCGGATGTTATCGGGAGCTTCGCCTTAGTCGGCGATAAAGTCTTTGTCAGTTATCTGCACAACGTAACCGCGCGAATCGCTATATTCTCGGTCGAAGGTGAGCCTCGGGGCGAGATACCAATGCCCGGAGATGGAACAGCAGGAGTCTACGGACGCTATGGCCGCGAGGAGGGTATCTTCTACTTCGGATCGTACACGACCCCGTTCTCGATTTATCGATACAACTCAACCACGGGGAAATCTGACCTCTGGTATCGCGACGCGGTCCCGTTCGAGTCGAATGATTTCGAACTGCGGCAAGTGTGGTATTCGTCGAAGGACGGCACTCGGGTGCCGATGTTCATCGTTCATCGCAAAGGTCTTACGCTCGACGGCAATCGCCCGACCGTGCTTTACGGCTATGGCGGATTCAGCATCAGTCTCACGCCTGAGTTCAACTACGGCGCCGCATGGTGGATTGAGCAAGGCGGCGTCTACGCTGTACCGAATCTGCGCGGCGGCAGCGAATTCGGGGAGGCATGGCATCGTGCCGGTATGCTCGAAAAAAAACAAAACGTCTTCGAGGATTTCATCGCGGCCGCCAAGTGGCTTATCGCGAACAAATACACTAACCCCGAACGGCTCGCGATTTCAGGCGGGAGCAACGGCGGATTGCTGGTCGGCGCCGTGATGACTCAGCGGCCCGACCTGATGCGCGCGGTATACTGCTGGCACCCGGACCTCGATATGGTCCGCTTCCATCACTACACAAAGGACAACAATCCGCCGGCGCTGTTGGAGTACGGAGACCCCGCTGACCCGGCACAGTTCAAGTTCATGTACGCATACTCGCCTTATGAGCATGTGAAACCCGGGACGAAGTATCCGGCGATGCTGCTGACGAGCGGCGACGCGGATACCCGCGTCCCGCCGGCACAGGCGCGGAAAATGACGGCTCGGATGCAGGCGGCAACGGCCTCTGGCCTTCCGATTTTGCTCTCCTACGACACGCAGGCTGGACACGCTGGATTCAAACCAATCTCCAAGGTAATAGAAGACCTTTCCCTTGAGTGGTCCTTTTTCGCGTGGCAGTTGGGAATCGAATGAGAGCGGGGTGACCGAAATGGATAACTCGTCCGCGCTGCTTAAGGATATTCCCGACTCTCAGGCTGGTCGCCAGACGAAGTGGTACCTCTGGATGCTTTTGTCGGCAGGCGAAGGAGCTTCGACGACCGATCGGGATCGCTACACCCCCGAGTTCGCGCCGCGTATGGGACCCTTCGAAAGCGACGATCGGGAACGCGAGGGCTGGCGCGGTTTCGCTGACCGGATGGGTGAAATATCGGAGTTGTCGGTCGAGCCGCGATCCGAATTCAAGATCGAAGCGCGATCACCGCAGCCAAGAACCGCAAATGGCGGCTATCGATCGAAGTCGAACCTAATCCGCCCCATCGGATCTCGCTCCTCAACTGGCAGCGGCAGTTCGAGTTCAAGCTGGAAGTTCGCGAAGCGACCGAGGCCGACGCGCCGATCCTGGCGGACATCGAGCGCCGATGCCCGATCGTGCTTGGCGATACCCAAGTCCACTTCGATCGCGGGACACGACTATTTTGCCTTCGCGCGGTTGATGGAGGACTGCACCATAGGAATCGCCTCGGTCGACGGAATTCCCGCGGCGGTTAGCTGCGGCACCAAGCATCAAGTGCGAATCGGCGGCGTTATCCGCCCGATCGTGACGGTCGTGCATCTGCGCGTTCTGCCGGAACATCAGCGCAAAGGCCTCTGGGGAGCGGCGAATCGAGTCCTCGACAGGTACTGGAGCACCGTCGATGGCTCCAACGCCTATATCTCGGTCGACAACGCCGGCATGCAGCACGGCTTTATCAACACGCCGAACAAGTGGAGCATCCTGGCGCTTCGAGTTCAGTTGGGATGCGCCACGCTCGCCGGACCTGCGGCAGGGCGCATAGCAACGCCCGCCGATGCGCCGGCGATCGTCGAGTTGCTGAACTCGTTTCACGGACGCGAAGAGATGTACGTGCCGTACACCGTCGAGTCTCTGAGCGCTCGGTTGGAACGCGCGCCCGAACTATACTCGTGGGACAAAGTATGGATGACCGACGGCGCGATAGTTGGCGTCTGGCCCGCTGGCGAATCGCTACGGGTCGTGTCAGAGAAAAATGGCATACGAACAGAATCTCTGCGCGGATTGGTGCTTGATTATGCCTTCAGACCCGGAGCCGAACGCGAGTTCGAGGTGCTACTGCGCGCCTGGTGCGGATGGCTTCACGAACGCGGCATGGACACGCTGTCGATCTTCACTTCGCCTTCATCGCCCGGAGTGGAGATCCTTCGCTCGCTCGCGCGCGAAGTCGAGCCGTTCAACATGTGGACGCCCGGGATCGCGGAGCGGCCGGACGCACAGGACATGGACTCTACGTCGATCCGATCTATTTCTGAGTAGCTAGCGAATCTAGCGCATGACGAATGGGAGCCCGCGATCGACACCCTTGATCACAGAAGGTAAGCAAAATGACAGACGTTCGTGAAAATCGCCGATGCGGGCCATGTCAGGACCATCACGCTCAATCGGCCGGAAAAAAGAATGCGCTGAGCAATGCCCTCGCATGGGGCGTGATCGCTGCGGTTGAGGATGCGGCGCGGACCGATGACGTTCTGGGTGATCGCGATTACCGGGAGCGGCGACTCGTTTTGCGCCGGCCTGGATTTGTCCGGTGGCGATCGCTTTTCGCCGCTGTCGGCACAGTCGGCTCAGCTCGATGACATTTCCTGGGTTGGACATTTCCTCCTGACGATCCGCAAACGGTGCGACAAACCCGTCGTCGGGGGCATCAACGGAGTAGCCGTGGGTGCCGGACTCGGTCTCGCCATGGCGACCGACGTACGGCTGGTCAGCCGGGGCGCGAAGCTGATGGCTGGCTATACGAGAATTGGCGGTTCACCTGACGCTGGCCTTACGATCACGCTGCCACAAGCCATGGGCTACGAGCAGGCGATGCGTTTCATGATGGAGAACCGGACCGTGCTGGGCGAAGAGGCGGTCGCGCTCGGGATGGCCGGAGAAGTCGTTGATGACGCGGAATTCACCGACCGTTTGGCGCACTACTGCGCGGAACTTTGCCACTGGTCGCCCATCACGCTTCGGCTTCTCAAGCGCGGCATGGTGAAATCCCTCGAGACGAGCGACATGGAACAGCAGCTCCGCTATGAGTTATCCAATATTCGCATCGCCTTCGGTAGCGAGGACGCAAAGGAAGCCCGCAAGGCCTTCTTCGAGAAACGCCAACCCGTCTTCAAGGGAAAATAGGGTAACCTTGAGCGCAGCGTCCCGATAACCAATCTTCGCTGGTGCTGTTTCTGAGTGCTCAATTCGACGCCACCGCCACTCTGCCATGGCAGATGCCGCCGCGGCATGTCGACGCCGTTTTTCCAGCTCGCGCTGGCCGCCTGACGACGACGGCACGACGACACCGTCAACACCTACGTCTTTCGCAGCGTTGCCAGCGCTGATGCGCTGCTCTCAGCAACCGCCGAGTCGCAGCGGCAACTGTGTGAATCCGAAGATTACGTTGCTCGCGGTTTGACGGGTGCCGGGCCGTGATGCGGGCGCAATCGTTTGGTACCGATCGAGCATCGCGTTGAGTGCGATCGCCGCCTCAACCCGCGCCAGCGGCGCGCCGAGGCAATAATGAATCCCGCTGCCGAACGCCAGGTGGCGCGTCCAGTCGCGCTCGATGTTGAACTCCTCAGCATCTGGGAACGCCAGCGGATCGCGGTTGGCCGATCCGAACCCGACCGCCACTACAGTGTTCGGAAAAATCTGGCGCCCGCCGATTTCTGCCTCGCGGCGCACCCACCGATACAGGGCCTGCACCGGGCTCTCGTAGCGGAGGGTTTCTTCTATAGTGCCCTCGACCAGCGCGCGATTTTCGCGAATGCGCTGCCACAGCTCCGGCCGCGCAGCAAGCAGATTCAACAGGTTACTGATGAGATTGGTGGTCGTCTCGTTGCCGGCGATCAGAAGCAGGATGCAGAAGCCGAGCAGTTCAGGCTCCGCGAGCCGCTTGCCGTCGACTTCCGCTTCGACCAGCGCGGTGACCAGATCCTCGGCGCCCTTGGTGCGCCGCTCCGCCGCGATTTGCCCGAAGTACCTCGCCATCTCGGTGCTGTTGCGCAACCGGCTGTCCGGATCAACCGCCCGCGCGTTTGCGATGAGAAACGAATCGCTCCAACGTTTGAAGGTCAGGTAGTCGCTGCCGGGAATTCCGAGCAGCCGCGCGATCACACGGACCGGCAGCGGAATCGCCAGGCTCGCGACCACGTCGCCCTCGCCCGAGCCCATCGCGGCGAGCAGTTCTACTGCGGTCTCCCGGATCCATGGTTCGAGTTGCGCGATGCGCCGCGCGGTGAAGGCCTTGTTGACAATGCGGCGGAGCACCGCGTGGCGCGGCGGATCGTCCTGGATCAGCGAAAGGCGCGGCGGCCCGTTGGGTACGGGAGGAAAGTCGGATGAGAAGGTCTCGTGATCGCGGAGCACGCCGTACACCTCGTCGTGCTTCAGCACGAGCCAGCTATAGGCCTCGAGCTCCGAGCCGTCGGGCAGGACAAACGGGATGCGCGCGATGAATGGCGAACGAGCACGCCAAAAGGAATACGCGGGATAAGGATTTTCCCAGGTTGCTGGTTTGAAGAAATCCTCAACAATCAGGGGTTGCTCGGCGCTCATGAGGTCTCCGATTGACTGTTTCTGATACCTACCGACGTGAGCTACTGTAATACCCACCCGGTCATTGTTTCGACACTTCCCGGCTTAAAGGAACCGCCAAACCTGGCGAAGCCAGTGTCGCTCCGCTTCGGCAGTGAAACAAGACGTGGCATTTGACATGCCCTGAATCTATTTTGATAGTGCGCGGCGCGGCACGGTGTCGCCCATCCTCATCCGTTTCTTGGCGCGAACATAACAAAAGCGCGCGCGGCAGGCGCTTTAGTGCGAATCGGGCGATCCGTCTTCCTCTGCGATGGAAACCGCACGAGCAGAACCTGAGGTGCGCCAGCGAGATCTGGAAAATTGAGTCAGGCGCTCGCTTGAATTACTGCGCTGATGAAAGCGTCTGAATCCGACCCGGAGCCAAAAACGCATTTTGATCATTTTGATTGCCGCCTGATGGCTTCCGAAGTTCCCTTCGCTTCGTCTGCCGCCTATATGAGAGTCGCAGGCTGGCGCCCGCTCGATTGCCGGCGCAAATGTATTGGCGATAATCCTGAACGCTGGGGTGGTGACGGTGTTCAAAGCATGGATTAAGGAACGACGTTCATTGGCTACGTGCTTGAGGGCGTTCGCGGTGCACTGGTTGCGACCCATACGCATTTTCCTTCGCGGTTTCATTTTCCTCGCCGGCAGCCGTCCCTTAATTCCGTGGATTCGGGGCTCGAAGATCGCAGATGCCTTTCTCGACGGCGTAAAATGTCGGCGTCGTTGCGCTGATGATCGCGGTCACTTGGCAACTCAGCCGGGCTGCATCGGTGGATTTCCCAACCGCCGCTATCGCCGCCCTCAGTGAAGTCGTCTTGATCTGTTTCCGAATAAATTCCCAGTGGCTGATCTTCGCGCGCGGTCTGATTGGACTGATAGCGAGCCTATATTCCGCCGTCGGCTGAAGGCGGACGAAAGCAGCAAATTTGGAAGTATCCATTAAATGTTTGTACCGAGCCTGGCCCGAGCGGTATTAGTATTGACTCTCATTGCGCTGACCGGCCATATGAACGCTCAAGCAGCCTCGCCAACAGCGCCCACAGATCGGCACTTCTATCTGCCGAGTCAGGCGGCCTCAAACTCCGCATGGTGGGCGTGAATATTATGGCCAAACATTTGGCCTAGAAGCACCAAAGGATCGATCTCTGCCGGAGGCCGCGCGCGCAAAACTGGCGCCTGAGTGAACAACCAAGCTCATGCTCTCTTATCTTCAAGCTGTCATACTCGGAATTCTACAGGGAATTTCAGAGCTCTTTCCCATTTCGAGTCTTGGCCACAGCATTCTTCTGCCAGCGGTCCTGGGTTGGACCATTGATCAGAACGCAAATTACTTTCTGACCTTTCTTGTTGCGACTCACTTTGCAACGGCCACGGTTCTCTTCTTCCTTTACTGGAGCGACTGGGTTCGCATTATCTCCGGAATCCTGAGGTCCATCAGGCAAAGGAGCACAGTTTTTGATCCGGACGCGAAATTAGGATGGCTCCTTGTGATTGGCACCGTTCCGGCCGGAATCGTCGGAATTTTATTCCAAAAGCAGGTGCAAGAACTTTTTACCTCGCCCTCCTATGTCGCTTCGTTTCTCGCATTGAATGGAGCGCTGCTCTACGCCGCTGAGTTTCTGAGAACCAAAGCGAAAAGCGGAGGCAGCGTTCTCGACCCTGACCAGCGGATCGCTGCGGAAGTTTCGTGGCGGCAGTCGGCAGGAGTCGGTGTGATGCAGGTTCTCGCACTGCTCCCCGGTTTCTCGCGAACGGGATCTACAATTGCCGGAGCTTTGATGGTCGGGTTGGCTCATGAAGATGCGCTCAGATTTTCCTTCCTTCTGGCAACTCCGATAATCGCAGCGGCAGCCGCCCTCAAGCTACCGGCGCTGTTCGCTTCTAGAGATGCGTCGGCGATCGAAGCGGCACTGCTAGGCGCTACGTGCGCTGCAATCGCCGCGTACTTGTCCGTGAAGTTTTTAACCAAATACTTCGAGACGCGAACGCTTACTCCATTCGCCATATATTGTCTGCTCTCGGGATTGATCAGCTTGTGGCTATTGCACAGATAGCTGCGCGACTCTGGACAGGAATCGTTCATGCGGGTGTTGCTCGCGATCCGAGAGGATTCACGAAGGAACCCACACTGAAATTGACTCCGTGCGATGAACTTCGCCTGCGCGATCTTGCCCCGTTATCTCTCATATCCGCGCGGCATATCGCGAATGAACAGATTGATGCCCGTGCCCTCCCTTGAGCGCGAAGCAGGCTTCGCGCGCAACTTCGGGCAGGGCTCGCACGACCAGACGTGGGCGAATTATTCCAGCATACGGAAGAGATTTGGCACCGTAGCCCGAAGAACATCCGTTTGAACAGGCCATCTTTCCCTGACGAATTGGTTGTCCTTACCAAACATTCGGTCTGAATCGGAATTTGAGTGGCGGCGAAAATCTGTATCGAATTGACGCGCTTAAGTGAAACGGGATGCGATCTGAACCACAAGCGGCCGACCCCCGATGGAGATCGAAAAACACTCCGATACCGAGCTGCTGACGACAGCCTACCGCCGCCGGCGGCGAAGAACCTGCAGCTGATGACGGAGGGCGACGTTCTCTAGTTCCACAACCGCCCGACTTCGGCATCGGCGAGCAACAACCGAAATCACACGCTCGAGTTTAAGCATGACTGCCCCACTACGGCAGCCCGTTCCAACACTCTAGGCTTTGCGGCGCTTTCGGAGTTTTCAGTAGGCGCAAGCTGGAATATCGGTTCAACTGGAATTTTTGGTAGCGACAACACCCGGCGAGAGAATAAACCCCTGTTGAAGTAGTCACTCTGACCATCAATGAATACTAAATCGTTGATTTTGTCAGGACATAAAGCGGTCCCTCCGCGACGCTAATAGCTACGTAGCCGTGCGTTAATATACGAGTATTCACTTGCTAATATACTTGTCACCCTTTGCTATTCCATTCTTCAGCGGCAATTCACCAATTGTGTAGTTGTCGAAGCTCAGATCTGATTGCATATCCGAGAGCGGAGTCCCAACATGGAATGTCGGAACGATCACGGAAGATCCATAACCGGATCGTTGGACGTAGGCGGAAGGAACGCTCGCGTTGCTGTTAATGCGAGGCGAAGTGGGGAGGTAGCCATGGTTCAACCCAGATATTACCGAGCGATTTGGATATCCGATCTTCATCTCGGAACTCGTGCATGCAAGGCAAGCTCATTACTGGATTTTCTTCGCCATCACATTGCGGAGACCCTTTACCTCGTTGGCGACATAGTCGATGGATGGAACTGGGGACCTTCGTGGTACTGGAGTCAGGCTGAGCAGGAGTTGGTGAATGAGATCGTGCAATGGCGCCATAGAGGCGCCAACGTAGTATTCCTGCCGGGAAATCACGATGAGTCCAAGATCGACCTCGTTGAAGAACTGCTCGGTCCCATCCCTTCCACAGGTTCCCTAATCCATACCACCGCTGACGGTGCCAGGATGCTTGTGATCCACGGTCATCAGTTCGATGGCTCGCTCAATCCGAATCGTCTGCTCCCAATCATTGGCTCTCATGGGTACAGACGAGCCCAACGGATCCATGACTGGTACCATCGCCAGTCTGAACACAGAGGCGATGAAGGACGCTCACTCTCCGACTATTTCCGTTACCCTACTCGAAAGGCCGTCGAGTTTTCACTGACTTCAGGGATCGAGCGGTACTTGCAGCTGCCCGCGACCACAAAGCCGATGGTGTGATCTGTGGACATATTCATCGCTCGGACCATCGCCTGATCGGAACCATCTCATACGTAAACGACGGTGATTGGGTGCAAAACCGGACGGCGGTGGTGGAAGAGCAAGACGGGGCGCTGCGGGTCATCCGATGGGGTGGCTCAGACCAGAGCACTTCGATTTTCGAACCATTGCCGCAGACGGTGGCTTCGTGACAGCACGTCGTCCCGAACCGGGGGTTCAGCCGGATGCACAACTCGATCTAATCTACTTCGACGCGGGCGGTGGACACCGAGCTTCGGCGACGGCCTTGATATCGGCGGCCGAGCAACAGCATCTTTCGTGGAATATAAAGCTAATCAACCTGCGTGATCTGCTCGAACCGGCCGACGTGCTCCGGCGCTTCACCGGAGTTCGGGTCGAGGACTTTTACAACTCGCAGCTCAAATTCGGTCTGACCATAGGCACTGGTCCGCTATTGCGCATAACGCAGATGCTGATACGGCAACTTGAGCCGACGATGATCAAACTGCTGGCCCGCCATTGGCGGGACTCACAGCCCAACCTTGTGGTCTCGATGATCCCCAATTTCAATCACGCGATTTTCGAAGGCCTGCGACAGGCCGATGCGACGCGAGCACGATCCGAAACTCCCTTGGTGACGATTCTTACGGACCTTGCCGATTATCCACCACACTTCTGGATCGAACGTCAAAAGCAGTACTTGGTTTGCGGCACTGCTGCCGCGGCGGAGCAGGCGATCGCGATGGGATATGCCCCGGCGCGTGTTTTCCGTACCTCGGGGATGATAGTGCGTCCTGAGTTCTATCGCCCGATGGAGCTAAGCCGCGAAACCGAGCGAGTCAGGCTGGGGCTCGACCCCGAATTGCCGACGGGCATCGTGATGTTTGGCAGCTATGGCTCAAACCGGATTGCGACGATCGCTCGAAGAATCGAAGCGGCGCGGCTGAAGACTCAGCTAATTTTCGTATGCGGTCACAATGACAAGTTGCGCCACCGTATCGAATGCATGAAGCTGTCCTATCCGTTTCATTGTGTCGGCTTCACACCAGAAATTCCCTACTTCATGAAGCTGGCGGATTTTTTTATCGGCAAGCCGGGTCCGGGCAGCATCAGCGAAGCGCTCGTTATGGGCCTTCCCTTAATAGTAGAACGCAACGCCTGGACCATGGTGCAGGAGCGCTTCAACACCGATTGGATCGCGCAAAATCAGCTTGGAATAGTTCTGCCTTCATTGCGGGACGTTGCGAGCGCGGTCAGGACAATGTTGGATCGCGAGCAGTTCGTCCGCTTGCGCGACGGCGTAAAAGCGATCGACAACCGCGCGGTGTTTGAAATCACTGAAATTCTGGATGCCCTGATTTCCCACTATGAATCCGCAAACTCGAGCTTGGAGCGCAGTTCGATCGCGGCGCAGCTCACGTCAGAAATTCGCCCCAGCGAGTGAAAACCCATTTCCTTGGCGTCGGACTTTGAAGACGACCGTCCCTGCCAAAAACTCCGAAAGCAAGGAAAAGTCTGGCGTTTTGAAATTCACCGCTATCAGGTCGCAAGCCTAGGTAATGCCAAAGCACTTCGTCAGCCAGAACCCCAACTCGGCGAACTCTTGGCGGACCAATTCAGTTTGTCGCTCCTGAAGACCCGGTTTGCGCCGCGACGGTCGCGGTCGCATGCGTTGCGAAACAATCCCGTCACATTAGCTTGCTAAGCTCGTCGTCAAGCGCTGTCGGCAGTAGGTAACGGAGGGTTTCGTGACGCAATTCGATTATGACCTGATCGTTATCGGTTCCGGACCTGCTGGGCATTCGGCGGCGATTCAGGCTGCCAAACTACGCAAACGTGCGCTGGTGATCGAGCGCAAAGCCATCGTGGGTGGCGTTTGCATGAACATCGGGACCATTCCGAGCAAAACCATGCGCGAGGCAGTGGTGTATCTGTCGGGCTATCGCGAGCATGCCCTCTACGGCGAATCCTACAAAGTAAAGGAAAAGATAACCTTGGCGGATCTGTTGTTTCGGGTCGAACCGGTAGTTCGCCATGAGGTCGACGTCACGCGCCACCAACTGCTGCGCAACGGCGTTGACCTCGAACATGCGGAAGCCTCCTTCGTCGACCCGCACACCTTGCGACTAGCGTTCCAGGAGCACTCGGGCGAACGAATCATCACGACCGATAAGGTCGTGATCGCGGTTGGCACGGAGGCGGCACGCGACCCGCGGATGGCGCTGGACGGGAACTGCGTTTTTTCCAGCGACGACATCCTGCAGTTGAAGGATCTTCCCGGCTCGCTGGCGGTCATCGGCGCTGGCGTCATCGGATGTGAGTATGCGAGCATCTTCGCCGCGCTCGGAGTCAGGGTGACGATGATCGAGAAGACTCCGCGGCTGCTGCCCTTCGTTGACGCCGAAATCATCGAGGCGTTGACGTACCATTTGCGCGAGCGGCGGGTCACAATGCGGCTGGGTGAGGAAGTGGATCGCGTGGAGCTGATCGACGAGGGCAGCAATAGGCCGCGCGTGAAGATCAACCTCGTCAGCGGCAAGCAGATCATCGCTGACAAAGTTTTGCGCAGCACCGGCCGCTCCGGCGCCACCTCGCGGCTTAATCTCGATGCACTTGGCGTGACCACCGACGCTCGCGGGCGCATCAAGGTGAACGAGGTCTACCAGTCCGAGGTCCCTAACATCTACGGCGCAGGCGACGTCATCGGATTTCCCAGCCTCGCGTCGACCTCGCGCGAGCAGGGCCGTACGGCCACATGTCACGCATTCGGCGTCGAGCCGAAGCACGCACCCGAGTTGTTTCCGTACGGCATCTACACGATTCCGGAGATTGCCTTCGTTGGGAAGAACGAGGAAGAGCTTACCGACAAAGGCGTGCCATACGAGGTCGGCAAAGCGCAGTATCGCGAGATCGCGCGCGGACAAATCGTCGGCGACACCACCGGAATGCTGAAACTGCTCTTCGAGCGCAACACCCGCGAACTGCTCGGTGTCCACGTCATCGGCGAAGGCGCGGTCGAGCTGGTGCACATCGGCCAGGCGGTGCTTTCGCTCAATGGCAAGGTCGACTATTTCGTCGAGACGGTTTTCAACTATCCGACACTGGCGGAATGCTACCGAAACGCCGCCTTCGACGGCATCAACCGGCTCCAGATATAGTTTCGCCGAGCCGTGCCTCGAGGCCGCGCTACTCGATCAGAATACCCCGGTGCGTCCGGCGCCGCAAAAACTTCCTTCAATGGACATTCGCGGCTCTTCGAGGGTTTTGCGGGATCGCGATCGAGGCACCCGGCAGTCGTTGCGGAAGGCTCGCGAGGTAATCTAATCTCCCGTAGGAATTGTGCCCTTTCACCCACAACTTGCGCGCTCCTGTCCCGACTCGCCGACGGAACGATACGCATCGCTAAGGAGGAATGGCTCTGGTAAGACCGATGGACGTGTCTTGTTCTTTCATCCGGATATTTTTGGCTGCGGCTCAGCCGGTCCGCTATGGATCCCCGCTGAGTTGCCTGGATTTCAGTACACCTGAGATGTTCGGGAGCTTCACATTTCACGAGGACAGTCGGGTAATTAAGGCCTCAGCGGAAAACTAGGAAAAAGACCGTGAGCTTGAAACGACTCGGGACACTAGAAGGCATGGTTCAGGTCGTGACGGTGAGGCCTGGCGCGAGGGCAACAGGTTCCGCATACCATAGGGGTGGGTTCTTCTTCGACGATGCGGGAAACGCGGCTCTGGTATTCGCTGTGCGAGCTACTCGCCTCAATTGCGCGCAGTACTTCCTGTTCGAATGCGATGTGCGTCGCTAGTGAATAAAGTGGTGCCGCGTCCGGAGCGACCATCTCGCACTTACTGCATCTGAACAATCCTGAAGATTCATCCTCAGCGAGCGGAACAACCAGCCATCGGCAACCCTCCGCCTGCAACCTCTGGAGGTGCTCGATGAATGCTCGCGTATCTTTGAGAACGGCGGCCTTGTCCCAAGTCGACATGAGATGCTCACTTCATCACTCGTCGCATTATCGAGACAACCGTACAACGTACCGCAAACGAAACTGAAGTATGGATTCGGCGTCAACGCAGAGCAGGAATTCACCGAGTATTTAAGAGGCTTCTTTCGCACAGGCTGGAATGAAGGCCAGCACGAATCCTTCAACTATACCGAAGTGAACGATACGGTCGCGTTCGGCGGCGATCTTCGCGGCAGCCTTTGGAATCATCGAAGACAAGGTCGGCGTGGCGTTTGTCGGCGATGGGATCTCCAAGCCACATCAGCGGTATCTCGCCCTGAGCGGACTCGGCTTCCTCTTGGGCGACGGCGCGCTCAACTACGGTCCCGAGAAGATCATAGAGTGCTACTACAACCTCCCAATCCCCCTGCACGCCGGTTTCTTTGGAGCCTTCGACTTCCAATACATTGACAACCCCGGCTACAACCGCGATCGAGGCCCGGTCGTCGTTCCGGGAATGCGCCTGCACGTCGAACTCTGAATTTCCTTCAGGCCCGAATGCCGAGTGCCGCACGCGCGGGAGATGTTGCTAGCATGTACAGAACCTTTACAGTGAGCGCAGCGACTGTCAGTACAACCCGAAGTTCTCTGACGATGATTGGGTGACTTCAGTTGTTTGTTACTAGCAGCGCTTCGTTCGGCACACCTCCTGTAAAATTTACCACTTTGCTTGAAACACCCTCTGCACCTTAAGAAGGCTGCGCTTGTCTTGCCTAGTTTTACCTTCAGTAAGTTACGGCACACGATTTGCTATTCTCGCGGAGGACTCGGCAGAAAAAACGCAAATTCAAAGGTCAAACCGATGCAAGCAAGCCATAATGTCCAGAATGAAAGAAACCACCCCGATCTACTTCAAGGGGCTCCAGAGCGGAGCAAAAGAGTTGCGCGCCATCGTTTACGCGATGCAGTCAGGAGCGCAGCCGTGCTCTTGGTTGAGGCGGTTTTGGTTGTCAGTGCCTATGGATGCCTAGCCACTCGGAGTTGGGTCCAAGATCAGCTGAACCCCATCACGGGCCAGTTGAACAATACCGACGCTAAGGCTAACCGAGCGCTCGCCGGATTGCAGAATCTCCAGCTCGAGCGAAAGCTGGTCTTGGATGACTCAGGTCAAGCGCCTACTTTTGCCTTTGGGTCCGCGGCTCTGTCCCCCGACGCCAAGCGCGAGATCGCCGGATTTGTCGAAGATCTCGATGAGGGATCGACTACTGCAGCGTCGGGATCAGGGCGTCTCTTTGTAGTTGCCTGCCACACCGACAGCATTGGCGCCCAAGACTACAACTACCAGCTCGGGCAACGCAGAGCCGAGAGTGTGGCGGGATACCTGGTCAGCAAGGAGGGCCTTGATCCGATGCAAGTTCGTGTTGTCTCCTATGGGGCCAGCAAGTCGATCGCCGACAACAGGACGGCGAGCGGGCGGCGAACCAACCGCCGGGTCGAAATTCTCGTCTACCAAGAGAAGATCGTTGCGGGTAGTTGAGCGGAAGTTGCCCTTTTTTGCTGGCACCATCCCGCGCCGCGACGTAAAAGGAAAGGAATAGTCGCGAGTGGGGGGCAGGAAGGCTCGAATGGCGGGAACGCTTTGCCCGCGACGCTCCGGATGGGTTGCCGGATGGATCGCGTTGTGCGCGCTCGGGCTCGCGGGATGTTCGGCCGGCAGCGGTGGCTACGCGCGGCCGCCCTATGCGGAGCGTGCCGCACCGGGTTCCGGCCATGTCACGCTCGCTTCGTGGTACGGCCCTGGCTTCATCGGACGGCGCACGGCGGACGGCGAAGTTTACGATGGCGATGGGATGACCGCGGCTTCGCGCACTCTACCGCTGGGTTCGCGCGTGCCGGTGACCAATCACGACAACGGGCGTTCGGTGGTGGTGCGTATCAACGACCGCGGACCGTACGTCTACGGCCGCAGTATCGACCTTTCGCAGCGGGCGGCGAAGGAGATCGGGCTGGATCATACCGGGGTCGCGCGCGTCTCCGTGGGCAGCGTTGACGCAGGCGCATCGACGCACTCGGTGTTTTCACGTTGGAGCGGTGAAGCACAAACCAAGCACTATACTCCGTACCATTACACCCACCCTCACTACTATCGGCACCGCTGGACTTCCAGATATCGCCAATCTCATCGGATGGTCGCCAATCCGGTCGGCGACTGGCTGCTTCGGATGCTGGGGTAAACTTTGTGACCCAAAACCCGAAAAGTACGACAGCTTCGCTGGGTACCGCGGTCAACGAATGACTCAAACTCATCAAATCGCAATCCTGGTTCATTGGCGGTTGGCGCGATCGCGGTGATGGGCAGGATCTTTACACGTGCGATGGCCGTTCTGACGACGGTAAATTTCGTTCGGCGCCAGAGAAGGCTCGGTCGCGACGGCCAAGAGCAGGCCTGTCCAACGGAGATGAGGCGGTGAGCATTTTTACTCCGCTGCGCTGTCGACTCTGCCGCTGGAAACGGCAGCAGGCGTATCAAATAGATTTTAAGCCAAACGAGTCCGGCGGCTTTCTCTTTCTGCGCGAGCCGCTTTACGTTTGCCATCGGTGCCTGCCGAGATATCAAACTGACGCACGGATGACGCGGATCACTAGGGTACTCTTCGAGTCTGAGGTCGCGACTTAAGAAACGAAGCATGGGTCCTCCTTGGCGCGTGATTTGCCCCCCTTGTCCATCCGAGGAATCTCGAACCAGATGCAGCAGGCCGAATCGGCAGGACTATGGGCGTGTTGAAGGTCGAATCTGCTGCCGTGGCGCCACCGTCATCGTCTAATCCGGCGCAGCCCATTTACGGCGCTGCAGTCGGCGGACTGCCGATCGTCGCGCTCGCACTCGTCGCAGTCGCCGTCCACCTGGTCACCAATCTTGGACTGGGCGGCTACGGATACTTCCGCGATGAGCTCTACTACATCGCCTGTTCGCACCATCTCGCATTCGGCTACGTCGACCAGCCGTCGCTCTCGATAATCCTGCTGTGGATCGAGCTGCATCTGTTTGGCACTTCGATGTCCGCGCTCAGGATCTTTCCAGCGTTGGCGCATGGCGCCACAGTGATCGTGGCCGCGATGCTGGCGCGCGAGATGGGGGGCGGACGGTTCGCGATGGACGCGACGGCGTTAGCGGTGCTTATCGCACCGGTTTTCCTGGCCGTGACGTCATTCTACTCGATGAACGCCTACGATCCGCTGTTGTGGGCGATCACGGGATTGGTGGTCGTGCGCATCCTCAACACGGGCGACGCGCGTCTGTGGCTATGGTTCGGCCTGATCGCGGGGATTGGGCTGGAAAACAAGATCTCGATGCTGTTCCTGTGCTTCGGCGTCGTGGCCGGGTTGATCCTGACTGCCAAGTGGCGCGATCTGGCGAGCCCCTGGCTGTGGCTCGGTGGCGCGCTCGCAACGCTGTTGTTCCTGCCTTATGTGATCTGGAACGCGCTGCACGGCTTCCCCACCTTGGAGTTCATGCACAACGCGGATCTCTATAAAAATATTCACCCGTCGCTTCCCGCCTTTGCCGTCGGACAACTCGTGCTGCTCAATCCGATAGTCGCGCCGTTGTGGATTGCAGGTCTTGGCTGGTGCTTTTTCGAAAAAAGCGGGCGCTATCGTCTCATCGGATGGGTCTACGTCGCGGTTCTCGCTCTGACGCTCCAGGGCGGCAAGGCCTACTACGCGGCGCCCGTCTATATCCTGCTGCTCGCGGCAGGAGCGATAGCGCTCGAGCAGTTCAGCTCCGCGCGCCGCTGGGGTGTTGCGCTGCGCCGCGCTGCGGTGGCCGCGTTGGTCATCGCCGGATTAATCTCCGCGCCTTTTGCGATTCCGGTCCTGCCGCCGAGTTTGCTCGCCAGCCCTGCTGCACATAGCTCCATGCAGAACAGCGCACTCGTAAGCGAGCGCCGCCCGCAGGGCATCCTGCCGCAGAATTTCGCCGACCGCTTCGGATGGCCCGAGATGGCCGCGGCGGTCGCGCAAGTTTACACTTCATTGCCCCCGGACGAGCGCGCGCATACCGCGATCTTCGCCAGCAATTACGGCGAGGCCGGCGCGATCGATTTCTTTGGCCCTCGTTACGGCCTGCCGCCTGCTATCTCGGGACACAACAACTACTGGTTCTGGGGCTTTGGCACCCGCGATATCGATACCGTGATCGACCTTGGTGGCGACCAGGCGACCCTGGCAAAGTTTTGCGGTGAAGCGATCCTGGCGGCGAAGTTCCGATGCCGTTACTGTATGGGTTACGAAAACGGCCTCAACATTCTCATTTGCCGCAAGCCGACAGTCCCGATCGCAAAGGCCTGGCCTCGGCTCAAGCACTTCGATTGAGCTCGGTTCACCCAGTTTGAGGGCACATCAGCACCCCGCGTGCGATCGGGACGATATGGTCGATGGTTTGAAACAGTCAAGGTCCGGTCCGATGTCCGCAGTGATCGCTCGGTGTTGCTTCGCCAGTCCAAGACAGAATTCAACGCTCTCGATCGAATTGCCCGCCCGCAAGCCCGCTTTTATCAGTAGCTCGGCTTGGTCGGAAATGGCGTGAGCTGAAGCTCGTGGGTCCAGCACGAGCGATCCTGGGTGTGCAGGTAGTAGAACGCCTCGGCGATCTTTACCGGATCCATCACGATATCGGGTCGCTTCTGAGCCATCGGCAGCGCCCGAGTTCCGGGTGAATCGATCAGACCGTCGATGATCACGTTGGCCACGTGCACGCCGTGCTCGGAGTACTCCTCGGTGAGTACCTGCGCCAGCGTGCGCATCATGACCCTTGGATAGTAGAGCGACTGCCCGGTCATTCGCTTGCGCCCGCGCAGCGAGCTTGCGTTGTTGCTGATCAAAAACGACCCGTGGCGTTTCTGCCGCATCGTGGGCAGCACTTCCTTGGCGACGAGAAACGGCCCGCGGCTGGAGATATGCTGCGCCGTATCGAACATCTCCACCGGGATGTATTCGAGCAATTCCTTGTCAGGAGGAAGATCGCGGCCTTCCAGGTAACCCAGCGTTGTAGACCAGAACGTCCGGATCGCCAGCTTCGCGGCGGACGGTGGCGAACGCCGCCGAGATCGAGTCCTGCGAGACCAGATCCAGCTCGACGATCATGCACTCGCCGTTCTGCTTGCGGATGGCGTCCGCCAGCGTGCGACGCGTTAGCCTCCTTGCGGGTAGTCAGTACGACGAAGAAGCCCTCCTGGGCGAACTTCTGCGCGATCGCGCCGCCGACGCCCCATCGCGCGCCGACCGGCATGCCGCTATCGTCGATCGCTTTGCCGTGAGCCAGCAAGGTGTTACGGCCATCGACTGCCACTTGGAAGTGGCGCCAACTACCACGGCGACTTGCTTGCCCTTCGAGTTCGTCTTGCCATCTGGCTCATCGACACGTTCTCCTTTCGTGGCGTCTAAGCGATCTCAAATCGACCAGACCCCCACGGCGATTCGGATACTCTACGGCAAGTCTTGCAATCTGCCCAACAAAGCGTGGATTTGCCGCGGGAGGCGCTCTAAGCATGAAAGAGCGAGTGTTGTCTCGTCTATACGGCCAAGGGAGGAGCACTAGGTTTAATTGCGATCACGCGTTCCGGTAAACCCGCCAAAAGCTGTCGAACCTCTCGGCATCCTGGAAATTGCGTACTAGGGAAATGACTCCGGTAGACTAGCGGCATCTCGTCGGCTAGCGAGCTGAACCTTTCGCCGCGTGGCCACACCTTGAACTGAGAGGTATTCTGCTAAGCGGTTGTTGCAGTGAGATCATGAATTCAAAAGTCACCGCCGCCGCAATCTTGTCGGACGCGCCGGAGATCTCCCGCGAAGAACTCCGGCAGCGACTCCACGATCCGTCACTTACGATCGTGGATGTACTGCCTGCCGAATCGTACGCGATGCAACATATCCCGGGCGCGCTCAGCATCCCGCTTGAACTGATCGGCAGTCACGCGCGGCAGCTTCTTCCCGACCGTGCCGCCGAGATAGTGGTTTACTGCGGAAAACTGACCTGCGATCGCAGCCCGCAGGCCCAGCAACAGTTGAATGCGCTCGGCTACTCGAACGTTCGCGACTATCGCGCGGGACTTGCCGACTGGATCGAATCCAGAGAACCGACAGAGCGGGTGGATGAAGCGGCCTCGAAGCCGGAACCGGGGATAGTGACGCTGTCGGGTCCTCCGCTGTCCCTTTCGCTAAGCGGAGAAATTGGCCGGGGCCCCGCGCGCCTGTCGCGAATGCGTCGGTTGGACAACTCCGTTCTCGATCTTATCCAACGACGCTCTACGCTACAGCTATTCCTGATCTGGATCGGGATGATCCTGCTATCCGGCGCGGGCTACTGGATTGGTGCGCTGGTGGGGGAGCACGGACTGATCGAGGCTGGCTCGCCAGTCGGCGCCGACCTAAAGGGATTTGCAAGCGCGATTTATTTCAGCTTCGTGACCGCAACTTCGGTCGGTTACGGCGACATCGTGCCGGTTGGGATCGCGCGCGCGATCGCGGTCGCGGAGGCGATCAGCGCGCTGCTTATTTTTGGCGCTGTGGTCGCGAAGTTTGTCTCTCATCGCCAGGAAGAGCTGGTCCTCGAAATCCACCGCATCACGTTTGAAGAGCGTCTCGATCGCGTCCAGACCAACCTGCACATGGTGATTTCGGAGCTGCTATCGATCACTGAGATGTGCGAGGCGCGGGCATCACTGAATCGGATCGGCGCGCGTTTGGACAGCGCCGCGCTGATTTTCCTTGGAGAGATGCGTTCGATCCACGATCTGCTCTATCAGCCGAGTCTGATCGTTGAGGAAGGGGTTCTGGCGTCGATTCTTGCAATCCTGGCTTCGGCATTGAGCGTGCTGTCGGAACTCCTCGAAGATTTTGCCGCCGGAGTTTGCACGCTCAGAGCCACTCCAGATTGCCCTCGAGAACCTGACGCGTCTGGCCCAGGAGATTTGTAGCGACTGCCTGCCAGACGATTACACACCCAGGCTCGTATTCTGGATGGATCGTATCCAGGCGACAGCGCAGAAAATCAAGTAGGATCTGCGAAGTTCTGGTCTGTTCCTACCAAAAACTCCGAAAGCGAGGAGAAGTCTAGAGTTTTGCACTTCACCGCTATCAGGTCGCTGTCCTAGGTAATGCGAAAGAGAAGTGTTCGCCAGCCAGGCAGGTCGGCAAGCTTTTCGCGAACCAACTCGGCTTGTCGCTTCTAAAGACTCGATTTGCGCCGCGATAGTTGCCTGTCGAAAGCGCTCGCCACGTCCCTTGGGGCTTCACGGCCGAATAGATATGCGAGCGAATTCGGCTCGAACCAAGTTTTGAGAAACGACAGGCATAAGAAATAGAGACAGATGAGCCAACGAAGTGGAAAGATGGAACGCGATAGCGCGTGTTTCATCCAGCCGATGCTATCGAGAAGCTCCCCGACGGTCGACTAAGCGTTTCAGGTTTCCTTGAAGTCTGTTGATTCGCTGAGCGGGCGCCACTCTGCCGTCTCCTTAGCAACGAACGAGCTTTTCTCCGCGATGCGTTTGAGAGCGTCGGTTCCGAGGGTTAACCGCAGCGGCGGCTTTGCTGCGTTCGCGAGCTGTAAAAGCGCTTGGGCAAGTTTGGCCGGATCGCCTGGCTGCCCGTGATTTCCTTCAACCGCAAAGATTCTGGTCTTTCCGACCGTTTCGGTGTAGTCGCCAATCTGTTGCCCCGTCCTCGCGAGCGAATGGTTATCCATGAAGTTCGTTCGAAAGAAACCCGGCTCGATCACCGTGACATGGATCCCGAGCGGGTCGGTCCCCAGAGCGGGTTGGCGCTGCTCATCTGCCGAATCGGATCGCGTCGATACAGTGACTCGCCGCGAGAGAGTATTAGCTGTGGTGGTCGCCGAGCGCTCCATGGGTGACGGCGCGCCGGACGGTACACCGTATCGACCATCGCGGCTATCTGCTGACCCCCGCGCCGTTGAATTCGACCGTCGATAGCACTTACTCGGAATTGGTGGTAATGCAGTCTGACGTTGCACATCAGGGGCTCGGAGCCAAAAACTTGTCTATTGACAGGATATTAACACGTGTCATTCGGATACCTGGCGTAAAGGGGCTATGGGAAAGATGTCCCGTGGGTTCGGTGGCCATCAGGACTAGATTCGATATCTGGAAGAGGCCTTACTACGCCTATGGAATTTATGCCGCAGCGACACTTGCGAAGGCTTTAAGGCTCAAGGCGCTGTCAGTGGTTGAATTCGGTGTGGCGGGAGGTCGAGGGCTATTGGAAATGGAAAATATCGCGCAGCAGGTGAGCGCATTCACGGACATTCGCATAGCGATTTTTGGCTTCGACTCGGGGGTAGGTATGCCAGACCCGGTCGACTACCGGGATCTGCCGCATATATGGGCTAAGGGCTACTATAAAATGGATCAAGAACGGCTGCGGGCGAGGCTGAAAACCGCCCGCCTGCTCCTCGGTGATCTCGAAGCGACGGTTAGCTCGTTTATCAATGACTCGGCAATTGAGCCGGTTGGATTTGTGGCGTTTGACCTGGACTACTATAGCTCAACCAAGAAAGCGTTTGCACTTTTCGACAATGAATCCCCACAGAGTCGGTTGCCGCGAGTCTATTGTTATTTCGACGACATCATTTGGCCGGAAATAGCTTGCTACAACCCACATGTGGGTGAGTTGTGTGCGATTTCTGAATTCAATCAGGAACACTCCGACAAGAAAATCTGCCCACTACACAAGTTACGCAACATGCGGGTCTATCCGGCGGGCTGGAATGACCAAATGTACATACTGCATGATTTTCGTCACCCTCTCTATTGCGAGAATATCGGCTCACTCAGCGATACTCAGATGCCTTTGTCAAATGATTAGGGTCGGAAATTGTTCATTGCTCGTTGCCGCGAGATCGTCGCGAAAACGCAGCCTCTCATTGTGAAAGTCATAGAAGCTCTAGAATTCGTGAAGCGGGCAGCTATAACGCAGTGACTGGATTACTATTCGTGTCCACGTGAAATCTCCTTCTCGGGCGATGGCTTTCGACGCCGCCGCCGTCGACACCACTCAATGCTCTGTCTCGGCAGTATTGGAAGGAGATAGAGCGCCTACGGACGCGATCGTCAGGCGAAACGCGGGCGCCGCCTAATCGGCCATTTGCATTGACCATTTACCGCCATCCGGACGGACCTAGGCAAATCGCGCCGAGAGAGGAATTGGCCGATTCGCGCGAATCGTGCCGCAAGAGGCGTTCTCCGTGTCCGTCTCGATCGCAAATCGCGCGCACACGCGCGGTCTGCAAGCGATTCTCCGAGATGTCCGAAAATCGAGAGACTGAGGTGTGGATGACTCAGTCTGGTTCGAGGTGCTCTCTGTCGGACCGGTTGACAGTTGACAAGGCGGTTGACACCCATACGGTGGTTGACAGCCCGGACGGTTGACGCGGCAAGGCGCCGAAACTTCCGATCCAAACTGCGTTCTAGTTTTTATTCCGCGCAGACCCAGACTAACAAGCAAAGATCGTCGAGGGCTTAAACAGCTCTGCGTCGGCAAGCGCCTTGTCGATCTCAACTGCGGTGCAGGCCTTCCTCATACCGTCGGAATATCGCCTGGACCAATCGATAAGCTCCCTCATCTGCGTACCGAGTTGCTCGTTCTCATAAAGGCTACCTCGGAGGTGATGCAGAAACTAATCTATCTTCTCGGCTCGCTCTAACGCCTCGATCCGGTCCGAAAGGAACTCCCAACGTCGCTTGGTCCTCTCGATTTGCTGCTGCCGCTCTATGTTGCGTCGCTCCCGCTCTTGCCGCTCCAGTCGCCAGCGCTCGTGTTCCTCTATCCGCGCCTTCTGCGCCGTTGAATATGAGATCGCTGCAGCCATAAAGTCGTTAAGCACCTCCTCGAGGCGCTGCCGTTTGCCCTCACTAAAGACTCGGCGCAACCCTGAATGATAATGCTCCTCCAGTTCCAGCATCAGTTTTCCGGAAGGCGAGTAGTCCCACTGCGGCAACCACCAAGGTCGGAATTCTTCGGTGTTCGGCCAACGTCTCCTTTCACGCTCGGCCCTAGCTGCCTCAGCCGGCGTCTGCGTATGGGGTGCACGATCGACTCTTTCGCGAAGAAGAAATTCGAGTTGCTCGCCATTCACTCGTAGGCAGGCCGAGCTTTTCCCGCGCTCTAATGCAAAGCCTCGTTCTTCGGCGGCGCGCGCAACGGCGTTCAGGATTCGAATCGACCGGTCTATATGGGTTGGCGAAACCGAAACGCGGAAGAGCTCAGGTCCAAAACTGGATGCCACACCGTGTTCGTTTGGCTTTTCCTTCCGCAGTCTTTGTAGCGTGGCCTGCGCTAGCGGATGCAGATCGTCCAATCGCGCACTTACGATGATTTTTTGGTCCGCTGCACTTTCTCCGATCCTGGCGTTCTGCTCGGCCTCGCGGATTTCGGGCCTCAACTGGTCGCGAGGCGATCCGTATATTCGGATCTTCTCCATTTCGGGGCTGGACGGCGGATGAAGCTCCGGGTGCTTTAGCTGACCACCCGCAGCAACTTTCGCCTAATATCCTCGGCCGGGCGCCGGGATCTCGTGTCTGAGACAAATCTTCTTTAGCGCAACGTCCGAGATCTTGAATTGTGCCGTAAGCTGCGTCATCGGCTCGGACCAGACCATCTCGAAAAGGTTTTGACGGATAAGTTCGCGTCGCGGTGTCATCAAATATCTCTACCGCGAGTACCCGATGCTGTGGCAAGCGATACCGACGCTCTCGGTCAACGTGCCAAACCTTGACGCTCATGTTGGCAAAAGCACGGTCGCGATCTCCGACTTTACCTAACTTTTCTGACCGAGATTATTCGCTGGTCGACACACCTGAGGCACCGCTTTCGGCTCAGCTGCTTGAGATCGCCGAGCGTGCGGATGCCGCATGGATTGTTCGAACGTGTTCCATTTCGATGGGCTCCGAGTGGGCGATTCTAAGCGATCATGGGCGACGGTTTGCGAGGCTGCTCGCTAAGAAACTTTTCTGGTTCATGACCTGCGCTGAACGGCAGCTCGCTATGGTCCAGAGCGGGCATTCCAGATCGCGTGGCGATGACACTATCCGGCCGCAAAATCAAAAAGTGTAGATGATCGCGACAACGTTGTGAGCGAAAACAGATTTGCTCAGGCTACGGAAGCCTGCAATCCCATCTGCGCTCCCGATCTATGGGCGCGAAGATGACTTCCATCGCAAACAATCCGCCAAAGCAGTACTTCGACCTCTTCGATTCGTTCCTGAATTGTCGCGCGGTAGAAAGATTGGGCTCTTTAGCGTTGAACTTCTAATCGCGTCGGGATACGAAGAAGCGATATGGTATGGCGCGAAATCACACTTGAGCGAATGGATCAGCGAATCGACAAGCTGATTCCGGCTTCATCAAATTCGTTCACATCTTCGATGAAGCTCAGCTATTCACTGGTCCGAGTACGTATTTTCATGAGGAAACAATCAAACGACTCCGGGCTCACGCGCTGCCTTCCGAAGCGTTGACTGACATCAGCTTTCTACAAAGTCGCTATGCGACCCTCGTATCTTGGGGGATGCACCGCATGGGTAGCAACGGCGCACGGATGTGCGACTTCAGCACTTTCACAAACAGTATCGTCAGCCAAATAGACAATATCCGTCGCCTCGAAACCAAGGAGCTTCACGAGGTTACTCTGGCAGAGATTCCGGCTCTGTCGCAAGATCTGTGGTCAATCATTTCGGCTTTCAATATTGGCGTCGGCGAAACCAAGATAGTAATTGGCTCGAAGACTCTCCATCACATATTGCCCGATCTCGTGCCTCCCATCGACCGACGTTATACCATGACATTCTTTTTCCAGCACACAACATTTAATCAGGGCGACCAAGCTGCATTCGCGCAGATGTTCCCACGATTCCACAGGATTGCGGTTTCGCGCGCCTCAGATATTGCTCGGCTTCGAGGAGTAGGCAGCATGAGTACGAGTGCGACGAAGATTATCGATAACGCCATTGTGGGCTGGGTACTAGGTCGGACCGGCGTGCAAGACGAAGATGCCTGATACCTCTTTATTCCCAGGAGTTACTCCTCGAACAGAGTGACCGGATGACCGCGCACGCAGCAAAAATCGATATTTTGCCGCAGTGGACGAAAACATTGCGCGAACCTGATACGATCCACTCGGATTCTTGGAGGCAACATTGCAACCGTTTATTTCAGACCCCGACTCTCCCCTGAATT